>CANLOL010000005.1 GCA_947492905.1 uncultured Sphingorhabdus sp. | reverse complement strand
GTTGACAACCGTATCAACAATCGTTGCACCGCTTGGTACAACATATTGGGCTTCACCTTCTTCTAGGTTAACATTTATAGATACACCAATGTCATCAAATGATACAGTGTCGATGCCTTCACCGCCGTCTGTAGTGTCGTTTCCGCCACCACCTTGGATGAAGTCATTACCTGCGCCGCCGATAAGTGTATCATTACCGCCATTGCCGATTAAAACATTGTCATTTAAGTCACCAGTAATGATATCGTCATTTTGTGAGCCTGTTACATTTTCGAAGCCTGACAGTACATTGTTACCTGCACCGCCTGTTGCTGCAATAACAGCATCAGTCTCGCCTGCTACAATAGCGGCAAATTCTTCTTCAGAAACCTGATCATTCAA
>CANLOL010000004.1 GCA_947492905.1 uncultured Sphingorhabdus sp. | reverse complement strand
ACAGGTGATGCTCAAGACAATGTTCTAACTGGCGGATTGGGTAATGATATTCTTGACGGCGGCGAAGGCTTTGATACTGCAGATTTCTCTGATCTTGACGTTCCAGTGGTTGTTACATTGGATGCCGATGGAAATGGTACAGCAGTACGTGAAACCGGTTTCTCCGTTACAGTGACAGATGCTGAAGTTACCAATGATGTAGACTTTGTTGAACAAGCTCTTGCGAATGAACTTTATGTGAATGTTCACACAGCTGATTTCCCAGGCGGTGAAGTTCGTGGTCAGCTTTTTGTTGATAGTGATGTTACCGATGCTGATGGCGTTCGCACCATCACATTATCTGGTGGTGTTGATGCTTCTCAAGAGCCTGGTCCAACATCAGATTCAGAAGCAACCGGTACAATCACTGCGACTATCATTGTCGCGGCTGATGGTACTGCAACATATAGCTCTGAATTGTCAGTAACGGGTCTAGCACCTTCTGATCTGCTAACACCTGGAGCAGGCGCCGTTTCTGCTATCCACCTTCATAATGCACCAGCTGGTTCGAACGGTCCTATCGTTCAAGA
>CANLOL010000003.1 GCA_947492905.1 uncultured Sphingorhabdus sp. | reverse complement strand
TTCAAAATACCGCCGTCTTGACTGACTGTGCCGCTTGCGCCAGCTGAATTTACGTCAAGATCAATGATGAAGCCTTCACCGCGAGAAGAGGCATCAAATGTGTCTGAACCGGTGCTGTCTTCTGTACCAACAAAGTTTTCAAAATTGGCAAGTGTATCAACAATCTCTGCACCGCTTGGAGCAAGATAGAATGCTGTTCCATTGCCACCTTCATCAACAGAAACTGTTACTGGTGCGTTAATATCAGCGAATGATGCTGTATCAATGCCTTCGCCGCCGTCGGTAACATCACTTCCGCCACCGCCTTGAATGAAGTCATCACCTGCGCCGCCGTTAAGCGTATCGACACCGCCGCCGCCTAGGAGCGTATCATCACCAGCACCGCCATCAACAGTGTTAGCATCAGCATTGCCTGTAAAGCTGTCATTATCATCAGATAGAATGACATTTTCGATGCTGATCAATGTATCCGTTTCAACAACTTCATCGATGACATCTTCGGTAACGCCTGTTGGAGACGCTGCATCCAATGTTCCGCCTGCATCAACCAATATGTCTTGAACGATAGGACCGTTCGAACCAGCTGGTGCATTATGAAGGTGGATAGCAGAAACGGCGCCTGCTCCAGGTGT
>CANLOL010000002.1 GCA_947492905.1 uncultured Sphingorhabdus sp. | reverse complement strand
TCTGGAAGGTCACTATATCGCCTTCCGCTGGCGTTGGATCACCGCTGGTCAATGTCTTAACGGTCACAAGGTCCGCGTCGGTACGGATTACAGTTACAGTGGCAGTCGCAATTCTACAATTGGTAGGATTGTCTGCTTCGCATATTTGATAATCAAATTCATAAATGCCGGCAGGTGTGTTAGCTAATACACTAATATTACCTGTGCTTTCGTCAAAACTAAGCTCAGGAGGTAGGGTTTCACCTGGCGCCAAACTAATAATCACATTGCTAGAGGTGGCATTACCACCATTAAGTATATCTGCATCCAAAACGTTCAAAACATTATTATTTGCAGCCAAACCGTTAATATTGGTTACGCTATCGTCGTTGGCAATGATATTTGCAAAGATAGTATCACTGTCAGTTGCGCTGTTATTGGAGGTATCTGAATCAACTGCACCGCTCGGCAAAGTGATAGTTGCTGTATTCTCAGCATTTTGCGCCATTGCTGTGCTTGGGATAACCATACCCATCAATCCAACAGTAGTGCCTACCAATGCTGAAGTTGTGGAAAGTCTAATTTTCAGAGGCCTGATCTGATTATACATTTTAATTACCTGACTATCTTTGCTGAGCTATGTTGTGGTTATTCATGAAATGAAGAACGGCTATGGAGGAGATATAATAAATCAAACTCACCAAACTCTTGTGAGAACCAATAAATCGATAATTTAGAATATATTGAAATACGCAGCGACAATGTGCGTTCACAAAAGCAGTAACTAACAAATATAGAGAATTGGAAATTACTGAAATCGAAGCAAATTGAGCTTTGTTTAAACGATTATTTCTATTCAATAATATGTGCGCTTTATGAACATTTTTGAAATTGTTCGCATGCTGATAATACATAAAATATGCCCTTCTTGAAGGACAAGAAATAAAGATTAATGGTAAATAAACAGTTTCACTAACCCTAAAAAGGCGCTGATTTTATAGGATTTTACAATTAAGACGTCTTTGATATCACTCTAAATGTTAAAGAAAATGTACAATATTTTACCATAATTAAAGGGATAAAAATATCATTTTGCTAACATTTAAAGAGGGACTGCATATGGGTTTAGAGCGGTTTCACCACTTTGGAGAAAAGACAACTCTCGACAATTAAAAAATGTGAATATCACAGAATTTTGGGTAGGCATTATCGCAATTGTCAGCAGAGAGTATAATGCCACAATAAATGGATGCTATAAATGAATTATGGTGCCCGAGGACGGATTCGAACCGCCGACACAGCGATTTTCAGTCGCTTGCTCTACCACCTGAGCTACTCGGGCATCCTAGATTATCGTAATATGCGAGATACGATAAATAATGAGAATGGCAGCCTATAGGCAAGCCAAGTGTCTATTGTCTAGTCCTAAATTAAGCATCCTCATTATTATTCTTAATTATCTCTTCTTCAGCAGGAGGACCAGCAACACGATATCCATCCCCTAACCACTTCAAAAGGTCTCTATCTTTACATCCTGCGCTACAAAATGGACGAAATTTAGCGGTCGATGCTTTTTTGCATAAAGGGCATTTTTCACTATTATTCATTACTATATCAATTCTGCGTAGGCGTTATTATTAGAATATCTCAAAATGTGTAATATCATCAAATTCTTTTTCAACCAACTGCCAATTACGGCCCGTCCTATCTGTTAATATATTCAACCATCCATGATCAGATAATAGATGCAATACTCTTGGGTGCGCCGCGATGCTCATCTGCGATGCCATTGATTGAAATGCTTCTAATTCGGCGCGGCGTAAGGCCAAAAGCGCAATATTAGCAGCACGATCGCGCCTTAATAATTCCAGCAATGATGGAGAAATTGATTTCATCACAATTTGCATGAACCCAAATCCATTAACGCCTGTGCGTTCACAAGGGATCATCATGGATTCATCAAATATCTCAGCGATTTGCATACGCTTTTTGCGTGCTTCTATCGATGGAAAATCAATGCCGACGATAGATTGTAAATCAAATAATCTAATCACTTTAGCACAGGCCGCTGCCGCTGCCTTAGCCAAAATAACATTATCCTCATCGCCATCAACATCTATGATCGTCATAGCTGTGCATTGTTCAATGATAAGCTGCCCATTGGTGAATGGATAAATACCCTGCTCTGCTTGCTCTAATATTTCATACCAACCATATTGCACTAAAATATCGCCTTTATGCGCTGCACATTTTTCAACTTCAATGTGTGAAGCTTGCAACCTATCCAACAAAGTGGGTGCATTTTGAATATCTCTCTCAGACGCAATTGTTACGGCAGGCTTTTCCCTAGTTCGTTCCAATAATCTCTCTCTGATTATTTCAACATTTAAGGATTGCCCTTCTGTAAATCCAACAGGCCATTTTTTGATAATAGCCTCATGGCCATCCTCTAATTGTATGAAGCCGCCATCTTGATGCTTTTTCTGTAATTTAGCTCTCATAATTGCGCCATATTTAGGGCCAGAGAATGGGCCAAAATTGCGCTCAATTCGTAATTCTAACATTTGGTTATTTTCAACCAATATGGCTCGGTTTTCACCGATGCCCTCTTCATAAAACCATTTAGGCAACGTTATATCCTGCATTATTGAGCAAAAGACGCGTTTCATAAAGCGGCAAACCTATTACACCGCTATGACTGCCTTGCATCCAATCAATCAAAGCCTCTGCACGGCCTTGTATGGCATAGCCGCCTGCTTTGCCGATACCTTCTTCGCTTTCTATATAAGAATCAATCTCAGAGGCGCTTAACCGCTTAAATCTTATAGAAGATATGCTCATTTTGCTGTGTGCATTGCCTGCCCTGTCTATTACGCATATAGCGCTATAAACATTATGACGGCGTCCGCTCAATAGCTCTAAAAACCCGCGCTGCATGTCGGCATTATCAGCCTGCTGCAATATTCTACGGCCAACAACAACGCTGGTATCACCCGCTAAGATAATTTCATCGTCATTACGTGCAATAGCCGCCGCTTTTTCCTGTGCCATGCGCATTGCGTAATTACGGCCTAACTCGCCTTTGTGCGGAGTTTCATCAATATCAGGCGATGCTATGCGATCTGGTATGACGCCAATGCGCTCTAATAAGTCCTTGCGCCGCGCACTCGAAGAACCAAGAACCAGATTCAACGTCATTAATTCTATTTAAAGCGGTATGTAATGCGGCCTTTGGTGAGATCATATGGCGTTAATTCAACCAAAACTTCATCACCTACCAATACGCGAATTCTATTTTTGCGCATCTTTCCAGCAGTATGGCCCAAAACTTCATGACCATTTTCTAATTCCACACGAAACATAGCATTGGGCAGCAATTCACGAATTGTACCCCGCATTTCCAATAATTCTTCTTTTGCCATTCGGGCCCTTAATCTGATTAAATGAATGATTGAATGCGCTTTACATACAAATCATACAAAAGAAAAGAACCCATTATAAATTCAATCTCATCACATCTTCATTGTGACCATATAATTATGACAAATTATATAAAAATACCCGCTGAACTCTAATTCAGCGGGCATTTCTAAAATATTATTAATTCGAAGCCAGGCTCTTACCTGTTGAACGAACTGCAATAGGAGGCTGCTTGTCAGGATCACTATCGATATAAGCAGGGTTAAAGCGTTGAGCCCATTTTGCAGACTCTTCTAGCCATTCGATATGAACATCTTCATATGGTAGATTATGTGTGCCGTCTTTCTGGACTATATAACGGAAATCTTCATTTTCTTTTTTACCCGATTTTTTAAGGTTTGATACCAAAGTTTGCGATTGTTCCATTGGAATACGCGCATCTTCTTTAGCTGCTACTATTAAAATAGGTGACCAAGGGCCATCCGTATTGCGTGCAGAAGAAACTTCTATAAGATCAGATGCTGTAGCCTGAAATTTGGAATTAAATGCCCCTAAATTTCGTTTATCATAAGATTTCATCTTTGGAAAATCATATACACCAGCTCCAGCAATAGCGCATTTCCATATTTTTGAATCGCGCTGCGCACCTCTTGCCGCGGCATATCCACCATAAGACCACCCCATTATACAAGCACGATTTGCATCAATTAAGCCTTTTTCTGCAAAAGCAGTTACAGCATCATTTAAATCATCTTGCATTCTATGGCCATATCCATTGGGTTTACGGCCTTCTTTAACAAATTCGGCGCCATAGCCCCCAGAACCTCGATAATTCGGTTGAATAACAACATACCCTTCTTCGGCCATTGATTGTGCCCAAGGGTCAAAACGCACTTCATCGCTTATGCCAAACGGTCCACCATGCGGCATTACTATGACAGGCAGATTTTTAAGCTGTTTCCTGTGACGCGGATAGGTAACTATAGCTTGTATTTTCATCCCATCGCTAGCATTATAATTAACAGCTTCAACATGATTAAGTTCTTTATTTTTTATGATATTACTCTCAAAACCTAATGCTCTAAAATCACCTGATTGAGTATCATAAAAATAATATGTTCCTAATTGCGACGGCTTAGATACTTCAATTAAAAACCTGCTCGCATCACTATTTCTCGATACAAGCCTTGCATTATCTTTGCCAAAACCTTTGTCCAAAAATGCTTTTATCTGCTTAGAAGTCTCATCGATATATTTAACATATTCACGGCCATTAAATAAAACATAGCCCGCAATATCATTGCCATCTTTATTCGGTATCAAACCTTTTATATCATAGCCTTTAGTTTCATAAACTTTTTCAACAACCTGCTGCGTTAATAAATTTACCTTATACACAGCTGCATAACCATTAGAATTACTAAGAGCATAGGCAATGTCCGGCTCCTTCGTTAATATGGACGGAACCAAAGCTCCTCCAGTGAAGCTCTCATCTTTAACCTTTGAGATGGTTTTCATCGCACCCTTGCCATCAGAGCGATACAGAGATTTTTGCGTACCACCTGATGACTGCCCTGCACCGCCGCGCACATTACCTTCGCCATCAGTATACCAGCTACTAACTAATGGATTGCTTCTTTGGATAATAGAAAAATCACCCTTTTTGACATCAACTTTAACGACTTCATTTTGCCCATCATTCTCAAAAGATGATCTTTGAACAACCATAGTTTGGTTTTCATGGTCAACATGCATAATATTAGAGGCACTTCCAAATGCCCCCTTCCATGCAAGAGGAATTGGCTTACCCCCTTCAAGATCATATGCTGCTAGGCGCGTTATCGTTCCTACTTGACCGTCCAAAACGCGATCCATACCTGAAAAAGCCACAACAATTCTATCGTTGCCTACGAAACGCCAATTAAAAATTTCACGATCGCCTACATTTCTGACAACGCCGGATTTTGCTATGATATTGGGCTGACTATTCTTTTTACTAATATCCATCCAAGCAATGAAATTTTCGCCGCTTCTAGCAAATTGGAATACAATCTTACTTCCATCAGGAGATAATCGCGGACTATTCAAATTTGATTTTCGTCCAAAAACCTCAGTAGCCACTCGACCCATTTTGGCATTACTAGCAGTTTTAGTCTGATCTTTACTTTGTGAGAAAGATACTGCAGGCACAGACACCATTGCGGACGCGATCAATAACGCGATCATATTTTTCTTCATATTATGCTCCTGATTAAATCTATAGAGCAAAGGTATCATAAAATATTAAAATGGCAAGTTCTCTGTAATTCAACTAAAGTATGAACAAAATTATTATATATCAATATCATACAAGATATATTGATTGCCGCATGAAAAAGCCCATCAGAATCGCTTCTGACGGGCTAAATAATCTTTACTTATCTTTTAATGTGCCAAAGCAGCCAATAGTAACAATGCCACAATATTGGTGATTTTAATCATTGGGTTGACCGCAGGGCCAGCTGTATCTTTATAAGGATCACCAACGGTATCACCGGTTACAGCAGCTTTATGCGCTTCTGAGCCTTTACCACCATGATTGCCATCTTCGATATATTTCTTGGCATTGTCCCAAGCACCGCCACCAGCAGTCATCGACAGAGCAACGAATAGACCAGAGACGATCACGCCGAGCAATAACGCGCCAAGAGCCGCAAAACCATTGGCTTGGCCTGCCACTAGGGTAATTGCAAAATAAACCACAATCGGAGCAAGCACTGGAAGCAATGATGGAATAATCATTTCCTTAATCGCGGCTTTTGTTACCAAATCCACTGTACGCGCATAATCGGGGCGTGATGTACCCGCCATAATGCCTTTATCTTCAGCAAATTGCGCACGAACATCTTTCACAACATCGCCCGCTGCACGTCCAACAGCCGTCATACCCATCGCACCAAAGAGATAAGGCAATAATGCGCCCAATAGCAATCCGACGATCACATAAGGGTTTTCAAGGCTAAAATCGACTGTCAGGTTCGGGAAGAACTCTTTCAAATCGATTGTATAGGCCGAGAATAACACCAAAGCTGCCAAACCAGCACTGCCGATAGCATAACCTTTGGTAACTGCTTTAGTGGTGTTACCCACAGCATCAAGCGCGTCAGTTTTTTCACGAACGCTCTCATCTAGACCAGCCATTTCAGCAATACCGCCTGCATTATCAGTCACTGGACCATAAGCATCAAGGGCCACAACCATGCCAGCCAAAGCAAGCATAGCAGTTGCAGCAAAAGCGATACCTATTAAGCCAGCCAATTGGAAAGCTGCGATGATACCAACAACGATCACTAATGTCGGCAATGCCGTTGATTCTAGGCTTATTGCCAAACCTTGGATTACATTTGTACCATGGCCAGTTTCTGATGATTTAGCGATAGAACGCACTGGTCGATATTCTGTGCCAGTATAATATTCGGTTATCCAGATAATCAGGCCCGTTACGGCCAAACCAACCAATGAACAATAGAATAATGCGCGGCCCGTAAAGCCGCCTTCGCCTGATAAATCAGCGCCAATCACTGTATTCATATCACCTAGTGCATATTGGGTCGCAAACCAGATAGCTGGAATAGACAAGACTGCCGTAACCAAAAAGCCTTTATATAATGCACCCATAATGGACCCAGATTTACCGATACGAACAAAATAAGTCCCGATGATAGATGTTAAGATGCATGCACCGCCAATTAAAAGCGGCAAGCTCATCAATGGGGTAAGCAAATCACCTGCGCTACTGCCTAATAGAAGCGCAATTAAAACCATCGTCGCACCAACGGTAACAACATAGGTTTCAAACAAATCTGCCGCCATGCCAGCACAATCACCGACATTATCACCAACATTATCAGCAATTGTCGCTGGGTTGCGTGGATCATCTTCTGGGATGCCAGCTTCGACTTTACCCACCAAATCAGCGCCAACGTCAGCGGCTTTGGTAAATATACCGCCGCCCAAACGGGCAAAAATTGAAATCAGCGATGCGCCAAATGCTAATGCAACTAAGGCATCAATCACGGGACGGCTATCGGGTGCAGCTCCACCAATCTCGGTCAGATACCAAAAGAAACCTGCGATTGCGAGCAATGCTAAACCAGCAACCAGCAAGCCCGTCACTGCGCCTGCACGAAAAGCCACTGTTAAACCTTGCTGTAAACCCTCGCTTGCGGCTTGAGCCGTACGAACGTTAGAGCGCACCGAGATATTCATCCCGATATAGCCTGCTACGCCAGATAATACAGCACCGACAACAAAACCGATGGTCGAATTAAGATCCAAAAATATGAAAACCAAAATAGCGACGACAACACCCACAATCCCAATTGTACGATATTGACGCCCAAGATAAGCTTGAGCGCCCTCTTGAATAGCGCCAGCTATTTCTTGCATTTTTTCATTACCTGCAGATGCACTTAGCACCTGCCTACTCGTGACAAAGCCGTACAGAACAGCAATGGCACCACAAATTATTGCGATAACAACCAATGACATTAAAATGCCCCTCCCTTTTTTATACTCTCACGCCTAACAGACGTGTCTCCGGAAATTGGTATAAGGCGGGGTTTACTGGCTTTGCAAGATGTAAAGCGGTCTTATGGATAATTTATTGTTAATAAGCTTATTGGATATGCTCATATCCAAGAGCAGATGGCAGCATTATTTTCTCGCCATAATGACTTAAACTAAGGCCATTCCCTTGCGTAAACTTTCCAATAGCGATCATATTTTCTGGTAATTTCACATCTATTGGTGCAGCGCATAATAATTGATAATCATCGCCCCAAGTCGCCGCTCTAAGGATAGAATGAAGATCATCTCCGCATTTTTGACGGTAATTTTCACTGATTGGTAGTGAGTCTAATGTTACACTCACAGCAAGGTCACTAGCCTCAGCCATACGCCGTACATCGATCAGCAATCCATCTGAAATATCCATCATTCCATTTACCAAAGCTGCTATATTCTGCCCTAATTCTAATTGTGGTTTTGGGCGATTAAATGCTAAAATCAACGGGTCTGCTCTATCATAAGTGCCAGATTTTATCATTTCATAACCAGCGCAAGCATCGCCAATAGGACCAGACACATAGAGGATATCGCCATCTTGTGCACCGCTACGCGATGGAGCATCATGATTGCTTATACCGATAGCAGTTAAAGATATAATCCGCTGCTGCGAAGATACAGTATCCCCGCCTAGCAATTTAACGTCATAATGATTGAGCGCAGCTTCAAAGCCCATCAAAAAGCTTTTATCCCAATCATCTTCACCAAGCGTAAAACCAAGCATCACCCCGATTGGCAATGCTCCTTTGGCCGCTAAATCTGACAAATTTACCGCCACTAATTTCCATGCCACATCTTGAGGATCAGCATCGGCAAAATAATGCACGCCCTGCACCATCATATCCTTGGTCAAGATCAGTTTTTTATCGCCCATATTTATGATTGCAGCATCATCATTGAGGCCGCGTGCACCATCATGCAAAGGCATTTGTTTCAATAATTCGATAAATTCACGTTCGATCATAATATTCCTAATCGTGAAATTATTTGCGCACCTCTTTGGCGATATTATCCAATAGCCCATTGACGAAATGTGCTTCTTTATCATCGAAAAAAGCATGCGCTACATCTACATATTCATTAATGACAGCCGCTTTCGGAACGTCTTTGCGCGCCATTAGCTCAAAACAGCCGCAGCGCAAAATTTGCAACATTGTTGGGTCAAGCCGCTCAATCTTCCATTTCTCATTAAGTTTGGATGTAATCAGAGAATCAAATTCTTCGCGCCTTTGATCAACGCCTGATACGACATCATCAAAAAATACCACATCTGCATCCGCATATTGCTCATCTTCTATCTCTGCGCCTAAGCGGTGCATGTGAAATTCCGATAAAAGCCGCGCGAGGCCAATCTTTTCCATATCCATTTGATATAATGCCTGAACTGCGGCCAATCGAGAAGCTGATCTCGCTTGCGTTTTTATACTCATGATAATCTCTTTCTAACGCTTTCCGCATGGGCTGGCAGGCCTTCGGCTTCTGCTAATCTGACAGCAGAAGGGCCAATAGTGGAAAAATTATTTTCATCCATCGCAATGAAACTGGTACGCTTCATATAATCTAGCACAGATAAGCCTGAGGCAAAACGAGCGCGGCGCCCCGTTGGCAGTACATGATTAGGCCCAGCGATATAATCACCAATAGCCTCTGGTGTATGACGACCCAAAAATACTGAACCAGCATGTTTGATTTGGGCAAATAAATCATCTGGATTATCAACCGCCAATTCAACATGTTCCGCCGCTAATCTATTCACCATTGGCATAGCATCATCTAATGTTGGGCAAACCACAATTGCGCCATGATCGCGCCAGCTTGCGCCAGCCGTTTCGCCTGTTGCTAGCTTTGCCAGCAAAGCATCTACCTCGGACGATACCGATGCTGCAAAAGCCTCATCATCGGTAAATAATATCGACTGGCTTGTCGGGTCATGTTCAGCTTGTGATAGCAAATCTGCTGCTATCCAGCTGGGATCATTTTGATTATCGGCAACAACCACTATTTCGCTTGGCCCTGCGACCATATCAATACCAACCGTGCCATAAACTTGGCGTTTTGCCTCAGCCACCCATGCATTACCTGGACCTGTTATAACATCGACGGGATCAATAGTATCGGTTCCATAAGCCAGTGCTGCAATGGCCTGCGCGCCGCCAACACGCCATATTTCATCAACGCCAGCAATAGCTGCTGCCGCTAATACGGTTTTATTAATCTCACCTTTGGGCGTAGGCGTTACCATTACCAACCGCTGAACACCGGCAACTTTGGCAGGTATAGCATTCATCAACACCGAAGAAGGATAAGCCGCCCTGCCACCCGGTACATAGATACCAGCCGCATCAACGGCGCTCCATTTAGCCCCTAGTCTGATATTATCCGCATCAATATAGTCGCGATCTTCGGGCTTTTGCGCATCATGATAGGCCGCAATGCGCTTTGCTGCGAGTGTAAGCGCGGCTCTCAATTCAGGATTAAGCGTATCAAGCGCTTCTTGGCATTGCTCAGTGCTAATAACCCAGCCCTCAGCCGTCAAATCAAAGCCATCAAATTTTTGCGTGAGGTCAATTAACGCCTTGTCCCCTTGTTCCCGCACTTTTTTGATAATAGCCGAAACATCAGCGCTGACATCATCATCGCTGCCGCGCCGATCATTTACTAAAGCATCAAAAGCTGCTTCAAAATCTGTATCGCTATGTTTAAGCAGCCGCATCATCATTCACCAAATTACGAAACGCATCCACCAATCCAAGGACGATGTTGCTTTGTTTTTTGAAAGCTGCTCGATTGGCAATAAGACAGGATGAGATTTCCATAATGACTTCATTTTCAACCAAGCCATTTTCTTTTAATGTTTTGCCCGATTCCACCAAATCTACAATATGATTGGCAAGACCCAATGAAGGTGCCAATTCCATCGCTCCGTTTAATTTAACACATTCGGCTTGTATGCCCTTTGCCGCATAATATCTGCTGGTAAGATTTGGATATTTTGTAGCTACTCTAATGTGACTAGGCTTTATGCCTTTAGTTTCCGGCAACATATCTTTGGACATATCTTTGGGACTTGCGACCGACAAACGACATCCGCCAATGCCCAAATCAACGGGCGCATATAATTCGCTATAATCAAATTCTTCGATAACATCGCTACCGACTATACCGATATGCGCAGCACCATGAGCAACGAATGTCGCTACATCAAAAGCGCGCACGCGAATGATCTTGATATCATCGCGGTTCGTATCAAATTGCAAAGCGCGGCTTTCTTTGTTAAAAAAATCTGCCTCAGGTTCGATACCCACAGCTTTTAAGAGCGGGATAGCATCGCTTAAGATTCGTCCTTTTGGGATCGCAAAGATAATAGGTTCGGCCATAATATTTGCGGCTTTACTCGGCTTAATCGCTCTGCGCAACATACAAGATAAAGTGGATCAAAATTTATGACTATATCATCAGCGCAAAAAGAGAAAATAAGAGCAGGATATGAACAACAAATTGCCTATTGCATGGCCAATGATGCTCCTCTGACCGCCCGCATATGCCGTGCTATCATGACCATTGCCGATGAAAATACGCGCACTGGGTCTCGTATCTTAAATTGGGACGGTGAGGTCATCCCCGATGCCCTACCCTTGCGCAGCGCGGCGCCTTTTCATGCCCTCTATCAATCGGGTAAAGCCCCTGCTCTTGCTGCGATATATGAAGGCAAAGAAAGTCAGCAGGAGCAAATTAATAATCTGATTGATACGGCAATGCATATATTTGATGATGAAATTTACCCTTGGCTTGATACACCGCCGCAGACCAATGAACCGGGGCGATGCGCAGCATTAATGTCTGGATTAATGATCTTATCACAGCGCCATAATTTACCGATTGAGATATTGGAAATTGGCTCTAGCGCAGGATTAAATCTGAATATACACCGCTATCATTTTGATCTTGGTGGTATAAAAACAGGCCCTAGCGATAGCAATATACTGATTAAACCTGAATGGCGCAGCGAAACTACACCCCCATCAGTTCAGCCCAATATAATATCAACTAAGGGCGTTGATCTCTATCCTATAGATTGCAAGGATGAACGAACGCGCGAGAGATTATTGGCTTATGTCTGGCCCGAGCAAAAATTGCGATTAGAGCGCACCGCCGAAGCGATAAAAATGGCGCGAGACTATCCGGTGGATTTATCCCAAGGCGATGCTGCCGATTGGTTAGAACAGCAATTAGAAATTCCCCAAGAAGCGGGCACGATGCGCGTTTTAATGCACAGCATAGTTTGGCAATATCTGCCTAGAGATACTCAGAAACGCATATCCAAGGCTATGGAAAAAGCAGGCCAAAATAGCAGCAATGACAGAATATTAGCTTGGGTTGCATTAGAGACCAACCAGAGCATGAGACAGCATGAATTGAGTATAAGATCATGGCCAGATCATAGCGATGCGCAAATATTGGGTCATGCCCATGCGCATGGATTTTGGGTTAATTGGTTATAGAAATTCTATAAACGCGCTGGATCGGATATAGTGCGCGCGCTTTGCTCTGTGCCCGTGTTCAGCGTAGTTGCAGGCTCTAGCATCAACACATGACATTCATCGCTTAGCGATTCTGGACGATGCTCAACGCCATGCGGCACGATAATCATCTCGCCTTCTTCCAAATCAACATCACCATCGCGCAATCCCATGCGCAACTTGCCCTTAATCACAAGGAATAGCTCGTCTTCGGCTTCATGATGGTGCCAGTCAAATTGCCCTTCGAATTTGGCAATTTTGACCTGCATATCATTTATATCACCTGCGATACGCGGCGACCATGCTTCGGATATAGTGGAAAAAGCATCTGCTAAATTTACTTTCCCAATCTTATTCTCATCACCCTTCATTGCGGAACACTCGCTTTAATCGCCATCGCATGAACTTTTTCATCCATCAAATCACCAAGCGCTGCATTGACCATGCGCTGCATAGCCACGCGGTTTTTACCAATGAATTGATCGCTCTCTATTTCGACGCTAAAATGCGATTCACCTGTGCCATTGTCTCCGCTATGACCGCTATGCATTGCACTATC
The DNA here is from genome assembly GCA_947492905.1 of uncultured Sphingorhabdus sp. Taxonomy (GTDB): domain Bacteria; phylum Pseudomonadota; class Alphaproteobacteria; order Sphingomonadales; family Sphingomonadaceae; genus Sphingorhabdus_B. Next base: position 220,264 of record CANLOL010000002.1, on the reverse strand, counting down.
ATTGCTAATGACCAATCGGCTAGGCGATAGGCCTGCTATTAATCTTTTTTCGATTTCGACCTCAATTGGCCCTTTTGATTCGCTGCTCATAATGTTTATATAGGCTTTAACAGCAATATTTCGAAACCATTATCTCCCCATGCCTTCTTATAATGATCAAAATGATAAATTTCGCCATGACCGTTTTCATGGACGCATGGGCAATGGGCAATCACAATGCGAAGCCGAGGGATGCCAGGAGGTTGGAGAGTTTCGTGCACCCAATTTGCAAAGCCTGCGTCCGCATGATGGCCCGCCGCCCGCCCATTGGTTTTGCTTAGAGCATATTCGCGAATTTAACGCCTCTTATGATTATTTCGCTGGAATGAGCGAAGAGGAAATATATGAAGCCCAGCACCCTGTAACGGGATGGGATGCCAAAAACCGCTGGCCAATGGGCGATAACCCGCCTCCGCGATGGAGTGATTTTACCGATCCATTAGATGCTATTGGTGCAAAATATAAAGGCGGTATTGGCACAATGCGTACCGAGACAAAACCCCGCAATCGCGCCGATGAAAAAGCATTAAAGACCATGGGGTTAAAAGAAGATGTATCGCGCAGCGAAATTCGTAAAAAATATGGCGAATTATTGCGCCGTTACCACCCCGATAGAAATGGTGGTGATCGAAGCCATGAAAAAGCTTTGCAAGACGTAATTTCTGCTTATACGCATCTGAAAGCTTCTGAAAATTTCAAATGATGCTTTGCCTAATCTAAAATAATCTTTAAGCACATGATTAAATGTTAAGAATATAGGAAAAATAATGTCTGATGATTTGAATATGAATGCCACCACTGTGATGCAGACACCCGACAAGATGGTGAATGCTCGTGATGTTTTTGGCATCGATTTGGATATGGAAATTCCAGCGTTTAGCGAGAAAGATGAGCGCGTTCCCGATCTCGACCCTTCCTATGTTTTTGATCAAGAGACAACGGCAGCAATTTTGGCTGGTTTTGCGCATAATCGCCGCGTCATGGTCCAAGGATATCACGGCACCGGAAAATCAACCCATATTGAACAAGTGGCTGCGCGCCTAAATTGGCCTTGTATCCGTATCAACCTTGATGCGCATATCAGCCGTATTGATTTGGTAGGCCGCGATGCGATTGTTTTGAAGGATGGCAAACAAGTCACTGAATTTCGCGAAGGGCTTCTTCCTTGGGCCTTGCAAACTCCCACTGCGATTGTGTTTGATGAATATGATGCTGGCCGCCCTGACGTGATGTTCGTTATCCAACGTGTTTTGGAAACCGAGGGCAAATTAACATTGCTCGATCAAAACCGCGTCATTCGCCCAAACCCCTATTTCCGTTTATTTGCCACAGCGAATACGGTTGGTCTTGGCGATACCAGCGGCCTATATCATGGCACACAGCAAATCAACCAAGGGCAAATGGACCGTTGGAACATTGTTGTGACGCTCAATTATTTGCCAGCCGCCACCGAAGCCAAAGTAATCTTATCCAAAGTGGGTGAGACCGATACGAGCGTTGTTGATAAAATGATTATGGTCGCTGATTTATCGCGCAAAGGATTTGTTGGCGGGGATATCTCCACAGTCATGAGCCCGCGTACCGTGATTAGTTGGGCGCAAAATGCCGCTATATTTGGTGATGTGGGTTTTGCTTTCCGCTTAAGCTTCCTAAACAAATGCGATGATGCAGAACGGATGTTGGTTGCCGAATATTATCAACGCGTCTTTGGCGAAGATTTACCCGAAAGCATTGCGGGATAATGTTTTTCCTCTTACACTATTGATTGGAGGAAAATATGACAGAAGATACAGCGCACGGCGTACATGATTATGTTGATGATCCGCGCAATGCGGACATATTAATATCCGTCAATGGTGCGCTGAAAAAGCGCGAAGAAGCAAGCGTATCGGTGTTCGATTCTGGTTATATTTTGGGCGATGGCGTTTGGGAAGGTATGCGCGTTACCAATGGCGGCATTGCTTTTTTGGACGAACATCTCAAACGGCTATATGCAGGTGCGAAAACCATTGCCATGGATATTGGCCTGACCAAGCAAGAATTAACCCAGCGTATATTTGATTGTTTGAACGCGAATGGCATGAGCGATGGCGTGCACATAAGATTAATGGTGACGCGCGGTATCAAAAAAACTCCCTATCAAGGGCCGCGTTTTACGATTGGCAAAGCCACAATTGTAATTATCCCAGAATATAAAGCCCCTGTGCCAGATGTGATTAACCGAGGACAGAAATTATATACTGTCCATGTGCGGCGCACAGGTCCTGCGGAACAAGATCAAAAACTCAATTCGCACAGCAAACTTAATTGCATATTGGCCTGTATCCAAGCCGATGAGATGGGCGCTGATGAAGCATTGATGCTTGATCCAGATGGGTTTGTTGCGACCTGTAATTCTACGCATTTCTTTATCGTGCGCGATGGCGAAGTTTGGACATCCCCACCCGAATATTGCCTTGGCGGTATAACGCGCGGCAATATAATCAAAGTCTGCCGCGACGCAGGCATTCCCATCTTTGAAAAACGTTTTTCATTATTTGATGTTTATAGTGCTGATGAAGCCTTTTTAACCGGCACATTTGCAGGGGTTAGCCCAATACGCGAAGTTGATGGCCGTATTATTGAAAATCTAGGCGGCCCGATTTCGACGAAGATTAGCGCACTTTATAAAGATCTTGTCCAAAATAGCTTAACGCAGATACAAAGTTAAATTTTCATGAGCCTTTTTGATAATCCTTTGCGCATTGCGCTATGGTCTGGGCCTCGGAATCTATCAACTGCAATGATGCGCAGCTTTTCCTCTCGTGATGATAGTATTTGCGTGGATGAGCCATTTTATGCGGCCTATTTAGCATTAACAGGACTAGAGCATCCCATGCGCGATGAAATATTGCAGGCGCATGAAAATGATCCCCAGCGCATTATCGAAACTATTGCCTATAAGCCCGCTAAAGCGCCAATATATTATCAAAAGCATATGTGCCATCATATGATAGATGATATTGATAGAGGCTGGATGAGCGAAATGCGCCATGCATTTTTGATACGTCATCCAGTGCGCGTATTGGCCTCTTATGCCAAAAAAACACAAAGTGTGAACTTAGAAGCCATTGGGTTTCAGCAGCAATGCGAAATTTTTCAGCATGTCACCAATGGTTTGGGGCAAGAAGCTATTGTAATTGATAGCGATGATATTTTGCAAAACCCCGCCGATATGTTGCTAAAATTATGCAGCTCTTTGGATATTGAATATCAAGATGCCATGCTATCATGGCCTAGCGGCTATCATCCAGAAGATGGTATCTGGGCAAAACATTGGTATAAAGCAGTGATTGAAAGCGAAGGGTTTGGCGAGCCAGCAGGTGATTTACCAAAATTACCCTCTGAATATGCGGCTATAGCGGAGCAAGCCATGCCATTTTATGATATTATGACACAGCATAAAATAGCTTAACCCTTGTTGCCGGTAATCTTCAGCAACCCTCTTGATCCATTGCCATCAGCATCCAGAGTTAATTTATAATCTTGGCCATCTTTAGTTTTGCCCGATACGCTCGTTCCGCTTAATGATGCGCTACCGCCTTCATCTTTGAATTTATCAGCAAAATATTGCGCTACTTTTTGGGGTTCGTCAGGCGCAAAAAACTTCAAATATACAACCGCTTTTGAATCTGATGAGCCATTATTGTTTTTGCTTTCGCTATTGATATCAACGCCCAATATTTTTGAACCAGGATATAGATCATCGCTTTGTTGGCTTTTTTTCAGCAATGATTGAGGCAAATCAATATTAATATCAACACCATCCGCTTTAAGAGAGAATTTCCCATCACTTGTAGAAGAGCTACTTGATGCACTGCTGGAATTGCCATTAGAAGTGCTCACCGATGTGGTGCTTTTCCCATTGACCGTGGATGTCGATACGGACGTGCTGCTATTCTCTCCATCGCCAAGTGAAATTTCTAGCTCAACATCTTCCCCTGTTTTATCTGCGGCATCATCCTCACTTGCACATCCCATCAATGATAAAGACATAAGTGAGATGCTGATGCCAGTATGAGCTTTGTTAGAAATTGATTTCATAATATACACTTCCCTGTATTGCCATAATAATACAGTGGTGATGATCTAATGAAATGTCAAGTGCGTGCGCCGTTATAGGTGATGATAAAGTTTATTGAAAAAACTGTCGCGCATCTATCAAATTCACATCATCGCGCAGCTTCATAGCCTCTAATATTTTATATTTATGCCAAGCACCAAACACAATTAAAACGCGCACTGGTGCGCTATCATTATTCTTCTCAGACTTAAGCCGGTCCAATGCATCGCTCATTAAACTTATATGAGCAGCATTAATCGGGCCCCAACCACCCGCACCAATATCCGCATCGAAATAGGTCTCATAAGGAGTTTGCGCAGTTTTTACTTCATCATCATATTGATCGGTATGAATATAAAGCGGGTTGTTGCGTTTTTGCCTTTGTATCCTAAATAAATTATTACGCGCAGCAATATGCTCTTGCCATTGTGATTTGCGTGCTGGGTCATTTTCAATGCGTTTCAATACAGCAGACCTATCATTCGCTAATTGACGCGACCAACCAGCCGTTGGAACCAGTTCAAATCCTAGCTCTTTCTTCAGCGGGAAAACAACATCAGTTAATTCTGGGAAAGCGCGCGTCCTTCTCTCTCTTACCTCACCAAATTGATCAAAAGATGATTGTGCTTGCGCCATACTAGACGGCGGTATTTCAATGAAAATAACATCAGGCTTAAATTTACGAATGGCATTTTCTAATATAGGCAATGAATATTCTGTGCTCGTTCTATGCCCGCCATGAATCGCACCAAATACAGTGAGTTCAAAATCAGCATTTTCATTTTGTGAAGGTTGATTAGCAAGCTCTGCCTTCTTGGCTAGTGCCGAAGGCTCACAAGATGATAATAAAATTGATGATGCAATTATAATAAATTTTGCAATAATATTCATTGGTTATATGTCCCGCTCTTTCTATTTATAAAAATATATTAGAAATAATATTATAAAATATGATAAGTCTATTTACAAATATCCTCTTCATAAGAATTACAGTGAATAATTTCTTCATCATAATTATTTATTAGTAAATCCATGGCATAAATACTGCTTATTCGGGGCAATATAGACTATGGAAAACAATATTATCAATACTTTAGCATCAAAGCTATGGCACGGCATTCACCGTGTCATTAGTCTTGATAGTAGTGAATTATCTTCCGAAATAAAGTTAAATTTAATCCGAGACCATAGTCAGGGTATCAAAATTTCCTTTCTAGGTAATGCATTAAATATAATGGCATTGATATTCATTTTTTATTCTACCATCAATCTATTCGTTGCATTATTGGGTATTAGCAGCATTGCTCTAATATTAACGTCTAAGTTAAAGCTAAACAATGAAATTGAGGGTTTAGATTTATCCAAGCCAGAACAGATTGAAAAAACTTGGGTTAAATTATGTAACAATACAATTTTGCACGGGAGCTGGTGGGCCGTATCTATTTATTATTTGATGCAAATCGCAACAGATTCGCAGCAAATGATAATTATAGCAGCAGGCGCTGGTATGATGAGCGGTTCTACAATAGCATATAGAACAATCGCACCGGCTGCGAAAATCTCTGTGACATTGATTACAACCGGCTGCTTAATTGCTTTAATATATTTAGACAGTGTTATTGCAGCAGCAACTGCAACATTATTAGCAAGCTATTATCTCGTGCTTATGCGTCATATTGTGAACACCAGCAACAATGTGGTAAGGCGTATTAATCGCGAGAAAGAATTAAAAATATCCTCTGAAACGATTAACCTATTGCTTGCTGATTTTACTGAACAAGGTTCTGATTGGCTGATAGAATTTCACAGTGATGGCAAATTGCTTAATCCTTGCGATCGTATGGCAGAAGCCTGCTCTCAGCCATTAGAAACACTGGAAGATGATAATTTATTCTCATTAATTGATGATAATCAATCTGCTGATGAGTTTAGAGATCATATTCATTATGGCCGTACGATACGAAAACAAATTATATCACTTACCATTGATGGTGAACAGAAATGGTGGTCGATAAGCGCTAGAGTGATAAATGATGAACTGAACGCCAATAATACTGAAAATAATAATTATAAATATAGAGGCGTCGTCAGCGATATTACCGCGCAAAGACAGGCTGAAGAAAAAGTCAATTATATGGCGCATTTTGATGCACTAACAGACCTTCCTAATCGCTTTCAATTCAATCAGCATTTGACTCATATTTTAAATTCTAATGTGCCTTCATTCGGATTAATGTATCTAGATTTGGATAATTTCAAAGCCATTAATGACACGTTGGGGCATCCCATTGGTGATAAATTATTGATGGCAACAGCCAAGAGATTAAAAGAATGCACCCGAGAAGAAGATGTTGTTGCTCGCCTTGGTGGTGATGAATTTGCTATAATTATAAGGCGCGGTGACGAGAGCATCATCAATAAAATTGCCAATAAAATCATAAATGAATTATCCCGATCGTTCCAAATAGAAGGACATGATGTTGTCATTGGATGCAGTATCGGCATAGCAATAGCATTAGAAGATGGTGACAGGCCTGATATACTGCTGCGTAATTCTGATTTAGCCCTATATGCTGCTAAATCTAATGGTCGCAATCGGGCTATAAGATATCAACCAGGTATGGACGAATCTGCGCAATTTAGACGTATGTTAGAAATGGATATGCGCGGTGCTTTGGCCAAAAATGAAATGATGCTGCACTATCAACCTATTGTTGATCTTAATAATGGTATCACATCTGGCCATGAAGCATTAATTCGGTGGGAGCATCCAGAGCGCGGCATTGTCATGCCCGATCAATTTATTCCTGTTGCCGAAGAGACAGGGCTTATCGTTCAAATTGGGGAATGGGTCATTCGTAAAGCAATGGATGATATGGTGGAATGGCCAGATGATATGGGCGTTTCTATCAACCTATCTCCTGCCCAAATGAGAAGCCCTAGCCTCATATCAACAATCGTCAATTCTCTTGCTAGAACGAGAGTTGACCCCTCTCGTATTTGTTTAGAGATTACTGAAACTGTTCTTATGAGAGATAGTGAAGTAAATCTTGCGACATTGCATAAATTGCGCAGCCTAGGTGTCAAAATTGCGCTTGATGATTTTGGAACAGGTTATTCCTCATTGAATTATTTGCGCAGTTTTCCTTTTGATAAAATTAAAATTGATCGTTGTTTCGTGGACGAAATTGATAGCAGAGAAGATTGCCAAGCTATTGTCAGATCTGTGGTTGATTTGGCCAATAGCCTAGGGATATCCACAACAGCAGAGGGCGTCGAAAGAGATGAGCAACTCAATTATCTTCGAAACAATGGCTGTATAGAAGCACAAGGATATTTATACAGCAAGGCTGTGCCTCAAAATGAATTGACCAATCTGCGGGTTAGATCAGAAGTCATCGCCGATAAATTGGTCATGCTAGAGGAAAATCGCAAAAAATCTCGTCAAAAGCCAGCAATTGATAAAAAAGCAATTAATTCCTGAATGTGATGCGCTCAAAAAAATAATGGCCCCCGCAGCTAAGCAGAGGCCATTATATCATCCGGCGGGACCTTGAGGAGAGAGAGGAGAGAGTCTCCGCCAGGCTTCGATGATGCTTCATCGAACAAGACCTATTTGGAGAGTTAGCCTCTATTTTGCAATTGCGAAAAGATTTGTTTCGGTTGCAAAAAATGCAAGCTATTCCCGCAAACTCCTTAATACGACCTATGGTTGAATGCTATTGTGCGGCAATGACGCATTAACAATACCGCCATCACAAGCAATTGTCTCACCAACGATATAATCACCAGCACGGCTTGCTAAATATATGGCCGTGCCCGCCATATCTTCGCTGCTGCCAATGCGCGGATATGGAATAGATTTACCAACGGCATCGCCAAAATCTCGCGCCGCTTTATTCATATCAGATTGGAAAGCACCCGGTGCAATTCCAGAAACCAAAATATTATCTTTGACCATACGGGCTGCAACACGGCGTGTTAGATGCACTACAGCAGCCTTAGAAGCTTGATAGCTATAGGTTTCCCATGGATTAATTTTATAACCATCAATAGACGAAATATTTATAACCTTAGCAGGCCTCTCAAAGCTTCCACCAGCTTTTAGCAAATGCTGTAAATCGCGGGTTAGGAAAAATAGGCTTTTCACATTCAGATCCATGACGCGATCCCAGCCAGCTTCGGTGAAATCATCAAAATCTTCGCCCCATGCTGCACCAGCATTATTGACCAAAATATCAAGCCTATCTTCGCGCGCGCTTATTTCCGCAACAAGGGCTCTTACGCCTTCAAGATTAGAAATATCTTGCGGGATACCAATGACTTTATCGCCCAATTCTTTAACCGTTGCTTGCACTTGGTCGACTTTACGCGCTGTAATATATACACGCTCGCATCCAGCCGCCAAAAAGCCCTCTACGATCATACGGCCAATACCGCGCGAACCGCCCGTCACCAATGCAATGCGGCCCTTAAGCGAAAACAAATTTCCAAAATCAATGCTCATAAAAATATCCTCTTAATAACCGTAAAGTTGTGCCACGCGATTTGCATGATAACGCGAATCGCCAAAAAATTCAGATAGTCCGCGATCACGTTTCATATAAAGGCCAATATCATACTCATCGGTCATACCGACACCGCCATGCATTTGCACGCCTTCGCGCACCGCTAGATTTGACGTAACACCAACTTTTGCTTTTGCCGCCGATACTAAAAGCTCTGCGGATTCAACACCAGCATCGACCGCTTCTGCTGCTTTACGAACAATCGCATCAGCAATTTCCATTTCCGAATAGAGATGCGCTGCGCGGTGTTGCAAACCTTGGAATTCACCAATGAGTTGGCCAAATTGCTTGCGCTCTTTTAAGTATGCCAATGTTTGTTTCATTGCACCCGTGCCAACGCCAACCATTTCAGCAGCACTCGCAACCCGGCCAGCACGCAATAGACGATCGAGCACTTCTTGGCCTTGGTCAACTTCGCCAATAACTGCATCGGCTGTTAATTCGACATTGTTGAATGCCACATGGGCTGCAACTGAGCTATCCACCAAGCGCACAGCATCCATTTCCATGCCCTTAGTTTCTTTCTCTACCGCAAATAATGTGAGACCATCTTTATCACCAGCACTGCCAGCCGTGCGAGCGGCAACGATCATCATATCAGATGAAATGCCATGAATGACGAATTGTTTCTTACCATTGAGCTGAAAGCCATTACCAGAGCGTTTTGCTTCCATTGCAATAGCTTCTGGACGGTGCTTGCTGCTCTCATCAATAGCAAGGCTAAGAACTGTTTTGCCCTCTATTATACCCGGCAGATAACGATCACGCAGCGCCTTTGAACCGTTGTTCAGCGCTTCAACACCAGCAACCGCAGTTGTTAAAAATGGAGAAGGCGCCAGATTTTTGCCAATCTCTTTCATGATGATGCCGGCTTCTTTTAGGCCCATGCCCAATCCGCCCTCATCTTCGCTGGCCATAATGCCGTTAAAGCCCATTTCGCCAAATTGTTCCCACAATCTATGGCTAAATCCATCGGGGCAATTCTTGTCTCTAAATTCTCTTAAATGCGCAACGGGTGCTTCGGTTTTCATAAATTCAGCAGCGCTGTCTTCCAACATGCTCTGATCTTCATCGTAAAATAGTGGCATAATCTCTCACTTATCTGGCTATTTCAATAGCTCTAACTTGGTCTTAATCAGGAAATTTCCAGCCATAAAATATGTAAATATCTATGGCTGGTATATTGATGAAACTATAATTATGCGCCTGGAAGCTCCAAAATGCGCTTAGAGATAACATTGAGCATAACCTCGCTAGTACCGCCCTCGATTGAGTTGGCTTTTGTACGAAGCCAATTGCGCGCTTTAGCTCCTTTATTAGAAGCTTCGCTTTCCCACTCTAATGACTCGCTACCACCAGCAGCCATCACCAGCTCATGACGGCGCTTGTTAAGTTCAGTACCCGCATATTTCATCATATTGGGCTGAGCTGGATGGCCTTTTTTCGCTTTTAATTCATCCATAAATAGCTCGCCCATAGCCTTAAAGGCGAGAGTATCCACATCAAATGCAGCCATTTCAGCACGCATAATCGGGTCTAGCGCAACAATTTCATTAAAGGCCGCGCCGATAGAAGGCATTTCATTGCTAATGCCGCCACCAGAAATCATTTCACGCTCATGCCCTAATAGATATTTTGCAACATCCCAACCACGGTTTAATTGACCGACAATTTGATCCTTGGGAACTTTAACATCGTCAAAGAAAGTTTCGCAGAATGGAGAATTACCGCTGATGAGTTTAATCGGCTTGGTTGTGACACCTTCGCTTTCCATATCAAATAATAAGAAAGATATACCGCGATATTTATCTTCTTTATCGGTGCGCACGAGACAGAAAATCCAATCGGCCTTATCAGCATAGCTCGTCCAAACTTTTTGACCATTTACGACCCAATGATCGCCTTTATCTTCGCCAAAAGTTTGCAAACTTACCAAATCTGAACCACTGCCCGGCTCTGAATAGCCCTGACACCAGCGAATTTCACCACGAGCAATTTGCGGTAAATAATGCAATTTTTGCTCTTCTGTACCAAATTGCAATAAAGCAGGGCCAAGCATCCATATACCAAAGCTAGAAAGAGGAATGCGGCATCCCATGCGCGTCATTTCTTGCTTTAGGATTTTTGTTTCAGCAGGATTAAGACCCCCGCCGCCATATTCAGTAGGCCAATCAGGAACAGTCCAACCGCGCGCTGCGTTGACTTCTAACCATTGTTTTTGAGCATCGCTCTGAAATTGGAAATTACGGCCGCCCCAACATACATCACTCTCTGACTTTGCTGGTTTGCGCATTTCGGCAGGGCAATTTTCTTCTAGCCATGCGATAGTTTCTTTACGGAACGTCTCTAAATCACTCATTGTAATTCTCCTACTGTCTATGTGCATATCACCATTTTTTACTGCTTTACGCAAGCGTCAACTTTGCCCTGTTCGCCCTATCCTCTTGTCTAAGCCCAATTCCCTAACGTTAGGCGTAATATTGATTTTTAATTGATCCATTAAAAATAATTATCGAAGCAGCAAAATCCTGTGCTTTTGTCGAATCATGAGAAATATTTAATCAATTTGGCGCTGGCATTGCTGCACTTATTATGACAGATTAACTGAACAATTAATAAGGGATGCTTGATTCATGGATTTTGAACTAACGGAAAAACAAGCCTATTGGCGTAACCAAGTGCGCGACTTTATGGAGAGCAATGTGCGGCCGCGCATTGGCGATTATAAAGCCGACCAAGCCGAAGGTGATCGTTGGAAAGTTATCAACACTATCGAAGAAGAAAAAGTCAAAGCCAAAGCCGCTGGTGTATGGAATTTATTCATGCCACCAGCAAATCCCAATTTAACGCATGTTGACGATAGCTTTGAATTTGAAGGCCCAGGCCTCACCAATTTAGAATATGCATTATGCGCCGAGGAAATGGGCCGTTTAGAATGGGCCAGCGAAGTGTTTAATTGCAGCGCACCAGATACTGGCAATATGGAAGTATTCCACCGCTATGGCACGCGTGAACAAAAAGATCAGTGGTTAAAACCGCTTATGAATGGCGAAATTCGCAGTGCATTTTTAATGACAGAGCCACGCGTTGCTTCTTCAGATGCCACCAACATTGAAACGAGCATCAAGCTAGAAGGCGATGAATATGTCATCAATGGCCGCAAATGGTGGTCATCAGGCCTTGGTGATCCGCGCTGTAAAGTTGCTATCGTTATGGGCAAAACCGATTTCGAAGCCAAACGCCACCAACAACAATCCATGATAATCGTGCCAATGGATGCACCTGGTGTAAATATTTTGCGCCATTTGCCCGTATTTGGCTATGATGATGCACCGCATGGCCATATGGAAGTTGACTTGGTTGATGTTCGTGTACCAGCATCCAATATGCTGCTTGGCCCTGGCCGCGGTTTTGAAATCGCACAAGGGCGCCTTGGACCGGGCCGTATCCACCATTGTATGCGTACCATCGGCGTGGCTGAAGAAGCCATTGAGAAAATGGCAAAACGCCTCAGCTCTCGCGTAGCATTTGGCAAACGCATCTCAGAACAAAGCGTATGGGAACAGCGTATTGCAGAAGCGCGTATCGACATTGAATTGAACCGTTTATTGTGCCTGAAAGCGGCTGATATGATGGACAAAGTTGGAAATAAGGTTGCAGCAGCAGAAATCGCAATGATTAAAGTATCTGCACCGCGCATGGCCCTTCGTGTTATTGACGATGCCATCCAAGCGCATGGCGGCGGCGGCGTGTCAGAGGATTTTGGCCTTGCAAAAGCTTATGCAGGCATTCGTACATTGCGTCTGGCCGATGGTCCTGATGAAGTGCATAATCGTGCGATTGCGCGTATTGAATTTGGCAAACATCCAGCACCTGAATCCGCTTAAGCCTTAGACACAAAGCATGAGGATATAAAATGAAAGCAGCTCTACTTCGGGAAGTTGGTCAACCGCTATCAATTGAAAATGTTGAGATAGCACAACCAACTTCGCGTGAGGTCCTTATCAAAACAAAGGCTGTTGGCTTATGTAGGTCTGATTTGCACTTTTTAGATGGCACATATCCGCATCCCTTGCCGTGTATTTTGGGACACGAAGCTGCTGGAATTGTTGAGGCTATTGGCGATGATGTAAAGGATGTGAAGGTTGGCGATCATGTTGTTACTTTCCTCGCACCGCACTGCGGATCATGCGAGCATTGTGATCGCGGTGCGCTGACCCTATGCCAAGACCCATCGACCAAAAGATCAGCAAATGATGTATCAAGACTATCGCAAAATGGAGAGGCTTTACCAACATTTCTGAATATCTCCGCCTTTGCCGAGAAAATTTTAGTACATGAGAATGGCTGTGTAGCCATAGACAAAGCTATGCCCTTTGACCGTGCAGCTTTATTGGGATGCGCCGTGATAACGGGCTCTGGTGCAATCATTCGTGAAAGCCGAGTTAAAAAAGGCGATAGCGTGGCCGTTATTGGTGCGGGCGGCATTGGCCTTAGCGCCATCAATGCAGCCAAAATTGCGGGTGCTCAGACGATTATCGCTATTGATCCATTACCGCAAAAGCTAGAGCTAGCCAAAACCATGGGCGCAACCCACTGCTATGATGCTAAGGCCGATAATTTAGCAAAAACTATTGTCGCAGATACTGGCGGTGGCGTGCATCATGCCATCGAAGCTGTTGGCCGCACTGAAACCACTGAATTAGCATGGAATATCACGCGGCGCGGTGGCCAAGCAACGATATTAGGCATGATTGCTCCGGGGCAAAGCTTCTCAATCCATGGCCCGACTTTGTTACAAGCAAAAACCATCAAAGGGTCTCTGATGGGCGGTTCAGTCTTTAAGGAAGATATGCCTGTCTTAGCAGATCATTATTTATCAGGAAAATTGCATCTTGATGATGTTATTGCCGAACGGATAACATTAGAAGAGATTAATGAAGGATTTGATAAATTACGTCATTCCGAAAATGCAAGATCCGTTATTATTTTTGAATAAAAGGTAAGGTTATGAACCCGCAAGAAGATATGGTTGGCACGACTGCTCTCACAGATCGTGATGTAATTGACGAACAAAAACTAAGCGAATGGTTGGGCGCTAATGTAGAAAATTATGTTGGTCCTCTGTCCTTAAGTAAATTTAAAGGGGGGCAATCTAACCCTACTTATAAGCTTGATACGCCAGAGCAATCTTATGTATTGCGCCGCAAGCCTATGGGCAATTTACTGCCCTCTGCGCACGCAGTGGATCGCGAATTTAAGATTATAAGTGCGCTTCATCCAACGGGATTTCCAGTCGCAAAGCCATTTGGGTTGTGCGATGACGATGATGTTATTGGGTCGATGTTTTATGTCATGGATATGGTGAAGGGCCGCAGCCTATGGGATGGGACTTTACCGGGCATAGAAGCATCTGAGCGCACTGCTATTTATCATAATATGATAGATACATTAGCGCAATTACATAGCTATGACATAGATGAAGTTGGCTTGTCCGATTTTGGTAAACCAAAGGATTATTGCGCACGGCAAATTCACCGCTGGAGCAAGCAATATAAATTATCCGAAACAGAATCCATTCCTATGATGGACCAGCTTATCGAGTGGCTGCCGCAGAGTATACCTGAGCAAAAATATGATAGTATTGTGCATGGTGATTATCGTCTCGATAATCTGATATTTGCGAATGATAATGCCGATGTTTTGGCCGTGCTTGATTGGGAGTTATCAACTCTTGGTGATCCCTTAGCCGATTTCACATATTTCTTAATGAGCTGGGTAATGGCACCGGAAGGCCGCAGCGGCATTGATGGCGTTGACTTTGCAGCACTTGGTATCCCAACCATGGAAGATGTAATCGCGCGCTACTCAGCGAAAACAGGCTTTGATGATATGAGCAATATCAATTGGTATTTGGCCTATAATTTATTTCGTATCGCGGCCATTTTACAAGGCATTAGAAAGCGCGTCGAAGAAGGCACAGCCAATAGTCCACAAGCCGCAGAAATGAGCAAACGCGTATTGCCATTGGTTGAAGGAGCGTGGGCACAAGCACAAAAAGCAGGGGCAAATTTATGAGCGAGTTAGAAGGCAGAATAGCTATAGTAACTGGAGCAGGCAGCGGAATTGGCCGAGCTACTTCATTGCTCTATGCCCAAAATGGTGCAACCGTTGTCGCTGCTGATCTTAGCGATGGTGTTGATGAAACAGCATCTATGCATGATAATATTCATGCTGTGCGATGCGATGCTGGTGATGAACAAGCGATAGAGAATTTGGTCAATGATAGCGTCGCTAAACATGAAAAATTGGATATATTTTATGCCAATGCAGGAATTTCTGGTGGTTGGGATGGATTGTTCGACCAAAGCGCCGAGGATTGGGCTGAGATATTGCGCGTCAATCTGATTGGACCATTTTTAGCAATCAAATATGCTGGCAAAGTCATGGCGCAGTCTGGCAAAGGCTCTATCATTGCTACTGCAAGCGTTGCGGGCTTAAACTCTGGGGCCGGTGGCCCTGCTTATAGCGCTTCAAAAGCTGGTGTGATAAATTTGGTTCGCGTGGGCGCTCAACAATTGAGCGGAAGCAATGTGCGCGTGAATGCAATTTGCCCAGGTCTTATTGAAACAGGCATGACCAAACCTGTTTATGATATGGTCCGCGCTAAAGGCAAAGAAGATGCATTGGGCCAATTAAACCCGCTCAAACGCGGCGGTATTCCCGATGAAATTGCGCAAGCTGCTCTATTCTTAGCATCTGATCGCGCATCTTATGTCAATGGTCATGCTATGGTCGTTGATGGCGGTTTAGTGAGTTCTCACCCTGTATCACGGCAAGAATTTGGCCGCACTGCAGGATAAAAATACGCATAAAAGACCGCCCAGAAAACTCTAGGCGGTTTTTATATTCTATAGTGCATAAAATTTAGTTTAGTTGAATGAATTGAACATTGCCATTGGCAACGCCGCATGAAAACCCTGCTTGATAGGGGCCAACTAGACTACCTTCTACGCGCCACCCTTGGCCATCGCGCGTCACACTACGGATTTGATTCACTTGATATTGATTGCCCGCACTTTGCAAAGCTGCATTAGAGCAAATATTCACTGCGCTACCGATATCATTATCGCCAAACCCACCTTGCGAATTATTACGCTGAGGCACATTTCGTTGCGGGTAATTTTGGGGAGGATAATTTTGCGGCGGATAGTCATTACGATGGCGCTTTTTTGATTTGCTAGCAGCATCTGCAATTATCGCAATACCGCCCAAAATAGCTATTCCCGCGAATACATCGCCTGCTCTAACTCTACCTCTGCGGTGTCTGCGGCGGCGCCTGTCGGCATTATCTTCGGTCCAAATAGGTGTTTTATCATCAACTGTGGAAAAATCATGTGTTGAAACCACATTGATCTCAGCTGCTGTAACAGGCGTGATTGGTACAGCCAGCAAACCAAAAGCGGCGCTGCCCAAGCTAAGTTTATTCAATGTTTTCATATTATCTTCCCTGATAGATGATTATTTATAAGCTATAAATGGCCCAGCCTGTCTCCAAGCTGAACCATTTTGACTTAATAACCTCGGCCAATTCCGCGAATGTTAATTTCGCTAATCCGACCACTGTCAACATAGCAGGTGAATTTACCCTTATCGCTATAACGGTTATAACCGCGACCATTTGTTACCAAGAGATTGCCTTTAACGCGATATCCATAACGAGTCCGCTTTACATCTCTAATCTGTGTTACATCAGCATAACCATTATAAGATGCTTTTCTCTCAGTACCCCGTACACATTGGTTAATGGCTCTACGGGCCCCGTTGCGAGCATTATACCCACGGTTTTTTCTGTAACGACGGTTATCATAACGATCATATTTATCGTGACGATCATGCTTATCATAACGGTCTTTCTTTTTCGAAGCTAATACCGCTGCCAGGCCTCCGAGAATTACTGCTCCTGCAATAACTTCTCCAGTTGATACACGGTCTTTGTGATGACCATTAGCATGGGCTGGAACGGCAGAGACTGCCATTGCTCCAGCAGCTGTGGTCGCTGCGATGGTTTTAGCGAATGCTTTGTTTAGCAACTTCATGTCATGTCTCCTTATTAAACTTCGATTGGCTGTGTGCCTTTCGATGATTAAGGTATAGATGATTCGCTATGATTGGTTACTGAACTGACTTGTCAGGCCCTGTTAATATTAAACGCTACTTTTATGAACAAATTAAAACACTGATATAATTAGGAAAATGTGAAATAATGAAGATTAACATTACATTTTGGCTAAAATCGCTCGGTTATTTTTTATTATTCTTATTGGTAATCGCGTTATTTTATGGCGCAGGAGGATGGTATCAAGCAAGAAATGATGCTGATGAATTGCGCCAAATAGCAAAAGATATGGCCGATAATGGACTTGGCATCAATGATTTGGGCAGCAATCAGTCGGGCGGCAATAGATCAACCTTCATCATAAAAGTCGAAGATCCAAATTTCCTTAATCATAATGGTGTTGATTTCAGCACTGATGGCGCAGGTGCAACCACTATAACGCAATCCTTGGCAAAAAGATTAGCATTTTCAAATTTCAAACCGGGATATCAAAAGATTCGGCAGACTGGCTATGCTCTGGGTTTAGAAACTAAATTAGAAAAAAATGAAATATTCATCCTATTCTTAAACACTGCCCATATGGGCCCCTATCCCACAGGATGGGTAAAAGGCTTTCATCGCGCCAGTAGATTACAATATCGCAAGCCAGCATCTCAAATAAATGATGAAGAATTTATTGCATTATTATCGGTTATGATTACACCAGCGCAGCTTCGATTAGATCAACCCAATGCAGAGCTAGAAGAACGCATAAAGCGCATTACAAAATTATTAGAAGATCAATGCACCCCTCTAGACCATAGTGATGTGTGGTTAGAGGGATGCGCTTAGATCGATATTCATTCTTTAATTTCTAGGCCAGTCCATGCCGCTAAGAATGAATATATATCTGAAAACTCAGCAATCACCTTATCTGTCGGCTTGCCGCTACCATGACCGGCACGGCTCTCAATCCGAATGATTTTGGGTTTATTCCCTGTTTCAGCTGCTTGCAATGCGCTGATATATTTAAAGCTGTGGCCCGGAACGACCCGATCATCAGTGTCCGCCGTTGTCACGATTAACGCGGGATAATCCGTGCCCGATTTGATATTATGATAGGGCGAATAATTTAACAGATTTTTGAAATCGGCTTCTTTATTAGGATAGCCATAATCATCAACCCAATAACGCCCTGCTGTAAAACGATCAAAACGCAGCATATCCATTACGCCAACGGCCGCATGCCCTGCTGCAAATAAATCTGGTCTCTGATTTGCTACCGCACCAACCAACAGACCTCCATTAGAGCGCCCTTCTATTGCAAGCTTACCTCTGGCGCTTATGCCTTCTGAGATGAGATATTCGCCTGCAGCGATAAAATCATCAAAAACATTTTGTTTATTCTGCAAGCGGCCACCATCATGCCATGCTTTCCCATATTCACCGCCGCCTCTTAGGCTAGCTTGCGCATATACACCACCAGATTGCAACCAAGCCATGCGCGTTGCTGAATAGCCTGGTGTCAGGGAAATATTAAACCCGCCATAGCCATATAATAATGTTGGCGCGCCTTTGCTTAAATCCACATCTTTGTGATGCACTATAAATAATGGAATTTTTGTTCCATCTTTCGAGGGGTAGAATTTTTGTGTTGTAACATAATCTTTGGGATCAAATGCTAGTTTCGGTAATGCGAAAGGGGTGCTTTTACCTGTTGCAGTATCTAATCGATATATAGCGCCGGGCTGCGTAAAGTTAGAGAAACTATAGAATGTCTCAGAATCGCCTGGCTTTCCTGCAAATCCTCTAGCCGTACCAATTTCAGTCAGATTAATTTCACCGACTTTGTTGCCATCTAAATCCACCATAGAGGCCAAAGACTTAGCATCCTCTATATAGGTCAATACCATGCGATCGCCTACTATACGGGCATTAGACAATGTAGCTTTGCGTTCAGCAACCACATCGCTCCACACTGGCTTCTCTCCAGAGAGATCAACTTTAGTAATACGAAGTCGCGGCGCTTTATTATCCGTTATAAAATATAATGTATCGCCAATGCCATCAATCAAGCGCCAATCATTTTCAAAACCACTGATAAGTTTTTGCGCTTTGAATTTGCCGCCTTCGGTTGGAATGATAGAAATCTCATATTTCTCATCCGTGCCAGACGATGACGTAATGATAATATATTTATCATCATGGGTTACCTCAGCACTATGGCCTAGTTTTGGATTATCTGGAGTAGAATAAATAGGTATATCAGCAGATTGCGGTGTTCCCAACTTATGATAATATACCGTTTGATTAAGGTTTAAAGATTGAAAAGCCTCTCCCTCTTTTGGTTCGGGAAAACGGGAATAGAGAAATGCATCATTGCCAAGCCAGGATATACCGCTAAATTTAACCCATTCAATTTCATCACTCAAAATTTCGCCGCTATCAACATCCAGCACTTTCAAAGTGCGCCAGTCACTGCCGCCATCTTGGATGCTATAAATTAGTTTTTTACCATCAGCCGATGGTACCCAACCCGATAATGCTGTTGCGCCATCTTTCGCCCATTCATTGGGATCGATTAAAGTGCGCCCTTCTCCATCAAGGCTGTTACGAACATACAGAATAGATTGGTTTTGCAATCCATCATTGCGGGTATAGAAATATCGAGAGCCTGCTTTGCGCGGCAATCCAAAACGCTCATAATCAAATAATTTTTGCATGCGTTTGGTAAGAATATCGCGTCCAGAAAGTGTGTTCAAATAGCTATCGGTCGTGACATTTTGTTGCTTTACCCATTTGGCAACATCAGCATTGACCCTGACATCATCTTCCAGCCAGCGATATGGATCAGCGACATCAACACCAAATTGTTTATCGACAACGTCAACCTTCACAGTGCTGGGATAGGCAATAGTGACACTCTCACCATCATTTACGCTCTTTTGAGCCTCTTGAGCGTTCACAACGCTTACGCAAGATACCAACAGCGTAGCACCTAATACTCTAGCAAATGGATTGGATAACATCATAATCTCCTAATTGACGCATAGAAACAAAAATAGGCTAGAAGCGTATCGCCTCCAGCCTATTAATCAAATAAAAATTTCAATTATGAGAAATTAAATTAGCTTATGCCTCATCTTCTTCGCTATCTACTGGGCCGCTGTCTTGGCCTTTAGCGCTCTCATCACGATCCACCAATTCAATAACAGCCATTGCAGCAGCATCGCTGGCACGGTAGCCAGCTTTGATTACGCGTGCATAGCCACCTTGACGGTCGGAATAACGTTCAGCAAGAACATCAAATAATTTCTTAACCTGTGTCTCATCCATAACGCGGCTCATAGCGAGACGACGATTTGACAGACCACCTTTTTTAGCAAGTGTAATCAACTTCTCAATATAAGGGCGTAATTCTTTCGCCTTTGATACTGTGGTGGTGATTTGCTCATGCTTGATTAAAGAAGCTGACATGTTGCGCAATAATGCAGCGCGATGCGAACTGGTTCTTTGTAATTTTCTTTTGCCCATTTTATGGCGCATAATATTTATCCTTTGTTCGGACCGCGTCCGTATAATGCACTATGCATTGGTTACGCGGTACTGGCGGTGAAAATAGGGTCACCGCCTTACCCTTAATTTTAGCCTAATAGCTCTTGTTCAAGCTTTTTGGCCATTTCTTCGATGTTTTCAGGTGGCCATCCAGGGATGTCCATGCCCAAACGCAGACCCATTGAAGACAATACTTCTTTGATTTCATTCAAAGATTTACGGCCAAAATTAGGGGTGCGTAACATTTCTGCTTCGGTTTTTTGCACCAAGTCGCCAATATAGATAATATTGTCGTTCTTGAGGCAATTCGCGCTGCGAACTGAAAGTTCCAATTCGTCCACTTTCTTCAGCAAATAACGGTTCAATTGATTTGCATCTGATTCCTCTGCTTCGGCTGCGCTCTGACCAATTGGTCCAGAAGAAGCGGCCATAGATTCCTCGAAATATACAAATATTTGAAGCTGATCTTGTAAGATACGAGCGGCATAAGCAACTGCATCTTCTGGCGTTACGGTACCATCGGTTTCAATGGTCAATGACAATTTATCATAATCAAGCTCTTGACCAACACGCGCATTATCAACTTTATAGGCAACCTGACGCACAGGTGAATAAAGCGAATCAACTGGTATCAAGCCAATAGGAGCATCCGCTGGACGATTTGCAACCGCAGGGACATAGCCTTTGCCAATATCCGCAGTAATTTCCATGTTAAGCGTTGCATCTTCATCAAGATGACAAATAACCAAATCAGGGTTCATGACCTCAATATCACCGCTAACGGCAATATCACCTGCTTTAACAGGGCCTGGACCAGTAGCAGAAAGCTGTAAACGGCGTGGGCCTTCGCCTTCCATTTTCAATGACACTTGCTTGATGTTCAAAACAACATCGGTGATGTCTTCGCGTACGCCTGCTAATGATGAAAATTCATGCAGAACATTTTCAATTTTGATCGAGGTGATTGCAGCACCCTGCAGAGATGATAGCAAAACGCGGCGAAGCGCATTACCCAAGGTCAAACCATATCCACGCTCAAGAGGTTCTGCAACAAATGTTGCCTTACGTGTTGGATCGCCGCCCGCTTTTAATTCAAGCGAATTTGGCTTTTTTAATTCCTGCCAGTTCTTCATATTGACTGTCATGGACTTCCCCTATTTATTTGGCGGATCTGAAAATTGGCGCCATTCAGATCGGCCGGTCAAAAACAAATATGGCCGCCAAGCCATATCGTGTGATTCAGCTTAAACGCGACGTCTTTTCGACGGACGCACACCGTTGTGCGGGATAGGCGTTACATCACGGATAGATGTAATCGTAAATCCAACAGCTTGGAGAGCACGTAAAGCAGATTCACGGCCAGAGCCGGGACCTTTTACTTCTACTTCCAAAGTGCGCACACCGTGGTCAGCTGCTTTTTTGCCAGCATCTTCTGCTGCAACCTGCGCTGCATAAGGTGTTGATTTACGTGATCCTTTAAATCCCATATGTCCAGCAGAAGACCAGCTAATTGCATTGCCTTGTGCATCGGTGATGGTGACCATCGTATTGTTGAATGTGGCGTTCACATGCGCGACGCCAGATGATATATTTTTACGCTCTCGCCGCTTAATGCGTTGTGGTTCGCGTGCCATTATTAAATTCCTACTATAAAAATCTGGAAATATACTCGATCGGAGAATATCCGGTGAGCAAGATTATTTCTTCTTACCAGCGATTGGTTTTGCTTTACCTTTACGGGTGCGCGCATTTGTATGCGTGCGCTGTCCGCGAACAGGAAGACCTTTACGGTGACGCAAGCCACGGTAACAAGCCAGATCCATGAGGCGTTTGATGTTCATTGCTGTGTTACGGCGAAGATCGCCTTCAACAGTATGACCTTCATCAATGGCTTCACGAATTTGCAAAACTTCTTGATCGGTTAAATCTTGAACGCGGCGGCTATGGTCAATGCCAACCTTATCCGCAATTTCAAGGGCCTTTGTTCGGCCGATTCCATGAATATATGTAAGCGATATTATTACCCGCTTATTTGTAGGGATATTGACCCCAGCGATACGTGCCACTTATTATAACTCCTGCTCCACAAAATAGACGGAATTGACTATTTTATCTCAACGCTTTGTTGGTTCAAAATGCACAAAACCAGCTTACGCACAAAAGAGCGCTGCTGGTTATATGATTGTTGAATATAGCAGCCCTTAAGCTGAGTCGCCTTTACTGTCAAGACAACTATTCGGATTCGTTAATAATCATGCAAAATCTAATGAAATAGAGATGTTATTTATCGTTCTACCGCTCTCTTCTAACCTCATCAGTATCGCTTTTATTATCTTCCTCATCGGTTTCTTGATCGCCTGTTTCTGTTTCGCCATCTTCTTCATCATCGGTAGATAATTCTATTATATCTTTATCAATAACCAATGCTTCTGATTTATCAGTATCCGTCGAATCTATGTCATCTGTTTTTAATACAGGGCCAATTAATTTCACTAAATTGCCAAATTGCTCGCCAATCACTCTATCAATTGAAGGGGCGATTTTAAGCGTTTCAAAACGCATATATCCGCCAACAACATATAAAAAACTCAGCTTACTTGTCCCATCGCCATTGGGTTTAATAGCAATAGTGAATGTCCCATTGACGGCTTCAGATTGCAAAGGGCCTAGAGCCCCCAGCATTCGCAAACTTCTTCCGCGATCAATATGTATAATCCGCATATGCTCTACAGCACCTGCATCGCTAATCTTGCCAACCTTTTCGGTTTTTAACAATTCACAAAAACAACCATCAACCTTAGGCTCAAGATAGAAATTATCAGCATCCCCAGAAAAGCTATGATCTCCGCTCCACCAACTGTTGGGCAATAATAATCTACCCCATATTTCATCTGGCTCTGCGGCAACATCAGCAATATGGAAAACAGAAAAACCGCTCTCAGATTGAGAATTAATTTCTGCAAGCGCAGGAGCTGGTAATATAAAAAGTGGCGCAATTAACGCACATAGCGCATTGCGCAGCTTTAGAAGTGAAAAATTTTTATAAGATATAATCATGCTATATATCTAGCGCATTATAGAGAATAGCGCCAGTCGCAGGATAAAATAACTTACCCGTTAGGATAATATCGCATTTAACGCATCAGAGACTTCCTCAATACCGCCCATACCATCTACGCGCGATACGATATTACGCTCTTCATAAATTGGCAAAATAGGCGCTGTCTTTCCGCGATATTCAGTCATGCGTGTGCGCACAGTATCTTCATTATCATCAGGACGGCGCTTAAATTCAGTGCTTCCGCACACATCACATACGCCTTCGGTAGAGGGTTTTTTGTGACGGTCATGGTAACCTGCATTACAATTAGCACAAGTATAACGGCCCGTAATACGGTCCACCAATGCATCTTCATCGACAGCTATCTCAATCACATGATCTAATTTACGGCCGCGTTCTGATAATATTTCGTCTAATGCATGGGCCTGCGCAGCGGTTCGGGGATAGCCGTCAAAAATAACGCCTTTATCAGGCCCTAATTCATCCAGACGATCACCAATGATTCCAGAGACTATTGCATCAGAAACAAGCTCGCCTGCATCCATCACAGCTTTCGCTTTTTTGCCAACCTCTGTTTGCGCTTTAACAGCAGCGCGCAGCATATCACCCGTAGAGAGTTGAACCATATCAAACTTATCTTCTAACAGGCCAGCCTGTGTTCCTTTACCCGCACCGGGAGGACCCAAAAGAATGATGTTCATATCAACCCCTAAAATAATATATTAAGCTAGCGCCCGTTTAGTTACGCGATTTCTTGCCGCGTAATTTTGATTTCTTCATTAAATCACCATATTGGTGCGCTAATAAATGGCTCTGGATTTGCGACACTGTATCGATGGTCACATTGACCACAATCAGCAAACTCGTTCCGCCCAGAACAAAGAATTGACTCTGTCCTGTAGTACCCATCACATAATCAGGCAGCAAGCATACTAAGGTTAGATAGGCTGCGCCAAGCACTGTGATACGCGTAAGAACATAATCAAGATATGTTTCGGTATTTTTACCCGGACGAATACCCGGAACAAAGCCACCAGCTTTTTTCAGATTATCCGATGTTTCCTCTGGGTTGAATACAACCGCCGTGTAAAAGAAACAGAAAAATATAATACCAAGACCATAGAGCAATAGATAGACAGGTTGACCATGCTGTAAATATTGGTTGAGGGTAATTACAAAATCACCTGTTGTATTATCGCCCGCGACATTTTGGCCTCCAAGCTGCGTTAAAGTGATTGGCAGCAATAATAATGAAGATGCAAAAATCGGCGGGATAACACCAGCTGTGTTAATCTTTAGCGGAAGATGCGAGCGATCAGCCTGCATAACGCCGCGCTGCGTTGCACGCTTAGGATATTGAATAAGGACACGGCGCTGAGCGCGTTCCATGAAGCAAATCAACAAGATTAAGCAAATGAACATTACCAAGAAGCCCATTGCGAATAGACCGCTGATTGAGCCTTTTGCTGTACCATCAAGCATAGTACCAACCAGACGCGGCATTTGCGCAACGATACCAGCCATAATGATAAGCGAAATACCATTACCAATTCCGCGCGCTGTAATTTGCTCACCTAGCCACATTAGGAATAATGTGCCGCCAATAAGACTGATAGTTGCAACTACACGGAACAATAAACCAGGATCAACGACGGCCTGAATGCCGCTAGAGGCGACTAATGATTCTAAACCAGCGGCTAAGAAATAACCCTGGATAGCCGTCAAAAACACGGTGCCATAGCGCGTATATTGATTAAGCTTTTTACGGCCAGACTCGCCTTCTTTTTTAATAGCGGCCAATGTTGGGTTTAGCGCAGCCGCCAATTGGATAACAATTGATGCTGTAATGTAGGGCATAACACCGAGCGCGATTAAGCTCATACGCTCAAGGCTACCGCCTGAGAATGTGTTCAAATAATCTAATACACCGCCAGAACCAGCTTGTTGATAGAGCAAGGCTTGGGCAACGGGATCAACCCCTGGAAGAGGCACAAAGCTCAATAAACGAAAAATTATTAAAGCGCCCAAAGTAAACCAGATGCGGTTCTTCAAGTCAGTTGCTTTTCCAAAATTTGAAAAGCTAACGCCAGCAGCCATTTTCTCGGCATTAGAAGCCATGCTGTAAATCCTTCTTCTTGACCATCCCCAGACAGGTTTTGCTTGGAACTTATGGTCTCTTAATCACTTTGGGCATCTATGCCAAATATTTATTATGGGATTGAATGACATATTATCATAACAAACCCCGCAAGCCCTATATGGGTAGCGGGGTTAATATGACAAGTTATAAATCTTGCCCAAACATTAAATGACGCCGCTTAGCCGCCGTTTAATGCTTTTATTTATTTTTTAGTGGTTTTCGCAGCGCGCTTTTTAGCCATTGCTTCTTTTTTAGCAGCATTAACTTCCGCTGCTTTTGCAGAGGCCTTGCTCACTATTTCCACTTTACCGCCTGCTTTTTCAACAGCCGCTACAGCAGCCTTTGAAGCACCAGCGACGCTGATGTTAAGCTTTGATGTGACTTCGCCTTTAGCAAGCAAACGAACACCATCTTTACCACCGCGCGTCAAACCAGCAGCATTTAAAGCTTCTTGGTCAACCGCTTTTTTGGCGTCTAATTTTTTCGCATCGATAAATTTTTGGATCATACCCAAATTCACTTCAGCATAATCTTTGCCAAATGGATTGTTAAAACCACGTTTTGGAATGCGCATATGAAGTGGCATTTGACCGCCTTCAAAACCCTTAATGGCTACACCACTACGGCTTTTTTGACCTTTTTGGCCACGACCGCCAGTTTTGCCTTTGCCAGAACCAATGCCGCGTCCGATCCGCATTTTGCGGTGACGTGCACCTTCATTATCTCTAATCTCATTCAGTTTCATAGTCTGCACTCGCTTTCGCTTTGTTCGCGCTAATATCGCATTACGATTGAAAATGGGAACCTTACGTCCCCATTTTTATTAATCTACCACTTGTACCATGTGACGTACTTTTTGGATCATACCACGGACTTCCGGAGTATCTTCCAATTCAACCACACGGTGCATTTTATTCAAGCCCAAACCAATCAAAGTTTTTTGTTGGCGTTCTGGACGACGAATAGGTGAACCAGTTTGTTTAATTTTAATCTTGGCCATTGTGATTACTCCGTAACCGCGTCAGCTTCAGCTTGCACTTCAGCTTTTGACGCTCCATCAGAACCACGACCTAACAAATCAGCAATCTTTTTGCCGCGGCGTTGCGCCACAGATTTCGGACTTGTTTGATTGTCAAGCGCATCAAAAGTGGCGCGGATCATGTTATAAGGATTTGATGTACCGACTGATTTGGTAACAACATCAGCAACACCCAAAGATTCAAACACAGCACGCATCGGACCACCAGCAATAATACCGGTACCAGCAGGTGCACTGCGCAATGTCACTTTACCGGCTCCAAAACGACCATTGCCATCATGATGCAATGTGCGGCCTTCTTTCAAAGGAACGCGGATCATTTTCTTTTTCGCAGCAGCAGTTGCTTTATTAATAGCTTCAGGAACTTCACGTGCTTTACCATGACCGAAACCGGCGCGGCCTTGACCATCACCCACAACAACCAAAGCAGCAAAACCAAAGCGCTTACCGCCCTTCACTGTTTTAGAAACACGATTGATATGCACCAATTTTTCAATCAGCTCATCGCCTTCTTCTTCGCGAGGTTTACGATCATTGCGGCGACCACGACCACGGCCTTTACCGTCGTTATTGCCACCACGATTACCACCGCGACCTTCTTTTTTGCCTTGAGGCGCTTCTGGAGTTGCCATAGGGGCACTTGCGGCATCGGATGATGCTACAGCAGCTTCGGCTTCTGTTTTATTTTCTTCTGCCATCATTAAAACTCCAATCCGCCTTCTCTAGCAGCATCTGCTAACGCTTTTACGCGTCCGTGAAAGAGAAATCCTCCACGATCAAATACTACGCTAGTGATACCAGCTTTTTTTGCAGCCGCAGCAACGCGCTTACCAACTTCGGCAGCAGCTTTACTATCGGCACCCAAACCTTTAACATCTTTGTCATTAGAAGATGCAGAAGCCAAGGTACGGCCCTGCGCATCATCAATAATTTGAGCATAAATATGTTGACCTGTACGGTGTACAGACAAACGAGGACGTCCAGCGACCTGTGAGCGCAATTTAGAGCGCACACGTTGGCGGCGACGTTCAAAGAGAGATAGTTTCGCCATGGCTTACTTCTTCTTCCCTTCTTTACGGAATATATATTCGCCGCGATACTTAATGCCTTTGCCTTTATACGGCTCTGGCTTTCTCCACTGACGAATCTCGGCAGCAACCTGCCCTACTTTTTGTTTATCCATTCCACTGATTTCAATCGTGGTTTGGTCCGGCGTTTTAATGTCAATGCCTTCTGGAATGTCAAAATCAACATCATGGCTGAAACCAAGTTGCAGATTTAAAACTTTACCGTTCACTTTTGCACGATAACCGACACCATTGATTTCTAATACTTTAGAGAAACCTTCTGTCACACCGACAATCAGATTTTCAACCAAAGTTCTTTGCATACCCCAGAAAGATATTGCTTTTTTGGTTTTGTTAGCAGGAACAACAACAACTTGACCATCTTCAACAGTGTAGGTCACTGCTTCGGATGCTGGCATTGTCATTTCGCCCTTTGGCCCTTTTACGGTCACCAAACCATCAGCAATATTGGCGGTTACGCCTGCTGGAATAGCAATTGGTTTTTTACCAATGCGGCTCATCAGAACACCTCCGCTAAAATTTCGCCACCAACATTAGATTCGCGTGCTTCTGAGTCAGATAACACACCACGTGGTGTTGATACGATGGTTATACCCAGGCCATTACGAATAACCGGTAATTCTTTAGAACCCGAATATACGCGGCGACCAGGTTTTGAAACACGAGCCAAATGCTGAATAGCAGGCGCGCCTTCAAAATATTTCAATTCAATGCGCAGGCCGCCATGCTGACCTTTTGAACCAAAAGCTTCTTCGCTATAACCACGAATATAACCTTCACGTTGCAAAACGTCTAAAACACGAGAGCGTAGCTTCGAGGCTGGAGAAACGACGGAGTCTTTCTTTGCCCGTTGGCCGTTACGAATGCGGGTGAGCAAATCACCCAAAGGATCTGTCAATGCCATGATCTAATATCCTTACCAGCTTGACTTAGTGATGCCAGGGATAAGGCCTTTGTTGGCCATATCACGAAGCTCAATCCGGCATAACCGGAATTTACGATAATAACCGCGCGGACGACCAGTGGTCGAGCAACGGTTGCGAACCCGCGTTGGGTTACCATTACGAGGAATTTCGGCCATCTTAAGACGAGCGATTAAACGCTCGCTCTCGTCAAGACTTTCGTCTTTTGCCATTGCTTTAAGCTTTGCATATTGACCAGAAAATTTCTTAACTAGCTTCTTGCGTCGCTCATTTTTATTTACAGAACTCAGTTTCGCCATGACTTAAGCTCTCATCCTTTCCGTTAAAGACAACATTATGCAGCTGCCTTTTCATCATTTTGCTCCGTTGGAAAAGGGAATCCGAAAAGACGTAATAATTCACGTGCTTCATCATCCGTTTTTGCCGAAGTGGTTACAATCACATCCATACCGCGCACCACGTCGATGGCGTCATAGCTGATCTCTGGGAAAATAATTTGTTCTTTCAAGCCCATGGCAAAATTACCACGACCATCAAAGCTTTTTGGGTTCAAACCGCGAAAGTCACGAATACGTGGCATTGCAATAGTCACCAAACGTTCGATAAATTCAAACATTTGCGTGCGGCGCAAAGTCACTTTTACACCAATTGGCATACCTTCGCGTAGCTTAAACGTTGCGATTGATTTTTTCGCACGTGTTATCACAGCTTTTTGACCAGCAATAAGTTCCATTTCAGCCAAAGCTGTTGTCACTTTTTTCTTGTCTTGCGAACCTTCACCAACACCCATGTTGAGAGTGATTTTCTCAATCTTAGGCACTGACATATGGTTTTTATAACCAAATTTTTCGGTCATCGCTTTTACGATTTCATCGTTATAGCGCGTTTTCATCCGTGGGACATAATTATCAGCCATCGATCATTTCCCCTGATTTAACAGCAATACGAACTTTTTTGCCATCTTTTTCTTCAAAACGAACGCGCGTTGCTTTGCCATCTTTTGGATCCGCAATCGCTACATTAGAAATATCCATAGCAGCTTCGATTTTATCGATACCGCCCTGAGGGTTTTCTTGGCTAGGCTTGCGGTGGCGCGTTGCAATATTCATTCCTGCAACAATCACTTTACCGTCTTTAGGCATAACCTTAGAAACTTCGCCGGTTTTACCTTTATCTTTACCTGCCAAAATGACGACATTGTCGCCCTTTTTTATCTTAGCACTTGCCATGATTATAGTACCTCCGGTGCAAGAGATATGATTTTCATATGCTTCTTTGCACGCAGTTCACGAACCACTGGCCCAAAAATACGGGTGCCAATTGGCTCTTTGTTAGCATTAACCAAAACAGCGGCACTGCTATCGAAACGAATTACAGTTCCATCAGCACGGCGGATGTCTTTTGCGGTGCGAACAATCACAGCGCGATGAACATCACCTTTTTTTACTTTACCACGTGGCGCAGCTTCTTTCACTGATACCACAATGATGTCGCCCACACCGGCGAAACGCCGTTTTGAACCGCCCAATACTTTGATGCACTGGACGCGCTTGGCACCGCTATTATCAGCGACTTCAAGATTTGACTGCATCTGGATCATGGATCCAATTCCTTTCGTCTGGCTTGCCGAAACATTCCGGTAGTTCCGTTAAAATTAACTCTTACTCAGCTGCTTTTGCTTCGCTTGAACGTGCCAAAGCAACCCATGTTTTATTCTTAGAGATTGGCTTTGTTTCTTCGATACGAACTGTTTCACCAGCTTTAAATTCATTTGTTTCGTCATGCGCATGATATTTTTTCGAACGACGAATAATTTTACCATAAAGAGGGTGCTTCACTTTACGTTCAACGCGGACAGTTATTGTCTTGTCATTGACGTCGGATACCACCGTTCCGGTTAAGATGCGTTTTGGCATATTAAAATTCCTTAAACCGACTTGGCGGCACTTGCGCGCTCACCCATTAATGTTTTGATGCGAGCAATGTCGCGGCGGACGATGCGAACACGTGCTGGCTTTTCAAGCTGGCCCGTTGCCGTTTGGAAACGCAAATTGAATTGCTCTTTTTTCAGCTCATTAAGCTGCGTTGCCAATTCGTCATCAGTTTTCACACGAAGATCTACTGTCTTAGTCATTATTTCGCTCCCAGATGAGAAGTATCACCCAAACGAGCAACAACTTTGGTTCTAATAGGAAGTTTCATAGCAGCGCGCTCAAAAGCAACAGCAGCCAATGGACCTGGTACACCGTCAAGTTCAAACAAGATACGGCCAGGCTTCACACGAGCAGCCCAATATTCAACACTACCCTTACCTTTACCTTGGCGAACCTCAGCAGGTTTTTTGGAAACGGGAACATCAGGGAATACGCGGATCCACAAACGCCCTTGACGTTTAATGTGACGTGTAATCGCACGACGAGCGGCTTCGATCTGACGCGCAGTGATACGCTCAGGCTCTAATGCCTTCAGACCATAAGAACCAAAGTTCAAATCTGT
Source organism: uncultured Sphingorhabdus sp. (assembly GCA_947492905.1). GTDB lineage: Bacteria > Pseudomonadota > Alphaproteobacteria > Sphingomonadales > Sphingomonadaceae > Sphingorhabdus_B. The sequence goes on along the minus strand of CANLOL010000002.1, from coordinate 189,155 downwards.
TCCGCCTTTGGCATTTCCGTGAATACGACCTTTGAAGGTTTTACGGAATTTATGTTTCTTCGGTTGTAGCATGATGCTTCGCCCTTATCTTTCTATGTTTCTATCAACGAGCCGGACGGACGCCAGATGTTTGCGCATCCATCATCAACCGGTCAGTTGCCATAGGATCATGACCTAAAATCTCACCTTTGAAGATCCAGACCTTAATCCCGATAATACCATATGCAGTCAGAGCTTCTGATTCTGCATAATCAACATTCGCACGCAATGTGTGCAAAGGAACGCGTCCTTCACGATACCATTCAACACGCGCAATCTCTGCACCGCCTAAACGACCACCGCATGTGATTTTGATGCCCTCTGCGCCCAAACGTAATGCAGATTGCACAGCGCGTTTCATTGCACGACGGAAAGCGATACGGCGAATAAGCTGATCACCAACACCTTGCGCTACCAATTTAGCATCAATCTCTGGTTTACGAATTTCAACAATGTTGAGTGCAACATCGCTGTCCGTAAATGCTTTTAGCTTTTGACGAAGCTTTTCAATGTCTGCGCCTTTTTTACCGATGATAACACCAGGACGCGCTGCATAAATTGAAACGCGGCATGTTTTCGCAGGACGCTCAATGACAACTTTTGAAACTGCTGCTTGCGGAACAGTGTCAAAAATGAATTTGCGCATCTTAATATCTTCGACCAATTGCTTGCCATATTCATGACCTTCGGCGAACCAACGGCTATCCCAAGTGCGATTAATCTGAAGGCGAAGCCCGATAGGATTACTTTTCTGACCCATTATTTAGCCTCTTCTTCTTCTTGTTCACGAACAACAATCCGCAAACGGCTGAATGGTTTAATGATTTGGTTGCCGCGACCACGTGCACGAGCACGAAAACGTTTCATTGTTAGCGCCTTACCGACACTAGCTTCTTGAACAACCAGTGAATCAACATCCAGATTGTGATTATTTTCCGCATTTGCAATCGCGCTGTTCAAAACAGATTTCACATCACGCGCCATTGCTTTTTTAGAAAAGCTAAGAACATTTAATGCGTCTTCTACTTTGCGGCCACGAATAAGCTGCGCCACCAAGTTAAGCTTTTGAGCAGAACCACGGATAGATGTACCCGTTGCCAATGCTTCATTGTCACCTACACGGCGAGGAGATTTTGCCTTGCCCATTAGCGTTTACCCTTCTTGTCTGCGCCATGACCGTAATAATTACGGGTAGGAGCAAATTCACCAAGCTTATGGCCAACCATATCTTCGTTTACAGACACAGGAATAAATTTCTGGCCATTATAAACATTGAAGGTCAAACCAACGAATTGCGGAAGAACCGTTGAACGACGTGACCAAGTTTTGATCGGAGCGCGGGCTCCGCTTTCTTGTGCGTCTTCGGCTTTCTTAAGCAAATATAGGTCTACAAAAGGACCTTTCCAAACAGAACGAGCCATTATTTACCTCTTCTTCTTCGCGTGACGAGAACGAATAATCATACGATCTGTCTGCTTATTCTTACGAGTGCGAGCACCTTTAGTTGGCTTGCCCCAAGGTGTAACTGGGTGACGACCACCCGAAGTACGACCTTCACCACCACCATGAGGGTGATCAACAGGGTTTTTAGCAACACCACGTGTAAGCGGACGTTTGCCTGCCCAACGATTACGGCCTGCTTTAGCCAATGTTTGGTTTGAATTATCTGGATTAGAAACAGCACCAACTGTCCCCATGCAATCACCGCGAACATAACGTTGCTCACCGCTATTCAAACGCACAATCACCATACCGCGATCACGACCAACCAATTGTACATAAGTACCAGCTGCGCGTGCAATCTGACCACCTTTGTTAGGCTTCATCTCGATATTGTGACAAATGGTACCAACTGGCATTTGCGACAATAACATCGCATTACCAGGCTTCACATCTGTTTTCTCACCAGCCACAACAGTATCACCTACTGCTAAGCGTTGCGGTGCAATAATATAGCTTTGCTCACCATCTTCATATTTGATGAGCGCAATGAATGCACTGCGATTTGGATCATACTCAAGACGCTCAACAGTAGCAGGAACATCAAATTTACGACGCTTAAAGTCGATAATACGATATTTTTGCTTATGACCGCCGCCAATACCGCGCGCTGTCACATGACCTTTATTGTTACGGCCACCCGTTTTATTCTTACCATGGACCAGAGCTTTAACAGGCTTGCCTTTAAACAAAGATGATTTGTCTACTAGAACAAGACCGCGACGAGCTGGGCTGGTTGGTTTATAACTTTTTAATGCCATGATTTAAGCCTTAAACCCCCGTGGTTACGTCGATTGTTTGGCCTTCAGCCAAAGTCACAACTGCTTTTTTAATGTCATTACGGCGATACGGACGTCCGCGCCAGCGCTTAACCTTACCCTTTTGGATCAGAGTGTTTACGCGAAGCACTTTAACGTCGAACAATGCTTCAACAGCAGCTTTAATTTGTGGTTTCGTGCTATCACCAGAAACCTTGAAAACTACCGCATTATTCTCGCTGAGTAATGTCGATTTTTCTGTAATATGAGGCGACACAATCACATCATAATGACGATTATCTATGGTATCTTTTTTAGCCATTGAAACGCGCCTCCAATTTTTCGACGCCTGCTTTTGTCAAAACCAAAGTTTCATGGTTCAAAATGTCATAAACATTTGCACCAGAAGCAGCCATTACATCAAGACCAATCAAATTAGATGACGCTTTACGGAAATTATCATTTACCGCTTCGCCATCAATAACCAATGCTGTGCGTCCAAAACCCAATTTATCCAACTGAGATTTAAGAGCCTGTGTTTTGGGTGCTTTCACATCCAAATTATCAACAATGATTAATGTGCCAGCTTTTGCTTTTGCAGAAAGAGCCATTTTTAGACCTAAGGCACGAATTTTCTTGTTCAATGATGGATTAAAATCACGAAGACGTGCACCATGCGCTTTACCACCACCGATAAAGATAGGAGCACGGCGATCACCGTGACGGGCAGTACCGCCACCTTTTTGCTTGCCGAACTTCTTACCAGTGCGCGCAACATCACTACGTTCACGCGTTGGACGCGCAGTAGCACGTGCTTTTTCACGCTGCCAATTAACGACACGGTGCAAAATGTCAGCGCGAGGCTCTAGGCCAAACACATCATCAGACAATTCAATATCGCCTTTTGCTTTTGCTTCGAGGGTTTGTACTTTTAATTTCATGTCTTAGCCCTCCCCTTCCGTTTTTGTTTCTTCAGCTGCAGGAGCTTCAGCTGATGTATCTGCACCTGCCTCAACTGCTGTATCAACGGGCTTTTCTGCTGCATCATTATCCGCTTTCAAAGAAGCGGGGAATGGCGCACCTTCTGGTGAAGGAAGTTTCACAGAATCGCGAACCATCAACCAACCATTTTTAGCACCAGGTACTGATCCTTTTACAAAGATCAAACCGCGCTCTGAGTCGGTACGAACAATTTCAAGATTTTGTTGGGTACGTTGACGATCACCCATGTGACCAGCCATTTTCTTACCCTTAAACACTTTACCAGGATCTTGACGGTTACCCGTTGAACCATGCGAACGGTGAGACAATGACACACCGTGCGTTGCACGAAGACCACCAAAGTTCCAACGCTTCATAGCGCCAGCAAAGCCTTTACCTTGCGTGTGGCCAGTTACATCAACCATTTGACCATCAACAAAATGATCGGCTGATAAAACAGCACCAACTGGTAATAGAGCTTCTTCGCTATCAACACGGAATTCAGCGATACGAGCTTTTGGCTCTACTGATGCTTTTGCAAGCTCTTCGCGTTGAGGTTTATTAATATTTTTCGCTTTACGGACCCCAGAACCTACACGAACAGCTAAATAACCGTCCGTTTCGTTGCTGCGGTTTCCGACCACTTGGCATCCCTCAAGAGCCAATACGGTAACAGGAACATGCTGACCATCTTCTTGGAAGATGCGCATCATACCCATTTTTTTCGCGATCACGCCAGTGCGCATGACCTTTCTCCTTCACAGAGGCCCATGCAGCACCATTGCTCCACGGGCGTGATTAAAATTCGTCTAACCCAAATTTATGCTGAGCCCCGTCCGGGCTAGGTGCCGATTACCCAGGTGAGTAATAAGCGAGACGGGGAACGCAGCCCGGTCGATTCCTTGCGGAAGAACCGGCGGTATTCCTATGTCGTCGGGTATGAAAATGTCATACCGCGCATCTTGCGATGCCTCTTGCGCAATTCTTACGAATTAAGCAAGCTTAATTTCAACATTTACACCAGCAGCCAGATCAAGCTTCATCAAAGCATCAACTGTTTCTGGTGTAGGCTGCACAATATCGAGCAACCTTTTATATGTCCGTACCTCAAATTGCTCACGTGATTTTTTGTTAACGTGAGGTCCACGGTTAACCGTGAATTTTTCAATGCGGGTCGGCAATGGTATAGGACCACGGATTAATGCGCCAGTGCGGCGCGCTGTTTCGGCGATTTCTTGCGTTGCTTGATCAAGCACACGATGATCAAATGCCTTAAGACGAATACGAATATTCTGCGTTTCCATAGTCAATTATACCAATATCAAAGAGCCAAAAAATAAATTCACCCCATATCCTGCCATCAGGTAAAATAGGAGGTGAACCCAAAAATCTCAAACCGACCAATTCAAGCGAATCAGTCGGTGTGAGCTTCTATATTACTTAGTTATCGATCCGACAACCCCTGAACCAACAGTACGACCACCTTCACGGATAGCGAAACGCAATCCTTGGTCCATCGCGATTGGAGCAATCAGTTTAACGCTGATTGTTACATTATCACCAGGCATTACCATCTCGGTACCTTCTGGAAGAATAACTTCGCCAGTAACGTCCGTTGTACGGAAGTAGAATTGTGGACGATAGTTAGCGAAGAATGGTGTGTGACGACCACCTTCATCTTTAGAAAGTACATAAACTTCTGCAGAGAATTCTGTGTGCGGTGTAACGCTACCAGGCTTACATAGAACCTGACCACGCTCAACGTCTTCACGAGCAATACCGCGAACCAATGCACCAATGTTATCGCCAGCCTCACCTGAATCTAGCAATTTACGGAACATTTCAACACCAGTAACGGTTGTTTTTGTTGTATCTTTGATACCAACGATTTCAACTTCGTCACCAACATTCACAATACCGGTTTCTACGCGGCCTGTAACAACAGTACCACGACCAGAGATTGAGAACACGTCTTCCACTGGCATCAAGAAATCTTTATCAACTGGACGATCAGGCTGTGGAATGAAATCATCAACAGCTTTCATAAGCTCAAGAATTTTTTCTTTACCAATATTGTCGTCGCGACCTTCAAGAGCAGCAAGTGCTGAACCAGAAACGATAGGAATATCATCACCTGGGAAATCATATTCAGATAGAAGTTCACGAATTTCCATCTCAACCAACTCAAGCAATTCTTCATCGTCAACTTGGTCAACTTTGTTCATGAAAACAACCATAGCTGGAACACCAACTTGGCGAGCAAGCAAGATGTGCTCTTTTGTTTGTGGCATTGGACCATCAGCAGCGTTAACCACCAAGATAGCACCATCCATTTGAGCAGCACCAGTGATCATGTTTTTCACATAGTCAGCGTGTCCTGGGCAATCAACGTGCGCATAGTGACGGCCTTCTGTTTCATATTCAACGTGCGCCGTTGAAATAGTGATACCGCGCTCACGCTCTTCAGGAGCTTTATCGATGTTTGCAAAATCAACAGCTTCACCGCCGGTTGATTCAGCAAGTACTTTTGTAATTGCCGCTGTAAGTGTGGTTTTACCGTGGTCAACGTGACCAATGGTGCCAATGTTACAGTGCGGCTTGTTCCGTTCAAACTTTGCTTTTGCCATTATATCCTACCTTTATATTCAAACTATATTAGCTCGTGACGCGCGCATTGGCGCGATTAGGAGCGATTGTCAAGCCTTAGAGTGCAATTTACCATCAATAAATGATGATTTGTAACAATCATGAGACCTGTTGATATTGGCATCCTTGGGATACCGCTATCCAATTATAGATTACGATATTCTCGTAACCCTATTGCTTAAGCCATCTTCTCTCTTAATTCTTCTGCAACATTATTTGGTACAGGCTCATAATGAGAGAATTGCATGCTATATTGTGCGCGGCCTTGCGTGAATGAACGCAGCTCATTCACATAACCAAACATGTTGGCCAATGGCACCATTGAATCAACCACCTGCGCATTACCGCGGCTATCTGTGCCTTGGATTTGACCACGGCGACTGTTCATATCACCAATAACATCACCCAAATATTCTTCAGGTGTCACAACTTCAACCTTCATCACAGGCTCTAACAATTGAATGCCAGATTTTTGAGCGGCTTCACGCATCGCTGCACGGCCCGCAATCTCAAATGCCAATGCTGAGGAGTCAACATCATGGTAAGCACCATCATAAAGACGAATATCAAAATCGATAATTGGGAAACCGATTAGAGAACCTGTCTCTGCGGTTTCGCGCATACCTTTTTCAACAGATGGAATATATTCTTTAGGAATATTACCGCCTTTAATTTCATCGTTAAAGGTAATACCAGCACCGCGCTCACCAGGCGTGACTTCAAATTTAACGCGCGCAAATTGACCAGAACCACCAGATTGTTTTTTGTGGGTATAATCAATTTCAACTGCACGGCTTAGCGATTCACGATAAGCAACCTGCGGAGCACCAACATTGGCTTCCACTTTAAATTCGCGCTTCATACGATCGACAAGAATATCAAGGTGAAGCTCACCCATACCCTTAATGATCGTTTGACCTGATTCATGATCGGTGGTCACACGGAATGATGGATCTTCGGCAGCCAAACGATTTAGAGCAACGCCCATCTTCTCTTGGTCAGCTTTAGTTTTTGGTTCAACAGAAAGCTCGATAACAGGCTCCGGAAATTCCATACGCTCCAAAATAATCGGATCAGAAGATGCACAAAGCGTATCACCTGTGGTGGTCGCCTTCATACCAGCAAGCGCAACAATATCGCCCGCCATTGCTTCATCAATATCTTTACGATCATTAGAGTGCATCTCTAATATGCGGCCCACTTTTTCCTTTTTATCCTTCACAGAATTTAGGATTGTGCCTTTTTCTAGCTTGCCTGAATAGATACGGCAGAATGTTAGCGAGCCTACGAATGGATCGTTCATCACTTTAAATGCGAGCGCAGAAAATGGCTCATCATCACTAGAGGGACGATTTGCAGCAGTTTCACCATCCAAGAGCACACCTTCAATCGCTGGAACGTCAAGCGGGCTAGGCAGATAATCAATCACTGCGTCTAGCAATGGCTGAACACCTTTGTTTTTAAAGGCACTACCGCAGCAAACAGGAACGAAGCTTTGGTTCAATGTGCCTTTGCGGATCAATGATTTCAAAGTTGGAACATCTGGCTCATTGCCCTCAAGATATTGCTCCATCACATCATCATCTTGCTCAACAGCAAGTTCAATAAGCTGCTCGCGATATTGTGCGGCTTCATCAGCCATATCAGCTGGAATGTCGCCATATTCAAATTCAGCGCCTAGACCATCATTTTTCCATACGATTGAACGTTGGTTCACCAAATCAACTAGGCCAATCAAATCCGCCTCTATGCCGATTGGCAAATAAAGAACCGCAGGCGTCGAGCCCAAACGATCAATAATCGATTGAACGCAATATTTGAAATCAGCGCCCGTGCGATCAAGCTTGTTGATGAAGCACATACGCGGCACACCATATTTATCAGCCTGACGCCATACTGTCTCAGATTGCGGCTCAACACCTGCAACACCATCAAAACAAGCAACAGCACCATCAAGCACACGCAAAGAACGCTCTACTTCAATTGTGAAATCAACGTGTCCTGGCGTATCAATAATGTTAATGCGGTGCTCTTCACCTTTGCCATCGTCAGCTGTCCAAAAACAAGTGGTAGCAGCAGAAGTAATTGTAATTCCGCGCTCTTGCTCTTGCTCCATCCAATCCATTGTCGCTGCGCCATCATGCACTTCGCCAATTTTATAGGATTTACCTGTATAATAAAGAATACGCTCTGTTGTTGTGGTTTTACCCGCGTCAATATGCGCCATAATGCCAATATTACGATATTTTTCCAGTGGATGGCTGCGTGCCATGATAAATACTCCGTATATACGATGGCTCATGCCATCAAGTTGCGTTCGACCTCAATTTCATAGGCCCTATAATGAAAGGGGCCGGATAATGCCAGCCCCCAATAGTTCATTTATCAAATTATTTTCAAACAGCCGAATTTATCAGTCGCCTGAATATCAAAATGATTACCAGCGGTAATGCGCAAATGCACGGTTAGCATCTGCCATACGGTGGGTGTCTTCGCGCTTCTTAACCGCGTTACCACGGTTATTAGCGGCATCCATAAGCTCACCTGATAGACGAGCGGCCATGGTTGTTTCGCTGCGGCCACGGGCCGCACCAACCAACCAACGAATGGCTAGGGCTTGCGCACGCTCTGGACGAACATCAACAGGCACCTGATAAGTTGCACCACCAACACGGCGAGAGCGAACTTCTACTTGAGGTTTGATATTGTTCAAAGCATCGTGGAATAATGCCAACGGTTCTGTTTTTGCTTTTGCTTCAACAGCATCCAATGCACCATATACAATACGCTCAGCAGTAGATTTCTTACCATCTACCATCAAATTGTTCATGAATTTTGAAAGAACCTGATCTCCAAATTTAGGATCAGGAAGGACTATCCGTTTCTCCGGACGACGACGACGTGCCATTTTCTATTCTCCTGATTATTTAGGACGCTTAGCGCCATATTTGGAACGGGATTGTTTACGGTCTTTAACGCCTTGGGTATCCAAAACACCGCGAAGCACGTGATAACGTACACCGGGAAGATCGCGAACACGGCCACCACGAATAAGAACAACACTATGCTCTTGCAGGTTATGGCCTTCACCAGGAATATAGCTAATAACTTCGCGTTGGTTTGTAAGACGCACTTTGGCAACCTTACGCAATGCGGAATTAGGCTTTTTCGGGGTCGTTGTATAAACTCTTGTGCAAACACCGCGCTTTTGCGGATTTTGTTCCATAGCAGGTACTTTTGATTTTACCTTTTGTGGCACCCGGCCTTTGCGGACCAGCTGATTAATTGTTGGCATAAAGTCTTCACCTTATATCTAGAAATTCTAGGGTTACTCTGATGATGCGAACCACCACCATTGTTTTGCCTAATGTGATTATTTCGGAAACACAGAAACAGGACATGCCCATTACTTTGAAACAGAAGCGCGGCCTTTAACGAGGATTCGGGTTTAGGTCAAGTTAGAAAGAACATACCCAAACACAATTAAATTGAAAGATTACCGCATCAACATGCAAATACTATCTCAAACCAATCCTCTTAATCAGAGTTCTCAACATTCTATGCTTTAGCACTTACTAATAGCGTTGCCTTTAACTAAGGAGCCATAATTATTCACATAGTCTAAACGAACTTTAACACCCTCCTTAAAGTAACTGTTAAACCTCATACCTTTATTAGTAGAGCGCCTATGACCGACACAAAAAGCATTTTTCATAGTCCTCTGAATTTGAGTTTGTGAGAAAGTATCAAAAATTTCATTATTTGCAAATTGCATCTTCAATATAATAGTATTGCCTTCTGCACTGATAGACATATGATTGCCTTGCTCATCGACTGTCGGAATTACACCCTTAACAATTTCTACAAATTCTTCTGCTCTGTTTATGGGTTCAACTTCATCTTCTGACCAGTCGAAAACGCTAGCAAAGACAATTACTGGCAACCCAACCAAAGCTATATTACTTAACTCCATAAATCCCCCATAAAATAAACAGTAAGATTTTATGTATAGTTGTTTAATATAAAGTTAAGCTAAATATTAGCGTTAAAATAATATCGAGATATTGGTTAATCTATAAATTTTTAATATTATTAACGTTCAACCACGCTCTCTAAGCACAGTCTCTTCTATGCCAATGCGGTGCCGCAACAAAATTGCATTCAGCACAGAAAATAGGATTGCTGCCCACCAAAGCCCTAGCAGTAGAGGCACTATAGCAATTTCAAGAACTACCACTGTATAATTGGGATGTGACAGAAATTTATAAGGCCCTTTTTTCACACGCGGGAAATGCGGTGCGCTAATAATGCGCGTTGTCCACCAACGGCCAATTGATGCTAATGTCCAAAATCGTAATATTTGCGAGAGGAAAAAAGCATTCAATATATAAGGGTTCAGCTCATGATCAGGCTTTGCCAGCATCACCATCACAATTATCCAGCTGCCATGCAGTAAAATAAAATAATGATAATGATCTGCGCCATATTCTTTTGCGCCCTCGGATATAAGGCGCGCTGTATTGCGCTTTGCATATACCAGCTCACCCAAACGTTGCGCCAGCAAATAAGCAAGCACCCAGAAAACCCATGTTGGTGGCCCATTTAATATTGCAAAAATATCAGCCATGCACTGCTCCTTTTGGATCCAATATACCGACAGCCGCAGTAAAACCTGGGCCAAGTGCTGTCATCACAATAGGCTTCGTCGGATTAACTGCCAATAAATCTTTAAGGACAAATAATATCGTCGGTGAAGACATATTACCATGATGACGCAATATATTACGCGTTGTATCAATATTGCCAACCTCATCACCAAAATAATCATCCAAAGCATCTACGACGCGCCCACCGCCCGGGTGACAGGCTGGTTCGCCCATATCAGCACGAGACAAGCCTTCATTCTCTAAAAATCTATCGCAAAATGGCGCAAAGTCATTACCAACAAAGGCCGGTATGTCGCGTGCGAGCACCAGATCAAAACCTGTTTCTCCTATATCCCATCCCATCATATCGCGCGTATCGGGCCATGTTTTTTGATCAAAGCTTCTGAACTTAGGCTTATCACCCTGCTCTTTGCTTCCTTTAATTACCGCTGCTGCGCATCCATCTGCAAAAAGAGCTGTGGCAATCATATTCTTTTTATCAAATTGACTATAATCATAGGATAGGCTGCACAATTCCAATGCAACCATCAAGACATTCTGGCCACTATCTCCTGCATCCGCCATTTGATCGGCCAGCCGTAGACCCAATAATCCGCCCGCACAACCATATCCAAAAACAGGGACGGTCTGAATATTATCCCGAAATCCCAATTCTTTTATCATGGCCGTAGGTATCGATGGCGTGACTGTTCCCGTCGTTGAAACAAATATGATTACATCAATATCACTTGCCTTTAACGAAGCTTCATCCAGCGCTTTTTCAGATGCGCTCTTTGCCATAGACATGCCCGTTTGTGCATAAATGGCACTGCGCTCTGTCCAGCTGCGTCCTTGCAAATAATATTCAGCGGGCTTTGCTAAATAACGTTTATCGATACCGCTATTGCCCAATATCTGCTTGAGACGCGGCGGTAATTCTGCACCTCTAGCTCTCGCTAATATAGCTAAGACTTCTTCTTGACTGACTTGATAATCGGGCAATGCGGGGGCAATGGATTTAATATAGGACACAAGTTGCTTTCGGTTAATTGCAACGGACTTATCGTTGCAAGGATATTAGCTTACCCCAATATGCCCAAAAGTAGTAGTATGGCAAAGAAAATCAATAGGCTAAAAATTATTCCAATGCACAAGATGATTAGACGCAAAAATGTTTGCCTACGTGAGAGTTGATAAGCGTGCCGTATCTGTTTGTATAAATGAATGAAAGGAATGATTGCGCCCGCTGGAATCAACCAGCCGCTTAAAAATCCAATGCTTCCCATGATAGCCAAAGTTATGAATAATAATGTGACAAAACTCATGGAATAAATGGTAAATATCGCATGATCGTAAAAATGATGACCGCGCACGCCCAACATGGCAAGCCAGACAAAGGGCAAAGATATGGGGATTAATAACCATGAAAATTTATAACCGCTAGATTTCATCTTATACAGAAGCAATTCAGAATTGTTGTTAATCAAATCAATCCAACTCTCAACTTGCTTTTTCAGTTCTTTTTTACCTTCTAAAACTTCATCAAGGCCATCAACTTGCACAAAATCTTCTCTACCTTCACTTGATTGTTCTTCATCACCTAATTGTTCTTCATCACCTAGCGCCCCGAGAGCAATCTCAATTCCCTTCAGCTTGTCAACGTTGGAGGAGCCATTCTCATCTACTAGTTTCCCAGATGCTATGTCATTTTCTATCTGTTCTCTTGCAACCAACAATCCTTCTTTAGTTTCAGAAGCTACCTCTTTTATACTCTCAACACTTTGCTCATTAAATTCTGTTATTGGCGATCCAACAAATGAAAAAACCGCAAACATTAGGAATATAGAAAATAGGAATAGAGCCATTGGCGATATATATTGCGCTCTTTTCCCTGCGATATATTCGCGCGTCAATACACCTGGTTTGAACATGAGCATTGGCAATGTGCGCCAAAATTTACCATCAAAATGCAGCACGCCATGAGAGAAATCATGCCACACCGCCGCAAAGGAACGATGTATGTGCCGAGATTGCCCACAATTAGCGCAATAATCTTGAGATAGTGACTGACCGCAATTCAGACAATTTGAAACCATGTCTTTTTTTGCTTGCTCTATACAGGCTATATTTTCGTTCATAATTTACCTTTGAATAGGCACAATCAAAAAAGCAAGCCGATATATAAAAGCTAATCATTGGTCATAAAATCGGTATCGCTATTACGCCCTTACGCTATCCCATGGCCCTGTAATCGCAAAAGTATAAGTCGGTGCATAAAGATTGACAAACATAGTCTGCCCATCGGGAGAGAAACATGCTCCTGCAAATTCAGTCTGTACCTGGCTGCGGCCAAAAATATAAGTCTTACCTTCTTTATTAACGCCGCGCAGATGATTATTCACTATCGCTGTATATTGATCTTCGCATACCATCAAATGACCGTTGGGCATAACGCATAAATTATCGCCATAATTATAAAATGCTGGATCATTCGATTCCAAAAATAGCGATAATGTACCCGATGGCACAGCCGCATCACGGCCATCATCAAGCGGGTTTGGCGTATAGCGGAAGATTTGCCCATATTTAGCTTTCCCGCCGCTCGTTGATGCAAAATAAAGTTGATCGCCGTCCCATATAACGCCCTCACCGCGCGCAAAAATCGCCGCTCCAGCTTTGTGACCGCGTTTGCGCAGATCATCATTAGGGCTCTCTACATCATCCATATCAATCCAGCGAACACCATGCTCATCACCAATTTTTATTGCCAATTGGTCCCAATTGCGCGTGTCAACCGATGGCGTGGCTTCATAGGCCAAAGCCTGTAATTTTCCGCCTTCGGCTAATTTGCCCTTAACCTTGGGTATGAAACGATAAAATAGGCTGTCATTGCTATCTTCGGTTAAATAGACAATGCCTGTGCGCGGATCGACACAGACGGCTTCATGATTAAATCGCCCCATATCCTTAAGCGGGGTTGGGTCCGCCATTTTGCCCTGCTCTATAGGCACTTCAAAAACATAGCCATGATCCTTATTGGCATCACCACCTGCTTTTTCGGTTGTTTCTTCGCAAGATAACCAACTGCCCCACGGCGTTATTCCGCCCGAACAATTTCTTATAGTGCCATTTAGCGAGAGCCACTCGCTCTCTAATTTTTGCGTTTTTATATCATAAATTAGCGTCGTAGTGCCACCCGGCAAAGGATAACCGCGCTCTTTATGTGTATCATAGCTTTTGAAACCTGCTTTAGGTGGCTCGCGCAATGCCCCTTCTCTAATTTGGCTTGGTCGCAGTTCATGATTGCGCACCAATGCAACCTTGCCATTTCCTAAATCAAGGCATCCCATACCATCGGCAGCATTGGGCACAACATTGCCATCGCTCATCACATTACCAAGCCGCGAAATGACCCTATATGAAAACCCTTCTGGCAAATCGAGCAAAGCATTGGGGTCTTTTATCAATGCACCATATCCGGGCACTTCGCTAGCACCGCCAGCCGGCATCTCCGCAAAACTGCGCGCTGATAAGGCTGCTATAGCGGCGGCGCCAACACCTGTGCCCAATTGCCTTCTGTTGATTTTCATAGCTAGCATCCCGTCAATATGTTTGATTATGCATTCTCTACCCTAGCTTTATGACATATATATGATCTCAGCAAAACCATAATGCGCAAATAAATATGGTGATTAGGACAGTAGCGGCTTGGCCAATGGCGTATTGGCTGTTAATGGCATCACCAAAGTGCTGAAAAGCGCAAGTTTTAAATATGCGAGATAAATATGAGCGATAGAATGATTAAAACCCGTATAGCCCCTAGCCCAACCGGTGATCCGCATGTTGGAACGGCTTATATCGCACTTATGAACCATTGTTTTACGAAAAAACATGGTGGCAAATCTATCTTGCGCATTGAGGATACAGACCAAGTTCGCTCTACGCGTGCGTCCGAAGATATGATTATCAAATCCCTGCGTTGGCTTGGTTTTGAATGGGATGAAGGCCCCGATGTTGGCGGCCCTAATGGCCCCTATCGTCAAAGCGAGCGTAGTGAAATTTATACTGAGCATGCACAAAAGCTGCTCGATGATGGCAATGCATTTAAATGTTATTGTGATGCTGAACGCTTAACCAATATGCGCAAAGCTCAGATGAAATCTGGTATGCCGCCGCGCTATGATGGCACATGTTTGCGCCTCAATCCCGAAGACCATGCCAAACATGAAGCAGAAAATACGCCCTTTGTGGTACGCCTGAAAATCCCAGTCGAGGGTAAATGCATTGTCCATGATACTATCAGAGGCGATATTGAATTTGAATGGCCCGAAGTTGACATGCAAGTGTTGATGAAATCTGATGGCCTGCCTACCTATCACCTTGCCAATGTGGTGGACGATCATTTGATGGGCATTACGCATGTGATGCGCGGCGAGGAATGGATTAGCTCTGCCCCCAAACATCTATTGCTTTATCAATATTTTGGTTGGGAAGCTCCGGTACTAACGCATCTACCATTGTTGCGGAATTTGGATAAATCAAAACTCTCTAAACGCAAAAACCCAACCAGCATATTATATTTTGAACGCGCAGGATATTTGCCCGAAGCGCTTATAAATTTCTTAGGTCTATTTGCACGTGCTTCTTCAGAGGGCGAGGAAATGATGACCATTGATGATATGGTCAAAGATTTTGATGCCAACAATATATCCTTGGGCGGCCCTGTGTTTGACATGGATAAATTGGATTGGCTGAATGGACGTTATCTGCGCGAAAATATGGATAGCGAAGAGTTTTTAGACAAAGTAAAAACATGGGCGCTCAATGATGAATATCTAAAACCAATTGCGCAAATGGCGCAAACCCGGATTACCAAATTATCCGACCTTGGAGATTTGCTCAGCTTTTTCTTCATGAACCGTATCGAGGGGCAAACCCAAGAAAATCTGCGCCAAGTCAAGCTAGAGGAATTAACACAGCGCCAAATCTATCATCTTGTGTTGATGCAATTCGATGCAGCAGCTGTATGGGACAAAGAAACCATAGAAGGGATTTTACGCAATACAGCGGAAAAACTCGACATTAAGCTAAAATTCTTAATTCAAGCCATGTATGTTGCAACGACAGGTTCCATGCAATCTGTTCCATTATTTGATGCCATAACCCATTTGGGGCGTGATATTATGCGTCAACGTCTGCGTCATGCGATTGAATTATTGGGCGCACCGACCAAGAAGGAAGCGAAAGCTTGGGAAGAATTACTCTGAAATCCATAGCGATATGATAGTCTGTATGGATTAAAATATCCGCGTTAGCGTGAAATAAGCTCCCATTGTGCCAAGCATATAGATTAAAATTATTTTGATCTTATATTCACTAAACCATGCCATATGCCTGTTGAATGCATAGAGCGAAGCGGCGATAATTATGAACAATATCTGCCCCAGTTCAATGCCAATATTGAACATGGCCAAAGCCCATAATTCATTGCCTTTGGGCAGTCCTATCTCTGATAAAGCACCTGCAAAACCAAGGCCGTGCAGCAATCCAAAAGCTATGGCGATAATCCACGGATATTCTATCGTAATGCTAGTGCCATTTTTTAATTTGCGCATCGCCTCTATCGCCAAAAAGAATATGGAAAGCGCAATCAGCAATTCTATTGGCCCGCTGGGCAGAGACAATAACCCCAGAGCCGTTAGCCCTAATGTGATGCTATGACCCAATGTAAAAGCAGTGATGACCCATAATATTTGTCTGCGCGATACGATCAAAAGTAACGCCAATACGAATAATAAATGATCCCAACCAAAGATCATATGTTCAACACCGATGCCGATATATTCGCTATAAGCTGCTCCCTCTGGTTTGGATAAATCCAACAGATTATCCGAAGGGCGCAACAAAGAAATTTGCTCATCCTGCCCAATGCGTTTTATGCGCACAAATACATCAGTAAGGACATTTTCAAGGCCCTCTATGCTTATGCTGCCTGTGTCGAGCGCGCACTGCATCTGCCAGCTTTCAACGATGATACCATCGATAATTTTTTGCTGACTATCATCGGGTAGCTGGCATTCATCTGGGAATTTTGGAAATAATTTAAGCTTCTTACCATTGGTAATAGGCAGCTTCCAAGTGACATTAATTTGCTTATCGGCGCTTTGCTCAATCTCTAATGCTGCGGGCCGTACTTCATGGGCATAGGCATTTTGCGCCGCGAAACATGCAATTAAGATGCACAAAAACCGCCAGATCATTTATCAATATCTTCGATGAGAATAGTATAGCCCGATACGAGATCATCAACCTTTTGCGCTTTAAATTCCAATTGTTGCTGCGCGCGCCATGCGTCCCTCACTTGGGGTTTCACAGATTCAAAATCTGCCTGCAAAGCATCATCAACGGTTTCAATTCTAACCAAATGCAAACCAAAAGCGCTGCCAATTGGGCCGCTCCATTGCCCTTGGTTAAGCGTAAATATTGCGGTCGCAAAATCAGGGCCAAATAAACGCCCTACCTCGGCTTGGGGTATAACTGCATAGGAACGTTTTTGAATAAAAGGATCACCCAACCCTTTCCAGTCAGCACCCGATTTTAACTGCTCTAATATTTGCTGCGCTTGGCTTTCTATTCCATCGCCATATTTTTCAGGGCTTAAATAGATATGATTAAAACTGCGCCGCTCACTGCTTGCAAATTGCGCTTTATTCTCATCATAAAAAGCTCGTAATTCTCTATCGCTAGCGTCTTCTGCTTCACCTTCTGCGCTGATAAGAAAGTCCATTTTTTGCGCCAATCGGCGGCGCATAATCACATCGCCTTCCTCTAATCCAAGCCGCTGCGCTTCGCGCACCAAAACTTCTTCTTTGACATATTGATCGATAATATAATCAATATCTTTATCATTAGGGGCACGTCCCGAAGTGTTTGACCAAGCTTGGCTTAATCGTTCAATTTCAGATGCGCTTACAGTGATAGTGCGCCCTTGGACGCCCTGCCAAACATTCCACAATGAGTGGATGAAAACTAGCAATGCGCCCAAAATGACAAAATGGACTATTGGTTCGCGGAAATATCGCTTCATATTTTTAGAGCCAATCAGCCGTTAGATGGCGTATACCAAATAGGCGAAGACCATGCCCGTTCTTGAATCGTCGCTTGTAATTTCGGATTGGGCTGCACGCCTGCTCTGATGGCATCCCATGTTGACCAACGACATACTGGATTCTCCAGCACGCGCACATAATAAGACGCCCGTTGATCGCTCTTATGCTCTGGATCACGCCAATAGGTTTTTAGCTCTGGCGCGCCGCTGTCCGATGAAATGGAACAGTCCTTAAGATTGACGCTCGCTCCATTATCGGGGCATCTGTAATTTGCATCGGGCGTGCCATTATCGCTGCAAGCGACATCAAAGACTTTTTCATTGGTTTTGCCGCCTTCGACCCAAACTTTCACAATTTGTAATCTCTGTAATGGCGCACTGAGCGGATCACGCATCGCCCAAACTAAGAAATTAGGCGCTTTGCTTTCGCCAATTAAATCACCGCCCATAGGTACGCCGCCCTTATAGGCTTTTGAGACCATTTCAGGATCATCCAATAGAGCATTGTCATAATCAAAACCGGCAAAGAAGCGAACTTTGATGCGCGTTCCCGTAGTAGCAAAAACCTCTTTACGGCGCATAGCATCAAATATGCTCTCGCGCGTATTTTCCTCGGCCCATACCGCAGCAAAACCCGATGCACCCCAACGCGAGAACCAATTATCGGCATTCGCGTCCAATATCACGCCTTCCCAGCTTTTCTTGCCATCAGGCGGCACAGATCCTCTTCGCTCCGCCGTGCCATCGACAATACCAACTTTAGACCAGAAATTTTTCTCATCAAAAGAACCGCCAGCAACATGGCTATCGGTCGAGCCAATCAAACCAAATTTATAGGGGTTGCTGCCCGTTTCTTCTTCAATCGCTAATCCATTGGCCAATGCTTCGCGAACATAGCTGCCATTTACTTTGGATTTGATTTGCGATGATAATAAATATTCATAAATGCCAAAATCTGCCCATTCATCATTGGGTGATAATGTTGGATGAGTCTCTGATGTACCCTTTACTTGGGTAATCTCTACAATAGGTTCATTGCGCAAACGCTTATCCGCATAAGCCTTGGTGAGCGGGGCGCCATCATAGGTTTCCAGCTTAAACATCTCGCCATCAGAGACATTGCTATTGTGCGGAATCGATAAAACATCATTACCCGCATCGCGCTGTTCGTCCATCCAAGTCCACAAATCTTCTGGATTAGTGGAATCCAATGTTGAAAAGGGAAGCCTTGGTGCGCTGCCCTTAAATACCACATTGCGGTGCAAATTCCCCCCCGCAAAGCCGCCGCCTTGACCGCGCGTAACGCGGGTTGCAGTATATTCATAGGCTGAGAAAGTCGTAAATTCGCCCGGTTTATTATATTTATCAGCCGCCTCTATAGTCTGTTTCCAAACATCAGCGGTAATATTTTCATCAAAAACACCTGCTATTTTTTTACCATTACGAATAGCGCCACCGATAATGGAAAATGCCTGAATTATTTTATCAGGGTCAGTGCTGAACATATCCTTGGCTATTTCATTTTTAGAAATTTCAGTGCCGGGAGTATCCATTGCAGGAAGATGCCCCAAATAGGCCGCATGGTCGGTAACCGCCATAAAGTCTAATTTAGGGCCTTCTAATTTTATATCATAGCCCGAAGGATGCGATATTGTCTCACCTTTGGCAAATTTATATGCATCATCAGGGGTAGTGCGAACATTAAAAATATAAGCATCAAAACTGTTGCGGGTGTGGATATGCAAATCGCCAAAATAAGCATTACGGTCAGCATTGGGCTGCTCATTGCTTCCCGCTAATGCGCCCGATTCTGCGCTATCATCACTTGCTGTTTGATTGCATCCAGCAAGCAATGCCACTATCGCAGCACTCATCATCAATTTTTTCATATCATACTCCCCTTGGGCCTTAGCCCATATTAGAAGCACATAAGATATGAATCTTTTGCATGCACTTCATCTCTCCGCTCAAATTAATGGCGCAGTTAAATTTGAAATGCAACTATGATTTGTCAGCCTAGAGCAACAGCAGCCTTAGCATTTGCTGTAATTAGATCGGTATCAGGCTCGCCTTTTGGAACAACCCAAGAACCACCAACGCACAATACAGGATCAAGTGCGAGCCAATCTGGCGCTGTTTGAACATTAATACCGCCCGTTGGACAGAATAATGCATCGCCAAATGGAGCGGCAATAGCTTTTAAGGCGCTGCGGCCACCGGCTGCTTCTGCTGGGAAAAATTTGAAATGTTTCAGACCCAAATCCATACCAAGCATAATATCCCCTGCATTAGCTGTGCCAGGAAGGAATGGAATATCCGCATCTAGGGCCGCTTTGCCCAAATTTTCTGTCAGACCGGGCGAAACAATAAATTCAGAACCAGCATCAATTGATTGTTTTAGCTGATCAGGATTTAATACTGTTCCTGCACCAACAATAGCACCTTCGACAGTTTTCATGGCTTTAATAGCATCTATTGCGCATTCGGTGCGCAAAGTAACTTCTAATACGCGTAAACCGCCAGCAACCAGAGCTTGAGCAATTGGAATAGCATGGTCCACATTTTCAATTACCAATACTGGTATAACGGGAGCAGTGCGCATGATAGTGCCAATTTTGTTCATTCTGGGGATTCCTTATTATTTAACATTTTCCAGTGACTTAAGATAAGCCGCTGCTGCTCCATATAACCCAGGCTCATCATAACGCAATTGTTGAACAGTAATTTGTTCCATTTTAGATTGGAAACGCCCCTTGGCAGAAAACCGACCACAAAAGCCAGAGGACGGAATATGATCAACCAAACGAATACCCAGTCCGCCCGTCAATATCACTTTATTTGCCCCATGCGCTAAAGCTAAATCTCCAGCAATAGCCCCATAGGATAATAAGAAACGATTTAATGCCGCCACCGCACGTTCGTCTTTTCCCTCTAATGCCAAAGTCCATAAACCCTTGTCATCAACATCTAATCGCTCACCTTCTTTGGTCAGAGCATTATATAATGAACGCAGTGCAGGGCCGCTCAAAACACGTTCAACCGACACTCTGCCATGATGCGTTCGCAATCCTTTTAATAGATTATCTTCCCAGCTATCAAGGGGTGCAAAATCCACATGGCCGCCCTCGGTTTCACCAACGAAATAGCCATCTTCTGTTACGCTCAAATGCGCAACGCCCAATCCTGTGCCTGGTCCAATAACTGTTGTGACGCCATATTCAGCAGCCTTTTTAGGCCCGCAAACATGGCTGAAACTATCATCATCTAGTACCGCAACAGTATGGGCCACGGCTTCGAAATCGTTGAGCAAAATAAAATCATCAACATTTATTTCTTTGGCCAGATTTGAACGATTAATTATCCAGCTATTATTGGTGAATTTGATATTCTCTTGATCAACTGGCCCAGCAATAGCAATGGCTGTTCTTCTGGGCATTTCACATGCTGATGCTTCTTTAATTTGATTTGCATAAGCATGCCACGCAAGCGCCAAAGTGGCATAATCTGCTGTTTTTAATTTCGCTTCATGCGATAGGGATTTGATTTTACCATTATCAAATTTTGCAATGGCAAACCGTGCATGCGTGCCGCCAATATCCGCTACTACAACTTCCATATTTATAAACCTGCCTCTTGTAACATTGCGCTACCACCTTTTTCAGCAGGGTCGCTATAACGGCGCAGCATCGCAAATAATTCTCTTCCTGTTCCAACGGATGGTGCTGGACATTTTTCTAATGGCCTTGCTTCCCATTCCGCTTCTTCGACCAAGGCCGATAATGTTCCTGTCTGCGCACAAACGCGCACTATGTCGCCATCACGCAGCTTTGCCAATGGCCCACCATGATAGGCTTCTGGACTGATATGAATAGCTGCGGGGACTTTGCCGCTGGCCCCTGACATACGTCCGTCGGTGACAAATGCAATTTTATGGCCGCGATCTTGCAGCACACCCAAGGATGCCGTTAGCTTGTGCAGCTCTGGCATGCCATTGGCTGCTGGCCCTTGGAAACGACATACCACGACCGTATCTTGATCGAGTTCGCCTGCTTTGAATGCCGTGACAACATCATTTTGATCATGAAAAATACGCGCTGGTGCCTCTATCGTTCGGCGGCTTTTATCAACCGCGCTAATCTTCATCGTGCTGCGGCCCAAATTGCCTTGCAATAATTTCATGCCGCCATCGGGCTGAAATGGATTTGACACAGGACGCAACATTTTATCGTCTGCACTATTCTCTGGGGCTTCTTCAAACACCAAAGCATCACCATTCATTTTTGGCTCACGTGCGCCTTCCAGCAATGAACCGCCATATATGGTCATAATATCATTATGCGCTAAGCCCGCTTGAACCAATTCTTTAATCACATAAGGCATACCGCCAGCAGCAGCAAAATGATTCACATCGCCCATTCCATTGGGGTAGATGCTAGCAATTAAAGGAACAACAGAAGATAAATCATCAATATCATCCCAATTCAATATGATTCCAGCCGCGCGCGCAATCGCCGGCAAATGGATAACATGATTGGTAGAACCGCCCGTTGCGAGCAGCCCCACAACGGCATTCACAATAGCTTTTTCATCAACACAATGACCAAGCGGTTTATATTGCTCTCCATCCCAACCATTTTGCGTGACTTGATGTACGGCATTGCGCGTAAGTTCTTGGCGCAATTTATTGCCCGGATTAACAAAGCTGCTGCCGGGAACATGAAGCCCCATCATCTCCATCATCATTTGATTGCTATTTGCAGTACCAAAAAAAGTACAGGTTCCAGCGCCATGATAGCTAGCGGATTCGGCTTCTAATAATTCTTCTTTGGTCGCTTTGCCTTCTGCGAATAATTGGCGAACACGCACTTTTTCTTTATTGGCAAGACCCGATGGCATTGGGCCAGCAGGCACTAAAATTGTCGGTAAATGCCCAAAACGCAAAGCTCCGATTAGCAAACCTGGTACGATTTTGTCGCAAATCCCAAGCAGTAAAGCCCCTTCAAACATACCATGGCTAAGCGCTACAGCCGTTGACATAGCAATGACATCGCGGCTGAATAGAGACAGCTCCATCCCTGCTTGGCCTTGGGTAACGCCATCGCACATAGCAGGAACACCACCAGCAATTTGTGCTGTTGCTCCTTTTTCGCGAGCAAATATTTTAATCTGTTCTGGATATCGTCCATAAGGTTGGTGCGCAGAAAGCATATCATTATAGGCTGTTACAATGCCAATATTCATAGCTTTGCCAGATTTAATCGCGCTTTTATCGTCTCCGCTAGCAGCAAATCCATGCGCCAAATTACCGCAAGACATTGTAGGCCTATGAACGCCTTCGTCACGCTGACGGTTGATTAAGTCCAGATAGTCTGCACGCGTAGCGCTTGATCTTTCGACAATACGATCCGTCACTGTTTTTACAACAGGATTTAATTCCATCTTATGCTCCCACCCAAAGGGTAATGCCGTTCACACATTATCGCTGTATAGATTTTTATAATAACTTTAACAGCAATAATGGATTCAAACGATTCACCTAATGCATTCACCTATATGACAAGCTTGTCATAATCCAGTAAAACCATCAACATTTCATATAATTTTCTGAATTTACCCCAGAAACCCATGAGTTATCGGCAAAAACATTCTATAAAATAATATCTTGTTTTCGGATGGTATCGCTAACAAATTTTGGCATAAGCTAGAAAATCTCATTCTCTAGCAAAATATATGGATGGAATCAGGCAGGTTGGTTTAGCACACCGCGCGCTATTTGATCGCGTTCAATGCTCTCAAACAATGCTTTGAAATTGCCTTCGCCAAAACCATCATCGCCTTTGCGCTGAATGAATTCAAAAAATACTGGACCAACTTGCGCCTCAGCAAAAATTTGCAAGAGCAATCTAGGCTCACCGTCCTCAGTCGTGCCATCCAATAATATGCCGCGCGATTTGAGCGCATCAACATCTTCACCATGCCCCGGCAAACGCTCATCCAGCATAGAATAATAGGTCTCAGGCGGAGCCGTCATAAACGGAACACCCAATGATTTCAGGCGATCCCAACATGCCACCAAATCATCACAGATAAAGGCGATGTGCTGAATGCCTTCGCCATTAAATTCTCGCAAAAATTCTTCAATCTGACCTTTGCCGCCTTCGCCCTCTTCGTTCAATGGGATTTTAATTTTGCCATCGGGAGCAGTCAGAGCTTTTGATGTTAATCCTGTATATTCGCCTTTAATGTCAAAAAATCGAATTTCACGAAAATTGAACAAAGTTTCATAATAATCCGCCCAATAGGCCATACGGCCACCATATACATTGTGCGTCAAATGATCGATAATTTGGAAACCTGCTCCAACTGGATTGCGCTCAACACCATCCAAATATTCAAAATCAATATCGTAGATTGATAAATCATCGCCATAGCGGTCAACCAAATATAATATCGCACCACCAATGCCGCGAATAGCAGGAATATGAAGCTCCATAGGCCCTGTTTCAACTTGCACAGGTTCTGCACCGCGCTCTAGTAAATATTCATAAGCTTTACGAGCATCCTTTACCCGAAATGCCATACCGCAAGCTGATGGTCCATGCTCACGCGCAAAATACCACGCAGCAGATTTTGGTTCATAATTTATAATCAGATTAATGCCGCCCTGTCTCCAAAGACGAACATTTTTGCTGCGATGGGTTGCGACATGGGTAAAGCCAGCCATAGTTAGTACAGGTTCTAATACACCCTCTTTAGGAGCGCAAAATTCAACAAATTCAAAACCGTCTAATCCTGCTGGATTCTCAAACAAGTCAGCCACCGCAATTTCCTCTAAATTAAATATGATAAATTAGTTTCAAATGAAACAATAAGTGATTCTTGCTTAAAAGTCCACAATAGAGTTGAAACAATAATCCATATATGGTTGAGTTTCTAAAATATTTAGGATGAGAGAAATGAACGCTGCAGATATGAAGATTATTAAATCGCCTACTCATATGGAAAACACCCATTGCAATGCAGAGGATTACAAACGTCTTTATGCGCACAGCATCTCTAATCCTGATGAATTTTGGAAAGAGCAATCCGCTCGTATAAATTGGATCAAAGAACCCAATATTATATCCAATTATAGCTATGACCCTGTATCGATTAAATGGTATGAGGATGGCGTTCTCAACATATGTCATAATGCTGTGGATAGGCATGTGAAAGACGGCAAAGGCGCTATAGCCGCCCTAATCTGGGAACCGGATAGCCCCGAAGCACAAGGCCGCACATTAAGCTATAATGAGCTGCTAGCCGAAGTCATTAAAATGGCCAATTGCCTAAAATCTATGGGCGTTAAAAAGGGCGATCGCGTAACGATATATATGCCGATGATAGTCGAGGGCGCTATCTCTATGCTCGCTTGTGCGCGCATCGGCGCAATCCATAGCGTTGTCTTTGGCGGCTTTTCTCCCGAGGCCTTATCGGGCCGTATCATCGATTGCGATAGCAAATTTGTCGTAACAGCAGATGGCGGCTATCGCGGCGGCAAAACCGTTCCATTAAAATCAAATGTTGATGCTGCACTCGAAAAAGAGGGCTGCGATGTTAGCGGCGTTTTAGTAATCAAACATTCTGGTGATGATGTGAATATGGTGTCTGGCCGTGATCATGATTATCATACATTAGGGGCAAGTGTATCGGATGAATGCCCATGCGAACCGATGAATGCAGAAGACCCTCTGTTCATTTTATACACCTCTGGGTCAACGGGCAAACCAAAGGGAGTATTGCATACGACTGGCGGTTATGCGGTTTGGGCGGCGACCACATTTAACTATGTTTTTGATTATCAGCCCGGTGAGATTTTCTGGTGTAGCGCCGATATTGGCTGGGTCACAGGTCATAGCTATATTGTGTATGGGCCGCTGCTCAATGGAGCGACCGAGATTATGTTTGAGGGCGTTCCTAACTATCCCGATCATGGGCGCTTTTGGGAAGTTGTTGCCAAACATAAAGTCAATATTTTCTACACTGCCCCCACTGCTATCCGCGCTCTCATGCGCGAAGGCGATGCACCGGTAAAAGCCCATGATAGAAGCTCCATTCGACTGCTTGGCACAGTGGGAGAGCCCATCAACCCCGAAGCATGGCGCTGGTATTATGACGTGGTTGGTGATGCACAATCACCCATCATTGATACATGGTGGCAAACCGAAACTGGCGGCGTGATGATTACCACCCTGCCCAATGCGCATGACATGAAACCGGGCAGCGCAGGCAGAGCATTTTTTGGCATCCAGCCCCAATTGGTCGATAATGATGGCATAGTATTGGAAGGCGCAACCGATGGGAACCTCTGCATTACCGCTAGCTGGCCCGGTCAAGCGCGCACCGTCTATGGCGATCATGAACGTTTCGTGCAGACCTATTTTTCAACCTATAAAGGCAAATATTTCACAGGCGATGGATGCCGCCGCGATGAAGATGATTATTATTGGATCACGGGACGTATTGATGATGTAATAAATGTATCGGGTCACCGCATGGGCACTGCTGAGGTCGAGAGCGCATTGGTATCGCACCCCTTAGTCGCCGAAGCCGCTGTGGTCGGCTATCCGCATGACATAAAAGGTCAAGGTATTTATTGCTATGTCACACTCAATGCTGGTGTGGATAGTGATGATAAATTATCCACCACTTTGCGCAATCATGTTCGCAAAGAAATCGGCCCAATAGCAAGCCCAGACCATCTGCATTTCACCCCTGCTCTACCCAAAACGCGTTCGGGCAAAATCATGCGCAGAATCTTGCGGAAAATTGCGGAAAATGATTATGGAACATTGGGCGATACTTCCACGTTGGCCGATCCATCATTGGTCGACGGTTTAATCGAAGGGCGGTTAAATCGATAGCGCTTAGTAGACCATCACATCAATCTCAGGTGCTTTATCTTCGCCATATAAAAATAGCGATATTACGCGATCCGTAAAGTCTTGACTTGTTGATTGACTTGTCATTTTATCCCTTACTATATCCTTTAATTTTTATGCAATGGTTTCTGTAGGCAAGTTTTCCATGAGAGAAAGTCCATAAGTATTAACAGGCATCATCTTGTGTAATTTATAATCCCTACGATACCACACGCAGAGAGTCCTTTAACCGTAAAAGGCCATTTTTTAGGTAGATATTCTGGTTTTTCTTGCTTTGCTTTTGCCATACGGTTCAAAAAATATTTTTTTTGAACCGTAAAGCTTGCATCTGGAGCTGTATCTGGGAATAAAAACACATCATAAGTCCAATAATGTGTGTTAAATCCATTTGCTTTATCATTTTCCTTATACCCCCCGATAAGCATCCAATCTACAGCCGGATCAATATAATAATCGGCTGGATATTTTACCAGACAACAATTCGGGAATTGCTTATAATAATCGGCTATTATATCGTCGCGCTTAGCATTATTATTATTTCTAATGTATGCATCTTTAAAATGTGCAAAATGAATCATTGGATTATGCTTTTTTTTGTAAGAAAAGGAGCTACGTCCTTCTGGTACAACGGTTGGAAGTTTACCCAAGGGATCATCATAAAAAAAATCAAGTGTGGCATGCACCAATTCGGTTTCACTCAATATTCTATTCTCCTCTTTGCATAATTTTGGAGGTGGATTACCTGGGAACAGTAAATCACACCCCGTCAATGATAGAGCCATGATTGGTATTATAATTATTTTAAATTTCATAAGCAATCTTACCTCAAATAAACCTCTCTCAATTATATTGATTTAATGGTACCATATTAATTAATTATCAACATTAGCCGATCCATCATTGGTCGATGGGTTAATCGAAGGGCGGTTAAACAAGTAAATTTGCATGAATATCTCGATTAGAGATTATAGTAAGGACGAATTATGACATATGCCCAAGAGGTTACCGATATTTTCAAAGCTATCGGCGCAAATTATGATCTGCAAAATGGTGATCTAAATGTTTCATCCCCGCTCAATGGAGAGGTGTTAGCAACTGTCCATCAAACCCCATTGAATGATATGGATAATATCGTTGCAAACTCCAAAAGCGCATCGCAAAATTGGCGCAATATTCCTGCGCCAAGACGCGGTGAATTGCTGCGTTTATTAGGCGAAGAATTACGCACGCACAAGGAAGTATTGGGCCGTTTGGTCAGTATAGAGGCGGGTAAAATCCCATCCGAGGGCCTTGGCGAAGTGCAGGAAATGATTGATATTTGCGATTTTGCGGTTGGTCTATCGCGGCAATTATATGGCCTCACCATTGTATCAGAACGGCCCGGCCATCGCATGATGGAAAATTGGCATCCGCTTGGCGTTGTGGGCATCATATCAGCCTTTAACTTTCCTGTTGCCGTATGGTCGTGGAACAGCGCATTGGCCCTAGTCACAGGCAATAGCATCATTTGGAAACCATCCGAAAAAACACCGCTCACTGCCATGGCCTGTCATGCGATATTCGACCGCGCTTTGGAAAAATTTGCAGCATCAGGCGAAGCTGCACCGCAAGGATTATCGCAGCTTATTATCGGCGGGGGCGATATTGGCAATGCGATGGTCGAACATCATGATGTCGCGCTGATTTCAGCCACAGGCTCAACGCGTATGGGCCGTGAAGTAGGCCCAAAAGTGGCGGCACGTTTTGGCAAGAGTATATTAGAATTAGGCGGTAATAATGCGATGATAATTGCGCCTTCTGCTGATCTGGAAATGGCGACTCATGCTGCCGCATTTGGCGCTATGGGAACGGCGGGACAGCGCTGTACTTCGACGCGCCGCCTGTTCGTTCATGATGATATTTATGATCAAATTGTCCCGCGCCTTAAGAGCGCATATCAAAGCATTAGCATTGGTGACCCACTCGCTAGCGATGCGTTGGTTGGGCCGCTTATCGATAAAGAAGCTTTTGATAATATGCAAAAATCTCTTAACAAAGCGAAAGAGCAAGGCGCCAAAATCATTGGCGGCGAACGCTTTGAAACGCCGCACGAAAATGCTTATTATGTGCGCCCTGCCTTGGCCGAGATGGATGAACAAAGCGGCATTGTGATGCAGGAGACTTTTGCGCCGATACTCTATATCATGCGCTATACGGATCTAAGCGATGCAATAGCCGCCCAAAACGCCGTGGGCGCTGGATTATCCTCTGCTATTTTCACTCTGAACCTGCGTGAAGCTGAGACATTTTTAAGCGCTATGGGCAGCGACTGCGGCATAGCCAATGTCAATATAGGCACATCAGGCGCAGAAATTGGCGGTGCTTTTGGCGGTGAAAAAGAAACGGGCGGAGGCCGCGAATCTGGTAGCGATGCATGGAAAGCTTATATGCGCCGTGCCACCAATACCATTAATTATTCCTCTGATTTACCGCTAGCCCAAGGGGTATCATTTGACATTTAGCATCAGCAATATATCACCATCTTAAATCATAGAAAGTCTCTTACTATATGAAATTAGGATGTTGTTATTACCCCGAACATTGGCCCGAAACTGATTGGGATAATAACGCTGCGCACATGCGCGAAATGGGTTTAGAGCTGGTGCGTATTGGTGAATTTGCTTGGAGCCGTATGGAACCACAGCAAGGCCAATATGATTGGGATTGGCTAGATCGCGCTATTGAAAGTCTTGCCAAAGGAGGGCTCAAAATCATATTAGGCACACCCACTGCAACCCCGCCAAAATGGCTGGTTGATAGCATGCCCGATATGATTGCTATTGATGAAAAGGGCAATCCGCGCAAATTTGGTTCTCGCCGGCAATATTGTTTTTCGCACATGCCCTATCGCCAAGAATGCGCGCGCATTACACAAATTATGGCGATGCGCTATGGAAATCATGATGCGATTATGGGTTGGCAAACCGATAATGAATATGGCTGTCATGATACAGTGCTCAGCTATTCTGTCGC
This sequence comes from uncultured Sphingorhabdus sp., assembly GCA_947492905.1. Lineage (GTDB taxonomy): Bacteria > Pseudomonadota > Alphaproteobacteria > Sphingomonadales > Sphingomonadaceae > Sphingorhabdus_B. Next base: position 159,544 of record CANLOL010000002.1, on the reverse strand, counting down.
CGCTGCGTCCCGTTTTCGTGACTGGTTGTCGAATAAATATGACAAAATATCTGCATTAAATGCCGCTTGGGGCAATGTTTTTTGGAGCATGGAATATCAGAGCTTCGATGCGATTGATTTACCCTATCTAACCGTCACAGAAGCCAATCCTGCTCATGTGTTGGATTATCGAAGATTTGCATCGGATGAAGTTGTTTCATTCAATAAAATCCAAACCGAGATCATCAAAAAATATTCACCCGATCGTATAATCATGCACAACTTTATGGGTTTTTATACAGATTTTGATCATCACAAAGTTGGCGCAGATTTGGATATCGCAACATGGGATAGCTATCCGCTGGGGTTTTTGGAAATGTTTCCGTTCAGCGATGAAGAGAAAGAGAAATTTGCGCGGCAAGGCCATCCCGACATAGCGGCTTTTCATCATGATCTATATCGCGGTTGTTCAAATAAATGGGGCGTGATGGAGCAACAGCCTGGCCCTGTAAATTGGGCGCATCATAACCCTGCTCCGCTTGATGGCATGGTGCGGCTTTGGACGATAGAGGCGATGGCGCATGAAGCTGATTTTTGTTCCTATTTCAGATGGCGACAAATACCCTTTGCGCAGGAACAAATGCACGCTGGTTTGCTGCGGCCCGATGGCGTAGAGGCGCAAGGTGCGCTTGAGGCTCGCCAAGCTGCCGCAGATATTGCTGCGCTCCGTGAAACTGCTACGCTTCATGAAACTGCTACTAACCAAAATGCGCAAAACCCAAAAGCGCAAACCATCGCGCTGCATTTTTCCTATGAAGCACAATGGCTATTTGAAACCCAACCACAAGGTCAGAGCTTTCAATATTTATGGCTCGTGTTTGAACATTATAGTGCATTACGCCGAATGGGGCTGAATATTGATATTGTATCACAGGATGATGATTTAGAGGGTTATGCGATGGTCATCATTCCCTCTATGCCGATCATAAATGATGATTTTATCGCTAAGGTTAAAGCCCTAAATGTGCCTGTGATGTTTGGACCAAGAAGCGGCAGCAAAACTAAAGATTTTTCTATTCCAGATAATCTAGCACCCGGCCCATTGCAGCAATTAATTGATGTCAAAGTCACGCGCGTTGAAAGCATGCGAGAGGGATTACATCATTTTGGCACTTCGCGTCATGGTGATGATTTTCGCATCGATCATTGGATAGAGCATGTTGTCGGTACCGCCGAAGTGGTGGAGCAATGTCATAATGGCACTGCTATATTAAGCCGCCATAATAATATCTATTATTGCAGCGCTTGGCCCGATGATGCTCTGCTGCATAATATGCTGATGGACTTGTTAAAATTGACCGATTTGAAACCGATAATTTTACCGCAAGAATTGCGCATTCGCCGTAAAGACGGGTTTCATTATATATTCAACTATGGCTGTAAAATGATTGATCTGGGCAATATTCATGGGCCATGGCAGGGCGGTAATTATATCATAGGACAAGAAAATTTAGCCAGCGCACAAATCGCGGTGATTGCTGCTGACTAAATATATTTTAGAGTCTTAATTTTGAAAGATGCGCAATATCCGCCGCATCATCCATAGCCTCTTCATCGGCCATCCATTTTTCCCTTTTGCGATAAAGGGTCGATGGGCTGACGTCCAAAACCTTCGCCGCCTTCGTAACGCTGCCGCCGCATTTGGCGATGGCTTGTTCAACAACCATTTGTTCGATCTGATCCAAAGTGCGGCCATCCATCCAATCCATATTGGTCAGTGCTGCCATTTGATTGGCAGACTCAATAGCCTGCATCGCCGCAGCTTCTAAATTTGCGGGATTAATCTGTAATGGCTCTGATTGAATCCGTTCTATCTCTTGCGGCGGAATAAATTCGGGTAATATTTCTGTTCCTAAGATAGGGCCATCATACATAACCGCAGCTCGGCGCATCAAATTTTGCAATTCACGCACATTCCCCGGCCATTGGTGCATTTGCAATGCTTGCACCAATGATGGTTCCATTGTTGAGAATTTCTTGCCCTCTTCTTCGGCATATCGGTTCAAAAATTCATTGGCGAGCAACACAATATCATCACCGCGCGAACGCAATGGCGGTAATTCCATCGGCACAACGGCTAGGCGATAATAAAGATCTTCTCTGAAACGCCCTGCTCTTACCTCGGCTTGCGGATCACGATTGGTCGCGCAAATGATACGAACATCAACATTCTCTGTTTTGGTCGCACCAACGCGCTGAACCGTTCCCGTTTGAATGAAGCGCAATAATTTCACTTGGAGTTTAAGCTCCATCTCGCAAATTTCATCCAGAAATAATGTACCTCCATGCGCAGCTTGCACTGCCCCAACGCGGTCTGAAATTGCGCCCGTAAAAGACCCTTTCAAATGCCCGAAAAGTTCAGACTCCATCAAATCTTCGGGTATCGCACCACAGTTAATCGCAACAAAAGGCTTTTTTGCACGCGGGCCGCTGCTATGGATTGCATCGGCGCATACTTCTTTGCCTGTGCCGCTCTCACCTGTAATAAATATGGTCGCTTTTGATCGGCTGATATTCTCTATTTGTTTATAAATATTGCGCATAGATGGGCTGTTGCCAACAAAGCCGGCGAAACCATTTCTATGCGATGGTGCAATAATATCAGGAGCAATATCATCTAATTTAATATTGTTTTTTAGAGCGCTTTCCACCGCAGCAACCAAACGAGCAGGCGCAAGCGGCTTTACCATGAAATCATAAGCCCCAAGGCGCATAGCATCAATAGCACGGTTTATCGAACCATCGGCTGTGGCCACAATGATCGCATTATTGGCAACAAATTCTTCATTCTCTTTCAGCCAATCTAATCCATTGCCATCGGGCAATTGCAAATCCAACAATATGGCATCAAAACCCTGCTTATTGCTTTTGATTTGTTCATTGGCACTTGCAAGGCTGTCAACAATGACGGATTGAAAGCCAGCGCTCTCTAAATCACCTGCATAAGCCAATGATAGCGATGCAATATCCTCTATTATCAATATGGTTGGTTTAGGCATGTGCTTTATCCTTAATTGTGAAGCTTGCTGATTTTCCGCCGTCTGAAAAACGCCATTTGAGTTCGCGCTCATCGTTAAAATGTTCCATACAACCCTGCACCAATCCGCAGGCAATAGCCGCCATAGGACGATGTGATTGATAGCTTAATTCAAACCCCTCATCGCTTGTCTTGCTCTCAATGTGCGGGGGACGAGCATCGGGATATAATATGCGCACTTCGCCATGAATATGGCTGCCTACATGCGCCAATAAATCTTCGGCATTGGTATAAGCTTCGATAATATCGGGATAGAGGATCAAAAATCTATTATAGAGATAATGTCCAAAGAGGCGGCATAATTCTGCGGCATCAATGCCCGATGTTTTCGAAGCCTCGGCAACCATAGAAAGCGCATATTCCGATGGATAATTGCCCACAGAGGTAAAGGCCCCATCATTGGGCAATTGCGCAGCGGTTATCACATCATCAACAAATTTTGCTGATTTCACTTGCTCCATAAAGCGAACAAGCTCTGTAAATATTATACCCTTCATACTCTGTCCTTACTTATAATTTTTAATAATATGCAAAATGGTAAAGCAATGCTCGTGCCAATATCAAAATGCTATAAATTTAGCGATTTTGGCCATAAGCGCTTTGCAAAATGCAAAAATCTTGATTGCAATATGCAACAAAAAGATTTGCAAATTGCAAAGATTTCAAAAAAAATTGCCTGAAAATCCTGATTTTCGACCATTTTGAACCAAAAATGCAGTTGGCACGGCCGTTGCAAATTAAAATTCCAAAAATGCAAATGGCTTCGCAGCCGTATTAGATGAGAGAGTTTCTCATATTAGGAATGGGTATAATGAAAAAATATATTATCGCGCTTACTATTACGTCATTGCTATCGGGCTGTGCTACTATGCGCCGTCCGTCAAATGAGCATGGAAGCTTCTATGCTTGGCAGCAACCTATTGGCGAGAAAGAAAAGTATCTGCATTGCCAATCCGCGCAAGCTCCGCATGAAATAGAGGGGCTGCAATTTGTAGAGCCTGAAATATTATCATCGAGCGCCGATACATTAAATACAGGTGACAGCATTAAAATAAATGTTGCTGGCGATGAAGATCAATTAAGCGGCACCTATATTGTCGCCGATAATGGCGAGATTACATTATTGGGCCATTCTATATTCGTTGCGGGAAAGAGCGCGATAGAGGCAAAAAATAATGTTGCTGCCATGCTCTATAACAAAGGGTTTATTCGCCGCAAAAATTCTGGTGTTGCGCTCAACATTGCCGAATTAAATGGTGTCAATATTGCGGTTAAGGGCGCGGTTTTTGCCCAAGGACAAGTCCGATTAGGTGATAAATCTCCTGAAACGCGCAATGTGAATTTTAGCAATATTGAATTTGGCGATGCCAATCCGGGCCGTAATCTATCAACAGCATTGCGCGCTGCGGGTGGCGTGCGTCCTGATGCTGAGATTAGAACAATATTCCTAGTGCGCGGCAATCAATGGACACAGCTTGATTTGCGCGGCGCTATTACTGGGCAGCCTATTAAGGATATTCCTATGCGCTCTGGCGATAGGGTAATCGTGCCGTCCATTGGTTGCTTACAAGAAGCATTGGTGCGCCCAACAACAATCACTCAGCCGGGCATACGCGTCTATATGTCAAATCTATCGCGCCCTGCCAATAATAATGCATCTTCATCAATCAATGTGGATACAACAAAATTGCCATATGGCACGCGCTTATCACAAGCCATGGTCGCGGCCAATTGCGTTGGTGGTTCGTCTATGAATGCTGGGCGGCAAGTGGTTCTAATGTCGCGCAATCCCGTCACAGGTCAATCGGTCGTTATCTCTCGCGCGGTTGAGAAATTGGTCAGAAATTCAGATCGAGACACTAAAGACCCCTATCTGATGCCCGGCGATGGCATTGCCTGTTACGACAGTCTCGCCATGAATTTGCGCGATGTGGTGAGCGTATTTAGCGAGACGATTACGCCCCTCATTCTCTTTAATAATTTGGATTAAATCATGTCGATTATAGAAAAATTAGATTATGATCATGCTGTAATATTCTTTAAGGATGTTATCAAACAACGCAAATTATCATGGAAAAATCTGCACTGGCGTGAACGCCGTTATCTTATCACCTCGCTATTAATTTTAATGGCTATTTGGTCTTTAACCACAGCCTATTTGCTCTTTACTCCAGCGAAATATCAGAGCGAATTTTCGCTAATATTACCCGGCAGCGGTGCTGGTGGTTCGCTCAATGTTGAGAGCATTGGACAGGCACAATCCTCTTCTTCATCCGCTTTTGCGAGTGCAACATTAAGCCCGACGGAAAATTATAAAAGATTGCTCAGCACCAATCGTACCTTACGCAGCGCAGCGCTTAGCATTGGTGAAGATCCAGATGAGTTTCCTGCACCCAAAATCGAGCTTATCGATCAAACCAATTTGATTATCGTCAAAATATCGGGTGGTAGCGCCGAGCAAGCCGAAAAAAGGGCAGCAGCCATTAAAGATCAATTTTTAATTCAGCTACAATCTTTGCGCAAAGATGAAGCGGCGCAGCGCGAGATTGTCGATTCCAAATATTTGGTAGAGCTAGAGAAAAAAGTGCAATCCACGCAAAAGAAATTGCTCGCCTTTCAAGCGAAAAATGGTTTGGTATCCTTAGATCAATTCAATAACCGCATTGCCAATTTGGATGCCCTGCAAGAAAAAGAGCGCGATGAACGCACAAAGCTTCGCAGCAAAGCGGCCGAAACCCAACGGTTTTCCTCTATATTGGGAACGGGCGTTAATGGCGCAAACAAAGCACTAAAATTACGCTCTGATCCAATATTCCAAGGACTGGCTGATAAATATGCCAAAGCCTCTGTCATAGCCGAAGAAAAATCTGCGACCTTGGGTGATAATCATGGTTCTTTAATTGTCAGCAAAGATGAACGCGATAGTTTGCGCAATGCCCTGCTTAGACGCGGGCGCGAGCTCACGGGCCTTGGTAATAAATCCATCCTCAATAGCGTTGATATAACAGTGTCCGCTGGGCGCTCCAATTTGATGCAAGGCATGGCATTAGCAGAATCGCAGCGCTCTGGTATCAATGCTAGCCTGTCCGAAATTCGCCGCGATATTAGCAGATTATCCGCCAATCGCAGCGAACTGGTTACGAGCGCTTCGCAGCTTGCGGATCTTATTCGTGATCACCGCGTGGCAGAGGCTGTATTTTCATCAGCATTGGCGCGCCTAGACACCAATAAACAAGACCCATTTGCTTCTTATCCTTTGGTACAAGTTTTGGAAGCTCCCTCCCTGCCCAATGGCCCCTCTAGCCCATCAAAAATGCTAGCAATCGCCGGCGCACTTGCGGCAACATTTTTCCTTATCATTGGATTGACATTATTATGGTTACGTCAGCGGATCATCCGCAAAATATTCAAGAGCAAATAATTTTCTATGCCATTATAAGCACTTGGGGTTTATGGTTGGTTGGCGGATTATATATAGCCGGCCCCGTTCTTGGGGTCGCGCTAACTGCTATTGTAATATCAACATATTTTATCGCTCCTGGCTTGACCAAAGAAAAACGCATAAAAGCCCCCAATATATTCATATGGCTATGGATTTTGGGCATGTTCGCGCTTCTAGTCATTTTATGGATCGGCCATATCGATTATAGCCTAGGCACGGGCGCAACGATTAAATCTTCTATTGGATGGGCCAAAGGCTGGGCTTTATTGGCTATGTTCATTTTGGCTGGCGCAGTGCTGCCAATACGCAGCGAACTTATTCACCGCGCAATATGCCGTTTGGGCAAATATAGCCTGATCATATTACCGCTATTTTTGATCGCCCCTTATGTCGGATTACCGCAAACATTATGGGTTTCACCGCTCAAAGTTTTGGGCGGCTCTGGCAGCGAATATTTTGCCGCAACCCTCTATACAATCGAACCTGGGGTCGGCACAGCGCGCTGGCAATTTTTTGCCCCATGGTCGCCCGCTGCTGGTATGATAGCCTTAGTGCATTTTTTATGCGCGCTTGAAGAAAAAGATGTGAAATGGAAAACCATCGGTTTGATAGCTTCGCTCGCTATCATGCTTTTATCGCAATCACGTTTAGCCTTGGTCGCGCTTGTCATCATATGGCCCTTTGCTTTTGCGGCATCACAAATCAACAGGCCATATCTATGGTTTATGGCCATGCCTATTTTATTGCTCTTGGGATGGTTTGCCGTCGACATTATCAATTTAATTGATAGCGCTATTCAGAGCTTTTCAGGAGCACGCGCCGATTCATCGCGCGTCCGCGCAGCGCTTGGCCGAATAGCGGTAGAGCGATGGCAGAATGAAGCCTATTGGTTTGGCCATGCCGTTGTAGAGCGTGGCCCGCATTTGGTTGAATATATGCCAATCGGCAGCCATCATAGCTGGTATGGGCTATTATTTGTAAAAGGCTTAAGCGGCTTTTTTGCGCTCGCTATACCCCTAGCCATATCCTTTTTATTCTTAATCTATAATGCGCATAAATATCGTGCATCACGCCTCGCATTATCTATGGTGACATTGCTGATACTCTATAGTTTTGGTGAGAATTTAGAGATATTAGCCTATCTCTATTGGCCCGCTCTCATCCTTATTGGTAAGGGATTAATGCCCGAAGGCCATGAGGCCAATAACCATGAAGCTCAAAAGTCATAAAGCACCAAAGCCTTGAGGCCAAATGCCAATGATAGCGGCTATAAGGTTGTGATAATTGCTGAAATTAATCCACAAAATTTATGCGAATAATAGCTATTTAGATAAGCAGAATATACCCACAAATCATGCGATAACAGTCTATTGAAATTGAGCTTATATTTGCGATTATTCTATATATTACTGTGCAAATTCCTCACTAAGCCGACCATTAAGCGGCCTTAGATACGATACTATTTTCCATCAATATTTCGTGCAATAATTGCGACCATTCTCTGGTCTTCACCATAGACAGATTGTCACAGGATTGTCGTGCTTCATAAGACATTCTTTGCAATGGCCATGATTTTAAGGACGATAAACTCCGTCCGGCTTGATCATATTTGGTGAAATCAATCACCAAACCTGCATTGCCAATTTGTTCAACCAATGCCCCAACAGGACTAACCAACACGGGCCTAGCCGCTGCTTTAGCCTCGGTCGCTACCAATCCAAATGTCTCAAAATAAGATGGCACAGCAATAATATCGCAATGCTTCATAAATTCAGCAGGATTATGCACCATGCCATAAAATTTTATCCGTGGGTCATCGCCGGCTATATTTTTAAGATATTCCTCTGCGGGGCCATAGCCGCCAATCAACAAAGTGATATCATCTCCCTCTGGCATTTTCAAAAAAGATTGAATTAAATCTTCAAACCCTTTTTCTTTCACCAATCGACCAAAACTACCAATTACCAATGGCCTATCTTGGCCAAATTTGGGCGCAGCGATCGACATTAAAGGTTCAATATCGGACCAAGGGTTTATGATTTTCAATTTATTATGATGCGCCGCCTTTATTGTCTCAATCCATTTGGACTGCGTTCTGGACACACAAACCACCCTATCAAAAAGAGCATAGCTAAATTTCAGCATAGCGTGAAAACGATGCGGCTCTGGGACGCTGTATTTTTCCCATTCAGGGGAATAGCTATGTTCAACATGGATAATTTTTGCATGCGCATTGCGTTTGCGCAGCGAGAATAAAAAGGGCAGATTGGCCCAGCTCGGCGAAAAATGCGTAATGATTATATCGGCATCATAAATTGGAGCTATCTTCCATTGTGTTTTAATCGGCACAATAGAAGATGCAAATTTGGATTGTAATATATCATCATCAAAAATTTTTAAATTATTGGTGACGCCGCCTACCGATAAATCCGATAATAAATGAACAATTTTGGGTAAAGCTATCATGCGATTGACTTTCGCCCTGTCCAGCCTGTTATCAGAGACTTTACAATAGAGGATGGTAAATAGCGCGATATATAGGCCGCTGCTATAGTTGAGAGCGTTTTGATAGGTTCTTTATAAAGCGGTGTAATGCTAATTTGCAGCGCTTCTTTTATCAAAATTAATGCAAATGCTCCATCGCCCAATTGAACGGCACGACGCGATAAATAGCGCAATTGATAGGCTCTCGCCTCTGGCCCATGATCGCTAATAAATTCGGGGAAACGCGCTTTAACCTTGTCATGCATTCTATCCCAACTTTGATATTGCGCCACAATATTGGCGGATAATCCGCCGCTAATGATGCGATAACGCGTCAACAAACCGTCTATCCCTTCAAATATAAAGGGGCTGGTTAATGCAATACGAACCCATAATTCAATATCTTCGGACTGGCGAAAGCTCTCATCAAAATAACAGATTCTATCGCTTTCTTTTGGATGTCTAAATGCAATTAAATTCAGCACATCACGGCGAATGATAGGCGCTGAACCATTGCCAATAGGGTTGCGCTTAAAGACATGTTGGGCTGTGATATTCAATAATTTTGGAGTTTGAGCCTGCTTTAATGGCGCGCTATTTTCATCAATAAAGCGCGAGCCGCTATAGCTTACACCTATGCGTCTGTTGCTATCCAAATGAATTTTATGCAGCGATAATTTATCTTTATGCCATAGATCATCACTATCCAAAAATGCGATATAAGAACCAGATGCTGCATTGATACCCGTATTACGAGCGCCCGCCAATCCTCTGTTTTTTTGCGAGATTATTTTAATGCGCGGGTCATTAAATCCATGACAAATATCAATGCTTTTATCCTGACCGCCATCATCCACAATGATAAGTTCAAAATTTTCATAGCTTTGATTCAAAACCGATTGAATCGATTCTGCTACATATTTTTCTACATTATAAACCGGCATTACCACCGAAATTAGAACATCGTTCATCGTTAAGTCTTTCATGTTAATTGGAATATTTAAGCAAAAATATGCAGGCGCGTGGAACGCGGCAGAACCATAGCAACCCCTGCACTTATCAAGGTTAACCAGCCGCGTTTTTTATCATTGAAAAACCCTTGGCTGTCGGATGATAAGCCTTTGATGGCATATTTCAGAGCTATCTTTGATGGCGCGCCAGAGCGCAATGCGCGGCGCGATAAATAGCGCAAAAAAATCGCTTCTGAATATTTGAAATCTTCCGACGCGCTATATTGATGCGCAATTAATTTCCAACCATCATACATGGCGGGTAAATTAATCGAGAGGCCATCTGGACTTAGGCGATAATCGACCAAATATTTATCAATACCGCATATAATATGCCCATCATATACTATTCTGGCCAACCATTCTTGGTCTTCGGCGTGCGTCATGCTCTCATCAAAACCACCCGATGCGATAAATAATATACGCGAGACCACCAAATTAGACGTGGTGCAAACTGGGTTTTCTGAGATAATTTCATTGATCGTCAGCGGATGCTCCAACACGGTGGAATAGGTTCTAGGGCTATTTAAATAATCGGGCTCTACAAATGCGATTTTTGCATAACTTACACTGATGGCGGCATTGCGATGATGCAGCGCATAATGGGTTGCCAATTTTTCGGGCAACCAAATATCATCAGCATCCAAAAATGCCAAAAATTTGCCACTTGCTATTTCTGCTGCCATGTTGCGGGTGACCGAAACCCCTTGATTATTTTTTGAAATGACTTTCAAGCGATCATCATGATTTGCTAGCTCTAATAGAATAGCTAGGCTATTGTCGCTTGAGCCATCATCAATCATAATCATCTCAAAATCTGTAAAGCTCTGATCGAGCACAGATTGCACGGTTTCTCTTAGATGGTCTTGCGCATTATAGACGGGCATTATGACGGAAAAATAAGGGGATGGCATGTTCATACTCCTGGTTGAAATTTAAGGGTGTTAAGACGAAACAATGGGGTGAATATTGCAATTGCAAAAGGAATGGCGATTATCACAGTGCCTGTGACCCAAGCCATAGCCGCCGAGACCAAACCATATTGAGCGCCAATAGACATCGCACCCAATGCGCATATACTGGCCAATAATCCCGCCCACGCATCCACATTGGCGCGATCATTAGCGCGCAGCCAAGCGGTGGTTAAGGCCAAGCAAATCATAGGGATAGATGCCAATGCCAATATTTGAATGAGCGCGATTGCGTGAACCCATTTTTCACCAAAGATGATCGGCACATAATAGGGCGCTAATATATATTGCGCAGCGGCGGCGCTTCCAAAAATGGCAAGGCCGGCCATTATCGCTAATTTCATTTTATCGCGCTGTTGAGATGCGGATTCTGTATTGCATAAATGCGGATATATGACTGTGCCAAATGCTGTGACCAAAGCCGACACTATGCCAATGCCTGCATTAAAGGCGAAATAATAAGTGCCTAAGGCGCTCACGCCTAACATAGCTCCGATAATCAATTTATCGGCTTGGCTGCGAATTGCGATTAAACTGTCGGTGATTAAAACGGACAATCCAAATCTTACCATAGAGCGATATTCGATAAAGCCTAGAGACGCATCTGGTTTCCATTTTTCACTGCGGCGCATCATGATAAGCCAAAGTGGAGCGGTGAGCAATTTGGGCAGCACGATCGACCATGGGCTAATCCATACCAACAACATTGCGCATGTTAAGATATGATCGCTAATCGTTTGTATGGCATCAATCTTGGCGCAGGTTGATAATTTTTTAGCACGCATCAGGCGGAAACATTGCACCAATCCCCCTGGCATAAAGAAATATACCAAGCATAGTGTCGCTAGCATCATCGCTGATAAATGTTGATCAAATATAGTATAAAGCCCAGCCGCCATTATCAATTGCACGGCCGCAACCGCAGGACACCAAATCCAAAATATTCTATGCGCACTATTGCATGTTCTTTCAAACTCAGCATCACTAGAGGATATAATTTTTTGACCTACGCCAATATTGGCTAGAACGCGGGTCAGTTCGAATATCGTCAGTGTAAGGGCCGCAACGCCCACCAATTCTGGCACCAATTGGCGTGCAATGATTATCACCACCACCAATCGCACCAGACGAATAGCCAATTGCGCGGACCCATAAGCCATGAGTGCATTTATGATTGGCAAGCTTCCGCCCTCGGCAAAGCTGCTTTTCAATTTCATCGCTATGGTTTTCATACTATATCCTAATCTTTAGTCAGGATTATATTCAAAAGCCGTGCCAGAAAATAAAATTTAATATTACAATGCGTTAGATAATATCTAAATGCATATATTCTCAAAGCGCAAATATGAAGCGCTAATATTCGCATTTTGCATCATGCTATTTGCATATTGAGAATCAATTTATCTATATTTTTCAGTGGTATATAAGTTTATAACGCATTAACCATATAAAGGTTTGAAACTATGTTGATTATCATATTTGGCACATAAAATGCTCTTATCTGACCATGTTTAAATGGAGACGCATCATGAGCTATATTGATATCAACAATCAATTTACACAATTGAAATTAGAAGCATTAAACAGCGAACAGACTATTTCAAAAATCAATGCCGATACTACTAATTTGGGTTTGCATCTCAATCGCAAGAAATCAATTCCTCTTTTCCAAATACCTTTGGTCAATGCATCCCTAGAGGATACCGCAGGCGCTATCGTTAGAGCCGCCGCCTTAGGTGAGAAAAATACATTAAATTTCATCAATGCCCATTGCGTCAATATTTTCCGTAAAAATGCTGCCTATAAAGAAGCGCTTAAAGATGCCGATGCCATCTTGCCCGATGGTGCTGGTGTGAAATTGGCTGGAAAGATGGCTGGCACAGACTATATCAACAATCTGAATGGCACTGATTTATTTCCGCTATTATGCGAAAAAGCTTGCGCCGCAGGACAATCCATTTTCTTATTGGGCGGTTTAGAGGGTGTTGCCTCCGCTGCTAGTAAAAATATGCGCAACACATATCCGGGATTAAAATTCGCGGGAACGCAGCATGGATATTATGATAAAGAAACAGAAGAAGCCGATGTTATCGCAGCGATAAATGCATCTGGTGCTTCTATTGTTTTGGTGGGTATGGGCGTTCCGCATCAAGAGATTTGGATCCATAAAAATCGTGACAAATTAAACGCAGCCATCGTCATTGGCGTTGGCGGTTTGTTTGATTATTATTCAGGTAGAATACCCAGAGCCCCTAAATTAGTGCGCAAAATGCATATGGAATGGGTATGGCGATTAATGTGCGAACCAACGCGGCTCGCAGGACGTTATATTACCGGTAATATCGAATTTTTAACCCGCGCTATCATCTACGCATTTGAAAGCAGAGGCTATAAAGAAAAATATAAAAATGCCACCAAACGCACATTAGATATGTCGATTGCCTTAGTTGCATTGCTTTTGCTCGGCCCGATAGCAGCAGCCCTATGCTTGCTCATCACTATAGAGGATAAAGGGTCTCCATTTTTCAAACAAACACGTATCGGCAAAGATGGCAAACCTTTTAAAATATGGAAATTTCGTTCCATGTATAGCGATGCAGAAGCCCGCAAAGCCGAATTAAGCGAAATGAATGAACGCGATTCCGTCTGTTTCAAAATGAAGGAAGACCCCAGAGTAACCCGCGTTGGCAAATTTATTCGCCGTGCATCAATTGATGAATTGCCGCAAATTGTGAATGTATTAACCGGTGAAATGTCGATTGTTGGACCAAGACCTGCGCTGCCCAATGAAGTAATTTCTTATGGCGATAAGGAGCGCAAAAGATTGGATGGAAAACCGGGCATCACCTGTACATGGCAAGTTTCTGGCCGCGCCGATATTCCGTTTGAGCAACAAGTGGATTTAGACGTAGAATATCTTGAGAAAAAATCTCTATGGCAGGATATTAAATTAATATTCCGCACCATCCCAGCCGTTATATCTGGCAAAGGCGCATATTAATCATAATTAACACCCAAATATGAAATGCTAGGATAGCGCCGCTATTCTAGCATTTTTTTGCAATAATGATGGGATTATGAGCTGCGCCTGTCCATTATATCAGCTGCATTTTTAAAGGACGCCGTTGTATGATCATAAATATCTATCACTTGCGACAAAGCCTTTATGTCGCCCATTTCCGATTGGCTGCGCAAATTCTCAATAGATGCTATTAATTTATGCGCGCCAAAACCATTGCATATACCTTTTAGGGCATGGCTAGTTGCCGATATTTCTTGGCTATCCGACTCCCGCCATGCGGTTTGAAACCGTCTGAACCAACTGCCCAAATCATCAACAATTGCATCCTGTAATTTAATCCGCATTTCGGGCGGTACAGATATAATCTGGTGCCGTAATTTATCGGTATCGATATAATCCACCACGTCAAAATCAGGAACAGAAGCACGATTTCTATCTTTATCATGCCCCAAATATCTATGCAGATCATTATCTTCTTTAGCGCAGAATATTTTTTCCAATGATTGATGCAGGGATGAAATGCTTATCGGTTTAGAAATTAACCCATCCATACCTGCGGCCATTATCGCTTCTTTTTCATCATCCGCAGCAAATGCAGTAACGGCGATAATAGGGGTTTTCTTGCCTTGGGAGCGTATTTCTTTGGTCGCCTCCATACCGTTCATACGCGGCATAGAAACGTCCATCAAAATGGCATCAAATTTATGCAATTGCGTTATTTCAACCGCTTGGCGTCCATCCATTGCAACTTCATAATCACAGCCTAATTTCTCCAACATAGAGGTCAGTACCATGCGGTTTGCGGCTACATCTTCTGCTACTAATAATTTGGGGCGCTGATCATTTACGCTCAATGTCTGGATGATTTTTTCATCATCCTGCATATAAACATAATCATCTTCGCTCATGACTTTTACTGGGATTTCAAACCAGAACATGCTGCCCTGATTTAATTTGCTTTCAACCCCAATATCACCATTCATCGCATAGACAATGCGGCGGCAAATTGACAAACCTAATCCGCTGCCTTGAATATTCAAATCATCTTGATGCTCACCACGTTCTAAATCTTCGAACAACATTTTTTGCACAGATTCGCTAATGCCATTTCCAGTATCCGTCACTGTAATACGCAGGCTATCCTCATTTTTTTCAGACTTAATCTTAGAGCTAATCGTGATAACACCATTATCGGTATATTTAATGGCATTGCTGATTAAATTATCAAGCAACTGCCTCAAACGGGTTGGATCGGTTTTGATATAATTTTCACCGATCATTTCAATATCGGTTTCAATTTCCAAATCTTTTTTACGCGCCAATTGCCGCCAAGTATCGGCGGTATTTGTAATGGTGCTATCTATTGCAACGGGCTGCGCTTCTATTTCAATCAACCAACCATCTGACCTTGCATATTCAATTATGTCGGCGAGCAAGAATAATAATTGATCGCCGCTATTTTGCGCCAATTTTAATTGCCGTTTTTGAACCTCATCCAACTCAGAAAGACCCAGCAGCTCCAATGTTGCCAAAATAGCATTCATTGGCGTGCGAATATCATGGCTCATCATCGCTAAGAAACGGGATTTGGATTTATTCGCGCGAATAGCAACCGCGCGCGCATCGCGCAGAGCATTACTAAGCATTTCCATAGCCTTTACCCGATCGGTCAATTGGGCAGACATTTTTTGTAATTGTTTATAGCGCCGCTCGCTCAGTGCTAGCAGAGTTTTTTCATGACGTTCGGCGCGCCTTTCCACAGTAATATCGCGAACCGCGCCATAGCAATCAATCCTGCCATTATCTTTGTTGATAATCTGCTCGGCAGACCAACGCAGCCAGCGCATGCGGCCATAATCATCTAGCACGCGGACATCATGTTCCAACGCATTACCAATTAATCCGCCTGACATAGCGTTTTTAATAATCGCATCAATATCATCTATATCGCGCTGATGAACCATAGATCGCAATTGTCTGATATTGCTGATTTCAGATTTTGAACCAACAATTTTAGAAAAGTTAAGCGAGCCAACAAAACGCACTTCATTATCAATATGAAAAGTGGCCACATTAGCCAATCGCTGAGCATTCACCAAATATTGCTGTGTTTGATCCACTTTGCGGATCAGCTCTTCTTCTTTTTGCCGCAACTGATCGTCTAATTTGGATAGGCGTCTGCTCTTACTCTCTAATAAGGCTTCAGCTTCTTCTCTAGCGATTTCACTGCGTTTTAATCGGCGCTTTAATAGGGCAATTTCCTCTGCGCTATCAATTTCCTCAGAAATATCTAGGGCATTTTCCTCATCAAAACCACTATCTTGAGAAAAGCTGTTCTGAACAGAGCTATGCTGCGCATCATTTAGAGAGAAATTCCGATCCATAGGTTAACATAACCATAGTTGGTTACTATCGCGTAAATATATGCCCCATTTTGATGATCATTATTGCATGGCGTTCAACATCAAAATGATTGACTAACTATTGTCAGAAATTTTCATAGATACGCCCATAAATTTTATCGCAATTAAAAATATTCCGCCGCATATTATTATGCCAATCAATAGCCCAATATATGGGATTAATAACAGATAATCACGGATCAAAAGCGTGATTATAATGCTCACTATAGCAGCGCCAATGGGCTTGAGATAACTGCTATCAACTATATGCATATCATAGAGTTTTCTGGCGCTATAGAGCCGCAAAGCACATAGCGCCATCATGCCAATAGAGAAACCAGCAGCTGCTCCCAATATACCAAAATGATAAGCACCAATTGCTACGCTAAGCGCCTCTATGCACAGTGCGATAACCACATTGCGCGATGCAATTAAAGGGTTTCTAAATATAATCGGAAGTTCGATTAACCCGCTCGAGCCATCGGCTATTTCGCCCCATAATAATATGCTCATAAATATGAGAGCAGCCGCAAAATATACATCGAACAGCGCCATTAGGGGCTGGGCATATAATGCGAAACAAATGGCGCTGCCTAGGCTTGCGGCAAATACCCATCGGCATGTTTTTTGCAAATATTCTCCAATTGTCTTGGTGGATTGTGTTTGCGCCAATATGGGGGCAGCCATTGGTTCGAATAAATGCCGCATTTTTTCAACGACTGTGGCCAATTGTTGTCCAAGATAATAAATACCAGTGACGCTAGATCCTGTCATTATGCCCAAAATTATAATGTCTAATCGGCGAAATGCGAAACTGCCAGCATCAACAATTGCGATGGGCGCGCTCTCTTTGGCCAATTTCCCCATAGCTTTTATGCTGACTTTGCCAAGTGAGATTTGTCCATCACGCATGATTTGCATCATGCCAGCGCCGGCGAATAATGCTGATATTATAAGCGATAGGAAATAAGCAGCGATTAACACCATCATCGGCTCGCTATCATAGCGTTGCACTATGAAAAAATAACCGCCCATTGCGAGAATGAAAAAGCCCCAAGGTTTAACAAGGCCTTTTACAATAGACTCCCACTTTATGATGCGGCGAGACCGGGTTAAGGTCAGCATCATTTCGGTAATAGAAATGATGAATATAGCCAGCGCAGCATAAGCAGGAATATTGGCTTTAATCGGAAATAATATCGGCCATAGCAATAGCATGAACAAGCTCAAACTCGCCCCAATTAGCATCGTAAGGCCCAAAGCATTAGCAACCAAATTGGCGCTATTTTCAGGGCTATCTTTATCGCGGTCAAAATAGGCCATAATCGTTTTGGGCAAACCGAGGCAGGCCAAAGCCGCCAATAATTCAACCGTGGCAGCGACTTCCCCCAAATATCCAAAACTGCCGATACCATAGAGATCAACAACAAAAATTATTAGCAAAACACGCGCAACAGAACGTGCAAGCGAGCTAGAAAAAGTAGCAATAACAGCACGCCGCAAGTCTGCAAAATCGCGCGCGCTATTGCTATCTTCCTTAGAGATATTGTCTCTATCACTCATAATTTTGAATCGCCAATGTGCAAATTTCTATATTTCAACCATCTATTGACATATTTCAGCCCCAATTGGTCAGAATATACCATCTTATACGAATGGATAATATTGTCATGGAACAAAATCAATCAATCAATCTGCAAGCCCTAACAGGCAAGAAGGATTTGCGCATTGGGTTTTTGTTCAACCATGATGGCTTACACCAAATCGCACATAGCGCTCCTATCATTCCATGGCTGCAACGCGTTGCACCCGATGCACAGATAGAGATTTTAACATCAAGCCAAGCGCAAACCGAAGCAGTTTCATCGCATCTTGACCCAAGCCTCAAGCGTCCTCCTTTTCATGCATTACAGCAGAATAAATTTTGGCATATTGTTGAAAAATTATTTGGCGGTATCATGCCCATCCGCCGTATTAGTGATTTGCTCAGCAATAGGAAATTATTGGCACAATATGATGCTTTGGTTGTTCCCGAAACCACCAGCACAGTACTGCGCACCCATCTAAAAGTCGATAAGGTGAAATTAATTTTGATGCCGCATGGCGCAGGCGATCGTCAAATTTCATTCTCTCCTAGCAATCGGCATTTTGATTTGGTTTTGCTTCCCGGTAAAAAAACCCAAACACAGATGCTGAAAGCGGACGTTATTCGGCCCGACGCGAATAAGATAGTTGGTTATCCCAAATTTGACTCGCCAACATTGGGATCGCGCAAGAAATTCTTCGATAATGATAAACCTATTGTTTTATATAATCCGCATTTTGATCCTAAATTATCTTCATGGTTCGAATATGGCGAAAAAATCCTAGATTATTTTGCCAATCAAGATCGTTATAATTTAATCTTTGCACCGCATGTCATGCTGTTCCAACGCACATTTCTGGGCTCGGTTGAACATCGGACTATGAAATTGCGCCGCACATTGCCGCAGCGTTTTAAGGGCTTGCCGCATATCCATATTGATACGGGCAGTATGAACTCGGTTGATATGTCCTATACGCGGGCCGCCGATATTTATATGGGGGATGTCAGCAGCCAAATTTATGAATTTATCGAACGTCCACGCTCTGCCATTTTCATCAATTCGCACGAAGCCGAATGGGAAAATAATGATTATTATAAATTTTGGAATTTTGGCGAAGTCATAGAGGGTCTTGATGGTTTGGATCAGGCCTTGCTGCGCGCTGAGACATTGAACCCGCACTATGCAAAAGTCCAAAATGAAACATTTTTAGACAGTTTTGATTTTGATCCCGAACGCTCTTCATCACACCGTGCGGCATTGGCTATTGCAGAATTTATGGAAGCTGATATTACCCACATAGAGGAAGAACAGCTTGTTCGTCCTGCTTATGGGAATGTCATCCCAATGGATTTACACCGCAAGAAAGCATAAATTATAACCCATGACCATGCTATATCCTCTAGCCCTATTGGTCATCATTTATAGCATCATCATGTTTTTGGTTAGTCGCGGGAAATGCGACGATTTTGATTTACGTTTCATGCAATCTTTTCATCAAATCGATGGCGCAACAAAGCCACAAAAACCTAAAATCCGCCGATTAATGCTTGATACAACGGCTTTGGGCGGGGATACATTTTTGGTTATAATGACTCTATTGGTGATTGGCGTCTCTGAACAATTGGGCAATAGATTATTTTTACACAGCTTTTTAATCACTACATTATCAGCACGATTGCTCGGCTATATTCTAAAGAAAGTCGTCAATAGAAAGCGTCCAAATGTGCGCAGCGATGCGCCGCTTATGTTTACCACTAGCTTTCCAAGCGTGCATAGCATGATGGCGATGGCGACCTTTGGATGGCTCGGGTTTTTAATGCCGCAATTTATGGGCCTAACGCCCCATATACTTCTGCAAATATTATGCGCTCTGCTCATCGGAGCCATAGCCTTTAGCCGCCTCTATCTTGCGGTGCATTGGCCTTCCGATGTTATAGCGGGCCTCATCGCTGGCTTAATATTGTTATTGAGCATTTATGTTATCCACCTTCCCCTGTTATAAATAGCGCATGCGATGATTATATGAAACGCATCACCCTCTTACATTATAAGCTCGATAATGGCGGGATTGATCGCGTTGCCACATTATTGGCTAGCGGCTTTGCTGAGGCTGGATATGATGTGACGCTCTTGCTTTTTTGCAAAGGTGGCAGCGCAGAGCATATTTATCGTGAACAGATGCATGAAAATGTCAAAATCATTCATCTGGGTGAGAGCCAATCTACGCGCACCAAAGACTTAATATGTCTGCTGCCTAAGGCGATACAATGGCTGAGAGATAATCCTAATGATCTTTTGCTATCGACGTGTAATAATATGAATTGGATTAGCCTGCTTGCTGCTAAACGCGCCAAAAGCAACGCCAAGGTCATATTCAAAACCACCAATCCGATTATCCGAAATAGCGATACAGGCCTATATGCACTATTGCGCAAATGGGGCTATAAAAAAGCATTTGAAAAAGCGGATTTAACCCTGACTTTGAGCGAGGCAGAAAGCCGTGAATTACAACTGGCCTTTCCAAGCGCAGCGGATAAATTTCAGAGTGTCATCAACCCCTATGTTACCGAGCAAATGCTTGCCATCTGCGCGCACAAACCAATCATCCCTAATGTTCCCAAAGGCCATAAAATCATATTGAGCATAGGCCGTTTTGAACCGCAAAAAAATATGGAATTGCTGATTCAATCTTTTGCAAAATTCCAATCCTTTGCCAAATTATCGTCTAAAAATTGTCATTTAATCATATTGGGCGATGGCGCGTTAAAGGGGGATTGCGAAAAATTAGTGCATATATTGGGAATAGAAGATCATGTTTCTATGCCGGGTTTTGTTCCCAATGTTAGCGACTATTTGAAAGCGGCTGATCTATATATGATGACATCGCGTTATGAGGGATTACCCGCCGTCATATTAGAAGCGCTTGCGAGCAATTGCCCTATTCTCTCAACGGATTGTTTTGTGGCAGCACGTGAAATTCTCGAACCCATTACGGGCTGCGCAATTTTAGAGCAGGAAGACCCTGTTTCTATTGGTAAGATGATGTATGAAGCATTGCAGCTTTCTTATCAACCATCAGAGGAAAAGCGCGATGCAGCGCGGGTTTATTCTATCGAAAATGGAATTGCCGATCATATTGCAAAAATCAAAGCCCTATAGGGTAAGGCGCAAGACACAATTATCTGCTGCTTATGGAAGATTAATTCACATTATTCATTGATTTATAGAGCGCTGCCCCGCTATTGCATTGATTATGGCAGATCGTTCAACCTTAGATGATTTCAAATCCGTTCTCACGGGCGCATCGCGCGCATTATCCGACGATGCCGAAGTGGAGTTGGCCTATAGCGCCGATACACCCGCTAAGGCTGGTAATCATTTCAAAATACCGATGCCGCAGCGCGACCTGCCCGCCGATCAAGTAGCATTAGCGCGCGGATATGCCGATGGATTTTCATTGCGCCTTAGACATCATGATGAAGTCACGCATTTTTCCGCGCGGCCTAGCGAGGCCGTTGCAGCAGCCGTATTTGATGCCTTGGAAACTGCCCGTATTGAGGCTTTGGGCAGCAATGATATGGCCGGCGTATCCGATAATCTAACGACGGCGCTCAAAAATAAATTGCTCGCTGATCCTATCACCCGTGCGATTAACCGCGATGAAGTGCCGCTATCAACCGCATTGCAATTAATAGCCCGCGAGCGGCTCACAGGGGCCCCTGTTCCAGAAAAAGCCGCCGATGGCGTTGATATGCTGCGCAGCTGGATAGAGGAAAAAGCGGGCGATGATCTTGATGCGCTTGGCGATGTGATGGACGATCAAGAGGGTTTTGCACAATTAGCGCAAGTCATGTTGGAGCATCTTGAGCTTACCGAAGGCGATGCTAATCCCGATGAGAGCGATAGCGACGATCAAGATGATAGCAGCGATGAGCAAGATGAAGATGAAGGCGAGAGCGATCAAGACGCATCGGGTGATGCATCGGACAGCGATGCCCGCGCCGAACAACAAGAAGGCGAAGGCGAGGAAAGCCAAGGCGACATCGAAGAAACCGACATGGACGATGGCGATGCTAGCGAGGGCGATATGGGCGATGAAGGCATGCAGCCCGTTTCCCCTAAGCGCCGCAATTGGGATGGTCTGCCGCCGAGCGAATATAAATTTTGGACCAATGACCATGATGAAATTATCGAAGCAGCGGAATTGGCCGATCCGGATGAATTAGAACGGTTGCGCAAATATCTTGATACGCAAATCGAGAGCCTACAAGGCACGGTGACAAAACTTGCCAACCGTTTGCAGCGCCGATTGATGGCGCAACAAAACCGCAGCTGGGATTTCGATCAAGAAGAAGGTATACTCGATGCAGCGCGCCTATCGCGCATTGTCACTGCGCCGGGCCAATCGCTATCCTATAAAGTCGAGCGCGACACCGATTTCCGCGATACGGTGGTCACATTGCTGATCGATAATAGCGGCTCTATGCGCGGACGGCCTATATCCATCGCTGCGATTAGCGCTGAGATTATGGCGCGTACATTGGAACGCTGCGGCGTTAAGACCGAGATTTTGGGCTTTACCACCCGTGCATGGAAAGGCGGTCAATCACGTGAAAGCTGGTTAGAGGCAGGTCGTCCGCAAAACCCTGGACGGCTCAACGATTTACGCCATATCATCTACAAAAAAGCTGATGAACCTTGGCGCCGCGCCAAGCGTAATTTGGGCCTGATGATGCGCGAGGGTTTGCTGAAAGAAAATATCGATGGCGAAGCATTGTTATGGGCGCATAACCGCATCATAAATCGCCCCGAAGAACGCCGTATCATGATGGTGATATCCGATGGTGCGCCCGTCGATGATAGCACCTTGTCGGTCAATAATGGTGCTTATTTGGAGCAGCATCTGCGTGAGACGATTGAATGGATTGAAAAACGCTCTCCGGTGCAATTAATCGCCATTGGCATCGGCCATGATGTGACGCGCTATTATAAACGCGCGGTAACGATTATGGATGCGGAACAATTGGGCGGCACTATGATGGAGCAATTGGCTGGATTATTTGACGAGGAATGAAACATGAAAACAAGTGAAGCCATAACATCGCGCCGTTCTATTCGCCAATTTATCGATAAACCTGTCGAGTCAGATAAATTGCGCCGTGTGCTAGAAATCGCGCAGCGCAGCCCATCGGGCGGCAACACCCAGCCTTGGAATGCGATTATATTAACGGGCGAGCCACTGGCTGAACTCACCGCGAAAATCAAAGAAAAATCCAAAACCGCTCCCATGGGCGAAGGCCATGAATATGACATCTACCCCAAGGGTTTAGAAGGCCGCTACGAAGATCAACGGCGCGGCGTTGGCAAGGCCATGTTTGATGCGCTTGATTTGAAACGCGACGATCAAATGGGCCGCATGATGCAGATGATGAAAAATTGGGATAGCTTTGATGCGCCTGTGCAAATGTTCACCTATTGCCCCAAATATATGGGGCCTCCCCAATGGAGCGATATGGGCATGTGGCTGCAAACGGTTATGCTGATGCTGCGCGAAGAGGGACTGGATAGCTGCGCGCAAGAAATATGGGCCATGTATGGTACTTATATGCGTGAGCTACTCGGCATTGATGATGATCATATTTTCTTTTGCGGCATGGCGATTGGATATCGCGATGCAGATGCGGTGATTAACAATTTCACCGTACCGCGCGTAAGTATCGACGATGCCATAGAATGGCGCGGATTTTAGCATCTAAACTTGACCAATGGCATTTTTTGCAGCATCGCTTATACCATGACAAGCAATGACGAAAATCCATTAAAATTATTCAACAGCCTGACACGTTCTTTGGAAACTTATACGCCCATTCATGATGGTGAAGCGCGCGTCTATACTTGCGGGCCAACGGTTTATAATTACCCCCATATTGGCAATATGCGCGCTTATGTTTTTGCTGATACTTTGGGACGGGCTCTATCCTATAAAGGCTATGCCTTAAAACATGTCATCAACATTACCGATGTTGGTCATTTGACCGATGATGGCGATGAAGGCGAAGATAAATTAGAGAAAATGGCCAGCGAAAAATCGCAGGATATTTGGGATATAGCAAAACATTATACCCATGCTTATTGGGACGATATAAAGGCGCTTAATATTCGCCAGCCCGCCAAATGGTCTATTGCGACGGACTATGTTCCTGCCATGATCGAATTTGCCAAATCTATTGCCGATAAACATTGTTATCTATGCGAAACAGGGCTTTATTTTGATGTCTCGACCGTCGAAGATTATGGCCGATTAGCGCGCGCGGCTAGCGATAATGAAGCCGAAGGGCGCATTGATGCTGTCACCGATAAACGCAATGCCGCTGATTTTGCTATTTGGCGCAAAACCCCAGAAGGCGAAAAACGGCAAATGGAATGGGACAGCCCATGGGGCAAAGGCGCACCGGGTTGGCATCTGGAATGCAGCGTCATGAGCAAGGAATTGCTCGGCTTTCCATTTGATATTCACACTGGCGGGATTGACCATCGCGAAATTCATCACGCCAATGAGATTGCCCAAAATCAAGCGATTGAAGGATGCGGCGGATTAAGCGGCTGTGCTGAAAATAGCGGTGCAAAAATCTGGATGCATAATAATTTTCTAATCGACAGGGCTGGCAAGATGAGCAAGTCATCGGGTGAATTTTTGCGCGTTCAATTGCTGATAGATAAGGGTTTTCACCCGCTGGCCTATCGCATGATGTGTTTGCAGGCCCATTACCGAAGCGAGCTAGAATTTAGTTGGGATAATCTTGTTGCAGCATTTACCCGCCTAAAGCGTCTAGTGATGATGATGGAGCGCATGGATCGCAGTATCGAGGCCGCTGAACCATCACATCAAAAACTGACCGCACCTATGCAAAAATTTGATGCGGCCATTTGCGATGATCTTAATACATCCATAGCCTTAACAGCGCTAGATGAAGTGGTATCAATGAAGAAAATTGATGCTGCGCAAAAGCTAGGTGCGATCAAAGTCATGGACGATGTATTGGGATTAAATCTTATGGCATTATCGCGCACCGATTTGCGCGTGCGTCCAAAAGATGCGCAGCTAAGTGAAGAAGAAGTCGAAGCGCAATTATCACTGCGTAAAGAAGCCAAAGCCAATAAAGATTTTCCTACATCCGATGCAATTCGTGATATGCTAAATGATAAAGGCATAGAGCTAATGGATGGCGATCCGCTTGGTTGGGAATGGAAAATATGACCAAAACCCCTGCTCTATTATCGAACCTTATTAAGCCATTGCTCGAGAGCCGTCTGCCCGATTGGATAGAGCCGCATTGGTTTATGACCAAAGACGAAGCATTAGAGCTAGCCCCGCAAGCAGAGATTGCTTGGGTTGATCTCTATGACAAGCAAGAAATGTTTGAAGTTATTTCGCATGCGACCAACATCAAATGGCTCAATAGCATCTATGCTGGCGTGGATGGTATGCCGCTAGATGCGCTCAAAGAACGCAATACTATTGTCACCAATGGTGCTGGCATAAATGCAATTACCATCGCCGAATATGTGGTGATGGCGATGCTCAACATTGCCAAAGAATATCGCAAGGTGATTGAAGCCGCGCAAAAGCATCAATGGCTGCAAGATTCGCCCGGTAAAATGGAATTGTTCGGCGGTAAAGCCTTGCTGCTTGGCTATGGTGCGATTGGCCAATTGATCGAACCGCGTCTTAAGGCCTTTGGGATGGAGGTGGATATTGTTCGCCGCACACCAAAGTCAGCTCATGCAATCGGCCCCGATGCATGGCGTGCAAAATTGGGCGATTATGATTGGGTGATATTGGCCGTTCCTGCCACCGATGAAACCGATGCGATGATTGGCAAGGCCGAACTTGATGCGATGAAAAATAGCGCCTGCCTTGTCAATATTGCGCGCGGCAGCGTGATAGACCAAGATGCATTGGTTGAGGCTCTGCAAAAACGTACCATTCACGCAGCACATTTAGACGTTACCACGCCCGAACCTCTGCCCGAAGATAATATATTATGGACGCTCGATAATGCGCATATTTCCATGCATTTATCAGGACGGGCGCAAAATTTAATGTTCATCCGTTCGGCCAATCGCTTTTTGGAAAATTTGGATCGCTATCACAAAGGCGAACCATTGGAACCACAGGTTAATCTCGACCTTGGATATTAATATGGCCCGCATTATTAAGGTCGGAAAAATTTCAATAATCTTAGCCGTGATTGCCCTTATCACGGTTGTTGGTACGCGCATCACGCGCCCTAATTTTGACCCAACGATCACATTGATACCGCTGCAATTAAACCCTGAAAATCCAGATCAAAAAAAAGTAGGGCAATTATTGTTTGAAAATGCTTGGGAATTGACCAGCGTTAACCCAAATTTTGGCGGTATTTCTGCGCTTAACAGGCTTGAAGACGGACGTTTTATCGGTGTCAGCGATGCTGGCACTTTGATAGGATTTGGATTGAAAGGCGATGATACGGCGGATCGTCCTTTTCTGGCGCCTCTGCCTGGTGCAAATGGCGAGGAGCTAACCTTTCGCGATAAAGATTCCGAGGCTATTGCTTATGATGCGGATAGCGGGCGATTTTGGGTGGCCTATGAATTTCGCAACGCCGTGCGCCGTTTCAGCCGTTCTTTTGCGCGAACTGAGCGTTTCGTAAAACCGCCGCTTATGAAAGATTGGTCTGCTAACAGCGGTGCTGAAGCTATTGTGCGTCTAAATGATGGCCGTTTCATCATATTCTCAGAGGGCTATGACTTACCCGATGGCAGCTATGGAGCCGTGCTATTTTCTGGTGATCCTACTTTGGATGGCAGCGCCGCAGCAAGCTTTGGATATAATCCACCCGATGGTTATAAAGTCACCGATGCGGTGCAATTGCCCGATGGTAATTTGCTGATATTACATCGGCGTATTTCTTTTCCGACCGGCTTTACCGTGAAATTAGGATTATTAGATCCCAATAAAATCATAGCGGGAGAGAGCGTTAAGGGCAAAGTGATTGCATCCCTAGCGCCGCCCTTATTGGTCGATAATTTAGAGGGTATTACCCTATCGGAAGAAGATGGAAAAACTATTGTCTGGATGATTTCAGATAATAATTTCAATATATTTCAGCGCACTATATTGATGAAATTTTCTCTAATCGAAACGCGCGATAAGGATAAGAAAAAACCGGATGAAGATATTTCACCCGGTTTCGAAACTCTATAATTTTAGAAAATTACTTTTAAGCAGCCGCTTTTTTAGCAATTTCTTTTTTCACTTTGCGTGCATTGTCGCTCAACTTGCTATCCGCAGTTTTGATAAGCCAATTATCAAGACCACCAACATGCTCAACAGAACGCAAACCCTGTGTAGAAACACGGAATTTAAAGCTTTGCTCTAATGCTTCAGACATTAAAGTTACTTTTTGAA
Source organism: uncultured Sphingorhabdus sp. (assembly GCA_947492905.1). GTDB lineage: Bacteria > Pseudomonadota > Alphaproteobacteria > Sphingomonadales > Sphingomonadaceae > Sphingorhabdus_B. Next base: position 132,097 of record CANLOL010000002.1, on the reverse strand, counting down.
GGTTAGGCAAAAAAGTCCGACGCGTTCTATTCTTAGCGTGGCTTACATTATTTCCAACTAAACGACCTTTACCGGTCAGTTCGCAAATCCGCGACATGATATAAATTCCTGAATTCAAACGAGTGAAGTGACATTAAATGCCAAATGAAGCGTGCAACTAACCTTGTTTCATCAAAAGGTCAAGAACCTCATCTTCATTTTAGCGCTTTATTTCCTAAAAACGGGAAATTAGGCGATAAATAATGGCTTAGTTAAAGGATAGCGCAAAGCTGATAACTAAACTATAGCGATATGATGCCTATGGATACCGCCTTAAAATGGATGGATAAAGCCCTATCCCTTGCGAATCAAGCCGCCGCAATGGGGGAAGTTCCTGTTGGTGCGCTCATCATAAAAGATGATATAATAATCAGCCAAGCGCATAATCGCACTTTGGTGGATAAAGACCCCTGCGCGCATGCAGAAATTTTGGCCATTCGCGATGCTGCGCAGCAATTGGGCAGCGAGAGGCTATTGGGTTGCGATTTATGGGTTACATTAGAGCCATGCGCCATGTGTGCTGGCGCCATAGCACATGCGCGGCTCGATAGGCTCTATTATGGGAGCAGCGATCCCAAAGGCGGCGGAGTAGAGCATGGCCCATTGCTATTCTCGCAAAACACTATCCATCATAGGCCCGAAATTTATAGCGGATTTCGCGCAGAAGAATCGGCATTATTATTGCGCGAATTTTTCCAAAAGCAGCGCTGAATATAAATAGCCCGATATTATATAAGCCCGTAATTTTAAGCCTCTATTTTATAAGCTTATTTTATATAAAACGCGCCACCACATCACGATAGGAACGGCTCACCTTTACCTGCGCACCCGATTCCAAGATTAGAAAACATTCGCCATTGGTATGCGGTTTAATCTCTCTGACTTGATCTAAATTAACAATGGCGCTGCGGTGCACTCGCTTAAATATGCGCGGATCCAGCCGCTTTTCCAAATCCTTCATAGTTTCGCGCAAGATAAGGCTATTATCAGCCGTATAAATGCACATATAATCACCCGCTGCATCAATACGTTCTATCGTATCAACATCGACTCTGAATATCTGGCCTCTGTCTTTTACATTGATTAATTTTTCATAGCGCGAATTGCTTTGTTCATCGGTTTTTTCATTCATTCTATCCGCAGCATCGGGGTCCATGCTGATAAGAACATTGCGCAATTTCTCTACTTCTTCGCTCACCTTTTTATCTTCTAATCGGGCGCGCACCCGATCTAATGTATCGGCTAGACGATCTTCCTCGATAGGCTTCATAAGATAATCAACCGCCTGCGCATCAAATGCACGAATAGCATGTTCCGAATAAGCCGTCGCAAAAACAAACAGAGGCGGCTCGATATCCATCACGCCTTCTACGACTGAAAAGCCATCAAAACCGGGCATTTGAATATCCAAAAACACCAAATCAGGCTTTAGCGTTTTAATACGCCTAATGGCATCTCGGCCATTATTACACGTTGCGATAATCTCTATATCGTCAAATTTCTCTAATCGAAGCTGCAAACCTTGAATTGCCAATTTTTCATCATCTACTAGGATCGTTCTAATTGTCATGATTTCACCATATTTAATTGTTCTGTTTGCTTACGTTCAAATTCTATTTCATCGGCTCGGCTTTGCAAAGGAAGTTCAATCACCACTTCAAACCCGCCTTGCGGCCTCACATAAGAGGTAAAACTATGATCCTCTCCATAAGCTTGAGAGAGACGTTCTTTGGTATTGGCCATACCAACACCCGTTGATAATTGTTGATTTTGCATTCTGGGGTCAATGCCCGGCCCCGTGTCGGAAACTTTCAATATTAAAATATCATCGGCAATATTAGCGCTCACGATAATATCTGCTCCTTCTTCTTTGGGGGTAACGGCATATTTAATGGCATTTTCCACCAAAGGTTGCAAAAGCAATGAGGGCACTAGTGCCTCTTCTGCGCTCGGTGATATGCGGAAATCAACGCGCAGCCTATCCTCAAAACGCATTTTTTCAATATCAAGATAAAGTTTTAATGTTTCAATCTCCTGCGATAGCTGCACCTTAGCCTCGGCTTCATTAATCAGGGTAAAGCGCAAGAAGGACGACAGTCGTGAGAGCATCGCATTGGCTTGCTCTGTTTGTTGAAGCAGCACCAAAGTCGATATACTGTTAAGCGTATTGAATAAAAAATGCGGATTAAGCTGATAGCGCAACATGGTAAGCTGGGCCGAAGTCGCTTGCGCTTCTAATCGCAGCAATTGCCCCGATTGTTCCTCGGTTCGCACAAAAAAGTTTATCGCATAATATAGCGCTGACCAAGCCCCCAATAAAACGGCATCAATATAGAGCGAACCAATGATAAGCTGGGTCGTACTATTGGCCAGAAATTCGGGCCTAATCGTTTGCAAAGACCAAACATCAATATAGGCGTAAATGATCGATGCTATAATCACCACTATAGTGGTCGTTCCCCACGTGATAATAGGTTTTTTATCAATCACCAATCCATATATTACCGATAATATCAATGTGATAGAATATCCAGTAATCGCCGAAATTAACAGCAATAGGAAAAATTCTATCGGCTGTTCATTGGCAAAACCAGTAGCACTGCGAAACGCCAATGCCCCTGCCCATCCTGCCGATTGCAAATTCCAAAATGCTCGATTTTTATTCGAGAAAAATGGTTGCGCGTTAATTTCTATAACAGCCATATTCTTTCTCTAACGCTATTTTTCTCTCTCTTGAACCCCTTGCGAACAGTTATTTTTTATGCCAGCAAGGTTAATCAAGTGATTAAGGAGAATATTATGGACCATCACAATGGATCATCCGATCAAAATAGAGCACAATTTTCTGAAATGACAGAAGGCACTGCCGAAGATTGGCAAGCCATTGCTGGCGAATTTCTTCCTTTCGCCTCTAAAGTTGCAGATCGCGTTTTAGAGCATTTGAAATTACTCGACGGGGATTTTGGCGGCTTTCCTATTGATCGTCTGTCGCATTGCTTGCAAACTGCAACACGAGCGCACCGAGATGGCCGTGATGAGCAATATGTTGTGATGGCATTATTGCATGATATTGGCGATACATTGGGCAGCTTTAACCATCCTGATGTTGCTGCTGCTATAATTAAGCCATTTGTGTCAGAAGAAAATCATTGGATTTGCCAAAACCATGGTGTTTTCCAAGGCTATTATTATTTCCATTATCTGGGCATGGACCGCAATGTTCGCGATCAATTTAAGGATCATAAATATTATGATGCTTGCGCAGAATTTTGTGAAAAATATGACCAAGCTGCTTTTGACGCTGAATATGAGAGCGAAACATTAGAATTTTTTGAACCTATGGTTCGCCGTGTAATGGCCCGCCCTCTGCAAAGCCTCTATGCGGGTGCAATTGATGAAGCTGATGCTGCATAAGCATCGCTCTAAGCAGTTATAATTTATGCAATAAAAAAGGCGCCTGCATTGGGCGCCTTCTTATTTTATCCAATATATGGGCTCACTTAACCGCCCACGTAATTAATCGTCTTCACACTTAATCGCCTTCACCGGGCGCTTCAGAGAATAATTCTTCTTTGCCTTCTTTGCCTTTATAATCATCGGCATCCGCAGGCGCATCTTTGGCGACCGTAATATTGGGCCATAATTCGCTATATTTTGTATTAACCTCTAGCCATTTTTCCAAACCATCTTCGGTATCGGGTAAAATCGCTTCTGCAGGACATTCAGGTTCACACACACCGCAATCGATACATTCGCTAGGATTGATGACCAACATATTTTCGCCTTCGTAAAAGCAGTCCACGGGACATACTTCAACGCAATCCATATATTTACATTTAATACAAGCGTCTGTGACAACATAGGTCATTGTTGGCGTTCTCCATTTTATTTCTATAAAATTCCTATTGTTTTATTGGGTCATAAGTCAACCATTTGATGCATGTTTTTTCGTCTTTTTCATCAAAAAAAGCGCAATAAAGCAGCGATACAGCCTAACGCGAATGACCCGCAATAGCGACAAGGCAAAACAGAGCTTTTACGTTCGATTAAAGGGGGTTAATTTATGATATGGTAATGGGATTGCGCCTCTGTTGCACTCCCACGTCTTTTGGGAATATTGTCGACTATGAATATTAAAATAGCATCGCCGCGCGGCATAGTGATGGTTGATCCTATTTGCACCTTTTCATGGCCCGAAATTATGCGTTTTCCATCCATGCGGACATGGCCCGTTTCGCATATTTTTTGAGATATTGACCGGCTTTTGGCAAAACGCAGATAATAGAGTAGTTTATCAATTCTGATAATTTCTATTTCTTGTATATCTACCATATAGCGCGGCTGTTACTGGCGCGTTAGGGCTGCCAATTGAGCGCCGAGAGCGGTTTGCGGTACATTTTCGACTTTCTTTTTAGGACGCCTAATGCCCTTCCATTTCCAATAGGTATAGACCACAGCCTGTTGATGATCTATTTTTGCTGCTTCCTTAGATTTATCCGTATCCGTTGATTGTGCAGCGCCTGCTTCAGCTTTGCTATCTTCTGCAGCCTTTTCTTTTGAATCCGATGGAGCAGATTCTGATGCGACAGTCTCTGGAGTAGCAGACTCTGGAGTAGCTATTTGTGAAGCTTCTGGCGCAGCATCATGCACTGAGGCATCTATTGGAGTCTTTTGTAAGGTGTCTAATGGGGTCTCTGTTTGGACCTCTTTTCGGGCTTCAGGAGCAATTTTATCTGATTTATCATCAGACTTATCAGCAAGTTTATCCACAGCCTCGCTCTCTTTTGCTTTTTCTGTAAGCGCTGGATCTTGAGCCTTTTTGAAACCTGCATCCATCATTAGCGCTCTAAAAGCCTCATCACTAACACCCAAAGACGTCACAAAAGCCATATCAAATGCAAAGCTTAATTCCTTGCCGCGCGCTTCATGGGCTTTTTTGATAATTCTCTCGACCAAATCTATGCGCAAATATTCTTTGCCAATGCGGCGATAGCCCGCTGCATAACAATGCATAGCGTTTAAGAATTTCCAATCTTTCAAATGCACGGCGCTTTCGGGGGGTAGTGGCAAAACGGGCTTATCATTGCGCACCGCCATTAATGCAGCGCGCCATTTCGCTGCACCAGGTTTGAGCGCGGCATGATGGAAAATGTCCAATGCACCAAATATAATGCCGCCATTGCGCGCAGCCCCGCGCGATTCTTTGGCTAAATTTTTCAGCGCAGAGGATAAACGAACACGGCTTGCTACCCCGCCATCATCTGCCAATTGCACGGCTAATGCGCGAACAGAGCCATCAACATGCGGATTTTGCGACAATTCGATTAAGGCTTTTACACCGCCCAAATGTTTCGCAATTTGATCGTTCATCCATTGCAGCGCCCTATCGGTAACATCACGCAGCGCATCGCCTTCTAACCCTGCGACTGCTGCGCTAGGCTTAAATATAGGGTTGAGCAAATCACGGCCAGAGGCAATCAACCCAAGCAGATTATCATTCCATAATATAGCTGCTTTGCCTTCGCTATTTTGGCCTAGTGTGAATTTATCGTCGCCAGACATGGCTACTTCCTTTGCTTTATTACTCAATGTTACGCTCAAATGACGTTCTGCCGCTGCTAATAAAATCTTCTTATCTTGGTGGCGCGCATCGCTGCTAACCTCAAATTGAAATCCATTCAAGCTTCCTAATGTCTCGCCGTCAACCAAAACCATATTATTTTCATCGACTTCAACGGGCAATAGTGCCGCATCCTTGCCCGCAGCCTTCATTAATAGCGATGCCCTTCTGTCGACAAATCGCATCCGCAAATTGCTGTGCATAGCATCGGATAATTTCTCTTCTAGCGCCTTGGCACGCTGGCTAATATCAATTGGGTTTTCCAGCCAATCGGCGCGCTGCGCGATATAAGACCAACTTCTAACGGCTGAAATGCGGGCGGATAATGTATCAATATCGCCTTGAATATTATCCAATCGCGCAATCTGAGACGCTGCATAGCTATGGCGAATAGTGCCATTACCATGCCCCAAATATTGCCATAATGATGCTATATAACGGGCATGATGTTCAGCACCCATATTTTGAAAATCGGGCAAACAGGCTGCCGCCCAAAGCCGTGATACCAGATAAGGACGGGTAACGCTTTGGCGGATTTCATCCATTTCACACAGCCGTTTTAGCACTGCTAAATCCAGCGATTCTGGTGCGGGGCGCAATATTTTATCAGGTGACCTTTGCGACAAATCCGCCAATAATGTATCTAGGCTATCCATGCGCACATCGCTGTTGCGCCAGTATAAATAGGGCAATGCTGGAAAATCATGCTCTTCGATGGCTGAGATTTCCTCTGGCGTAAAAGCATCATCGACCAATGTTCCAAAGCTGCCATCGCTATGGTGACGTCCCGCACGCCCTGCAATTTGTGCCATTTCCGAAGTGTTCAAACGGCGGCGGCGTTTGCCATCAAATTTACGCAATTTAGCAAAGGCAACATGCTTCACATCCAAATTCAGCCCCATACCAATCGCATCGGTAGCGACCAAATAATCAACCTCGCCAGACTGATACATCTCAACCTGAGCATTGCGCGTGCGCGGGCTTAAATTGCCCATTACAACGGCTGAACCACCGCGAAAACGGCGTAACATTTCTGCTATTTCATACACTTGTTCCACCGAAAATGCGACTATCGCTGAACGTTTGGGAAGGCGTGATATTTTTTTAACGCCGCCATAGCTTAAGGTTGAAAAACGCGGGCGATTAATAATCTCGGCCTCTGGCAGTAATTTTTTGATGATAGGGCGCAGGCTCTCACTACCCAAAATCATTGTTTCCTCGCGGCCTCGTGCGTTCAGCAATCTATCGGTGAATATATGGCCACGCTCTGGATCAATAGCATTTTGCGCTTCATCAATGGCAACAAAAGCAAAATCACGGCTGTCACTGCCCCCCATTTGTCCGATAGGCATGGATTCAACGGTGCAACAATAATATTGCGCATGTGCAGGCTCTATGCGTTCCTCGCCCGTTATCAGCGCCACTTGGGACATGCCCTTAATCGCCACTATGCGATCATAAACCTCGCGCGCTAATAATCTGAGCGGAAAGCCCATCATACCGCTGCTATGGGCGCACATTCTTTCTACGGCCAAATGGGTTTTACCCGTATTAGTAGGGCCTAGCACAGCAGTGATAGCAGCTTGGTCCATCATATTAGCCTTAATTAAAATTACCCGACTTGCATTTCTTTGAGCTGAATATTGCTATCCGCTAATAAGGCCGCATCGATTTTTTCTCCATTCAACACCAGTTTACGCCCTTGGACATAATCTTTGGTGGCATTGACACAATCAAGAGCAATAATCTTACCTTGCCGCAGATAGACCAGTGAAAAACTATTATCAGCCGGATTACCGCGCAACACCGTCGCATCATAATCGGAAGAAATTCCAACCGTTTGCAAACGCAAATCATATTGGTTCGACCAAAACCACGGAACAGCATTATAAGGGGTTTCTATGCCCGCAATCGTCTTAGCGACCGCGCTTGCCATATCATTCGCATTTTGAACCGATTCAACGCGCAGCACTGCCCCCGATGCATATTTATTCGCATGCGATGCGCAATCCCCAATGGCAAAAATATCGGGCAATGACGTGCGGCATAGCTCGTCCACATCAACCCCATTCGCACATATAGCACCTGCATCGCGCAAGGCATTAATGCATGGTACTATGCCGATACCAATTATCACCAAATCTGATGGGATTACTTCTCCGCTCGATAATTTAACGCCGGTTACTTTATCCTCACCCTCAATCGATTCCACTTGCGCACCCAAGCGCACATCAACGCCTTGCATGCGATGCTGCTGCAGATAAAATTCAGAGATTTCCTCCCCTGCAACGCGCGACAATAATCTATCCTGCGCCTCAATGAGCGTGATATTTTTATCAAATTTTCGCAGTACAGCAGCCGACTCCAAACCAATATAACCGCCGCCGATAATGGTTATATCGCGAACATTTTCCAGCCCCGCCATAATGCCATCTACATCATCACGGTTTCGAACCACATGAATGCCTGGCAATTGCGCCCCAGGACAAGACAGCCATCTCGCAGCCCCACCCGTTGCCCAAATTAACTGGCCAAAGCCAAAATGATCACCGCTGGCGGTTTCGATAGTATGCAATTGCGCATCAACTTTAGTAACGCGGCTTTTTAGATGGATTTCTATATCGCGCTCTTGCCAGAAGCTCTCGGGCCTTATCAATATCCGTTCAAAACTTTTTTCGCCCGCGAAATATTCTTTTGAGAGCGGCGGACGTTCATAGGGGTAAAATTCTTCATTGCTGAATATGGCAATGCTTCCCTCAAATTTTGCTGCACGCAATGCTATGGCTGCTTGCGCCCCCCCATGACCTCCACCAACAATAAGAACATCATATTTGCTCATCATAACCCCTTATCATGATGATAGTGCTAATGGTTGATAGAGTCCATCAACATATATGAGCGGGTCCACGCTATCCATCATTGTTATAGCGTCAATTTCACCAATGAATATATCATGCGTTCCAATGCTATTGCCGCCTTTATTCTCGCAAAAGAAATTGGCTTGTGCATCGCGTAAATAGGGGGTCTGATGGGCATCAACGTCCCAATTCCCAACCGAAAAACGATCTTCTCCTCTTAACAATCCTCCGCAATTTCGGGCAATATCTGCTTGGCTAGAATGGAGCATATTGATACAAAATTTGCTGCCCGCTGATAATGCTGGGAAAATTTTTGTCTCACGATTAACGCAAATCAACATGGATGGAGGCTCAACGCTTACCTCGCTCACCGCAGTTGCAGACATAGCAAATCTCTCACCTTGATGCGCGCAAGATATAACCATCACTGTGCGGGCAAATCTGCGCAATGCCAATATCATATCAGATTTTAATGGTTCAGACGTATCAGAAAGCATAAGCTATTTTTCTCAATAATATAATCATATATCCCGCATTATAGATTATTACCAACAATCGCTACACTTTATTGGTTCAATTTTGCAAAACCATTGGCCCGCGATATTACGGGTTTATATCCCATTACTGCACGGGCTTTATTATCAATCAATGTGCCATGCGCGCTCATGATATGGGCTGTGAATTTTGTAATCGGTGGCGGTGATTGTATCGCCGAGAAACGCCAGATTGGCTCTACTATACTAGCGAGCATTTTAACCATCCAAGATGGTGAAGATTTTGTCCCTAAATCTATATTTTGCGTTGCCAAATATTGCGTTAAAAATTCTCTGAAAGAAATATTATCATCATCTATAATGAAATAAGCTTCTCCCCCTGCACCCTTAGTAAGAGAGAGGGTTATTGCATGCACAAGATTATCAATATGCGTTGTAGAGGTGAGATATTTGCCTTCGTCAATCCATGTGAATTTGCCCGATTTTGCCATATTGGTGACAACCTTGAGGATCGTCTCATCGCCTTCACCCCAGATCATTCTGGGGCGCAGTGCTACTGTTAAAAAACCATCTTGATTTGCGGCTATTACCGCTTGTTCTGCTTTGGCTTTGGTGCTGCTATAAGGATATTCGCTATAGGGCGCGAGCGGATATTCTTCGTCAACGTCGATTAAATCCTGCCCCAAGAATAAAGCCGATTCTGTTCCAATATGAATGAAGCGTTTTACGCCTGCTGCTTTTGCTGCGTTCAAAATATTATGCGTACCTTGAACGTTTATTTCTTCATACGTCTCCCAGCGTCCCCATTCTTTCACATAAGCTGCAGCATGAATAACGGCATCGCAATCTTCTAAATGCTCGTGAGTGACAGTGCCAAGATCGCAGCGAATGGGAACACCGCCATTTGCAATAATCTTAGCATCGCTATTTTCACTACGCGACATGGCCAAGATTTCATGCTTAGCGCTTAATGATTTTATGGCCGCACCGCCGACAAAGCCCGAACCACCGGTCACAAATATCTTCATTTCCCACTCCTTATGCTATCAGCATAATCCCATTAATAGCAAAAATGGTAATTTTTTCGATGAAAATATAAAGAATTAATTATCGGCGCAATTTATTCTTTATAACAGAAAATATACGCCCCGCGCGGATAAGCATGCTCCCAAAACCACCAAACATGATGATAGCATTGCTATGTATATTTATAATATTCGCCCAACGTTTTTTATACGCTCCATTAGCGCGGATTATATCCATATCGCATGCGATTATCTTGGGATTAGAAAATGCATATTGCATGATGTTGATATAGGACATTATCCCTGCTGAATGATCGGAATATTGATCTACATATCCCGTTTCTATCGCATATAATTTTTGATGAAATATCACCCCAAATGTATAAGCAACGGGCATATCTTCATCATATAAAATATTAGCAACTAGGCTATTTTTATTCAGACTTTTTTGCATCAACTGTTCAAAGAAATATAATCTTTTACTGTCCGTGGAAAAATCACTGCCAGCTTCTTTTTTCCAGCTCTGCGCATTAATCATGCTAATTTCCGATAATATCTTCTCTACATCACCATTTTCATGCGTGTATAATATTGATCGCAATGCGCTCGAAGCTTGTTTTATGCGTTTATGACTGCGGCGAAAATTAGAGCTCTTGCTGGCCAAATAATCATCCCAATCGCAATTGGTTTCAATGATTGCCAATTCATTATCTTCATAAGGATAATATTGCGAGTGGGGCAAAACATCTTCGCAATATTTCACTATTAAACTATTTTTCGGAAAGCGATCTAAATGCCATATATCAACACCGATTTGGCGCACCGCATTATATAAAATAGGCGCAGCGGATTCATCCAATAATATGACATCAGAACGCCCATAGCGATCATAGTCCAGCGGAATAGCTGCATCTATGGCGAAAGAACGATATATATATTTTGATTTATCAATTGCGGCTAAACCAACGATAATATCGCCATTATATATTATGAATATATGCGGGTTTAGCGCCCCATCATCTGCTTGCCAAATAGATAAAATATAATCGGATGATAGATGGATCGAAGCATGGTCATAGCGCAACACAGCTTCATCCCATTGACTAGAGATAGCTTGAAACTCATCAAACTCTGTGATGATTTTTACTGTATAAACATCGTTTATAATCTTAAATACTCTATAACCAATATATAATTACCAATCAGGGACATAGCCAATCCCGATAATGATTGATAGTAGGATTATCTCAAATATCTAAGGGACTATAGATTATGGACAATATTGATTTCGACCACCGCCCGCGCCGTTCCTGCCTCTATACGCCTGGGATCAACCACAAAGCGATGGAAAAAGGAAAATCCTTAGCTGCTGATATTATCATGCTTGATTTAGAGGATGCAGTAGCCCCTGAACTAAAGGATGAAGCCCGTAATTTGGTTGCCAATATCGTAAGCGAAAAACCCTATGGTAAGCGCGAAATTATCATTCGGATGAATGAGGTGTCCTCGCCATGGGCCAAAGATGATTTGACCATGATAAATGCAGTAAAGCCCGATGGTGCGCTCGTGCCAAAGGTGCAAACAGCGCAAGATATATTCGATATTGATGCACGTTTGGATGATGGTATAGCATTATGGGTGATGATTGAGATGCCGCTCGCTATCCTTAATATCCAAGACATTGCCGCTGCATCGCAATCCACCAAATTAGCAGGCTTCATTATCGGCACCAATGATCTAGCCAAGGAATATAGAGCCACTGCCACCCCCGACCGCGCCGCATTTCAGCACGCGCTTAGCGTCACCCTTATCGCTGCTAGGGCTTATAATCTAATCGCCATTGACGGTGTTTATAATGATATTCAAAACGCCTCTGGTTTAGAGGATGAGTGCCGCCAAGGGCAGATAATGGGCTATGATGGCAAAACATTAATCCACCCAAATCAAATAGATATTACCAACCGCATTTTTTCACCAGCAATTGACGATATTGAAAAAGCCCGCGCAATTGTTGCGGCTTTTGAATTGCCCGAAAACCGCAACAAAGGCGTGATTAAAGTGGATGGAAAGATGACCGAATTGCTGCATCTTGTGGAGGCCAAAAGATTGATTGCGATGCATGATGCTATTAACGCATCGGGTGATGCGTAATTTATAAGCTATAGCATAATATCTTAATTAAACTGGCGCACCATAGAGATCATGCTCATCAGCTTCTTCGATGGTGACATTAATAATATCACCCACTTGCACGGCCGCATCAACATTGCGCAAAAACACATTGCCATCAATTTCGGGTGCATCGGCCTGTGATCGGGCAGTTGCGCCAATGTCACCATCTTCATCAGCCTCGCCCATTTCATCAATAATCACAGGCAAGGTTCGGCCTACTTTGGCCTGTAAGCGGGCCGCACTAATGGCGGCGGTTTTTTCCATAAGACGCTGATAACGTTCTTCTTTAACCTCTTCGGGAAGCGCTCCATCCAAATCATTGGCCGCAGCTCCCTCAACGGGTTCAAAACGAAACGCACCTACACGGTCCAATTGCGCTTCATCAAGCCAATTGAGCAAATATTGGAAATCCTCTTCGCTCTCACCAGGAAAACCAACCACAAAGGTTGATCTTATGGTCAAATCAGGACAAATCTCGCGCCAAGATTTCACGCGCTGCAACACTTTAGCTTCGTTAGCTGGGCGTTTCATACGTTTCAAAACCGATGGGGCTGCATGTTGAAACGGTATATCCAAATAAGGCGTGATTTTGCCCTCTGCCATCAGCGGGATTACTTTATCCACATGCGGATAGGGATAGACATAATGCAGGCGCGTCCAAACGCCCAACTCGCCCAATGCAGCCGCCAAATCGGTCATATGTGCACGGACTTCGCGTCCGCCGCCAATCGGGCCATTCCAAGCGCGCGGTTGATGTTTTATATCAACGCCATAGGCTGATGTATCTTGGCTAATTATCAATAATTCTTTTGTGCCAGCTGCGACCAATTTTTCGGCTTCGCGCAAAATAGCATCGGGACGGCGCGATACCAAATCACCGCGCAACGCAGGAATGATGCAAAAAGAACAGCGATGATTGCATCCTTCGGATATTTTCAAATAGCTATAATGGCGCGGCGTCAATTTTATCCCAGAATCGGCATTCGCTTGGGGGATAAGGTCGATATATTCTCCCCGCGCTGGCGGAGCGGCTTCATGTACTGCGCTTACCACATCTTCATATTGATGCGCCCCAGTAACGGCCAAAACATCAGGAAAACGCGCGCGAATAGCATCCGCTTCATTGCCCATACAGCCCGTGACGATAACTTTGCCATTTTCGGCCATAGCCTCGCCAATAGCATCAAGGCTCTCCTCTTTGGCACTATCCAAAAACCCGCACGTATTCACAAGCACGACATCAGCACCAGCATAATCGGCAGACATTTCATAACCATCGCTGCGCAATGATGTTAAGATACGTTCGCTATCCACCAAAGCTTTTGGACAGCCCAATGACACCATACCCACTTTGGGTGATGCCTGTATTTGCTTAGGACTTATTTGCTTTGGGGTTGTGTGATCTGATTGATTGGCCATAAACAAGCCCTTTATCGGTAAATGTGAAATAAGTCACCCAACAAATAAAAGCATGATAATTTTGGATCAATTTGACGATATACATCGCATTGGTGTAACTGATAATTTCACAGGGGAGAGTGGATATGAATATATTTGACGTAAATTGGATTGCCGTGGTTGTTGGCGCATTGGCTGGATTTATGGTCGGCGGCATTTGGTATGGCCCGATAATGGGAAAAAAATGGATGGGCGCGGTTGGCCTTAGCGAAGAGCAAATTAGGCAGGGCAATATGGGTGTAATCTATGGCGGAGCATTCGCATTTAGCTTGCTCGCATCATGGACTATGGCGCACACATTTGCGACTTATGATGATTTAAGCGTAGCTGTTAAAATATTAACAGCATTAGGAGTAGCCGTTGGTTTTATCATTCCTGCAATCGGGACCAATTATCTATTCTCACAAAAGAGCAAAGCCCTATTTTTCATTGATGCTGGATATTGGATATTATTCTATATCGCTATGGGCGCGGTGCATGCCTATCTTTAGAAGGAAATTTATACAATAATTAGGTTTTGTACTTCAATTTGAATGGCCTGAAAAGTTCATGCTGCAGTCTAATGTTAAGCGTCTCCATTGCATTCTATAGAATCCAGCTCTTCAGAAGATTTATTATAGATTACAGTTATATACCCGCATCCTCCATCCAATACGAATGGAATATTATCGACTGAAACCCAATAAGATTGGCCCGCCTTTCTCTTTTTAGAGCCAATATCTTCATCACCGAGGCTATAAAATGCCATGACCTTATTATCAATTCTATGCGCATAAAAACGTGCATAATCATCTAAAATTATATCGGGGTTCTTAGACTTTACTTTCTCTTCTATGATAGCAGCAATTTTTTCTTCTGATGCGGTCACTGTTTCAGAATTAATAGTATAATCTTGTTCGATATCATTATCTTCTGGTGCTCCAGTGCATGAAGCCATTACTAAAAGATATGGGATTACTAATATCAAACTTAATTTCGATGAGAGCATTTTAATTCCTGCAGAAACATCATAAACATTCATCTTTTAAAAAATTCTATAACTCCTGCGTAGTCATTCCATTACCAGGGACAATCTCAACGATCATATCACCAGCCTTCATAGCCTGAGCTGGTGGCTCCCAATAGCCATAGGGTTTGCCGTTGCGATAGAGGCGCACGCCTACACCTGATGAGAGACCTCTTAGCGGATGCCCAACTTCGGATTCATCCACTAGGCGTTCGTGCAGCATAACGCGGCCATTTACTGATGCTAAGTCTGATATATAATCCGAAACATGTTCACCATGACAAGAACCCGCCAGCAATAATCCGGCAAAATTCACCGGATTAATGACATTATCTGCGCCAGCCTGACGCGCCAAAAATTCATTATCCGATGCGCGTACGACGACGCTGATAGGTAATTTCGGGGCCAAATGGCGCACCGTAAGGACTATTAAAATAGATGTATCATCGCGGCCAGCAGAAACAATCACCGATGATGCTTTATCAATTTTCAGATTTTTGAGCGTTTCATCGCGCGTACCATCGGCACAATAAACATAACATCCCATCGCCTCTGCGCTGCGCAATTCAGCCTCATTGGTATCAACCACCACAATATCTTTGGTGTTTTCGCCGCGCGCTATCAGCTCTTTTACCGCTTCTGAACCGCTGACTCCAAAGCCAAAAACAATGATATGATCGCGTAAATTTCTCTGATTTAATTTCATCTGCCACCTGTCCCAAGTGCGTTTCAGCACAAAATTATAAGCTGTTCCAAGGAAAATAAGAACCACAAAAACACGAATTGGTGTCACCACCAGCGCATCGAACATCCGCGCACGCTCGGTAACGGGCGCAATATCGCCATATCCTGTCGTTGTGATAGATATCATAGTGAAATAAACAACGTCTAAGAAGCTTACCTCGCCGTCATAACTGTCTTGAAGGCCCGTTCTATCAAGCCAATGCACCATGATTGCCATGGTTATAAGCGCCAGCACAAAACCCACACGCACCAATATATCAACCCAAATAGGCACGCTAGACTTGCGTCTCAATGTGGCAAACTCGCCAACCCTTTTATATTGTGCGCTCATATATTGCGACTCAGTTGTTGGGCAATTTCGTCAGAGGATCGATAGGTTTGCGGTCTTTTCGAATCTCAAAATGTAATTGCGGACGATCCACATAGCCTGTTTGACCGACTTGGCCAATATTTTGTCCAGCTTTAACCTTTTGCCCGCGTTTTACATTGATTTGTCCAACATGGCCATAGGCCGTTACCCAGCCCTCACCATGATCCACCAATATCAGCCCGCCAAATACTTCGATTTCATTGCCGCTATAGACTACAACACCATCAGCCGCAGCGCCAATAGGCGCACCTTGCGCACCCGCAATGTTGATACCATCATTCACAATACCGCCGCCTTTGCTGCCAAATCGCGATAATGTACGGCCACGCAGCGGATAAATAAATTGGCTATCAAAATTTCCGGGACTAGTGACAGCATCAGATAGCGATGTATTTGCTGTTTTGGTAGGCACAGCAGGAGAACCGCCCGTTACAATATCATCAATATCCAGATCGAAATTTGCGGCCCATTCTTCGGGGGATTTCTCGCGCGTGATTGCATTCACGCTCGTATCGGTGGGCAATTGCAGCCTTTGCCCGACGCGCAGAATATACGGGGCTTGTAAATCATTAAGCTCTACTATTTGATTCCAAGGAACGCCATAAGCCCGCGCAATAGCTATGCCTGTTTCACCGCTGCTCACGCGATGATATTTACCCGATGGAATTTGCAACACTTGCCCAATACGCAACGCAAAAGGCTCTTCAAGATTATTCGCACGCGCTATTTCGCTCTGCGGCGACCCTGTTTTTGCAGCAATACCAGATAGGGTATCACCCGATTTCACAACATATTCGCCTGCAATCACTTCATTTGCATTACGATTAACCGATGATGGGCTCCAGTCGGGTTCTTGGGTGGTGATATTATCATTTTCCAACTGCGGCCTAGATTTAGAACCGCCAATCCTGCTGTCTTGCGCCCCTTTTGGGATACATGCAGAGACGAATGACAGGCCCAAAACCATATAAGCTATATTATGAATTTTTTTCATATACTTTAGCCTCATCATTTAATGATATTTTTTTAGCTTCAATGTATATAAGCCACCGATTGCTATACCAAGCTTTGCATCATTGACCACATATTATTAAGTAAAATAATCTAATCCCATTATCAATCTTTTATACCAGCCCCGAAATTTGACAGATATCTTATCAATTTAAATACAAGCTTACAAAAAATTATAGTAATTGCTAAAAAAAATCCACCTAATAATAAATAACCAATAAGCTCTAATAATGTAAAAACACCTTGTATATAATTCAAACCTAATATGGCAATTAAAAATAAGAATAAAAAAATTATTATATATTTTGTTATCTTCCATTGTGTATTTAGATATTTTGTATCAATTTCCATTTGATCAACCTATTGGATTTATTGAACCAGTGGCATTAAATCTCTGGCCAATTGAGCCGAATACACCTAATGCAGTTTTACCAGCGCCACCTTAAAAGTTATAGTCTTGCTATTAGAGACCGCCAACCTAGCATCAAATTTTGGGTCTAGTATAGAAGGTTTATTGTACTGAGTGTATTTTGATCCAGTTTTTCATATTCTCAGCTACTCACCTTAAAAAACATCGCAAAATTATTAAATTCTATTGAAACCATAAAACTGTTTCTAAAAATATGCTAGAGCTAAGAGATTAATATACAAACCAATACAATTTGGACCGATATTAAATGCTATTGATTGGACTAAGATTGCTCATAATAAATTGAACCAAGATCGGCGATTATCTGCTCTGCATTTAATGCACGATCACTTGTTTCATTTTCCTCTAAAAATCGTATTTGCAATTCAGCTGCGTAACCTGCAAATGTGCGATTTCGAGTAACACCGTTAACAGACATAGCTACAAAACGCTTCCCAATATCTCTATCCATTATTATAAATTGTTGCTTACCTGCTTCTTTGGTAATTTCTGCTGCTCTTAATAAGGACATTTCCTCGACCATAGCAGCCGAATTTATACCTCCTGAATATTTTACCAACGTAGTGCCATTTTCATTGGCTTCAGATTTAAAACCATGTTTAAGATCCAAGCCACCTAAAACAGCTGTCAGGACATTGGTTTTTGATTTTTTGTAATCAACCAATCCTTTGGATTCTAATGTTATAAGAGACTCTTTAGCTAATTTGTCCAAACCTTCTTTATGTCTCTTATTTAATTCTGCTATGATTAATTCTTGATGCTTGGAAATGTCCGGATCATCATTACCTTGTTTCGCAGTATTTAATAAATCTAGTGAAATTGAACTAATAGGTATGATATCATTTTTCATAAACTCATTAAATGGCGTTCTATCTGAATCATTCAGCGCTATTCGCGCTTCAACCGCTGCTACTAATGGATCAAAAATTTTTGTTTTAAATTCTGCGTAACCAGCAGCGCTTTCTTGCGCAAGTTTAAGACGCTTTGCATCCTTTTCTTCTGCACGCTTTGCTTTTTTTTTGCTGAGTTCAGAGTAATCACCTTTTTCTTTTAGTTTTGGATCAACTGCATGCTCTAAAATGGCTGCGTCTAGCTTTTCTTGAGCTTCCACAATGTATTCATAAGCCTCCGCCGTTTTTCCAACTGTAGCCAAAGCATAGGAAATACGTATATTTGCCAACATTGAGTTAGTCCATTTTGTTGCACCGCGGAAGTTTGTAAACAACCAATATCCATCAGGAGTTTCCTCAGGCCAATCAATTTCAATTCCTTCACTCATTTTAGCGATGTTTTTGAAATTACCCAACTCAGCCTCGCGCCGTAATTTACTAGCACCATACACAAGTCCAAGCCTCTCAACGCCGTCCCAAGGTGAAGAGGAATTAGTCCCATAATCGCGCATTTTATGTATTGTCATTGCTGACACACTCTGCACGTTTGTGGCGTAAGGCCGTGCATCTGAAGCTTGCTTTGCAAATATATTCGCCTGCTCTTTATCGCCTTTACTAGCAGCTATTAATCCCTCTAATAAAGCATAAGACACCCCAATGCTGCGCTTAAAGAACGGATCATCTCCTAATTCACCTAGGGCAATTTTGGAATTATTAACATCAGCTAGAGCTGCATCTGCATCACCAATTGATATATAGGCTGCCGCTCTTGCTCGCAGTAAATGGGCACGCCGTAAATCATGCGTGGGCAAAAGACGCTCGCTCTCTAATGCGCGGGTGCATGAGGCTATTTTAGACTTTCCAGATGGTGGCCTGCCAAAACTATATAGAGGTTCATTAGCAGAGGCGCGCATTCCATTACCCTTTTTCTTAGGGCGCTTCAAGCCATCACAATCCTCAAAATCTTCTTTACTAGCAGCATTGGCCTCAGAAATATGCCCTGACAATAAAGCTAGTGAAGAAACAGCATATAGTATATTTTTCATTACAACCCCCGTTATTTACTGGGATTAATAACAACATTACTATTTATACTTTTTCAAGTATTTATTTTAAAGTTTAACGCGCCTTCGCCTTCTTCGATGTGCACCGTGCTGCCATCGGGAACTTCGCCGCGCAATATCATATCGGCAAGTGGATCTTGCAAATGCCGCTGCACAGCGCGTTTCAATGGCCGCGCTCCGTAAACTGGATCATAGCCCACACGGCCGATCCATGCTTTTGCAGCATCGGTTAATTCCAAGATAATTTTGCGCGATTTGAGCAGCTTTTGAACATGGCCTACTTGTATTTCGACAATAGGCGCCATGTGATGGGCGGCCAAACGGTGGAATAAGGTGATTTCATCCAAACGGTTTAGAAATTCAGGTCTGAAATGGCCGCGCACAACTTCCATGACGGCGCCTTCAGCATCGCTCACTTTTTGGTCATCTTCTAATTCCGCTAAAAATTGACTGCCCAAATTAGACGTTAAGATGATTAATGTATTGGAAAAATCAACAACCCTGCCTTGTCCATCGGTCAGCCGTCCATCGTCCAATACTTGCAGCAATATATTAAACACATCGCTATGCGCCTTTTCGACCTCATCGAATAAAACCACTTGATAGGGACGGCGGCGAACGGCTTCGGTCAATGTGCCGCCTTCTTCATAACCAACATATCCCGGAGGCGCTCCGATGAGACGCGCCACGCTGTGCTTTTCCATAAATTCGGACATATCAATGCGCACCATCGCGCTTTCATCATCGAACAAAAACGCCGCCAATGATTTGGTAAGCTCTGTTTTACCAACGCCCGTAGGCCCCAAAAATAGGAAAGAACCTAGCGGACGCCCTGGATCTTGCAAACCGGCGCGGCTGCGGCGCACTGCTTTTGAAACAGCCTCAACCGCTTCGCTCTGGCCGATCACACGCTTGCCGAGCCATTCTTCCATTTTTAGCAGCTTCTCACGCTCGCCTTGCAGCATTTTATCGACAGGAATACCTGTCCATTTGGAAACAACCGATGCTATATCTTCGTCGGTCACTTCTTCGCGCAGCATCGCATTTTCATTAGCCTCTGATGCTTGCTCTAATTCTTTTTCTAAATCAGGTATTGTACCATATTGCAGCTCGCCTGCCTTGGCCAAATCACCGCTGCGCTGCGCTTGCTCAAGTTCGATACGCGCAGCATCTAATGCCTCTTTCAACCTTGCTTCAGCCGAAATCTTCTCTTTTTCGGCCTGCCAACGCTGCGTGATTTCAGAAGATTCTTGCTCTAAATTAGCAAGCTCGCCTACTAATGTCTCCAAACGGTCTTTTGATGCAGCATCGCTCTCTTTGGATAGAGCCTCGCGCTCAATCTTTAGCTGAATAATCCGCCGATCAAGCGATTCAATTTCCTCGGGCTTTGATTCCACTTCCATGCGAATACGGCTGGCCGCTTCATCCATCAAATCAATGGCTTTATCGGGCAAGAAACGATCCGAAATATAACGGTGCGATAATGTCGCTGCCGATACTAATGCGCCATCTGTGATACGCACTCCATGATGCAATTCATATTTTTCTTTTATCCCGCGCAAAATGGAAATTGTATCTTCTACGGTTGGCTCACCCACAACAACGGGTTGGAAACGGCGCTGCAAAGCGGGGTCTTTTTCAACATGTTTTTGATATTCATCCAATGTCGTTGCGCCAATGCAATGCAAATCACCGCGCGCTAATGCTGGTTTCAATAGGTTTGATGCATCCATCGCCCCCTCGCCTTTACCAGCGCCCACCAATGTGTGCATTTCATCAATGAATAGGATAATATCCCCATCGGCTTGCTTCACTTCATCCAATACACCTTTCAGACGCTCTTCAAATTCACCTCTATATTTGGCACCCGCTATTAAGGATCCCATATCGAGCGACATTAATGTGCGCCCTTTCAAGCTATCAGGTACATCGCCATTGGCTATGCGCAGCGCTAGCCCCTCAGCAATAGCGGTTTTACCAACGCCAGGTTCACCAATAAGGACCGGATTGTTTTTGGTACGCCGCGCCAATATTTGCACGGTGCGGCGGATTTCTTCATCGCGCCCAATCACAGGATCGAGCTTGCCATCGCGGGCCACTTCGGTCAAATCACGCGCAAAGCGTTTTAAGGCATCATAGCGATCTTCTGCTTTCGCGCTATCGGCAGTGCGCCCGCCGCGCAAATCATTGATAGCAGCATTCAGCGCATCCGCTTTCAGTCCAGCATCGGATAAAGCAATGCCCGCTTGCGTAGTTTTCGATAGGGTGATTGCCAATAGCAAACGTTCAACCGTGACAAAAGCATCTCCTGCTTTTGCTGCTATTTGTTCTGCCGTATCCAAAATCCGCACCAGATCATTATCTAGACTAGGTGTTTGCTGCGCACCGCTGCCCGATACTTGCGCTATTTTGGCAAGAGACGCATCCACTGATTGGACGGCTAATTTAGCATTACCACCTGCTTTTTGAATTAAACCAGCGGCCATTCCTTGGTCATCTTCCAATAGAGCCTTTAGCATATGTTCTGGCGTTATGCGTTGATGGTTCATGCGAATAGCAACGGTCTGCGCAGATTGTAAAAAGCCTTTTGCTCGATCCGTAAATTTTTCCAAATTCATTGCGATAATTCCTTACATGCTCGTCAGTTTTGACGAAATATCTTATACTCAAGATAGTGTTGTAAAAATGCATCGCAAGGGTTTGACAGAAAATTTATCGGCGCAATATATCGTAATAATAGCAAAATGCGCCCAACATATGATAAGCTTTTTATTGTAATTATAGGCGCCACTATAATGCTAGATGTCGTTTGTCGAATTAGAGAATGAGCCTGTCTATTAGAATAGTCTAAAAACTTGTACAAAATATGCTATAGCAATAGCATCCGCGCAACTTTAGTATTATTTGAAATCAACCATAAGGAAATAAAGATGAAAAACAGTATCAAGAGCCTACTTTTTGTCTCAGCTGCTGCCCTGATATCTCTGCCAGTGAGCGCACAAAGCAATCCTGCCCCTGTATCTGAATTGGTATCGCAAGTTGATATTCCACACGAAGAATTTACACTCGATAATGGCCTTACCGTTATTGTGCATGAAGATCGCAAAGCGCCTATCGTTGCCGTATCGATATGGTATGATGTAGGTTCAAAGCATGAACCAAAAGGCAAAACGGGTTATGCCCATTTGTTCGAGCATCTGATGTTCAACGGCAGCGAAAATGCGCCGGGCGATTATTTCAAATATACATCCGAAATTGGAGCAACGGGCCTAAATGGTACGACATGGTTAGACCGCACCAACTATTTCCAAAATGTTCCCACAAGCGCAGTTGAATCCGCTCTATTTCTTGAGAGCGATCGCATGGGCCATTTGCTCAATGCTATCAGCCAAGAAAAATTGGACAATCAAATTGGCGTTGTTTCAAATGAAAAGCGCCAAGGCGACAATCAACCTTATGGATTAGTTGGTTATGAGCAAATCAAATTGCTATTTCCAGAAGGCCATCCTTATGCGCATAGCACAATTGGTTCATTGGCTGATTTAGAAGCAGCATCTTTGGATGATATGAAACAATGGTTCATTGACAATTATGGCCCCAACAATGCCATTTTGGTTTTGGCGGGCGATATTAACGCCAAGGAAGCTAAGCCTCTGGTTGAAAAATGGTTTGGTCATATCAAACCCGGCAAACCAGCCAAAAAGTTTGATCTTCCTATTCCTACATTAGACAAGCCCGTAAAAAGCGTATTAAAAGATAAAGTTCCAACCACCAGAATTATGCGCAGCTGGGTTGTACCTGGCCTAGCACAGGATGACTTTACCGCTCTGGACGTTGGCGCACGTGCCCTAGGTGGGCTTAGCAGCTCGCGCCTTGATAGAATATTGGTCCGCGAAGAAGGGCTTGCAGTTTCTGTAGCGGCATTTGTCCAAGGCTTTGTTCATGGCAGTACATTCCAAATCAGAGCAGATTTGAAACCGGGCGCTGATGCGGACCTATTGGCCAAGCGTTTGGATGAAATATTAGCCGAATATATCGCTGAGGGCCCTACCGCAGAAGAAGTACAGCGCGTCGCAACAAGCGCAGCCTCGAACCGCATTTATGGCCTAGAGCAAATTGGTGGATTCAGTGGTAAAGCCGTTGCATTGGCACAGGGCAAATTATTCGCAGGCGATTCCAACTATTATAAAAAAGAATTAGAGCGTTTAGCAGCAATGAAACCCGCTAGCGTTAAATCTGCTATGGAAAAATGGATT
Source organism: uncultured Sphingorhabdus sp. (assembly GCA_947492905.1). Classification (GTDB taxonomy): domain Bacteria; phylum Pseudomonadota; class Alphaproteobacteria; order Sphingomonadales; family Sphingomonadaceae; genus Sphingorhabdus_B. Next base: position 108,660 of record CANLOL010000002.1, on the reverse strand, counting down.
ACACGTCCCGTAGCCGAAATTTGGGTCGAACCCGGTGAGCGTGAAGCCTATGAAGAAGTAGGTGCAGGAAAAGTCCAAGGCAGCGCATCCGTGCAAAGCCCAGCTCAGGTTACAGCTCAAATCACATCAGATAATGATGCTTATTCCATTGATACTCCAGAGCTAAAACCTGCCAATTATAGCCCAATTTCTGAGGGTGATGTTAGCGTATCTGCGCCAACACAGTTCCAAGCCGATCGTAGCAAATTCCCTGGTGCCGGCGAAGCTGTGCCGCTCGATTTACCAACAGTCGAAGAAGCAACATTAGACAATGGTATCAAAGTATTTTTTGCAAAACGTGATGCTATTCCCTCTGTTAATATCGCGGTTAGTTTTGATTCTGGTTATGCATCAGATCCAAACGATAAAGCTGGCTTAACCAATATGATGGCGAATTTGATGGAGGAAGGCACAACATCGCTAACCGCCAATCAATTAGCAGAAGCCCAAGAAAGCTATGGCGCTAATGTCAATGTTGGCGCAAGCCTAGATCGGACCACGGCATCTGTGACGACCGTAAATGTTAATCTTGGTGGTTCGCTTGATCTATTGGCTGATGTTATCAAAAACCCGAGCTTTAACGATAAAGATTTAGAACGTGTGCGCACGCAAACATTGAACCGTATCAAAGCCGAAGAAGGTCAGCCACAAGCATTAGCATTTCGCAAATTACCACCGCTTATTTACGGTAAAGCCCATCCTTATGGCACACCGTTAACAGGCAGCGGTTACAACGAAACAGTCTCAAAAATTAGCCGTGACGATATTGTGAATTTCCACAAAAGTTGGATTCACCCAGACAAAGCAGAAATTTTTGTTGTCGGTGATACTAGTTTGGATGAAATCAAAAAAGAATTGAATGTTCGCTTTGGTTCATGGAAACCCGATGCAAAAGCGGCTCCTGCGAAAAATTTCAATGTCCCACTACCAGAGCAAAAAGCAAGAATCTTGCTGATTGATAAACCCAATTCACCTCAATCTTTGATTATATCCGGTCAAGTATTGGGCTTAAAGGGAACCGATGATCAATTCAATCTGCGCGCAGGCAATGAAATATATGGCGGCAGCTTTCTATCGCGCATCAATTTCGATCTGCGTGAGACCAAAGGCTGGTCATATGGTGTATCTTCTTTTATAATTCCGACAGAAGAAAAATCTCCTTTCATGCTACGTGCTCCCGTTCAAACCAACCAAACAGGCCCATCTGTCCAAGTATTATTGGATCAATTAGCATCCTATAATAGTGACAAGCCAGTAACAGCCGAAGAATTAGACCGCGTTGTGAAAAACAATACGCTAAGTCTGCCGGGCCGTTATGAGACATCAGGCTCTGTTATTTTTCAAATGCAACGTGATAGACTCAATGGCCGAGCATTTGATTATGCAGAGACTCTGGCTGACCGTTATGAAAAATTAACAGCTCAACAGATGAACGATGCCGTTCGTCAACATGTCAACGCAGAAAATTTCACTTGGTTGATTGTGGGTGACGTAGCGAAAATTAAACCTCAACTCGAAAAAGTTGGATTGCCGATTGAAATCATCACCGAAGATGCTAGTGAATAAGGCAAGTTGAAACCAATTTAGGAGAAAATAAAATGGCAAATGTTGATGGTTCTTATGATGTAACAATCAAAAGCCCTATGGGCGATCAAAGCGGTGTTTTGACCGTACAAAGTGATGGCGATAGCTTCACTGGTCAAATGGCTGGTGGCCTTGGCACGATGGAAATTAACGATGGAACAGTGGATGGCGATAGCCTCTCATGGACCATGGATATGACCGTTCCTATGCCAATGAAATTAGAAGCTAGCGCAAGCGTTGATGGCGATGCCATTTCAGGCGAAGTAAAAGCAGGTGCTTTTGGTTCAATGGCATTAAGCGGCGTTCGCAAAGCTTAATAAACAAATCCTATTTAAAACCGCCTGTCGATTGATGGGCGGTTTTTTTATGCCCAAATGATATGGGCCATTATTGGAAACTTTCATACGCTGATTTAGGCTGTAATTCCCAATATGACATTGGGGTCAGGATAGTGACTATTACCATCTATCCTTAATGATGTTGGTTTTTGGACAATAAATGTTTATGGAATGGCAAATAGATTATATTAATATAATGGTTAAACCCGAAAGATGAATTTATGAGCCAAATAGCATCACGCGCGCAATTGCGACTCTCTTTCATGCGCTGGGCATTATTCATTGTGCCGCTCATCATGCTTTTGGGCTTTTTATCCGGCGTTGTATCTGGCTCTGGTGAAGACAATAGCTGGTATCAAATGCTTGAAAAACCATCGTTTCAACCACCAGGTTATTTATTTGGTATCGTATGGACGATATTATATTGTATGATTGGCTTTGCCTTTGCGATGATCGTCAGCGCACGCGGAGCAAAGTTTCAAATATTGGCTATAATATTGTTCATCGTACAATTCATACTCAACTTGCTATGGTCACCTATATTTTTTGGCCAGCACCAAGTCACTACGGCGCTCTATCTGATAATATTGATTTGGACATTCGCCGTCGCCACAACCTATGTATTTTCCAAAATCAGGGCATTAGCGGCTTGGTTGATGATACCTTATTTGCTATGGCTAAGCTTCGCAACGGCGCTTAATTATCAGATTGATTCCTTAAATCCAGATGCAGAGAGTCTCTATGCTCCAGCTGCTAAAGCGGATATTAATGAGCAATAAATAGTAAACCGTCCCATATAACGCCGAGAGGCAATTATAACGCCCAAAGGAAGATATTATGCAAAGTGAAAAACATATTTTTGATGATTTGGCCAAAATGATAAATGGCGTTGCAGGCACGATGGCGGGCGCTGGACGTGAAGCAGAAGCTTCTATGCGAGAGAGAATGCGCGAATGGGTTGGCGGATTAGATCTTATTAGCCGTGAAGAATTTGATGCCGTTAAGGAGATGGCAGCAAAAGCGCGCGCCGAAAATGATAAGCTATTAGAGCGTATCGAAGCTTTGGAAGGTAAATCAGCGCTTAAAAAGCCTGCTCCCAAAAAAGCACCGGCCCCAAAAGCTGCTCCAAAAGCTGCTCCGAAAAAGGTTGCTGCTAAAAAAGCTGCTCCGAAAAAAGCTACCTCTAAAAAAACTACGACAAAGAAAACAACCGCTAAAAAATAAGCAGTAAAGCTGTGTTTGCTTGATTTTTCTCAATTAAGCCTAGTTTTCCACATCTGGCCCACAGACTTTGTAAATGGGCTGTCTCATTAGTATTGCGCCATTTCAATTTGCCTAGCACAAGCAAGATTGTGATAGGAAATCTGTAAAATGCGCGAACATGATGACGATTTATCAATTTTTGATAGGGATGAATCCCTACCGGTTGATATGTTGGCGGCTCTTTTTGAGGCGCGTGGTTGGGCGTTTGAACGCGATTCAGAAGATGAAATATCTGCCGAAGTAAAGGGCAGTTGGACTCAATATAAAATCAAAGCGATCTGGCGCGAAGAAGATAATGCCCTGCAAATTTTGGCATTACCAGAAATCACGGTTGAGGTTGATAAGCGCGATACTATTTACAAAGCCATCGGGCTTATCAATGAACAATTGTGGATTGGGCATTTTGATTTATGGGCCGCAAATGGAATATTAATATACCGCCATGCGCTTATAATGTCATCAAATGGTATGCTGGGTATCGACCAAGCCCAGACATTAATCGATGTTGCCATTGATGAGTGCGAGCGTTTTTACCCTGTATTTCAATTCATCATCTGGGGCGGCAAATCTCCGGAAGAAGCCATAGCGAGCGCCTTAATCGATACGCAGGGCGAAGCATAAGCGGCGCTATCATTCTTCTAATTTCACCATATAATGCATTTGAGCGGCGCAAATGATGCGCTTTCGATCTTCTTGCCAAATCTCGGCCTCCACATTGGCCAATTGACGCCCCAATCTATTCACTTTGCCAATGGCATAGCTCATATGATTGGCTCCTCCGCGCATAAAATCAACCGTCACATTGACTTGTTTAACGCTATATTTCTGCCCTCTTTTATCCAGCGCAGCATAAAGGCTCGCCATAGCAGCAATCTCTAATAAGCCCGCCATAGCTCCGCCATGCAGAAACCCTGGGCGGCCAATAACATTATCAGAAAATGGCATAGTGATAATCGGAACGCCATCTTCCGCGCCATCAATATTCATCCCCAAAGCACGCGCATAGGGCGGTAATTTATAATCATAGAGCATGCTCATTTTGCCATGCCCGTCATAAATTGCGATAAGCTAGTTTGTATGAATGTACCTGTCACATGCGCAATAGGATCATCCATATCTCCATTATGGGCAATGCCGCGCATAAATGCTATTTTGCTGGTTAATTTATAACATTCCCCGCGCCCATATACGCGCGCGCCCTTTGGGGAAGCCCGTAAATAATCAACCCGCATATCCATAGTCGCTTGCGGTTTAAACGTTCCCATTTTTTTGAAAATTGCAAGGCTAGTCGCATTATCCAATAGGCTGATAATAGCAGCAGAAGCCATTATTCCGCTTTGTTCATCCGCTACTAATTCTTCGCGCCAATCAATGCTCAGCTCTAACCAATCATCGCCGCTATCGACATAATCCATGCCCAGAAATTTCGTATGGCCATAACTATTGAAACCCTTTTGAATGATTTCAATGTCAAATTTTCCATCCTTGGGAAACCATTTGGGTATGGGTGGCTGTGTATTGCTCATAATGTAATAGCATTATTCTATATGGCTTAGATTACAAAATGTTAATTTCATAGATTGCAAAAAATTTCCTAATTTTGAAATGCCGCACGATCAACAGCATTTTTGGAATGATGTGCGGTTCAACACAATAAAGAGGAAATATATATGAAACATCCATCCATTGATATTAGCTTACTGCCCGATTTAGATGCTATGACAGGACCATTGATAAATGGTAATTCAGAAGATATTTTGGTGGTTATAGCCACTTATTTTTGGGAAAATGGCGCAATCAGCAGCATGATGTTCTAATCATGATTATCCGTCCTCAGATTCAAAATTTTAGCAATGATATTATGCAGCAACACGCAGCATTATCTGATGTGCGTCACGCAATACAGCAATGGAAAAATGGTGAAATTGGCAAAGCACAGCGAGCCTATATTTTGAAAGCTGGGGGCGCAGCTACAGCGCAAAATTGTAGCAAGCATCTCAAACCTCTGTTTGAAAATCACGCATGGCTCTATGAAATGATAGAGCAAATGTGCCATGTTCAAGGCAATAATCCCTTTGCCAATATAGAATTACGCAGCAGCAATTCCGAAAATTACAGCAGCATGATATTGCACCAAGAGCGCAAATTTGCGATTCATCTTTGCATCGCTAAATCTAATGAACAGCAATCATTGCAAAATAGCTTTGTCTTTGGGCCAGATATGATGATGCTTGCTCCACTTGGTGATGCGCAAATTGTCAAAGCGCAATTGGATGAACATGATAAACTATGCGGCGCACAGACATTGTTATGTAATGATAGCGATGTTTTCATCTATGATAGTCGCCGTCAATCTATGAACATCAAACCATTAGATAGTGATATTATATTCCTTCGGGCTATCATAAAAAAGGGCGCTTTTGATGATGGTGCAGATACTATATCGCATCATTATTTGCGCTATGAAGGGGATAATGGACCGCAGAAGCATCTGGCCGATGAAACATTATCGCGCGCGCAGCTGATATTCTCTGTCTTGCGCCATCAACAGAATGTAAAATCTATCCCTTTATTTCAACTATGGGTGCGCAATGATGTACCCGATATGCGTTGGTATGTAATGCGCGAATTTCTGGCGCTTGATATGGAAGCTGCTCTACCGCATCTTTTATTCATGTCTGAATATGATGATAGTCGCTGCGTTCGCAAAGCCGCATTAGACACAGTGCATATAATAAAAACCCAACATCCAGATATATTAAACGCGCTAAGCAGCAGATAAAGGAGCCTTCCATGCCCCAAACACTCATATCCGATCATGATAATATTATCGGCTTAGAAGAAGTCATTGCATATTTGGAGGAATATGGATTTGATCCAAAAGACGAAGCAAGCATCACCAATGCCGCCTATCAATTAAAAGGGCTTTATAATGATAGAGATTTTTTATCGGATATTTTGATAAAGGAATTAGAAGATAGATGTCAGACGCAAAATGAGAGCAATGCCTATGGCGGCCAGTCTATCATATTATATAATCAACAGGCCATCATGATACGCGCTAATATTTGGCCAGGCAAAGACCATTATTTAATGCGCAAAAATGGCGAGGCTGCTTTTTATTTTGACACGCCGCATGACCATAATTTTGATTTTCTAACCATAGGATATATGGGGCCGGGTTATCGATCCGAATATTATGAATATGATTATGAAAAAGTCATTGGATATAAAGGCGAGCGCGTTGATCTGAAATATATCGAAACCTCTTGTTTAGAAGAGGGTAAAATATTGCATTACCGCGCGCATAAAGATGTGCATCAACAATTACCAGCCCGGTCATTATCGGTATCGATTAATATCATGCATCAAAATATGGTTCAGCCATGGTATGATCAATATCATTTTGACCTAACAACACAAAAAATCGTCAAAATATTAAACCATGTCTCTGGCGAGGTGTTGCTGCAAATGGCAGTGCATCTCTTGCCAGAGCAAGGGCAAGCATTGGCGCATGAATATATGCATAACCATCCATGCGATCGGATGCGCTATAGCAGTTTTCAAGCATTATTATCCGTTCAATCTGATGAGAATGCCGCAGAGCTGATGTCCAAAACAGCGCATAGCGATAGTAAATTCCTGCGCAATGTAGCGCGTAATATGCTAGAGCTATCTGCATAGAGTATAGGCAGCAATTGCATTTCAAGGGCTGTGCGCTAAATGTTTAGATTATGGAATCATCTGATACAATCATCACCCTATTACAAACAGCATTAACCCCAGCTTTTTTGCTGGTCGCATTAGGCAGTTTGCTCAATCTTTTCACAGGCCGTTTGGCGCGTATTGTTGATCGTTCAAGGATATTGCAAAAACGTTATGCCAAAACCACAGGGCGCGAACATGAATTGGTGGTCAATGAATTGCGGGATTTGGAAAAACGCATTGGCATCGTCAATATGTCCATAGGCATTGGCGTTTTAAGCGCCATTACCGTTTGCATCCTTATCAGCCTATTATTCATCATGGGCCTGCGCAATGTTGACCTAACCATTTATGTCAGCGCAGCATTCATCATCGCTATGATATTTATGGCATCATCGCTCATCATGTTTCTGCGCGAGGTTAATTATGCCATTATCAATTTGCATATTAGAGAGGAATTTTTGGAGCTCCCAGAAGATGAAGCTCCAAAGAAAAAATTAATCAACCTAAAAAGGCCTAAACTTTAATGGGCAATGATTATTCGCTCACTGATGCTTTATAGCTTGGTGCTTTGCGCGCTTTGGTCAATTGCTCATATGCATAGGCTGCTTTAATCACATTATGGTCATGCCATTTACGGCCAATAAAGCTCATCCCAACGGGCAATTCATTGATATAACCCATAGGCACTGTAACATGCGGATAACCAGCAACAGCCGCCCAATTACTCGCGCTTGGACCGACAAAACTATCGCCTTTGCCAAGCGTCGATAGCCATGCGGGGCCATTGGATAGCTGTACAATTATATCGGCATTATGGAGTGATAATAATCCATCAATGCCTTTGCGTCCGGCTAGGTCGAGCGATTTTTCTCGCGCCGCTGCATAACCCGGATCGTCCGTTCCGCCTGTGGCTTGCGCTTGATCGAAAATCTCTTGGCCGAAATGTTGCAATTCTTTATCAGCATTGGCTTTGTTAAATGCAATTAAATCCGCCAATGTCTTATGCTCTACCAAACCTTCGGGTAAGCTTTTCAAATAGGATTCCATATCGCTTTTAAGCTCGGTCAAAAGCACAAAATATTCCGCTTCTCCTAAACCTTCATATCCGCTGATCGTATCATTAGCATCAATGATAGTTGCGCCTGCTGCGCGCATTTTATCCAGCATCGCATTAAACATTGCAATCTGCTGTGTATTACTACCTAGGCGATCTCTTGGCACCACTATGCGCAGCCCTTTCAATGCTGTACCATCCAAACCTGCGCTAAAATCACCTTTCCATTTATCGGCGTCCTTGGTGGCGGGATCACCCGCATCGCTGCCTGCCATCGCGCTTAGCATGATAGCCGCATCGCGCACGGTGCGTGCCATTGGCCCTGCTGTATCTTGACTATGGCTAATCGGAACGACGTGACGGCGCGATACTAAACCAACCGTTGGTTTAATACCCACAACACCATTAATAGCAGAAGGGCAAATCACCGAACCATCGGTTTCTGTACCCACGGTTCCAGCCGCTAAGCTAGCTGCGGCCGCAGAACCACTGCCGCTAGAAGAACCGCACGCATTGCGATCAAGCGCATAGGGGTTTTTCACCAAACCACCGACGCTGCTCCATCCGCTTGTGGAATTGGTCGAACGAATATTGGCCCATTGTGATAAATTGGCTTTGCCCAAAATCACCGCCCCCGCTTTGCGCAATCCAGCAACCAAAGGCGCATCACGGTTGGTAATATTATTAATAAGCGCAAGCGAACCTGCCGTTGTTGGCACATTGCCTTTTACTTCGATATTATCTTTCACCAAAATTGGTACACCATGCAACGGCCCATGAATTTTACCCGCTGCCAAATCGGCATCGGCTTGTGCGGCTTGCTCCAATGCATCGGGCATAGTGGCAATCACAGCATTCAGCATAGGGCCGCTATCATCCACAGCGGCAATGCGGTCTAAATAGGCCTGCGTTACGGCAACACTTGTTGTTTTACCGCTGCGAATATCTGCCGCTATCTGGCTTAATGTCATCTCTTCTATATTGATCGAAGCCACAGCAGGTGCTGCGCTCTCGCCCTGATTCATAGAATAAGCTTGCGTTGATGCGAGCATCATGACCCCGCACCATAATGCGCTTTTGCTCCATAAATTTATCGCTTTCATCGCCAACTCCTTTTTACAATTTTGATAATTCTATACTACGATCGTGCGCAGCTTTGACCGTTTTTTCTATCAATTTCTGCAAAGCATCTTCATGGTCTAATTGCTCTAAACCTGCTGCTGTTGTTCCTGCTTTGCTTGTAACTTTCTCGGCTAATTCTTGCGGCGTATTGGCCGACGCATTGGCCAAATCAGACGCACCATCCACCATCATTTTTGCAAGCATTAGAGATGTATCTTCCTCTAACCCCAATGAAACGCCCGCCGCTGCTAGCGCATCAATAAAACGAAACAGATAGGCCGGGCCAGAACCGGCCATAGCTGTTACGATATGAATATGCGCATCTTGTGCCACCCATAATGGCTTGCCAAGCGGGGTAAAAATATCATCCATCAAGGTGCGAATATTATCATCACCACCATAAACACCAATGGGGGATTTACCAATCTCAACCGCCAAATTGGGCATCATACGCACAATCACATTTTCAGGAAATAAAGCGCTTAATTGCGCATGACCAATACCTGCAAGCAAGGAAATGACTATTGTGTCTTTGCCCAATAGCGATGCAATATCATCACGGCAGCCATCAAGCATTTGTGGTTTCATACCCAATATCAATATATCGGGCGCATCCATTTGCTCTATATATTCAGCAGCATTCGCATAAACACTCACACCAGCAGGCATTGATCTTTTGCTAGGGCTAATCACATGAAATTTATGGGGCATAGCATCCGCATTCAGCCAGCCGCGCAAAATAGCGCCGCCCATATTACCGCAACCAAAAAATAAAATAGGTTCGGGCAATTGCTTCATATATTTGCTTTCTTTGCAGCTATCATATCATCTTTTACACGGCATTGATTGGGATTACATGCTGCGCCCTCGCGCCATGATTTACAATAGCGTAAATTGACAACCAACTCATTTGGATGATCGTCTAACGCGCCCGTCATACGCTGTGCATCGGCGCGCGCGCGGTTCAATAGTGCATCAGATATATCATCATCATGATAGATGATATCTGCCTCTCCCAATAGCCGCGCCATATTAAGCGTCATATCATCGGGCTCTTGCGATGTTAAACAAATCACCTCGACACGGTTTTTATAATCATCATCACCGCTTTTTATCCATGCTTCTACATTATTGGCGCTATCTGCTGAAAATGGATCGAGCATTCCGCCGCTTTGCAAAGCTGTATCAATCGCGCGCCGGCGCTGTGATGCATCATGCCAGCGTTTTTTTATGGCATCGCGCCCTTTAAACAATCCGCGCGCCAATTCACCGAGATTTTGCGGCAAATATTGCTCAAGGCGCTGACGTATGGCCTTAGCCAATCCCGCAGATGCCCCGCCCGTTCCAATCGCTATTAAAATAGGGTCACGATCAATCACAGCAGGTGTTGTAAATTCGCAATGCGCTGGACGATCCACAACATTAACGAGCAAACCTTGCTCTTTCAATTGATCGGCCTTGGTTATGGCCATCGCTTCATCTTCTATCGCGACAAATGCAATCTTTGCCTCATCCGCATTATCGGTACAAATTGCCCCGCTGCGCTCAATAAAGCGCTGCTTAGCATCATAGGCTTCACCCTCACCCACCAAGAGGATTTTACGTCCCTTCATATTCACAAAAATGGGCAATTGGTTCATACTATAATCTTTATATTCTCTCTTATGAAGTCAGCCAATCGGGTACTTGCTCAGCGGCTAATATTGTTTCTGGATTAATACGCTCTGCGACAATCGCGAAACGATCTCCATCCACCAAAACCTCGGCCACCAATGGCCTACTATTATAGGTGCTCGCCATAGTAGCACCATAAGCTCCTGCTGTGCGAAATATTGTTAAATCACCCGCCGATACGCTATCAATTTCACGGCCTATGGCAAATGTATCGCCCGTTTCGCATACTGGCCCTGCTATATTGGCCACCATCTTTTCACCATTGGGCTTAACCGCCGCAAAATCATGAAATGCATCATAAAGCGATGGGCGCGCCAGATCATTCATCGCCGCATCAACAATCACATAGGGATTAATCTTCGCAGGCTTAACGCGAATGACTTCGGTCAATAACACACCTGCATTCGCCGGAATAAGCCGGCCGGGTTCGAACATAAGCTGCACATCCCAATCTTTGGTAACGCGCGCTATCATAGCACCATATTGCGCAGGCGTTGGATATTGATCGCCCTCTTTATGCGGCACGCCAAGCCCGCCTCCCAAATCAACATGGGTGATATTATGCCCTGCACTGCGTAAATCGGCGACCAATGCCCCTATTTTTATAAAGGCTGCTTCTAAAGGCTCTAACATGCCTAGCTGGCTGCCAATATGCACAGCAACGCCGCGCAAATTCATCCCATCCAATCCCGCTAAGCGGCCAAAAATAGCCGGTGCTTCGTCAATGGCGACGCCAAATTTATTCTCGGCCTTACCCGTCGATATTTTAGCATGGGTACCAGCATCCACATCGGGATTGATGCGCAATGTCGCAGGCGCTTGTAGCCCCATATCACGCGCTACAGATGCTAATTCTATACCTTCGGGTTCGGATTCAATATTGAATTGCCCAATAGATTTCTCAAGGCCTCTGCGCATTTCATCTTTGGTTTTACCAACACCCGAAAAGATAATGTCTTTGGCGGGCATTCCCGCTGCCAAGGCGCGCTCCATTTCACCGCCCGAAACGACATCGGCGCCATATCCTTCATTCGCCATGATTTTCAGCACCGCCAAATTGGGGTTTGCTTTAATAGCAAAAGCAAGATGCGGATTATCCAGCACGGATAACCCATCCCGAAACACGCGCGCATGACGTTCTAATGTCGCGCGCGAATAAACATAGGCCGGCGTTCCGACTTCTTGCGCAATACGCTCTAGAGGCACATCCTCAGCATATAATTCGCCATTTTTTAATTGGAAATAATCCATAATATATACTCAAAATAAGTTGGGGAGTCTTCCAGATTTATGACTGCGGTTGTTCGCTGTCATCCTCTGACAAAGGGTCTAAATTTTCAGGGACATAAGGCAAATCACCCTCAGGCGGCAGATCAAAAGGATCTTCCGTTCTAATGGTTGATCGGCTTAATATCTCTTGTTCACGATTGGGCCGAGCTTGCGGGCTTGTGCGCAATAGGTTTTCAGCCGTCTGTTCTTCTGTTTGGGCAAAAGCCTTTACGGGCAAATCATTGCCAGCCTTTGGCGTGAGCGGCCCTTTAGCACCGCAAGCAGAGCATAGCATGAAGGCGCCAATGAAGATTATCTTGTTCAATTTCACAATCCGCACTCCTGTTTCGCTACTGCTATCATTTCTCTTACGCGAAGCGGCGATGTTCCGCCATAGCTTATTCGGCTATTTACCGATCCTTCCACAGAGAGATCAGGCAATTGCTTGCCCTCTAATCGGCTATCAATAGATGTTAATATTTCCGCAGAGATTTCGGATAATGCAATATCATTATCCTCGCAATGGCGCACAGCAGCGCCCGTTATATGATGCGCCTCTCTAAATGGAATATTCAAATCGCGCACCAACCAATCCGCCAAATCCGTCGCAGTAGAAAAACCGCTGCTCGCCGCTTTATGCATATTATCCGCATTAAATGTCAGCGTCTCTATCATCCCGCTCATCGACACAATGCATAATCCGAATAAATCATGCGCCTCAAATACGGGGGGCTTATCATTTTGCATATCTTTGGAATAAGCCAGCGGCAGCCCTTTCATAGTCACCATCAGACTATGTAAATTGCCCATAATCCGCCCGCTGTGCCCGCGCACCAATTCGGCAGCATCAGGGTTGCGTTTTTGCGGCATGATGGATGACCCCGTGGACCATTGATCGGACATGCTAACAAATCCATAGGGCTGCGATGCCCATATGATTATTTCCTCTGCCATACGCGATAAATGTATTGCGCATTGGCTAGCCGCGCTCAGATAATCGAGTGCAAAATCCCGATCTGATACTGCATCAAGGCTGTTGCCCATCGGTGCATCAAAACCCAGAGCATTGGCCGTCATATCCCGATTGAGATTAAAGCCTGTCCCCGCTAGAGCCGCAGCGCCCAATGGCGAAACATTCAATCTTTTACGGGCGCTCTCAAATCGATCAATATCGCGCGCTAGCATTGCATAATAAGCCATCAAATGATGCCCCAATGTCACCGGCTGCGCGACTTGCAAATGCGTAAATCCTGGCATAACCATATCGGCATTTTCATCAGCGCGCTTTACAATCACTTGCTGCAAAGTTTGCAGCGCCGATAAAACTGCATCAATAGCATCGCGCACCCACAAACGAAAAGAAGTTGCCACTTGGTCATTGCGCGAGCGCGCTGTATGCAAACGCCCCGCCACTGGCCCGATAATTTCAGTGAGCCGCGCCTCTATCGTCATATGAATATCTTCTAGCGCAAGATTATCCTCTATCCCATTTTGCGCAAATTCTTCGGCAACTTGCTCTAATCCGACGATAATTTTATCGGCATCGTCGCTCTCAATTATTCCTTGTGCGCTCAGCATTTTGACATGCGCCAAAGACAAAGTAATATCTTGTTTCCATAAACGCTTGTCGAATGGGATCGAAGCATTTATCTCTTGCATCACAGCAGAAGGGCCACCGTCAAAACGGCCGCCCCACATAGCATTGGAATCAGATGTGCGTTTATTAATGATAATCTTCCTTTTATCGCTTTCAGCTTGCGATAATCAATCTAATCCCCAAGCGCAAGCAGGCAGCGTAGCAAAGGATGAATTATCCGATGAAAATATATCAGCGCCCGATGATCAAAACTATGAAAATGCGGACCTAGAAAGCGCGAACGGCCTTGTTGCGCGATTATCTTATGATTATCGAGGCACAGAAATGCCATTAGGCAGTTTCAACGCACCCGATGGATCATCATTGACATTAGAACGCTATCGCGGCCGCCCGATTTTGCTCAACCTATGGGCAACCTATTGCGTGCCATGCCGCATTGAAATGCCAACATTGGATAATTTAGCCGCCCTCGAAGAAGGCAAAATCACGGTGCTAACCGTATCCCAAGATTTACAAGGTGGGAAAGTCGTGCGCCCCTATTTTGCAAAATATGCTTTTCAAAATATCCAAGGCTTTACCGATCGTAAGAATATTTTATGGAATGCGATTGGCCAAACTGGCATCCCCCTCACCGTCCTCTATGATAGCAATGGATTAGAAGTATGGCGCGTTGTCGGCGGCATGGAATGGGACGATGAAGAAGTCGCTAAGCTGTTAAGACAGGCGGGGTGAGCGATTAAAACTATAAGAATATGCTTTTTAATATCGTTTACAATCCATCAGAACTCGTCATTCTATATAATCATAGGGGATAAGGTGATGATATGTAGAAAAAAATTAGAACTCATTTAAAAAAACTTTTGAATAATATTTGAATGGGATTTTTTTTATAAAAAAATTGTTTAAACTTCATACTCGATTCCAGTGCAGGAGCTACAATCATTCCGGGCTCCCATAAAGCAGCTATGGGGTCGCCCTCCATAAAACCAGTACCATCATCAAAACCCAAAATGCTGTGACCGAATGAACGTATAAGCATCCTCAATGGTTCTGTCCCTCCATATGGATAGGCATAGGCAGAAAATTCTAACCTCCCGATATCATTAGATAGTTTTTTGATTCGTATAATTTCATACTCACTCACCAGAATACACTCAACCATAGAACCAAAATCCAATCGAGGCGCAGGTGAAAAAGCATTATATCTATCATTAGCAATGCTATCAGCGCTAAACTTATGCCAAAGCTCTAACTCTTTTTTGTCAGGCCACCAAAACTCATTCAAATTCGCTTCTCTGAAATACGGCAACCAATGCTCGTCAGCCTTATTACTGTGCCCTTTCATCTGCTCTTTAAATTCATCAACAACCGTCATTAAACTCTTTAAAGAAACTTCGTCGTGTATAGAAAAATCAATATATTGATAATCAGAATCCACTAAATTCTTATCCATCTCTAAGTACCTTTTATGACATCGCAGGCGGCTTTTGAAGCTTTATAGATAACTTATTGATTGCCAATTGATAGCAAAAAATATCCGATATAACTATGTCAGTGCGCAAAAGTGATAGTCATCATCTGCTATGACTGCTATATTATCAATTTGAGGAAAAATGGTGGGCGCTAACGGGCTCGAACCGCTGACCCTCTCGGTGTAAACGAGATGCTCTACCAACTGAGCTAAGCGCCCCTGAGAGTTTCATACTGTGCGTATGACCAATCAAGAAAGTGGCCAATGCCAAATGCGTCGCGCTTTGGCAAGTCTTTTTAAGGCCTTTTTGTCATTTTCGATATTTTATATAAATTAAAGCTATTAGGATTGGGTAAATATGCCCTGATTATTCAGATGATTGCCCCATCATTGCTCATTGCTTTGGTTAAATAGGCTTCTAATTTTGCAAAGGTTTCATCGGACAAGTCCATAAATACGCGCCGCGCATCCATTGGGTCTGATTTGCGCTCTAACATACCATTTTTGGTCATGGACGTAATCCAACGCAATCCGGTGGTCGCGGGAACGGCCGCCGCGATACAGAGGCTGGAAACCGATACAGTCTGCCCCGACAATCGCGCCGCCATCAGATCCAATAATATATCCCAAGCAGGATCAGCGAATAAGGCGCTCTCAAAAAAATTATCGCGCATCCGGCGTTGTTTTATGATGCTGCGCACCATATCGGCGCTAATCGGGCTACCTTGCGCAGGATATTTATCACCATTGTCGATAAAGGGCGAAGGTTCGGATGCCGCTTTGCTCGGAAACGGATTAAAGGAGACGGGTTTATCCTTAAAGACGCTATGATTTCTATAATCCTCCAAGTCACTGCGGGTGCCTCTATTGGATGTTGGTGCAATTTGCTGAGAGGTTTGCTGGGCGGTTTTTTCTGTCTCTGATATATTCATATCATCTATGACGGCAATCTCTGCCAAAGTTTTAGCCAGCGTTGCTAATTCCCCACTAATACGGTGCAGAGCAGCATATTCTTTCTCATTGCTCTCATCTTGGCTTATGTCGCTTAAATGGCTCATAACTTCCCGCCCCGTTAGGCCCGTCAATGCGGGCATTGCCTCTAGTGGGTTTGAGTCAATCAGAAAATGACATTGAGAGGCTGGCAAATTCGCAAACACTTCATCAAGATCATCCATATTGGCCCAAACGACCGCTTCGATTTGATGTTCTAACAAGTAACTAGAAACGCTTGATAATTCTTGGTGATTAATCTCCACTTCGGAGTTAAAGTCGACCAAAAGCAGATCGACGGGTGATTTTATCGGATTTTGAGCATCCTCAATTTGGTCCGATTTTGCTCCATCATGGTCATAATTTTCTGCTTCATTTTCGATGGTTTCAGCGACAATTATGACTTGATAAGTTTTGGCAAGCAGGCGCAGATAATCACGCCGAGATGGCGATTTACATAGCAAAACCGCATTTCTCTTCGCCATAGAGCTTAGATAATCATATTCAAAATCGCTCATATCATCCTATCATAAATTCGCATATTTACAGTCAGTTTTATGCTATATAGCATCGCAACCTTACCAACGATAAAACAGCCGCGGCCAACATATCCATAATGGATAAGATGGTTTATTATTTGCTAGCACGCGATTCTCAGTTGCGCAAAATAACATTATAAAAATATTGTTTTGATGCTTGCCCCCATAATGCAGCGCATTATAGTGCTGGGGATTGAAATTATATTTCGTACCATGAAGCGATTATTTTATCGCGCAAAAATTGGAGTAGATTATGTCTTCGAACCGCAAAATTTTCACACAGCTTTCACTGCATCTCGCGGCTAGCGCCTCTATGATAGCATTAGGCGTGCCTGCTTTGGCAAATAATGCCGATGAAGCTGCTGTGAATAAAGGTCAAAATGCAGCCATTAGCGCAGCCCTAGTCGCGCATCATGCAAAAGGAGAGAAAGTGCATAAAAGCCCATTATTGCAAGAATGGAAAGGCCCTTACGAAGGCGTTCCTGCTTGGGACAAGGTAAAAGTATCTGATTTTCCTGCCGCATTTGAAGAAACAATGAAAAGCGGCAAAGCTGAATTTGAAGAGATGTTTGCTAATCCAGAGCCTATCTCATTTGAAAACACAATCATCGCCTCTGAACTACAGGGTGAATATATAAATCGCCTATTTTCTTATTGGGGTGTGCATAGCTCTAATCTATCCTCCCCTGAGCTGCGCAAAATCCAAGGCGAATGGCTGCCAAAGATAGGCGCATTTTTTAACGCATTATCGCTTGATGCTCGTTATTTTCAGCGCATTAAATATTTATATGATAGCCGCGCTACATTGGGATTAGATGCCAAACAAATGCGTCTATTAGAGCGCACATATGATAATCTGGTGAGCGGCGGTGCATTATTAACCGGTGCCAAAAAATCTGAACTTATTGATATTAGCACGCAATTATCGCGCAAATTCTCTCAATTCTCTAACAAAGTGTTGGCCGATGAAGAGACATTTACCTATTTCACAGACCCATCCGATGTAGCCGGTTTGCCCGATAGCTTCTTAACCGCGCTTAGCAGTGCGGCTAAAGAACAAGGCAAAGAGGGCTATGCGCTCAAAAATACGCGTTCTGTGATGCAGCCCTTTTTGGAGAATGCAACCAATCGCAAAGCGCGCGAAAAAGTCTATAATGCCTATATCAATCGCGGCGATAATGGTGATGCCAATGATACCAATGCTATCATTGCCGATATATTGAAACTGCGCCAAGAGCGGGCTGAATTACTAGGTTATAAAACCCATGCCCATTTCCGTATGACCAATACGATGGCGCAAGACCCAGAGCGCGCTATGGATTTGATGATGCAAGTATGGCCCGCTGCGGTCGCTCGCGTCAAAGAAGAAGTTGCTGATATGCAAGCGATTGCAGACGCTGAAGGTGCGAATATTACAATCGCGCCATGGGATTATCGCTTCTATGCCGAAAAGGTTCGTAAAGCGAAATATGACCTCGATCAGGCTGAGATTAAACCTTATTTTCAGCTCGACAATATGATTGATGCCATGTTTGATGCTGCTGGCAAATTATATGATCTCGATTTCAAAGAAAATACGGGCGAAGTTCCCGTATTCCATCCCGATGTTCGCACATTTGTGGTGACCGATAGCCGTGATGGCAGCAATGTTGGTCTTTTCTATATGGACAATTATGCGCGCCAAGGAAAACGCTCTGGCGCATGGGCAACAACATATCGTTCGCAACAATCATTGGGCGGAGAGCGCAATGTGCTGGCATCGAATAATAATAATTTCGTAAAACCAGCCGAAGGTGAAAAAGCATTGATTAGTATCGACGATGCGTCGACATTATTTCACGAATTTGGACATGCTTTGCACAGCTTGTTGACCGATATTGAATATCCTGGCCTGCGCGGGACACCGCGCGACTTTGTGGAATATCCTAGCCAAGTGAATGAAAATTGGCTGTTAACCCCTTATGTGCTGAATAATTATGCCAAACATGTCGAAACGGGCGAGCCTATTCCGCAAGCTTTGGTTGATAAAATAGAAGCCTCTTCAAAATTCAACGAAGGCTTTGCAACTGTTGAATATTTATCTAGCGCAATAGTCGATATGAAGCTGCATTTCCGTAGTGATCCAGTCACAGATGTCGATAAGTTTGAGCGCGAAACATTAGCAGAGATTGGCATGCCGTCTGAAATAGTGATGCGCCACAGATTGCCGCAATTCAACCATCTCTTCTCTTCTGATGCATATTCCGCAGGCTATTACAGCTATCTCTGGTCCGAAACTATGGATGCTGATACTTGGGCTGCATTCGAAGAAGCTGGCAGCGTTTGGGACAAAGCAACCGCCGATAAATTCCGCAATGTTCTGTTATCCACTGGGAATGAAACAGATCGCACCGAAGCATATAGAGCGTTTAGAGGCCGTGATCCAGATGTGAAATATATCCTTGAGAAACGGGGCTTCCCAGTTCCTGAATGATTATCATTTTAGACTAAGTTAAATTTTTAAGGCAAAAAATAAGGGCGCATGACATCTCTGTTACGCGCCCTTATTCATGGGTGTTCATAAACTTATTTAAGCAACTTTATTCTGAGAGATTTGCTGAACAAAAGATTCAGACCCATCTCTTACCGCTTCCATGCGAGAGCTTAATTTGTCAAAGCTGCTGGCAACTACAACCATTTCATCGGCAATACCTTCTGACTCATTTTTAATGCTCGCAATAATCGAAGACATAGAGTCAGCCGATAAAGCCGTTTCATCAACAGCAGCAGTAATCATAGTCACAGTCTGATTTTGGGCTTCCATAGCATCCCTAATGCGGACCGAAGATGCATTCACTGATTTCACAATTTCAACCACAGAAGCATTTGAGGTCACTGTGCCTCTGGTCGCTTCCTGAATAGATTGAATTTTGGTCGTAATTTCATCCGTAGCATTTGCGGTTTGACTAGCAAGGCTCTTAACCTCTTGCGCAACAACGGCAAATCCGCGCCCAGCATCCCCTGCTCTGGCGGCTTCAATAGTAGCATTAAGCGCAAGCAAATTGGTTTGCCCTGCAATATCGCGGATCAATCCTAAAATTGATTCAATAGATGCTGCATGGGTTGATAATTCTTGGGAATTTTCCAGAGATTTTTCAGATTCAGCTACGGCCTCTGCTGCAATAACACTGGAAGCATCGACCTCTTGGCGCGCATCGTCAATCGCTTGAATTAATCCTGCCGCTGTTCTTGCAGCTTCGCGCATTGCAACTGCTGATTGTTCTGATGCAACAGCAACTTCAGATGATTTGGTCAGCAAGCTACGCACATTGGTGCTCGCATTTTGCACTTCATTTTGCAGATTAAGTCCTAATTTGTTGGCTTCACCCACCTGTACAGATACTGTATTTCGGAAATTATTAGCACTTTGTCTGCGCGCATGTTCTGAATTTACTTTTTCAAAATTATTAATCGCGCTGCACATTAATTCTATTTCAATAGCTTGCGCCGTTGCAAAGGAAGCTAATATGCGCAGCTTTGCCGGATCATCATTATCGATTTGATCTATCAAAATTTCTCTACCAACTCTATAAACATGATTGCAGACATTTGTTAATTCCCAAGATAACCAGCCAGAGCCTTTTGCAAGCATCGCATGGAGACAAGCGCCCTCAACCCATGCATCATTGTCATAATCTAAGAATTTTTCATGAGAGAATTGAGCGGTAGTATTAATCATACGTTCGCGTGCTGCGCTAGAATCATCAAAAGGATAATTTTTTCGTTTCGAATAATCTAGAGATAATTGCCAATTGGCCATACCAACTTCGTTAAGACGCGGCTCAATATAATGCGCCACCAATTTCAAGTCATTACATAAAGCCTCTTTATCCGGCATCAAACTCAAACGCTCTTTTATAGAGATAGTTGTAGCTATTTCTCTGGCTATTTGCTTAATATTTTTTGCATAGGCTTCGGACATATTATCTCTCAATCGCTGTATATAGAAATTTACATTCATATAAGTCTTAGAGGGATATGGTTAACAGAAGGTTATTATAACCAAATTGGAGGGGATATTTATCATGAAAGCATTACGTACCGAGGAAACAAGATTTCAAAATATTCCTGATTTTGATTATCCTGTTCAATATGTGGATGATTTACCCAATTATGAGGATTTGCGCATCGCTTATATTGATGCTGGGCCTGTTGATGCAAAAACTGTTTATCTATGCCTGCATGGTGAGCCGAGCTGGTCATTCTTATACCGCCGCATGATACCTGTGTTTCTGGAGAGCGGAGCGCGCGTCATTGCTCCTGATCTATTGGGCTTTGGCCGCAGTGATAAACCGGTTAATCAGGACGATTATAGTTTTCATTTTCACCGCAACTATTTGCTGGCCCTAGTGGAGCGGCTTGATTTGCAAAACATCACTTTAGTAGTTCAAGATTGGGGCGGATTATTAGGCCTCACCCTTCCCGTTGATGACAATTTTGAAAAACGGTTGGGTAACCTCATCATTATGAATACGGGTCTTGGCGTTGGTATGACCCCAAGTGAAGGTTTTATGGCATGGAAAGAATATGCTCTAAACACTCCCGATTTACCCATTGGCGAGTTAATAGCGCGCGGCACACCGCATCTAACGGCCGAAGAAATAGCGGCATATGATGCTCCATTTCCATCTCCAGAATATAAAGCAGGAGCGCAGGTATTTCCAGCCCTTGTTCCTATTACGCCCGATATGGAAGGCGTTGATACTAGCAAAAAGGCCGCTGTTTATTGGTCCACCCAATTTAAGGGCAAAAGCTTTATGGCGATAGGTGCTGCTGATCCTGTTTTGGGCGTTGGCCCTATGAAAAAATTAGGCGCACTTATCAAAAACTGTCCAGAACCCATGATTATCGAAGATGGCGGACATTTTGTGCAAGAATGGGGCGAAGATATTGCTAAGGCAGCAATTGCATCATTTGCAGATGGCTAGCAGTACCTAGGCACAGGAGATAGTAGCAGGTGCTTAAACCTCTATATTTTTAAGTGAATATTTCAATTTTGGGCTTTGCTATGCCATTTTGCGGCCTTATTCGCTTGCCATAGAGGTAAATATCTTAGATTAGAAACTATTACACACCATCCAGAGGAATATTTATGTCCGGCAATGAAGCTACTGCTGATAAAGTCAAAGCACTAATCGACCCCTTTAATAAAAAAGGCGTTACCTTGTCTAATGACACCACATTTGCTGGTGATTTGGAATGGGATAGTTTGACGGTTATGGATTTTGTCGCGGAAGTCGAAGATGAATTTGATATTGTTATCACTATGAATATGCAGGCCGAGATTGAGAATGTAGGTCAATTAATAGAGGCTGTAGATAGTTTAAATGGCTGAAAATAAAGATTTATTAAGCAAATTTGATCCGCTCATTCAAGAGCGTGAAACATTATTATCCACTGGTGTTATGGACCCTTATGCCATTGTAATGGATGAGGTAAAATCGCCCACCGAAGCCATATGTAATGGCCGAGAAACCATTCTATTGGGTACCTATAATTATATGGGTATGACCTTTGATGGGGATGTGTTGCAAGCGGGGAAAGATGCGCTTGATAATTTTGGAGCAGGTACAACGGGTAGCCGTGTTTTGAACGGTACGTATCAAGGCCATAAAGAATGCGAAGATGCGCTTAAAGAATTTTACGCCATGGACCATGCGATGGTCTTTTCAACGGGTTATTTGGCCAATTTAGGGATCATCTCTGCGCTAGCGGGTAAAGATGACTATATCATATTGGACATTGATAGCCACGCCAGCATCTATGATGGCTGTGCAATGGGCAATGCCCAAATCGTTGCTTTCAAACATAATGATAGTGAAGCCTTAGAAAAACGTTTGCGCCGCTTGCCTGAAGAGGCTGGTAAATTGGTGATTTTAGAGGGCGTCTATTCGATGATGGGCGATATTGCACCTCTAAAAGAAATGGTTGCTATATGTAAAAAATATGGCGCAATGATCTTAGTCGATGAAGCGCATAGCATGGGATTCATAGGCGAAAATGGCCGGGGCGTATGCGAAGAAGCGGGCGTTATTGATGATGTTGATTTCATCATCGGCACTTTCTCAAAAAGCGTTGGAACTGTGGGCGGTTTTTGTGTTTCAAATCATCCAAAATTTGAAATCATGCGCCTCGTATCGCGCCCTTATATATTTACAGCCAGCCTTCCGCCCAGCGTGGTGGCAACCGCGGCAACCTCTATTCGTAAATTAATGCACAGTGGTAACAAACGTGCGCATCTATGGGAAAACAGCAAAACATTGCACAAAGGCCTGCGTGATTTAGGGTTTAACCTTGGTACGCCAGAAGCCCAAAGCGGTATCATCGCTGTTATCGTCGAAGATATGATGCAAGGTGCAATGCTGTGGCAGGCCCTGTTAAAAAATGGCCTCTATGTCAATCTTGCTCGCCCACCAGCCACACCGCAAGGCATGACGTTATTGCGCTGTTCATTATGTGCAGAACATACGGTGGAACAAGTCCAGAAAATCTTGGGCATGTTCGAAGCAGCTGGCAAAGAGGTTGGTGTTATTTGATGCTAAGTCGCCTATCTCTCTATTTATCTGGGATCGTTTTATTATCCCTTGCTGGATGTGAGAATAGAGATAGAAATGGTTCTAATGAAGACAGCAATAATCAAATTATTGAAGCAGTAACTAAGATAGAGCGTATAAATCCATATCCGCGAGCAGTTAGAGTGAATTTATTAGTTGGCGACATTGGAGGTAGCGATTTAAGGCTATCGACCAACCCAAGCGGTATTGATTTAAATCAAGAGCAAATAAAAGAGTTAACAGCCTCACTTCAGAAAGTTACTGTCATAGAATATGGCAATCAAGACAGTGCATCAGGCTGTTTTATTCCACATCACTTCGTTCGCTATTATGATAATGAAGATAAGTTGATTGGAGATATTGAGTTATGCTTTTGCTGCGAGGGTATAATGGCTTATCCATCAGTCATTAACGATACAAAAGCACAATATCTAGAAGCTGACTATGAAAGATTGAAACGCATGATGAAGGATATGGATGTTCCTACAGATGTAGATTGCTTCTAAAAACTCTACTTAATGTACTATAGTCATTCTCTGGAATATTACCAAATAGATTGGAATTTCTTGAGTTATAAACTCTTTGACACTGGTTAAAATTTAACAGATATAGTTAACAAAATCATAAAATAATGACATATTAAAACAACTATTTAGCATGCCGATCATAGAGTGATTCGGAGCTAGCATGTTTGTTATAAATATAGAAAAACCTTATGGGGATATTTCCAATTCTATTCGCAAGATGAAGCCGAGCTTGATGGGTCGGTTATTTACGATTCCTATTTTGCGCAAACGCACCATTTTAATCTGTTACGAACATAAAGATTATAATTATCTATATGGCTATTTTATCGGGCGGAACAGTTCAGCACGTTCGCGCTAAAGGCTCGGAAAAGCTATTTTACCGCACCTTTGAATAATAATTTTGGTAATAATGCTATAGATCCCAAAACAGGAAATTTACGCTGCCAATTGCGAACTTTAATCTCTGTTCCAGCATGACGGTTAATTTTCCAAGCCAGATAATCAATACCCCCTGCATAAGTTAGCGATGCTTTAGCAAGGCGCGCTATGGTCAGCATTTTACCGCGCCGTCTTAGGCCTGGCCAACGCTTTAGCTCTTCATTTATGCGGTAATCCTGATCTTCAGCGAGTGAAATTCTATTACCATTTTGTTCATTCGCGATACGCGTATGATAGAGGGCGGCTTTACCAAACATCAAATAGCGCTTTTTATCAAATTCGAGTACTGACGTGGGCCGCTCTTTGCGTTCCGCCCGCAATTCTGCTCCATAAGTGAGCTGATAGCCCGTTTGCCATAAATCATAAATATCAACGGCGTCGCGCTGTGTATGCGCCAGCGCTGCATTGAGCAAAGTAGGCGCTGCGCAAGAAACGCTGCTGATAATATTTTTTCGGCTATCCTCATCATGATACCAAACCAAACGCGAAGGCTGCGAAAAGCGCGCCCAAACCGAAACAGCCGAAGCTTCATGGCGATTTAACCGACTAAAATCTTCTTGGCTAAGGATCGCAACTTTTGCGATTAACCCCTTATATTGAAATGGGAATACATTGGGCGGTAGCCATTCATTAGCCTTTATCATCCAACCTTTATCATAAGCCTCTTCATAAGAAGAAACGATAAGATAAAAATCGAGCATCTGCCCTTCTAATTGATCGCTGCGAAGACAGGAGCCATAGAATAATATTGCTCTTGCACTTTCTGGATATGTCATAGCTATATGCTTTGCAAATTCATGCACTTGCGGAGCAGCGTCCACCGATAATTCTGCAGAAACTAATTGTTGTAGCGAAGACATATATTGCTCTTTATGCGCCTAGCTCTCTATTGTCCAATATCAATTATTTATAGGGAAAAAATCTTGCAATTGCATCTTTATGTAATTCGCAAAAAAGGCACTGGCCGCGTAGAGCGCAATACGATCGGGCTATTATCTTCTGCTATGAAAATTTCGCCATCTAATATTACGCTGCTTTTCTCGCCATCAATTTGGATATGATCGCTTTGCCCCATATGAACCCCTTTTATATTCTTATTCCCCAATCGCCCAGTCAAAGAGGCTGTGAACATCCGAAGCAATGCTATTGGGCCATAATCAACAGCCATCAGCTTCATTTTGCCATCATCGGATGATGCCTCACTGCCCGATTTAACACCCAGAACAAGCTTTTCGAGCGTAGTAACAATCAAGACGTTAAAGCGACCTTGCAATTTATCATCATGGATATGAGAGATTTTCACAGCCTTGGTTTTATCAGGGAAAAAGCGAGATTCAAAACCAAATATAGCGGACATAAGGACTGCTAATGTTGCTATAATATGACTGATAAAATTGGGCAGCCCCAGAGGATAAATTTTGTGCCGGCAATATAATATGGCATCGGCTAATCCCGCTCCACCCAAAAACATGCCCAAAACTGGTTTGCTCTTTTCATCACCATTGCTGAGTGCAATTAATTGGCGATCAACTATATGGCTTTCAAACCTATCCGATTGAGCAATCTTAATAATAGTATCGAGAGCATCTAGCGGTTCTCCCGATGCTCCTAAATCCAATGCAATTAAATTTGTTTTCCCATTAGGAAGTACAGAGACGGGCGGTTCTTTATCACCAAAATGATTGCCATGATATAATGCCGTTAAGATGGCTTGGACGGTTCCATCCCCTCCATTAATAGCTATAACTTTTGGATTTATGGCAGCAATCTCATCCAATGCGCTGCCAATTTTATCAATTCCATCTACTTCAAAATGCGTGACATTATCATTCGCATCACAATAGGTGCGGACGCGATCCAATATAGATTTATTTCCAGTGGAATGTGGATTTGAAAGAAGGGCAACTATAGACACTGCCTTTCCATCTTATTATCGATACTTCATGTCAATTACTATTTGCTTTACACCTTGACCGACGTAAAATTTGGCACTGCTCAATTTCACAGCAGTGCGTCCGGTAATTACGCGAAAATTGCTTAATTTTGGATTGTTAGAGAAGCCTCCACCGTCATTACTAATGTCTGTTTTACCATTGCCATTAATATCATGGCGCACGGCTACTCCATAGTTACCGGGCTTTGGAACGGGCAAACAAAAACGCATAGTCCCAGGTTTTGGAAGGTTTTCCACACGGTTTAACCATCGTCCACGCTTCAGCCAATCTTGCTTTGTACCATTATAGGTCTGCACACGTACCTTTCCGTCTAGTCTCTCACCCTTATTGGCGCGAATGCCACGAATGACGACCAATACTGAAGGGCCTTTTCCAGCCGCACATTTGCTCATATCATTGGATATAACAGTTCCTGCTTGTGCGGGCAGAGCAAATAATCCCGTGGCTATTGCTGCCGATAAAAATAATATTTTCTTCATGTACCACATGCTCCTAGTGATTATGTCTTAATGACTATATCTTTATTTATACATATATATTTATAGGATGTTGCATTAAGAACCGCTGAACCGTATTGCTATATGGATGGTTTAAGACATAAATAGGGTAAAAAGGCGTAAATTTTGAAATTTATTTCAGCCAGCGATAGATATATAGCAAAATTAATTGCCCTTCCTCTATTTTCAACATTGGCGATAGCGGCAATGCTGTTGCTGCTCGATAAAATGCTGACTCTATTTGATTTTGTTGCCCAAGAAGGCGGCCCAGTCAGCGTTGTCTGGCGTATGTTGGCCAATTTATTACCCGAATATCTGTCGCTCGGCATACCTATTGGGCTTTTGCTGGGTATATTATTAGCATTTCGAAACTTAGCCTTATCCTCTGAATTAGACATATTTCGCGCCGTTGGACAAGGCTATGGCCGCTTGCTGCGCGTACCATTTATGTTTGCCATTGTATTGGCAGCGATAAATTTGGCCATTGTCGGTTTTGTTCAACCACATTCCCGCTATCTCTATGAAGAATTACGCTTCGAGTTACGCTCTGGCGCATTGGGTGCCTCTATCAAAGTTGGCGAATTTGTTAACCTTGGCAAAAATCTTACTCTGCGGATTGATGAAAGCAAAAATGAAGGAACCGACCTTACCGGCCTATTCATTCATGGTAAGAATAAAGATGATCAATCTATTTCCGTTAATGCGGAACGCGGCGTATTTTTGCGCACCGATGATCCTGATACTATCATATTGCGATTGCGCGAGGGCCGATTAATCCACGATGCCCCAAATTATGAAACACCGCGCGTGTTAAGCTTCTCAAATCACGATATTCCAATTGCGCTGCCGCAAATCGAATCTTTTCGGAACCGCGGGGATAAGGATAGAGAATATACAATCCCAGAATTGATAGAAATTATGGGGGGTGAAAACTCATCTCTGGAAGCAAAGAACCAAGCCCGCGCCAATTTTCATTTCCGACTAGCCGAAGTCGCGATGATGTTATTGCTGCCCTTTTTGGCTATTGCTCTGGCGATACCTCCCAAACGATCGACCTCGGCCCTAGGTGTATTCATATCCATCATCATGGTGGTGACATATCATAAAATAAATCAATATGCTGAGACGGTTGGCGGCAAAGGTGATGTTGATCCTTTCATTGCGATGTGGACTCCCTTTGCATTATTTGCGGCCCTGATATTGTGGATGTATTATGTCATCGCCCATGTGCCCGGCGGCCAACCTATTGGCGCATTAGAATCTGTATTCGCAAAAATAACAAAGGCTTTGAAGAATTTTTTCAACACCAAAAGCCGTAAGAAAGTCATTCAAAAAACCGTCAATCGTGCAACGCCGATGAACGAAGAGAGCATATCATAATGCAGCTGCAATTTTTCCCATCAAAGCCCACTGCATTATATATGGGCAAAATGTTTATCATCAGAACAATCGCTGTATTGGCGATGTTGGTCGTCGTGCTGCAAGCTCTAGATATATTGGGCGAGAGCGGGAAAATATTAGCTGTTGATGGCAATAGCGAGAGCGATTTATGGGTCTATATTGGTTTGCGCGCTCCAGAGATTATCGCGCGTTTCTTGCCATTTTCGGTGCTTCTTGGAACAATTATCACATTAGCCACATTGAACCAAAATAGTGAAATAGTTGCCATGAAAGCCGCTGGATTATCGGCCCATCAAATATTAGCGCCCCTTGTCTTAGCAAGCGCCTTCATTGCGCTTATCTCATTTTTGTTCAATGATAATATTGTCGCGCCGGGCAGCGCAAAATTAAAAATTTGGCAAGACGCAGAATATAGCATCATTCCTCCTGATGATGGAGCTCAGACAAATATCTGGGTGAAAGAGGGCAATGACATCATCAGAGTAGAGAGCGTTTCTGGTACTGGCGATACGACCAAATTAGAAGGTGTTACACTCTATATCCGCCAAGCATCTGGTCTGCGTACTATTATAAAATCGGATGAAGCCGAATATAATGGAGATGGTTGGTTGCTGCGAAATGCAGATTCTTTCAACGTCCTTGCCGCCTCCAGCGAAGGTATATCAGATTTAATCATTGGCCGAGGTATAACCCCTTCTCGTTTTCAGCTGAGCAAGGTTGATGGAAATGGTTTGTCATTTTCGCAATTGGACGCTGCCATCAAAGATTTAAAATTATCGGGGCGAAGAACCAGCGATTTAGAAGCTATTTTATGGCATAAAATATCAGGTCCATTATCGGCAATACTTATGCCATTATTGGGGGCGGTCGCTGCATTTGGATTAGCGCGCTCTGGAGCATTATTTTTTCGCGCTGTACTTGGCATGGCATTAGGCTTTGCATATTTTGTCGCCGATAATTTTGCCCTAGCTATGGGAAATTTAGGCGCATACCCGCCACTCATTGCGGCATGGGCGCCATTATTCTTATTCTTTTTAATAGGTGAAACCGTCTTGGTGAAAACCGAGGAATGACGATAATCATTAAGCCGTTTTTTAGGCATTTCTGCAGGCATAATTTAGGTGTTAATTTATGGATATTATAATTTCCCCATTTGCATTAGATGGCAGTGCCAAGAATGAGAAAAAGCAATTTATTGAAATAGCATATCGGCTGAACAGTCATAACCCAAACTGGGTGCCGCCGCTGCGCAGTGATATTAATGAATTGCTAAATCCAGAAAAAAACCCATTTTTCAAACATGCGGATGTTCAACTATTCTTGGCCAAAAAAGGCGATAAAATTGTCGGCAGAATATCGGCTCATATCGATCATCTAGCGCTCGCCCAGCCAGCTGAACAGGGCATGGGGCCCGGCACGGGCAATTGGGGCATGTTAGAAGCACAAGATGAGAATATTGCCGCAGCCTTAATTGACACTGCTGAAAACTGGCTGCGCGAACAAGGTATGAAACGCATATTAGCGCCAATCTCTCTTTCCATTTGGGATGAGCCAGGCGTTTTGACCAAAGGCCATGAGAATAAACCGCTTATCATGATGGGGCATCATGCAAAAGAGACTAGCCAATGGATTGTGGCCAATGGCTATACTGCTGCCAAAGAATTGGTCACTTATGATTTAGAAATAACACAAGGCTTTCCCAAGATTGTGAACCGCATTGTTAAATCTGGCGAACGCAACGACAAGATTAATGTGCGCAAAGTTGATAAGAAAAATTTCGATAAAGAAGCGCAAATCATCATGAATATATTAAATGATGCATGGTCTTCTAATTGGGGGTTTGTACCCCTTACCGATGATGAGATTGCTTATGTCGGCAAAAAATTAAAGCCCATTGTATTCGAAGACTTAATCATGATTACCGAATATGAAGGTGAACCCATCGCCTTCATGATTGTTTTGCCCAATGTCAATGAAGTTTTAATCGACTTAAAAGGATCATTATTCCCATTTGGTTGGGCGAAACTGTTAAATTGGGTCAGAAAACCAAAGGTTCAATCTGTAAGAGTTCCTCTCATGGGTGTATTACAAAAACATCAATCATCACGCCTTGCGAGCCAAGTTGCATTTATGATGATCGAATATATTCGTAGAGCTGCTGTGCCTAATTATAAAGCAAGCCGCGCAGAAATTGGCTGGATATTAGATGACAACCAAGGAATGAATGCGATAGCAACTGCTATCGAAAGCGAAGTAAACCGCGTCTATACCATATATGAGAAGGACCTATAGTTGGCCTAAATCTATCTGGCCTAAGTCTATCTGGTCCTAATCGCGTAACATTATCCATGTCGGTGCATGATCGCTGGCCTTTTCGCGGCCGCGATGTTCATGATCCACACCGCTTTTTTCCAATCTATCCGCGGCCAATGGGCTTAGCAAAAGATGATCTATTCTAAAACCATGATCGCGCTGATAAGCGCCTGAACGGTAATCCCAATAGGTCCAAATGCCGCCTGCTGGATAGTGACTCTCAATAGAATCATGCCATCCATCCGCTAATATACGCTGATAGGCTGCACGGCTCTCTGGCTGGCGCAGGGCATCATCTAGCATCGCCGCTTTATTATAAATATCATGATCGTGCGGAATGACATTATAATCACCAGCCAATACCGCAGGAATTTCAAGCGATTTAATATGCGCAGCGCGCGCTCTTAGCCGCTTCATCCATGCTAATTTATAATCAAATTTAGGACCTGGTTGCGGATTACCATTGGGCAAGTAAATGGTTGAAACCCTAAAATTATTTCCGGCTGTGTCATTGACATCAGCCTCTAAATAACGCGCTTGCTCATCGCTTTCATCTGGATTTCCATAAATGTCGGGCAACCCACGCTGAATTTCCGTTGGTGTTTGACCTTTTGCCAATATCGCAACGCCATTAAAGCTTTTTTGTCCATGCCATATCGCCCCATAACCGATTTTTTCAAATTCAGATATTGGGAAGCCTTCATCTTGCGACTTCACTTCTTGTAAGCATGCAACATCAGGCTGCGTTTCTTCTAGCCACTCCAAAAGACGCGGTAATCGGGCTTTTATGCCATTGATATTGTAACTCGCAATGCGCATTAGACAGAGAAGCTAGAGCCGCAGCCACAGCCATTCGCAGCATTAGGGTTTTGCACTTGAAATGCACTGCCGCCCAGCGATTCAACAAAATCAACGGCGCACCCTCTGACCAAATCAATAGAAATGGAGTCCACAACCAATGTGACACCCGATTCTGTGGTCACTATATCATCCTCGTCAATAGTATCGGCCAAACCAAATCGATATTGAAAGCCGCTGCATCCTCCACCCTCAACAGAGAGGCGTAAGACCGCGTCTTGACCTTGTTTATCAGCAATAGCGGCTACCCGTTTTGCTGCGTTTGGCATCAATGTTATATCTTGGCTCATATCTCTTAGATAGTATCTCTGACGCCGTTTGAAAAGGCGTTATTCATATAAAGATTTTGGACAAAAAAAAAGGTTGGCAAGAAATCTTACCAACCCAAAGAATGCACCCTCTCCCAAAGGTGTAATCATTTGCTAGCAAAAATTATTGCGCAGGTCCACCCTGTGCTTGTGAAGTTTCAGATTTCTCTGCAAATTGCACTGGATTTGAACTTTTTGTCATGAAAGATAATGGGTTTACTGGTTCGCCCGCAACGCGCACTTCATAATGAAGGTGGCTACCCGTTGAGCGGCCTGTTGAGCCCATCAAACCAATGATATCGCCTTTTTTAACACGCACATTAGCAGGAACTTTCAACCGTGACATATGGCCATAGCGTGTTGTAATTCCATTGCCATGGTCGATTTCAATAAATTTACCATAGCTGCCTAACCATTTAGATGTTTTAACAAAACCATCGGCCGTAGCATAAATTGGAGTGCCAACTGGTCCACGAATATCGAGACCTTTATGATTTTTGCGGCGTCCGCGGAATGGATCGGTGCGATAACCATAATAGCTCGAGATATCGACCTTTGTAACAGGATCGATAGAGGGAATCGCAAGGCTCATAGCAGGTGCTGTATTACCACCCCAAGAAGAATGGATAGCTTGAAACTTTGGATCAACGCTTGTGGTTTCGGTGGCGGGTGTTTTTTTCTCAACTTTTTTGTCAATGCGAACATCGGCATTTGCAGAGAAGCTGATGATAGATGAAGATGTTTCATTTTCTGCCATTGCTGGCGTACTCAATAATCCCATTGCACCAACAGCGATAGCAATATTACTGCTAAACTTTGAAATTTTCTGACGGCATACAACCAATAACTCAACACTCAAACCCATTATATACCACCTTAAAAACAATATATTGCAAATAAATTTTTGGAAAAAGCTTCAACAGCCATCCTGTGGATAAGATGTAAAATCAATTAACCTCTATTTGGCAAGGGGCATGTAGTAATCGCGCGTTAAACCGGCTTCTTGACGCGCTGAGTCGTTAAATGGAGCTTTTAAAGAACCTCTAAAATGCTTTTTAACAAGGGTTTTCCAATATTCCTCGGCCTTTTGATTCATCTCATTTGATCGAGATTCGAACCATTTCGTTCCAACGCCAACGTGCCGAATCTCATCGGTATAGATGCGCGTCAATATTTTCGCAGTGGCGCTATCATCCTGCGCCGAAAAACGCTCGACCATCGCAGGGGTAACATCTAATCCGCGTGCTTCGAGCACCATTGGCACTATGGCCAAGCGCGCAGCAGCATCATTTCTGGTTTCATATGCCGCTTCCCATAAGCCATCATGCGCTGGTAATGCGCCATAATGACTGCCCAATTGTTTTAAGCGTCTATCTATCAGAGCAAAATGCAATGCTTCATCAGCAGCTACGGACATCCAATCATCAATATATTGCGGTTCAAATAAAGCGCCAAAACGGCCCGCCGCATCCAGCGCCAAATCAATCGCTACAAATTCAATATGAGCCAATGAATGCAATATAGCGATCCGCATCTTTAGCGAACCGCCCTTTTTACGCTTTGGCATTTTCGTAGCAGATATAAGCTCAGGTTTATCTGGACGGCCCGGATAATCGGGCATAGCAACATCAAATTCATGCTTTAGGCGGCCCAATCGCCACTCACGAGCGGCCTTTCGCGTGAGCATTATCTTTTCAAATGGGTCTGAAGCTGCCAATGCATCTCGGCACGCTATGGCAATAGTCGTCATTATAATGCTTGCGCAGCTTCTAAAACAGCTTCGACATGGCCTTTAACCTTAACCTTGCGCCAGACTTGCACCAATTTGCCATCCTTACCGAATAAAAATGTAGCGCGCTCAATGCCCATATATTTTTTGCCATACATATTTTTTTCAACCCAACCGCCCATTTGCTCGCACAAATCGCTTTCTTCATCGGATAATAATGTAACGGTCAAACCATATTTGGCTTTAAACTTGGCCAATTTCGCAGGTTTGTCTTTGCTTACGCCAATGATGCTGCATCCCAATTTCTTAAATGCATCGCCATGCTCGGTGAAACCTTGCCCTTCTTTGGTGCAGCCAGGGGTATCGGCGCGAGGATAAAAATATAAAATGAACGGCGCGTCATATTGATCGCTCTTTACTGCATTGTCATCGCTATCAATCATTGCAACTGATGGTATTTTATCGCCTAATTCCATGCCTTTAATCCTATCTTTCACTATTTATCTATCTTCTGAGAATGCTTGTATCCATTCGCTTTTAACAAGCTTTTGATATGCCTCTAATTGTTTTTGCACATCATTCCAATGTTTATAGCCCAAATTATCAGCCATTAATTGCTGCGCAGCATCGCTCATATCATTCAAATTAGGGCATATTAAACGCAATAATATCAACATATTGCTCATCATATTATAAGCTTTTAGAAAATCATCCGGCAGCAAATCATCATCGCATAAATATTTGATTGATGTTTCAATATTGGGATCTAGCCCTTTTCCATGATGCAATTGCAGCGCATGCACAATGAATTCCATATCAATTAAACCACCTTTGATATTTTTGACATCAAGCCCGCTGAGCGCTGGTTTATGAATATCCATTTCGCGCCGCATAGCCGCAATCTCGCTATAATGTGATGCACGTTTTGCCCCCAACACATTTGCGATAATAGATTTTATGCGATCATCCGCATCTTGAGACCCATATATCAGCCGCGCCCGAGTGAGCGCCATATGCTCCCATGTCCACGCATTTTCATTTTGATATTTTTCAAAACTATCCACAGAAACGGCCAACAACCCTTGCGCACCAGAAGGTCGCAGCCTTGTATCAATCTCATATAATGCCCCCGACACAGTGGGTATGCTGAGCGCTGCAATAATCCGTTGGGAAAGGCGGTTAAAATATTGGGTTGCGCCCAATGGCCTGTCCCCATCGGATGTCTCAGAAAAATCTCCCGTGAATAAGAATATAATATCCAAATCAGACGCATGGGTAAGCATCTTTCCGCCAAAACGGCCCAATGATATGACCAGCAATTCCCCGCCAGCAACCTTGCCATGAACTGTTTCAAATTCACTTATTGTGGCATTGCTTAATTTATGAATGGCAGCTTCTGCCAAAGCGCAATAAGCACGCGCAGCTTCATTCGGGTTGCAGCGTCCTTCTATCAGCTGCACTCCAATAGCAAATCTCTTTTCCGCCACGAAGTTTTGCACTGCATCGAGTATCATTTGATAATCTAATCCAGTGTCAAAATGATCATTCATCTGCAATAATAGAACATCATATTGATCCGATAATTGATAATTTCCGCTGTCAATTACGCCATCTAGCAAAGCGGCATTTCGTCCCAAAGCATCGGCTAATGTTGGGGCATAGCTTAATATATTGCCCAACAAAGCAAACATTGCTGGACGGTTTTGCAGCAAATGAAAGAAATTAATCGCACTTGGTAATTGTTCCAATATGCGGTCCAAACGCGCCAATGATTTATGCGGATCTGGTGATGCCGCTAAATTTGTTAAAATAGTAGGCAGAATAGCCTCAAAGGACTCTATCGCAGCCTCGCTTCTCAATGCGCGATATTTGCCGCTGCGCCAATTTTGAATTAATCGCATCGCATCTTTGTCATAGCCCATATTATCGAGCTGCTCGAGAAGCGGAACGCCCTCTTCTGATAGGACTACACTCTCTTCTTCATCTTGGACGAGCCCATCATAAATTGACTGTATGGCATTAATGGTGCTTTCCAGAGAGGATAATAATGATTGGCCATTATCCAAGCCATGCAATTTCGCAACATTATCCAAGGCTTCTTGTGTTATTGGCAACTCATGCGTTTGCCGATCATCCACCATTTGAAGTCTATGTTCAGCAGTGCGCAACAATGCATAACCATCTGATATGGTCTTGGCATCATCAATTTCTATATGCCCTATTTCACCCAATAGCTGCAAAGCATCGCGTGTGTCCGAAACCCGCAGTGCCGCATTGCGCCCACCATGAATAAGCTGATGCACTTGAGCAAAAAATTCACATTCCCTGATACCACCGCGACCGCGCTTCAGATCATAACCCATCCCAAGCGTCTGCCCTTTAGAATAATGATCGCGTATATTGTGGCTCATTTTGCGAATATTATCGATTTGTCCAAAATCCAATGATCTGCGCCAAATGAAACTATCAATGCTATTTAGAAAATATTGGCCTAATCCAATATCACCAGCGGCAGCGCGCGCGCGGATAAACGCAGCCTGCTCCCATGCCAAGGCGCTGCTCTCATAATGGCTGATAGCGGCATTAACACTTATCACCACAGGCGTAATTTCTGATGCTGGACGCAAACGCATGTCTACGCGAAATACATAATCATGCTCGGTACGTTCATTTAATAAAGCGATAATATATTTGCCCATGCGCACCGCAATTTTTGCATGATCTAAATCTGTATCACCCACTAAGGTCTCAGGGTCATATATAAATATCGGATCAATGTCCGATGAATAGTTAAGCTCTCGTCCGCCATGCTTTCCCAGTGCGATAACGGCAAAACCGCGCTTTGTCTGATCGGGCAAATATTCATCAAAAGCAGCATCAATCGCTTTATTCAGAGCATGGTCCGCAAAATCCGATAATGATCGCGTGACTTTGGATAAATCCCATTGGTTCGATAAATCCGCTATTGCCGCTATTAAGGCAATGGCATTTCGTTGGCGGCGCAATGATTCTGATAAAGTCTTACCCTCGATACTCAGAGCTACCTGCCAAGCATTATCAAAATCACCATTTTTTATGATAGCAACAAAATCAGCATTTTTCTGAATTGATTTGGCCAAAAAAGGGCTATGATTAGTGGCCCGCTCTAACGCTTCATTTATCTTATCAATCATGATTTTAAGTAATTACGGCGAAACTCAGAAGCAAATTCACTGAATTTCTGCTGCGCTATTGCGCCGCGCATAGCCGCCATCAACGCTTGATAAAAATGCAGATTATGCTGGGTCATTAGCATTGCGCCCAATATCTCGCCCGAACGAATAAGATGATGAATATAAGCGCGGCTCCACTGGCTGCATGCTGGGCAATCACATTTATCATCTATTGGGCCTTGGTCTTCGCTAAATTTAGCATTGCGAATATTGATCGCTCCATTCCAAGTGAAGGCTTGTCCGTTGCGGCCCGAACGTGTTGGCAATACGCAATCAAACATATCAATCCCACGTTCCACAGCGCCCACCAAATCATCGGGTTTGCCAACGCCCATCAAATAGCGCGGCTTATCCTCTGGCAATTGCGTAGGCGCATAATCCAAAACGCCAAACATAGCCTCTTGCCCCTCTCCTACTGCGAGGCCGCCAACAGCATAACCATCAAAGCCAATATCGATTAGCGCCTGCGCACTCTCGCCGCGCAATGTTTCATTCAATGCACCTTGTTGGATACCAAATAGTGCAGCTCTATCAGCATGATTGCCGCCAATTCCGCCGCTTACATCAAAACCATCGCGCGAGCGTTTTGCCCAGCGCATGGACATCGCCATACTGCGCGCAGCGGTATCATAATCTGCGCCATTGGGGGTGCATTCATCAAACGCCATAACGATATCGGAATCGATAAGCCGCTGTATTTCCATGGAACGTTCGGGCGAAAGCATATGTTTGCTGCCATCCAAATGACTTTTGAAAGCAACGCCTTCTTCGGTAATTTTACGCAAATCAGACAAGCTCATCACTTGATAACCGCCGCTATCGGTTAAAATAGGACGTTCCCAGCCCATAAATTTATGCAAACCGCCCAAACGGTTT
The DNA here is from genome assembly GCA_947492905.1 of uncultured Sphingorhabdus sp. GTDB lineage: Bacteria > Pseudomonadota > Alphaproteobacteria > Sphingomonadales > Sphingomonadaceae > Sphingorhabdus_B. The sequence goes on along the minus strand of CANLOL010000002.1, from coordinate 71,305 downwards.
AATTTTTCGGCCGAAGGACGCAGCATGAGATGATAGGTATTGCCTAAAATAATATCTGCGCCTGTTGCACGGACTTCGGCGGGGCGCATTGCTTTTACTGTAGCCGCAGTCCCAACGGGCATAAAAGCAGGGGTTTGGATATCGCCGCGCAACATTTTAATGGTTCCAGTGCGCGACTTTCCATCTTTATGTTTGATATTAAATGTGAATCTTTCTGTCATGAAATGGTCATATCATTTCCGATATAGAAATACAGCATTGCTTCGCAAACTAAATAAAAATGTTATGAATTATGAAGTTACTTTTTTATCATTGCTTATAGAAATATCGCGCTGTAAGCTCCATCATCTAATAACATAACGGAGTGAAACAATGAAAAAATATACTGGTATGGCTGGGGCCCTAATCGGTGCTGCTGCATTGGCAGCTTGTGGCGGTGCATCTGATGCACCTGCAGAAGGCGAAGTAGCTGAAACAACAGAAGAAGCACCTGCAGAAGTTGCAGAAGCGTCTTCTAAAGAAAAATGCTATGGTATTTCTCTAGCTGCTAAAAATGACTGTGCTGCTGGCCCAGGCACTTCATGCGCGGGAACATCAACAGTAGATTACCAAGGCAATGCTTGGAAATATGTACCTGCTGGTGAGTGCGAAAAATATGGCACCGAAGCAAGTGAAGAATATGCTCTTCCCGATGGCAAAAAAGGTTCATTAGAACCAATCGCATAATTTATCATGTAGAATGATATTTGATTATTCGTGAACATCCCATTATGGGTTTTCCATGATCAAAGACATATCTCATTTTGCAAGCGCTCTCATCATTATGGGGGCGCTTGTTTCTTGTGGGGAAAGCGTGGAGGACGTCACCTATAATATTGACGAACCCTCAGCCAATATTCCAAATCCTAAATTATCCGATCGTGAGCAATGTTATGGCGTTGCGCTTGCTCAATTTAATGATTGCGCGACGGCCAAATCGCATTGCGCTGGTACAGCCAGCCTAGATTATCAATCTGATCGTTGGAAATATGTTGAGCGCGATACATGCGAAGAAATCGGCGGCTCTCTGTCATCAAAAAAAGATGAACGGCTTCCATAATATCTTGTAGCCATAGCTTTTGAAAAAATCATGAGCGCCATAGAAGTGGTATCTTCTATTCAAAGCGCTCTAAGACATGCTCATAGGCATCTCAATCTATTATATGCCTCAATCGGCTGTATCTACATCATCAAAAAAAAGGGGCCCAGCAATCGCTGAGCCCATAGTTTTTATGTTCGCGGGAGGAACATCGTGAGGCAATGCGTTAGGAGAGAATACGCATTGCCAATCTCTTAGATCTTATCGGGTAAATTCCGGATAAGCTTCGACACCAACTTCGGTGATGTCCATGCCCTTCATCTCATCTTCTTCAGATGGACGTAGGCCAATTGTATATTTCATAGCTAACCATACGATAGAGCTTGCAATGAATGTGAATGCGCCGATTGACACTACACCCAATGCTTGCACGCCATATGTTGCATCGCTGTTAGAGAATGGAACAATCAATGTGCCCCAGATACCAGCCAATAGGTGAACAGGTATCGCACCAACAACGTCATCAATTTTTAATTTATCTAGCATTGGCACTGCAAATACTACGATTACGCCGCCAACTGCACCGATTAATACAGATGCGCCAACAGTAGGAGCCAATGGTTCAGCTGTGATAGATACTAAGCCAGCCAATGCACCGTTTAACACCATGGTAACATCAATTTTCTTATACATGATTTGTGTCAAAACGATGGTTGCAATCACGCCGCCAGCAGCAGCCATATTGGTATTTACGAAGATTTTTGAAACATCGCTAACATCACCAATGGTGCCCATTGCTAGTTGAGATGCACCGTTAAATCCAAACCAACCTAACCATAGGATGAAAGTACCCAATGTAGCGAGCGGAATGCTTGAACCTGGGAATACTTGAACTTTACCGTCAACATAACGGCCCAAACGTGGTCCAAGGAAGATAGCGCCTGCTAGAGCAGCCCAGCCACCAACACTATGTACCAATGTTGAACCAGCAAAGTCAGAGAAACCACGTTGGTCTAACCAACCTGCGCCCCATTCCCAGCTGCCTGTGATAGGATATAAAAAGCCTGTTAAAACGACAACAAATATCATGAAAGGCCAGAATTTAATGCGCTCAGCCAGAGTACCAGAAACGATAGAGGCCGTTGTCGCACAAAATACCATTTGGAAGAACCAATCAGATGCTACTGAATAACCGGTTTCGGTATCAGCTTCACCAACGCCCTGCATGTCATAGATACCAAAAGTACCAATCCAGCTGCTTACATCTGTGTACATAAGATTATAGCCGGTAACCCAGAACATTAGGCCCGCTACAGAGTAAAGAGCGATATTTTTAAGACTTTGCATTGATACATTTTTAGAACGAACCAAGCCAGCTTCTAACATTGCGAAACCAGCAGCCATCCACATGACCAAGAAACCGCCAATTAAGAACAATAAAGTGCTCAGGATATAGGCTGTTCCGCCAGAAACTAATTCCGCAGGCGGTGTTGCCGCTTCTTGTGCAAAAGCTGGGGCAGTAGCCAAAACTGACACCCCGACTGCTCCTGCAATTTTCATTAAATTATTCATTTTATCTTCCCTGTACATTGATCATATTTGATCCGTTATTTTTAATAAATTATAGTGTGAGCGTTAGAGCGCTGCATCATTTGTATCGCCAGTGCGGATACGAGTGGCGCCAGCCAAATCAAATTCAAAGATTTTACCGTCACCGATAGATTCGCTATTTGCTGAGCTTCTAATGGCTTCGCCAACTTGTTCGACTAAGTCATCGCTACATGCTATTTCAAGCTTAACCTTTGGTACCATATTGGTGGTATATTCTGCACCGCGATAGGTTTCAGTTTGTCCTTTTTGACGACCAAAGCCTTTTACTTCAGTCACTGTCATGCCCGAGATACCGATCCCTGTCAGGGCCTCACGAACTGAGTCCAATTTGTGTGGTTTAATTATTGCTATGATATATTTCATCATTACCCCGAATTATTGTTATTAGTGCCAGACTAGTAGCAAGGGGTGTGCCAAAAAAAATATCCATCTTATTCAATGGTTTGGCGAGATAGTTTTACATGATATTAATTTTCATGCTCAAAAATTAATCAGGTGTTAACAGTGATTGATTTTTGATGCCTAAAAAATAGGCAGATTGAGATAAATCTTCATTATAATATTATAATTTCCTTATGAAACAATATTATAATTCTGCAATATTGGATAGTTTTTCTTCTACTGATTTTCGACCAATATGGATTAATTCATCCGCATAAGTGAAATTTTGCATGTCATAATTGCCAATCTGCGGCGTAATCAGAACATCAGGAGGATCTTGTTTGAGCAGAGATTTGCTTAAATTACGCAGTGAAAGACTAACATAGGCTTTTACAACCGTCATACTATTGGGATCTTTTGCACGTTCATAATCAACGCCTATTGTCTTGGCGCGATTGATATAATCGCCCTGCAGATTAACGCCAACACACGGGCAATCCGGCGCTAATTCGCGCGCAGCCAATATCGGAACAGGCATGACTGCACCGCCATCTGCCAATAAACGCCCATCAATATTCACGGGCTTAAAAATCCCTGGCAATGATATAGAGGCACGGATAGCCGGTATTATAGAACCAGTTGTGCTAATGACAGCCTCTCCTGTGGCCAGATCAGCCGCCACAGTAGAAATAGGCATTGGTAAATCTTCGAAACAAGTGTCGCCGAAATAAGAGAATAATTCTTTTTCAATAGTCCGCGCACCAATTATCCCGCCGCGTCCAAAGCTAGGGTCCATAAAACGCAGCATAGTTCGGAAATTGGTACCACGCGCCAAATCTTCAAAATTGTCCAAATTACCTGTCGCATAAGCCGCAGCCGCCACAGCCCCAATGGACGTCCCTGAAATAGCAGCAATTTCAATGCCTGCATCATCAAGCGCGCGCAGCACACCAATATGAGTCCATCCCAAACCAGCACCGCCGCCCAAAGCCAATGTTATTTTTTGACCCATCAGTGCGAGCTGCTATCTATATCAGTATTAATTGAAAGCTCGGAATCTTGCTCAGCTTCATCGATTTCAGATTCATCGGGTGGTGTGGCCAATATCTGACGTGCTTCTTCTAAATCCTCTGGCAATATCATCAGCCTAGCATGCAAATTAGCACCATCTGCAATATTCATAGAGCCATCAAAAACCATTGTTTCAATACCAAATGACAATAATCTGGTGCGGTTTATTTCTGCCTCCATAGAGGTAAAATATCGTGCTAATTCAACTAGAGACACAGCTATTCCTAACTATCTGATCCAAAATAACGGGTTGGCGGTTTTTGCGGCAAGCCATCAATACTGCTCAATCGCAATTCATTCTTGGCTAGCCATTCACGGCCATCGCTATTATCATGTGCTTTAATCAGTGTGGCACGCTCGCGCTGTAATTCCATATGCGGCACGCCCCAGCCGCAGCTGGTTTGAATGCTATCGATCATAATATTAAAGATTTGCCGTGTACCGGGTAATATATCAAAATTGGCCGCTAAATCATCCCATTCATTATCGCCTGGCATCACCGACACTGCCTTACCATAGATGCGCAATATCAACGCAGGGCTCTGGAAATTACAGAACATTATTGTGATACGCCCTTTATCGGCTTGATCCGCATTAATATGCGCCTGCGTTTCATTACCCGAACCACCTAAATCAAGATAAGCCACGCGCTTTTGACCCAAGATACGAAACACATCATATCCTTTGGGTGATAGATTGATGCGTCCATCGCTGGCTGCGGTTGATACGAAAAATATGGGTTGCTGCGCGATAAATTCGCGATGCTTATCATTAATCGTATCAAAAAATTCCGCCATTATTAGGCCGTACCACCAACGGTTAAGCCATCAACCAATAATGTCGGTTGTCCAACACCTGCTGGCACGCTTTGTCCAGCTTTACCGCAGACACCAATACCTTCATCAAGCTCCATATCATTGCCAATGCCCACAACTTTATTCATTGCGGTTGGCCCATCACCGATTAATGTAGCCCCCTTAATAGGGTCACCCAATTTGCCATCTTTTATTTTATAGGCTTCGGTGCAAGAGAAAACAAATTTACCAGAGACAATATCAACCTGACCACCGCCAAAGCTTTTGGCAAAAATGCCATTTTTGACACGCGATAATAATTCCGCGGGATCATCTTCGCCGCTGCGCATAAATGTATTGGTCATGCGCGGCATGGGCGCATGCGCATAGGATTGACGGCGTCCATTACCCGTAGGCTCTACACCCATAAGACGCGCATTCATGCGGTCTTGCATATAATTACGCAAAATGCCGTCTTCGATTAATATATTTTCTTGTGTCGGTGTCCCCTCATCATCAATAGAGAGCGACCCGCGCCTATCATGAATCGCGCCATCATCAACAACGGTAACACCTTTGGCTGCAACTTGCTGTCCTATTTTACCAGAAAAAGCGCTTGTGCCTTTGCGGTTAAAGTCACCTTCTAAACCATGGCCTACGGCCTCATGCAGCAATACTCCGGGCCAACCGGGGCCAAGCAGCACGGTCATATCACCCGCAGGAGCAGCAACCGAGCGCAAATTAACTTGCGCTTGTTCATAGGCCATATCAATGGCGCGTTCCCACTCTTCACGTTCGAACAATTTGCCATAGATATAACGCCCGCCCATGCCAAAATTACCCGACTCACGCCGACCATTTTCTTCCATTACTACTGAAACATTCAGCCGCACCAATGGGCGAACATCGGTTGCTACAAAGCCATCAGCCCGCACGATTTCAACGACGCTCCAGCTTCCTGACAAACCAACGGAAACTTGCGCTATGCGGGGATCACGCGCTCTTGCCGCTGCGTCAATATCTTCGCATAATTTCACCTTATCCGCAAAAGGTACCAGCGCTAACGGGCTATCTTCGGTATAAAGATGCCTGTTATTTTTGCGCGGTGCAGGCGCAGGGTCATTCGTCCGAGGATCGAGCAGATTTAAGGTTTGTGCCGCACGGTTGATAGCGGCCTCGCTAATCTCATTAGCATGAGAAAAACCAGTCATCTCACCAGATACGCCGCGCAATCCAAAACCGCTATCGGTTGAATAATCTGCTGTTTTTAGACGGCCATCATCAAAACCAAAAGATTCGGTGGCGCTATATTGCAGATAAAGCTCGCCATCCTCACAATGGGACAATGCTTTCTTAACAGCGCGCTGCGCACCATCAGGGTCCAATAAATTGGGTTGATACAAAAACGAACGGGGATCAGAAAATGTCATATAATCAATATAGGACATTTATCGCATAGCGAAAGATATATTGTCTTTATTTTTATGAAATTAGGATTTTTATGAAATTAGGCTTTTAATTCAGCCTTTATCGGCAGGGCCGCCCTTTAATATGAATCTACGATCGCAATATCCGCACTCGGCATAGCCTTTTGCGTCAATCTCTAACCAGATTTTTGGATGGCCTAAAGCCGCCGGAACATCGCCGCTGCCATCGCAAGAAATGCGTTTATCTTTTACGATTATCGTTTCAGTCTCATTCGTCATGCCAAATCCGTTAGCAAAGCCATTAGGAATTCGCAACTCACCATAGTCGATATAATGCAATTATTGATAATTAAGCGTTATATCCCATGTTCCTGAATAGGTGCCAGGCGTTTGATTTGCCCCAACTTCCAAAGTAGCACCAATACCAAATGCGAAAATACCTGTTCCAGATAATATACGGAATTGGCGCGGATTAGTATTTAGAATCACGCCATTATTTGTAGCAGATGATAATATACTGAAATCTCTAACCCGCATCGCAGCCCCTGGTCCGGTGATTTGAATATCTTCAGAGCCCAGAAAAATCTCGACAATCTGAAAAAATGATCCTTGCCCCGCAAAACCGCCCGGTTGCTGCGAACCACCAACCAAGATGATACCATTGGTTGCCGTTCTATTGCCATCAGAAGTCATACGCACCTCACCTGCAACATTAGACGGAATGATTTGTCCAAAATTCAAATCGTCTGTTGAGATGAATGATAGAGGCGTAACAACGGTTGCGCTTGCATCGCCAGCTTCTTGCGCTTGTGCTGTCCCACACAAAGAAGCGGCCATAGCAATGCCCATTGCTGCCTTTACGAATCGCCTTGATAGGCTTTTATATTTTGTCCCACTGTCCATACTCAACTGTATAAGCATGAAATCATAAACAAATGCTTTTGACTAAAGTTAACCAATATTAACCTATTTGAATATTATCAAAATAATTGCGCACTAAATCATATAATATCAATGACCTATATGTAAACCTCATAAGCTCATAGCGATCAACACCGTTAATCATTCTATTAATAATATTTTTTGATGTGCTTTTTTTTGAAATTTTGAATCGCTTAGGGCGTATACCCTAATTTAATTATATTCGACGGTTACGTCATAATTAGCCCGATAAACACCAGCAGCCTGCGATGGTAAAACGCGAAGCTGAGCACTGACCAATATGTCTAATATTCCGCTATTGTCTATGTTGCGCGAAGCAATTCTACCGCCGCGGCCATCAAGACGAAATCTATTCACACGCATCGTTTCTGTGCCGCCAACGCGAACAATATTAAGCGTATTGGGCAATGTAATCTGAACCTGCGTAGAAGGATCTGCTACAATCGTAAATCCTGCACGTTCGACAGTGCCCCCAATAGGCAGAGCATCACCGCTTCGAATATCCAAAGTCCCATTATCGCGGCCTATTCTGATGACGGAGCGCACAGTCCCAGGAATGATTCGACCAAAATTTAAATCATTCGTATTAGCAATAGTTAAAGGCGTTAAAACGCGGGTATTCACATTGCCTTGAGATTGCGCAGATGCCGTAGCACTAAGGCATAGGCCTACGATAAGCATAGCCGCCCCAATAGATGCCTTTTGGATAAACAGCTTTTTACCAGCTCCTATATCCTGCGCATGTGAAGATAAATTTGATTTCACAATTTTGCTATAATCAAAACACTCTATCAATTTAATAATAGCTATGATTAATGCGGTTTTAATCATGATTGTCGCTTAGCCCAATAGATATAGCAAAAATATAAGCTAATGATTGCACCCTTCCATATGCTTATGTAAACGCTATGACATGACAGAAAATGCAATATCTATTCAAAACCTCTCCAAAATTTATGCAGGCGGAAAGCAAGCATTAGACGATGTGAGTTTCAATGTTGAACGCGGCAGTATTTTTGGATTGCTAGGCCCCAATGGTGCTGGAAAATCAACATTGATCAACACATTGGCGGGCTTGGTTAAAAAAACCAGCGGTACAGCCAGCATTTGGGGTTTTGATATTGATGATAATCCGCGCAATGCCAAAGCGAATATCGGAATCGTCCCGCAAGAAATAATGTTCGATCCCTTTTTTACACCGCGCGAGTCATTGGAATTACAAGCGGGCCTATATGGTGTTCCAAAATCTCAGCGCCGCTCAATGGAACTGCTCAAAGCCGTACGCTTAGATGATAAAGCAGATGCCTATGCCCGTACTTTATCGGGCGGTATGAAAAGACGCCTGTTGGTGGCCAAAGCAATGGTGCATTCCCCGCCCGTCATCATATTGGATGAACCCACCGCTGGCGTTGATATCGAATTACGTCAGCAATTGTGGGAATATGTGGTCGATCTCAACAAACAAGGCGTAACAGTTGTGCTCACCACCCATTATTTGGAAGAAGCCGAAGAATTATGTGATCGTATCGCCATCATAAACCATGGCAAATTAATTACCAACAAACCCACCAAAGAATTAATCAACATGGCGCGCGAAAAAATCGTACAGCTCACGCTTGAAAATGACATTACAGAAACGCCCATCCATGATGCATTTGAAAAAGTCGAAATAATCGCAGGTAGCACATTGGAAATCACCTATAATAAAGATAAAATGAATGCAGGCGAAGTGCTCAGCGTCATTCAATCTATGGGACTCAACATCGTTGATGTGACCACCAAAGAAGCGGATTTAGAAGATGTCTTCTTAAGTTTAACGAGCAATGCCGCGTGACGCATGATGTCATCATTATCGGTTCTGGAGCAGCGGGTTTAACCGCCGCTATTTCCTTGGCCGAAAAACATAAAGTCTTGGTGCTTGCCAAAGGGTCTTTAACGGGCGGGTCAACCGCATGGGCGCAAGGCGGCATTGCTGCGGTGCTAGATGCTGGCGACACATTTGAAAACCATATCGAAGATACGATGGTCGCAGGGTCGGGATTAAACCGCCGCGAAACCGTAGAATTTGTTATAGAAAATGCCCCTGAGGCAATTGAACGATTGGTCCAAATGGGCGTGCCGTTCAACAAAGATGAAGACGCGCTGCATCTAACTCGCGAGGGCGGCCATTCGCATCGCCGTATCGTGCATGTTGATGATGCGACAGGTTGGGCCGTTCAAGAAGCTTTGCTCAATGCGGCCAGAGCAAACCCCAATATCACCCTTCAGCCGCACCGTGCTGCGATTGATCTGATTACTGGCAAGCATGAAGAAAAATTCTCGGGCGCGGGCCATGTCTGGGGCGTATATGCGCTGAATCAAGAAAATGGTGAAGTCGAGACTTATACCGCCAAAGCCACTATATTGGCCAGTGGTGGCGCTGGGCGCTGTTATTTATTTTCTACCGCTCCGCGCGGCGCAACGGGCGATGGTATCGCTATGGCATGGCGAGCTGGTGCGCGCATTGCCAATATGGAAATGATGCAATTTCACCCCACCTGTCTCTATAATCATGAGGTTAAAAACTTTCTAATCACCGAAGCGGTGCGCGGCGAAGGCGGTCATCTCAAAATACCCGATGGATATCCTGGCGGCGGCACGCGCTATATGCCCGCCGTTGATAAACGCGAAGAATTAGCCCCGCGCGATATTGTTGCACGCGCCAATGACCATGAGATTAAGCGCCTTGGCCTTGATTATGTGCATCTTGATATTAGCCACAAAGACCCTGAATTTGTGCGCTCTCATTTCCCCAATATTTACGACAAATTGATCGGCCTTGGAATTGATATGACCAAAGAGCCTATCCCCGTTGTTCCGGCCCAACATTATACCTGCGGCGGCGTGCTAATTGATCTTAATGGTCGCACCGATTTACCCGGATTATATGCAGCCGGCGAAGTATCTGAGAGCGGCTTACATGGCGCTAATCGCTTGGCATCGAACAGCCTGCTCGAATGTTTCGTATTTGGCGAAGCGGCCGCCAGAGATATTATGGAACGTTGGGATGCGCTAGAAGATGTTCCTTCGATTAGGCCTTGGGATGAAAGCCGCGTCACCGATAGCGATGAAGAAGTCATCATCAAACAAAATTGGACTGAAATCCGCCGTTTCATGTGGAATTATGTCGGAATTGTGCGCACCACAAAGCGTCTGGAACGGGCGCAAAATCGTATCGGATTATTAAAACAAGAAATTGCTGATTATTATGCGCATTTCCGCGTTACCACGGACTTAATAGAATTGCGCAATTTGCTGCAAACGTCCGAACTCATTGTACGCAGCGCATTAGAGCGCAAAGAAAGTCGCGGCCTGCATTTCAACACTGATTATCCTGATTTCATTGATGAAGTGCGCGATACAATTTTGGTGCCATGATGAAAAATAATTCTTCTCTCTCGTGTGAAACATGCCCATTAAAAGATAGGGCCGCATGTAAAGTGCTTAAACAAGAGGAACGTGCTCAACTCTCAAAGATAGGACATCATTTAACAGTAAAGCGCGGCGAGACCGTTTTTAGCGCTGGTGATAATAATGATATAAGTGCAACACTTACATCTGGCGCATTAAAAATTTCTAGCTTTGATAGTGATGGAAATGAACATATATTATCATTGGTTCATCCCGCTGGTTTTGTTGGTGAATTATTCGCCCCTTCAGCGCATCATCACATTATCGCCTTAACGGATTCTCAGCTCTGTATATTTGACCGCAAAAGATATGAAGAAGCGATTGAGAGATTTCCTGCTCTGGCAATCGCATTATTACAGCGCACTAGCGATGAGCTTCATCAAAGCCGTAATTTAATTGAATTAATAGGGCAAAGCGCATCCGCAAGTATTTCTGGACTATTATTGGAATTTGCCAGAGCGGCCAGCCATTCACCCTGTCATATTGCAGATTATTTTGAGTTACCTCTATCCCGAGGAGACATTGCCAATTTACTGGGCGTGAAAATAGAGACTGTAAGCCGGATTATCCGTAAATTTGACCGCGATGGAATTATCAAATTAGAAGGAAATCGCGGCGTTAAAATTTGTGATCAGATAGCTTTGGAAGGCTTAACTATCTGATCACATCTCTCCTATTTGTTAATCTAATTCATACAAAAGAAGCAATAATTACAACGGCAACGCCCCACATTAATATAAGAACAGGTAATATCATCATTTGAATTGTGGCGTCTTTGGCTTTTAATATACCCGTATGGGTTTCGATACCGTTACGAACAAATTGCTGCCAACTCATATTGCTGTGATCATGATCTGGCTTCATTAACGCCCACAATGCTGGAACGCCAAATCCTGCTCCAACAGATATGATACATATACTCATAATCACAGCCATATGCCCTGCTTGGAAAGCGCTCCACATGAGCACCAAATAAGCCATATAAATAGCCACTGTTGCGATATATAAACCTTTGGGTAATTCAAAACTGCGATCGACAATAGTCTGTTTCTTAGTTTTAGTTTCAGCATTTAAAGTTTGCGTAAATATCTTATGATCATGTTGAAAAGCCATTGTTCATACTCCTTATCTGTTGGAGATATGAATAACCCTATGTAACAATATATGCTTTGACATATGTCAAATTTGAAAAACTATTTTAATTGCTCATACAAAAAAGCCCAGCGCAATGGCCGGGCTTTTCTAATCTTATATTTATATGGATTAGCCGCCGAGGCGCACCGTAATATAACGTAATTCACCGCCGCGACGACGCACGCCAAGCAATGCATTTTTGCGGCCTAATTTTTTAACCTCATTTATTTGCGTGGCTAATTCTTCGGCGCTGGTTACAGATTTATAATTAACCGAGCTAATGATATCAGCGCGGCGTAATCCAGCTTGCGCAGCAGGGCCGCGACCAGCAATTTCAATAACCACACCTGTCACATCATCATCAACGCGCATGACGCGACCAATATCGGGCGTCAACGGAATCACTCTAATTCCAAGAGCCTCGCGAATGGTTTGCGCATTGCTGCTGTCCGATTCTGGCTTTTCTTCAAACTCTTTTTCTTCATCAGGATTAAAATCTTCCTGCGCCAATTTATCTTCTGGCGGACGTTTGCCCACGGTAACCGTTAATTTTTGCGGGCTACCTTTGCGCAATAATTCAACAGGAATTTGAGTTCCCGGTTTAATATTCGCGACAATGAAAGATAATGTCTGATCGGGCTTAACATCCAAACCATTAATCTTGGTAATGATGTCGCCAGCCTTGATGCCCGATTTATCAGCAGCATCGCCTTTACGAACCAACTGGACAATCTCACCACGGTTACGCTCTAAACCAATGGCTTCCGCAGTCGCTTCGTCGACGGGGCTGATACTAACGCCCAAGTAACCGCGTTCAACACGCTCACCTCTTTTTAGAGCCTCGATTACGGGTACAGCTTCTTCCGATGGAATAGCAAAGTTAATACCAATATTCGCAGCTACGGGCGAAATTAGACGGTTGTTAATGCCGACCACTTTGCCTTCTAGGTTGAACAATGGACCACCGCTGTTACCACGGTTAATCGCTGTATCGGTTTGAATGAAGCGATCATATGCACCGCCAGCACCAATATTGCGCTGCAATGCGGACACGATACCAGCCGTCACTGTGCTGCCAAGGCCAAGCGGATTACCGATAGCAATCACCCAATCGCCCACGCGTGAGGTTGGCTTGCTCTCTAATTCCACATAACGCAGATTAGTCTCATTAATTTTCAATAGCGCAAGATCAGATTGCTCATCACGGCCAACGATCTCGGCAGGATATTCTTTGCCATCCGCGAAAATAACGGTGACTTGGTCAACCACTTCATTGTTACGGCCACCAACAATCACGTGGTTATTGGTAACGATCAAGCCATCGGCCGAAATAACAAAACCCGAACCGCCGCTTTCTTGTTCGCGCGTTTGCGGAGGGCTACGACCAAAAATTGAATTACCGCCGCCTACGGTAACTTCTTTTTTGGTTTTAATATTCACCACTGATGGTTGCAACGCCTCTGTCAAATCAGCAAAACTATCCGGGGCTCCTCCAGGGGCTTTGCCAGAATAGGTTACAGGGGACGTGTTAACGGCTTGAGCGGTAGCACTATTGCCATTTACCAGAGCAAAGGCGCTCCCGGTTAGTAAAAGAGCTGCTGTAAAACTATAAGCGTAACGCACTATTTTGATTCCTCTCAAATTAATTTCAACATCAAAACTCAAATCATTTCACAGATAATATATGTGGATTTGAGGTCCAATTTACAAGTTTTATAATGATGTTTCGATTCTGAATATTGCTTGAATAGCATCTAAAACATCTGTTAACTTAACTAATATTCTATCGTCAATTCCTCATGCCTTTGTTCTTCATACTTTATTGGGCATTTTGAAACTTACGCAGATAATCACTATTCGGTGATAATACGAAATTAGTTTCACCTTGGCCTTCGCCTTGGCGGAAAGTTGTCCGATAGGATTCCATCGCACGATAAAAATCATAAAACTCAGGATCTTTACCATAGCTCTCTGCGTACACACGAGCGGCTTCTGCTTCGGCATCAGCACGAATAATTTGTGCTTCTTTACGGCCTTCTGCCTCGATTGTTGCGCGCTCTTGCTCTCTGGCTGAACGCATCCGACCATAAGCGGATTCAAGCGGTGTGCCTTGCGGTAAATCTGCGCGCTTAATGCGCACATCAATGACCTCTGCGCCATATCTAGCCGCTTCGAGATTGAGTTGCTTTTGAATATTCGCCATAATCTGACCGCGCTCAGCGCTCAACATAGTAGCAAAAGAACGTTTACCCAGTTCGTTACGCACAGATGAACCCAATGTCTCACCAAGGCGCAAAATCACTGAATCTTCTGTCCGCAATGTTTTAAACATTTTGACAGGATCGATAATACGAAAGCGTGCAAAAGCATCTACTTGTACCTGCAATTGGTCCGTTGAGAGAACTTCTTGTGGTTCCATTTGCAGGTTGAGAACGCGCTTATCAATATATTGCACTTGGTCAATAAATGGTATTCTAAAATGAAGTCCCGCATTGGTTGAACCAAATGGTTTATCTTTTTGATACTGATTAACGGGGTATTTCACCTTACCATAGCTTGTGACAATGGCTTGCTTGGTCTCTGGGATAGTATAAGCGGACATGCTGCCCAATAATGCTAATCCAACAGCAACAGCACCAATGGCGATAGGGTTTTTAAACATGCTCATATCAATTCCCCTCCGCTGCATTTTCAGCAGGCTTTGCATTTTGTTGCGCAGCCCTATCAACGCGTCTCTTGATTTCTGGAAGCGGCAAGAATGGCGTTACATTGTCGCTTTCTAATATGGTTTTATCAACACTGGCTAAAATGCTCTCCATTGTCTCATAATATAGACGGCGGCGCGTAACCCGCGGAGCAAGCGCATATTGTTCATAAATTCGGTCAAATTGCGCCGTATCACCCAATGCGCGCTCTGTAACTTGGCGCGAATATTTGCGCGCTTCGTTCAAAGCGGCTTCTTTATTTTGTTTCGCAGCATTCACCGCGTTAAACGCCTCGCGCACTTCTGCGGGTGCAGCGGCTTGTTGAATATCAATGCTCTGAATAAAAATTCCGCTATTATATTCGTCCAATATTTTTTGCATACGATCGCGAACATCTGCTTGGATCGCCGCTCTTCCGGGACCAATAGCTTGGATTAAATCAAAATTGGCAATGGCGGCGCGCATAGCGCTTTCTGCTACTTCCGATACAGAAGAAGTTGGGTTTTCCAGCTGAAAGAGAAAGAGCGAGGGATCGCTAACCTGCCAACGCACATTATACGCCATGTTAATAACATTTTGATCGCGCGTCAGAATCAGATTTTCTTTGCTGCTGCTATTGCTGCTGGCTTCAACGCTATTTGCACTATTATCAGAGCTTAAGGTTCCAATCGTAATCGTGCGGACCTCGTTAGTATTCACTTTTTGCACATTCTGAATGGGATAAGGCGCAGTGAAGGACACACCGGAACCAATAGTTTGCGAATAGCTACCGAATGTTGTGACAACGCCGCTTTCTGCTGGTTCAAGACGGTGAATGCTGGTCCAAAATATCCATAAGGCGACTATAGCTAGTATCGCCAAGGGCCATAATGGTTTGCCATTAGGACGTGTTGGCAATCCTCCGCCAAAACCACTGCCGCCGCCTTTGAATAATTCTTCTAAAGAGGGTTTCTTACCCTTTTTACGAATTGGTTCTACATTATCAGCATTCCAAGGATTGGAGGGCTTCCCATTGGAGCCTCCATCATTTGATCCGCTACCACTGTCCCAAGGACCACTCATGGCCGATATAAGGCCTTTGATTTGAAAAAATTTATTGCTCATTATTCCTTTATAGTGATGAGTGATGCAGAAAAACAGTGTCAATCATCGGAAACTGTCTCTATTTCATCGAAATGAATCAAATAAATGACATAGAAAAGGCGTTAACAGGCCTCACAAATGGCCGTCACAGCGGGTTAAAGCTGAAAGATAGCAGAATATCCTTTATTTTAGATATTGGCGGACTCAGCTCTGGCCTTGCCAATGCAATGTTAAAAGATTGCGATTCGCTCTGCCGATCTTTTGATGGAGTTGATGATGTGCGAATCATTCAGACCTCTGAACGCGTCAGCCAAAACCTGATTGCCATTGCAAGCGGCAAAGGCGGAGTTGGCAAATCTACATTATCAACAAATTTAGCAGTTGCGATGCAACGTGCAGGGCGCAAAGTAGGATTGGTCGATGCCGATATCTACGGGCCTTCGCAAACAAGGCTGCTCGATGCAGAGGGTATAAAACCTGAATCGGTCACCAAACAGCTTATTCCTGTGATGAGCAAATATGACATCCCATTTTTATCAATGGGGCAATTGGTTAAACCGGGTCAAGCAATCGCATGGCGTGGGCCAATGGCGGGCAATGCGCTCACCCAATTGGTTGATGGCAAATGGCAAGATATTAAAGACCTGATTTTGGATTTACCTCCGGGGACAGGCGATGTGCAATTGTCTATGGTACAAAAACATAAACCCATGGGTGCTGTCATTATTTCTACGCCCCAAGATTTAGCGCTCATTGATGCAACCCGTGCGATAAATTTCTTTGATGCGGCCAAAGTGCCGATTATCGGCTTGGTTGAAAATATGTCTGGATATATTTGTCCAAATTGCGGTGACGTCAGTAATCCATTCGGAAGCGGCGGTGCAGAAGCAGCAGCCAAGCAATTGGATATAGAATTTTTGGGCCGCATCCCACTTGATATGAGCATCAGGCAATTGAGCGATGCAGGTCATCCCCCTGCACTCGATGATAATATAGTTGCGAAAAATTTTGCAGCAATCGCAAAAAAGATTAGCGATTGGGTCGATAATCAGTAACATCATCCTATGCACCAAAGTGATACCCCTATTAACGCCGAAGCCTCTGATACGGATCAAGCCGCTCCCAAAAAAGGAGTTTCGCGCCGTGCCTTATTAGTTGGCGGCGGTGTCGGCGTTGGTTTAATAATAGGTTGGGCGCTTTGGCCAAGAGAATATGCAGTAAATCTGCAAGCCGCCAAAGGCGAACATGTTTTTAGCAGTTGGATAAAAATTGCCGAGGATGGCAAAATCATAGTTGCAATCCCTCAGAGCGAAATGGGCCAAGGCAGCTATAGCCTTCTAGCGCAAATAATAGCTGGTGAATTGGGCGCAGACTGGCGCACCATTGCGATACAGCCTGCAAATACCAGTCCGCTATTTGCCAATCATCTTTTGGCCAAAGAATGGACGCCCGCCATAATTCCTGATGGTTGGGATTTGGATCAATTTGGCACATGGGGGGATTGGTCCATCACAGAGGTTGCCGATCGATCAACCTTCATGGTTACTGCGGGGTCATCAACTCAAAGGCAATTTGAACCCATAGCCCGTGAGGCTGCTGCGGCGGCGCGCATGCTGCTCTGTCAAGAAGCTGCTAAACGCTGGGATGTCGCATGGGAAGATTGCGAGGCGCTCTCTGGTTTTGTCCGTTATGAAAGCAAGAAGATTGCTTTTTCTGAACTCGCAGCAGAGGCCAGTAAAAATCAAATTGATGCACCCATAACACCGCGCCCTATCGAAAATGATTTGCTCTACGGCAAAGAATTATCGCGACTAGATCTACCCGCCAAAGTCGATGGCAGCGCCAATTTTGCTGGCGATATTAGATTGCCAGATATGGTATATGCATCGGTTCGGGCAGGACCGCATGGCAATACCAGATTAAAATCCATTAATAGAGAAGGCGCATCGCGGGTGCGCGACTTAATAGATGTCGTCACCCAAGATCATTGGGTTGCGGCCATTGCCAGCAATTGGTGGGCGGCCAATAATGCGCTTGATAAATTAGCACCTACTTATGCAACGAGAGGAATCTTGCCCGACAGTGAAACCATTGATGATGCCTTTAACAGTGCATTAGATGGCGTCGGTTGGAAATATCATGCGCAAGGGTCTGTCACTGAAAGCTTCAAAAAATCCTCTAACACGCGCATATTAAAAGGTGAATATCGCGCTAGCCCCGCCGTCCATGCGCCCATAGAAACACGAACCGCGACAGCCTTTTTTCGTGATGGCAGATTACAGCTTTGGATGAATAGCCAAAGCCCAGAGAATGCGCGCGAGCTTGCGGCAAATGCGATTGGGATTTCTATCAATGATGTGATTTTGCATTCCATGTTTGGAGGCGGCAGCTTTGGCCGCAATATGGACAATCAAATTGCTGCGCAAGCCGCTATATTGGCCAAACATATTGAAAAACCAGTGCAGCTTATATGGTCACGTGCCGAGGATTTTATGCGCGATACTGTGCGCACTCCTGCCAAGGCTTTATTAAGCGGGTCTATAGATATTGCTGGACGATTTAGAGGATTAAAAGCTTCAATTGCGATAGCGCCTACCATGCGCGAACAAATGCTAAGGCTGCGCGGCTATGATCCTTTAACGGCCATCAAAGATAGCGCGGAAATATATGATCCGCTGGCTATAGAAGGGTTCAAACCGCCTTATACTATTCCGAACATCAGCATCAATCAACATCCTGCTAAGATTGATATTCCAACGGGCAGATGGCGCGGTAATGGTCATATTTTTTCTTGTTTTTGCATCGAATCCTTTGTCGATGAATTGGCGCATGCGGCTAGCATTGAGCCGCTATCCTATCGCATGCAAATGCTCGTCAATCAAACGCGCCTTGCGCGCTGTTTAACCAATGTCGCCAAAATAGCGAGCTGGGACGGCGGAGCAGAGGGAAGCGGAAAAGGCATAGCCTGTCACAGCATGCGCGGCAGCCATATTGCAATTATCGTCGAAGCACAAAGCGGCGAACAAGGCATTAGGGTGCGCCGCATATCCGCAGCGGTTGATTGCGGACGTATATTAAACCCAGCCACTGCCCGCGCACAAATAGAGGGCGGTATCATATTTGGTCTTGCCCAAGCCGTTGGTTCATCGGTTGGCTTTCGCGGCGGCATGCCCACTGCGCGCAGGCTACGCGATGTTAATTTACCCACGCTGGCCGATGTTCCAGAGATACAAGTAGAATTTATTCGCAGCCAAGAAGAAAGCGGCGGCATTGGTGAATTGGGCGTTCCTGCCGTTGCACCAGCCATTGGCAATGCTTTATTTTCAGCCAGTAAAGTTAGGCTGCGTGAATTACCATTATTGTCGCTCGGTTTATAAATTTTGCTATGATAGCTAATTAAAGGATAATCATGTCACAAATATCGTCTCATTTACCCAGCGATCACCCGCCCGTAAAAACGCCAAAGGTTGGTTTATTGCTCATCAATTTGGGAACGCCCGATGCGCCTACGCCAAAGGCCGTTAAACGCTATTTGAAAGAATTTTTATCCGATCAGCGCGTGGTCGAATTACCCAAAATATTATGGCAACCCATTTTGCGCGGCATCATCCTCAACACGCGGCCCAAAAAATCGGCAAAAGCCTATAGCAAGGTATGGACCGAAGATGGCTCTCCATTGGCGTTTCATACCAAAGCCCAAGCTAAAATTTTGAACGATCGTTTCGGCGATAATGTCATGGTGGATTATGCCATGCGCTATGGCAATCCATCGATAGAGAAACAAATCACAGCCTTAAAGGAAGCTGGATGCAGCCGTATATTTTTTGCGCCTATGTATCCGCAATATAGCGGTGCTACGACAGCGACCGTGCACGATAAAGCCTATGAAATATTCTCTAATATGCGCTGGCAACCTGCGGTCCGCACTTTGCCGCCTTATTATGATGACCCGTTGCACATAGATGCGCTCAAACATTCTGTTGAAACTGGGTTATCGCAATTAGATTATGATCCTGATGCTATAGTGATAAGCTTTCATGGGATGCCAGAGAATACTCTGTACAAAGGCGATCCTTATCATTGCCATTGCCAGAAAACAGCGCGCTTATTATCGGAAGCTATGGGCCGTGAATTAACGATTTCTTTTCAATCGCGTTTCGGCAAAGCAAAATGGTTGGAACCCGCAACCGATACAACTTTGGAGCGCCTTGCCCATGAAGGCAAAAGCAAGATTGCTATTTTTGCTCCGGGCTTTGCCGTTGACTGTGTTGAAACACTCGAAGAATTATGTATCGAAGGTAAAGAAATTTTCATGGAAGCAGGCGGCGAAAAATTTGCCTATATCCCATGCCTCAACACCAGCGATATTGGCATGGAAATGCTAGAAAAAATTATTCGCCGTGAATTGGCGGGATGGATTTGAAATAAATCTCCATATAAATGACTGTTTACGCTTGCGGTAACTTGCGGTCATATTGATTGCGCTGCATAATATTCGCCTATTCAAAAGGAGAACATTAGTGAGCAAAACGGCGATAGTAACAGGCGGTACAAGAGGCATTGGCGAGGCTATTTCACTCGTTCTAAAAGAAAATGGTTTTACCGTGGCGGCAACCTATGCCGGTGACGATAAAAAAGCTGCCGAGTTCACAGAAAAAACTGGAATCGCAACCTATAAATGGGATGTCGGTGATCATGACGCCTGTATCGCTGGATGTGCAAAAGTCGCCGAAGATTTGGGGCCTATTGGTGTTTTGATTAACAATGCAGGTATTACGCGCGATGGCGTGATGAAGAAAATGAGCTTTGATGATTGGAACGAAGTCATTCGCGTTAATTTAGGCGGCTGTTTCAACATGGCAAAGGCATGTTTTCCTGCGATGTGCGATCAAGGATGGGGCCGCATTGTCAATATAGGGTCAATCAATGGCCAAGGCGGTCAATATGGGCAAGTCAATTATGCTGCTGCTAAATCGGGCATCCATGGCTTTACCAAAGCATTGGCACAAGAAGGTGCTAAAAAAGGTGTGACCGTTAATGCTCTAGCTCCCGGCTATATTGATACAGAAATGGTAGCTGCTGTACCAGAACAAGTGTTAGAAAAAATCGTTGCAAAAATTCCAGTTGGCCGATTGGGTCAAGCGCATGAAATAGCGCGCGGCGTTAAATTTCTATGCTCTGATGATGCTGCCTTTGTAACAGGCTCAACCATATCTATGAATGGTGGGCAACATATGTATTGATGGGGTGCAATGCGCTCTGCCAATATATGAAATAAATATTTCCCATAGCGGCGCGGCAATGCCATAAAGCCGCTATGGATTTATCTGATTATCATCCACCAGTTAAACGCTCGATCACCATCAATGGTCATCAAAGCTCTATCAGCCTAGAGCCGCTTTATTGGGATATGCTCAAAAATGCAGCGCAAGAGGGCGATATGGCGATTAATGCTCTTGTTGCGATGATCGATGCACAGCGGATCCAAAGCCCCACCCCGCCTGGCCTTGCCAGCGCGATACGGGTTTGGTTGGTTCAAAATAACGTTAAAGAAGGCTAATCAGCGGCAAAAACTGCCAAAGCCGCGCTGCGCATTATCGAAATGAAAATGGTCTTTATGAGCGGCATTATAATCAGGGCTTAATATCGTGCCAAAATGTCTGCAGGCATCATCGCGCACTTGACGAAGAAATCGTTTTTCATCGCGGCTACCATTCCAATCCCTCAGCACTGATATGCGGCGACCATCCTTTAGTATGAAGCCAGATACATCAACGGCATTGGCGCTGGCATGTTCCGAACGCCGCGCACTACCCACAATATTGCGGCAGCTATAAGTTCCAAAAGTCTCTATTCGCGCAATAGCAGAGCCAAATATTTGCAATGCAGCCCGATTAACACTGCCATTGCTCCAATTAATAAATTGCGTAGCAACGCCGCATGTCATCGGCCCTAAATTACTGGCTGTAATTCCATATTGTTGCAAAATAATCGTATTTTTTGTGCTGCACGACCCATTAACGCGTCCTTCATTGAGAGCAAATTTCACATTGCGCGTTTGCAGATTTGCAATACATTGTGAGTTTGAGAGATTACGGCCATTGCTGATGTCTGGACGCGGCGATGGGATACAACCGACTATCGCAAAACTTAGCAAAACTATAGATGCAAATTTTATAATGCTTCCAATAATATTAATCCCATTATTATTCAGCGCCGACCCGTTCAATATCCGCACCTACAAGCTGTAATTTTTCTTCGAGACGCTCATAACCGCGATCCAAATGATATAGCCTACTTACTTCGGTTTCACCTTCTGCAACTAATCCCGCAATCACAAGGCTCATTGATGCACGTAAATCGGTCGCCATCACAGGCGCGCCCGTTAATTTTTCTACGCCGCGTACAATAGCGGTGCGCCCTTTTGTCTCAACATCTGCGCCCATACGGTTGAGTTCAGAAACATGCATATAACGGTTCTCAAAAATCGTTTCGGTCAGAACACTAGCGCCGTCCGCCATGCATAGCATCGCCATAAATTGCGCCTGCATATCGGTGGCAAAACCTGGATAAGGCGCTGTTTCCAATGTCAAAGCTTGCAACTTACCATTGGCTGCAACGCGAATACCATCGGCGGTCTCATCCACTATCACGCCCGCTGCGCGCAATGCTTCTACGGTGGCATCCATTTCACTCATCTTTGCACCAACAAGTTCAACATCGCCGCCCGTTATGGCTGCTGCACAGGCATAGCTGCCAGCTTCGATGCGGTCCGACATCACGCGATAGGTAGCACCGTGCAATCGGTCTTTACCATGTATGATAAGATCAGATGTGCCGATACCCTCGATAGAGGCGCCCATAGCAACCAGCAAATTACACAGATCGACAATTTCAGGCTCGCGCGCTGCATTTTTAATTTCGCTCGTTCCATTGGCAAGCACTGCTGCCATCACAACATTTTCGGTTGCTCCGACGGAAACTACTGGGAATGTATATGTACCGCCCGTTAAGCGGCCTTTGGGTGCAACAGCCTTCACATAACCAGCCGCCATTTCAATTTCGGCGCCTATGGCTTCGAGGGCTTTTAAGTGCAAATCAATTGGACGGTTACCAATGGCGCAACCACCGGGCAAGCTCACCGTCGCTTCACCTGCGCGCGCAAGCATTGGGCCAAGCACCAAAATGGAGGCGCGCATTTTGCGCACCAATTCATAAGGCGCAACTGTCGAAGTAAGGCGCGTTGCGGATAAAGTCATTACGCGTCCAAAATCCTCTGGCCGTGATCCCGCAATCATGGTTGAAATGCCAAATTGATTCAGCAAATGCTGAAACCCATCAATATCCGCAAGACGCGGCAGATTGCGCAGCGTCAGTGGCTCATCAGTGAGCAAAGCACAGGGCAATAATGTCAATGCACTATTCTTTGCGCCTGAAATGGGAATTTTACCTTTGAGAGCGTTACCGCTGCGTACGAGAATCTTATCCATCGCAACTGTTTAACGGCATTTTATTTTCAAGCAAGTTAGGCCCGCGATATTAACGATAATAATTATGTTTTAATGCTAATATTTTACGCTTTTTCTAATGTACATTGCAATGGATGGTCATTTTTGCGCGCAAAATCCATTACCTGCGTTACTTTTGTCTCGGCTACTTCATAGGTGAAAATACCGCATACGCCAAAACCCTTTTGATGCACATGTAACATGACCCGAGTCGCTTCATCGGTGTCCATTTGGAAAAATGTTCGCAAAACATGCACAACAAATTCCATCGGTGTATAATCATCATTCAATAATAATACTTTATATTGTTTTGGCTTTGCCGTTTTCGGTTTGGTGCGCGTGACCACCCCAACATCAGGATCATCAGGATGATTATCATCTTCATCTGCCATCTTTATTGGCGGCATCATATTGTGCATTATGAATCTATTATCGATTCTATTTTGCATATTGATGGCTGTGATATCATTTTTAAGATTCATTTTCATATATCCAAAATAAGCTATTAATGCTCTCTGCCGCAAGAGCAGAGTTTCATAAATCAAAAAAAAGCCGCTCTCAATTAAGAGAACGGCTTTCCATTCATCACTATAATTTTCTATCAAAGCCTCAGAGGAGAGAGGAGAGAGAGGGCTTCGACCGAAAATCAGCAATTAGAATTAGGCAGCTTTTTTGAAGAAATCAGAAGCTACTGCCAAACGATTTGACAATGGTTGGAAAATATCGCCAGCCAATTTGATCATGGTTTCAGTGTTTTTTGAACCCTGTGTTACCATTGTGTCAAAACCTTTGCGCGCAATGTCGCCTTGAACTTTTACAAATTCAGTTGGGCTTTTTACAGCGGCCAAAGTTTTAGCAGCGCTTTGAGCTTCGGTTAAATTTGATTTAGCATATTCTAGATTTTCTTTTGCTAATTCTTGTGTGCCTTTAGCAGCAATTTTACCGCTTTCAGTCACAGCTTCTAGATTAGCACGTGTTACTGTGGTTGCTTCGCTCAATAGCTCACGGCCTTTTTCCGCTGCTGTTGTAGCGCGCTCACGCACATCGCTAAAGAAGCTTGTTGCTGCTTCTGCGGTTGCTTCTTTTGCTTTTTCAGCTTTTTTCTCGGTTGCTTTTGTCATTTTAGAAACTCCTGATTTTGAGGGTTTATTTGATTTCACTTCAACGATATTGGTGACTAATTTCTCTGCTTTGGGCTTTTCAGCTTTCGGGCTAGCAGTCTTTTTAACAGGCTGCGTAGCTTTGCTTTTGGCAGAAACAGCTTTTGCAGCTGTCTTTTCAGTTTTTGTTTTCACTGTTGCCATCGAAACGTCTCCATCTTTATGTTGCAGTGCAATATAAGAATGATATTCAATGAAGTCAATAGAAATTTGTGCAGTGCAGCATATATCCTATAAGTCACTGTTTTATATCATATAAAAATGACGGTTGTGTATTAAAAAATGCTTGTTCTTATCTTATCGCATCCGCACATAACGCCCAGGAGCATCCTCAAGGACGGGCAAATCACCCTTGCCTGCTATGCGTGCGCCCTTCGCTGGCACCATAGTATCATCTTGGTCTTTCAACCAATCGAACCAATCTGGCCACCAGCTGCCCTTAGTCTCTGTGGCACCTGCGATAAAATCATCCAATGAATTAAGCCCTTCAGCATCATTACGCCAATATTGATATTTTTGTGCATCAGGATGATTAACCACACCAGCGATGTGACCCGATCCTGCTAAGGTGAAACGCACAGGGCCACTAAGATGATTGCGTAATTTCCAGACGCTTTTTGCCGGGGCAATATGATCCTCTATACCCGCTTGGATATAAGCTGGCGTTTTGATACGCCTTAAATCTATTGGCGTGCCATCCACGGTCAAACGATTGGGTATTACCAATAAATTTTCACGATAGAGATCGTTAATATAGCTTTTATGCCATGCAGCGGGCAAATTTGTCGTATCGCCATTCCAATGCAGCAAATCAAAGGCTGGATAATCATTACCCAGCAGATAATTATTAACGACATAATTCCATATCAGGTCTTTGCTGCGCAGCATATTGAATGTTGCAGCCATGACGCGACCATCTAAATAGCCTTTCGATGATGCTGCATCCAATATTTTCACATGTGCATCCGTGGTAAAGGCTTTCAAATCACCACCATCTTCAAAATCAACTTGTGTTGTGAAAAATGTTGCGCTCTTCACTTTGCCTTGTTCGCCGCGGCTGTGCAAAACTGCCAATGCTGCATTGAGCGTCGTTCCCGCAACACAATAGCCGATGGCATGCACTGCATCGACATTTAATCCACCGCAGATCGTGTCTATTGCATCAATTTCAGCCTTTACATAATCGTCCCAAATGACATTGGCCATGCTGCTGTCGGCTGATTTCCATGAAACCATAAACACTGTAATGCCCTGTTCCAAAGCCCATTTCACAAAGCTTTTTTGCGGATTAAGGTCCAAAATATAATAACGATTTATCCAAGGTGGGAAAATTACCAACGGCGTTGCCAATTGATCCTTTGTCATCGGATCATATTGGATGAGCTGATATAGGGGCGTTTCATGCACAACTTTACCGGGGGTCATGGCAATATTAACGCCAAGCTCAAAAGCATCTGGGTCCGTATGGGTTAGCTGCCCCTTGCTCATATCATTGGCTGCATTTTGCAGTCCTTTTTGCAGAGATTCGCCTTTGGTCTCTATGGCTTTTTCTATAATTTCAGGATTGGAAAACATGAAATTACTCGGCGAGGCTGCATCAAAAAACTGCGCCAATTGAAATTTTAGCTGCTCTTTTTCTTTGTCCGAAATATTATCCTGCTGCTCCAACCATGCATCAGCTTGGGTGCTGAGGTAGAGATATTGTTGCTGCAAATAGGCATAAAAAGGATTTTTCTCCCAAGCTTCATGCGCAAATCTTTTGTCTCTATTTTTGGAATTGGACTGGTCAAGATCGCCGCTCATTGCTTGCGTCCAGCCGCTCCATAATTCGCTAAGGCCTTCAGTGCCCATCATGCCCTTAGTCATAGTCCATGCATTTGGATCCATCATTTTACTGGGATCGAACATAGTCTGCATTGTCTTTTGCATAGTATCGGCTGAGAATGTATCGGGTGAGAATTGCTCCATCATTGGGGACATATTTTCAAACAGCTTTGCCTGCATTTTGGCAAAACTCTCCATATAATCTAGGGCGTAATCCTGACCATTTTCTGTGCAATTATCAGCACCGCTATCGCGGGTATCGTCAGTATCATGACTGTCAGTATCATTGCCGTCATCGCCATCGCTATTTTTGTCATTTATCATCTTATTTTCCCCGACTCGCTAAGCAATGTGATTTCCCTATGGTAAATCATAATATTATGAAGCGCTATAATGATAAGGCGATATTTATATTTTTACATCTTAAATAAGGAGACTATATTATTTTAGGGCTGGATTATTTAAGGGCTGGATTATTTGAGAGCTAGGTTAGTTAGGGCCAAATCTATTATGAACTCGGACTTTAGCGCTCATATGATCAGCAGATAAGGTTCACTTGCCCGTAATCATATAGCCTTATATTAAGCTTTCCTATATTAATATATCAATATCATAACTAAATTTATATCATTATTCTGGACTATGCGCTACTCAACCGAGTATCGGTTTAACCGAAATAAATTTATCACAGAAATTAGCCATTAATTTAAGAAAGTTCACTATCTAGCTCATGCCTAAATTATCCCAAGATTTTTATCGAATCCGCCGTTTGCCTCCCTATGTATTTGCCGAAGTAAATGCTATGAAAGCAGAAGCACGCGCGCGTGGTGAGGATATAATTGATCTAGGTATGGGCAATCCTGATGGTGCGCCAGCGCAGCATGTTATTGATAAATTATCTGAAACAGCCAATAATCCTAATGCGCATCGTTATAGTGCATCAAAAGGCATAAAAGGTCTGCGCAATGCGCAAGCGGCTTATTACAAACGCCGTTTTGACGTTGATTTAGATGCAGATAGCGAAGTCATCGTTACCCTTGGTTCCAAAGAGGGGCTTGCTAACCTTGCCCAAGCTATCACAGCTCCAGGCGATGTCGTATTGGCCCCTAACCCAAGCTATCCTATTCATACATTTGGATTTATCATAGCTGGCGCTTCTATCCGCTCTATTCCAGCAGCGCCTGGCCCAGATTTTTTTACACGCCTTGAATATGCAATGTCCTATTCCGTGCCAAAGCCATCGGTTTTGGTTATGGGTTACCCATCCAATCCAACAGCCTATGTTGCGGATCTCGATTTTTATCAAAAAGTGGTGGATTTTGCGCGCGAGCATGATCTGTGGGTCATTAGCGATTTGGCCTATGCCGAAATATATTTTGGCGACAAACCAACGCCCTCTATATTACAAGTCGAGGGCGCAAAAGATGTTGCCATAGAATTTACCTCTATGTCCAAAACATATAGTATGCCCGGTTGGCGTATGGGATTTGCAGTTGGCAATCAAACCCTTATTAGCGCCCTGACGCGGGTAAAATCATATCTGGACTATGGCGCATTTACTCCCATTCAGGTCGCTGCTACGGCGGCATTAAATGGACCACAAGATATTATAGATGAGAACCGTGCGCTCTATAAAGCGCGCCGTGATGTCATGGTTGATAGCTTTGGCCGCGCAGGTTGGGATATCCCCTCGCCAGAGGCTAGCATGTTTGCATGGGCCCCTATTCCTGAACAATTTAAAGATATTGGTGCGATGGAATTTTCCAAACGTTTAATTGCCGAAGCTGGCGTTGCTGTTGCGCCTGGCGTGGGTTTTGGTGATGAGGGCGAAGGCTATGTTAGGCTTGCTCTGGTAGAGAATGAGCAGCGCATTCGTCAGGCCGCACGCAATATTAAAAAGTTTCTGAACCAAGGCTAATTGCTGCGCGAAACAACCAATCATCCATATCGGATATAAGCAAGCTTTAATCATTCTTACAATGTTTTACATTTCCATAATATTGGGGATGGAAATGGAAAGATTGCGTGTAAGTTGGATGTCTTTTTCCGATGATGGCAATTTATCTCTGGTTGAGAATCTATCACGGTTTGGCATTGATATTGTTTGCTTATTTGAAACTGATTGTACAAAAATATCTTTGTTATTGATAAAGTGCGAGATGATTTACTGCGATAAGATGATAAAAGTGGCAACAGATATTCGCCGCACCATTCCGCACATCCCCGCGATTATTATATGTCATTGTAGCAGCTATATTCGCGGCGAGCTTCTGACCAAAGGTTTGGATGATGTCGTATCCCCCACTATTCATCCCATAGAATTATATGCGCGTATTATCGGATTGCATAAACGTTATGATAAGGGGCAATATGTTAAAAAAATCGGTGATTTCCATATTGACTATTTGGATAGGAATATTTCCCATAATGGAATTGATATCCCCCTGAAACCGCGTGAATATCTGTTGTTAGAATATTTGATTAAACATTCACCAAAGCCTATCTCGCGGACGAATATATTGCACCATCTATGGAATTGCAGGCATGATCCCGGAACCAATAGCGTAGAGGTTCATATATGGAGGTTGCGGCAAAAAATGTTAGAATATGCACCCCATGCTCCCCAGATTCAAACGATCAAAAATAAAGGCTATGTCATTGCCATAAGTAGCTTTAGGCAAGAAAAACTCTCCGCTGTGGCTCAAGGGGCATAAGCCTATTTGACTCATAGCAAAGCTGCGTCCAACATAGTTTTTTGGATGAGAGATATATATGATTGATTTATATTATGCGCCTACACCAAATGGCTGGAAAGTCTCTATTTTGTTGGAAGAATGCAAAATAGCTTATAATGTGAAATATGTGAATATTATGGGTGGCGAGCAATTTGCTCCAGAATTTCTTAAAATCAGTCCCAATAATCGTATTCCCGCAATTATAGACCATGATCCTCTCGATGGCGGTGCAGCTATCTCGGTTTTTGAAACGGGGGCTATTATGGAATATATAGCCGATAAATATGGTCAATTCTTGCCCTCTGACCCACGCGGCCGAGCCAATGTTATGCAATGGCTCATGTGGCAAATGGGCGGCCTTGGTCCGATGCTTGGTCAGCACGGACATTTCAAACTCTATGCGCCCGAAAAAATCCCATATGCCATAGATCGCTATCGCTCAGAAACAGAGCGACTTTATGGCGTACTCGACAGGCAATTGGCTAATAATAAATATGTCGCTGGCGACTATAGCATAGCCGATATGGCTATTTTTCCATGGGTACGCACCTATAAACGCCAAGAGATTGATTTAATATATTTCCCAAATGTTAGAAGATGGTATGATCTGCTAAAAGAGCGCCCTGCCCTACGCAGAGGCTTGGATTTGGGTAAAGAGTTATTGAACCGCAATCCCCAAGACAATGCAAAGGCGCGCAAAACATTATTTGGTATCAAAGATAAGGAAGATTGATATGAGCAAGACAGTCGAATTTTTCTTTGATCTATCTAGTCCATGGACATATTTAGCATTTCACAACATTCAGGACATTATCAAGCAAAATGATGCGCAAATCATCTGGCGACCTTTTCTGGTGGGTGGCGTTTTTAATGCCGTCAACCAAAGCGTTTATGCTGGTCGCGCAGATAGCAAAAACCCAAAAATGAAATTTTTTCTAAAAAGCCTGAATGATTGGGCCGATTGGAGCGGATTACCGCTTAACTTTCCTTCAAAACATCATCCCTTAAAATCCGTATATGCCATGCGCTGCTGCTGCGCTTTAGAGGATGATGGCAATATATTGCACAAATTTGCTAGCGCCTGTTTCAAGGCTTATTTTGAAAATCAGCATAATATAGATGACCCAGATATATTAATATCCATAGCCAAATCATGCGCAATTGATAGTGATTGGTTGATGAATGAAATCCAAAGCGATGCCATAAAGCTTAAACTTCGCAACAATACCCAAGAAGCGATAGATCGCGGTAGCTTTGGTTCGCCCTCAATATTTATCGGTGATGATATGTATTTTGGAAATGATCAGTTGCCGCTGGTTAATCGTGCGATTAAAGGTAAAAAATAGAATCATACCGAAATTTTATAAACAAACCCAATAAAGGGACATCTTATGACTGACCGCGTTACCATTTCGATTGAAAACCATATTGCTCATGTGCGTTTGAACCGACCAGAAAAAATGAACGCGCTGGACCCTGATATGTTCCAAGGCATAATAGAGGCTGGGCAAGAATTGATGGAAACTCCCGCCATTCGAGCGGTCGTTTTATCCGGTGAAGGTCGCAGTTTTTGCGCTGGGCTGGACATGGCTAGCATGGCAAAAAGCAGCTCAAGCGGCGGCAATGCAAGCGGCGGTATTGCAAAATCGCTTACCGAACGCACCTATGGTAATGCCAATGATTTCCAATATGTTTGCACGGTCTGGCGTGAGCTACCCATGCCAGTAATCGCAGCAGTGCACGGAGTATGCTTTGGCGGCGGTCTGCAAATTGCTAGCGGTGCTGATATCCGTATTGCAGCGCCCGATACGCGCATGTCGATCATGGAAATGAAATGGGGTTTAATCCCCGATATGGGCGGCTTCACCATATGGCGCAGCAATGTGCGTGATGATATATTGCGCGAGCTCACCTATACCAACCGCGAATTTTCTGGCGAAGAAGGCCAAGAATTGGGCTTTGTGACTTATGTCGATGCAGACCCCGTTGCTCGTGCGATGGCCATTGCGACGGAAATAGCAAACCGCAATCCCGATGCTATGCAGCGCGCAAAATCGCTTATCAATGAATTGCCCGACATGGATGAAGATGCCATTTTAATCGCTGAAAGCGTAGAGCAAAACCGCGTTATGCGCCAGCCCAACCAGATAGAAGCCGTTATGTCACAAATGCAAAAACGCGCTGCTAATTTCGTGGATTGATATATGCAAACATTCGATGATATCTGGCAAGAATTCAGTTATATAATCGAAGAAATGCAGGATGGTATGTGTTTTTTCGAAGGATACATACTCGATAATTCGCAATCAAATTTCAGAGACTCCTTATTGAAGCTTAGTAATTTGTCAAAAGGGATGAGTTTTGATTATTCTTCTTGGGCAAATGATACGACAGAAGAGGATTGGAATAAGATATATTCAATTGAAGAATATATTCACTTTTTTGATAATGGCAAAATCACAACTCTGTGTCCAGAATATCAAATGGTATTAAAAGATATTACGCTACATTTTAAATTACTTATCGATAATTGGAGAGAACGATTAAATATAGAAATTATTTGCTACAGAGCCCCCATATTAGATTCCACTAACCCTAAATTAGCCGTTAAGACGGCAATAGAAGAATTTTGGAAACTAAAAGAATTATTTGAAGGTAAAGCCCTATTCGTTGGACCAGATACATTAGACTACCCTATAAATGATAAAATTTACCCAGAAGAGTGGATCAAAATTATAGGCTAGGTTTCAATATTAATTATCTTATAATTTCTAACCCTTTACGACCATAAGTCGTTCAAATTCTTTACGTAATTCATCGCCAATGGGCGTCGAGCCATTTTTATCGGTCAACACAATCGTTGTCATGCACACTGCTTTGCATTCATCATTTTGAAACGCAGCCGATGCAATATCCCAGCTGCTGCTGCCGATGCGTGATATGCCGCTTGATATGAAAACATGCTCAGGAAAATGCGCTTCGGCTATATAATTAAGCTCAACACGCGCGATAAGCCAGCGCTGTCCCTCGGTGCGGCGCGTAACTTCGATGCTGTGGTTAAACATGCCGCGCCCATGTTCAAACAAGCCCGCCATAGCAACATTATTGATATGCCCCAATATATCCAAATCCGCAAAACGTGTTTCGGTACGGTGGCTAAATGGATAGCTATCAATTTGCGTTTGCCAAGCTTCTGGACGGGTCATATTATTCTTTCTTAATGGATTATATTATTATTTGATGCGGTTTGCGGGAACAATAAATTCGAGGCGCAAACCACTGGGTTCTCTGATAATCATGTGCGTGGTTGGCCCGTTACCCAAAAATTCAGGGGCAAATTCAACAATTACACCATCATGCGCTTTGAATTTTTCATGAAGCGCATTCAGCGCATCCAAATCACGAACCGTAATCGCCATATGGTGCAAACCAACATTATTCTTGCGATCAAATGCTACTGCATTTTCAGGATCATTCACGCGCCATAAAGTGACAAAAATATTGCCATTGGTGACAAATTTTGCAGGATAATCCGGCCTACCGCCCGCAGGTGACCAGCCCAGCGTTTCGACAAAGAATGCCGCTGTAGCATCCAAATCTTTAACCGCAAAACCAACATGATTGACGCCCAATGTTGCCGCTTCGGATTCTTTTTCCTGCTTAACCTCTTGAGCATGAACTGGCGTCATCATAGCAGCGCAGACCAGAAAGAAGCTCATCTTATATTGTGTCACGGATCAAGTCTCCTTAGTGGGCATAAAGGTATCGGAAATAAAAAAGCCATCCCGATATAAAATCAGAATGGCCCTTATAACGGTAAAGAATAAAAATTAAAGCGTGCGCCCTATCAATTCTTTCATAATCTCATTAGTACCGCCAAATATGCGGGTAACGCGTGCACCGCGCCATTGTTTAGCTATGCTATATTCGTTCATATAACCTGCACCGCCATGAAGCTGCAAACATTTATCCATCACTTCCCACTGCAAATCAGTATGCCATAATTTCGCAGCAGCTCCCTCTTCGGCGGTCAATTCTTTTTTATTGTGACGAACCAAAGCCCAATCAAGATGCGCCCAGCCGACTTGTAATTTGGATTTCAAATCAGCCAAAACAAAACGGGTGTTTTGAAAATCAATCACAGGCTTACCAAAAGCTTTACGCTCGCGCACAAATTCAACCGTATCATCAAATGCTTTTTGCGCCGATGCTTGGGCACTAACGGCTATAGACAGGCGCTCTTGCGGTAGCTCGCTCATCAAATAGATGAAGCCTTTACCTTCTTCGCCCAAACAATTTGTCATGGGTACGCGCACGTCATTGAAGAATAATTCTGATGTATCCGCACTATCCATCCCAATTTTATCGAGATTACGGCCACGCTCAAACCCTTCGGTATCGGCTTCTACTAATATGATAGAAACGCCTTTCCATGCTGGGTCTGCATCCGGATCAGTTTTGGCGCAAACCAACACAAGGTCAGCATTTTGACCATTTGTGATATAGGTTTTTGAACCATTAATAACATAATGATTACCGTCTTTTTTCGCAGAGGTTTTAATGCCTTGCAAATCGCTACCAACGCCTGGTTCTGTCATGGCAATCGCTGTAATAGTCTCACCAGAGACAAGGCGAGGAAGCCATTTTTTCTTTTGCTCTTCGCTGCCGTAAGAGATGATATAATTTACAACAATATCTGATTGAAGCGAGAAACCTAGCGCCGCGCCAGCGCCATAGGCCACTTCTTCATCAACAATCGCATTATAACCAAAATCAAGCCCTAGGCCGCCATATTCTTCTGGAACTGTTGGGCATAACATCCCAAGCTCGCCAGCTTTTGGCCAAATATCTTTTGGAATGATTTTGTCTTTATCCCATTGTTCTGCATTGGGAGCGACTTCTTTTTGTAAGAATTGGCGCACGGTTTGGCGAAATGCTTCTTGGTCTTCATCATAAGCATTGCGCGGTATTGTATCTAAAGACATATATTGCTCCTGAGGTTTTTATTTTCACAATCACATGGCAGAAGAATGATAAAATGGTCAAGTTTTTTAATCGCGCAATTAAAATAAATTTGCACATTAAATCACTTCGTTCATGACAGCGACAGGCAATTTGGATATGAAGACATATATTTTAACATTAGGATTATAAAAAATGCGTTTGAAAAGTATCTTTCCCCTACTCCTTACTTTGTTAGCCGCCATGAATTTATCACCTGCAATGGCTCAAGAGAGCGAAGCAGCGGAACCTGCCGTTCAATTTGATCCCAATGATCCAGAAAATCATTTGGTCCTCGATCTATCGACCGGCGGCCGCGTAACCATTGTGCTATACCCGCACATAGCCCCCAATCATGTAGAACGCATCAAAACACTTACGCGTCAAGGTTTCTATGATGGGATTGTTTTCCACCGCGTGATAGAAGGCTTTATGGCGCAAACGGGCGATCCAACAGGCACTGGCCAAGGCGGTTCAGAATTACCCGATTTAGAAGCAGAATTTACCCGCCATGTGCATGTTCGCGGAACAGTATCTATGGCACGAACTGCAACCGATGAAAACTCTGGTAACAGTCAATTTTTCATCGTCTTCCAACCGCGCTTCACACTGGATAATAATTATTCATTATTTGGACGTGTCAAAAGCGGCATGCAATATGTCGATGCTATTCAGCGCGGCGAACCGCCAAAAACACCGGATCGCATCGTTCAAGCCTCTATTGCTGCAGATAATAAACCAGCTCCTGCGATTGAAGTTGTAGATAGATCACTGCCCGGTGACGACGAATTGTCTATCATCGATTAATCGGATATTATCTCTATTGCTCCCTTGGGCGAGTGATACTAATGGGTTGCTATGCAAACCAATATATTTGATTTTGAATTACCGCCCGAAAGCATTGCCCTGCGGCCAGCTTCACCGCGCCATAGCGCAAAGCTTTTGGTAGCACAAAATGGAGGTACGCAAGATCATATTGTATCGGACTTACCCAATCTATTACAACCAAATGACTTGCTCATATTCAACGATACACGCGTAATTCCTGCACAATTATCGGGCACAAAAGTCGGTGGCGAAGCCATGTTTGGAGCTACATTGCATAAGCGTATTGATCTGCGCAGATGGCAAGCCTTTATCCGCAATGCCAAAAGACTAAAGCCCAACGATCGGATTGATTTCGGAGCTGAGGTTTTTGCAACAGCGCAAGAGCGGCATGAAGATGGCAGTTTCACACTCTATTTCGAAGGCGATGAAGCTGTCGAAATATTGCTTAATCGTGCGGGGACTATGCCGCTGCCGCCTTATATTGCGGGTAAGCGGCCTACCGATGAACGTGATTATGAAGATTATCAAACCATGTTTGCGCAAAAAGATGGAGCAGTTGCCGCCCCAACAGCGGCCTTGCACTTCACGCCCGAATTGATGTGTCAATTACAAGCGGCTAATATCAATCATATATCGCTGACCCTGCATGTTGGAGCGGGAACATTTCTACCCGTAAAGGTCGATGACACTGACAATCATGTCATGCACAGCGAATGGGGCGAAATAACGCAAAGCACAGCTGACCAGATGAATGAAACGCGTAAAAATGGCGGGCGCATAATCTCAGTGGGGACAACATCATTGCGCCTCATTGAAAGCGCAACCGATGAAGATGGCATCATCAAACCATTCAAAGGCGATACCGATATATTCATAACCCCTGGTTATAAATTTCGCGGCATTGACGGACTTATCACCAATTTTCATCTGCCCAAGAGCACATTGTTCATGCTCGTCAGTGCATTGATGGGCGTTGATCGCATGCAATCACTTTATAATCATGCCATTGCAAATAATTACCGCTTTTATTCCTATGGCGACAGTAGTTTATTAATCCCATAATATAGTTATGTAATATTTTTATCACAAATCGATATTAAAAATATTCATATGATTTTTTCTTGTTTTTTTTAGTAACATTAAACGGCATAGGGAAGAAGTCATACGAAGAGTTTTTTCATGTAGACGTGTTAGTAGTTCATTAAAATAATATATATGGATGAATAATATGAAAAAAAATATTTTAACTACAGCAATAATTGCAACCACTTTGATTTCTACTCCGGCTTTCGCACAAGAATCTGAAGGTGGAAGCACAGTATATGCTGGCGTTAATGCAGGTTATCATGATCTTGGAGCTGGTGATATCGCTCTTATAGAAAATGATGATAGCTTCATTTACGGAGGTTATATAGGCGTTGATGTTCCTGCTGGTGAAACATTAATTGTCGGCGTTGAAGGTAATTTCAACCTTGGCACTGGTGCGATCGATACAGAATATGGCATCACAGCAAAATTGGGCGCTCAACTAGGTGAAGGCGGACAAATCTTTTTACGCGGTGGCTATCAATTTGTAGATTTAGACCTTGAAAGTCTTACTGGCGTAAGCGGTGCAAACCAATTTGGCGTTGATGATAGTATCGATGACTATCTGGTTGGTATTGGTGCTCAAGTTCAAGTCAGTGAGAATGTAAGCATTCGTGCAGTATTTGATACAATTTCATTTGATACAACACGTGCAACCGTTGGACTTCAATTTAACTTTTAATTGAAGAAAAGGATTAGAAAGGGCAGCCCTCATTGCCCTTTCTATTCAATGAATGAAATAATTACTGTAAATTCTGTAACGCTATAAAATGGCATATGATCGCTTCTTTATCATATCACTAATGAGCTGATAGCTATCTGCATAAGCCGCTCCGCTGCGCCATATTGCCGCAATAGATCTGTGAGCGCTCCAACCCTTAATCTCTAACCTAGTAATCATATCGCTGCCACTGGTTTCGGAATCAAGATAGAGTCGCGGTAAAATTGCCAAGCCCAATCCTGAGCCCACCATTTGCTGCAAACTATCTAAGCTAGTCCCTTCATAATCTTCCAATAGAATAGCACCTAATTGATCGCAAATAGCGCGTGTTTGCCTATGTAAATGATGACTTTTCTCTAAGCTTAAAAACCCTTTCCCCTTTAGGTCTGAAATCTCTAAATCATCAATGCTGCACAATATATGGTCTGGTGCCGCAACGATATGAAGCGACTCTCTAAATAAAGCTTCTATCTCAACGCCATCATGGGAAACGGGGAACGGAGATAGCAACATATCCAATTGCCCACGCCTAAGCTCATCAATTTGGACATCAGGGATTCCCTCTCTTATATGCAGCCGCATATCGGGATATTTTTTGTGCAATTCAGCAACTATCGGCGGCATCAGATAGGGCCCTAATGTTGGGGTCACTCCAAATCTAATTGTTCCAGAAAGACCATCTTTGCTGCGCTTGGCAAAAGAAGCAATATCATCAACTTGAACAATAATCTCGCGCGCTCTTTTAGCTATTTCGCGACCAATGGGCGTCAGGTTGACTGGCGTTTCATTTCTCTCGACCAATTTAACAGCCAATCGGTTTTCAAGCGTTTTAATCTGTTGGCTCAATGTTGGTTGGCTTATATTTACCGATGCTGCGGCCTTACCAAAATGTTTTAAGTCCGCGACTGCAACCAAATATTCGAGCTGGCGTAAACTGGTCATAAATTACAAATCCTTTGATAGATAAAATCTATCATAAAACACTATATCTTTCAATTAGACTATTGGAATAAATTGCTCCATATCTAATTCAACAACAAAGGAGATGATTATGAAAAACCATATCGCAAAACTAAGTGCAGCTCACAGGCGTCTTAATCGTATGATTGACAATAGCAAATCCTTTGGCCGCCAAGAAGAAATGAAATCTCTAAAGCGCATGCGATTGCGCATAAAAGATAAATTGGCATTTATGAAAGCCAAGCAAACAGCATAATTACCCACCAGCAGCGCATACTCCCCTCTGATGCGCTACTATTCACAGAAGATTTGCCGATAATTTCTTTTCAACCTATAGGGCTTTGATGAGACTTTATTGGCAAATCCCTTTTCTGAGCAGAGCAATTTTCAAAATCTGGAAATTGGATGCAGAACGCAAATATAAATGGTGCGCGCCATGGATAGAGGACCAAAAAAACCTATTAGAAATTGGCTCTGGCCCAGGTAGTATAATCAAAGTTTTCACAAAACATGGTCATGACGTAACGGGTTTAGACATAACCGATAATAGCTATGACGACAGTCTTATACCCGATATTTATGATGGGCTAACTATGCCCTATGCCGACAATCAATTCGATTGTGCATTGATCCTAACGACTTTACATCATACGCCCAATCCCGATGCTATTATCACCGAAGCCAAGCGTATCGCTAAGCGCATCATCATCATTGAAGATGTCTATGACACACCGTTTCAAGCAACCTACACCAAGATAACGGATAGCATTACCAATATGGAATTTTTCGGGCATCCCCATACAAATCGCAGCGATAAGCAGTGGAGAGAATGTTTTGAAAAATTGGGACTTAAATTACAGCATAGTAAAGTATATCCGCTCGCCAAATTTTACAAACAAGCGCTCTATATTTTAGATCATTAAGTTCATTGTATCACTGGTAACTCAGCCGCTTTCCAAGCATCAAAACCGCCATCCATGTGCGTAACGCGCTGAAAGCCCAATTCTTTCATTATCTCCACAGATTTACCACTGCGATTGCCAGATTTACAGTGCAAAACATAATGCGCATCTTTATCGAGCTTAGCCAATTGATCGCGAAAATCATCGCCATGATAATCAATATTAATGGCGCCAGCAACATGGCCTTCGGAAAATTCATCTGGCCTACGCACATCCATTACAATGGCATCGGGATGCGCAATGATGAAATCTTGAGCATTGGCTGCATCAATATTATCATATTGCCCAATTGCTTGCTCTTGCGCGTTTGCAACAGCATCATCGGACGCATTGCTACAGCCTGCCATTAATAATGCGACCAAAACCAAACCATATTTCATCATTCAATCCTTAACTATATTTTTGCATCAATGCGCGCACGTTGACCTTTGCCTTTAATCGGCTTGCCAGCATAAATACACCGCTAAATTTCCGTTGGATGAAAATAGTATCAACGGGCGGCAAATGCCACATCTGCTTATCCATTGCCATTTCCATGCCTTTGTCGCGTAATGTAGCGGATATGTCATTATTGCCGAAATCAAAATCTCCATCAAATTGTAATGGCTCCATAGCCATATTGAGCATATCCAATATTGTGTCGCGATATTTTTCTGGCATATCTTCGGCGATAAAGCCCATTGCTGTGGCAGCATTGAAACTCTCTTTACCATCTCCCGATAATACCGCCATCATCATATTATGATACATATTAGATGTCTTTTTGCTAATCTCTCGACTTGCCCCAAAATCGAGCAGCAGCAATTTCTTTTGATCCCGATTATAACGATAATTGGCGAAATTTGGATCGGTTTGCATCAAGCGAAATTCAAATAATTCACGCAGCAATAAATCGATTAACAAATGCGCTATATGGTTGCGATCATTTTGTGATGCTCGCTCCATAGCCTCTATGGCAACGCCCTCTACATAAGTCATTGCCAATATTTTGCGCGTCGATAAATCAGGATAATATTGCGGAACGATGAAATTATCATCACCGCCCAGCAACGCGCCAAAGCGAACCAAATATTGCGCTTCGCGTTCATAATCAGCTTCTTCGTGCAATTGGCGTTTTGCTTCTTCTAATACTGGTTTAATATCCAATGTATCGGGCAGCAATCCCGTCAATCGGAGCAAAGCAGAAACATTATCAATATCGCTATCAATGCTATTTTTAACGCCAGGATATTGCACCTTAATAGCCAGGTCATCGCCATTGGGTTTCGCCTTCGCGCGATGCACTTGGCCGATCGATGCTGCTGCAATAGGCGCATAGGAAAATGTCTCGAACCTATCTTCCCAATCATCACCCCAGCCAAATGAGAGCATCTTTTCCAATTGTTTGCGCGGCATATGCTGTCCATCGGATCGCAATTGGGCCAAAATTTCGGTCAGCTCAGGAGGCAGAAAATCACCGCTATCCATCGACATCATTTGACCTAATTTCATCGCCGCACCGCGCATATTGGCCAATTGATTGGTAACTTTTAGGGCATTCGCGGGGGTCAATAGCAAATCATTTACCGAGGGGCGTTTGCCCGACAATAATTGCTGTGCTCCATCAAACATCATATTGCCCGCGACCTGCGTTGCCATGCCACCAAAACGTGCAAAGCGCGATAACCGCCCAAATGGAACTTTGCTGCCCTTGCTATCTTTATCAGCCACGCGGCTGCTCCTTAATCCAAGTCCCGCTATCTATGCCATCCAGCCGCCAATCCCCGATACGCCAACGAATAAGGCGCAGCACAGGAAACCCAACAGCAGCGCACATGCGCCGCACTTGGCGGTTCTTCCCTTCGGTAATGGTAATCGATAACCAGCTATCGGGAACGCTCTTGCGCACTCGAATTGGCGGATTTCGCGGCCAGACATCGGGCATATCCATTAATGAAGCTTCTGCGGGTAATGTCTTCCCATCTTTCAGAACAACTCCTTTACGCAGGACCTGCAATGCGGCCTCGTCCGCTATACCCTCAACCTGTGCATAATAGGTTTTGGGCATTTTATAGCGCGGGTCAGAAATTCGGGATTGCTGCCGACCATCATCGGTTAGCAATAATAAGCCTTCACTATCGCGATCCAATCGACCAGCCGGATAGACATTTGGCACGTCAATATAATCGGATAATGTCGCGCGCTTTGTCGGGCTGCCTTTATCGGTAAATTGCGATAATACCCCATGCGGTTTATTAAATAAAATGAGAGCCATAACGCTTGATAGAAGTTTATGCGCCAGAACCAAACCAAATAATGCGTTTCGCCATCATATATTGTATGGAGCATCTATGACATTACATAATTTTGACGTTGGAAATTTCTTAAAACATCATTGGCAACAGAAACCTCTGTTAATCCGAGACGCTATCCCAAATTGGCAAAGCCCATTGGAGCCCGATGAATTGGCGGGATTGGCCTGTGAAGAGGATATTGAAACGCG
Source organism: uncultured Sphingorhabdus sp. (assembly GCA_947492905.1). Lineage (GTDB taxonomy): Bacteria > Pseudomonadota > Alphaproteobacteria > Sphingomonadales > Sphingomonadaceae > Sphingorhabdus_B. The sequence continues at coordinate 30,362 of CANLOL010000002.1, read as the reverse complement.
CCTCATCATCAGCAGCGATGGCTATGAAATGCGGCATGGGCCATTTGATGGCGATCAATTTGCAGCGTTAGAAAATAAAATCTATACATTGCTCGTTCAAGCCGTCGATCACCATATCCCCGAGGTGAGCGCGCTATTAAATGCGTTTCGTTTCATTCCAAATTGGCGGATTGATGATGTGATGGTCAGCTATGCCAATGAGGGCGGCGGCGTTGGGGCGCATTATGATCAATATGATGTTTTTCTGCTCCAAGGGTTGGGCCAAAGGCGCTGGCAAATTGGTCAGATGTGCGATGGTAATACCGCATTATTGCCGCATGATGATTTGCGATTAATGGCCGATTTCCAAGTTAAGGATGAATGGGTCTTAAGTGCCGGCGATATATTATATGTTCCTCCGATGATCGCGCATAATGGTATAGCGCAGAGCGATGATTGCATGACCTATTCCATTGGGTTTCGCGCGCCATCGCAATATGAATTAATCAGCCATTATAGCGATTATTTGCTCGATAATATGCAAGCGGATATGCGCTATCAAGATGCTGGTTTTCATGGCCAAGATAATAGCGGCGCAATTGCAGAGAATAGTATTGATAGGCTGCATAAAATGATATTGAGCAAAATATCCGACAAAGCCGATTTTGCGCATTGGCTTGGGAAATTTGTCAGCGCGCCCAAATATGGTGAGTCCCATCCATCAGATATTATGGCTCATAATATGCAAAATGGTGATGAAATTATCCGCAATCCTGCGAGCCGTTTTGTCTATACTGATGATGGCCGGTCGCTCTATGTCGATGGCATATATTATGATTGCACCGGTGAAACGGCCAATTTCGCTAAAGCATTATGCAGCTATGTAGCGTTAATCTATCAAGACAGTATGAGCGATGATGTTAAAACATTAATTCAAAAACTATGCACGCAAAATGCTATTTGCTCATCATAGGCTCTGATTTCGCCCTGCTATATAAAATCTTTCCAAATATATAACCGCCGATAGCACCGGCAAAAACTTGCCCTAAATAGCCAGCTATAGAACGTGCGCCACTAATGGGAATGGTTTGAAAGAAAATATACATGAGGCCAAGCGTTACTCCAATGGCTGCTGCTCCCGCGATAGGATAAGCAATAGACGCCAATTTTGGTATAAAGCGTTTAAGCACTGCTGCGATTGAAAAACCGATTATGAATGCAACAGCTATAACCGCCAAATAAGGCACCATATTGGAAATGTCGAACATGGTCATATTGAAACGGTCCGCAAATGAAATTGGCACATCATATGCCCCAAGAACAAATTGCGTATTTATGATAGAAGCCACAACATAGGCGATGAGTGATCCTATCACTAGGGCATAAATTAATCCCAATAGTTTCGATATAAATAACACAGCGCCATTCATGATTTTCTCCTTAAGGATTAAGCCTAGCTTATTTATGCTATCAATCAAGCATATATGGTGGACAATCTATGCACTTTGTCGGATAATAAGCGTAAATTAGGGGAAGTTATTATGAAAATTAAAACGCTGAGCATTATGGCATTATCAGCCGTTTTGGCTGCTTGTTCAAACCAAGGTGCATCATCCTCTGGCGAGAAAACTAGCCAATTGGCAGAGCGCGCAAAAGCTGCTCCTATCAATTATAAAATTGAAACAATTACAAAAGGCTTAGACCACCCTTGGTCGCTCGCCTTTTTACCCGATGGCGGAAAATTGGTAACGCAGCGTACTGGGAAATTATTGCATATAAATGCAGCCGGCGAGAGCAGCCTTATCTATGATTTCAATCAAGGTTCTGATTATCCCAAAGTGCATCATGGAGCGGGCCGCCAAGCGGGTTTGTTCGATGTAGTGTTGCATCCTGACTTTGAAAATCAGCGGGTTATCTTCATCAGCTATGCCGCTGAACAAGGCGATGATAAAAATACGCACGTCTTATATCGTTTTAATCTGAGCGAAGATGGAAAAGCCATAAGCGGCGGCAAAGAATTATTCGCCGCTACGCCATCGCGTATCCAAGGCAATCATTATGGCGCGCGCATTGCATTTTTGCCCGATGGAACATTGGTCATGCCAACCGGTGATGCTTTTCATTTTCGCGAAGAAGCCCAAACATTGGACAATCATTTTGGTAAGATCATCCGTATCAACGAAGATGGTTCAATCCCTGCTGATAATCCATTTGTAAATACAGATGGAGCGCTGCCAGAAATATGGTCCTATGGTCACCGCAATCCGCAAGGCATATTATTGACGAGCGATGGACGCCTGCTTGAGAACGAACATGGGCCAGCGGGCGGCGATGAGATTAATGAGATTAAGAAAGGCGCCAATTATGGCTGGCCTGTGGTGACCTATGCTATAGATTATTCGGGCGGCCGCGTATCGCCATTTGAGGCATTAGATGGCACCGAGCAATCTTTGGTACATTTCACTCCATCCATAGCGCCATCGGGTTTTGCGCAATATAAGGGGGATATGTTTCCAGACTGGCAAGATGATCTATTCCTATCTGCGCTTGCTCTAAGGCATGTGCGCCATGTTGAGATGAATGCAGATGGTTCGCTGGGCAAACAAAGTGAATTATTTGGTGAACTGGATGTGCGCTTTCGCGATGTACGCACTGGTCCTGATGGCGCATTATATTTGCTGACCGAAGAGGGAACAGACAGCCGTATATTGCGCGTAATCGCAAAATGAGCAAAAAAGTGAACAAGACGAATAGCAGCAATGAACTTGCTGAAGATCGCACCGATATGGCGGCAGAGCGCACAGATTATGCCGAGAATAGAACAATATTAGCCAATGAACGCACATTCGCAGGATGGGGCCGCACGGCCTTTGCTTCCATTGGTATCGGTTTGGGTTTCCAAGCTTTATTTCGCGAAATAGAACCTGCATGGATACCAAAATCCATCGCAACGCTCTTCTTCTTGCTCGCCATTTTCATCATTTGGAGCGCACAAAATAAGGCTACCTTACTGGTAAAAAGGCTTGAGACGCATGACATAGAGATTATGGGGGCCAGCAATTTTCGAATGATTGCCATAGTGGTAACTTTCGCAGCGATTAGCGTATCCGCCGCGATATTATTTCTGTCTTAGAGATTAAAAAACGCATTATATATGCGGCTTAGCAATGAATATGCGCCAAAGCAGATTCAAATTCAGCAGTTAAAACTATGCTCTCGCTAATCTTCTTTTAGGCTCTTCCTCTTTTGCGGCATATAAAGCTTGGTCCGCAATTTCGAATAATTCTTTGGCTGTCTTTCCGTCTTGGGGCCAAATCGCTACGCCGATGCTCGCACCAATATTGACGACATGTCCTTCGATATTAAAGGGCATGTCTAGTGCGGATATTAATTGTTTGGCAATTTGGTCATGTGGCAAGCTTGAACCGCGCGGCACCAATATTGCAAATTCATCCCCGCCCATTCGAGCGACAATCGCATTATCGCCGCAAATGCTCTGAAATCGTTTTGAGACTTCAACCAAGAGCTTATCCCCAGCCGCATGTCCATATTGATCGTTCACAGGTTTAAAATCATCCAAATCGATTAAAGCAACAGAAAATGTCTCTTCGGACTCCTCTTGCGCAATCTCTTTTTCAAGAAATACCGATAAAGCACGCCTATTATATAATCCCGTTAATGGATCAGTTTCCGCTAGAGCCTTCATCTCATTTTGCAGCAGCAACAAATTTATGAATTGATTATTTTGCTGTGTTACCATTCGGAATAAGAAAAATGTCACCATTATCAAACTGACAGCTGCCGAGATATAAATTCTCTCGCCTGAGAGCAGCATCAACAATGTGATGGGGAAAATACCTATGACAATATTCAGTATCGCAGCCCCGCGAACAGTTGAGAGGCAATAAATTGTCGTCAATGATCCTGCGGCCAAAGTGAAAGGATAAAATAGCTTTAAAGAAGGGGCCGCATTCCACCAACCCACGACACACCAAATGCTAACCAATGTGCATACAGAGGCTGAAAAAACAGCCGCTTCCACCATAAATTGTCTCGCAAGTGCAGGATCACCGGAAGCGTTGCGATCTTTTATCAATGATATAAAGCAGATGAAACATGTCGTACCAACAGCAATCGGAATTCCATAGCGCACTGCGGGTGTAGTGCCAAAGTCCGAAGCGAAAAGAACGAATGGCACCGTAAATGCCATTGCCAATGATAATAATCGTGATTGGTTTTGCAGACGGCTAGCGCCTAATACAGCAAAATCATCGCGCACTTTTTCAGGTACTGGCGGCACTATAAGTTGCAACAATAGCTGAAAAAATTCCTTCATGTGGATTCATTAACAAGAAAGCTAGGGCTTCGCAACATGATGTGACATTCTGATAAATTTACAGAGTTTTAACTATGTTTACATAAGTTTCATACATGTGACCCTATATGAAGGATTTGATATGTTATTCGAAAGTAAGAAACACCTAAGCCCTTCCGATGAGAATATTCTCCATATAAAACGCGGTGCTGCTAACCCTAGCCTCCCTCAAGATGATACAAAGAGTGCTCGCCAGAAACGTAAACAACAAATTTCTGACACACGAGAAATTTATCAGTGGGCCAGTGCTGAAGCGCTGCCTGGCGTTCCTGTTGCTAATGGTGTTCCAAGCGATGACAAGCCGTCTATCTTCTGGTGGTTCGAGGTTTTAAATACAGGGATTGCGATAATAACTAATATTGTTGCCGTGATAGAAAAGCCTATATTCACAGGTATCGAAAACGCCGGATTAGAAATTATCAATAATGCCATAAATCGTGCCAATCAAATTTCAAATAAGGTTGAACAACTCCGTAAAAAACATGGCGCTGGTAACAAAAGTGACGAGGATAGTCTTGAGAAAATCATTAGCGAAGCCGAACAATCCCATGACATGGAAAAACTTGAAAATCTAGCAAGTGACCTACGTGATGTTACCGATATTATTATTAACGTCCTAAAAGCAGTAGACACAGCAGAGACGAAGTCCTTAGAATCTTATCAAAATCTTTTCCAAACTTTTGAAATACCGAGCACAGCCTATACATTCCTAGATGATAGTGAATTTGCACGTCTGCGCGTAGCAGGTCCAAATCCAATGTTATTAAAAAACATAAAAGAGATACCTGAAAATTTCCCTATCACGAACGGGCATTATGCATCTTCAATAGCGAATGACAATCTAAGCGATGCTCTCAGCCAAGGTCGAATATTTCTTTGCGACTATGTTGATCTTAATATATTAGTAGCTGGAGTCTGGGAAGGTAATGCCAAATATGTCTATCAACCGATGGCCCTATTTGCGATTCCACCAAATAGTTCATCATTAACACCGGTTGCAATCCAATGCGGGCAGGATCCAACAAGATATCCTGTCATGTTGCCATCCACACAATCCAACAAAAACTGGGGATGGCAAATGGCGAAATTTGTCGTTCAAGTTGCTGATTGTAATTATCATGAGTTATTTGTGCATCTTGCTGGCACGCATTTAGTAAGCGAAGCAATTGCCGTTGCCACTCGCCGTAACCTTGCTGAGGTGCACCCTTTATGGTCTCTATTAGTGCCGCATTTTGAAGGTACATTATTTATCAATAATTTGGCAGTTGAGACATTAATCAACAAAGGAGGCCCAATTGATGCGTTTTTTGGTGGCACGATTACATCCAGCCAACTGGCCGCAGCCGAAGGCCGCCTATCATTTGATTTTTACAGGAAGATGATCCGCAATGATCTTATAGCGCGCGGAGTAGATAATGCTTCAAAACTAGCAGAATATCCTTATCGCGATGATGCTTTATTGGTATGGGATGCTATTCATGATTGGGTATCAGAATATATCAAGACCTATTATAAAGATGATGTAGATATCACCAATGACAATGAACTGAAAAATTGGGTTAAATCAATTGCTAGTGCGAAAGAAGGTCGCATCCTTGATTTTAAATCTATAACATCACGTGAACAACTCATTGATGTTTGTACAATGATTATTTTCACGGCCAGCGCGCAGCATGCTGCCGTTAATTTCCCGCAACGCGAAATGATGTCATTTGCTCCCGCTATCACTGGCGGAGGCTGGGTCGCTGCTCCTAATAATCAAGATGGTCATACAAAAAAAATATGGTTAGATTATATGCCGCCAATGTCTTTGGCTTTGTTGCAACAATCATCCTTAATTCTTTTGGGATCTGTTTATTATCGGCCATTGGGTCAATATCAGACCAATCGCTTGCCTTATAAATCATGGTTCCAAGACACGTCTATCACACAAAGTGAAGGCCCATTAGCACGCTTCCAAGCTGCTCTTCGAGAGGTTGAAAAACGCATCATAGAACGCAATCAGCAACGCATGCACCCTTATCATTATTTACAGCCGAGTTTGATACCCGTCAGTACTAATATTTGATTGGAAATAAACAAACTATTGAGTGGATAATTATTGAAATTCTAAGCTCCTACATCATTAACCATATCAAATGTCATAGTATTAAGAGCATATAATAATGCTTGTTATTACAATATTGATTCCTACATGATATTATAACTATTTTATTAGCGTGGGGGCAATATGACCAATAAAACAGCCAAGCAAAAGAAAACAGCTTGGTCACAAGCCATGAAAATTGCCGAAAAAGCACCTGCTGAACGTAACCGTTATGTAGATTTTCTGCGGGCTTTTTCTATATTAGCTGTCGTTGTTGGCCATTGGTTAGTGGCTGCCCCATATATAGAAGATGGTGTAGTAAATGGTGGGAACTTATTAGGCATTATTCCATGGACACAATGGCTCACTTGGGGTTTTCAAGTTATGCCATTATTTTTCCTTGTTGGTGGTTTTTCAAATGGTGTATCTTGGTCGGCGAATAGGCGAGACAATAGTACCTATTCCCATTGGTTCACGAACCGTTTCAAACGGTTAATATATCCAGTATTACCTCTTTTTTTCATTTGGACTACATTTGCCATGTTCGGCACTTGGGCGGGGGTTGAACGCAGTATAGTATCCATGGCGGCACAATTAGCCTTGATCCCAGTATGGTTTCTATCTGTATATATTATGATTACAGCACTTGTTCCATTATCATATGCATTATGGGAAAAAATGGGTGCTGGTTCCATCATATTATTTATTGCAGGAGCGATTATTATTGATGTTCTGGCATTGTCATTCAAAATACCTCATATTAATTTTCTAAATTTTGCTTTTGTTTGGTTTGCTATTCACCAACTGGGCTATGCATGGAATGAAGGTTATTTTAAAGCACCTTTCAAAGCCTTTATCATGGGTGTATTTGGTTTAACTTCTTTGATAGCACTCATATCCTATGGTCCTTATCCGATTGCAATGATTGGGGTTCCGGGCAATGATTTAAGCAATAGCATGCCGCCAACTATTGCTTTACTTGCGCTTGGCATAACCCAAACTGGTTTTGCTCTAGCTCTAGAGCCTATCGCACGCCGCTGGTTAGATAATATTAAGGTATGGACTGGCACGGTACTAATTAACGGTATGATTATGACAATATATCTATGGCATTTAACCGCATTTGTTCTGGTTATGGTGGTGGCTTGGCTTCTCGGAGGTATTGGCTTAGATGTTATTCCCGGTAGCAGCAATTGGTGGTTGATGAGACCTATTTGGTTTATGATTTATATCGGTGTTTCTTTGCCGCTCATCATAATATTTGCCAAGTTTGAACAAGGTGGCCCTCCTCAAGCAAAATCCAAAGATGGAGTGGACAAAGGCGACGTGCCTAACTGGCGATTAATATTAGGACTCTTGTTGGCTAGTACAGGTTTGGGCGCAACAGCAGCATTCAGTATCGCAAGTCCAGATGGCGTGACCGGCGTTAGATTATGGATTGTCGTTTTACCTTTTATTGGCGCAGCACTTGTTCGGTTTGGGGCACTATATAATCTCACTAAACGCATCGGGTAACTATATTTATGAAGAGTTTCCCGCTCCTTGATCACGAATAGTTTCTACTATAGTTGCAGCTAGCCATGGGCCTTGTGATTGTCCTGTTAACGCAGGCCAATACCATGCAGCCACCTCTGGATAGGCTCCTCCTTGTGAATCAGTAATTTGCTCACAAATACGCAAAATCTTACCGTCTTTTGTTGCATCGAAACATGATCGTGTTTCGTCATTTTCTGTGCGTATCATAGCAGCATTATCTATACTATATCCTAGAGACTGAAAGCAATCGCGTGCAGGATGCAATTTACGTGTTGCCTTATTCACTTGCCGCAATACAATTTGGCGCCGGCCATCAGAGAATCTAGCGACATGTCCAGGGAAACCATTTTGGAAAAACCGGTCTGCAGCAGCAGCGGGCAATGGCGTTAAAATTTTACCGTCGAACTGAACTGGCCAAGAAGATGCTTTTTGCGCTGGAACATCGTCATTTGATAATAATGGAGATAGGCCTGCTGCAATAGAAAGAATGATGAAAATGATTATACGCATTTTTGCACCCTCTGATTATGCTTATGAAAGGCGAATACAAGCCCTACACCCAAGATAACAAAGGATGAGATGCCAACCAATTCATGAAAAACCGGACCTTGCATTGCAGGGATAAAACCAGTTTCTAAATAGAATAAGCTCGATGCGCGCAAGGCATTTGCAAATATTGCCATCAACGCCGTAATTATTAATGCCGTACCATATCGAATGGGCCCAACCTGTCCAATCAACGATAATATGCTAGTTAATAATAATGCCGCCCAGAGCATATTGATGCCGCTGCATGGGCCATCGAACAATAATAATTGATCCTGCCACGCGATTGCTACACCTTCGACATGCACAGAAAAGCCATTTAAACGGAGCAAACCGGCCGTTAGTGATGCCGATATTTGCCGCATCGGCCATGCAAGATAAAAATCGAGCGATGGCAATATAGGCAAAGCCAATAAACCGACCCCCATAGCCGCATATGGAGGTTTCTTCCTTCCTAAACCATAATTTAATACCAATAATATTGTGACAAGGGCTATACCAATTTTCATCATCGCCGTTCCCCATAAGGCTGCGAGGATATAAAAAATAAGAGCTGCCCCTATAGGTAATATAGAAAGTTGCTTGTTTTGAGAGAGTTTATTCCATGCAATGGCTATACCCAACAATAGTATCGCCACAGGCACTGCCGCAGCCCCATCGCCAATCCGTATTATCAGCAATCGCCAAGCATCCCAATATATAATTGCTAATAATAGCAAAGCATGTCGAGCCTGTATCATGCGAAACTTTGCCTTTTGGGGAACAATTGTTCAATTTTATAACCTCTGCGATGCAAGGTCCAACCGACAAATAATATCAACAAAATGATTAAAGCCCATTCATGGGGCTCAGGTACGCTAGGAACTTCATCCGATGTTGGTATTGGCAAACCATTTTCATCATAATCTTGCTCTGTTTCCAATACGACGGCTCCGCTAACCGGCGTAATGATATTAAGTCTATGAGCCAAATCAATAGCTTCATCGCGCGCATCATCCTTATAAGGAGCCCCATTAGCAAGTTTATCTGCGGCCCAAAGTCTGATAATATGTGGTGACCCAGGCCCCGTTCCATTCGTTTCACTGCGTTCAATTTCCCACCGAGGTTGATCCGATGTGATATCAGATAATAATGCTTGTAAATCGCTTTTCGCATCACCGCTCGGCGCAATTTCATGGGCTGTTTCAAAGAGAGCTTTTTCTTGTAGCACATAAGAACGGCCTGCTACTGATTGATAGCGTATTAATTGTGGAATAACCGATCCGTTGCGTTCTAAAAATTGCTCAAGTGCAGCCGTTGATGCAGGAAATATAATGGGCTGCGGACCATGTATCCAAAGAATAGCCTCTTGCTTTTTAGTACTATTTTCAAGCGCAGTTGTTAGCGCAGCTATATTGTCAACGCCGCCTACAAAGTCTGTATCATCAATGGCATCGACAAATTTGCTCTTTTGCATTTGAGACCATGGAGCTCGCTCAATTATAATCGAATCATCTCTAGCGATTATTAAACCAACAGATGTGTTTTCTTCTATACCATCTAATGCTTTTGAGAGGGCTTGAGCAGCTTCATTATTTGTAACCGAACCATCCAACAAAATTGTAAGTCCATTCAGTTTTTCTTTGCTCTGTTTTGCGATACTCTGCTGTATCGCAATAGCAGGCCCTTTTCTATTTTGATCTATAACTGCCGTCATTACGATGGGTGAAGCAATCTTGCTGGCCATTATACGTGGCCGTTTCGACCGTAATTCTGTATCACTTATCTGAGCTTTTAATCTTGAAGCCCCATTTTCTATTGTTGTACCTGACCAACCATTTTGTTTTGGCGATACATCCCCTTCCATCCATATATTATGCTGCAAGCTTTCTTTAATCCGAAAATTTTGCTCTACTATAGCTGGCATTGCTATTGATCGACTACCATCGCTTGCAATGTGAAGCGGAGCGGAAAAACCAACTCTAAATTTCATTACATCATTGCTTAATATCGGGAAGGCTTGAACCAATAATCGTCCATTACCAGATGTTGTCACTAGCAACGGATCGCGTTGGCGTGTTACAATCTTTTTATACGCAGCTTTTACTTCAGCGCGACCTGCTATGCTTGCTTCTCTTGGTTCGCCATTAATCCATAGCGTCGCCCTAGATGCAACGCCGCCCTCTGGAAGCACCATAGTGAAACGCGCTTCTGCATTGCGGTTACCATTATTAGCTACCTCGACTGTCCATTCACTATAGGCAACATTATTTTCAACAGAAATAGAACCGTCAATACGCGAAGATTCCAACGATAAAGTATCGATATAACCACCAACGACATCGCCGCCTTGATCATTATCCCAACGCCATCGAGCGCCTTTAGATTTTAACGATTGTATGGCCTCGCTTTGATTATATGCTTGGCCTGTTACCCTATAATATAGTATACGGGCCGTTATAATTTCCGATTGGCTCTCAGTCAGGTTGCTAAAACCCCAAATATTAAAACCCCACTTTCCGGTTAAAAATATACTGCTAATACCGCCTGCACGCCCCGTAGATCCATTAGCAAGATGCAGCAGATCATTCTCGCTGCCAACCCAACGCATTATCGATATGGCATTTTTATCATCGCCATCATTAGCCATATCAATGGCTATCCGTGTTGCGCTGGCAGGCAAATCAGCAATAAATAATAAAGCGAAGCCGATACCCATTCCCGAGCCAAAGGCTCTCCAAAAGTCAGGCTTCACCATAGATAGATTTCGCGTTGCCATCCCCATGTATATAGCGGTGAATATAGGCGCTAATGGTAACAATCCCAAACCAAAATATATTATTGCAATCAGTGCCAATGGGATGAGCGGCAACATGATAAGAGCATATATGATTGATATTATAAAAGTAGCTCCATAACAATATAATGCCATAGTCGATATTGTAGAGCTTGATCGCAGTTTATACCATAAATGAAAATTTGCTGCCGGAACGGCCATGACCAATAGTGTCATTTGCCATGTTGGCAAAGGGTCAAAGAAAGTGTCAGCACATAATTGAGTGGTAAGCTCAATCAAAATGGTAAGGGTTGGAAGAATAACTCCATAAATAAGAGCAGGAACACCCAAATGTTTTGGTTTAGCAACTTCGGTAATGCTCATAATTTATCCTTCAAACAGGCTTAGTTGAGAGAGTATTAGGGCTTAGATTGGTATTTATATCATCGCTAATTTCGCCCCTATCGCTAGAGACAGTCTCGCCACTAGCGCCACGAATGACATTCTCTAAAACAGATAAATATTCATTAAAACGCTTGCGACCTTCATCGGTTAACCGGCAATTTGTGTGCGGTCTTTTCCCTTTATAACCTTTATGCAATTCTATCATATTTGCTTCTTCGAGTAGCTGCATATGACGACTTAAATTTCCATCTGTTAACCCGCACAATTCCTTTAACTGCTTAAAACCAAGTCCATCCGGATGAGAGATAAGCGATGTCAATATTCCTAATCTTGCTTTCTCATGAAAAAGCCGATCAAGTCCTTCGAATGCATAGGGTGCTATATTTTTATCATTCGTCATTTTGTGCTTGCTTTCTTGCGTCATAAAGAACCCATGCACCCAGCAACTGCCCAACGCCAAAAGTTGCGCCCATCAGCCATGGTGAAAAAGATGTGGGGTCTGCTAATATTAGGGATAACAATCCCATGAGAGCATAAAATATTACGGCCCAAAACATTCTCTTTGGTAAATTTGGCAATGCTGAATAACCCCCAAGGGCAACTAGCATCTGCCAGACCCCTGGTAACAACCATGCCGATTCAGGTGCGTTGAAAAGCACGAATAAACCAAATACAACGCCCATTAATGCAGCTGGCACAAATTGCCGAAATGCTGTAATTATCATCATGTCCGCCATATCACGATGAGCTATACGCGCCCGAATAATCACATCCGTAACAACTAAAAAAGTGCATATCACCGCTAATAATATCCATTGTGTGAAATATGGGACTATTTGCAAAAATACATCTCCGCGCATTGTCTGCAAAGCCGCTAAAGCGAGCGCTAGCACACCTGTGAGTGCGATTATTGGAGGCGTAAATCCCTGAAACCTCTCATTAGCTGCTAGTTGCTGCCGAATATATTCTATATCTGACAGTGCTTTATCAATTTCTGACATGACCGAATCAACTTTACAATAACATTAACTTTGTATCGCAAAGTAGTTTGTTAAATTTATATTGCAACTAATATTATATTTCACTGTTTTAGGAGAGGATTGCGGTTAAAAATATAAACAAATATTATCTCAAATATTTGAAATGAAATAAAAATTAGGATAATTGATCCAAGGACTGCCTCATTCTCATTATACAAAATAGACATGCGATTGGCACAGCAAAAACAAAAATGATTGCAAGCAATACCAAATAGCCAAAATAGAAATAGATGCGAATTTCTCTATCCTCTCGGATATGAAAAAATTCTGTAGCAACGCATAATGCGATTACGGATGTAATAAGAATAGGTCGAAAATAAGTAGATTCAAATCCAAAAATCTGTGTGAAAATATCTGAATTTGAATATTGGGGGACAAAAATATTAGCTGCAAACAGAATAAGCGCAGAGATAATTATAGCCCAAATGAAATATTTCTGAACTTTATCACTCAATAAAAAACGTAATTCATCAAAACGTTTGCGGCCATATATCATGACCCAAATCAACGCATAGCTTGCTATTAATACCTGCACACTGAAAAACGCTAATTGATATCCAGCAAGCAATAAAATGCATAGCAAAGGACCTATCCTTAAATGCCAGCGGATCAGAAAACTCTCTTCGTTATCACTATAACGCACTCCACTGCCGATTACAGCAGCGCCAGATACAATTGCCAGAAATATTGTTACCGATAGCAAATTAGGCAGTAATGCAGCGATAAGCGGCAAAAACATTAGGCATATATAACTTGCTATTTCTATGAGTAACGATTTTGATCGGCTTTCTATTTTATCTTCTATCGGAATATGAAAGTTTATAAAATTATTCCGTAGCCATCCAAAAAACATAAATAAGTTTAACATATAAGCAATTAAAAAAAGTGAATCCAGACTAAATCTATCATAATCAATGAATCTATACTGCTGGCCATATTGAAGGCTCAACAAATAGGCTATGGCTGGCAAACAAAGACAATAGTGGAATATTGAAACCCAGATTGCTGAAGGAGCCTGTGGTGGGCTGCGCCATAGATCAACAGCCTCTTGATTTAATAGCGATTCAGCTTCAGGATATTTCTCATCCATTATTTCAATAAAGTTTTGAACAGAAATCCCATTGATTAAACACATAAATTTTGAAGGTTGTTTGCTCGCGTCTTTTAATAATTCTACCTCTGCTCTATACGGGCCGCCTTTTTCTTGTTCATCAAGCCAAAGCTGCGCCGCCGCCATTTCAGCAGCTTGCGATACAGGCCATTTCAGATTGATCATATTGGCACGTTTTGCCCAACCATAATCTCGGTCAGCTAAACGTAGTAATGGAGCAGCATTCTGACCAGCATCTACAACTATATCCGCTAGAGAATTTTCCACGGAGTCTGCAATATATAATTGTTCCAATGCCGGATCATTTTGAATAGTGCGATAATAGGATTTTATTGCTGTTATATCCAAGGGTTCATTCTCAGTAGGGTCCAGCAATTTATTTAACGCGTTAAGACTTTCATTTATTGCACTAGAAGAAATGGACTCAATTTGGTGTTTTTGGCCCTCGGAATCATACTCATCTGATTCAGAGAATAGCTGAGATATAAGCCCCCAATCTAGCTCAGCTTGATTACCATCACTCGTATCACTATCATCTAAATCCTCATCTTCCGCATCGCTATCATCGTCACTATATTCATCTTCATAATCATCATATATCCATTGCGCTGGCCCCAGTGCATAGTCATACGCCGCGCGCAAAGCTATGAATGCTTCGGGATCTGCATCAACATCTATTGTTTTCAATATTTTTGTATAAGCTCGCTTAATAGCCCGTTTGTCATCGGTTTTCTCAATTTGTAGATCTTTCCAAGGATAATAGCTGTCGCTCACAATATTGGCGCACCTTCAATCTCGTTCAATATGGTTGAAATTTCATCTCGCGATTGCTTAATTAATTTGGGGTCTTGTTTTTCAAGCACAGCCGTAAATTGTGAAATTAGCCCCCCAATATAAGCCCGCTCATCTCCAAGAGCACTTTGGAAACAGCGATCTGCACGCGCCATAAGCGCAGCATTCTCACTCTGATCGCGAGGATGAACCTTTAACTTTTCAAGAGATTTGCGAAGTTTTTGTATATCGCCCTCCGAGAGGTTTCCTGCTCCATCTTGAATAACCAATTGCTCTCTCAATCCCGTTTTAGGAACATGAATATCGACTTCCAACAATCCACTCACATCATAAGTAAAGCGAACATCTAATGACACCTCCCCTTTTCGTCCGGGGGGAACTGCTACTTCAATCTTGCCGAGAAATACATTACCATCAACACGCCGTGACTCACCTTGATAAATGTTGAATAAAACTGATCTTTGTTGTGCGTTCATTGGGTAGAATGATTCTACTCGGCTAGCAGGTATGACCGTATTTCGCTCTATAATAGGGGCAAAAAAACCTTCGATGACTTTACCGCTAGCATCTTGATGAGATGTATCAACACCAAGTGTGAACGGACAAACATCAGTCAAACGAATCTCTTCAAGGGCCGCATCTTTTTGTTTTAAACCAGCTTGGATAGCAGCGCCCAAAGCAATTGCATGATCGGGATCAAGAGACGTATCAGGGAATCTTCCAAATAATTTGGTGACGGCGCGCCTGACTATCGGCATTCTTGTCGCACCACCAACCAATATGATTTTACCCAATTGTTCAGACTGTAATCCACTATCACGAATGGATTGGCTGAGCGGTTGACGCAACCTCTCAATTAACGGACTGGCTTCCTGTTCAAATAATGATCTTGTGATGGAGCATTGATGTTCCTGATCGTTCCACACTATAGAAAATTGGGCGCTCTCTTCATCGGTAAGTGCGCGGCGTGTGCGTTCCGCAGCCGCACGCATGACTTCGCGAAAGGCTGTTTCATCATCAACCTTAATGGAACCCCAAGTATCAATCCTGCTGCGCGCTAATTTGATCATCGCATCGTTAAAGTCTTCACCGCCAAGCCAATTATCGCCTGCCGATGCATGGACTTCTATGATGCCATCGAATATCTCAACAAGGGAAACATCAAAAGTACCACCACCAAGGTCAAAAATAAGGAATGGGTCTTCATCATCTTTCTCATGAATACCATGTGCTAAAGCCGCTGCAGTCGGTTCATTAATGAGACGCTGCACTTTCAATCCCGCTAATTCACCTGCTAGGCGCGTAGCTTTTCTCTGACGATCATTAAAATATGCAGGAACCGTTATAACTGCCTCGTTAACACTCTCTCCTAGGAAGTTTTCAGCATCCTCTTTTAACTGCCGAAGCACCAATGCTGAAAGTTCTTCAGGTGAGAATTTCTTATTATCCAGAGTGATTTTTTTGTCGGTGCCCATTAAACGCTTAAATGCGGATGTAGTAAATTCGGGGTTATAGGCTTCGCGATCACGTGCTGATTTACCAATCAGCAATTCACCATCATCATTTAACCCAACTGCTGATGGCGTTAGAAAGTCTCCAAGTGCATTAGGGATTAACTCAGCCTTACCATCACGCCAAATTGAACAAGCACTATTTGTAGTACCTAAATCTATACCAATAATCATATTTTATTCTTTCTCATAGAGATTGCAGTTTAGCAAGTGGCGAATCTTATGAAATACATAACTATTGGTTTACTTATTCTATTACATATCAAAGTGATTTTTATGTCGAGATAGATCAATATATTCATTGTTCTATGATATTAGACATTCTTCAGAAACTGTTACTCTGTCACAAGATATAGCAATCAAGCATTTTTAATTTTGAGCATTAATTTCAGCCCAACTTAACCCAAAGCGGTTGAGATATTTTTTCAAACGATCTGCATCATTCGCGCTTGTTCTTCGCTTTCGGGACGAAGAAAATAACATCCGTCCTGCTTCTGACAAGGATTTGCTATTCCGGCATATGCGGATCACTTCGGACAATTGCACACGGTCAAAAGGGTCCAATTCTTCCAAAGCTTGATTGCTCAATATTGTATCCAAACCGTCTGCTTTCTCGGCAACATGGTCATCCCACAAAATCGATAGTCGCTTTATCTCTAAATCGACCGTTTGACGATCAATTCTACCCTCTGGCGATAATGTCGCCATGCGCGTCACACTGGCAGCAAGATCACGAAAATTACCACTCCATAACGCCTTAGAAGATGTTGCATATTCCAGATAATATTGCCGCGCTTCTTTGTTAAACGTAACACGGCTTCCTTCTCGCTCTGCATAACGGTCGAGCTCATAATCCAAATTGGGTTCAATATCTTCTTTGCGATCAGCGAGACCCGGTAAAGCAAATGTCCATAGATTTAGTCGTGCCAGTAAATCATCTCGAAAAGTGCCTTTGTTTACCGCAGTAAGCAAATCTCTATTCGTCCCAGCAATTAACTGAAAGTCGGACTCTACTTCTTTATCAGCACCAACCGGCAGGAATCGCTTTTCCTCGATTGCACGTAAAATCATAGCTTGCTCATCGGCGCCAAGTTCGCCAATCTCATCCAGAAACAACATTCCTTTATTCGCTGTGCGCAGCAGACCAGCTCTATCAGCGGCTGCACCCGTAAATGCTCCTTTTTTATGACCAAAAAGAGCCGACATAGCGCTATCACCGCGCAGTGTTGCACAATTGACCTCGACAAAATCACCTGACATTTGATGCTTTGATTTCTTAAGTTCAAATATTCGCCGCGCCAATTGGCTTTTACCAGCGCCCGTTGGTCCAGTTAGTAAAATCGGAGCTTTTGATCGTCCCGCAACTTGTTCAATTTCATCTATCAAGCTGTTGAAGGCTTTATTCTTAGTCTCAATACCAGATTTAAGAAAAGAAGCAGCTTCCGTCATTTGGATTGCAAAACGGGACGCAATACTATCATAACGCGAGATATCTAAATCGATGATATTAATACTGCCAGGGAATATATTTGCCACCCTCGATCTTGCTGAAGGTTGCGTTTGCAATAATCGTCCTGGCAAATACCGTGCCTCGGTCAGAAGAAACAGACATATTTGCGCCACATGGGTACCAGTTGTGATATGGATCAAATAATCTTCTTTATCAGGGTCAAATGGGTAGTCGCGAGCAAAATCAAGGAGCTTGCCATAAACTTCTTCAAAATCCCATGGATCATCAAAACTCAGCACCTTTTGATTGACCGTAGTTTCGGGTGAGACAGACTCTATATCCTCTGCAACTTGTCCCGCCAACCTATCATGCTGCTTGCCATGGATAAGCACAAAACGATCGACACGAAAATCTTCATGCATCCCAATGGATACAGATGGCCGCCACTTGTTCCAACGCGATGGGTCAAATTTTGCAGCGTCTAAGGTCGAACCTAGAAATCCAATGACAACAAGAGGCTTCATTATTTATCCTACTATATAATAATTTATATATTAAGATATATTTTAGATAGTTATTGGAAACAAGAGAAAATGCATATTATTAGTTATCATATAATATTATGATATAAAAACAGTATTTTAATGAACAAAATATTCTCTTAACCAAAAACTGGCACGGCTCCTGCTATGTGTTAACTATCAATTGATTGTTCAAACATGGTCAATTGTAAGAGCAAGTACCGGAGCGGTTGGAATGGGCCAACCGCTCCCGAGGAACCTCAATCATATTAAGTAAAAATTTCGCTACGGCGTACAAAATATTACGGGAGAGTCATGATGACCGATACAAATTATGAATATATGGATGTAGAAGGTGGTCGCCCCATTAAAATGTGGACACGCGGTGTTCCCGTTGATGATGGAGCAAAACGTCAGCTTTCCAAAGCGGCTAAAATGCCATTTATTTTCAGCCATGTAGCAGTAATGCCAGATGTTCATGTCGGTATTGGTGCAACCATTGGTTCGGTTATCCCTACCAAAGGTGCAATCATTCCAGCCGCAGTTGGTGTTGATATTGGCTGTGGCATGATGGCGGCTAGAACATCTCTAAATGCACGCGATTTGCCTGATAATCTCTCAGGGATCAGAAGCGCAATAGAAGCTGCTGTACCGCATGGTCGTTCAGTGGGTCGTGGTCGCCGCGATGTTGGTTCATGGGGTGAACCCTCAAATGAGATCACCGATGCATGGGCGCCTTTATCTGCTCGATTTGAGCGTATTACAGATAAATATCCGCGCTTTAAGAATACAAATAATATCAACCATCTCGGAACGCTCGGTACAGGCAATCACTTTATTGAATTATGCCTTGATACCGAGGACCGTGTATGGGTGATGCTGCACAGCGGATCACGCGGAGTAGGTAATGCTATCGGTTCACAATTCATCGAATTGGCAAAACAAGATATGCGTAAATGGCATATCAATTTGCCCGATAGCAATCTGGCTTATTTTCCCGAAGGCACAGATCATTTC
The DNA here is from genome assembly GCA_947492905.1 of uncultured Sphingorhabdus sp. Taxonomy (GTDB): domain Bacteria; phylum Pseudomonadota; class Alphaproteobacteria; order Sphingomonadales; family Sphingomonadaceae; genus Sphingorhabdus_B. The sequence goes on along the minus strand of CANLOL010000002.1, from coordinate 11,238 downwards.
GATGATTATGTCGAGGCCGTGGGGTGGGCACAAGATTTTGCTCTGGCCAACCGTCAAATGATGATGAAAAATGTCATTAAAGCATTACGCGGTCAAATAGCCAAAGCTTTTGATGCAGAAATGGAGGCGATTAACTGCCACCATAATTATGTCAATCGCGAACGGCATTTTGGCGAAGATGTTTTGATTACCCGCAAAGGCGCAGTGCGCGCATCAAAGGGTATGATGGGTATTATCCCAGGATCAATGGGTGCTAAATCATTCATCGTTCGCGGCCTTGGTAACAGAGATGCTTTCGAAAGTTGCAGCCATGGTGCTGGTCGTGTCATGTCACGTACAGAGGCCAAAAAAGCTGTATCCTTGGAGGAACATGTAGAAGATACTATGGGCGTTGAATGCCGCAAAGATATTGGTGTGCTTGACGAAACGCCAAAGGCCTATAAGCCTATTGAAGCGGTAATGGTTGCGCAGGATGATCTGGTAGAGATTGTCCATACGTTAAAACAAATTGTGTGCGTGAAGGGATAATTACCCTTCATGCAGCAATAAAGAGGTAATTTTTTTGGAATTGGTAAACTCATGATTAAAATTAACGGATCAGAAGGCGAAGGTGGCGGTCAAATATTACGAAGCTCAGCCGCTCTTTCTTTGTTGACTGGAAAACCATTTCATATCACAGATATTCGCGGCAAACGTGAAAAGCCAGGGATGATGCGCCAGCATGTTACATGCATTGAAGCGGCATGTGCGATCAGCGATTCCAGCTGCGAAGGACTGCATGTTGGCTCTTCAGAAATTATTTTTCATCCTGGGAAAATTAAATCTGGGAATTATAATTTTAAAGTTGGGACGGCCGGCAGCACTGGCCTAGTCCTGCAAACAATATTGATACCTCTGCTTTATGCTGATGGACCTTCGCACATTATATTGGAAGGCGGCACGCATAATATGATGGCGCCTCCTTTTGATTTTATCGAACGAGTGTTTTTACCGATAATCAATCGCATGGGACCGTCAGTCTCTGCTCGGTTAATCCGTCATGGTTTCTTTCCGCGCGGCGGCGGCCGTATCGAGATTGATATTAATCCCGCTCCGTTAAAACGCATAGATTGCATTGATCGCGGCGAGTTGAAGAGCGTCAATGGCACTGCAATGTTTACTGGATTACCATTTGATGTGGCTGATCGCGAAGTAAAAGCCGCACGTAAGGTTCTAAGTTGGGATGAAGAAGCAATTGGAGTACGTCAATTGCCCGAAGATCAAGGCCCAGGGAATATCTTGCTCTTAGAAGCTCAGTATGAACATGTCACAGAAATCGTAAGCGGCTTTGGCAAGTTAGGCCTAAAAGCCGAACGTCTTGCGAAAACGGCGGCCAATAGATTGAAAGGATATATGAATAGCGAGGCATTTGCTGGCCCCTATTTGGCTGATCAATTATTATTGCCGATGGCAATAGCAGGTGGCGGGAAATTCACGACTGTTAAGCCTAGTCAGCATAGCCTTACCAACGCAGAAATCATTAGTTTATTCACGGATATTAAAATTGAATTTAGTCCAACAAAAACTGGAGCGTTTTTGGTTCTTATAGGATCAAAATAACAGTAAGTTGAGCATCTATATTGATTGAGATTGAAATTAATAGTTGCATTTTCAAATTAACAGTCATAATAGCGCTCCACATTCACAATATTGCGAATGTCACAGGAGAAACGCGATGAAAAATAATATCGTTTATATTTCGGGTCTGCGCCGCTCCATCTTTAATATTCTCCCATAGCATAGTCTCTATGCTGCGGCTTGATTGAAAAGATGGCCGCGACAAACCCTCATTTATATTATTAAATTAAGCATTTGCTGACTGTGTCTGCATGTGCCTTGGGAAATTGGGATAATCATGACTGAATATCAAATTGTTAAAGCCATGCTGTGTCATTTATGCAGCGGGCTCACAGAAGACGCGCCCCTTGCAAAAGGGCTTAAAGAATGGATACTCAATAATCTTGCTTGGCTAGATTTAGGGCTATCAAAGAAAAAAGCAAAGCAGTGGAGCCTCTTACAAGAGGCCCTCCATCAATGGCGTTTACCAGAAGCTTCGTCGCCTTATGTATTGGAACTTGCAGACGGTATCGCCGATATTTTAGAATTAGATGCAGAAAACCACTGTTTATTATCATTATTAATTTCTTGCGACCGTTTACCAATGGTTCGGAAACTCGCAAATCTCATCTCATCAAAGGGCGTGGAGTTGCCTGAGATATTGGGTGAACTTTGCGGTGCTGATGATGCCATGCACTTCGTCAGACGCAGCCCTGTTCTGCGATTGGGATTGATAGGATTTAAGGTCAACTATAGTAGCGAGACTGAAGTCGACGTAAAATGGACACTTGAAAACTTATTGGACAAAGCACCTGCATTGGATCGTGAATTGGTCGATGCGCTTATTGGTCCGCGTCAAAAAACCAAACTTACGATGTCCGATTTCGCAGAAGTTGAGGATGCTTCATTTCTAGCAAAATTAATCAATGGAGCTGTCGAGCAGAATGCTAAGGGCATTAATATCCTTATCCACGGTCCTCCAGGGACAGGTAAAACCGAATTAGCGCGTGTATTGGCGCAGAATAATGATTTGCGTTTACATGCCGTTGGCGAAGTTGATGATGATGGCGATGAACCCAACCGATTTGATCGCGTTAGCGCATTGATGCTTGCTCAAAAAGTGTTGGAGGGTAAAAAAGAAGCTATAATCTTATTTGATGAGATGGAAGATTTTATCGGTGACAGTCAACCAAGCATAGGTGATTGGATGGCGCGGCGTGAAGGCAGTAAAATTTTCATCAACCGAATGCTTGAGAATAATAATGTTCCCGTTATCTGGACCAGCAATGCGGTTGGCAATATTGATGATGCCATCATTCGCCGAATGAGCTTTGTTTTAAAGCTTGATTATCCATCACGTATAGCCGCTCAGCGCATAGGTAGAAGTATTTGTGATAATGAGAAGGTCCATTTATCTCAAGAAATGATGGGACTAATTGATCAAACCAAAGAGGCAACGACTGTCCTGCGTAATGCGGCACGCTCTGCACGTTTGGCTGGGGAATGTTATGATATTCAAAAACCAGCGAAGGTCTTAATCAAAACTTTGCGTAACGGAAATCTACCTTTAGTAAAATCGGTAAATGTCGATATGAACCTGTATAATTGTAGTAGCCCCATAAAGGAATTGCTCAATGATATTGCAATCAGCAATCACCGCGATGTTTCTATACTGTTAAGTGGGCCACCCGGCACGGGTAAAACTGAATTGGCACATCATTTTGCACGCCAATTGGATAAGCCTCTAATAGCGCAAAAATCATCTGATTTACTCTCCAAATGGGTTGGAGAAACAGAAAGTAATATAGCCAATGCATTTGCTGATGCCCGAGCAGAGCAAGCTGTTTTATTTTTTGACGAAGCAGACTCGCTTATGTTTGATAGAAATTCTGCCAATGCAAACTGGCAAGTTGGACAAGTGAATGAATTATTGTCTTGGCTCGACAAGCACGATCAGCCTGTATTAGCGGCAACCAACCATGCTTCCAAATTGGATCCAGCTACTCTGAGGCGTTTTGATTTCAAACTCGAATTAAGACCGCTCGATGAAGAAGGGCTGCATCATGCATTTGAAACATTTTTTGGCATGAAAGCACCGGCAAAGATCACCAATCTTGATAACCTCACGCCTGGTGATTTTGCTGTTGTCAAAAAACAAATTCGTTTCTGCAAAAATATAACTGCGCTTGAGATATTCAAAGCCTTAGAAAAAGAAGCAGAGTTGAAACCTGATGGCGGCGTTCGCCTTGGCTTTGGTAGATGATATAGATTGGCAAGGACAAGAGAAAATGACGTCTTATATTTTATAATATTTATCTTCTAAATTCTGATGAGATACAAAAGCGGATATTAGTATTAGTGCCTAACTGAGCTTTGTATGATTGCTTAGATGGTTATCGAAGCGTTCAAAATCTGCTTCCACAGTTGGGTTTTTATTTACATCAAAAGCACAAAATGTTGGTAATTGCGCTAATGCTTGCTCAAAAAGTGTTGGAGTATAAAAAAGCGACCCTTCACAAGACCGCTTTTTATATTGTAATTTTTATAATTTATTTATCACGCGTGTAGACAGCAGTAATTTTAGATTTAGCTAGAGAGTTCGCATTTATCATAAAGCCTGCCAGAGCATTGCTCGCATTTTCTGGTAATTCAATCTTTTCAACTCCAAGAGCATGCACAGTAAATTGGTATCTATGCACTTCGCCTGGAGGTGGACACGCACCGCCAAAGCCAACAGAACCATAATCATTTTTAAATGAGATTGATCCATCTAGGCTCTGATCTCCACTTTTAACTGCGCGAGCAACTGATAAGGTTGTGGCTGGAATATTAACAAGATTCCAATGCCACCACCCAGAACCAGTTGGGGCATCTGGGTCATATACAGTTATAGCATAGCTTTTCGTTTCTGCGGGAGCTCCCGACCATGATAAATGTGGGGAGACATTCTTTCCTTCACAGCCAAAGCCTTTGAACACATGATCCAAAGATAGTTGATGCCCCTCTGAGATATCATTGCTTATAAGCTTAAATTCGCTCGCAGATGCAGGATTCGAATAGAATATTAGAGCGCTGATTAATGTCATAATAGAATATTTAATTTTCATTTTATAGAACCTTTTTTGTAGTGATTGATAACTACTTCATAGGTTCCAATAGCTCGTGCTACATCTATTATACCGTCAAGTTATATCGAAATTCGATCAATTTTCTGGCACGCGAATAGCTCTTGGACTTACATTAAAACGATCCTTAAATGAGTCAGAGAAATGAGACGGTGTTGAGAAACCACATATATATGCAATCTCAGAGATAGAGGTTTCAGTCGTTTGCAAGAGACTTAAACCTTTTTCAAGGCGTGCGTTTTTTAATAATTTAGAAAAGCTTATATTCGACTTTGCCAACCAACGTCGCATTGTTGCTTCGCTCATTGCAAAGTATTGCGCAACATCTTCTGATCGCCAAGAGCGCTCTAAATCAGTCTCAATTAAGGAGCGCACTTGTGCAATAGCTGTTATATCACGTGGGGTTGAGAGCTTCACGCCTAATGACTTAAGCCAAATAAGAGGCTCAATAAGACGATGCTGCACGATGGCTTCAGGAACATCTTTTACATGTTGAATTTGCTGAATAGTCTTAACTATAAACTCACCATCTTCACGACTAGGTGAAATTAGTTGAGGCGTTTTATCTTCTATATAATTAGATGTTTCAGAGAAAATATTTTTGATTATTTCATGCGGAAAGGTCATGCCTATGGCTTGGTAATCTATTCCAGACCAAGTTCTATTTTCCATGGTTATAGTAGAATCAGGCGGTAAAATTATGATATCACCAACATCGCCAATTATCTGTTGTTCTCTCGATATTTGTATTTTTTTACTGCCGTTTTGGATGAAGAAAATCGAAGTATCATTGATATATACATCTACTAAAGTAGCAGTCGTTGCCTGTGATATTGAGAATACCGATATTTGAGAAGATGACATATTATGTTTTTATAACATTTGTCTGGTTCGTCAAATTTATCTTCTAAATTCTGATGAGATACAAAAGCGGATATTAGTATTAGTGCCTAACTGAGCTTTGTATGATTGCTTAGATGGTTATCGAAACATTCAAAATCTGCTTCCACAGTTGGGTTTTTATTTACATCAAAAGCACAAAATGTTGGTAATTGCGCTAATGCAAAAAATGCAAATTAATATGGACCGGAGCCAAGAGTTCATCGACAGAGCGGCCAGCAAAAAGATTCATAGCAGGATCATTAAAAGCTTCACTAGGCGCGTTCATTGTAACTGATAGCATGTAGGAGGTATCCCCCATACACCCACCAGAACCATATTGGCGGCTAGAATCGGATCGCGTGCGTCCATCACCTTTTGCAAGACTACCATCCATTCCAGCGGTATAAACCTCATCCAGATATCGTTTTAGTGGCCACGGCAGCCCCATAGAATTGAGCGGGAATTGTAACAATATCAAATCCGCCCAGAGCTGATTATCGATTTCATTTTCAACATCCCATGCTTCTGCGACCTTAACAGTACGGCAGCTATCACCATTTGTTTCAAAATATTGTTCTGCTCGCGATATAAATTCAGCGTTTAGTCTCCCAGATGAAGACGGAAATGGCTGATGCCCGTTAATAATGAGTATATTGGTCATAAGAAACCGATATTCAGTTCCACTTCATGTGACAAGGAAGATAAGTGCTAGTATAATATCCGCTTATAGGGCGAAAAAGCTTTTAGAGCGCGTCAAAAACAATCGGCAATTGTGCTGTCAATGTCAAAAACTCAAGTTGCTCATCAAGCATTGCATATTCAACATTGATACGTTGAATGGCTGCCTGCTCATATTCTAATCGCACCTCGATAAATTCAGATAAGGTCCGTGTTCCAGCGTCATATTCAATTTGCGCGGCTTCGAAACGCAAACGGCTCTGTTTTTCAACTTCGCTGCGGCTTGCCAATTGTTTGCTCAAAGAGGCGATGCGTTGATAAGCAATGCTTACCTCTTCGGTCAATTGACGCTCTAATTCTTGGACACGGCCTTGCGCTGCGGCTTGCTGTGCTCCGACACGCTGATTGGCTGCACCCAATGCGTTACCCGAATATAATGGGAAAGAGACATCTAGGCCGATACGATTTTGCTGGTCCAAATCCGTAATACTACCTGCTGATGAGAATGCAGAGGTTGCGGTCACACTGATAATCGGAAAGCGGCTAGTTTTTTCACGTTTGCGTTGAGAATCTAATCCTAATACTCGGTTTTTTAATGCCTCAACATTGGGGTTTTTATCCAATGCGATACTTACTGCACTGTCCCTATCCGTTATAGCGGATGATAGCGCAGTGAGAAAATTTCTATGATCTGTCTCATCGCATATTTGCGGTAATAACCCCGTGTCTAATTGCACCTGCGTCTTGGCGCTATCTAAGACAAATTGTAATTCCAAGCCAGAAGCTTCGGCATCGGCCAATCGTGATGCTACATTGGCACGCTCGGTGCGAGTAGCGGCGCCTTGACTCAACAGAGTATCAACCGATTCCAATTGTTGTGCAAAAAAAGCGCGGCGTTCCTGCGTGACCTTCATTTGCTCTTGGGCGCGTGCAGCTTGCAGATATGCTACCCCTGTATTGAAAGCGGCCTGTAATTGCGTTTGGCGCAATTCAAATTGGCTCGCCTTAAAAGCAAAACGGGCGGAACTTCGAGCAAATTTGGCGTCTCCAAAATCAAAAATTCGCTGTGAAGCGCGAACACCAATTTGGTTTTGCAGGATGCTGTCGGTCAATCCCACATTGCCCGTTCCAGTTCTTGCAAAAGCAGATACTTGCGGACGGAATAATGAACGCGCGGTTATTATGTCGGCTTCGGCTTCGGTTTCTTGAGCGCGCGCAATAACGACCGATGGATCCTGTTTAGCTGATAATATAAGCGCTGTTTTTAGCGATAAACATATATCTTGCGTGCTGCTTCTATCTTCATCTGGCGCTGTAATTTGTGCAAAGGCAGACGATGTTAGCGCAATGGCCGCAGACGCGGCAATGCAGATTTTATAAGCTGATGTCATAAGCTGAATTCCCGTTATTTATGAGGTTCGTAATCCCTTGAACAATGATTCCGATAGAGGTTCGAGTAAATAGTCGAGGAATGTTCGGCTCTTGCCAGAAAATATAAAGACATCGACGGGCATGCCCGGAGTAATATCGACACCTGTTGTGCGTTTCATTTCTTCGCTCGAAATGCGCACACGGGCTTCATAATAGAGCGCAGAAGTCGCTGGATCAGTTTTCAAATCTGCACTTACATTGATAATTTCACCTTCAAGACGTGGGGCTTGCCAACCTCGATAGGATGAAAATTTAGTGCGCACAGTTTGCCCTTCAAATACCGATGATCGATCGCTTGGGTTTAACCGAACTGATGCTGTGACTTCTGAGATACTAGGAACAATCTCCATCATAGTTTGTCCCGGCTGCACAACGCCGCCCAAGGTTGCAACGCTCATGTTAAGAATCTCACCCGACACTGGCGCGCGGATAATGGCGCGGTCAAGGACTTCTTGTGCAGCGCCTAACCGCTCTTCTGCTGCCAATAATGCCGCGCTAGCTTCTAATAATGCAGTACCATTTTCTTCGGAGAAACGAGCAGTTGCTTGGTTGATTTGAGCTTGTAAGTCTCTCTCATTAGCTTCTGCTTCTTGCTGTTCACTGGCTAGACGGGCAATATCTGCCTCTAAGCTTGCAACAAGGCGTTCAGCGCTGGTGACCTGATCACGGCGGGCCAATTGCTGTTCGAACATGGACACAATGACTTTGCGTTCATCGTTGGCAGAGGCGAGCGCACGGCGAGCGATTTGAATTTGACCCGCACGTGCCTGCTGAGTCTTTACCGCAGCGCTGCGGCGGGCTCTTAAAACTTGTACGTCAGCGGTCAGTGCTTTGCGTTGTTGTTGGAATAATTCTTCTTCGCGGTTCATTATATCAAGACGCTCTTGGTCGCCTAGATCCAAACCATCCAATGCAGCGAATGTTAATCTAGATTGATTGGTCTGAAGAGCGCGCATCCGTTCAACTGAGGCTGACAATGCTGCATATTCCTGTACCACCAAATCACGAGACGCTAGGGGTGCAGTTTCTTTAAGAATGACCAATGTGTCACCTTTTATAACGCGCGCGCCATCACGCACTTCGATTTTCTCGATGATGCCACCTTCCAAATGCTGAATAACTTGTCGGTCACCTTCGACAACAATTTGTCCAACTGCTGCCACACCTTCCTCAAGTGGGGCAAAGCTTCCCCAAATTAAGAATCCACCAAAACCTATCAAACACATATATAACATTTTTTTGATAAGGCTGTCGCTTTTGGGTACGAACACACTCATGTTGCGGCTCCTGCGGTTTGCGTTTTAGCTTTTACTTTAGCAGCGGGCTTTTGCAGCGATTGCATATATTGTTTCGTATTGGCAATTGATGCTGCTCCATTTCGAATTGCCAAAATATGCGAGCTGCTGGAAATTAAATTATGGTCATGGGAAGCAGCCATAATGATTGCCCCATTTTTTTGTAATCTCTGTAATGTTTCAATGGTTAATTTAGCCGCCTGAGAATCCAAATTTGCTGTGGGTTCATCAAGCAATAGTAAGACTGGGTTACCAAAAATTGCGCGCGCCAATCCAACCAATTGACGTTGACCAGCAGATAGCGAATTACCATTGCCTACGGCTGTTTCATAACCTTTTGATAGGCTTAAGATCATTTCATGAGCGCCAACTTTTTTGGCCGCTTCGATAATTGCTTCAGGTTCAGCTTTGCCCATTCGTGCGATATTTTCACCAATAGTGCCAGGGATTAATTCAATGGCTTGCGGCACATATCCGACATATTGGCCGCAATCTTGATTGGGCCATTGGTGCACATTGCGTCCGCCCAATGATACAGTCCCAGATGCTGCGGGCCATGCACTTGCGATAGTTTGCAGCAACGTCGTTTTGCCCGAACCATTTGCGCCCATGATGGCGATAAAACTCCCGCCCGTAAACTCAACCGCAAAAGGGTGGATTAGAGGTTTAGACATACCGGGCGCAGTTACGGCCAAACGATCAAGTTTCAGATGAGCTGCCGGCCTAGGCAGAGGCGTAAATTGATCCGCTTCTTGCTTGTCCAGACTGTTATCCAATTGATCCCATGCACCGCGTGATTGTGTTATTGCGCGCCAGCTTCCTACAATTTGATCAATCGGTGCTAATGCGCGTGCCATAATGATAGAGCCTGCGACGATTGCACCGGGTGAAATCTCTTGTGCAATGGCTAAGGCTGCACCTGCGCCTAAGATTAATATCTGCAAAATTTGCCGACCTGATCGCGAAGCTGCAGTAAATGCGCCTTCTTGCGCACCTGCATCAAGGTTTAAGTCGCGCGCTGCGGCTTTTGTTTCGCGCCATTTGGCTAATGAGTTTTGCGCAAGGCCCATAGCGACCATAGCTGAGCGCTGCCTGCCGAGCCCTGATGCAAGTTCAAAAGCGTAGGCGCTAGTTGCTGAAGCACGCTGCGAAATATCGCGCGTTTTGCGTTCTGCCATAATGGCAAGGAATAATAACAATGCCCCACCAACGAGGCCAAGGACACCTATAAGCGGATGAATGATAAATAAAATAATTAAAAATAACGGAGCGAATGGAATATCGAAAAATGGTAAAATCATTTGATTTTGAAAGAAACTACGGAGGCGACTAAGAGTCATTAATTGTTGAGGCAAGGATTTTCCTGCATCAACTTCTTTATCAAATTGTGTGAAAATTCTCTCTGATATTGTTTCTTCAATATCCTCAGCGGCGAGCGCGCAGATGCGGCGTCTGGCCATTTCTGCTGCGGCATAAATACCAAATAGGAATATTGCTATAATTGTGAGCCAAATGAGCGTGTCGATCGAACCAGATGTTATCACCCGATCATAAATTTGTAGCATGTAAAGTGGTGAAACGAGCAACAGTAAATTGCTGACTAAACCAAAAAGCAAGAGCAATTTGAAATAGCCGGGCAGTTCACGGTGCATACCTTCGAACCATTGGAATAATGATCTTCCTTTGGATTGATCGCTATCCAGTTCTTTGTCATTGCTAGCCATTTCAAATCTCTCTTATATAACAAAATACGGTGCTATATCGCTCTGGGGCGGATACGGCACCGTAAGTTAGCAATAGCAAGTGCAGCGCATTTAGGCTGCACTTGCTATAATTTAGGCGACTTCCATCATGTCTGACATTGCGGTCGCAACAGATGCATTTGCTGCATCCAATGCATCGGTAAGAAGCAATTCAACTTCTGTTCCATTGCTTGCTGTGGCCGTAGTATCATCTGATGAAAATGGCGTTGTCTCTATTACTGATACTAGAGTAAATGCATCAGTTTCACCATTTAATGTTCCACCATCGTCAGAGAAGATGACATTTTCGATGCTGAGCAATGTATCCGTTTCAACAACTTCATCGATGACATCTTCGGTAACGCCTGTTGGAGACTCTGCATCCAATGTTCCGCCTGCATCAACCAATATATCTTGAACGATAGGACCGTTCGAACCAGCTGGTGCATTATGAAGGTGGATAGCAGAAACGGCGCCTGCTCCAGGTGT
>CANLOL010000001.1 GCA_947492905.1 uncultured Sphingorhabdus sp. | reverse complement strand
AATGGCGCAGCGCAGGCCACGGGTGTATCGTTGAGCGATCTTATCCCAGCAGGCTTAACGCCCACCGCCAATAATGGTAGCGTGAGCATAGGGTCTTATGATGCGATAAGCGGTCTATGGAGCATTGGCACATTGGCCGATGGCGCCAGCGCTACTTTGACCATCGAAGGTATCGTTGATGCAGGTGAGGGCGGTAACACCATTACCAACATCACAACCGCAGCATCGGGCGATCAGCCTGATCCTAGCACTGTAGGCGATGATTTAGAAGAAGCGGTTATCGTTGATAATGGCGCGGACCTTGTGACCGCTAAGACATTGACCAGCGGTGATCCAACGCCAGCGGAAGGCGATATAGTGACCTTCCAGATTGAAGTGACCAACAATGGCGCAGCGCAGGCCACGGGTGTATCGTTGAGCGATCTTATCCCAGCAGGCTTAACGCCCACCGCCAATAATGGTAGCGTGAGCACAGGCTCTTATGATGCGATAAGCGGTCTATGGAGCATTGGCACATTGGCCGATGGCGCCAGCGCTACTTTGACCATCGAAGGCAGCGTTGATGCAGGTGAGGGCGGTAACACCATTACCAACATCACCAGCGCAGCATCAGGTGATCAACCTGATCCAACCACTGTAGGTGATGATTTAGAAGAAGCGGTTATTGTTGATAATGGCGCGGACCTTGTGACCGCTAAGACATTGACCAGCGGTGATCCAACGCCAGCAGAAGGCGATATAGTGACCTTCCAGATTGAAGTGACCAACAATGGCGCAGCGCAGGCCACGGGTGTATCTTTGAGCGATCTTATCCCAGCAGGCTTAACGCCCACCGCTAATAATGGCAGCGTGAGCATAGGCTCTTATGATGCGATAAGCGGTCTATGGAGCATTGGCACATTGGCCGATGGCGCCAGTGCTACTTTGACCATCGAAGGTATCGTCGATGCAGGTGAGGGCGGTAACACCATTACCAACATCACCAGCGCAGCATCAGGTGATCAACCTGATCCAACCACTGTAGGCGATGATTTAGAAGAAGCGGTTATTGTTGATAATGGCGCGGACCTTGTGACCGCTAAGACATTGACCAGCGGTGATCCAACGCCAGCGGAAGGCGATATAGTGACCTTCCAGATTGAAGTGACCAACAATGGCGCAGCGCAGGCCACCGGTGTATCGTTGAGCGATCTTATCCCAGCAGGCTTAACGCCCACCGCCAATAATGGTAGCGTGAGCATAGGGTCTTATGATGCGATAAGCGGTCTATGGAGCATTGGCACATTGGCCGATGGCGCCAGCGCTACTTTGACCATCGAAGGTATCGTCGATGCAGGGGAAGGCGGTAACACCATTACCAACATCACAACCGCAGCATCGGGTGATCAGCCCGATCCTACCACTGTAGGCGATGATTTAGAAGAAGCGGTTATCGTTGATAATGGCGCGGACCTTGTGACCGTTAAGACATTGACCAGCGGTGATCCAACGCCAGCGGAAGGCGATATAGTGACCTTCCAGATTGAAGTGACCAACAATGGCGCAGCGCAGGCCACGGGTGTATCGTTGAGCGATCTTATCCCAGCAGGCTTAACGCCCACCGCCAATAATGGCAGCGTGAGCATAGGTTCTTATGATGCGATAAGCGGTCTATGGAGCATTGGCACATTGGCCGATGGCGCCAGCGCTACTTTGACCATCGAAGGTATTGTTGATGCAGGTGAGGGCGGTAACACCATTACCAACATCACAACCGCAGCATCGGGTGATCAGCCCGATCCTACCACTGTAGGCGATGATTTAGAAGAAGCGGTTATCGTTGATAATGGCGCGGACCTTGTGACCGCTAAGACATTGACCAGCGGTGATCCAACGCCAGCGGAAGGCGATATAGTGACCTTCCAGATTGAAGTGACCAACAATGGCGCCGCGCAGGCCACGGGTGTATCGTTGAGCGATCTTATCCCAGCAGGCTTAACGCCCACCGCCAATAATGGTAGCGTGAGCATAGGGTCTTATGATGCGATAAGCGGTCTATGGAGCATTGGCACATTGGCCGATGGCGCCAGCGCTACTTTGACCATCGAAGGTATCGTCGATGCAGGGGAAGGCGGTAACACCATTACCAACATCACAACCGCAGCATCGGGTGATCAGCCCGATCCTACCACTGTAGGCGATGATTTAGAAGAAGCGGTTATCGTTGATAATGGCGCGGACCTTGTGACCGCTAAGACATTGACCAGCGGTGATCCAACGCCAGCAGAAGGCGATATAGTGACCTTCCAGATTGAAGTGACCAACAATGGCGCCGCGCAGGCCACGGGTGTATCGTTGAGCGATCTTATCCCAGCAGGCTTAACGCCCACCGCCAATAATGGTAGCGTGAGCATAGGTTCTTATGATGCGATAAGCGGTCTATGGAGCATTGGCACATTGGCCGATGGCGCCAGTGCTACTTTGACCATCGAAGGTATCGTCGATGCAGGTGAGGGCGGTAACACCATTACCAACATCACCAGCGCAGCATCAGGTGATCAACCTGATCCAACCACTGTAGGCGATGATTTAGAAGAAGCTGTCGAAATTGAAAACTTCATTACGGCATCAGTAGATACGCCAGCGCCTGTCAATGGTGCAGATGGCGGTGATGATATTATCAATGCTTTTGATAATGACATGCTCAATGGTGATCCTGTTGATGTCAATGACATTACAGCGACCATCTTGACGCCAGCAACGCCGCTAACGCCAGGCGCAAGCGTCCCTGTTCTTGATCCAGTCACAGGTCTTGTTGATGTACCAGCAGGTACTCCAGCGGGAACGTATGAGATTGAGTATGAGATATGCGAGACATTGAACCCAGATAATTGTGCTATTACCACCGTTACGGTTGAAGTGATTGCACCAGAGATTACGGCAACTTCTGACATTGCAGAGCCAATCAATAGCGATATTGGAAGCGATAATCTGTTAAATGCTTTTGATAATGACACGCTCAATGGTGATCCTATCGATGTCGATGATATTACAGCTACTATATTAACGCCTGCTTCTAATCCAGGAGTGGTATTGGATGTTGAAACGGGTATTGTATCATTAGATCCAGATGTACCAGCTGGAACCTATATAATAGAATATGAGATCTGTGAAAAACTGAACCCTGATAATTGCGCTATTGCAACTGTGACAGTTATCGTTGAGCCTGCTCTTAGTAGCGTATCAGGTAGAGCATTTGATGATGATGATAGTGATGACACTCTTGATGATGGCGAAGAAGGCCGTCCTCTGTGGATAGTTGAGTTACTAGATAGTGATGGAAATGTAGTTGCAACGACTACAACTGATGAAAATGGGGATTATAGCTTTGAAGGTGTTGAGACAAAAGAGGGCTATGACATTGTTTTCCGTAACCCAGATAATGGCGTTGAATTTGGTAGAATTGAAGATATTCAATTAACGCCTAATGAAGCGCTAACCGATCAAAACCAGCCTATTGATCCATCTGGTGTTATTTATGACTCCGTCACACGAGCTCCGATAGCAGGAGTGTTGGCAATATTAGCAGATGCAGATGGAAACCCATTACCGGAAATTTGTTTTGTTGATCCATCGCAAGCTAGCCAAGTCACAGGCGCAACTGGTGAATATCGATTTGATATTGTTCCCGGAGCAGACCCAGCCTGTCCATTAGGAGAGACATTCTATCAAATCATATTGACGCCGCCCGCTGGAATATCAGATGTATCAACGGTATTCCTACCGGAATCTGAATCCCTTAATCCTACAGGATTGGGTGCTCCAGTACGCGTTCAAGATCAAAATGAAGCTCCAACAGGCAATCAAGATACGCGTTATTTCCTTGGGTTCTTATTGGCCAGTGGTGATCCAGATGTGATTAATAACCATATTCCATTGGATGGGTTTATATCACGTGATCCATTAATGATCACCAAAACAAGTACAAAGCGTACAGCAAGTACCGGTGATGTTATTCCCTACACAATTACGGTTCGTAATGCAGAGAATGTGCAACGTGCAGGCGTAAATGTGATAGATATTATACCACCAGGTTTTAAATATGTTGAAGGATCTGCGGTTGTTAATGGAGCGCCATTAGAACCTGTTCAAACTGGTCGAGAATTGGTTTGGAATGACCAACTTATCCCTGCCAACAGCAGTGTCGAATATAATTTGATCATGGTCGTTGGTGCTGGTGTTACGACCGGAGATCGCGTTAATATTGGATTGGCACAAAATAGTGCAGATAATAGCGATATTTCTAATCGTGGTCAGGCCATAGTATCAATAGCGCCAAGTGCAATATTCGATTGCTCTGAAATAATTGGTAAAGTGTTTAACGATTATAATGGTAATGGATATCAAGATAAAGGCGAGCCTGGTGTACCCTCTGTAAGATTAGCAACGGTAGACGGTAATTTGATTACCACCGATGGAGAAGGACGCTATCATATCACATGTGCATTAGTTCCAGATGCTCGCATCGGTTCAAACTATGTCTTGAAATTAGATAAGCGCACGCTTCCGACTGGATACCAAATCACGACCGAAAACCCACGTTCAGTGCGTTTGACACGCGGTAAGATTAGCAAGCTTAATTTTGGTGTTCAGGAAGCGAAACGCGTAACTATTTCTCTGAATAGTGATGCATTTGAAAATACGCAAACACAGCTAGCACCGCAATATGCTGGGCAGTTAGCGGCTCTAAAAGAACAAGTTGATCCAAAGGCACCAGTTATCAGCCTTCAATATCAATTGTCCGATGGCGAAAATATCGAGCTAGCAAGAGGAAGAATGTCCGAATTAACCTCTGCAATTGACGCCATATTTAAATCTGATTGGGATGGGCCACCACCCACAATCTTAGTCAATATTTCGGTTAAGAATATCAATACTACAGATGAAAAAGGAGGGGAGTAATTATCATGACTTATATGAATCAAAAAAATATGTTCCGTGCCTCTTTTGTACAAAAACATGCGATTAAAGTTGATAAAAAATCACCATGGATGAGCACTACAGCAATTGGTGTAGCAGCTTTAATTCCAGGAAATGCACATGCTACTGGATTGGTGAGCAGCTCTTTGATGGACACAATTGGAAAAGCATCGAGTGAATATAGCAATACAGCAAATATTACCGAAGCGAACATTGCAGCAGTTTCAGATGATATTCAATCAAATATCACTTCTAGCCTAGTCGTTCAAAATGTTGATAAGAATATTGGGAATGATATTGCTGCTTCGAGCGTAACGTCTAGCTTAAATTCGAGCGTAACGTCTAGCTTAAATTCGACCGTTACCTCTAGCTTAAATTCGACCGTTACCTCTAACTTAAATAATGTCGAACAAATCAGCAGCTCTTCTGAATCCAAAGGTCAAATTAGTTCCAATAAGAACCCATTTGATATTGCTGTAGTAGAAGCTGGAGCACAAAATGATGATCCTCATAATATACAAATTGTGCATGATGATTTGTCAGCGCAGCCTATATTATCTGTTGGTATTATTGATAATGTAAGAACTTCAGTTCGCGGAGAGGATACGGAGTTTCTAGGATATAGTAATTATCCTGCATTTATTGAAAAATCTGAAATTCGCATTTTTGAAACAGGGCAGCCTAGCGATAGCAATCCGATTGCCATTGTTGAGATGAATAAAGATGGATATGGTAGTTGGAAATCTTCTGATGAGCCTTCATCATTATATTTTGTGTATCGTGTTTATGATGCGAGAGGCAATTTTGATGAAACTGAGGGTGAAGAATTAACGCTTGTTGAGAAAAAATTACCCAATAAAGAATCTGATGCTACTCGTCCATCATTTGGCTTGATAGATGAAGCAAAGCTTCGCAATATAATTCAGAGAGATAGCTCAACAATCACTGTCACAGGTGTTGCTAAAGCTGATCAGGATATCGTGCGCGTAGCTGGACAAATAGTCCCAGTAGATGCTGATGGAAAATTTGTTGCACAGCAGATTATTTCAGAGAATATGAAATCTATATCGGTTGATATAACCCGCGATCAGAAATTAATCTTGGGTAGCTTGCGCAATGTACCAGAGCCACAAAGCAAATGGTTTTTTGTGGGACAAGGTGATTTAACATTCATTACATCAAGCGGCGAAGGACCAGCAGTTGAAGTTACGGGTGACCGTCTAGCGGATGGTGATTTCTTAACATCTCGTGCTGCTTTTTATCTAAAAGGTGAGTTTTCAAAAGATGTTCGGATTACCAGCTCTCTGGATACGGGTGAACAATTATTAGAAGATTTATTTTCTAATATTGATCGCAAAGATCCCGCGCAATTGTTACGCCGTTTGGACTCTGATGAATTTTATCCAGTCTATGGTGATGACAGCACATTGGTTCAAGATGCGCCGACACAAACTGGATTTTATTTACGCCTAGAGCAAGCAGATAGTTCTTTATTGGTGGGTAATTTTATCACCCAAATCAATCAAGCAGAACTGGCGCAATTAGAGCGTGGTTTATTTGGTGCAATCATCGATTATCAAAGCGAAGACGTGACGAGTTTTGGTGAGAAGAAACTGCAATTAACCTCTTTTGCATCGGATCCAGGGACTGTACCTGCACGCGATGAATTTAGAGGAACCGGTGGTTCGCTATACTTCTTGCAACAGCAAGATATTTCAATCGGATCAGAGCGTTTGCGCGTTGAAATTCGTGATCGTGAAACAGGTTTGGTTCTTGAGACTGTAGAGCTTCGTCCGCAAGAAGATTATGATATTGATTATTTCCAAGGCCGCGTAACATTAAACCGTCCTCTGGCATCTATTGCTCCAGATGGTGGGACAGTTCGTCAGGGCAGTTCATCAGGCAATATTCCTGTGTTGGTTGCTCGTTACGAATTTTCGCCTAATTTTGGTGACCTAGATGGTTATACATTTGGTGGCCGAGGCGCGGGTTGGATTGGCGATACAGTGCGCTTAGGTGTTACATCGCAAAAAGAAACCACAGAAGGCGCTGATCAAACTTTATTAGGTGCAGATATTTTGATACGCCATGATGCTGGCACTTATTTTAAAGCAGAAATTGCGCGAACAGAAGGTCCAGGTTTTGGTCAATCAAATTCTGTTGATGGTGGTCTGAACTTTGTCAACTTTGCTACGCCGGGTGTTGCGAATGTTAGGGCTGAAGCCTATCGTACAGAGGCCGCTGTTAATTTCTCTGAAATAACAGGTGGCAAGAGCAATTTAGGCAGTATTTCTGCTTATTATGAGCATTTTGACGCTGGCTTCTCTTCGATCTCACAACTAACAAGCGTTGATACAGATCGTTGGGGTGTAAAAGCAGATTTAGCCCTATCAGATAGCACAGATTTCAAATTTGGTTATGATGAGATTAGTACTGAGGGTCTCGGTTCAAGGCGCGCAGGTACGGTTGATCTGAAACAAGGCTTTGGCACTGATGTTACTGCTACTTTGGGCTTGCGTTATGACCGAAGAACACAGGGTATATTGCAAGGTCGTGATGAAAATGGCGATCGAACCGATGCTGCTTTACAGATTAATTATGAACCCAATGGTCAAAATTTAAATCTATATGGCTTTGGTCAATTAACATTAGATAATGATGCTGGCCGTCAAGAAAATAATCGCGGCGGTGCTGGTATTAAAGCACAATTGACAGAACGATTATCCATTGCTGGTGAATTGTCAGGCGGTGATGGCGGTCTGGGTGCAGATGTTCAGCTAAACAGACGTTTGGGTGAGGGCAGTGAAGCCTATATCGGATATTCATTGCTGGCTGATCGCACAGATACAGGATTGGAAGCGCAAAATATCTTTACCAACAGCAATCGCGGTACTTTGACCGCAGGTGCACGGAAGAGATTTAGCACTTCATTGAGTGTATATGGTGAAAACCGTATCGGAATTGGTGGGCCTGCGCCAAGCGTAAGCCGCAGTTTTGGATTGAATTTTGATCCTGATGCACAATGGTCATTCTCTGCTTCTTTTGAAAATGGTCGGATTGATGATCAAGTTTCAGGTCTATTTAGACGTACAGCAGCAACTTTTGGTGTTGGCTATAGCGGCGAGAATATCCGCATAGGCAGCAGTGTCGAAGGACGTTTCGAAGAAGGCAATGGCCGAGATCAAAATGTCTGGTTGGTGCGCAATTCAGCAAGCGCTCAGTTGAGTGATAGTTTCCGCCTCTTAGGTCGTTTGAATTTCGCAATTGCTGATAATGATGTGGCTAATGTTCGTGCTGCTGATTTTGTCGAGGGCAGCCTTGGGTTCGCATATCGTCCAGTCGATAATGATCGATTGAATATTTTGGCACGCTATAATTATTTCCAAGATTTGGGACCAATCGGACAGATTACCCAAGGCGGAACAACGGCTAGCCCAAAACAGCGCAGTCAGATTTTGTCAGTCGATGTGAATTATGACATTACCAAAGCTCTTACTTTAGGTGCGAAATATGGCTATCGTGAAGGCAGTGTTTCTCTGGGACGTGATAGCGATATATTTGTTTCAAGCGATACACATTTGGGGATATTAAGAGCTGATTTCCATGTCATCAAATCATGGGATTTATTGTTGGAGGGCCGCGTTCTTACCAATGATTTAGCTGGTGATACGCGTTATGGCGCCTTGGCGGCAATCTATCGTCATGTTGGTAATAATGCCAAAATTGGTATCGGTTATAGCTTTTCTGATTTCTCAGATGATCTAACGGATCAGAGCTTTAACAGTGAAGGTTTATTCTTCAATATTTTGGGTAAATTCTAAAGATAAAATTTTGCGTAGCGTAGTAAAACAGCCCGTCTTTTTAGGCGGGCTGTTTTGTATTTATCTCGCGCAATAATTTTGCCGAAGAATAGCTACTGACGCTGAAGGGCACTAAATATGTTAATATTATTTTCCATAATGGAGGCATGATTCCATTAATAATCATATCCCCTTGGTTGATAATTGTAAGCAATGTTCCAATAATCAGAGAGATTTTAATGGCTCTAATCATTGACTTTTTACAGAATAATAATTCCCAAAAACTTTTGTGATATTCATCATCCATCATAATTTCCTATGAAGTTAAAACCTCTTTCGGAATCTAAATTGCACAAATCTTCCTCGTGGGTCAATAAACCCGCGTTGAAAATTAATGGGCACATCGTCGGATGAATCTGTGATATTTTGTATCGCATTAAAGACATTATCAACACTAAAAGAAACGCGGCTGCTTTTTAAGAATGGTAGCGATTTTACCAATTTGGGCCGCGAGTCAAAATTGAAAAATAAACGAAAATCTAATGTCGCTAATGACCCAAAGCGTAAATCGCTAGATCCTGTTAAAATATCGCCATCAACAGTGGAACCGCTTTGATAATTTGCTGATACACGCGCACCAATTCCATTGTTAAATATGCCGCCTTCTAATTCCACCCTATGACGAGCAGCACCGCCATTAGAACCAATGGCAGAGCCATTTAATAAGTCTAATTCGGTAACATCAGGGCGAATCAAGATGCTCTCATCCAATGCAATAGTGTGAAAGATTGAAATATTAAAACGGCCCGGTCTTCTGGGTGGGCCGCCTCTACCTCTTGGTCGGCCTGCTGGACGCTGCTGTGCGTTTGGAGCAGATGTTTGACCATTTACATTTACTGAAACGGTGCTATCTGGACGTACTGTTCCTGCATTTGCAGGTCTTCCTGTACCATTAGGGCGTTCAGCACCAGTTGGCCTTCCAGCACTTGTTGGTCTTCTTGCTCCAGTTGGTCTTCCAGCTCCTCTGGGCCTACCTGCACCTCGGCCACCTCTACCCAATGATTTAGAGAAATTTAGGCCATATCTTATTCGTTCACTCGCAACACGATCAAATGATACTGGCGTTCTGTCCAATGCTATTAATATGCCGTCTGCATCGCGCGTTACGCGATCGGGGAATGCTGCTTCTATTTCTGGTGTAAGAAGCGGAAAAGCATTGCTTGTATCAAAGCTTCTGTTGCGGGAATAATCCGCAATAATATTTAAACCCGATATTTTGCTGGGTGAAAAATTGGCTGATATTTTTATATCTCTCTGTCTTTCTGCCAATAAGTCTGGATTCCCGCCAGTTGTCAAAAGAATGAAGCTGGTTTCAGAGAGGCTAAAATCAAAAATTGGTACATTTGGAATAATAGAAATTGGATTGCCGAGTTGCGCAATAGAAGGAGGCGTATCTTCATTAATGGATGTAAATGTGATGGTCAGATCATCAATGGGTTTCCAAGTAACGCCAAAACCATATTGGGTCAGAGAGCCAAAGTCAGACACATCGCTAGCACTCGCATTACCATTAATGGATAGGCTTCCTAATATTCGGCCTAATCCAACGCCTCTATCTATTAGAGGAATATCGATATTGGCGCCAAAAGTGAGCGTATTACGTGACAATATTGTGTTGACGTTAACGCCAGATTGATCGCTATCGCTGTCTATACGGCTATAATTATAGCCGCCCCTGAAGGTTGCGCGTACTTCACCATTGGGAATGTCGAATAATGTGCCCGATAATGTATTTAGGTTAGAAATATTTGTAGTTTTAACATTAGTATTTATAATATCGATTGGACCGACTTCAGGTGCAAAATTATCCGCAAAAATATTGACGCTATCATCATTGAGCAAATCTTGCTGTAATGCTGTGAAACTACTGTTTTGGTCTATCTGAGCGGCGCTATCGGTGTAATTTGCGTTGAGAGTTGTTGACCATCTCCAACCATCTAATGATGAATTTAATGCCAAACCAGCCTCGAAATTATCGCTTTGCCTTGTTGATTGCAGAGGGCGCGGTTCGATGAAGAAACGCTGAACCAATTGATCATTGCCGCTTATATTAAATTGATTGCTGGCGGGAACTGTCAAAATAGGATTGTTGAGGCCAAATAGGCTAGTGCTCTCAACATTTGTATAGCCAGCATTCAGCGACAGGCTGGTCGTTTTAGACAAAGCACGGCTGTAAACGCCCTCTATTTCTATCGTGTCGCTGCTTGGCAATAATGTTCTGAATTGACCAATATCTTGCGCCCCTATGGGGCCAACAATCACGGCCCCGAGCGTATTCTCTTCTTGAAAAATATCGCGCTCATCCTCGGTAAGAGCGCTGGTAGTTTCATAATCAACATCCAGATTAAGGCGGCTATTTTTTGAGAATTTTGTATAAGTTGATCCGATATCAGTCGTAACATAACCACCAGAAGTTGATGCGCCAGCTCCGCCATTAATATCAATGCTAGAAAAATCATCTTTTAAAATGAAATTAATAACACGTCGATCAGGACGAAAACCATATTGCAATGCGACTTCTTCGGGAAACACTTCAACACGGACAACAGCCTCTGGCGGTATGTTGCGTAATTCTCTGAAACCTGAGACGCGCTGAGCATTGATAAGCACGATGGGCGGTCCGCTTGCTCTGCCTCTTGAAGACCCAGTTTGGGGTGATATGGCGCTTAACAATTCTTGGATAGAGTCCGCGCCATAACTTGCGATGTCATCTTCGGATAATATAGCTACTGGCGGCGCTTCGCTAATCACTGATCCTCTGATGCGTTGTGCCGTGACTAAAATCTCTCTTTCGTCAACATCATCTTGAGTGTTATCATCATCAATTGTTTCAACGGGCGGATCATCCGATGCATCATTTTCTTGCGCCGCTACCATGACAGGCAATGCCAAAATTAATATGCAAGACATAGCAGTAGTTTGATGTAATATTTTTTTCATTTTCATATCAATCAGGGGCTTTGCTGGAGAAATTGAGAGAGTCTTCGTTATAATATTGAATTAGATAATAGATTTACAGAGGAGTTGAGATTTTAAAATCTAAAATATGTAATAAATTGTCGCAAACCACCCCTGAATAAATTTAGATATAGTTTGAAATTTGTTTATACATAAAAGCGAATCATACCAATGCGCTAGAGAATTCTATTAAGTGCACAATTATAGAAAGAGATAAGATGAAATTTTTTGTCGATACTGCGAATACTGATGATATTGCCGAGATGGCGGCTACTGGATTATTGGATGGAGTGACCACTAACCCGTCTTTAATCGCAAAATCAGGTCGCGATTTCATGGAAGTGACAAAAGAAATCTGTGATATGGTCGATGGTCCAGTTTCCGCAGAAGTTGTTGCTTTGGATCATCCCACCATGATGAAAGAAGCAGAAATCCTGCGCAAGATAGCCGATAATGTGACAATAAAAGTGCCGCTCACCATCGATGGTTTGAAAACATGTAAAGCACTCACTGGCGAAGGCACTATGGTCAATGTGACATTATGTTTTTCCGCCAATCAAGCCTTATTGGCTGCCAAAGCGGGCGCAACATTTGTATCGCCTTTTGTTGGTCGTCATGATGATAATGGTTTTGATGGCATGGACTTAATCGACGATATTCGTACAATTTATGACAATTATGCGTTTGATACTGAAATTTTGGTGGCTTCTATTCGTCACCCCATTCATTTGCTGCAATCTGCCAAAATTGGTGCAGATGTGGCAACGATGCCGCCCGCTGTTATCAAAAACCTATTCAAACATATCTTAACAGATAAAGGCATTGAAGGGTTTATGGCGGACTGGGCTAAAACTGGTCAAAGCATCGGTTGAGCGGATTTGGCGGTTTGAAGTTTTGGCAAAGCTCTAATGAATGCAAGCGCTGCGGTCTTGTTTTAAGAGATGATTTGTCTGCGGAGGACCGCCGCGATGACTTATTTAAAAAATCTGCACTGGCCACCAAGGATGATAATGGCAGCTTATTATGTGCTTCATGCCGTTTAATCCACAATGATTCCCAATTTGAAAACGCGCCTGCAACAGATCAATCCAGCAGAAAAGCTAGCCGAAATAATGTGGCTGATGAGAATTATATTGTCATAAGCTCTATGATTAGCAAGACTTTGTCTAATGGTAAAAGCTATCTTTTCTGGGGTTTTATAGGGATTTTTACCCTGTTTAAAATGACAGGAGTTACAAATTTATTTGATAGTGGTTCTGATGAAATAGCGGATATACCAAAGATAGTAACCACATCAGAAGAGCCAGCTGAAACAGAGACACGAGAATTGATTGGGGATAAAGCAGTTCCTCTCAATTCTCCTGCCGAATGGATAACGCCATATGACTATCCTACTCCTGCTCTGAGAGAGGAGCGAGAGGGCGTTGTTGATTTTACATTGACTGTTTCAAAGGAAGGCACGGTATCAAGTTGCAACATAGTGGATAGCAGCGGGCATGAAGATTTGGATAAAGCAACTTGTGATTTGCTGATGAAGCGCGCTATTTTTTACAAAGGCCTAAATTCACAGGGTATTTCCATTGAGAGCATATATCGTAATAGCATAAGATGGCAAATACCTGAGTAAATTGATGCAATATCAATATCTAATGCTATATAAGTGCCACATAATTATAATTTGATTTGAGAAAGATTAATATGTCCGATTCACCGCGAGAAAAAATGCCAGTACCTGATGATGTACAAGATGCTATTAGAACATTGCTTAAATGGTCAGGTGAAGACCCAGATCGTGAAGGGCTGTTAGATACGCCAGCGCGTGTTGGCCGCGCTTGGAAGGAATATTGCCAAGGTTATAATGAAGATCCTTCTATACATTTATCGCGTACATTTGAGGAAGTGGGCGGATATGATGAATTGGTATTGCTTAAAGATATTCCATTTCAATCGCATTGCGAGCATCATATGGCGCCAATTACTGGTAAAGCCTCTATTGCTTATATGCCGACCAATCAAGTAGTGGGTATTTCGAAACTAGCCCGTGTGCTGCACGGCTATGCGCGCCGATTGCAAATTCAAGAGCGCTTAACCGCGCAAGTGGCCAAATGTATTTGGGATAATCTTAAACCTCAGGGCGTAGCGGTAGTGATTGATGCACAGCATGGCTGTATGACGGGGCGCGGTGTCCGCACACCTGGTGTTGGTATGGTGACCAGCAAATTGATTGGCTGTTTTTTAGATGATCAACGCAGCCGTAAAGAAGTTATGAGCTTGATGGGGTATTAAGACCTAACCGAAGAGCTGATACATTATTTATCGCACGCATAAAAAAGCCGCCTCATTGGGCGGCTTTTCTATTAATATGTAAAAAGCTTTATGCTTCTGGCTCTTCTTCTTCGCCAGTTGCTTCAGGAGCAGCAGCTTCAGCTTCGCCTTCAGCACGATCTTCTGCTGCTTTACGAGCGCTAGCCGCTTCTTCTTCGGCTGCAATGCTCTCAAGAGCGATTTCAGCTTGCTCTTCTTCGAACATTTGCGTGATAACATCTACGCCATCTTTTTGCATTTCAGCTTCATCTTCACTACGCGCAACATTCACTTGAATATTGACGGTGACTTCAGGGTGAAGAACAACGCGCACATCGGCAAGGCCTAATGCTTTGATGGGACGTTCCAAAACAATCATTGATTTTGTAACATTAGCACCAGTTTTGTTCAATTCTTCAACAATATCGCGAACTGATACTGAACCATATAGCTGTCCACTGTTTGAAGCAGCACGAATCAAAACGATCTGAGTGCCTTCAACGCTAGAAGATGCTTTTTCAGCTTCGGTTTTGCGTTCCGCATTGTCAGATTCGATTTTGGCGCGATTGGCCTCAAATACTTTGCGGTTAGCTGCGTTTGAACGAAGCGCTTTTTTGTTAGGAAGCAAGAAGTTACGAGCATAACCGTCTTTAACGGTTACAACATCACCAATGCTGCCAAGTTTTTCAACGCGTTCCAATAAAATAATATCCATGAGAGCGTTCCTTATTTCACAATGTAGGGCAACAAACCAAGGTGACGAGCGCGTTTAATCGCTTGTCCTAGTTCACGCTGCTTTTTGGCCGATACGGCAGTAATACGAGAAGGTACAATTTTGCCACGCTCAGAGATATAACCCTGTAGCAAACGTGTATCTTTATAATCAATTTTAGGGGCGCCTTTGCCTGTAAATGGGCAAGATTTGCGACGACGGAAAAATGGGCGTGCCATGATTAATCATCCTTTCCATAATTGTCATTACCGCGTGAACCGCCATCACGGCCGCGGCTAGAGCGTTCATTCTTGCGCATCATAACGCTTGGGCCTTGTTCGGCTTCATCAACGCGAATGGTAAGAAAACGTAATACATCTTCATTCATGCGTGCTTGACGTTCCATTTCAGCAATTACTGTACCCGGAGCATCCAATTCCAACATGACATAATGGGCTTTGCGATTCTTTTGAATTTTATAGGCTAAAGTACGAAGACCCCAAGTTTCGGTCTTGAGGACTTTACCATTATTTTCTTCTACGATTTTTGTGGCATTTTCTGCCAGCGCATCCACCTGAGCTTGTGACAGGTCTTGGCGCGCCAAAAATACATGCTCATAAAACGGCATGGGCTTTCCTTTTCTGTTACCGATCGCTGACGCTGCACCATGCAAACGCCCCTCCGGCCTTCTTCTATTCCCAAGGTTTATTTTCTTGGAAGCGGGCCTATGGCTCAAATTATCATATAATGCAATCTTAAACTTGCAGTTTTTCTCTCATCAGCATATCGGCAACTAACCTCATATTGATGGGCTATATCATCATAATGCAAAATAATTTAGGAAGGTCATATCAATGCGTGCATTTTTATTCCCCGGTCAAGGCAGCCAAAAAATTGGAATGGGAAAAATATTGTCAGAAGCCAGCGCTGTCGCGCGCTCTACATTCCAAGAGGTTGATGAAGCATTAGGACAAAATCTTTATCGGCTGATGAGCGAAGGGGATGAGGCTGAATTAACCCTAACCGAAAATGCTCAACCCGCGATTATGGCCAATGCGATCGCTACTTTGCGCGTTATGGAACAAGAGGGCGCTATTAGCCTAGCTGATAAATGCCAATTTGTTGCAGGCCATAGCCTAGGTGAATATAGCGCATTGTGCGCGGCGGGAACATTTGATCTCGCCACAACAGCAAAATTGCTCAAACTCAGAGGACAGGCCATGCAAGCCGCTGTTCCAGTTGGTCAAGGTGCGATGGCCGCATTATTAGGTGCTGACATTGAAAAAGCAGAAGCTTTGGCTGCTGCTGCATCCGAGGGTGCTATATGCACGGTTGCTAATGATAATGACCCATCTCAAGTGGTTATATCAGGTCATAAAGAAGCAATTGATCGCGCTGTTGCGATGGTAAAAGATCATGGGATTAAGCGCGGCATTTTATTGCCAGTATCAGCGCCATTTCATTGCCCATTGATGCAAGATGCTGCTGACGCGATGGAGGCGGCTTTGGAAGAGGCCGATATGAACAATCCATCAGTTCCTCTATTCGCTAATGTCTCTGCATCAAAGCTTAGTGATGCCGATGCAATCCGAACATCTTTGGTTGAACAAGTTACAGGCCGTGTCCGCTGGCGCGAGTCTTCTGCCGCTATGGCCGAAGCAGGGGTGACGCATTTTGTGGAATTTGGCGGCAAGGTCTTATCACCAATGGTGAAAAAGAGTGCATCGCATGTTTCAGATGAGTTGGTCATTGATTCGGTCGTCACCATGGATGATATTGAAAATCTATTGAAAGGTTTATGAACATGTTTGATCTAACAGGAATGAATGCCCTAGTTACAGGCGCCAGCGGCGGTATTGGCAGCGAAATATGCACTGCTTTGGCATCACAAGGCGCGCGCCTTGCTGTTTCAGGGTCCAATGTTGATAAATTAAATGCCTATTGCGATACATTGAATGGCGCTGGTCATGCGCATGACGATCATGTCGCTATTGCCTGTAATTTGGGTGATGCTGATAGCGTAGAATCGCTTATTCCTTCGGCTATAGAGCAGCTTGGTAAAATTGACATTCTAATTAATAATGCAGGCATTACGCGCGATAATTTGGCGATGCGTATGAAGGACGAAGAGTGGGATGATGTGATCCGCATCAATTTGGAATCAAATTTCCGTTTATGCAGAGCCGCCGCGCGGCCTATGATGAAGGCACGTTTTGGCCGCATTGTCTCTATTACTAGCGTGGTAGGTGCAACGGGTAATCCCGGGCAATCTAATTATGCTGCCTCTAAAGCAGGGGTGGTAGGTATGTCAAAAGCGCTGGCGCAGGAATTAGCGAGCCGAGGCATTACTGTGAATTGCATCGCGCCGGGCTTTATTGCAACGCCAATGACGGATGTTTTGCCTGACGCGCAAAAACAAGCCTTAAATGCAAGAATCCCTATGGGAAATATGGGGCAAGGTTCTGATATAGG
The DNA here is from genome assembly GCA_947492905.1 of uncultured Sphingorhabdus sp. Lineage (GTDB taxonomy): Bacteria > Pseudomonadota > Alphaproteobacteria > Sphingomonadales > Sphingomonadaceae > Sphingorhabdus_B. The sequence continues at coordinate 2,340,428 of CANLOL010000001.1, read as the reverse complement.
TGCTGCTGCGGCATATCTTGCAAGCAAAGAGGCTGGATATGTCACCGGACAAACATTACATGTTAATGGCGGTATGGCGATGTTATAAGCTGTAAGTTTATGAATTATAATGATAATAATATATGGGCTTGTAAATTTAAGATTGTATATTATTTCGAATTATATCTTCCCCTCTTGCAAGCAAGGCTGCTAAGTATTAGGGCAAGTTTGAAATATTAAACCATAGCCAAATAAAGGGGCACATAAATGAGTGAAACTGCTGACCGCGTAAAAAAGATCGTCGTTGAGCATTTGGGCGTTGAAGCCGATAAAGTGACTGTAGAAAGCAGCTTTATTGATGATCTTGGTGCCGATAGCCTTGATATCGTTGAATTGGTAATGGCATTTGAAGAAGAATTTGACATTGAAATTCCTGATGATGCTGCTGAGAAAATTGCAACGATTAAAGATGCGATTGATTTTATCTCTTCAAATTCATAAATAATTTGGTTGGCCAAAAGGCTTTATCATTAAATTTTTCGGCTTTTTGGTCCGGTTATTCCGGTAAGACCAAGAAGCCGTTATATTATCATCTATAGGTGATAATATGTCGCATTAATTGATTTCAATGTTTTCATGGATTATTTCCAAAAACATATATATGAAATATTTGAACAAATGGGTTTATAAACCTGTTTATGCTAAACAGCTTAGGGGAGTTTTTGATGAATCAACCACGTAGAGTCGTTGTTACAGGTCTTGGACTTGTTTCGCCACTTGGTGCAGACGTTGAAACGAGCTGGAAAAATATCTTAGCATCCAAATCTGGGGCTGGACGCATTACTAAATTTGATACCGAAGGCCAAAAATGTCACATTGCTTGTGAAGTTAAACCTGCAGATCATGAATATGGTTTTGATCCCAATAAGCGCGTTGATCACAAAGTACAGCGTCAGGTAGATCCATTCATTATATTTGGCATTGATGCCGCTGGCCAAGCCTTAGAAGATGCAGGCCTTACTGAAATGAGCGAAGAGCAACGCTATCGTGCTGGTTGTTCTATTGGTTCAGGAATTGGTGGATTACCAGGGATAGAGAGCGAGTCTCTTGTTCTTGCAAATCGCGGCCCTGGGCGCGTTAGTCCGCATTTTGTGCATGGGCGCCTTATCAATCTTATATCGGGTCAAGTGAGTATAAAATATGGTCTTATGGGGCCTAATCACGCTGTTGTAACGGCCTGTTCGACTGGTGCGCATTCTATTGGGGATGCGGCAAGAATGATTCGCGATGATGATGCGGATGTCATGCTTGCTGGTGGTGCGGAAAGCACTATTTGCCCCATTGGTATTGCCGGATTTGCACAAGCAAAAGCATTGAATATGAGCAGCAATGACGAACCTGAAAAAGCATCACGTCCTTATGATCGTGATCGCGCTGGTTTTGTTATGGGTGAGGGCGCTGGTGTTGTTGTTCTCGAAGAATATGAACATGCTAAAGCGCGCGGCGCTAAAATTTACGCTGAAGTAGTGGGCTATGGCCTATCTGGTGATGCGCATCATGTAACGGCTCCGCATCCTGAGGGTAGCGGCGCATATCGTTCGATGGAAATGGCGCTTAAAAAATCAGGATTAACGACCTCTGATATTGATTATGTCAATGCGCATGGCACATCAACCATGGCCGACACCATAGAATTAGCATCGGTAAAGCGTCTATTCGGCGATGATGTCGCTAATATTTCGATGAGCTCGACCAAATCTGCTATTGGGCATTTGCTGGGCGGAGCAGGGGCTGTTGAAGCTATTTTCTGTATTTTGGCTATCCGCGACCAGATTGTTCCTCCTACGCTTAATCTGGATAATCCGGATGAAGGCTGTGAAGGCGTTGATTTGGTTCCACATATTGCAAAAAAACGCAAAGTGAATGCTGTTCTTAACAATAGTTTTGGATTTGGCGGAACGAATGCCAGTCTTATAATGAAGGCATTGTAATTTATGCGTAAAGTTGGTTGTCTTATAATTATTGCGGTACTTGTCTTAATCGCTGTGATTGGCGGCAACTTTATTTATGGTTGGTATGCGGCTGGCCCTTCTGACAGAGAAGTCACCATAGAAATTAGTCCAGGATCAACATTAAAAGATGCTGCCAAAGCTCTTGAAGCTGGCAATGTCATCAAATCTGCTGATGCTTTCTATCAGCGCGCTCGGATATTAGGGGGCAGCACAACAATAAAAGCTGGTGAATTTGTCATTCCTGCTTATTCCAGCAACTCCTCTATCATGTCGATATTGCAAGGCGGTAAATCCAAGCAGAGATTGGTCACAATTCCAGAGGGCTTTGCCTCCATTCAAGTTTATGAACGTTTATTAGCCAATGATATTTTGACGGGCGATATAGAAGTACCGCGAGAAGGCAGTGTACTGCCCGACAGTTATAGCTTTGAGAAAGGCGAAACACGCGCTGATGTGCTGGCACGTATGACATCCGCTATGGATGATGTTTTAACGGAAGCATGGGACAATAAATCTGATGATACTGTTGTGAAAACTGCGGAAGAAGCTGTTATTTTGGCATCAATCATAGAAAAAGAAACCAAATTGCCAGAAGAATATCCTATCGTTGCCTCTGTATATAGCAATCGTATTAAAAAGGGCATGATGCTGCAAGCTGATCCTACTTTCCTCTACCCTATTACTAAGGGCAAACCATTGGGCCGGAAAATCAGAAGATCAGATATTGCGGCTGTGAATGATTATAATACATATACTAAGGTCGGGCTGCCTATTGGCCCGATTACAAACCCTAGCAAGGGCGCGATTGAAGCAGCTTTAAATCCTGCAAAAACTGATTTTCTCTATTTTGTTGCGGATGGTAAAGAGGGACATGACTTCAGCAAGACTTATGCTGAGCATAAACTTAAAGTCGAGAGATGGCGCAGTCTTCGGTATCAGAATGAATGAATTTATATGACTAAGCTGCGTTCAGAGCCTATAATCATTACGGCGATGATGGGGCCAGAAGATCAAAGCTTTTTTAACAAGCTGCGCAATGAATATTTTCCTCGTGAGCGGAATTACCTGGATGCGCATATCACATTATTTCACCATTTACCGCCTGCGCATTGGCCTGAGATTAAACGTTATATTATTGATCTAACGCGTGAATATGATGCGCCTATTGCGCATGTTGACAGATTGCTCAATTTGGGACGCGGTGTCGCATTCCATATAGATAGTCCTGAACTCATGGCGGTTCGTTCTATGATTGCGGAAAATTTTGCAAGCTTGTTAATACCGCAAGACCAATCCAAGCCGCGATTGCATGTGACTATACAAAATAAAGTGAAAGGCGAAGTTGCTAGGCAAACTTTTGATCTATTAAACGCTGAGTTTGAAGCCTTTCCATTGTCGATAAAGGGGCTCTCAGCTTTCTATTATATGGGTGGTCCTTGGGAGAAAATAGGACAATGGCGTTTCCAATAATAAATATCCTTATCTAATTTCAACATGCTGTATTGACCCGCAAACAATAGCCGCTTATAGCGCCCATTCTGATAATGTCAGAAGATGATAAATGCCTATTGGGCAATCATGTTGGCGGAGTAGCTCAGGTGGTTAGAGCACGGGAATCATAATCCCGGTGTCGGGGGTTCAAGTCCCTCCTCCGCTACCAATATAACATAATATCTCTCATTAATCCTAATGACCTGAAACATTGTAATTCAGCATATACTCAGCGTGAGTTTTGATGTTGATGTAATAGATATGGTTAATATTGTAATAATATCACATTAATAATTTAATAATAGTTTTTTATCCTCGCAATTGCGTACTAAATGAAAGCTTGTTACAAGATTTTAGATTCTAACTATATTATTTAATTAGAATTTGGGGAAATTTTTGAAGTTTTGAGGGAAACTTTTAAAGTTTATTACGAATATGTAAGGGGAAGTTTTAATGACTAGAAGTAAGAGTAATCTGCGTTTTTTAGGCAGCAGCACAGCTGTTGTTGCAATGGCTACAATGTTGGCATCTGTTCCAGCACAAGCCATCGTTCCAAATGAAAATACCGATTCGGAAGCTATCGTTGATAATGCTGGTGGCGTTAATGGTATCGGTCAATTTTTCCGCAGTGATGGTTCTGTTTGTACAGGTAGCTTGATTAACCCGCGCACTGTATTGTTTGCAGCGCACTGTGTGAATAATCGACCAGAAACAGATTTTGGTCCAATCATTCAATCAGCATTCTCTTTTGATGTAAATGCGCTTCCTGGTTTGCAAGCTTGGTTTGCAAGCGGTTTTCAAACCAATGCTTCTCAATTTGTTTATAATATCTCTCAAATTCAATATGATCCAAGATCATTGCAAAACCCTGCTGCGGCAGGATTTATTGAGGCTGATATAGCTTTAGCAACATTGGATACACCCGCCGCTGATATTCCAACATGGGCGCTATTATTCTCGCAATTACCAGATCCTGGTGCGATTAATGGCGTCAGCGGAACCGGATATCATGTTAATATATCAGGCTTTGGCGGAACAGGTAATGCCCTTGATGGCGCAGTAGATGGTATTGATTTCCGTCGCCGTGCTGCTGAAAATATCCTTGGTGCATTTGCTTCTCTAGACGATATCAATAATTCATTAAGCGAATCGAGTGCTTTTTTCGGACCTGGCGGAGATTCACTTCCGCAAAATCTATATGTAATTGATTTTGATAGCCAAGACGGCAATACTGGTTTTGACTTCAACATATTACGCGACGAAGCTCTGCCAAATGAAGGGACAACCGCTGGTGGCGACTCTGGCGGTCCATTGATTTTGGATGCTGCTAACAATGCAATCACCGATGAAGACTTGTTAATTGGTACTTTGTCTGGCGGTTCACGCAGTCTTAATGTGCCATTTAGTTCACTCGGGACTACCAGTTTTTACCAGCCAGTATTCCTATATTGGCAGTATATCGCCGAAAATAATCCTTATCGTTATGTCGGTGCAGCTGCAGGTGATGGTGATTGGGAAGATGGAAGTCATTGGACCAGCCTGCTGGACCCTAATTACCGCATTATCGATGCCGATGGTAATATTATCAATGGCATACCCACAACCCCAGAATTGGGCCTAGGTGGAACAGAAGGTGATTTCGGACAGGTTTGCGCAGAAGGTATTATAACTACAGTTTTTGGCACAAGTGCTTGTACTGATCTTGGTACGGGTGAAACTTTTGACACATCCGAATCAGCAGCCGCTGCAACCACAGTAGAAAGCGCAAATACCACTTCTAATCTTGGTTCTGTAGCGGTTGAACTTGTCGCTGACGGCGAGGCAATTGCCAATGTTGCTGGTAGCGCGGAGATTACAGATAGCTCTGAGTCAACTTTCGGAATTGCAGATGCAGCCATTACCAGCAGGGTAGGCCTAGTAGATGTCTCTATCGTTGCAGGTGAACTATCTGCAAATAGTGATGATGATGCATCAGAAGGAGAGACTGTTAGTGCTTCGCTTGGTACTACTGAAGAAGCAGTGGTTGAATTGGCGATTGAAAATAGCTCTTTCGATGATAGTGAAGAAGAGGAAGAGACTCTGCCTCCTCCAACAATTGCAAATGGTTTGCCAGGTGCAACTGACTTTGTTCCTAACAATGTTAATGCTGATGTAGCCAATGGTGTCGATGGCCGTTTCTTTGACGTTACTCTGTCTAATGCGGGCACAACCACGCTTAGCAGTGTAGTAGAGATTGATAATTTATCAGTTACTGGAGCTGCAGGATTAAATGTTGCTGCAGAAGGTGACCTTACAAGCTTGCTTGGTGTTAATCAAACAGGCGGTTCCATCAATGTTGATGGCGCGCTTAATAGCGGTGGTGATTATACATTATTCACTGGCGTATTGAGCGGCACTGGTACTGTGACGGCGCCATTTGTTACCAATATTGCTGGTACTATTTCACCAGCTGGACCAGGAACAATTGGCACATTGAACATAGAAGGTAATTTGGTTTTATCTTCAGGCAGCACCTATGAACTTGATTTGGATGACGCTGGTAATTCTGATTTAATTACTGTGACAGATCCAACAGGTGAGTCACAATTCGGTCTTGCTTCTATTGGCGGTGATGTTGTTATCAACCAAGTGAACAATTTCTTGTTCAATGATGGTGACACTTATACAATATTAACCGCTGATACTTCTGTTGATGGTGACTTTGACTCAAGCACATTCACCAACTCTGCAGTGTTAAATACGACATTTGTAGTGACCAACAGTGAAACAGGCGGTCAAGTTGATTTGGTATTTGATGTTAGCGATTATGCCGATGTTGTTGATCCTACATCAGACGTTCAAACGTCATATGCTGCTCTATTAGACTCAAATCGCAGTGCTGGTTTGACATCATTTGGTGATATTTTTGGTTTCACTGAATTTGTTGATGCTGCAACATTGGGTGCGACGCTTGAAGGCCTTGCTCCATTAACGGAAACCACCCAATTAAGCAGTAGTGAATTGATATTGAACAACGTTCTTGCCTTTAACAGAAGCAGATTGACTAATGCATTCAGCGGTAATCGCGGCGGTACTGTTGCATTAAATACCAATGCCAGACAATTGGCTTCTGCGGTTAATTTCGGATCAGTTCAAAAATATGCTTTTGATGATACAGCGCAAGGTGCAGAAGAAGGCAAAGAATCCAATGGTCTGAATAGCAATTTTGCATTATTCTTCACTGGCGGTTTCTTGAATGGTCAAGGTGCTGCAATGCCAAGCGCATTAAGCGTGGGATCAGATGATCTTGATGGTTACTTCTTTGCTGGTGGTTTGGAATATTTGCCAAATGATAATTCAGTATTTGGTGTTTCAATCAGCTACTCTGATGTCGATGGTGTGGTTGCTGCTCCAACAGCATCACAAACCACCAATGGTGAATTGATTCATGGTTCTCTTTATGGCGCGGTTAAAACGTCAAGCGGTTTGATTTTTGACGGTCAAATTGGCTTTGGTAGCTATGAAACTTCATCAATACGTAATGTTGCTATTGGTCCAAATGCATCCACATTGACTAGCGAAGATACTAGCTTTGTATTCACAGCTGAAGCAGGTGCATCAAAAGTCATTCCAGTTGGAACTGCGGAACTCACGCCAAGAGTTGGTTTGAATTATGCAACTATCAGCTTTGATGATGTCTCTGAAACAGGCGGCCAAGCTGCTTTGCAAATTCAACGTGATACATTTGACAGCTTCCAAGCTAGAGGCGGTGCATCGCTTAATTTCAATCGCGGAAATAAATTCCGCCCTTGGGTGCGTGCAGATTATGTTCATGACTTTGCGAATCGTGATAATAGCTTTGGTGCAAATTTTGTCGGTGGCTCTGGTGCTTTTGCTCCATTTGCAATTGCAACAGATGATAGTGACTGGGTAGAAGCCGCTGTTGGTGTGAATATTGATCTAGGCCGAGTGGTATTTGGTTTCTCCGCTGAAACAACTATTGCACGTGAAGATTTTCAAAACCAATCATATCAAGGTTCAGTTACCTTTAAATTCTAATTTGAATTTATACGTTAAAGAGAGGGCGCTTTTAGGAGCGCCCTTTTTTGTTTAATCTAAAAATAAGAGATAATCTTATGGGTTTAATGATGATGATAATTTCTCATAAAGCCATAGTTTGGAGGCCTTGTCGGCAAAGCTATGAGATGCACTATCTAATTCTATAATTTTCACATGAGGGTTATTACGCGCTTTTGCGAATATTTTGCTTTTGTAAGCCCCCATAAATGCCATCGCAGTGCTGTCTTTTTCAGCAATCAATATATCAACGGGCTTTTGCATATCAGATAATATGAGGTTGAGTTTCTGTGCTAAATCGCTCAATTCTTCTTTTTTCGAAGCACTCATTAGGCCTTTGAATAATTTGGCTAAATCAATCTTACCAGAAAATAAATCAATAATAGATTTTGGGTTTTTAATTCTCTCCCAATAGCGCGCTCTTATAGCAGCAGCGCCAGGCGTTGAAACTTTGCTATCCTCACTATTCAATTCTTCATGGTCATTTTGCGGATCATAGGTCCAAGGATTGGCAATTATGAGCGATTTAAGGTTTAATTTTTCACAATTTAGCAGCAATGCACTGGCTGCATCACAATTACCAAAAGCGCTTATTTGAGCATTGTCCCCAATATGGGCATATAAATATTGCACAGCAGAGTTGATATCATCCTCGCTGCCTTCAAATCCTATATTCTCGCCCTCGCTATCGCCTATGCCTCGGCGATCATAACGTAAAACATAATGGCCTTGATTACAGATATGTTGCGCTAATTCTGATTGGCCATTGTGTGAACCAGAACGAATTTCATTGCCGCCGCTAACAATGAGGAGCGCAGATTGGCTGCTTTTATCTTCTGGGATATCAAGCGTCGCAAATATTTGATCTTCGCCAATGTGCCATGAAACTTGCTCTCTCATAATCGGCACCATTTTAACAATGATTGCGCAATGGATTGCGCCAATATCGCATCATATTCTGGTTCAGAGCGCAGCCAAAGCGACGAGCCTTCAATATCTTGCCCGACTTTTCTCTGTGTCACTGTATCATCAATATGCGGCACAGCCTCAATTAATTGATTGAACAGTTTGGCGCTCAATTCATAACCTGCCAATTCGATACCATCATTACTGGCTTGGTGCTGTAATTGATCGATTGTAATATCTTGTCCAGATTCTTTGAGGGCGATGACCTTGCTGCGCATCATAGTTTTAATCAAATTTGCGCCTTTGACGCTGTTCAACCGCCAAATGGGCTTATCTATATTATCGATCAACCCGCCGCCTCTGAAGGATGCTATATGGCTTATATTCTGTTGATCCGCACATGCCTTTATAGCCTCTTGCCAATTCTCTAAACTTTGATTGACAATCGGGGTAATGCTCTCATGACAGCCAGGCAGATCGGGCATTGAACATTTGATATTATGCTCTGAAAGTAAGCGCATGACCTGCGTTAAGGTGCGGCGCATTTTATTCATTTCAGCAAATAGGGGAGGGCTGAATAAAATATGATGCTCCATAGAATCAATGGGTTGGGATGAGAGGATATATTCCTCATTTCCAGAATGTTTATAACTGTCATAGAACAGTTTTGCGCTCACTGATTTGCCTTTGCCTCTGCAAATGCGGTCAAGCTGCCCAAGGTTTCGAACAATTCAGCATCGACATCATCATCATCTATCATAATGTCTAGACTCTCTTCCATCTCTGTTAAAAGACCAGCTACCGCCATAGAATCTAATTCGGGAATAGCCCCAAATAATTCACTATCAGAATTGAGCGCATCAATTTGCGATTGTGATAAACCCAAAATATCTTTTAAGATGGATTTCACTCTATTTTCCATAGAGTTATCGCTATGAGTAAGATTAGACGACACTATATTTCCTCGTATTTTTTGTCTTGATTAAACCCATGGCCTCATTTTTCTCTCTTCGCAAGTCTAAGGAGATAATGTTTTGCAATATAAGGCCAAGACAATGGTATATTGGGATGAAAAAGATCTAATCTATAGCGGGTACGAATTTCTTCCATCCAATCAGATTTATATTTATCATCGCCAGTTCCAAAATCGATTATATTCACATGATCCACATCAATCACATGCTGAAATAGACCTGCACTCAGCAATGTTCCGGGCGATGCACTTAAATAGGCCTCATCATGTGCCAATTTATGAATTAAGGCTTCACCATTTTCAACGGTCCAAAATTGAGCAGCAACACATATACCATCAATATAAGCTAATCCTAATCGCAAAGCGCCGGCTTCAGCTTCTTGTTTTGCTAATTCGCGCAAAAATTCAGGATTTCCCTCTCCTGTTTTCCAGCTCTTTTCATAAACCCGTTCATAATCATCCCAACTCTCTGGATTAAATTCTTTTTCAATCCTGATGGATACGATATTTTTTTTAGATTTACGTTTAACCGTGCTGCGCAATTGCCCGGGCCTAGTACGCCAATAATCATCAAATGTTCTGCCATTAAGACGCAATATATGATTAACATCAGCTTCTGCTCTAATCGCGATCCAGCCTGCTTGTTTAAATGCATAAGTTAGCAACTTAACTTCATTTTCCTCATTAGGGAGAGGATATAATGTAACTCTATAAGATGATTTTTTGGCCAATGCTGCGATGTTGCGCAATAATGATAATTTGGTAACTTCGTCATATTCACCGCAAAATATCGGACGCCATGTAAAATTATACCAATTCGCCAAGGATTCTAAATGGCGATATTTTTTCACCATAGTAGGAAGCCACGCCATATCACCATTTATTGATGCTGAGATAATAGCCAATTCCCTATCATGCAGGGCATAGCGCTTTAAATTATCGAGCCAATCTAGCCTATCAAACAGCTTTTTCTGAGCATCACGATCGAGTCCTCCCTTCGCTGCAACCTGTACAGAGAGAAAATTATCGTGATATTCACTTTTTTCGGCCATAAGACCAATTCCTTATTCTAAACACTGACTCTTGCTTGATATGACCACTGAAATCAAATCTTACCCTATCGACCATCTGACCCTATTAGGGAAGGATGATAATGATGCTCTGATAGTTAAGAATCAGGTCTATACCTATAAAATGTTAAATCTCCGTATCGCTACCCTTGCATTTTGGTTGCGTGATAAGGGTTTACAAAAAGGAGACCGTGCCGCTTCTTGGATAGGTAAGGGCGTATTAGCATCCATAATGCCTTTGGCCGCGGCCCGCGCAGGCTTGATTTATGTGCCCATTAACCCACTGCTTAAAGCACAGCAGGTTGAATATATTATGGATGACAGCGGCGCAAAGCTGATCATCGCAAATAAAGCGCGTCTGAATAGTTTAAATCATATCGACACTATATTTTCCGCGGATGATGAGAAGCTTGTTGCAGAGATGATTGAGAATATGATTGATGTATATCCCGATAATCAATTGGCGCCAAGTGAAGGCAATATAGATGATCTTGCTGCTATTTTATATACTTCAGGTTCTACCGGTAAGCCAAAAGGAGTGATGCTGAGTCATAAGAATTTATGGCTTGGTGCTGTGTCGGTTGCACAATATCTGAAACTTGATGAAGGTGATCGAACTCTAGCCGTATTACCGCTGAGTTTTGATTATGGTCAAAATCAATTATATTCAACTTGGTTCGCGGGCGGAGCAGTCGTTCCTCTAGATTATCTAACCCCAAAAGATGTCGTAAAATCCTGCTTAAAATATCAGATTACAACTTTGGCCGCTGTACCGCCTCTATGGGTTCAACTATGCGAATATGATTGGGGTGAGGCAGCGCAGAGCATTCAGCGCATCACCAATAGCGGCGGAGCTTTGACCTTGTCCTTGGTAAAGGATCTTACTGCTATATTTAAGGATGCAGATGTCTATGCCATGTATGGGCTAACCGAAGCATTTCGTTCAACATTTTTGGATCCTAAATTATTACAAGATAATCCACTTTCTATGGGCAAGGCTATACCATTTGCCGAGATTATGGTTGTGAATGCAGATGGTTTAAAGGCTGCCCCGAACGAGCATGGTGAATTGGTGCATGCTGGCCCATTAGTAGCCAAAGGATATTGGCAAGATCCCGAAAGAAGCGCTGTGCGTTTTAAACCTGCTCCTCAATTTTCAAAATATGCGTCCTGTGATGGCTATGATACTATAGCGGTATGGTCAGGTGATACTGTTTTTCGCGATGAGGACGGTTTGCTCTATTTTGTCGGCCGCGATGATGCGATGATAAAGACTTCTGGTAATCGCGTTAGCCCGGGTGAAATTGAAGAGGCAGCTATTGCAACTGGATTTGCAGCAGAGGCTTGTGCCATAGGGCAAAAAGATGAGCGCATTGGCGAGGCAATCATATTATTCGTTAGACCTGCTGTAAATATGGACAAAGACGATGGTGATTTGAAAATGTCCCTGCAATCTGCTTTGCCCAATTTTATGCACCCTAAACGCATAATTTGGATCGCTGAATTTCCAAAGAATGCCAATGGGAAAATTGATAGAAATTTATTACAAAATCAATTAGAAACTAATCTATATTCATCTGTTGGGAATGAGACTTAATATGAAAAAAATGGGTCCTTATCCACCTTATTATAAAGCGAATGACGGTCAGATTATAATTTCTGGACGCAGCGTTGAATCAATAGTCAAAGAAGCGGGCAGCACTCCTTTATTTATATATAGCCGTGAAATATTATCCAAAAAGATGGATGAACTGCGAGATGCTATGCCAGAGAGCTTAGATATTCATTATGCGATGAAGGCTAACAGCTATAAGCCTGTTTTGGAGCATATGAACACTTTAGTCGATGGTTTTGACTTAGCCTCTGGCGGAGAGTTGGATCTTGCAATTGAAGCAGGGGTTGATCCGCACAATATGAGCTTTGCCGGCCCCGGTAAACGTGATGCAGAATTAGAAAAAGCTATCAAAGCCGGTGTTACCCTGAATGTAGAATCGCCTACCGAAGCTGATCGTATGATAGCTATTGCAGCAAGGCTTGGAATGAAAGCTAAGGCTGCGCTGCGAGTAAACCCAAGTTTTGATCTAAAAGGATCGGGCATGAAAATGGGGGGCGGTGCCAAACAATTTGGTATGGATGAAGAATTAATCGCGCCCACTGCTAAGAAAATTATTGAAAGCGGCAACATCTGGTGCGGTTTTCATATTTATGCTGGTAGCCAATCTTTGAGCGCAGAAGCTATAATAGAAACACAATCCAATACTTTTGAATTAGCAGCGCGCTTGGCCAATGAAATAGGGATTGCACCAGAAAAGGTAAATTTAGGCGGTGGTTTTGGGATTCCTTATTTCCCCAAAGAAACTCCAATCGATATAAATGCAATTGGCGCAGCTATGGATGAAATATTATCAGACCTGCCTTCAATATTGCAGAATACAAAATTTTGTATCGAACTTGGGCGTTATTTGGTTGGCGAGGCTGGTATTTATGTAACCACTATTGTTGATCGCAAAATTAGTCATGAAGAGACATTTTTAGTCGTGGATGGTGGTTTGCATCACCAATTAGCAGCGAGCGGAAATTTTGGTACAGTTATTAGGCGTAATTATCCTATTGCAGTTGCTCATAAATTTGATGAAAATGGATATAAAGAAGAAAAAAGTGAGATAGTTAATGTCGTTGGGTGTCTTTGTACGCCATTAGATATGCTTGGTGACAAGGTTTTACTTCCTGAAACCTATGTTGGGGATGCGATTATTCTATTTTGTGCGGGAGCTTATGGAGCATCTGCAAGCCCATCGAATTTTTTAGGGCACGGGCAAGCTATTGAAACATTGATATAAATTTTCAATCTGTCCAATTTTGATACAAATTCCAAAAAATTTTTTTCAAAAAAAATATTAATCCTAACGGTATGTTCACCATTTTTGGTCAAAGGTTTCAGGTGACTATAAGATTACCTCCCGCTACAAAAGTGTAAAGGGGGACGAATCTGTAGCGTAAAGGAATTGATGACATGCCGTACAAACGGAAAAATATAGCTTTTTTAGCTCTCGGTTGCACTAGTTTGCTTCTTAGCAGTTGTGGTGGATTTGGATCTGGCAGAAATTTGCCGCCAGCACCATCAGTAGCAAATTCGTCGCTAGCCTCTGATGAATATATCATTGGCCCTCTTAACGAACTTAGTATTTTTGTGTGGCGTAACCCTGAATTAAGTGGGAAGTTTCGCGTTCGCCCCGATGGCCGAATTACGACTCCTCTCATTAGTGACTTGCCAGCTGCTGGTAAAACCGCAGATATGCTGGCTCAAGATATTAAAATTCAGCTTTCTGAATTTATCAATGATCCTATCGTACAGGTCATTGTAACAGATTTTGATGGCGGCCCTCAGCAAGTGCGCGTCATCGGCGCTACTGAAAAGCCTGCGGCCATACCATTTCGCGCTAATATGACATTGCTTGATGCAATGATCGCCGTTGGTGGTTTGTCTGAATTTGCATCTGGCAATAAAGCGACTTTGATCCGCGATAATCGCGCGACAGGACAGAAACAAGAATTTGCATTGCGCATTAATGACTTGCTGAAACGTGGTTCCAGTCAAGCCAATATACCATTGCAACCTGGTGATGTGATTATCATCCCTACGAGCAGTTTCTAGCTTCACCGCTTTTCATAACGAGCAAATATACTCGTATCACAATTATTTTTAATGAGAAATGATGCATCATGAATGGTCTATATGACGAAATTAAAATAGCTTTGTACAGCGTTTGGAGCCGCAGATGGTTGGCTCTGGGCGTTGCTTGGTTGATTTGTATCTTGGGTTGGATTGCCGTTTCATTGCAACCGCCAAGCTATGAGTCAGAGGCGCGTGTATATGTTAAAACTCAAAATATAAGCAGCAGTCAACAGGGTAATAGCACCAATGAGCAGCGTAAAAAAATTGAGCAATTGTCTAATACAATTTTGTCTTATGAGAATTTGCAAAAGGTAGTTCGCGGAACAAACCTTGGTCTTAGCGTTGTTACCGACAAAGAGATGGATGGTGCTGTTGAGGCTCTGCGTGAAAAAACTGAAGTTGAGTTAGATGAAGATAGTTTTTATGACATTAGCGTAACCCAGTCTGATCCAGTTTTGGCGCGCGATATTGTTCAAAAACTAATCGATATCATGCAAGAAGAAAATATTGCTGGAGATCGCAGTACTATTGCTGAAAAAATTAGCTTTTGGGACGAAGAAGTAGCGAAAAACCAAAAGATATTATCAGAAGTTGAGCAGAGACGTATTAAATTTGAGCAAGAAAACCTTGGTCTATTACCGGGTGTTGGCTCTGTATCACAGCGTATTGAGAGTGCGCGTAATGAATTGAATCAAATCGATACGCAGCTAATTTCTGCACAAAGCGCTTTGGTAGCTTTGAATGCGCAGCTTGCTAGTGAATCACCTACGATCAATACTCCGACATTCAACCCTGTTGCAGGTGGCGGCGGTGCAAGCTCAGCATTAGCCAGTGCGCGTGGTGCATTAGCTGAAGCACGCTCGCGTGGTTTAACCGATAGGCATCCTGATGTTGTTTCATTACAGAAACAAATCGCAGCATTGCGCAGCCAAGCTGCTGCTGAGCCTAGGGCTTCCAGTGGTAGATCCGTGATAAGAACGCCAAACCCTGCATATAGCCAATTACAAAGCTTACGCGCAGAACGCAGTGCAACAGTAGCGGGCCTACGTACCAGAAAAGCTGCTTTGCAGTCAGAATTGGCGCAATTATCCTCTAGGCAGTCGCTTGAACCGGGTGTGGCTTCTGAAATGGAAGCAATTAATCGTGAATTTGATTCGGCTAAGGTACAATATGATAATGCATTGGCAGAACGCCGTGCGGTTGAGTTTGATGATAATGTAGAATCAAAAACAGATGCTGTGAAATTTAGCATCATTGATAAACCATCATTATCATCTGTGCCTAGCGCACCAAACCGCCCATTATTGCTGACAATTGTATTATTCTTTGGACTGGGTGCTGGTGTAGCAGTGGCCTTTGCAATGGGACATCTACAAACAAGCTTTCCAACAGCATCGCGTTTGGAGCGTGCTAGCGGACTGCCTGTAATTGGTACTGTTTCGCTTATGTTGACGCCTGAGCAAAAAACAGCACGGACCAAAAATTTGAAATTGCTGATTGGCGGTACAGCCTCCTTAATGGGAGCATTTGCACTGCTATTAATCGTTGAATTTACGCAACGCGGCTTAGTGACGGCAGCGGGAGCTTGAAAATGAACAAACATAAATCATTAAAATCAGCACAATCTTTGCTGGAGAGAGCTTCTGACCTTTATGGCTTTGAAAAAAGCATGCGCAATCAAGATGCGGATGAGAAAAAATCAACGCCAATTGCTCCGATAGCTGATCCTGTAGAGCCTGTTCAGAAGATTGAAACTAAAGTCGATTCTGTTCCTGAACCTAAAGTGGATACAGTTTCTGAGTCAGTGAAAGATATAGTCTCAGCACCAAAAGTCGATCCTGTCTCTAAGCCGAAAGTTGAAGCTGTTTCTAAGCCAATTGCAGAAGATAAAGCCAGTGCTGCTCCAGCAATAAAGGCTGCGACTTTGCCAGTGTCTTTAGATAATAAAGCGCCATCTTTTGCTAAAACGTCTTTAGATAATTTATATAATAATGAGGCAGTAAGAAAAATTGATCGCCAATGGCTGAACGATCATAATATGCTTATTCCCAATGGTCCTGTAACGGCGCTCTCAGAGGAATTTCGTATCGTGAAACGTCAATTATTATTGGCGGCGCGCGGCGGTAAAGGCGTTGAGGCGGTTGAGCATGGTGAGCGTATTTTGATTTGCTCTGCTAATCCCAATGAAGGCAAGACATATACTTCGGTTAATCTTGCACTTTCTATGGCGAGCGAGAAAGATAATCGTGTTTTGTTGGTGGATGCTGATTTTGCAAAGCCCAGCATATTATCAACGCTTAATATAGAGGGCGGTCCAGGCTTAATGGATGCTCTGGCTGATCCGAGTTTGGATGTGAATAAAATGGTTCTTTCTACTGATGTAGATGGATTATCAGTTCTGCCCGCTGGTTCGCAATCTAATCAGGATACTGAATATTTGGCAGCGGCAAGAACTGCTAAAATTATTGATAAATTATCTAAAGATGATCCCAATAGAATAATCATCTTTGATTCACCGCCAGCACTAGCGGCTTCCCCCGCATCGGTATTGGCATTGCACGTAGGACAGACCTTAATGGTCGTCCATGCGGATAAAACAACAGATAGCGCGCTGCGTGACGCGTTAAATCTGCTGAGCGGTTGTGACCATGTCCAACTGCTACTTAATCGCGCAAATTTCTCTCCCTCAGGCCGAAAATTTGGCTCATATTATGGATATGGAGCATGACAATGAAAAACAAAAACCAAATAAGCCAAAAATGGCTAGGAAAGTCTTGCAAAAATTATAAAATAATATTGCTATGTGGTGCATCAATGATGATCACACCAAGTGCATTTGCGCAACAATTGCAATCGGAATTTTCGCAAGATTTCACCGGAGCTGACAGTTTTCAGGATGTATCATCTGATGACACTGTAACAGGTAATGATTCTAATACTTCTTCTCGTAGAAGAGCTGAATTCACTCCCTATATTGAAGTAACGCAAGTTGCGTTCACTGATTTTAGCGATGGTAGTAGTGATGTTTTGACCTATAGCAGCGTTGCCGTTGGTGCAGATGCATCCATAGAAACACGCAGAGCTCAAGGGCAAATCAACGTGCGTTACGAACGTTTATTCGGCTATGATAGCGGATTGCAAGACCAAGATTTTGTCACAGGTTTAGCACGCGGTAATTACCGTGTTACGCGCGAACTAAGCATTGAAGCTGGCGGTATTGCAACGCGCAGTGGTCTTGATAGTCGCGGTCCAACCGCATTTAACCAAGTTGGCAACCAAGATAATGTGACACAAGTATATTCAGCCTATGCTGGACCAACAGTATCAACCAATATCAGTGGCGTAGATTTTAACGCACAATATTTAGTAGGTTATACGCGCGTTGAATCTGGCGATACAGGAATATTAGCCGGTGGCGGTGCTCCGATTGATTTCTTTAGCGAGAGCTTTAGCCAATCAGCAAATCTTAATTTCGGTCAGCAACCTGGCCGCGCTTTACCATTTGGTTGGGCGATAGGAGCAGGCTTTAATCAGGAAGATGGTGATCAGTTAGATCAGCGTTTCCGCGATATATTTGTTCGCGCTGATGTCACTGTTCCGCTCTCTTCAACTTTATTCGCAGTCGGCGGTATTGGTTATGAAGATGTTGAGGTTAGCGAGCGTGATGCATTGCGTGATGCTGCTGGTGTTCCAATTGCAGATGACAGTGGCCGTTTGATAACGGACGAGGGATCTCCTCGTCTGGTAACATTGGAAGAAGATGGCATCATTTGGGATGCAGGTGTGTTGTGGCGCCCTAGCCGCAGAACTTCAGTGGAAGCTCGCTTTGGGCGCCGCTTTGGTAGCGATACCTACACGGGTAGCTTGAGTTATCAGCCTAATGATAGAACTTCGTTCAATGTATCAGCTTTTGATAGTGTGAGTGGTTTTGGTAGTTTGATTAATGATAATTTGCAGAGCATTGGCACGCAATTTGACAGCTTCCGTAATCCATTATCAGGAAATATCGGCGGCTGTGCTTTCTCTCGCGATGGCAGCTCTTGCTTCAATGGTGCATTACAAACTGCTGCATCTGCTAATTTCCGTTCACGTGGTATTACAGGTACATTAAGCACACGCATTGGTGGCTGGGATGCTGGCATTGGCGGCGGTTATAATAGACGTCGTTTCTTTGCTTCTGACTTAGGCGCTCAGGCTCTGTTAAATGGTGCAGTTGATGAAAATTATTTCGCAACAGCATTTTTGGGCAGAAGCTTAGGCAGCTCATCTAGCATCGAAACCAACTTTTATTACAACCTAAATGATAGTGGTATCGCAGGTGCTGGTAATGTCACCACCTATGGATTTAATGCGGCTTACTTCCGTCAAATTATTGCTGGTCTATCGGCAACAGCGGCGGTCGGTGTTGATGCCTTTGAACAAGATGACTTTGATGATTCCGTTACAGCATCTGCTCTATTGGGTCTTCGTTATAGCTTCTAATTCAAATTGTATAATCGCACTGATTAAACAGGAAAAATAATATGTATGATCAATTTTATGGATTTGAAGGTCGCCCGTTTCAGCTAACGCCGGATCCCATATTCTATTTTGAAAGCGTCACGCATCGCAAAGCTCTATCTTATTTAGGATATGGTCTTGCACAAGGTGAGGGTTTCATTGTTATTACTGGGGATATTGGCTCGGGTAAAACAACATTGGTTAGCCATTTGATGGCCACTATTGATACGGCACGTTTGACCGCATCTACTATTGTTACCAGTCAATTGGATGGCAATGATCTTATCAAAATGGCGGCGAATAGTTTTGGGATTGATGTGGATGGCGCTGATAAAGCATCGGCATTAAATGCGATTGAGAAGTTTTTGCACAGCGAAGCAAGAGCGGGACGTCGCTGCTTATTGGTTGTCGATGAAGCGCAAAACCTGTCTATTGATGCTTTAGAAGAACTGCGTATGTTGTCCAATTTTCAATTGGGTTCAACGGCCCTATTGCAGATTTTCTTATTGGGGCAGCCGGAATTTCGAGATTTGATTCATAATAGCTCTAAATTAGAGCAATTGCGTCAACGCATCATTGCGACCCATCATTTAGAACCGATGGATAGCGATGAAGTAGAACCCTATATTGAACATCGTCTAAAATGCGCTGGTTGGAATGGCAATCCAAGCTTTAATGATGATGCCTTTGAAGAGATGTTTGAGGAAACCAATGGTGTTCCGCGTCAATTAAACACTTTGATGCAACGTGTGTTGCTGATGGGTGCTGTTGAAGAATTGCATGTCATTGATGGCAATATGATTAAAGCCGTAATTGCCGATATGGCGGGTGAGCCTTTTGAATATGAGGCCCCTTTATCTGCAAAAGCTGGTCCTAATGATATTCCGCAATCTATGTATGAAAAGCAAGCTGATGAAGAGGCTCTTGATGATGAGAGCATCAATGATGATGTTCCTAATGAAGAAGCACTTATCGAAGAGGCTGTGCATGATGAGAATCCGGATGAAGAATTAGAGTCTGATGAGGTTTCTGAAGATTATGTTTCTGAGGTTATTGCTCTTGAAGAAGCGTCAGAGATGATTGACGATGAAAAAGAAGCAATTTCAGATAATATTGCAAATGCGCAAAATGAAGAGACGCAAAATCCTCCTGTGTCACCATATTATGGTGGAAAACCAGAATATGTAAATAATAGTGCAGATGATTATCAAAAATTGCTTGATCGTGTGGATATGTTAGAAGCAAAATTATCAGAACATGATATCACATTGCGTCAAACATTGACCATGATGATCCAGTGGATGGAAGATAATGATGAGTTGCAACATAGTGATAAAGCGGCTTAAGAAGCAATATTACAACAGCAAAATATGTTATTCGCTGTTGATTTAGTGGAGTGAACTCGATGCGAAATGCTATTTCAGTCGATATAGAAGATTGGTTTCAAGTCGGAGCATTTGAAACTGTAATCGACCGTGATGATTGGAATAGCCTAGAGCTGCGCGCTGAACAGAATAGTGATGCAGTATTAGCATTGTTTGAACGCACCAATATCAAAGCTACTTTTTTCATTTTGGGTTGGGTCGCTGAACGCTGCCCACAGTTGATTAAGCGTATTGTAGAACAGGGGCATGAAGTGGCAAGCCATGGTTATGCACATGACCGTGTTTTTACTTTTACAGCAGATCAATTTGCGGCAGATTTGAAAAAATCACGGGCTATTCTAGAAGATTTGTCTGGCGAAAAAGTAAAAGGCTATCGCGCTCCTAGCTTCTCAATCGATCCGCGCACGCCGTGGGCGCATGATATTTTGGCAGAGCATGGTTATGAATATTCATCCAGTGTAGCGCCAATAAAGCATGATCATTATGGTTGGCCCGATGCCCCGCGATTTGCTTATGAGCCGATAGAGGGCAATAGTTTTTTAGAGATTCCTGTAACCACTGCGCAGCTTGGCCCCAAGAGATTAGCGGCTGGCGGAGGCGGTTTTTTCCGCCTTCTCCCATATGCTTTTTCAAATTGGGCTATCAATCAAGTTAATAATGATGAAGGACAGGCTGCTATCATTTATTTCCACCCATGGGAGATTGATCCCGATCAACCCCGTGTTGAAAATGCACCGCTTAAATCAAAATTACGTCATTATTCTCGGCTGTCTACTATGGAAGCCAAATTAGAGAAATTAATCGGTGATTTTGAGTGGGAACGTATGGATGAGATGGTGGCGCGTGAGAAATTAGTGCGCAAAAATGATAAGATTAAGAGGGCTGCATGAACGCCCCAATCTTAAAACAGCGCATAACCGTAAGAGAGGCTGATATTCACGACCCTCTTGAATTAACCCGCATTGATGCTTGGTTGATGCAGCGCAATGATAGCAGTCCATTTCATCGTCCGCATTGGGTCATAGCAGCAGCGGAAGGCACTGACCAAGAAGCGCTCTATTTATTGGCTGAAAATAATGCGGGTGATTTATTGGGTTTATTACCCCTGCATATTGTGCATTCACCGATTTTTGGTCGTGCATTAGTATCATCAGGATTTTCTGTAAGCGGCGGGATTTTATCCGATAGCCCAACCGCATCAGCCAGATTGGCAGATATGGCCTGGCAATATGCGCAGCGTCATTCTTGTCCAACAGTTGAATTGCGCGGCGGTGTTTTACCCTCTGGCGACTGGCAAGTAAAAGAAGGCGCCCATGCTAATTTTGCGCGCGCCTTGGCCACAGATGATGAAGCTGAATTGCTTGCAATACCGCGTAAACAAAGAGCGGAGGTGCGCAAGGGCCTAAAAAATGAATTGGAAGTTCATATCGGCCGAGAGCAACGTGATATAGATTGGCATTATGATATTTATGCCGAAAGTGTTCGCAATTTGGGTACGCCAGTATTTCCTAAATCTTTGATAGAAGGCGTATTCCGTGCGTTTGGAAATGATGCCGATATATTGACGGTTTGCAAAGATGGACAACCAGTCGCTAGTGTTTTGAGTCTGTATCATAAAGGCGCTGTAATGCCCTATTGGGGCGGCGGTAAATGGCAGGCTCGTGCTTTGCGTGCAAATGATATTATGTATTATGAGCTGATGAATCATTCGCGTCGCCGTGGGTGTACGCATTTTGATTTTGGGCGTTCTAAAACAGGATCAGGCGCTTATTCTTTCAAGAAAAATTGGGGGTTTGAACCAGAGCCGCTGTCTTATGCTATAAGAACAGCCGATAATAGTGAAGCTCGTGATATTGATCCCAATAGCCCGAAATATAAATTACAAATTTCATTATGGCAAAAATTACCATTGCCAATTGCCAATAAATTGGGTCCTTGGATTGCCAAAGGAATAGGGTGATGGGTGAGATATTATTCCTCTCTCACCGCATTCCATGGCCACCGGATCGCGGTGATAAAATTCGCTCGCATCATATATTAAAACGCTTGGTTGAAATGGCTCCTGTGCATATAGGAACCTTTGCAGATGATGATAGAGATGTCAGCTTTACCAGAGACTTACAAGAAATCTGCGCCTCGGTTCATGTTGAAAAGCGGGATAAGGCACAATGGAAATCTGGTATAGAAGCGTTGCTATCCAACAAACCAATATCGGTAACAAGCTTTGCATCCGATGCTATGCAATCCTATGTAAACCAAGTGTTAGAAAATCATAATATCTCTCATATCTTTGCTTTTTCAGGGCAACTAGCGCAATTTATTCCCGATACATTTACGGGGCGGTTTGTGATGGATTTTGTAGACGTTGATAGCGCAAAATTTGAGAGTTATGGTCAAGAAGATGCGTCTTTATTTCAGCTTCCAATGCGTTGGATAAATGCGCGTGAAGGCAGGGTGCTAGCTGACTTTGAACATGCAATAGCGGCGCGTGCTGATATGAATTTATTTGTTAGTCCTGCTGAAGCACAATTGTTTCAAGAGCGATCAAGGCTTGGCTCCGATACAGTTAAATCTCTGGGGAATGGTATTGATGTGGATTATTTTAATCCAAAAGCTGACTTTCCAAAGTTGGATGATGGGCAAGTTCAATCGCACCCTCTATTGATATTCACAGGGCAGATGGATTATCGACCAAATGTCGAAGCCGTGTATTATTTTGTCGATAAGATACTGCCGCGTGTGCGCGTTATTAATCCTGATGCTCATTTTGCGATTGTTGGGCGTAATCCTAGTAAGGAAGTATTAGCACTCAATTCTGATCATAGCGTGACGGTGACGGGGGCTGTGGATGATATTCGCGGTTGGATTGATGCCGCTGATTTGGTGGTTGCACCATTGCAAATTGCACGCGGTATTCAAAATAAAGTTCTAGAAGCAATGGCGATGCAAAAAGCAGTTGTCGCATCCAATGCTGCAGCAACGGGGATCGCCGCGGATCATGAAAAGCATTTTTATGTTGCCAATAGTTATAAGCAGGAAGCCGCTTATATTAATCAATTGCTGGGCAATGCTCCGCTGCGCAAGAAAATCGGTAAAGCAGCGCGCGCGCATGTGATGAAACATTATAGCTGGGAAGGGCAATTGGCCAATCTCGATAGCATCATGCACAATGAGAATGCTGCATGAGTGATAAAGCCATCAATATTAGACAAGATATTCGCGATGCAGCGCCATTGGCGGCGCAAGGTTGGAGATTGCATCTAACTTACCTAGGAGCAGCTTGGGCAGCGATATTGTTGCTATTCTTTAGCGATGCTAGCGATATTGTCGGGATATGGTGGAACAGCTCTACCTTTAACCATTGCTTGTTAATCCTGCCTATTTTGATCTGGCTAGTAGCAAGGCGTAAAGAAGAAGTTACTGCTATCACGCCGCATTTCTTTGCCCCAGGACTATTATATATGGCCGCCGCCAGCACAGGCTGGTTTCTTGGTGAATTGGCAGGCGTTGCCCTTGCGCGGCAATTGGGTTTGGTGATGCTGCTGCAAGGCGCCGTTATTACCATATTGGGTTATAATGTAAGCAGGGGGTTATTATTCCCATTACTATATTCATTTTTCATGGTGCCTATTGGTGATGAATTGGTGCCTTGGCTTCAGACGATTACGGCTGATATGTGCATGTTCTTGCTCGATCTTGTTGGTATTCCAGCCTATATAGACGGTATCTTCATTACAACGCCTACGGGATATTTTAGGGTCGCTGAGGCCTGTTCCGGTATTGAATTTTTAATAGCGATGATCGCTTATGGTGCTTTGGTTTCAAACATTTGCTTCAAAAGCTGGACCCGCAGAATAGCATTTATGATTTTATGCGTTGTCATGCCCATTGTTGCTAATGGTATACGGGCTTGGGGTACTATTTATATAGCGCATCATACGGGCATAGAATTTGCCGCTGGTTTTGATCATATATTCTATGGATGGATATTTTTCGCACTTGTTTTGGTGTTGGTAATGGCAATTGGATGGCGCTGGTTTGACAAACATATTGATGAAGCTGCATTTGATCCATCGCCCTTAATTGGAACGCCAAAATATGTGATGCAGCACAATAAAGCATTATTATCAATCGCAGCGATTATGATTGTGCCATTTCTATGGTCGAGCGCCATTGCTGCGCAATCATCAGAAGTGCCTGACGCAGTGATCGCCCCTGAAATTTCGGGTTGGGAAAAAATCGCCTATGAGCCGCTTTATGATTGGCAACCCTATTTTGCAGGATCCAATTTTAACGTTGGGCAAAGATATAGGGATAGCGAAGGCCGTATCGTTGACATGGCTATTATCGTGTTTGATCGCCAAGAGGAAGGCCGCGAATTAATCGCTTTTGCGCAAGGAGCTATTGGTCCCGACAGCGATTGGTCATGGACAGCGAATATCAATGCCCCCGAAGGTGCTAAGGGAGAGCGCATTACTGCACCCGGCCCTGTATCACGCGATGTTTACAGCTATTACCGTGTCAATGGCACGACAACGGGCAGCGCTATTCAAGTGAAGTTGGCGACATTATTATCCAAATTGACATTATCTAATCAACAATCTGTTGCTGTGCTTATATCAGCAGAGCATAGAGATGGCGTTGATACGAGCGCGAATATGGAGAGATTTTTAACGGATTTGGGCAATATTGATGATCTCGCCGATAGCGCAGCAGGTATAAAATAATATGTGCGGAATAGCAGGTATATTCCATTTGGAAACGGCCAAGCCAGTAGACCCAAAACGCATTAAATTGATGTGCGACCCTATGGTCCATCGCGGCCCAGATGGCAGCGGTGTATGGACGGCGGCTGGCGTTGGTTTGGGACATAGGCGATTGTCTATCATTGATGTTGAGGGTAGTCCGCAGCCAATGGTTTCTGCCGATGATAATCGCGTGCTTAGTTTCAATGGCGAGATTTACAATTATCAAAAATTGCGCACCATTTTGCAAAACGCTGGTTATGAATTTCTGACCGATGGTGACAGCGAAGTCATTTTGCATGGCTGGGACCATTGGGGTGTTGATTGCCTTAGGCATTTTCAAGGCATGTTCGCATTTGCCATTTATGATGCACGCGAAAAATCATTGTTTATTGCGCGAGACCGTTTGGGGGTTAAGCCTCTTTTCTATGCTCAATTATCCGATGGCAGCGTGATATTTGGTTCAGAGCTTAAAGCATTATTGGCGCATCCCGCGCTACGCAAAGAACCCAATCTATATGCGCTAGATGACTATTTGGCTTTTGGATATGTTCCCGATCATAGCTCTATTGTTTCTGGAGTTCAAAAATTAGCAGCAGGGCATTATTTGCTGCTTGAGCAAGGCAAGAAGATGCCAGCCGAAGTGCAGTGGTGGGATATTGATTTTTCCAATCGCGTTTCGGGCAGTGAAGCTGAGCTTCAAGAAGAATTATTGCGCCTCATGCGCGATGCAGTGCAATCACGTATGGTATCCGATGTGCCATTGGGTGCATTTTTATCGGGCGGAGTAGATAGCAGTGCAGTTGTTGCATTGATGAGTGAGCTATCTTCTAACCCCGTCAAGACATGCTCAATAGGCTTTAACGAAGCTAAGTTGGATGAGAGCGGCTATGCTGACTTGATCGCCAATCGGTTTTTAACGGATCATCGCAGCCGAACCGTCGCAGCAGATGATTATACTTTGCTGGACCGTCTGACCGACCTATATGATGAACCATTTGCGGATGCGTCTGCTCTGCCGACGTACCGCGTTTGCCAATTGGCACGCGAAAATGTGACCGTTGCTCTATCGGGTGATGGCGCTGATGAGGCGATGGCGGGGTATCGCCGTCATGTTTTTCATCATGGAGAAGAACGCATTAGATCATTATTTCCGGGGTCTTTGCGCAGTCCATTATTTGGAACACTGGGCAAATATTATCCAAAAGCCGATTGGGCGCCGCGCCCTCTGCGTGCTAAAACGACTTTCTTATCGCTCGCAAGAGAGGGGTATGAAGGTTATAGCGAGGCTGTTGGTGTCACATCTCCATCGCAAAGAATGGCGTTATATTCCGCAAAAATGCTGCGCAGCATAGATGGCTATTCTTCCGAAGCCCATATGCACAAACTTATGCAAAATGCGCCTGCGAGAAGCGGTCTAGACCAAGCGCAATATGCCGATATGAAAATGTGGTTGCCCGGTGATATATTGACGAAAGTTGATCGCGCTAGCATGGGCGCAAGCCTTGAGGCGCGTGAGCCATTATTGGATCATAATTTGATAGAATTTGCGGCAAAGCTGCCAGAGAATATGCGAGTTCGGCGCGGCCAAGGCAAATATTTAATGAAGCGCAGCCTAGAGAAATATCTACCCGATGACATATTATACCGTCCGAAAATGGGGTTCGTAACGCCTATATCGCAATGGTTTCGCGGACCATTAGCAGATACAGCGCGCAGCATCTCAAGCAGCAGCATATTGGAGCAAAGCGGTTGGTTTGAGGCCGATAACCTTAGTAAATTGGCCGAAGATCATATAGCGGGTAAAAGCGATAATAGCCGTACATTATGGCAATTGGTGGTGCTAGAAAAATCTATGCAGAAAATTTTTGGCTAAAGACTCGAACCAATAGGGATTAATTATAGTACCTTATTAAGCTTGCTGCGATTTACTGCAAAAGGTAGATCTTCATAAAGTGCCCCCATAAAATATAATCCATCGGGCGGTGCATTAAGCGCCAATGCATTGCGGTCTTTGGCTTCTAAGGCCGCTTGAAGGTCTGATTTATCCCATTTGCCCATACCGACTTCGGCTAAGCATCCCACCATAGAGCGCACTTGATGATGCAAGAAAGAAATAGCCGCCGCTTCGACCCATATTTCATGCTCATCTATGCGGCTAACGGTCAGCTTTTCTAGTGATTTAACAGGGCTTTTGGATTGGCATTGCGTGCTGCGAAATGTAGTAAAATCATGCACGCCAATGAGGCATTGTGCAGCATCATGCATAGCATCAACATCTAATGTTCGCGCCACTCTCCATGCAAGGCCTTTATCATGGGTCAATGGCGCGCGGCGATTAATGATACGATAGCGATAGGAACGTCCATGACAGGAAAATCGTGCATGCCAATCATCCGCAACAGCCGCAATATCCAATATTGCGATAGGTTGATGGATTAATTTGGCATTGATGCCTTCGATAAGGCGGAAATCTGATAATTTTGTATCCAGATCAAAATGAGCAACCATCGCTTTTGCATGAACGCCAGCATCGGTGCGACCTGCGCCTTGTAAAACGACTTCTTGTTGGGTGATGCCATATATGGCTTCTTCGATGGTTTGCTGAACGCTTGGGCCGTGGCTTTGGCGCTGCCAACCCATAAAGGGAGCGCCGTGAAATTCTATGCAGATGGCATATCGTTTCATATAATATGATCCAGTTTTAGGCCTTTAGGAAAAGCATTGCCGCGCAGAAATTCATCTAGAGCCATTTTGGGTTTGCCAGCTTTTTGGATGATGATGGGCCGCATAGACTGATGGCCGCAAGCGATAGTCATTTGATCGTCCAAAATTTCTCCAGCATTGCCTTGTGCGTCGATAATTTGTGCACTGTGAATACGATAACGGATATTATCCTGTTCAAAAAATGCTCCCGGCATTGGATTATAAGCACGAATTTTGCGTTCTATAATCTGGGCCTCTTGGCTAAAATCTATGCGGGCTTCTTCTTTGGTGATTTTCTTCGCATAAGTTACGCCCTCTGATTGGGCTATGGCGGGATATGCTGATAAATCTTGCAAAACATCGACCAGCAATTTTGCTCCTATATCCGCCAATTCTTTGGTGAGTATAGCGGTGTTTTTATCTGCGATCATTGTCTTTGATGTCGCGCGCACAGGGCCAGTGTCTAATCCCGCTTCCATTTGCATAATCATAACGCCAGTTTCTGTATCACCTGCCTCTATCGCCCGCTGCACAGGGGCTGCACCGCGCCAACGCGGTAATAAAGATCCATGGATATTGAGGCATCCATGATTGGGCATATCCAATATGCTTTGCGGTAATATCAATCCATAAGCCGCCACTATAGCTATGTCACTGCCAAGGGCATTAAATTCATCTTGATCCTGTTGGTTTTTAAAATTGAGCGGTGTTTTGACAGCTAAGCCCAATTCCTCCGCCGCCATATGCACTGCTGATTTGGTGAGTTTCTTGCCGCGATTGGCTGGACGCGGGGGCTGGCTATAGACTGCTATAATATCATGTCCTGCATCATGTAGAGCGCACAAAGCAGGGACAGCAAAATCGGGTGTTCCCATAAAAGCAATGCGCATATAATTTTCCCTTGGTAAAAGTTTATAATAGGCTTTAGGTAATCAAGCATGGCTTCGCAAGAAATAGACGCATTGGCGCAATCATTATCTCGCCTACCGGGGCTTGGACCGCGCTCTGCGCGGCGCGTTGTGCTGCATTTAATGAAAAAGCGCGAATCTGCACTGCAACCATTATTAGCGGCTCTTGGAGCTGTGAATGAAAATTTGAAGACCTGCTCTATATGCGCAAATATCGATACTATATCACCCTGTCATATCTGTAACGACAGCAAACGTGATACGCGTTCTTTGTGTGTGGTCGAGGAAGTTTCTGACCTTTGGGCTTTGGATAGATCGCGGCTTTTTGCTGGCAGATATCATGTGTTGGGCGGTAAATTATCGGCGCTAGATGGTGTGCGTCCAGAAGATTTGCATATTGATAAGTTGATAAATCGTGTGCGCAGCGGTGATGTAGATGAAGTAGTGCTCGCTATGAATGCAACTTTAGAAGGGCAAGCGACTTCGCATTATATAGCCGAGAGATTAGAAGAATTTCCCGTGCGCTTAACGCAATTGGCGCATGGACTGCCCATAGGTGGAGAATTGGATTATTTGGACGAGGGCACATTGGCGCAAGCTTTGCGCGCCCGCCGTCCTGTATGATGCGGCTTTGAATAGAATCTGGTGTTTGATCAAATAATTTATAATCTATAATCAAAATTTTGCATATAACAGGGCGTTGACCGCTAGCAAAATAATCCCTATTTGGCCATTATGGCTATTTTACAGATATTAGAAGTTCCCGATGCGCGCCTTAAAACCGTATCGACTCCCGTGGAAAAATTTGATGATGAGTTGAAAAAACTTGTCGAGGATATGACGGATACGATGTACGCCGCCAATGGCATTGGGTTGGCCGCTATTCAAGTGGGTGTTCCCAAACGTATTTTGGTGATAGATTTGCAAGAAGTCCCAGAAGGTGAAGAGCCGAGTGAGGAAGGGCCTGAGAAAAACCCATTGGTATTTGTGAATCCAGAAATTCTGGACCCATCCGAAGAATTAGCAGGTTATAAAGAAGGTTGCCTCTCTGTACCGGACCAATTTGCCGATGTGGAGCGCCCAGCAACAATAAGAGCGCGTTGGCAGGATCTAGATGGTAAAGTCCATGAACAGGATATGGAAGGCCTTATGGCCACATGTTTGCAACATGAAATGGATCATTTAGAAGGCATATTATTCATCGATCATTTATCGCGTTTGAAACGCCAAATGGTTCTGAAAAAACTAAATAAGATGCGCAAAGAACGCGGCGTTGCAGCATAAAAATGCTGCCCCTTTTTATGAGGCAGCATTTGTTATAGATGTGATCTTTAAGCCTATATATTATTGCTCAAAAGCGCGCGGCGCAGCATCAATAGTCACATATTGACCTTGGCGAACTTCTTGAACTTCCAACATACGTTCTGATAGACCATTTGGCATAAAACGAAACGCACCATCAATACCAATGAAGCCGCCTGGATCGGTCAGCTTTTGTACTGGGAAATTGGTTCCTACGGGCCAATCACGCGCAACACGGGCGACCAATAAGACCGAATCATAACCAAGGCTTGATAGGCGCAATGGTGTATTGTTAAAACGTGAGCGATAGCTGGTTGCATATTGCCTATAAAGACCATCGGCAACGCTGGCAAACCATGCACCGCGCATGACCCTGCTGCTTACTAAGCTATTATCAACATTCCAGCGATCTGTGCCCATGATTTGAACGGTTTGCAGGCCATTGCTGCGCAAATAAGCTGCACCAATAGCCGCTTTTCTGCCGCTATCTGCGATTAATACGGCATCAACGCCGCCAGCATTGCTTATTTTACGCGCAGCAGCCTCTATGCTGGAACGGCTATTGCCATTATATTCTTGAATAGTGACCATCGTCCCGCCCGCATCGCGCACGGACCGCGTAAGATTTGAAAGCGCGCGTTGACCAAAGACATTTTTGGGAACCAATCCAGCAAAACGCGTTTTTCCGCGCTGTTTCGCAAATTCAACCACACGGCTAATAGATTGATTGGGCAAATGTCCTAGCAAAAATACATTTTCGCCTGCTGCGCTGACATCATTGGAAAAGCTGATGATAGGTACATTGGCTGGACGTGCGATACCCGCTACAGTCACAACATTATCACCGCGCAGAGGACCAAGGATTAACTTATTCCCATCGGCAATCGCTTTTTCGGCAGCAGCTTTTACGCCAAGTGCCGTGTCATAAGTGGTCATACGGATATTAGAGGATTTGGTATCGAGCAAAGCGAGTGTCGTTGCATTGGCCAGCGTTTGCCCCACATCACCATCTTTGCCAGTAATCGGTAATAATAGAGCAACGCGATGACGATCGCTGTCGGTAGCAACAACATTAACAGCAGCTGTTGTAACGGGCGCAGGAGGCGCAGCTGTTGGCGCTGCGTTGGGCACAACCTTGGAACAGGCTGCTAAAAAGCTTAATCCTGCAGCAGCTGCGCTACGTTTGATCCATCTCAAGCCTTTATTTTCATTCAAAATGCTTTGCACATTGTTCGAACCTTGCTGTTCTGTATATTGTGCTGCAATAGTGAAACTCATGACATTATCCTCACCCAGTAATTATTTTGAGAACGGTCTATACATTGTTGCGACCCCTATCGGCAACCTTGCAGATATGTCACAGCGGGCGATAGATATACTGAAGGCGGCGGATTGCGTCGCTGTCGAAGATAGCCGCGTTACTGGTAAACTATTGTATCACCTTGGCATAAAGAAAAAAATGCGGCCCTATCACGATCATAGCAATGATAAAGTGCGCGATGAATTGCTCGAAATTGCGCGTAATGGTATCGTCGCCTTAGTCAGCGATGCTGGCACGCCGCTAATATCTGATCCGGGTTATAAATTGGTCCGAGAGGCGCGAAATCAAGGGGTTTTCGTGTCCACTATGCCGGGGCCAAGCGCCGCTATTGCGGCATTAACTTTAAGCGGATTACCCACGGACCGTTTCTTTTTTGAGGGGTTTTTACCATCCAAAACAAAAGCGCGGCAGGGTGTTTTAGAAAAATTTATCACGCTCGATTCAACGCTAATTTTTTACGAAAGCGGCCCGCGACTGGGCAAATGCCTCAATGATTTATTGGCAATTTTGGGCGATAGAGACGCAGCAGTGGTTCGCGAAATCACCAAAAAATTCGAAGAAACCCAATGCGGAAAATTATCCAAATTATACGATTTTTATGACAAAGAATCACCAAAAGGCGAAATTTGCATCATCGTCGGCCCGCCCAATAATATTGATTCGTTTGAACAGGGTGATGCCGATGCGGCTTTGATGGAGGCCTTATCGCGTTTGCCCGCGTCCAAGGCCGCTGCTGAGATTGCGGGGCGATTTGGTTTGGACCGTAAAGAGCTATATGCGCGCGTCAATGCTCTAAAGTCCGCAAAAGCTGATGAATAAACGTAAAATAGCCGAAGCAAAGGGCCGCCGTGCCGAAACAATTGCCGCTTGGTGGCTGCGCTTACAAGGCTACCGCATATTGGCTCAGCGCGTGCGTAATGCGCGCGGAGAGATTGATCTCATCGCCCATCGTTTTGGTGTTACCGTCTTTATAGAAGTAAAGTCCCGCAGTAAGAACAGCGATTTAGAGCAATCAATCAATGCCCACAAAATGCAGCGCGTAGTGGCCGCAGCCCATGCCATAGCGCATGAATATTCAGGCGATAAACGTTTTGATGTCATCTTAATCGCGCCTTGGTCTTGGCCGATACATCTGAAGAATGTGCATCATGACGGATAAGCATGTTTGCATGACGATATTTTGCGCCTACATAAGAATCTATGATAATTTAGGAAGATAATATGACTCTCAAAATCGCGATGCAAATGGACCCTATGGAAGATATTGGGATAGCCGGGGACAGCAGCTTTGCGCTCATGCTATCGGCGCAGAAACGCGGTTATGAGATTTATCATTATGACGTAGAAACGCTATCTTTGGTAGATGGCCGTGTGATAGCACGAGCGCGTAGCGTGCATGATTTGCAGCGCGTTAAAGGCAATCATTTTCGTTTCGGCGATGAAGTCCGCCTTGACCTTGGTAGCGATATTGATGTGGTGATGATGCGCCAAGACCCGCCCTTTGATGTGGGCTATATTACCGCGACACATTTATTAGAGCGCCTCAAAGGCGAAACATTGGTGGTCAATGATCCTGTATCGGTGCGCAATGCCCCTGAAAAAGTCTATGTTCTCGATTATGCGCAGTTCATGCCGCCGACAATCATTACGCGTGATCTAGATGAAGTGCGCAGCTTTCAAGCTAAGCATGGCAAGATTGTTGTAAAGCCGCTGCATGGCAATGGCGGTAAAGCAATATTTCTTGTTCCCGAAGATGGCAGTAATTTAAGCGCTTTATTAGAAGTGTTTAATAATACATGGCGCGAACCGCACATGGTGCAAGCCTTCCTTCCCGAAGTATCAGAGGGGGACAAACGGATTGTGCTTATTGATGGCGAAGTCGCGGGCGCGATTAACCGCAAACCGGGTAAGGGTGAGTTTCGTTCAAACCTAGCGCAGGGCGGGTATGCCGAAAAATCAGAGCTAACCGAGCGCGAAAAAGAAATTTGCGCCGCGATGGGCCCTGATCTCAAAGCCAAAGGCTTAACTTTTGTAGGGATTGATGTGATTGGCGGGCAATGGCTGACCGAGATTAATGTGACATCGCCTACGGGTATTGTGGCCATTGATGAATATAATGGCAGCGATAGCGCGGGCATGATCTGGGATGCTTGTGTCGCTAGGTTGGGGTGAGATGTTAGAATGTTGTATATTTCATGTCGTCATGCTGAACTTGTTTCAGCATAACGGTTAAGGCTGATTAGTTATCCTGAAATAAATTCAGGATGACTAAGGGTGAGGCTTAGTCGTCATGAATTCCTGTTTCGCGGGAATGACGGTTCTTGTATTGAAGGTATCTGAGTAACAAATTTTTTTATGCATTTCAGACACAGACTAAAATTTGGCCTTTCCCTATTCCTTGATTCTTAAAAATAAAAGGAAACCTTATGAAAAGTGATCGATTAAATGCTCAAAATGTTTGTGAAAATATTCTGCGAGATGAAATTAAATATAATATTGATAAAAAAATTTTAAAAGGCAGCGTTATTGTTGGAGAGCGATTATTAGAACGAGGACTGGAACTCTCGGATGCTTATTTAGAAGTGTATAATAAATTAAATCAAACACCCCATGCAATAAAAGCGTTTTTTGAGTCTATTACAAGTTCTCTACGAATATGGAGTAGTGAAGAAATATCTAAAGAACGAAAAAATTTAAAAAGGTTAGAAGAAATAAATACAAAAATTGCTTCGGTTTCTGATGATTTGGCAAATCTCTTAGATGAAAGATCAATTATTGATAACAACTCGGCAATTAGATCAAATACTCACTATCATATTTGTGATTCCATCAATGCTGCTGGCAATACAGTTAGTCTCTATAAACTCTACGTTCAAAAAGAAGTCAAACATCTTTGTGGAGAGTTTTCTCTGAAATACTGGCCTTCAATAAGTGATATCCTTAGGGTGATTTCTTTAGACGCTTTAGAAGCAGAAATAACTATTAATGATCCAGTAACTCAGGCTGCATTGCAATCACAACGTAGTTCTAAAGCTGATCTAGTTAGAATTTTTTTAGCAGACCTTGAAGGATTTAAAAAAGAAAATATGGGACTATTACCAGATGATTTTAAACTTACAGATAAATCTGTAGCTTCATTTATCAATTGTGTTTTAGAATCAGATGAAATTTTTATGTGTGAGGATTATGTTAAAGGTGTTCGGAATCGTTCTTTAAAGTCTGATGATTGCTTGAGAGGTTAAAACTCAATCACCTCGTCATTCCCGCGAAAGCGGGAATCCAGTATGAGTAGGAACTAAAAAAGGCGTATAATGAACCGAGGGCAATGCACTTATATGATGGCGTCAAAACGCAATGGCACGTTATATGTAGGTGTGACGTCTAATCTTATCCAAAGAATCCATCAGCATCGCAGCGGTGACGTTTCTGGTTTTACCGCGCAATATGATGTGAAGCATCTTATTTGGTTTGAACAACATGCCACGATGGAAGCCGCTATTTTGCGTGAAAAGCAGATTAAGAAATGGAATAGGGCTTGGAAGCTTGAGTTGATTGAAAAAGATAATTACGATTGGGATGATCTTGCCGTTGGTTTGGGTTTTGAAGCACTGTATTGATACTGGATTCCCGCTTTCGCGGGAATGACGAGTGAGAATAATGAGTCTTATTTATGACTGGATTCCCGCTTTCGCGGGAATGACGAAAGTACCAGATTAATAAGGGTTTTGACTATTAGCCCGCCCGCGGATGTGCATTTTCATATTCATCGAGTAGCATGGCCGTATCGACCGCTGTGTAAATTTGCGTGCTGCTGAGGCTCGCATGACCTAGCAATTCCTGCAAAGACCGCAAGTCCGCACCGCCCGCCAGTAAATGCGTCGCAAAGCTGTGGCGCAGAGCGTGCGGCGTTGCATTATCGGGTAGTCCAAGACGCTTTCTAGCCCCTTGTACGGCGCGGCGGATAAGTGCAGGGGACAGCGCACCGCCCCTTGAACCGCGAAACAAAGGGGCGTCGCGATCAACGCTATAAGGGCATAATTCAATATAATTTTCTATCGCAATTTTCACCGGTTCGATGATGGGAATGATCCGCGTCTTGTCACGCTTTCCCGTTACCCTTATGCTCTCGCCAAGCGGTAAAATATCGCCCTTTAAACCCGTGGCTTCGCTGATCCGCAATCCGCAACCATAGAGCATTAGTAGCACCGCCCAATCGCGCGCGCCTGTCCAATCTTTGGTCGCGCTTTGGGCAATATCATCGGCCAAATTAATCGCATCATCGGGGCTAAGAGGGCGCGGAACACTCTGTGCAATTTTTGGTGCGCGCATATTAGGCAGGGCTGCATCTTCGCCCAACATAAAGCGCAAATAAGATTTTATCGCCGATAATTCGCGCGCTGTGCTGCGGTTGGTAAGCCCTTCGCCGCGCCGCATAGCGAGATAAGACCGAATGTCAGCAGATTTGAGCGAGCCGAGTGTTTTTATATCACATGGCTTGCCATTATGGTTGGTAAGGAAATCGGTAAAACGCTGCGCTGTGGTGATATAAGCGCGCACCGTATGATCGGACTTGCGCCGATTATCAGCCAAAAAACTGCGATATTCTTTTATAGATGCGCTCATGGGAAATAGCCTAACAGACAGAGGCTGCACCCTCAAGCTTTAGGGGGCGAATCTGCTAGTTCAGACATTAGGCAATGATTTGTGGTAAGATAGCATCGAGCAGCGGCATCGCTTTTTGCGTTATCATAATGCGGCTTTCCTCTTGGCGTATGAAGCCCATATCGATAAGCTTATTAAGAGCTTTGGGATCAATGAGTTGATCTTCTTGCAGTCCAGTTTTTTGTTCAATAACAGAGAGATTAATGCCTTCTCTAAGACGCAATCCCATTATTATGGCTTCTATGGCGCGTGTTTGCGCATCTAGTGCATTTTCGGCCTTTATCCCATTGCCATTGCGCGCAACACCGCTGAGATAATTTTCGGGTTTCTTATGCCTTTCCGTGGCATAGGAGTGACTAACCTCAGATGAATTAGAACTATGCGCAATTTCTCTATTAGGTCGCCTTCCATGGGCTCCGGGACCAATGCCGATATAATCCTGATAACGCCAATAAATAAGATTGTGACGGCTTTGTTGGCCCTCTCGCGCATGATTGCTAATCTCATAAGAGGGCATTTTCGCCGCCGCTGTAATCTGCGCTGTCATCGCATAGAGATCAGCGCAATGATCGTCATCGGCGGGGGTGAGCGTTCCATTGCGCACCAATGTTTCAAATCGCGTGCTAGGTTCTATGGTGAGCTGATAGAGCGAGAGATGGTCTGTACCGAAACTAAGGCCGCGCTGTAATTCTTCTTCCCATGCTTTTAAGCTTTGATCGGGGCGTGCATAGATGAGATCAAAGCTGTTGCGGGCAAATGCCTTTTGCGCAATATCAAGCGCGGCAAGGCCTTCGTCGACGCTATGCGCACGTCCTAAAAATTCTAAGGTTTGATCGTCAAGTGATTGAAGCCCTAAGGAAACACGGTTTATACCAGCGCGCGATAGAGCATCAAAATTAGCCGCCTCTACCGAGGAAGGATTGGCTTCTAAGGTGATTTCTATGCCATCTTCAAATCCCCAATGCGCCTTGGCTTGGGTAATGATTTTTTCCACCAATTTGGGCGGCATGAGCGATGGCGTTCCGCCGCCAAAGAATATGCTGCTTAATTTCCTATTGGGGTTTAAGGCCGCCTCATAAGCCATATCGGCTAGGAGTGCCGTTTCCCAAGCGACCATATCTACTGTATCACGCACATGACTATTGAAATCACAATAGGGGCATTTGGACACGCAAAATGGCCAATGGACATAAAGCGCCAGAGGAATTACACTATCGCCATCTAAAGAAAGTTTCTCATGCATAATATTCTCCGCCTTAGCTTCATTCCTCTTTTCGCGCTAGCGGCTTGTGCGAGCGAGCCTGTGGAAACAACAAAACGCATTCGTAATATTGCAACAAATAGCAATGATAATAATGATTTCCGCAATGAAATTCTTAAAAATTCTATGATGAAAACGCATAATGCAGCGCGCTCAGAAGTGAATGTAGCTCCGCTTTTATGGGATGAAGGCCTAGTCAAAGATGCAGCTATATATGCGCAAAAATTAGCCGCTGAAGATATTTTCGAACATGATCCGCAAAACCATGGTGGCCCGCCGCAAGGAGAAAATCTCTGGAAAGGGACAAGAGGTGCTTTTGGATATGAGCAAATGTCTGGCGCGTGGATAAATGAAAAGATTATTTATAAGGATGGATTATTTCCCAATGTCGTGACCAAAGGGCATTGGTCTGCTGTGGGCCATTATACGCAAATCATTTGGGGCAAAACCACGCATGTAGGATGTGCAATTGCTTCCAATGCGCGCGATGATTTTCTAGTATGTCGTTATAGCCCAGCCGGTAATGTGATTGGCCAAAGGCCGACTGATTTATGATGTTTAGCGTTTAGCATGAATTGCTTAGAAAGATGCGGCAACCAATTTTTTGAACGCATCGGCCCTATGGCTCATGGCGTGCTTATCGGCAGGGTCTAATTCGGCAAAACTTTGATCATGTCCATCGGGTCTAAATACTGGGTCATAGCCAAAGCCTAATGTTCCTCGCGGCGGCCAGATGAGCGATCCTTGTACGCGCCCTTCAAAAACTTCTGCATGACCATCGGGCCACGCTAGCGCAAGCGTACATATGAAATAAGCGCTGCGATCAACATCTGGGCCTTGCTCGGCTAATTTGCCCTCTACTTTGCCCATGGCCATATACCAATCGCGGCCTGCTTCACCTTCATAGGGCTGTCGTTCTGCCCAATCGGCCGTGTAAACACCGGGCGCACCGCCCAATGCGGCGACGCATAAACCGCTATCATCGGCTAGAGCAGGCAGACCAGAACCTTGGGCAGAGGCATGCGCTTTTAGCAGAGCATTATCCTCGAACGTTGTTCCCGTTTCCTCTGGCTCGGGCAAATTTAGGTCACCCGCCGAGACAGGTTCAATACCAAAAGGTTCAAGCAAGGTACGAATTTCGCGCACCTTACCCGCATTATGGCTAGCTATTACTAATTTTCCTGGCTCTAACTTGCGATGCGTCATTTATGCTCCGTTAACGGCTTTTTCTTGTTCTTCGAATATTTGATTACAGCCGATTTTGGCAAGACGCAGTAAACGTAGCAATGCTTCTTCGTCATAAGTTTCGCCTTCTGCTGTGGCTTGTGCTTCGGCGATATTGCCATTGCTGGTCAAAACAAAATTGGCATCGGCCCCTGCATTGCTATCTTCATCATAGTCCAGATCAAGCACGGGGTTGCCCTTATAGATGCCGCAGCTAATGGCCGCGACTTTTTGTTCAATAGGATCGACGTTCACTAACCCTTGTTTCATCAAACCATTAACCGCAAGGCGCAGGGCAACCCAAGCGCCAGTGATGCTAGCGGTGCGTGTTCCGCCATCGGCTTGAATGACATCGCAATCGAGTGTGATTTGACGTTCGCCCAATTTTTTCAAATCGACAACGCTGCGCAAAGAACGGCCAATGAGGCGCTGAATTTCTTGGGTACGGCCTGACTGCTTGCCGCGCGCAGCTTCGCGATTTGAGCGCGTATGGGTAGAGCGTGGAAGCATGCTATATTCGCCCGTGACCCAACCTTCACCGCTGCCGCGCATCCAAGGCGGCAATCGCTCTTCGACGCTGGCAGTGCATAATACGCGCGTATCACCAAAGCTGATGAGGCAAGAGCCTTCTGCATGCTTAGTGAAACCTGTTTCGATAGTGATGGGGCGCATTTGATCGAGCGCACGGCCAGATGGTCGCATTGATGATTCTCCTGAATGATAATGATGATGGCATAAACGAGCGTAAATTTTTCGCAAGGCTGGAATCTATTTCAATAATTGCATAGAGAGAGGTTATGAATGAAATAGCCAATATGAATGAACGCACCCGCGATATTTTTCGTATCGTGGTAGAGAGTTATTTAGATAGCGGATCGCCCGTCGGTTCGCGCACTATTTCAGAGGTCTCCGGATTGAATTTATCGCCCGCCTCTATCCGCAATGTCATGCATGATTTGGAACAAACGGGTTTGCTCGCAGCCCCGCATACTAGCGCTGGGCGCATTCCAACGCATAGCGGCCTAAGATTATTTGTTGATGGCATGATGCAAGCTGCCGAACCATCGCCCGAAGAGCGCGCCGCTATTGAAGCGCAGATTTCTAATGAAGGACCGATAGAAGAAGCATTATCGGCCGTGAGCAGCATATTATCGGGACTATCCGATTGCGCGGGCCTGGTAATGGTGCCGCGTAAAGAAATTATCGTCAGCCAATTTAGCTTTGTCAGATTATCGGCGGTGCAAGCCTTAGCCGTGTTGGTGAGCAGCGATGGCAGCATAGAAAATCGCGTTATCGCTATTGCGCCGCATATGACGGATAGTGCGCTCAATGAAGCTGCAAACTATATCAGCGCGCGCCTGTCGGGTATGTCACTATCCGATGCGATCAAGCGGCTCGATCAGGAAATTACATCGGAGCGCGCCATGCTCGACAAGGTAAGCGCAGATTTGGTGCGCAAGGGCCTAGTGACCTGGTCGAATGATGCGAATGATAGGCCAGTGCTGATCGTAAAAGGGCAGTCCAATTTGTTGGATGATACGGCGAATGCTGATCTGGATTTAATGCGCCAATTGCTGGATGATCTGGAAAATAAAGAAGCGATAGCCAAACTGGTGGATGGTGCACGCGAGGCGCAATCGACAAAAATATTTATCGGATCAGAGAATAATCTATTTTCTTTATCGGGTTCCTCGGTTATCGCAGCGCCATATCGGGAAGAAGGTGGAAAAATTGTTGGCGTGGTGGGGGTAATTGGCCCGACTCGCTTGAATTATGCCCGCATCGTTCCCATGGTAGAATTAACAGCGCAAACATTGTCTCGATTAGCAAAATAATCAGACTATTTGGGCCTTGGATATATAGCGATAAGAGACATATTAACATGATGCATGATGACAAAGACAATCTTGAGAATGAAGCTCCAGAAACAAATGAAGCCGCGCAAGAAGCTCCATTGGACAGTGAAGCAGAATTGGACAGTGAAGCAGAAGCCGAATTAGAGGGTGTTCCTGAGCATTTGAAATCTGATGAAGCTGTCGATGATGAGATTGCTAAGCTGACCGATCAATTGGCTGCTGCAAAACAAGAAGTGCTTTATGCGCAAGCCGAGACGCAAAATGTGCGCCGCCGCCTTGAAAAAGATGCGCAAGATGCACGGGCCTATGCAGCAACAGGATTTGCGCGCGATATATTGTCGGTGTCTGACAATCTAAGCCGTGCTCTTGAAGCTATTCCCGATGAAATTAAAGATGAAGAAAAATGGAAGGGCCTTATCACAGGTATAGAGGCCACAGGCCGCGAATTAGAAACTGTATTTGGTAAACATGGTATTACGCGCATTGCCGCCGTTGGCTTGCCGCTTGACCCGAACCAGCATCAGGCAATGGTTGAAATTCCCACCGCTGATCAAGAACCCGGAACAGTCGTCCAAGAAATGCAATCAGGATATATGATTAAAGATCGCTTGCTGCGTCCTGCATTTGTTGGCGTTGCCAAAAAACCGGATTGATGATTATTTTGTAAGACCAGTCAAGCCTGACAAACTGTTGGCCATAGAATGCAATCGCTTAGTTATATCTCTCAATTTTTCTGGGCAGAGATGTGCATAGTTTTCAGTTGTTGGATGACCTATTAAGCTAGGGCATTGGTATAATATTTGATTTTTTCCAGCTATAATATTCATTTCTAATACAGCATGCGCAAATTCACCGCGAAAGTCAGTTATCGGTCTAAGTTCATCAAGCAAGTCAGAAATTTTTTCCTGATTTTTGCATTGTAATTTTCGGATCTTTTCAATTCTCTGATTGAGGTTGTCGCCTTTAATATTGGATAGCGAACAATATTTAACAGCCCAAATTTCAATCTTTGCATATGCATTGATAAATTTACTGCGCAAAGCATGCGCTTGATTTATATCAAAAACATCGGGTTTGTTCGGAATAGATTTTTCTACTATGGTTATTGCGGTTTCAAAATTCTCTGCATTTGTCTGTGCGTTCATAAAATTAGAATATAAGCGATGCTTTAATTTTAATTTAACGCACCATCAAAAGAACGCAAATAATGCCAATGCAAGAACCAATCCGCCTAGCGGTAATATAACCGTCAGCGCACCAACCGCTCCATAAGCATCTTTGTGGGTTTCTCCGCATACTGCGCGAATTGTGGTCACTACATATCCGTTATGCGGCAAGCTATCGAGCGCACCCGATACAATCGCGACTGTGCGGTGTAATTCTTCTGAATTGGCGCCAGCATCCAAATAATGCGGTGCTATCAACGGCAATGCAATAGTCTGCCCACCCGATGCGCTGCCCGTTAAACCGGCGATAACCGTCACCGCAATTGCTGCACCGATGAGTGGATCACCGGGCAAGCTTTGCACGGCTTCTAATGCTTGGCCAAAGGCTGGGGTTAATTTGGCCACTGCGCCAAATCCAACCACCGCGCATGTGTTGGTGATGGCGATAACTGCACTGCTGGCACCGCGAGAGAAAGCTTCGGGCATTTCATTAAATTTCTTGCGCCCCACCCAAATTGCCAAAAGTGATCCTACGCCAAGGGCTAATACTAAAGCCCATTTGTCCCATGTTGCAGCGGGTAATATTTTGGATAATGCGCCAAAATTTTGCGGATATTGAAACAATAGAAATAAGCCCAATACGGCGGCTAATGGAATTAAACAGAGCAATGGCGAGGGTAGTTTTGAATAATCTGCGGGCGCTGCATCGCTGTCACGCGCGATAAATGTCTCGCCGCGTGATACGGCGCGGCGCACCATCCAATTAATCCAAAAACAGCCAATAATCGCCATTGATATGGCCACTACAAAACTCACCTCCCATGCCGCAAAAGCTGTTGTTCCCAAATATTCCATCGGGATAAGGTTTTGAATCTCAGGTGATCCTGCGCTGGTCATGGTGAATGTGACGGACCCAAAGGCGAGTGCTGCGGGGATGAAACGGCGCGGTAAATTGGCCTCGCGGAATAAATGCACGGCTAGAGCATAAACCGAGAAAGATACGATAAAGACGCTCACCCCGCCATAAGTTAGGATTGCACATGCTGCGACTACCGCCAATACGGCATGTTTTACGCCAATGGTGCGCGTTACCCAATGTGCGATGCTGGCTGCTGCGCCCGAAGTCCCCATAATCTCGCCAAAAATTGCGCCTATCATGAATATTAAAAACCAGCTTTTAAAAAAGCTCACAAAGCCTTCCATATAAGAAGTAGCAAAATCAGGTGCGCCATCAACGGCAAGCGGCGGTACTAAGCTTATGCCACT
This sequence comes from uncultured Sphingorhabdus sp., assembly GCA_947492905.1. Taxonomy (GTDB): domain Bacteria; phylum Pseudomonadota; class Alphaproteobacteria; order Sphingomonadales; family Sphingomonadaceae; genus Sphingorhabdus_B. The sequence continues at coordinate 2,297,963 of CANLOL010000001.1, read as the reverse complement.
GGTTAAGGCCACTATGATAGCCGCCACGGGCCCAGCGATTAATATGTTCACGCCTTTAATCGTCATATAGATTAGCAAAGCTAGGCCGCCAATCAATCCCAATGCACTTATCATATAGTCACCTCTTGCCTTCCTCTTGCCGTGATAGTGGACGCTAATCAAGTGGGATTAATGATAGCGCTTTGCAGCGAATTACCCTAGGCGCATGGCATGACAGAGGCGCATATCAAATCTGCATATATGCAAAATAGAGGCTGGCGACATGAATTGTTCGCAACGGCTTCTTTGTCATGGCCGCTTATCATGTCGAATATGACATTGGCGCTTATTGGGGCGACTGATGTTTTAATGCTAGGTTGGCTCGGTGCGCGTGAATTAGCCGCAGCAACATTGGGGTTTAATTTGGCGATGACCTGCGCGATATTCTGCATGGGTTTGATGACGGCCAGTGCGCCGATGATGGCTTCTGAAATTGGCCGCATGAAACATAGTGTTCGTGATATTCGCCGTACATTTAGGCAAAGCCTTTGGGCGGCTGTATCCGTCATTATTCCAATATGGATATTGCTATGGAATACAGAGGCTATTTTGCTTGCATTTGGTCAAGAGGATGATCTTGCAGCTAATGCTGGTTTATATCTAAAGGCCTATATCTGGTCGATGCTGCCATTTTTATTCTTCATAGTGCTGCGCAATTTTATATCGGCCTTGGAAAAACCGATATGGGCATTAATCATTAGTATCATAGCTGTTATGTCCAATGCTTTATTCAACTATGCTTTAATCTTTGGCAATTTTGGAGCTCCGCAATTGGGCATTATTGGCGCTGGCATCGGCAGCGTCATGACCAATATGCTAATGTTCGGTGGATTGTCGTTGGTGGTGATTTTTCACAGAGATTTCAGGCGCTATAAAATATTTGGGCGTTTTTGGAGAGCTGATTGGCCGCGCTATATAGCTCTATGGAAATTAGGATTGCCCATTGCCATAACTATGGGATTAGAAGGCGGCGTGTTTGGAGCGGCTGGCATATTGATGGGGTGGCTCGGTGCGGAATCTTTGGCGGCGCATGCCATAGCGCTTCAACTCGCTTCCCTAAGCTTCATGGTGCCGATGGGGCTAGCGCAAGCAGCAACGGTGCGTGTCGGCATAGCCTATGGTCGGCGTGATGTGCATGGTATCGCGCGTGCAGGCTGGACGGCGATGATTTTGGGAACAAGCTTCATGAGCGTAATGGCGCTTATTATGCTGCTTTTCCCTGATGCTCTTATCGCTCTATTCATTGATGCAAGCCTGCCAGAGAATGTTGAAGTCGCGGCGCTGGCCGTTGGGTTTTTGGGTATTGCGGCCTTATTTCAGATTGTTGATGGTATTCAAGTGGTGGCGGCTGGCATGCTGCGTGGTTTGCATGATGCATTTATCCCTATGCTAATTGCATTATTTGGATATTGGGTCATTGGTATCGGTGTTGGCGGTATATTGGCGTTTCAATATCAGATGGATGGATTGGGCATTTGGATTGGCCTAGCCAGTGGATTGGGTGTAGTTGCGATATTGATGACGGCCCGTTGGATGCTGCGCGATAGAATAGGCCTTATTCAGGTTCAAAATGGTAATATTCCATCATAATGGGCGATTGGCGGAGCGCCCGCAAATGTATATCCGCTGCGCAGTAAAAATATATGTTTCACTATTTCCGCTTGTTGTTCCAAGCCATAGCGCTCTAATTTCCAACCCGGTTTGATGCTATAATCATATCTGCAAAATGGATGGCGGCGTAGCGGCAAAAATATACCCGATTGATGCTGCCATACATGCGTCATCTCGTGCATGAATAGGGCTTGCAGATTAATATCGCGGTCACAAAAATTATCGCAGAATAGATTGTTTTTTGGGTGAAACCAAAGATGCCCATCGGGCGCCATGGTTATTTTGCGCGGCTGAAACCACCACCATTTGCGATTGTGAATACGCACTATGTCATAATCAATAGCATTTTTAAATATAGAGCGCGTCAATGCTCGCTCTTGCTGCGTTAATGGCCTGCCGCTTGGGTGAGGTCCAAACATTATGGGCTCAATCGTATCCTAGAGCCTTGCGCTCATCAGGTATGCTGCCGTCTAATTCTTGAACATCAGCCATAACACGAATGATATCACCATTGGAAAATGTGAATAGAACTTCCATTTCTGCGGTTTTTCGTGCGATCAGATTTGCGCCCCATACCATGCCATGATATCCGCCGCGTTTAAATTCGACTTTTTCGCCTGCGGGAATGGGTACTTCATTAATTTTTTCCATAGACATAACTCCATCAGCATCATTTTTAGAGCTTTTATGGATTTCAGTGCGAATGACCGACGGTGACAATATGCTGCGCAATGCAACATCCTCTGGGCCGCCTTGGACGTTAAAATATAAAGCAGATGGATTGGTATCAACGGGAGAGAGTATTAAAACTGCATCTTTGACATTGAGTTGCGGTGTTTTTCCGCAGCCGCTGAGTGTTAGAACAAAAATACCCAAAAGCGCGGTGATATATTTACCAAGATTTCTTTGCATTTTTAATCCTCTGATTTCATTTTATAATGCTGTTTATACCTTATAATATAGGAGTATATTTTGATTTTCACATAATAAAATGATATTTTTTTCTTATCCTTGGCTTCTAATCCTTGCGCTATGAAAAATGACACCTATATCGCCTAGGCACAAAAGGGGTGTGAAAAGGAAGTACGGCCATAGCTCTCACAAGGGATATGACGCACTAATAGGGTAAAACCATCACATCTGCTTTTATAATGAAGAAATATTTGAGTTAAGGATTTATTATTATGGCAAAAGTCATTGGTATTGATTTGGGAACAACCAATAGCTGCGTTTCTGTTATGGATGGCGGTAAACCAAAGGTTATTGAAAATTCAGAGGGCGCACGAACCACACCTTCTATTGTTGCATTCACCAAAGATGGCGAACGTTTGATTGGTCAACCTGCGAAACGTCAGGCCGTTACCAACCCTGAAAACACTGTTTTTGCTGTGAAGCGTCTTATCGGACGCCGCTTTGATGATCCATTGACAAAGAAAGATATGGAATTGGTTCCTTATAAAATTGTCAAAGGTAGCAATGGCGATGCATGGGTACAGGCTGGCGATGATAAATATTCACCAGCGCAAATATCTGCTTTCACTTTGCAAAAGATGAAAGAAACAGCCGAGAGCTATTTGGGCGAGACAGTGACCCAAGCAGTTATCACGGTTCCTGCTTATTTTAACGATGCACAGCGTCAAGCAACAAAAGATGCTGGTAAAATCGCTGGCCTAGAAGTTTTGCGTATTATCAACGAGCCAACAGCAGCGGCGCTTGCTTATGGTTTGGATAAAGATGAAAACAAAACCATCGCGGTTTATGACCTTGGCGGCGGTACATTTGATATTTCAGTCCTCGAAGTTGGCGATGGTGTTTTCGAAGTGAAATCGACCAATGGTGATACATTCCTTGGCGGTGAAGATTTCGATAATGAGATTGTTGAATTTTTGGCCAATGATTTCAAAAAATCAGAAAGCATTGATCTAACGCAAGATAAATTAGCATTACAGCGTTTGAAAGAAGCTGCTGAAAAAGCAAAAATTGAGCTTTCATCGGCGCAAAGCACCGAAGTCAACTTGCCATTCATTACAGCTGACCAAAATGGTCCAAAGCACCTTGTGAAAAATATCACACGTTCTGATTTGGAAAAATTGGTTGGTGAATTGATTAACCGTACGCTTGATCCTTGTAAGAAAGCGTTGAAAGATGCCGGCGTGACATCTTCTGAAATTGACGAAGTTGTATTGGTTGGCGGTATGACCCGTATGCCAAAAGTACGCGAAACGGTTGAGAAATTCTTTGGTAAAGAACCACACACAGGCGTGAACCCAGATGAAGTTGTCGCGATGGGCGCAGCTATTCAAGCAGGCGTATTACAAGGCGATGTGAAAGATGTTCTCTTGCTCGACGTTACACCATTGTCATTGGGTATTGAGACATTGGGCGGTGTATTTACGCGCATGATTGACCGTAATACGACCATTCCGACCAAAAAATCGCAAGTCTATTCAACCGCTGAAGATAATCAAAATGCTGTAACCATTCGCGTTTCACAAGGCGAGCGTGAGATGGCGGCTGATAATAAATTGCTCGGTCAATTTGATTTGGTTGGCATTCCTCCAGCACCGCGCGGCGTTCCTCAAGTGGAAGTGACCTTTGACATTGATGCCAATGGTATTGTGAATGTTTCTGCTAAAGATAAAGGCACCGGCAAAGAACAGCAGATTAAAATTCAAGCCTCTGGCGGACTATCTGATTCTGATATTGATCAAATGGTTCAAGATGCTGAGCAATTCGCTGAAGAAGATAAAGCACGCCGCGAGGCAGCTGAATCTAAAAACAATGCTGAGAGCCTTGTACACTCAACCGAGAAACAACTCGAAGAGCATGGCGACAAGGTGGATGCTGATCTGAAAGGCGAAATTGAAGCTGCTTTGGCAGAAACCAAAACCGCTATAGAAGGCGGCGATGCAGAGGATATGAAAACCAAATCCGAAGCCTTAGCACAAGTTGCTATGAAGCTTGGTCAGGCCATTTATGAGCAAGAACAAGCCAATGGTGGAGGCGATGCAGCCGCAGCCGATGCAGCAGCACAAGACGCTACCGATGATGATGTTGTCGATGCTGAGTTTTCCGAAGTAGAAGACGAAGATAATAAAGACGACAGCAAATAAATGATAGGCCTGCCTTAATCGGCGGGCCTCCATTTTTCACTGCGTGTTTTGTATGACCGCAGTGTCGAACGTCATAGGAACCTATTAGATATGGCCACGACCACTGATTATTATGAATTATTGGGTGTTGATCGCAGCGCAGATGAAAAAGCGCTTAAATCAGCCTATCGTAAATTGGCGATGCAATGTCACCCCGATCGTAATCCCGGTGATGCTGAGGCAGAGGCGAAATTCAAAGAATTAAGCCAAGCCTATGATTGTTTGAAAGACCCACAGAAACGCGCAACATATGATCATTATGGCCGCGAGGCTTATGAAAATGGCGGTATGGGTAATGCTGGCGGCGGCGGTGGTCATCAAGGTTTTGGTGATTTTTCTGATATATTTAATCAATTCTTTGGCGAAGGCGGCATGGGCGGCGGTGGGCAGCGCGGCCCTGCGCGCGGTGCTGATCTGCGCTATGATATGGAGATTACGCTCGAAGATGCCTATCATGGCAAATCGACTGAAATTAAAATTGATGTCGCGGTATTATGCGACCCTTGTGCAGGCAGCGGGGCGCAACCGGGCAGCGATGTTAAACGCTGCGGTACTTGTCAGGGCCATGGTAAAGTAAGAGCGCAGCAAGGGTTTTTCGTTGTAGAGCGCACTTGCCCATCATGCCAAGGTCGCGGTGAAGTAATCGCAGAACCATGCCATACATGCCAAGGCGATGGCCGTATGGATCAACAGAAAACATTAGAGGTGGAAATTCCCCCTGGCGTTGATGATGGCACACGGATCCGATTGGCATCAAAAGGCGAAGCGGGAGCCAATGGAGCGCCGGCTGGGGATTTGTATATTTTCTTGCATGTGAAGCGGCATAAATATTTTCAGCGCGAAGGCACAACATTATTCGCGCAAGCACCAATTAGCTTTACCAAGGCAGCCTTGGGCGGTTCAATCACTATACCGGGCATGGATGGGGTTGAGCATGAAATCTCTATTCCTGCGGGTATCCAATCGGGTAAGCAATTGCAAAAACGCGGTGCTGGCATGCCTGTATTGCAAGGGCGCGGCAAGGGTGATTTGGTCGTGCAAATTGATGTCGAAACACCAACAAGTTTAACGTCTAAACAAAAAGAATTGCTGCGTGAATTTCAAGAGACTGAAACCGGCAAAGAAACGCCAAATTCTCAAGGGTTTTTTGATAAGATTAAGGAAGCTTGGGAAGATTTAACCGACTAAATATTTTGCGATATTAATCTATTCTCGCAACCCATATTCGTTGAATAGCTCGCCTATAAATATAATTTATAAGCGAGCCATATATTGGGATTATATGATATTTTTAATATCAGATGCAAAAGTTGGATAGGCCATTGGGGATTCTTTTAAATCACTAGCTGAGATTCCGTGCTGCATTGCTAATCCAAAAATGTTGATAAGCTCTTCGCCTCTATGCCCGACGATATGAGCGCCAAGAATCTTATCGCTATCTTTGTCCGTGATTATTTTTGACCAAGCCACAGTTTCGGCATATGTTTTTGCAGAAAACCAACCCGTCATATCGCTAGTAGTGACATTAATATTATCATATTCTTCTTTAGCTTGTGCCTCCGTTAAACCGACGGTGGCAAGTGCAGGAACAGTGAAAACTGCGCTTGGGCTATTGTCATAATTTGGTTTTTTACTAGGACCATTGACAATATTATGGCCAACAATGCGGCCTTCGTAGGTTGCAACGGGTGATAGCTGTGCAGAATGTAACAAAGCATCACCAGCTACCCATATTGCTGGATTAGATACTGAACGCAGATAATCATCTACTTCAATCTTGATGCCATTAAAATCAATGCCAGCGGCTTCTAAGTCTAATGTATCAACATTTGCGATACGGCCTGCGCCATTCACCACAGCGGATGCAGTTGAGGTATATTCTGTGTCCTCATGGGTGTAGGATACTGTCAAACGCTCATCATTTTTGGTAACGGATTTCACCATAACGCCTGTTTTAATAGTGATACCCAAACGTTCAGATTCCGCCTTTATGGCCGCTACTGCATCGCTATCAATTCTGGGTAATAATTGAGGCGTGGCCTCTAGTATAGTCACTTTCACGCCAGCCCGTGCATAAACATGGCTAAATTCCATTGCAATAACGCCGCCGCCTATAAAGATGATTTCATCGGGAAGTTCGCTATTCGATAAAACATCATCAGAAGTTATCATATATTCAGCCCCTTCAATTGGGAGCGGTCTTGGTTTAGACCCTGTTGCGATGACAATGTTATCGGCTTCGATGACAGAGCCATCAACCTCTACGCTGTTAGGACCAACAAATTTAGCAGAACCCCGATAGATTTTACCGCGTTTCTCCGCAACGCCCTGCATAGCACCTGGAATAAAATCGATCATATCATTTTTACGTTGAATTAAGCGCTGCCAATCTAACTTACTATCATTGATGGTGATTGCATGTTCATCTGCATGTGATATTTCATGCAGTAAATTTCCTGCGGCAACCAATATTTTTTTTGGGGTACAGCCGCGATTTGGGCATGTTCCGCCAAAATCCCATTCTTCGATAAATGCGATGGATTTCCCAGCTTCGCTTGCAATAGCAGATACGCCAAAACCTGCATTGCCAGCCCCAATGATGATGATATCGAAACGTTCAGTCATAAAATTATCTCTAATGAAAAGGGATGATCACTATATTTTTTTTTATAGTATAAATGAACGCAACCACTGTTGTTACATGCATGCATATAAATGATCTGCATTGTAAATTGCCACCGTTTATTTGATTTATTTGCAATGTGCGCAAAGCCTGTTAGATACATATGTAATTAATTTATCTTGCCTAAGGAGTTTAGTAGCATGCCCTCAATTTTAAATATTAATTCAAAACAAAGCCTTGCCATATTGGCTTTGGGTGTTTCCTCATTGGCGCTCAATGCATGCAGCAGCGAGATTAGCGCCCAAAATGCTGATCGCTTTGCCAATGTTGAAGTTAAAAGTGAAAAGCTCACTGATGGCGTAGCTGTTTTAATTGCTCAGGGCGGTAATATCGGTGTGTCGCATGGTGAAGATGGCACGATTTTGATTGATGACCAATTTGCTCCTCTATCACAAAAAATCCAAAATTCTATCAAAGCTCTAGGAGCAGAACCCGCTAAATATGTCATTAACACGCATTGGCATGGTGATCACACGGGCGGTAATGAAAATTTCGGTAAAGCAGGGGCTTTAATTATGGCCCATGACAATGTGCGCGTTCGCATGTTGGGTGAGCAAACATCTGGTCGAGGTAATAGCACACCTGCACCTAAAGTAGCTCTGCCAGCCGTTACTTATGCAGATGGTGTGAAAATGCATCTCAATGGGGATGAAATGCACATCATTCATATCGCCAAGGGCCATACCGATGGGGATTCTATCATCTTTTGGAAAAATGCTAATGTCATTCACATGGGCGATATGTATTTCAGAAGATCATTCACTCTGCCATTCATTGATTTAAACAGCGGCGGTAATGCAAAAGGTGTCCTAGCGGCGGCTGAGAAAGCATTATCATTAGCGAATGATGAAACACAAATCATTCCAGGGCATGGCCCAATGGCCACTAAAGCTGATTTAATGGGCTATCGCGATATGATGAAAGATGTCATCGATACAGTTGGGGCGGCCAAAAAATCTGGCAAATCTCTAGAAGAAGTGCAGGCGATGAAACCTGCGGCCAAATATGATACCAATCCAAATGGATTTATCAAAGGCGATGCATTTGTAGAGGCTGTTTACAAAAGCCTTTAATATCAAATAATAGCGGCTTCTCGATCTTCTATTTTCATATCTGCAATTTCTTTGCGCAGTTCTCTGAATAATGGTTTGATTTGCAGAAGCCGTTTTTCTTCTGCTGCGATAATGGCTTGAAATGCCTCGCGCTTATAATCCAAAATAATTTCTGGTTCGGGCCGCTGCGCGATTGATAAAGTTGATAATAATATATCAATCATACGATCAGCACCGTGTAATCTCCCCCAAAGATAGTCATTCTCTCTATATTTGCGGCTGAAAAATGCCCCAAAATTATAAAATTCTGTACCTCTTAGCGTCTCACTTGCGCCGCCATCTCTAATCGCGGATGCATCATCGGGTGAAATACGATCAATCTTTATGGGGTCAAATTCGTCTAAACCTTCGCCTTGTAATAAGGGTAAAGTCGCAATGTCATAGAGCGGATAGCCAATATAGCCGAGCAGCATGATGCGTTGTGCGGATTTGGGCATTTGCAAAATAGCATCGCATAATATTTGATCGCATTGTTGATCCAATGCTTCTAAATTTCTTTTTGTCGCAAGTGTATTGAGCAAAGTAGATGGATCATTATGTCCATTTTCTAATATGGCAGTAAATTCTTCGCCATGGAAATTTGATGTCTCCCTGTCGAGACAGAGAGCAAGACAATTATAAATTGCATCATGCATGATTTCAGCCACATCATCGGCAAAATCATCATCATTTTCTATTTCATTGGATAGACGCCGCGCCAAAAACCGCATCCTTCTGATACGAAAACGCAAATCATGATCTTTGAAAAAAGCAAAAGCGGTTTTTGTAACACCTTTGCCCTTTTGGGATGCCATAACATCAAGTCCGCGATTTTCTAATTCGCGCCACAGGCTGCTCTTTAATTCGCTATAAAATGCTGGTGAAGCACCCGTTGTGGTCTGCCGAGCTAAGATGATAATATCATCGACTATGCCCGCAATTTTTAAATGACCATAAGCGGCAAAACTTATCCCTGATACTATGCTGCTCTTTTGATGCGCCGCCATACGCCATTTAGTTAAGCGCGCCGCTGTGGGACGCGACAATAAAAATGTGCTGCCCAGCATATCTTCAATCTTATTTTCAATCTCTACTTTCAAATGATCGGTAATAATCTGCATCCGTAAAATACGATCGGACTTCGCCTGAATATCTTCTAAACTATCACGAATAGGCTGTTGGCGCGGAATATTGGATGATGCGCCGAAAATAGTAGAGAAAAAGCCTGGTAGTTTTCGGCCCATAATTTCTTCTTCTATTACCGCCTGCCGCGGGGAGGGGTCAATATATACAAAGCGCCGATCAACCTCGCGCCGCGCTGGGCGATTACGCAATGCGCTTACGGCTTGCTTAAACGGCGCATTATTAAGGACAGAGCCGTCAATTAAAGCCGTATCTTCGCTAGTTCCCAATTTATGTTGATAGGGCAAAGTGCGTTTCAGAAAATTATATTTGCTATCCCAATTATCGCCGCGCCGCGCCAAGACTGTGTCCAATTCGCGCGCTGTAAATGGTGGGAAAGCGCCGGGAAAGCTTGCCGTTGCGCGGGCAGCAAAGACCAATTCTATGGCATTTGATAATTGATCGGCCTCAACTTCGCATTCTTTGCTATCGCAAGAGGAAAAATGTAGCGTTAAACGATGTTCACTCTCTGATACAGTGGTTGGGCTGTTCAGGCGTAAACGTTCATAATGGCCATAGAAATCGGTGACTGTTACAAAAAGGTCAAGCGGTTGGCCGGGCGGTAATAGCGGCGTGCGCATAGGTGCATTTTTCATGCTATCCATAGCGCTTAGCAACATGGCGGTAAATTGTTCGCCCCCAAATGGAGGAGCAAACCAGCGCGCCCTTATTAGTCTTGATAATTTATGTGCAACTTCGCTGCGTCTGTCCTTTGACACTGATTTTTCAACGGCTCCGCCTTTGCGGCGTAATGCTAACCACACGAGCGGCGTTGCCCAAAATTTGGAAAATCGTGAAAAAGGCCGCGCATCAGGATCGAGTAATTTATCAACATCCGCCATATCAAGCCATAAATCGGTTAGCGGGTCCAAAGATTGGCCGCTCGTAATAGCTTTTGATAAAAATACGCCATTAATACCGCCTGCGCTCGAACCTGCTATAATATCGGATATTATACGCAGTTTAATGCCTGTATCGCGCTCTATATTTTGTAATATTTTTTGATATAATTCCTCGCTGCCAGCGGTATTTTCATTCTCATCATGAAAGGAACGACTAGCGCGCAACATATGCCAAATTTCTTTGGTAACGCCATGCATATAAACCGCCAAACTTACGCCGCCATAGCAAATTAGGGATAGTCGTAACTCTTTCTCTGTCATAATCTATACCCTATCAGTAATTACCTGTCGTTAAAGATATATTCGCGTAGCAAAGGAAATTGTTACGAATTAGCTTTTGATAATAGTCATTATCTTATGCATTGTTCTTATTTTGTTCTTGATAAATTTAAATCTTTGGATATGGATGAAATATGGCAAAGGCAAAGAAAAAATATCGGTGTCAAAATTGCGGGGATATTTCTCCGCGCTGGCAAGGACAATGCGATAATTGCGGGGAATGGAATAGCTTAGAAGAAGAAGCAGGCGTTACTGTATTTTCGGCAAAGCATGATCTGCAAACCGGTGGTCGCAGCGTTCAGATGGTTGATCTGAATAGCGCCATAGAGTTACCCAAAAGATGCAGTACCGATATAAATGAATTTGACCGTGCTTTGGGCGGCGGACTAGTGCCCGGTTCTGCGATATTATTGGGCGGTGATCCGGGAATTGGTAAATCAACCTTGCTGCTGCAAACCGTTGCGAATTTGGCGTATAAGGGCTTAAAAACCGCCTATATTTCTGGCGAAGAAGCTGTGGATCAAGTGCGATTACGCGCGCGCCGATTGGGCTTAGGCGATGCGCCTGTGAGCTTAGCCGCTGCAACATCTGTTCGCGATATATTGACGACTTTGGGCGATGGAGAGCCGCCTGCGCTTATTATAATAGATTCTATTCAAACCATGCACAGTGATCAGATTGAAGGTGCTCCGGGGACTGTCAGCCAAGTTAGATCATCGGCGCAAGAGCTTATTCGCTTTGCAAAAAAATGCGGCAGCGCCCTAATATTGGTGGGGCATGTTACCAAAGATGGCAGCATAGCAGGGCCGCGTGTTTTGGAACATATGGTTGATACAGTGCTAAGCTTTGAGGGCGAGCGCAGTCATCAATATCGCATATTACGCGCTAGCAAAAATCGTTTCGGCGGTACTGATGAAATTGGCGTATTCGCAATGCAGGAAAAAGGTCTAACCGAAGTTGCTAATCCAAGCTCTTTATTTTTATCAAACCGTGATGATCATGTAACGGGTGGTGCAGTATTCCCTGCATTAGAGGGAACGCGCCCCGTATTGATAGAGATTCAAGCGCTCACGGTTCGGTTGGCATCGGGCGCGACACCGCGCCGGGCTGTTGTGGGATGGGATAGTGGACGGCTAGCGATGATATTGGCGGTATTAGAAGCAAGATGCGGCCTCAGTTTCAGCACTTGTGAGGTTTATTTGAATATTGCAGGCGGTTATAAAGTATCTGACCCCGGTGCTGATTTGGCCGTGGCGGCTGCGCTGATTTCGGCACTGGCTGAAAAACCATTGCCATCGGATGCTATTTTATTTGGTGAAATTGCTTTATCGGGGGATATACGCCCCGTTGCCCATGCTGCTTTGCGGATAAAAGAAGCTGAAAAGCTTGGATTTGAGCAAGTGTTCATGCCTTATGGTGGCAGCGAAGTGAAAGCTATGAAGCAGCAAAAGTTCAAAACATTGCGCAATCTCGTTGACCATATGCTTGGTCGCGATTAGCAAGGTGCAATGACTGTTATAGATATTTTCACATTATTCTTGCTTGGCGGCGGTGCTATTTTTGGTTTTGTCCGCGGATTTGTGCAAGAAATATTATCTATTTTTGCATGGGTATTGGTGGTTTTGGCAATCCGTTTTTTACACGGGCCCGTGACATCTTATTTGGCAGAGCCCATTGGAACTGATACAGGGGCTGCTGTATTGGCATTTTTATCTATCGCCATCATCACATATTTTTTGGGCAAGCAAATTGCCAAATCCATTGGCGCTAAAAGCAGAAAATCTGTTCTTGGTCCTGTTGATAGGGTTTTAGGCTTTGGCTTTGGTGCTTTAAAAGGCCTTATCATAGCGACATTACTCTATCTGCTGCTCATATTATCGATGGAAACATTATGGGGTGGTGATGAAAAACCAGAATGGCTCACTGAATCGCGCACCTATCCAATATTAAATGCGAGCGGCAATGCACTTTCGACCTTTATTCAGGAACGAAGAGCCTCTCTTAATGAACAAGCTATTGAAGATGAGGATAGCATCGATGATGGCAGTTCAGATTTATGATTTTTGAATATGGCTGAAACGCTCTATACTCGTGATATTCTTAGGCTAGCATCGCAGCTAGAATATCGTTCAACTTTTTCAGACACGCTAGGCGATCATATTCTTGGCCATGCTGAGATGAAATCTAAAATTTGCGGTAGCATGGTTTCTGTTAAAGTGGCGATGCGCGATGCCATCATATTAGATGCTCTAATAGATATTAAGAGCTGCGCTATGGGACAGGCATCTGCTGCGCTCCTTATAGAATATATGCATGGCAAAACCTATGCTGAAATAATGAATATGCGCATGGCATTACAATCGCGACTAAAAGGCAATAGTGGGGATATATCAGCCTTTCCAAAACTAGAAATATTAGATGCAGCTATTGGTTATACTGCTCGGCATAATGCTATTTTATTGCCTTATGATAGTTTGCTCAAAGCCATAAAAAGTGAGACGCTATAATGGAAGATGCGCACAGCTTCATGATCGAATTTTTCGTAACGGCCACTATTTTGATGGGCACGGGTTTACTGTTTGTACTATTATTTAGATACATAGGTTTAGGCGCAGTATTGGGATATTTGGTAGCGGGTATTATCGTTGGCCCACATGTCTTAGGTTTCGTATCAGAGGCCGAATCCATTCTCGCATTTGCAGAAGTAGGCATTGTATTATTGCTATTTTTGGTAGGCTTGGAATTATCCCCTAGGCGGCTCTGGCAGGCGCGCGGCGATATATTCATATTGGGGCCATTACAGGTTATTTTGTGCGGTCTGGCGCTTTTCGCCGCTATATTATATTTCTATCCTAATTTCACATGGCAAGCGGCTTTGGTATTGGGACTGCCATTGGCATTATCTTCTACGGCACAGGTATTGCCTTTGCTGCAATCCGATGGGCGATTAAAGACTGAATATGGATCGAAGTCATTTTCAATCCTATTATTCCAAGATATTTCTATCGTCCCCTTATTGGCGATTGTGGCTGCTTTTTCGCGCGTTCCAGACCCTGTGGGCGCTGTATCTGGTTGGATGTTATTGCTTTTGGGTGCTCTCTCAATTTTGGCATTGGTGCTTATTGGGCGCTATGTTTTGACGCCATTGCTCAAATTAATAGGTCGCGTTTCAGAGCGCGAATTATTCATCGTAGCGGGCCTATTTACCGTATGCGCTAGCGCTGCATTGATGCAGCTCATTGGCTTATCGGCGGCTTTAGGAGCATTTATCGCGGGCGTGATGTTGGCGGAATCTCCTTATCGCCATGAATTAGAGGCGGATATTGACCCATTTCGTTCTATATTGCTTGGACTATTCTTTCTTGCAGTTGGTATGTTATTGGATATTAATGTTATTTTTGAAAATCCAACCAAAATAATATTATCAGCAATAGCATTGGTTGCGATAAAGATTATCATCATATTCTCTATCGGCAGACTGCGCGGTATGAGCAAACAATCCTCGATCGTCATGGCCTTATTCTTATCACAGGGGGGTGAGTTTGGTTTTGTATTATTTGCTGCTGCGCAAAATGCTCTCTTAATAGAAAGTGCAGCAGCTAGCTATTTTGGGGCTATCATCACTCTATCAATGGCTAGTACGCCATTTTTGATTATTGCGGCCCAGAAATATATTGCATGGAGAAATATTGCGCTCACCCAAATTGATGAGAATGAAGATATTACCCAAGGCTGTATTATCATTGTTGGCCATGGCCGCTTTGGCCAAACAGCCTCGCAAATAGTCCAAGGGGCTGGATATTCCGTGACCTTAATCGATCAAAAACCCGATCAAATTGATTTAAGTGGCCGCTTTGGCCGTAAAGTATTTTATGGAGATGGTACGCGCATAGATTTGCTCAGAAGGGCAGGGGCAGAGCAGGCCGTTGCGATATTATTTTGTTGCGATGATAGGTCGATTGATCCGGAGACCTTAGTCCCCATTCGCGATACATTTCCGCATTTACGCCTCTATGTGCGCTGCTTTGATCGCAGGCAGAAGATGGAGTTAATGCATGAAGACTCCATTAAAACTTACAGGGAATTGTTCGAATCATCCATCGCTATGGCACGAGATACGCTGGCGGATTTAGGGTTTGAGGAAACCAAAAGAGACAAGATTGTCAGCGAATTTCGCAGGCGTGATAAATTGCGTTTACAGGCTCAATTTACCGAGAGAAATTTAGAAACGGGCCATAATCATAGCTTTGGTTCAATAATGTCTGATAGTTTCGATATTGATGATACAAAATCTTAGAGGCTTTTTTCTTCAGCAATCAGAGTATCCAAAAACTGTTTTACGCTGTTGATATCAACATCATTGGCTAGGAAAGTCTGGCCAATACCGCGTGCTAACAGAAATGGTAAATTTCCCGCGCTCATTTTTTTGTCGTGCATCATATGGCCAACCAAAGTCGCTCCATCACAAGATATAGGGCAATCGATTAGCCGTGTCGGCAATTGTGCTTTAGCCAGCAGTGATGCTATTTTATCGGCTTGAAAAGCGGGGCAGAGCCCTTGTGATTCTGAATAACGAAAGGCCAATATCATGCCCATAGCTACGCCTTCGCCATGCAATAATGTGTCACCAAATCCAGCTTCTGCTTCTAGCGCATGGCCAAATGTGTGACCTAAATTTAGCAAAGCCCTTACGCCGCTGCGCTCTTCTTCATCGGCAGCAACTATATCTGCTTTAGCTGTGACAGAGGTTTTAATGGCGTGGATACGAGTGGGAGAATCGCCAGCGAAGAATTTTTCAACATTGGCATCGCACCAATTAAAAAAATCTTCATCTTGGATTAGGCCATATTTCACAACTTCGGCAAATCCTGCTGCAATTTCACGCGGGGGCAGGCTGTCTAAAATCATGGGATCAATTAAAACCAAAGATGGTTGATGAAATGCACCGACTAAATTTTTACCACCTTTGCTGTTGATAGCCGTTTTGCCGCCAACGCTGCTATCGACTTGTGCCAATAAAGTGGTGGGTATTTGAATGAAATTGCAACCGCGCTTTATTATATGCGCAGCAAATCCAGTGATGTCACCAACGACGCCGCCGCCAAGCGCGATAATATGGTCATTGCGTTCCGCACCTTTTTCGATCAACCATTCGCAAATTTTCTCTAAATTGGCCCAGCTTTTTGCTTTTTCGCCTGCTGGAAGTGTAAATATTTCTAACCTAATATCATTATTGAGGAGATGATTTTGGAATTTTGGCAAAACATGCTGCGCAACATTTTCATCGGTAATCAGAAGAAATTTTTTATCTCGCGATTTATCTTTTATAATATCTGCACATTGCTCAATTAATCCATCGCCAATTACAATATCATAACTATTGCCGCTCAATGCAACATTCACAATTTCATGGGATGGTTTCATTTGGATAATGCCTTTATAATATTATTCGCTGTTTTTTCATGCGGAGCATCATCTGTGCGCACATGATGCTGAGCCAAAGCATAAATAGGGTCTCTTATCTTACTAAGTTCAGATATAATTTTCTTAGGGTCTCCATTTTTTAATAAAGGCCGGTTATCCCTGCGTTTAACGCGGTTTACCAATATTTCAAGCTCAGCATAAAGCCATACAGAAACCGCCTTATCTAATATTAGATCGCGCGTTTGCGAATTAATAAATGCTCCGCCGCCAGTTGCTATGACTTTTTGTTTTCCATCCATCAATCTCTGAATAACTTTTCTCTCACCCTCGCGAAAATGCTCTTCGCCATGTTTTTCAAAAATATCGCTAATATCCATATTGGCGGAAATGATGATTTCATCATCGACATCTACAAAAGGCATATTAAGCATGGATGCAAGGCGCTTTCCTATTGTCGATTTGCCAACACCCATCATACCGACAAGCAGAACAGACTTGCCATTTAGGCCCTTAATTGCATTTTTTATGGCGGGCATTGATTTTTGATTGATAGATTTCATTGCGATATGCTCTATATATCGGCTAAGCAATTGCGCAAAGAGATAAACAGTTTAAGTTTCAGACTATTTTGAAACAAAAAGGGTTGAACAAAAAAATGGTTCGCAGAAGAAAAAGTCCTCCTAAATATTTATACCTCATAATTTTGGCAGTTCTTATAATTGGTTCCTTGTTTCTGTTAGAGTGGCTGGGCAGCGAGAAACCCCAGCGTTTGGTGGATAAACCGTTAGAATTACCCGAACAATATCAAAAAGAAATTGATGCAAAAAAAGCTGCTGACGAAGCTTTGGAGCGTGAAGGCCCAGGAGCAATATGAAATATAGCCATAAATATTCCCTGCTAATTGCCGCAGGAACATTATTTGCATTGCCTGCTGCATCGCAAGATGCGCCCGAATCATTATTACCACCAGGTTTTGGGGAACCGGCTCCTCCGCCTCCGCCTCCGCCTGAAACACCCGATACATCGACAGTTACGCCTCCGCCAGCGCCTCCGCCAGCATCCTCGCCGAGTGATACTCCTGCGCGGCCTGCAGCTGCGCCATCTCAGCCGCGCGCAAGCAGCTCTAATAATGCGCCGTCTAGCTCCGATCAGGCAGCAGCAGTAGAAGATGATGAACCCGTACGTTATATTGTGCCAGCCGCTACGCGCCGTTCTCTGGGTGTTGTGGGTGTCATAAATGAAACTCAAGGTGGTTTTGAACAATCTGTTTTCAAAGATCGTGATGGGGAATATTTAACCCGCCTTATGAAAAGCTTAAAAGCGCCATTCATCTCGCGTTGGGGAACGATTATGACTCGGCGGTTGCTGATGAGTAAAACGGCTGCTCCCAACTCTGTTGATGGTGCTGATTGGGTGGCTGAGAGGTCTTGGCTTTTGCTGCGCATGGGCGAATCTGTGAATGCACGCTCTTTGGTCCAACAAGTTGATGCCAGGCAATATTCGAACAGGCTTTATAAGGTCGCTATGCCAGCCTTTTTGGCGAATGGCGATTTAGCCGGCTTTTGCCCACTTGCCGATACTGCGGCACGAAGAACTGATGATAATAGCTGGAAAATGTCGCGTGTGATTTGTTTATCCTTATCAGGTGAACAAAGCCGCGCTACTTCATTGCTTAATCAAGGCCGCCGCGGGCAATGGGCTACGGGCGTTGATTATCTATTGGCGGAAAAAGCCATTGGTGCAGGTACTAATGGCAGGCGCGCCGTCAAAATAGAATGGGAAGGCGTGAATGGCTTTAATGCTTGGCGCCATGGTCTCTCGATTGCAACAGGCGTTAAACCACCGGAGCGTCTTTATAATATATCGGGCAGGCATGTCAGAAGTTGGTTGGTGTTGGCGCCCATGATTTCTGTAAATGATCGGGTTTTGTCATCTTATGCAGCGGCCGCAACGGGCACATTATCGAACATGGCAATGGTCGATTTATTCGCGTCTGCGGATGAAGATGAAGATGCGAATGCGCAAACAAAAGAGTTAGCGGACTTTCTAAACCGTGCTTATACTGCTGATTTGGAAGGCAGAATGGCGGCCATGAATTCATTGTGGAACAGCCGCGATAATGAATTGTCTCGCTATTCAATGCGCGTTCTTACTGCGCGGGCTGCCGCACAATTAATGCCATCTGATTTGGCAAGCGAAGAAGTTGATGCATTAGTATCATCTATGATGACCGCTGGTTTGGATATACAGGCCAAAAAATGGCTGACGGTTGCAGATACTGGCACTTCTGCTTGGGCGCAAATCATGGTTGGTACTGATAATAATGATGCCATTACAGCATCGGATATTGATGATTTCTATGGTCAAGATAGCAGCAATAATGCGCTAAAAACATCCATGTTAGTGGCCTCTGCTGCTGGATTAGACCGCCTAGAGGGTGATGAACAAATATTATCAGAGCAATATGGCTCTGCACTATTCAAAGAAACATCATGGAGCAAATCTATAAATAATGCGGTCAATAGAAATGATAAAGGCGCTGTGATTCTATTATCAGCGGCTGGTTTGCAAGGTGATAGTTGGAGCAAAGTTCCTGCTTTTCATATCTATAATATTGTCAGAGCTTTGAATGCTGTGGGATTAAATGCTGAAGCGCGCATGATTGCGGCTGAGGCTATTGATCGTGCTTAAATGAGTCAGAATGATTCTGGGCTGATACAAATATTTTTGGAAATGTTGGCGGCTGAGCGAGGCTTGGCAGAAAATAGCATAATTGCCTATAAGAATGATTTACAAAATGCATCCGAATTTTTGGATCATAAATTGGCTGTTGCAGAGCCGGAATTATTAGCCACCTTGTCGCATCATTGGCGCGATTTGGGTGATAATAGTGTGGCGCGCAAATCATCTGCGTTGCGCCAGTTTTTCGAATTTTTAGAAGAAGAATCAATCCGCACCGATAATCCTTCTTCGGTATTACCAAAACCACAAAAGAAACGCGCTCTGCCGAAAGTTTTAAGTCTTGATGAGGTCGATCAACTCTTTGAATATGTTGATAATAAGATTAACTCCGATAAGGTGCATCGTAATGACTATCGTTTAGCGGCTCTGCTGGAATTGCTCTATGGTTCTGGTTTGCGCGCTAGTGAGCTGGCTTCCATACCCTATAATGCTGTGATGGTTGATAAACCTTATATCATATTAAAAGGAAAAGGTGGCAAAGAGCGTTTGATTCCCATTTCTGATAGGGCGCGCCACGCTGTGGTAAGATGGCGCGCCTGTGTGAGCGATAAAGCTCTATATTTATTCCCTACTAGCAAAAGCGGTATTCAAGGTCATATTAGCCGGATTAGGCTGTATCAAATCATCAAAAAACTGGCCGTCGATGCGGGAATAGACCCTGCAAAGCTAAGCCCACATGTATTACGCCATGCTTTTGCAACGCATTTGCTGGCTGGCGGGGCTAATCTTAGAGCATTGCAGAGCATGTTGGGGCATAGCGATATATCAACGACCGAAATTTATACCCATGTTGATGCTACTAAGCTCATCAAATTGGTGAATAATCGACATCCATTAACAAAACAGTCGCTCCCGCGTTGACCAAATCAAATTTGGTCTCTAATCGGTATCCATGACTATATATTTGGAATTTGAAAAACCAATAGCAGAGCTAGAATCGCGGATTATTGATCTGCAAAAAACTGCTGATGAATCTCCGGTTGACCTTGACCCTGATATGCTAAAATTGCGGGTTAAAGCTGATAAGTTAATTACGGATACTTATAAAAAACTAACCCCTTGGCAAAAGACCCAAGTGGCTAGGCACCCCGAACGCCCGCATTTCAAACATTTTATGGAAACAATGTTTGATGAATTCATTCCTCTTGCAGGGGATAGGGCTTTTGCTGATGATCAAGCAATTATCGGAGGTTTTGCTAGAAGTGGCGATCGTCGACTCGTTGTTATTGGTCATGAAAAGGGCGATGATACCGAAAGCCGAATTAAGCATAATTTTGGAATGGGCAAGCCAGAGGGCTATCGAAAAGCGATACGTTTGATGGAGTTGGCCGATAAATTTAAGCTACCCGTCTTAACCTTGGTTGATACATCGGGCGCATTTCCAGGTGTGCAAGCCGAAGAGCGCGGTCAGGCCGAAGCGATTGCTCGATCAACGCAAAAATGTTTGGAGCTTGGCGTACCTATGGTGTCCTGCATTGTGGGCGAGGGCGGCAGCGGCGGAGCTGTAGCATTAGCAGCAGGAAATACCGTTTTAATGATGGAGCATAGTGTTTATTCGGTAATATCACCCGAGGGCTGCGCGTCTATTCTATGGCGAACAGGCGATAAGGCGGCTGATGCGGCGCAAGCGATGAAAGTAACAGCGCAAGATTTGCTCAAATTAGGCGTGATTGATAAAATTGTCGAAGAACCAATTGGTGGTGCGCACCGCAATAAATCTCTTGCTATCGCTAATGTTGGTAAAGAAGTTTTCGAAGCATTGGATTCATTATCTGCTATGAATTCCAAAGAGTTAAAAGCATCGCGAGCTGAAAAATATCTTACCCTTGGTTCGCTCTAAATTTGATAATTTGATTTCTTCCTGAATGTATTAATTAAAGATTTTACAATTTATAGCTCTGATTTGCCTTATGGTTAATTGTAAACATGCTATTCATACTGTTATATCTATGAATATTCAGATTGGGGAAATTGATCATGAAAAGAAAAATATTCACGCAACTTATGGTTGGTGGCGCTGCTGTATCGCTTATTAGCGGCTGCGCGACATCAGCAGAAGCTACCAGAGATAATAGCAATTTGGCGCCGCAAGCCATTACCGCAAAAGAAAAAGCGCAAGGTGACGAATTTCATCCGCAAATTTTGCAAGAATTTGGTGGGGCATGGCAATCACCGCAAACTCCCTATGTAGTGAGCGTCGGAAAAAATATCGCTTTACAATCTGGCTTGGGAAATGCGGAGCAAGATTTTACCGTCACATTATTAAATTCGCCAGTTAACAATGCTTTCGCTATTCCCGGGGGATATATTTATATCACGCGTCAATTAACGGCTTTATGCAATAGCGAAGCCGAAATGGCTGGCGTTTTGGGTCATGAGGTTGGCCATGTTGCTGCACGCCATAGTAAAAAACGGCAAAGCAGAGCGCGCCGCAATGGTATCTTAGGCATATTGGGACAAGTTGCTGGCGGCTTATTGGGTGATAATGGCGGTTTAGCCGGCCTATTTGGTGGATTGGCACAACAATATTCTGGCACAATCGCCAATTTACTGACGCTTGGCTATTCGCGCAAACAAGAAGAAGAATCGGATGATCTGGGCGTTCATTATCTCAGCAAAGCTGGTTATGATCCAACGGCGCTATCCGATATGCTCTTATCATTATCCTTGGCAACAAATGTTGATGCTTTGGCTGCTGGGCGCGAATCGCAAGCAGTTCCTGCATGGGCAAGCACCCACCCAGAACCTGCTAAACGCGTTCGCCGTGCCTTGAAAGAAGGTCAAAGTTATGCAGCATCTAATGTGCGCAGAACCGATCGCCATTTGGCAAATATAGATGGCATGCTTTATGGCGATGATCCAAAACAAGGCATTGTGGATGGTCAAGATTTTATCCACCCAGATTTGCGCTTCCAATTCCGCGCGCCTTCTGGATATTCCATGCAAAATGGAACACGGGCTGTTCAAATTAATGGCAGTGGAGGAAAAGCATTTTTCACCACATTAGCTTATACAGGAAATCGCGCTAATTATATTGATGCTGCATTTAAAGCAGTGGCTGGTGAAGACCAAACTATAAATTATGGTAATATCACAACGACATCGGTGAATGGAATCCCATCCTTTACGTCGAAGGCAACCGTGAAGGGACAGAGTGGTGATATTGAGGTAACGGTTTTTGCCTATGAATTTTCCAAATCGCAAGCATTTCACTTTGTGACAACCAATCCAGTGGGCGCGCGTCCATTTGACTCCATGTATCAGAGCATTAGACGCATTAGCACAAGCGAAGCTGCTGCTGTTAAACCGCGTAAAATAAGAGTGGTGACCGTTCAAAGAGGCGATACTATTGATAGTCTCTCCAACAGAATGGCTTATGATAAGTTGAAGCGTGAGCGGTTTATGGCGCTTAACGGAATGGCAAGTGCGCGTGCATTAACGGCTGGATCAAAAATGAAGATTGTGACCTATTAATAGGCCTTAATTTTAAACACCGAGCATAAGATTATAATTTATGGTCAGTGATAATATTCATAGGCATAAAAAAAGGGCGGCGACATTATGTCACCGCCCAATTTTTTTAAATCTTCAAACTATTAAGCGTCTGCAGCTGTCATAGCTGAGTCAACGTTTGTGAAGGTGTTTGTCAATGTGCCACCAACTTGGCTCATTGCAGTCACAGCAGCAACAGCGATAAGTGCAGCGATTAGACCATATTCAATAGCCGTTGCGCCTTCTTCGTTCTTCATGATTTTTGAAAATAATTTCATTTTAAGTCTCCATAGTTCAATTTATTAAAACACCCATGCCGCATAAATATTTAACGACGATTTATCTTATATTCAGTAATCCCTACTAAATTGTTAACATCCAAAAATATTATCCAGAGTTAACAACCGTATTGGAAACAAAGCCCCACATATCAATTGTAGTGCCAGCGACCTGTGAAACAGACACAGCGATTGCAACTACGATTAGCGATATGATAAGACCATATTCGATAGCCGTCGCACCCTCTTGGCATCGAAGAATGTTTTTGAATTTTTTTAACATTTATTTCTGCCCATTAATTAGGTTGCGAACACCCTCTAAATTCCACAAAAGAATTAACAAATCCTTTAAGAGCGAGAAGAAAATGGAAAAAAAACCGACATTATTGTTTGTGGTGGCGCTTGCTCTTATAGATGAAAATCAAAAAATATTAATGCAAATCAGACCTTTAGGTAAATCTATGGCTGGATTATGGGAGTTCCCCGGAGGCAAGGTCGAAAAGGGGGAATTACCAGAGGATGCTCTGGTCAGAGAGATAAATGAAGAGCTTAATATCTCTATATCGGCTCAAAACTTAACGCCAACTTGCTTTGCTAGCGAACCATTAGGAGAAAAAAATTTGCTCTTATTGCTCTATACAGCAGATAAATGGGAAGGGGATATAATAGCAAAAGAGGATCAGAAATTTGATTGGTTTGATTTGGATACAATTTCTAAGCTTGATATGCCGCCAGCGGACATACCCCTTGTGGCTAATTTGAAAAAAATTCTACACAAGTAGGATTAATTCTCTCCGCTTATTCTAATTTATCGGCATTAGGTTTCAAAGCATCGGCTAGTGATATTTTCCCGCTACCGCGTTTCGCAGGCTTTGGTTGATCGGTTGATGGTGACCATCCATTGAAATGTATCAATTCGCAATGCTCTGATACTTTATCATCTTCTTCTTGCAATTCATTCCATCTTTCTAACGCTCTATATAATGATGCTTTATTATAGGCGGGCGTATGCGCAGAAAGACTATTACCCAAGCCTATATCTCGAATATCGCTAACCATATCGAACAGGTTTGAATATCGAATGATAAGACTGTCTCTATCAGCAACGGGCAATTTGAATCCGGCGCGCACCAACAGATCGGCCATTGTCCTTATGTCTATCTGCGGATGAATATGTGGGCGAACTGCATCGCCATCGGCGGCCATCATGATAGATTTCAGAATAGATAATGAACCGCTGCCAAATATGCTGCCCAATAATAAACCATCTGGCTTTAAGAAACGGCGCATTTGGATAAGAGCCCCAGGCAGATCATTGACGCTGTCTAATGTCCCGCCCGATATAATGACATCAAATTGCTCTGCTTCATACGGCAGAGCATCTTCATTGTGATGCGTTTCTAATGTAATATTTGCGTCTTCTAATATGGCATTATCGCCTGCTGCTCTAAAATCTTGCGCATAATGCGTCATAGGACCCGTGATAAGCACATTATGAAATTGCCGTGTGATTGCCGCTAATCGCTCGCAAAATTCTGCTGCTATATGATCCCAAATAAAGCTGGTATGTCCATTGAGTGCCAATCGACTTTTTGCCCGCTCAAACTTAGCGCGTCTTTTGTGCATATTAAATATTTGCGGTGTCTGGTTCGATTCACTCATTTAATCCTTGTGCCTATAAAAAATAGGCGCGACAAGATATTGTGCAATATTCTATCTCTCAGATGATTTCTAATGTCGCCAATTTGTCGGTAGCGACAATATTGCCATCGCGATGCCCATCTTGTGGGGAGATTGTGCGCAATAATCAGAATGACACCTTATTGAAGCAAAGTGGTTTTTGTATATCATGCTGGAGCGAGCTTAAATTTTTAACGCCGCCATGGTGCATAAGCTGCGCTCGACCATTTGAATTTATCGAGCAAGGAGCGAAAAGCGAACAATTGTTATGCGGATATTGTATAGATAAGCCGCCAGAGCATGATGGAATAAGGGCTGCATTAATTTATGATGATATTAATAGCAAAGTTGTTTTAAAGCTTAAATATTCTGGGCGCATTGCGATTGCCAATCTGATTGCGGATCATTTGCAACGGTTCTTGCATGATGATTTGGAAAAATTTGGCGATAATATTTGGATGGTTCCTGTACCATTGCATTGGACGAGGCTTTGGAAACGGACTTATAATCAATCAGCCTTGATAGTTGATGCCATGCTTAAAGCATATGGTGGCAGCAATGATATAGTTGAACATAGGGTTGATCTATTAAAGCGGGTGAAGCGCACGCCGCCCTTAAAAGGCAATAGCGGCAAAGACCGCAAGAAATTATTGAAAGATGCTTTCGCCCTTAATCCCAAATATGCGCAGCAAATAAAGGGCCGCAACATAATATTAGTCGATGATGTCTATACCAGCGGGGCTACTACCGATGCTTGCGTTAAAATATTAAAATCCGCTGGTGCTGCAAAAGTCATTATTTATTGTTGGACGCGTGTAATAAAATAGGCATCCATATTGACTTTATAGCCCCTAACTACCATCTTTGTAGAAAGGAAAATATTATGGCGAATATTGAGATTTATAGTAGCTTTACATGCCCATTTTGCCATCGTGCAAAAGCCCTTTTGAAACAAAAAGGCGTCGAATTTACCGAACATAATGTTACCTTAGGCGGTGCATTAAAACAGGCAATGATAGAACGGGCCAATGGCGCGCGTACCGTACCGCAAATCTTTATCGACGATAAACATATTGGCGGCTGCGATGATCTTTACGCGCTAGATGGTGCCGGTAAATTGGACCCTTTGATACAGGCCTAAGATGATAATATTCGACCTTATTTGTTCGCATAATCATATATTTGAAGGGTGGTTCTCATCCTCAAAAGATTATGAGACGCAAAAAGAGAATAAATTATTACTATGTCCAAGCTGTGGATCAGAGGATATTAAAAAATCTGTCATGGCGCCTAATATAGGCTTGAAGACCAATCAGAAGAAAACAAGCCCACCGCAATCTCTTCAGCAATCTGCGCCTCAACCTATGACGCAAACAGCACCTGATGCAGAGTCACAACCAATTGCTACAAATTCTATATCTGATACGCCCATTATAAATCAAAATGAAGCTGCAATAAAAGAAGCAGCAAAAGCATTATCAAAAGTGCAAGAAGCGGTGCTCAAAGAGTCGGTATTTGTCGGAAATAAATTCTCCCAAGAAGCCCGCTCTATGCATTATGGTGAAGCTGATAAAAGGAAAATTCATGGTCATGCAACGCAAAAAGAAGCGCATGAATTACAAGAAGAGGGTATTGAAATAGCTGCACTGCCATTGCCCTATATCCCGCCTGATCTAAAGAATTGATTCAAATATCTGATTGACGCTTAGTGAAGGTCGGATTAGCGATGACTTTGTTGCGCCCATAGCTCAGTCGGATAGAGCATCAGATTCCTAATCTGGGGGCCACAGGTTCGAATCCTGTTGGGCGCACCATTTTCGCTTCATAATGAATGTTTTGTTCGTGTTATGCTGATGCGCTATGAGCGCACCTTTATATTCTCCTATTGCTTCACAAACACACACACACACTCTCTCTCAGGCAATAATTTAACCGATCGGTTAATCTTATATTGCATCCTATGATAGGCAGTGGCAATGTCATCATGAGAGGATGTTATATGGAATTGGGTAATTTAGGTTTCAGCGAAGAACAGATTGAAATTTTGGATGTCGCTACAAATTTTTGCCGCGATAAATCACCGATTGATAAAGTTCGGGAGCTTATGGAGAGCGATATTGGTTTTGATCTATCTGTATGGCAAGAAATGGCGGAATTGGGCTGGTTGGCCATCGCCATACCCGAAGAATATGAAGGCATTGGATTATCATTGTCCGAAGTCGTTCCAATCGCAGAGCAGATGGGCCGTCACTTAATGGCATCGCCCTTTGTTGCATCGACCCTAGCAGCACAAGCAATATTAATGGCGGGCAGCGATGTACAAAAATCAAAATATTTGCCAATGATTGCCGCAGGATCAATTGCAACCCTAGCATTATCAGAGAATAATGGTGATTGGGATTTGCGCAATATAGAATCAAAGGCACTAAAAAATGGCAATCAATATGATCTAAAGGGTGATAAACAATTTTGCCTATGGGCTGATGTTGCGGACATCATCATTATTTCCATTCTAATAGATAATAAACCCAAATTAGCCATTATCGAAAAGTCCAATATCCCAGAAAATGCGCTTCGACGTGAAGCTATTATCGATGAAACAAAACGCAGCTATAGCCTTAATTTGGCCAATATAACGCTTAATGAAGATGCTATTTTAGCCGCTGATAATGATGCTGCTGCTTTTGCGCATATCGAGCTTTCAGCCGCATTACTGCAAAGCGCGGAAATGTGCGGTGGTTCACAAAGCGTGATTGATTATACGGTTGAATATCTAAAAACGCGCAAACAATTTGGCAAGGTGATTGGCGAATATCAAGCCCTTAAACATCCTGCGGTGGATGCATATGTAAGCTATGAGAAAGCGCGCTCGCATCTTTATAGCGCAGCGCATAATTATAATGATCAAGGCGTTGGCGAAATTGCTGTGCGCATGGCCAAGGCATCATCGGATGGCAGCTATAGTAATGCTGCTGATCGCGCGGTTCAATTTCATGGCGGATTTGGTTTTACTCATGATTGCGATGCTGGATTGCATCGGCGCGCGGCCATATTTCACGCTTCACAATTTGGTGATGCAGCATGGCATAGATCGAAATTAAGCGATTTATTATTTAGTTGAGATATTTAGAGACAAAAGATGAGGCGAGCCATCAAAGCCGTGCCTTAGGTAAAGCTATTGGCTTCGCGCTCTTCCTCTTGCTCTTCAATCTGTTCTTCGATGATATCTTGGCTGTCACCACCGCCAAAAACGACAGTGCCGCTTGAAAAGCTTGTACCAAATGTATTGACGATAGATATGGTTTGGCCAAGTCCAGATAGAAATTGCTCTTTTGATAAATTGGTCAATGGATGGATATAGGTTCCCCATAATAGACCATTAGCTATCGCATAGCGCGCATCCAATGCACTATCGAAATTGGCCTGCATCATGCGCGCCAATAATTCAGGGCTAAGCGAATCTGCTTGAATGATAGGAACCATGATCCGCATTCTTGCTGCGACAGGATCGCTCACAACCAATACTTGCGTTTCATTAATTGTGAACTGCCAGCTATTACCCTCACGTTCAATTGTATCATCAATTTCTTTGAGCGCTTCATCGATCATATCCAATGATGCAATAGCTTCCGCAGAGGGTTCTGCTGCTGCTTCTTCGGGGGCATCAGGATCAAATATTGGCGTTTCTGGTGCTGTTTCTGGCAAAGAGGGTGCGGCCTGCTCTTGCGCGATCTCAGAAGGATCAGCACTCTCTTGAACAGGCTCTTCTGCTTCTTGCGCGCAGGCAGGGGCGGTTACGAATAATAATGGTAAAGCCATGAAGCTTGCAGTGATTGAGGGCTTTTTAAGAGAATTACCAGTAACGCGTTTATTCATAATCATTTCATTCTCCTAAATATATCTAAAACAAGTTTCGGACAATTGTACAAAAATGTTACGCACAAACAGGATTTAATTTGATTTTTTAAAAGGCCAATCTATTGCGCGGCTCGCCCATAATGCCCACCAAATGGCTATCGGTTGGAAAGCTAGTCTAGGGCCATGATACCACCAGCTTAATGTTTCACCGTTCATCGCTATATTATTGATGGCATGATTTATATTGGCCGGGTAAACACATAAGGCATAGAGCGCTAAACCAATGCCAGCGGCTTTCCGAAATTTGGGAATGAACAAACCGATTGCGCCCAATATTTCTGCTATTCCTGTCCAAAAAATAACCAATTCTGGATAGGGAACCCATTGCGGTGTAATCGCTAAAAACCCCTCGGGCGATCTAATATGCGCTACGCCCGCTAAGAAATACACGACCGCCAAAACAATCAATAATAGATTTCTGATCCAATTTTCACCTAGAATTTTCATGTCATTTCACCATTATTGTTGATATAACCCTCTGTAACATAGTCGTAAATTAAATGAAACAATACATAATTTGCTATATTATTATAGTGCTGCTAGATAATCAAATGCTAGCGTCGGAATTTGCGACGGACTATGGCGCATTATATGTTTTCTGCAAATATTGCAGCTAACCGCTAGGCTGCAGACTATTTTCCTTTCACGACACGACTAACGGCGATCCGACTCGTTGCGCTTTTGCAGCGGGTTAAACTCGTTTCATAAAGGAAACTAATATGCCTATCGGTACAGTAAAATTTTTCAACTCAGACAAAGGCTATGGCTTTATCGCTCCTGAAGATGGCGGCGATGATAGCTTTGTGCATATCACAGCAGTACAAGCAGCTGGTATGCAAACATTGGATAAAGATCAGCGCGTAAGCTATGAGATCGAAACCGGTCAAAATGGCAAGCAAGCAGCTGTAAATCTACAATCTGCATAATTTGCTGAGCAAATATTATGGGAAAAGGCTGGCTTTGCGCTGGCCTTTTTTTTGCCTGCGCCATTCCCATAATCGACACCAATATTGCGTGATCCTGTTTCGCTCAACTCAACAAATTCAGTTTCAAGAATGACGCTATCAACGGGTATATCAATAAGGGCAATCTGACGCTTTACTTTTTCAATATGCGCCCGAGACCTACGAACCCAGACCGCGTTTAACCTGCGATTAATATCCGTCATTTCCGTAGCAAGATACAATGCTTAATTCCTTTGGTTTGTATTTTTTTTTTAGAGCTTATTGAACCTTTTTAATGGTCAAAACGACCATGCTTCGATTTTCATAAGAATTATCTTTTGAAATGGATAAAAGGAGCAACTTGATATGAACAAGCGAATAAAATTTGCCATGATGGCAGTAGCTGGCATGATTAGCACTACACCTGTAATGGCTCAGAATATTCAAGGCCCAAGCAAAATAACGGCCACTGCAAATCCAATTTTGGGTAATGGTACCAGCAGATTTCCTATATCAGAAATGGTCGATGGCAACAGTTCTGATGCTGATCCATTTAATGGTTATCAAGCCAGTAATGGTCGCACAGGTATTATCACATTAACACTCGATCAAGCTTATGATCTAACATCATTTTATTTGTGGAATGATATTAATGTAAGAGCAGAAGGTGTACAAAATTATCGTTTACGGTTTTATGATGCCAATAATAATGTAATTGGACCAGATGTAACTGGTCTTACTACAAATAGCGGTCAAGTAGCACCTCATATCACTAATTTTTCAAAATTAGGGGTAAAACGCGTTGATTTGATCGTAGACAGTGTACGCACAACCACAAGCATCAGAAGAGTAGAAATCCGAGAGGTCGCTTTTCAAGGTGCACCAGCAAGAGCACCACAAGCCGAGGCGTATCGCTGTTATGATTTAATGGGTCATCGTGGAAAAGAAACTAACAAGCGTTTCACTATGGTGGATCAATTTGGTCAAAGCAGAACAGTAATTGGACACCCAGTACAACTCTGTAACCCAGTTGCTTTAAACAAGCGCGGAGCTACTCCTGCCAATATGGCCAAGCAATATAAGGACCATCTGGTTTGTTATGAGATATTTGATGTTGATGGACGTCAAACCCAACAAAATGTCCAGATCCAGAATAAGTTGGAAACCAACAATTTTATCACGGGTCATGCTGATCAAATTTGTATGATTTCTTCAAAACGTCATAACAAAGAAACGTCTGCTCGACCATCACGTGCAAATCAATCTAATGCACGTCGTGTACGCAAATAACCAACCATAGCTGCATAAGTATAATATGCGACCTCAGACGGTTCAAACTAATAACAGTCTCTCCCAAGCCGACGGTCACCTAACATAGATCGCGGTTTCATGATCCAATTTCATCCTAACGCGGATCATGATAATTAGACTGCCGTTCCAATTGCTATCACTGCGATTGGGACGGTTCTTTTTTGTTGCGTTGATATGTTAAAATTATGCAATGCAACTAGGTTTAATGCGCTGCTTTAGATTTTTTACGGCGGTGCCATCCAAATAATAAAATTAGGCAAAGCACGCCAATACCCCATAGATAATATAACAGATTCGACTTTGAATCCTCTTGAGACATTGTTTTTGATTTTAATACTTCGTTCTGGTTGATAGACATGGATACTATAGCATCCTGCGATTTATCAAGACGGAA
This sequence comes from uncultured Sphingorhabdus sp., assembly GCA_947492905.1. Taxonomy (GTDB): domain Bacteria; phylum Pseudomonadota; class Alphaproteobacteria; order Sphingomonadales; family Sphingomonadaceae; genus Sphingorhabdus_B. Next base: position 2,266,841 of record CANLOL010000001.1, on the reverse strand, counting down.
CAAACCATAACCAAAAATAGTATCTCGGCCTGTATCGCCTAAATCTTGCGCATATTGTGTTACTATTTTTCGCATGTTAGAGGGTTTTCTGTTTTCATTACAAGCATCTAATTGCATCAATGATCCCGAAACTATCGCTGTTGCAAAGGATGTTCCCGACACGGTGCGCCGCCCATTGGGTACAGCAGCATTCATATCCACACCCCACGCAGCGATATCGACCTCTGGCCCTTTTGATGCATATTTGTAAATACGTTTGCGACCATCCACTGCTGTAATAGCCAATGTGTTTTTATGACGTGCGGGGAATAAGACTTTTCCGCCGTTACCATTGCCGGCGGCTGATACAATACAAATGCCTTTTTCTTCCATTTTATTCAGCAGCATTGATAGAATAAGATCATCATAATTGGAACCAAAAGACAAGTTTATCACATTTGGACGTAGGCGCACGGCTTCGTTTAATGCGCGTGCCAAATGGAATGTTTGAGAAAGCCATATATTCTTTTGTGTTGGTTCAAATGCAGCCAAGCTAATAAGTTTGCTTCCTGCTGCCACTCCACCATAATCTCCTTCACCGATCAATAATTCAGCAATAGCGGTTCCATGTGCATCGGGCATCCCTTTTGATCCATATAGGCTTTGCGTAATATCTGTATTTTTGAGGGATATATGGTTCGTATCGACCGCGCTATCTATCATTAATATAGTGCCATTCTTTTGCGATGAGCTGCTTATTATACCATGCAAAGATAACCCTTTCTCGCGTGATGTTGTACTGGCTGATTTTGGCCTATTTGATCCTTGGTTTAGCAGTTGAAAATAATGGTTGGGCTGTGACCAGATTACATCTTCTTGTGTCTTTATGCGGCGTATGACATTTTGAATATTATCATTGGTTTCTATTATGCCTAGCACCATTGATATCCCAATCTGATCTAATGTCACGATATCCAAGATGCCAATATTATTGGTATGCGCAATCAATTGTAACTCCGCGCGCGATGCTTTGGAGAAATAGAGAATTTGGCGCGATACATATTTTGGAATATCGGCATCGATCATTTCTATTGGCGAGTTATCAGTATTAGTATTCGGAATTTTGGGGGATGGTTCTTTAGGGGGTTGAACTTTTGTAGGTCTCTCTTTTTGGGGGTCAGTTTTAGAGGGGGAATCATCTATAGAAGATTTATTTTCTATAGCTGCTTGATTGTCTTCAGCGGCATTTTCATCCCTAGGTCGCTTATCATCTTTAGGCGTTTTGTCATTTTTATTTGGGATTATATCGCTAAGTAGCTCTTCAGCTTTTTTAGCTTTGTCTTTCGCCTTATTTAGGTCAATTTGGAAGCGTGAGCGATCTTGAGCACTCAATTGCGGTAATAGCAATAATCCCATCAAACTCGCTGTGATTATATGGTTTTTCATCCAATAGGCTCTGCGCTGTTCACCAATGGCGATGTTCGTAACGCATCTATTTGCGATGTTAATGCATGCCCTTCTTTTTTGCTACGCACATTGAGTGCGCCAAAACCGCCTTGTTTGAAAATGGCAAGTTCCTGTTCATCCAGCAAGTTTGCAATATCTTGCCAAGAAGAGCCATCTACAAATTCTAACAATATTCCGCCTTTAATATTTTCGTCTTTGCATGGTCCAGATGCAAGGCGGAAATTTTCATCTTCTAAAGAAGCAATGGTTGCTGCTTGACCACCAATTATCAATGCTTGTGCTGGTAATGCGATTGCCAAAGAAAGAGCCATAGCTGGATGCCATCTACGCGGATTTAATATGGAAAGTGCTGCCGTGAGAGATGATTGTTTTTCATCATTTTTATTAGCTGTATCGGTGTTTTGATCATTATTTTCTTGGGGAGTGGTTTTTGTCTTTTCCATTAAAGCCTCCAACCTGGTATCGGTATTTTTTTCGCTTTCTTCTGTTATATTATCTAAGCCATTTTTGATTTTCTGTTGCACTATTCTCTCTTTACTTAGGGAATTACGCAAATCAGATGATGTCTCTAATGCTGTATCAATACGTGCGCTATCTGCGGTCGATAACGTACCATTAACATATTGGGGAAGCATGGCTTCAAGTGCTCTAAAATCATCCTTGCTCATGATGGGTCCTCATTTTCTATAGTGTGGGAATGAAGTGCGGTATCAGATAGCCAACTGAGTGCGGATTTGCTGGGCACAAAGAAATAGCCACCGCCCATCATTTGCACAAAATTCTTTAACCCCTCGATTTGTAAAGGGCCTGCTGCTGTTGGGATGGTGAAAACACGGTCTTTGGTTTCACCATCATGAGCACTTATAGGACATGAACCAATGATCGGATCAGGTTCATTTTTAAGGCCATGAAATGATGGAGCATTGGACCAAAATTGCTGCACAAATTCAAATTGTCGATTAATATCAGCGCAAAAACAAGCAAACAGTAAGCCTTTCTCGCCCGATTGTGAATCACTATAGGGGCGTCCGCGTCGCAAAATGCGATGTCTATTGGATATTTCCAATGCTCCTTTATCGCCTGGCAATTTGCTATCACGCGGGTTGGTGCGGCGGATATGTGATCCAAAGGGACAGGCTAACCCTTGGGGGTCATCCTCTCCATAGCTGAAATCATTTTCCGTCTCAGCAAGCAGAGTATTAGCATTTGAAGGTTTGAAAACTGGATTATCAATCATCGGACGACCATTGGTCCAGCGGCCCATTAATTTGGCTTTCACCCATTCTGTATCTGGGTTTTGGCCGACAACTTTATATAAATCTGTTAAGGAACCGCTGTTGAGTTTTTCGGCTGTGCTTTGAACAAAATTCTCAAACCCTTCTACATCTTGCTTTAATTCACGGATAACTAAAAAACTTCCATTACGGCCCAAATCACGTGGGACATCGGTTAAACTTTTATCTCCAAAATCAGGATATTTGGACAAATTATCATCGATCATGACTGGTAAGGCGCCGCCCATATCTGCCTCTGGGGACAATAAAGGTGATGCTGGATAATGACCCATACTATCGGGATAACCCATTATGAATTCTCCAGCCTCTAATATATCGCGCTCTGGAACACCTTTCATGCTTCGGCTGCTTCCTTTTATCACGGGCTGGGAGATACCATCACGATAGCCAAAATGCTCAAAATTAGCTTTTTCGTTATCATGCCAAGCAGGTGCGCAGTTTGTTTGTGATATGAATGATCCACCATGATTTTCTAATAATGCAATATGGGTTTGCAGCATTCGTTCTAATGATGTGGTATCACTAGCATAGAGCATCAAAACCGCTTCGGACGCATTGTCATTGCGAATATCATCATTCCATCGCCAATGCTTTGGATCATTCACGCCAACGTCGCCCAATATACGGCTACGTCCTGCCATGCCCATTTGAAAAGATTCTGGGAAATAGTTTTCGAGCGGTTTTGCATTGCTATTTGATGTGTTGAATTTTGCTATTCCAGCAGCCGATAAGCCGAAAATAAGGGCTTGTGTCATAGATGCTTTTGCATCGCGCTGCGAAGGGCAATCATTGTTTGCATCTCTACAAGATTTCCCTCCATCTAAGGGCCTATCGCCAAATGTGATGGTCATAGAATGGGCTAGTGCATATTCATCTTCTTGACCCTCGGGACGCGGCACAGGTACCAAAATTCCTTCAGCGATTAATAGTGCAATTGCGTCTTCATCACCATTGGGAATTAAGCCTTCAGCGCGCATAGCTTTGCCGCGTATCCAGCAAAGCCATTCTCCTAAGTCTGACCTATCCTTTGGTAATTTTATGGATAAGCATTTTGAATAGGGTAAGTTCTTCATACCGCGAAAAACCAATGCTTGCACCTCGTCGCTTTCAACCCGATTCTCAATGCGCGGCATAGAGCCAAAACAGCGAAGCCATTCCTCTGCTTCGGTCGAGGATTCGGCTAATCCAGCTCCAATATGCACTATGGCATTGCTGCGAATTCTGTCGGTGGTAATATCGGGGAATCGTGAATACCAAAAAGGCGCAATTTGTTGAACGATACGCACCCATTTTTTAAAACCATTGGCATCAGCTGCACCGCCCATAACCAAATAGCGTGTTTCGGGAAAACCCTGCCAATTGCTCCAGCCTGCGCTTTGCCCCCAACGATTGCGCATGATGAAATCTTCCAAATAATTTTCCCAGCTGCCATCAAAATTAGAATAAAATGAGACAGAATTTGTTCCTGGGATACGCCACCATCGGGCATAATGAATGCTGCCCATATGATTAACCAAGCCTTTTCTAAACCAGTGTTTTACTGACATTCCAATCATCCATAAAGATAATGCGTGGATCAGTTTTCGGAATATACCAGCTTTCAATTGCCCTACCGCCATCACATGATTTTGTTCATAACCGGAATGGTTTTCGCCTTCCATTATGGCGCGTAATTTTGATAAAGGAGCTTTATGTTCAAAGGGCTTATCTTTGCGTTCATGATAGCGTAATATTGCTATGAATATTGCAAAACCTGTTAAAAGAACAGCAATAACAGAGAGTAGTGCTAATAAGGGCACAATCAAGATCTTAGCAAAAATTGATCCGCCAATGGCTGGCCAGAACAATATAGTAGATAATGTTGTCATGCCAAAAAAGGATAAGAGATAAGGGCGAAAGTCACTCGATTGAAAATATTGGATCGCTTTTTCAAAGTGGCTTTTTTCTCGATAGGCAGTGAGTTTCAGACGCATTTTCTCAGTAGTGAGATAAAATGCATCATATCCCTCATCTTGCGCCTCTTGCATCAATGACAATTGCTCTGATGTTGCTTGCGCTTTTAACGCTATATCTTGTCGCAATATACGTCGGAAATGTGATAATATCAGCGTGGGATGATTGCCTCGCGCAGTTTCTGTGGTCACATAATTCCGCAGCACGCGTCCTGCAAACTCAGAGAAGCGTCTTTGTTTCTTGACTTTGAGGATTGGAAATTCGCTTAATCCATTATAATTAATTCCCGTTGCGCCCCATGGTTTTAAATGCAGGTTAACGATACGCGCTATCATAAAATCATATAAATTTTCTTCATCGGTCAAACCCGCCATTTCAAATGCAGGTCTCAAATAATCATGAGCAATTACGGAAATTTTAGACAAGGCATCGGCGGCTTCACCATCTACGCTCAATTCAAATGCAAGCTTCAGCCCTTTTTCCGTTGCGATACTAGAAAGCGAAGCAAAATGAACAATGTCCGTCTTATCTAAAGCTACTTGGATGGCTTTATCGGCAGGATGCCCCAATTGAGATAGATTTGCATCTGCCTGCTCTTTGTTAATGCCATCCATAATATCAGCTAGAACAATAAACATTGATTGAGTGGATGATGGTGTTTCATACACCATATCCAAATGCCGCGGAAAAATACCTATAGACTGCATCCGACCTTTTTTCCCAGCAGGGCGAATTTTATTTTGCGAGAGTAAAACCCTCAGTGACTCAGTAATTTGTTCAGTTGCTAAATATTTGCCAATACATTCATGAACACCGCTACCAAAAATAAGATCAGGTTCTACCCATTGCCCCGATGCATCGACGCGATCTGGCCAAAAATCATATGGTTTTGGATAGGCCCTTCTGTCACGCATCGCCGACATTGTGGATATAAGCAGCAATGTTCCTGCTTTGATGGTTTTTTTGCTATTTCCAACTTCAATATATGTATCTTTGGGGCAATATCTCCACTGCCCTGGGGACAATGCTGGGTTAAGTCGGCCAGCCTCTAATACGATCTTACGCAAAGCATCACGGTCATCATTTCTGGCGGCAGTAATTGCCATTTTTAATGCATCTGGACGTCTGACCAATTCTTCTAATATTTTACCGCCGGCCAATCCATTTGTAGGAATGAAACCTGTGGCCAAACCATATAGAATTGCTCTGATTTCTGCATGTGAGATTGGGTCACTATCTTTTTGCTGTTCTTGCAAAAACAACAATCTCTCTATCAATGTGGCTTCATTAAAATCAAATACTGCATTATATGATTTGGTAGTTTTTATGCGGGCTACTGAATCATCGATTAAAGCGCACAGGCGGACTGAACCATTTAGCGCTAATTTACGTATCTTAGGGTCACCAAAAGGATCAGCAAATAATATCGCTGAGCTAGAGATTGTCCAATCAGCAAATTCATCGGCTTGATCAGTAGAAAAGCCAAAATAGCGGATACAGGTCTCGCTAATTACCCGTTTGATATAATCATTCATCGCATCGATTTCGCCAGCGCTATTTTCCAGCAAAGCTTCACCAAATTTGCGGGTTAGGTTTAATATGCGTTCAACATCTGAGGGTAATATTATTTTGCGTATCAATGTATTTTGACGTGATTGTTCTTCACCTTCTAAGCCAAGAACAAAGGTTGCACCACCAGCTAATTCTTTCATCTCTGGTCCAAATGGGACTTGAAAATCCATAGGTCGAGATAGTATCTGCCGTACCTCGCTATCACGCACAACATGAGTGAAACCGTTGAAGTTGAATATAGGAAAGAAAGCCCGTGCACCGCGATATAGTATTTTGATCGCAGGTTGTATTGCGCGACTTTTTAGCTTTGCTATCATGCCGTTTGAAGCTAGGCTCTTAAAATCAAAAGGCTGGAGTTGGCCATTAGGATAATCAGCATCTTTTGCGATTGCGGCCATTATTGTATCAAAATATTTCGATTGCGGCATGATAACTCCTAAATTACGACATGCTAAGGTCGTATTATTGGCGCGAAAGGTTCAAGCCCTCCTTTAAAAAATCATTCCAACTGCTATCCACAAAGGGGATCCAATCAATATAATGATCTTTAAATTTTGGATATGCGGTATATAATTCTTGCAATGCATGTTTGGCATCGATCACTTTTTGTTGGCGTACCAAGGCGTTTATTTTAATCACATGGCTATACCAAAAAGCATTACGCCGCATGATGGATGCATCAGAGTCGGCAATTGACTGTTCATACTCACCCAATAATAAATTGGAGATGGCACGTTCGCCCAAAAAGTAGAAAAGATGCTGATCGTTCGGGCTAAGCCGGATTGCAAAATCAATGCTTTCGAGCGCTTGGTTGGGTTTACCGTTTAAATATAATGTGCTGCCCAATTGGGCATAAGCAAAAGCAAGGCTGGGATTAAGCTCTAATGCCCGTTCTAACAATGCTTGTGACCGCAAAGGTTGATGCAGCCAGCTTTCTGCAATACCTGCTAGCATGTGCCCGCGCGCATCATCATAATCGGCGATAATCGCTTTTTGCGCCATTTTGCGAACCGTACGAATATCGGATTCTGATCCGCGGGTAAACCATTGTTGCCATAGCGCAGCCCATGTGCGCTGTATTAATGCTTCGGGGGAATGGGGTTCTTTGGACAGGGCTTCATCAAAACATTTTTCAGCTTCCTGAAACCCCTCTGGTGTTAATGTATTCAAATGCCATCGTCCACGCCAAATGATTTCATTCACGTTCAAATCGCTTTGCGGTTTGCGCTGTGCTTTATTCTGCTCTTGCAGATCAACCTGTGTTCCCAATGCAGAGCTGATTTCCGCGATCAATATTTCCAAAGCTATTGTTTCACTCTCTAAAGGCAATTCAATTTTTTGAGACCAAATCGATTGTCCGTTTCTGGCATCATTTAGCATAGCTAATAATATATATTTGTCTTTCTCTCGGCGCAGAGTGCCTTCGACAATATATTGCGCTCCCAGTTTTCGCGCTATATTTTGCGTGTCACCCTCTTGCACAGCAAAACTAGAACTACGTGCTATAACGGGTAGCCATCGCAAACGGGATAATCTATCGATCAGATCTTCGCTTAACCCATGCGCCATATGTTGCAAGGCTGGTTCATCTTCTATCGTTTTGAAAGGTAGTATCGCAATCGCTGGCTTTTGAGAAAATTGTTCTAAATTGACAAAATCATCAGTGTTATAAGGCTTCATCGCCATAGGGGGTTGCCTTGCTTTTAGTGCATTCCTCTCTAATCGTAGCCATTCTTCAAAACTATCTTCTCCGGCAATATCCAATCCTTCGAGCAATTCATCATGATTATCGTTCAAAACCTGGCGCACATCAATATCAATATGTTCTAGGTCAAGCCAGACACGGCCATTATCGGCATCCAAGATAGTAATATCGTCCTTGTTTAGAATTTTTCTGATGTTGGATAATTCTTTTCGCAAGCTTGAATTGGCTTGTTCGGGGCTGCGCGATCCCCATAGCCTCTCTTGTAACCATGGCCTGCTATGTTCGCCATCTTTTGCAATCGCAAGCATAGCGACAAGCGCTTGTCCGCGTTTGCTGCGAATTTCAATCCGTGAGCCATCTGGCCCTTCCAAACGGAATGGCCCAACCAGCGTCAATTTATAGACCCCATCATTGTGCAAAATTCATATTGCCCCCTACAATATGACTGAAGGCTAACATATTTAATTCAAAAATCACTATATTTTTCACATTATTGGAACGCATATTTCACATTCAGAAGATGGCCTTGCCCTAATCATGGGTAATGAACAGTGAAATTCACCTTTATCAGATATTCGACCAATTGCTGTTGGAAATGGAATCCGCAAATTTTAACAATGCGATAATTTCGCTAGCTGGAGTGTTGGACGGCGCAATAGCAGCTGGTTATGATGAGGCCTATTTAAAAACTATTCTCTTTGACCACCCAATAGCAGATTTCTTGCGAGAGGGCGGAGTATCAAGAGCCATCACTATCGGTTCTTTTGATGAATGTGTTTCCTCAACGGCGCAAAAAATGCACATCGCTATGGCTGGCTTGGCACATAATAGAGCTAAATCGGAGCGTTGGAAACTTTGTAATTCTGTAATAGAAAATGCCTATAAAAGCGGCGAAACAATCTGTTTGTTAGGCGATATAGTTGCCCCGCCAAATGATATTTTCATCCATCAAGCCGCTCTGACTCCATTATATAATGTCGGGGAATTACCCACAACGATACAGGATGATGGCGCTATTATTCACTTGCCCGATCGTCAGAGTGTAGCAGACATTTTATCCAATATTATCTCTGCTGGTCATAAATTCGATCGGATAATTGCCCCGTCCATTGCCGATCATTGGGATGATGATGCGTTGGACGATTTTATCATAATGGTTGCACAGATTCTGGCTCCAAAAGGGCGATTGAATATATCCACATTCTTGGAAAATCATGCCGGCGCAGGTTGGAATAGAGTGTGCGAATATCATGTCATCAAATGCCATTCTCAAAGTAAATTATTGGAAAGTGCTGTCGCAGCAGGGCTTGTTCTTTCGCAATTTCAAGATGCCAGCGGCAGCCTCAATTGGGGCGAATTTAAACAGGGTGTTCAGTATTATCAGGGGGGAGTGATACCATGAGTAACAGAGAAGTTTTGCGCAAAATCGGCAAAGGGGATAGAGATGCTTTTTCGCAATATTATAAACTGCAAAGAAGAGGGCTGGTTAGCTATGCCGCTACTTTATTAGCAGGTGACCTGAATGCCGCCGAAGATGTTGTCGATGATGCATTTTTGGATATTTGGAAGAAGGCTGCTGTTTATTCAGAACAGGGTAATGATATTGGTTGGTTACGGCGGATAGTGCGCAATAAGGCAGTGGATTGGTTGCGTAAATATGGAGGCATAAAAATCGATATATCATCTATGCTAGGTAACTTGGAAAGCCATCAAATCGTTAATGTGGATGAAATGGAATCACAGATAAGCGATCGCAATTGGTTAATAAGCGCATTGAGCGATCTTAATCTTCAACAAAGAGAAGCGGTACAATTTTTCTATTATGAAGAAATGTCACTCAGTGAAATTGCATTAGCTATGAATTGTCCTGAGAACACTGTGAAATCGCGTTTACATTATGCACGCAAAATTTTGCATAACAACTATTGTAAAGAGACAGCCTGATTCTATGGTTCTGCAATAGAAATTAGAGATTGTTCCGTTAATTTGTCTGGCCAAATTCTCATTATTGAGATGTCGCTGTAAGTACACAAAACATATTTCAATCGTCATCGTTTCTATCTTAATTGATTGTGCATATTGTTTGGATTTATGTCAGATTTACTCTGTGATTTCATCATGTCGAATATATTAGACCTGAGAGTGGATTTAATTTTTCTACAAAATGATGTGATAAAGATACATCTGCTTGCAGCGAGCTGCATGGGCGAATTCTAAAATTCGAATATTGCAATGTTATATATAGAAATGGTGCGCCCGGCAGGACTCGAACCTGCTGCCTCAAGATTAGAAGTCTCGCGCTCTATCCAGATGAGCTACGGGCGCACACACATTCCCCATAACCAGTTTGCACGGCTCTGCAAAGCAGCTAATGTGATATTATGAAAAAAATATCAGAATCGCCAAGCAATAGCGCATCATCAGCAACGCAATTTCGCTATTATGACTATGTTATGGCCGCATTTGTGACCATTTTGCTGCTCTCTAATGTATTGGGTGCGGCAAAGCAGACCACTATTACCATCTTTGATGAGAGCTATATTTATGGGGCTGGGATATTATTCTTCCCCATTGGTTATGTCATAGGTGATATTTTAACTGAGGTTTATGGCTATGCGCGGGCACGGCGGGTTATATGGGTTGGTTTTGCGGCCCTCATATTCATGGCTTTTATGAGCTGGGTAGTAGTAAATTTACCGCCTGCGGATGGATGGACTGGGCAGGGCGCCTATGAAGAAGTTTTTGGTCAAGTACCGCGCATCGTTTTTGCTTCTATAGCCGCATTTTGGGCTGGCGAATTTGTAAATAGCTATGTCATGGCGCGTATGAAAATATGGACGCAAGGCAAGCATCTATGGTCGCGTACAATAGGTTCTACATTTGTTGGGCAGGGCGTTGATAGTTTGATTTTTTATCCATTAGCATTTTTGGGTGTATGGGAGACGCAAACAGTTTTCATTGTCATGATAACCAATTGGTTGTTAAAATTAGGGTGGGAGATTTTATTAACGCCTATCACTTATAAGGCGGTTTCATTCTTAAAATCGCGTGAGAATATAGATGTTTATGACCATGATACCAATTTCACGCCATTCCAAACCAAAATATAGGGCTTCGTTTCTACATGTTCCATGATTTAAAACGGTTTATTATCGATATGACCCTATTGTCTAGGGATGCGATGCATATCCATGTTGGGATGGCTATATTTTTGTTGATTTGGCTCTTGTGGCGCTGGCGCGGCGCGCGCTTTATTGCTTGGCTTGGGGCATTATTGGCGGCGCTAAGCGGGGAATGGCTCGATCATATAGCCATAACCAATGATATTACGAGTGCAGTTTGGATTGAGCATTGGAAAGATCTGTTCAGCACTATGCTATGGCCAACCATATTAGCGGTTTTTATTGGTTTTTTACCCTATGTAAGCCGCAAGAAAAAAGAGGCTGTTGAGCAAAGTCACAATATTGAAGAAGGATAAGAGTTTTACACCAATTCTCTAATAAGCGATTGGAATAACCTCTGTCCGTCTGTGCCGCCATGTTTGCTATCAACAGCGCGCTCCGGGTGGGGCATCATGCCCAAAACATTTCCCGCATCATTGGTGATACCAGCAATATTTTCCCGTGAACCATTAACATCTTCAGCATAGCGAAAAGCAATATGGTCATTATCTTCTAATGTTTTGATGGTGGCTTCATCAGCAAAATAATTGCCATCATGATGCGCTACTGGGATAGAAATAGTCTCACCATCTGTATAGCCTTTGGTGAACATTGTTCCGTTGTTAACACGCAATTCAACATCGCGGCATATGAAGTTTTGGCTGGCATTGCGCATTAAAGCGCCGGGCAATAGTCCGCTCTCGGTTAAAATTTGAAATCCGTTGCAAACCCCAAGAATTGGGACGCCTTGATTTGCGGCAGTTATGATAGCTTTCATCACAGGAGAGCGCGCCGCCATAGCGCCAGAGCGTAAATAATCACCATAGGAAAAACCACCGGGGATTGCGATAAAATCTAAATCATTGGGTAAATCAGCATCGCCATGCCAATGCAATATAGTATCGGCTCCCATAATATGTTCAAGCGCCACTTTCATATCGCGATCACAATTAGACCCAGGGAATTGAATGACAGCAGCTTTCATGATTAATGCTTTCTATAGCCAAATCTTAGTGGTGAAATTGATTAATTGCGTTCTATTTCAAAATTTTCAATGACGGTGTTGGCTAGCAATTTCTTGCACATGTCTTGAACATCTTCGTCGCTAACATTTTCATCAACATCTAATTCGATTAAACGGCCTGCACGAACATCATTGACGCCGCCGAAACCTAATCCTTCTAGGGCGTGGTGTATGGCTTTCCCTTGGGGATCAAGTACACCATTTTTCAAAGTCACAAATACTTTAATTTTCATAGAATCTATCATCCCAGATGCTTATTTATTAATGGCGAATATAACAGCACCCTTTGTCATTCAAGAGATATTCTTCACTCTTTTTCACTTGGGAGGGTAAAGCCCTCTGGAATAGAGCGAAATGTGAATGAATCGCGCGTTAAATATTTCTTGGCGGCATTCCAAATATCTTCGCGCGTGATAGAGCGATAGAGTTTTTCATTGATAAGAAACCGATCTAACCAGATTTTTTCCGTTTGCGCCGTGTCAACAATGCTCACCCATGTGCTATTGCGCAGACGCCAATCTTTATAGCTCTCAAATTGAGGTTTGCGAGCGCGCTCAAAAATATCTTCTTCCGGCATATTGGCAATTATATCTGCGACGACTTCATCAACGGTTTGTTCAATCAAATCTAATTTATCAACGTCTCCTGATGTTCCGATCGTAAAACTGCCGCGTCCTTTATAGATGCTGCTCATTGAGGATCTAACGCTTGATCCATAAGTTGCACCTAATGTTTCACGCAATTCTTCGGTTAAGTTTAAATTGATAATATCGGCCAGCAATTCCATGGTAAGTTCAAGTTTGAAATCACTATCATCATCGGTGGTCCAAATCCGCTGCCAAGCGAGTTGATCGGGCTCGCCTTTATGTTTAATAGTATAGGTACCATATTGAGTTGAATAATTGGCTGTTCTTTGCTCTTCATAAGCTGGAATATCTGTTTTGCGAGCTGGCAGGGCTCCAAAGGTTTTTGCAACAGCAGCTATGGCTTCTTCTTCGGATATATCGCCCACTATCCCTATTTCTAGGGCATTGCTTTGCAGCGCATCGCCCAGAGCATTGCGCACTTTTTCAAAATCCAGATCATCCCACTCCTCGCGCTCTGGAAATATAAATCGTGGATCATTATCATTTAATATTTTGCTGCTTTCCAAAGACAATGCGCGGCCCGGAGAGGAATCTAAGCTTTTATAGATTTCATCCAATGGGCGCCTGAAAAGGCGTAAGGCTTCTTCGCGATAACCAGGATCGGTTGTATAGGCAGCGAGTAATTGCAGTTGGAGTAATAAATCTTTGGGCGCAACGGCGCCATAAGTTCCAAAATAGGTAGTGGATACCCCTATTCCGGGAGAGGCCGTAGTGCCCAAAATCACAGAGCGTAATTCATCAATATCATGCTTGCCAAGAGCAGCAGTGGTTATCGTTCGATTGATAAATTGAGATAATGTGCTGTTATCTGACCCTAAATGGAATGAACCGCCTGCTATACGGAAAGAATAACGGACTCGATTATCTTCAAAGTCGGTCGATTTAATATTGAGCTTCACACCATTTTCAAAACTGACAGTGCGGATATCAAGATCATCTATTTTGCTATCTTTTGCTATTTTTCCAGTTTCACCAAAATCTGTGTAAGCGAAAATAACTTCTTTCTTTTCTTCTAAAGGCTCGGCCGGTTCGGATAGGCTCTTCTTGAAAGAAGAAATGAGATTTGATTTAATTTCTTCTATTTTACTTTTATCAGCGTCGCTTAATTCAGCTTCTGCAATATCATTGCTATTTTCATCAATACTAGCCTGCGTGATGCGCGTCGCTGCATCGCCATTGGCATCAAAATTTTGCGCGTTGATATTTTTGGTCGTATGAAAGAATAGAGGTTCTTTAAGCTGGCTAAACCAATGATTAAATTCGCGGTGAATAGCTTCGGGTGTCAAAAATGGCTTTACTTGCAGCCATGTTTGCAAACTTTGTTGGCTATCATTTATAACATTGTCAGTTTGGCTTGATAAAGCAGCCGCATATCCAAAGCTTTGGCGCGTGGCCTCTGATTTAATGGCGTTGCGTCTTTGGTTATCTAATGCTTTGATAATCTCATCTACTTCACTCTTTTGAAACCCAAATGCCAAAGCGCTATTGATATGCTTTTGTATGAAGGGGATCATAGCATCTCGGCTACCATCTTTGCCAGACACACCATAGCCAATGCTTGCATATTGATCGCATAGGTTAAAAGAAAAATTTAGATTGGCTCTTAATATTGGAGTATCTTCGCCGCGCAATTGCTTGTTAATGCGGTTAGCAATGATGGAATTTGCAATTGTCATTTTGGATGAAATGATGCTGCGATCTATGCCTTCATGTCTTTGACGGTCCTGCAAAAATTGATTGGCACTCAAAGTTTCCGTAATTTTAGGATGAGAGAAAATAGCGGCTTCAGATTTGCGGTTTGTATCTACTTTGCAGCTATCAAATTCTCCCAAAGAACGGCTTTCGCCTTGCCAAGAACTAAATTGCTCGACAATCATTCTCTCAATTTTCACGGGATCGACAGGGCCAACAATTACCAATTTCGTTCGATCTGGGGTGTAATAGCGTTTATAGAGGCTCTTCATCCGTTCCGCTGGCGCGTTTCTTAATATCTCTTCGGTGCCAATAGGGCTGCGGTTGACAAAAAAAGTATCGGGATAAAATAATTCAACAGAAGCTCTGCCGCTTCGTGCTTGGAAATTCTCTCTAACGCGCTTTTCTTCTAAAATGATGCCGCGTTCCCGATCTACTGCTGCTGGATTGAATGAAATTTCACTGGCTGTTTCGCGCATGAGGAAGAGCGATTGTTCCAATGTTTCAGGATCAAGATTGGGTATATTTAGCGTATATTGGGTTTGTGTAAATCCTGTTGAAGCATTAGTATCGGCTCCAAATGAGAGGCCTAATCGCTCTAATATTTTGACCATCTCGCCTTCGGGAATATTAGTAGATCCGTTAAAAGCCATATGTTCAATAAAATGCGCTAAGCCCAGTTCATCATCGGCCTCTGCTGCGGAACCAAAATCAATCGCCATGCGCAATAATATCTGGTTTTGAGGGCGGTCATTGGGTTTAATGGCATAGGTAAGACCATTATCCAATTTTCCATAAATAATGCTTTTATCAGGCGTATATTCTGATTTCTCACTATTCCATGCCGCTGTGCGAGTGGCTCCTTCTGGAGCTTGCGATGCATGCGCGTGAATTGATATTGATGTAAGAGCGAGAAAGCCAAATAAGCGGCATAGGGATTTTTTATACATTACACTGTTGAACAATTTTTTGCGCAAGCGCGCAAGAAATATATTTTTTTTGAAGCTGTAACCTATCCTCATGACTATTTTGGTGCATGAAAATGATATTTTCTGAGAGTTTATTTACCCTTTTTAGCGCGATGATGCTCCATATCCAATACATCAGCATCACTCTCTTCTGGCAGCAGTCCAAGACGCCTTGCAACTTCTTGATAGGCTTCTTCTTCACCGCCTAAATCTCTGCGGAAACGGTCTTTATCCAATTTCTCATTGGTTTCCATATCCCAGAGACGGCAACCATCTGGGCTGATTTCATCGGCCAAAATTATGCGCGAAAAATCACCGTCAAATAAACGGCCAAATTCTAGTTTAAAATCTATCAGTCTAATGCCAATGGCAGCAAACATACCGGACATAAAATCATTGATACGAATTGCCATAGCAGCAATATCTTGCATTTCATCTTGGGTAGCCCAATTAAAGCAAGCAATATGTTCTTCGGCAATGAGTGGATCGCCTAAGGCATCGTCTTTGTAGCAATATTCCAATAATGTATGGGGCAGAGTTGTGCCTTCTTCGACACCCAATCTCTTGGTCAATGACCCCGCAGCGACATTACGAACAATCACTTCGATGGGCACAATCTCAACCTGTTTGACCAATTGTTCACGCATATTGAGGCGGCGAACAAAATGCGTTGGTATCCCAATTTGTGATAGGCGCGTAAATACATGTTCTGAGATGCGATTATTTATAACACCTTTGCCATTGATGGTGCCTTTTTTCTCAGCATTAAATGCCGTTGCATCATCTTTGAAATATTGAATGATCGTGCCTGGCTCTGGGCCTTCATATAAAATTTTGGCTTTGCCTTCATATATTTTACGGCGGTTCATGATAATCCAATCTTTTTAGCATCACATGCATTGGGGCCGAACAGAGACTCAATGCCAAATATGTTGCCCGTTTAGTGGATAATGGTGGCTAGCGCAAACATTGATGAACAGATGATTTGGTTTATTTTTTGAACAATGCTGCATTCGCCTGTTTTATTCATAAAATAGCAGTGGATAAGATGCGGATAAAGTGGCTCTGGCCCAATAGATACATATTTTTTCTACCCAGAGTCCAAAGGCAATGCTAATTGATGAATCATGAATGATATTACTGAACGCACCGATGCACCCTCTGACGATCCATTCGATCAAATCGTAGATGCCCCTTTTGATGCGGCTTTATCGGAACGCTATTTAATCTATGCAATGTCAACAATTACGGCGCGTTCTTTGCCTGATTTGCGCGATGGATTAAAACCTGTGCACAGGCGTTTATTGTGGGCGATGCGCTTGCTAAAGCTTGACCCTGCATCTGGTTATAAAAAATGCGCGCGTGTGGTGGGTGATGTTATTGGTAAATATCATCCGCATGGCGATCAATCTGTCTATGATGCTATGGTGCGTTTGGCACAGAGTTTTTCGCTGCGCTATCCTCTGGTTGATGGGCAAGGCAATTTTGGTAATATTGATGGCGATAATGCAGCTGCCTATCGTTACACAGAGGCACGCCTCACCAAAACAGCCATAGAGTTGATGGCTGGCCTCGATCAAAATGGGGCAGACCTTAAACCAACCTATAATGACGAAGACGAAGAACCCGAAGTCATGCCGGGCTTATTCCCGAATTTATTGGCCAATGGAGCATCGGGTATTGCGGTTGGTATGGCATCTAATATTCCATCGCACAATGTTGCGGAAATTTTGGATGCTGCAACATTATTGATTGATAATCCATCCGCTCAGCATTCGGATATCATGCAAATCATCAAAGGCCCCGATTTTGCAACGGGCGGTATTTTGGTTGATAGCAAAGATGTTATTGATGCCGCTTATGAAAGTGGCCGCGGTGCTATGCGCGTGCGCTCCAAATGGCATAAAGAAGATGAAGGTCGGGGGGCTTGGGTTGCCGTTGTCACAGAGATTCCTTATCAAGTGACCAAAGGCAAATTGATAGAGAATATTGCCAATTTAATTGCCGATAAAAAATTACCCATATTGGCCGATATTCGTGATGAATCGGATGATAAAATCCGTTTGGTATTAGAACCTAAAAACCGTGCAGTGGATCCAGATTTGTTGATGGATTCACTATTTCGGATGAGCGATTTGGAAAATCGTTTCTCGCTCAATATGAATGTATTAGATGCTAATCGCTCTCCGCATGTGATGGGAATAGGAGAATTATTGCGGCATTGGCTTGCTCATCAAATCGAAGTTTTGGTGCGCAAATCAAAATATCGACTGACCAAAATTGATGATCGGCTTGAATTATTGGGCGGATATATTATTGCTTTTCTCAATTTGGATCGCGTGATTGAAATTATCCGAAACGAAGATGAACCAAAGCCAATTATGATGGCCGAATTTAATCTTACCGATCGTCAAACAGAAGCCATTTTGAATATGCGTTTGCGTTCCTTGCGCAAGTTAGAAGAAATGGAGCTTAAGAGCGAGCAAGAAGAGCTTCTTAAAGAGCGAGAAGAGCTGGTAAAATTAATTGATAGCCCCGCACGGCAACGCACGCGCTTGAAACGTGATATTGCCCAGCTTCGTAAAAGTTATGCAGAAGATACGGCCCTTGGCGCGCGCAGAACATTATTGGTTGAAGCTTCTGCTCCGCGCGAAATCCCGCTCGAAGCGATGATCGAAAAAGAACCGATTACGGTTATTATGTCGAAACGCGGCTGGATAAAGGCCATGAAAGGTCATGCGGCTCTCGATGGTGATTTCAAGTTTAAGGAAGGTGATGGCCCTGCTTTTGCTTTTCATACTCAAACGACGGATAAATTGCTCATAGCAACGGCTTCTGGGCGTTTTTATACATTAGGTGCTGATAAATTACCGGGTGCGCGGGGCTTTGGTGAACCTTTGACCACTATGGTGGATATAGAGGCTGGTAATGATATTATCGCGCTGATGGATGCGCAGCTTAATGGACGTTTGCTGTTGGTATCCTCTAATGGCAAAGGCTTTATTGCGAAGGTAAGCGATATTATCGCTGAAACTCGCAAAGGGCGTCAGGTTGTTAATCAAAAAGGCAATTCTAAATTACAAGTGGTCCGCAATGCCCCCACCAATAGCGATGATAGTGACCAATATATTGCCGTGATCGGCGAGAATCGCAAATTGGTGGTATTCCCAATCAGTGAAATGCCAGAGCTTGCTAAAGGGCAGGGCGTTATGTTGCAACGTTATAAAGATGGCGGGTTATCTGATGCTATTTGCTTTAAAATGAGCGAAGGGCTTAGCTGGGCTATGGGCGGTGACAGCGGGCGTACGCGTACAGAGAGTGATATGTCACTATGGCGTGTCGCGCGCGGTGCTGCTGGTCGCTTGCCGCCGACGGGTTTTCCAAAAAATGGAAAATTTGATTGATAGTTAAACCTATGAATCTAAAATAAAACCTTATCTTTTCATGGCGATCATGAATGTTTCGTGGAACGAATATGATTAATAATAGCATTTCAAGTGAACAATTAATCTTTTATTGAACAATTAATGAGAATGTACGCTCACTATCAATTAATGAAAAATGGTAATGGGTATACAATCAAACTTTCATATAGATAAAAGCAATGAGGCATATAGCGGCTCTCCGATAGAAGAGATGTCTGCTCAGCAATTTCACTGGCTTGACAGTTTGCCCATTGCTACTGCGATTTATCAATTTGAAGAAGATAATATTGGGTTGGTCTCTCAAAATGATGCATTCACTCTGATTATGCAGAGTTTCAAGGATTTAGACACTGAGCTTTACCCTAATATATCCTACATGATTTCGGGAATGATAGAGAATAGCCAATCGCAATATTCGGAATGTTGGCATTCAAAAGAATTTATATCTTATCGGCAGTTAGACATTAATATAGCACGCTATAATCAAGCCGAGAATATGTTTATCGTCTCTTTTTTCGATAAGACTAGCGAAGAAAATAATCGGAATAATCTGCGCCGTGAAATGATGACGGATAGCCTCACTGGATTTTCTAACCGTGTTGGTTTTGAAGAAAAGATTGAAGAAAAAATAAGCTATGATCGCAGTGATAAGGTCAAATCTTTTCAAAAATTTGCTATTATCATATTGGATATGGCACGTTTCAGCCTCGTCAATCAATCTGTAGGCGCTATGGCGGGTGATGAACTTATTCTCACAGTGGCTAGTCGGTTAAACGGTCAAGCTCGTGCCAATGAATTTTTGGCAAGGCTCAATGGTAATGAATTTGCTTTATTCATGCAATATGATGGTTCCGATGATGCTGTGAAAAAAGTAGCAGAACGATTACAGGGCGTATTTGAGCAGCCTTGCCAATTGGCGGATTTGGAAATTCAAGTTGAGTGCGCCGTTGCGAGCGCAGTGGGTTATGCCAAAAAAGACGATCCGATGGATATTTTACGCAACGCGCAGATTGCGCTCAAAAAAGCGAAGCATAGCAAAGATTATGAACTATACACCAGCGATGCAATGAATAATGTGAAGCATCGCTTTTCGTTGGAAACAGATTTACGCCGAGCGATTGAAAGCGATGAGCTATCTCTAAATTATCAACCTTTGATAGATTTAGAAACAGGCAAATTAAATGGATTTGAAGCATTAGCGCGTTGGAACGATCCTGATCGCGGTTTTATATCACCGGTTGATTTTATCCCAGTTGCAGAAGAGAGCGGTTTAATAATTCCATTAGGCCGATGGGCTTTGGCAAAAGCGGCAAGTCAATTAAAACAATGGGATACAGAATTTGGTTCTGAATTGCCGTTAAAAATGTCAATCAACATGTCTGCTGTACAAATGGTGCGCGATGATGTTGCCTATGCGGTTGATGATGCGCTTCGTAATGCCAATATTTCTGCAGAGCGCATCACGGTTGAATTGACAGAGAGTGCCTTCATCGAAGATCCAAGCAATGCTAGAAAGATAATGGAGAAGCTGAAAGCTCTTAATATATATTTGGCGATGGATGATTTTGGGACGGGTTATTCTAATTTGGCCTATTTGCAGCAATTGCCGATCGATGTTTTGAAAATTGATCGCAGTTTTGTAACAGATATGATTGCCGATAAAGATAAACGCTCAATCGTAAGCGCTGTACTTTCTCTGGCTAGAAGTTTGGGAATGCAGACCACAGCAGAGGGTATTGAAACTCAAGAATTGTCGCGCGTTTTAACGGGGCTAGGCTGTTCATTTGGTCAAGGTTATTATTATGCTAAACCCTTGGATGGCCAAAGAGCTTATGAATTTTTGGCATCCGATGAGATTAAAAGCAAATTTTAATCCGCTAATTTCTCAGAAATCACCCTATCAATAAGGGCGTTTAAGGCTTCTTGATCTGGGAATCCTGCATCCATCCAAATCTGCCGGATTTCTTGTAATGTCTCAGAGACTATTGGTCCAGCGGGCAAACCGCGCTCAATCAAAGTGCCGCCTTTTAATTCAAATTTTGGAATATCCCAATTTTTCAATTGATCTATCATAGCTTCGAGATTTGCATCACCATAGATTAGAATAATGTCCAGTGCAGCATCAATACCAATTAAGAAAGCCAATTTTCGGATAGCATCTGTTTCTAATATATCTTTATGGGCTCTGGATGTAAGCGATTTGCGCATAATATTTGAGAATTTTAAGCGCGAGGCAATCTTATCTAAAACCTTCCCATCATTGGGCAGCAAAACAGCCAAGCGCCGCAGCGCTGAAGGAGCAATATTATAGTTTTGCTCACGCTGTATGAGGCGCTTTAAATTATCTATATTGTGCGGCTGTATTTCGGGTAAAAAGGATTGGAAAATACCATTTTCATAGGCTGTGCTGATTGCGCGATAAGGGTTTAGGACAGAGCATATTTTTATAAGCTCATCGCTTATCCTCTCGCGCGCTAATGTCATTTGCCGTTTTGATAAAGCGGCGCAAGCCTCTAGGCTATCAACATCAATTTCCACATTTTCAAACCGTGCAAGGAAACGAAAATAGCGCAATATCCTCAAATGATCTTCTTCTATGCGGTCATGCGCATGACCGATAAATTTAACGCGTTGATTTCGAAGGTCTTCAAATCCTCCAAAATAGTCGAAAATTTCTCCCGTTATGGGGTCTGCATAAAGCGCGTTCATGGTAAAATCGCGGCGCTGAGCATCTTCTAGCCAATTATCGCAAAATTCAACAATAGCGTGCCTTCCATCGGTTTCTGTATCTTTGCGCAAAGTCGTGACTTCGAAACTATTGCTGTTGGAAATTGCAGTAATCGTTCCATGCTGTAATCCGGTTGCTATTGTTTTCACGCCTGCATCGTTCAATTTTTGCATGACAATATCGGGCAGTAATGGCGTTGCTAAATCAATATCATGAACATGGCCGCCAACTAATGTATCGCGCACAGCACCGCCAACGATACGAATAGGATGATCGCTGCTGTAAAGAGCATCTATGATACGATCTAGGCCCTCAATCTTTGACCAATGTTGGGGTGAAATATTATCGTTATTATTGGCCATTTTGAAAATCATTAATCCTGCGGGCTATATTCGCTATTATACCTGCCGTAACGCCCCAAATACGGTATTCTTGCCATTGCATATCATAATAAGATCGGTTCTGACCATTCCATATTGCAGATTTTTTGGTCAAATTTTCTCTATTAAACAAGAATGACGTTGGAGTTTCAAACCAACTTTCAACCTCATCGGCATTAGCTTTTATCTCTATATCAGATGGCACAATCCCAATGATAGGTGTTATGCGGTAACCGCTACCTGTGCAATATTCTGGACATTGGCCAATAATATCTACGGCAGATGGTTCAATCGATAATTCTTCATGCGCTTCTCTAAGCGCGGTATGCGAAATATCTGTATCGCTATCATCCATTTTGCCGCCCGGAAAAGCAACTTGCCCAGCATGATCGCGCAACCAAGTGGGCCGCTGCGTTAATATGACAGTTGGATTAGATTGATTGGTAATAGCGATTAAAACTGCTGCTTTGGTAAGAGGCTTCCCATTCTCAAACATATCGCTTTCATCTTCTATTTTGAAATCATCATTGCTATGAAAAGCAGTAATTAATCTATTTATTTCAGGATTATAACTCATGAGTTGTTCAAGCTGAAATAAGAACCACCGCTCCATAATCCGATATCGTCTGTTTCAGATTCTTCTATGGCAATTTCATAAAGGTCATAGGCCACGGCCCGCGCACATTTGGCCATCAAACCATTACGTACCTCTATATAGGGAATATGATCGCCTTCGGAAGAAGGGCGCATGAATATGGCATTTTGAGGGCCAATCACAACAATTTCATCTACATTGAGGCGCATGAATATCGTGCGATCTTCTCCGCTGCCTTCACTATTTAGCTCTACGGCAACAAAAGGCGTATCTTCGACAATGATGGATTGTTTTTCATAGGGCGTAACAAGCCAATAGCCATCACTATCTTTGCGCAATAGTGATGAAAAAGCACGCACCATTGATGCTCGCTTAATCTCTCCACCATCATGAAACCATCTGCCATCGGATAATATTTGCATTTTACTATCGCTGCTATGTTCTGGATTCCATTGCGCAACGGGCGGTAATTTGCGCTGCTGCGCTAGGGCGGCAATATCCGCAAGGGATAGATTTTGAAGCTCTGGAGGTGTATAGGGCATTAGATATGAGCCTCTCTAGTTTGACCTGCAGCTGGATTTTGCGGTTTATGCCCTAATATGCCTTCGTTCGGGAGCCTATTAACAGCATCACCATGCACCAATAATCTGTGGTTTTCATAAGGGCCTGGCAATTGCCAATCACACGCATCCATAGATGCAAAACCAAATTGCGAATAATATTCAGGATCACCGATCATAATCAAATCATCTAACGCATTTTCATGGGCAATTTCTATGACTTTATTGACCAATTTTCGGCCATATCCAAGATTTTGATGGGACTGCGCTACGGCAATAGGGCCAACCATAATCAATGCTAAATTATGGGGCTTATCATCCTTATATGTGCTCAAATATATTGGCCAGCAGCTAATGGTAGCGATGAGTTTCTGATTTTCGATCATCACAAAACTTAAATCTGGTATGAAGGAAGTGCCCGCTCTTATGGCATAGGATATACGCTGATGGCGATCTTTGCCAAAACTCTCATCGAGCAAAGTCTCAATAGCGTCATAATGCTCCGCTTGCCGTGCGATAATATTCATGACGATGTGCTATTTTCTTTGGGCAGTTTGAGCAATAATAATATTGAAATAATTGCGAAAAATGCTGCTAAAACAAAGGGCGCACCAGCAAAACGAAAAGGTGCATCGCTGCTCGTATAATAAGATAATAGGCTATTATATGATAGATTAGCGATTAGCAAAGCAAGCGCTGCCATACTACCATTAAAGCCTTGCAATTCGCCTTGATTCCTAGCCGATGTTCGGCGTGACATAATCGCGTTGAGCGATGGCATTATAACGCCTTGAATGCCCATAATTGTGCTAATGAGCAGTGCAAAAATACCATTGGTGATTTGCGACATAATGCAAAAACCAATGATAGCCCCAACCAGCCCAATTAAGGCGGTTTTGCGCTCACCAAATCTTTTGACCATATTCCCCAGCACAAACATTTGCGTGATGACCATAGATATTCCAACAATCGTCAGCGAAATGCCTATCATTTTGCTATCCCAACCGAATTGCGCTTTGGCATAAAATGTCCATGATGCAGGATATACATTGGTGGCGCATATCCAGATGAAATAGATAATAGCAACCGGTATTATCTGATTTTCTTTGGATAATTTCAGGAATGTGCTGAGCGGATTTGCTTTTTTCCAGACGAAATCTCTTCGATCTTCATTAGAAATAGTCTCGGGGAAAAAGAAATATCCATAGAGTGCAACCGATAGCGCCAAAAACCCAGCTATGAAAAATGGCACTCTTGTTCCCAAATCACCCAAAAAACCGCCAATGGCTGGGCCGATTATGAAACCAACGCCAAAGGCTGCTCCGACCAAACCAAAACTAGCAGCGCGCTCATCATCATTTGATAAATCTGCCATGGCAGCATTAGCAGGGCCAAATATTGCGCCCAATCCGCCGGCTATCGAACGGCCAATAAATAGCCATATTATAGATGGCGCTAATCCCATCAGCAGAAAATCGACACCAAAAGCACACAAGCTAATCAGAAAAACAGGCCGCCGACCATATTTATCGCCCAAGCTGCCCATCAATGGACCCATTAGAAATTGGAATATAGCATAGCTAGCGCCCATAAGGCCGGCTAGATAGGTTGCTTCATCCAATGTTATATTTTCTAACTCTATTATCAGGTCGGGTAAAACAGGCATAATAATCCCAAAACCAACCGAATAAATAAATACGGCCAGCAATATGAAGCGTTTGGAATTTTTAATGTGCAATGCCGTTTGCATGGGGATTGAAAAACCTAATGATATGAACTGTTATTTGCGCTGTTAATTCAGTTCCTTTGTCATTCAAATTATCTTTTGTCTAATGATAAGCTTGTTTTTATGATCAAAGCACCATAGTTGAAGATATAAATTGATAAGCAGGTGTAATATTATGTCCGATCAAAATGATAATGATAGCAATCAAAAAACAGACGAAAACTTGCGTGTTTTCCAATCGGAAAAATCCTCTAACGCAGCCATTAGCAATAGAAGTTTCTTGCTGCGAGATTGGCGCGCCAGCCTGTTAATTTTTGCTGCTATTGGTGCAACATTATGGGGGCTTGTCGCATCATTTGGCAGCGGTTTTGGGTTTTGGGAATTTCCTACTGGCTTTGCGGGGCTTCGCTATTCCTTTTTCTTGGCGGTAGCGGTGATTGTCCTTGCTATCATTTTTATCATTTGGGATAAGTTCAAAAATAACAAACCATCATGGGTGTTGCGTATATTAGCCTTGGCGATTGCGCTTTTATATGTCGGGTATATGTTGAAACTGGTTGGCACGGCGCAGAGCTTGCCCGCTATTCATGACATATCAACCGATCTTGCTGATCCGCCAGCATTTCAAACATTAACATTACGCACTGATAATCTGGATAATATCCCCAATGATGATGATATGGAGGGCCTATCTCCTCTGCAACGTTGGACGCGCCTTCACCAAGAAGCATACCCCACCATTCGTTCGGTTCGTATCGATATGAAGGTGGCTGATGTTATTATTAAAGCAGAGCGTTTGGCTAAAGATCGTGGCTGGGACATTGCATCATCCGTTCCTGAACAGGGACGATTAGAAGCAACCGAGACCACTAGCATCTTCCGGTTTAAGGATGATGTGGTTTTGCGCGTGCGACCAACACAAAATGGCGCTAGCAGCATTATTGATATGCGCAGCGTAAGCCGTGTAGGTCAGAGCGATTTGGGCGCTAATGCAGAGAGGGTCGAGAGCTTTTTGGCTGATTTATCGGGCACTACATCGGCGAATTAGGCAAGCTATGAATAAGAATATATTATTAAATATATCTGCTTATCTGGGTCTAATTTTTGCACCTTTTCTAGCAATTGTTGAAACCGTGCATAATTGGGGAGATTGGGGTAACCCTGCCTTTTGGATTATTGATTATGTTGCTTGTGCGCTTGTTTTTGCTGGCGCAATGGATTGGTTTAGGCAGGTTAAAAAAGGACCAAAGGCTCATAATATGAGGTGCGTTGCACTTCTGACAGGTGGTTGGGGTTTTGCCTGCGCTATGTTTTGGATGGCCTTCTTTTTATATTTTCAAGAATATCAACGTGATCCAAATAGCGTTGAATCTATCGTCATGATATTTGTTAGCGTGCTTTTTGTATGGACGGTCATTGGTTTCTCATTCGCCTTGACTGGTATTATCAGATCTAATGATTGAATCGGTGTTATAATTCAACCTACTCAGCTGGGGTCAGTTTGCGCAGCTTGCCGCCTTTGCCATCTTCTAAAATCCACAGCGCTCCATCTGGCCCTTGTTCAACCTCTCTGATGCGCGCTTCCATAGGCCATTCATCCGCTTTTGTGAGGTTCTCACCATCAATTTTAAGGCGGACCAAGGCTTGTCCCGCAAGACCGCCAAGCATTAATGACCCTTGCCATTCGGGGAACATTTCCCCTGTATAGGCTATCAATCCGCTGGGCGCTAAAGTGGGATTCCAAAATACTTTAGGGGCTTCAAAACCATCGCCCTCGCTATGATCGGGAATATCATCGCCATTATAATGATTGCCATTGGATACAATAGGATAGCCATAATTGGCTTTTGCTTTGACCAGATTGACCTCATCGCCATGCGCAGGGCCCATTTCTTGATTCCACAATTGGCCATCCGCATCAAATGCTAGGCCCAATATGTTGCGATGCCCCAAGGACCATATTTGCGAGCGGACTTCATTACCCTCGGTATAAAATGGATTATCTTTTGGGATAGAGCCATCGGGGTATAAACGAACGATTTTGCCCATATTGCTGTCCATATCTTGTGATGGATCAAATTTTTGTCTCTCGCCAGAGCCGATGAATAAATATTTACCGTCGGGTGAGAATGCGATGCGATGCGAATAATGGCCGCGCCCTGTTACTTTGGGGAATTGAGTCCAGATGACTTTCATATCTTCCAGTTTGAGTTCGCCGTCCATATTAAGCTTGGCCATGCCAACGACTGCGCCGCGCGTATCATTAGCACCAGACTCTGCCCAGCTAAGATAGACCATGGAATCATTAGCGAAATTAGGAGACAGAACAACATCGCCCAATCCGCCTTGGCCGCCATAATCGACCTTTGGCGCGCCTGCTATTTCAGCAACTTCGCCGCCTTCTTCGAATAGGAATAATTTACCGCTTTTTTCTGTGATAAGCGCTTTTACCGCATCGCCAGGCAAAAATGTCATGGCCCAAGGTTCATTGAAATCAGCAATATCTTCAATGTTAAATCCGATTGCAGCATTTGCGGCTTCGCTGGATGCATTGGCATTTCCATTGCTGCATCCAGTAGTGGCTAATGCTAATATAGATAATGAACATATTAGACCAGTTTTTGATAATTTAATCATGATATCTCCTAGGGGAATGAAATAGCTATCCTGTTTGAATCTGTGTAGAGTGATTTATAGAATGTTTGCTCAGATGGCGCAATAATAAGATGCCTTAAAGTAATAAAATTACTTCTTTTCAGTGACACTTATAAACTTACAGCTTGCATATATTATAAATATGGCATATTTGACTTTTATCCCAACATTGAGAGTTTTTGATGGGCTGGCGCTAAAGGGGCCGGCACAAACAATATTCTATGATGCTGGCCCAAGGATATAAAAGACCTAAGAATTAAAGGAATGACGTGAGCGATATTGGGCAATTAAAAGCATTAATCGAACTAGAAGCAAAAGCTTTAGGGTTTGATTTGGTGCGGGTTCAATGGATGGGCAAGGATGATGAATTGTCCCTGCAAGTCATGGCAGAGCGTCCTGATACACGCCAATTGGTGATAGAGGATTGCGCGGCATTATCGCGGCGCATATCTGAAAAATTTGATGAGCTAGACCCTATTGAAGAAGCCTATCGATTAGAGGTTAGCTCGCCCGGAATAGACCGTCCATTAACGCGATTAAGCGATTTTGCCGATTGGGCAGGACATGAAGCGCGCATAGTTTTGATTGATGCAGTCAAAGATCGCAAAAAGCTGCGCGGAACAATTGCTAACGTTATTGGCGATCAAATTAACTTTGAAGACCGTAAATTTGGAGATTTTGAATTTTCCTACAATAATGTAGATAATGCAAAGCTTCTCTTGACAGATAGATTAATTGCGGCAACTGCCCCATTGATAAGCGATGGTGTTGATGTCGTAGAACATGACGATAAGGAAGAATAGAAGATGGCCAGTCCCATTTCTGCTAATAAAGCCGAACTTTTAGCAATTGCCAATGCAGTTGCGAGTGAGAAAATGATCGACAAATCGATTGTTGTTGAAGCGCTTGAAGAAGCTATTCAACGCGCAGCTCGTGCGCGCTATGGTGCTGAAAATGATATTCGCGCTAAGCTTGATACTGAAACGGGCGATTTGCGGTTATGGCGCGTTGTGGAGGTTGTCGAAGAAGTTGAAGATCATTTCAAGCAAGTTGATTTGAAACAAGGTAAGAAACTTGAAAAAGATGCTAAGCTCGGTGATTTCATTATTGATCCATTGCCGCCAGTGGATTTGGGCCGCATTGATGCGCAGTCCGCTAAACAAGTTATTTTCCAAAAAGTACGCGATGCAGAGCGCGAGCGTCAATTTGATGAATATAAAGATCGCGTCAATGAAGTGATTACTGGCGTTGTTAAATCTGTTGAATTTGGTCATGTTGTTGTTGATCTTGGCCGCGCAGAGGGTGTTATTCGCCGCGATCAACAAATCCCGCGTGAAGTGCTGCGTGCTAATGATCGTGTGCGCGCTATCATTACAAAGGTTCAACGCGAAAATCGCGGTCCGCAAATCCTTTTAAGCCGAGCGCACCCTGATTTTATGCGCAAATTATTTACGCAAGAAGTGCCTGAAATATATGATGGCATTATTGAAATTAAAGCCGCTGCGCGTGATCCGGGCAGCCGTGCGAAAATCGGCGTGATTAGCCATGATACCTCTATTGATCCAGTTGGCGCATGTGTTGGTATGAAGGGTAGCCGTGTTCAAGCCGTTGTGCAGGAAATGCAGGGTGAGAAAATCGACATCATTCCTTGGTCCGAAGATACAGCGACCTTCATTGTGAATGCATTGCAGCCTGCAACCGTGAGCCGCGTTGTCATTGACGAAGATGAAAATCGTATCGAAGTGGTTGTTCCTGATGATCAGCTAAGCTTAGCCATTGGGCGGCGCGGACAGAATGTTCGTCTCGCTAGCCAATTAACTGGCCGCGCTATTGATATTATGACCGAAGCTGAATCGAGCGAAAAACGTCAAAAAGAATTTATGGAACGTAGTGATATGTTCCAAACAGAGCTGGATGTGGATGAAACATTGTCGCAGCTATTGGTAGCCGAAGGCTTTAGTGAGCTTGAAGAGGTTGCTTATGTTGCCCCTGAAGAGCTTGGAACTATCGAAGGCTTTGACGAAGAATTGGTAGCTGAGCTGCAAAGCCGCGCTACCGAAGCGTTGGAGCGCCGCGAGGAAGCTTCACGTACCGAGCGTAAAGAGTTAGGCGTTGAAGATGATTTAGCCGAATTGCCGCATCTTACCGAAGGCATGTTGGTTGATTTGGGCAAAGCTGGCATCAAGACATTGGATGATTTGGCCGATTTGGCGACTGATGAATTGATCCAAAAAGCGCGTCCACCGCAAAAACGCAATGATCGCCGTAATGATCGTCATAAAGTAGATGATAAACCAGGAATCTTGGCCGTTTATGCGCTGACCGAAGAGCAGGGCAATGAGATTATCATGGCCGCGCGTGCACATTGGTTCGAAGATGAACCAGAGGCTGAAGTAAAGGCCGATGAGCCAAAAGTTGAGCCAAAAATTGAGGAGGACGCCGTTGCTGCGGAAAACCCTCAATGAGACCTCAAATACTCCTGTAAGGCGGTGTATATTGACAGGCGATCGAGCGTCCCAAGAGGCGCTCGTTAGGCTTGCCATTGATCCTGAAGGTGTGATTGCTCCTGATGTCAGGGCAAAAGCCCCTGGGCGCGGTGCGTGGGTTGGTGTTGATGAGGCTGCTATTCGCGAGGCGCTGAATAACGGTAAATTGCGCGCTGCATTGGCGCGCGCATACAAAGGCGCATCGCTAACGCTTCCAGATGATTTGACGGATAAAATAGCATCAGAATTGAAAAATGCCGTTTTGAATCGTTTAGGTTTGGAATCGCGCGGCGGATATTTGCTAACTGGTTCTGAAAAAATTGCGGCCGCAGCACGTAGCGGACAGATATATGCGCTATATCATGCCAATGATGCGAGCGAAGATGGCCGAAAGAAATTAGATCAAGCATGGCGCGTTGGCAGCGATAAAGAAGGTAGCGGTATGCAAGGGACGATAATTCCCGCACATCGCGATGCAATATCGGCGGCTTTGGGCAAAGAAAATGCCGTGCATATAGGGATTAATGATAAAAAAGCAGCCCAGCGTTTGGAGCATCATCTTCGCCGCTGGATAAATTTTACTGGATGTTCTATTAATCCAGACAACAATGGGTTGAACAATGATGTCGATGCATCATTTGCCAATCAAGATATAAGGGACTAGGTCTGTTCGATGAGTGATGAAAAAGAAGAAAAGCCAAAGCTAACGCGCAAACCATTGGGTTTGAAACGCGCAGTTGATTCTGGCGAGGTGAAGCAGACTTTCAGCCACGGACGCACCAATAAAGTGGTTGTCGAGGTTAAGCGCCGTAAATTGGTGGGCAAGCCAGGTTATGTCGCTGAGCCAGAAGAAGTGGCACCGCCGCCACCTCCGCCGCCTGTAGAGGAAAAACCTGCACCAGCCCGCAAAAGCGCGGTTGATGAGAATATGTCGCGTCAAGAACGGCAAGCAAAATTGCTGCGTGAAGCAGAGGAATCGCGTCTTAATATATTAGAAGAAACGCGCCGCCGTGAAGAAGAGCAAAAGAAACAGCGCGAAGAAGAAGATAAAAAACGCGCGGCGGAAAAACAGATTGAAGAAGAGAATAAGGCAAAAGTTGAAGCTCCTGTAGAAGTTGCACCAGAGCCAGAAGCGCCTAAAAAAGCTAAGGCCGTGCAGCCACCACCACGCAAATTCTCGCCGGTTGAATCGCCAGCTCGTCCTCCTCGTGAAGATAAAAAACCAAACAGGCCATCGCGCGATCGCAATGATCGTCGTCAGTCGGGTAAATTAACCGTTAGCCGTGCCTTAAACGAAGATGATGGCGCAAGAGCGCGTTCATTGGCTGCGCTCAAGCGTGCGCGCGAAAAGGAAAAACGTGCGCAATCGGGCGGTGGTTCCAGAGAGCCGCAGGTTAAAAAAATACGCGATGTAAAAGTACCAGAAGCTATTACGGTGCAAGAGCTTGCCAAGCGTATGGGTGAAAAAGGCGCTGAATTGGTCAAAGCCTTGTTCAACATGGATATGATGGTGACGGTTAACCAGACCATTGACCAAGATACAGCCGAATTACTCGTTGAAGAATTTGGCCATACCATCAGCCGCGTATCAGAATCTGATATTGAGATTGATGTTGAGACCGATATTGATCCAGAAGAAACATTGAAACCACGCGCGCCCGTCGTTGCTGTGATGGGGCATGTCGATCATGGTAAAACAAGCTTGCTTGATGCGCTGCGCGGTGCAGATGTTGCCGCTGGCGAAGCTGGCGGTATTACGCAACATATTGGCGCATATCAGGTTAAAACTAAGGCAGGTGATCAAATCACTTTCCTTGATACGCCTGGTCACGAAGCCTTTACAGAAATGCGTCAACGCGGCGCAATGGTGACCGATATTGTGATTTTGGTTGTTGCAGCTGATGATGGATTAATGCCGCAAACCATAGAAGCAATTAATCATTGTAAAGCAGCCAATGTGCCGATGATTGTAGCGATCAATAAAATCGATAAAGAAGGCGCTAAACCGCAAAAAGTGCGCGAGCGTTTGCTGGAGCATGAAATCATTGTCGAGCAAATGGGCGGTGAAGTCCAAGATGTCGAAGTTTCTGCACTTAAGAAAATCAATTTAGACGAGCTGCTTGAAAAATTAGCATTGCAGTCTGAATTGATGGAATTGAAAGCCAATCCAGATCGTGCTGCTGAAGCTATTGTGGTGGAAGCGCAGCTTGATAAAGGGCGCGGTGCGGTCGCGACAGTATTGGTGAAGCGCGGTACATTGCGTCGCGGCGATATTTTTGTCGTTGGCGAGGAATCGGGCAAAGTGCGTGCGGTTATCAATGATAAAGGCAAGCAAGTGAAAGAAGCTGGCCCATCGCAACCTGTTGAGGTGCTTGGTCTGAGCGGTGTTCCATCTGCGGGTGATATGCTCACTGTGGTGGAAAATGATCAACGTGCGCGTGAAGTTGCGCTCTATCGTAAAGAGCAAGCGAAAAAAGCACGTACTGCATTAGCGCCTACTTCTGTGGATTCGATGTTCTCTGCATTGTCGGCGAATAATGCGATGGAATATCCTGTGGTGGTGAAGGCCGATGTTCAAGGCTCTATGCAGGCGATTGTGACGGCGCTGAATAAAATATCTACCGATGATATTAAAGTGCGTGTGCTGCATAGCGGTGTTGGCGGGATTACCGAATCTGATGTGATTTTGGCCAATGCATCTAATGCGCCGATTATTGGTTTTAATGTTCGTCCGAACAGCAAGGCACGGGAAATTTTGAAACGCGAGTCTGTGCGTCTCAAATATTTTGATGTGATTTATCATCTAACCGAGGACATCCGCAAAGAAATGGCGGGCGAGCTAGGTCCAGAGATTATCGAAACCGTTGTTGGTCGTGCCGAAGTTAAAGATGTTTTCAAATCTGGCAAAAAAGACAAGGCCGCTGGTCTATTGGTTACCGATGGTTATATCAAGAAAGGCATCCATGCTCGTCTTACGCGCGATGATGTGATTATTAGCTCTACTATTATTGCATCCTTGCGCCGCTTTAAAGACAATGTTGATGAAATTCGCACTGGTCTTGAGTGCGGTGTTGTCTTGGAAGATACCAATGATGTTCAAGCTGGCGATATGCTAGAGGTATTTGAAACAGAAGAGCGCGAACGCGTATTGTAATAGCAAATAGAGGGCGGTTATGACGGATAATATTTCTTCGCCTTCCTCTAGGCTTATGCAATCGAGGCCAATATCCTCTGAGGGTGATATTTCCACTATGGAATTTATCGCCCCAGAGAGTTTCAAAAGCCCGCGCGGTTTTGTGCAGGGCGGTTTAATTGGCGGCTTTATGGATGAAGTGATGGGCAGCGCAGTGATGGCCGCATCGGGCGGCAAATTGCTGACGCTTAATCTTGACATGAATATGAGCTATATTAAGCCTGTGCCTGTTGGGAAATTAATCGGCAAAGGCAGAGTATTGAAATTAGGCCGCAGCGTCGCTTTTATCGAAGGCGAATTATTCGATGAAGATGGAAATCTGCTGGTTAAATCGACATCGACCGCAATGCTGACAGAGATACCGCAAGGGGCGTCCAATGGCTAAATTTAATGATATATCGCCAGAGGGGCGCTCGGTCCGTTTGCTGCGCGTGGGTGAGCAAGTACGGCATATATTATCGGAATTATTGCTGCGCGGTGAAGTCCATGACGAAGTGCTCAATAGCCAAAGCGTGAGCGTGACAGAGGTGCGTATGTCGCCCGATTTACGTCATGCTAAGGTGTTTGTGAAACCTTTGCTGGGCAGTGATGAAGCCGCTGTGATAAAGGCATTGCGCACCAATACGGCTTTTTTTCAAAAGGAAGTCGCTGCGCGCACCAAAATGAAATATGCGGCCAAATTAAAATTTCTTCCCGATGAGAGTTTTGACGAAGTGGCACGCATTGATAATTTGCTCAATGATCCAAAAGTCATGCGTGATTTGGAAATTGATGATTAAATTCATCATTAGAATTTCTAGAAATGCCTAAATCATGAAACATCATGGCTGGATTATATTGGACAAGCCATTAGAGCTGGGTTCAACGCAGGCCGTAGGCGCGGTCAAGCGCAATTTGCGCGAGGCTGGTTTGCTGGGAAAAGGCAAAGATAAGCTCAAAGTAGGGCATGGCGGCACGCTTGATCCGCTGGCCAGCGGTATTTTGCCGATAGCATTGGGTGAGGCGACTAAACTATGTGGGCGGATGCTCGATGCGTCTAAAATTTATGAATTTACTATCCAATTCGGGATCGAAACCGAAACATTAGATAGCGAAGGTGATGTTAGCGAGACATCAGATGTGCGGCCAACATTAGCCCATATTGAATATGCATTGGCCGATTTCACAGGAGATATTGAACAGATACCGCCGAAATATAGTGCGCTTAAAATTGATGGTAAGCGGGCCTATGATCTTGCGCGCTCTGGCGTTGATGTTGAAATGAAGATGCGCAATGTTACGATATATGGTTTGAATATTGTTCATCCAGATTCTAATCATTCTGGAGCTGCGAAGCAAGATTATGAAACCGCTAACAATCATATTAAAAATACCCACCGTCATCCTGAATTTATTTCAGGATCACATGACAATAAGATACTGAAACAAGTTCAGTATGACGATATTAAAGATAATGATGAGGCTGCTGTACTGAACCAAGTTCAGCATGACGATTTCAATGACGATGATCTGCACAAGCCTTCCGTTCGTCCTGAGCTTGTCGAAGGACAGGATACGCAGAAACTAGAGCAAATAACGCTTCGGGCGCATGTATCGAAAGGGACTTATATACGCTCTTTGGCGCGCGATATTGCCCGAAATGTAGGGACAGTTGGGCATGTAACAATGCTTAGGCGAATAAAAGCGGGCCCTTTTTCGCTAAAACATGCGATTTCACTAGACAAATTGAATGAAATCGGCCAAGGCGCGCCCTTGAAAGACATAATTTTGCCTATGGAGGCAGCGCTGGACGACACCCCGGCACTAATCCTCTCCCCAGAGCAGGCAAAAGCGATCCAGCAAGGACGCGTCTTAACTGGGATTGCAGGTGATAATGGTCACTATTTGGCAAAGGACGAAAATGACGTTCCTCTGGCATTGGTTGATCTCTCGAATACAGAAATTCGGGTCATTCGCGGTTTTAATTTTTAAGGTGTTCGAAGGAAAAAATATATGACGATTACAGTTGAACGCAAAGCAGAATTATCAAAAGAATATGGCCGTATGGAAGGCGACACAGGGTCTCCAGAAGTACAAGTGGCTATTTTGACCGAACGTATTGTGAACTTAACAGATCACTTTAAAGGTCATCATAAAGATAATCACTCGCGCCGCGGTCTATTGATGATGGTGAATAAGCGTCGCTCGCTTTTAGATTATCTAAAAGGCAAAGATGAAGCACGTTATAAAGAGCTGATCGCGAAACTCGGTCTGCGTAAATAAGAATAAGAGAGCGGCCTCACGGGGCCGCTTTTTGCATAAGGGCTATTCTACAATAAGGTGGAATAGCAAAGGGTTAGAAAATTACCCAACCGCATTGGGGCGGAATTTCCCAGAAAAAGGCCCCACTTCGCATAGGGCGATGTGGGATATAAGGAAAATACATGTTTGATATTAAAAAAGTAGAAATGGAATGGGGCGGACAAACCCTCACTCTTGAAACAGGGCAGGTTGCCCGCCAAGCCGATGGTGCAGTAATCGCAACATTAGGCGAAACCGTTGTTTTATGTGCAGTAACGGCTGCAAAATCAGTAAAAGATGGGCAGGATTTCTTTCCGTTAACCGTCCATTATCAAGAAAAATTCTCAGCCGCTGGACGTATTCCCGGTGGCTTCTTCAAACGCGAGCGCGGTGCGACTGAAAAAGAAACACTCACTAGCCGTTTGATCGATCGTCCTGTACGCCCTCTATTCCCAGAAGGTTTTTATAACGAACTTAACGTTATTTGTCAGGTGCTTAGCTATGATGGCGAAAATGAACCTGATATTTTGGCGATGATTGCTGCATCTGCTGCATTGACCATCTCTGGTGTGCCATTCATGGGGCCAATTGCGGCCGCGCGTATTGGCTATGCCGAAGGCGAATATCAACTAAACCCTAATATGGAAAAAGTTGCTGAGGGCGAACTTGATCTAGTTGTGGCTGCGACTGGTAATGCCGTGATGATGGTGGAATCAGAAGCGAAAGAATTATCTGAAGACGTCATGCTTGGCGCTGTTATGTTTGCGCATGATGAGATTAAAAAGGTTGTGAACCTTATTATCGATCTTGCAGAACAAGCTGCGAAAGAACCTTGGGAGCTTGTTACCAGCGATGGTAATGCTGAGGTAAAAGAAGAAATTCGCGGTCTTATCGGTGATGATATTGCTGCGGCTTATAAAATTACTGACAAGAGCGAGCGTAGCAATGCATTGAATGCAGCACGCGATAAAGCCAAAGCACATTTCGAAGCTCAAGAAGTCGATGGCCAAGCCATGATGACCGCTATGAAGCAAGCGAAAAAATTAGAGGCTGATATTGTTCGTGGTGCTATCCTTAAGGATGGTCAGCGTATTGATGGTCGTAAAACCAATGAAGTACGCCAAATTGAATCCACTGTTGGTTTCTTGCCGCGTACGCACGGTAGTGCATTGTTCACACGCGGTGAAACGCAAGCCATCTGTACCACAACATTGGGTACAAAAGATGCTGAGCAAATGATCGATGGTCTGGATGGATTAAGCTATAGCAATTTCATGTTGCACTATAACTTCCCGCCTTATTCTGTTGGTGAAGTAGGCCGTTTTGGTGCTCCTGGTCGCCGCGAAATTGGTCATGGTAAATTGGCATTCCGCGCATTGCGCCCCGTATTGCCGACATTAGAAGATTTCCCATATACGATCCGTATCCTATCGGACATTACAGAATCCAATGGTTCATCATCAATGGCCACCATTTGCGGTGGTTGTTTGTCCATGATGGATGCTGGCGTTCCAATCGAGCGTCCGGTCTCAGGTATCGCAATGGGCCTTATTCTTGAGGGCGATGATTTTGCCGTTCTATCCGACATCTTGGGTGACGAAGATCATCTTGGCGATATGGATTTTAAAGTGGCTGGTACCGAAAAAGGCATCACCACAATGCAAATGGATATTAAGATTGCGGGTATTACCGAAGAAATATTCAAAACTGCATTACATCAAGCGAGCGAAGGCCGTGCGCACATATTGGGCGAAATGACCAAAGCATTGGGCAATGCGCGTACAGAGCTTTCTGAGCATGCACCGCGTATTGAAACGATCCAAATCGACAAATCAAAAATCCGTGACATCATCGGTACTGGCGGTAAAGTTATCCGCGAAATCGTTGCTGAAACTGGTGCTAAAGTTGATATTGACGATGAAGGTTTGGTCAAAGTTTCATCTTCTGACAAATCACAAATTGATGCTGCGATGAAATGGATCGAAGGCATTGTCGAAGAAGCCGAAGTTGGCAAAATTTATGACGGTAAAGTCGTAAACCTTGTGGACTTTGGTGCTTTTGTGAACTTTATGGGCGGCAAAGACGGCCTTGTTCACGTGTCCGAGATTAAAGATGAGCGCGTCGAAAAAGTTGCTGATGAACTTTCCGAAGGTCAAGAAGTTAAGGTGAAAGTTCTTGAGATTGACCAACGCGGAAAAGTGCGTCTGTCTATGCGCGTTGTCGATCAAGAAACGGGTGAAGAATTAGAAGATACCCGCCCTCCACGTGAGAATAAACCCAAAGGCAATAGAGGCGGTGATCGCAAGCCTCGCCGTGATGGTCGCGGCGGCAAAGGACGCGGTCCACGTCGTGATGATGATGCCAAGGATAATGATAGCAAAGATGGCGGTGACGCTGGATTGCCAGATTTTATCACGGGTGAATAAATTTAATCTGACGGGTTTAATTCATACTCGATACAGATTGACTGTTTAATAGAATAAGCCGTGGGTGATTTGCCCGCGGCTTTTTTATTTGAGAAGTTATCTCTTTTGAAGCTGGGCTTTTTTTTATTTAACAGTTGGCGAAAGAGCCAACAGCGATTAAGGATAAAGAAT
Source organism: uncultured Sphingorhabdus sp. (assembly GCA_947492905.1). Lineage (GTDB taxonomy): Bacteria > Pseudomonadota > Alphaproteobacteria > Sphingomonadales > Sphingomonadaceae > Sphingorhabdus_B. The sequence continues at coordinate 2,228,753 of CANLOL010000001.1, read as the reverse complement.
GACAAAGAAATTTCTTACTTCATTTTCCAAGCCGATGATTTTGGCAGTATCAGTTGCTTTACTCGCTGGTTGTTCAACGGGTGGGCAAAAAGCAGACACTAAATTTATCGCACGCGATGTGAATACGCTCTATAATGCAGCGAAAGAGCGGCTTGATAATAAAAATTATGCTGTGGCCGCAGCCCTGTTTGATGAAGTGGAGCGTCAGCACCCATTCTCACCTTGGTCACGCCGAGCTCAGCTGATGAGTGCATTTAGCTATTATCTTGATAATAGATATGACGAATCTATCCGCTCGGCGAGTCGGTTCCTCTCTATCCATCCGGGTAATAAAGACGCGCCCTATGCTTATTATTTGATCGCCCTATGCCATTATGAACGCATTAGCGATGTGACGCGCGATCAAAAAACAACCAGTAATGCTTTGGCAGCACTTGGCGAAGTGCAGCGCCGTTATCCCAATACGCGTTATGCTGCGGATGCTGGCTTAAAAATTGATCTAGTGCGCGATCATTTGGCCGGTAAAGAAATGGAAATTGGCCGTTTTTACCAGCGTCGTTCTCTATGGTTGGCATCTGTCATTCGTTTCCGTGAAGTGGTTGATAAATTTGACACCACAACTCACACGCCAGAAGCGCTATTTCGCCTAACCGAAAGCTATTTGGCATTGGGTGTTTTGGATGAAGCGAAACGCGCTAGCGCCGTTTTAGGGAGCAATTATCCTGGCAGCGAATGGTATGAAAAAGCATTTGAATTGATGCAAAAACACGCATCAGACGCATAATATTTGCTGACATATTTCTAATGTCGCTTTAGACAGGGATCTATGCTCCAGAATCTAAATATTCGTAATATCGTCCTAATCGAGGCATTGTCTCTCGATTTTCAGGGTGGTTTAAGCGTTTTAACGGGCGAGACAGGTGCTGGTAAATCTATATTATTGGATTCATTGGGCCTTGTTTTGGGCGCGCGTGCAGAGAGTAGTTTGGTTAGAAATGGATGCGATAAAGCCCAAGTCATTGCGACTTTTGAAACGCCATCGGGCGCATTATTATCGGCGCTTCAAGATAATGAAATAGATTGCGAGCCAGATGAATCGCTCATCATAAGGCGCAGCTTAAAAGCTGATGGCGGCAGCAAAGCCTATATTAATGACCAACCTTGCAGCGCGGCATTGCTGCGTATCATTGGGCGGCATTTGGTTGAAATCCACGGACAGCATGATGATCGCGGATTGCTCAATCCATCGGGACATCGGGATTTGCTCGACAATTATGGCCGCTGTAATAGCGAAAAAGTGGCGCATCATTATCGGGATTGGAAAGAGGCCGCAAAAGCATTGGAAACAGCGCGGGCTAGCCTAGATCAAGCCGAGCGTGACCGTGAATGGTTGGAGCATAGCGTAGAAGAATTACAGGCCTTTAATCCGATTGATGGTGAAGAAGAAGAATTGGCTGGCGAGCGCAGTGACATGCAAAAGGGTGAGCGGCTAACCGAAGAGCTGAAATCAGTTTTAAGCAGCTTTGATGGCAAAGATAGCGGCGTAACCAAATTGCGCGCATCGGCGCGAAAATTAGAGCGTATCGCGCCAGAACATCCGACATTGAGCGAAGCATTATCCTCGCTTGATCGCGCTATCATAGAAGCGAATGAGGCTGAGAGTAAATTGAATGAGGCTAGTTTTTCGCTGACATTTGATCCGCAACGTTTGGATGATATTGAAGTGCGCCTATTCGAGCTGCGCGCTCTGGCTAGAAAACATAATGTTGCGCCCGATGCTCTTGGCGTTTTGCTATCTGATCTCTCAGAGAAATTATCCGCTATTCAAGCGGGTGGTGAGGGGCTTGCGAAATTAGAAGCCGAAGTTGAAAGCAAAAGGCAAAGCTATTTTGATGCTGCGAGGGAACTTTCCCAAAAACGTCAAAAAGCCGCAAAAGCTCTGGATAAAGCGGTGATTTCTGAACTTGTTCCGCTCAAATTAGATGCTGCTAAATTTCAAACCGATGTAGCCTTGCTCGATGAGAGCCGATGGGGTGAGAGCGGCATGGATAAGGTCGAATTTCTGATTTCTACCAATCCCGGTGCGCCTTTTGCTCCGCTCACAAAAATAGCATCTGGCGGTGAATTATCGCGCTTCATATTGGCGCTGAAAGTCGCTTTGGCAGAAGAGGGCGGAGCGCAGACAATTATATTTGACGAGATTGATCGGGGTGTTGGTGGTGCGGTGGCATCGGCCATTGGGGAAAGGCTGTTTAAGCTTGCGCAAAGCGGTAAACAAATGCTCGCCGTGACGCACAGCCCGCAGGTGGCTGCTAAAGGATCTGCGCATTATTATATCGCCAAATCATCTAGCGGACCCAAAGCAGGCATCGTAACGCGTACCGATGTGAAAGCATTGAATTCCGATGACCGCCGCCAAGAAATCGCGCGGATGCTATCGGGGGCAGAAGTAACCGAAGAAGCCAAAGCACAAGCAGATAGATTGTTGGAGGTCGCTTGATTGGCCGGCGTGTCTTGTTGCAGCAGATAGGCGGAGCGGCTGTGGCGGCGTCCCTACCGCTTAATCAATTAATAGGAGCTGATATGGAAGAAATATTTCCTTATGGAATTATTGCACAAATTAACGTTAAGGCGGGAAAACGCGATGCGTTAATAGAAATATTGGCCAATGGAACGCGCAAGATGCCCGGTAATATTTCCTATATCATTTCCGAAGATATGGCGGATGAAAATAGCATATGGGTCACCGAATATTGGCTTAGCAAAGAAGATCATAGCGCATCATTGCAAATAGCAGCGGTACAAAATGCCATTGCGCAAGGGCGCGAATTTATCGAAGGTTTCGGCCATCGTTTTGAGGTAACACCGAAGGCGGGTTGATATTCACATGCGCACTTTTTTGTTTCTTCTTGTTGCCTTACCTGTATTTTTATTCTGTCTATTTTCCGTATTATTTGCCCCTCCTCATTATTTTATTGTTACTACAACTGATAATGTTGTTTCTATGAAACTTGAATTGCTAGATGATAAAGTTGAGATGTCTAACTTTGGTTGGTTATGGTTTGCTTCTTGGGATAATGACGGTGATGCTGGTGGATTGATTAATGTGGAATATGAAGATGGATTAACATCTAAGTGCAGTATTGGTTATATAACAAGTGGTTATATTCAGCCTCATATTTTTCGTATTGAAGATAAAAAATGTTATGATGAATTTGGGCTGCAAGATTTCTGAATATGAGGTTAGTGTAAGATGAATGATGAGATACAAAACCTCTCAGAAGCTGAAGCAGCCAATGAATTGATGCGGCTCGCGCGCGAAATTGCGCGGCACAATAAGCTTTATCATGCGCAGGATAATCCAGAGATTAGCGATGCAGAATATGATGCGCTCATCCGCCGCAATAATGATCTAGAAGCGGCTTTTCCGCATTTAATTCGCGATGATAGCCCAAATAAAACCGTCGGTGCAGCGGTTGAAAATTCGCCGCTGTCAAAGGTCACGCACGAACAGCGCATGATGAGTCTCGACAATGGTTTTTCTGATGAGGATATAGCCGATTGGTTGGTGCGCGTTCGCCGCTATTTGAATCTATCAGATTCTGAAATGGTTGCGGTTACGGCCGAAGATAAAATCGATGGTTTGTCCTGTTCATTACGCTATGAGCGCGGGGAATTGGTGTTGGCGGCAACACGCGGTGATGGACAAGTTGGCGAAGATGTGACGGCTAATGTGCGCACTATTTCGGATATACCGCAGCGCCTGCAATCGCCCGATATGTTTGATGATTCAATCCCAGAGTTATTCGAAATTCGCGGCGAAATTTATATGGCGAAGGATGATTTTGCTGCACTCAATGCTGCGCAGCAAAAAGCGGATAAAAAAGTCTTTGCTAACCCCAGAAATGCAGCCGCAGGTTCGCTGCGTCAGAAAGATGCGAGCGTTACGGAGCAACGTGCGCTTAGATTTTGGGCGCATGGTTGGGGTGTGCATAGCGCTTTACCCGCCGATAGCGCCTATGGCGTGATGCAAGCGATAAAGGTGTGGGGATTGCCATTGTCGCCATTGGTGCAGCGGTTCGAAACATTGGACGATGTTTTGGCCCATTACCGAGCAATAGAAAAGCAGCGTGCTGAGCTGAATTATGACATTGATGGTGTTGTTTATAAAGTCGATAGGCTCGATTGGCAGGAGCGTTTGGGCTTTTTGGCGAAAGCTCCGCGCTGGGCATTGGCGCATAAATTTCCTGCTGAACAAGCGGAAACATTGCTCGAAGATATAGATATTCAAGTCGGTCGCACGGGCAAGCTAACCCCCGTTGGACGTTTGAAACCTGTGACAGTGGGCGGCGTAGTTGTGTCGAATGTAACGCTGCATAACCGTGATGAGATTGCGCGCTTGGGCGTCCGCATTGGTGACCGCGTCTTGGTGCAGCGGGCGGGCGATGTGATCCCGCAAATCGCAGAAAATCTATCTCGCGATGAGAGCCGCGAAGCTTATACATTTCCGCAGCAATGCCCAATATGTCAGAGCGAAGCTGTTGCCGAGGAGGGCGAGGTTGATGTGCGCTGTACGGGCGGGTTGATATGCAGTGCGCAAGCTAAGGAGCGCTTAAAGCATTTTGTATCGCGCGGTGCATTGGATATTGAGGGGCTGGGTGATCGTAGCATAGACGAATTTTATGAATGGGGGTGGATACATTCGCCCGTTGATATTTTCCGACTGCATCAGAAGCGCGAGGAATTGCTAGCAAAAGAAGGTTGGCAAGAAAAATCGGTTGATAATTTGCTCATCGCTATTGAGGCAAAACGCGAGCCTGACTCTGCCAAGCTATTATTCGGTTTAGGTATTCGTCATATTGGTATTACCACTGCTAAAGATATGATTAAAGAGGCGGTAGCTTTTTCTAATTTAGAGAATATTGCGGCTCGGCTTTATAAGATTAAAACGGATATAGTGCGCGGTGAAGATGAAAAGATAAGCACATTTCACAATAGGCGCGATGCAGCCTTAAAAGAAATATTACCAATCGATGGGGTTGGACATGTGGCCGCTTTTGCGCTGGCTGATTTTTTCCATGAACCGCACAATATAGAGATTTGGCAAGGATTATTGGAACAAGTTTCGCCGCCCGATTATGTGTCGAATATCAAAGAAAGCGAATGGAATGGCAAAACTATTGTGTTCACGGGTAAGCTAGAGAATATCAGCCGCGATGAAGCCAAGGCACAAGCCGAATCATTAGGCGCTAAGGCCGCAGGATCGGTCAGCGCAAAAACCGATTTATTGGTGGCTGGCCCAGGGGCGGGATCAAAGCTTAAAAAAGCCCAAGAACTAGGCATTAAAACCATTGATGAAGCCGCTTGGCTGGATATTTACAACAGCCATAATGGTTGATTAAAGGATCAGAAATGTTGTTGGAAATGGTGCGGTGCGTCTAATGCCCCCACACAGACGCACCGCAATTGTTTAGCGCTCTCTCCAACGCTAAAATACAACCTTATCAATCTGTTCACCGCTGTCCAGATTTTTTTTCATTGTTTGTGGCTTTGCTCTAAAAATAGGCCAAGCCAACATTCTTGCGGCGCTAATTTCTTCTAAATTTTCAACGCCATAGCTTTTTGGGTAACGGCGTGTAATTTTTGCAGTACCAAATAAAACATCCCAAAAAAACAATAAGTTTCCGAAATTTCCTTTGTAATTAACGGCATCATCTTCTTTATGGCGACCATGATGGGCATGGTGCGTAGCGGGCGTTGATATGGTGCGTTCCAAAACCCACATAATGGGCGATAGTGCCGGAATAGCATATAATTTTTTATCCCATGCTACATCACTATGCGCGCCCACTATCACGAGCATTTTGAACACAATATATCCTGCGAAAACCCATCCTAAACCTAGATAGATTAAAACGGCTGAAAACCAGATACCGGGCATGAACAAATAATAGAAGAAATTGTTGCGATAGACCAATCTGATGCTCATATATTTGGCATTATGGTGCGCACGATGCAGATTATAGAGCCATTCAAAATTGTGGGATGCGCGGTGCAACCAATATTGGGTCATATCATCAAATATTAGGAATAGAGCAATCGCCGCAAAGATATTAATTCCAGCAATGGCATTTGCCCAATCCGGGACAATATTTCCCATCGCAAATTGAACGAATAATATGATGGCAGGCTGGGTTAATATCACCAATACTGCGGAGCCCAATATTTCAACAATGGCATCATCGCGAGTTTGCTCATCTTTGCTAAAAAAATTGGTATAAGCAAATTCCAGCAGTCCAAAGACAATGAATATTCCTATGATAAAATAAGTAGATGTAGGCATGCGCAATACTCCTCATCATCGCGGGCATGATTTAATCAATGGATTAATTTCTGGGCTATAAAATGGTAAATGTCAATCTAGGATTACGTGTTAACCCTAGGCAAACATTGTATTAAAAGCGATACATTATGCTTTGTGATAGGGGGGTCCAATATCCAATTTTAATGCCGGCCTCTCTCAATATTCTTCCGGCCCATGTATTGCATGTATTTAATGCGCTATAGCGACCATTGGCGGCATAAAATATATTATCCTGTCCATAGCCACTATAGGTGCGCAATTTGCCATTTTCGTCATATTGGAAATAAGAAGCGATATTGTTCAAAATATGCAGATATTGTTTTTGTGTAATCCGTATCTTTTTTCGATAACTATTGGCTTTGGGGTTTTGCCGATAATAGACATGTAATAGTGATTCTCCCGTTCCAAAGGCTGCGCTAGCAGCATCTGATAGTGTGAGATCATTCCAATTTTGTGCATTTTGATAAACGCCTTTATGGCCCCAACCGATCATCGCATGGTTGCTATGATAAGCTGGATTTTCCATATCTGATGCGCGTAATTTATCGCTTAAGATGCCATTATCATTGGCCGTAGGTAAAATTATACTGACATGGATTCCATTGGTTTCAACAAATATATCAATGCCCTGTTGCGATAAACGCTCTGGTTCTTGCCAATTGATATTCGCTGGGATTAAACCGCCGAGTATTATTGCGATTAAGAATGCAGAAATAAGCCCCAATAAGAGGGTGATGATCCGCCGAAACGTAATTATATAGATATTATTCGGTTTCATTTGAAACTTGTTTGCTCCACTTTAATTTCATGCTACTATAGTGGGATGAATAGTGAAACGCATATTTTTGATAGCCCTCCAGAAGGCGCAAATGATGATTGGACGATAGACCAAGCATGGGATAAATTTACCGATCATGAGCATGAGACTTGGGATATATTGTTTGAACGGCAGTATAAAATGCTACCCGGACGCGCATGCAAAGCCTTTATTGATGGCATGAATGTACTAAAACTGGATAAGGCGGGAATCCCAGATTTTAAGGATCTGAATGCGATATTGATGGATAAGACGGGATGGCAAGTGGTTGCTGTGCCGGGCCTAGTTCCTGATGATGTGTTTTTTGATCATCTGGCCAATAGGCGTTTTGTGTCGGGTAATTTTATCAGGCAGCGTGACCAATTGGATTATTTACAAGAGCCAGATGTTTTCCATGATGTTTTTGGACATGTCCCTATGCTCGCCGATCAGACATTTGCAGATTATATGCAGGCCTATGGGCAGGGCGGTTTGCGTTCTTTGAAATATGATGCGCTGAAAAATTTAGCACGGCTATATTGGTACACTGTTGAATTTGGATTAATCCAAGAGGCAGAGGGTTTGCGTATTTATGGCGCTGGTATTGTGTCTAGCTATGGTGAGAGTGTTTTTGCGCTGGATGATGATAGCCCCAATAGGATTAAATTTGATTTAGAGCGTATCATGCGCAGCGAATATCGAATTGATGATTATCAGCAAAATTATTTTGTCATTGATGATTTGAAACAGCTCTTAGAAGTTACGCAGCAAACCGATTTTGCTCCGCTTTATGAAACGCTAAAAACACTGCCTGATATTGCCGTTGCCGATATTATAGATAGCGATAGTGTTATGACGCATGGGACGCAGCATTATGCTCAAAATAAAGCAAAAAAGGTATAAATGCTGAAAAATTATTAGAAACGAAAAAAAGCTTAAAATGTAAACATTACCACTCGCCATAATCGCCGTCTTTTTGACTAGTGCGACCTTTGGTTTTATTTATTGAATCTTCTCTGTAATCGTCGGTTTTTTTGAAAATCAATATGGGCCAATGGCTCTCCATATCTTTTTCTATGAGCTGCATAGGCATGGTTTGATAAGCATCAACCACCTGCTTCAATTGGCTATCCAATAACCCCGCTAATATTAACAAACCGTCTTTGGCCAATATGTGATGAAATGCAGTGGCGAGCTCTATCAGTGGGCCAGCCAATATATTGGCAATCACCAGATCATATGGGGCCCGATTAAGGATTGTATCATGATCTGTGCCAGATGCACATAACATTAAAATTTCGCTGCTTTCGCTGCCCGTAGATATACGATTATCTTGGGCCGCTTTTATCGCAAAATCGACCGCCACAGGATCACTATCGCTGGCCATAATTGCACTGTCAGGCCATAGTTTTTTTGCGACAAATGCCAGCAGCCCTGTGCCAGTGCCAATATCTGCAATATTAGAATAGCTCTGTCCTTGCTGATGCAGCTTATTAAGTGCAGCTAAACAACCCGAAGTCGTATAATGATGGCCCGTGCCAAATGCTTGGCCAGCAGAAATTTCTATATTGGTCTTGCCATCTAATGGGCGTTGTTGGCTATTATGGATATGAAATTGACCAATTGCGATAGGCTCTAGGCCGCTTTGACTGAGCGTGACCCAATCTTCATCCATAAATTTGTCGATTTGAATGTCACTATCTATCGGCCTACCCATTAATCGCGATAAATCTGTATATAATCTGTCATCTGGCAATTGGGTTAGATATATTTCTATCACCCAGCTATCATTATCAAATTCAATAGTTTCCCGCGCCACGACCGTTGGTGAATTATCTGTCCATTCATTATCAATCTCTAACTTTATATTGATGGTTTCAGCATCAGCCCGTGTGCAGGGTAGTGATAATTTATAATGGTCGATTTGATTATCGGACATAGCTAGCGCCATTGGCATCCAATATGCTTCCTGTCATAGAAGGCGGTGCATTCAGCGCGCAAAATGTAGCAATTTCAGCAATCTCATCTGGATCGGCCACTTTGCCCAGTGGAATATCAGCCAATAATTTATCCCCGCCACGACTTTCCAAATAATCTTCGGCCATGCCAGTCATGGTAAAGCCAGGGCAAATCCCAAAAGCATAAATAGACTGGTTGGCATAAGCGCGTGCAATGGTTTTTGTCATAGCCACCATACCCGCTTTTGAAGCAGCATAGTGCCAATGATGCGGAGAATCGCCTCGATAGGCTGCGCGGCTGGCGATATTAATGATACGTCCTTCGCGTCTTGAATCCTGCCAATGCTTAACGGCAAAGCGGCACAATTGAGCTGCGGCATCCAAATTAATGGTCATGGTTTTGCGCCAATTCTCTGTCCAAATATCATCATCTACATCAATGGGATTGGGATCAAAAATGCCTGCATTGTTAATCAAAACATCAATGCGCCCATCGCATCTCTCTAATGCACTTTGCCAGAGAGTTTGCGCTGCTTCATCTTGGGATAAATCGCAGACAATATTATTGGGTTGCGTGTCATATTCTCGGCTGGAATGTCCGACAATATGGCATTGTTTTTGATCCAACATATCATATATGGCTTTGCCAATACCGCGGCTGGACCCTGTAATCACTATATTTAATTTTGACATATGCCAATCATAGGCTGATTGGTATAAATTGAAAGAATAATGATAGAGAGAGCAGGCGAAAGACAAAAATTTGTGCAAAAAGGCTAAGGGCCACTTGCAACATTATGGCAATCGGTTAAAGACTGTTTCATTATTTGCTGAAAAGCATTTGTTTGATTAGATTTTTCTACAGGATGAGCTTCGCTATGAGCCAAAATAAATCTAGACCATTATCCCCGCATTTGGGCGTATATCGCTGGGGGCCGGCTATGCTGGTTTCCATAGTCAATCGTATTGTCGGTAATGCGCTGGCAACTGTTGGTGCGCTGGTTCTTTTGTGGTGGCTATACGCTGTTTCAACCGGGCCAGAGGCTTTGGATTATTTGAAAAGCTGGTTTGATTTTTATTATCTAGGTTATGTCGTTTTGGTCGGCATTACATGGTCATTTTTTCAACATCTTTTTGGCGGGATTCGCCATTTGGTGATGGATGCAGGTGCAGGCTATGAATTAACCGGTAATAAATTCTGGTCGATAATGACATTTGTTGGCGCAATCGTTGCGACAGGACTTGTCTGGGCTTATATCTTTACGAATATGTTGGAGGGTTAATCCATGGGACAAGGAACAGGAATAGGCCGCGTTCGAGGGCTTGGATCAGCTAAACATGGTTCGCATCACTGGATCGTTCAGCGACTAACCGCTCTTGGGAATTTAACGCTTACATTATGGCTGTTATTTTCCATTTTGACGCTCACCAATTATGAGCATGAAACATTGGCCGCTTGGCTATCGCAAATTTCAGTTGCCGTACCCATGATATTGATGCTTATCAGCATATTCTGGCATCTAAAATTGGGTATGCAAGTTATGATAGAGGATTATGTGCCTGACACTGCGCTTCGGTTGATCGCTCTAACCTTATTAAATTTCTACGCCTTCGCTGGTGCCATTTTTGGTATTTTCGTTGTTGCTAAATTGGCCTTTACGGGAGTTGCTTCTTAATGTCGGATACTCAACCAAGCTATAAAATTATTGACCATACCTATGACTCCGTTGTTGTGGGCGCTGGTGGTTCTGGTCTTCGTGCCACTATGGGTAGCGCAGAAGCAGGATTGAAAACCGCTTGCATTACCAAAGTGTTCCCAACCCGCAGCCATACCGTGGCGGCTCAAGGCGGTATTGCCGCTTCTTTGGGAAATAATACGCCCGATCATTGGTCATGGCATATGTTTGATACAGTCAAAGGTTCTGATTGGCTTGGCGATCAAGATGCGATTGAATATTTGGTGCGCGAAGCACCCGCAGCCGTATATGAATTGGAACATGCTGGTGTTCCCTTTTCACGTAATGATGATGGGACTATTTATCAGCGTCCTTTTGGTGGTCATATGCAAAATATGGGCGAGGGCCCTCCGGTGCAACGTACTTGTGCAGCTGCGGATAGGACCGGCCATGCGATGCTCCATGCACTCTATCAACAAAGCTTAAAATATGATGCGGATTTCTTTGTAGAATATTTCGCTATCGATCTCATCATGGAAGATGGTGCCTGCCGAGGCGTTATCGCTATGTGTATGGAAGATGGCTCTATCCATCGTTTCCGCAGCCATGCAGTGACATTGGCAACGGGCGGCTATGGCCGCTGCTATTTCTCAGCGACCTCTGCGCATACTTGTACCGGCGATGGTGGCGGTATGGCTCTTCGTGCGGGCATTGCGCTTCAAGATATGGAATTTGTCCAATTCCACCCAACGGGTATTTATGGCGCTGGTGTATTGATTACGGAAGGTGCGCGCGGTGAGGGCGGTTATTTGACCAATTCCGAAGGCGAGCGTTTCATGGAGCGTTATGCGCCATCCGCCAAAGATTTGGCGAGCCGCGATGTTGTATCGCGCTGCATGGCAACCGAAATCCGTGAAGGACGCGGCGTCGGTAAAGAAAATGACCATATTTATCTGCACCTTGATCATATTGACCAAGACATATTAGCAGAGCGTTTGCCTGGTATTACCGAGACAGGTAAAATTTTCGCAGGTCGCGATCTGACCCGTCAACCGCTCCCAGTTGTGCCAACCGTTCACTATAATATGGGCGGTATTCCAACCAATTATCATGGCGAAGTAATATTGGCGACCAAGAAAGATCCTGATGCAACAGTTCCTGGCCTCTATGCCGTGGGCGAGGCCGCTTGCGTATCGGTACATGGTGCGAACCGCTTGGGCTCTAATAGCTTAATCGACTTAGTCGTATTTGGCCGTGCTACTGGTTTGCGCCTTAAAGAGACTATTAAACCCGGTACTTCGCATCAGCCACTACCAAAAGATAGCGCGGATATGTCTTTGGCGCGGATTGATCATTTCCGCAATGCGAAGGGCGGATCACCAACCGCTGAAATTCGTTTGGAAATGCAAAAAACAATGCAAAAACATTGTGCTGTGTTCCGCGATAATGCGCTGCTCAGCGAAGGCAAAGATTTGATGCAAAAGGTTAATAAGCGCATGGAAGATGTGCATGTGACCGATACCTCATTAATTTGGAATACCGATCTTATCGAAACATTAGAGCTTGATAATCTTCTTGGCCAAGCGGTTTGCACCATGAATAGTGCTGAAAATCGCAAAGAAAGCCGCGGTGCACATATGCATGAAGATTATGGTGATCGTGATGATAAAAAATGGATGAAACATACCATTGCTAATTTTGATGGTTGGGGCGGTAAAGATGGCAAAGTCAAAATTGACTATCGCCCAGTCCATGAATTTACACTGACCGATGATGCAGAATATATCAAACCGAAGAAGCGTGTTTATTGATGAAAACAAGACTTAAGAGTAGATTTTCAATCTGCTTTAGGTTGCTTATTGTAATTGGAATTTGTGCCATAATTTATGGTAGAGCATTGCCAGCATTTACTGATGCTGAAGCGGCGGCTGATTTGTTCTTAACAGGCTGCCAAGGTGATTGCGCTAATTGGCATAAAGAACGTGATGGTTTGCGTACCTATAGATATGACTTTATTAATTTAGGATCGTCTCTAATTATAACATCTCTTACATTATTAGCTTTGCATTCATGGTTATCGAATAATCGTCATAAAAATATTAGTTTGTGGCGTTCGCCCTCTAGTAAATTGCAATATTTTATGATTGGTACAGCAATATGCCTTGGAACTACTGTGGGTATTATCCTCGGTTTAGAATTAGACTTGGTTAGAAATATGTTTCCAATACATAGTGACAGTATAGCTATACCCATTTTTTATAATTTAATGGCGTTACCGGTAATTTTAATAATCTCAATAATTATGGGTTTTATAATATCATTTTATTTTGGCGCATTACCAGTGAGTTTATGGGAATGGGATTATGAAAAACCATTAAAATCATGGATAGTTTCGATTGTCTTTGGTTTGATCATATTAATATTTTTAATATCTGGTTTGACTGTAGTTACAACATCTGATTTTTTAATCTTGTGCCCTCTGATATTTGCTATCTATTTATGTTTGGCGTCAAGGGCGGCTATATTATCGCCACCTTAGCATCGAACGATCAAGCTGAGACAATGACGTAACGCCCATGAGTTTCATGTCGCGTTCAATCTCCTCGCGCAATTTACCCATGATACGCTCAACGCCCTCTTGCCCCGCAGCGGCTAGTGCATAAAGATAGAGCCTTCCGCCCGAACAAGCAGTCGCGCCGCAAGCCATTGCTTTGAGGATATGAGACCCGCGCGTAATGCCACCATCGCAAATAATATCTATTTGACCGCCAACAGCATCGGCTATTTCAGAGATTTGATCAAAGGGGCTGCGCGATCCATCCAACTGCCGCCCACCATGATTGGAAATCATAATAGCATCAGCGCCTATTTCGACGGCGCGGCGCGCATCATCAGCGGACATAATGCCTTTTAGACAAAATTGGCCACCCCAATGTTGGCAAATTTGCGCCGCCATATCCCAATCCATAGATTGATCGAGCATTGTATTGAAATATTCGCCGACCGAAAGCGCAACATTTGACCCTTCATCGACATGATCTTTTAAGTTGGAGAGCTCAAATTTCTCGCGCAACATATAATTTAACCCCCAAGCTGGTTTAGCAGCATAGCTCAAAAAACTACGCGGGGTTATTTTCGGAGGGCTAGTAAACCCGCTACGCAGGCAACGCTCTCTGTTACCGCCAACGATAGTATCAACTGTCAAAGTTAGTGCATCAAAATTCGCTGCTTTACAGCGCTCTATCATCGATGCGTTTAATGCTTTGTCTTTGTGGATATAGAGCTGAAACATTTTGGGCGTGGTGATGCTCTCGCCTATTTCCTCTATGCTAACGGTTGCAAGCGAACTTATACCAAAGAAAGTCCCATATTTTTGTGCAGCGCTTGCCACTGCTCGCTCGCCTTGCCAATGAAATAATCGCTGTAATGCTGTTGGGGAGAGAAATAATGGCATATCCATTTTCTGTCCCATGACCGTTACCGACATATCGACATTTTCAACGCCCGCCAAAACATTGGGGATAAGATCACAATCATCAAAAGAGGATGCATTGCGATTTTTTGTTACTTCATCATCCGCTGCCCCGTCGATATAATCAAATATCGGATAAGGCAATCGTCTTCGGGCAAGCTCTCGAAAGTCTTTTACATTGTGGCATTGCGAGAGCTTCATTAGATGATTCTAACTTATTTAACGGATGTTGGGCGTGCAGGAATAGCGCATTTGCGCTCTTGGCCAACGCCCTTCAGGAAGGCTCTGCGTGTTATGCCCGCCGTTACAGCTTTATTATATTTTCGCTGCGCCTTTGCTGCGCCAGATACTTCGCGCACAATACCGCGAAATGGAATGATACTGCCAGTGATGGAACCGCCTACTCGTTTTGCGGTTTCTTTCCTTTTTTTGGAAGCTTCTTTATCGACTTTTTCATCAAGATCAGGGCCGAGCAATTCACTCAATTCATTGACCTCTTTTATCAGTGCAGAGCAGCTGTCTAAATTTTTAAGCGAGTATGGTTTTTTTTGAATATCTTTTAATTTTTCGGGTATTTTTATTTTTTTAGCATTCACATCTTGCGCTGGCTGCGTGGCTATATCGGATGCCGTATCTTTGGTCGATTGTGCGTGCAAAGCCGCCAATGATATTGGGGCCAATAATAATATCAAAAATGATAGTTTCATCATAATATCCCTTTGAATGTGTCACAACTATTGGGGTTACCGCTTTGAAGTCCGCGTCGTAGCCACTCTTTGCGCTGATCGCTCGTGCCATGCGTAAAGCTCTCTGGCACGGGACGTCTGCCTGCAGCGCGCGATAATGTGTCATCGCCAATGGCATTAGCCGCTGTCATACCCTCTTCGATATCGCCAGCTTCTAAACGATCTTGGTTCAAATTTGCCCATACGCCCGCATAGCAATCGGCCTGTAATTCCATACGAACTTGCAGAGCATTACCCTCTGCTTTTGATACACGAGATTGGGCCTGACGGACTTTATTAGAAATACCTGTAATAGTTTGAATATGATGACCAACCTCATGAGCAATAACATAAGCATATGCAAAATCACCTGATGCCCCAAGCTTGTTTTTCATCTCATCAAAGAAATTTGTATCGAGATAAATGCCTTGATCAGCAGGGCAGTAAAAAGGACCCATAGCGGCCTGTGCTGCGCCGCATGCGCTGCTGTTTTGATCGGTATAAAAATTAAGGGTAGGTGCTTTATACTGCTGTCCGCCAGCGGAAAATAATTGCGACCAGCTTTGCTCGGTTGATGCTAAAACGCGGCAAGCAAATAGCTCTTCCTCTGTATCGCAAGCGGTTTGTGACCCTGTTGCTGAGCTTTGCTGTCCAATAGGTGCATCACCCGATAGAGAGGCAATATTTCCTCCTCCACCAAACATGAAATAACCAATACCGCCGATGATTAAAATGGCCCAGCCTAATTTGCTGCGAAGGAGAAAGGGTAATATCGTCATGAGTAAACCCATGCCTCCACCCATACGTCCGCCGCCCATGCCGCCAAAACCTGAACGCCCTGATCCGCGCCCTAAATCACGGACATTATTGCTTGGATCTAAATCATCTAGACGCATGAAAATTCCCCCTAATATTCTTTTATCTAGACAATAGCATTGCGGTATTTCGATAAAAGCGCAACAGTCTTATTCTCTTATCAGCAGTGATTCACTAGATTACAAGGTCATCATAATGTTCTTAAAAGGAAAAACGGCGCTAATTACAGGCTCTACATCGGGCATCGGTTTGGGATATGCTCGTGCATTAGCCAGTGAAGGCGCTAAAATCATGCTTAATGGCTTTGGTGATCCCAATGAAATTGCTTCTTATGTTGATGAGTTAACGATGCTCAATGGTGATGAGGCCGCTTATAATGGTGCTGATTTGACCAAGCCCCAAGAAATTCGGGATATGGTCGCAGAATGCGGGGCAACGTTAGGTACGCCAGATATTATTATCAATAATGCAGGGATACAACATGTAGCCCCGATAGATGAATTCCCAGAAGAGAAATGGGATGCGATTATTGCGATTATCCTATCATCAACTTTCCATGTTACCAAAGCCGCTTTACCGGCGATGAAAGAAAAAGGATGGGGCCGTATTATCAATACAGGTTCGATGCATAGTTTAGTCGCTAGCCCTTATAAGTCAGCCTATAATGCTGCGAAACATGGAATATCGGGCTTTACCAAAACCGTTGCATTAGAAGTAGCGCAGCAAGGCATTACAGTGAATAGTATTTGCCCAGGATATGTTTGGACACCATTGGTAGAGGGGCAAATTCCCGACACGATGAAGACGCGTGATATGAGTTATGATGAAGTTATCAATGATGTATTATTGGCCAATCAACCGAGTAAGAAATTTGTGACTATTGAGCAAGTGGCTTCAATGGCGCTATATTTATGCAGAGATGATGCTTCGGCTATTACAGGTAGCGAAATAAAAATAGATGGCGGTTGGACTGCGCAATAGTAAAGGCCAATAATGATTTGACGATCCCATAAGGCAATGACATGATGCATTTACATTTGGGGATAAAAGATCATGAAACTTAAATATGCTACGGCCTTTGCCGCTCTCTTGTCATTAACTACACCTGCTCATGCAGATGAATTGCGCGATGCTGTGGCGGCGCAAATGCCGTCGCTTATGGAAATATATCGCGATTTGCATAGCAATCCTGAATTAAGCTTTCAGGAATTTCGTACAGCCAAAAAATTAGCAGATGAAGCTCGCAAATTAGGATTTGATGTCACCGAAAAAGTTGGTCGCACTGGCGTGGTTGCTGTTATGAAAAATGGCGAAGGTCCTACTGTTATGTTGCGCGCAGACATGGACGCTCTGCCTGTTGTGGAACAGACTGGATTACCATATGCTTCTAAAGTTAAAGCAACGACACCAGAAGGTATTGAGACTGGCGTGATGCATGCGTGCGGCCATGATACGCATATGACGGGTTGGGTGGGTGCTGCGCGTTACCTCTCGGCCAATAAAGACAAATGGTCTGGTACATTAGTTATGATTTTGCAGCCTGCTGAGGAAATTGGCTCTGGCGCACGCGCTATGTTGGAAGATGGACTA
Organism: uncultured Sphingorhabdus sp.; assembly: GCA_947492905.1. Classification (GTDB taxonomy): domain Bacteria; phylum Pseudomonadota; class Alphaproteobacteria; order Sphingomonadales; family Sphingomonadaceae; genus Sphingorhabdus_B. The sequence continues at coordinate 2,211,356 of CANLOL010000001.1, read as the reverse complement.
TATACACGTTTCCCGAAACCTGAATATGTCTTTGCATTTCATGATGCAGCAGGTGTTCCAGCTGGTATCGTTGGTTTTTCAAGCGGTTTTGCATTGGCCAATGTGGATAGCGTCGATATCATTGTTAAAGGTGTTGGCGGCCATGGGGCATATCCGCATACAACCAAAGATCCTGTTGTTTTGGCAAGCAGGATAGTTACTTCATTACAAACATTGGTAAGCCGTGAAATTAGCCCACAAGAACCCGCTGTTGTAACGGTAGGCAGTTTTCATGCAGGGTCAAAGCATAATATCATATCCGATGAAGCCAAATTATTATTAACCGTAAGAAGCTATTCAGACGAAACACGCGATGCTCTAATTTCTGGAATTCGGCGTATTGCAAAGGGAGAGGCGATAGCGGCTGGTTTACCAGAAGATAAGATGCCAACCGTCATTCACCGTGAAGATGAATATACGCCCGCGACATTTAACAATCCAGAATTGGTTGAACCTGTTGTGAAAATATTCACAGAAAGATTTGGTGACGAGCGCGTTATTAGTGCACCGCCAGTTATGGGCGGGGAAGATTTTAGCCGTTACAGACGCGCTGATCCTGAAAATATAAAAAGCTTTATATTTTGGGTAGGCGGCGTTCCGCATGATGAATATAAAGCGGCAAAAGAGAGCGGTAATGCTTTGCCCTCGCTTCATTCACCCTTTTGGGCGCCCGATGCTGAAAAAGTAGTGGCAACCGGAACGGAAGCTATATTAGCAGCAACTTTGGATATTATGAAAAAATAGTCCTAAAGCTGATAATTTATCGCGCCTCTGAGATGCTCACACCACCGCTGTTAATAGGCCTGCCGCCAGTTCCAATGGTTTTTCTTGGTGGCTGTGGGGGCAGAGGCTTTGGCGTACCTTGGCTAATAGGAGTGGAAATAGATTGACCCTCGGCTGCTTGAACAGAGCCAGCAGGTGAACCAAATGAATTGCTCTGATTTGGTTGGCTTATAACCCTATTACTTACTGCTGTTTTAACCTTGGCAGTTGTATTGCTCTGACTGTTATTATCTCTATCAAAGTCATCAAAATCAATAGGGTCAGTGCTGGCGATAGGATCACCAAATGAGAAATCCTCATCCTCATCATCTTCTACAATGATTTTAGGTTTGGGTTTGGCAGCCACTGGTTTTTCTGTAACAGTTGAAGGGTTCTCCTTAACTTGCTCTTCCTCTTTTGATACATCAAAATTAGAGGGTACCGCTAATACAAGCAGCGAAGCAAAGCCAGTTACTCCAAGAGCTAATTTCATTGTGTCATTCATCTGATTAATCCCAACATCTACTATCAGTAGATCGGTCATACTATGAGAAAGTTAAATAATTATTGCTCATGAATGAGAGTTTATGGCCCATTCCCATAAAAAAACGCCGACATTGCTGCCGACGTTTGAGTTGGATTTTCCTCCCCAGGAAACTTGTATAAGGGTAAATCGGTCAAGGGGTTGAACCGAGTAGAGGGTGATCTGACATGTTGGCTAGATGAGAAACCTGAAATTTTACAGCTAATTTCATCATAATAATTGTCAAAACATGGACATATTAATTTATATTCTGTAACTTTGTAAAATTATTACAGAATTAAGGATTATCATGGCAGAACAGAAAATCTTCGCAGGGCATGGCCTAAGACGGTTAAGGCGAACGCTGGCTTTAACGCAAGTAGCGATGGCGGAGTCTTTGGATATATCGGCTAGCTATTTGAACCTAATCGAGCGTAATCAAAGACCATTAACAGCAGCCATAATCATGAAATTAGTATCGGCTTATGATTTTGATCCACGCAGTTTAACCCATGATGAGCCCGGCGGTGGAGAAGAAGCATTACGGCGCAGATTGTCTCATTCTTTATTCGATGATATTTCCATTGATAGAAGCCAGATGCAGGAATGGATGGCGGCTGCTCCTGATACGGCGCAGGCTTTTGCGGTGCTATATGATGCTTATGTTTCTGCGCCAAAATCAACTGGAGATGTGCAATCAAAACCCGAACCCGTTCGTACAGAGATTGAAAGATGGAATGGATATTTTGCCGATTTAGATATTATTGCAGAGAGTTTGGCGGATGAATTACGGCAAAGCTCCAATGATTTATATAATGCCATTGCAGAGAGATTACGCATCAAGCATCAAATAGTGGTTCGCATATTACCCTATGATGTGATGCCCAATCTGCTTAGGCGGCTAGATTTGCATGCGCGCCAGTTGCAAATTTCAGAAACATTATCGTCTTCGGGGCGATTATTTGCACTTGCGAGTCAATTGGCGCAATTAGAAGCTGATCAACAGATAGATAATATGGTCAAGGGCGCTGGATTTGATGAGCGTGCTTCTCAAAGATTATTTCGCCGTCATTTGACTTCTTATTTTGCCGCTGCTGTGCTCATGCCATATCAGAGGTTTCTCAGGGCATGCGAATCAAGCGGATATGATGTAAATGTTTTGCAGCAGCGCTTTGGCGCTAGTTTTGAGATGGTTGCTCATCGTTTGACAACCTTGCAACGCATCGGCAGCAGGGGCTTGCCATTTTTTATGATGAGGATTGATCGCGCGGGACAGGTTTCTAAACGTTATGCAGGGGCTAGCAAATCTCCGTTGATAGAGGGCGACCAAAGATGTCCATTATGGAATATTCACGATGCCATAAAAATGCCGGGCAGAATAATTACACAGATGATAGCATTAGAGGATGGTTCTCAATGGTTCACAATTGCATCTTCGCATTATAAAAATGACCGTTTAATGACGGCAAGCGGCCGCGATGACGATAGAACTGAATTTACCATTGTTTTGGGGCTGAAGGCAGAATTCGCCAAGAAATTGTCCATTGCAACGGGTTTAGATATGGATGGCGGTGTTTATAAACCCATCGGATTGGGGTGTAAATTATGCACGATTCAAGATTGTGCGCAGCGATCAGAAGCCCCGAGTGATAAATTATTAGTGTTTAATGAAAGAGAGCGAGAAATATCTCCATTTTCTTTTGTGCGCGATTAAGCGCAGTTATGAAGCATTTCTATTACACTGATTTATATTAATTTTAATCAAAACTGTAAAATTAATCGACACTAAACTATTTGGCGCTATCATACCGCAATAAACAAATAAGATTGGTTATTTTTGTGGTAAGATTATTCAAACATTATATCCCCTATCCGGTAATTTTCTTGGGGATAGTTGATTTACTACTTTTGCTCGTAGCGGGCGAAGTTGCTTGGGTGTTGCGCGCTAATCAAATTGGCATGGATGTCGATTTTATTGGCAACCGTATATTACCGCTTACTCTATTCGCAGTATCAGTGCTGGTTGCTAGCCTCTCAACAGGTGTATACAGCGCGCAATCTTTGCAATCGTTACGATTTGCAATAGCCCGCATAATTGTAGCAATTTCATTGGGCGTGATTTTCCAATCTGTTTTGGCCTTCATTATGCCCGGCTCTACTTTGTGGCGTTCAAATTTACTTTATGCCATGGGTTTTGCCTTTTTATTCTTATCCATTAATCGCATGATATTAGGTTCTGCTCTGGGTGCAGAAGGCTTTAAAAGACGTTTGTTGATATTGGGTGCTGGCTCAAGAGCGCAACGCATTAAAGATTTGGAATCAAAAGCTGGCGCAGGTTTTATCGTAACAGGCTATGTGGCTATGAGCGAAGCCAAAAAAGTTGTGCCAGAGGCTATCAATCGTGATGCTATTTATAATCTATCTGATTTTGTTGTGAAAATGGCAGCGAGTGAAGTTGTACTGGCTTTGGAAGAGCGCAGAAATGCACTGCCTTTGTCCGATTTGCTGCGCATTAAAACAACTGGTGTTCATGTGAATGATCTATCGACATTTTTAGAGCGCGAAACAGGGCGCGTTGATCTGGATAGTGTGAACCCTAGCTGGCTTATCTTTTCAGATGGTTTTTCGGCAGGCCGCAGAATTTCGAGTTTTACAAAACGTATCTTTGATATTTTTGCCAGCCTAATATTGCTGACTTTATCGGCTCCAATCATTTTTATATTTGGTATATTGGTGAAGCTAGAAAGCAAGGGGCCTGCTTTTTATAGGCAAACTAGAATAGGTCTATTTGGGCAGCCTTATAATATCATTAAATTACGATCAATGCGCCAAGATGCTGAAGTGGATGGCAAGGCCATTTGGGCCAGCGAAGATGATCCGCGTATCACAATGGTTGGTAAATTTATCCGTATGACACGTATAGATGAATTGCCGCAAACTTGGAGCGTTTTGAAAGGTGAGATGAGCTTTGTTGGCCCGCGCCCTGAACGCCCTGAATTTGTATCGGAACTAGAAGAAAAAATTAAATATTATGCTGAGCGTCATATGGTGAAGCCAGGCATTACGGGTTGGGCTCAGATTAATTATCCCTATGGTGCTTCCATAGATGATAGCCGTCAAAAGCTGGAATATGATCTATATTATGCCAAAAATTATACGCCATTTTTGGATTTACTAATATTGCTGCAAACCGTGCGCGTTGTATTGTGGCCAGAGGGCGTGAGATAATCCATGATCGAGATACTCATCATGCTTGGCTATTGGGGGCATATAGCAGTTGCCTTTCTATATGCTGCATTGGCCGTCTGGATTTTCCATCGCCACGGTTTATCCAATAAGCAGCAATTATTTCTATTACTCGGACTATCGCTAACTTCTGCTTGGGGCTTTGTCGTCAGCATGATGGGGGTGAATAATCTATTCGCTTATTTGGCGGAATCTGTCCGTAATTTAGGCTGGCTAATCTTTTTATATTTTTTGCTGAGAAGCGGTGACGGACGAGAGCAACCTAAGAGCTTAAACTATATATATTTTTCTCTTACAGCTGTTTTGGTTTTTCAAACCATAGTAGATCTGTTGATAGCCAATATAAATTTAACTACGGATGCTGCAATATTGATGAATTATTCATCTTATATTTTCCGTATGTTATTTGCTGCCGGCGCTCTTGTTGCGGTGCATAATCTTTATACGGTATCGGCTCCCAACGCTCGGTGGGGGATAAGCCTGCCTATGGCCGCTCTTGCTGCTCTTTGGACCTATGATCTGAATCTCTACACGATTAATTATCTGACGCAGACGGTATCGGTTGAACTGATTCAAATGCGCGGTTTTGCTATGACCCTATTGGCCCCTATTTTCATAGCGGCAGCCCTGCGGAACTCTGAATTACGTTTGCGATTATCTCGGACAGTAGCATTTCAATCGGTTTCACTGTTTGTGATTGGCGGGTATTTAATCGCGATGGTGTTGCTCAACACATTGATAGAATTGATCGGCGGCGATTATGCTAGATTGGCCCAAAGTAGTGTAATTTTTGCAATGACTATCATTGCATTATTAGTGCTTCCATCGGGACAGTTTAGAGCTTGGTTCAAAGTGAAATTGGCCAAGAATTTTTTCCAACACCGCTATGATTACCGTTCTGAATGGATGCGTTTTGCCGATACGATTGGCTTTTCGGGGCATGACACAACATTTCATGAGCGCGTCATAAAATCTATGGCTGATATATTGGAATGTCCTAGCGGTTTACTATTAACGCCATCATCAAGCGGCCAATTGATGCTTCAAGCGCGTTGGAATTGGTCTTCTGCTGATGTGCCATCCAATCCAGGTACGCAATATATGGTCGAGTTTTTTGAAACGACCAATCATATTGTCATAATGGATGAAGCCAGAGTGGGTAAAGATGATCGCTGCGATCCGCGCGCTCTGCCGCAATGGTTGTTTGATGAACCCAATGCTTGGTTGATAGTTCCATTGGTTCATTTTGGAAAATTAACTGGAATTATGGTTTTGGCTAAACCCAGAATTGCATGGACTATAGACTGGGAAGATATGGACATGCTGCGCGTGGTCAGCCGCCAACTTGGTAGCTATTTGGCCGAAGCTGATAGTCAGAAAAAATTGATCGAAGGGCAGCAATTTGATCAATTCAATAGGCGTTTTGCATTTGTGATGCATGACATTAAAAATTTGGTTAGCCAGCTAAGTATATTATCGCGCAATGCAGAAAAACATGCAGATAAACCAGAATTTAGAGATGATATGGTTGATACTTTGCAATCTTCTGTTGGAAAGATGAACGAGCTTTTGGCGCGATTATCTCAACATAATAAAGTTAAGCGCAGCCTGCCCAAATATTATGAAGTTGAATCTGTTGTTGTAAAAGCTCTGGAACCCAAAAGATTAATTCATCCTATTAATAGCGAGTTTGAACCAGATCTGTGTGCGGTGTTTGATCCTGTTCGATTAGAAACGGCCATAACTCATCTAGTACAAAATGCTATTGAAGCCACTGAAAACCAAGCACCGATTAAGGTCATTGGAAAGAAGCAAGGCGATGCAGTCACTATTCAAATCATAGATAATGGATGCGGAATGAGCGAGAGCTTTGTTGCGGATGAACTCTTCAAACCTTTCGAATCCAGCAAGAGTGGCGGTTTTGGTATAGGCGCTTATGAATCTATGTCCTTAATAGAAACTATGGGCGGAAATTTGCGCGTTGAGAGCACATTAGGAAGAGGGACACGATTCACTATCTCTTTACCCGCTTCTGCTACAGTTAAGGAAAGCGAAGAAGATTTCTCTGCTGAAAATGAAAACCAATCTTTTACGAATGAAGGTGCGTAATTATGCCTGATAAGAAAATGAAAGCGATGCCTAAATTATTAATTGTAGAAGATGACTTGGGCCTTCAGAAACAATTGAAATGGTCATATGAAGATTTTGAAGTCTTTACCGCAGGCAATAGAGAAGAAGCGCTGACTATTTTGCGTGCTCAAGAGCCTGATGTTGTCACATTGGATTTAGGATTACCGCCTGATCCCGATGGCGCATCAGAGGGTTTTGCTGCTTTAGAAGAAATGCTCAAATTAATGCCGCAGCTAAAGATCATTGTGGCTTCTGGCCATGCTGAACCTGACAGTGCTATGCGAGCCGTAGCCGCTGGTGCTTGGGATTTTTATCAAAAACCTGTCGATATTGACGAGCTGCATTTAATTGTGAGCCGCGCATTACATGTGCATCAATTAGAACAGAAAAATGAGAATCAGCTCAATCAAGATGTCGGCAAGGAGACATTGTTGGGCAATATTATTAGCGCCTCTCCTGAGATGATAAAGGTTGCTAGAACCGTTGAACGCGTGGCCAAAACAAATGCTTCTGTCATGCTGCTAGGATCTAGCGGTACGGGCAAAGAATTATTGGCCAATGGTTTGCACAATAGCAGCGATAGGCATGATAAGCCATTCATTGCTATTAATTGCGGTGCGATACCAGAAAATTTGCTCGAATCTGAATTATTTGGCCATGAAAAAGGCGCTTTTACAGGAGCAGTTAAAACCACAGAGGGTAAGATTGAACAGGCCAATGGCGGCACGTTATTTTTGGATGAAGTGGGCGATATTCCATTGCCGTTGCAGGTAAAATTATTACGCTTTTTGCAAGAGCGCACAGTAGAGCGCATTGGTGGCCGTAAATTAATTCCTGTCGATGTGCGCGTAGTATGTGCAACCCACCGTAATTTGAACCAAATGATTACCGAAAAAACATTTCGCGATGATCTCTATTATCGTTTGGCAGAAATTATTGTAAACATACCAAGTTTGAGCGAACGAACTGGCGATGCTATTTTATTGGCAAAGCATTTCCTTAAGAAATTTGCTGCTGAGATGAACCCAGCTGTCAAAGGATTTCGTCCCGATGCACTCAGCGCAATTGATATGTGGGAATGGCCCGGCAATGTGCGTGAGCTAGAGAATACAATAAAACGGGCCGTCATTATGGCTGATGATAATATGATTTCCGTCGATGATTTGGAATTAGAAGAAGATAGCGATGAGATGGATGATTTCATCAATCTTAAAGCTGCTAGAGAATTGGCTGATAGGCGCGCTATTAAAAGAGCAATTTCTAGAACCGAAGGTAATATCTCTAATGCTGCTAAATTATTAGGGATAAGCAGACCAACCCTCTATGATTTGCTAAAGCAATATCAAATGCAGGTATAATCATGCCGCGCCGTTATCGTACTGGTCAATCCTCTAGAAAGCGTGTCATTCGGGAAATTAAAAAAACCGGATTAACCACTCTTGCTGTGATGTTTTCCGGTGCTTTAATATTATTTCTGGGTTGGAAATTATGGGGCTATACTGGCGGTAATGACCGTGAACAAGCGGAAGAATATTTTGAGGAAGCCAGGCCTTTAATAGAAAAAAATAATTATAGAGCCGCTAGGGTTATATTGAAAAAATCTGTGCAATCAGACACCAGCTGGCCAGAGGCAAAGATAGAACTTGCCGATGTGAATCTGAAATTATTTGATGCCGTTGAAGCAAAGAATGAATTATTGTCTGTAAAAAATATGGACGTAGATAGTGGCCGTATTAATTATCTGCTTGGAAAAGCTCATTGGTTACTGGGCGAATATGATGATGCAAAAATAGCGCTCACCAGTGAAAATATAGGCCCTGAGTCTTATGCGGATTCTCAACGTATTTTGGGCCGTGTTTTGATGGAGATTGGCGATATTGATGCATCGCGTCAAGCATTTGATAGAGCCGTTGAAAAAGCACCAGAAAATAGCATGTTATGGACTGATATTGCCCGTTTCCGTTTTGTATTGGGCGATCAAAAAGCGGCTATAGAAGCTGTTGAATATGCCGTTGAATTAGATGCTAATAATATAAGAGCGTTAGAATTCAGAGGGAGAATGGTCCGTTCTCAATTTGGATTATTGGCGGCTTTACCTTGGTTTGAAAGAGCGTTGGAAATTAGCCCTGATGATATTCCCATTTTAACCGAATATGCAACAACGCTTGGTGATGCGGGCCGCGCAACTGATATGTTAGAAGTATCGCGCGAGATATTAGAATTAGAACCGCAGAGCGGCATCGCATATTTTATGCAAGCAACCATCGCTGCTAGAGCAAGAGAATATGCATTAGCGCGCCGATTATTGAACAAAGCAGGTGAGAGGCAAAATAACCTTCCTGCAGGTTTGCTATTATCATCAATCGTAGAATATGAATTGCAAAATTATAATCTAGCAATCAAAAACTTTCGCCGATTATTAGAAATGCAACCCAATAATAGAACGGCTCTAAAACTATTGGCCGCTAGCCATTATAGGGCCGGTGAATTTGACGAGGCCTATAAAAATATAATGCGTTTTATGAATAAGCATGGCGCAGACAGTTATAGCAATATTATCGCAGCCCGTTCATTGGAATCGCTGGATAATAGGAGCGATGCAGCGGCTTATCTTAATAGAGTGACGCAAAATCAAGCGGCTGGTATATCTTTGGTGAAAGAGGATAGAAATTTTGCTGAAATTCAGAGCGTTGCTCTAGAAAACCCTGATAGAGCAGATTTAATAATCCCATACATTAGAGCGCTACTAGAGCGGAATAATAATGTTGGTGCGCTAAATTTTGCGCGTTCTTTATTGGCCAAAAACCCTGGTGTTGCCGATGCCCATATTTTGGTAGGCGATATACAAATACGCAATAATAATATTAGCGCCGCTATCAAGCATTTCTCTGACGCGCGAACGATAAAGTTTGAACAATCTCTGATGCTGCGCTTAGTCGATGCATATCGTAGGGCAGGTAATTTTGATGCAGCAAGAGAGACATTATTATCTTATCTATCGAACAATCCCCGCGATATTATGGCGCAAAAATTAATAGCGGATACTTATATGGAATTGGGCGATGCAGTCCAAGCTATATTCTGGTTAGAATCTATCAGAGATCGTATTGGCTATAATGACACGATAATATTGACGAAATTAGCACGGAGCTATGTTGCTTTTGGTCGCATAGATGATGCTGTAGCAACTGCAAAAATTGCATATGATATAAATCCGCTCAATATAGACACGACGCGTGTTTATGGCTTTACATTATTAGAGCAAGGCGTGAACGGGCAAGCAGCGGTTGAGCTGCTCGAAAAAGCGCAAAAACTATTGCCCGATGATAAAGGTATTGCCCAAGAGCTAGAGCAGGCTGTTAATTTGCAAAAAATGTTGGAAGAAAAAGATAATGAAGAAGAGCAAGATAGTTAGGCTTTTTGCCCTAATTTCTTACTATTCAATGCATTTCACTTTTTACTAAATCTGCTACTGATACCCCAATGCGGCGCATATGTTTATCAATATCGGGCCAGATATTATTGATGAAATTTTGGCGCTCGTCCGCTTTTAATTTTTGAACTGCGCCATCGGCCACAAATAAACCTACACCGCGCTTTACCGTCACCAATCCGCGTTCTTGAAATAGTTGATATGCTTTCGCAACGGTCAGCGGGTTTGCACCTTGCTCATTTGCAAAGGCGCGGACCGATGGTAATAAATCACCATCCTTATATTTTCCATCCAACATCGCATGTGCAATGGTTTCAAACAGTTTAAGATATACAGGCTGTTTATTGTTCATGCTGCATCAGTGCCATAATACAGTAGGGCGGGTCAAGCTTTGAATATGGTAATCTTGCGGCCGTTAGTAGATAATATCACCAATGAGATATATGCTCGCTTGCTATTGGTCTTGGCCGTTCGATTAATTCTGTGTCGGATGTTCCAACATAGAAAAACCCTGCAATTTTCTCATTTGTATCGCAAAAAGCTTGGCGAATAGTTTCATGATAGCTGGGCCATCCCGTAATCCAGCTACCAACAAAACCATTGATATGGGCGGCATGTAGGAAATTCATGCCAACAGCACCAGTGCTTAGAATTTGCTCAAATATAGGGATTTTACTCTCTTTAGGAGAATATATCATTATGACCGGATTGGGCGCATAAGATGCCATTTTACAGGCTGTTTCTATTTGATTATCGCTCGCCAATGGATGGTCTTGCAAAAATGCTTGGGTCAATAATGTTTTGAAATCTTGGCGGCGTTCATCATCAATCACAATGAAACGCCATGGAGCTAATTTACCATGATCTGGCGTGCGCAGAGCCATTTCCATCATTTTATACAATGTTTCTTTATTGGGGGTAGGGGCCACCATATGAGCAGGGCGTCCAGAACGGCGTGTTAAAAAATAGGATGAAATTTGAGAGAGATCATTGAACATGGGCAGCATCTAGCAAATTATCCAATGTTTAATCCATAGAAATGTCATAATGGTGGCTAATTATAATAAAATTAGGTGCATTTGTAATTATTGCGCTTCACAGCCGCGATTTTTTGATTAGGTTGTGAGAATCGCAGAAAAAGACTGCAAACTATTATATAGATATTAGGAACTCAAATATGTCATCATCTGGATATACCGAGAGCGGAGACGCAAAAGGTACAATGTTTGGACATCCGAAAGGATTGTTTGTACTATTTTTTGCTGAAATGTGGGAGCGTTTTTCATATTATGGTATGCGCGCTTTGCTAATATTCTATCTTACACAACATTGGTTATTTTCAGAGGGTGATTCAGGCGTAATCTATGGGGCTTATACTGCTCTTGTTTACATTACACCCGTACTAGGCGGATATCTGGCTGATCGCTGGCTCGGGCAACGCAAGGCGGTTCTTTATGGTGCTGTATTATTGACATTTGGACACTTTCTGATGGGGTTTGAAGGCAGTGGTGGTCAAGATCTTGCTGGGCTTAACATATTTTGGCTCGCACTCGCATTTATTATCGTGGGTTCAGGATTCCTAAAAGCTAATATTTCAGTTATTGTAGGCCAGCTATACCCAAGGACTGATATTCGCCGTGATGGCGCCTACACGATTTTCTACATGGGCATTAATCTGGGCGCAGCTTTAGGAGCGCTTGTTTGTGGTTATTTGGGTGTGCATCCAGATTATGGTTGGTCATATGGTTTTGGTGCGGCTGGCGTTGGTATGTTACTGGGTTTAATTGTTTTTGTCCTTGGTAAGCCATTATTACTTGGCCGTGGCGAGTCTTCTGACCCTGCTAAATTGTCTTCAAAAGTTGCTGGAATTAAGTTCGAATGGCTTATTTATATTGTTGGACTATTAGCAGTAGCGCTTTGCTGGTGGCTTGTACAAAATCAAAAAGAAGTAGGAACATTGCTTGGTATAGGCGGAACTATTCTAGTTTTATATGTCTTGGGAATTGCAACATTTAAATTTGTGCACGGTTCTTTTGCGGCTGCACCGAAATTGCCAGTATATCTATTTGGATTGGGTGGATTGATTGCAATTGTTGGCTTTATTGGGCTTTATCTAGGTGCTTTAACTGACACTGTAGCTCAAAATACTGCACTTATTGGTTTTGGCCTATCGTTAATCGTAGTTATCTGGCAATCTTTTGGGACGCCTAATGAAGATAGAGACCGTATCTTTGCTGCAATGTTTTTGATTGTTGGTTCAATTCTTTTCTGGGCACTTTTTGAGCAAGCTGGCTCTTCTTTGAATTTGCTGACAGATAAACATGTAGATCGAACTGTTTTTGGGTGGGAGCCAACAGCGCCTCAATTCCAATCATTGAATGCCATTTATATTGTGCTGCTTGCTCCATTATTTGCATGGTTGTGGACTTCATTAGCGCGAAAAGGAATTGAACCATCAACTCCGGCTAAATTTGGCCTTGCTATCATTCAGTTAGGGATTGGTTTCTTGGTATTAGTATGGGGGGCTGCATCTGTTGGAAGCGAAGCTTTAATTCCTGTGTTATTTATATTCTTAATCTATTTACTGCATACAACGGGCGAGCTATGTCTCTCTCCTGTGGGCTTATCAGCTATGAATAGATTAGCGCCTGCGCATATGGCTTCATTGATAATGGGAACATGGTTTTTTGCATCAGCTACTGGTAATTTTGTTGCTGGTCTTATCGCTGGTGCTACGGGTTCTGATAAAGCAGGCGGAGAAGACGTTGGTCGTGAAGTTGTAATGAGCGTTTATTCTCAAATCGGCTGGGTGGCTGTTGGTGTTGGTGTAGCTGTAGTCATAATATCACCACTCATCAAAAAGCTGATGCATTTGGATACGCTTCAAGATGATATAGTTGAAGTTGAAGGTGAAGCTCAAAAAGCTTAAAAAATAGAAATCAAGGGGTGGTTTTGACTGCCCCTTTTTTTGCGTAAATTAATCTAGTTAAGGGACAAAATCATGTCGAGTTCGATCAAAGCAAAATATATGTGGGCGCCACTATTGTTGGCAGGATTATCATTCAATATTGGCTTGGGTGAATTAAACAGTGCTGATGCAAAAAAGAAAAAGGACGATAAAGAAGAAGTTCAAAAATCGGCGTCTCAAAAATCTGATCCTTTTGCATCCACCTATAAAGCCTATCCTTCAACGCCAACTGCGGTCACAAATGTAACAATCTTTGATGGCGAAGGACAAAAGATCGACAATGGTACGATTTTTATGCGCGATGGCTTTATCACAGAAGTCTCCTCTGGTGCGGCTTCAATTCCCGAAGGTACATTAGTGATTGATGGCAAAGGTAAATTTGTTACGCCCGGCATTATCGATGTGCATAGCCATTTAGGGGTCTATGCTAGCCCATCGGTTGACGCGCACAGCGATGGTAATGAAATTACGTCACCAACCACGCCCGATGTCTATGCAGAGCATGGTGTATGGCCTCAAGACCCTGGTTTTTCTCGCGCTTTGGCGAATGGCGGGATTACTTCTATGCAAATATTACCGGGCTCTGCAAACCTTGTTGGAGGCCGCTCTGTCACGCTTAAAAATGTGGCCGCTCGAACAGTGCAACAGATGAAATTCCCCGGTGCGCCTTATGGTATGAAAATGGCCTGCGGTGAAAATCCGAAACGTGTTTATGGTAATCGCAATCAAAAGCCGCAAACCCGTATGGGTAGCTTAGCGGTTAATCGTCAGACATGGATTAGGGCTCAAGAATATAAGGATAAGCGCGACTCTGGTGAGAAATTCACGCGTGATTTGGGTATGGAAACATTAGCTGGCGTTTTGGATGGCGAGATTTTGGTGCATAACCATTGTTACCGTGCGGATGAAATGGTTCAAATCCTAGATATGGCAAAGGAATTTGGCTATAAAGTCACCGCTTTTCACCATGCTGTAGAAAGCTATAAAATCTCCGATTATCTAAAAGAGGCTGGTGCATGCAGCGCCGTATGGGCCGATTGGTGGGGCTTTAAGATCGAAGCTTATGATGCCATTCCAGAAAATGCGGCACTCATTCACAATGGCGGAGCTTGCGCCATCATTCACTCAGATGATGATAATCAAATTCAGCGATTGAACCAAGAAGCGAGCAAAGCCCTAGCCGATGGACAGCGTATGGGGCTCGATATTACAGAGGCTCAAGCGATGAGTTGGATAACATATAATGCCGCTAAAGCATTGGGAATAGAAGATAAAGTCGGTAGTTTGAAATCTGGAAAGATGGCGGACGTAGTATTGTGGAATGGTAATCCATTTTCCGTATATTCGCGCCCTGAAAAAGTATGGATTGATGGCGCTTTGATGTTCGATAGTTTCGATCCTGCTCGCAGGCCCGTTAGCGATTTTGAGCTTGGTCAACCCGGTGAAGGAGATGTGAAATGAGAAATATCATTAAAACATTATCATTAGGCGTAGCTCTAATTCTATCGCCTGCTGCTATGGCGGAAACCATTGCTATAACCGGCGGTAAAGTGGTCGTTGGCGATGGGCGCGCACCTATGGAAAATGCTAATGTCATTATGAAAGATGGCGTAATCATTGCTGTTGGCGCTAATGTTGCGGTTCCTGCGGGAGCCAAAACCGTTGATGCAAAAGGCAAATGGGTGACACCTGGTATTTTTGCCGGATTTAGCCGCGTAGGCTTGGTCGAAATCGGCGCTGTGCGTCAAACAAATGATAGCCGTTCAGGCGGGAGCGACTTTTCTGCTGGCTTGGATGTGAGCACATCTATTGATCCATTCCGCAGCCCTATTGCTGTTAACCGAGCAGCTGGTGTCACGCGCGCTGTGGTCGCGCCAGCCTCGGGCGGAAAAATATTCGCAGGGCAGGGCGCTATTGCCGATTTGGGAGATGATTTTGATCCCATTACCAAAGCACGTGCGTTTCAATTTGTCGAATTAGGCGAGCGGGGTGCAGGCATTGCGGGCGGAAGCCGCAGCGCAAGCCACTTGCTATTCAAAGCAAGCCTGCAAGAAGCACAGCGTTATGCAGTGGGCAATGAGAGCTTTGATGATGATTTATTGACCATCCAAGATGCAAAGGCCTTGCTGCCCGTAATTAATGGAAAGACTAGGCTATTGGTTCATGTCGAAGGAGCCAATGATATTTTACGCGTCCTCGATTTGAAACGCGAATTTCCCAAATTATCCTTGGTTTTAGTCGGAGCAAGCGAAGGGTGGCGTGTCGCAGATAAAATTGCCGCAGCAAAAGTTCCTGTAATTGCCTCTGCGCTAAATGATTTGCCAAGCGGTTTTGAATCCCTAGCGGCGACCCAATCTAATTATGGGCGCATGAAGCGCGCCGGAGTAGAGCTTGCCATTGGTATGATTGATGATCGTGACGCACATCAATTGCGCTATACGCCGCAATATGCTGGTAATTTGGTGAGTTTGAACAAAGTTCCCAGAGCATCAGGGATTAGCTGGGACGAAGCCTTTGCAGCCATTAGCTATATGCCCGCAAAGATTATGGGCGTTGCCAATAAACATGGTTCGTTACAGGTTAATCGGGCTGCTGATGTCGTGATTTGGGATGGTGATCCGCTTGAGCTATCAACCAATGTTGAGAGTGTATATATTGATGGTAAGGAGCAAAGCCTGTCAAATCGCCAATCAAAATTGCGCGAGCGCTATCGTAATCCTGTCGAAGGTTCGCTTCCAAAAGCCTATGATAGATAAGTCATTAGCTTATATCATCTTCTGATCGTGCGATAGTTGCTGTCACTGCCATATTCATGGTGACATTGCCTATCGTGCGCATCAAATCTGGGAAGGCTTCTATCGCTACCAAAATCACTAAGGGCTCAATGGGCACGCCCATTGCGATGCATATAGGGGCGATGGAGGCGATAAAGCTCACGGATCCGGGCAAGCTTACCGCGCCCAATGTTGTTGTCGCGGCAACGGCAACGCCGATGGCAAGGGCGGTGATTGATAAATCTAACCCCAATAAATAAGCGACGTAAATAACCACCGCTAGGTTCATACAAGGGCCGGTAGCCCGAAATAAAGCAACTGCAATGGGCAGTACGACATCGGTTGAACGGCTTCCGACCCCCAATTTATGAGATCCTTTGACCATGGCGGGTAAGCAAGCAAGCGAGCTTTGTGTTGATATGGCTAGCACTTGTGAAGGAATGGCCGCTTTGAAAAAAGTAATTGGATTTTTGCGTGCGCCAAATACGGCCAAGAAAAATGCTGCAATCCAAACAACAGTGCCTACGGCTGTAACGATTAATACATAATGGATTAAGGCACCAAAAGCAGCAGCACCAGCTTTTGCGCCTACGCTCATGGCTAATGCAAAAACACCAATAGGTGCGATAAAGAGGATCCAATTGATCATTATCAGCATGGCTTCGCTAATGGCTGCAAAGAAATCAGCGATAGTATTGCGTTGCTTATTTTCCAATTTTGAGACCGCAAAAGCGAATAATAATGTAAAAATGATAAGCGGTAGAATTTCATCATTTCCAGCGGAATTGACAATATTGGTAGGGATTAATGCTTGTAGAAAAGCCGAAAATGGAGGGACCTCTCCAACGGGTTCTGCACTGCCCAGAGCGGCTTGCATAGCAACCACATATTCATCGCCCAATGGGAAAAATGCTAGCAAGGACGGTGTCACAATTGCAGCCATAATGGATGAACACCATAAAATAACAATCATGACGATTAAGGATTTCACTGTCATGCGGCCCGCTCTTGCCATAGCGGCAGCTTGCAATACACCTGTGATGAGCAAGGATATAATCAGCGGAATGACTGTCATACGCAGAGCATTTAGCCATGCCGTGCCGATAATATCAGCGCTATTTAACCAAGCAGGTGCGCCATCTTCTATAAAAATACCGAGCAAAAGACCGGTAATCAGGGCCAATAAAATTAAATATGCTCTGTTCATTATGGCCTCTTTATTGTTTTTTTATAGTATGATGATAGGAGATTGCGGTTAGAAGCAATCATAAGTGATTTTTATATCTATATCTTTTTATAGCAAGATTAATCTGACTATTATAGAGTATGCGATATTAAATGGGGGTTTGAGTGAGCAAAAGAAATTTTTTCGGAACCGATGGGATTAGAGGCCGTACCAACGCAGGGGCGATGACGCCCGAAATTGCCATGAAAGTTGGCCAAGCCGCGGGGAAGCATTTCTTACGCGGATCGCATAAACACCGCGTTGTGATTGGCAAAGATACGCGCCTATCGGGTTATATGGTTGAAAATGCTCTAGTGGCTGGTTTTACCAGCGTGGGTATGGATGTCATTCAATTTGGTCCCATTCCTACGCCTGCGGTTGCACTGTTAACGCGCTCTATGCGAGCTGATTTAGGTGTTATGATTTCTGCTAGCCATAACCCCTATGAAGACAATGGTATTAAATTATTCGGCCCCGATGGTTTTAAATTATCGGATGAAGATGAATTGGCGATTGAGGCCTTAATCGAAGCAGAAATTGAATTGGCTGAATCATCTGAAATTGGCCGTGCAAGACGCGTAGAAGATGCTCGTGGCCGATATATTCACGCAGTAAAAGCAAGTTTGCCAGAGCATATCCGCTTTGATGGTCTGCATATTGTGGTCGATTGTGCCAATGGTGCGGCCTATCAAGTTGCTCCATCAGCGATATGGGAATTGGGTGCTAAAGTGAATAGTATCGGTGTTTCGCCTAATGGTAAAAATATTAATCTGAAATGTGGTTCGACACATTTAGAATTAATGCAAGAAACTGTCGTCGCATCAGGGGCCGATATTGGTATAGCGTTGGACGGTGATGCCGATAGGCTGATTGTGGTTGATGAAAAAGGACAGATTGTCGATGGCGATCAAATAATGGCTCTTATTGCGACACGGATGAAGGATAGCGGCGAACTTACCGGCGATGGAATAGTTGCGACCGTGATGTCAAATTTAGGGTTAGAGCGTTATTTGGAAACGCAAGGATTAAAACTGCACCGCGCTAAAGTTGGTGATCGTCATGTTTTGGAAATGATGCGTAACGAAGAAATTAATGTTGGCGGAGAGCAATCTGGGCATATGATCATGCTCGATCATGCGACAACAGGCGATGGCACAATAGCCGCTATGCAGGTTTTGGCCGCTTTGGTAGAAATGCAAAAGCCAGCAAGCGAAGTATTGCATATGTTTGATCCAGTCCCACAATTACTGAAAAATGTTCGTTTTTCGGGGGGAGCGCCGCTCGATGATGACAATGTGAAGTCCGTTATTGCTGATGCAGAGTCGCAATTAGCGGGCAACGGCCGATTGGTTATTCGGCCATCGGGAACAGAGCCTGTTATCCGCGTGATGGCCGAAGGCGATGATGAAGCGTTGGTGCATAAATTGGTTGATGATATTTGCGATGCGGTTGCCAATGCCGCGCAATAAAGGTTGAGAATATGCTAGAGATGCGTCCGGATTGCGAAGCATGTGGCAAGGATTTGCATCCGGATAGTCTTGATGCCGTGATATGCTCATTTGAATGCAGTTTTTGTAGTGATTGCGCCGCGCGCACAGGTTATATTTGCCCCAATTGCGGCGGAGAATTATGCAAAAGGCCTACACGTTTAGGCTCTGCATTGATGGATTATCCAGCATCCCAAGTGCGCAGATATAAAGCCTAATGACGATATCGCGAATATTAACGATAGCTGGATCAGATAGTGGCGGCGGCGCTGGCATTCAGGCCGATGTGCGGGTCATTAGCGCGCTTGGTGGTCATGCTATGACGGCGATTACGTCGATTACGGCGCAAAATAGTCTTGGCGTTCATGCAGCGGTGATAATGGATGCTGACCTTGTAATCGCTCAGGCCCGCGCTGTGTGCGATGATTTTGGTGTTGATGCTATTAAAATCGGTATGTTGGGTAGTGCCGATATTGCCCATGCAGTTGCGAATTTTCTGGAGCAATTTGATGATATACCCATAATTTTTGATCCAGTGATGGTTGCGACTAGCGGAGATATGCTGGCCGATGAGGAAACTATTGCAGCCTTTGGTAAAATCATGTGCTGTTCGACTTTGGTGACGCCCAATATTCCAGAATTTGAGAGATTGAAAGAAACCATTAATGATTTTTCGTGCGATATTTTGCTAAAAGGTGGGCATGGCAACGATGCTATATTGATTGATAAATTGCTCTCAAAAAACCCAATGCAATGGCAAGATGAGCGCATTGATACGGTGCATAGCCATGGAACAGGATGTACATTATCGGCTGCAATCGCGACTTTTATGGGACAGGGGATAGAGTTGCATGATGCAATTGCTCATGCTCGGAAATTTGTAAGAGCAAGTTTATTAAGCGCACCAGAGATTGGCGATGGTAATGGGCCAATGGGCATACCGCAAGAGTTCAAACTATGATATTGGCTGGCGTTGACGAGGCGGGCAGGGGGCCATTAGCAGGGCCAGTAGTTGCTGCTGCTGTTATATTGCCAGATAATCATGGTATCATAGGATTAGATGATAGTAAGAAATTAACCGCTAAACAACGCAGCAAATTAGAGAGCCAAATCATAGAGAAATGTGATTATGGTATAGGTTGGGCTGAACCCGGCGAGATTGATACTATCAATATATTGCAAGCGACAATGCTATCTATGAAACGCGCGGTAGAAGCTTTATCACGCAAACCAGATCATATTTTGGTCGATGGCAACAGGTTACCGATATGGGATTATAGTGCAGAATTTGTGATTGGCGGTGATGCGCTTCATGCCAATATATCCGCAGCTTCTATCATTGCGAAAGAATATAGAGATAGGTTGATGATTGAAGCGGATACGCAATATCCTGGTTATGGATGGGCATCCAATAAAGGATATGGTTCAAAACAACATAGAGAAGCCATTAAACAATTGGGGCCAACGCCATTACACCGCAGAAGTTTTGCACCCTTATCTCAGATGGCATTAGATATTTGAAACAAGCAGCTTTTGAGAAATTAAGCAGCCTCTGGTAGCAATATATTTTCAACAGAGGTTGTAGAATTAAATTGGCGTGGGAAGGCAATTACAACATCGTCCTGAACGACTGTTTTGTTTTGAGAAGCTCTATAATATTTCGCTTCACCGATACGAATTTTTGGTGATGCTATACCTTGAGAGTTTTCGAATTCGATTACTTCCACTATGCGAGACCAAGAAGAGGCAAATGATCCGCTGATGGTTATAATAGAAAAAGCAATTGCTGCTATGAAAAGCATGGATATTAAAAATGTCATGTCTGACTCCAAATATTAAACTGTCTCAATATGAGCTTAGCTGGGGGGCTAATATTCTCGTTGTGAAGAGCATATAAGTCTTGATTCGAAAATGTTAACCTTAAAGTTACCGTTTATTAATGTTCATGTTTTGTTCTATATTGCATTCAATGTCAACTAATATATTGAATTTTTTATAAGTCATTGTTAAATATTTTTTAAATTACTATTTTGGATAATTAATATCGAATTTATCACTATCTTTCATCGAAATTATCAATGATAAGTTTGTGGATAAATTGGTGATTAATTGTGAATAACTATGAAAATTAGATTGAAATCAGCCTTAAAATCATGCCGCTTCAGACCAATTATCGCTCAATATTTCCTGCCTCTTTGACAATATTAAGGGCATAGCTACCAGATTATTTTGAGCTGATTTTTTCACAATTCTATTTTGGGAATGCTTAATTTCACCCACGCGAATTTTTGGAGGGGGTGAATTATGATCTCTATCTAGGATAACATCTAAAACCCTGTGAGCAGAGGTTGATAATGTGGAAATTATGATAAGACTGCACAATGTCATTGCAAAAAGGAATATTAAGGAAGCAACAATAGTCATTTTATTCTCCTAATTCTCAATTCATTCAATACCCTCTTCTACCTTCTTAATAAGGAAGCTATTTTTAACGGAATCTGAACATCCAAATGTTCTCTTAATAATAAATACACCTAAGCCAATGTTTTTATTGCTATATTTACAAGATTATACTGCATATTCTATATGTAACATCATATAAGTGCTTAATTCATACTATTATTGCACAAAAAGCCTTGACCTTTTCACTATCCAATTGTAACCGCATTCCCATTCCACATGGGGTATATACATACCGGTGCCAGAAGGACGGGAAACCAAATATCAGGTCATCATATCCCAGAGGTATAACCGGAAGGAGAATTATTATGGCGGCGCCTGTCGTTACAATGCAGCAATTGCTAGAAGCCGGATCGCATTTCGGCCACCAAACACATCGTTGGAATCCCCGTATGAAGCCCTATATTTTTGGTGCTCGTAACGGAATCCACATTTTAGATTTATCACAAACTGTTCCATTATTTGCGCGTGCGCTCGAATTTGTAGCCTCTACAGTTGCAGGCGGCGGCAAAGTATTGATGGTTGGCACTAAGCGCCAAGCCCAAGAAGCCGTAGCAGAAGCAGCGCGTGCATCAGGACAGCATTTTGTGAACCACCGTTGGTTGGGCGGAATGCTCACCAATTGGAAAACAATTTCACAATCAATTAAGCGCATGAAAGAATTAGAAGAGAAATTGTCTGGTGAGACAACCGGTCTTACTAAGAAAGAAATTCTTCAGCTTACTCGTGAGCGCGATAAATTAGAGCTTTCATTGGGCGGTATCCGCGATATGGGCGGCGTTCCTGATGTCATGTTTGTGATTGATGCGAACAAAGAAGAATTAGCGATTAAAGAAGCCAATGTTCTTGGTATTCCTGTCATTGCTATTTTGGATTCAAATGTTGATCCTTCTGGTATCGCATTCCCAGTTCCTGCTAATGATGATGCTAGCCGTGCTATTCGTCTATATTGTGACGCAATTGCAGAAGCATCAAGCAAAGGCAATCAAGGCGCAGCGCAAGCACGCGGCGAAGATTTGGGCGCAATGAGCGAGCCTCCTGTTGAGGCAGCAGTTGCTGAAGCACCAAAAGCTGAAGAAGCTCCTGCGGCAGAAACTGATAAAGCATAATATATAACTTAGGCTATTTTGAAATTATTAAGAGCGCGGGGACCAATGGTTATCCTGCGCTCCAATTCGATAAAGCATTAACATAAAGGAATTTTACCATGGCTATTACAGCTGCAGCAGTAAAAGAACTGCGTGAGAAAACCGGCGCTGGAATGATGGATTGTAAAAAAGCGCTTGCTGAAACCGATGGCGATATAGAAGCAGCGGTAGATAATTTGCGGGCACAAGGCCTAGCTGCGGCTCAGAAAAAATCTAGCCGTACTGCTGCTGAAGGATTGGTTGGCGTGGCCGTTGATGGCACCAAAGGTACAGCCATTGAGATTAACAGCGAAACCGACTTTGTTGCTAAAAATGATATCTTCCAAGGATTTGTAAGAAAATGTGCTGACATTGCCCTAACGCTTGGCGCCAATGACATTGATGCAGTGGCTGCTGCGGAATATGAAGGCGGCACAAGCGTTGCTGATACATTGACCAACAATATTGCGACCATCGGTGAAAACCAATCGCTTCGCCGCGTGAAAACATTGAATGTTAACAGCGGCGCAGTAGTATCCTATGTTCACAATGCTGCGGCTACTGGCCTTGGCGGTATTGGTGTTCTTGTTGCTTTAGAGAGCGATGCTGATGAAGCAACTTTATCAGCACTAGGGAAGCAATTGGCAATGCATATTGCTGCGGCTTTCCCATTGGCATTAGATGCTGATGGCCTAGATCAAGAAATGCTAGAGCGTGAAAAAGCAATTGCAACTGAGAAAGCTGCTGAATCAGGAAAGCCAGCTGAGATTGTTGAGAAAATGGTGCAGGGCGCAATGAAGAAATTTGCGAAAGAAAATGCCCTATTATCACAACTGTTTGTGATTGATAATAAAACCCCTATCGCGGATGTTGTTGCTAATGCAGCAAAAGATGCTGGTAAAGAAATTAAACTTGTCGATTATGTTCGTTTCCAATTGGGTGAGGGCATTGAGAAAGAAGAAGAAGATTTTGCTGCTGAAGTTGCTGCGGTTGCAGGCAGTTAATTAATAGATTTGAGGCGATTATATTGATCGCTTTACACAAGATAATTGGCGCGGAGTTTTTATAGCTTTGCGCCATTGTCATATCTGTCATATGGCTTATGAATATAGTACGAATCTTATGAGGGGAAAAGTTATGAGCGCCAACAAATTTAAGCGAATTTTGCTCAAACTTTCGGGTGAAGCGTTGATGGGCGATGGTCAATTTGGAATTGACCCTGAGACAGTTGCTCGAATGGCTGGTGAGGTTAAGGCAGCAAAAGACACTGGTCTTGAGATTTGCTTAGTGATTGGCGGCGGCAATATTTTCCGCGGAATGGCTGGCGCTGCTAAGGGCATGGATAGGGCGCAGGCTGATTATATGGGAATGCTTGCTACTGTGATGAATGCCTTGGCCATGCAAAATGCCTTAGAGCAACTGGGCGTTACAACGCGCGTGCAATCCGCTATTCAAATGGATACTGTGTGCGAACCCGTCATTCGCCGCCGTGCTGAGCGTCATTTGGATAAGGGTAGGGTTGTTATTTTTGCAGCTGGCGTAGGCAGTCCTTATTTCACCACTGATAGCGGCGCTGCTTTGCGCGCGGCAGAGATGAAATGTGATGCATTATTCAAAGGCACTAGTGTAGATGGTGTTTATGATGCGGATCCAAAAAATAATCCTGATGCAGTGCGTTATGACAGTTTGAGCTTTGATAGAGTATTGGCTGATAATTTACGCGTTATGGATGCTAGTGCTGTTGCACTGTGCCGTGATAATGATATTCCAATCGTTGTATTTTCCATTCGTGAGCAAGGTAATTTGGCATCTGTGCTTGCGGGAACGGGAACGTCCACTATTGTAGAAACTGAGGGAAATTAATATGCCGCAATATGATAAAGCCGATTTAGAACGCCGTATGCAAGGTGCGGTGACCTCTTATAAAAGTGACTTAGGTGGTTTGCGCACTGGGCGTGCTAATGTAACTTTGCTCGATCCTGTAATGGTTGAAGTCTATGGAGCCAATATGCCGCTTAGCCAAGTGGCGACTGTATCTGCTCCTGAACCACGCATGTTATCTGTGCAAGTTTGGGATAAATCAAATGTGACCCCTGTTGAAAAAGCTATTGGCAGCGCAGGGCTTGGCCTTAACCCAATCTCTGATGGACAGCTAATTCGTTTGCCCATCCCCGATTTAACCGAAGAGCGCCGCAAAGAATTGGCGAAGCTTGCGAGTAGCTATGCTGAAAAAGCACGTATCGCCATTCGCAATGTGCGCCGTGATGGCATGGATACGATCAAAGCCGATGAAAATAAAAAAGAAATTGGCGAAGATGAAGCGAAACGTTTTTCTGCTGAAGTACAAAAATTAACCGATGATTATATCGCGCAAGTCGATGAAGCATCTGCTTCTAAAGAGAAAGAGATTATGACGCAATAAAGCGTCATTGCCCATTATGTCCGAAGCTAATCCTAAACACTCGCATGGAGCGCGTCATGTTGCCATCATTATGGATGGTAATGGACGTTGGGCAAAAAAACGATTTCTGCCACATGCTATGGGCCATAAAAAGGGCGTAGAGGCAGTACGTAGGACCGTGCGAGCTGCGGGTGAATTGGGTCTTGAAGCTCTTACAATTTATGCTTTTTCATCGGAAAATTGGAAGCGACCAGAGGGCGAAGTCAATGATTTGATGATGCTTTTGCGCAATTATATTCAAAGCGATTTAGATGAATTTATCGCCAATAATGTGCGCTTAAAAGTCATAGGTAATTATAAAGCATTGGCTCCTGATATTGTTGTTCTCATTGACGATGCTATAGCAAAAACAGCGCATGGAGATACCACTTTAGCAGTTGCATTAAATTATGGATCGCAAGATGAGTTGTTGCGGGTAACACGCAAAATTGCTGATATGCAATCATCAGGCGCAATTCAGCCTGATGCGATTGATGAGACGCTATTTGCTAGCATGCTTGATACAGCCGATTTACCGCCGCTTGACCTACTTATAAGGACATCTGGAGAGCATAGATTGTCTAATTTCATGTTATGGCAATGCGCTTATGCTGAAATGTGGTTTACAGATATATTATGGCCTGATTTTGGGCCGGAACATCTGGAGCAAGCCCTAGAAGATTTTGCGAATAGAGAGCGCCGCTTTGGCGGGAGATAGAAATGAACGATAGATCTAGTTCTAGCAATGAGAAAAAATCATCTGATTTAAAAATCAGGCTCATATCTGCCGCAATAATGGCTTTGGTTGCTGGCTTTGCATTATGGGTGGGAAGCTGGCTTTTTACTATATTTGTAATATTAATCGCGGCCGCCATAATTTTTGAATGGTATGGATTAGTAGAAAATTTTGGCTATTCAAAAAATGTAACATATTTTTGGCTAGCCCTTGGTGTATTGTATATAGGGTATGCCGCTTTTACCTTGGTATTTTTTCGCCTCAAAGATGTTAGCTATATTCCAACTTTAATGATGTTACTTGTGGTTATTGTCACAGATGCAGGGGCCTATTTTGCTGGCCGTAGATTTGGCAAAAGGAAATTAGCCCCCAAAATAAGTCCTGGGAAAACTTGGGAGGGGCTTTTGGGCGGTATGATCGCAGCTGGTATTTTATGGTGCTATTATAATGTAATGATCAATAACGCTGAATGGTACGAGGCTCTTTTATCAGGCATGGCGATGGCCATATTAGCGCAAATGGGGGATTTGTTCGAGAGCTGGATGAAGCGTAAAGCGGGCAAGAAAGATAGCAGCAATATCTTGCCAGGACATGGTGGATTATTCGATCGAGCAGATGGTATATTGGCCGTTTTCTTCGTCTTGGGTATTATCCATATTCCATTATTTTGGATTAATTTTTAATGGAAGATGAGCAGATTATTGGTGATGCTTCTGGGGCGATAAAATCAATCTCTATTTTTGGAGCAACAGGGTCTGTTGGTACTTCCACATTAGATTTAATCCGTCTTGCGCCTGAACAATATAATATCATGGTGCTAACCGCCAATAGTGATGCAGAAAAATTAGCGCAATTGGCGATAGAATTTTCAGCAGATTTGGCTGTTATAGCGGATGCACAATGTTTGCCTGCGCTTGATGCTGCTCTAGCTGGAACTGGTATAAACATAGCTGGCGGCGCAGATGCTTTGGTAAAAGCAGCGCGTATTGATAGCGATTGGACGATGGCGTCTATTGTAGGTTGCGCAGGGTTAGAGCCTATATTGACAGCGATTGAGCGCGGGAAAACAGTTGCATTGGCCAATAAAGAATCTCTGGTTTCTGCTGGGGCTCTTATGATGGCGGCTGTGCAAAAATCTGGCGCTACATTATTGCCCGTCGATAGTGAGCATAATGCATTGTTTCAGTGCTTGGCTGGTGCTTCTTTAGATCAGGTGAGGCGATTAACTTTAACCGCGAGCGGTGGGCCTTTTCGCAAATTTAGCGCAGCAGAGATGCAAAATGTTACCCCTGCGCAAGCCGTGGCGCACCCCAATTGGTCAATGGGCGCTAAAATTAGCGTGGACAGCGCAACCATGATGAATAAGGGTTTAGAATATATAGAAGCCTATCACTTATTTCCTGTTGGGTTAGACAAGATAGAAATATTGGTACACCCCCAATCGGTCATTCATTCGATGGTTGAATATACAGACCGATCAACAATTGCTCAGCTTGGTGCTCCAGATATGTGCATCCCTATTGCCAGCGCTCTGGCATGGCCCAAACGCATGGTAACAGACTGCGCGCCGCTTAATTTGGTGGATATTGCGCGATTGGATTTTGAAGCGCCTGATTATGATCGTTTTCCGTCATTGCGTTTGGCGCATGACGCAATAGCACAAGGCGGGGCTTGTCCAGCGATATTAAACGCAGTTAATGAGGTTGCAGTGAGTGCATTTTTAGAGGAAAGATTGGGCTTTACAGAAATAGCGCAGCTTTGCGAAAAAATATTGAGTGATTATCATCCAAAAACACCCCATGGTTTGGATGATTTATTAGCGATTGATAGCAAGGCTAGGGCCTTAGCAATCGAAGGGATAGTATGAATATGCCATTAGCAGCCCCCCATCCAATAATCTATATAATTGCCTTCATCATCATGATTGGTATTTTGGTTATCATCCATGAATTGGGCCATTATTGGGTCGGTCGTTGGTGCGGTGTTAAGGCTGAGCGATTTTCAATAGGATTTGGCCCGCAAATTTATGGACGTGTGGATAAGCGCGGCACTTTGTGGCGTGTTGCTGCTCTACCATTGGGGGGCTATGTCCAATTTAAGGGCGATATGAGCGCTGCTGGCGGAGAAGATCCTGAATGGATGAAGCTGCCTGAAAAAGAGCGCAATCAGACATTCCAATCCAAAAAACTTTGGCAGCGTGCGGCAATTGTATTTGCTGGCCCTGCTATAAATTTTCTGTTCGCTATTCTAATCATTGCTGGTTTTTATACATTTTATGGTAATTTAGTGCAGCCCGCTATTGTTGATAAAGTGCTTCCCTCGCAAACTGCGCAGACTATGGGCATGAAACAAGGGGATGTTATCTCTCGGTTTAATGGTGATGAAGTTTCTGATTTTCGTGATTTAGCCCGTGAAATATCTTTGTTGCCCAATGAAGATATCACTCTTGAGGTAGAGCGCGGTGATCAGACTATTTCCATGTCTGGCCGATTGGGCGAGAGAATATTTGAAGACCAATATGGCAATGATTCGCGCTTAGGTTCGTTGGGTATAGAGGCTAAGCTTGATTCCACTCTGACGCCAGTGCCTATATGGAAAGCTCCGATATTGGCGACGATTGAAACAGGTAATATCATTCGTTTAACGTTTAAATCCTTAGGGCAAATCATCACAGGAAAGCGTTCCGTAAAAGAATTGGGCGGGCCATTAAAAATTGCTAAAATTTCAGGAGAACAATTTGCTCTGGGATTATTATCCTATATTTCTCTGATAGCATTTATCTCGATTAACTTAGGGTTCATCAATTTGCTGCCAATCCCCATGCTTGATGGGGGTCATTTGCTGATGTATGCAATTGAGGGAATTAGAGGCAAAGCTGTTGGCCCTGTATTTCAAGAATGGTTCTTTAAGGTTGGGTTCATAACAGTTGTGGGATTTATGATTATGGTTACATTTAATGATTTGTCATCATTTGGCCTTTTTTGATTGTTTAAAGGATAGAGTGAATCGGTTTTATAGAGTGCATATATAATGATTGCTTGATTGCTATCGGTTGTTAGGGCAGGGAGTTGCCAGAATAATAGTTTTGAAAGTGGTTGGATTGAAAATAGTGTTTTGGTTCGTTTATGGCGCTATTGATCATGAAATTTGCTGGTAATAATATCGTGATTTGCAAAATATTTGCGTAGATACAGACTTGATGAAAGATTTGTTTATGAAGAATAATTTGGCCAAGAGTATATTAATGGCTTCTACCGCATTACAGGCAAAGCGGCGTAACACTATCAAATCTTCTGCTGCTACTATTATAGCAGGTATATCGGCCGCATATATGACACCAGTATATGCCCAAGAAG
Organism: uncultured Sphingorhabdus sp.; assembly: GCA_947492905.1. Taxonomy (GTDB): domain Bacteria; phylum Pseudomonadota; class Alphaproteobacteria; order Sphingomonadales; family Sphingomonadaceae; genus Sphingorhabdus_B. The sequence continues at coordinate 2,182,650 of CANLOL010000001.1, read as the reverse complement.
CTGTGCCTGCGCCAGTACAGAATGAACAAAACACTATAAGATCAATTACAGTCGTAGGCATTCAAAGACTTGAATCAACTACTGTGAAAACATATGTTAAACTGCGTGAGGGACAGCAATGGTCGCAAGAAGCTGCTGATAATGCCCTAAAAGATTTATATGCAACCGAATTATTTGCTGATGCAAGCATCCGCAATAACAATGGTGCTGTAGTTGTTGAGGTGCGCGAAAACCCGATCATTAACCGGATTATCGTCGAAGGCAATAAACGGGTTAAAGATGATGATCTGCAACCTGAAATTCGCCTTGCGCCGCGTCAAATATATTCACGCTCAAAAGTACGCGCCGATGTTGCCCGTATTACAGAGCTATATAAACGTAAAGGGCGTTTTGCAGCGACTGTAGAACCTAAATTAGTGCAGTTAGAGCAAAACCGCGTCGATGTTGTTTTTGAAATAGTCGAAGGCCCTAAATCTAAAGTTCGTCAAATCAATGTTATCGGGAACGAAGTTTTTTCTGATAATGATATCCGTGGCGAATTGATTACCAAGCAAGCAAGGTTTAGACGTTTCTTAAGTTCTAATACTACTTATGATCCTGATCGTTTGGCCTTTGACCAACAACAATTACGCCGTTTCTATTTACAAGAAGGCTATGCTGATTTTCGCATTGTTTCAGCGGTTGCAGAGCTTACCCCAGACAAGCAAGATTTTATCATAACCTTTGTAGTCGAAGAAGGGGAGCGTTATAAATTTGGTGAAATTAAAGTCGATAGTAAAATTCGCGATTTTAGTTCAGAATTGCTACAAGGTAATTTAAGAACAAAATCCGGAGATTGGTATAATGCGCAAACAGTAGAAGATACTGTTGAGAGCTTAACCGAAGGTGCAGGTTTATTTGGCTATGCTTTTGCAGAAGTAAATCCGCGTTTCTCGCCTGATCGTGAAACCAAAACCATGAATATCACTTATGATGTTGCGGAAACACAGCGCGTTTATGTTGAGCGCATTGATATAAATGGTAATACTCTAACCCAAGATAAAGTTGTTCGCCGCGAATTTAGACTCAATGAAGGCGATGCGTTTAACAGCTTTAACCTTACGCGTTCTACAAATCGTATTCGCTCACTTGGTTTCTTCCAAGAAGGTTTTGATATTGCACAAGAGCAAGGCAGCGATTCAGATCGTATTATCTTATCGGCCAATGTAGAAGAAAACCCTACGGGTGAATTGTCGCTCTCGGCAGGTTTCTCATCTATTGAGAATTTTATTTTCCAAGGTTCTGTGCGGCAACGTAACTTTCGTGGTAAGGGGCAGCAATTAAGAGCAAGTGTTCAGGTTTCTCAATTCACAAATTCAATTGAAGCTGGTTTTACTGAACCATTCTTATTTGATCGTTCAATTTCATTAAGTGCAGATATTTTTCGTCGTGATTTGAACAGTTTCAACTTTTTTAATAGTGAGCGTAATACTACATTTGAGCAGTTAACCACTGGTTTTCAAGTTTCGACAGGGGTTCCAGTGAATGAATTTTTATTCTTTCAACTGCGCTATGGCCTGAATGTTGATGATGTTACTTTGGATGAAAACCTATTCTTTGCTGATATCGATGGTGATGGCGACATAGAGTGTGACCCATTGCTTGCTGGTGTGTTTTTATGCGATAACATCGGTAAACGCACCACATCGTCACTTGGTTATTCATTGCTTTATGATACGCGCGATAACAGGCAGCGTCCAACGCGCGGTCACAGTGTAACGATAAGTCAAGATTTTGCTGGTTTAGGTGGTAGCGTTGCATTTGTTAAAAGCCGTATCCAAGCGGATAAATATTGGCGCCTTGGCCGCAGTAACTTTATCTTCTCCGTAAAAGCAGAAGGCGGTTATATTAGAGCTTTGGAAGACCGCTCTGATGTGGGACCTGGAACAGATGATGTTCGTTTAACGGACCGTTTCTTCCTTGGTGAAGGCCAAATTCGCGGATTTGACATTCGCGGCGTTGGGCCGCGCGTATTAAGAGTTGGTTTAGCAGCTGATGTTGATGGTAATGGCAATCCTATCAATATCCCTATTATTGATACTGGAACCACTAATAATAGAATTGATAATGCTATCGGCGGGCGTGCCTTTTACCTAGCTAGAGCAGAGCTAGAGATCCCATTAGGCGCAGGTGCTTCCGGTTTAGGCCTCAGACCTTCTATCTTTGCCGATGTAGGCGCAGTTTTTGGTGTTACCCAGCCTATTTTGCAAAGCTCACCAGTAACCGATATAGCAACCGGTCTACCTTTATTTAGAACTCAAGATGCTAATGGCGATATTATTACATCCACTAGCAATCTTAATGCCGACGGAACATTGGGTGCTCCGCAGTTGAATTTTACTGAATTATTCTTAGGTGATTCACCAAGCCCCCGTGTTGCAGTAGGTGTAGGCGTAAATTGGAATTCACCATTTGGGCCATTTCGTATCGATTTAGCGCGCGTTCTCACAAGTGTTGAAGGCGACGATATTAAATCATTCTCATTCAATGTAGGGACTCAATTCTAATGAATAAATATATTAAACCTCTCATTATGGCTTCGGCTATATTTGCATCATCAACTGCAATCAACACCGCAGCACAGGCTCAAGTTTCCAACATAGGCCTAGTTAGCCCAGAATTATCTATAGCAAATGCAAAAGCGCTTAATACAGCTTATCAGCAAATCGAAACACAGTATAAAGCGCAATTGGATGAAATTACGGGGCGTCAAACAAATATTGATAATTTCAGGAGGCAGCTTGATACAAATAACGATAATCAAATTTCCGCTGCTGAGCAGCAAGCAAACCCAACTGTCATTCAACAGATAAGAGCTGAGAATGAAGCCATTGACCAGCTTTCTGTACCAATCGCTTTAGCGCAAATGTTTGCGGTGCAACAGGTTGCTGCGCAATATCCAACGGCGCAACAACAAACTGTAACGGAAAAGCAAATTAATATGCTGTTGGCACCTCAGTCTATTTTATATTCAGCACCAAGTGTTGATTTGAACAAAGAGATTACCAACATTAGCCAAGACGTAATTAATAAATTGGATACATTGGTACCATTTGTGAATATTAACGTACCACAAGGTTGGAGACCAGACCGTAACACCCAATCTTTGCATCAGCAGATCCAAGCCATTAGCCGTCAAGCAGCCATTCAAGCCGCTCAGCAAGCTCAGGCTGCTCAACAACCCGCAGCTGCACCAGCACAGCAACCTACTGGACGTTAATCTTTAATGTCAGACTTTGATAATTACGACATAAAGCGCGTGATGTCGGTGCTACCGCATCGATATCCGCTATTATTGGTTGATCGTGTGCAAGAATTGGTGATTGATGAGCGTATTCACGCTATTAAAGCGGTCACCATTAATGAGGATTTCTTTCAGGGGCATTTCCCGGGCAGACCAATTATGCCAGGTGTTTTGATTATCGAAGCGCTGGCGCAATCGGCGGCTATTATGGCCATTGAAAGCTTAGGCTTAGCTGATTCGAATAAATTGGTTTACTTTATGGCTATTGAAGGCGCTAAATTTCGCGCGCCAGTTGAACCTGGTTGCTTATTAGATTTGCATGTGGAGTTTGTTCAAAAACGCTCAAAAGTATGCAAATTTGCAGGGAAAGCAATGCTTGGTGATGCAGTGGCAGCTGAAGTTAAATTCACAGCCATGATAGCCGATCCGCCGCAATAATTAATTATTATTCTATCAAGGCTTGCAACCGTGTCCAATCGCGGCTAATGGCCCTTCTTACTTTATGCTATGGTCTGGTTGGAACCAGCCGATATTGGAGCAGATATAATGAAAAAAGACATTCACCCAGATTATCACATGATTAAGGTGCAAATGACGGACGGCACAGTTTTTGAAACACGTTCGACATGGGGCAGCGAAGGCGATACGTTACAGCTTGATATCGATCCGACATCGCACCCTGCATGGACAGGAAGCAATTCACGTTTGATGGATAGCGGTGGCCAAGTGGCACGCTTTAACAAGCGTTTTGGTGGTCTTAGCCTCAAAAAATAACGGATTTAGCTTTGCTATTAATCTAAATATAAGTCGGGAATAAACGCTCGCCACATATTTAACTTATTCTCATAAACCCTGCGAGCTTCGCGGGGTTTTTGTGTTATAAAGCGCAGGCTATCCCCACTTTTGATTTGCCCCATTATATGGCGATCAGCTCGTATGACATGACCAATGATGGGATAACCCCCAGTGGTTTGGGCATCTACGCCCAATAAAAACGGATTACCGCTAGGCGGATATTGAATGGTTCCTGCAAATACCGCACGGCTCAATCCATCATAATCTGTAATTACGCTTTTATCTAATTCTGACGGACTATTGCTCAATAATTCATAGCCTATGCGGCTGCCTTGGCGGCCAATGTACCAATCATTTTGAGATAAATAATCTCCTATCCTATCATTTTCGCCGCAAATACGCATGACGTGATGATTGCTATAGGATAGTCGATAGCGCTCTGGAACGCTGACAGTATCGATTGATTGCATGTTTTTGTTATTTTCTAAATAATCACCGCGCTGCAATGCTTTGCCGCCATAACCGCCAATTTGTGCTGGTAGGAAAGTTGAATTTCCATCCCAATAATGATCGGCCACAAAACCACCATGAACAGATAGGTAAATATGCGCCCCTTCGCGCAGCGGCTTGATTAGTATTATATCCCCTTTCATAAGAGTGATACTGCTATAATGATCGCAATTTAGCTCAATACCATCTCTATCAATGATTATTTTTTCAATGGGGCCAGCCAGTCCAATGATAATGTCTGAATGTGCTTTTATAGTTCCGCCCAATATTGAAAATTCTATAGAAACTGCATCATAAGCATTGCCAGCTAATCTATTGGCGATGGCCATAGAAATTGGATCAGCAGGGCCGCAATGGGGCATACCCAAATGGCGATTGCCGCGATAAGCTTTACCCTGCAATGTCGCTAATAATCCAATGCTGATAATTTCTATCATAAAGGCTCGAATATGATATCATCGCCGCCTTGCAGAATATTGGGCGGGTTTTTTTTGTGATCAAATATGGGGGTCGAGATAGATCCAATAATAGGCCAGCCACCGGGGCCATTATGTGCATAGATACAGGCCGTTTTTCCCAAAAAACCTATACTGCCAGCGGATATTGATGAACGTGGTTTGTCGAGACGTGATAGTGATGGTGCATCCCCATCATGCGATAAATAAGCAAAACCTGGCTGGAATCCCATCATATCAACTTTGAATTTTTGGTTAAGAAACCAATGCTGAAATTGCGCTTCATTCATATTCATATGACTGGAAACCATGGTCATATCTAATGCTGTGTTGAAATCGATAGTGAAATTATGCTGCTTATTTGTGCTTATTTCCCCAGCAGGATGCGCTTTTTGAGCAGAAATAATAGCAGTGACATCTTCCTCGCCAAGCTGCAATGGATCAAACTTTAAGCATAATTCGTTAATGCCAATAACGACTTCCTCAAAAATATGTGCGGCCAAGAGATTGTTTAGAATAATATTGCGCTTCACATTGTCCATTATAGTGATACGAACATGGTCTTCATAAAAGCGAATTTCAGGCATGATTTGCTGCAATCACTATGTCATTTTGTAACAGCATTTCGCGTAATTTTATTACATTATCTAATGCGCCATCGCTATCGCTGTGAATACATAGGCTTTGTGCTTTAATATGGAGTTTTTTGCCATCTGCTGTAATGGCTTTGCCGCTTGCTAAGGATAGGGCTTGCTGAGATTGAAGTTCATAATCAGTGATGACCGCTCCCTCGATAGAGCGGCTTTGCAGGCGAGCATCTGCGGTATAGGCACGGTCTATGAAAGCTTCTGCTATAAAGTTTAGATCTGAACCTATCGCAGATTTTTCTAGAGCAGATTGGGCCATGCCCATAATGGCAAGCGATGGATCAATATTTTTAACGACAGATACCAATAGAGAAGATAGGCCTTCATCATCCATTGCTTGATTATAAAGAGCACCATGTGGTTTCACATAGGATAATGTGGCTTCTTCTTCCTCTGCTATGCGCATGATGGTGGTTATTTGATTGCTCAGGCAATGCGACAATTCTTCTGTTTCTATGGCCAAGGGCGCGCGACCAAAATTTGCTCTATCTGGATAAGAGGGATGCGCGCCAATACGTACTCCATTTTCTTTGGCATGTCTTATCATTAAGCGCATGGAGCTTTCATCACCCGCATGTCCACCGCACGCTATATTCGCGCTGCTAACCATTGATAATATCGCTATATCGCGATCGACTGCATCTGGCATCTCACCAAGGTCAGCATTTAAGTCGATAGAAAGGCTTTGAATCATGGCATTATCTCAAAAGCGCGTAATATGGTGCGCAATCCCAAAGCAATAGAGACAAATAATATAGCAAATGCAGCTATATTCTGGATGTTACTATTTACATATTCTCCCATGATTTTTTTATTCATGGATAATTTTACCAAAAAGACTGCAACGAATGGTAATAATATCCCATTGGCGACTTGTGCAAAAAATATGATTTGAATCGTATCAATATTGAAAATATTCACCGATGCTCCGACCAATATAATAGCAATAGCGATAGATTTGAAACGTATTGCTTGCAGTTTCTGATTTTCGCTTTTCCATACCTCGGTAACTATATAGGCCGTTGCAAGCGGTGCCGTCAGTGCAGAAGTCAAGCCAGCAGCTAGCAAGCCAATAGCAAGAGCGCTTGACGCAAAGCTGCCGAATAATGGTTCAATCTGAATTGCCATTTCACCAAGATTATCCATGCTGATATTATTGGTGAAAAATATATTGGCTGCACTTGCCAATATCGCAATTGATACTAAGCCGCCAATGCCAATAGAAATGGCACTTTCCGTTTTGGCGATTTCCAATTGATCAATATGGTTCCATTTTTTGTGAACATTGGATGCGTGTAAGAATAAATTATAAGGAACGATGGTTGTTCCTATTAATGCTATTGCTGTGAAAATCGCATCATCGGGGATAGATGGGACTAATCCGCCAAATAAGCTAAGAATATTGGGCTTGGTTATAAAGAATATGATTAAGAATGAGATGCTCATAATCACAACCAAAGCTATAAGAAATTGCGTAATACGCTCAATTTTCCCAACCCATAATAAAATTATCAAAAATAGTGCAATCAGATTTGTTTCTGACAATATTGATAAAGAGCTGTTAGCCAATGCAATGGGAAGTAATTCCTCTAATCCCAGAGCAGCACCGCCAATATTGCCTGCTTCATAAGCCGCATTGCCGATTAATAATGCAGAGAATAATAATAGTATGACTGCTATTTTGGCGGGTTTAGTGGAAAAAGAAGATAATATTGCACTTACCAATGTTTGGCCAGAAACTATGGTAATGCGGGTCACAAATGATTGTAATATAATGGTTGCTATTGTTGCAAACACCAAAGCCCATAAAAGCGCATAGCCATAGCTAGCCCCAGCTATAGAGGCCGTTGCAACAGTACCGGGGCCGATAAAGGCCGCGCTGACCAACATACCGGGCCCTGGACGATAAGATGTGATTTTCGATAAATTCATATCATCAGAGTAGCACGGTGATTTTCGATTGAAAGCAGCATTTTTGCAATGCTGATTCAATTCTCTTGACCTAGAGTATATACTACTATTAAGAGGCCGATCTTAGTGATCATGATGGCGATCGTAGCTCAGTTGGTTAGAGCGCCGGTTTGTGGTACCGGAGGTCGGGGGTTCGAACCCCCTCGGTCGCCCCATTATGGATTGCTATCACCTCTTAAAAAATAATGGTCTTTGGATATAATTGCTGACAAATTAGCATTGTAATATTATTACCCATTTCAGTAATTTTGATTCTTCATAAAATATATTGTCTCGTGGGAGAGCCTAATGTCCACAATGTGGGAAATATCAGATTTTGACGCACATGAATCTGTTCATTATTTTGATGATCCAAAAACGGGTCTCAAGGCAATTATTGCACTCCATTCTACGCATTTAGGCCCTGCTGCTGGCGGGACACGCTTCTGGCATTATGCTGATAATCATGCTGCGGTAAAAGATGCGCTGCGCCTATCGCGAGGCATGAGCTATAAAAATGCTCTCGCAGGACTTCCGCTTGGCGGCGGTAAGGCGGTTATAATGGCAGATAGTGCGCGCAATAAAACCCCTGAAATGTTAGCCCAATTTGGCCGCTCTATCGATATGCTAGGCGGGCAATATTACACCGCAGAAGATGTAGGGATGAGCGATCAAGATATGCTCGCTTTGTCAAAAGAAACCCAATATGTCGCAGGTCTGCCCGTTACCAATGGTCAAGTTGGCGGTGATCCTGGCCCTTATACAGCAAGAGGCGTCTATTTGGGCGTTAAAGCAGCGGCTGAATATAGATTGGGCAGCGATACTATGGACGGTGTACATGTTGCGATACAAGGCGTTGGCAGTGTCGGCGGTGGTTTAGCAGAGCTATTAGCTGCGGATGGCGCTAAACTGACCATAGCAGATGTCAATCAAGAGAGATTAGATGAAGTTGCGGCGCAATTGGGAGCGCAAACTTGTGGCCTTGATGAAATTATGAATGTTAAGGCGGATATATTTAGCCCCAACGCGCTTGGCGGCATATTAAATGCTCAGACCATCGCTGATTTGCAAGTTTCAGCCGTTGCTGGCGGCGCTAATAATCAATTTGCTAGCGAAGCAGATGCACAAACATTATTTGAGCGCGGTATATTATATGCTCCTGATTATGTGATTAATTCTGGCGGAATTATTAACGTAGGTATGGAAATATTGGGCGATAAGACAGTTGACCAGGTTTATGAAAAGATTGATAATATCCCACTGCGCTTAGGTGAAATTTGGGATGAGAGCCAATCAGAGAAAATGCCTTCTGCGCAAATTGCTAATAAAATGGCGCGGCGCTTAATTGGTCGGTAATCATAATTGTGAAATCACTCTATTAATGTGTTTGAAAATAGTGAGATAAATATATTCTGCCATTGGCCAAATTGGTCATGGGTGCTATGCACAGGCCAGAAAGAATTAAATGATTCACCAATTAGCAAATCCCACGCGTTTCTTGAAACTTGCTAGGCCATTGACGCCTATATTATTCTATTGCGGATTAATATTGGTATTGGGTGCTTGCGGATGGGGCATATTATTTTCTCCTGATGAGAAATTATTGGGCAATACTGTTAAATTTATCTACATTCATGTGCCATTTGCTTGGCTTGCGATTGGCGGTTGGACTGGCATTGCGATTGCCAGTATAGCGCAATTGGTATGGCGGCATCCATTAGCCAGCGTTGCCGCAAGAGCTATCGCACCTATTGGTGCTATATTTGCGGCATTATGCATTATAACAGGCTCTTTATGGGCTAAACCCACATGGGGGACATGGTGGGTATGGGATGGTCGTTTGACATCTGTATTGGTTCTATTTTTTCTATATTTAGGATATATTGCTCTGGCTAATGCCAGCAGTGAAAAAGGACAGATTAGCCGTGTTACCGCAGTATATGGCGTAATTGGTGCAGTGAATATACCGATTATCAATCGCTCAGTTGTTTGGTGGGAGAGTCTGCATCAAAAAGCCAGCATCACTCTGACTGGATCGAGCATTGATTCTACTTATTTGCTGCCATTATTTATTTCTGTGCTTGGTTTTACCCTGATTTTTACAGCTATAGTATTTATGCGAATGCGGGCTGCTTTAGCCAATATTAAAATCGAAGCCCGTATGCGCCGTATGGCCGAAGATACGCACGAGATTGGATCATAAAATGACAACAGAAAATCTCATCTTCGCTAGCTATATCATATCGGTAATTTTGGTCGGTGGCATTGCATTTAACAGCTATAATGCCATGCGCCGTGCAGAGGCTCTCTTGGATGATTTAAGAGATAACCACTGATATGATTTATGGAGCACATAGATTGGCAATGGTATCGCTATGAAGCCTAAGCATCAAAGACTGATATTAGCGATTATAGCAGTGATTGGATTATTAGTGGCCAGTTTAATCGCTATTAATGCGTTGAGCGATGAGGCGTCTTATTTCTATACGCCAGCAACATTGAACGACCAAAATGTTGAAATAGGCAAAGCGATACGTTTGGGCGGCATGGTCAAACAAGGATCAATCCAATCAGCTAGCGATGGTGTGACGATTAATTTTATCGTCCAAGATAAGGACCAAGAGCAAATAGTGCGATATACGGGCGTTACGCCCAATCTATTTGTAGAAGGTAGCGGCGTTGTGGCTGATGGCCGGCTTGATAAAGATGGTATTTTTATTGCCGATAATTTGCTCGCTAAGCATGACGAAAATTACGTCCCGCGTGAGCTGCAAGATATTGATATGAGCAATACGCAAAAATTAGAAAAGTCTGTGGTTCAATGACGGCCGAGGCAGGGCTGATTGCATTATGGCTTGCGGCTGCTTTAGCATTGCTTCAATTTGCGGTGTCTTTTTTATATATTAAAACCGAAGATGATAATTTGCTCAAAATTATAAACCCCATTGCGATTGTGCAGGGGCTTTTATGTCTATTATCTTTTACGATGTTAATATTTTTGTTTTTAGACACAGATTTATCGGTACTTTTGGTCGCACAAAATAGTCATATTGATAAGCCTTGGATATTCAAATTAGCGGGAACTTGGGGTAATCATGAAGGGTCTATGCTGCTCTGGGTTAGCGTTTTGGCTCTCTCTGGAGCGGCCATTGCATTGTTTGAAAAGCGCTTAGATCAAAAAACTTTTGCTGCAACATTGATGGTGCAAGCTTTCGTATCTTTTGGCTTTTATGCATTTTTGCTATTTTCTTCAAACCCATTTGCGCGTCTTAATCCTGCGCCAAAAGAAGGTGCGGGGTTAAACCCATTGCTGCAAGATATTGGCTTGGCCTTTCATCCGCCAACGCTTTATATTGGTTATGTTGGTCTTTCTATTGCTTTTTCGGTGGCGGTTGGCGGACTTATAAGCGGTAAAATAAATTCGGCTCTTGCCCGTGCAATGCGGCCATGGGCTTTGCTAGCATGGATATTCCTGACACTCGGTATCGCCGCTGGCAGCTATTGGGCTTATTATGAATTAGGATGGGGCGGCTGGTGGTTTTGGGATCCAGTTGAAAATGCTTCGCTAATGCCTTGGATAGCCGCCACTGCATTACTGCATTCCATAGCCGTTATGGCAACGCGCGATGCTTTACGATCTTGGACGATCATATTGGCTTTGGTCGGTTTTGCTATGTCAATGGCGGGCACATTTTTGGTGCGCTCTGGTATTTTGACCAGTGTTCATGCTTTTGCTGTAGACCCTGAACGCGGTGCATTCATATTGGCCCTAATGATTATCAATGTAGCAGGGGCATTGCTTCTATATGCGCTTCGTATCAATCAGGTGCGCCAAGGCAAGATATTCAATCTTATGAGCCGAGAAGGGGCTATTGTCGGAAATAATATAATATTGGTTTCAATATTGGCGATAGTGTTTGTCGGAACATTATTTCCGCTATTTGCAGAGGGCTTTGCCGATCAGAAAATATCTGTGGGACCGCCTTATTTTAACAAAGCAACTATTCCATTCATATTCTTGCTGATGATATTGTTATGGGCAGGCCCATTGCTGCGCTGGCGCCAAGATAATGCAGAACGCATTAGCAAGAAATTATTGATTTCAGCTATCTGCGCCATAATTTTATTGCTCATTTTGGTCGTGACTTTGCCAGACACCCCCATTTTATCAATGATTGCGATTGCTCTATCTTTGGGTTTAGCCGTTGCGAGTTTTCTGCCGCTTATGGGCCGTAATTTAAGGCGCACTCCACTGCCTATTTATGGCATGGTAATTGCGCATTTTGGGATAGCAATATGCGCATTTGGTATGGCATCTGAGAGCGGCTTTAGTAAGCAATTGCTCAAATCGGTTGAAATCGGAGATACTGAGCAGCTTGCGAATTTTGATGTGAAGTTGAAAAATGTAATTCCTGTAATTGGTGATAATTGGGTAGCAACGCAGGCCATTATAGAGGTTCGTGATAGCGATAGCCGCAGCATAGAGTTTGAGACATTAAAGCCTGAACAAAGATTGTTTTTTAATCCTAACCAAGAAACAAGTGAAGCGGCATTAATGACGCGTTGGAATGGACAATTATATGCTGTTTTGGGTAAGAAGAACGAAGATGGAAAATGGCAATTGCGTATATGGTGGAAACCCTTTGTGACGTGGATATGGTATGGAGCAATCATCATATCATTGGGGGGATTAATTTCCCTTTTAGGCCGCACGAAACGACGCAAGAAAAAGCGCGAGGAGGTTAATCCATGGGCTTAAGTATGAATCGAGGTCAGCTATGTCATTAAAATTATGGGTTCCCCTAATATTATTTAGCTTTTTGGCGGGCTTTTTGCTCTATCAGCTCAACCAACCAAAAGATGGTTTTGTCCGCTCGCAACTAGTGGGAGGGGCATTGCCCGAATTTTCCTTAGAGCCTGCTACATCTGGAATTGAGGGTTTAGCCAACACAGATTTTGCCGATGGAAAAGTAAGATTGCTCAATATATTTGGCAGTTGGTGCATACCCTGCCGTGCAGAAGCACCACAGCTAGAAGCACTTAAAGAAGCAGGTGTAGAAATTCACGCCATTGCTGTTCGCGATAAACCCGATGATGTTGCTCAATTTCTTAGAGATTATGGCAATCCCTTTGTAAAAATAGGCAGCGATCCCGATTTGCAAATTCAATTATTATTGGGCTCTTCGGGCGTTCCAGAGACTTACTTAATCGACGGACAAGGGATTATTCAAAAACAATATATTGGCGACATTAGAGAAGATAATGTTGCGACTATATTGGCGGATATAAAGTCTGTTCAATGATCCGTTTATGCATCCTCAGCTTATTTCTTATGATAGCCAGTGGCGCTTTTGCGCAAACTGCTAACAAGGCGCAAGAAACAGGCTTATTCTATGCTAATGAGCAATTGGCGGATGCTCGCGATGAACAGGCCGCTTTTGACCTCATGCTAGAATTACGCTGTATTCAGTGTCAGGGGCAATCTATTGCTGATAGCGATGCTCCAATAGCAGAAGCTATGCGCCATCAAGTGCGTCTGCAAATAGAGCAGGGAAAGCAGCAGGATGAGATTAAAGATTGGATGATCGCACGATATGGCGATTATGTTAGCTTTGATCCATCAGCCACGGGTGTGTCATTAGCATTATGGCTTGCTCCAATATTGATTTTTCTATTGGCATTATATTTGGTCATTCCATTGTTCAGAAAGACAAAAGACCAGAAAATAGAGACGCAAACAGATACTCAGGATGAAGAGGTCATATAATAATGGGGTGGATAATAGCTGTTATTTTTACGATTATTGTGTGCGTTTTGATTATTGCATTAGGGCGTTTGCCGCGCCAAATGTGGACTATGCCTTTTGCAGCGGGGGCGTTAGCACTTGCCGGTTATGCACATCAAGGAAATCCGCAGCTACCAGCATCTCATGCTAAGGAAATTACGGATAGTACGGGCGTTGCAAAGGAACTTATTTCGATTAGGCAAGAGATGGATTATGAATTTGGGGCTGCTAAACGTTATTTGATATTATCTGATTCCTCGGCAAATAATGGTAATTATAAATTTGCTTCTGCTGTATTGCAAAATGGTCTGATCAAATATCCGGATAATGCTCAATTATGGAGCGCACTTGGATTGCAGCTTATGCTAGCGAGCAATGGAGAATTGACGGAGCCTGCTAAATTAGCATTTGAAAAATCACGCAAGACATGGCCCAATGCTCCTGTGCCAGATTATTTTGAAGGTTTAGCGGCCCTGTTTGACGGTAGGGTAGATGATGCTGAAAAATATTGGGAAAATATGCTGAAAAATGGCTCTGAAAAAGCCAAATGGCGGCCAAGAGTTGAGCGACAATTATTACAATTACAGCGATTAAAACAAGTTGAACCATAGGTTAATCCGTAATGGTTATTATCTATTGATTATGAATGTATTTGCCTTTAAGAACAAAATAAGAACTTTGGGCGAATTGAAACATATATGAGTGCTAACTCACAACTTGAAAAACCTCTGCTATTATTATTCTCTGAATTTTCAATAGATGATTTCACCCGCCTATTATCCAATAATGATGATATAATTTTGCGCTCAAAACCGAAAAGCCTTGGCAAAAATGGCACTGCAATGCACCATAATCTATCTTGGAATATCCAATATGAAGGTTTGGAATTGGATATACATTGGTTTGAAGATAATTTGGATATCGAATCTTATAAGCAATTATTTTGCAATATTGGCGAAACATCTTTTCAATCAGGAATAGCCATATCTTTTGGTTCTCACATTAGAGATGGGAGTAAAAATGCCGCTATCATATCGAGTTTATTCAGATATATTCGAATGCTGATAGAGAATAGCAAAAGCATAGCAGTGGCTTGGAATATAAGCTCTATCATATCGGATTCTCAATATTTTGTTGAGGTGATTAATCAATATGAAAAGGGTGGGGCTTTCCCCATATTATCAACTATTGATTTTATATATGATAGCGAGGGGATATTGAGGACAAATGGATTATCTTATTTTTCCAATCAAGAAATTCATTATGAATGCCGTCATTTGAATGAAGCAGAGTCAATGAAGCGTATGACGCGGATTGCGCATGATATCGCTGTGAATGGGGCTTATTCAAATAGTATGGAAGTGGATGGATTGGATGAGGAAGAGAGAATTTTCATCACGATCGGCGCAGATGATTCAATAGCAAAGGTTAGGAGCGTTTTTAGAACCGCTTCCTCTGCTATTCTTAGATAGGAATTAATAATATCAGATAGCCGCCATTGATCTGAAATAGATTGTTATTTCCAATGCAGAATATAATGTCGCACTATGCAGCGTGATTTATATCCTTCTCATTATTCAATCTTGGCGGTCATTTTGCATTGGACATTGGCCTTTGCTCTTGCGTTTCAAATGGGCTTGGGATGGCACATGTCTGGACTTCAAGACTCCAATAATAGCGGGTTGGGGCTATTCGCAGTTACGCAATTGCACAAATCAATAGGTATATTGATTTTATTGGCATCAATAGCGCGCTTAATATTGCGTCTATATAAAAAACCTCCGGCGGCTCTTCATGATGATGAATGGGCGCATAAATTATCTAAATATGCGCATATTGCCCTCTATATTTTTATGATTGGCACGCCGATTAGCGGTTGGTTGATTGTTTCATCCTCTAACCTTAATATAGATACTTATATTTTTGATACGCTTTATTGGCCGCATATTCCGGGTGTTGAGAGCTTATCAGAGGCCTCGCGCACAATCCTTAATATAGCATCTTTATATGCGCATGAAATTTTAAGTTGGGCAGGAATTATACTATTTTTCATGCATGTAGCTGGCGCATTACGGCATCAATTTTTCAAAGGTGAAGATATTTTATGGCGGATATTACCCCTAATAAAACCACTTAGAAAAATTAATGCTACGCTTTGCTTGTTGTTCATCATCGCCGCATTGATTGGTTTGTTTGCATATGCACAATATAATGCGGATGCCGCAAAACCGACTGAAATTGAGTATATTCCCTCAACTAAAAATGAAAAACTATTACCTCCTGCCAAAGATCAAGATTTATCGGCAATAGAAACTCAACCTTCCGAAGTAGAAGAGATAGAAGAGAATGAGGAAATAATAGAGTCTGAAAAAGAAGATGAAGCGGATGATGTTTCAGCGGAAGTAGCACCGAAAGTCGAACCTATTAAGCCATCAAATTGGATAGTCATTGGCCCAAAATCGCTAAGTTTTTCGGTCAAATGGAATGATGATATTGTCACGGGAAGTTTTAGTGATTGGAGCGCTGATATAAAATTTGACTCAGCAGCTTTGGAACAATCATCCATCAAAGTACTGATAGATTTAACATCTGTTACCACTTCTGATTCAACAGTGAATAGCGCGATTGGTAATGTCGATTTTTTCAATTCCTCTGCATCACCTCAGGCGCAATATATCTCTAATAATATAAAAAGCCTTGGCGGCAATCGCTATCAAATGGATGGGGTGTTGCGATTGAAAAATATTGAGCAACCGCTGCGCATAATTTTCACCTTGGATGAAGATGGGAACAGTGCTGAAGCAAAAGGAAGTGCGAATATCAATAGAGTAGCGCATCAAATTGGTGTTGGCCAAGATGAGATAGCGAATGATGTACGTGTTGTTTTTGAATTTATGGCTCAAAAATAAATAATCTTTGTTCATAATCATTACTGCATTTGCCATTTTATGGATAATATACTGTTATGGCGTCATGACGTCAGTTTCGATCAGCGGATTTTCTAAAAATAGTCTGGCTATACCCAAAAAGTCGGGTTTTCAGAAACATCATTTGATTCCTGTGCAATTGTTGAAAATGAATGCCTTTGTAAAATTGTTTGAAAGGGCGGAGCAAGCAGGTTTTGATGCAAGAGATTTTAAGAGCAATGGTATATATCTGCCCGCGTATGAGAAATTAGCAATTGAAAGCGGGCGACTATTGCACCGTGGGCCGCACCCTCAATATAATGCATTGGTAGGACAGAGATTAGGCATGATAGAGGCCTCTCTTTATAAAAAGCATGATGTTCCAGATGCCGCCAGCATTGCATTTCGGCTATCTTATTTACAACGAGGTTTGCGGCGGACCTTGCTCAAAAAACCAAGGACTATCACATTAAATAAACGCGACCCTATGAGCAGGAATATAGATTTTAGAAGTTTGGATAATGATGTCGACAATATATGGTCAACGCTTGTGCATTATGAGAAACAAAATTCCATAAATTAATTTTCCTATTATGATCTTTTCACTAGACGAAAGCCTCTAAACATTTTTATAGAAGATATGCTTTTTAAACTGCACCACATTACCCTGCGACTTATGCGCCCTTAGGTGTGCTCATCTTTGATGATAGCCTAAGGGGAAGTCGATAAATTCCACAAAATTAACGAATCAGCATCAGTGTGCAGGAAAGATCATCATGAATCCGATTAATAAATATAGACCATTTCCAAAGATAGATTTGCCCAATCGTCAATGGCCAAATAATCAAATTAACAAAGCCCCAATATGGCTTTCCACTGATTTAAGAGATGGGAATCAAGCGCTTGTTGACCCTATGGATAGCGCTAAAAAACAACGTTTCTTTGATTTGTTGGTTTCCATAGGTGTCAAAGAAATAGAGGTAGGATTTCCATCCGCTAGTAGCACCGATTTTAATTATGTCCGCTCTCTAGTCGATGATAATAAAATACCCGATGATGTTGTCATTCAGGCTCTAACCCAGTCGCGGCGTGATTTGATAGAGAAAACTTTTGAAAGCATGGCCGGTGCGAAAAAAGCGATTGTGCATCTTTATAATGCTGTATCGCCTGCTTGGCGTGATGTTGTGTTTAAACTTGATAAGCAAGAAGTGAAACAGATTGCCATTAATGGTGCTGAAATTTTGGCCGAACAAGCTGCCAAATATCCGCAAACGGATTGGCATTTTGAATATTCTCCAGAGACTTTCTCTACGGCTGAATTGGATTTTAGCCTAGAGGTCTGCGAAGCTGTTATGGAGGTTTTAAAACCGAGCAAAGACAAAAGATTAATATTGAACTTGCCCGCCACAGTAGAGGCCTCAACTCCTAATATTTATGCGGATCAAATCGAATGGTTTTGCGATAATATTTCTGCGCGTGAAAAAGTCATCATATCATTGCATCCGCATAATGATCGCGGATCGGGTATTGCTGCTGCGGAGCTTGGGTTAATGGCTGGGGCGGACCGCATAGAAGGCTGTTTATTTGGTAATGGTGAGCGCACTGGCAATGTGGATTTGGTGACATTGGGCTTGAACCTTTACACGCAAGGGGTTGCCCCGAATTTAGATTTTTCAAATATTGATGATATTATTGAAACCGTTAAATATTGTAATGATTTGCCGGTACATCCGCGTCATCCATATGCGGGTGAATTAGTATTTACGGCATTTTCAGGCAGTCACCAAGACGCCATTAAAAAAGGATTTGAAGCACAAGCAGCGCGCAATGATGATTATTGGAATGTACCATATCTGCCCATTGATCCAGCAGATTTAGGCCGCGATTATGAAGCCGTTATCCGTGTCAATTCACAGAGCGGAAAAGGTGGAGTTGCTTGGGTCTTAGATAAAGATCATGGTTTGAAACTACCAAAGAAATTACAAGCGAATTTTTCACAAACTGTTCAATCAATGTCCGATGATTTAGGGCGAGAATTGGCCAGTGATGATATTTGGAGTGCGTTTCAAAAACGATATTTTATATCGGTGGATGGCAAATATAAATTAGTTCAGCATCAAGAAAAATTAATGAAGGATGGCAGCGGAAAACGCTTATTCGCTGGCCGTATCAGCGATGGTGATGCGGAAATTTCCATTCAAGGCAGCGGCAATGGTCTGATTTCTGCGATGACCAATGCTTTATCGGATGCGCTTAATATGAACATCGATATTGTTGATTATTCAGAGCATGCAATAGGAACGGGGAGCCACGCCACTGCTGCGGCCTATGTAGAATGTAGCGTCAATGGACAGGATAAAATATTTGGCGTTGGGATAAGCCAAGATGTCGCTACGGCATCCATTAGAGCGATCTTAAGTGCGGTAAATAGTCTGAGCTAGGCCTTGGCTATTCTCTCATTAATTGATTGACAAACAAGGGGTAAACCGCTTTGTGATCTTTTAAACGTTCGATTAAAGATAGGAATATTTATATGGCAATGCCTTCACCCTTATTTGATAATTTGCGCCTTCCCGTCATTGGCTCTCCATTATTTATTATTTCTGGTCCAGAGCTTGTTATCGCACAATGTAAGGCCGGTATTGTTGGTTCTTTTCCCGCGCTTAATGCGCGCCCTCAATCACAATTGGACGAATGGCTTCACCAAATTACAGAAGAATTGGCCGCACATAATCGTGACAATCCTGATAGTCCCGCAGCGCCTTATGCTGTTAATCAGATTGTGCATCGCACGAATAATCGTCTTGAAGAAGATATGGTCACTTGTGCGAAATGGAAAGTACCGATGCTCATAACCTCATTGGGTGCGCGTGAAGACCTTAATAAGGCTGCGCATGAATGGGGCGGCATTACCATGCATGATGTTATTAGCGATCGTTTTGCGCGCAAAGCAATTGAAAAAGGCGCAGATGGCTTGATACCTGTTGCAGCTGGTGCTGGCGGTCATGCTGGTGTGACGTCTCCATTTGCCTTGATGCAAGAAATTCGAGCTTGGTTTGATGGCCCTGTAGCGCTCTCTGGCTCTATTGCTTCTGGTTCTGCAATATTGAGTGCCCAAGCGATGGGCGCGGATTTTGCCTATATAGGAAGCGCATTTATTGCCGCTCAAGAAGCGCGTGCTGATGATGGATATAAACAAGGTATCGTGAAGGGCAAGGCCGAGGATATTATCTATTCAAACCTATTTACCGGTGTTCATGGCAATTATCTACGCGAGTCTATTGAGAACGCAGGTCTTGATCCTGAAAATCTGCCTGAGAGCGATCCAAGCAAGATGAATTTCGGTTCTGGCGGCAATACCGATGCAAAAGCATGGAAAGATATTTGGGGTTGCGGACAGGGTATTGGCAATATTGATGATGTGCAAACTGCTGGCCAAATGGTTGATAAATTGGCTGAAGAATATCGTATCGCATCAGAGCGATTACAATCAATTACATATTAATTGATCTGTGCTATAACATTCATGCAAATAAGATTTTAGAATTAATTCCATAAATTTGTAACCATATCAATTGTTCAACGAAACTTAGTCTGTAGCGTAGATATTACGAGATCAGACATTTAGATGTTTTAGAAGGATAATTGAAATGAAGAAGACATTATTATCATCAGCAGCAGCGACCATTATTTTTGGTCTTGCAGCATGTGGAACAGGCGGCGAAACCGCTAATAACGCCGAAGAAACCAGCGTTGCAGAAGCTAGCGCTGATGAGCTAGTAGTAATCGAAGCTGAAAAACGCCCTGTGTTTTTGGGTGTTGATGGCGGCAATGTAGCTGTATCAGGCTATGATGTAACAAGCTATTTTACGGATGAAGGCACTCCTGTTCTTGGCAGTGAAGATTATTCAGTTCAATATGGCGACGCTGTTTATCATTTTGCCTCTGCAGAAAATAAAGAAAAATTTGTTGCTGATCCAGCAGCATTTGTTCCTCAATATGGCGGCCATTGTGCATGGGCTATGTCAAAAGGTAATTTGGCACCTGGTGATGCTACATTAGCAAAAGTTGTTGATGGAAAATTATATTTGAACTTCAACACAGAAGTCCAAAAAGATTGGTTGAGCGATATTCCTGGTTATATTGAAAAATCAGAAGCTGCATGGCCAACCGTCCCTGATGATGCCGTATTTGGCGCATAAGATAAATAATCTTTTAAATCCCCCTCGAATAAATTTTAGTTAGATTAGTTAGGAAAAAAATATGTCTAAATCTGTTAAATTAGCAACAATGTTGGCTGTAGCCGGTGGCTTGGTCATCGCCACAGCTCCTGCAACTATCTCTGCTGCGCCATGCGGTGCATGTAGTGCCTGTTCAGCATGTGGTGCCTGTTCAGCTTGTGGCGCCTGCGGTGCATGTGCAGCAGCTTGCGGTGCAGCTTGTGGAGCATGCGCGGCTTCATGCGGAGCTTGTGCAGCAAGTGCCTCTTATCGTCCTGTGTTCACGGGTATCGATGGAGATAAACCAGCGGTTAGCGGTTACGATGTAGTTAGCTATTTCCAAGGTGACGGAACACCAGTTATCGGTAACGCGAACTTCTCAACTGAATATGCTGGTGCAACATATCATTTCTCTAGCAAAGCTAATCTAGCAGCCTTTAAACAAAACCCAGCCAATTACGCCCCTCAATATGGTGGTCACTGTGCTTGGGCTATGGCTCGCGGTCGTTTGGCACCAGGAGATCCAAAGCTATCAAAAATTGTTGATGGTAAATTATACCTAAATTTCAACCCTAATGTTCAAGTAAATTGGTTGAAAGATATCCCTGGTTTCTTAGCAAAATCAGAAGCCGCATGGCCAAAAATTCCCAATGGCGCAAGCATTGGTAATCAATAAAATAATAGAGCCGGCTCGTGAGGGGGCGGCTCTTTATTTATGTTTAATCGAGCCATTTTGGTTCAAAATTTGAAAGTGGAGTTTATTATGACTAAGACAACAAAATTAGCGACATTATTAGCAGTAGCTGGCGGTTTAGCATTAGCAACTGCACCTGCAAGTGCATCTTCAGGTCCTTGCAGTGCTTGTTCAGCATGTAGTGCTTGTGCAGCGTGCGGTGCATGTGGTGCTTGTGGCGCCTGCGGTGCTTGTGGTGCATGTGCAGCAGCTTGCGGCGCTTGTGCAGCAGCTTGTGGCGCAGCCTGTGCAGCAGCTTGCGCTGCGTGTGGAGCGGCTTGTGCTGCTAAATGTGCACCGAGTGCATAACGAGTTAATAGCTTTTAGCTGTTGAATTAGGTGGCTCTAACCGATGAGAGCCACCTTTTTTTATTAATTTTTGCTTTTATCAACCAATTGATTAGCACCAATCCATGGCATCATGGCGCGCAATTCTGAACCTGTTTTCTCAATAGGATGAGCTTCAGCTTGTTTACGAGAAGCTTTTAGCTCTGGCTGTCCAGCGCGATTATCAAGAACGAAATCTTTCACAAAACGACCCGATTGTATATCGGCTAATACGCGTTTCATTTCAGCTTTTGTCTCATCAGTGATGATGCGAGGGCCGGTTTTAATATCGCCATATTCTGCTGTGTTGGATATTGAATAACGCATGTTAGCAATCCCGCCTTCATACAATAAATCCACAATCAATTTGGTTTCATGTAAACATTCGAAATAGGCCATTTCTGGCGCATAACCAGCCTCTGTTAGTGTCTCAAACCCTGCTTGGATAAGATGGGTAATGCCGCCGCATAAAACAGCCTGTTCACCAAATAGATCGGTTTCGCATTCCTCGCGGAAATTGGTTTCAATGATACCGCTACGTCCACCACCAACGGCAGAAGCATAAGATAATGCAAGCGCTTTTGCGTGACCATTGCCTGCGCTTTGTTCGCATTCTTGGTCCACAGCAATGAGGCATGGAACGCCGCCGCCGCGCTGATATTCGCTGCGAACTGTATGGCCCGGACCTTTTGGCGCGATCATGATGACATCAATATCTGATGGTGCTTCGATAAGGCCAAAATGAATATTAAGACCATGAGCAAAAGCAAGAGCGCTGCCTGGTTTCATACGACCCGCAATATCATCAGCCCAAATCGCAGCTTGATGCTCATCTGGAGCTAGGATCATAATTAGATCGGCCCATTCTGCTGCTTCTGAATTGGAGAGAACTTTAAAGCCAGCGGCTTCAGCTTTTTTGCGCGTGGCTGATCCTTCACGCAGGGCAATTGCTACATCTTTTACACCGCTATCACGCAGATTTTGCGCATGAGCATGTCCTTGGCTGCCATAACCAACGATAGCGACTTTCTTAGAGGTGATTAGTGCTAGATCTGCATCAGCATCGTAATAGACTTTCATTATTTTTCCTTAAGTTCGTATATTTAATTTATAATTATGATGGCATATGGCCGCGCATTAAGGCGGCAACACCTGTGCGGCCAACTTCTACAAAGCCGACCTCACGCATTAATGTCAAAAATGTATCAATTTTCTCTGGGCTACCCGTAATCTCAAATATGAAGCTTTTGGTTGTAGCATCAATAACCCGCGCACGGTAAATGTCGGCCAATCGAATAGCTTCTATGCGATTATCACCAGTGCCAGTGACCTTAACCAGAGCAAGTTCACGCTCAACATGCGGTCCTTCTTCGGTTAAATCAGTAACCTTGTGAACGGGCACTAATCGCTCGCATTGCGCAATGATTTGTTCAATCGTCGCTGGCGGGCCATTTGTAACAATTGTTATGCGGCTCGTAGAACGATCCTCGGTAACATCAGCCACTGTTAAGCTATCAATATTATAACCGCGCGCGGTAAACATTCCTGCTATTCGTGCCAAAGTACCCGCTTCATTATCAACGGTAAGGGTTAGGACATGCCTCTCTGATTTTTCTTTATGAATATACATTATACTAGAGCCTTTGCTTCATCATCCATTTCACCCGAGACAGTGCTATTGTCTAATAGCATTTCTGTATGGGCTGCTCCCGATGGAATCATGGGAAAGCAATTGGCGGATTGGGTGACGCGGCAATCAACGATTACAGGGCCATCATAATCGAGCATTTGCGCAATTCCTTCATCCAAATTATCGGGATGATCAATGACAATGCCTTCCCAGCCATAGGCTTTTGCAAGGGCCACGAAATCGGGCAAGCTATCAGAATAACTCTCTGAGTAACGGCTTTTGAATGTGAGCTCTTGCCATTGGCGAACCATACCCATCCATTGATTGTTCAAAATGAAAATCTTAATAGGCAGCCTATATTGTGATGCGGTGCCCAATTCTTGTATGTTCATTTGAATTGACGCTTCGCCAGCAATATCAATCACCAAGGCATCTGGATTGCCTATTTGCGCGCCAATAGCTGCTGGCATCCCATAGCCCATAGTGCCAAGCCCGCCGCTGGTTAGCCATTTATTGGGTTCTTGAAAATGAAAATGCTGCGCAGCCCACATTTGATGCTGGCCTACTTCGGTCGTAATAATGGGGCTTTTATCTTTGGTGGCCTCATATAAACGCTCAATAGCATATTGCGGCATAATTTCGTCTTTATTGGCAGGATAGTTCAGGCACTCAACTGCGCGCCATCCTTTGATTCTAGCCCACCAATCATCAAGATTTGCCGCAGTGAATTTGCGGCTTTTCCATATTTTAATCATTTGATCGATGGCTTTGCCAACATCCGCTACAATAGGAAGATCAACTCTAACGGTTTTGTTGATGGAGCTTCTATCAATATCAACATGGATTTTATAACTATTGGGAGAAAAAGCATCCAATCTTCCCGTGACGCGATCATCAAATCTAGCCCCTAAACAGAGCATTACATCGCATTGATTCATCGCCATATTGGCTTCATAAGTGCCATGCATGCCAAGCATCCCAAGCCATTTGTCATCTTCAGCTGGTAATGAACCTAGTCCCATTAAAGTTGATGTTACGGGAGCATTGCTGAGTTGCGCTAATTCTTGCAGAGCTTTACTGGCATGTGGCCCAGAATTGATAATACCGCCGCCTGTATAGAGAATAGGGGCTTTTGCATTAGCCAATAATTCCATCGCTTTAGTAATATCATTAAAATCTGCTTCAAATGGAATATCACAGCGCATCTTTTGGTTTTTACTGCTATCGCAATTGGCTCCATCTGCGACTTGCACATCTTTGGGAATATCAACCAAAACGGGGCCAGGGCGACCATTGGTCGCAAGGTAAAATGCTTCTTTCATGACATTGGCAAGATCGTCTGGATCTTTCACCAGATAATTATGTTTGGTGCAATGGCGCGTGATACCAACTGTATCCGCCTCTTGAAAGGCATCTGAACCAATAAGCGTAGAGGGTACTTGGCCAGTAATAATTACAAGAGGGATGCTATCCATAAATGCATCGGCAATTCCGGTAACTGCGTTTGTTGCACCCGGCCCAGAGGTTACTAAAACAACGCCTGGTTTGCCAGTTGATCGCGCATATCCCTCTGCTGCGTGCGCAGCGCCAGCTTCATGGCGCACCAATATATGCTTAATTTTAGGATGTTTGAATAAAGCATCATAAATAGGAAGCACAGCGCCGCCTGGATAGCCAAAAATAGTATCAACGCCTTGTTCAATCAGGCTGTTTAATAATATATCTGCGCCGGATTTTGCGGTCACAATCAATTCCAATACATTTTAATACGCTATATTATAAGCGGGGGTTAATTTAGATCATCGCCCATTCTCTATATTAAGATAAAAATTAGGCAAGAAGTGGCTGGCTAATGATATAAAACTATCATGTCAACTATAATTAATGAAATAAAGTTACAAAATCATTTATATTTTTATAATTTATCTCGCCATCTGCACGTTGCCACCTACTAGGTGCTTGATTGCGGAACCACGTATATTGGCGTTTTGCATATTGGCGCGTTGCTATTTGCCCCAATTCTATGGCTTTTTCTTTATCAATGTCACCATTGATATAGGCGGATATCTCCTTAACACCGATTGCGCGCCACAAGGGGCTATCTGCTGGCGGATTGCGCTTTATAAGAGCCTCAACCTCTTCTATTGCTCCTATATCCATCATTTGAACAAAACGCTTATCACATTTTTCATAGAGCCATTCGCGTGGGGGCAGCAAGATTAGTGGTTTTAAATTTATAGCCTCGGCAATTCCACCTTCTTTTTTCTTGCGCCATGTCGCAATGCTAGTTCCTGTGGACATTATCACTTCTAATGCTCGCGCTATTCTGGTCGTGTCATTGGGATTAAGAATATCGGCCATGGGTGCATCAAGCGCTGATAATTGTTCATAAGCTTGATGCGTTTCCATCGTCCGAACAGATTGCCGGATATCGGGATCAATATCTGGGATTGGGGCAATGCCGTCCAATAATGTGCGGATATACATGCCTGTTCCGCCAACTAATATAGGGATAGCATTCTCGCTATGTGCTTTATCAATCTCTGACTTTGCATCATTGGCCCAGCTCACGGCACTGCATGTTATGCTGCCATATTTATAGCCAAATAATCTATGTTCTGCTTGCGTCATTTCTTCGGCATCGGGCTGCGCGCTTAAAATAGGCAGATGATCATATATTTGCGCACTATCGGCATTAATAATGATATATTTTTGATCGGGATTATGATTAGCTAGTGCAATTGCTAATCCAGTCTTGCCGCTAGCGGTTGGACCAGCGATAAGCGCTACAGTTTTATTATGAATAGGATTCGTCATGCCAATAGCAACCTTAATAGCAAGTGAGATGCTTGCAAGCGGACACTTATCAGCCGCCCAAGATTTGCTCAAGAAATCAGAGTTATCGCTGGGCAAAATAGATTGGATTGATGAAGGTCAAGTTGTGGATATATATTTTGATGGCGAAATTGATACTGCCAAAACCGCGCTTATACCCTTGATGGATGCAATGGATATAGCAGTGCAAGATGAGAGCAATCGCCAAAAAAAACTGCTGATATCTGACATGGACAGCACCATGATTACTGTCGAGTGCATTGACGAACTTGCTGATTATGCTGGTATTAAAGACGAAATTGCTGCTGTAACCGAGCGCGCTATGCAGGGCGAAATGGACTTTGAGGAAGCATTGCGGGCCCGTGTTGCATTGTTAAAAGGATTGAACCAAGAAGCTATTGAAACATGTCTGAAAGAACGTGTGGTGATGAGCAAGGGTGCTGAAACATTGGTCAAAACAATGGCATCGCGCGGCGCACAATGTGTTTTGGTATCAGGCGGTTTTAATCAATTTGCCCGCAGCGTAGCCCAAACATTAGGCTTTCATCATTTCCACGCTAATGAATTGAAGATTGATAATGGCATATTAAGCGGCGAAATTGACGGTGAAATCGTTGATGCTCAAACAAAGCAGAATATTTTAAACGCTATCATTGCACGTAATGATTGGCAGAAGTCCCAAACATTGGCCGTTGGTGATGGCGCGAATGATATACCTATGATTGAAGCTGCGGGCTTGGGGGTGGCTTATAAAGCGAAACCAGCGGCGCAAAAGGCAGCCGACATGCATATCGTCCATGGTGATTTAACAGCCTTATTATCAGCACAAGGCATATCGCGCAAATCTTGGGTGAACTGATTGTAGAAAGTTCTGTGAGTTATAAAGGTTCTGGGAGTCATAAAATGTTCTGGCAACTAAGTCATAGGCAGGCATAAAGTCACACTCCTATTTTTGCTTGACGTTAGCGTAAACGTTAAGTATAAGAAAGTCATATGAACTAAGCTGTGAGATTCGAACATGAACAATAGCGTATCAGAAAAACCTAGGGCCGATGCAACGCTCGATATGCCCGATCATCTCAATCGTGAATCTTTCACTATTTCAGATTTATCGAGCGAATTTGATGTTACGGCGCGTGCATTGCGTTTTTATGAAGATCAAGGATTAATAGCACCAGAGAGAAATGGTCTATCGCGCGTTTATTCTAAACGCGACCGCGCTAGACTTGCATGGATATTAAGAGCAAAGCGTGTGGGATTTAGTCTTGCTGAAATTCGCGAGATGATTGATCTTTATGATGTTGGTGATGGGCGTAATTTGCAGCGAAAAGTGACGTTAGAAAAATGCGTTGCGCGCATAGAATTGCTCAAAAAACAAAAAGAAGATATTGATAGTGCAATATCAGAATTGACCGAATTTGTTGCTGTTGTCGAAGAAGCAGAAATAAGCGACCAAAAATAAGACTATATCAAATAATTACTTCATCTTTCTATAGGATAAAAATATGCCTCAGTATAAAGCCCCTGTAAACGACACATTATTCAACCTTAACAATGTTTTGAAATTAGAAAAATATTCAAATTTACCAGGATTTGAAAATGCTACGCCCGATATGGTTGAAGCAATTTTGGGTGAAGGTTCTAAATTTGTTGAAAATGTTTTGTTCCCGCTCAACCAATCGGGTGATTTAGAAGGCTGCACTCGTCATGAAGATGGCAGCGTAACTACACCCGCAGGTTTCAAAGAAGCCTATGCACAATATTGCGAAGCTGGGTGGGGTACTTTATCTGCGCCCGAAGAATTTGGCGGGCAAGAATTACCGCATGTCGTCAGCATGGCTTTTGAAGAATTTATGGCAAGCTCTAATATGGCATTTGCTATGTACCCTGGACTTACGCATGGCGCCGTGTCTTCTATCTTGGCAAAAGGCAGCCAAGAGCAAAAAGAAAAATATGTGCCAAATATGGTCTCTGGAAAATGGGGCGGCACTATGAA
The DNA here is from genome assembly GCA_947492905.1 of uncultured Sphingorhabdus sp. Taxonomy (GTDB): domain Bacteria; phylum Pseudomonadota; class Alphaproteobacteria; order Sphingomonadales; family Sphingomonadaceae; genus Sphingorhabdus_B. The sequence goes on along the minus strand of CANLOL010000001.1, from coordinate 2,154,578 downwards.
TTTGACCGAACCACATTGTGGCACAGATTTGGGACTAATTCGCACAAAAGCGGTACCAAATGACGACGGCAGCTTTGCAATTAGCGGCACCAAAATCTTCATATCCTCTGGCGAGCATGATATGACCGAAAATATCATTCACTTGGTATTGGCTAAAACGCCCGATGCACCGGACAGCGTAAAAGGGATTTCATTATTCATTGTTCCTAAATTCATCGTCAATGATGATGGATCATTGGGAGATCGCAACACATTATCCTGTGGATCGATTGAACATAAAATGGGTATACACGGAAATTCTACGTGCGTCATGAATTATGACGGCGCTACTGGCTATTTGGTAGGCGAAGAGAATAAAGGTCTTGCCGCTATGTTCATCATGATGAATGTGGCGCGTCTCGGCGTTGGCCAGCAAGGGCTTGGTATTGCGGAAATATCCTATCAAAATGCTGTGGCTTATGCAGCCGATCGTCGCCAAGGCCGCGCATTGACGGGCCCGAAAGATTTGGAAGAAAAAGCCGATACATTGTTCGTTCACCCCGATGTGCGCCGCATGTTGATGGATGCCAAAGCAATTACCGAAGGTATGCGCGCTCTTTGCTTATGGGGTGCTCTGCAAGCCGATCTCATCCACAAAGGAGCGACCGAGGAAGATCGTGAAATGGCTGATGATCTATTATCGCTGCTAACTCCTGTAATTAAGGGATATGGTACCGATAAAGGCTATGACATTGCCACCAATGCGCAGCAAGTTTACGGCGGCCATGGTTATATTGGCGAATGGGGCATGGAGCAATATGTGCGCGATGCTCGTATCACAATGATTTACGAAGGCACAAATGGCATACAAGCTATGGATCTTGTTGGCCGTAAATTGGCCCAAAATGGTGGTCGTGCTGTTCAAGCTTTCTTCAAAGTTGTGGATGATGAATGCGCAGCAGTCAAAGCGGGCGCTGATAGTAGTGATTTTGCCGAGCGCCTTGAAAAAGCCAATGGCGAGTTAAAAGCAGCGACTATGTGGTTCATGCAAAATGGTATGGCTAACCCCGATAATGTTGGGGCAGGGGCACATCATTATATGCACATCATGGGTATTGTTGCACTCGGCCTTCAGTGGTTGCGTATGAGCGTAGCAGCGCGTGAAGCGCTAGAAAGTGGCGAGGGCAATGCGGCATTTTATGAAACGAAATTGGTAACAGCGCGTTATTTTGCCGAGCGTATCATGCCCGATGCAGGTGCGCTGCGCCGCAAGATTGAAACAGGCGGTGAGAGCATTATGGCGCTTGACCCAGAAATGTTTGAAGTCGCCTAATATAAACGCTTAAATAGCAATAAAATGGAAATAAATGCGCAGGTCTCGATTCAGAAGCCTGCGTTTTTTTAGCCAGTAAACAGAGTTATGGTTGTATCTCCATTGGCTTTAATAATATTGCTCGAATTTTTTATCAGCCTAAATTTATTTTTACCTGTCAACATTTGTTGATATTGTTTGGCTGATAGATCGCCTTTCATCTCACCATAATTATCTATTGAGCCAATATTATAAATACTCAAAGACCTATCCTTTGATAATAAAGCATTTCCCGTAAGGATTACACTTCCAGTATCAGAAGTTGGCATTATGATGGTGCTATCTTTTTCATCTGTCGTTCGGTAAATATTATAAGAAATAGTATCAAGAACGAAGCTATCGGCTATGCACCAATTGCTAAATGATGGCCTTTTGATTCTCTCTCCACCATCTTCACTCTCTTCTCCATCTTCATCCTTTTCACTAAATAGGCCGCCAGCCAACCCTGACAATAAGCCAGAAAGGAGTGGATTATCAGAGCTACTCTTCTTGCTAAACTTAGCTTTTCCTTCTAGCTTGTTCACACAATTTTTTGGTTGTACGCTAGAGAGTTGTTCTGGGGCTGCATCAAATTTGATGTCTTCTAATGCGGTATTGAGAAGATTGATGACGCCATCATATTCATTTTTTGGACCACTTACTCTGATCTTTAATATCCAGTCATTCACTTTAGCGAAAGCACCTGCTGTTGCTAAATTTTTCGGTGAATCTTCATAAGCCAATATCAATGCTGAATTTTCTTTTCCTGCTATTGATGCAGTAGTAAATAAATTTGGTTCCGCATTAATGCCAAATGATTGCCGAATGGCTCTGTCGGTCATAGCAGCAGTAAGCTCTGCATCGGCAAAGGATGGTTTGTAAATATATATAGAGGCAAAAATATCGCTATTTTTATCTCGATATTGAATGATATTGTCCATCCCATTGCTGCCGCTTTGGGGAACGGGGCTAGTTACAACTTGTTGATTGTTCAAAATTAAGGGTAAAATTATCCCGCTGTGATGAACGGAAACGCCGCCCTGAGTTGTGAACCAACCTGTCTCAATTGGTTTCTCTTCTTCTTCATTTTCCTGTGCAATGGCAGGCGCGGACAATAATCCGGCGCATAATAGTGAAGCAATAATAAATTTTTGCATTATAATCCCCTTCAAATAGAGCTTATAATAAATCTAAATATTGTCAAATCATTCAGGTAAGAAATCTGGCACAGATAAATAACGCTCGCCAGTATCATAATTAAAGCCAAGAATATTCGCATCTTTACTTAAATCAGGTAATTTTTGCGCAATAGCGGCTAATGTTGCGCCAGAGGATATACCAACTAACATGCCTTCTTCGCTTGCGCTACGCCGCGCCATTTCTTTGGCATCGGCTGGATCAACTTGGATAGCGCCATCAATGATTTGTGTATGCAAATTGCCGGGAATAAAGCCTGCGCCAATGCCTTGGATAGGATGCGGGCCGGGCTGCCCACCGCTAATAACAGGGGATGCAGTTGGCTCAACAGCATAGACTTTTAAGCCGCTCCATTTTTCTTTTAAAACTTGCGCAACGCCGCTGATATGACCGCCAGTGCCAACACCAGTGATAATTGCATCTAAGGGGTTATCGGCAAAATCATTCAATATTTCCTGCGCTGTGGTGCGCACATGAACATCAACATTAGCTGGGTTTTCAAACTGTTGTGGCATCCAGCTGTTTGGGGTTTGACCGATTAATTCTGTAGCCCTTTCAATAGCGCCTTTCATGCCTTTTTCTTTTGGAGTTAAATCAAATGTTGCACCATAAGCTAGCATCAAACGTCGGCGCTCCAATGACATGGATTCTGGCATCACCAATATTAATTTATAGCCCTTTACAGCCGCCACCATAGCAAGGCCTACGCCTGTATTTCCCGATGTGGGCTCGATAATTGTACCGCCTGCTTTTAAGGCTCCTGATTTTTCTGCATCTTCTATCATTGCCAGCGCGATACGGTCTTTGATTGAACCACCGGGATTAGAACGTTCTGATTTAATCCAAACATTATGATCACCAAAAAGGCGCTGCATTTTGATATGCGGCGTATTACCAATGGTTTCTAAAATGGTGTTATTAATCATGAGAATTCTCCTTGGGGTGCATCATTTATCATTATATTTCTAATTATCATTTTCCGGTGGGTCAAATGTCTTGGCTGCATTTAATTCTGGAAATAATTTATACCAAAAAGCTGTTATCACAATTGCCCCGCTGCCGCCAACGACAATAGCCGCTATTGGGCCAATTAATATGGCTAAGCCGCCTGTAAAAGCATCGCCTAATTCATTAGAGGCGCTAATGGTCATTTGGCTAACAGCCCCTACGCGCCCGCGTTTTTCATCGGGGGTGTTGATTTGAATTAAGGTCGATCTGACAAATACACCAAACATATCAGCAGCCCCGCACAATGCTAAAAAAGCCATAGAGAGCGGTAATAGGGATGATAGGCCAAAACCAATTGTACATAGTCCAAATACAGCCATAGCAATCAGCATTTTGCGCCCCACATTATTTGCCAATGGCTTGAATGAGAACCATCCCGCAACCAATAAAGCGCCTATTGCAGGGGAGATTGCGAGTAAGGAAAGCCCATATTCGCCTACGTCTAATATATCGCGCGCAAAAACAGGGATCATGGCCTGAGCCCCCGCTAAAAACATAACGAATAAATCCAATGTTATGGCGCCCAACACCAATTTATTGGTCCAAACATAGGACATGCCATCCGATACTTGTTTCAGCGGACCTTTGCTATTGTCGGGGCGGCCCTGTTCTATTGGACCAATCATCATTAATGACCCAAATGCTATGCAATAAAGGGCTGCGCAGACAAAATAGGGTAAATAATCAGCAATGCTATAGAGCGGTCCTGCAAAAGCTGGGCCTATTATTACGCCCACTTGCCATGCAATAGTGGATAGGGCGATGGCCCTTGGTAAGGATTCTTTAGGAACGGTATTGGGCGCTAGAGCGCTTATCGCAGGCCCTAAAAAAGCACGGCAAATCCCTAAAAGCAGTGCAATAATATAAAATGTCCAGAGCGTTATTTGATCGGCATAGGTTAGTAATGCTAAAATAAGAGCGATTATAGCTTGAGCCGCTGCGACTATGCGCGCAATCCATCGCCTGTCTAATCTGTCGGCGACCCAACCAACAAGCGGCGTTAATATGAATAATGGTATGAATTGGAGTAATCCTAATAGTCCCAAAATACCAGCAGCAGCAGAAATATCGAGATCTTGCCGTGCTAGATTATAGGCCTGCCAGCCGATGATTAGGGATAATCCATAGAGCGATAGCATGGATGAAAATCGCGATATCCATAGATAACGAAAATTTGCATAGGCAAAGGGATGTTGAGCATCTGACATTGAGAAATCTCTTAGCGACATATTCTATTGCTAGAAAGCAATTAATGAAGCGAAGAGAGGAAAGTAACACTGGTATCAAATGATAATCTGTGTAGTTATTACGCATAAATATTTTTGTAAGAGGATGGTATGGATATGCGCAAATTTATGTTGGCAGCATCATTGGCTGCAATAGCAATTACAGGGGCCTGTAACGAAAAGAGTAGCGAAAAGAATAGCGAAAATAGCAGCGATACAATTGCTGCGGCCGAAGTAAAAAGCGATGGTAGCGCTTGGGGAGACTATATGGAGAGTTTCTTAAATGGCTATTTCGAGATTAATCCCACTTTTGCAATTAGCCAAGGACGCCATGAATTTGATGGGCAGTTGATCGATTTTTCACCAGAAGGATTAAAGGCGGCAATTGATTATCGTAAAAAAGCGATATTAGATGCACAGGCTGTTGATGAAGCCGATTTAACCGATGCGCAAAAATTTGAACGCCAATATCTCATCAATACGATGGAGGGCGAATTATTCTGGCTTGAAGAAGCCGATCAACCGCATAAAAATCCCGCTTATTATATTGGAGCATTGGACCCAAGCGTCTATATCGCGCGCCCTTATGCAGATGCCGAAACGCGCTTAAAAGCTTTTATCAAATATCTCAAAAATATTCCAACGGCGGCATCACAAATTCAAACCAATTTGAAATTACCGTTGCCGGCAACCTTTGTGAAACGTGGTCAAGGCGGTTTTGGCGGTTTCGGTGCCTTTTATGTAGGGGATGCCATTGCCGCTTTTGCAGAAGTCGAAGATGAAGCATTGCAAAATGAGCTGAAAGAAGCGGCTGATGCAGCATCTGTGGCTATGAAGCAATTAGCAGCGCATGTTGGTTCACAAGCGGGCAGTGCGACGGGTTTTGAATTGGGCGCTGAAAAATTTTCCAATATGGTCAAAAAAACCGAAGGTGTAGATATATCTCTGGCTGAATTAGAAGCGATTGGAAAGGCAGATTTAAAACGCAATCAAGATGCTTTAGCCGAAGTATGCGCCCGCTATGCACCCGGACAAACGGCGCAGCAATGTATGGATAAAATGAATGCGAATAAAGCTAGCGATGGCCCTGTTGCAGAGGCGCGCCGTCAATTGCCGCCGACAAAAGCATTTTTGCAGGATAAAGATTTGGTTTCCATTCCAGGAACCGAAGAGGCATTGGTAGAGGAATCGCCTCCTTATAACCGCGCTAATTCAGCTTATATTGATATTCCTGGACCGTTTGAAACGGGATTGCCATCAGTATATTATATCAGCCCACCCGATCCGAGCTGGACGCAAAAAGCGCAAGATGATTTTGTGCCAGGTAAAGCAGATTTGCTAGGGACATCTATTCATGAGATTTGGCCGGGCCATTTCTTAAACTTCCTTCATGCGAATAGAGCAGAATCCTTATTTGGCCGTCTATTTGTAGGCTATGCCTTTGCAGAGGGTTTTGCACATTATGGTGAAGAATTAATGATTGAGGCTGGTCTGCCAGATAGTGGTGTGATGGAAGGTCTTACTCCTGATGAAATTCGCGTTGGACAGATTAGTAACGCATTACTGCGCGATTGCCGTTATTTATCCGCTATTGGTTTGCATGCTCAGGGTTGGAGCGTCGAGCGTTCTAAAAAATTCTTCATTGATGAATGTTATCAAGTAGAGGGCACAGCGATCCAGCAATCAGAGCGCGGCACATATGATCCCGCCTATCTGAATTATACATTGGGCAAGCTTATGATTAAGAAATTGCGCGAAGATTGGACGGGCGGTGACCGTGATAAATGGAAAGCATTTCATGACGAATTTTTAAGCTATGGCGGCCCGCATATTCCATTGGTTCGTAAAGCAATGATGAAAGAAGATGAAGCTAAGGCTGTTTTCTAAAAATATGAATTAAGGATTTAAGATATGAGCAAAGAACCAATCATTGTATTTGATGCGATGTGTGTTCTTTGTTCTTATAATGCACAATTCATATTGAAATATGACAAACATCATTATTTCAAACTTGCTTCTATGCAAGGAGCGGTTGGCACTGCATTATATCAAAAATTTGATATGGATCCGAATGATCCTGATACCTTAATTATCGTTGATGGCGACGACATTAAAACAGATAGCGATGCTGTGATTTTCATCTATAGCAAGCTAGGCTGGCCGTGGCGTATGATGGCATTTTTCTCGATAATCCCGCGCTTCATTCGCGATCCTATATACCGTTTTATAGCCCGTAATCGATATCGCATATTTGGACAGAGGAATGAATGTTGGTTGCCTAAGCCAGAGGATGCAAAACGAATTTTGTGAAGAAAATACTCATCATCGGTGGATATGGAGGTTTTGGAAAACGCCTAATTAAACGTTTATCCGAAAGTGGTGATTGGCATATAATCATTGCAGGGCGTAATAAAGAAAAAGCGCGTAAATTATCCTCTAAATTGAAAAATTGTGAACCATTAGAATGTGATCGAAACAGCGTTAATCTTGATAAAATATTCCAATCGGTAAAGCCCTATATAGTTATAGATGCTGCTGGCCCGTTTCAGAATAGTCACTATAATGTTGTTAAATCCTGTATAGCTTCTGATATTCACTATATTGATCTAGCAGATTCTCGTGAATTTGTTTTGGGCATAAAAGAATTTGATGAAGCCGCACAATCTGCGGGTGTTTCTATCATTTCTGGAGCATCAAGTGTTCCAGCATTATCACGCGCTGTTGTCGATAAATTGGTAAGGGGCATGGATGAAGTTTGCATGGTCAATATATCGATTAGCGCATCCAATAGAGCCTCTGCTGGAAATTCAGTTGCACACGCAATTTTAAATAACATTGGTAAACCACTTAAAATTTGGCGTAGTAAACAATGGCAATCCTATACAGGTTGGCAAATGTTACGCCGTGAAAAATTTCAAATAGGAAACCAGCCTATCGCTCGGCGTTTCACGGCTTTAGTGGATGTGCCTGATCATGAAATATTACCAAGCTCGATAAATGGTTCCCCCTCAACAATTTTTCGTGCTGGGCCAGAGCTCTCATTTCAAACATTATTCTTATGGCTATGCAGTTGGCCAGTGAAATGGAGATGGATAAAATCTCTATCCTCACTTTCAAAATTTTTATTACCATTGCAATCTCTAACCTCCTTTTTGGGAAGCGATACGTCTTTTATGAAGATAGAGGTAAAAGGCTATAATGATAATCAAGCAATGCTAAAAAGGTGGACATTGGTAGCGCGCGATGATCATGGCCCAGATATCCCAACTTTCCCAGCGGAATTAATCGCAGAAATGCTGGTCAATAAGAGTTTGAAAAAAGGTGCTTATCACGCAAGTGGATTGTTGAAATTAGAGCAGTTTGATTTGAAATTTAACGGCTATTCTATTGAAACGCAAATTGATGAAGAAAATTATAGCACATTATATCAGCGTGTAATGGGGGATGAATATCAAAAATTATCGCCTGCTGTTCAAAGCCTGCATAGAGTATTTGGCAATGAGGGGGCTTCTGGCAAAGCTAGCGTAAAAAGAGGAACATCATTTCTATCTAAATGTGTTGCTCTAGTTGGGGGTTTTCCTCCTGCTGGAAACTATAATATATTAATGGATTTTGTGGAAGATGATGGCGTCGAGAGTTGGACTAGAAATTTTTATAATGAAACAGGGCATCACAAATTTACGAGTCATTTGAGCCAATCTGGCCATTATTTAATAGAGAGATTTGGCCCTATGCGTTTCTATTTTGATATATATTCTCGTGATGGCGCTCTCATCATGGATATAAAAAAATGGTCGATTTTTAATATCCCGATGCCTTTGTTTTTGGGACCAAAGCCGGTTGCAACAGAGTCGCAAATAACAGAAGGCCCTGAGAAAGGATCTTTTTGCTTTGATGTTCAAATATTAATGCCACTCATTGGTGAAGTGGTACATTACAAAGGATCATTAAACCGTCTCTAATGGTTTTAAGTTTCATTGTATCAGACAATTTCAATGAAACTATCCATAACATGTTTGAGGCCAGCCTCTTCAAATTCAATTTCAAGCTTATTGCCATCAATAGCCATTATCATACCATATCCGAATTTTTTATGATGGATGCGCATGCCAGATTTCACATCATCACGGCCTTTATCCGCCATAGAAAAAGCGCTGCTTGTCCGCGTTCGTGATGCTGGTCTTTGTGCAGATGATGCGCCATAATCTTTGGCGGCGCTGCCCCAACTGCGAGATTTTGAAGCACGTTCCCAACCGGGGCCACGGCCTCGGCTGTCAATATGCTCTTTCACACTGCTAACATTATTCACAATCTGTGTAAAAGGTTGCTCGCGTTCACTCCAACTGTTGCGCCACATAGATTGACCGCCCGCCATGCTATTTTCCATCTCAATCGCATCTTCGGGTAATTCCTCAATAAAGCGAGAAGGGATAGAGCTGGTCCATTGTCCATAAATACGCCGATTGGCAGCGTGCAAGATCGTGCATTTTTGTTTTGCCCGCGTAATCGCAACATAGGCTAAGCGCCTCTCTTCTTCTAGGCTGGCTAGCCCACCTTCATCTAGCGATCTTTGCGATGGAAATACGCCTTCTTCCCATCCGACACAAAATACATTGTCATATTCAAGGCCTTTGGCGCCGTGCATGGTCATGATGGTAATTTTAGAACCGCTCTGATCGGCATCATTATCCATCACCAAGCTGACATGCTCTAAAAACTCGCCCAATGTTTCATAATCTTCCATCGCGCGGGATAATTCGGATAAATTTTCTAATCGACCAGCAGCTTCTGGTGTACGATCGGCTTGGAGCATATCGGTATAACCGCTCTCATCCAATACGATGCGCACCAATTCGGATGGTGGAAGTTCGCTCGCCATATCGCGCCATCGGGCTATATCCTGACTGACTTTGGTAAGCGATACTTTTGCTTTTCCGGCAAGTTCATCGGTTGTCACGAGCAAAGCAGCGGCTTTGGCTAATGGGCATTGGTGCGCCCTTGCGAGCAGATGAATCTTCTCAACGGCTTTATCGCCGATACCGCGTTTGGGCGTATTAACGATGCGTTCAAATGCTAAATCATCGGCCACTTGATTGATGATGCGCAGATAGGCAATAGCATCGCGAATCTCAGCCCGCTCATAGAAACGAAAACCGCCAATGATGCGATAATTTAACCCTATTTGGATGAAGCGATCTTCAAATTCGCGAGTCTGAAATTGTGCGCGCACCAAAATCGCAATTTGCTCTAAACCGACGCCGCGTAATTGCAATGTCTCAATCTCTTCGCCAACGCGCCGCGCTTCTTCGGGGCCATCCCATACGCCCATAACGCGTACTTTGTCACCATCATCCAATTCTGTCCATAATGTTTTGCCCAAACGATCGCTGTTGGAATTAATCAAGCCAGAAGCTGCAGCCAATATTTGCGGAGTAGAGCGATAATTTTGCTCAAGCTTCACCGTTTTTGCGCCGGGAAAATCTTTTTCAAATCGTAATATGTTGGCTACCTCTGCGCCGCGCCAGCTGTATATGCTCTGATCATCATCACCGACACAGGCAATATTTTTGCGCTTTTGTGCGAGCAGCCTTAGCCATAAATATTGAACGGCATTGGTATCTTGATATTCATCGACCAATATATATTTAAAACGCTCCTGATATTGTTCCAAAATATGGTCATGTTCGCGCAGTAAGCGCAAGCTGTGAAGTAATAAATCACCAAAATCACAGGCGTTAAGAGTGAGCATGCGTTCTTGATATTTGCGGTACATTTCCGCCCCGCGCCCCTCTGCATAGGCTTCGCTCTCCCCTGCATCGACATCTTTTGGGGTGAAACCTTTGTTTTTCCATTTATCAATCAATGCTGCCAATTGTTTGGCTGGATAGCGTTTTTCATCCAAATTTTCGGCTTGGATTAATTGTTTTAGAAGGCGCAGTTGATCATCGGTATCAATGATGGTAAAATTGCTCTCAAGCCCGATAAGTTCCGCATGGCGCCGCAGCATTTTTGCGCCTATGCTGTGGAATGTGCCAAGCCAAGGCATACCCTCTACCGCTTCGCCCATCATCTTGCCGATGCGCTCTTTCATCTCCTTAGCCGCTTTATTGGTGAAGGTAACAGCCAATATTTCGGATGGCCAAGCTTTGCGAGTGATAATCAAATGAGCAAGGCGCGTTGTAAGAGCAGCCGTTTTACCTGTTCCAGCGCCAGCAAGCACCAAAACTGGACCTTCTGTGGTCATGACAGCATCGCGCTGCGGTGCATTTAACCCTTGAATATAGGGCGGCAATTCATTGCTATCGGCCAAGGCTATATTAGTTTCATTCATATTAGAACGATTAGGGAACAACGAGCCGTAGGGCAAGTGCGATATTGTCAAATCTCAATATTATTTATTGCTCAATAATTGGTCGTAATAATGTAATCTTGGCTTTGCCGATATTACGCTCATTTTCAACAGTATAACCTTTTGGAGTGACATGTTCATTACGCTCCGTTTCTGCGCTTATCCATGCTGATGGAGCAATCCAATCAAATCGGTTTAATTTCTCTAACGCTATAGTAGCTGCACCCGTTTGATAGGGCGGGTCAAGGAATATAATATCAAATGGTTGCGGTGCTTTACCTAAAGTAAGAACAGAGGATGGTTTAATTTGCGCAATGTCTTTAGCGGATAATTTTTCTATATTATCTTCTAATGCTTTTAGGGCAGAGGGATTTTGTTCAACAAAGGTGCAATGTTTGCCGCCGCGTGAGAGAGCTTCTAAGCCTAGTGCGCCTGATCCTGCAAATAAATCTAAGATACGCAAATCTTCAAAGCTACCAATACGGCTGATGAGCATAGAAAATAAAGCTTCGCGCGTACGATCAGCAGTAGGACGCGTGGTATCCCCTTTGGGTGTTTTAAGAGTGCGTGATCGCCAATCACCAGAAATAATTCGCATGATGCCTCTTTATGATTTTAGATTGCGGCGGTGTTTAATAACATCCGCGCGCCGTACTTCGACCACTTGACCAACGGGCAATGCACCCAATTCATAGGGGCCATAGCGGGTTCGGATGAGGCGCGATACTTGCAATTCAAAATGCTCTAAAACGCGGCGTACTTCGCGGTTTTTTCCTTCGGTCAAGGTCATTTCTACCCATTGGTTTGCACCTGTACGCCGTTCCAAATTGGCATCAATTTTACCATATCGTATGCCTTCAATTTCAATACCATCCACCAAAGATTCAAGCTGTTCTTGGGATATGTCACCAAATGTTCGTGCCCGATAAGTGCGCTCTACGCCAAATTTAGGGAGCTCCATCTCGCGCTTAAATTCGCCATCATTGGTCATGAGCAATAAGCCTTCGGTATTCAAATCCAATCGGCCAATGGGCATAAGACGCGGTAAATCTTTTGGCAGATCATCATATATAGTGCGTCGACCAGTAAAATCGCGCTCGGCCGTTAATAGGCCAGCTGCTTTATGATAGAGGAAAAGACGCGTAGGATCTGTTTGGCCAACGGGAGTGCCATCAACCGTAACGCCTTGCAGATTTTTCAGCAAAACCGCTGGAGTTTCTAAAATTTCACCGTTGAGAGCGATGCGGCCATCGGCAATCATACGTTCAATTTCGCGGCGTGATGCAACGCCAGCGCGGGCCAATAATTTGGCGATACGTTGCTCGCCATTTTCGCGCTCTAATGCACCGCTGCCTTTGGATTGAAAGCGCGGTTTAACGGGCATTGTATCAAAATTCGCGAAACTTTCGCGGCGAGAACGCGGCTTTACAGATAGTTTTTTGCGGCTAGCAACGCCATGTTTATCATTGCCTGCGCTATTACTATGATCGGCTTTGCCAAATTGACGCTGATCGGTTCTGCTAGCATTGGTTTTTTCACTATTGGGTTTTCGGCTTCTATCGCTTGACGATTTTTTACCTAATGGTCTTGCGTCCCTATCATCACTTTTGCGCTCTGTGCCATCTCTAAGCTGTTGACGGCCTTTGGCGCGCGGTTTTGCTTTTGGGCCAGTGGCTTTGGTGTGATTTTTCTTTTGGTTTGGGGTGCGGTTATATGCCATTTCGACCCCATGGCGTAATTAGCGCAAAAAGTCACTAGCTATTCAGGAAAAGAACGTTAGATTCTGATATATCGATTTTAGGGGATTATAATGGCGAGCGCAGCGGCAGAAGAAAAAAAACCGGGCCTAAAAAAATTAATAGCATCATTAGGGCAGCGCAAAACCGGAATGATGTTCATTTTCGGTTTTTCAGCAGGTCTTCCTTATGCTTTATTATTGGGCACCCTCTATGCATGGCTGTCGGACGCCAAAGTCGATTTGGAAACTATGGGCGTTTTTTCACTCATCGGCCTAGCTTATGCCTTTAAATTTCTCTGGTCTCCGGTGGTTGATCGCCTTAAAATCCCAGCTCTGCATAGATTGGGCCGCCGCAAAAGTTGGCTTATTCCTGCTCAATTTTCATTGGCTATTATTTTCATAACCTTATCTTTATTAAATCCGCAAACATCTCTGGGCTGGTTCTCACTGCTTGCTGGTTTTGGTGCTTTTGCTTCTGCAACGCAAGACGTAGTGATTGATGCATGGCGCGTTGATGTTGCTGACGAAGTTGCAACGGTGGAAATGCTCTCAACGGTTTATCAATTGGGCTATCGTATAGCGGCGCTTGCTGGCGGAGCATTGGCTCTATTCTTGGCAGATTGGTATAGCTGGCCTGTTGTATATGCTTTGATGGGCGCTCTAATGTTCATAGTGGGCTGCGCTACATTTTTTGCTCCTGACACAGAGGCTATGGACAAACAAGATACAAGCGATGAATTGCGTGAAGTCGGCGCATTATCGCCAAAAGTGCGCGCAGTTGCTCTATCTTTAGTTGGTGTGTTTTGGGCTTGGGCCCTTATAACTGTAATAGTTTTCATGGTGCAATCACTGGGGTCTGATCCCGATCAACGACCAGATTCGGTGCAATTCATTCGTAATATGGGGCCATTGATTGTTATCTCTACTGTCATTATTCCAGCGATTATCGCGGCTGTTTTGGAGAAATGGAAACGCTCTGGTCGTTATGTCATAACCCAACCCATTAAAGCGCAAAATAGCGTCGATCGAATATTGGACCATGGGTATAGAGCATTATTATTACCTCTGACCGATATAATGGGCCGCTTGGGATGGGCCGCTATCTTGGTGTTGGCTCTGGTATTAAGCTATAGAATTACCGATAATATTTGGGGTTCATTTGCTTATCCATTTTATCTAGGCGAACTAGAATATACGAAAAGTGAAGTGGCGGTTGCTTCTAAATTCTTCGGAGTAGGCATGACCATGCTTGGACTTGCGCTTGGCGGGGTTTGTTTTGCATTTTTTGGCCGCATGGCAACTTTGACCATAGGTGCTATCACGGCAGCGGCGAGTAATCTTCTCTATGCTGATTTAGCAACGGGCGGAGTAGGACTTGACATTTTTGCTAAATATAGCGGTTTTGGTTGGATAGTCGGTCTATTTGGTGCGGATGACCGGATGGCAAGATTGATGCTAGCAATTACGGGTGAAAATTTAGCAGGCGGCCTAGCAGGAGCAGCTTTTGTGGCTTATCTCTCAGCGATAACAAGCAAAAGATATAGTGCAGTGCAATATGCCTTATTATCATCCCTCACATTTTTAGTCGGTACGCTGGGCCGCGGTGCATTGGGAGAGATGATCGAAACGCAAGGCTATTATCCTGTATTCTTATTTACGGCTTCACTGGGCCTTTTTGCTGTAGTTTTATGTTTGATAGAATGGGGGCGCCAAAAACGTTTGGGCATTGCAGATACTTTGCCGAGTTAATCGGTCAATTTATAATCAATCAGGATATTGCTCATTCGCGGCCAATATTTCGCCAGCAAGATAGAGCGATCCTGTGATTAATATTGGGTGATGATTATCATCGCCAAGAGATTTTAGAGCCTCTTGTGCGCTATCCATTTCGCAGATTGAAATAGATTGAGATGACAATTCCAAAGCACCCTTAAACGCATTTATATCATGATATTCATGCCCTGATATGGGGACGATAGTTATTGATTTAATCTTATCAATAAGAGGTTTAATGATCGCCGCAGGGTTTTTATTAGAGAGCATCCCGATAATCAGGTGAATATGGTCTATATCGCCAAAATGCTGCGCAATAGCCTCGCCAGCATTGGCATTATGTCCGCCATCTAGCCAAATATCTACATTGGGTTGAATGGCCTGTATTGGCCCCGCGCTGAGTAATTGTAAACGGGCTGGCCAATGCGTCCATTCCATCGCAGCCGCAATAGCAGATGTGGGAATATCAATCTTATTTTGATGGCGTAGCATAGCTATGGCAAGCGCTGCATTGTCAATTTGATGCGCTCCATTCATACGCGGCAAGGGCAGGGTGATTTTATCCTTTTCATCTTTATAATATATATGATCTTTGTACGCAGCAGCATCCCAATCGCGTTTTTTGACGGATAGAGATGCGCCGACCTTATCAGCCTGCGCCGCGATAATGTCATTCATGGTATCATTATAATTTCCAGCAATCAGAGGCGTGTTGGCTTTAGCAATTCCTGCTTTCTCCCATGCTATGCGGGTCATGGGGTCATCGGGCGTGCCATCCTCAGCAGACAGCAAAAAACCTTCATGATCGATACCCAGATTTGCGATACCACAAACCGTTGGTTTCTCTATGATATTGGTAGCATCAAGCCGACCACCAAGGCCGACCTCAACTATGCACGCATCAGCTGGATTACGGGAAAACGCTAAGAAAGCGGCTGCTGTTGTTACTTCAAAAAAACTGGGGTTGAGTGAATTTTTCTCGGCAGCATCCAATGTTTCAGATAAAATATCCGCTAAATAATCATCCGATATTAATGTGCCAGCTATGCGTATTCGTTCATTGAAACGCACCAAATGCGGGCTGGTATAGACATGTACGCTTTTACCCGCAGCTTCGATAGCACCGCGCAAAAAAGCACAGGTAGAACCTTTGCCATTGGTTCCTGCAACATGAAAAACGGGCGGCAGCTTTTGATGCGGATTATCCAAAGCGCTCATCAGCGCCGCTATGCGCTCTAATCCCAATATATCGCGCCCAGGGGATAGGGCGTTAATACGGTCTAATTGCTTTTGAACAGCAGCATGATTGGAAGTCGCAAAATCTACCATAAATTGCCTCAGAGATTTGCGCTTTACGCTGGATTATGCCGCTTTTTTGCTAGCCATTGTAAATTCGATCATTTTTACCAATGTGTCGCGCATTTCACTGCGATGCACAACCATATCAATCATGCCATGATCGAGAAGATATTCTGCACGCTGAAATCCCTCTGGCAGTTTTTCACGGATAGTCTGCTCAATTACGCGTTGCCCCGCAAATCCAATTAATGCATCAGGTTCGGCAATTTGTATATCACCTAACATTGCATAGCTAGCAGTTACACCGCCCGTTGTAGGATCGGTCAATACCACAATATAGGGCAAACCAGCATCACGCAACATCGAGATTGCGGCGGTCGAACGCGGCATTTGCATCAAGGATAAAATACCCTCTTGCATACGAGCACCGCCAGCAGCCGTAAAGATAATATAAGGAGATTTAAGAGAAATAGCTTTGCGCACTGCGGCTACAAAACCCTCTCCCACGGCCATTCCCATAGATCCGCCCATGAAAGCAAAATCTTGCACACTGATAACAGCTTTATGACCGCCCATTTTGCCATGCGCCGTTATCAGAGCATCTTGGCGATTATTGGCAGAGCGCGCCGCTTTAATGCGGTCCGTATATTTTTTCTGATCTTTGAATTTCAGCGGGTCTTCATTGACGGTAGGAACGTCAAGTTCGCTATATTTTCCATCATCAAATAAAGCATCAAATCGTGCTTTGGGGCCTATACGGCCATGATGTTCGCATTTTGGGCAGACTGATTGATTTTCCTCATATTCTTTTAGGAAGATCATCGCATGACAACCTTTGCATTTGTGCCACAAAGTCTCTGCTGTTTCGCGCTTAGCGATAAATGGAAGTGCGTTACGAACACGCGTTACCCAGCTCATGTCTTATTCTCCAAAACTGCTTATCTGGCGCTTGCAATAGCAGAAGCTAAGCTAGCAATATAGTCTCTTACGGGAGCGTAAGCATCTTTGCCATATTTTTCGACCAATTCCACAATAGCGCTGCCAACCACCACACCATCGGCGACACGGGCAATGTCGGCCGCTTGATCGGGAGTGCGTACCCCAAAACCAACGGCTACTGGTAAGTCTGTGCCTGATTTTAATCGGTTAACCGCTTCTTCTATGCTAGCTTGCGCTGCCTGCTGTAAGCCAGTGATTCCGGCGACACTGACATAATAGAGAAAGCCGCTCGCATTATTTAATATGGTCGGTAAACGCGCTGCATCGGTGGTTGGTGTTGCGAGGCGAACCACAGCAATTTCATTGCTGCGCAGCGCATCACCAAGGCTGTCATCTTCTTCGACAGGAATATCAACACAGATAACGCCATCGACGCCATTGGATACACAAGCATCTGCAAACCAGTCTGCACCGCGTATTGTCATGGGGTTAGCATAGCCCATTAGTATGAGCGGTACATTGGGATGTCTTGCGCGAAATCCCTTTGCTATATTAAGCACATCGGCGGTTTTGGTTCCGCCTGTTAAGCTGCGGATATTGGCGGCTTGAATGGCTGGGCCATCGGCCATTGGATCGGTAAAGGGCATGCCCAATTCGATAATATCTGCGCCGCCCTCTACTAAGGCATCTAATATTGCGGGAGTGTCTTCAACGGAAGGATCACCAGCTGTGATAAATGTGATAAGCGCAGCGCGATCTGCGGGAAAAGCGTTTGATAAACGGGTCATTTATGGGTCTTATTTTTTGAGTTGGATGAAACGTGATACGCCGATATTTAAGCAGTCTATAATGCAGTGTATAATATGAGTCACGCAATTATGTCTAATAAAGTCATT
Source organism: uncultured Sphingorhabdus sp. (assembly GCA_947492905.1). Lineage (GTDB taxonomy): Bacteria > Pseudomonadota > Alphaproteobacteria > Sphingomonadales > Sphingomonadaceae > Sphingorhabdus_B. The sequence continues at coordinate 2,136,823 of CANLOL010000001.1, read as the reverse complement.
GCTATCCTCAGGCGGCTTAACGATTATTTCTAATACTCAGCAATCCTGATAATATTGCACCTATGAAAAATGCGATAGTAAGTGTTTGCGTTCTATCATTCGCAAGATGTTGCGCGAGCCAAGGCCAATAGAGAAGCCTGTCCAAGAATATGCAAATCATTACAAGCAGGATACCTCCCGCGAGCATAGCTATAAAATTGCTGATATTCATAAGCTTCTCCTTTTCGGCTATTCTTATATCTCGGTCCCTAATGCCTCTGCTACTGTGAATATATCTTTATCACCGCGGCCACATAGATTAGCAAGGATGATTTTGTCTTGATCCATTTTCACCGCTTCGCGCGCAACGGCCGCAATGGCGTGAGAAGGCTCTAGCGCTGGGATAATGCCTTCTGTGCGGCATAGCAATTGGAATGCGTCTAGAGCTTCTGTATCGGTTACGCTGTCATAACGCACGCGCCCGCTTTCTTTGAGCCAGCTATGCTCTGGCCCAATACCCGGATAATCAAGGCCCGCTGAAATGCTGTGCGCTTCATCGATTTGACCATCTTCATCTTGGAGCAAATAGGTTTTATTACCATGCAAAATACCCGGTTTTCCGCCCGATAATGATGCTGCATGTTCCTTATCAAGGCCATGACCAGCGGCTTCTACGCCGAGCATTTCCACGTCTTTATCATCCAAAAATGGATGAAATAAACCAATGGCATTGCTACCGCCGCCAATGGCCGCGACTAACATATCGGGAAGGCGGTTGATACGATCTAACATTTGCGCGCGCGCTTCTTTGCCGATTACGCTTTGAAAATCACGAACAAGTTCTGGATATGGGTGCGGCCCAGCGGCTGTACCTATGATATAAAATGTATCGTCAACATTGGCGACCCAATCCCTCAGCGCTTCATTCATAGCATCTTTTAGCGTTCCTGTGCCGCTCTCTACGGGGATGACCTGCGCGCCTAATAATTTCATGCGGAACATATTGGGCGCTTGGCGTTCAATGTCTTTGCTGCCCATATAAATATAACATGGCAATCCAAAGCGAGCGCAAACTGTTGCAGTAGCAACGCCATGCTGACCTGCCCCTGTTTCAGCAATGATGCGGGTTTTACCCATGCGCATTGCGAGCAATATTTGGCCTATGCAATTGTTGATTTTATGCGCGCCTGTATGGTTTAATTCATCGCGCTTAAACCATATTTGTGCGCCTTTACCTTCGGGGGCTGTTTTACGCAGTTCCTCGGTTAACCCTTGTGCATAATATAGCGGCGAAGGACGCCCAACATAATTAGTCAATAAATCATCAAATTGCGCTGCAAATTCAGGGTCGTTTTGCGCTGCACGATATTCTTTTTCCAAATCGAGAATAAGCGGCATTAAAGTTTCGGCAACATAGCGCCCACCAAATTGCCCAAAATGCCCGCGCTCATCAGGTTGATTTTTAAAACTATTGGCTTGATCGTTCATAATTTCATGGCCTTTTGAGGGGGCAGTGAGAGGGCAGTGGGGGGTTATATATTTCTAACCGCTTGGCAGAATCGCGCGATTTTGTCCATATCCTTTACACCAGCTGCGCTCTCTACACCAGAGGATGTATCGACCAAGGGCGCATTTGTTTCCGCCAATGCTTGCGCAACATTATCGGGATCCAATCCACCAGCTAAGCCCCAGTCAATAGCGTGCTCATGCGTGCGCAATAATTCCCAATCAAAGCTCGTACCTGTGCCGCCAGGTAGCGCCTTTGCGGGCGCATCAAATAATAGACGATCGACAATGCCATTGTACCTAGCGCTGTTCATCAGGCTGTGCCGATCTCGCACACCAAGCGCTTTCCAGACCTCTGTTTTGGTTTTTTCTTTGACCAATTTTATCCATTCGGGCGTCTCGCTGCCATGAAATTGCAACACATCGGGCTTAACTATGGTCAGGGCATTGGCGGTTATAGTGGGCGATGCATTGACCAAAAGCACTACAATTTTAAGCGCGCCTGGCGCATGCCTGCGGATTTCCGCTGCTTGTTCGAAAGAGACATGACGCGGGCTTTTTTCAAAATGGACTAGGCCGATATAATCTGCCCCAGCATCAGCCGCCGCTTGCATAGTTTCAATGGTGCTTATGCCGCATATTTTAATTTTTGTTTGATTGCTCATATGTGGTTTCTATTAATCTGCATCATTACAAAGTTGAATCAATATCGCGTGCGGCTTGATCGGGATCAGGAGCTTGCGTAATGGGTCTGCCTATAACGAGCATTGATGCGCCATAATCCATGGCTTGGCGCGGCGTAACAACGCGTTTTTGATCGCCAACCTTGCCGCCGCTTGGGCGAATACCCGGAACGACAAAATATCCATTTTTCCAGCGCTCATGTGCCGCTTTAACTTCTTGGCCAGAGCATACTATGCCATCCAATCCAGACTCAGCGGCTAAATCCGCTAGTCTTTCGACCTGCGCCCCAGCATTATTTTCCATACCGATACGGCCCAAGTCATGATCGTTCAGGCTGGTTAAAATTGTAACGCCAACGACTTTGGTGTTTTTGCCCGCTGCTGCTTTTGCATCTTCCATCATCGCTCTGCCGCCGCTTGCATGGATCGTAACGACTGCGGGTTCTAATATATTGATCGCGTGCATGGCTTTGGCAACGGTATTGGGAATATCATGCAGCTTAAGATCAAGGAAGATAGGAAGCCCTATTTTGGCGACTTCATGCACGCCATGATGGCCATTAGCGCAGAAAAATTCGAGACCCAGTTTGATGCCGCCGACATGACCTTTAACCTTTTTCGCCAATGTGATGGCATTATCCAAATAAGGCGTATCAACAGCGACAAAAATAGGGTTGCTCATATCATTCGCTTTCTAAGGGAGTTTTTGGTTCTAAAGGCGATATGCCGCCGCTTGGTTTTGGAACATCATTGATATTGAGCGGCGGGTTTCGCGGTGCATTTTGCACTTTATTAAATTTGCGGTTCAATCGCCATTTTGTAACACGATGCCAGAAATAAAGCGGCAGAAAACCAATAAGGAAGCTGCCAACCACTAAAACGGGTAATTTGGTATCTACTAATAATCCGCCCCATATAGATATGGTGATTGGTGTCCAATTATTGGCAGAGAATATGATGATGAGAACAAGTAAAATCACCCAGAATAATATTTGCAAAAATCTCATTATCTTCCTTACTGCTTATGTAACATAATGTAGCTTAGCGGAGACATTAGCAGAAATATAGCACTTATCCAAAAACGCGATCAAAGATGACATCAATATTTTTGAAATGATAATCCAAATTAAAGCGTTCTTCCAATTCACTATCGGATAATTTTGCGCTGACCATTTCATCGGCCTTTAGCAATTCAAGCAATGATAATTGACCATCACTCTCCCATACTTTCATGGCATTACGCTGAACGATGCGATAGCTATCTTCGCGACTGATACCCGATTGGGTGAGAGCCAGTAAAACGCGCTGAGAATGAACCAAACCACCCATACGGTCGAGATTCTTCTGCATGCGCTCTGGATAGATAAGCAATTTATCCATAACGCCTGTGATACGGCCTAATGCAAAATCCAGAGTGATGGTAGCATCAGGGCCAATCATGCGCTCAACCGAACTATGGGATATATCGCGCTCATGCCACAATGCGACATTTTCCATTGCAGGGGTAACTGCGCTGCGCACCATGCGAGCAAGGCCGGTAAGGTTTTCGGTCAAAATAGGGTTGCGTTTGTGCGGCATGGCGGATGAGCCTTTTTGCCCCGGAGAGAAATATTCTTCGGCTTCTAATACCTCGGTGCGCTGCAAATGGCGTACTTCAACGGCCAAACGTTCGATTGAGGATGCTATAACGCCAAGTATTGCAAAATACATAGCATGACGATCACGCGGAATGACTTGGGTCGATACAGGCTCTATCTCTAGGCCTAATTTTTCTGCGACATAGGCTTCGACAGATGGGTCTATATTCGCAAATGTGCCTACGGCCCCAGATATAGCGCATGTAGCAATTTCTTTTCGCCCTGCAATGAGCCGCTCACGACCGCGCTCTAATTCGGCATAGGCTTGCGCAAGCTTCATACCAAAAGTTACCGGTTCGGCATGAATGCCGTGACTGCGGCCAATAGTTGGGGTTAATTTATGCTCAAAAGCGCGTTTTTTAATAGCTTCGAGCAATTTATCCATATCAGCAATCAGCAAATCAGTAGCTTGCGTAAGCTGAACTGCAAGGCAAGTATCAAGCACATCAGATGATGTCATTCCTTGGTGCATGAAACGGGATTCATCACCAACATTTTCAGCAACCCATGTTAAAAATGCTATTACGTCATGTTTGGTAACCGCTTCGATAGCATCAATAGCAGGGACATCAATTTTAGGATTTGTTTTCCACCAATCCCATAGCGCATCAGCCGCGCTTTGCGGGACAACGCCCAATTGCGCCAATTTGTCGGTGGCATGGGCTTCTATTTCAAACCAAATACGAAATTTATTTTCGGGTTCCCAAATAGCTACCATATCGGGGCGGGAATAACGTGGGACCATGAGAATGCTTTCTTTTGTTTAGCTAAATTCAGGCTTAAATTAAGCAGAGAATCAGTGATGATAAATTACAGCATCCGCTAGCAGGAAGCATGGCGGGCTTCAACACGGCGGGTTATAATCTCTAAATTAATCCAGCACCGCGCATAGAGCTATGTCCATCTTTGCCAATGATGATATGGTCATGTACTGCTATACCCATTTTTTTACCAGCATCTATAACTTCGCGGGTTAATTGTATGTCCTGACGGCTTGGTGCGCTATCGCCGCTTGGGTGGTTATGTACCAATATTATGGATGCGGCACCAAGGTCTATTGCGCGGCGAATGACTTCGCGCACATAAATGGCCGCTTGATCAACCGAGCCTTCGCTCGTCACCTCATCGCGGATAAGCATATTTTTGCTGTTAAGAAATAATATGCGCACCCGTTCTGTCGTCAAATGCGCCATATCGGCGCGTAAATAATCTAATAATGACTGCCAAGAAGATAATATGGGTTGCTGTCTTACAGGTTCGCTAATCAACCGTAATGCCGCCGCTTGCACAATTTTAAGAGCCGCTATGCTCGTATCACCCATGCCTTTTTGGCGGCTTAGGTTTTGCGGGTCAGCCGTAAGTAAAGCAGATAATCCGCCATAATGCGCTAATAATTGCTTTGCGAGAGGTTTTGTGTCGCGTCTAGGAATGGCTAGGGCCAATAAATATTCGATCAATTCATGGTCTAATAATGCATCGCCGCCTTGATCTAATAATCTTTGCCGCAGCCTTGCACGGTGGCCAGATGCATCATTTACAGGCTTTTTATGAGTTTCTTTAGATGTACTGCTGTCATCGCTATTTTGAACGGATTTATCTTCACCAAATAAATTCCTGCTCATAATATTAGCCCTCAATTCAATATCGTTCGATTTGCAATATATCGCGATGTAATGGATATTATTGGGCTGAATGAATGGCTTTTGCAATATGTATAATATCAATATTTGTTAAGAAGTTGATTGCAACCTAGATTATTATGCTCCATTTTAAGGGCATGGACCAAGAAAACCCCTCAACAGAAACGATAATAGAAAGACGACGTTTTAAAAAGCGTTGGCTTTTGGTCGTGATGTTGCTGATAATATTGGGCTTTGCTCTATTTGCTTGGTCGCAGCGTATTGCCATTGCGGATAGAGCGCTGCGCGATCAATTAAAAGATTATGATGTTGCCGTTGATTATGAAATTGTTGAAATAGGCCCAAGATTTCAAAGATTACGTAATATAGTCATTGGCGATCCAGATAATCCGGATTTTACAGCAAAAGAAGTCGATGTAGATTTAAAGATTAATTTGGCTGGTGCCGTATTGCGAACAATATGGGTGCGCGGCGGTTATCTTAGGGGTAGCTACAAAGAGGGTGAGCTGAGCTTTGGTGAGCTTGATTCATTATTAGCATCCGATGATGACACCCCATTTGAATTTCCGGATATGGCGCTTGATATCGCCAATAGCAAAATGCAGCTCGATAGTGATTGGGGTGTGATTGGCATAGGATTAACGGGCAGGGGGCATTTGCAAAGAAATTTCAATGGTGCGCTTGCTGTTAAATCGAATGAACTGAACTTCAATGATTGTATCCTTAAAAACAGCAGATATGCAGGGCAAATCAAAATATCCAATCAGCAACCAAGTTTGGATGGCTGGATCACAAATGAAGATATAGCCTGTGATGCAGGCCGTATTACAGGAACATCAATTGCCACAGAATTAAGCCTGTCAAAAGATTTTGAGAGATGGCGCGGGAATGCCGATATTGTTTTGGATAATGCAAAGTTAGGCAATGCTGCGAATGAGGATATAGCGTTAAGAGCTTTGGAAGCTAATATAGGGTTTTCTGGCAATATTAAGCGAACAGATTTGCAATATGAATTACAAAAAACCGCATTTTTTGCATCGGGCATCGCAATTAATGATGTGCAGACCCAAGGCGAAGCGCGTTTAGCAATATCAGAAGATGGTTATAATATAGCGGCTTTGGGTAATGCTGCTATAACTGGAGCATCGGCGGATCGTTCCACTATCGATACTTTGCGTTCTTATCGCAATATTGCTGATAATAGCCCTATTGCGCCGCTGCTGCGCATATGGGCGCCAGCGTTAGCCGATAGTGCCGCGAATTTTTCGGTGACTATGGGATATGATGTTGCGCTTGGAGATACGGTCAATAATCAGAATAATATAGTATTGGATAATGTGAAATTAGCATCAATTTCTGGCGCTCGTGTTTCTTTGTCTAATATCATAACATTTGAAAAAGATAGTCAGGTTGCGGACTGGCGCATTAAATCTCCTGTTGGTTTTGCTGTCAGAGGCGGAAACCTGCCCAGCTTGACTGCGAATATACAGCAAGGGCGCGGCGATAATTGGTCTGGTGAGATTGAGATGCCGGCCTATACCGCAGGCAATGCATTGCTCGCGCTAAATGATATGAAATTTCAGGGTTCATTGAGCGGCAGCTGGAGTTTCAGCGGTTCAACACTTATGAGCGGCGCTATTCCATCGGGTCGTGTTGAGCGATTATCGCTACCCATTGATGGTCAGTGGAATCCTAATGGTGGTTTTGAATTTCTTAAAGGATGCAAAAATATCGCCTTTGCAAGCTTGCAAGCAAGCGACTTAAGACTGCAAAATCAGAATATTGAAATATGCCCTAATGGCCGAAACTCTATCATAAGCTCTGGCGCGAATGGGATTGAGGTTGCAGGCCAAACTCAGAGTTTTTCTGCTGTAGCCACATTAGGCCAAAGCCCTTTATCGGTGCAATCTGATGCAATTATATTTAGCTTAAAAGATGGCTTAGTGGCCTCTGATGTCACAGCAGCGATAGGAGAGAGTGATAATTTAACGTCATTCACAATGCGCCAATTAACCGCTGATTTTGGCGCACAAGCTTTTTCAGGAACAGTGCAGGACGGAACAGCAAAAATTGGTGCTGTACCGTTGGACATGGATGGCGCGCAGCTCAATTGGATTTTCGAAGATAATATATTAAGCGCTACTGGCAGCCTTGATGTGCGTGATGCAGAGCAGGTGGACCGATTTGAGCCGGTGAATATTCCTGATTTAATGCTGTCGCTAGAAAATGGAGAGATAGCTGCTCTAGCCTCTATTGAAGAACCCAATACTAAACGTAAATTAGCTGATGTAGATTTGAAACATATATTATCGAACGCTACTGGCCGCGCTTTATTTTCGGTTGATAACCTTATGTTTGATGATGAATTGCAGCCTGAACAGCTCACCAATATTGTGCTTGGAGTTGTGGCCAATGTCCAAGGCGCAATTAATGGTGATGGTCAAATTGTCTGGGATGGTAATGCGGTTAAATCAACGGGTAAATTTTCGACGCAAGGGTTGGATTTGGCGGCAGCTTTTGGCCCTGTTCAGGGATTATCGGGTGAAATCACATTGACCGACCTTCTCAATTTTGAGAGCGATGACCGACAAATATTAACCTTAGCATCAGTAAATCCAGGCGTAGAAGTGACAGATGGCCGGATAAGTTATCAATTATTACCAGGGCAGAAAATTCAAATATATGGTGGCAGTTGGCCATTTTCTGGAGGGCGTCTTGTTTTAGAACCAACGATTTGGGATTTGGCTGAGGATGTTGAGCGGCGTTTAACCTTTGAAGTGACGGGGATGGACGCAGGCGTATTTTTGAGTCAATTTGAATTTGCTAGCCTGTCCGCCACAGGGTTTTTTAACGGGCGCTTGCCGATGGTTTTTGATGCAGAGGGTGGCCGAATTGTGGGCGGCAGCTTAGTGTCAACGAGCGGAGGTAATTTCTCATATACTGATGATTTAACAGATTATGATTTAAGTGCCTTTGGTAATTATGCTTTTGATAGTTTGAAATCAATCGACTATGAGACATTAACGGTTGATATGGATGGCAATATTGATGGCGAGATTATTACAGGAGTTCGTTTAACAGGTCTTAAGCAAGGTGCAGGGGCCAATAAAAATTTCATAACCAAGCAATTGGCAAAAATTCCATTGGAATTTAATGTGAAGATTGAGGCTTCATTTTTGGATTTACTATATTTGGTTGAAGGCGTTGGCGATCCTGATGCTACTCTTAGGCGTTATGCGCCAAATTTATTGGTGAATGAATATACAGTTTCAAAAAATGAACAGCCGGTTCAGCCTTCAGAAAGCAAGGATAGTCCATGAAGTATAGGAAGATTGAAATGGGTGGTAAAACACTGATTCGAACAAAAGGATTGAAATGGGCACTAACTGGTGTGGCTGCGATATACCTTAGTTCTTGTGTCAATGTGGCAGCGCCTGATGAACCAATTGTTATCAATTTGAACATAAGGATTGAGCAAGAGATTTTAATCAAACAGGCGAAAGCCGTTGAAGAAGCAATTGAAGAAAATGCGGGGATATTCTAATGGAACATACAGAAATTAAAAGAAAATTTGGTTTGAAGTCAAAAATATTCATGGGCCTGACAGCCGTTAGCGTTATCGCTGGCGCAGCTTATGCTCAGGGGCGCGATCCTGCATATCAAGCTGCACGTGATAATGGTGCTGTGGGTGAACAAACGGATGGCTATCTTGGAATGGTTGGCAATCAATCTTCTGCAATAGAAGCAATGGTAAGCAAAAACAGAGCTTTACGCAGACAAGTTTATACCAGAACAGCTAAGGCGCAGGGTATATCTGTTGAGAGAGCTGCATTTTTTGGCGGCTGTAAAAATATTGAACGCACAGTTCCGGGTGAGAAATATCAAGCCCCTGATGGTAGCTGGAAAACACGCGGCAGCGGCGCACCTCAATTGGACCCTAGCTGTCCATAATGGGTAAATTGGAAATGGATGGCTGATATATTTGTTATCCATCTTTTCCATCCTCTGTTTAATGAAAAGTATTGAACATAATTATTAAGGGCAGAAAGCTTGGTTTTTCTGCTCTTTTTTCATTCTAAATTTCTATCATTTTATAATGGTTTATAGCTTAATAGAAGCTAAGCGCTCTATTCCGACAGCATTGGTGTTGACTTCATGCATTGCCTTTCCTAAACGGGCCGCGGTTTGGCGATAATATTGCCAGATTCACAAGCCGATTCATATGATGTTTTGGCGGCAAATTTATAAGCGAGGCAGTAGGTTGGCTGGTAATGATCCAAATAGAGGTTCGTCTGATTTAGATGATCGTATCTCGGATGCCAAAAAACGCTATGCTCGCGGCGAACTAAATGCTGATAAGCAGGCAGAGAGCAAAGGATGGGCCGTCGCAATAGAATTTGTAGGCGCAGTTTTAATATCGACATTCATCGGTTGGTCAATTGATGAATATGCCGGTTGGGATACCCGCCCATGGGGCATGATTGTCATGCTTTTATTGGGATTTGCTGCTGGAGTGCGGCGTGCAATGCAAACATCGGTTCAGTTTGATTCTGATCCGACAAATGATAAGGATTAAAGTTGGACTATGGCTAATCCAATGGAACAATTCGAAATTAAGGACATAGCCCCTATTGAATATGGGCAATATGATCTTTCTTTCACAAACAGCGCATTATGGATGGCATTGGCATTAGTAACCGTTGCGATTTTCTTATTCGTTGGCACTGCTAAACCACAATTGGTACCTAGTCGCTGGCAAGCTGCTGTTGAATATCTCTATGATTTTGTTAGAAAAATGCTTGATGATAATGTCGGGCCAGAAGGCCGCAAATTTGCGCCGCTAATTTTCTCTCTCTTCATTTTCGTTCTGGCCTGCAACATGCTCGGGATGATACCTTGGGTAGGCTCATTTACTCCAACCAGCCATATTTCAGTCACTCTTGGCCTAGCGGTCCTAGTGTTTGCAATTGTCTGTATCGTTGGATTTTGGAAGCATGGATTACATTTTTTCAGCCTCTTTTGGCCCAAAGATACATTTTTCCCATTGGCTGTTTTTGTTGCTTGTATCGAGTTTTTGAGCTTTTTATCGCGCCCATTCACATTGGCCATTCGTTTGTTCGCAAATATGACAGCAGGACATGTTTTGCTTAAAGTATTTGGTACATTTGTGGTGTCATTGGGACTATTCTCTGACTTACCATTTGTACTAGCTATCTTGCCGCTAACGGTAACAATCGCACTTACGGGATTAGAGGTTCTAATTGCGGTTGTACAGGCTTATGTATTTGCTTTATTGGCTTCTATCTATTTGAACGACGCAATTAATTTACACTAAACTATTCAATATATTAATAAAAATCACTAAGAGAAGGAATTATCATGGACGTAGAATCAGCAAGAGTAATCGGTGCAGGTTTAGCAGCAATCGGTGCAGGTCTAGCAGCTATTGGTGTGGGCCAAATTTTTGGTCAATATCTAAACGGCGCGCTTCGTAATCCAGAAGCTGATGCTAAAATGGGCGGTCGCTTAATCTTCGGTTTCGCTGTGACAGAGGCTCTTGGCCTTATCGCTGCCGTTGTTGCACTGGCGCTTGCATTCGCATAATTACATATTTTGGCATAAATTATGCCAAAGCTAAACTTTAAGCGTTAAAAAAGAGGTGCAGCGATGCCGCAGTTTGATCTTGCAAATGTATTTTTACCACAGCTATTTTGGCTGTCGGTTTTGTTTGCGATATTATATTTTGGTGTGGTGCGCCTCACTTTGCCTAAATTGGGTAAAGTCATGGAGGAACGCGAAAACAAAGTATCGGGCGATATAGAAAAAGCTGAAAAAGCAAAGCTAGATTCCGATAAGTTGAATGAAGATTATGAAACTGGTCTTTTAGTAGCGCGTGATGAAGCCCGTAAAATGTTGGCTGATGCTAAATCAAAAGCTGCTGCGTCGGTTGAAAAGAAATCAGCCAATGCTCAAAAGAAAGCCGATGAAACTATTGCTGCAGCGCAGGTTGAGATTGAAAAAGCTCGGGCTTCTGCGATGAAGGAAATAGAGGCAGTTGCTGCGGATGGTGCATCTTCTATAGTTGAGCGTCTTACAGGGAATGCCCCTACCAAGGCTGTGGTTTCAAAAGCCACAAAATCAGTTTTCGGTTGAGAATAGGATAATCTGATATGACCGATTTAACGCAAACCCTATTAATATCAGCCGCTGGCGCAGCTGGTGAAGAAACTCTGCTTGGGCTTGATGCAACGGGCTGGGTCTATGTAGGCGTGAGTATTTTCTTCATTCTATGTTTTGCAGTTGGCAAAGTTCATACTAAAATTGCCGAAGGTTTGGACGCGCAAATTGCCGAAAAAAGCAAAGCGTTGGCCGAGGCAGATGCTATTCGTAAAGAAGCTGAAGCATTGCTAAAAAAAGCACAAAAGCAATTTGACGATAGCGCTAATGATGCCAAAGATATTGTTAAACAAGCCGAAGGTGAAGCAGCTACATTGATTAGTAATGCAGAAGCAGAGGCCAAAGCAATTGTCGCAACGCGCCAGAAAATGGCCAAAGATAAAATTGCTGCTGCGGAGAGAAATGCTCTAGCAGATGTAAGATCAAAAGCTGCCGATGCTGCAATTGCCGCTGCTACTATGATTATAGCTGAAAAGCATGATGGCACGGCCGATAAAGGATTGGTCGACATTGCTATTGGTGACATTGGCAAAAATACGCATTAATCTTATTTATTTTATATATTGATATTTGGGGGCTGGCATATTGATGCTGGCCCCTATATCTTTAGGGTATGAGTGGCCCGCAATCTCCAGATAGATTCAACGAAGAAAAAGCAGTTTATGCTTTGCGTGGCAGCGAGCGCCCTAATCTTGACCAAGGCGTTGAAGCTATAAAAGAAGTGCTGAAAACGCTTCCAACTACCCCTGGTGTTTATAGAATGCAGGATGTAAAGGGGCAGGTGCTTTATGTCGGTAAGGCCCGAAACCTTAAAAATCGTGTTACCAATTATACGCTGACCAATAAATTACCGCAAAGATTATTGCGCATGATAGCGCAAACCCGCGCTATGACTATTGTAACGGTCGATAGCGAGGCTGAGGCGCTAATATTAGAGGTGCAGCTGATAAAACATTATCGGCCAGCCTATAATGTGTTGCTGCGCGATGATAAGAGCTTTCCCTATATATTATTGCGCGAAGATCATGATTTCCCGCGTATTCACAAACATCGCGGTGCACGGCGGGCTAAGGGTAAATATTATGGCCCATTTGCCAGCGGTGGCGCGGTTAATCAAACGCTTAATGCGCTGCAAAAAATGTTTCTGCTGCGCAATTGCACCGATAGTTTTTTTAATAATCGCTCGCGCCCATGCTTGCTTTATCAAATAAAACGCTGTTCAGCGCCCTGCGTAGATAAAATATCCAGCGAAGATTATGATGAATTGGTCAGCGATGCACGTGATTTTCTGGATGGTAAGTCCCTTATCGTACAAGAAAAATTGGGCAAACAAATGACGGCTGCATCCGATGCAATGGATTTTGAAATGGCTGCTGTATATCGGGATAGATTAAAGGCGCTGACTTTCATCCAAGGGTCGCAATCTTTTAGTGTTCAAGGCGTCAATAATGCAGATATTTTTGCTCTAGAGAGCAAGGCTGGTCATGTCTGCATACAAGCATTTTTTATGCGAGGCGGCCAAAATTGGGGGCATCGCTGCTTTTTCCCATCACATGTGAAAGATGTTCCTGATGATGAAGTGATGAGCAGTTTTTTGAGCCAATTTTATGAGGATATACCCCCCGCCAAGTTCATCATTATGGATCGCAAAATAAAAGATGAACAAATTTTGGTCGATGTACTGGAAAAACGGCATGATATTTATGTGAAATTTTCATCGCCCCAACGCGGTGATAAACATAAATTATTGGCGCAGGCCCAAAAAAATGCCGTGAATGCACTTGATCGAAAATTGGCTGAAAATGCGACCCAAGCCCAAGTGCTAACAGAGCTCACTGATATTTTTGAATTAGAGGCAATGCCGCAGCGCATTGAGATTTATGATAATAGCCATATTCAAGGCAGCCATGCCGTTGGCGGAATGGTGGTGGCTGGACCTGATGGATTTATCAAAAAAGCCTATCGTAAATTTAATATCAAAGACCCAAAAACAATAGCGGGTGATGATTTTGGTATGATGCGTGAAGTATTGGAGCGGCGTTTTGCCCGCGCGCAAAAAGAAGATCCTGATCGCAGCAAAGGGGATTGGCCCGATTTGATATTGATTGATGGCGGTAAAGGTCAAGTGAGCGCGGCTATGGATGCTATGCACGAGCTAGGTATCGATGATATGAATATAATCGGGGTCGCCAAAGGGCCTGAACGTAACGCAGGGCGTGAGATATTTTACTTCCCCAATGGCCGTGAAATGACGCTGCCTATTAATAGCGCGACATTATTTTATTTACAGCGCTTGCGCGATGAGGCGCACCGATATGCTATTGGCGCGCACCGCACCAAGAGAAGCAAAGCTATGGGTATCAGCCCGCTAGATGATATTCCAGGCATAGGGCCAACGCGCAAAAAAGCGCTGCTTATGCATTTTGGCACATCACAGGCTGTTCGCAATGCAAGCTTAGAAGATTTGAAACGTACACCAGGCGTATCCGATGCTGTCGCGCAAGTCATATATGACCATTATCACTAAGGGAGCTTGATATGGCGATAATAAGGACCGAGGCCATCATTTGTTCGCAGCTCCATCATGGCGAACATGGCGTAATAGCTAGGCTGTTAACCCCAGAGCATGGATTAATGTCGGGTTATGTACGTGGGGGGCGTTCGCGCAAGATGCGGCCTATATTGATAGCCTCTAACAAAGTTATGGCTGAATTTCGTTCACGCAATGAAGATCAATTAGGGGGATTAACGGTTGAACTTATAGAAAGCCGAGGCCCTTGGTTGTCAGAACCGCTTGCCTCTGCCGGATTGGAATGGGTGACAGCATTATTAGCAAGCTGTCTGCCGCAAGATAATAGCTACCCTAAATTATATGATGCGGCTGATGCGCTGTTTTCAGCAATTTGCGGCGCTCCATCAGCAAAGGGCTGGGCGCGTGCATTGGTGCAATTTGAATTGCTGACCTTATCCGAACTTGGCTTTGGTTTAGATTTAGACAAATGTGCGGTGACAGGAGAGATTAATAATTTAATCTATGTTAGCCCCAAAACAGCGCGCGCTGTTTCTGTTGATGCTGCTATTGGGCATGAAACAAAATTATTAGCTTTGCCTGCCTATATATTGAATAGAAATATATCTCCTGATTGGCAGGATATTTTCCAAGGTTTGAAATTGACGGGATATTTTTTAGAGCGTAATTTTTCATCGGATTGGAGAAATAATATTTTTTCTTCGCGCGATATATTGATCGATAGATTGAAAAGAGTGGTTGCTTGAATTTTATATTAAGGGCAGTAGGCCAGAGATTATTGACGCGCTAAAGGACGAAATAGATGCATATTGCAATATTAGCAGGGGATGGAATAGGCCCAGAGATTATGGATCAAGCCCTAAGAGTATTAGATGCTCTTAATTTGCCTGATTTGAAATTATCACCTGCTTTGGTTGGTGGTGTGGCTTATCATGCAGTTGGACATCCGCTACCTGATGATACGCTATCATTATGTAAAGAGGCAGATGCGATATTATTTGGTGCAGTTGGCGATCCATCATGCGATGCATTAGAGCGGCATTTGCGCCCTGAACAGGCGATATTGGGATTGCGCAGTGCTTTGGGACTATTCGCCAATTTGCGCCCAGCAAAAATGCTGACTGCGCTCTCTGATATGAGTGCATTAAAAGCTGAAGTGGCCGCAGAAATTGATTTATTAATTGTGCGCGAATTAAATGGCGATGTTTATTTTGGCGACAAAGGTATGCGCACAACGGATACAGGCCTGCGCGAGGGATATGACATTATGTCCTATAATGAGGATGAAGTGCGGCGCATTGCCCATGTCGCTTTTAAGGCTGCGCAAGTGCGCGGCGGTAAATTATGTTCGGTTGATAAAGCCAATGTTTTGGAAACATCGCAACTATGGCGCGATGTGGTGATTGAAACATCGGCGCAATATCCTGATGTGGCGCTTGAACATATGTATGTTGATAATGCAGCCATGCAATTGGTGAAATCCCCTGGTCAATTTGATGTGGTGGTCACGGGTAATTTATTTGGTGATATATTATCAGATCAAGCCAGCATGTGCGTAGGGTCCATTGGCTTATTAGCATCAGCATCTCTTGGCGAAGGGACATGTGGTTTATATGAACCAATTCATGGCAGTGCGCCCGATATAGCGGGACAGGGCATAGCAAACCCATGCGCAATGATATTATCAGCGGCCATGATGTTGCGGCATAGTTTTGGCCTAGAAGAAGAAGCGCAAAAAATTGAACAGGCCGTGGCAGCGATTTTGGATAATGGTATTTTGGGTGCTGATTTGGGAGGTCAACATAATTGCCAACAAATAGGTGATGCTATCATTCAAGAATTGGTCTAATTAACATTATGTTTTCTGAGAAAGAAATTAGATTTGCTGCGGCTCGTATCTACAGAGATATGTCCGCAACTTCTCAAATCCAATGGCCGTTATTGTCAAATCGTTTGGGCTGTAATATTTGGGTGAAGCATGAAAACCACACCCCTCTTGGTGCGTTTAAGATTAGAGGCGGGATTACATATATAGATTGGTTGTTAAGAGAAAAGCCCATGTGCCGCGGCATTATCACGGCCACACGCGGCAATCATGGGCAATCACAAGCTAGGGCAGCCGTTGCGCGAGGCCTTAAGGTTATCATTGTTGTACCAGAGGGAAATGCAGCCGAAAAAAATGCTGCCATAGAAGCATTAGGCGCTGAGCTCATTATATATGGCAAGGATTTTGATGCGGCAAAGGCCCATGCTGAATATTTAGGGCAAGCTAAGAATCTCTATATGGTGCCTTCGTGGCATCCCGAATTAATACGCGGCGTGGCGACTTATGCTTTGGAATTATTCGATCATGTGAAAAATCTAGATTGCTTATATGTTCCTATCGGTATGGGTTCGGGCATATGCGGATGTATTGCTGCTCGTGATGCGCTCGGCCTATCTACGAAAATAATCGGTGTTGTCGCGAAAAATGCAAATGCTGCTAAATTATCATTTGATAATGGCAAGGTAATGGAAACCGATACTGCCAATACATTTGCCGATGGTTGCGCCGTAAGAATACCGCATTTTGAAGCTTTTGAATATTATAGCAAAGGCGCTGATCGCATTATTGAAATCGAAGAAGAATCCATTGCAGAAGCGGTGCGGATTTATTGGCAAGATACGCATAATATGACAGAAGGTGCAGCAGCTTTGCCTTTGGCGGCTCTGATTCAAGAAAAAGAGGCCATGCAAGGAAAATCAGTTGGTTTAATTTTAACTGGCGGTAATATGGACCTAGATGATGCAGCGTCTATATTAGCTGGAAACATGCCCTAGGAAGATTATGAAAAAGAAAAGCGGCCAAGATAAGAATATAACGGATAAGTGGCGCCCAGCGACGCAAGCTATACGCGGCGGTACATATAGAACCGAATTTGGTGAGACTTCTGAGGCTTTATTTCTAACCTCTGGCTATAGCTATGATTGTGCCGAAGACGCCGCTGCGCGTTTCATGGGCGAACAAGATGGCATGACCTATAGCCGCCTACAAAACCCAACCGTGCAAATGCTCGAAGAACGAATTGCTTTGCTCGATGGTGCAGAAGCTTGCAGGGCTACGGCCAGCGGGATGGCGGCGATGACAGCAGCATTATTATGCCAATTACAGGCGGGTGACCATGTGGTCGCTAGCCGCGCATTATTTGGCTCTTGCCGCTGGTTAACCGATACATTGCTTCCAAAATTTGGCATAGAAACCACCGTTATTGACGGGCGGGACATTGATGCTTGGGCACAGGCTAGCAAGCCCAATACCAAAGTATATTTCTTTGAAACGCCAGCTAATCCGACAATGGATATTATTGATGTTCGCGCTGTCTGCGATATGGCGAGGGAGCGCGGTATTACCAGCGTAGTTGACAATGCTTTTGCAACTGCGGCTCTGCAAAAACCTATTGCTATGGGGGCTGATGTTGTTGCCTATAGCGCAACAAAGATGATGGATGGCCAAGGGCGTGTTTTGGCGGGTGCTATTTGCGCAAGTGAAGCATTTATCAATGATATATTGCTGCCTTTCCATCGCAATACAGGGCCTACTCTATCGGCTTTTAATGCGTGGGTCGTGTTAAAGGGCCTAGAAACATTAGATTTGCGTATCAAGAAACAAAGCGAAAATGCGCTTCAAGTTGCGCAATTTTTGGAAAGCCGCATAGAGCGCGTATCCTATCCCGGACTAGAATCACACCCGCAGCATCAATTAGCGATGCAGCAAATGGAGGCTGCAGGGCCTATTTTCTCAATTTATCTTGGCGGTGGTCGCGAGCGTGCTCATGGCATGCTCAATGCGCTTAATATAATTGATATTTGTAATAATATAGGCGATTCCAAAAGCTTAATGACGCACCCATCCTCTACGACCCACTACGGTATGGGCGAGGAAGCACGATTAGAAGTCGGCATTACAGAGGATATGCTGAGAATTAATGTTGGCTTAGAAGATCCGCTTGATATAATCGATGATCTTGATGGGGCATTGCGAGCAGTTGGATTATGAAGATAGGTGCATTTTTCGCGAACGAGGCAACCACTGATGGTGTTGTCATTCGTGTTTCTCCAAACTTCCTACCGGAACAATCGCAAATTGATCAAGGCCGTTGGTTTTGGTCATATCATATCCGCATAGAAAATGAATCTGATAAAGTCGTTCAATTGGTATCGCGTCATTGGAAAATCACCGATGGGCGCGGTAATGTGCATCATGTCGATGGCGATGGCGTTGTTGGTGAGCAGCCTATATTAAAACCTGGTGAAGCCCATGATTATGTTTCAGGTTGTCCGCTGCCCACGCCGCAAGGTCAAATGGAGGGCCATTATCTAATGGCCTATGGCGATAACCAATCATTTTTGGCCATCATTCCGCGTTTTTCTCTTATTGCCCCTGCGACGGCACGATGAAAAGATCGCACCTTCCTCTGAACGGAATGCGTGTCTTTGATGCTGCTGCTCGGCATTTAAGTTTCACCAATGCCGCAGATGAATTGGCTGTTACGCCTGCTGCTGTGGGGCAGCAAATCCGAGCATTAGAAGATATGTTAGGGGTGGTTTTATTCCGCCGTACTCCCAAAGGATTAGAGCTTACTAGCGAGGCTGAAGCAGGTTTGGAATCGCTTCGTTCAGCTTTTCTGAATTTAGAGGAATCGGTTCGTGCAATGCAATCGGGCCATTCATCCAATAGCCTCACTATAGCTGCACCACGGGATGTAATTGCGAAATGGCTAACCGCGAAATTATCACAATTTGCCCGCAATAATCCTGATATTCGGTTCAATATTATCAATGCTGATGAAGGTTTAGATTTTACCGAAGCTAATCTGGATGCTGCGATAAGGTATACCGACAATAGCGCAGAGCATGAAGGCGTAAAATTAGGAAGCAATAAAAGTCTATTAATAGCGCACCCTGATGATGATAATGATGCGCTGATTTACTGGCCGGGATGCGGTGAAGCTGATAAAAAAACGGACTTGCGCGTTGGTGATGCAGGGCTTGCTATAGATGCAGTAGCGAATGGATTAGGCCGAGCCTATGTCCCTGAAATGTTAGTAGAAGGTGACTTAAAATCTGGCCGAGTTGTGCAAATGGATAGCCGTGATAATATGGATGAAAAATCCTATTGGTTGATTGCGCCATTACCGCAATGGCGGCAGCAGAAAGTTAAAAACCTTGTAGAAGCTCTGCAATGAGTTTTGCTACTCTTCGTTCAGAGCGCCTAGTTATGCGGCCTTTACGCGCCGATGATGCACCCGTAATGCATATTGCTATGTCGGATAAGGAATTGATGACATGGTGGTCGAGCGCCCCGCATAAGGAATATCAAGAAACGGCCGATTATGTGGCCATAAATGCCGATCCTGAGCGTTATATGACATGGGCCATTACCATGGATGATGATGAGGCTCTGGGATGGGTTGTATTCATTAATCGCCGTGAAAAACTCAATGAAATCGGATATATATTGCGCCGTAGCCATTGGGGCAAAGGTATCGCACGAGAGGCCGTAACGCGCGTTATTGACCATGGTTTTGATGATTTGGGATTGCGCAAAATTATTGCCGATACGGATCCTGATAATGAATCATCGAATAAGCTATTGATAGATATGGGCTTTGAGAAAGAGGGCTATTTACGCAGCGAATGGGAGACGCATTTGGGCGTGCGCGACAGCATTTTATGGGGCTTGTTAAAGGATGATTATAAGCGGGGTTAAGCGCTTTGCGCTAATATATTCAATATCCGTGTCATGATAGCAACCCATTGATTCCTATTGACTTCTTTGTCAGGATTGTTCCAGCTTCCGCTAACGCTATACCAAATACCTTGCCGTGATTGAACCATGAAACTCATCGAAATAACGCCCGGTTCAGAGCCGCCTTTATACCCCAAATAATTCCATCTGCGCGCATCATTTGCTCCAATACCGCTGTTTAAGGAGAGAATATTTTTGATAATAGGATCGCGAGATTGTCGCAAATTGTCGAGTACGCGTGATATATCTGTCGAGGTTGCGTACCATTCTATGTCTTCAATGTATAAAGGCCCGTTGGCAAATTCGCGCGCATCATAATTATCGATTGATAATCTATTTTTATTGCGCGCTATTATTTTTTGCTGCTCTTTTTCACTGGCTCTTAAAAAATCATTTCGCAATTTATCATTGGCTTTCATTTTGAATGAAAATGCTTCTGCCGTTGATAAGAATGGCGTAATTCTATTAATATCATCATGTCCAATTTGGCGGACGCGTGCTTCGATATTGCGCCGCCCCAAAAATGCAATCAGCGCATCGGTTGCATTATTATCGCTCACTGAAATCATCAAAGTAGCAAGGCTCTGCAATGATAAAGGACTTCCCTCTGGCCATTTCTCTGTACCGCCCAATGTTGATGATTTTGGAGCTAGTGGTGCTATGTCGCTCCATTTCAATCGGCCGCGCTCTATTTGTGCTGCTAATTCCGCCAAAATATAGAGCTTAAAGGTTGAACCAATGGCAAATTGATCTGCGCCTCTATATTGCTTTATCATAGTGGGCGCTTGCCTATTGCTTAACAGGTGAATGGCAAAGCCAGCCTTTCCCGGCAGCGCTGATATTTCCTGTTCAATATCGCTATAATTATCACCAGCTACTTCAAAACCTTGCAACAATAATAATGAGACAAGAAAGGGCGCATTTGGGTTTATTACCATTTGAATGGTCGCTGTCGCCTTTTCAAAGTTGAGCTTGATTATGCCGGCATGAGGATCATTGGCTACGATAGAGCGTATCGATATTGCTTTACCATATTGCGCATTCGCACCTGTGATTATTTGGTCCAATTGACGGGTTGGAACAGCTTCCAGAAAATTCGGTGCAAAATAATCATTATAGGCAATTTGGCTATTGAATAGCGGGATCAATTGATTGGCACGTTGCTGAAATTCTTGCGATACACTTTGCGCCATCACAGAGGCTGATGTCCCGATAATGGCCGTAAAACCTAAGGATAGATACAATCCTAAGGCCATGAATTTTCGTGCTACAAACATTTTAGATCCTATTGTTATGCATCAATGGCTTCATCATCTAGCATAGTAGCATTTTGCTGAATGAATAGAAAACGCTGCTCAGGATTTTTGCCCATCAACCGATCCACCAAATCAATGACGCTTGCGCGATTTTCATATTCATGGGGTAGGGTAATACGAATGAGCGAACGCGACTTAGGGTCCATTGTGGTTTCTTTGAGCTGATTGGGATTCATCTCACCCAAGCCTTTGAAGCGGCCAACATCAACTTTTTTGCCTTTAAACTCTTTGGCTTCAATCTCCGCACGATGGGCATCATCGGTAGCATAAATGCTTTTGCTGCCCGATGTCAGCTTATAGAGCGGCGGTTTTGCTAAGAATAAATGTCCCTCGCGCACCACTTGCGGCATTTCTTGAAAAAAGAATGTCATGAGCAATGTAGCAATATGCGCTCCATCAACATCCGCATCGGTCATGATGATGATACGGTCATAGCGCAATTGCGATGGATCACATTCTTTGCCTGTGCCGCACCCTAAAGCCAATTTCAAATCGGCTATTTCGCTATTGGCCATGATTTTGGCCTTATTGGCCGAGGCAACATTCAATATTTTTCCGCGTATCGGCAAAATAGCTTGGGTTTTACGGTTCCGTGCTTGTTTAGCGCTGCCGCCAGCACTATCGCCCTCAACGATGAATATCTCGCTGCCCGATGGATCATCGGAAGAGCAATCCGTTAGCTTACCTGGCAAGCGTAATTTGCGCGCAGAAGTAGCAGTTTTGCGCTTTACTTCACGTTCGGCTTTTCGGCGCAAACGCTCTTCGAGCTTTTCCATTACAAAACCAAGCAATGCTTTACCGCGCTCTACATTATCAGTGAGGAAATGATCAAAATGATCGCGCACTGCATTTTCCACCAATTTTGTGGCATTGGCCGATGTTAGCCTATCTTTGGTTTGGCTTTGAAATTGTGGATCGCGAATGAATACAGAGAGCATTAATTCGCAACCATTGAAAATATCATCAGCGGTAATTTGCGCGGCTTTTTTATTGCTCACCAATTCGCCAAAAGCGCGAAATGCTTTTGTTAGGCCTAGGCGCAATCCTTGTTCATGGGTGCCGCCAGCAGGAGTTGGAATAGTATTACAATACCAGCTATAGCTGCCATCAGACCAAATCGGCCAACTTATTGCCCACTCGACGCGGCCTTCACCGTCTGGAAAGTCTTGAGAGCCAGAGAAAAATTCTGCTGTAGCGCATTCGCGGCCCTTTAATTGTTCGCTCAAATGATCGGATAAACCACCGGGGAATTGGAAAACGGCTTCTGCTGGTGTGTCATCATCAGCAAGCGATTCATCGCAGTTCCAACGAATTTCAACACCTGCATATAAATAGGCTTTGGAGCGCGCGAGTTTGAACAAGCGCGAGGCTTTTAATTTCGCGCTGTCGCCAAATATTTCTGGATCGGGCCGAAATTTAATCGAAGTACCGCGCCGATTGGCCACTGGCCCCAATTCTTCAATGGGAGATATAGCTTTACCGCGCTCAAAAACTTGTTTGTATAATTGCTTGTTTCTGGCGACTTCAACAATGGTTTGCGTTGATAGGGCATTCACAACCGATACACCAACACCATGCAAGCCGCCCGATGTAGCATAAGCTTTATCGGAGAATTTACCACCCGAATGCAGCGTGGTTAAAATGACTTCCAGCGCAGATTTATCGGGAAATTTGGGATGTGGATCAATGGGAATACCGCGACCATTATCGGTTATGGTCAACCAATTATCCGTACCCAAATGAACCTCAATACGGCTTGCATGACCTGCTACCGCTTCATCCATACTATTGTCTAAGACTTCGGAGGCCAGATGATGCAAGGCCCGCTCGTCAATGCCGCCTATATACATACCCGGACGTCTGCGAACAGGTTCTAATCCTTCAAGCACCTCAATCGAGGATGCATCATATTCATTTTTACCAGAGGCGCTGCTCTCACCATCGCCAAAAAGATCATTACTCATAATAAGCATATAGAGCGGCTAAACTCTTGGTTGCAACATAAGATTCAATTTGTGGATAACTAATTGGCGCCAAAAGCCCAATCTTACAAAAAATAACAAAGCAGCTCGATTTTCAAGCCACTTTGCCTAATATTTTATCTGACTCAGGTTTTATCTAACTCTGGTTTATCTGACTCTGGGGCCGCCAAATGGCATGGGCGGAGGAGGGCGTCTTACGCCGCGCGGCAATTGCGCTTGATAGGCGCGTCCGCAATGTTCCACGCAATATGGAAAGCCAACATTCACAGGTTCACCGCAGAAATGAAAATCAGCTTCTCCTGGGTGATTGATGGGCCAGCGGCAAACGCGGTCATTTAGATCGAGCAAGCTGGTTTTATCGGCCATCTCTGGGCTGGGTTTAGCAGGTACGAGTCGGCGCGGCGGTGCTGGCGGAATAGGGGCTTGCTGATCGCCAGGGCCTTGGCGTAAAAAGCCGCCCGGTCCGATAGATACGACTTGTGGGGTATCACCAGAAACCGCAGGCTGCTGTGCCGCTGGTTTTGGCTTAGCAGCCGCTTTTGCAGCAGGCTTGGCTGCTTTTGCTGTTTCAGCCTTCGATGGTGCTGCTGCTTTGGTTCGCTTGGTTGTTTTTTTGGCGGCCGCTTTTTTACCCCCTGATTTCACAGGAGAGGGACGTGATTTTAGACCCAATCGATGCGCTTTGCCAATTACCGCATTACGGCTAACGCCGCCCAATTGCTCGGCTATTTGGCTAGCGGTAAGACCCTTTTCCCAAAGCTGTTTTAGGTGATCAATACGTTCGTCTGTCCAGGCCATGAAAACTCCAAAAATTAAATAGGATATGGTTCAGATGACACTTTGTTCAAAAGCGGCTTGCAGGCGTGACCGTTAATGGATAATTGGGTGCATCTGTTTAGTTAGTTAGTATTTAGGGATTAAATGAATCAAATTCAACCAAAATTGGGCACCACAAAAATTAATCGTGTAAACTGGGTTGGGTTAAAGACGCTCTACCTAAAAGAAGTGCGCCGGTTCATGAAGGTGCAATTGCAAACTATTTGGGCGCCCGCCATCACTACATTATTATTCTTGGTGATATTCATTGTTGCTCTAGGGCGCGGTGATTATACGGTTTTAGGACAGCCATTCGCTAATTTTCTGGCGCCTGGATTGATAATCATGGGTATGATTCAAAATGCATTTGCTAATAGTAGCTTTGCTCTATTGGTCGGTAAAATACAGGGCACGATCGTTGATTATTTGATGCCGCCATTGTCCACATTTGAAACATTATTGGCTATGGTAGGGGCGGCCGTTACCCGCGCTACATTTGTTGGATTAACGGTTTGGCTGGCTATGTTTTTATGGCCAGATGTAGAAGTAAGTGTTAGGCATCCTTGGGCGATTATCTATTTTGGATTAATGGGTTCGATATTTATCGCTTTATTGGGGATTATGACGTCCATTTGGGCGGAGAAGTTTGACCATGCGGCGGCGGTGACAAATTTTGTGATTGCGCCTTTGTCATTGCTTTCTGGTACATTTTATTCGGTAGAAAGATTATCGCCTCTGTTCCAATCTGTCAGCCACGCCAATCCGTTTTTCTATATAATATCGGGTTTCCGCTATGGTTTTATTGGTCAAGCAGATATGGACATCACCCTTGGTGCATTGGTAATATTAGGGCTGAACATTATAGTTGCGATATTGGCTTATTTTCTTCTGAAATCAGGATGGAAGCTAAAAAATTAACATATTAATCTAGCGCCTACATGAGCATATTAATTTTTCAATTTATCCTGCAATTGGTAATGATCGTCCATCCAATCACCAAAGATATTTTTTATCTGGGGATGATTAATAGGGCCAGCAGAGCCATCTGACACCAAATTTTGCTGGCTGACATAGGCTATATAGCTGCTCTCATTATTCTCAGCGAACAGGTGGTAAAAGGGCTGATCTTTCTTTGGACGCAAATCTTTTGGAATAGATTCATACCATGCATCATCATTGCTATATATCGGGTCAACATCATAAATAACGCCGCGAAAATCGAATAAGCGATGTTTGACAACTTCGCCAATGGCAAAGTCCGCTCTTGGCGTATCTTGCAGGACTGTATTTCCAGCACTAGGTCCAGTTTTTGGGTTATTTTCGGGGTTTATAGAATCATTCATAAGTTAAGTATTGGGAATTGTTTTGATTATTTCAAGCTACAACTTACTATATCTCTCTATAATGAAACTCAAATAATTGGAAAAATTGTATCTCAAATAATCACTTAGAAAAATCATTTGCGACAAAAAAGAAATAATATCCCTCGTTATAACGCATAGCTCTTTACTGTTATTTGATATGTCTTTAGCTGGCCCTATCAGTTCAATATAATCCCCAAAATATTTGAGTTTCATGAGAAAAGCAGCACTATATCCAACACTATGGCGTTGGCATTTTTATGCCGGTCTATTCGTTATTCCATTCGTAATGATTTTATCCATCACAGGGGCGATTTATTTATTCAAACCACAATTAGATGTTTGGCAAGATAGCGACAGACGCAATCTATCCTCTGCAAATATCGTCTCTGTTGATACGCAATTTAATGCCATGCGAGCCGCTTATCCTAAAGCCGTTTTTCATCATTATAAATTGCCAGTGCAAAAAAATGACGCTGCTATATTTCATGTTGCTCTGAATGAGGGAGTAATGCGCGATGTCTATGTGTCACCGCAGGGCGAGATAATAGCCACCGTTAATCCAGATGATAGAATAAGTGCATTTGTATCTAAAATTCATGGGACTTTATTATTGGGAAGTTTTGGCCGTTATTTGGTCGAATTGGCCGCCAGTTGGGCGATCATCATGATCATAACGGGATTATATTTATGGTGGCCGCGCGGTAGAAAATATGCTGGCATCTTATGGCCGCGATTAAAGGCTGGGAAAAAGCTGTTTTGGCGCGATATTCATGCTGTAACTGGTTTTTATATATCAGGACTAGTGATGATATTATTATTATCTGGATTGCCTTGGACGCAGGTCTGGTCGAGCGGTTTTAATATGGTTCGCGCTGAAATGGGCTGGGTTAACAATGTTGAGCAAGATTGGAAAAGCTCTAAACAAAACAACAGGCTTAGGGTCAATCAATTGCATTTAGAGCATGACCATAAAGCTATGTTGGAAGCGCAAAATGATGATGAATTTTCATCGATAATATCGGCCAATATTACGGATGATAAAGTCATTTCTTTTGCAAGCTTAGATGCCGCAGCGCGATCTCAGAATCTAATATTTCCTATCATAATAAAACCACAAAAACCGATAAAGAATGATAGTGAAATCAAACCCCAAAATTGGAAAATCTCCAGTCAAACGCAAAATAGGCCATTACGCAGCTCTATCACAGTTAATAATAATGCTGACCTTATAGAGAAGCAGGATTTTTCAGACAGGCATATTATCGATCAAATCATAAGCTATGGCATTGCATGGCATGAAGGCCAATTGCTGGGATGGTTTAATCAATTGATAGGATTATTAACGGCAATAGCTTTGCTGGTTATGAGCATTAGCGGTATTAAGATTTGGTGGCAAAGGCGCGCCTCTAATATGACTCAAAGTGGCGCTGCTTTTTTGAGCGCACCGCCAAAAACAAAATTACAATCTAAAGCGACGATCATAATCATTATGATATGCGCCTTGCTTCTTCCAATGATCGCCTTGTCAATTTTGCCGATACTGATTTTAGACTATTTAATATTTAGAAGATTTGATTCTGTTTAAATTTATAACATTATAATCATAGTTAATATTTTTATTATTAAATAATATATAAGGGAGAATATAAGTTATTTTATTATATATTTTTCCAGTTTTTATAAAATATATTAACCACAATCATTTCAGTAAGATATTGTTTTTTTTAAATAAAAATTAGAAACTTAAATTAATTATGGTTAATGTAAAATATTTTTAGAATTAAACATAAAATCTGTTACTATTTGGACATAGTAAATACTCTGTAATAGTAATTCTCTCCAAGGTAACAGAATGTCTGACCAAGATAATAAATCTAATAATACAATATTTAGCCAGTTATCAAATACTGACTCATCTGGGCTGGCCCAATTAATTGATAATCTCAAATTGAATGAGATGAAGTTAGATTTAGATCATAATGATAAAATCTTATGGTGCAAATTGCATCAAGAAGGCCGGCCATGTTTCACATTTGATCTTGGTAAAGAGCTTGAATCGGTTCAGGCATTTCTTGAGAGTAATCTTAATGATTATCCCGAAGCAGTCCGTTATTTTGTTTTTGGATCAGACACCCCAGAGGTGTTTAACCTTGGTGGGGATTTAGAATTATTTGTGAATAATATTCGCGACGGAAATTTAGAAATGATGCGCCGTTATGCCCATAAAAGCATCAATATTTTGGATCGCAATTTACGTTCATTTAATTCAAATATTATCACGATTGGAATGGTTCAAGGCAATGCATTAGGCGGCGGATTTGAATTTGCATTGTCTTTTGATATTTTGGTAGCAGAAAAAAGCACCCGTTTTGGTTTGCCAGAAATATTATTCAATCTATTCCCAGGCATGGGAGCTTACAGCTTTTTGGTCAGAAAGATCGGAAGGAAGGCAACAGAAGATATGATTCTTGGCGGCAGCATTTATACCGGCCAGCAATTATATGATTTGGGAGTTGTCGATATTTTAGCTGAAGATGGGGAAGGGCAAAAATGCGTTTCCGAATATATTCAAAATAATCAAAAAAGATTTAATGCTGAAAAATCTATTTATGATGTTCGCAAAAAAATAGACCCTATTACAAAGTCTGAACTTATGGATATTACGAACCTCTGGTCAGAAGTGGCTATGAAGTTGGACGAGGATGATTTGCGCAAGATGGAAAAATTAGTAAAGGCGCAAAAACGCTTAGCACGCAAAAATAATAATCATCCCAAAGAGACAATCACCCATTAATAGCGCTATTTAGTTCATTATCTGTTTCGCAATAATGCGCTCTTAATATCTCAATATTTTTTTCGGCATTCTCTAATTCCGACATTAAGGCGTCAATATGATGGCTTTCATTGCCTAGATATTCGCTCTCGATAATGCTTTCATATTTTTTGCAGATTTCGGATAATTTAAACGCACCGATATTATTTGCAGAACTTTTTAGAGCATGTGTGGCAAAACGAAACGCCTCCAGATTACATGGCCCATCTTCATTATGGAGCTGAGCAATAATATCTTTGGTTTCATCACAATAGCTATCAATGACCAATCGCACAAAATCTCTATTTCCAATGGATTCTAAATAATCAATTCGGCTTAAATCAATAATGGTTTCATCAATTTCACCAATGATTGAGCCCGTTGTTTTTGCTTCATCATTGGAAGAATTATTCTCTGAAGGTACAATATTATTGCAATAAGCTCTAACTTTAGAAATTAATTTTTTGGCTTCCACTGGCTTTGTGATGCGTTCATCCATGCCTGAATTTATACATTTTTCTAATGTTTCTTCGGTTGCATCTGCCGTGACCCCAATGATTGGAAGATGCCCATTTCCAGCCTCCATATGGCGCCATAATTTCGTTGCTTCTATACCATTTAAGCGCGGCATATTCACATCAATCAACATGACATCAAAGCTTTTCTCTTCTAATATCTGAAGAGCTTCATCGCCATCATTGACCAGCGACACATTAAATCCATCGCTTAATAATATAGATTCCAGCACCATTCGATTGGTGCGATTATCATCAACTACCAATATATTTTTCTTCTCATTATTGTTGGTTGATGATGGTTCAACATCTTCATTATCTTCATAATTTTGTTCTAGAACAGAATTATCAATAAATGAGCTTCCTATTTTCATAGCTTGACGGAAGCTATTAAAGCTTGTTGCTGGCGACAATATGGAAGCAAATGATGCTTGAATATTAATTTTGTGAATATCTATATTTTCTCTATCAGACATTAAGATACAGGCTGTTTTCGATTGTTGGAACGGCTTCCAGAAAGCTTCACTAGAATCTATGTCCCCAACAATGGATTGATCCAATAGAGCAATATCATATTCTTCTAAGTCTATTTCACTAATTTTCTCAGAGATAGATTTAACCGATGAGCAATCATAATGGGTGATATAATATTGGCCTGAACATTGCGCCTGTAGCAAAGTATCTTCTTTTTCTTTGCCCAAAGAAATGATCTTTGTGCACAAAATATTGGCATTTGCCTCTTCAGCATGTGACGCTTCTGCGGGTGTGATGGGAATGGAAAGTTTGAAAACACTTCCTTGACCAATTTCACTATCAACCGAGATAGTACCGCCCAGAGCATCGATAATCTGCTTGCATATTGCGAGACCCAATCCCGTTCCGCCAAAACGCTCCATAATTGTATTGTCGGCTTGTTGAAAAGGTTCAAAAATATTGATGATATTTTTGTTATCAATCCCAATCCCTGTGTCCGTAATAGATAGTATAAGTGACAATTTGCCATTATTATCTTTAACGCTGCTGCGGATAATGATTTTGCCATGCTCGGTAAATTTAATAGCGTTGCTGGTGATATTTAATATTAAATTTTTAATTTCTTTAACCGGGCCATTATAATGATCATGACTATTGGTTTCAGACTGCAATATTAAATCTAAATCTTTTTCTTGCGCTCTAATATTCAGAATATCGCGGGATTCTACCAAAATATCAGTGACATTGAAATCTTCCATTTCAATCTTATCATTTTGCGTGTCTGATTTGCCCAGTTGCAGCAATTGTTCAATCAATTGTAGCAAATATTGTCCCGCGGAAACGCTGCTATTGACCATTTTTAGATGGGAAGGGCTCAAATTCATTTCTGATAAATGCGTGCCATAGCCGATTATTGCATTTAATGGTGTGCGCAATTCATGGCTAACGCTAGCGAGGAAATAGCTTTTCGCGCGGTTGGCCATTTCCGCTTTTTCCTTTGCCTGTGATAATTTCTTAATCAAGCTAGAGCAATAAGCTGGTATAATGATAAGAGCGACTAACAATGAAATAGATAGCCCCAAATTTTGTTGCCAAAATGGCTGAGTATAAATTGTTAGAGCAAAAGAAAGGCTGGTGAATAAAGATGCGAGAGCCAGCCATTTAACACCAAATCTGAAACCATTTCCCAATATAGTCCATAAATACATTGGATAGATAAATGCCAATCCTGCAGAGTCTAATTTTAGCAAATAAAACCCCATGACGCTCTCTAACAAGAGGCCAATGGTCAATCTAACATTGGAAGGCAGCAGATTTCTTTTTTGTGTAATCCATAATAATATGGCTATACCTAAATAGATAGAAAATGTGTTTAATATGCGTTGATCGTGAATGAAGAAATAGCTTAATGTTATTGTAACGGTGCCGAGAATGAAGCGGTTGCGAAATATCTCTGTTTCTCCAGCATGGGTGGAGTTATCTATCCCATTTTGCGGAGAGCTTTTTAGTGCAGATGATATTTTGCTGGTTAATGATGATAACATGGCTCGATTAATCCATTTTCACATATTTTTGTTTTTCAATAAAAATATTCTCAAAGTCTGAAACTTTCATAGGCTGACCCATTAGATATCCTTGAATGGAATCAACTCCGGCTGCTTTGAGTAAGTCATATTGATTTTGTGTTTCAACACCTTCTGCCACCACACGCATAGAAAATGCGTGGGCAAGATGCGTAATTGTGCTAATAATTGCTCTATCTGCTGCGGATGCTTCTATGCGTGAAATAAATGCTCTATCGATTTTAAGACAGGTGGCTGGCAAGTCCCGCAGATATTGCAAGGAGGAGTAGCCTGTACCAAAGTCATCAATGGCGATACCAACGCCTAAATCTCTTATATTGCTTAAAGTTCGCAATATATCATTATTTTGATCGAGCAATAATTCTTCGGTTATTTCTATCGTCAATTTGCTCGCATCAATAGCATATTTTTCAGTCAGATTTTTAATGATGTCATACACATCGCAATTGTTAAATTGCCGAGGCGAAATATTAACCGCTATTTGAGGCGTATAAATATTCATAGCAGACATTTTTTGAATTTGTTTGCAAGCGGCCTCGATAACATAAAGCCCGATATCATCAATCAATCCGCAATCATTCGCTACTCCTAAGAAATCAATAGGAAGTAGATATCCCTGTTTTGGATGGTTCCACCGCACCAGAGCCTCACCGCCTACATATGCGCCATCGCTAGCATTTACGATAGGTTGATATTCAAGGGTAAACTCACCTTCTACCAATGCTTTGCGCAATTCAATTTCTAATGTTGCATTGGCTTGCGCTATATTGTTCAATTCTGGAGAGAAAAAACAGCTTCTATTGCGGCCATTGGCCTTTGCATCATACATGGCCAGATCGGCAAGGCGCAGCAATTCATCTGGGTCATTCGCATCAGTGGGTATGAGCGCTATACCAATACTTGCACCGACAACTTGCGATATACCAGCGATTGAATATGGCTCATTAATGCTGCGGATTAGCTGCTTGCAACGGCTATTGATTTGCTCTGCCGACTTTACATTGCGCAATATGATAGCAAATTCATCACCGCCAATACGCGCTGCAAAATCATCGGGCTGCAATATATTATTGATACGCTCTGCTACTTCGCGCAGCAAAATATCGCCCGTTTGATGACCTTTGGTATCATTGATAATTTTGAAACGATCTAAATCGAGCAATAATAATGCAGCCGTTTCATCTGCTTTGGTGCATTCTTCTACACTAGATTTGATGCGTTCGGCCAACAATGCCCGGTTGGGAAGGCCCGTTAAAATATCATGCAATGCAAGATGCGCTCTATGCTGCTCAGCATATTTACGTGCTGTTATGTCAACGCCAGTTGATAAAACGCCTATTGTCTCACCTTCTTTGTTGAGCAATGGCGCTTTATTGCAATGGAATATCATTTCAATATCATCGCTATGAAATGTTTCTTCAAAATGCGGTATAGCTTGTGATGTTTTTAATATGATTTGATCGCGCCGTGCATTGCGAACCGCTGTGTCCTCGGCAAAAAAATCATTAATATTGCGGCCGATAAAATATTCTTGTTCATCGCCAAGCATGGCAGCTTGATAATTATTCATGAACAATATTTTATTATCAATACCTGTTGCGCATATGATAATTGGAATACTATCAATAACTTGTTCTAAGATGCTGGTCCCTTGTATGATATCATTTGAATGATTATTGGTTCCAGCCTGTTGATTGAGCGTCTGACAGGAAAGTTCATTCTTTCGGCGATATTGCGCTAATAATGTTTTTGCTCTTTGGCTAAATTCTGTATGCGAAACAGGGCTTTGTAGAAAATCAGTAGCACCGGCATCTAATGCAGCTAGACGATATTCACGATCTTGATGTGCGGTAATCATAATGGCTGGGATATCGCTATCAATTGCTTTTGATCTTATCTTGCGGATAAAATCAGCACCATTAATCTCAGGCATTCTATAATCAATTATCAGCAAATCTGCGTGGTTTTCATCAAGCCATGACAATGCTCTCGACGGATTGTCGAAGCATTTAGCGACATAATCAGGCCCCATCATTTTAACGAATTGCTCGTAAATTCGTAGGTTGGTAGACCGATCGTCAACAATAAGAATGCGCGCTTGCATGTGAACTGTATAGGAATACAAGGTCAATGAATGGTTAATTTTTGATTCATTTTATATTTATTTGGAAATTATTTTTTTGAGCAAAAATATTTTTGTGAATTGAAAATATTATCCTCTCAGAGTAAATTCAAAATTATATCGCAAAATCGCAATATGATTAATTTTCGAAAGACATAAATTGATGCATTATGAACAGCAATATCTTGATTTAATGCATTATATTTGGAATCATGGCGCTGTTAAACAGGACCGTACGGGGGTAGGGACCAAATCTATATTTGGGGCTACTATGCGATTTTCGCTGGAAAATGATTCTATTCCTCTACTAACCACCAAACGCGTGTTTTGGAAAACGGCTGCAAAAGAAATGTTGTGGTTTTTAACAGGAAAAACAAATATTAGAGACTTACTCTTAGTAAATGTTCGAATATGGAGCGATTGGCCATTAGACAATTATCGCAAAGCCATGAACAGCGATATTTCGCAAGAAGAGTTTGAAAATAAAATCATTGAGGATGAAGAATTTGCTCTGAAATGGGGTGATTTAGGACCTGTCTATGGAACACAATGGGTAAATTGGCCGCGTTATGAGATGTTACCAGATACAGAAAGCGGCCCATTATATAAGAAAATGGAGCAAGGCGTAGATCAAGTCAGCCTATTGATTGAATCATTACAAAAATCCCCTGGGTCTCGCCGCCATATAATTGAAGGTTGGAATGTAGCAGAATTAGAACAGATGGCGCTGCCTCCCTGTCACAAAACATATCAATTCTATGTTGCTGATGGGAAATTAAGCGGGCTGCTCTATCAAAGATCCTGTGATTTGGGCCTAGGCTTTGCCTTTAATGTATTTTCAGCATCCCTATTGATTAAAATGATTGCGCAGCAATGCGGCTTAGAAGCTGGGGAATTAATCTGGAATGGTGGGGATGTGCACCTCTATCTTAATCATGAAGCGTTGGTAGAGGAGCAATTAAGCCGCAAGCCAGCGGGCAATCCAAAGCTCAAAATCATTGGTAAGCCAGCCTCTATTTTTGACTATGATATAGAGAATTTTGTGGTCGAAGATTATGAACCGCAAAAGCATATTTCTGCACCAGTTGCAGTTTAATATATATATCAATAGTTTAATATAATAATCTATATTTTTTCTAGCCTATTAAAAATAGGGAAGAAATATTGACCAAATATTATTCTTGTAATATAGTAACAAAATTCTGAAATTAAATAAATATGATCGATTCGATTTGGCGCGTCTAAAAATTAGATTATTAACATTATCGCTTTTTAGCCGAGCATTATTAGGATTTTGAAGCCATATTTTGGGAGAGATATGTTGAGTGACCTGAATAAAAAAAACTTGCCAGGATTAAATTTGCATATCCCTGAGCCAAAGTTTCGTCCCGGTGACACGGCTGATTTTTCCGATATTGTGATAGAAGATGTTGGCGTTACTGGCAGACCCGATGAAAATTCAGCGCCCATTGATATGCAGCATATGGCTACTGGGCTTATTCGTGTTTTGGATATGGATGGCGTTGCTAGCGGCCCTTGGGATCCCACATTATCAAATGATATGAAGCTGAAAATGCTGCATCACATTATGAAGGTTCGCAGCTTTGATGATCGTATGTTCAGAGCACAGCGCCAAGGCAAAACTAGCTTTTATATGAAATGTACGGGCGAAGAAGCCACATCAATAGCACCTGCGATGGCTCTTGCTGATGATGATATGATTTTCCCTAGCTACCGCCAACAGGGTATATTATTGGTACGCGGCTATCCAATGTTGGATATGATGAACCAAATTTATTCTAACCGAGAGGATTCATTGAAGGGCCGCCAATTGCCGATTATGTACTCATCCTCAGAACATTCTTTTTTCAGCATTTCTGGTAATTTAGCGACCCAATATCCGCAAGCCGTTGGCTGGGCCATGGCATCAGCGGCCAAGCAAGACACACGCATAGCCGCCACATGGTGCGGGGAAGGCTCTACGGCTGAGGGTGATTTTCATAGCGCTCTCACATTTGCTACCGTTTACAATGCACCTGTTATATTCAACGTCGTTAACAACCAATGGGCAATCTCATCCTTTAGCGGTATTGCAGGCGGCGAACGGGCTACATTTGCATCTAGGGGCCTAGGTTATGGCATTGCCAGTATCCGTGTTGATGGCAATGATCCTTTGGCGGTCTATGCAGCAACAGAATGGGCCGCAAATCGGGCGCGTACCAACAATGGGCCGACATTGATAGAGCATTTCACCTATCGCGCAGAGGGACATAGCACATCTGATGACCCTTCTTCTTATCGAGCAGCAGAAGAATATGCAAAATGGCCATTGGGTGACCCGATGGAACGGCTTAAGGCGCATCTTATAGGCGAGGGCGCATGGGACGAAGAGAGACACCAAGCGCTTAAGAAAGCCATGGATGATGAAGTGAAAGCCACCCAAAAACAAGCCGAGAAAAACGGTATATTGGGCCATGGTATGCATCAAGAGTTTGAAACTATGTTCGAAGATGTTTTTGAGCAAATGCCGTGGCATCTGAAGGAACAGATGGACATGTCTTTAGCAGAAAAAGTATCGAAATTTTCTACTAAAAACAAACAGAAAAAGGAGCAAGGGCAATGAGCGATATGCCAGATTCTCCTGTGAAAACGATGAATATGATTGATGCTATTAACAGCGCTTTGGATGTGATGTTAGAGCGCGATGATGATGTGGTCATTTTGGGCGAAGACGTTGGTTATTTTGGCGGCGTGTTTAGGGCAACCGCGCATTTGCAAGAGAAATATGGGAAAAGACGCGTATTTGATACGCCTATTTCCGAAAATGGTATATTGGGCGCTGCTGTTGGAATGGGGGCTTATGGTTTACGCCCCGTGCCAGAGATACAATTTGCCGATTATATATATCCTGGCTTGGATCAAATTGTCAGCGAAGCCGCCAGAATGCGCTATCGATCTGCGGGTGATTTTATATCGCCTATGACGATTAGAACGCCCTTTGGAGGCGGTATATTTGGCGGACAGACGCACAGCCAATCGCCTGAGAGCTTGTTCACGCATATGTCAGGTGTGAAAACTATCATTCCCGCAACGCCTTATGATGCCAAAGGATTGCTGATTAGCGCGATTGAAGATAATGATCCTGTTATATTTTTTGAACCAAAACGTATCTATAATGGCCCATTTACGGGATATTATGACCGTCCGGTAGAGCCATGGAGCAAGCATGCTGCATCGCAAGTGCCAGAAGGATACTATAAAATCCCATTGGGTAAAGCTGATGTGGTGCATGAAGGCGAGGGGCTTACTATTTTAACCTATGGCACGATGGTGCATGTTGCAATGGCTGTGGTGAATGAACATGGCATAGATGCAGATGTTATAGATCTTCGTACATTATTGCCGCTAGATATTGAAACTATTGAAGAATCAGTGAAAAAGACAGGGCGATGTTTAATTGTGCATGAAGCGACTAGAACGAGCGGCTTTGGTGCAGAATTAGCAGCATTAGTATCAGAGCGATGTTTTTATCATCTAGAAGCGCCCATTGAACGCGTTACAGGCTTTGATACACCCTATCCGCATAGCCTTGAATGGGCTTATTTCCCAGGGCCAGTTAGGCTGACCACTGCAATAGAAAAAATCATGAAGGATTGATCTGATGGCAAAATATATATTTACATTGCCCGATATTGGCGAAGGCATTGCGGAAGCAGAAATCGTTCAATGGCATATTGCTCTGGGTGATATGATTGAAGAAGATCAACCTGTTGCTGATATGATGACCGATAAGGCCACCGTCGAGATGGAATCGCCAGTTTCTGGTAAAATTATTGCCGTTGCTGGTGAAGAGGGTGATATTATTGCGATTGGCTCTATGTTGATTGAAATAGAAGTTGCTGAAGGCGAAGGTAATCAAGATAATCAATTTGATAGTGATGAGATTTCAGATAAAATAGAGGTAGATTCATCGTCTAATGATACTAGCAAAACTGACGTCATAACGCCAATTGAGGACGAAACTGTTCATTCAGATAGTGCCCCATTAGATAGTGCACCAGTAGAGAGTATAGAGCCGCCGCATGATACGGGATCAGCGGTATCGCCTGCGAAACCCACTAAAGTTACGGCCTCAGCCGCCGTAAGAGCGCGCGCCAAGACGTTGGGCGTTGATTTGGCCGCAGTAAAGGCCGCTGGGCCACATGTGCGCCATGCGGACCTTGATGCCTATTTAAGCTACGGCGCCGCACAGGGCTATGGCACGGCCGCTGCGGAAAGAGCTGATGAAACGGTGAAAGTTATCGGTATGCGCCGTAAAATTGCCGAAAATATGATCATTTCAAAGCGCACTATCCCGCATTTCACCTATGTTGAGGAAATTGACGTCACCGATTTAGAAGCGATGCGCGCTGATTTGAACGCCAATAGAGGGGATCGTCCCAAATTAACGATATTGCCTTTATTGATTGCGGCGATCAGCAAATCTATTCCAGATTTTCCAATGATCAATTCGACCTATGACGATGAAGCGGGCGTTGTGACGCGCCATGGTTGCATCAATATGGGTATCGCCACGCAAACAGAGGCTGGTTTAAAAGTTCCCGTTATTCATAATGCGCATGCATTAAATATATGGCAATTATCTAATGAAATTAAATCTTTATCATCATCTTCTAGGGATAATTCTATATCTGTTCAAAAATTACAAGGCGCAACATTGACGCTCACTTCGCTTGGTCCGCTCGGCGGCATAGCCACAACCCCGGTTATTAATAAACCAGAGGTTGCGATTATCGGGCCGAATAAGATTGTCGAACGCCCTGTGATTATCAACGGAGAGATTGAAGCCAGAAAGCTGATGAATTTATCCATTAGCTGCGATCACCGTGTGGTCGATGGCTATGATGCAGCAAGCTTTGTTCAAGCGCTCAAAAAATTGCTTGAGACGCCTGTGCTTTTATTTGCGGATTGAAACTAGAGGCTTATTTTACGCCCAAGCTTTGTTTAGATACCAAGTCCAGATAGGCTGTTTTGATCAAATTTCAGCTTAAAGGTGATAAATGGTCCGCTGCGCGTATAGCGTGCTTCCTCGAAATCACGGTCTCTAAATCCAACAACATTATAGCCAATTGATATATTACTGTTTTTGAACGGTGCCACGGTTAAAACAGGGCCGCCTGAATATGCAATATTATCACCATTAGAACCAATACGCACTGTGCCTTGCCCACCAATATCAACGGTTTTGGTAATGTCGAAACGTGCATCAACGCCTATAACATTGCTCCAACCCTCAACATCATCTTCGCCAAAACGATCAAAGACATAACGGGTTCCCCAAAAGAGGCTATATTCGCCGCGCTCAAAAAATACACTATCGCTGTCATTATCTGAAATCGGTGTGTAATTAACGCTAATGCTGTTAATCAAACGACGCGAAGTCGCATCGCCGCTAACAGTAAGGGCAGCACCGCCAATAGGACCAGCAGTACCAGCAACCGCGTTGCGAATGGCATCATAACGAAACTCAGCCTTATCCAAAATTGACCAGCGGCTATTAGAAGGACGATAGGCCCAGCTAAATTCGCTTGCTAATGCTTCTGTTTGCGCACCGCCTTCTTGATCGGCGTTGAAATAGCTAACAGCAGCACCAACGGCTACACCTTCGCTAATTTGGCGTAATAAAGAAGATGTGAGGCCATACCGATTGTTTGTATCACCATTGCGATATTCGCCTCTGGTTGCCCAGCTCCAACGCTCTCCGCGATATGTTGCACCAGCAGTTACAGCGGTGAAATCTTCGGTTAAGGCGCCATCGCTGCTCAAAAATCCGCCTGATGCAACGGGCTGGGCTGGGTTGATGACATCATCTTGGTCGAAACCATTTAAAGTCTTATTGCCATCTAAAGAGAAATCCACAGACCATTTCTCGCTTAAACGTAGCGATTGCGATATGCCATAAGCGGCAAATGTACGCGGACCAAATTCGTTAATATCCTGCTGATTACCGCTGGTAGTGATGCGTGCACCAGCCCAAGGCGCAATATCAAAGCCAATACGTGCGGTTCTGCTGTCGATATTCTGACCATCGGCAATTTCATAACCGCCAACGATTTGAATGTCTGGACGTATGGAATAACGCGCGCCAAAACGATGACGAGATGGAAAATCGATGCTCTCATCTTGTCCGCCAAGTGCAAATTCACTTTGAGCGCTTAATTCTAATTTATCATTCAATAGCAATTGCGATCCGCCCACTTTAGCAAGGGTAGAGCGATTGACGCTACCATCCGCTAGGCGATCAGAGGCATGGGTAACACCAGCGCGCAATGTTGTGCCTTTGGTCCGGTATTCAATCTCGCCAGATGCAGCACGGCGGCGCGCATTGGTTTCAAAGAAATTCTCTTGGAATGTTAAAACTGACAATTGTAGATCATCGCTAATACGCAAACGACCCTCGACGCCAATTTTACGCGAACCAACTTCTGACGCATTTTGCTGACCAACACCAAAACGTGCTGATTGCTCTCTTACATAAGCCAATACATCGACTGTGTTGCTGTGATGCTCTGCTTCTACTAACCAAGCGCTTGATGTGCCAGCATCACCATTTGTGTTGCCTGCTTTTGCTTTACCGTCTGATACAGCAACTTCTGCGCGAATTTCAGTGCCAGTGCCGGGTCTATAGACAATGTCTAATCCGCCTAGGTTTGTAGTGTCGCTGTCGGTTTCATCATGAATTGCCGTAGCTGCAATCTGCACTTTGCCTTCTTTATCCTGCCAACGGACACGGCCACCAGCATTGGTAACGCGATCACCCACGCCCGAAACTTCGTAAGTAGCGACGATGAATTGCGGGTTTAAGCTGCTGTCGCGCGATAGGATAGGCTCACGGAAGATCAATGTGCCATTAATAAAATCAATATCATAATCGATGTTGCGCACCAATTGACGTGTGCTGACGATTATATTTGAACGGATACGGTCGCGTGTTTCAATCTCGATACGCTCGCTGTTGGCGATAATATCGCGCGCAGAGAGAGCATAGGGGCCAGAAAGACCATTGCCTTGAATTTCTTCGCGGCGGAAACGAAACGGTGTATCTGCGACAAAAGCATTGGCAGAGACTTGATCGTTACGAAATTCTGCTTTCACACCATTGAAAGAACGCTGATAACGGGCCAATTCAGGCTCATTAATGCCGGTTTCATAATCACCGAATAATGCAAAGAATTGAGGACGCTCTAGTTTTAGATATAATCTACGAACCGATGCAGCATCAAAACGTTGTTCGCTACGATCGGCATAGATTGTATAGAAACTGCGCGGATCGATAACGCCGCCAAAGCGCGTTTCATCTTCTTCTTTATCGCTATCATAGGCTAATGTTAGCAACCATTTGCCTGATACGCGGCCTTTAGCATAGAGCGCGACACGGCCATCGACATTGATATCATCTTCTTCATCAGCAAGATCTTCTAAGCCTTCTTCCAGCTTATTAAATCCAAGGGTGCCAGCTGCAAAGCCAACCACGGTCCAAGGACGCTCGCCTGGGTCTAACCAAGTCTCGATGCGCTGCTCGCGGGTAACTTCACCATCACGGAAATTGAAATTAACGCTCAATGTGCCAGATGCGGTGGTTGGTGCTAATTCAATATAGGCCAAACCATCGTCACCAATAACGCGCCATACAGGGTCAGCACGCTCTAGGCCTGATAATTGATTGGCTTGCTGAGCATCAACATCAATGGCTGCTTCATATGGAGCAGGGAGGATGAAATCACCAACGCTACCATGCTGGATGGGGCGGCCACTGCGGTCGGTAAGACGCACAACGACGCGCGGTCTTGTAATACCATCAGCGATTAAGATAGATTCTTCTTTGATAAATTCAGCACGAACAGGCGGTGTAGAGAAATGCACTTCGCGCTCTAATGTCTCGACAATATTGCCTTTAGCGTCTTTGATATTGGCGGTAAGAATATTTTTTCCGCTCTCCAGAATAATAGCACGCCAGATACTCGCCGCCATCTTGCGATCGCCGCTTTTCTTTTGTCCGTCATAATTAAGCGGATCGACCGCTTCGCCATTGATAAGCAATTCAACTTTTTGCTTAGGAGAATGTTTAACCGCTACACGAATAGCATTTACACGCGGGTTATAGCCCTCATTAGGGAATAACCAACCAGTGCCAGCGCTTTGGCCTGCAAACCAATCAATATCAGCGCCAGCGGCTTCTTGGTCGCTTATCGCTTCGGGTAGAGGCTTAACTTTTACAGCAATAGATTCGCGCGGCGCAGTTTTAACGGTGCGGAAATCAGCACGTTTTAATGCTCCGCCATTGCCCTCGACAAAGCGAGAGATAGCGCTGCCTGCACTGCGTGTATTTTGTGTACAATCAATAGCTTGCTGGTCATTTGGTAAAGAAGAGGGATCGATTTGAACGACTTGAATACCAGGGCGTAAACCCTCAAAATGATAGCGTCCATCTTGGTCTGTAATGGCAAAACGGCCATCTTGTAATATGACGCGCACGCCAGCAATGCCATTGGCTTGATCTGGATGGATTGAGCATCCTTGATCGGTAATTCGGCCAATGATTGTGAAACGTTCAGAGATTTCATCGCGTTCAATACGCAATATTGCATCTGCTATATTACTTGTGGAACCACGGTCATCATTTGCGGTAATGACGTTAATCGCATCGCCTTCGCTAGCGTCTTGACGCACTTCACCCAAATAGGTGAGCAATGCGCTTTCACCACCCGCCAATGGCGGTACTGTGATGCTGAATGATGAGCCATCAGCGGCTGTGTTAGCTGTGACAAGTTCATTGTTATAACGTATTGTATTTGAACGTAATCTTATCTGTTCAGGCAAAGTATCTGTTATGGTAATATTGCCCGTAGAACGAATATTATCTTGGTTAGATACAGTCACGCGATATTGTACAACATCGCCTCTTGCCGCTGTGGTTTTGCTAACAATTTTACGCAGCAATAATGGTGTGCCGGGACGATCAAGCGGAATATCAATGCGCACGGGAGCAGGATCATCAAGCACGATGATGCCGCCAAAAGAACCATCTGCAATCACAAATTGACCGCCATCTGGACGCGATAATTGCGCCAATTGACCCGGTGTTGCTACCGAAGCAAAAGTAAAGGGATCGGGCGGAGTTACTACCAAACGATAGCGGCCCGGACGTAAAAATGGGAAACGATAAAAACCGGGCGTGAAATTATACACGGTTCCGCCGCTATCAGACACTGTACCGCCAGTTACAACGGTATTGGGAAAGATTGAAACGCCATCATCACCAAATACGTCGGCAGGTAAGCCAGTATCGGCATCAACTATGGTTACAATTGTACCGTTAACCGGTGCACCATCGCCGCTATCAAATGTAATACCGAACGGATCGATCAAAATTTCTACGGATGCAGTACCAACATTAATTCCGCTATCGCTATCATCCAATGAGAATGATAATTGATCGCCCGGAGAGACAGATAAAACACAATCTCCCTGTACAGGAGCCGGCGGAATGGCTGCTGTATTGATAACACCACGGAAAATAGAGCTATTTTCTGCTGTTTCGGTTAAAATAATGGTCTCTTTATCGCCATTCAGCGTGGTTAGCACCGCTTCAAAGCTATCAATCGCATTAGAATCGACGTTTTTGCTGATAGCTTCGACTTGAACGATAAGAGGTTCGCCCGCTCTGATAGCTTTGGCTTCTTCTATATCAGCATTATTGGTATCGATATCGGCGAATGCACCGCCTAATTGCGTTGTAATCGGGCCATTATTTCCCATACAAATTGTATCAGGAACACTATCATTCACTGATCCAGGGCCTGAACCAAAATGAAATAGAGATAGGCTGGGCGGCGGAGGAGTGCGGTCAACTTCGACGAACACTTCATTTGATGGTCTTACGATTCTATTCCCGCCATCATTATAGGATATGGTAGCAGTGTTGCTAATCACATCGCTATCTGTTTGTGCCTGCACGGCAGAGCTCGCCATAGGAAGGGAAATTCCTATAGCGAGCATTGCTGCGCATTTCATAACAGATTTGGTAAATTGTTTCATAATGTAAAATGGCGGCGGCCAGAAGTCAATCCAGCACGCCGCCGATTCCTTTTTAATCGATGGTTACTTGGAAAACGAGAGTACGTGTCTCGCCGCCAGCAATATCGGTTAAAGTGCCAGAAACTGTGTCAGTTGCTGCTGTGTAAGTACCCGCAGTAGCACCCGCAGTACATGTGCTGGTTGCCGCATCAAATGTGGTTCCATCAACAAATGCTGAAGACGGTACAAATGTAACGCCTGTAATTGTTGATAGATTATCTGATAAGGTAACACCCGTTGCAGTAGCACCGCCCGCAGCATTGGTTACTGCGATACAATATTCAACTACAGCACCCGGAATTGCTTTCGGGTTGGTGCTGCTGACTGGATCGCTGATTACGCGGCTAACTTTTGCAACTGATA
Source organism: uncultured Sphingorhabdus sp. (assembly GCA_947492905.1). Lineage (GTDB taxonomy): Bacteria > Pseudomonadota > Alphaproteobacteria > Sphingomonadales > Sphingomonadaceae > Sphingorhabdus_B. The sequence goes on along the minus strand of CANLOL010000001.1, from coordinate 2,093,399 downwards.
ATTCGGCTGCTGCTACAGTATAATCATCATCAGCAGCTTCAACACCATCACGGTCTGTATCGCCGAAGATAGTTTCAACACCAGCAGTGTTAACATCGGAGTCATCAGAAGCAGAAATAGCTGAACCATCGCTGTTTAATGCAGTACCCGTTAGAGTAACGCCAGCAACAGTACCGTTAGTTTCACCTGCGCTAACGTCACCAATTACAAAGATAGTAACGCTGTCATCAGCGGCCAAATCATCAATAGTAGTTACTGTATCAACGGCTGGATCAAAAACACCATTGTCATCAACGTCGATAAAAAATTCAAGATTGCTAACATCAAAAGCATCAGTACCCGTTGGCGTTGTGCCACCTGTTGCGATTTGAGATGCTACCAATGAAAAATCGAGAACATCGTTTGATGTGTTGGTCAATGTAAATGCTGTCACAGCATCTTCTTCACCAGGGACAACTGATGTTGTTCCATTTTCAATTGTTGCAGATTCTACCAATGTGAAACGCACAACACGGTCAACTTGGAAAGTATCAGATGCTGTGGCTTGTGTTTGATCAACACCACCAACTTGGAAATCTACGGTTACATTATTCAAAATGTCAGTACCTTGTGTGGTTCCTGCAGCGTGAGCGGCATTAACGCCGCCGATCATGCTACAAGCCATTGCACTTATACCGACAAGAAGTTTTAGCTTACTAGTCATTGCTTTCTTCCTTGTTACTCAATTGTAATCGCCAGTCAGCCGCGGCGATAATTACGGCTGTGGTTATCTTACAATTCCACGAAATATTAATTTACCGGACGAACCCGCGGCCAGCGTATCTTTGATTGTCCAGCGGACATGGGTTACATCACTCATCAATGCAGGACGGTTGGTTCCATCCGTTTTTTCAACGAATAATGTATTTAATGGCCCCCAGTTCTTACCGCCATCGACAGAAACTTCTTCTTTTCCGTCTGCGCTTCCATTATAAATAACGGGAGCTGGTAAGGGGTTGGTGACCAATAAATTTGATGCAGGTGCTGCTGAGGTATTTGTGTATTTTACAACAAATACGAGCTTATCACCCGGTAATACGGTTGTTGGTTTGTTTAAAACTGCTTTGCTAGAACCATCAGCTTGCGTTTTAATGCTCTCTACATAAACATCGCTAGAAAGCTCTAAGGCAGAGGATGCAAATGCAGGGGAAACTGCACATGACAACGCCATAATAGCTATTGCTTTAGGAAAATAATTTATCATTGGATTGTCACCTCAAATGTTACGGTTCGCGTTTCGCCAGCTGGAACATCGCCAACTTCGACGCTGATTGCAGTGCCATCAAATTCGCCTTCATCTGCATCGCTCGCATCCGTCAGCGCGGCTGTTTCTAATGTTATGCTAGATGGGACATATGTTGTGGATGCAGGGATAGGGTCAGAAATGACCACATTAGATAATGTGCCTGAGCCAGAAATGGTTGCCACTAGATTATAGGTAATAACAGAACCAGGTACGGCGCGATCACCGCCAAATGGATCAACCACAGTTGCTGTTTTTACCAATGTTACTTCGGCCTGAGAAATAGCCAAAAATCCGCTATCATCGTCATCGGCGCCCGTGGAACCAACAACAGCATCACCGCCGCCTTGGCCTTCACCATCGAAAGATGTACCTGGCGCTCCCGTACCTGTATTGGCTTCAGCTATCAGGGATACTTCGGCGCGCTCGCCATCAACCGGAGTATCGGGGATAGTCGTAATGACAAAAACAGTTACGCTCTCATCGGGCGCTAAATCTGGATCATTAGTTCCAGGGACATAAATTGTATCAACGCCGGGATCATAAACACCATTGCCATCTGTATCGATAACAATTTGCTGTAATGAAGGATCAAAATCGTCACCGCCTACTGCTGTATCAGCTGTTAAACGAAAGCTCTCTTGCCCATTACCTGTGTTGGTAACTTGAAAGGTAAGGATTTGATCCGTTGCGCCCGGTGATGTAGTAATATCACCAGGATCATTGCTTACGACATTAACGTCCAGCAATTCATCAACCTTGATGGTCACAGTGTTGGAAGGTATTTCAACAATACTACCATCAGGGGCTGTATAGGTCGCCTGTGCGGTGTTTTCGATATCTGTACCAGCAACCGTTCCGGTTGCATGGGCAGGGACTGAGCTTAGTGCTAAAACAGCAGAACCAATCAAAAGACTTCGGACACCATTAGATGCCCAACGTTTTTGGAAGTTTGAGTGCCATTTAGACCGATTTGTTTCACTATAATTTTTCATAGTGCCTAAAATGGCAGAACAAGGTCAATAAATGTTTAACATCGCCCATATTTCTATATTGACGTTAACGTCATGAAAAATATATATTTTTACTGATTTGTTTTAAATTATCTTTGTTAATTAAAGGCTTGTGAATGTAAAATAATGTTGCGGGTTTTAGGTTAAAAATCATTAACCATAATAATCCATTTTTTGGGAATAAATTTAAGGAGCAAGCACCAAGATTGAAACAAAATGAAAATATATTTCGAACTTTTCAAAACTGTTGGTTGACAGAATCTAATAGCTCTACTAATTGCCCTCTCACCGCAGTAAGCGGGTGTAGCTCAGTTGGTTAGAGCGCCGGCCTGTCACGCCGGAGGTCGCGAGTTCAAGTCTCGTCACTCGCGCCACTGTTTTCAGTGGTGCTACCTGCTAAAACCTCAATAATTTATATATAATGTTTCACAGCTTTTTTGCTGTTCTCACCCGATATTTTCAGCGGATATTCTAACATGCAATGATAATTTTTCATTTTTTTGCAATGTGTTAACTGCCTTTTCTATTTCATTGCTCCCAATAGCGCCTGTAATATGGCTAACTGGTTCTACGCAGAAATAATCCTCTTTAGGGTTATAGACTATAGCATGATGCGATTGAGTGGCTGTGCGATCATCTGTGATACATTGCATGATGATTTTGAGGCCCAAGGTTGGTTGCTCTATGACAATATCGCTGCTGAGATTTTCAAAACAATGATCCAAACCATAATCATTGATATTCCGAGCATTATTAAAACTTAAATGGGGCGCATCGCATTTTTGCAAAGGATTTGCATCCATAGGTGGCCAAATAGAATCGGATTGAAAATGTATCATTGTATCGGAATATTTGGGGAAATAGGGATGGAATCCTAATCCAGCGGGCATAGCATCGCTTGATAAGTTTTCAATTTCTAATTTAATATCAATTCCTTGTGGTGATAATGAAAAACTCTGTGTTGCCCGATAGTGCCAAGGCCACCAATCACGCCCCTCAAACTCTAATAGGTGCAAATGTTCGCCTTTTTCTGTGACGCTCCAACTTTTTTGCCAAGCCTCTCCATGAATGACAGGCTGATCACCATCCCAATTGGGCTCTAATTGATATTTTTTGTCGTCAAAAATAAAAACTCCATTTCGGATTCGATTTGAAAATGGAACCAGAGGAAAGCAAGCAGATTGCAGCGGTTCAGCGGAGGCGCTATCCAGAGTTTCCCTTAAAATTGGCACATCATTAAAAAAGAGACCGTCAATACGCCCTCCCATATCAGAATTGTAATGAAGCCTGTAGCCATAAGCTTCTAATGATTCGGAGCTATTTAATTGTTTATTTTGCATTATTCTCAATCAATTTAATTTATGTTAGGGTTATCACTGCTGAGATATTGCGACAAGTATATTGATATGGATTTATCTATTGGGTCATGATATTCAAAAAGAATATAAGAGGGGTGGGCATTGGAAACAAAAATATTAAAGAAACGCAGTGCGACACTAAAAGAGGTAGCTGAACGCGCTGGTGTATCATTAATGACAGTATCGCGCGTATTGAATAATCGTGATCTTGTTAAACAGGATACAATCACAAAGGTTGAAGCGGCGGTAGAGGCGTTAAATTATCGGCCCAATATTTTAGCGCGCAGCCTAGCGGGTGGTAATTCGCTCGTCATTGGCATTGTGTATCATAACCCAAGCTCTGGATATTTAAGCGAAATATTGGTTGGCGCTATGACGGCGTGCCGTGAATTAGGGCATCAATTGGTGTTAGAGGATTTATCCGATGGCGGTGGGGATATTGATCCAGAGGTTGTTACCCATAGATTGCAAAAAATGGGATTGGATGGATTATTATTAACGCCTCCTTTGAGTGCTAATTCGGTGCTGGTTCAAAAATTACACGATTCTAATATCCCAACAATATTGGTTGGGCGTCAGAAAACGCAATATGATTTCTCAACCGTATCCTTCAATGACCAATCTGCTGCTTTTGCGATGACCCAATATTTGATCGAATTAGGGCATAAAGATATAGGCTTTATTGTTGGTTCCATTGAACAGCCGTTTAGTGGGCGCAGAAAAGATGGTTTTTTGCAAGCGATGCACCATCATAATATTTATGTGAATGATGCTTTTATAAAACAGGGTGATTATACATTTAAATCTGGAATGGAGCAGGGCGGTGAACTGCTGGATTTAGAGAATCCTCCTACTGCTATATTTGCTAGCAATGATGATATGGCGGCTGGTGTGATAGCAGCAGCACATAGCCGAAATTTGGATATTCCTAACTCTGTTTCGATTGTTGGGTTTGATGATACAGAGCTATCCTCTGCTATATGGCCAGCCTTAACTACGGTACGCCAACCTATATCCAATATAGCGAAAAACTCTATAAAATTATTACATGATAATATTTTAACCGATATACCTAAGGCAGCATCTAGTACCATTATTGATACAGTGGAAATTATCAGGCGCGAAAGTGCCGCCGCTATAAAATAATAAATTAAAATCACTTTACCAATGCTATTTATAACATTATGATAGCGTTATCATTATAAAAAATAAATTGATAAAATTTAGAAAGAGAGATTATTGTCTATGTTGGGTCATATCAAAAAGATTGCGTTTGTTGGCGCATCTAGCCTCGCATTAATTGCAGCCCTAGGTTCTTATCCTTCTGTGCATAATGAAGCGCAGGCGCAATCCAATCAAAAATTACTTCCTTATAAAAATCCTGCATTGAGCATCGATCAGCGCGCAGACGATTTGCTAGCTCGCATGACATTAGAGGAAAAAATAGCGCAAATTACTACTGTCTGGAATAGTAAGCCTAAGATATTTGATAAAGACGGTAATTTTGATGCCAAAAAAGCAGCCGAATTATTCCCACATGGTATCGGCCACTTTGCTCGCCCAAATGATTTGGAGGGGCCAACAAGCCCGCTGGAAAAACCATTTCGTGACGAGCGTCAGACTGTCGAGCTGATTAATGCTATACAAAAATATGAAATAGAGAATACACGTTTAGGTATCCCTGTATTGTTCCACGAAGAAGGCTTGCATGGTTATGCGGCAAGAGGCGCAACTTCATTTCCTCAAGCCATTGGCTTAGCTTCTTCTTGGGATCCGGTTTTATTTGAGCGCGTATATTCGGTTGTCGCTCGTGAAATCCGCGCACGCGGCGCTCATTTGGTATTGTCTCCCGTTGTCGATGTCGCCCGCGATTCGCGTTGGGGTCGTATAGAAGAAACATATGGCGAAGACCCATATTTGGTAGGTGAGCTTGGCGTCGCAGCGGTAAAAGGCTTTCAGGGCGATAAATTACCAATCGCCAATGATAAAGTTATGGCAACATTGAAACATATGACCGGTCATGGCCAACCAGAGAGCGGTACTAATGTTGGACCTTCTAATATTTCTGAGCGCCTATTGCGCGAAGTTTTCTTCCCTCCATTTGAGCAAATTGTTCAGCGTACAAATGTATTGAGCCTGATGGCATCTTATAATGAAATTGATGGCGTGCCTTCGCATGGTAACCCATGGTTGCTTAATGATGTTCTGCGCAAAGAATGGGGCTTCAAAGGCGGCGTGGTTTCTGATTATGAAGGAATTGATGATCTGGAAAGGCTTCACCATGTAGAGCCTGATCTAAAATCAGCTGCGGTTCGTGCGCTGAAATCTGGTGTAGATTTTGACTTGCCCGATGGGCGTGCATTTAAGTTTCTGCCAGAGGCTCTTGAGGAAGGCTTGATTACGCAAGCCGATATTGATCAAGCCGTGCGCCGCATGCTTGTGATTAAATTTAGCGCAGGTTTGTTTGAAACGCCTTACGCGAATGCGGATTATGCAGAGAGAATTACGGATAATGCTCAGGCCCGCGCTCTGGCATTAGAGGCTGCGCATAAATCCGCTATTTTGTTGAAAAATGATGGCGCTTTACCGCTTGACAAAAATGCTTTGAAAAAAATAGCTGTCATTGGCCCTAATGCTGATGCGGTGCGTTTGGGCGGCTATTCAGATGTTCCAACGCGCGTAATTACGATGCTTGATGGCATAAAATCTTATGTCGGTAAAAGCGCAGATATTGTCTATCATGAAGGCGTGAAGCTGACATCTAAGGGCGATTGGTGGAGCGATGAGATTGTCATCGCCGATAGAGATGAAAATCTCAAAATGATCGAAGAAGCCAAGAAAGTAGCCGCTGATTCCGACGTTGTTGTTTTATTCATTGGCGGTAGCGAAGCGACTTCGCGTGAAGGCTGGTCAAAAGACCATCTTGGCGATCGTACCGATATTGAATTGGTGGGTGAACAAGAAGAATTAGCAAAAGCTATGTATGCTCTGGGTAAACCCGTTGTTGTAGTTCTTATCAATGGTAAGCCATTGGGCATTGATGAAATCGAATCTGATGCTGCGGCCATAATAGAAGGCTGGTATTTGGGACAAGAAGGCGGAACCGCCATGGCCAATATATTATTCGGCGAAGTGAACCCTAGCGGTAAACTACCTGTGACAGTGGCCCGTGATGTAGGACAGCTTCCCCTTGTTTATAATCACAAACCAAGCGCATTGAGGGGTTATTTATTTGACACTACTAAGCCTCTATATCCTTTTGGATTTGGCTTAAGCTATACCAAGTTTGAAGTTGGTGCTCCTAAATTATCATCCTCTAGCATTGGGGTAGATGGTACGGTCACAGTAAATACTACTGTTTCAAATACTGGAAAACGCGCTGGTGATGAAGTTGTGCAGCTTTATATCCGTGATAAGGTAAGCTCTGTAACACGGCCTGTAAAAGAATTGCGCGGCTTTAAGCGTGTGAGCCTGAAAGCAGGAGAGGCAAAGACTGTCTCTTTCAAACTAGATCAAGAAGACTTCCGCTTCTGGGACAAAGATATGAAGCGCGTGGTTGAGCCCGGTGATTTTGACATCATGGTCGGTTCTAATTCTGTTGATCTTAAAACCGTAACTTTGAATATAACAAAATAATAAAACTTTGATCATATTCGTTTCTATGCAGCGATAGAAACCCGATACTCTCCTCCCATAAGCTGCGGATCAAACATAGAGTTTGGTTCGCGGCTTTTTTTTGCGTAAGGCCCTGTTCTTATTCGCTCAAAACTAATTTTTATTTCTTACAAGACTCTGTTCTTATGTTCACAAAATTAGGTTCTTATTCGCAAAAAAAATCGCTTCATATTCGTACAGAATTGGGTTTTTATTCGCACAAAGCTCTGTTCATATTCGTACAGAATTGGGTTTTTATTCGCATAAAGCTATATTCATATTCGTATAAAGCTCGGCCCTCTACATACAAAAAACTCGGCCCTCTACATACAAAAAAAGAGCCAGCGATAAGGCGCCGGCTCTTAATTTTATAATATGATGCTTGAGTGTATTAATTCGTCATATCTTCCAATTCCATTCCGCGTGTTTCGCGTACAGCTTTGTAAACAAAGAAGATAGAGATAAAGGCGAATATGGCATAGAATCCATAGGCTCCTGCCAGACCAATTTGCGGCGATACCAGCATGATTGGAAAGGTCATTGTGATCGCAAAATTTGCTGTCCATTGGAAAAACCCTGCAACCGCCAAGCCAGCGCCTCTAATCTGATTAGGGAACATCTCGCCCAATGATACCCACATAACGGGTCCCCATGAGCCATTAAAGAACATCACATATCCATTTGCGGCTAGCAGGGCTATTAAACCAATGCTGCCAGGGAGAGAGACCGAACCATCGACCAATTCTGCCTGAGAGAAACAATATACTAAGATGGATAATGTGACGGCCATCCCAATAGAACCAATGAGCAATAAGGGTTTACGGCCCACTTTATCAATCAGTGATAAAGCAACGACCACGGCCAATATGGAAACCGCACCTGATATAACATTGATTAACAATGCATCACCCTCTGAAAAGCCAACGGCTTGCCAGAGCACGGCGCCATAATAAAACACCACATTAATGCCGACCAATTGCTGGAAAACAGCAAGGCCAATACCAACCCATACGATAGGTTTTAACCCACCGCGATTGCCCAATATATCAGACAGGCGTGGTTTATGGTCTTTGGCAAGCGAGCTTTTAATCTCATCCACCTTAGTCTCACCATCATTGCTGCCATTAATGCGTATTAAAATAGACCGAGCATTATTAGAACTGCCGCTTGCGACCAAGAAACGCGGGCTTTCTGGAATGAGCAATAATGCAATTAAGAAAATCGTTGCAGGAATAAGTTCGATCCAAAACATCCAGCGCCAAGCTTCATATCCCCATAGCCATTCATTAAGCGCTGATCCTGCTGTGTTGGCAATTAAATAATTGCTCAAAAATGCTATGAATAAGCCCGCAATAATTGCGACTTGCTGGATAGAGGATAGGCGCCCACGAAAGCGAGCAGGGGCAATTTCAGAAATATAAGCCGGTGCCATGACACTGGCTGCACCAACCGCAAGTCCGCCCAATATACGATATATTATGAATTCAGAAGAGCTGCCAGCTACGCCAGAACCCCATGCCGAAACAATGAAGAATAATGCTGCGACTATCATCATAGTTCTGCGGCCAAATTTATCAGATAATGTGCCTGCTAAAGCAGCACCAATAGCACAGCCCAATAGCATGGAAGCAACATTGAAACCTGTGCCCATACTCTCTGAATTAAATGCAACGCGAAGACCATCAACGGTACCATTGATTACGCCACTATCAAATCCAAAGAGAAAACCACCTATTGTGGCGACACAACTAATTAGCAGGACAAAACCAAAGTCCCCTTCAAATTTATGGTTGAGATTATCAACCTCTCCAACTGCACCGGTCAATTCGCTCTCCTCTTACATTATCTTTGCAATAATATTATCAATATTGCATGTTATTTTTATTTGTATAGACACTAATCTTATGTTAGCGTTATCATAATATGTCAAGCTGATGCACCTTATTATAAAAATTTTGGGCTTGATAAAATAATGAGGGAAGATTTGTGTATCTCGGAATTGATATAGGCACGTCAAGTGTCAAAGCCGTTCTTATTAATGAAGAAAGTCAATTGGTTGAGAGCAGCAGTGCGTCCTTGCCCATTAGCCGCCCGCATCCATTATGGTCCGAGCAAAATCCCGCGGATTGGTGGGATGCCACCAATGAGGCTGTAAATGGATTAAATGCGCTTAACAGGCGCAAAGTTCAGGCAATTGGCCTTACGGGACAAATGCACGGTGCTACCTTGATTGATAGTGAGCAGAATCCTCTGCGCCCTGCTATTTTATGGAATGATGGCCGCAGCCATATTGAATGTAGCGAATTACAAGATGCAGAATCTGATTTTGTAAGCAAAGGCGCTAATTTGGTTATGCCTGGTTTTACGGCCCCAAAATTGGCTTGGGTTCGCAAGCATGAAGCCGATATTTTTGATAAAATCGACACAATATTATTGCCAAAAGATTATGTTCGTTTGTGCATGAGCGGCGAATATGCATCTGATATGTCAGATTCAGCAGGCACTTTGTGGATGGATGTTGAAAACCGCAAATGGCATAATCCGCTGCTAGAGGCCTGCGGGCTTAATGTTGATCATATGCCGCGTTTATATGAAGGCACCGAAGAAACCGGACGGTTAAAGCAAGATGTTGCTAATGCATGGTCGATGGATATGGTTCCTATCATTGCCGGTGGAGGCGATAATGCCGCTGGCGCAGTGGGATCGGCTGTTATAAATGATGGTGATGCGCTTATGTCTTTGGGGACGTCGGGCGTGATATTTGCCGCGACCAATGTTTTTCGCTCTAACCCTGAATCTGCCGTCCATTCTTTTTGTCACGCAATTCCAGAGCGCTGGCACTTAATGTCGGTTATGCTGAGCGCAGCTAGCTGTATAGATTGGGCTATGGGTGTAACGGGCCTGGATAGCGCAAAAAGCTTTATCGCGCAGGCCGAGAAAGATTCGCACATAGCCTGCGGTGTAAATTTTCTGCCATATCTCTCTGGCGAGCGTACCCCGCATAATGATCCGCATGCATCTGGCGTCTTATTCGGGTTAAACCATGATAGCAGTGCCGCCGATATAGCCCAATCTGTTTTAGAGGGGATTGCATTTGGCATGGCGGATGGGTTTAAAGCATTATTATCCGCAGGCGCTTCGATAGATACAATCTCTGTAATAGGCGGCGGTTCTCAATCGCAATATTGGGGGCGCATATTGGCCGCAGCATTAAACCGACCTTTAATATATCGCGATGGTTCTGAAACTGGGCCTGCATTTGGCGCAGCCCGATTGGCGCGTTATTCCAAAATAGGTGGCGATTATTCGGATGCTTTTGCGCCCTCTGCAATAACCGATAGCATTGAACCTAGGCAAGATGACATTGAGAAATTAAATCCAAAGATGGAACGTTTCTCAAGATTATATAAAGCAATAAGCCAAGAATATAAAGGAGTGCCGAATGGCTGATACGAACAGTGCAATATCTTATTTCCCCGATATTGATACGATAAAATATGAAGGAATTGATAGCGAGAACCAGCTAGCATATCGCTATTATGATAAGGATCAGATGGTGCTTGGAAAGCGCATGGAAGATCATTTGCGCATGGCGGTATGTTATTGGCATACATTTTGTTCAGATGGCATGGATATATTTGGCAGCGGCACATTTAACCGTCCATGGCACAGCGCCAATAATGATCGCGCAGCAGCCGATGCCAAAATGGCGGCTGCATTTGAGTTTTTCACAAAATTAGATTTGCCCTATTATTGTTTTCATGATGTGGACGTCACCGAAGCTTCAGATACCCCAGACGAGCTGTCCAATAATCTTAAATATGCTGCGGATAATTTGGCCCGCCATCAAGAAGCGAGCGGCAAAAAATTATTATGGGGCACAGCAAATCTATTCAGCCATCCGCGCTATGCAGCTGGCGGTTTAACCAATCCTGATCCGCAAGTTGCGGCTTGTGCCATCAGACAGATAAGAGATTGCCTAGAAGTAACGCATAAACTTGGCGGCTCTAACTATGTATTATGGGGCGGTAGAGAAGGATATGACACGCTCTTAAATACTGATTTAAAGCGGGAGCAGGATAATTTTGGCCGCTTCCTCTCTATGGTCGTCGATCATAAAAAGAAAATAGGGTTTGAAGGCAAGATATTAATCGAACCAAAACCGCATGAACCTATGTATCATCAATATGATTTTGATACGGCTACCATTTATGGTTTCTTGCGCAGATATGATTTACTGGGCGAGGTGCATGTCAATATTGAGCCTAATCATGCGACATTATCTGGTCATAGCTTTGCGCATGAACTCGCTACGGCTGTTTCGTTGGATATGATGGGTTCGATTGATATTAATATGGGCAATTATCAAAATGGTTGGGACACCGATCAATTCAATCTTGATATTCGTGATATTACTTCGGCTCTAATCGAAATATTGCCATCGGGTGGCCTTGACACTGGTGGATTTAATTTTGATGCAAAAGTGCGCCGCCAAAGCAATGATGAAGCCGATTTATTCTATGGCCATATTGGCGGTGTAGATGCTTTAGCACGGGCACTATTGGCGGCTGCCGATATTATCGAGCGCGGCAAAATTGATGCTATGAAAAAAGAACGTTACGCAGGTTGGGAATCGGGTCTTGGACAGGCTATGATTTCTGATGATGCCAGCCTAGCAAGCATTGCGGATACGGTAGCAAGCGATGGTATTAACGGCTCTCATAGCTCTGGAAAGCAAGAATATTTGGAAAATTTGATTAATCAAAGCATCAAATAATTTCTATAATATCTCATTTATGAAACAGCCTGAGGATTATTTCTCGGGCTGTTTTGTTTTCACCTGTTTTATTGTGGGTTATTTGGGGGCTGTTTTTTGGGCCAATGCCCATGTTCCATCCAATATAGCATCGGTTTTAATGGGAAAATCCAGACAATACCACAAAATAGATAGATGATAGTCTGTATTAATACAGGCAGTAATTCTATCCATTCAGCAGCGCTAGCCACCAAAAACACCCAAATCATAATATAGATTAGCATTGCCAAAATGCCGATAGGTTTGCGCCATGTTGGGATCATGAAATTATCCATTCTTTCTCGGTTAAAATAGCATCCATTTTTTGATCCCAAGGATCTGATGGTAATTCATCGGCTTCTTGCGCAGACCATGCCAATCCGACGACAATAGAGGGCTCTAATAAGCTTAGGGCGCGATCATAATGGCCGGCGCCTTGGCCAAGGCGCGTTAGGCTGCGGTCAAAAGCTACCAATGGAGCTAATATCACATCAGGCTTGCAAAGTGGATTGTCTGATGAGGGTTGCTGTAATCCCATTGGCCCTTCTTCTAATGGGGCATTTTCAGCCCATTCGAAAAATTGCATTGGGCTGATTTTGCTGGTGACATGCGGCAAACATATTTTGAGGCCCATTTCGCGGACTATAGCAACAATCTTCAATGGGTTAGCCTCTGCGCCAATGGGAATATAGGCAGCAAGACAAGCAGCATTTTCCAAAATAGATCGCAGCGGGCTAGGCACATTAGAAAAAGATAATTGCATCATCGCGGGCGATAGAGCCGTCACATATTCCGCACGCTGGGCTCTGAATTGGGAACGAAGGTTTTTCTTCTCGGACATAATGATGTCAAATCTTTCGGGGATTGAGGGTGCGCCGAAACCACAATAAGGTCGGTTTCCGGAATATCCTCTGACGCCAAATGCATCAGGTGGGTGCCATATATGCCGGGCCAGGGCCCAACTAGGGACAGCTCCCTTTAAAATTATATCGCCTCAGGGATGTTCTCAGCGGTTCGTGCCTTGCAGTAACGACGCACAACCTATGTAGTGTCACTTAATAGATTGCTCAAGGCTTTGTGCTAAATTTTCTACACGTTCGGCTAATTTTTCAATCGTTTCTGCTGCTATCTCTGTATCTTTTGCGGATTGCGCATCATCATTGCCAGATGGTTTAGAGCCATTCCCGCTAGATATATTTGCGGCGCTGGCCTCATCGGCCAGCAATAATGCGGCAAATAATAATAATCTGCTTTCATTCAATCCAGCGGCGCTGCCGCCAGCTTCATTGGCTTTTGCATCGACCATTGCGCCTAGTTCGGTCAATCTGTCTTCTTCGCCATCACGGCAAGTGACGATATATTCGCGATTAGCGATTTGCAATCGAACTTCCGCCATCAACTTTGTCCTTTCACAGGGATTAAACTCTCAATAGCGGCCAATGCCTCTGCCGCTTGCTTTTTCAGAAGATCATGCTTTTTTTCTAAGGCTAAATAATTCTCATCAGGGCTCGTGTTTCCAGCCTCAGGCGCAGTCTTTAATGCTAGGATAATAGCATCACCATTGCTCTCTGCGCGCGAGAGTGCATGTTCCAATCTACCAATGGCTAATTTAAGACGTTCTTGTGACATATTTTGCTCCCAATTATTTTCTCAATAACAGAAAAAAACTAAGAGGTAAAACAAGGATTAATTAGGGTAAGTTAAATCTTGTAATAAGATTATTTAATAGAAACCCCCAGTTAATATAAAGCCTAGCCTTGACGCTCATAGTTTGCTCCGCAATGAGAGTGAAATCTGCGAATCAGATTAATATTGCAATTATTTACAGTGTGAAAAAATCAGGGGTTTTTATGAAAGTCAGTGAACGCCAAATGGCCAATGCGATTAGGGCTTTGTCTATGGATGCAGTGCAAGCCGCAAATAGCGGCCATCCAGGAATGCCTATGGGTATGGCTGATGTAGCGACTATTCTATATAAAGAATTTTTGAAATTTGATCCAACAGCCCCTGATTGGATGGATCGCGATAGATTTGTTCTATCTGCTGGTCATGGTTCTATGCTGGCCTATTCTTTGCTGCATCTCTCTGGTTATGCAGCGCCGAGCATTGATGACATATCTAATTTCCGTAAACTCCATAGTCCTTGTGCTGGGCATCCGGAGAATTTCGAATTAGCAGGCGTTGAAACTACCACTGGTCCATTGGGGCAGGGCCTTGCCACTGCTGTTGGTATGGCCATTGCAGAGCGTCATTTGAGCAAAGTACATGGCAATGATGTTATCAATCACCGCACATGGGTGGTTGCTGGTGATGGTTGCTTAATGGAAGGCATTAATCACGAAGCTATTGGTTTGGCTGGGCATCTTCAACTAGGACGATTAAATGTTCTATGGGATGATAACCGCATTACCATTGATGGTGCTACGGATTTATCGACCAGCGAAGATGTTAAAGCACGCTATGTTGCAACGGGTTGGCATGTCGTTTCATGCGATGGTCATGATTTCTCTGATATTCGCCGCGCTTTAGAAGAAGCGACTAATGATCCAAGACCTAGCTTAATTGCTTGTAAAACCGTTATCGGTTTTGGGGCGCCCAATAAACAAGGAACTTCTGCTGTTCATGGCGCCGCTCTTGGCCCCGATGAAGTTGCAGCAGTGCGCAGAGAATTAGGATGGGATAGCGAACCTTTTGTCATTCCAGTTGATATTGGCGAAGCTTGGCTGGATACTGGCACAAGAGGCAAAGAAGCGCATAAAAAATGGCAAATGCAATTTGATAGTAATATCAAAAAAGATGCTATTCTCGAATCTATGTCTACATCTTATAGTGAGCCAGATACATTACAGCCTTATCTTGAGAAATTAGCAACAGAACAGCCCAAGGTTGCGACCCGCAAAGCATCTGAAATGGCGCTCGAAATCTTTACAAAAGCCATTCCGCAAATGATTGGCGGAAGTGCTGATTTAACTGGCTCTAACAATACGAAAACGCCATCAACCAAGCCAATGACAAGAGATAAATATGATGGTCGCTATATCAATTATGGCATCAGAGAATTTGGCATGGCCGCAGCAATGAACGGTATGGCGCTACATGGCGGTATCATCCCTTATGCAGGAACATTTTTGGTATTTGCTGATTATGCCCGTGCTGCAATGCGTTTATCAGCATTACAGCGCAAGCGCGTAATTTATGTGATGACACATGATAGCATTGGCCTAGGTGAAGATGGCCCAACGCACCAACCGATTGAGCATCTGCAAAGCTTGCGCGTTATGCCCAATATGAATGTATTTAGACCTGCTGATGCTATTGAGACTGCGGAATGTTGGGCTTTGGCATTGGCCAATGAAGAAACGCCATCAACATTGGCTCTAACGCGTCAAGGCTTGCCAATGTTGCGCAGCGATGTATCAAGCAATCCCTGTGCAAAGGGCGCTTATCGTTTGAAATCAGCCACAGCGGATAGAAAAATTGTCTTGGTAGCAACGGGCAGCGAAGTCTCTATTGCAGTCGAAGTTGCCGAGCAACTTGAAGCGCAATCTATCGGTGCTGACGTTGTCTCTATGCCCTGCTGTGAGCTATTTGATGCACAAGATAAAAGCTATCAAGATGATATTTTGCCGCGCGATGCGCTGATTGTATCGATTGAGGCAGGCACGACCAAAGGATGGGAGCGTTATACAGGGCGCGATGGTTTGCGCTTTGGTATTGATAGTTTCGGCGCCTCTGCTCCTATTGCTGATTTATACGATCACTTTGGATTAACCGCTGAAAAGATTACACCTGCAATCATTAATTCCCTAGCGTAAATCATTAATATTGGTATAGGCGCAACTATAGTATCAATCATAAAGCTAATAGATTAGGCTTTAAAGGAGATTTGAAATGACCACGAAAGTAGCAATCAACGGTTTTGGACGTATTGGACGTCTTGTGGCGCGTGCTATATTGGAACGCAGCGATGACAATTTAGAGCTAGTAGCGATTAATGATTTGGCAGATACACAAGCCAATGCGCTTTTGTTCAAATATGATAGCACCCATGGTCGTTTCGCTGGTGAAGTTAGCACCGATGGCAATGATATGGTTGTTGAGGGCAAAAAAATTGCCGTCACATCAGAGCGTGATCCCGCAAATCTTCCGCATGCTGAAATGGGCATTGATATTGTTTTGGAATGCACAGGCTTTTTCCAATCTGTCGAAGCATCACAACCGCATATCGATGCTGGTGCAAAACGTGTATTAATCTCTGCTCCTGCTAAAGGCGATTTAAAGACCATCGTTTATGGCGTTAATCATGACACGCTGACTGCCGATGATTTGATTGTATCTAACGCAAGCTGCACTACCAATTGCTTAGCTCCTGTTGCTAAAGTCTGTAATGAATTGGTGGGTATTGAGCGCGGTTTCATGACAACTATTCACAGCTATACCAATGATCAACGTATGCTGGATCAAATGCACAGCGATATGCGCCGTGCGCGCGGCGGTGCGCAAAATATCATCCCAACAACAACTGGTGCTGCGCGCGCCGTAGGTTTGGTGTTGCCCGAATTAAATGGTAAATTGGATGGCAGCTCTGTGCGTGTTCCGACGCCTAATGTGAGTTTGGTTGATCTAACATTTGTTCCATCGCGCGATACCACTGCCGAAGAAATTAACGCGGCTTTGAAAGCTGCTGCTGAAGGCCCAATGAAAGGCGTCTTGGTGTATGAAGATAAGCCGCTGGTTTCTAGCGACTTTAATCATCAACCTGCTAGCTCATCAATCGATAGCCTAGAAACATCTGTAATGGATGGCAAATTGGCGCGCGTGGTTAGCTGGTATGATAATGAGTGGGGTTTCTCAAACCGCATGATTGACACCGCCAAAGTTATGGCATCGCTTATTTAACAAAACTCTCCCAAACATCTTAATCATCTGTATCGGAATATTCATATGGCCAATTTTAAAACTTTAGATGATTTGGGAGACATAAAAGGCAAGCGTGCTTTGGTGCGTGTTGACCTAAATGTACCAATGGCTGATGGCCGCGTTAGCGATTCCACGCGGTTAGAAGCCATTATACCAACAGTGAGCGAATTAACGAGCAAAGGCGCAAAAGTGCTTCTTCTTGCTCATTTCGGTCGTCCCAAAGGTTCCAAACATAGCGAATTATCTTTGTCGATGATTGTGGAGAAACTCTCTGAGGTTTTGAACAAAGAAGTGATGTTTGTCGCAGAAATGGCCGGACCAGTGGTGGAGCAATCGGTGGGTATTTTGGCCGATGGCGATGTTGCTGTTTTGGAAAATAGCCGTTTTAATGCTGGCGAAGAGAGCAATGATGCAGAACTTGCTAAGGCCGTTGCTGCCAATGGTGATTTTTACGTTAATGATGCTTTTTCAGCGGCGCACCGTGCGCATGTTACCACCGAAGGATTGGCCCATTTATTGCCTAGCTATGCTGGCCGATCAATGGAAGCGGAATTAAAAGCACTCAACATTGCATTGGGCGCACCAGAACATCCTGTTGCTGCGGTAGTGGGCGGCGCAAAAGTATCATCAAAATTAGATGTATTACAGCATCTGGTCACAAAGGTTGATCATCTTATAATTGGCGGCGGTATGGCCAATACATTTTTGGCGGCGCGCGGCGTTGATGTTGGTAAATCCTTATGCGAGCATGAATTAACAGGGACTGCCGAAGAGATTCTAGACGCTGCCGATGCTGCGAATTGCACTGTTCATCTGCCCTATGATGTTGTTGTTTCAAAAGAATTTAAGACGAACCCGCCTGTGCGCACTGTGAATGTGCATGAAGTGGGCGCGGATGAAATGATATTAGATGTTGGCCCTGCGGCGGTTGAGGCCCTCGCGGATGTGCTGAAAATTTGCAAGACATTGGTTTGGAATGGCCCAATGGGAGCGTTTGAGATGGAGCCATTTGATATGGCCACTGTGTCATTGGCACGCACGGCTGCTGCCTTGACCAAAGAAGGATCATTATTATCCGTTGCTGGCGGCGGAGACACGGTTGCGGCGCTTGCTCATGCTGGTGTGAAAGATGATTTCACCTTTGTTTCAACGGCTGGTGGTGCATTTTTGGAGTGGATGGAAGGTAAAGACCTCCCTGGCGTTAAAGCTCTGCAAATATAATTCTCTATCATTACACAATGTTATAATCCTTTCGCTGCCTATTGGGCGGTGCGTATTTCATTGCCGCTGATACATATAAAAACATATCTTAATAATTCACCATTATAGCCGTTTTCTATAGTGCTAAATAATGTGTAAAAATTTGCATTTATCCAAGTTTTTGATTCATTGTTATTTTAATGAAAATATCGGCAATGACAACGTAAGACATTGCTTTATTATCATTATTTTGTGCTTTGCGGTGCTTGATAAGCGCTGGTCTAGGCGTTAGTGAACATTTTTTATAAGCGATTTTATACCCTATAAAACGCCAAAACTAAGGACTATAATCATGCATGATCCCAAAATGATGGAACAAATAGAAACCGGCAAAGGTTTTATTGCAGCCCTTGATCAAAGCGGTGGTTCTACACCAAAGGCTCTTAAAGGTTATGGTATAGAAGAAAATGCCTATAGCGGGGATGATGAAATGTTTGCGCTAATTCATGCAATGCGCAGCCGCATAGTGACATCGCCCTGTTTCAATGGAGAGCGCATATTAGGCGCTATCTTGTTTGAAAAAACAATGGATGGTGATGCTGGCGGTAAATCCGTACCGGCGCTGCTTTGGGAGCGCGGTATCGTTCCATTTCTTAAGGTTGATAAAGGCCTAGAGGCAGAGGAAGATGGAGTTCAAATGATGAAGCCTATTCCTATATTGAGCGAATTGTGTGAGCGCGGCAAAGCGAAGGGTGTTTTTGGTACCAAAATGCGTTCGGTGATTAATAAAGCATCGCGCAGCGGTATTGCGGCTAATGTGGCGCAGCAATTTAACTTTGCTAATCAGATTATAGATCATAGGCTAATGCCTATCATCGAACCTGAAATTAACATCAAAAGCGATGAACGGGCACAATGCGATGTGATATTAAGAGATGAATTGAGTAAAGCATTGGATTCTCTCGCGGATAATCGCAAAGTAATGTTGAAACTCTCTATTCCTGCTGAGGCGAATTTATATGCGCCGTTGGTGGATCATCCGAAAGTTGCGCGCGTTGTTGCACTATCAGGTGGGTTTGCGCGCGATGAAGCTTGCGAAGAATTGGCCAAAAATAAAGGCATGATAGCTAGTTTCTCTCGCGCTTTATTGCAAGATTTGCGCGATACAATGGATGATGATAATTTCGATGCATCTCTAGATAGCGCTATTGCACAAATTCATGGTGCGTCTTGCACATAAATATTCTATTGAGCAGGAATGAGTGAAGAATTACCCTGCCAATTATATCTTATATCTCCGCTAGAAACTGGCGGAGATTTTCCCAATCAACTACGCGCAGCCCTATCAGTAGCGCCCGTAGCTGCATTTCAATTTCGCGTAAAAGGCTTGGATCAGCATCAGGCCGCTGACCTAGCGGCTCCATTACAAGAAATTTGCGCTGAATTTGAAACAGCCTTTATCGTTAATGATGATGTTGCTCTTGCTAAGCGTCTCAAAGCGGATGGTGTGCATCTGGGGCAGGGCGATATGCCCATAACCGAAGCGCGCGCTATATTGGGCAATGATATTCAAATCGGTGTGACTTGTCATGATAGCCGACATTTGGCGATGGAAGCGGGAGAGGCTGGCGCGGATTATGTGGCTTTTGGGGCTTTCTATCCAACGCAAACCAAAAATGTATCGCATGTTGCAGATATAGAGGTTTTAAAAAAATGGTCGCTAATAATGGAAGTTCCATGTGTTGCTATTGGCGGTATTAATCCTGATAATGCGGGACCCTTGGTTGATGCTGGTGCTGATTTTATTGCGGTTAGCGGTGCGGTTTGGAATGATCCCAAAGGGCCCGATAATGCTGTAAAGCGCTTTGCAAAATTATTTGCGCAATAGATAGCCTTGCTTCATGGAGGGCTAAGCGTTACATGGCGCATCATCGGTTAAGAATCTTATCTTCTTTATCCTAAAATTATAGCGAGCAATATTATGAAAATCAGCGGTGTAGATATTCGTCCAGGCAATATATTGGAATATGAAAAAGGCCTATGGAAAGTTGCTAAAATTCAACATACACAGCCCGGTAAAGGCGGTGCTTATATGCAAGTTGAAATGAAAAACTTAGTGGATGGCCGCAAAACCAATGTGCGTTTCCGCAGCGCCGATACAGTCGAAAAAGTACGACTTGATACAAAAGAATTTCAATATTTATACCAAGATGATGAGCTGCTCGTTTTCATGGATAAAGAAAATTATGAGCAAATTAATCTTGCTGCGGGCATGCTAGGGGAAGAAGTCGCATTTCTAACCGATGGCATGGACGTGACATTAGAACTTTATGATGAAAAACCCATTTCTGTTCAACTACCGGATCAAATCGAAGCTGAAATAGTAGAGGCCGATGGCGTTGTAAAAGGACAAACAGCATCATCTAGCTATAAGCCTGCTGTGCTCGATAATGGGGTACGCGTCATGGTGCCGCCATTCATTGCTGCTGGTACGCGCATAGTTGTTGATGTTTATGCGCGCGAATATGTGCGTAAAGCGGATTGAATATTTTAATTGGTATGGGCTTAGGCCGATTGCCAATATATAGCCTTATCGGCGGAGAATGAAATGCCTGCAAAAACTGGATTAATCTCGGTTATGGAACGCGCCGCTCGTAAAGCGGGTATTAGGCTGCGCCGTGATTTTAGCGAGGTTGAGCATCTGCAAGTGTCCAAAAAAGGGCCCGCGGATTTTGTATCAAAGGCCGATCAAAAAGCCGAGCGCACAATCTATGATGAATTATTGCATGCGCGCCCTGATTGGAGCTTTCTCATGGAAGAAGGCGGCGAAATTTTGGGTGATGAAGATAGTCCAAGATGGATTATTGATCCGCTCGATGGCACGAGCAATTTTCTGCATGGTATTCCGCATTTTGCCATTTCAATCGCTGTGCAAGAACGCCGATTAGATGGCAAAGGTTGGGGCGATGTCATCGCTGCTATGGTCTATCAACCGTTAACCGATGAGAGTTTTTGGGCTGAAAAATCGCGCGGAGCTTGGCTAGGCGAACGCCGCCTTCGTGTGTCTGGCCGCAAAAATTTGAATGAAGCTCTTTTGGCCACTGGCACACCCTATAAGGGGCATGGTGATTTCGAAGAGTGGAATAAAATATTTGACGAATTTGGTCCTAAAGTCGCTGGCATCAGACGCTTTGGCGCAGCATCACTAGATTTAGCATGGATAGCAGCAGGACGTTATGACGGGTTTTGGGAAGCAGGATTGCAACCTTGGGATACCGCTGCGGGTTGTTTAATCGTGCGCGAAGCAGGTGGTTTTGTGACCGATTTTAAGGGACGCAGCCCCGTCATTTGTGATGATCAATTATTGGCATCAACCGACATGCTGCATAGCCGCTTGCATAAAATGCTCGTTAATGCGTTGCGTTCTCAATAAGAATGGCTCAATAAGGCGCGGAAATCATAGAATTTACTGATATTTTCGTCAAAATTCTTAACTTTCCCGTTTTTTCCATAAAAAACCGCATTCCAGCCCTTGCAGGGTTGCAATCTTGCGCCTAAAAGCGCGCTAACTTTAGCTATAAAATGAGTCTGTCCATTGACTGATCTATCTCAATATCTGCCCATTTTGCTCTTCTTGGTAATAGCTGTAATATTATCATCAGCATTTGTATTCCTGCCTATGGGCGTTGCAAAGCTTACCGGAGCGGATAATCCAACCGAAAGCAAGTTAACGGAATATGAGTGCGGCTTTCCCGCTTTCGAAGATTCGCGGTCTCAATTTGATGTGCGTTTCTATTTGATTGCGATTTTGTTTATCATCTTTGATTTGGAAGTCGCCTTTTTATTCCCATGGGCGGTTAGCCTTGATTATACAGGCTGGGTAGGCTGGGGAACGATGATATTATTCTTATTCGAATTGGTCGTTGGTTATATTTATGCATGGAAAGTGGGAGCGTTAGAATGGGAGTAGATACATCCAATCTGCCAAAAACACCCGAAGCATTATTGGTATCTGGCGATACACCGCCTGAACAAAATTTCTTTAATGATCTCTCGACAGAGGTGAATGACAAAGGCTTTTTGGTCACTTCAACCGAAGATTTATTTCAATGGGCGCGTACAGGTTCTCTATGGTGGATGACCTTTGGATTGGCGTGCTGCGCGGTGGAGATGATCCACGTTAATATGCCGCGCTATGATATGGAGCGTTTTGGTGTTGTTCCGCGCGCATCACCGCGTCAAAGCGATGTGATGATCGTGGCGGGAACATTGTGCAACAAAATGGCGCCTGCTTTGCGCCGCGTTTACGATCAAATGTCAGAACCAAAATATGTTATTTCAATGGGCAGCTGTGCTAATGGCGGCGGCTATTATCATTATAGTTATAGCGTTGTTCGCGGATGTGATCGTATCGTTCCTGTTGATATTTATGTGCCGGGCTGTCCGCCCACGGCAGAAGCCTTGTTATATGGTGTGATGCAGTTGCAGCGTAAAATCCGCCGTATCGGCACAATAGAGCGTTAAGGAGCAATCATGGGGCATAATGCACCGCAAATTGATAACCCTAAAGGCGCGATGAGTGCGCTGAAAAAGGCATTGGGCAAAAATTGCTTGGATGCTGCTTTCGCCAATGATGAAATATCATTGACCGTTAAGCCAGATTCTATCGTTGATGTTATGACATTGCTACGCGATGAGCAGGAATATCAGCAGCTTGTTGAAATTGCTGGGGTTGATTATCCTGAGCGCGCATTGCGTTTTGAGATTGTCTATCATTTGCTGAGCTTGACCAAAAACCATCGCATAAGAGTGAAAATCTCTACCGATGAAGATACACCTGTACCTACGGTTACGGGTGTTTGGCCGGTTGCTGATTGGTTAGAGCGTGAAGTTTTTGATCTCTATGGTGTCTTATTCGATGGTCACCCCGATTTACGCCGCATTTTAACCGATTATGGTTTCAAAGGGCATCCGTTCCGCAAAGACTTCCCGCTGACGGGTTATGTCGAAATGCGCTACAGCGAAGAAGCAAAGCGGGTTGTCTATGAGCCTGTGAAGCTTGCGCAAGATTTTCGCAGTTTCGACTTTATGTCACCTTGGGAGGGGGCGGATTATATTCTTCCCGGCGATGAAAAGGCTGACGAAAAAGCTGGCGAAAAAGCAAAGCCATCTACGCCCAAAACTACGGATAAACCAAGCAAGACCGGTGCTGGCAAAGCAGCCAATAAAGCAGCGGCAAAGAAAAGCGATAAGGCAGCCAAAAAGCCTGTTAAAAAAGTTGCTAAAAAAACATCTGCCAAAAAAGGAGCTAAGAAATGAACGAGCTTCCTGAAATGATAACTTCCAAGAGCGAGGAAACTGTCGGCGATATTGAAATTCAAAATTATACGCTGAATTTCGGCCCGCAGCATCCCGCAGCGCACGGCGTTTTGCGTATGGTGATGGAATTAGACGGCGAGATTGTAGAGCGTATTGATCCGCATGTTGGATTGCTGCATCGCGGTACTGAAAAACTGATTGAATATAAAACTTATCTGCAAGCTTTGCCTTATTTTGATCGTCTCGATTATTGCTCGCCTTTGGGTATGGAGCATAGCTATGTGCTAGCGATTGAGAAATTACTGGATTTAGATGTGCCAAAACGTGCGCAATATTTGCGCGTCATGTTTGCAGAACTTACCCGCATTTGTAATCACATGCTCAATATTGGCGCGCATGTCATGGATGTTGGCGCAATGTCGCCCAATCTTTGGGTATTTGAATTGCGCGAAGATTGTTTGAATTTCTTTGAGCGTGCATCGGGTGCGCGCATGCACAGCGCCTATTATCGCCCCGGTGGTGTCCACCAAGACGTGCCATTAAAATTGCTAACAGACATTAGCGAATGGTGCGAAACGCGGCTTCCCAAATTATTTGGCGATGCGATGAGCTTGGTCATTGATAACCGTATTTTTAAACAACGTAATGTTGATATCGCGACGGTGAGCAAAGAAGATGCGATTGCATGGGGCTTTAGCGGCCCGATGATCCGTGCTGCTGGTATAGCGTGGGATATTCGCAAATCACAGCCTTATGATGTTTATGCTGATATGGATTTTGAAATTCCGGTAGGCACAAAAGGCGATTGTTATGATCGTTTCATGGTCCGTGTCGAAGAAGTCTATCAAAGCGCAAAAATCATCCAGCAATGTATCCGCGATATTCCCGAAGGGCCTATTGCGAGCGATGATCGCAAGATTGTTCCGCCCAAACGGGCTGAAATGAAAAGCTCGATGGAGTCGCTCATTCACCACTTTAAGCTTTATACCGAGGGCTTTCGCGTTCCTGCGGGTGAAGTTTATGTAGCAACCGAAAGCCCTAAAGGGGAATTTGGTGTGTATCTGGTGAGCGATGGCAGCAATAAGCCGTATCGCTGTAAAATCCGTCCAACTGCATTTTCGCATTTGCAAGCGATGGATTTCATGAGCCGTGGGCATATGCTCTCTGATGCCACCGCCATTTTGGGCGCGATGGACATTGTGTTCGGGGAGTGTGACCGGTGATTGCAGCAAATATAACAGATGAAGCAATTATGATGGGTATTTTCAATCATACGTTCGTCCTGAGCCTGTCGAAGGACAATATTGTTCCTGCTCGTTCATATTTCGACAAGCTCAACACGAACGGCATAGGGGCTAATAATGGCTGATACTCAAAACATACCTGATGAAGCAGAAGTTCGCGCCAAATGGGGCGATTTCAAATTCACTCCTGCGACGCAAAAAGCCGCCAATCGCGAGATTGCGAAATATCCTGCTGGCCGTCAAAAATCTGCTGTTATGGCATTGCTTGATTTGGCCCAACGCCAAGTTGGCAAAGATACAAAAACCCAAGGATGGCTGCCCGTTCCTGTGATTGAATATGTCGCAGCACAGCTTGATATTCCTTATATGCGCGCTTATGAAGTGGCAACTTTTTATACTATGTATAATCTGGCACCTGTTGGTAAATATCACGTCCAAGTATGCGGCACGACGCCATGTATGCTGCGCGGCAGCGATGATGTGATGGCGGCTTGTAAAAATAAGGGTATGGTCAAGGGTAAAACTACCCCCGATGGCCTGTTCACGCTTACCGAAGTGGAATGTATGGGCAATTGCGCAACAGCGCCTATGGTGCAGATCAATGATGATAATTATGAAGATCTGGACTATGATAAAACAACCGCTGTGCTGGATGCTTTGGCTGCTGATAAAAAACCGAAAACTGGTACGCAGATAAATGGGCGTCATACGTCCGAACCCGAGGGCGGCGTTACCAGTCTAGCTGCGATGGTTGAAAAAAATCATGACTATCGGAAGGAATGGTAATGCGCGAAGTTAAAGAGCTTTCCGAAAATATTTCCGATAAATTGCCCAGCAATATGATGTTAGCGGGCATTGCGTTTTTTATCGCGGGAACATTGGGGATGATTTCTGGCAATAATGGATTGTTGGTTTTGTTCATCCTAGGCATTGTTTTTATTGCCAAGGCTTCGAAAGCCAAGGGCCGTGAAACAGAAGGTGATGGCAAATGAGTTTTGAAATTTCCTTATACTTTCGTCACCCTGAACTTGTTTCAGTGTATTGTGCGATGGCTATACTGAACCAAGTTCAGCATGACGATAATGCGGAGTTGCAAGCATGAGTTTTGATTTTCTCCAAGATAAAGACCGCATCTTTACCAATGTTTATGGGTTTCAAGACGCGGGCCTGAAAGCAGCGCAAAAACGCGGTGATTGGGATAAAACCAAAGATATTATTAAGCGCGGCAATGAAGCGATTATCGAAGAGATGAAGGCTTCGGGTTTGCGCGGGCGCGGCGGAGCTGGTTTCCCAACGGGTCTTAAATGGTCGTTTATGCCAAAAGAAGCGCCAAAAGATAAAAATGGCAATCCGCGTCCTAGCTTTTTGGTAATTAATGCCGATGAGTCAGAGCCTGGTAGCTGTAAAGATCGTGAAATTTTACGTCATGATCCGCATAAATTAATCGAAGGCGCATTAATCGCTGGTTTTGCGATGCGGGCCCGTGCGGCTTATATCTATATTCGCGGTGAATATATCCAAGAAGCACGCGTTATGGAAGCAGCTGTTGCAGAGGCTTATGATGCTGGGTTGCTGGGCAAAAATGCTGCCAAATCGGGCTATGATTTTGATGTATTTGTCCATCGCGGAGCAGGAGCCTATATCTGCGGCGAAGAAACCGCGATGATTGAGAGCCTTGAAGGCAAAAAAGGTCAGCCGCGTTTGAAACCTCCGTTTCCCGCTGGAGCAGGGCTATATGGTTGCCCAACAACGGTGAATAATGTGGAGAGCATTGCCGTTGTGCCGACGATTTTACGCCGCGGTGCTAGCTGGTTCAAATCATTTGGCCGTGAGAATAATCATGGTACGAAATTGTTCCAAATTTCTGGTCATGTTGAAAAGCCATGCGTTGTCGAAGAAGCGATGAGCATTCCGTTCAAAGATATGATCGAAAAACATTGCGGCGGCGTTACGGGTGGTTGGGATAATCTGCTTGCGGTAATCCCCGGTGGTTCATCCGTTCCCTTGGTTCCCGCAGCGCAGATTATGGACGCGCCTATGGATTTTGATGGTCTGCGTGACTTGGGCAGCGGTCTTGGCACGGCGGCGGTCATTGTCATGGATAAAAGCACCGATATTGTCCGCGCTATTAGCCGTCTTAGCTATTTCTATAAGCATGAAAGCTGCGGTCAATGTACGCCATGCCGCGAAGGCACGGGTTGGATGTGGCGCGTTATGGAAAAAATGCGCGATGGCAATGCTGAGATTGAAGATATTGACACTTTATATGAGGTCACAAAGCAGGTCGAAGGCCATACAATTTGCGCGCTTGGTGATGCTGCTGCTTGGCCAATACAAGGACTTATCCGCCATTTCCGTCCAGAGATGGAGCGCCGTATAAATGAGCGCAAAGGTTCGGATAGCTTGCCAGAAACTATGGAGGCCGCGGAATGAGTGGTGAACAAATTTTTCTAGCTGTTTCAGCCTTATTTATAGTGTTGGTTTTATTAAAAGTATTTGTTTTTACTAAAAAACCTATTCAACCAGGCCCGCACAATAATTGGAAGCGTGATACAAAGCGCGCTCTTGGCTCTGGTGCTGGAGGTATCCATATGGCCGGCTCGAATGACGATTATTCTGGTGATGCTGGAGGAGGTGATTAATGACTATATTTAAACATCCGTTCGTCCTGAGCCTGTCGAAGGACAATATTGCTCAAAGCCGTTCATACTTCGATAAACTCAGCACGAACGGCGTGGGGGAATTTGAGCGATGAACATTTTTCTGTCTCATAATAGTGTTATCATGAATCCATTTAATGCCGTCATCCTGAATTTATTTCAGGATACCATGTGCGCGAACTCCATTATGCTGAAACAAGTTCAGCATGACGAGTTTTTTGTGGAGGCTTCAGAATAATGCCTAAATTAACCGTAGATGGAATAGAGCTAGAAGTTCCCCAAGGCGCAACTGTGCTGCAAGCAGCGGAACTCGCGGGTAGAGAAATTCCGCGCTTTTGTTATCATGAACGCCTCAGCATTGCGGGCAATTGCCGCATGTGTTTGGTTGAGGTGAAACCTGGCCCGCCCAAACCGCAAGCAAGCTGTGCGCTTCCCGCTATGGAAGGCCAAGAAATTCGCACCGATAGCGCGATGGTCAAAAAAGCCCGCGAAGGTGTGATGGAATTTTTGCTCATTAATCACCCGCTCGATTGCCCGATTTGCGATCAGGGCGGTGAGTGCGATTTGCAAGACCAAGCCATGGCCTATGGCAAGGGCGGATCGCGCTATGAAGAGAATAAGCGCGCGGTAACCGAAAAATATATGGGGCCGATTGTTAAAACTGTCATGACTCGCTGTATTCACTGTACGCGCTGTGTTCGTTTTTCCGAAGAAGTCGCTGGCGTAGAAACCATTGGCGCGGTTGGGCGCGGCGAGAATATGCAAATCACATCCTATCTCGAAGAAGCCGTGAACAGCGAATTATCGGGCAATGTTGTTGATTTATGTCCTGTTGGGGCGCTCACATCTAAACCTTATGCTTTTGAAGCACGTCCGTGGGAGCTGAAAAATACGCTCGGTATTGATGTAATGGATGCTGTTGGCAGCAATGTGCGTTTCGATGCACGTGGCCGCGAAGTATTGCGCATTCTACCGCGCATCAATGACGATGTGAACGAAGAATGGATTTCGGATAAAACCCGTCATGCCGTTGATGGTTTGATGAAGCGCCGTCTTGATAAAGTCTATATCCGTAAAGATGGAAAATTGGCTGAGGCTAGCTGGAGCGAAGCTTTTACAGCGATTAAAGCAGTGGATGCTGGTGATAGCGTTGCTGCGATTGCGGGCGATATGGTGGATTGTGAGACACTATATGCGGCGAAAGCATTGCTCGCATCAATGGGCAGCAATATGCTAGAGGGCCGCCAAACGGGCCTTGATTATGATACATCATCGCTATCTGCGGTTAATTATAACACGGGCATAGCGCGTACCGAAGAAGCCGATGTAATCTTGCTGATCGGAACCAATGTTCGTTGGGAAGCGCCGCTGGTTAATACGCGTATCCGTAAAGCGATTAAAAATGGTGCGAAAGTCTTTGCCATTGGTGAAGAGGTGGATTTGACCTATCGCGCTGAATGGCTGGGCAATGATGCAGGATTGATTGCAAAGCTTCCAAAAGCTGCTGCTGATGCGCTTAAAAATGCTCAAAAACCTATGCTTATTATGGGCGGTGGTGCTTTGGGCGTTAAAGGCGCGCATGGCGATGCTTTGGCGCTTGTGAAAAAATATAAATTGGTTCGTGATGATTGGAATGGCTTTAATGTGCTGCATATGGCGGCGAGCCGCATGGGCGGCCTTATGCTGGGTTATGCGCAAAAAGGCGGCGTTAAAGATATTATCAAAGCCAAACCGAAACTCGCTTTTTTCTTGGGCGCGGATGAGGCTGATTTTACGCAATTTGGCGATAGCTTAAAAGTCTATATTGGCCATCATGGTGATAAGGGCGCGCATGCCGCCGATATCATTCTACCTGCGGCGGCTTATACGGAAAAAAATGGCACCTATGTCAACTTAGAAGGGCGTGTACAACGCAGCAATAAAGCCGTTTATGCCCCTGGTGATGCGCGCGAAGATTGGTCTATATTGCGGGCATTATCCGATGTCTTGGGGCATAAATTACCCTTTGATGATTTTGCCGCTTGCCGCGCAGCTATGGTTGCAGAGCTTCCTGCTCTCGGCGTTGAAGGAGTAGCAGATTATGGTTGGGAAGTGCCCAAATTAGATACAGCTGCCAAAGGCAAAATTGCCTATCCTATTAAGGATTTCTATCTTACCAATGCAGTGACGCGCGCCAGCGAGACTATGAACCGCTGTTCGGCCGAACTTATTCATGGCGAAGAAATATTGGAGGCTGCTGAATGAAGCATTTACCAGACCTTTTGCGCCGTGCACCTAATATTATTTACATATCTGCCTTTATTCTAACAATAGCTTCTATTGCTCTAAGTTATTGGGAGATAGTTTTAATCAATAATGCTTATGCTGACCCAGAGAATAATATGGTTAGGTTTTCCCTATTTAAGGGCCTCTACAGTGCCGTGTTAGATGGAATTTACCTTGTTGCTAGTGGAATGTTGGTCCATATAGGAATTTATATTTGGGATAAAATGCCTGCAAATTTTGGCGAGGCTCAATGACCAAATTTTTAACATCATTTGCCTCTTTGCTTATAATGAGCTTTATATTGAGTTTTGCGAGTGTTTCGGCGTTGCAAGATGATAAAAGAGCATCAATGCTGCGCTCTGAAAAAGCTATGTATGATTATGCGCAATGCTTGCTAACCAGCAAAAGACGCGAAAAAGCCATCAATGAATTTTTATTAATCCCAGATGGGCATGCAGATCAGAGTAATTTGGATGAAAAATTAATTGTTCCTGATTGTGCAAATCCGGGCGAAAAGCTCGTTTTCAAAGGTAATTTATTCCGCCGTTCGCTCTATGTTGCGCTCTATAATAAACATTACCGCAAATCGGCGCCCAATGCGTTTCAAAATAGTGTATTGGATTATAACCAAGAAGTGTCCCCCAAATATGGACAGATAAAGGGCGATCAATTGGCGCTTAGAATTTTTTCGGATTGCACGATAAAGAGCAATGTAGCTGCGGCGCATGATTTTGTGATTGCTGATCCGCAAAGCAGCGAAGAAACGGGCTATATAAATATCATCTCTGCCGCTCTTAATGATTGCATACCAGAAGGTGGACAACTATCGATTAGCCGCTCTAATCTAAAATCTGCAATGGCCGAGGCTCTGTATAAAATGCGCACACAATCAAACAAAGCAGGGGTTTCTTGATGACCGAAACATTCATCTCTTGGGGCATGGATGCCGATTGGGCTTTTTTTGCTGCGTCGATTGCTGGCATATTGCTGATAACATTGCCGCTATTATTGGCGGTTGCGATGATTATTTATGCCGATCGTAAAATCATGGGTGCGATTAACTTGCGCCGCGGCCCTAATGTTGTTGGGCCTTTTGGATTGCTGCAAAGCTTTGCTGATGGATTAAAGGTGTTTTTGCAAGAAACCATCATCCCAAGCGCGGCGAACAAAGGCTTGTTCCTGCTGGCGCCAATTATTACATTTACCGTGGCATTGGCGGCTTGGGCGGTTATCCCGTTCAATTCAGGCGCAGTGCTGGCCGATATTAATGTAGGTCTTCTCTATGTACTCGCGATTAGCTCGCTTGGTGTTTATGGCGTAGTTATCTCTGGCTGGGCATCGAACAGCAAATACCCATTTTATTCGGCTATGCGCGCCGCAGCGCAGATGATTAGCTATGAAGTCTCGATAGGCTTTATTTTGGTTTGCGTTGTTTTATGGGCTGGCACGTTTAACCTGAATGGCATTATTGAGGCCCAGCGCGGTCATGGCTTTGGTATCATCAATGCTTATGTATTAAATCCGCTCATTTTTCCTATGTGGGTGCTATTTTTCATCAGCTCATTGGCGGAAACAGCACGCGCGCCGTTTGATTTAACCGAAGCGGAATCCGAATTGGTGGCGGGTTATCAAACCGAATATAGCAGCATGTCATTCGCTCTGTTCTGGCTCGGTGAATATGCGAATATATTATTGATGTGTATGCTAAATGCTATTCTATTCTTTGGTGGTTGGTTGCCACCCATTGATTGGGAGCCGCTTTATTTGGTCCCAGGTTGGATATGGTTGTTTGCGAAAACATTTTTCTTCTTCTTTATGTTTAGCTGGATTTGGGCGACTGTACCGCGTTACCGCTATGACCAGTTAATGCGTCTGGGTTGGAAAGTATTCCTGCCAATCAGCTTGCTTTTTATTATCATTACGAGTGGTTATCTGATGCTTACAGGTGGCTTTGATAAGGAAACAACTTCAATTTCTAAGAAATTATCTCCTACATCCGAAATTATGGCTTCATTGGAAGCAACTGAAGTTTGCCCTCTCTATGATGAAAAACATTATAAGGCAAAAACAGGTGAGCCTGAGATGTTTATTTATATGGAACGTCCCGAAGGAGAATTGAAGGACTTGGCTAATATTAAAATCAAATCACCTGATAGATTAAAAGGTGATTTTGAGTATGAGCTGTTAGCATTAGAATGTTGCAATACTTTTGGTTCTCTTAAATCAAAAACAAGTAATTCCGAAACTTTGCATATATCTACCAGTAATTATAATGATGCTAAATCTTCAATTATGACGGTCACTTATAAAGACGAAAGAGTTTCATTGCGTGGTGACTGCACTACAGTAGATCAACTAAAGGCATTAACATGAACACTATTGCCCATCTTATAAAAACATTCACGCTTTGGGAATTTCTAAAAGCGCATTGGCTCACGCTGAAATATTTTTTCAAGCCTAAGGCGACGATCAATTATCCGTTTGAGAAAAACCCATTGTCTCCGCGTTTTCGTGGTGAACATGCGTTGCGCCGTTATCCTAATGGCGAAGAGCGCTGCATTGCGTGCAAGCTTTGCGAGGCGGTTTGTCCTGCGCAAGCGATTACGATTGAGGCTGAACCGCGTGATGATGGCAGCCGCCGTACAACGCGCTATGACATTGATATGACCAAATGTATTTACTGTGGTTTCTGTCAAGAAGCTTGCCCCGTTGATGCGGTGGTAGAGGGACCAAATTTTGAATATGCGACGGAAACGCGCGAAGAATTAATTTATGACAAAGGCAAATTATTGGACAATGGTGATAAGTGGGAGCGCGCAATTGCCGCAAACCTTGCCGCCGATGCTCCATATCGTTAAGGGCGCAGGAATGTTAGACTATATTGGGGCAATGAAGTGATACAATTATTCGCATTTTATGCTTTTGCATCGATCATGATCGCGAGTGCGGCATTGGTTATTTTTTCGCGCAATCCCGTGCATAGCGTGTTGTGGTTGATCCTCGCATTTTTCAATGCAGCGGGTTTGATGGTGCTGGTTGGCGCTGAATTTATCGCTATGTTACTTGTCATTGTTTATGTGGGCGCGGTGGCCGTGCTGTTCCTGTTCGTCGTTATGATGCTGGATATAGATTTCGCTGAGCTGCGCGCTGGATTTATGAATAATCTGCCGCTTGGATTATTGCTGGCGATCATTTTAATTTGTGAATTGGTGCTTGGTTTGGGCGCGATGCGCGCTGGCTCTGTGCAATTGGGTACAGACATTGCCAATGCTACGCCAACAACAGTGCCTAACATCGAGGCGATGGGGCAATTATTATATAGCAAATATTTATTCTTATTTGAGGCAGCGGGCCTAATATTAGTGGTGTCCATGGTGGGTGCTATTGTTCTGACCAATCGTAGGCGCGGCGGCACAAGACCACAGCGCATTAGCGATCAGGTAAAACGCCGCCCCGAAGACGCAACGCGCAATGAAAGTCCCGAAGTGGGCAAGGGAGTATCGCTATGATTGGCATAGAACATTATATTGTGGTGAGCTCTATCCTATTTGTGATGGGCGTTTTGGGTATTTTCTTAAACCGTAAAAATGTGATTATCATTTTGATGGCGATCGAATTAATCTTATTGGCCGTTAATTTGAACTTGGTCGCATTTAGCGCATTTTTGGGCGATTTAACGGGACAGGTTTTTGCCATGTTCGTGCTGACGGTGGCCGCTGGTGAAGCCGCCATTGGTCTTGCGATATTGGTGATATATTTCCGCGGACGCGGTACTATTGCGGTTGATGATGTCAATCGGATGAAGGGGTAATATAGCGTGTCAACGATTGAGATCATTGTATTTCTGCCGCTATTGGCAGCATTGGTTGCTGGATTTGGTCAGCGACTTCTTGGCAAATTTGCCTCTAAAGCAATTACCACGGGCGCATTATTTGTCTCTGCTGCCCTAAGCTGGCCGATATTCTTGGGCTTTGTAGCCGGATATGAGTTTGCTTATGTACAGCCCGTTTTGAAATGGGTGGCCTCTGGTGATTTGACCTTTGATTGGGCTTTGCGCGTTGATACATTGACCGCAGTCATGTTGGTGGTGATTACCACCGTATCGGCCTTGGTGCATTTATATAGCTGGGGTTATATGGAGGAAGATCCAGACCAACCGCGCTTTTTTGCTTATTTATCGCTCTTTACTTTTGCGATGTTGATGCTCGTCACCGCTGATAATTTGGTGCAAATGTTCTTTGGTTGGGAAGGGGTCGGTTTGGCCTCTTATCTGCTCATTGGTTTTTGGTATAAAAAACCAACGGCCAATGCTGCCGCTATCAAAGCTTTTGTCGTAAACCGCGTTGGCGATTTGGGCTTCATGATGGGTATATTTGCTCTATTCTGGGTCTTTGGTACAGTTTCAATCACAGAAATTATTGATGCAGCGCCTTCTTATGCGGGCTCTAGCATTGGTTTCTTGGGTACGCGCGTCGATGTGATGAGCCTCATTTGCGTCTTATTATTCATCGGTGCGATGGGTAAATCAGCACAGCTTGGTCTGCACACTTGGCTGCCCGATGCGATGGAAGGGCCAACACCTGTATCGGCGCTAATCCATGCTGCGACTATGGTGACCGCTGGTGTATTCATGGTTTGCCGTCTTTCTCCTGTTTTTGAAACCAGCGAATTTGCGCTCAATATGATTACGATTGTTGGCGCTACAACGGCGATTTTTGCTGCTACTGTGGGACTTGTCCAAACCGATATTAAGCGGGTTATTGCTTATTCAACCTGTTCGCAATTGGGCTATATGTTCTTTGCAGCGGGTACAGGGGCGTATAGCGCTGCTATGTTCCACCTGTTCACCCATGCTTTTTTTAAGGCATTATTATTCCTCGGTGCTGGCAGCGTGATACATGCTATGCATCATGAACAAGATATGCGCTATTATGGCGGATTGCGTAAACATATTCCGATCACTTTCTGGGCTATGATGGCGGGTACGCTTGCGATTACGGGCGTTGGTATTGTAGGAGTTGGCGGTCTTGCTGGTTTCCACTCAAAAGATGCTATCATCGAAGCTGCATTTGCTAGTAGCGGAACCTATAGCGGTTATGCATTCTTCATTGGTGTATTTGCTGCGCTTCTCACGAGTTTTTATAGCTGGCGTCTCATGTTCCTTACCTTTTGGGGTAAGCCACGCTGGATTAATAGCGAGCATATTCAGCACAGCGTTCATAAAACACCGCAAGAAGCTGGAGATGATACAACAGGCGGTTATCACCCGCATGAAAGCCCATTTCCTATGCTTATTCCTTTATTGGTGCTCAGCGTTGGTGCGGTGGCCGCTGGTTATATGTTCAAATATGAATTTATATATGCGGCAGAAGGCGGGATTGCATTTTGGCAAGAAAGCACAATTTATTTCAACGTAGATTTGGTCAACGCACTGCATGAAGTGCCATTATGGGTGAAATTATCATCTACCGTTGCGATGCTGATGGGTCTGCTTATCGCAATCTATATGTATTTAGTGTCCAATGATGCGCCGCAAAGATTGGCTGCGACGTTTAAGCCGCTTTATCAATTTTTCCTCAACAAATGGTATTTTGACGAGCTATATGATTTCCTATTCATCAAACCATCTTTTTGGTTTGGTAAGCAATTTTGGAAAATTGGTGATATTGGTATCATTGACCGGTTCGGCCCGAATGGTGCGGCTAGTGTCGTGAAATATGGCAGCGCCCTCGCTGTTCGCCTCCAATCAGGATATATTTATACCTATGCGCTGGTCATGTTACTTGGCTTGGTTGCTGCAATTAGCTGGATGATGGTACGATAATTATGAGCGCAGATTTTCCTATTTTATCGATGATGCTGGCCGTGCCATTGGCCGCAGCAATGTTATGTTTGGTCGTTAGCGCCCATAGCGCCCGTTTCTTGGCCCTAGGCGCTACGCTGATTAATCTATTGCTTGGTATTTGGCTGTGGACACAATATGAAATTGGTGGTGCGCAATGGCAATTTACCGAAAGCGCTGATTTATTCGGACCAATTGGTTGGAAACTCGGCATAGATGGCATTTCGCTGATGCTTATCATGTTATCCGTATTTTTAATGCCTATCTGTATTGGCGCAAGCTGGCGTGCGATTAAAGATCGCGTTAGCGAATATATGGCCGCATTCTTGTTGATGGAAGTATTGATGATTGGTGTTTTCGCGGCCCAAGATTTGATGCTTTTCTATATTTTCTTCGAAGCTGGCCTTATCCCCATGTATTTAATCATCGGTATTTGGGGCGGTACAAACCGTATTTATGCTAGTTATAAATTCTTCCTCTATACATTGCTTGGCTCGGTTTTGATGTTGATTGCCATGATTTGGATGATCCAAGAAGCTGGCACTGCAGATATTCCTACATTGCTGCAATATGATTTCAGCAAAGAAGCGCAGACATGGTTATGGCTTGCATTTTTTGCCAGTTTCGCCGTGAAAATGCCGATGTGGCCAGTGCATACTTGGCTTCCTGATGCGCACGTTCAAGCCCCTACAGCGGGCAGCGTCATCTTGGCTGGTGTACTCCTAAAAATGGGCGGCTATGGCTTCTTACGTTTCTCTATGCCAATGTTCCCAGACGCATCAGCGCAATTTATCTGGTTGATATTTGGCCTATCTATGGTTGCTGTGATTTACACATCTTTGGTCGCTTTGGTGCAACAAGATATGAAAAAGCTAATCGCTTATTCCTCGGTTGCGCACATGGCGATTGTTACCGTTGGTTTATTCACTTTCAACCAACAAGGTTTAGAAGGCGCTATCATAGTCATGTTGAGTCATGGCCTTGTATCGGGTGCATTATTCCTATGCGTTGGCGTAATTTATGATCGTCTGCATACCCGCGAAATTGATCGTTATGGCGGCTTATCAATCAATATGCCAATCTATGCGACTTTCTTTTTATTATTCACTATGGCTTCTATTGGCCTACCAGGGACGAGCGGCTTTGTCGGTGAGTTTTTGGCTCTTACAGGCGTTTATAAAGTGTCGACTTGGGCGGCCCTAATCTGCACGACAGGCATTATTCTTGGTGCTGGCTATATGCTTTATCTATATCGCCGCGTTGCCTTTGGCGAACAAAAGAATATCGATGCAGCAGCAATGGAAGATTTGGACATTCGCGAATTTTGGTTGCTTGCACCTATTGCGGCGGCTGTTATGTGGATGGGTATTTATCCCGAGAGCTTTATCGCGCCTATTCGTGATGATGTCAGCAAAATCGTGCAGCGCGTAGAATCAGCGACACCAGTTTTAGACGGTAAATTCATCGCCAATGACCCTAGCACAGCGCAATATCGTGTTGGCGGTAAGGATGACAGCCCAACAATTGAGTCAGATGCATCAGGGAGCACGCAGTAATGACCGAGAATGATCTATTCTACACGCGCCCAGAACTTATTTTAAGCTTTAGCGGATTGCTCCTTTTATTGCTTGCTGCATGGCGACCCAATTGGGGCCGCCAAATATGCTATATCTCTATCGCACCTCTAATCGCGGCTAGCTATTATGCTTGGGTTATTATGACCAATGATGCTTTTGAGTTTGGCGGCGGTGCCTTTTTTGGGCAATATCGCGCCGATGGGTTCAGCAGTTTCAGTAAATTATTAATCTATCTGGCATCAGCTATCACATTATTAATCGCCCCGCGCTTCCTAGAGAAAAAGGGCGTAATGAAAGCGGAGTTCCCCGTATTAATCCTATTTGCTGCTGTCGGTATGGGGATAATGGTATCGGCGGTTGATCTTTTGTCGCTCTATATCGGTTTGGAATTAAACTCTTTAGCAGCTTATGTATTGGCAAGTTTTGCCCGCAATGATGTCAAATCGAGCGAAGCAGGATTGAAATATTTCATCCTAGGGGCGCTGGCGAGCGGTATATTATTATTCGGTATTTCATTGGTCTATGGATTTACCGGTTCAACCAGCTTTTTGACGATTAATTCGGCTCTATCCGGTGAATTAAGTATGGGCGCGACATTTGGCATCGTCTTCATGCTCGCTGGGATGGCGTTTAAAATTAGTGCAGCACCTTTTCACATGTGGACGCCCGATGTTTACGAAGGCGCGCCAACACCAATTACAGCCTTTTTTGCTAGCGCCCCAAAAGTAGCGGCTACGGCATTATTGGTGCGCATTGTCGGCGAAGCCTTTACCAACCAAATTGATGCTTGGCAGCAAATCATTATCATTGTTGCGCTCATGTCTATTGTGGTGGGTGCGCTCGGTGCGATTGGTCAAAAGAGCCTCAAGCGCCTATTGGCCTATAGTTCGATTAACAATATTGGTTTCATCTTAATTGGTCTTGCCGCTGCTTCGCAAATCGGTGTTGCTGCATTATTGGTGTATCTGGCTATCTATGTCGCCATGACGCTAGGCGGTTTCATTTGCTTGATGCAATTCGAAGATAAAGACGGCAATATGCGCGATAATATTGATGATATTGCTGGCCTTTCTAAACATCGTCCTGTGCTTGCTGCTGTATTTATGATCTTCATGTTCTCGCTTGCGGGTATCCCACCAATGTTTGGTTTCTGGGGTAAATTACAAGTATTCCAAGCCGCTGTTGCTGCTGATCTATTGCCGCTTGCGGTTATTGGTATTGCGGCATCGGTGATTGGCGCTTTCTATTATCTTAAAGTCATTAAGGTCATGTATTTCGATGAACGGGCTGATGTGGTTGCAGATTCTAACAGCAATACATTGGTTTGGGTTGGCGGCATATTGGCGCTATTTGTATCGCCGCTAGGGTATTTGACCATATCAATATTGGGCAAATGGAGCGAAGTTGCAGGGGCCTTTTTATTCGTCAATGGAGGTTAGGCTTTGGCCTATCCAAACATAGAGACGGTTGATTTCACGGGCTCTACCAATAGCGATTTATTAGAACGCGCATCACAAGGTGCACCCGAAGCTTTGTGGCTGCGCGCTAAATCTCAAGGGGCAGGGCGCGGACGCAGCGCGCGCGAATGGGTTTCCGATACAGGTAATATCTATACCAGCACTATCATAAGATTATCACCCAATGACCCTCCTGCGACTGAAATTGCATTTGTGGCGGCGAATGCATTGCATCAGAGCATTGCTAAATATCTGCCCAATAAGAATGTGCTGATTAAATGGCCCAATGATATATTGGTCGATGATGCTAAAATCTGCGGTATATTATTGGAACGTAATGAGGATGCGATCATCATGGGAACAGGCGTTAATTTGGTGCATAGTCCGCAAAATATTGATCGCGCAGCTACAAGCATGACTGAGTTAGGAATAGATGCGCCAGACCCAGATGAATTTATGCATATCTTGGCAGAAAATTTCGCGCATTGGCTGCTGCTATGGCGGGATAATGGTTTTGCAATAGTACGCGACTATTGGATTAAAAATGCGCATGAAAAAGGCAAAAAAATAGCGCATAAAGATTATGTAGGAAGCTTTGATGGTATCGGCGATGATGGCGCTTGTTTGTTGCGCTTGGCTGATGGGGAAATTATCACCATATATGCTGGCGATATATTCATGCTGGAATAGGGGGTTAATATGCTGCTGGCGGTTGATGTAGGAAATAGTAATGTGAAATTTGCGCTGCTTGATGGCCGAACGATCGTAGCGCGCTGGAAAATTGACAGCGATGAAAACCGCACCAGCGATGCTTATGCGCAATGGCTCATGCCCCTAATGAGAGAATATGCAGCGGTTAGCGCTATGATAATTTCGACCGTGGTTCCTAATATATTGGGGCATTTGCAAAATCTGGGGCGCGATCATTTTAATGTTGAACCCATAATTGCCCGTAATGGAGCCGTAAATTGGGGCATCGCGATCAATGTGGATAATCCCGCAAGCGTTGGCACCGACAGGCTGGTTAATGCTATTGGCGCGCATGAACAGCATGAGGGTGATTTAATCGTGGTGAGCCTTGGTACGGCTACCACCATCGATCATATTGGGGATGATGGCAGCTATAATGGCGGATTAATTGCTCCGGGTATGGCCTTATCGCGTGATGCATTGGCTGCTGCTGCTGCACAATTGCCACATATTGAATTAAAACGACCTTTAAATGAAAATGTGATCGGTAAAAACACAGACGATCAAATTTTGATAGGCCTCTATTGGGGCTATTTTTCACTCATAGAGGGGCTAGTGAACAGGATGAAGACAGAGATTGACAAGCCGCTGAGCGTTATTGCCACAGGAGGCTTATCTGCTCTGTTTCAACGCGATGATGCATTGTTCGATATTATTGATTCTAATTTAACTTTGAAAGGTTTAGCCATTTTATATAACCGCCAACCCTAAAAATAGTCTAAGAGACCTTCATGAACGAATCCAAAAATGAATTATTGTTCCTCGCGCTTGGCGGTTCGGGTGAAATTGGCATGAATGTGAACCTATATTGCTGTAATGGCAAATGGTTGATGGTCGATATGGGTATCAGCTTTTCTGACCCTTATTACCCTGGTGTGGAATTGGTTCTTCCCGATTTAGAATTTATTGAAAAAAATGCTGATGATCTGCTCGGCATCATATTAACGCATGGGCATGAAGATCATATTGGCGCTTTGCCCTATCTTGCCGAAGAATTAGATGTACCGCTCTATGCGACAGCATTTACTGCCTCTCTAATTCGGCATAAATTGGATGAGAATGGCATTAAGAGCCTTGATCTGCATGTGGTTGATGAAGGCGGCGTTGTAGAGCTTGACCCTTTCACTGTGACCTATAAGCCGCTCGCGCACAGCATAGCTGAGGGCAATGGCGTGCTTATTGAAACACCGCATGGTAATATATTTCATACTGGTGATTGGAAACTTGATAAAGAACCTCTGATTGGAACGCCGACGACGCCTGATGAATTAACCGCAATAGGCGATAAAGATATTTTGGCGCTGGTTTGCGATAGTACCAATGTTTTTAATGATAAAGAATCGGGATCAGAAGGCGATGTAAAACGCAATTTGATTGACGTTACCAAAGATCTGAAAAACCGAATATTGGTAACGACTTTTGCTTCTAATGCGGCCCGTTTGCAAACATTAGGCGAAGTAGCCAAAGCGACGAATAGGACATTGTGCGTAGCAGGACGCTCGCTCGATAGGATGCTCGAAATTGGCAAAGCCAATGGTTATTTCAAAGATTTCCCGCAGACCGTTGATTTCCATACCGCTATGCAATTGCCGCGATCAGAAGTTATGATTATTGCGACAGGCGGGCAGGGCGAACCCCGTGCTGCTCTGGCAAGAATTGCAAGCGAAAGCCATAAAATTTCTCTGGACGAAGGCGATCATGTCATATTTTCGTCCAAGCAAATACCTGGTAATGAACTGGCAATTGGCCGTATACAAAATGCCTTGGCCGAACAAAATATCAATATGATTACAGAGAAACAGGCGCATATCCATGTCTCTGGCCATCCCGGTAAACCAGAGCTTGCAAAAATGTATGATTGGATAAGACCAGAGATTTTGCTGCCTGTTCATGGTGAAATTCGCCATATGAAGGAGCAAGCGCGTTTTGGTGCGCAATGCGGTATTGAAAAACAAATTGTGCAAAAAAATGGGGACCTTATTCGTCTAGCGCCGAACGGACCAGAGCATATTGGTTTCGAACGAGCAGGGCGATTGGTTCTGGATGGTGATATATTGATTGATGCCGATGGCGGCACTATTAATGAGCGCCGCAAAATATCTATGCATGGTCAAATATCAGTGGCGTTGGTAGTAAATAAGGATGGCAAGGCTGAAAAAGCGGCTGAAATTCATTGTAACGGTGTTCCGCTCGATGAAGATTTAGATGCATTTTTAGAGGAAGCCAATGAAGATGCGATAAAGGCTATGCGTGATTGGTCTTCTGATATTGAAAAATTACGTGAAAATGTGCGATTGGCGGTTCGGCGCTGTGCGCACCGTTGGACAGGTAAAAAACCAATTGTAAATGTTTTAATCGTGGAGCTTTAATGCAAATAACATCTATTCTTGCCATTTATATATTATTCTGGGTGATATCGGCCTTCATCATGCTGCCCATTGGAATTCGTACGCATGACGAAGTGGGTGAAGCAAAAGTCTTAGGACAAGCAGATAGCGCACCGGCAAATTTTCGGCCTAAGATAGTTTTAATCAGAACGACTTTGTTGGCGAGTGCATTATTCGCATTATTCTATGCAAATTATGAATTTGGTTGGATTACATCCGAAACATTTGCTTGGGATAGCTAGGTCATATGCTCTTTATTGATTAATGACGCAAACGTTCGATTGCCTGTGCCAGAGCCACATATAATTTACCAACATCAGATGACAAGATTGTAACACCAATAGCATTGCCATCTCTAGTGCTCAACAGCACGCGCATCATAGCCTCGAAATCATGGATATAGCGGTTCACATGATCACGAAACTCAGTATCTTCATCATAATGTGTGGCAATTAATCGCGCCTCTCCAGCAGTGAGCAATTTAACGGCACGGCGGGTGAATACGCCCCTATCGCCTTTTAGATAAGCCGCCCAAGCGGTAT
Organism: uncultured Sphingorhabdus sp.; assembly: GCA_947492905.1. Taxonomy (GTDB): domain Bacteria; phylum Pseudomonadota; class Alphaproteobacteria; order Sphingomonadales; family Sphingomonadaceae; genus Sphingorhabdus_B. Next base: position 2,051,134 of record CANLOL010000001.1, on the reverse strand, counting down.
CGGTCACATCATTGGAGATGATTTTCGCAACATCAATGGCTGTGGAATTTAGCGATTCTGTTAGCAGCGCCATTTGGCGAGAGAAACTCTCTTCACCGACATTAGAAAATTCTTGTGAGTTTTCTTCGAGGCGTTTTTCTAAATTATCGGTCATTTCCTCGATGACCATCAATTGTGATTGCAGTTTTGCGACATTTTCGCTGGCCGCTTTTACATGCACATCGAGCGATATTTGTAGATTATTCTCAATTGCTGCGACTTGTTTATCAATAGTCTCTTGGATGATAGCAGTACCATTGTCAGCGATTTTTTGAGAGCTAAAGTCGATTTTTTCGCTAATTGTCTCGCGCGAAAATTCTAAGCTTTCCATGATCTGATTGTTCACATTTTTTATCTGCTCAGCAAATGCTCCGCTCGCATTATCGGTTATATCTTTTAATGCGGCTTTGCTCTCATGAAGCGTAGATAAGATTTTGTTTATTTTATTATTATTCAAATCAGCTTCATCATTTTGCTTTTCAAGTAGTGACTCTATTTGTGCTTTGGAAACTGATAATTGTTTTTCTATCGCTGCATTTTTCTTGCTAATCTTGTCGCTATTTTCAGATAATTTTTCAATATTAGAAAATGTAGATTTGAAGCGATCTTCAACCAAATTAAATAATTCATCGAGCCTTTTAATCGATGCAGGCACGGTTTCATCTAACTCACGCGAACTACTATCTAAGGCCAGTAGTAATTTCTCAGAACGTTCTATCAGCAATTCCGCTTGTGAATAATTATCGGTTAGGCCTTGGCCCACACTATCGCTATTCTCTTTTAAGGCAGTCATAGCAAAGGCCATTTTAGCCGTCTGTTCCGCAGCTTTGTCACTTATTACATCAATTTGCTCTTGGCTCTTATCAATATGATCTTGGATTTTTGTCATCATATCATTGATGCGATCATCTTCATTTTGATTGCTATCAATTAAATTCTGCAGCGCAACAGACAGATTTTCAACATTCTGGTTCAGATTATTGGCAATCTCTTGGCTTTGCGTATCTAGCTTATTGCTTGTTTCGCTAATGGCCTTATCGAAATCATTATATTCCGATTTTATAGTGGCCGCAATTTCACTAATTTCATTTTTAGTTTTATCCAGCATCGCCTCGCTAAAGGCTTGAACATCTTTTGTTTGCGTCAAAATATCATCAGATACTTGCTTATTCTGCAAAGATAATTTTTCTAACTCTTGGCGATTATGGGCGCTCGCTTCGCTGCTGCCTTTTATAGCAAGCTCTAGGGAGCGCACTTGTTCAATAGCTGCCATTCCCGTTTTGCCGATTAAATTGGTGGCATCTTTGGCTGCGCTATTCACAACAGGAAGATTTTTACGCAACAATTCTAAATTTTTGTTAGTCGATGCACTAACCTTTTCTAATACATCAGCTTTTTCGGTGCTATCGTTAAGTGCAGCCTCTATTTTTTGTGATGCATTTACAATATTATCGGCGGCATGACGGCCAATATGATCCAAATCTTGGCTATATTGTGAGAGAAAGTCTCTGGCCATTGCAATTTCTTGATTAACTTCGCGCACTTTATCTTCGACATTTTGTGCCTCGGTGCGCAGGCTTTTGGCAACATCACCAAAGCGCATAGCTTCTGCTTTGCTGCTGCGTGTGAATAATAACCAGCCCAAAACAATCAATATTACGGGTGTTGCCCAGCTGATAATGAGCGAAGATATTTGCGCCAATGTTATGGTTGGCGTTAAAATATTTAGGTTCGATATTATAAAAAATGCACTCCATGCGAGTGCGACAGCGATAAATGCAGCGGGTACTAGATAAGCCATGAAGGATTTGCCCTCATCATAATCAGATTCCGCAAACTCCCATTCATGCTCATCAGTATTTTCGTCTATATCATGCGTATCAATTTCATGATGAGATGCGTCATTTTCATTAGACTGATTTTCGATCAAACTATCGTCAACAGCGTCTAAGTGACGATTATTTTTCAAAGGAACGGCTTTTTGTGGTGCATAAGCCATAAAATTTTCCCCATTATTATAAGAGAGAAAGTCCACACCTTTGCGATAGGTTGGTTTCTCTTTCTTTTGAGAAGGTGTTGATTTATCAGTAAAAAGATAATCTTCTGTCCCATCTTTAACGGGTGCTGATTTCTTAATATTATTATTCTTAACCCCAGTCATAGCATCTGTTTACCATATTTTTTGCGCTTAGAAACGTAAAGTTAACATGTTCGGGCTATTTATTGCAATATGTCCGTGGATTATGGTTCTTTTACAACAGCGATTAAAGAGGCTGCAGGTGATGATATCGTGTTGATGTCAGAGCTACGCGTTGCATTTTTTGAGAGTGCTGATCGTCAACTAGACTTATTGAGTAGGTCGCGTTGTGATGCCAATTGGCAATATTCTGCATGGCGCTTACAGAGTCTTGCCGCCAGTTTTGGTGCAGAAGATATTAAAGAATTAGCACATGCAGCCGTAGTCGGTGCACCAGGTGATCCTGTTGTGATACGCGAGTTACGTAGCGCTATAGACGATATTAAAAATTATTGATTCCAAATATCATAGATATTTTCTCAAACTCTACCTTTAAACAATAAATTCCAATTGATCGTCAATCATGATAATATATTATGATTATAGGCGATTAAAGGATTAAATCATTGATTAGCATAGCTTTGTTAATGATTGATCATATTAAAGATGACACTTCATCAGAGCTTGTGAAAGTTTCTGGGGAACCTATTTTATATCATCAAATAGTGCAGCTTCGTAACTTTGGAATAAATCGCTTCATTGTCGCTGTAGAAAAAGTGGATAGCAAAGCACTGGCTATAGCCGCAAATTTAAGACGCGAGGGCATAGAGATTGAATTTGTAAGCCGACTATCTGCACTGAGTGATATGTTGGGACGCGACGATAAATTTTTAATGATATCAGATGGAATCTGGAGCAATGACAAGCATATTGAAAATATCATAAATGCTAAAGATACAGAGATATTGGTGTTTGAAAATGATGAAAATCTGTCGCAATTTGAATTGATAGATTTGAATTATCGATGGTATGGTCTGGCAAGGCTGAACGGAGAAATATTATCTTCTATCGATAATCTGCCAGAGGATTCTGCTGTGCAATCAACATTATTGCGCATAGCATTACAGCAAAACCATCCGCTAAAAACTATTGAATATAAACAAGAATCTCTGTCTAAAATTACGGATCAATCTGCCGCTGACCGCATCAGCAAGGACCGTATAAAATCCTATAAAGATAGAATGAATATCAGAGGTTTTTTTGAAACTATTATATTCTATCCGCTGGTTAATTTCTTAATGCCTTCATTATGGAAAGAGAATGAAGTTAGGCCTGTGATTGGATATGCAATCGAATATAGCTATCTGTTGTTTTTTGCATTGGCTATTATTTTTGCAATATTCAACCTTGCAATATTATCTTTTACACTGGCCATAATAGGCTGTTTTGCTTGGTTCTTTAGGGAAGTTCATCACCATATGAAACCTATTAAAAACAATATCTCAGCCACTTTGTTTGGCAATATGAGTATATTTTTAATATTGACCATATTGGCATATCATTGGCAAAATCTATGGAGTTTTGCGGCAGTATTTATCACTTTATGTTTAGGGCTTTCGGTTAGAAAATTGGATTTTCAGCCACTTTATAATCGTCTTATATTCTCATTTTCTGATATATTTTTCATCATGATTTTGGCCTATATTTTCAATGTCCAAATATATGCAATGATGATAATAGCTATGTTATATTCGCTATGGATATTTGGGGGAACGATTTTAACGAAGTCAAAGCCTTATTGAGAATATAGTGCGCATTGATATCATCTTAATTTCTTCTCATCAGGCTTAAAGCGAAATTAACTTTAATGCGCTAATAAGATTATAGATAATTATAGGAAATTTTGTGTCTCAGGATTTTGAGCCAATATCTTTAGTGGAAAATGCGATGCAGCGCGCTCGTAGCATTACGGCTGCGCGTCATGATTTGCCGCATCTTATTTTTCCAGCCAGCAGTTTCCCAATTGATGAATATCTTTTGTCAAATGTAAAAAACAGCCTTTATAAAATCATATATAATATTGAATGCTCTATTTTACAACATGCTGAATTATATGATAAAATACCAAGTAAATCCAAATCCTATCCCATATTAATGGAATCGGGATTGATGAATGATCCGCAAATCTTAGATGAAATAGTATCGCTCTTTCGATTTCAAAGTTTAATATCGAATAGCCATAATGGTGAACATATTTCGGATAATTGGCGCAATGAAGCTAATGTAAGTCAATTTACTGGTAGCATCAAAGAATGTTTGCAGACTTTATCGCTGGGTTTGAGCCGAGCCAAATCTTTCGAGCTTGGCAATTTTTATGAACTTTCGCCAGAGAGCTTGCATCTTATAACATGGCGGGTATTGGCAACATTTGAGATTATTGAAGGCTCGATAGATCCCAAATTAATGGATGCCACGCATATTTGGTTAGAGCGTTATAATGAAGCGGAAACAATAGCGGCATCTTCTGGGAAATTAACATATTTGCTGCGCAATAATGCTAATCTTGGAATAGAGGCGTTTTGGCAATATCGGCATATCAATGCGCCATTATTTATCGCATTATTAGAATATGAAACTTCCCTCAATAGATCTTTCATATTGAGCATTTTGACCGATAGGTCGCCCATATTATGCGCTTTATTATTCAGAGCTATTGATATGGATCAAAAATTGGCATTTGAAAATTTATCAATCATTTTTGAGAAACAAGAGGCAATGAATAGCAATATATTTGCCCAAATCTCGGATGAATATTTATCAATAAAGCCGAGCGAAGCATTGCAAAATTTACGCGATTGGTCTGATATCATGGGGACTAAGAGTGAGTGATATGGATAATCTGTCTCATGATATAATAATGGCGCATGTTGATGCTGATGGAAAACTGCTTTTTGCAGACCCAGCATTGCGCAGATTGCACATCCAAGCTGGCGGCAGTGATGGAGCAGATTTAGCAATTCCAGCACTCGCACGTATCGCGCAATTAACGCATAAACTGGGTTTGCCGCTATCAAGAATGGTGCGCGTTGCTGATGATGGTTTTGATATAACTCTATGGGTTGATAGCAAATTAGAGGATGATATTGCCATATTGTCAATATTATCTTGGAATGAAAAACCGATTGAACAATTGGAAGCGCCCAAAGGCGATGCTCTTATGTTCAATGATTTGGGCGAAGATATTTTATTTTTGACCGATGAACTCAATGATATTATTTCATTCCAGACTGGAAAGCTCAACATAGAAAAATTTAGCGGCTTTCTGGGTAAGAATGTTTTTGATATATTAGATATTGATAATGATACTAATATTTTGATGAGCCAGAGTTTTGAACGTAAAGATGCTATTGAAAATATCATCGTCAATTTGCATAAATTTCAGCAAGCTTATGATTTTTCAGCGATAACGAGGTTGAATGACCAAGAAAAATTCTTGGGGTATGAATGTTATATCAGCCCTATCACCAATGAATTTAAGTCTGATATTTCCAATATATCTTCGGCTGAAGACTCTCCTAAAACCAATAGTAATGTCATATATCAAGGAATGATGGCTTCTCAATTGGCACCAGCAATTCGGCAACCATTGGGGCGTATTATCGCTAATGCTGATACAATCGGCAGCAAGCTAAATGGCCCTATCAGAGAGAATTATGCGAATTATGCTAAAGATATAGCCAGCGCAGCGCGCCATTTGGTAGAGATAATTGATGATCTTGGTGATTTAGAAGCTATTGAAAAACCTGATTTCAATATCGCTAAAGATGATTTGGAATTACAAGATATTGCCATGAGGTTAGCAGGGTTATTAACGCTAAAAGCCAATGAAAAATCTATTCAAATAATCACACCAAAAGAGGGCGAAATTGTAAAAGCTGTTGGTGAATTTCGGCGCGTATTACAAATTGGTCTTAATATATTGACCAATGCTATTCGCTATTCACCAAAAGGAACCAATGTTACCTTAACCGTGGGATATGAAGGCGATGCCGCATATTTATCCGTGCTTGATGAAGGTGCCGGCATAGACAAGCAGTATCAGCATAAAATATTTGAGAAATTTGAGAGATTAGGGCGTACTGGCGATGGTGGCAGCGGTTTGGGTCTATATATATCCCACCGTCTTGCACGGGCTATGGGCGGCAATTTGAGCGTTGAGAGCGATGTAGGCAAGGGTGCTTGCTTTAAGCTGGTTTTGCCCAGAGAATCGAAAGCGCAATAAAAAAAGAGGCGCCAAAAGACGCCCCTTCATTATCAATAATATAGCTGTTTAGCGCTTATCAACAGGAACATAGTCACGCTGTGCTGGTCCTGTATATAGTTGACGTGGGCGACCAATTTTTTGGCCCGGATCAGAAATCATTTCATTCCATTGTGCGACCCAACCTACGGTGCGCGCTAATGCAAATAATACGGTGAACATTTCCGTTGGGAAGCCAATTGCGGATAGGATGATACCAGAATAGAAATCGACATTAGGATAGAGTTTTTTCTCTACGAAATATGGATCGTTCAGAGCAATTTGCTCTAATTCTCTCGCCACATCAAAGATAGGATCGGTTACGCCCAATTTGGTCAATACTTCATCGGCTGTTTTTTGCATAACAGTCGCACGAGGATCGTAATTTTTATAAACACGGTGACCAAAGCCCATCAGACGGAATGGGTCATTTTTATCTTTCGCGCGCGCAATATATTCTGGAATACGGTCAACCGTACCAATTTCACGCAGCATATTGAGCGCCGCTTCGTTCGCACCGCCATGGGCAGGGCCCCATAAACAAGCAATACCAGCAGCAATACAGGCAAATGGGTTAGCACCAGAAGAGCCAGCCAAACGCACGGTTGATGTCGATGCATTTTGTTCATGATCAGCATGCAAAATGAAAATACGGTCCATTGCGCGTTCAATAACGGGATCGACCTTATATTCTTCTGCTGGCACGCCAAATGTCATGCGCAAGAAATTTCCAGGGTATGACAATGTATTGTCTGGATATACAAATGGTTGACCAATAGAATATTTATAAGCCATCGCCGCGATTGTTGGCATTTTGGCGATTAATCTGTGGCTTGAAATCTTGCGATGCTCTGGATCATTAATATCGGTGCTATCGTGATAAAATGCACTAAGCGCACCCACAACACCGCACATAATAGCCATAGGGTGAGCATCACGGCGAAATCCGCTAAAGAATTTGGCCAATTGCTCATGAAGCATTGTGTGATTTGTAATGGTGGCTTGAAACTCTTCTAGCTCGCTTTTGCTAGGTAATGCGCCATTGAGCAGTAAATAAGATGTCTCCATGAAAGAAGAATGTTCTGCTAGTTGACCAATGGGATAACCGCCATGGAGCAATATGCCTTCGCCGCCATCAATGAATGTAAGGTCTGATTCACAGCTAGCTGTTGAGGTGAAGCCTGGATCAAATGTGAAATTATCCGTTTGCGCGTATAATTTTCTTATATCTATAACATCTGGACCAGTTGTAGCTTTTAAGACAGGGAATTCATAGTCTTTGCCACCTACTGACATTTTAGCTGTTTCATTCGACATACATAATCTCCAGATAAGCGAGAGATGTATCACTCTCGCAAATGTTAATTCAAAATTTTAGTCCCATCAGGGTGATATTCATCAATTCTTTCTGCCGTTTCAATTGTGAAATGGCTGCATCATTACGCTTATATCTATGATTTTTATACCCATCATATACGATATTATCTTGGGGAAGATCATCATTTGATGCAGGCTGCACATGGAAGAATTTGACCTTAAGGTCAAGGCAAAACACAATCTTCGGTGGCAAATATTAGCATAATATAGAGCGAAATGACCGATAGCCGACTTTGATTTTATAATATATGCATAGTCTATGGCATCATTTTCCACATATGACGTGCAAAAAACTATATTGGCGCAGCCTAGTTTGATTGCAAATCGGATGGAATTATGGCTTGAAAAAGAAGCAGTGCAATTACCGCTATATATCCCCATATTTGTTGGCATAGGGATTGCCGCTTGGTTTATTTTGGGGGCAAATAATTGGCACTATATCATCATACCGAGCATCATTTTGAGCGGAATTGGGTTAGTTGCTAAGCTTAAATCACGCCTAAGTCTTGTTGCATTAATGATCGGGCTATCCATCATAGTTGGATGGTCGGCTATATCGCTGCGCTCGCACACTATATCGTCACCCATATTAGAAAAACCATGGGTAGGTCATATTTATGGCCGGATCGACAGGATAGAAAAATTACCAGCGCGCGCCATGGTGCGCTTAACATTAGATACCGAAGCTAGGCAATCGCTTCCTGAAAAGATCCGCATAAACCTGTCTAATGAACAATATGATGATAGTTTCACCGCAGGTTCAATCATCAAATCCAAAGTCAGATTATTGCCGCCCGCTGGCCCCGCCGTGCCGGGGGCTTATGATTTTGCTCAGCGCGCTTGGTTTGATGGCCTTGGCGCAACAGGCTCTGCTTTGGGCGAGGTGACATTGGTCAATGCTGCGCAATCCAATATCACAATATCTAATACGCGCGATCAAATAGCAACTAAGGTGAGAGAGGAAATTCCGGGCAGAGCAGGCGCGATAGGAGCGACATTGGCTTCGGGTGATAGAGGCGCAATTGCTATGGAAGATGCAGAAGCGATGCGCCGCAGTGGTATGGCTCATTTACTGGCAATTAGCGGTTTACATGTCACGGCCGTCGTTATGATGAGCTTTTTTATCATAGCCAAAATATTATCCTTATTCCCATCTTTTGCATTGCGCCATCGTGTTCCTATTTACGCAGCATCAATAGCAGCTTTAATCGCTATATTTTATACGATCTTAACGGGCGCACAGGTGCCAACGATAAGAGCCTGTATCGCGGCATGTTTGGTTTTGGCCGCTTTGATCATGGGGCGCGATCCACTAACGCTTCGGTTGGTGGCTTTTGGGGCTTTGTTCATCATGTTGATTATGCCCGAAGTATTGGTTGGGCCAAGCTTTCAGCTAAGTTTTGCGGCGGTTGCTACGATTATCACATTGCACGAAACAAAATTTATGCAAAAATTGGTGCACCGAAGAGAAGAGATATGGATTAAAGCCTTTGGACGATTTTTATTATCGCTCTTCATCACAGGGCTATTTATCGAAATAGCGCTTGCTCCAATCGCTTTATATCATTTTCAAAAAACCGGCATCTATGGTGCATTAGCAAATATGATAGCGATTCCGTTGACAACATTCGTCATCATTCCATCGGGGATAGCAGCCTTTATATTTGATACCATAGGATTAGGCGCACCATTTTGGTGGATATGTGGCCAATCAATCGAAATGATATTAAAATTAGCGCATTATGTAAGCAATTTACCCGCCGCCATTACAACGGTCGCCGCCATAGATATGAGTTTATATGCGATCATTATTTTATCAGGGTTAATGATAATGATTGTGAAATCCAATTATAAATATTTTGCATTAGCCCCGCTCTTAATAGCTTTTATTATGTTATTGCGAACACCATCGCCAGATATATTGATAACCGGAGATGGCCGTCATCTCGCGGTCAAAAATGAGGGGGTTGGCGGAAATAGGGATGAAATGCTGTTGCTGCGCACTAGAGCAGGAAGCTATATTCGTGAATTGCTCAATGAAAATGCGGGATTTGACGGAGAGGCATCCGACATAGCCAATTGGCCAGGCGCGCAATGCTCACCCGATATATGCATAATCACATTGAAAAAAGAGCAAGGGGATAGTGAAGAAGGGGAGAGCGAAGCGGGCAAACAGAGCCTTTGGACATTATTAGCAACCAGATCCAATCAATTTGTACCGCGCCTAGAATTGGCTGCTGCCTGTAAAAGAGTCGATATTGCGGTTAGCAACCGCTATCTGCCCTATGATTGCAAACCAAAGCGGCTCAAGATTGATCGCGCCTTTCATGATAAAAGCGGCGGTGTTGCTCTATATTTATCATCGAGTAGGATTAGAAATGTAGCATCGGAGCAGGCCCATTTGCCATGGTCCGAATATAATGAAAACCGGCCAACGACTTATCCCCACAAGAGGCAATGAATTGAACTTGAAGGAGCATATAAACCGAGGGGTGAATAGGGATTATGACGGACTATTATCTCATGCTTGCGGTTTAATGATAACGGCGCAGCAAACCCGCTAATTTGCCTTGAATAGCAACTTCTTCAGCAGGATAGACTTGCGGTTCATAGGCTGCATTTGCGGGATCCAGTTGAATGTTCGGGCCATTTTTGCGTAAATATTTAAGGGTCGCTTCTTCATTGCGCACCAGAGCAACAACAATTTCACCATCGCGCGCAGTTTGTGTGCGTTGGATTAGCGCATAGTCGCCATCAAAAATTCCAGCTTCAATCATGGAATCGCCCGATACTTCCAGAGCATAATGTTCACCAGAACCAAGCAGAGCAAGCGGCACAGCAAGGCTGCTATTGCCCTCCATAGCTTCAATAGGAACACCCGCAGCAATCTTGCCATGCAAAGGTATTTCAATGACATCATTAGCAGCCACAGGCATGGCATTGGGTGGAATATCAGAGGATTTTTTCTGAACAGCCTCTATCACAGTTTTATTTTGTTTTATCGGCGTATCTTGGCCCATATCGGGCAATTTGATAACTTCTAAAGCGCGCGCGCGATTGGGAAGGCGCCGCAAAAAACTACGTTCTTCAAGAGCTGAGATAAGCCTATGAATACCAGATTTAGACTTTAGACCGAGCGCATCTTTCATTTCTTCGAAAGAAGGAGAAATACCAGTTTCTTCCAAGCGTTGGTGAATGAAGTTCAAAAGTTCAAATTGTTTAGCAGTCAGCATTATAATTGCCCCTATATTAGAACGAATAAAGAACAATTAAGAAACAAAAGGGGTTATGTCAAGCCATTTTCACCATTAATTACAAATGATTTATTGGTATATAATATATATCCTCACCAGCCTCTAATTCCATGCTTTCACTATCTCTAATAATCAGCGCATTGGCCGATGCCAAAGTTGACAATTTCCCGCTATCTTGGGATGAAAAAGCTATGACCCTATCACCGTTTATAATTGCTCGTAGAAATTCCGCACGTACCCCTGTTTTGGGCAATGATTTAGCACTTATTGACTTGCGTGTGGGCGGCAAATAATCCTCTAAACCACTGATATAATGCACTAGTGGCAATAAAAATAATATAGCCGTTACATATGCGCTTGATGGATTGCCGGGCAGGGCAATGATATGGCTATTGCCCAAACGCCCCGTCATAATGGGTTTGCCTGGTTTAATCGCCGCTTTCATAAAAGCTATATCTGCGCCCAATTCCTCTAAAGCTGGAAGAATAAGGTCATGATCGCCAACCGATGCCCCGCCAATGGTGATAATCACATCACTATGTTGATGATTGGAGATGATGTTTTTTATGCTCGCTAAATCGTCGCTCACAACATCATTATAGATAATATCATAGCCATGTAATAAAGCAGCGATCATAGGCCCGTTACTGGCGGGTATTTGATAGGGGGCGCAACTTTCACCAGCTTTGCGAAGTTCATCACCCGTTGATATTATGGCGATTTTCGCGCTTTTATAAACGCATAATCTATCATGACCAGCAGCGATAGCATATCCAATTTGTGCAGGATTAATGCGTGTTCCGGCCTTAATAATGGTCTCATCTTGGGCAAAATCTCCGCCTTTACGCCTAATGTTTTGACCGAGATTTATCGGCGTGTCCGAGCTATATTCTATTCTATCATCTTTGCGCATGATATTTTCTTGGATGATGATTGTATCGGCACCCTCTGGCAGCAATGCACCCGTGAATATGCGCGCTGCCAGATGCGGCTCAATAGCATCACAAGGAGGCGCCCCAGCTTTACATTCCCCAATAATTTCCCATGTAGTGATATTGGCGTCATAGCAAATAGCATAGCCATCCATCGCCGACATATCAGCCGCTGGTTGGTTGCGCAATGACACCACATCTTGCGCGGCTGTGCGGCCCAATGCAGCAGTAATATCTATATACTCTGTGCCTAATTTTGTTGCTGCGCTGATTAATGCTTTTTGCGCATCATCCAAGGGCAGTAAATCGGCCATTAAGCGGTCCATTCCCCTGATTTTCCGCCAGTCTTTTTTATTAATTTCACGTCATTAATGACCATGTCTTTTTGCAATGCTTTTGCCATGTCATAGATAGTGAGCAAAGCGATATTAACCGCAGTGAGTGCCTCCATCTCAACGCCCGTTTTACCATCAAGGCGCACAAGCGCGGTGACCAATATTCCATCATCCAAATATTCAAAATCAACGGAGATTTTTGTCAGCATCAGCGGATGGCATAGCGGAATTAATTCGCTGGTTTTCTTGGCGGCCATAATGCCGGCAATCCGCGCGGTAGATAGGACATCGCCTTTTTTAAGCGCATTATCTTTTATGGCTTGCAAAGTACCGGTATGCATAGAAATTTGCCCAGATGCGATAGCTTCACGGCTTGTCTCATCTTTGCCGCCAACATCGACCATATGGGCGCTACCATCGCCATCTATATGGGATAATTTGCTCATCTTCCCGTCAACAATTTTTGCGTTGCGGCGCTAACATCCTCTTGGCGCATGAGCGATTCCCCTACCAGAAAACAGCGCGCACCAGATTGCGAAAGCCGCACGCAATCATCATGGGTGAATATGCCGCTTTCGGACACCATGATACGGTCACTCGGCACCATTTTTGATAGTCTCTCGGTCATGCTAAGGCTCGTTTCAAAAGTTTTAAGATTGCGATTATTAATCCCCAATAACCGCGATTTTAATCTTAAGGCTCGTTCTAACTCTTGTTCGTCATGGACTTCGATTAGGGCATCCATGCCATGATGAATCGCTGCATCTTCTATTTCAGCGGCCAGACTATCATCAATTGCGGCCATGATAATCAATATCGCATCAGCGCCAAGGCTACGCGATTCCGCCACCTGCCAAGCATCGACCATGAAATCTTTGCGTAAACAGGGCAGGCTGGTTGCTGCGCGCGCTGCTATCAAATATTCATCATCGCCTTGGAAATAGGGCATATCGGTTAATATGGATAAACAGGCTGCACCCCCATCTTCATAGGCTTTTGCATGCGATGGCGGATCAAAATCTTTGCGTATCAATCCTTTGGAGGGGCTGGCTTTTTTAATCTCAGCAATCAAAGCAAAGCCGTCTGATGATTTTTGCTCGATAGATTGGATAAATCCGCGCGGTGCAGTTTGCGCGGCGATAGCATCTTGTATATGTGCATCGCTAAGCTGCGCTTTACGTTTGGCAACATGGGCGCGTTTTGCATCGCATATCTCTGTTAATTTATCGCTCATTGGTGCGCTATCCAGCAATCTAATAATGTGTTCGCTAATCCTTTGTCGATGACCTCAGTAGCTTCCTCAGCGCCTTCTTCGAAACTTTCCACTTCGCCTGCAACCATCAATGCCGCTGCGGAATTGAGAATTACTGCATCGCGATACGCGGATTTCTCACCCTTCAACATATTACGTAATGCCGCTGCATTATAGGCTGCATCGCCCCCTTTAATGGCATCTGCATCATGACGGGGCAGATCAACATCTTCGGGTGATAGAGACGAATATTGGATATTAGCGCCTTCAACTATGGCAATTTTTGTGGGGCCCGAAATGCTAATCTCGTCCAATCCTTCCATGCCCGACACGATCATCACTTTTTCATATTCCAATTGCGTCGCTGCTTGCGCATATTTTTCAACCAAATCGGGGGATGCAACGCCAATAAGCTGGCGTTTGACGCGCGCAGGATTACACAGCGGCCCTAATAAATTAAATATAGTGCGGCGTCCGAGCGCTTTGCGGATCGGCGCAATCGGGCCAAGGGCAGGGTGATGATTAGGCGCAAAGAAAAAACCAATGCCAATCTCGCGCAAAGATTGTTCAGCATCGGCCTTACTAAGGTCTAATCCAAGTGCCTCTAATGTATCCGCAGCGCCTGATTTGCTCGATGCCGCGCGATTACCATGTTTGGCCATTGGCACATCGCAAGCCGCCACCACCAAAGCCGTGGCAGTGGATATATTCAAACTATGGCTGCCATCACCACCCGTCCCGCATACATCAATGGCATTTTTGGGCGCATCGACACCTATCATGCGGCTGCGCATAGCTTTCGCGGCAGAGGCTATTTCATCGGCGCTCTCTCCGCGATCAGCCAGTTCGATAAGAGCATCGGAAATTGCATCAGCAGATAATTTACCATCGAGCATATCATCGAAAAGATTGTTCATTATAAATCCCTTGGCTTTAATCCAGCGATACGCATGAAATTGGCCAGCAAATGATGTCCATGTTCAGTGGCTATGCTCTCTGGGTGAAATTGTACGCTATGAATGGGCAGGCTCTCATGTGCATAGCCCATAACGCTTCCATCATCGGCTGTCGCTGTGATTTTCAGGCAATCGGGTATATCCTCTACAATCAGCGAATGATAACGCGTCGCTATATAAGGCGATGGAATGTCGGCAAATAATCCGCTGCCGTCATGGGTGATAGGCGATGTTTTGCCGTGCATAAGACCTCCTTGAACAACCTTAGCCCCGAAATGCTGACCAATGGATTGATGACCAAGACAAACGCCCATGAGCGGTTTTTGCGCCTGTGCACAGGCTGCAACCAGATCAAGCGAAATACCCGCTTCATTGGGTGTACATGGCCCAGGGGAGATTAAAAACGCATCCGCGCCGCTTTGTAAGGCTTCATTAGCGCTAATCGCATCATTGCGTTCTACGCGCACTTCAGCGCCTAGTTCCATCAAATAATGGACAAGGTTAAAGGTAAAGCTGTCATAATTATCGATAACAAGGATCATAATATTACCTTCACTGTCCGAACCCCGCGTCATGGGCGCGGTGGACCGCTTCTTTTGCAGCGGCTAGTAATGCGCCTGATTTGGCTTCACATTCGCGCAATTCATAATCAGGATCGCTATCGGCGACAATGCCTGCGCCTGCTTGAACATGCAATTGGCCATCTTTGACAATGCCTGTCCTCAATACAATACAGCTATCCATATCGCCATTGGGTGAGAAATATCCAACCCCGCCCGCATAAGCACCGCGCGTTTCAGGCTCTAATTCCGCGATTATTTCGCACGCCCTCACTTTGGGAGCGCCGCTGACGGTTCCTGCTGGAAAGCCAGCAAATAGAGCGTCAATAGCATCATATTTATCATCAAGATTGCCCGTGACATTGGACACTATGTGCATAACATGGCTGTAAAATTCGACCATATAGCTATCGGTGACTTTTACGCTGCTCTCTTTGGCAACGCGGCCAACGTCATTGCGCCCCAAATCAAGCAGCATCAAATGTTCCGCACATTCTTTGGGATCGGCAAGCAAGCTAGCTTTATTCGCTGCATCTTCAGCAGCATTTTTACCGCGCGGGCGCGTTCCAGCGATGGGGCGTATCGTGATTTCACCATTTTTAGAGCGCACCAATATTTCGGGGCTTGAACCGATTAATGCGAACTCTGGCAAGTCGAGGAAAAATAAGAATGGCGAGGGGTTTATGCGGCGTAAGGCGCGGTATAATTCAATCGGCGGTAATGTGAAAGGCGCTGTGAAACGCTGCGCCAATACAATCTGAAATATATCGCCAGCGGTTATATAATCTTTGGCGCGGCGCACCATAGATTTATAATCATCAGGCGCGACATTAGGCGTGAAATCTATATCTTGGATTTGCGCTAGAGTGGTTTGCTTTGGCACAGCTCGGTTCAACTGACGCTCAATATCGTCAATATTTTCCAATGCAGCGCTAATTTTTTGCTCATAGCTTTTAGAGGGTTTATGTTCCGCTGATATTTCAGGCCAAATGGGTGCAATGATAAATAGCTCATCGCTCAGCCGGTCAAATATCAACACAAGAGTGGGACGAACAAATAACATATCAGGAGTTTGAAGGTCCGATTGCGCAGCACGTGGTAATTTCTCAACCAATCCAATCGTCTCATAACCAAAATAGCCGACCAAACAGGCCAAAGCATCGGGCAATTCTTTTGGTACATCCATATGGCAAGATGCCACCAATTGCCTGAGCGCGCTGAGGCTGTCAGCTTCTAAAGGCTTAAAGTCATCACGATCATAGGCCCAATTGCGGTTTATTTCTGCATCTTCACCATTGGCCCGAAAAATAAGGTCTGGAGCCAAGCCGATAAGGCTATGACGCCCACGCGTTTCACCGCCTTCGACAGATTCGAGCAAGAAATCACCGCGATCTGACTGCATCAATTTAAGTGCCGCCGAAACAGGCGTTTCTGTATCTGCAACGATGCGCTTCCACACCAAAGAAGGACGCCCTGCATTAAGTTCCGATAAGGCTCTCTCGGTCATATTATTATCAATATTGGAATGGGCCATGGCTATGAAACGGCCTACTCATTAATTTGCAGTAATAGCCGTCATGGATGAACGCAGTGATTCAATATCATCTTCGCTCTTCTCTACGCCTACTTCTGCGCGTGCTGCATTAATAAATTGAGCAATATGTTCCTGACCAAAGACATTTTTAAACGTCTCTTGCGTCTGATCCAAAAGGTTTTTTTGCTCATTGGCATCGCCGCGAATGATTTTGTCTAGATTGACCAAAATCCATCCTTGCTCATTTGGAGCTTCCAATTTTTTAACGCTTTCAGCACGCATAGCAAACATCAAAGCTAGCGCTTCGGGTACTTCACGGCCTTGCTGCGTTAATTCAAAACGACTGGCTTTTAACTCTTGCGAAGGCGGTAATTTTAATCCGCTGTCAGCAATTGCTTTTTTGAAATCAGTTCCGCCCTCGATAGCTTTTAATATTTTTTCAGCTTCAATTTTCGCTTTGGAAGAGCCTTTTGAAATTGCCCATTGCTGGGTAATGCCTTCTTTAACTTTGCTGAGCGGAGGAGGGGCAGCCTCTGATAATTTGGCTATAGTTAAAATAGCAAATTTTGTGCCTTGCTCGACTTCTATTAATTGGCCTTGACCATCATTATCCATTTGAAAGGCTGCTGGTAAAATTGCGGCCATCTCTGGAATGGGTTGATAAGTAGGGTCTTCTGGATTTTGACCTGTGGCAATTAAGGAGGGGCTTGTTTCTACTTTGAGAGACTTTTCTTTAGCAACATCTGCTAAACTAGCACCATCAGCAAGAGCATCTTCTATCTCGCTAGTAAGTTCAGCTAATAGCTCGCCTTTCTTTTCCGCAAGGACAATATTGGTAATTTCCTCACGGGCCTGTTCTAAAGTACGTGCATCTTTCTTGGAAACGCCAGTTACTCTGGCTACAAACCAACCTAAAGCGCCTCTTGCTGGTTTCGCATATTCACCATCACCAGCCGCAAATATTGCATCGCTCACTGCTTTGGATGCGCTGTCCGTCAATTCTTTAGCGCTCACCGCGCTTCTTTCGGTCACTGATAGGCCGGTTTCTTTAGACGCCTCTTGCAAAGTAGCGCCTGCTTTGGCGTTGCTAATAATCTGATTAGCGGCATCTTCGGTTGAAACAATGATTTGTTCAAAGCTACGCGTTTCGCTTGCCGCAAAATCTTCTTTATTATTATCATAATAGGCTTTGATATCAGCATCAGTCGGTTTTGCATCTGCATCGACGATGTCGCTGTTGAAAAGCGCATAGCTGATAGAACGTCTTTCAGGAATAATATATTGGGTCGCATTTTCTTTATAATAAGCGGCTAGTTCATCATCGCTTGGTGGTTTTTCTGGCAAGAATAAAGAAGATGGCACAATTGCAAATTGTCCTTCGCGGCGTTCCAATACCAATGATGCATAGGGAAGCACCAAAGATTTTGGGGATACCGTGCCTTTGGTTGCTATTGGGAAGATTTGCTGGGCATAGAGATTTTGCGTGAAATCTTTACGAATGGCAGCTTCTGAGATTTGAAGTCTTGATAATAATGCGCGCAGGCTGTCGCTTGTGAATTTGCCATCAACGCCTTTTGCGCCTGGTATTTCACGAATTTCTGCATCTACCATGGCTTGGCTTACACCTATTCCATGTTCTTCGCCAAATACAGCCAATACATAACGGTTTATCACTTGTTCCAAAGTGGTATCCAAACCGCCGCCTTCTACAAATTGAGAAATATCAAGATTAGGGTTTCTTTGTCGTTCATTACGCAATCGATTATCAGTCATGTCGCGCAATTCAGCGATGCTTACATCTTGATTGCCAACTTTTGCAGCATTACCAGCAGATACGCCTCCGAAAGTTCCAGAACCAGTGACATCACCAAGAGCAAAAGCAACCGCAATGATACCGATAAAAATAAGTGCGAAAAAGGCACCAAATTTAGAGCTAAATAATGAACGTATTTTGGCAAACATATCAGTCTGAAACTTCCTATTAAAAATATTCAGTAAAGCTTTAGGTAGCTATGCGCTTACAATCAAGCATTCATAACATAAGATGTCATTTATCTTTAGGGTGAAACTAGTGTGGTATCGCTTGAAACCATTGCTACTAGGGATGTTTCATGCAATATCACGCTATATGTTATTTATGATGGAGCAGCTATAGCCGTTCTGTTATGAGATTAGCGATAGGAATATTAAGATGCTCAAGAAACGGATTGTCGGCAATTGGAAAATGAACGGCTTAAAATCCGATCTTGCCTATATTATAGAAATATCTCAGCAAGCCGCCGCGCATCCAAAGGCCGATGTGGCAATATGCGTTCCGGCTACTTTGATTGAAAGTGCCGCCAAAGCCTCGGATATAATGGCAATCGGGGCTCAGGATTGTCATGCAAGCCATAGCGGGGCCCATACAGGTTGTGTCTCCGCTGCTATGGTGGCGGAATGCGGCGCAAAATATGTTATTGTTGGCCATAGCGAGCGCAGAACGGACCAAGGTGAGAGCAATGCTGATGTGAAGGCAAAAGCGCAGGCTGTCATTGCTCAGCAAATGTGCGCCATATTATGTGTAGGCGAATCAGAAGATCATAGAAATAGCGGGAATGCAGTTGCCATAGTGATAGAGCAATTAAATCTATCATTGCCTGATATTGATAATTTAGAAAATAGTTTATGCGTTGCTTATGAGCCGATTTGGGCAATAGGAACGGGCCGTATTCCGAGCTTAGAAGAAGTTGCTGAAATGCATATGGCTATAAGGCAAGCATTAGTCGTAAAATATGGCGATAGCGGAAATGATATCCATATCCTATATGGCGGCTCTATGAATGGCGATAATGCAGCGGATCTCTTAAATATAGCGCATGTTGATGGTGGATTGGTTGGTGGGGCTAGTCTGAGCGCAGCAAAATTTACACCAGTGATAGAGGCGGCCAATAACGCCTAATATAATAGCTAATTTATATATAATGCGTGGTTTTGATAATATAATTACGCAAATCAATTGAAGATTCGAATTTCAATCGCTATGTGGGCCTCAACATAAATAAATTTATATTCATTGGAACATCAAATGGGTCTCTTTCAATTTCTAATCATATTGCAAGGCACGGTTGCCTTTGGCTTGGTTGTCACAATCTTAATGCAGCGATCAGAAGGCGGCGGTCTTGGCGTAGGCGGCAGCCCATCGGGTTTGATGTCTGCACGCGGCGCTGCTGATTTTATGACGCGCCTAACCTCTTTCTTGGCGATATTATTCATATCATTATCCGTTGCGCTTGCTTTTGTGGCTGCAAAACAAAGCTCTGGTACACCCGTTGATGATAGTTTTGAGCGCGCACCTGTTGAAGCGCCCGCTGAACTAGCGCCAGCGCAAGAAGCTATAACGCCTCCTGTGAGTGATGATCCCTTAGAAGCGGCTGCTGCCGCGGCTGCGGCTGCCTCCGAAGAGGAAAATGCAGAGTAATCATCCCTAATAAATTTGAGAAAGACCGTTCATGATTGTGAGCGGTCTTTTTTATACTGCGGTCAATAATCACGTTTTACCAAACAATTAATGTTGCTGTCTGATGTTGCTGGGCGCAATAAGAGTTAGCTGAAATAGTTATCCATAGTTTTTTTGAGATTTTAGATTATTTCTCTTGTCAAACCCCACCCAATCCCCTTAACCCTCTACTCCCATGGCGCGATATATTTTTATTACCGGCGGCGTGGTCTCCTCGCTTGGAAAAGGTCTAATGGCAGCAAGTCTTGCGGCTCTGCTACAAGCACGTGGTTACAATGTGCGGATCCGTAAATTTGACCCTTATTTGAACGTTGATCCAGGCACAATGTCGCCTTATCAGCATGGCGAAGTCTATGTGACCGATGATGGGGCAGAAACAGACCTTGATTTGGGGCATTATGAGCGCTTTAGCGGCGTTTCCGCAAGGCAGTCTGATAATGTGACCTCTGGTCGAATCTATCAAGATATTATCGCCAAAGAAAGGCGCGGCGATTATTTGGGCGCAACTGTGCAGGTGATCCCGCATGTTACCGACGCTATTAAGGCCTTTGCGCTTGATGAGAGCGAAGACTTAGATTTTATCCTGTGTGAGATTGGCGGAACAGTGGGCGATATTGAATCGCTGCCGTTCATGGAGGCTATTCGCCAATTGCGAAATGATTTAGAGCGCGATCAAACTTTATCAATTCATGTGACTTTGGTTCCTTACGTGGCTGCGGCTGGTGAATTAAAAACTAAACCGACTCAGCATAGCGTTAGAGAGCTTACTTCCTTAGGGATTCAGCCCGATGTTTTGCTGTGCCGCTGTGAGCATGATTTGCCCGATAATGAACGCGCAAAAATCGCTGCTTTTTGTAATGTCCGCAAAGAGGCTGTTATTCCCGCTTTGGATGCAGAGAGTATTTACGCTGTACCATTGCAATATCATGCCGAAGGCCTTGACGATGAAGTGCTGCGCGGTTTTGGTATTACCGACAGCAAAGAGCCTGATCTAACGCGTTGGTATGACATCGTTGATCGTTATCACAACCCCGAAGGCGAGGTAACAATTGGCGTTGTGGGCAAATATGTCGGTTTGCAAGATGCTTATAAATCATTGCACGAAGCTTTGGTGCATGGCGGTATGGCGCACAGAACGCGCGTTAATATCAAATGGCTCGATGCTGAATTGTTTGAAAATGAAGATGATTTGGTCACAAAATTAGAACCAATGCACGCCATATTGGTGCCTGGCGGTTTTGGTGAGCGCGGTAGCGAGGGTAAGATTGCCAGCATAAAATTTGCTCGTGAGCGCAATATACCTTTCTTTGGTATCTGCCTTGGTATGCAAATGGCTTGTCTTGATGGAGCGCGAAATGTTGGCGGTATTGAAAATGCATCGACCAGCGAATTTGGCCCTACCGATAATCCTGTAATTGGCCTTATAACCGAATGGCAAAGCAAAGACGGTATGCAGCTGCGCGATGATGATAGCGATTTGGGGGGCACGATGCGATTGGGCGCTTATCCTGCAAAACTAAACAATAATAGCCATGTGGCTTCCGTTTATGATGCACAGGATATTGAAGAGCGCCACCGCCACAGATTTGAAGTCAATATGGCCTATAAAGACACGTTGGAATCGGGTGGTTTGATATTTTCTGGCATGTCGCCTGATGGCAGTTTACCCGAAATAGTGGAGCGTCCTGATCATCCTTGGTTCATTGGTGTGCAATTCCACCCAGAGCTTAAATCACGCCCATTTGACCCGCACCCGCTTTTTGCGAGCTTCATTGGGGCTGCGCTAAAACAGAGCCGGTTAGTGTAAAGCTCCAGCTATTAATCAGCTGAAAGATATTTATCCTAAAGGCATAAAAAAGGGCAGCACTATTGCACTGCCCAATTTGCAAGCTAAATTCGATTTTTAGAGGGGGTAAGAGAATTTAGCCCGCTTTTTTAGATTTTTTGGACGGTATTTTCGCTACATTATCATCGCTGCTTTGCTCGATTGTTTTTAGCGTAGAGCCTACTTCAATCTTACGCGGTTTAAGCGCATCTGGCACTTCGCGCAGCAATTTAACGGTCAATAATCCATCGGCCATGTTTGCTTCGGTGACATGGACATAGTCGGCCAATTGAAAACGGCGTTCAAAATTGCGGTTGGCGATGCCAACGTGCAAGAAATCCCGATTATCATTACCATCAATGTCTTTTTTACCAACGACTGTCAGCAAATTTTGCTGGGCGGTAATATCAATTTCATTATCCTTGAAACCTGCAATGGCAATGGTGATGACAAAATCATCTTCGGATAATCTTTCAATGTTAAATGGGGGGTAATTTTCATTTTGACCGCTGCGTGCACTATTTTCTAGCAAATCAAACAAACGATCAAAGCCTACTGTGGTTCGGCGATAAGGTGTAAAATCAAGACGATTCATAATATTCTCCTGTTGAGCAATGTTACTAATGAAGCCCAAAATTGGCACTTCGGTTAAAGTTTAGTCTTTGTTAAGGGCCTGCTCATGCAGCACCCTACAAAAAAGATAATATCACCGTTTCTGATTTCAAGAGCCAATATGATAAATTATACTATATTTTGTCGATTACCCTATCAGATGATGCTTGACCAATTGGCGGCTAAGCTACAAATGGAAAGAGAATTAATTATCTGTAGGATTAAAAATATATAATGATTTTGTCTCCGCTCGAATATATGATGGCAAAGCGTTATCTCTTGCCCGGAAAGGGCGAGCGTTTCATCACTATGGTAGCAGGGATTAGCCTTGTCGCTGTCATGCTTGGCGTTGGCGCGTTGATTGTTGTGATGAGTGTGATGAATGGTTTTCGCGCAGAATTGTTTGAAAAAAGCGTTGGCCTTAATGGTCATGCTATCATTCAAGGATATGATGGTAAGCTCTCTGATTGGCGTCAAATATTAGAAGAAGCCAACAAAACTGATGGCGTAGTAGAGGCAACCCCGCTTATCGATCAGCCCTTATTATCAACTTTTAATGGGCGGGCAGAAGCGGTTTTAGTGCGCGGTATGACAGTTGAGAATATTCGCAATAATCCAACATTAGAAGGAAAAACAATAGTTGGTGATATGAATGATATTACCGAAGGCAGCGAGAGGATAGCCATTGGTGCTGGTCTTGCCCGAAATATCGGTGCGACCGTTGGGCAAACCATCACAATCATTAATCCGCAAGGCCGCCCAACTCCATTTGGCACTGTACCGCGCGAAATACCCTATGAAATTGGTGCCATATTTGAAATTGGCATTTATGATTATGATAAAGCTTTGGTCATATTGCCGATGAAAGATGCGCAGCTATTATTATTGATGGGGGATGATGTGGGTTTGATAGAAATCAAAACCAATGATGCCGATAATGTCGATGAAATAGTAAAACCATTGGCGGAAAAATATATTGATGAAGCGCAAATCGTGAATTGGAAAACGCTAAATTCCTCGCTGTTTGAAGCTTTAGCCGTTGAGCGTGTTGTAATGTTCGTGATTTTATCGATCATCATATTAAACGCTGCTTTTAATATATTATCATCGCTCATCATGTTGGTGCGCGCCAAAACTCGTGACATTGCCATATTGCGCACTATGGGGGCATCGCGCCGTTCTTTGCTGAAAATATTCATCACAGTTGGTACATTAATTGGGACTTTGGGCGTTGCTGCGGGAACAGCAATAGGATTTATCTTCCTCTATTTCCGCCAAAATGTTGTGAATTTCGTCGAATGGGCAACGGGGCAAAATCTTTGGGACCCATCTATTCGCGTATTGGTCGAGCTACCATCAAAAACAGAACCTGCCGAAGTGATTGGTATTTGCGTATTGGCAATATTACTCAGCTTCTTGGCGACTTTATATCCCGCATTCAAAGCGGCCAATACTGATCCTGTGCAGGTGTTGCGCTATGAATAAAATTATAGAACTCACAAGTTTAAAACGCAGTTTTGAACAAGGCGAGACCTTGATTGAGGTTTTGCGCGGCGTCAATTTGAGCATCAAATCTGGAGAGATAGTCGCTTTGTTGGGGCCATCGGGTTCGGGTAAATCCACTCTATTACAGGCCGTTGGCTTATTAGAAGGCGGATTTGAAGGGTCGATTAAGATCGATGGCGAAGAAACATTTGATGTGACGAGCGATGTTCGCACGCGCATTAGGCGCGATAAATTAGGCTTTGTCTATCAATTCCATCATCTGCTCGCTGATTTTGATGCGATGGAAAATATCATGTTGCCGCAAATTGTTGCAGGCGTCCCCAAGAAGGATGCGGAACTGCGCGCGACAGAATTGTTAGAGAAATTGGGCCTTGGCAAACGTATCAAGCATCGCCCATCAAAATTATCGGGCGGGGAACAGCAGCGCGTTGCTGTGGCGCGCGCGCTGGCCAATGCGCCAAAATTGGTGCTGGCTGATGAACCAACAGGCAATTTGGATGAGCATACGGCAGATTTGGTATTACAAGAATTTGTCGATTTGGTGCGTTTAGAGGGCTCTTCCTCCCTGATAGCCACGCATAATGAACGTTTAGCGCGCAAAATGGATCGCGTAGTGCGATTAAAAGATGGAATATTGCACGAAGATTAAACCGCAAAACAAAGGTACATATAATGGCAGATGATTTTATACTAAAACAAGCCGATGGATCATCTGCATCCTTTGATGCATATCGGGGCAAAGTGATTTTGGTGGTGAATACGGCTTCAAAATGCGGGTTTACGCCGCAATATGAAGGGCTGGAAGAGCTGTATAAAGAATATGCCGATCAAGGATTGGAGATATTGGCCTTTCCATGCAATCAATTTGGCGCGCAAGAACCGGGCGATGCCGAAGAGATAAAGAATTTTTGTACCCTCAATTATGATGTTAGCTTTCCCTTGATGGAAAAAATAGAGGTTAATGGCGATAATGCAGACCCATTTTGGGAGCATCTAAAATCTAAGCAGGCGGGTTTATTGGGATCGCGCAAAATCAAATGGAATTTCACAAAATTTCTGATTGATAAGCAAGGAAATGTCGTTGCTCGCCATGGCCCACAGGTTAAACCATTGACGCTTAAAAAAGATATTGAAACCTTATTGGCGCAATGATGTTTCGCGAAATAATATAAGCGAATGAGCGGCTAAAATAACTCTCCTTGTCCACAGCTTTTACCGCAGTAAGTTTTGACATTTCCCGCCTCTCGCATAAGATTTTAATATGTCTTATGTGCCCTTTGTTCCGCTCCGTATATTCTCAGCCTATACAATGCTGGATGGCGCTATGGAACCAAAGGCCATCGGTAAATATGCCAAAAACCTTGGATTTCCAGCGATAGCGATTAGCGATCGTAATGGTCTCTATGGGGTGATGGCGTTTGAGGATGGATGCCGGGAAACGGGTGTGCAGCCTATATTAGGGACTTTGATCTCTGTCGCGCGCGAGAAACAGCAAGCGGGCAGTTCGCTGCAATATGATTGGCTCGCACTCTATGCGCAAAATGAAACAGGTTATGAAAATCTGTGTAAATTGGTTTCTGCATCGCATTTGGATCGCCCGATTACGGATGCTGCACATGTTAGTTTAAGCGATATTTGCGATCATAATGAAGGTTTGATTGCCCTTACTGCTGGTGGGGAAGGGGCTTTAACGCGTCTGATAGCCGAAGGGCAGATTGATGATGCGCATGGCTATCTTGATACATTACAAAATACTTTTGGAGATAGGCTCTATATTGAGCTGTGTCGGCGCGGAGATAAAAATGAAGAAGCTGCTGAAAATGCGCTGATAGAATTGGCCTATGAGCGCAATATTGCTCTGGTGGCTACTAATCCAAGTTGTTTTGCAGAGCCTGATTTTTTTGAGGCGCATGATGCTATGCTCTGCATTGCCCAAGGCGCTTATATTGAGAGCGAGGATCGCAAGCATAGCTCGCGCGAGGCTTGGATAAAATCTGGCCCGCAAATGCGCGAAATATTTGCCGATATACCCGAAGCATTGTCCAATACACTAATCATCGCGCAGCGCTGCGGTGTTGGTTCGCCAAGGCGTGCGCCCATATTGCCTAGTATTGCGGGCGATATTGATGCAGAAGCTCAACAATTGCGTGATGATGCGCGCAAAGGGCTGGATGATCGATTATCCAAATATGGTGAATTAAGCGATGCACAGAGGCAGGTCTATTATGACCGTCTTGATTTTGAAACCAAAGTCATCACCGATATGGGGTTCCCCGGTTATTTCTTGATCGTTGCCGATTTTATCAAATGGGCCAAAGATAATGGTATAGCGGTTGGCCCTGGGCGCGGATCTGGTGCGGGCAGTGTGGTGGCTTGGTCGCTGACGATTACGGATTTGGATCCGATTGAATTGGGTCTCTTGTTTGAACGGTTTTTGAATCCTGATCGTGTATCAATGCCCGATTTCGATATTGATTTTTGCGAGACGCGGCGCACCGAAGTCATTCAATATGTGCAGCAAAAATACGGCCGTGATCAGGTTGCGCAGATTATCACCTTTGGTAAGCTGAAAGCGCGCGCCGTTTTGCGGGATACTGGACGCGTATTGCAAATGAGTTATGGTCAAGTGGATAGGCTTTGTAAGATGGTTCCCAACCATCCTACCGATCCATGGGATTTGAAAAGAGCGCTTGGCGGCGTTGCTGAATTACGCGAAGAATATCGCCGCGAAGATGATGTAAAGCGCCTGTTCGATTTGGCTATGAAATTAGAGGGATTACCGCGTCATAGCTCAACCCATGCTGCTGGCGTTGTGATTGGGGATAGAAATTTATCGCATTTGGTGCCGCTCTATCGTGATCCGCGTTCCGAAATACCCGTAACGCAATTTGATATGAAATTTGTCGAAATTGCAGGCCTTGTTAAGTTCGACTTTTTGGGATTGAAAACATTATCGGTGCTGCAACGCGCTGAGGAATTATTGGCCTTGCGCGATATTAAGGTCGATTTGCCGAGCCTGCCGGTTGATGATCCTAAAGTATATGAGCTGCTGCAAAGCGGCAATACTGTGGGTGTGTTCCAGCTCGAATCTGAGGGCATGCGCCGCACATTGTCTGCGGTGAAACCTACTAATTTTGGCGATATTATCGCACTGGTATCGCTCTATCGTCCCGGCCCTATGGATAATATTCCTATGTTTGGTCGCCGTAAAAATGGCGAAGAGGAAATATCATATCCGCATGATTTGCTAGAGACTGTTCTCAAAGAAACTTATGGTATTTTTGTGTATCAAGAACAAGTTATGCAAGCAGCGCAAATATTGGCGGGCTATACATTGGGCGGAGCGGATTTGCTGCGCCGCGCAATGGGTAAGAAAATCCAAGCCGAGATGGACACGCAGCGCGAGATTTTTGTCAAAGGCTGCAAAGAGCATAATGATATTGATGCAGCTAAAGCAAATGAGCTGTTTGATTTAATTGATAAATTTGCGGGCTATGGTTTTAACAAAAGCCATGCTGCGGCTTATGCTTTGCTGGCCTATCATACAGCATGGTTTAAGGCCTATTATCCGCATGAATTTTACGCAGCATCGATGCGATTTGACATGCATCAAACCGATAAATTGGGCATTTTCATTGACGATATGCGCCGGCTAGAGGTGAAATGCTTAGCGCCCTGCGTGAACAAAAGCGAAGCCAATTTCACAGTGGCAAAAGATGATAATGGCGAATTGGCTGTGCTATTTGCGCTTGCTGGTGTTAAAAATGTTGGCGAAAAAGCGATGGAATCTCTGGTCGCAGAGAGAAATACTTCTGGTGCTTATAAGAGCATAGATGATTTTGCCAATCGTATTGACCCGACCATGATTAATCGCCGTCAGTTAGAAAATCTAGCATCGGGCGGAGCTTTTGATAGCATAGAAGCAAATCGTGCGGCTGTGTTCGAGGCAGCAGATACGATCATATCAGCAGCACAATCCGCCAAAGAATCACGTGAGAGCGGGCAGGGCGGATTATTTGGCGAGGGCAACAGCGATGTCGCATCTTTGCGCCTCAACAAAGAGGCTTCATGGGCCTTAGGTGAGCGTATGATGAAAGAGAAAGATGCCTATGGCTTTTATTTCTCTGCGCATCCGGTGACCCAATTTGAAGCCGTTGCACGCTCCAACGGTGCGCGCAGCTATAGCGAATTAATGCTCAGCGGCCCAATAGCAGAGGGAACCCGCAAGCCTGCGGTCATCGCAGCCTTAATAGAAGGCGTGCGTTGGCGCGAATCTAGGCGCGGTAAGCGCTTTGTGTTGGTGGATTTATCAGACAGCAGCGGGCAATTTTCTGCCTCTTGTTTTGAAGAGGAAGTCGCGAGCGAATTGGCCGAACATGCCAAAACTGCGGAATGTGTCTTGCTCAATATTGAAATGGATATGAAAGAAGGCGATGAAACGCCAAGATTCTCTATCAAAAGCGCAAGGCCTCTAGCTAAAATGGTGCAAAATGCGCGCATACAAATGGCGCTGAATGTGACCAAAGGCGATGCATTCCATTTGCTCGCTAATCTCATGGCACCTTATTCTAATGGCAAAGGCCGTTTGGTGGCCAATGTCGAATGTAATGATAATCAAATTCCAGTTATCCTTGGCCAGAATTTTAGGCTTGATGGTGACATAGCTGCGCAAGTGGCTGAAATTGACGGTATCGACAATGTTGTAATTGCCCCCTTGCGTGCGGACCTATAATTCGTCATTAATCAGACAATTAAGTATAGGAGAGAGCAATGACAGGTGGAATGCAACATCAACCCATGCAGGTCAGCAATTTAATTGATCATGCAGCACGCGAACATGGGAATAGGGAAATTGTATCCTATTGGGCCGACGGTAATGAAACGCGCACCAATTGGGCTGGCATAAGAGCGGATGCTCTAAAAATGACTCAAGCTCTCCAAGCGCTTGGCATATCCAAAGGCGATAGAATAGCGACGCTCGCGATGAACCATAGCCGCCATTTGGTTAGCTGGTATGGGGCGGTTGGCGTTGGCGGTATATTGCATACTATCAATCCGCGGCTATTTGATGAACAATTGCTCTATATTGCCAATCATGCCGAAGATAAGGTTTTGCTCTATGATGCAGCATTTCAGCCGATTATTGACCGATTAAAAGATCAATGGACCAGTATTGAGCATTATATCTGCTATGATCCGCCGGCGGGTACGGATGGTTTCGAAGAGTGGATTGCGCCGCATGATGGAAATATAGAATGGGCGCAGTGCGATGAGCATGACCCTTGTATGCTTTGTTACACCAGCGGTACGACGGGCAATCCAAAGGGCGTTATTTATGAACATCGCTCAACAACGCTCCATGCTATTTCAGGATTGCAACCTGCTGCATTTGATTTTGATGCGCAATCGGTGATGCTGCCTATCGTTCCTATGTTCCATGCCGCAAGTTGGGGTTTGCCTTGGGCTGGAGCAGCATGCGGCGTGAAATTTGTTTATAGCGCTGTGAATGAACCAAAGATCTTGCACGATTTGATGATGAAAGAAAAAGTCACGCACAGTGCTGGAGTTCCAACGGTCTGGCTTGGTATGTTCCAATATCAAGATCAAACGGGCGTCGATTTGGGCGCTTTGCGCATGGCGACAATTGGCGGATCAGCCGCGCCGCGCTCTATGATTGAGCGTTTGATGAAGGCCGGTATTCGTGTGGGGCATGCTTGGGGGATGACCGAAACATCACCCATTGGTACTGTGGGATCACCTAGCAGCGATTGGGATGATTTGAGTTTTGATGAACAAGTTGACCAAGTTTGTAAGCAAGGACGCCCGATATTTGGTGTTGAGCTATGTACCGTCGATGATGATGATAATTTGCTGCCCCGCGATGGTGAAACATCGGGCCGATTGTTGATACGCGGTCCGTGGATTATTAAACGCTATTTCAAAGCCGATGCTGATGCTTGCGATGAAAATGGTTGGTTCGATACAGGCGATGTTGCGACTTTGCATCCTGATGGAACTTTGCAAATTACCGATCGTTCAAAAGATGTGATTAAATCGGGTGGTGAATGGATTAGCTCGGTAGAATTGGAAAATGTTGCGGTCGGTTGTCCGGGGGTTGCCGAAGCTGCTGCTATTGGTATTTATCATCCCAAATGGGACGAACGGCCATTGCTAGCGATTGTCAGAAGCCCCGATTCGTCCGTAACGGCCGATGAAGTGAAAGCTTATTTAGATGGCAAGATTGCCAAATGGTGGATGCCTGATGCTATTGAATTTATTGATGAAATACCGCATACGGCAACTGGAAAAATTCTTAAGACAGAATTACGTAAGCAATTTTCTGATTATAAATTAACGGCGTAAATCATGGAAAATCATGTTGATCCAGAGCGCGCCGCTTTTGAGCATTTCAAATCTCTGCCGCGCGATACGCCCATAGAAATGCTCAACTTAATCCGCTTCAAAGAGCAAGCAACCTATCCCGATGGGCATGCACAGTCGGGAAAAGGCCTCAGCGGTTTTGAAGCCTATCAGAGATATGGGAAAGAGAGTGGCCCAATATTTGAGCGCGTTGGTGGTTCGATTATTTGGCGCGGCAAGATGGAGGCGCTGCTGATTGGTCCATCCGATGAGACTTGGGATGCGTGTTTTATTGCGCGCTATCCTAATAGCAGTGCATTTCTAGAGATGGTCACCGATCCTGCCTATCAAATCGCCGTCGTGAACAGACAAGCCGCAGTGCAAACGAGCCGCTTGATACGTATGAAGCCGATTGAAACCAAAGGGAATGGTTTTGGATAGTGAGAATTGAGTCCTAAATTATAATAGGGATAGATCATGAAATAAGTTTTTCCATATTATAATTATGTATTGAGACACCTTCAATTTCAAAATCTATGCGATCCAAAGTGGTAAAGTCTTTTTTTAAGAAGAACCTGAGTGCGCCCTCACTAGCCTCGGTGTAGAGTTTTTTTATTTTTCTATTGCGCGCTAATGTTTCAATTTCATCATATAGTGCGGAAACGATATTTTTTCTTGCAGCTTCTGGAAGAGAATATACTTGATCGATATGGCCATCATGTTCAAGTTCTGCATAAGCAAGAATTTTTCCTTGCGTATCGCTATTAACAAGTGTGGACATATTCCCTTGATTACGTGCAATTATATTTTCAGGTCTAGGGCCACGTGCGGCCCATGCAATAACTTGTTCTTTAGTATAGAATATACGGCCTAATTCAAGTACAGAACGTTGAAATAGCTGCGATATCTGTTCAGCATCATCGGGATGAAATTCTCTAATAATCATATAGCTAATTAATTGGAATTAGTAATATGGTCAAGTTTCCATCAGGCGTGGCATAATTTCCACAAAGTTACAGGGTTTGTGGCGGCTATCTAGCTGGTGCAGCAATATCTGGTCCCAGCCATCTTTTACGGCGCCATTGGATCCGGGCAGGGCGAATATATAGGTGCCGCTAGCAACTACTGCGCAAGCGCGTGATTGCAAAGTGGATGTGCCAATGGATGCTATGCTAATATAGCGAAAATATTCGCCAAAACCTGGGATTTCTTTTGTTTTTACAGCATCTAATGCTTCGGGAGTTAAATCGCGTCCGGTTAATCCCGTTCCGCCCGTTGTGATGATACAATCCACATTTACATCATCAATCCATGTTCGCAATTGCGTTACCATGACCGATAAATCTTCTTTGCAGATGATGCGATCAATGATTGTATGACCAGCATCAATAATCCGCTGATTCAATATATCGCCGCTGCTATCATCATCTTTTGTGCGGGTATCGGATAGCGTTAGAAGCGCTATATTAATGGGCTTAAAGGCTTTGCTTTTATCGAGCGGCAAGTGAAGAGCTCTTGCTTTTGTTCACCAATGTTACGCGATTGCCATTGGAAGCATTGGGAAAACTAGGCCAAAGATTTTGGGCTAAACCTGCTTTTGAACCGCTATTACTATTATTTTTTTGCTCATAAACCCAATAGTTGCGCAAGATTGTGGCTACATATCCGCGGGTTTCCCAATATGGGATGGATTCAATATAGAGCAATGGATCGCCGCCATCATTTATTTCATGATTCCAGCGAGTGATAGGGGTTAGACCAGCATTATAGGCTGCAATAACCTTAGGAAGGAGACCTTCGGTTCCGCTACTATCGCGCAGATGTTCCAGAAATGATTGGCCATATTCCAAATTCACTTCGGGTTTATTCAAGTCGCTGGATTTGAATGTATAGCCAGACGATCTTGCAATATCGCGGGCCGTGCCGGGAAGAACTTGCATCAATCCGCGCGCATTAGCGGGGCTTACCACGCTTTTTCTCCATGCTGATTCTTGCAGGGTATGCGCAAATGCAAGAGAACTATCTATACGCCAGCCATTTTTGGGAGCCCAATTGGGCGTAGGATAGCGCAGAGAAACAGACGCATTTTTGTTGCTAGGGCTATATTGTGCTAGCCATAATTGTGTTTCGGGAAGACCAATTTCACTGGCCAATTTGCCCAATTCATTATGATGATCTTTTCCTGCAACGCGCGCTTGGAATTGCAATGTTTCTTTTGCTAATGATGTTCGGCCCAATTCAGAAAGGCCCAATGTGATTTGAACATTTTCTTCGCTACGGATTTTTTTCCAGTCATTTTTATTCAGCTTAGTATCTTGGATTTTGGCAACTTTCATGCCCAAAGCTTCGCGTGATAATAGACCGTAAAAAGTTTCTTCGAAAACGGCTGCATTTTGCAGACGCGCTTGCGACAAATCGGGACGTTTCGACGACATAGCTGCACGCGAACCCCAATAATATCCTGCGCTGCGTAAATCTTCATTATGGGCAAAGCTGGCTACATGATCGAAAGAGGGAAGGGCTTGCGCAAATTGTCCTAATCTCCAATGCGCTAGGCCTTTTACCCAATGCGCTTGAACGGCCCATTCACCAGCATTTTGGCTAGCAATTGTTGCTAAACGAAGGGCGCTAACATCATTATTTTCAATATAATAAGACCAAGCTATGCGATATTGTAATTCTGTGCGCAAAGCATCTGATATATCAGAGCTGACATTATTTAGAACATCTTCGGCAGAGCTTGGGGCATCATTTTTAATGTAGCGCACAATGATATTGCGAATTTTATCAGCGCCATTTTCTTCCACTGATTTTGGCAAATGGCGGCTTGGTGAGCTGCCAGTATATGATAATTTTTGGCGACCAGGAAGCGCGGGTAAGCTCTCAGCCCCTCTGCGCGTTGCCAATCGGCTGAGCTGATCGGCTTGGGGTAAATAGGGTGCGTCATTGATAAGCTCTAACAAATCGTCGCGCTCAATGCGCGGGCTTTCAGGGGCCAAGAATAATTCGGCTTTGGCCATATTTTTAAGCGGCCCTTTTGGTGCCTTTTCAATGGCTTTTTTGGCATCGTCCCATTGCCCATTTTCTATATGCGCGAAAATAGCATCAAATTTCTGCTTATCTTTATTGCTTAATAATGAAGGAATGACATTTACTTTTTTGTGCGCCCAGACTGATGCTGCACTTGTAATGGCGGTTTCAGAAGCATCAACATTTTCATCTTCGGCGGCATACGCACTATTGGCCTGAGAAATTGAACCGAGAATGATAAGCGTTGATAAAACAGAAGTTTGAGAGAATTTCACAAAATATCTTTCTTCATTAATAATTGCAAATCTCTCCAAGCTTTTTCTTTCATTCTAGCATTAGCCAAGAGAGTTTTGGGATGAAACGTGGTTAACAATTCCTTGTCTTTATTATTAAGGTTAAAATAATGTAAATTTTCTCTAGATTTCATCAACTCTGCGTTGAGTAGTGCATTGCAAGCCGCTGAACCGAGGCTGATTAGAATATCAGGGTCTAAAATCTCTATATGATGGCGAATAAATGCATGAATTAGCGGTAAATCTTGTTCTGGTAATTCGTCATAGATGGGCCGAGTGCTTGCGAGGCTGGCGCAATATATATTATGTTTTTGAAAACCAGCAGCCGTCAACATATTGACGATTAATTGATTTTCTTTTCGAGAAAAAAGAGACTTCTCTGATAAATTATCGCTATTTGGATAGTCGCTGATAAGCATTATTATCTTTTGGTTTTCATCTGCTTTTTCATTATCCAATTGCAAATAATGCGGAGCAATAGATTCATTGCCATAGACATTTCCCGGCAAAGCATCACCGCGCTCGATAGCTTTATGCAATTCGCTGAGCGTTGCAGGCCAATTATCTTTAGAGACTATTGAGCGCGAAGGAGTGGCAGATTGCGCCATATTGTTTTGCGGACTGCTACGCGCTCTATTTTGCAGATGAGGCGCAGTAGATTTTGAAGAATCTCTAACATCTGGGGAAGATTCGTTTTTTGGAGATGCTTTTTTGGCTTTTTCTTCTAGCCAATTGACAATTTTGCTATCAACAGCATTATCAAAGCCCGCTATATCCCACCATGCAATATAGGATTGCACTAAGGTCAACTTATCTTCTCTGCTACCTAATTTATCATCTCTTAAAGCTTGCATGGCTTCTATATTGTATAGATTGATAATGAAGTATATAAACAATGGAATAAAAGCCGTTATGATGAGATATATAAAAGATAGAGCGTAAATTTTACCCTCTAAATGATTAGGAAGAGATTATGAGTGAACGCGAATCCATGCCTTATGACGTTGTTATTGTTGGTGGCGGGCCAGCAGGGTTAAGCGCGGCCATTCGCCTGAAACAAGGCAATCCTGATATAGAGGTCTGTATTTTGGAAAAAGGCTCTGAAATTGGGGCGCATATTTTATCGGGCGCTGTTGTTGATCCAAAAGCTATGGATGAACTTATCCCAGAATGGCGTGACCAAAATTGCCCATTGTCTGAAACGCCGGTGACTGAAAATCATCACTGGGTACTCAGCAAAAAAGGGAAGTTTGCGATTCCGCATATTTTCACCCCGCGATGGATGCATAATAAAGGCACATATACCGTTAGCTTAGGGAATTTATGCCGTTGGCTAGGTGAGCGCGCCGAGGAATTGGGTGTAGAGATATTCCCCGGTTTTCCAGCTTCGGAAATCCTATATAATGACGATGGTTCTGTCAAAGGGGTGGCGACCGGTGATATGGGAATAGCCGCCGATGGCAGCAAAAAGGGCGATTATCAGCCAGGCATGGAATTGCATGGTAAATATACATTATTTGCTGAAGGCGCGCGCGGTAGCTTAACAAAAGTCTTGCGCGAAAAATTTGATTTAGAAGCCGATTGTGAGCCACAAGTTTATGGCCTTGGTATGAAAGAATTATGGGATATTGAACCCGATAAGCATGAAGCAGGCCGCGTTATTCATACGCAAGGGTGGCCGCTTGATGATGCGTGGGGCGGTGGGTTCCTCTATCACCAAGCCAATAACCAAGTGGCATTAGGTTTTGTTGTGGCTCTGGATTATAAAAATCCGCACCTTTTCCCATTTGAAGAATTTCAACGTTGGAAGCAGCATCCTGAGATTCGCGAAATATTAGAAGGCGGCAAGCGCGTCTCTTATGGCGCTCGCGTCATTAATGAAGGCGGGCTACAATCCATTCCAAAACTTGCATTTCCGGGCGGTGCGCTGATTGGTTGTAGTGCCGGTTTCGTCAATGTACCGCGTATCAAGGGCAGCCATACCGCTATGAAATCTGGAATGCTGGCCGCAGATGCAATTGTTGGCGCTATGGCGCAGCAACGTAGCCATGATGAATTGAGCGAATATCAAAGCGGCGTTGATGAAAGCTGGATTATTGAAGAGCTTAAATTGGTCAAAAATGCTCAACCTTTAATCGCTAAATTTGGCGGTGAGATAGGGACTATTTTATCGGGCATAGATATGTGGATGCGCACATTGAAAATTGGTTTACCGTTTACGATGAAGCATCATCCCGATCATTCAACTTTGGTGCGCTCTGATATTACAACCAAGATTGAATATCCTAAACCCGATGGGGTGATTAGTTTTGACAGGCTTTCTTCGGTATTTTTATCAAATACCAATCACGAAGAAGATCAACCTGTTCATCTGCAACTAAAAGATAAAGATGTGCCCATTGAGGTTAATCTGGCTCTTTATGATGAACCTGCGCAGCGTTATTGCCCAGCAGGTGTTTATGAAATTGTTGGTGAAGATGAACCTAGATTGCAAATAAATGCACAAAATTGTGTCCATTGCAAAACTTGCGATATTAAGGATCCGACTCAAAATATTAATTGGGTAACACCAGAAGGCGGCGGTGGCCCTAATTATCCCAATATGTGACTTCGCAATTGAAATTAACGAAATGGGGGATAAAGGTATAGATTATGAAAAAATTATCTCTCATTTTAGCTTCGGCATATTGTTTAACCGCGCATAATGCGCATGCAAATGAACGTTTATTAGAAGAATATGTTGAAGCGCGTTTATTTGAGATTGAAAATAAAAACCAATCTGCATTGAAATCGTATAAATATCTGATTAATCAGCAATCGGACAGTCAGATTTTAGCCGATAGATTGTTTGAACTATCCCTAAAAACTGGGGATGTAGAGGCGGCTCTAAGGGCCATTGATGCAAGTGAGAAGTCAGAAGCATTTCTCGCCCAAGCCAATATATTGCGTTATAGTGCGGCAATCAAAAATAGAGATTGGGCAGCAGCCATTCAGGCTTTGGAACCACTCTCTGAAGACCCAGTATTTGGGTTTATGGTTCCTATCATGTCTTCTTGGGTAGAGACGGCAAAAGGCAATGATGGCACTGTTTTTTTGAAAACATCCGAAAATAGCGGCCTCACCAATTTTTATGGAACAGACCAAATTGCTTATCAGCATTTATTTAGAGAGCAATATGATAAGGCCCGTAAAAATATTGTCTCTGTAAGGCCATTTAACGAAGTTTTCGCACGCGACTTAATATTAAAGGCTGGCCCAATATTGCAAAAAAATGGACAGGATGATTTTGCACGGGCTTTGTTAAACGCACAAGGAAGCGGGGCTGCTATATCTACCCTGGAGATATTAAATAGCGGCAAAAACATAGCCTCTAATCTTTATGAAATTTCGCCAGAAATAGGAATAGCACGTCTTTATGGGCGCGTTGCTTCGACCTTAGTGGATCAGAAACTATTTGATTTA
This sequence comes from uncultured Sphingorhabdus sp., assembly GCA_947492905.1. Lineage (GTDB taxonomy): Bacteria > Pseudomonadota > Alphaproteobacteria > Sphingomonadales > Sphingomonadaceae > Sphingorhabdus_B. Next base: position 2,013,994 of record CANLOL010000001.1, on the reverse strand, counting down.
TCTGTATTTTTTGCGCGTACGGCAGAATGGTTGGCGCCCAATGATCGCGCCGTTAATCTATATTTAGGCGCAAGCTTAGCCGCCAATGGACAAGTTGATGAGGCCAATATTCTCTTGAATAAAGTGAAATCAACCGATCCCTATTTTTCTCTCTATGCAGGTCAAAACATCCGATTGCTATTGGATGCAGACCGTAATCAAGAGGCGGTGAAAATTGCCAAAAAATCGAGCGAGCTTATCCCAGATTCGCAATCCTTACTGCTATTATTGGCGCAAACTCATGATATGATAGAGCAATATGACGAAGCTGCCAAAGCTTATGCAAGGCTCATTAAAATAACAGATGATGAGCAAAAGCGCCGACAATCTTATTTTTCTCTATATCTCGCGCGCAGCTTGACGAAAGCTGGCAATTGGAAAAAGGCTGTCAAAATCCTTGATAAGGGATTGGAATATAAAGATGATAACCCATTTTTGCTCAATTTTTATGGTTATAGTTTGATTGATAGAGATGAGGATTATGATCGCGGTTTTGCTATGATTAAAAAAGCCTATGATATTGAGCCCAATTCTCCAGATATTACCGACAGCTTAGGATGGGGCTATTATTTGAAAGGTGATTTGGAAAAAGCTTTGCCCTTGTTAGAAAGAGCAGCACAAACCAGCGAAGATGATAGCGAGATTAAAGAACATCTTGGCGATGCTTATTGGAGCGCCGGGCGCCGCATTGATGCGCGTTATACATGGCGAATAGCTGCATTAATTGCCAAAGGCGATGATAAAAAGCGGCTTGACCATAAAGCTGAATATGGCCTTGACGTTCCTTATTCCTGAATATGAACAATATTGAAACCGCCTATGCCAAGATTAATCTTGCTTTGCACATTTTGGGGCAAAGAGATGATGGTTATCACGATATAGACACTATATTTGCCTTTATGGATGACGGAGACACACTATCTGTGAAGCATAGCGATACGATAGAGCTTGATATTATTGGTCCATTTGCCTCGGCACTGGATTGCGATGCGCAGGACAATTTAATCACGAAAGTCGCGCTTAGGTTGCGCGAACATTGTAATGTGAATCATGGCGTACGCATCACTCTTACAAAGAATTTACCCATCGCATCTGGCATTGGCGGCGGATCTGCGGATGCGGCGGCGGCGGCGAGGCTGCTCAATAGATATTGGGAGTTGAATAAGTCATTGGCTGAATTGTGCGCAATTGTTGGGGATTTAGGTGCGGACATAGCCGCTTGTATTTATAGCCAAACATGCAGAGGCGAGGGCATTGGCAGCGACATAATGCTTTTGGATAATCTTCTAACTAAAGATATCCCAATATTATTGGTCAATCCAAATATTGCTGTTTCTACTGGCCCTATATTTTCGGCATGGGACGGGCAGTCCGGCGGAGAAATGGTCACATTAGATATGCAATCGATCATGCATCATTATGGTAATGATATGGAAAGAGCCGCAGTCGCTCTATTCCCCCAAATTTCCGAAGTCATAAATGCATTACAGCATGATAACCCAATAATATCGCGCATGTCAGGATCGGGCGCTACATGCTTTGCCATATATGACACATTATCCGATCGTGATAATGCTAAAGCCTATATAGAAGAGCATCATCAGCATTGGTGGTGCATGAGTGGAAAGTTAAAATGAGCATTAATAATGAATCATATCCACATGAAATAATAGGAGATATATCTAATAATGATATATTGATTATTGCCGATCATGCCTCCAATCATGTTCCCAATGATATAGATTTGGGCATTGATAAAAAATTGCTGCATAATCATATTGCTGTCGATATTGGGGTAAAAAAAGTTAGTGAAATCATGGTTGAGACATTCCCTATCTCAGCCATTAGAGCGCGGCAATCACGGCTTGTCATTGATCTAAATCGCGGCGAAGATAATCCCGATGCTATTCCAAGAATAAGCGATGCGCATGAAATTGCGGGCAATAATATTGATGATGAACATCGGAAAGCCCGTGTTGAGCGCTTTCACAAGCCATATCATGAGAAGATAGAGCAAATTTTGCACAATAAGAAGCCAAAGCTCATATTATCATTGCATAGTTTCACCAATCATTTGAAAAGCGCCCCAGATACGCAGCGCCCATGGGATATTGGTATATTATATGGCGAGCATGAGGCTACTTCTAAACAAGCGATAGGCATATTAAAAGAATATGGGCTGAATGTTGGCGATCAATTGCCCTATTCTGGCAAAATATTAAATTACACAATGGACCGTCATGCAGAGGCTCTTCAAGTCCCTTATTTCGGAGTTGAAATGCGACAGGATTTGGTTGCGGACAGCCAAGGATGTGAAAGATTTGCACAAATATTGGGCGAAACATGTCTGAAAATTACAAAAATGCTTGCATGATGAGTCCGTAACGCTAGGGCTTGTGGAACAATTAAGACTAGCGGAGCGCATAATGAGCAACAGATTCGATAAATCCAATTTACCTAGCCGCCACGTATCCGTGGGGCCAGAGCGCGCACCGCACCGCAGCTATTATTATGCGATGGGCTGGGAAGAAGAAGATATTGCCAAGCCATTTGTGGGTGTGGCCTCCGCTGGGAATGACAGCGCTCCATGCAACACAACTTTGAATGCACAAGCCGACATTGCGCGTGAGGGTGTCATTGCCGCTGGTGGAACGCCTTTTCGTTTCAATACAATAACGGTGACTGATGGTATCGCTATGGGCCATCAGGGTATGAAAAGCTCTCTTGTAAGCCGTGAAGTTATTGCAGATTCGGTTGAATTAAGCGTGCGCGGACATTGTTATGATGCGCTTGTGACTTTTGCTGGCTGTGATAAATCTCTGCCCGGTATGATGATGTCGATGCTGCGTTTGAATGTGCCGTCAATATTTGTTTATGGTGGCTCTATACTGCCCGGATCGCATAAAGGCGAAGATGTTACCGTAGTCGATGTGTTCGAGGCGGTAGGACAATATGCGGCTAATAATTGCCCTTTGCAGGAACTGATTGAACTCGAAAAAGTTGCCTGTCCCGGCCATGGTGCGTGCGGTGGTCAATTTACCGCGAATACAATGGCCTGCGTTGGTGAGGCTATTGGTCTGTCACTCCCCAACAGTAATATGGCTCCTGCGCCATATAAAAGCCGTGCTGATATAGCGACAGCAGCGGGCAAGCAGGTTATGAAATTATTGGAAATGAACCTAAGGCCGCGTGACATATGCACCAAAGAAGCATTTGAAAATGCAGCGCGCGTTGTTGCAGCAACGGGCGGCTCTACTAATGCTGCGCTCCATTTGCCTGCTATGGCGCATGAATGCGGGATTGAATATGATCTTTTTGACGTAGCTGAAACTTTCAAATCCACGCCTTATATTGCCGATTTGAAACCAGGCGGAAAATATGTTGCCAAGGATATGCATGAAGCTGGCGGCGTTTATATGCTGATGAAGACTATGCTTGATGGCGGATATTTGCATGGCAATTGTATGACGGTGAGCGGCAAAACTTTGGGTGAGAATATTGATGAAATCACATGGAATCCTGACCAGAAAGTTATTTATGACGTCAAGACACCAATCACTGAAACTGGCGGAGTAGTAGGACTTAGAGGTACACTCGCTCCTGAAGGGGCTATTGTTAAAGTAGCGGGTATGGAGAGGCTAAGCTTTACTGGTACTGCACGTGTTTTCGAATGTGAAGAAGATGCTTTTGCAGCAGTTGAGCGCCGAGAAATTGGCGAAGGTACAGTGGTGGTCATTCGCTATGAAGGACCAAAAGGCGGCCCAGGCATGCGCGAAATGCTATCAACCACAGCAGCGCTTTATGGCCAAGGTATGGGCGAAAAAGTTGCTTTGATTACCGATGGACGTTTTTCTGGCGGTACACGCGGGTTCTGCATCGGCCATGTTGGGCCAGAAGCAGCCGCAGGCGGACCCATTGCTCTGGTGGAGGATGGAGACCAAATCTCTATTGATGCGAATAAGGGTATAATTGATCTGTTAGTGGATGAAGAAACCCTCGAAAAACGCCGTAAAGATTGGCAAGCTAATGTGACCAATTATGGGGCAGGTGCATTATGGCGCTATGCACAAAATGTAGGGCCTGCTTATAAAGGGGCAGTAACGCATCCGGGAGCACAAGGTGAGACGCACGTTTTTTCAGATATTTAAGAGTTATAAATTAGCGACTGCCTTTTTATGTTTGCCATTATTGGCAAGTTGCGGAGATGATGAAGCTGAAATAGCGGCTGCTCAAGACGCTGCTCTGGTCGGTAATAAGATTGAATGTGCGCTAAATGGTGCTGATGTATTTTCACAATCATGCGCGACTGAGCGTGTTGTTACCGAAGATGGCACTATATTGATGATCCGTCATATGGATGGCGGCTTTAAAAGGTTTCGGATATTAACCGATGGGCGCGGCCTAGAAGCTGCCGAAGGTTTTAATGATATATATATTGATATCATTGATGAAAATACTATCTTAATTACATCAGGCAATGATAAATATAAATTGAAAGCGCAATTAAAAGGCGGTTTTGCCAAAACTAATGCTGCGCCAATTGACGAAGAGCCAGCAGCAGATGATGCGCAAAACATTACCGATGAGAGCAATAGTCAGCCGCCAAATAATATTGCAGATAGCGAAGTAGGCCCAATTGGAACACCGGGCGCGCCCTATCAAGTTCCGCAATGATGAGCATCTACTTATTAGCGATAGGATAGCGCAGCTCTATTTGCTATTCGCTGATTATGAACACAGAATCAAATTCGAATATGATTGTTAGGATTGCTGCGCGCGGTGATGGTATCACCAGCGATGGCAGGCATGTCGCCCTATCTGCACCCGGTGATATTATAGAGAGCGGCGGCGGTTTATTGCACGGTGAACATCATATTGAACCTGTTTGTCCGCATTTTAATCTGTGTGGCGGTTGTCAATTGCAACATGTTGACGATCATTCGTTGCGGCAATTTGTTAAGCAACGGATTGAGAATGCTCTGCATGGACAAGATACATTATTACCAATATTTGCAGATAGTCATATCTCTCCTGCTAATAGTCGTAGGCGTGTTTCGTTGCGTTCATCATGGGCCGGCAAGACATTTCAATTGGGCTTTAGCAGCGAGAAAAGCCATAGAATACTGAATATTAGCCAATGTGACGTCATGACATCAAAATTATTTTCATTGATTGATCCATTGAGAGTGTTTCTTAAACCCCTTATTGATCGGCGCCGTAATGTTCAGATAAAAATGGCCGAAATAGATCAAGGTATAGACATATTGATCGAGAATTGGACGCCTGAGGGTTTAGAGCAAATTGAAGGGTTGATAGATTTTGCGCGGGGCAATCAATTGGCGCGTTTATCCGTTGATGATGGTTTGGGCCCCGTTACCCAATGGGAACCAGAACCAGCTACGATTACCTTATCAGGCGTTGCCGTCCCTTATCCGCATTTTGCGTTTTTACAGGCAACACAGGATGGAGAGGATATATTGGTATCGGCAGTAAGGGACATAACCAAAGATGCTGATAAGATAGCGGATTTATTCGCCGGTTTGGGCACATTTGCTCTATCTATGGGGCAAAAACAAAAAGTCTATGCCGCAGAAGGCGAGCGTAATTCTTTATTGGCTCTAAAATCAGCAGCAGGAAGAGCGCAAAGGCAGATATTTACAGAACATCGTGATTTATACCGCAGGCCGCTCTCTATAGAAGAATTAAACCGTTTTGATGCGCTGATATTGGATCCGCCAAGAGCAGGGGCACGCGAACAGGTCGATTTATTGGCATCCTCTACTATAGCTTCAATTGCTTATGTAAGCTGCAATCCCTCTAGCTTTGCGCGCGATGCAAAGCGTTTAATCGCAGGGGGGTATACATTAGAAAAAATATGGCCTGTTGGACAATTTCGGTGGTCCACCCATGTTGAACTTGTATCAAAATTCACTAAAAACAATAATTAATAATCATAAATTAGAATTTTTATAATCATTCACTAATCGGTCCATCAACCCAATTAACACCGTCTTTCGGGCGAATATCAACATTGAGATTAAAAACGTCGGGCCGCGAATAATGACCATCACTATCAAGCGATGTTAGCCCTTCGCCAATCATATCTAAATCGCATTGCGCATAGATTATTTCTTTGCCATCGCCCGCTTGCGCTATAATCTGCGTATCGGGAGCACAGATAAAGCTTTTGCCAAATTGCAATTGACCATCTTCGATGCTTTCGATCAATGATTGTGCTTCATTATCGCCACCAACACGCTCTAGACCATCCAGCATATCTTCTTTTGATTGCACAGTACCAGCAGCCAAAACAAAACATCTGCCTTCAAAAGCATAATGGCGCGATGCAATAGCATGAATATCGCGCACAGTGGGCCATGCGGCAACATGCATCATTTCCCCTTGATTGTGCATAGCGGCACGCGCAACGGGCATCCAATGCTCCCAGCAGATTAAGCTTCCAATAGTGGTGTCACCATCTTGGTGTACACCCAATGTTGAACCATCGCCGCGCATCCATATTAAACGCTCGCCATGCGTGGGAACTAATTTCCGGTGGTTAAGTGGCGGCATATTGGCTCTGATAAGCATTTGATTATTATAGAGGCTAGAGCGGCGGCGTTCATGCGCACCGATTGAGATATTGCCATTATATTTATCCGCCAAATCTTGCAAAATGGCCAGACGTTCATCATTTTCGCGCACCGCATGTTTTAGCATTAATTTATGCATAGCGCGTGTGCCAGGGTGATTCCAAAGCGCAGCACCCTTCGCTTCATCGAGCCAAATTGGATAACCGCCCAAAAAGGTCTCGCCAAATGCTATAAGCTGAGCCCCTTGCTTAAAGGCTTCTTCGGCGAGTTTGGCAGCTTGTTTGATACCACTGCTAATATCTAGGGTAATAGGGGCGTCTTGGACGATGGCTGCATTATATAGATTTGACATAGGAACTCTATGCCAAAGCTATTATTATATTTCCACTATTGATTATATTATTAGCTAGATTTTCTATGTTTATACAGGAAACCTAAGCAAAGATAACCAATGCGGCATTGATGCTGAGCCAAATTAAAACAATTCCTGATAATAAGAATAGTGCAAATCTTATAACCACGCGGTTTATAAGCGCTTGTATCAAACTGTGGACTATTCTTAATCCAACATATGCCCATGCTAATGTTAGGTTTAGCCCGCTGCCTGCATCGATAATGGCCAAAGCAGCGCAAAGCGCGTAAAATAATGTCGGATGCTCCATCAAATGATTGTAATTATGTGCAATCCATTGAACTTTCGGCGGTAAGACATTGTCTAAATCGCTGCCTTTGCCGCCAACCATATTGGCCGCATCAAGCCCCTCAGCCTTGCCCATAGCGGGGAGCCGCGTGGCATACATCCATAACCACATGATAGATGTCCATAACACCAATGCGATCATTGGCCCTAAAATTGCTGTTCCTTCTGTCATAATGATTTCCTTATAATGTTAATGTTATTCGAACAGCGTTGATGGCCAAAACCAGCAAACATAATGTAGAGAGTAGAAAAATGGTAAACCGGACGGCCACTTTGTTGATAGTTGCTTGATAGACACTATGGATAATACGCAAAGCTGTATAAGCCCATGCTAATATCAGATTTAATCCTGTTCCAGCACCCATTAAAGCCAGAATCACAACCACAGCATAGAAAATCGTAGGTTGTTCCATAAGATGTTTATAATTATGCGATTTCCAAGCAACTGATGGGGGGACTTTAAGGTCAACCTCTTCACCGCGCCCACCTTGAGACGCTTTTATATCAATACCGATTTTTTTAGCTGCTGGTAATCGTGTCGCGGCCATCCAAAATAGCATGATGATCGACCATAGAACCAGCACTGATGCTGGCGCTAATATCTCTAATGTCATAAATTCTCTCCTCTGCGCAAATTGCGCCAAAGAGATTAGATTGTCAATTGCAACCTATAGGAAAGAAATATTATTTATTGCGCTGAATAGATATAACATTATGGCGCTCAACATCATTTTGATTGCCATATAATGTGGACATAGGTTCATCATGCGAAATATGCGTTTCACCTGCTTCAAATCCATTAAAACCAGAGCGCATAGCACAGCCATAGGCGCCCAATAGGCCAATTTCGATATAATCACCTGCTGCGATATTTTCGGGCAAATGAAACGGACCAGCCATATGATCCATATCATCACAAGTGGGGCCATAGAAACTATAAGGCTTTAATTCAGTTGTATCTGAAGGGTATTGCCCAATATACTTAACGGGGAAACGCCAGCCAATATGCGCCGCATCGAATAATGCTCCATATGCACCATCATTGATGAACAGCTCATCTCCGCGCCGTTTTTCGACTTTTACAATTAAGGATGCATATTCTGCACATAATGCACGGCCAGGCTCGCACCATAATTCAGCACTATAGCTAATGGGTAAATCTTCGAAGCTGCGGTCAATACTATCAAAATAATGCGCTAATGAGGGAGGTTCCATGCCGGGATAAGAGGATGGAAATCCGCCTCCTACATTGATTATATCAACGGTTACAGATGCTTCTACAATGGCGGCTCTTACATGTTCCATCGCATCGCAATAGGCAATGGGGGTCATGGCTTGGCTGCCAACATGGAAACAAATTCCCAATTGCATAGAGCATTGACGAGCAGCCATCAATAAATCGGCAATTTCACCAGGCTCTGCGCCAAATTTGGCGGCTAAGCTAATTTCGGCATATTTACTGGATACTCTGATGCGGACACAAAGATTTAGATCATCGGCATTATTGGTGGCGCGTTTTATTTTATCCAGCTCTTCCATCGTATCGAGCGAGAAAGTGCGCACGCCATGCTCAAAATAAGCCTCTTTAATCATTCTCTCAGATTTAACGGGGTGCATGAAGCATAAAATAGCATCGGGCAGCAGGGCCTTTACCAAGCGTACTTCGCCGATAGAGGCTACATCAAAATGATGAATGCCTTCATCCCAGAGGATTTGTAATAAATCAGGCGATGGGTTTGCTTTGACAGCATAAAGGGATTTGCCCGGAAAATTATCGACAAAATATCGCGCCGCACGCTTCGCAGCATGGGGACGGACCAAAGTAACGGATTCATCTGGCTGTGTGGCTTCTATTAGAGCCTTAGCATCATTATATTTGTGCAACTCAAGGGACCTCCAATAATCGCTAAGTGATTGTTAAACTTGCCTTGCGGTTAAAGTCCCTTGGGGCGTGGATAATTCCCTCTAATAATGAGTTGCTTGGCTGTAAAGCTGAAAACAACAGGAATACAAAAAAATTATGAGAGCCTGTCTCTAAAATTATGCCAATCAAAGGATTTAATACAGCGTAATTCATCCGTTTCGCTATCCCAAAGCCATATAGATGGCAAAGGTACACCATTAAATGTGTTGGTTTTGACCATAGAATAATGAGCTTGATCCAAAAAGGCTATGCGCCTGCCTATTTCTTGCGGGGCACTCACTCTATAATCACCAATAATATCACCCGCTAAGCAAGATTGACCGCCTAATCTAATGAAATCGCTATTTTCAGATTCATCAAGCATAGCAGGGCGATAGGGAGCTTCTATGACATCTGGCATATGGCATGTTGCGCTAATATCTGTGATGCCGACTTTCATGCCATTGTCAAAAATATCCAATATTTCGCCGACCAATATTCCTGCATCTAGAGCAATCGCTTCGCCGGGCTCTAAATAGATTTGAGAGCCTGTTTTTGATTGAACCTTAATCAAAAATTCCACCAAAGATTCGCGATCATAATCATCACGTGTAATATGATGGCCACCACCAAAATTTAACCATTTCAATTGATTATAATCAATATCTAATTGCGATTCTATTGCATTCCATGTGCGCTCCAAGGGTATGAAACCTTGTTCGCATAATGTATGAAAATGAAGGCCATCAATGCCCTTAAGATGTTCGGGTTTTAGCTGATCTATAGGAAAACCAAGCCGCGAATGGGGTTGGCAGGGGTCATATTTCTCAACCTCACCCTCGCTATGCAGCGGATTGATACGCAGGCCAACATCAACGTTCTCCTCTAAAATATGTTTGAACCGTTGATGCTGCTTGGGCGTGTTAAAAATTATATGATCAGAAATTTGAACAATCTCAACCATATCTGCGTCTTTGAATGCCGCGCAATAAGTGGAAATCTCGCCGCTATATTTATCTTTGGCTAGTCGCGCTTCCCATAAGCCAGAGGTACAACACCCATCCAAAGCCTCAGATATGAGCGGTGCAAGCTCCCACATTGAAAATGCCTTCATCGCGGATAATATTTTGACGCCGCTGCGCTTTTTTATATCTGCTAAAATTTCAAGATTTTGACGAATTTTTGCTGCATCAACCACAAAAGCAGGGCTATCGACGCGCGATAGATCAAAATGCGCAAATGCGCCCGGATCGCCTGCCTGAGTTTCCATTATAAATGTGTTTCCATTATAAATGTGTTTCCATTAATCAGTGCCTTAAAAATCCAATGGCGCATCTAGCTCATTAATCTGCCAAGGCAGGCCATGACGGTTCAGCATATCCATGAAGGGATCGGGATCAAATTGCTCGATGTTGAATACGCCGTCACCTGACCATTGACCGCTCACCACCATAGCCGCGCCAATCATGGCAGGAACGCCCGTGGTATAGCTAACTGCTTGATTGCCAGTTTCTCGATATGCTTCTTCATGATCGCATATATTGTTGATATAAAGTGTTTTTTCTTTACCGTCTTTGCCAAGCCCGGTTGCGATACAACCGATATTGGTCTTGCCTTTGGTGCTATTGCCCAATGAAGCAGGTTCAGGAAGAACGGATTTCAAAAATTGCAGCGGGATAATCTCTTTGCCTTCATATATGACAGGATCAATGCGCGTCATCCCAACATTTTGCAGCACTGTTAGATGTTTGATATATTCATCACCAAAGGTCATCCAAAACCTTATGCGACTAATTTCGGGGATATGGGTCTTAAGGCTCTCTATCTCCTCATGATACATGAGATACATATTCTTTGGGCCAACGCCTTCAAAATCAAATATTTTTTTAACAGACATGGGCGGTGTTTCCACCCAATCACCATTTTCCCAATAACGCGCAACAGCGGTTACTTCGCGAATATTGATTTCTGGATTAAAATTAGTGGCAAAGGCTTCGTCATTTTCGCCGCCATTACAGTCCAAAATATCAAGCGTATCAATGCGTTCAAAATGATGTTTTTTAAGGTATGTCGTAAAAACGCTTGTGACGCCGGGATCAAATCCGCTACCCAATAGAGCGGTCAGGCCAGCATCCTTAAATCTATCATGATAATCCCATTGCCAATGATATTCAAATTTAGCGACGTCCAAAGGCTCATAATTCGCTGTATCCATATAATGTACGCCAGCGGCAAGACAGGCCTCCATCAGATGCAAGTCTTGATAAGGAAGGGCCAAATTCACGAGTAAATCAGGCTTTAACGCGTTCAATAATTTGGTGGTTTCTGCCACATCATCAGCATCGATTTGATAACAGTCAATTGTGACGTCATGACGCTCCATTACGGACTCCGCAATAGCATGGCATTTGCTAATAGTGCGGCTTGCAATAGAGATTTTATCAAATAAACCATCTTCGGTTACTTGGAGTTGCGCCATTTTATGCGCTGCTACTGATGCTACGCCGCCGGCCCCGATGATTAATATTTCGCCCATTCTTATGCCTCACTTGATGAAGATTCTTTATTACCCTATAAAGCGCAATGACCATAGAGCAAGAGATGCATGCACAGTTGATAGACCCTAAACGTAAGGCCAGCCGAGAGGGTGTGCAGCGCGCGGCGCATAAAATTGCCAAAATACTGCCGCCTACGCCTTTATTACCGATAGAAATTGATGGGCGTACAATATGGTGCAAGGCAGAATGTCTGCAGCCGATAGGGGCTTTCAAAATCCGTGGGGCTTGGCACCGATTAAGCGATTTGAATGATGGTGAAAAAGCAAAAGGCGTAGTGGCTTTCTCTAGCGGTAATCATGCGCAAGGCGTTGCTTGGGCTGCTAAAAAGCTTGGTTTAAGCGCAACAATCATAATGCCTGAAAATGCGCCAAGTGCGAAAATGGATAATACGGCGGCTTTGGGGGCTAGTATAATCACTTATGACCGGATGACTGAAAGCCGCGAAGAAATAGCGGAGCAGATTTCCAAAGATACCGGCGCTATCATCGTTCCTAGTTTTGATGATCCGTGGATAATAGAGGGGCAGGGTAGTGCAATGATAGAGGTTAGCGCGCAATTATCCGCGATGGGAGAGGGGATTATAACCCACATAGTCGCATGTTGCGGCGGCGGCGGTCTGGCTAGTGGCAGCGCATTGGCTCAACCTGATGCGCATATCATAATCGTTGAACCAGAGGGCTGGGATGATATGGGCCATTCATTGCGTGCAGGGCATGTCATTCCCATTGGCGATAATCCGCCCTATACTGCGTGCGATGCTCTGCAAACATTGCGCGTATCGGACAGAACGCTTGATATATTAAAGGAGTGTAATGCCGATGCTATTTCAGTTTCAGAAACAGAGATCGAAGATGCTATGCGCCTAGCCTATGATAAATTGCGCGTCATAGTTGAACCGGGCGGGGCTGTGGCTTTGGCCGCGGTTATCGCGAATAAGGTAGAGATAATTGACAATATGGTTGTCACATTATCGGGCGGTAATGTGGATGCTCATCATTTTGCAAAAGTAATCGGAGCTTAAAAGCAATTTGGGCCCAATTTAGGTCCAATTGGGGTTTAAGCCGCTTTTTCTAGTTCCAATTCCAAACGATCCCAAATCTCTACTAAGGCTTTGGTAAGATCTACCATCATAGTTTCATCATGCTGCGGCCCAGGTGTAAAGCGCAGGCGTTCCGTTCCGCGTGGTACAGTCGGATAATTAATCGGTTGAACATACATTCCATATTCAGCTAATAATATATCGCTGATTTTTTTAGCTTTTATCGGATCGCCAACCATCAATGGAACAATATGCGTGTTGCTTATCATCACTGGAAGACCTGCAGTCGATAATTTCTCTTTCAGAGATTGCGCATTTTTTTGCTGCGCTTCACGCTCTTCATTGCTGTTTTTGAGATGTTTGACAGCGGCAAGAACGCCAGCGGCCAAGACAGGTGATAATGAAGTGGTGAATATGAAACCGGGGGCATAGCTGCGCACGACATCTATAATATTTTGATCGGCAGCAATATAGCCGCCCATAACGCCATAAGCTTTGCCCAATGTACCCTCAATTATAGTAACGCGCTTCGCAACATCATCGCGCTCGGTAATACCGCCGCCATGATTGCCATACATGCCAACAGCATGAACTTCATCGCAATAGGTGATCGCATTATATTTATCGGCTAAATCGCATATAGCCTCAATAGGGGCAATATCGCCATCCATTGAGTAAATACTCTCAAAAGCGATTAATTTGGGTGCATTAGGATCGGTGGCTGCTAATAATTCTTCGAGATGCTCTAAATCATTATGCCGGAAAACATGTTTCGGGCATCCAGAATTTCTAATACCAGCAATCATAGAGGCGTGGTTTAACGCGTCAGAGAATATTTCGCAGTTGGGCAATAATTTAGCCAGAGTCGATAATGTCGCTTCGTTCGATACGTAGCCCGATGTGAATAATAATGCGCCATCTTTGCTGTGCAATTCTGCTAATTCTTTTTCCAGCTCGACATGGATATGCGTATTGCCGCCAATATTGCGCGTACCACCAGAACCAGCGCCAACATCATGCAATGCTTCTTCCATTGCTTCGATCACTTTAGGATGCTGGCCCATGCACAAATAATCATTGGAACACCAAACTGTTATTTCTTTTGGACCATTATGACCAGCAAAACAGCGGGCATTAGGGAATTTGCCTTTGTTGCGCAAAATATCAATAAAGACACGATAACGACCCTCGCTGTGCAAGCGATCAATGGCTTTATCAAAAATATGATCATAATTTAGAGTAGTTTTTTCATTCATAACATTGGCTTTGTTAAGACTCACTATTGTGTTCATTTTCAGTCCCTATGCTGCAACTGTTGATAAATTTCAACATTTGCGCGCTAAAATTAACAGATTAATTAAATTATCCAATCGAAACAGGCCAATTCATTATAGCATTAACAGTGATTGAAAAAATCATATTCCCGCTAAATCTGGGAATATTGAGCGAAGCCATAACCTTCGAGAGCAGGCTTATAAGCGCTAATATCTTCTAGGCTGCCACTGGTAATGAAATGATGTTTTGGAGTGCCTTGTGTGGCTGGTGGTGTGCCATTTTCAATCATCAGGCGCTGAATTTGTCTGGCAATACCATCGGCGCCATCCAAAAATATCATTTCGGGCATATATTGCGTTAATTCATCTAGCAATAGCGGAAAATGCGTACATCCCAATATGATATGATCCAAACATTGCCCATGCTCTTGGTTTATTAGGCCATTAAGAGCATCACATATGATATTCATATCTACTTTTTCACCGCGAATCTTGGCTTCTGCGGCATTTACCAATTCTGGAGCGCCATGTTTTAACATGATATAATCGGTAGCAAAACGATCTTTCAATCGATCAATATAGGGCTGGCGTATCGTGGCATCAGTTCCGAGCAATCCAATAACGCCTGTTTGGGTTGCTAATGATGCTGGCTTAATAGCTGGCACTGTGCCTACTACTGGCAAATTAAGCGCTGCTCTTACATGAGATAGCGCTATAGTGCATGCTGTGTTGCAAGCAATCGTGATGAGGCTAGGTTTATAGCGTTCTGTTAGGCGGCCCAATAAAGCAGGAACGCGAGATGCTATTTCCGCTTCGCTTTTCGTTCCATATGGCGCGCCTGCATAGTCCGCTGCATATAGAAATTGTTGATGCGGCATGAGCTTAGCAGCGGCTTGCATGACGGATAAACCGCCGATACCGCTGTCCAAAAATAATATGGGTGATTGCTCTTTGCTCATATCGCATCATCTAGGTTGCAAATAGTGATACGGCAAGTTTGATTTATCATAATGAATAAATTGTCTTACTCTTGCAGCAAATAGATATTAGCGATAGGCAAGGGCATAATATCTTGAAAGGGCAGATTATGGATTTTAATTTTACAGAACATTGGCCTTTTTTGATTTTAGGATATGTCATTGGATCGATAGCATTTGGCATAGTATTAACGCGCCTAACAGGTGCGGGAGATTTGCGATCAATAGGGTCGGGTAACATAGGCGCAACCAATGTTTTGCGAACAGGGCGCAAAGGCCTAGCCGCTGCAACCTTATTATTAGACCTTTTAAAAGGGGCTGCGGCTGTTTGGCTTGCTCAATTTATTGCCGATAATTATAATATTGGAAATGCATTAGATGCAGGGTTAATGGCGGCCTTAGGCGCTTTTTTAGGGCATCTATACCCAATATGGCTTAAATTTAATGGCGGCAAAGGAGTCGCAACATATGCTGGTATTGCTTTGGCCTTATGTTGGCCGGTTGGATTATTATTCGCAGGCCTGTGGATTGGAACATTGGTTGTAGCGCGTATTTCTTCTTTGGCTGGATTATTAGCATCCTTAAGCGCGCCAATAGCGGCGCTCTATCTGGGTGGGCCTAAAATCGCCATGATATTGGCGCTTTGTACATTGCTGACCTTTTGGCGACACCGCGAAAATATAACGAGGTTAATCTCTGGAACAGAACCAAAGGTTGGCGGCGCGTGATAGCCAATGGGCTGACCGATAATGAAGCATTTGCTAGGCTGCGCCTCATTCGATCGCAAAATATTGGGCCTATTACTTTTCGTCAATTATTGGGACGATTTGGTAGTGCGATAAAAGCGATTGAAGCTCTGCCTGAATTAGCAGCACGCGGCAAAGGGCGGGCCATTACTTTGGCTGATCCAAAAAAAATAGAGAATGAGATTGAAAAATCGCTTTCTATTGACGCGCAATTGATTTTTTTGGGTAGTGATGATTATCCTACATTATTATCTCAAATGGAATCTGCGCCTGCTTGTTTAATTGTTCGCGGCAATAAAGACTTATTGCAAAAACCAATGGTCGCTATAGTGGGAGCGCGAAATGCATCTGCTGCGGCTTGCCGGTTTGCCCGTACATTATCCTATGATTTAAAAGAAAAAGGTTTCACCGTTGTTTCAGGGCTAGCAAGGGGAATTGACACTGCCGTGCATATGGGAGCAGGCGGCGGCGGAACTGCGGCTGTTATCGCGGGGGGTATCAACATTGTATATCCTCCAGAAAATGCCGATTTACAGAATGATTTGGCCGATAAAGATATTGTCATTACAGAGGAGACTTATGGCACAAAGCCAATTGCGCGCCATTTCCCAAATCGCAATAGGATTATAGCTGGTTTATCCATGGGCACAGTTGTTGTGGAAGCTGCGCCAAAGTCTGGTTCTCTCATCACTGCTCGATTGTCGGGCGAGCTTGGCCGTGAGGTTATGGCTATACCAGGGTCTCCATTAGATCCTAGATCGCGCGGCTGTAATCAATTAATACGCGATGGCGCTAATTTGGTGCAAAGTGCAGATGATATTGCAGAGCTACTGACAAATTTTACGGGACAAGTGTCAGATGGTAAATGGCAAAGCGTTAGTGCTATTCAGGAAGATTGGTCCGAAGACAGTAAGGCTATGCCCGATGAGAGTGATCGAAATAATCTTATTGCCTTGCTGGGAATGACATTTGTATCTGTGGATGAATTGGTTCGGCAATCATCATTAAGCGCGGCGAATGTGCAGATGATATTATTGGAATTAGAATTAGCTGGTAGGCTTGAAAGAGGTGCTGGTGCAAAGGTTAGGATTGTAAATTAAAGCGAATTTCCATTCTTATAAATGAGGCATGCTATACCCATTTTTCTGATGTTTATAAACTATGCTGAAAAATTTTAGACTTGAATTTTTACGTTTTAAGGTGCAGCGGGTGGTCCATTAACTGCAATGTTGCGCCATTTTTGGCGTATCGAAAACAGAAAAGAACATGAGAAATTATGCAATTAGTCATTGTTGAATCGCCCGCAAAAGCCAAAACAATTGAAAAATATTTAGGTGGAGACTTCAAAGTTCTCGCCTCTTATGGCCACGTAAGAGATTTACCACCAAAAGATGGTTCGGTTGATCCTGATGATGGTTTTGCGATGAAGTGGCAACCTTATGGCGATAAGGCAAAACAGTTAAAAGCCATTGCAGATTTAGCAAAAACAGCAGACCGATTGATCCTCGCAACCGACCCTGACCGCGAAGGTGAAGCGATTAGCTGGCACGTTATGGAAGTGTTAAAAGCTAAAAAACGTTTGCCCGATGATGTGCAGCGGGTAACATTTAATGCAATTACCAAATCCGCAGTGACCGAAGCGATGGCAAATCCACGCGAGTTGGATGTGGATTTAATCGAAGCTTATTTGGCGCGCCGTGCGCTTGATTATTTGGTTGGTTTTACCCTCTCTCCCGTCTTGTGGCGCAAATTACCAGGCGCTAAGTCGGCTGGACGGGTGCAATCTGTTGCTTTGCGATTGATAGTAGAGCGCGAGCGTGAAATAGAATCTTTCATCAGCGATGAATATTGGTCAATAACCGCTCAATTGGAGCATAAGGGACAAGAATTTCCATCACGTCTGACACATTATAATGGTGAGAAATTAGAAAAATTATCGCTTGAGGATGAAAAAGCCGCCCAAAATGCAATGAATGCGGTTCATGAATCTGTCTTAACCATCGATAGCGTTGAGACTAAACCGACGACGCGCAATCCGCAGCCTCCGTTTACCACATCTACTTTGCAGCAAGAAGCGGCGCGTAAATTAGGTTTTGCCGCTAGCCATACTATGCGTATCGCGCAGCAGCTTTATGAAGATGGTTCAATCACTTATATGCGTACCGATGGCGTTCAAATGGATCCCAGTGCTATATCGGATGCGCGTAAAGCTATATCAGACCGTTATGATGGCGGATATATTCCAGACAAGCCGCGCATATACAAAAGCAAAGCCAAAAATGCGCAAGAGGCGCACGAAGCGATAAGGCCAACCAATTTTTCTAAGGATAAAGCGGGTTCGGGCGATCATGGCAAATTATATGATCTAATATTCAAACGCGCGATGGCCAGTCAAATGAGCGCTGCGCGATTAGAGCGCACTGCGGTTGATTTTGTCGATGCGACAGGGCAATTGACGATGCGTTCTAATGGTCAGATTGTGAAATTCCCCGGCTTTATGGCGCTTTACGAAGAAGGCCGTGATGATAGCAAGGTTGATGATGGTGCAATATTGCCGCCTATGTCTGTTGGTGAGAAGCCCGTTAAAAAGCTTGTCGAAAAGCATCAGCATTTTACGCAACCTGCACCGCGCTATTCAGAAGCTAGTTTGGTAAAACGCCTTGAAGAATTGGGCATTGGCCGTCCGTCAACCTATGCAGCAACCTTGCAGGTCTTAAAAGATCGCAACTATGTTCGTATTGAACAAAAGCGTTTTTTTGCAGAGGAATCAGGACGTCTCTTAACAGCATTTCTAGAACGATTCTTTGAACGTTATGTCGCCTATGAATTCACGGCTGCTCTCGAAGATAAGCTTGATGAAGTGAGCGATGGTAAGGCTGAGTATAAAAAAGTGCTGGGTGATTTTTGGCATGATTTTAAACCAAAAACCGCTGAGGTTATGGAACAAAAGCCATCTGATATTACAGCGGAGTTGGATAAATTTTTAAGCCCTTATCTATTTCCTGAAACAGAAGATGGCAGCGATCCGCGCAAATGCCCAAAATGTGATGACGGTAAATTGGCGCTTCGCGGCGGCCGATATGGTGCTTTTGTTGCTTGTAACAATTATCCAGATTGCAAATTTACGCGCAAATTTGGCCAAGCAGGTGGTTCCGCTGATGATGGCGGCGAAGATATTGAATTGGGCGTTCATCCCGAAACAGATTTAACCGTCATGCGCAAATCTGGCCGTTTTGGGCCTTATGTGCAAATGGGTGAGGGCAAAGAAGCCAAACGTGCTTCTATTCCCAAAGATGTTTTGGCCGAGGATTTTGGTTTGGAATGGGCCTTAAAATTACTATCGCTGCCGCGCATGATTGGCGAACATCCTGAAACCAGTAAAGAAATTAGCGCCGCCATTGGCCGCTATGGCCCTTATCTATTGCATGATGGTAAATATGCTAAGCTTGATAATACCAATGATGTTTTTGAAATTGGCATGAATGCAGCAGTCGCAAAAATTGCAGATGCAGCCAAAAACCCTGGACGCGGCCGTGCAAAGGCTGAGCCGCTGAAAATATTGGGTAAGCATCCGCGCAGCGAAGATGAAATTAAGCTTATGGATGGCCGCTATGGTCCTTATGTTACCGATGGTAATGTCAATGCAACTATTCCAAAGAGCATTGATAAAGATCAATTGACGCTAGAAGAAGCGGCGCAATTAATAGATGATCGTGCTGCTAAAGGTCCAGCCAAAAAGCGCAAAAAAGCTGCTCCTAAAAAGAAGGCTGCTGCCAAGAAACCAGCTGCCAAAAAGGCGCCTGCGAAAAAGAAAGCAGCCCCTAAAAAAACTGCAGCCAAAAAACCGGCTGCGAAGAAAAGTAAAAAAGCAGAAGACTGATAGGATAGGGCTTTTGAGACCTATTCTACCCAATCAAGGCCAATGTCATTATAAACGGCGCGATCTTCGTCCCAATTTTCTTTTACTTTTACATGTAGGTAAAGATGTACACGCACTTGCATAAGTTCGGATAATTCTTTGCGCGCCGTTTCGCCGATTGATTTAATCATGGAACCGCCTTTGCCCAAAATTATGGCGCGTTGGGTAGGGCGTTCGACCAATATTTGTTGATGAATTTCAATAGAGCCATCTTCGCGTTCGCTATATTTCTCTGTTTCAACGGTGGAGGCATAGGGTAATTCTTGATGCAATTGCCGATATAATTGTTCGCGCGTTATTTCAGATGCCAATAATCGCTCGCTAACATCGGATACTTGTTCTTCGGGGAAATGCCATGGACCTTCGGGCATTTGGCTTGCAAAAGCGGTTTTTAATTCTTCTAATCCATCGCCTGTTTGGGCGCTAATATAAAAAATTTGATCAAATTCCTGCGCATTGATAATCTTGTCGGTGAGCAATAATAATTTATCTTTGCGGGCAATATCCACTTTGTTGAGGATTAACCATTTTGGCTCTTTGCGATGCTCTAAAGTCTCTAATACTCGCTCTACTTTTTCGCCCGCACCAGCGCGTCCATCAACGACCACAGCAATAATATCTGCATCGGTAGAGCCATCTTTCGCAGCGGCCACCATAGCGCGATCAAGCCTGCGGTTTGGATCAAAGATACCGGGTGTGTCGATCAAAATAATCTGAGTATTTTCGTGCAGCGCTATGCCCATAATTTTGGTGCGCGTAGTTTGCGCTTTTGGGCTAGTGATTGCGACTTTTTGACCAACCAAGGCATTGACCAAGGTTGATTTTCCTGCGTTCGGCGCTCCAATTACGGCCACTGTGCCGCAATGCTGCTGAGTTTCATTCATATATGTTGTTCCAAAAATTTAGCAGCAGCGGCGGTTTGCGCCGCTTGTTTGCTATTGGCTTGAGCAGTGACGCTATCATAGCCTTTGACGGTTACGGAGATTGTAAAGAGTGTTGCGTGCGGCGGGCCGCTTTTTTCAACCAATTCATAGACAGGCATTTTTCGATTATTGCTAGCACACCATTCTTGTAAATCAGATTTAGGATGTTTTGCGATATTTTTTTCATTGCCAATTAAATCAGCCCAATGCTGTTCAATAAATGTACGTGTAATATCTAGTCCTTGATCTAGATAGAGCGCACCTATCAGCGATTCCATTACATCGCCAAGAACGTTATCGCTGTCTCTTGCACCATCATCGCGGGCCTGTTTTCCTAGGATTATATGAGGCGGTAACCCAATATTACGGGCCACTTTCGCGCATGTTTTTCCTGATACCAATAGGTTTAATCTTTGGGACAGACTGCCTTCGGGTTCTTTTGAGAAACGTTCATAAATATGATGGGCTATTATCAACCCTAAAACGCGATCGCCCAAAAACTCTAAACGTTGATAATCATCTGCTCCTGTGCTTCCATGGGTGAAAGCACGCTTAAATCGTTCAATATCCTTGGGCTTAAAACCCAAAATATGCTCTATAAATTCTTCAAATTTCGGGTTGCTCAAAAACCTTCCCCAATTCGGCTAAAGCGTGCAGCGCTAAACCATGTCCATGGCAATAACCATTGCGCTGATCCATCGGTAGAAAATACTGTGACCATAGCTTTGCCAACCAAATTTTCTTGCGGGACAAGGCCAATAGCGATTCCAGCATTGGCTGGGCAATTCACTTTAGTGCTACCCTCTGCTGGACAACGGCTATCAGCACTGCGATCACGATTATCACCCATTAGAAATAATTTTCCCTCTGGCACTTGAAATGCTTCTGTATAATCAAGCGGATGCAGAGGATTCAAATCCAAAATTTCATAAGTCACGCCATTGGGAAGAGTTTCGCGATAACGCGGATAAAAACATTCTCTGCCTCCATCTGCTGAATCGCGCTCAAATTCGGGCCTATAACAAGGCGCTTCGGGCCGGCCTGTTGCAACTGCGCTATCAATTAAGCCTTGACTGACGGGGATGATAAAATCATCGATTTTCTCTTTTTTGACTGCTTTGCCATTAATGTGCAAAACACCATTTTTCATTTGGACAATATCGCCCGGCAGACCGATGACGCGTTTGATATAATCCTGACCACCGGTTAACGGCGCTTTGAAGACTGCAACGTCTCCGACTTCTGGAGTCGATGCGAAGATGCGGCCTGGTATTAATGGAGCGCTAAAGGGTAAGCTATTTTTAGAATATCCATATGACCATTTAGAGACCAATATATAATCGCCAATGAGCAACCTTGGTTGCATGGATTCTGATGGAATATTGAATGGGGACACTATGAAGCTACGCAATATCACCATGAAAATGACGAGCTTTATCAAAAACTTTCCAAAATCCAACCATTCACTCACCTCACTATTTTGGGTGTTATTTGCTGGTTTTACATCTGTATTTTTTTCTGATGTTTCAGTCACAATAGATATTCTCAATAAAATTTTGGTTTAACATTGGCTGGCTTTCTATAGTGCATTATGGCTATTGGCCATAACATATATGCTAATTCGCATTATTTTGATAAATATTCTCACATTAAGGAGCCTTTAATGCCCAATTGGAACGCCCTCAAATCGCTGAACCATCATCCTTTAACCAGATTATTTGAATTGGATAATGAGCGCGTTTCAAAAATGACACAGAATGTTGCTGGTCTGCGGATTGATATGAGCAAAACCCATTTGGGCGATGAACAATTGGATGCGTTTATAGCTATTGCAAAAGAGATGGACCTGCTGGGCAAAAGAGAGACATTATTATCTGGCGCTATTATCAACCCTACCGAGGAACGCAGCGCCCTTCATATTACTGAGCGCGGCCTGGGTGATGAGCAAGCCGTTGCTGAAGCAAAATTGCTGCAAAACCGCATGAAAGCTCTGATTGAAGCTATTGATGCTGGCGCTATGGGCGACATTAAACATATATTGCATGTTGGCATAGGCGGAAGCGCGCTTGGCCCAAAATTGCTGATGGATGCATTGGGACGCGAAGATGCCAAATATGATGTTGCTATAGTTTCCAACGTTGATGGAGCGGCAATGGCAGAGGCTGTCAAAGATTTTGATCCGCAAAAAACGCTGCTCGCTGTAGCCTCGAAAACTTTCACCACCACTGAAACGCTTATGAATGCGCAAACCGCTATGGATTGGATGACGCAAGGCGGCGTGAGCGATGCTATCGGCCGTGTCATAGCGCTTACTGCTAATCCAGAAAAAGCATTGGAATTTGGTATTGATGAGAGCCGTATTTTGCCATTCAATGAAAATGTAGGCGGGCGCTATTCATTATGGTGTTCTATTGGTTTTCCAGCCGCAATCGGCCTTGGGTGGGATGCTTATGAAGAAATATTGCAAGGCGCAGCAGCTATGGATGCAAATTTTGCAAACAGTGATTTAACTGAAAATGCCCCTGTTTTAGCGGCTTTTGCTGATTTATATTATACGCAAATCACGGGCGCGCAAACGCGGGCTATATTTGCTTATGATGAACGTTTGCGGTTGCTGCCAGATTATTTGCAACAATTAGAGATGGAATCCAATGGTAAGTCTGTAACCTCAGAGGGTGAGCCTATTGATTATGCTTCGTCACCAATTACATGGGGCGGTGTGGGTACGGATGCGCAGCATGCTGTATTTCAATTGTTACACCAAGGGACGCATGTAATACCCGTCGAATTTATCGCCAGTAAAACGCCGGGGCACGATTTTGATCCCATTCATCATGAAACATTGCTTACCAATTGTTTTGCGCAAGGCGCTGCGCTTATGGCGGGGCGTGATAATGATGATAAAGCGCGTTCTTACGAAGGAAACAGGCCATCCGTTACCATATTGATTGAGGATGTAACGCCAGCCACTTTGGGCGCATTGATCGCTTATTATGAGCATAGAACCTTTGTAAATGCTGTAATGTTAGGAATTAATCCATTTGATCAATATGGCGTGGAATTGGGCAAAGAAATCGCCAAAAAAATCTCTAATGAAGGACCATCTGGATTTGATCCATCGACTAGCGCGCTTATGAAAGCGGCTTTTGAGTAAATTATTGCACTAAAATACATTGTAATTATATTACAAATGGCCGATATTTATTCGAGTCCAAAAATAAAGAAATTAATAAATATTATAAGGGAAAAGAGCTATGTTTGATTATGATTTATTTGTCATTGGAGCAGGCTCTGGCGGGGTGAGAGCCGCGAGAATATCTGCTTCTCATGGCGCAAAAGTCGCATTAGCAGAAGAATATCGCGTTGGCGGGACATGCGTCATTCGGGGCTGTGTTCCCAAGAAGATGCTGTCCTATGGTGCTCATTTTGCCGAGGATTTAAGCGAGGCTGAGAGCTTTGGTTGGGATGTTGAAAAACCCGTGTTTAATTGGGGGCGTCTGCGCGATTTGGTACAGACTGATATCGACCGATTAGAAGGTCTCTATGGCAATACATTATCGAATAATGATGTGACATTGATTGAACAACGCGCGATTGTATCTGGGCCCAATGAAGTGACATTGGCCAATGGCGATACGATTAGCGCTAAAATAATATTAATATGCACTGGCGGTTGGCCAGTTCCAGCCTCTTGCGAAGGTGCTGAACATGCTATTAGTTCCAATGAAATATTCCATTTAGAAGAGCAGCCAAAGCGATTATTGGTAGTTGGCGGCGGCTATATCGCCAATGAATTTGCAGGCATATTTCACGCCTTTGGCAGCGATGTTACAATCGCAAATAGGTCGGACACATTATTGCGCAGCTATGATCAGGAAATAGTAGAGCGTTTAATTGAAATTAGCACAGCTAAACATATGAAATTACGCATGAATGCACCGCTAGAAAAGATTGAAAAACTTGCGGATGGCAGTTTGAAAGTATCATTTGGTGATGGCGGTGATCCGGATATATTTGATATTGTGTTGGTTGCTACGGGCCGTGTTCCCAACAGCAATGGCCTAGGGTTAGAGGAATTGGGCGTTGAAATGAGCGCCAATGGCGCCATTAAAGTCGATGAATATAATCAAACATCTGTACCATCCATTTACGCAGTGGGTGATGTCACCGATAGAGTGCAATTAACGCCTGTCGCTATCAGAGAAGGTCATGCTTTTGCGGATAGCGTTTTTGGCAGTAATCCGCGCACTATCAGCTATGATAATATTGCATCTGCAGTATTTTCTAGCCCGCCAATCGCATCGGTGGGTATGACGGAAGCTGCCGCGCGCGATAAATATGGTGATGGCGTTAATATATATCGTAGTGATTTCAGGCCGATGAAAAATGTTGTTTCTGGGCGTATGGAGCGCGGCCTTTATAAGATGGTGACCGCTGGTGATAATGAACAAGTTGTCGGATTGCATCTAATTGGGCCTGAATCTGCGGAGATAATCCAAGGCGCAGCGGTGGCTGTGAAGGCTGGTCTGACCAAGGCTGATTTTGATGATACGGTTGCTTTGCACCCCTCTATGGCCGAGGAATTGGTGCTGTTAAAATAAGAAGTGACATGTTTTAATCGTTCGATTAAGAAGTTTGAAAAGGCTTTGTAATGCATTAAAATATGTTGTG
Organism: uncultured Sphingorhabdus sp.; assembly: GCA_947492905.1. Lineage (GTDB taxonomy): Bacteria > Pseudomonadota > Alphaproteobacteria > Sphingomonadales > Sphingomonadaceae > Sphingorhabdus_B. The sequence continues at coordinate 1,988,652 of CANLOL010000001.1, read as the reverse complement.
CAAAATCTGGGGCAATATATGGGGCAATATATGGGGCAATATATGGCCAATATCTGGTCCAATATCTGGGGATGAGGAAATGAATGACATCATCGATAAATTGGAAAAAAAACGCGCCGATGCTCATTTGGGCGGCGGACAAAAGCGTATCGATGCGCAGCATGCCAAGGGTAAGTTAACGGCCCGCGAACGCATAAATGTTTTGCTCGATCAAGATAGTTTTGAAGAATTTGACATGTATGTCGAACATGGTTGCGTCGATTTTGGTATGGAAGAAACCAAAATAGCTGGTGACGGCGTTGTAACTGGTTCTGGTACTATTAATGGCCGTTTTGTATATGTTTACAGTCAAGACTTTACAGTGTTTGGAGGTTCTTTATCCGAGGCCCATGCTCAAAAAATCTGTAAATTAATGGATAATGCGATGAAAGTAGGCGCGCCAATCATTGGTATTAATGATAGCGGCGGTGCGCGTATCCAAGAAGGCGTTGCTTCATTGGGCGGCTATGCAGAAGTATTTCAGCGCAATGTATTGGCATCGGGCGTTGTACCGCAAATCAGCCTTATTATGGGGCCATGCGCGGGCGGGGCTGTATATTCCCCTGCGATGACCGATTTTATATTCATGGTTAAAGACAGCAGCTATATGTTTGTAACGGGCCCCGATGTGGTAAAAACTGTAACCAATGAAGTGGTAACACAAGAGGAATTGGGCGGTGCAGCGACGCATACTTCAAAATCGGGCGTTGCCGATAATGCTTTTGAAAATGATATAGAGGCTCTTTTAGCAGCGCGTGATTTCTTTGATTATTTGCCTGAAAATAACCGCTCTAACGTGCCAGAGCGCCCAACGGCGGATGAATGGGATCGGCAAATTCCAAGCCTTGATACGATCATACCCGATAGTGCTAATCAGCCTTATGACATGCATGAAATTATCAACAAAACCGTTGATGAGGGTGATTTCTTTGAAGTGCAGCCCGACCATGCCGCCAATATCATCATTGGTTTTGGCCGTATCGAAGGGCGAACGGTTGGGATAGTGGCCAATCAACCGATGGTTTTAGCAGGCGTATTGGATATAAATTCATCGAAAAAGGCAGCGCGTTTTGTGCGTTTTTGTGATGCTTTTGAAATACCAATTGTGACCTTTGTCGATGTTCCCGGTTTCTTGCCAGGTACGTCGCAGGAATATGGTGGTATCATTAAACATGGTGCAAAATTATTGTTCGCTTACGGAGAAGCCACTGTACCCAAAATCACGATAATCACCAGGAAAGCTTATGGTGGGGCCTATGACGTCATGGCGTCAAAGCATTTGCGCGGTGATCTAAATTATGCATGGCCGAGCGCAGAAATTGCGGTGATGGGCGCAAAGGGCGCTGTGGAGATTATATTCCGCTCGGACATTGGCGATGAGGATAAAATTGCTCAGCGAACCAAAGAATATGAAGATCGCTTTGCCAATCCTTTCATTGCGGCGCAAAAAGGATTTATTGATGAGATAATCTTTCCGCATAATACCCGCAAACGTATCGCTCTGGGGCTTCGTAAATTGCGCAATAAGCAATTAGAAAACCCGTGGAAAAAACATGACAATATCCCGTTATGAGTGATAAAAAACTAGCTGTAGTTAAGTTAATGCATATGGATGGCGATGTAGAAGATTGCGAATTGGTGTTTCTAGATAGCCATGAGTATATTGAAATGGTTGTTACTTCTAAGGTATTTGGTCGAAGCAAATGGACAGGAAGTGATGCTTTTCATACTCTTGAATTGTTCCGTAATTCAATAGAACCAAAAGGTTGGAAGGTATTATGTAATGGATCTCGGAAAGATAGCTATCCTTCTGGTATGTGCAGAGATATGGGGCGAGGTTTTAAAGTCTATATTCATGATAAAAATGATATTACCTCATGCCCTCAGCTTGTGGAGACTTTTGAATTTGCTGAGTCGCTGCATGTTGGTACAGTTAAAGAGCAATATGATTATTGGAAGGAGTGGCTAAATCATAAATCAAGTCATTCAGGTTATATTGCTAAATGGTTGTTTGAGGCCAAAAAAAGGTTGAAGCTTCTTATGAGTCATTGAAGTCAAGGTAGAGATATTATTACAAGATGTAGATTAAAATACACCAAACTAAAGGATAAAATATTGTGCCATCAGGATTAGTCGCTTTATTGGATGATGTTGCTGCTATTGCAAAAGTAGCAGCAGCTTCGATAGATGATATAGGAGCCGCCGCTGCGCGAGCAGGGGCAAAAACCGCTGGTGTGGTGATTGATGATGCAGCTGTAACGCCTAGCTATGTCACAGGTTTTTCGCCAGCACGTGAGCTCCCTATGATCTGGCGCATCGCGCGCGGATCGATTTTCAATAAAATGGTCATTTTGCTGCCGATCGCGGTTTTGCTTGGGCAATTTGCGCCTTTCCTAATCCCGATTATCCTTATTATTGGTGGGTTATTCCTTTGTTATGAAGCAGCGGAAAAGATATTGGAACTATTCCATGTTGATGAAACCAATGTGCATCATGAGGCTGCATTAGATAGCGGGCCTGAGCGCGAAGAAGAAATGGTCAAAGGCGCGATCCGCACCGACTTGATATTGTCCGCCGAGATTATGGCGATTGCACTGTCTGAAGTGGCGGATGAAGTCTGGTGGCAACAAGGGCTAGTTTTGGCCTTAATTGGTCTGGTTATAACAGTCGTTGTTTATGGAACAGTGGCCGTGATCGTAAAAATGGATGATGTTGGATTGCATCTGGCGCGCGAAAAATCCGGCGCTTTGGCAAGTTTTGGGCGCGGATTGGTGGCATTCATGCCCAAACTCCTCACCACTATTTCTATCATAGGAACGCTGGCTATGGCTTGGGTTGGCGGCGGATTATTGGTGCATAATATCGCCGTTATGGGATGGCATGGCCCAGAGCATCTGATTGATATCATATCACAATTCGTAATCGGACTATCCCCAACAAGCTGGGTGGGCTTTGTCGAATGGCTGGTTTTCGCAATTCTCAGCGGTATTTTCGGTGTTATCATAGGCTCTATGATCGCGCCAATAGCTCATAAGTTTTTGCATCCAAAGGCAAAGGAGCAAGGCCAATGAAGCTAGGCCGATTAAACCATATTGGTGTTGCAACGCCATCGATCGCCGATAGCATCATTCACTGGCGCGACACTATGGGCGCAACGCATATATCAGAACCGTTTGATATGCCCGAACAAGGCGTCAAAGTATGTTTCGTTGATACACCCAATGACGGCGCAATGAATGGAACGCAGATTGAGCTTATTGAACCCTTAAATGCTGATAGTCCTATCCATGGATTTTTGGCGAAAAACCCCTTGGGCGGACAGCATCATATTTGTTTTGAAGTGCCCGATATTATGACGGCTAAGGCCGAGTTTGAAGCAATGGGCAAACGTATATTGGGCGAGCCGCGCATTGGAGCGCATGGCACAATGATATTTTTCGTTCACCCCAAAGACATGGGCGGAATGCTCACTGAAATTATGGAAAGTCCAAAATAGTGAGAATGATAAATTGTCGTCATAAAATGACAAATTGTGCTTTATGTGTCGAAATATTGCACAATATAATGAAAATAGGGGTGAAGGAGAGAAAATAATGGCATATGAGACCATCAAATTTGAGGTTTCCGATAATATAGCAACCATTACGCTCAACAGACCTGAGCGATTAAATGCTATGCCGCCGCAAATGGCAGATGATATTTCTGATGCCCTCGATCATTTGGGTGATGCTCGGGCTTTGCTAATAACAGGTGAGGGACGCGCATTTTGCTCTGGCGCGGATCTAGCAGCGGGAGCTGGTGGTGATGTGACCGGCGGTCAAAACGCCTATAAAGCCCTAACGCGATCCTATAATCCAACTATGGTGAAATTATCAAAGCTTCCTATTCCTGTGGTCACAGCAGTGAATGGTCCTGCGGCGGGTGTAGGGTGCAGCCTTGCCCTTGCTAGTGATTTCGCGATTGCCGGTAAATCAGCCTATTTTTTACAGGCTTTTGTTAACATTGGCCTTGTTCCTGATGGCGGTGCATCTTGGATGTTGGCGCGATTGGTGGGTAAAGCCCGTGCTACCGAAATGATGTTGTTGGGCGAAAAAATTGGCGGTGATAAAGCGGCTGATTGGGGTTTAATCTATAAATGCGTTGAGGATGATGCATTGATGAGTGAAGCTACAGCATTAGCCCAAAAACTGGCCAATGGGCCGACCGTTGCCATTGGATTGATGCGCCAAGGCTTGGCTGCTGCTCTAGAAAGCGATTATGCTACTGCACTACGGATAGAAGCTGAAAATCAAAGAGTTGCAGGCGATAGTTCAGATGCTCGCGAGGGTGCTATTTCATTCTTACAAAAACGCAAAGCACAGTTTAAGGGTCAATAATGAGCGATAAGCCTGAAATAAGCGATTGGGAAGCTCTGGCCGATAAAGAAGTAAAAGGCCGCGATCTTAATTGGGAAACCCCCGAGGGGATTACTGTAAAACCGCTCTATACAGCGGATGATGCCGATGACCCTGGATTGCCAGGGTTTGGACCATTTACGCGCGGCGTCAAGGCGAGCATGTATGCAGGGCGTCCTTGGACTATTCGTCAATATGCAGGCTTTTCAACCGCTGAAGAGAGCAATGCTTTTTATAGGCGCAATCTAGCTGCGGGGCAAAAGGGACTCTCGGTAGCCTTTGATTTGGCTACGCATCGCGGTTATGATAGCGATCATCCGCGCGTCGTTGGCGATGTAGGCAAGGCTGGCGTTGCGATTGATAGCGTCGAGGATATGAAAATACTCTTCGATCAAATCCCGCTTGATAAAATGTCGGTTTCTATGACCATGAACGGCGCGGTTATCCCGTGCCTAGCATTTTATATCGTCGCCGCAGAAGAACAAGGCGTATCGCAAGATCAATTGGCGGGTACGATTCAAAATGATATTCTAAAAGAATTTATGGTGCGCAATACCTATATTTATCCACCAGTTCCTTCGATGCGGATTATATCGGACATTATCGCCTATACATCGGCCAATATGCCAAAATTCAATAGCATATCAATTTCGGGCTATCATATGCACGAAGCAGGAGCGACTGCGGTGCAAGAGCTCGCCTTCACTATTGCCGATGGCCGAGAATATGCGCGGCAAGCTATGGAAACAGGGCTGGATATTGATGCTTTTGCAGGGCGTTTGAGTTTCTTTTTCGGTATTGGCATGAATTTCTTTATGGAAGTGGCTAAGTTACGCGCCGCCCGTACCTTATGGCACCGTGTTATGAGCGGTTTGGGGGCAAAATCAGAGCGTTCTAAAATGCTGCGCACCCATTGCCAAACATCTGGTGTGTCGCTGACGGAACAAGATCCCTATAATAATGTTATCCGCACCACCATAGAAGCGATGGCCGCGACATTGGGCGGTACGCAATCATTGCATACTAATGCGCTTGACGAAGCCATCGCATTGCCGACGGATTTCTCGGCGCGCATTGCACGCAATACGCAAATAGTTCTCCAAGAAGAAGCAGGCATCACCAAGGTCGTCGATCCCTTAGGTGGCAGCTATTATGTTGAAGCCTTGACGTCAGAATTGGTGGATAAAGCTTGGGAAATCATAGAAAAAGTGATTTCAGAAGGCGGAATGGCCAAGGCTGTGGCCGATGGTTGGCCCAAAGCCATGATCGAAGAAGCCGCAGCAGGACGGCAAGCGCGCGTTGATAAAGGCGACGATGTTATTGTTGGTGTGAATAAATATGTGCTGGATGATGAAGAGCAGCTTGAAACGCTAGAGGTTGATAATGCTAAGGTGCGCGATGGTCAGATTAAGCGTCTGCAATCTATGCGCGATGCACGCGATGAAGCCGCTTGTCAGGCTGCGCTGAAGGCGATTACCGAAGGTGCTAGAAACAACGTCGTTCGCCCTGAGCCTGACGGTGTTTCGACAAGCTCAACACGAACGGATATGTCTAATACCATAGCCGATAAAAATAGCCCCGTTCGCCCTGAGCCTGACGATGACGGTGTTTCGACAAGCTCAACACGAACGGATATGTCTAATACCATAGCCGATAAAAATAGCCCCGTTCGCCCTGAGCCTGTCGAAGGGGATGATGGTATTACAACAACTGCGCAACCAGCGGATATGTCTAATAATTTATTAGATTTAGCCGTTAAAGCGGCACGTCTTCGGGCATCACTGGGTGAAATATCGGATGCAATGGAGGCCGCTTTTGGCCGATATGCAACTAAGCCTACACCCGTTAAAGGCATATATGGCGCAGCCTATGAAGGTGATCCGCAATATGCATTGGTGGTGGATGGTATCGATGCCGTATCTCAGCGTCTTGGCCGCAAGCCCAAGATATTGGTCGCCAAAATGGGACAAGATGGCCATGATCGCGGCGCAAATGTGGTATCTAGTGCTTTTACCGATATGGGTTTTGATGTTATTTCTGGGCCATTGTTTCAAACCCCCGAAGAAACTATGCAGCTTGCGAAATCCGAAAATGTCGATGCTGTGGGCGCATCTAGCCTTGCCGCAGGGCATAAAACGCTCATTCCTGGACTCATTAAATTGCTCAAAGAGAATGATCTGTCGCATGTGAAGGTATTTGCTGGCGGGGTAATTCCGCCGCAAGATTATCAATATCTGCGTGACAGCGGTGTTGTCGGTATCTATGGTCCAGGAAGCAATATTGTGGAATGTGCCGCGGATATATTGAGATTAATGGGGCATAATATGCCGCCAATAAATGAGGAAGATTGATGGAAATTCGTACCGATTGGACCCGCGAAGAAATCGCAACATTATTTGATATGCCTTTTGGCGATCTAATGGCGCAATCTATGGCGGTGCACCGCGAACATCATAAGCCCAATGAAGTGCAGCTTTGCACATTGCTGTCTATCAAAACGGGCGGTTGCCCAGAGGATTGCGGCTATTGTAGCCAGAGCGTGCATGCCGATAGCGGCGTTGCAGCAACAAAACTTATGGACGTAAGGCAAGTTTTACAATCCGCTGCCCAAGCCAAAGATAATGGCTCGCAACGTTTTTGTATGGGCGCTGCGTGGCGCAATCCTAAAGATCGCGATATGCCAGCGATAGTTGAGATTGTAAAAGGCGTGCGCGAAATGGGCATGGAAACCTGTATGACGCTGGGGATGCTCTCACCAAAACAGGCTGATATGCTCGCCGAAGCTGGCCTTGATTATTATAACCATAATATCGATAGCAGCCCAGAATATTATGAACGTGCCATTTCCACGCGTAAAATGTCGGACCGTCTGGAAACGCTCGATCATGTGCGCAACAGCGGCATTAATGTGTGCAGCGGCGGTATTGTTGGGATGGGCGAAACGCGCGAAGATCGCGTTGGCTTCATCCATACATTGGCGACACTGCCCGCGCATCCTGAAAGCGTGCCGGTTAATGCGCTTGTTCCCGTAAAAGGAACGGTTTTGGGCGATATGCTCGCCGATACGCCGATGGCCAAAATTGACGATATAGAATTTGTCCGCACGGTAGCTGCTGCGCGCATCACTATGCCTATGAGCATGGTGCGCTTGTCCGCTGGCCGCGAGAGCATGAGCGAGGCCACGCAGGCGCTCTGTTTTATGGCGGGCGCGAACAGCATCTTTACGGGCGATAAATTGCTCACCGCGCCCAATGCGGGTGATGATAGCGATGCAGCATTATTTGATCGCCTTGGTTTGACGGCGCTGCAAGGTGAAGAACCCCTAAGAGCTGAAAAAGGCGCATGCAAAGGGACTTTGGAGGCGGCAGAGTGAGTTTGCGTTTCATACTCTATATCTTGGCGGTATGCGGGTTTGCAACTAGCAGTCCTGCAGATGCGTGTAGATATTTAGTAAATGAAGCAAAAACACGTCTCGCAACATCAATAATTACCGGTGAAGCCTATTGTACTAGGGCAAGTGGCAAGTGTAATATTAGAGTGACAAAAGTTCAAAAAGGGAATGAATTAGCGGTAGGCGAATTATTCCAAATAAATGCTGATTATATGCCATTATCTGACTCTGATGAAATTATAATAGGGCGTTGCGGAATAAATTGGCCAGAGGATGGTTCGTTTAAAACAGAGTTTTATTTGCTACGAAAATCAGATGGTTCATATTCAGTTCTGGGTTCTTTAGATACGGGAGAAGATAAAGCTAATTCTGACAAAAGCTTCTATCAGAACGAAAAGGGCTATCAATGACATCAATTTCAATAGCTTTCTTATTGATACAAGCTGTAGCAACAGAAAACGCTGTTAATCCTTGCGATGAACCTCTGACGCAGCATCAGATGAATGTCTGTGCCTATGAAGCCTATCAAGCTGCTGATAAAAAACTGAACATACAATGGGAAGTCACCCATAACCATATGAAGGATTTGGATAAGAGCCAAGATGAGGATGGCCGCATCGGATATGCAGAGGCATTGCTAGAGGCGCAGCGCAATTGGATTGCATTTCGCGATAGCCATTGTTTAACCGAATCCTATCGTTTTCGCGGAGGCAGTGCAGAGCCTTTGTTGCGCTATAGCTGCTTGGAGAATGAGACTAAACGCCGAACCAAGGCGCTTGCAGATTTGGCGACAGAAGGATGATAGCGCGCAAACCCATTATTTATGGCCTTATGCTTGCGTTTTTGGCTTCACCCATAAAAGCGAGTGAAGAACAAAATACTCCAATGCGTTTTGAACAATCATTTAACTTATTCAAAGATATATGCGTTAGACCTCTGCCTTTTTCTGAAGATTTTTTTGATGCAATTAATGCTAGCTCCGTCAAATGGAAAAAGAATCGCAAAAGCCGTGATAGTAAATTGGGCAAAGGCGATAGTTATAGCGCTGATGAAGGCTTATTAAGTTATCAATTTCTGCCAAATAATGCATTTTCGGTGACGGACCCTGCCTGTGATTTTGAATTTACGGTATCGGATGATTTTGATCATGAATTGGCACGGCAAGAAATCTCCACCTATTTAATATTAGAGAGCAAAAATACATCTAATAAAGATGCCAAAGAAGCCTGTTGGCAAGGCGAGCTGGATGATGGCCGCAACATTAGGTTTAGATTGACGTCTGGTTTTGAAAAATCGGGTCAAAATAAAGCAAGGCTATCGATTGGTTATATAAAAAAATTCCCACTGAATTTGGAAAATAAATTACGGCGCTCTGGTGCATTGCGTTGTAAATAAAGAGAGAATTATAGAATGTTCAAAAAAATCTTGATTGCAAATCGTGGTGAAATCGCATGTCGTATTATGCGCACTGCCAAAAAAATGAGCATAGCAACGGTCGCTGTATATAGCGATGCAGATCGCAATAGCCCATTTGTTGCGATGGCGGATGAGGCCATTCACATTGGCCCATCGCCAGCATCAGAGAGCTATTTGATTGCCGAAAAAATTATCGCAGCTTGCAAAGAAACGGGGGCTGAGGCTGTGCACCCTGGATATGGCTTCCTCTCTGAACGTACAAGTTTCGCAGAAGCACTAGCTGCTGAAAATATAGCATTTATCGGCCCGCCAGTCGGCGCTATCGCTGCGATGGGCGATAAAATTGAATCGAAAAAACTCGCTATGGAAGCAGGGGTTAATGTTGTTCCTGGATTTGTCGGAGAGATAGAAGATACAGAGCATGCCGTGCGTATCGCCAATGAGATTACCTATCCCGTCATGATGAAAGCATCAGCAGGCGGCGGCGGTAAAGGCATGCGCCTTGCCTATAGCGAGCAAGATGTGCGCGAGGGTTTTGAAGCGACTAAGCGCGAGGGATTGAATAGTTTTGGTGATGATCGGGTCTTTATTGAGAAATTTATTGAAAATCCGCGTCATATTGAAATTCAAATATTGGGCGATAAGCAAGGCAATATATTATATCTGAATGAGCGCGAATGCAGCATACAGCGCCGCCATCAAAAGGTTGTCGAAGAAGCGCCTTCGCCATTTGTGACGCCCAAAATGCGCAAAGCAATGGGTGAGCAATGCGTCGCTCTGGCGCGGGCGGTGGATTATCATAGCGCAGGAACGGTGGAGTTAATCGTCTCAGGTGCAGATCCTAGCGGTGAAAGCTTCTATTTTCTGGAAATGAACACAAGGCTGCAAGTTGAGCATCCTGTGACGGAATGCATTACAGGGGTTGATTTGGTGGAACAGATGATCCGAGTGGCCTATGGCGAGACTTTGACCATGCGCCAAGAAGATGTTCCGATAATAGGCTGGGCTATTGAGAACCGCGTCTATGCCGAAGACCCTTATCGCGGATTTTTGCCCTCTACGGGCCGATTAAAACGCTATAACCCGCCCAAAACAGGCGATGGCGTGCGCGTTGATGATGGCGTGATAGAGGGCGGAGAGGTCAGCATTTATTATGATCCCATGATTGCCAAACTTATCACCCATGGTGAAACACGCGAAGAAGCCACAGAAAAGCAAATTATTGCATTAGATGAATTTGAAATTGCAGGGCTTAGCCATAATATCGATTTCCTATCAGCATTAATGCAGCATCCGCGATTCCAGTCGGGAGATATTACCACGGGTTTTATTGCTGAGGAATATCCAGAAGGCTTTATGGGTGCTCCATCGTCAGAGGCCCATATGCGCCATTTGGCGGCTTTATTTGCTGGTGCTGAATTTACCCAGCAGGTTCGTAATCAAAAAATATCAGGTCAATTGGGACAATTGCCGCATCCTTCCTCTGAATGGATGGTAAAAATTGGGGATCAGCGCTTTGATGTAGAGCTGATAACCGGCGGTGCTATTGTTGATGGCCATAATGTCATGGGAACATGGGATTGGGAAGTGGGGTGCAGATTTGCGCATACCAGCGGTGAAGCAGGGGATTTAACCGTTCAAATTGCGCGCAGCGGCGTGAAATGGCAATTTATAACCCGCGGTGCTAAGCATGAAGCGCTCTGTTTGCCTACTCATATTGCGGCTCTTGAAGAGCATATGATTGAAAAAATACCGCCTGACACTTCCAAATTCCTTATGTGTCCTATGCCTGGTCTAGTCACTGCATTGCATGTGGGAGTAGGGGATAAGGTTGAGGCTGGCCAACCGCTTGCAACGGTAGAGGCTATGAAGATGGAGAATATATTGCGTGCTGAAAAATCGGCCGTTGTAAAAACCATTTCTGCATCCGAAGGCGAGAGCCTTGCCGTTGATGCGGTGATAATGGAAATGGAATGATTTAAGAGTCTTTTTCTTCTGACTCTTCTGTTGTTTCTTCTCCTACGTCCAATCCATGTTTTAACAAAAATGGAATATTGGCCATCGTAAAAATAAAGCTGGCGGCGGTAAAGCCAAAGACTTTAATGCTTGTCCAAGTATCAAATGAGAAATTACGCCATATTAATTCATTGGCAATGGCCATTGCTATGAAAAATAGGCCCCAATTGCGCGATAATTTGAGCCACCCTTCGTCGCTTACGCCTTCTAATGCAGCCTCCAATAGATAGCGCAATAGAGCCTTTCCGCGCAAGTAACCACCGATTAAGAGGATCGCAAAAAAACTATAAATGATCGTAGGTTTAACCTGTAAGAATCTAGGATCACGAAAATATAATGTTAAAGCGCCAAAGCCTATTACCAATATAGATGACATCCACATCATGGGGGATATTTTTCCCAACTTCACCTTTGCCACTATCATGGCAATGGTTATTGCAACCATGAAGACAGCCGTTGCATATAATGGGCCTTGCAGCGGGTCATCATCGCTGCTGAAATATTTGAAGGTAGCAAAAAACACCAAAAGCGGACCAAAATCCAGCATGAAGTTTAGACGACTATGTTTTGGTTTTTTGGCCTCATCAGCCTCTATATTGGTTTTTGTTTCAGGCATTAATCATCTGCTCCAGAGAGGGCTTTGGCAAAATCTTCCGCAGAAAATGGCCTTAAATCTTCGATAGTTTCGCCCACGCCAATAGCATGAACGGGTAGTCCAAATTGTTTTGCTGCTGCGACCAAGATACCGCCGCGCGCGCTGCCATCTAATTTGGTCATCACAAGCCCAGTAACACCAGCAATTTCCTTAAATACTTCGATTTGTGATAATGCATTTTGACCGGTTGTAGCATCCAAAACCAGAACAATATCATGCGGCGAAGCTGGATTAATACGTCCTAAGACGCGCTTAATTTTGGCCAATTCATCCATTAATTCGCTGCGATTTTGCAGGCGCCCAGCGGTATCGACGATCAAAACGTCAATGCCTTGCTCCGTAGCCTGTTGCACAGCATCAAACACAATGCCTGCGGCATCACCGCCTTGTTTTCCAGAAACAATAGGAACGCCTAACCTGCGCGCCCATTCTTGGAGCTGACCAATAGCTGCGGCCCTAAATGTATCGCCCGCCGCTAACATTACGCCATAATCTTGTTCCAAAAATAAATTGGCCATTTTGGCAATAGTGGTCGTTTTGCCGACACCATTTACACCAATTACCAATATGACTTGAGGGCGCGGGAAAGCATCTATTTCAATGGGTTTTGCTATTGGCGATAATATATCAGCAATTTCATTTTTGATAATATTTCTAATGCCATCATCGTCTAGGTCTTTATCAAACCTCTCTTCGGCAATTTTATCGCGTATTTGCAGTGCAGTTTCAGGGCCAAGGTCCGAAACGATGAGCGCTTCCTCTATATCGTCTAATACCGCATCATCCAATTTGGCTTTTGTCACCAAACCAGAGATATTACCCGTTAATTTGGTGGAACTTTTCTTTAGTCCTCCAAATAATTTGGTTCTCCAGCCTTCTTTGATTTCATAAGCGGGATCATATCTTTCATCTTCTTCGCTCATTACAGCATTTCCGCCAATAAATTATCATTATCCATTCCTATAATGCGCACAGGAACAATTTCACCTTCTATATTGGAAACATGGTTCATATTACCATCATTTTTATCATGATTATGCAATTTAGCCGTAGCAAAATTTTCAATATGACCAGAAACTCCGCCTTTCTCGATCAATAATTTCTGTTTTGTACCGATAAGAGTTTGCTGCCATTGCTGTGATTGTTTGCGGCATTCTTCGCGCAACGTGCGTGCGCGCTCTTTGATGAGCGCTCCATTCACTTGCGGCATATTAGCAGCCGGTGTGCCTACCTTGGGTGAATATGGGAAAATATGACCATGTACGATTTCGCATTCAGAAATTAATGTTCTGCTATTTTCGAACATGGCATCATCTTCGGTGGGAAAGCCAGCAATTATGTCTGCACCAATTGCGATTTCGGGTCGTTTTGATTTTAAACGTTTCACCAAATCTATGGCATCTTCGCGGCTATGGCGTCTCTTCATACGTTTTAATATCATATTATCGCCAGATTGCAGCGATAGATGAAGATGCGGCATGACCCGGCTATCGCTGCTAATAATATCAAACATACGTTCATCTATTTCTACGCCATCGATTGATGACATACGCAGCCTGCGCAGTGAGGGCACGTTTTTCAAAATACGTTCGAGCAAATATCCAAGATTATTTTGTCCCGGTAAATCAGGGCCATAGCTTGTAACATCTACGCCCGTTAAGACGATTTCTTGGAAACCTTGATCGACCAATTTTTTGACATGATCGACGACTTTACCGCTTGGCACAGAGCGGCTATTTCCGCGGCCATAGGGAATGATGCAAAATGTGCATCGATGATCGCAACCATTTTGCACCTCTATGAATGCGCGCGACTTTCCAGAGAATGAAGACACCATCTGCGGAGCGGTTTGCTTGACTTGCATGATGTCGCGTACCTCAATTGTACCTTCATCAAGCGCCATGAAATTGGATAAATCTTGTTTTTCTTGATTACCAATTACATTTGATACTTCGGGCATATTGGCAAACATATCGGGGTCCACCTGCGCGGCGCATCCTGTAACGATAATTTTGGAATTGGGCGCATTGCGTTTGGCTTTGCGAACGGCTTGGCGTGTTTGGCGCACAGCTTCATTGGTAACAGCGCAGCTATTAATGACGATAATATCATCGTCTAATTCATTTTGCTGCATACGCTCTAACATAGCATTGCTCTCTGCTATATTGAGACGGCATCCCATTGTTATGACTTCTGATGATTTGCCCATCAAAAACTATCCCAATCGGTTTCGCCTTGAAAAACATGCACGGCATCGCCGCTCATTTGTATATCTTCGCCCTCTTGCCATTCGATGGTCAATGTTCCGCCAGGTAAGATAATATCGACCGGCGATTGCACTAATTTTTTTGACAAAGCTGCTACAGCGGTTGCACAAGCACCAGTGCCGCAAGCTCTAGTTAAACCTGCGCCGCGTTCCCAGACATGCAATATGATTTCATTGCCATTTACCTGCGCTACATTCACATTTATGCGCTCTGGAAAGACAGTGTCATTTTCGATAATGGGGCCAAGAGAGGCTAGATTTATATCTTCATGATCTGGTACAAAAAAGATAATATGCGGATTGCCGACATTTACACAAAAACCATCGCTAAGGCTGTCCCATGCAAGCGGCAATCTGCTGCCATCCATAGCATAGGCTAGGGGAATAGACTGCCAGTCAAAACTTGGCTTGCCCATATTCATACTAATGTTTTGTTCGGATTTCTTGCCGCTGATAATCCCGCTATCGGTTTCAATGCTGATGTCTTTGCCGATTAAAGCAACCACGCAACGCGAGGCATTGCCGCATGCGCCGACTTTGCTGCCATCTTTATTATAGATTTGCATCGCGATATCGGCTTGATCGCTATCATTTAATATAATGAATTGATCGCAGCCAATGCCTGTAAAGCGATTGGAATAAGCCGCTATTTTGTCTCTATCAATCGGATTGTCCATTACACGTTCATCGACAATGATAAAATCATTGCCGAGTCCGTGCATTTTATGGAAAATAGCTTTATTCATGCTTGCGATTTAATGAGAGCACGCAGCTAAGTCCAGCATATTAGTTGATCATTTTATAGCAATGGGTGCTCACGCAATGCTTACACAGCTCTGCGTTGTTCCTCTATTGCTGTTTCTTCCAAATTCTCAATCGCTTCTTTTTTCTTATTTGCACCATTATCATGGCTGCGTTTGTTTGGAATAAGGTTGTTTTTGACCAATAATTTACGGGCATCTTCAATGGATAAAGGTTTGCCGTAATAATAGCCTTGACCCTTTGTACAACCCAATCCGCTTAAACGTTGAATGACGCTATCGTCTTCAATACCTTCAGCGGTGATGGGAACCGATAGGCTCGCACCAAGGCCTGCAATAGCATTCACAATAGCTTCGCTCTCGCTGTCATCATTCATATTAGAAATGAAGCTACGGTCGATTTTGATGCGGTCAAAAGGCAATGCTCTTAAATGGGAGAGGGAGCTGTAACCTGTTCCAAAATCATCCAAAGCAATTTTGATATTTTGATTTTTCAAACTACCGACAATGGATTGCGCTAGGCTCAAATTCTTGAACAAAGAGGATTCTGTAATCTCAACTTCGAGGCGATTGGCGGGATAACCCGTCTCAACCAATAATTTAACTATTTTTTGTGCAAGCCAAGGATCACGCAATTGTACAGGTGAAATATTGACGGAAATGGTTAGGGATGGATCCCAATCTTTTGCTTCCATCAGAGCTTTACGAATAATACTCATTGAAAGATCGCCAATCATGCCTGTTTCTTCTGCTACAGGAATGAATTCATCAGGCGGAATTAATCCGCGAATTGGGGAAACCCAACGTGCTAACATTTCAAAGCCAACCAATTTGCCAGTAGCAAGATCAACCTGCTGCTCAAAATAAGGCACAAATTCATCATTAGGAATAGCATTTCTAATGTCAGCTTCTAGGCTGTTGCGGGTACGCAGTTCAATCTCCATACCGCCTTCGAACCAATTATAGCCATTTTTGCCATTTTTCTTAGCAGCATAAAGGGCAATATCAGCGCGTCTAATAAGCATGTCGATGGAATCGCAATCCAAATCAGGACGGCTAATACCAATAGATGCTGTTATATTATGCGAAGTACCATCAATAGTAACCGGTTTTGCTAATGCTTCGATTAAATCTTCTGCTAGGCGATCGATTGTTTCTGGATACTCTGGTTCAAAAACAACGCAAATACCAAATTCATCTCCACCCAAACGCGATAATATGCTGCTAGGTGGAGCAATATCGCGCATGCGATCAGCCACTTCACGTAAAAGATGGTCACCGCTGTCATGACCGAATAAATCATTCACTTTTTTAAAACCGTCCAAATCAACCATTAAAAAACCGATTGTTTTACCGCGACGTGAAGCACGAGAGCTAAGCTCAACCGTTTTTTCTTTCACTGCGCGGCGATTATAAAGATTGGTCAGCGGATCTGTCACAGCAAGATGCTGCGCTCTAACCTCTGCCTTTTTATAAATATCGACTTCATCTTTCAGAGAGACTGTTCTACGCCAGATAAGTAAAATAAGAGCAATATTCAAAATAAGTGCAGTAACCATTGCCTGATCAGCGCCTTTTGAATGCCCCATAAATAAATGTAAAGTATCGGAACCAACTTGACCACCAATACCAATAAACATTATTAATGCTACTGCATAAAGAGCGTAAGTCTTTAATTTACTGCTCATTATTGCTGTGTTTTCTATATCGAGCGCTTGCTCTGAATTATTAATTTTCTTGTCCATGCTTTACTAATGCAACAAAAATACTCAATATTTAGTTAAATTTTATTCTCTTTATAAAAATTCTTGCAATATCAGTATAAATGGCTATCACGCCTAGCTGAAGCACAGACTTCCTCATATTTTTGTTGTTTTTACAACGCTGGTCAGCGAAGATTCGCCCACCGGCGATTTCTTGTTTTGCACCTAAATTATTGGAAAGTCTTAATATTAACGAAGGAGGTCTATATGTTTGAAAAATTAAGCGACCGACTTGGCGGGGTTTTTGATCGTTTAAAGGGTCGTGGCGCTCTAAACGAGAAAGATGTTCGCGAAGCGATGCGCGAAGTGCGTATAGCCCTTCTAGAGGCTGATGTTGCTCTTTCAGTAGTCCGACAATTTATTGATGTTGTTACAGAGAAAGCCGTTGGACAATCTGTATTAAAATCAGTCACCCCTGGGCAACAAGTCGTTAAAATCGTAAATGATGCGCTTGTTGATATGCTGGGTGCAGAGGCTAGCGATCTCGATTTATCAGCAGCGCCGCCCGTTGTAATCATGATGGTAGGTTTGCAAGGTTCTGGTAAAACGACCACCACTGCAAAAATTTCTAAATTATTGCGCGACACGCAAGGCAAAAAAGTGATGATGGCATCGCTGGATGTTAATCGTCCGGCAGCGCAAGAGCAATTGGCGACATTGGGTGAGCAAGTAGAAATTGCGACTCTTCCTATAGTTGAGGGACAGCAGCCCGTTGAAATAGCCAAAAGAGCGATGCAATCCGCTCAATTGCAATCTTATGATGTCTTGATGCTCGATACAGCAGGCCGTTTGAATGTCGATCAGCAGCTGATGGACGAAATGGCACAAATTGCCAAGGTCAGCACGCCCAAAGAAATATTATTGGTCGTAGATTCTCTTACGGGTCAAGATGCCGTTAATGTAGCGCAAAATTTTGACGAACAAGTGGATTTAACAGGCGTAGTCCTTACGCGTATGGATGGCGATGCTAGGGGCGGTGCGGCTCTATCAATGCGCGCCGTTACGGGTAAGCCGATTAAATTTGCGGGTGTTGGTGAAAAAATTGACGCAATCGAACCTTTTTATCCTGATCGCGTTGCTAATCGCATCTTAGGGATGGGCGATGTTGTTGGCCTCGTTGAAAAAGCTTCAGCGGCTGTAGAAAAAGAAGATGCCGAAAAAATGGCCGAACGTATGGCCAAAGGCCAGTTCGACATGAATGATCTACGTTCTCAGCTGCAACAAATGACCAAAATGGGTGGTCTTGGTGCATTGGCTGGTATGATGCCTGGTATGAAAAAGGCTAAGGCTGCAATGGCTGCTGGCGCTATGGATGATAAAGTATTGGTGCGCATGGATGCCATCATTGGCAGCATGACATTAGTAGAACGTGAAAAACCAGCGCTGCTCAATGCAAAACGCAAAATCCGTGTGGCCAAAGGTTCAGGCACGACCGTTCAAGATGTGAATAAGCTTCTTAAAATGCATAAGGAAATGGCCGGTGCAATGAAGAAGATTAAGAAAATGGGCGGCTTAAAAGGCCTCGCTGCTATGTTTGGCAAAGGCGGCAATGCAGAAGAAGGCTTAAATGATGCATTATCGGGTATGGGGCAGGGACTTCCTCCTGGTTTGGGCGGCCCTGGCGGCGGCGGATTACCCCCTGACATAGCAAGATTATTGAATAAGAAATAATGAATAATATTTAGATATTGAGTTTAAGAAAAGGAATATAAAATGGCAGTAGCAATTAGATTATCACGCGGCGGTTCAAAAAAACGCCCTTATTACCGCATCGTTGTTGCAGACGTTCGTGCGCCGCGCGATGGTAAATATATTGAGCGTATTGGTCATTACCAACCACAGCTTCCTAAAGACAGCGAAGATCGTGTGAAGGTTGACGTTGAACGCGCTAAGCATTGGCTTGCAGTTGGTGCACAACCTACGGACCGTGTTGCTCGTTTCTTGGATGCTGCTGGTTTATTAGAGCGTAAAGCGCGTAATAACCCAAATAAAGCGAAGCCAGGTGAAAAAGCCACGGAACGCGCTGAAGAAAAAGCTGAAAAAGCTGCGGCTGCAGAAGAAGCGGCTAAAGAAGCTGCGGCGGCTCCTGCTGAAGAAGCACCTGCTGAAGAAGCTGCTCCCACAGAAGAAGCGCCTGCAGAAGAAGCAAAAGCTGAAGAAGCTGCTCCAGAAGCAACCGAAGAAAAAGCTGAAGGTTAATCCTTCATGGCGTCTGCCAAAGATAAACCTCCTGTCATGCTTGCGGCCATTGCTGGTGCGCATGGTGTGACGGGAGAAGTTCGTTTGAAAATCTTTACCCAAGATTTAGCGAGCTTAAAAAAATATAAGACTTTTAATGAAGGGGCTTTGACCCTGAAAAAAGTTCGTCCGCACAAAATAGGTGCGGTGGCGCGGTTCGAAGAATTAACCGATCGCAATATGGCAGAGGCGGCGCGCGGCACGCAATTAATGGTCCCGCACGAAGAATTGCCTGAGCTTGATGATGATGAATTTTACTATAGCGATTTAATTGGTCTGCCTTGTATTAGTGATACAGGCGATGCCATTGGTATAATCTGCATGGTTGAAAATTATGGCGCTGGCGAAGTGCTAGAAATTGAAAAGACCGATGGCAAAAAATTCATGGTGCCTGCACATGCCGCAGATATTGATGAAAACCCTATTGTAGTGCAATCTGGGTTTGTTCAGTGATTATAACTTTTATTATACCTGGTCTTATGATTGGAGCAGTATTTTCAATAATATTGCTTCTTATAACGTTAGTAGTTGCAAAAGTTGTTAGAGATAAGACATCAAATGAATACTTACGTATTAAAGTTTGGATGATTTCAGGTTTCTTTCCGTGTTTAACTATTCTAATGTTAATCATAACCTTTATAGCAGAAATGTATTCAGAAGAACCAATTTCGGGACCAGCGGTTCAAGGTGGTTTAGTTTTATTTCCAGCTGCATTTATAATGATACTTAATTGGATATTTAGCTATTTTTTTGTAGCAAAAACCTTTTACCAAGATAATAAACAATGACCTTCGCCGCGCAAATCCTCACCCTTTATCCTGATATGTTCCCCGGGCCGCTTGGTGCGTCTCTTGCCGGCAAAGCATTAGGTGAGGGTAAATGGTCTTGCGACACCATTCAAATGCGCGATTTTGCAAGCGATAAACATCGCAGTGTTGATGATACACCTGCGGGCGGCGGCGCAGGCATGGTATTACGCGCTGATATATTGGGGGCGGCCGTTGATGCGGCAATAGCCAAGCAACCCAATGTACCAATTTTGGCGATGACACCGCGCGGAAAACCACTTACGCAAGCCAAAGTTCGTGAAATTTCAAGCGGTGAGGGCGTTACTATTTTATGTGGTCGTTTCGAAGGGTTTGACGAGAGAATCTTTGAAAATCGTAATATAGAAGAAATCTCCATCGGTGATTATATATTGTCCGGTGGTGAAATGGCTACATTCATACTATTAGATGCTTGCATTCGCTTGCTTCCTGGAGTAATGGGCCATTCTTCTAGTGGTGAAGAAGAGTCGTTCGAAAACGGATTGCTCGAATATCCCCATTATACTCGGCCCATTGAATGGGAAGGGCGCATTATCCCTGAAGTGCTGCGATCGGGGGATCATGCGAAAATTGCGGCTTGGCGCCAACAGGCATCAGAAGCAATTACACGGTCACGGCGGCCTGATCTTTGGAAACGTCATAGGGACGCTTCGGACAGTTCGCCCTCTGATGTGCGGCAAAAAAATAAGGAAGATTAGGTCATGAACCTTATCCAAACATTAGAAAAAGAAGCTGTTGCAGAAGCATTAGCGAAAAAAGAAATTCCTGATTTTAAAGCAGGCGATACATTGCGCGTTGGTGTGCGTGTTGTTGAAGGCGAAAGAAGCCGTGTACAGAATTTTGAAGGCGTATGTATTGCGCGCAGCAATCGCGGTTTAAATTCAAACTTCACTGTTCGTAAAATGTCATTTGGTGAAGGCGTTGAACGTGTGTTTCCGCTATATACACCTAATGTTGAGAGCATAACTGTGGTTCGCCGCGGTGTCGTGCGCCGTGCGAAACTATATTATTTGCGTGGACGTACTGGTAAGGCCGCTCGTATTGCAGAGCGCCGTGACAATAAACCGGCAGATAAAGCCGCTAAATAAGCAAATATAAATTGCGTTTTAGGCAGCCGGCTCTCCAACAGGATGACCGGCTGTTTTCATATTGACTATTAGGAAAGTATCATGGGTTACAAAATTGCAGTAGTAGGCGCGACCGGAAATGTTGGTCGTGAAATGCTTAACATCTTGGCAGAGCGCGAATTTCCGATTGAAGAAATTGCCGCCGTTGCTTCGCCGCGCTCTCAAGGGCGAAAGATAGATTTTGGTGATTCTGGTAAAGAGCTGAAAGTTCAGAATATTGAGAATTTCGATTTCTCTGGTTGGGACATGGCTCTGTTTGCAGCAGGTAGCGGGCCTACCAAAATTTATGCCCCAAAAGCTGCGGCTGCGGGTTGCACCGTCATCGATAATAGCTCGCTATATCGTATGGACCCTGATGTGCCGCTTATCGTGCCAGAGGTTAATCCCGAGGCGATAGACGGTTATAAAGTCAAAAATATCATTGCAAACCCCAATTGTTCAACAGCGCAAATGATGGTTGCACTTAAGCCGCTACATGATGCCGCCACGATTAAACGGGTTGTTGTATCAACTTATCAGTCGGTTTCTGGAGCTGGTAAAGGTGGTATGGATGAATTGTTTGAGCAATCTCGCGCCATCTTTGTTGGCGATCCCAAGGATAATGAGGTCTTTACCAAGCAAATTGCATTTAATGTCATTCCGCATATTGATGTGTTCCTTGATGATGGTTCAACCAAAGAAGAATGGAAAATGGTGGTTGAAACCAAGAAAATTCTTGATCCAAAAATTAAAGTAACCGCTACTTGTGTGCGCGTTCCTGTATTTGTTGGTCACAGCGAGTCCATTAATTTGGAATTTGAAAAAGAGTTAAGCGCCGAAGATGCGCAAAAAATATTGCGCGAGGCCCCAGGTATCATGCTGGTCGATAAGCGCGAAGATGAGGGATATACGACCCCAGTTGAGTGTGTTGGCGATAGTGCGACTTATATTAGCCGCGTACGCGAAGACCCCACGGTTGAAAATGGCCTAAATATTTGGTGCGTTTCAGATAATTTGCGCAAAGGGGCAGCGCTTAATGCTGTTCAGATTGCTGAATTGCTGGGTAGAAAACATCTTAAAAAAGGCTGAATGATCGCTAAAATTTGTCGGGTTTCTTTACATAAATAGTTAATTTTTTGATAATGAGCTTGCCAATAATAAGTCTAGCAATTGTTTATTAACCATTTTTTATAACTGGCATCAAAATTGCTTAGTGTACAAAGTTGCAATGTCGCAATCCATTTTAATAGTTGAGTAGGTAATAAAATGTCTAAATTAATAAGTTTCAAAGTAGCAGCACTAAGTGTAGCACTTGCCACTACCGGTATAGCGCACGCGAACACATTTAGTTATGATACACAGTTTGGCGGTGCAAATGTTCGCCTGACTATTGATACAGTTGCAGGTACAGCAAGCTATGTTGGCGGTGGTACAAATGTGACTTTCTCTGGAGCTAACTTTAGTAATTTTACGTCTATTGATACCAACGATTTATTTCGTTTTACCAGCGTATCAGGTGTCGTTAACGATAATGGTAGAGTTTTTACACCGGTTATCGATAATAGAACTGGCAGAGCAAGATTGCGTTTCCGCAACAATGGCGCTTCTGAGATTTGGAGTGGTGCTCTGAACGAAGACGGTCGCCGCGTAAACTTTGATATAGATACTGGTCCATTAACTTTGGCGCCAGTACCAAGCTCTTCAACCAGCACAGGTGGTCTTGGAAGCACTGGTGGTGTAGGTAGCACTGGCGGTAACCCAACGGGTGGTTCAACAGGTGGTGGAACAGATGTCCCAGCTCCTGGAGCAATCGCTCTATTAGGTTTGGGTATGGCTGGATTAGCTTTTGGTCGCCGCCGTAGAAAAAACAAATAATATTTTATGAACAATAAAACAGATTAGGCCTCTTATGAGGCCTTTTTTGTGTCGGAATAACTTACAGTTTTGACGAGAGAAAATCTGATTTTACAAAATTTTTCTATGTAATCCATTGATAGTAAATAATAATATATCTATGGTACAGATATTGCTTGGTTAATTCCCCATTAGGCCATTTGCATAACCGTAAACAGTAATTATGTATCATGATCGAAAGTTAGGAAAATATGATGAAGAATAAACCATTTAAATTCGCGGCTCTAATAGCCAGTTGCTCAATTGTGAGCATTGCGAGTGCCGCGACACATTCAGCAGATACTTCATTTGCTGATCGCGCAGCTGAAAACAGCTCTCACATTGATTTTAATCTATCTCAAGCTTCTGATAGAGCAGAGTTTTCAGGTAGATCGAGTGATAGAGCCAATAAAAAAGGCGGTTTTTTCGACAGATTCTTCGGTTCTTCTGGTTCTGATAGAGGATCCTCAACATCTTCCAGCTCTGGTGGTGTAGTAGTTTCATCAACCAGCAGCGGTTCTTCAACCTCTACGAGCAGCGGCGGTGTGTCGAGCAGCAATGGGGGCGTTAGTTCTTCGACCAGCACAGGCGGCGTAAGCAGTTCATCTAGCGGTGTAAGCTCATCGAGTAGCACAGGCGGTGTAAGCACATCATCAGGCGGTGTTAGCTCATCGACTAGCTCTGGCGGCGTAAGCACATCTTCTGGCGGCGTTAGTTCTTCAACTAGCTCTGGCGGAGTATCATCAAGCAGTGGTGGTGTAAGTTCATCTTCTGGCGGCGTAAGCAGCAGCACAGGTGGTGTAAGCAGCAGCACGGGCGGCGTTAGCACTAGCACAGGCGGCGTTAGCAGCAGCACAGGCGGCGTAAGCACCAGCACGGGCGGTGTCAGCAGCAGCACAGGCGGCGTAAGCACCAGCACAGGCGGCGTTAGCACTAGCACAGGCGGCGTAAGCACCAGCACAGGTGGTTTTAGTAGTAGCTCAAGCAGCTCATCCAGCTCATCTTCTAGCAGTTCTTCTTCTACTAGCTCTGGTGCAACCAGCTCAGGTGCAACAAGTAGCGGATCTTCTAGTTTTGGTGGCTCATCTAGCTTTGGCGGATCAAGCAGTTCTTCTTCTAGCAGCAGCTCTTCCTCTAGCAGTTCATCCTCTAGTAGCTCTTCTTCTGGTGGTTCTGGTGGTTCTGGTGGTTCCACAGGCGGAGGCACAGACGTTCCTGCACCTGGTATCTTAGGATTATTAGGACTTGGTCTTGCTGGTTTGGCGTTTGGTCGCCGCCGCAAAAAACCATAAATCCAGAATTTTTTCAAAATAAGGGCTGCCATATTTGGCGGCCCTTTTTGTTTTGCAAGCTAAGTATAATTTGGGCATAGTGCCCGCATGACAATAGAAGCAGAACTATATTGGTCGTTTCGATCACCTTACAGCTATTTGGCTACACAGCGTTATAAAGATATGGCGGATCAATATGATCTGAATATTCAATTGCGTCCCGTATATCCTCTGGCAATCCGCAAAGCTGATTTTTTTGAGAAAAATCATCCCAATTGGATTGGATATACAATGCGCGATATGATGCGCGTTGCAGAGTTTCATAATATAGAATTTGCTATTCCAAACCCTGATCCCATCGTGCAAAATTTGATTACGCGTGAGATATCAGCCGAACAACCTTATATATATAGGCTGACCCGTTTGGGGCAAAGTGCGGCGCGCCATGGCAAAAGCCTGAAATTCTGTAACAATGTTTCTAAATTAATTTGGGGCGGTACCAAAGATTGGGATAAAGGGGATCATCTTCGTAATGCTGCTGTTGATGCGGGGTTAGATTTTGATGCTATGGAAGCCGAAGTTGAAAATGATGCTGAAAAATTAGATGCAGAAATCGCTGCTAACCAAGATGCTTTGGAAGCAGCAGGCCATTGGGGAGTGCCCTCTCTTATTGTTGAGAATGAACCATTTTTTGGTCAAGACCGTATCGAAATGGCGCTATGGCGATTGAAACAATTGGGCTTAAAACCAAGGGAAAGCTGAATTGAATTTAACATCTTTTGATTTCACATCCTTTGATGGTGTTACGCTGAAAGTGCATGAAATGGGCGAAGGGAAACCTCTGCTGTTGCTGCATGGCTTATTTTCCAATGCTCATGTCAATTGGATCAAATATGGTCATGCTGAAACATTGGTGAATGCTGGTTTTCGCCTGATTATGCCCGATTTTAGGGCGCATGGTGATAGCGGCGCACCGCATGCAGCAGAATGTTACCCCGAAAATGTCATCATAAAAGATATAGAAGCTCTAATAGAGCATCTGAATTT
The DNA here is from genome assembly GCA_947492905.1 of uncultured Sphingorhabdus sp. Classification (GTDB taxonomy): domain Bacteria; phylum Pseudomonadota; class Alphaproteobacteria; order Sphingomonadales; family Sphingomonadaceae; genus Sphingorhabdus_B. The sequence continues at coordinate 1,963,569 of CANLOL010000001.1, read as the reverse complement.
ACAGGATTATCATTTAGCGGGTTTTTCGCTGGGCGCGCGCAGTTGCGCAAAATTGGTAATTAATGGAGCGCGTCCTAAACGCCTTGGCTTAAGCGGAATGGGCTGGGAAGGTTTGAATGGTTGGGGAAAGCGCCAGCAATTTTTCTTAGACGTTGTAGAACATTATCACAGCACAAAGCGCGGCGATCCATATTATATGCCTGTTCAATTCATGAAAACAACCGGGATAGATCCTATTGCCGCAAGGCATTTGCTGCGCAGTTTTGGTTCATTGGATGTCGATATATTAAAAGATATAGATATACCAACAATAGTGATTTGCGGTGATAAAGACCAAGATAATGGGAATGGTCAAACATTGGCCAATAACCTTTTAAATGGACGATTTGAAGAAATAACGGGCAATCATATGTCATCGGTTGTGCAAAAATCATTGGGCGAAAAAATGGCGCAATTTTTTAACGAGAATATATGATGAAAAATTTTGCACTTAATAATTTCATGCGATTTTGGATCGCTGGATTAATATTATTGATAATCATGATTTTCGGTAATTTACTGTTGATTACCGATGCATCCCCGCTGGCCATTAGCGATCATCAAAGTGCAGGGTCTGCCAATAGGATAGATGAGATACAATTCGCATGGGCTGCGGCTGATGTATTATTTTATGCAAAAACCAGCATGATTATAGACTTGTTTTTCATTGGCATATATTCTTTGGGCGCAGTTTGCGGGGGAATATTGCTGCGTTATGATGAACGATTATTTGTCCGACGCATTGGAGCATTGGTCATAGCAGCGGCTGTGATTTTCTGTGTCACAGATTATATTGAGACCATTGCGCAGGTCATTCAGCTATTTTCTATGCGAGGCTCAGATAAGTTGGCGGCGATAGCGGCGCAAGTAGGGCCGGCCAAGAGCATCGCATTTTTGACCACTATATTTGGATTATTGGGAATTATTTCATGGGATAAGTTTAAAAAGAAAGCATGATTATATCATTTGATGCGCGATTATAGTCTTAATCCTTGACCATGTAGAAAATAAGTTACATTTCATACCAAATATGTCCAAAACCATTTAAGCGGAGAATGAGCATGAAAAATTGGATTTCGTTGAGTGCATTGGCAATCGCGAGTTTAACCATTAGCGGTTGCAAGAAAATTGAAAATGATAGTGCAACGAGCAGCTATAGCTCTGGAGCTAGCACAAAAATCGAAGCGGCTACAGCAGAAGAATTTGTTGAAAAAGCTGAGAAAAGATTGTTCGATTTTTCTACTTATTCCGCAAAAGTGCAATGGGTTAATTCTACATATTTGACCGAAGATACAGATGCATTGGCGGCTATTGCTGGTGCAGAAGGAACAAAAATGTCTGTGGACTTTGCTTTGCAGGCGGCTGAATTTGCCAAACAAGAAGGTTTGGATCCGATCGTAAAGCGCAAATTGGACATATTGCGCGGCGGTATTGTAATGCCTGCACCCACCACAGCAGGTGCAGCGGATGAATTGAGCGCGATTGCCACTGATCTTCAGTCTCAATATGGTAAAGGAAAAGGCCTTCTCAAAGGCGAAGAAATTAATGGCAGTGACATTGAAGCCGCTATGGGAACAAACCGAAATCCTGCGGAATTAAAAGAAATGTGGACAAGCTGGCATACGAATGTTGGCGGGCCGATGCGCGATGATTATAAACGTATGGTTGAAATAGCCAATGAAGGTTCAGCAGAGCTTGGTTTTGCCGATACAGGCGCTATGTGGCGTTCTAACTATGATATGCCTGCTGAGGAATTTGCCGAAACAATGGACAAATTATGGCTGGATGTAAAACCGCTCTATGATGAATTACATACTTATGTGCGCGGTAAATTGAACGAAAAATATGGCGATGCAGTCCAAGCAGAGACAGGCCCTATTCGTGCTGATTTGCTCGGTAATATGTGGGCGCAAGAATGGGGTAATATCTATGATATCGTAGCACCCGAAGGCGCAGGCGATATTGGCTATGATATTAGCGATTTATTGGTGCAAAAAGATTATGATGCCATCAAAATGGTCAAAGTTGGCGAGGATTTCTTCTCATCCTTAGGGTTTGATCCATTACCAGAGACGTTTTGGCAGCGCTCGCAATTTGTGAAACCAAGAGACCGCGAAGTTGTTTGCCATGCATCAGCTTGGGATTTGGATAATAAAGACGATATTCGTATCAAAATGTGCATCAAAGTGAATGGCGATGATTTCATCACTGTGCATCATGAATTGGGCCATAATTATTACCAACGGGCTTATAAAGATCAAAGCTATTTGCATCTAAATGGTGCCAATGATGGTTTTCATGAAGCTATTGGTGATATGCTGGCGCTTTCTATAACACCTGATTATCTTGTGAAGATAGATTTGCTGGATGAGAGCCAAGTGCCAGGCGCGGATAAAGATACTGGGCTTTTATTGCGCCAAGCCATGGATAAAGTTGCATTTTTACCCTTTGGTTTGCTGGTCGATAAATGGCGTTGGGGTGTATTCTCAGGTGAGATTAAACCCGCAGATTATAACAATGCATGGCATGATCTAAAGCGTGAGTATCAGGGGGTTATGCCTCCTGTTGAACGTCCTGCGGATGCTTTTGATGCTGGTGCGAAATATCATATTCCAGGCAATACTCCTTATGCGCGTTATTTTCTGGCCCGTATTTTGCAATTCCAATTCTATAAAGCAGCATGCGATGCCGCTGGTTGGGAAGGGCCGCTGCATCGCTGTTCTTTCTATGGCAATAAAGAAGTCGGCACTAAGCTTAATGCAATGCTAGAGCTTGGCGCTTCTAAACCTTGGCCTGATGCGCTTGAAGAATTTACGGGGACGCGCGAAATGTCTGGCAAAGCTATGTTGGAATATTTCAAACCCTTGCAAGACTGGCTCAAAGAGCAAAATAAAGGCAAGACAAAGGGTTGGTAAACCATCATTTCACAAAGAAAAGGCGGCCCTTGAGCCGCCTTTTTTTATAGGGTTATTATGCCCAATATATTATAATTGCTCTAGCATATATTCAGCTGATGATACTTTGAAATCGCCCGGCGCTTCAACATTCAACTGTTCAACAACACCATCATTGATAACCATTGAATAGCGTTGACCGCGTTGGCCCATGCCAAATCCGCTAGCATCCATTTCTAAGCCTACAGCAGCAGCAAAATCACCATTGCCATCGGCAAGCATTTCAATAGCCTCTGAACCGGCTGCGCCATTCCATGCGCCAAGTACGAATGCATCATTTACGGCTGTGCAAGCAATGGCATCAATGCCTTTTGCTTTTAATGCGTCGGCCTGTTCCACATAGCCGGGCAGATGTTTTACGGAACAAGTGGGCGTAAATGCGCCGGGTACAGAGAAAAGCGCAACTTTTTTGCCTTTAAAATAATCATTGGATGAAATTTGCTCAGGGCCATTTTCGGTGGCTTTGACCAAATTGGTTTCTGGTATTTTGCTTCCAATTGCGATGCTCATATTAGTTTCCTCTTATTGTTAAAGTTTCGGATTAAGGATTTCCATTTGATAGGCATAATCATTGCCAAAGTTTTGATAATCACGACATAGAGATTTATATTGGTAAATCAATGATTGCCAAAAAAACTTTCTCAAATAGCTTATATTAAAGCCATGCTTACTAAAAATAGGCGATGAATCGATAAAAAATATTATATAAAGATATCTTTATATTTGCTTATACGATGATGCTTGGCTATGGACGCCATAAGTTGCTTATCAATCATTGATGAGCAATAGCAAACAATCCATCAAGGAGACATTATCGTGGCAAGTGCGGCGCAAAATGATTATATTATTAAAGATATTAATGAGGCCGATTTTGGCCGTAAAGAAATTGAAATAGCTGAAATAGAAATGCCTGGTTTGATGGCGCTTCGCGAAGAATTTGGTGAAAGCAAGCCTCTAAAAGGTGCGCGTATCACCGGTTCATTGCACATGACCATTCAAACGGCTGTTCTTATTGAGACCCTTACCGCTCTTGGTGCGGAAGTACGCTGGGCAAGCTGTAATATCTTTTCAACACAAGATCATGCGGCAGCAGCTATGGCCGCCGCTGGTGTGCCTGTGTTTGCTATTAAAGGCGAGACATTAGAAGAATATTGGAGTTATGTCGGCAAGATTTTTGATTGGGGTGATGAAACCACCACCAACATTATTTTGGATGATGGCGGCGATGCTACAATGTTTGCTCTTTGGGGCGCTCGCTTGGAAGCAGGCGAAGATTTATGGGAACCTGAAAATGACGAAGAAGTCGCTTTCCAAGCGGAACTGCGTGACTTTGTAGCAAGAAAACCTGGTTATCTAACCAAATCTGTCGAAGCTATTAAAGGCGTTTCAGAGGAAACAACAACGGGCGTTCACCGTCTGTATGATCTTGCAAAGGTTGGCAAACTTCCTTTCCCAGCGATCAATGTCAACGACAGTGTTACAAAATCAAAATTCGATAATCTCTATGGTTGCCGTGAAAGCTTGGTGGATGCCATCCGCCGTGCAACCGATGTTATGCTCTCTGGCAAAATTGCCTGTGTTGCTGGTTTCGGTGACGTTGGTAAAGGCAGCGCAGCTTCATTACGTCAAGGCGGTGCGCGCGTATTGGTAACAGAATCTGATCCAATCTGCGCTCTTCAAGCTGCTATGGAAGGCTATGAAGTTGTAACGATGGAACAAGCTGCTCCGCGTGCTGATATTTTCGTAACGGCCACTGGTAATGTTGATGTTATCACTGTTGATCATATGCGCGCCATGAAAGATCGCGCTATTGTTTCTAACATTGGTCACTTTGACAGCGAGATCCAAATCGATGCACTAAGCAATATGAAATGGTCTGAAATTAAACCACAGGTTGACGAAGTAGAATTTCCAGATGGTAAGAAAATTATCATGCTTGCAAAAGGCCGCCTCGTAAATCTTGGTTGTGCAACGGGTCACCCAAGCTTTGTTATGTCAGCAAGTTTCACCAACCAAGTGTTGGCGCAAATTGAATTGTTCAAAAACAATGAAGATGGCAAATATGGCAATGATGTTTATGTATTGCCGAAACATCTTGATGAAAAAGTTGCAGCTTTGCATCTTGGTAAATTGGGCGTGAACTTAACAACATTAAGCGAAAAGCAAGCTGGTTATATCGGTGTTGGTACAAATGGCCCACACAAACCAGATCACTATCGCTATTAATTAAAATATCTATGGTTGTTTATTCTACAAGAATAGCCATAAATATCTGATATATTTGAAAGAGCCTATCCCACTATTGGGGTAGGCTTTTTTATATATAAAACTTATTTCAATGTGATGAATTTTATATATATTGCTCTCAAACATGTGTAGGCTTGGGCGCTAAATGAAAAATAGGAAAGCTACTGATAGTGAATTTTGATAATGATATCATAATTGGACTAGTCGGTATTATCTGCGCAATTTGGACTGTGGTTGCCGCATATGCGATATGGGCTGGTATCACTATGCGCCGTAAAGCAGTGCGCACTCTGCAGCAAACCTCTCGTTTTGGCAGATTATTAGAGACAGCACCTGCTATACCCATCATTGTAAAAGGCGATGGAAGGTTCGAAGCCACAGATAGGTTCGCGCGATGGATTGGCCTCAATCGCAAAATTGAATATATTTCTGATCTTGCAGCAGATACAGAGATGTATGAGGAAGAAGGCGGTCTTAGCGAGAAAGATTTAGCGCGCTTTACTGAAAATATCAGATCAACGCAAAAAACTGGGAAATCATTTAGCCAAGCCCTTACTTTAGTAGGGTCTAATAAAAAATTTCTAGTAAAGGGCAGTATCGCTGATGCGCTCATATATCCCAATGGCGCTGCATTATTGTGGGTCTTTGATGCAACGGAAAGCGTCAGCCAGTTAGAGAAATTACAAAAAGATGCTGATGAAGCGCATAGTGCTTTTGCGGCTTTGGTAGGCTTAATCGAAGCTTCTCCTTTTCCAATGTGGCACCGCAGTCCAGACCTAAGGCTGACATTTGTGAATCAGGCCTATGTCGAAGCGGTGGATAGCGAGAGCGCTGAATATATTATTCAAGAAGGTGTTGAGCTTATTGAATCGAGCAATGGCCAATCATCATTAGCTGTCGCTCAGCAAGCATTAACAGAGCAAAATACGATTGAACGTCTGGTGTCGGCTACTATTGGCGGAGTGCGCAAGCAGGTTCGCGTCTTTGATATACCGCTTGGCCAAACGGGAATAGCAGGACTTGCCATTGATGTTCAGGATTTGGCCGATACACGCCAAGAATATCTACGCTATGTCGAGGCGCAGCGCAATTTATTAGACAATATGTCAGCAGCCGTTGCCCAATTTAACGCCGAAGGGCGACTGATATTTCTTAACCTTCCTTTCCAAAGAATTTTTTCTTTTCAGGAAAATTGGGTCGATGAAAAACAAGAATTTAGCCGCGTATTTGATAAAATGAGAGAGGCTGGCCGCATCCCAGAGGTTAGTGATTATCAAGAATGGCGCAGCGAGAGAGAAGGTTGGTTTAGAGCAAGCGATCCTGTAGAGGAAAATTGGTTGCTCAATGATGGCACGCATTTGCGGGTTTTGGCCCAACCTATCCCCGATGGCGGGCTATTAATCATTTTCGAAGACAGCACAGAACAGGCCAAATTATCGAGTGCGCACGATAGTCTGCTGCGGGCGCGTACAGCAACATTTGATAATCTATTTGAAAGCGTCGCTGTATTTGCTGCTGATGGCCGATTAAATCTCTGGAATAAGCAATTCATCGATTTATGGGCGTTAGATGAAGAGGTTATTGCGCAGCATCCTAGAATTGATGAGCTGATGAAGCTATTAGGCGAGAAGCTTAAAAAACCATCGCAAATATCAATTGTGCGCGAATTAATACGCGTTTCAACCTCTCAAAGAGAGCAAAGACGCACACGCATCGAATTTGTCGATGGCAGCATATATCAAATAGCCACGATACCGCTGCCTGATGGCAATGCGCTTTTCACTATGCTTGATATATCCGATAGTATGCAGATCGAAAATGCATTGCGTGAGAGGAATGAGGCGCTAATTGATGCTGATAATATTAAAGATAAATTCCTCTCTAATATGAGTTATGAGCTGCGCACGCCATTGACATCTATCAGTGGTTTCGCTGAATTATTGGGCAGCGGAATAGCCGGTCCGATGAATGAACAAGCAACAGAATATATCAATGCTATCATTGAATCGACCACCAGATTAACAGGTCAAATCAACAATATATTAGACTTTAGCCAAAGCGAGGCAGGAGTGCTTCCCGTGTCACAAAAGCCGGTAAATATTGCTGAATTAATCCATGGATGCCTTGCAAAAGCCGAAGATAAAATTCGCAAAAATCAAATCAATATTTCAACCGATATAGATAAGGATGTTGGAGAGATATTGGGAGATTTCGGAAGATTAGAGCAAGTTATCAACCATCTGATTGATAATGCTATCACCTACAGCGGGGAAGCCTCTAGCATATTTGTGAATGCGCATGGAACAAAGAGCAGCGCCTCTATCATCATTGCAGATAATGGGCCGGGCATGGATTATCGTACCAAGAATATGGTGTTTGATAAATTACCGCCCAAAGAGAATGAAGCTTATTCTGATGATAAACAAAAAGGTCTTGGCCTTCCGCTTGCGCGCGAATTAATAGAGGCCCATGGCGGGACTATGGAATTATTGTCTGAAAAGGGGCAAGGTACTAAAATCACTATTAAGTTACCCCGCTGATGCAGAAAAAATATAGAATTAGCTCTGAAAAAGAGATGCATGATTTTGCAAGGCGTATCGCGCGCATTGCCAAGGTAGGGGATTGGATTTCGCTCATTGGCGATTTGGGCGTGGGTAAGACCATATTCGCAAAAGCATTTATCGCTGAATTGGGCTTTGATGGAGAGGTTAGCAGCCCAAGCTATGCGCTAGTCCACAGCTATGATCCGCCAGCAACCAAAGTCTCAATAGTGCATGCAGATTTGTACCGCATAGAAAATGATTCTGAATATCTAGAGCTAGGATTAGATGATGCCCTTCATTATGCTATCATATTAGTGGAATGGGCCAATAAATATCCGATGCGTTTGCCGGATAATCATTATACAATCGAAATAGAGAAAATTTCAGACAATATAAGAGATATTACATTGAATATATATGGCGAGGGCGTATCAAGGTGGGCATGAATATTCCAGAAAAAGCGATTGATTTTCTGTCTGATATTGGTTGGGCAGAGGCGCACATCAAACCATTAGCAGGGGATGCTTCCTTTCGCCGTTATTTCCGTGTCGAAAAAGCTGATAAACTTGCTATTTTAATGGATGCGCCGCCGCCGCATGAAGACCCTAAGCCCTTTATTGACGTCGCTCAATATTTGACAGGTGCAGGTTTTCGCGCACCTCAAATCTATGGCAGTAATTTGGAACATGGCTTGGTATTGATAGAGGATTTTGGCGATCAAAGAATGCGCGAGCATTTAGATGATGAACCGCAGGATGAAGAGGCAATCTATAAACAGGCAATCGATATCATTATCAAATTGGCCGCAGCGCAGCCCGCTGATGTGCCTGCTTATGATGAGGAAACCTATATCAGAGAAGTTAATCTATTGCCCGAATGGTATTTGCCAGCGGTCAATATTGAATGCGATAGTGCAATATATGAAAATTTGTGGAAAGAGGCACTGACGCCTATTTATGGGGCTAAGAAAGTTACTGTATTGCGCGATTATCATGCTGAAAATGCGATGCTATTATCGGATGGCGATATGGGCATCATTGATTTCCAAGACGCATTGGTTGGGCATCAAGCCTATGATCTTGTTTCCTTGTTACAGGATGCGCGGCGGGATGTTTCACCCGAATTAGAGCAAAAAATGCTCGCTTATTATGCCGACAATATAGATGTAGATAAGAATTTTCTCGATCATTACGCCATATTAGGGGCACAGAGAAATGCTAAAATCATTGGTATATTCGCGCGGCTTTGCTTTCGCGATGGAAAGCATAAATATCTTGATTATCTGCCGCGTATGTGGGGATTGCTTGAACGTGATTTGGAAAACCCTGCGCTTAGTAAAATAAAGAAATGGTTTGACGATACTATCCCAAGCGCAATACGCTATTCCAAAATATCGGTGCAAAAATGATAATCGATACAGCTATGATTATGGCGGCGGGCCTTGGTACGCGTATGCGTCCTTTAACGAATGATCGCCCAAAACCATTAGTCGAAGTAGCAGGCAAAACATTATTGGGCCATTGCTTAGAGCAAATGGAAATTGCAGATATAAAAAATATCGTCATTAATGTGCATTACCGCGCAGAGATGGTAGAGCAATATATGGCGCATGTTCCTGAATTTGCTAATATATATATATCCGATGAAAGAGAAAAATTATTGGAAACGGGTGGGGGTCTCATAAAAGCGCAGCCGCATTTGGGTGATAAACCTTTCTTTTGTCTCAACAGCGATAATATTTGGACCAATGGAGCGCAAAATGCATTGCTCAAATTAGCCTCTTCTTGGGATGATGCAAAAATGGATGCGCTGCTATTGCTCGTCCCCAAAGAGAATGCCTATTGCCACAAAGGCCCCGGTGATTTCTTTTTAGGAGATGATGATATTATCATCAGGCGCGGTGATAAGGACAGCGCACCCTATATATTCACCGGTATCCAAATAATATCTCATAGATTGTTGCGCGATGCTCCTAAAGGCGCTTTCTCAACCAATATATTATGGAATAGGGGCATTAAAGAGGGACGAATCTATGGAACTCTTCACGATGCAAAATGGTTTGATATTGGCACGCCAGAAGCTATTCCAGTAGCCGAAGAAATGCTTTCATTCGAAAATAGCGATGAATAAATTAACGCGCCCCGCACTTCATTCTGTTTCGTCCCATCAGGGCTTTGCAGATAGTGTGGCCGCATATTTTCTGTCTCAATATGGCCGAGATCCTTTGGCGCTTGCAGATGGTTTAATTTTACTGCCCAATAATCGTGCGGTCAGAGCGATTGAAGAAGCTTTTGTTCGGCAAACGGGTAAAGGGCTTTTGCTGCCGCGTTTGGTGACGGTTGGTGATTTAGACTTGAATGAAAAAAGCGGTTTGTTTTTGCATCAATATGATGATGAAAAAATCGCACCTCCGATAGATGCAATGCAGCGTATCATGCTGTTGGCTAATCTTATTGAAGAGCATCATAAATCTGTCATGGATAGAGATATTGATGCGGCCCAAGCGTTAAAATTATCTATGGATTTGGCGCAGGTGATTGACCAATTGGACGTCGAAGAAATAGCTTTTGAAAAATTTAGCGAACTATCCGAAAAAATCGCAATAAATTCCGAAGCAGATTTGGCCATTCATTGGCAAAAATCTTATGCTTTATTTGAAAATATATATTATCAATATCGCGCTAAATTAGAGCAATTAAACCTCTCTACTATGGTGGTTAATCGCAATGCTATGATCCGCAATTTGGCCAATAATTTAGAGCATTTGAGCCATCACCCCTTTATCGCTGCCATAGGCATAACAACAGCAGCACCGGCCATTGCTTATTTGCAAAAAAAGATTGCAACTGCGGCAAATGGATTGGTCATATTACCGCATATTGATCAGATGATGGATGATGCAACATGGGATTCGCTTGGTCCGCATGAAAAAGAGGAAGGCGAATTACGCGCCAAACCTTCGCTAGAGACTCATCCGCAATTTCATCTTAAATTATTGCTCGATACAATGGGCTTTGATCGTAGCGAAGTCACGCCGCTTGGCGATGCAAAAGTAACGAAAATTGCGAACCGCAAAGATCAATTGGTCAGTCATATTTTTGCGCCAGCGCGGCAAACGGCGCAATGGCAATCGATCGAAGTATCAGCAACAGATTTTAATCATCTCAAAATTATGACCAATAACGACAGCGCCGCAGAAGCGCAGGCCGTTGCCATATTGGTGCGCAAGAATTTAGAGATAAATAATAAACGTATTGCTATTATTACCCCCGACAGAGAATTGGCGCGGCGGATATCCGCGCATCTATTGCGCTGGAATATAAAAGCTGATGATAGCGCGGGTGTGTCGCTCTCTGATACGCCTTCGGGTAGCTTGTTCCTGACCATTGCTCAAAATATAGCCAGCGGTTTTGCGCCGATTGATTTATTATCACTGTTGAAACACCCTCTTGCGCGAAAGGGGGAAGGGCGCATCGCATGGCTAGAAAAAATACGCTCCCTTGATATGACGTTAAGAGGACCGCGCTCTGGCCAAGGATTGGCTAGTATTCAATCTTCAATCAAGCGCCATATAGATAAGATTAAGAAATATAATCCCGATAATGATAAATATGATGCAACATTATCATGGTGGCTCGATATTGAGAAAAACTTGGCCGAAATATCGGATGGCACACCGCGAGATTTGTTAGAATCTGTTCGTAAAATTGCCGATTTTATCGCTGGTGATGAGGTATGGAAAGGGGATGCAGGTCGCGAACTGAGCCGTTTCTATACAGATATTATATCGTATATTGACGCAGGTTCCTCTAATCTCTCGATAGAAATATTACCCCAATATATTAGCATTTTGATGGATGGATATACGGTCAGAAGTGCCTATGGAAATCATCCGCGCGTTTCAATCTATGGCTTGTTAGAAGCTCGGTTACAGCGTAGCGATTTGGTGATTTGTGCAGGACTTAATGAAGGCTCATGGCCGCAAGCCCCTAATAATGATCCTTGGCTCTCCCCCGGTATTAGGCGTGATTTGGGCTTGCCTTCGCTCTCCAGAAGTATTGGATTATCGGCACATGATTTGGCCGAAGCGATTGGTGCTAAAGAATTAATATTGAGCCGAAGCGAGCGCGATAGCGGCGGGCCTGCTGTCACATCGCGCTTTTTATTACGCTTAATTGCTTTTGCCGGCAATAAGCTAAAATATGAAAAACATATACCGCAATTGGTTGTAAAAATTGATGACCCGGGGAAAGCTAATCCAGCGCTAGAGCCAGCACCTAAACCTAATGCAGCGCAGCGTAAAGTTGATTTGAGCGTCACGAATATGGATCAAATTAAGGCTGATCCATTTGCTTTTTACGCCAAAAAGATAATGGGTCTTTCAAAATTAGATCAGATTGACGAAGATGTTAGCGCAGCGTGGCGCGGGACTATGATCCATGAAATATTGGAAAAATGGGCAAAAGAAGATGGCCTGCATCCCGATAAATTAATGGCACGTACCCATGAACTGCTGAGCAATGAAGCATTGCACCCAACGGCACGTTTATTATGGCAACCGCGCTTGATTAAGCAGATGGAATGGATTGATGCTCAGACGCGCAATGTCATCCAAACAGAAGGCCGTAAAATCATTGCTGCCGAAACGAAAGGCGAGATTGAAATATTGGGTGTCAAATTAAGAGGCGTTGCCGATAGAATTGATCTATTCCAAGATGGGCGCCTTGCGATAATTGACTATAAAAGCGGAGCTGTGCCGTCGATGAAGCAAATTAAGGTTGGTTTTGCCATGCAGCTAGGCCTGCTTGGATTACTAGCAGAAAAAGCTAAGTTTAAGACAATAGCTGGAGATATTATAAACGGGGAAGCATCAGCCTTTGAATATTGGTCATTGGCTAAAAACAAACAAGAATTTGGTAATGTTACCAAAGCAACGCGCGATGCTCTTACAGAGAAAAGTGCAAAAACTTATGTTTTGACCGATGAATTTGTTGCATTTAGTGAGGATAATGCCACGCAATTAATCAGAGAATATATATTGGGTGACAAAGCGTTTGAAGCAAGATTGCATCCTGAATATGCACCCTATAATGATTATGAACATCTTTCACGCCTGATGGAATGGTATGGCAGGAGCCAATCATGAACGATAATGAATATATCATACATGATCTGACTAAGCCGCAAATGGAAGCAGTTCAGCCATCTGATAATATATGGCTCAGTGCATCAGCAGGCACGGGCAAAACCCAAGTTTTATCTGCTCGAGTATTACGTTTGCTATTGGAAAAAGATGTAAGGCCCGAAGATATTTTATGCATCACTTTTACCAAGGCTGGTGCTGCCGAAATGGCGAACCGCATCAACAAGCGCTTGGCATCTTGGGTAAGAATGAAAAATTCCACATTAGGCCGTGAATTGGCATCCATTGGTGCTGATAATAGCGAAGAGAGCCGTAATCGCGCAAGGCAACTCTTTGCATCATTGCTCGATGCTCCGGGCGGCGGATTGCGGGTTATGACCATCCATAGTTTTTGCCAATCATTATTATCTTCTTTTCCAGGAGAGGCAGCCCTTAATTCTGGATTTCGGGCGATTGAAGATAGAGAGCAAGAAATGCTCTTGCGCGATGCGCTAAATCTGATGTGCGAGAATAAAAATTCTGATCCAGATTTTATCGCAGCATTTGAGAATTTGAGCCTTAAATATGGCGAAGATAGAGTGGTTGGTTATTTGAAAAAATGGGCGCGCAACCCCGAAGCGGCTCATTATTGGCAGGATAAACAAAATATAGGCATTACCAAAGAAGTCGCACTTGCTCTGGTTGGGTGCAAAATAACAGGGGACCCGCAGCACTATCTGATAGAGGTTTGCCAAGATGATGCTTTTGATATTTCTGCCGTGCGTGCGTGCGCTGCACTAAATGCTGAATGGGGCACAGAAAAAACAGGACTGCCTAGAGCCGAGGCGATAAATCTATGGCTCAGCCAATCGCCAGAAGAACGCGCACAAAACCTAGATGATCTGCATAGTGTTTGGAGTACCAAGAGCAATACTCTGACGCAATCAGGGCCCAAACCAAAAGAAGAATATTTAGCCCTAACTCAAGGCCTCTTTGATTGGACTATGGAGCTGAAAGAGCAAATGAAATTACATGCTCTGGCTCTGCAATTATGCGATAGTTTTAATGTCGGCAGCGAATTTCAGCTTCATTATCAACAGCTGAAAGAACAAAAAGCGCTGCTAGATTTTGACGATTTGATACGCAAATCCGCATCCTTATTGAAAACAGCCGATATGGCCGATTGGATCCGCTATAAATTGGATCAAAATATTGACCATATATTGATCGATGAAGCGCAAGATACCAACCAAGCCCAATGGGATATTATCAGAGCAATTACCGATGATTTTTATAGTGGCGAATCCATAGATGCGCAAAAGCCACGGACGGTTTTTACGGTCGGTGATTTCAAACAGGCTATTTTTGGATTTCAAGGAACGAGTCCTGAAAATTATGCGGTTGCTCAGAAATATTTTGATGACAAATTAGAAGCTGGCGGAAAAACCCTCAATAATTTGAATTTGTCAGAGAGTTTTCGCTCGACCAAGCCGATATTGGATTTCGTGAATATTGTGATTGAGAATTTAGGCCATGAATCCTTTGGTTTAAAAGAATCAATCGCCAATCATATTGGTAAGAAAGATAATTTCGGCAGCATCACATTATTACCGCCTGTTAAGGCTGTATCATCTGATGAATATGATAATGATAATGACGATGAAGAAAATTGGATGTCCGAAGAAAAGCGTGTCTTAGCGGATAATCTAGCCAAAACTATTGCCCAATTGCTACATGACAAGCCTTTTTTAAACACCACGAACAAGCCGCTTAAAGCCTCTGATATTATGATATTGGTGCGCCGGCGCAGTGATTTGGCATCTCTAATCGTTGCGCGTTTGCACGCCAAAGGAATATCCGTTTCTGGTATTGATAGGCTTAATCTATCTAAACCGCTGGCCGTACAAGACTTGCTGAGCGTGATACGGTTTGTATTGCAACCAGAGGATGATTTGAATTTAGCAACCTTGCTGACTTCTCCATTGCTTAAGCTTAATCATGATGAATTATTATTATATGGGTATCGCAGCAAAAAGATTAGCCTGTGGCAACATATCAAAAATGTTCCTCAATTGGACAAGCAAGTAAAGGATTTGCAAACCTTATTGGCGAAAGCAGATTATAGCTCTCCCTATCAATTTTTAGAGGATATATTATCGGGTGATTTTAATGGCCGCAAAAAACTTTATGCGCGGCTCGGTTTCGAAGCTGAAATAACCATCAATGAATTGCTGAATACTGCATTAGAATATAGCCGCGATCAGGGGCAATCTCTGCAAGGTTTCTTGGATTGGACCGTGCGCGGCGATGTCGAAATTAAACGTGAGAATAATGGCGAATTTGATGAAGTCAGAGTGATGACGGTTCATGGGGCAAAAGGGCTTCAGGCGCCACTTGTCATACTGGCTGATATTTGTTCAGATCCATCCAATAGCCCAGATAATAGTTTTAATCTAAAAATGCTGGGCAATGCTGATAAGAATGAACCTAATTTTGAATTGCCGATTCCAGCGATTAATAAAGAGAATAGATTGGGCAAAATTGGGCAAGCTTGGGATTTAAAGAGCCAAGAGGAATTAGAAGAGCATAATCGATTATTATATGTGGCGCTAACGCGTTCAGAAGAGCATTTAATATTGGCAGGCAGCCTTGGTAAAAAGAGCAAAGAGCCCAAAGAAACCAGTTGGTATGATCCTATTTCCAAAGCAATGGAGAGAATTGGCGCTAAACAAGTGTCTGATACTATATGGAATGAAAAACTGGTTTTTGAAGGGCTTACAATGAAGCCGCTCAATGAAAAAACGGCTGACGTTGTTGAAAATACATCTATAGATGAAGATGATCTGGAATGGCTCTATGAATATGCACCAGAAGAAAGTCGCCCTCCTAAACCACTAGCGCCCAGCCGCGTGATAGAAGATGATAGCATATCCAAGCCTGTTTCTGAGGAGGTGCAAAAATATGCACAGCGCGGAAATTTAATCCATAATTTGTTTGAATATCTGGCCCATGTGAAAGATGAAGATTTGCGCCATAGTGCGCATAAATGGTTTGAGAGACAGCAGAATATTGCCAATTGGCGGGAATCTGACATTATCGAACCTGTTCTGAATATTATGCAAAACGATTCATATAAAAAATATTTCGGCACCAATAGCCGCAGTGAGGTTCCCATTTCGGCTGTGGTTGGGGAAATGGTAATCAATGGCCGCATCGACCAATTAATATTTTCAGATGATGAAATAATAGCTATTGATTATAAAACGGGATTTAATGTTCCAGAGACGATTGGCGATATTCCAACCGCCTATATGCGGCAAATGGCGCATTATGCAGCGGCGTTAGAAACTATTTTTCCTGATAAGCTTATTAAAACGGGATTGCTTTATACCAATGCACCAAAAATGATGATGCTATCAGATGCCGATTTAGAGATTTACAAACCGCAAAAATAGCATCTCTTAGCCGCCATAGATTTTCTATCAATGCGGCCTCTTGCTATGCGCGCTGTGCGTGATTAGATAGAAGTTAACAAGAAAAGGAATTATTTATGGCCACAATCGCAGTAAGTGATGCAGAATTTGAAGCACAAGTATTACAGTCCGACAAACCAGTATTGGTTGATTTTTGGGCGGAATGGTGTGGCCCATGTAAGATGATTGGCCCTGCGCTAGAAGAAATTAGCGAAGAGATGGCCGATCAAGTGACAATCGCCAAAATCAATATTGACGATCACCCCGAAACACCTGGTAAATTTGGTGTGCGCTCTATCCCAACGATGATTTTATTCAAAGACGGCAAGGCCGTTGAAACCAAAGTTGGCGCTGCTCCTAAAGCGGCTCTAAAAGATTGGTTGTCAGGCCAAGTTTAAGAAAATATCTTGGCGGCTTGTTCCCATAATTTAGGGGATGAGGCGCCAAGCAATCCTGTATCTTTGTCAGCAGGCCTATAATCGCTGCCGTCCCAACGCGCAGCTTTACCGCCGGCCTCGTTCAAAAATAATATACCCGCCGCATGATCCCACGGTAAGGTTCTCTCAAATATAGATATATTATGTGTGCCAAGGGCCAGCAATGGATATTGTTCGGCCGCACACATGGGGATAGGAACTATCTCATAATTTCCATTTGCGCGGTTTAATATATCCTCTTTTTGCTGCGCTTTCATATATCCCGTCGCTAAAGCCGCAATGGGTAGATTTATTATACTATCATTGGCCTTGATGGGGGCGTTATCAATATATGCGCCTTTGCCTAAATAGGCATGGCATAATCGGTCTTTAATGGGATCATACATCCATCCCGCTATTGTTTGATTATTATGGGATAAGGCAATGATTATCCCAAAAGCGCCATCGCCGCGCGCATAATTGCCCGTTCCATCGATAGGATCAATAATCCAGCATTGCTCCGCTGATAAATATTCTAATATATCAGGATTGTCGGCACAGGCTTCTTCCCCAACTATTTTGGCATCGCCTATGATTTTGGACAAACCAATGGATAAGGCTTGCTCGCTTAACCTATCGGCAATAGTGACAAGATCGCCGGGTGATTTTTCTTCTATTTCAGATGATTTTAATTGCCGGTAGTGCGGCAGGATTATTTCATTGGATACAGAGCGCAATAAGG
This sequence comes from uncultured Sphingorhabdus sp., assembly GCA_947492905.1. Classification (GTDB taxonomy): domain Bacteria; phylum Pseudomonadota; class Alphaproteobacteria; order Sphingomonadales; family Sphingomonadaceae; genus Sphingorhabdus_B. The sequence continues at coordinate 1,946,033 of CANLOL010000001.1, read as the reverse complement.
CGCTGACCTGCGTGTGAATAAGATCGTTCAAGACCTATAATCCGCATTAATTTCAATATAACCATGGGTTAAATCGCACGTCCATACGGTTGATGCCCCATCACCCAACCCAATATCAACATAGATTTCAATTGTATCGCCCTTAAGATGCTGCGCAACGGGCGCTTCGTCAAAACCCTCTATTGCGCCGCCATCTTTGGCAACTATATGATTGCCAAAAGCGATGGTGAGCAAGTCACGGTCAGCAGGTTCGCCAGCTTTCCCAACGGCCATAACAACGCGGCCCCAATTGGCATCTTCGCCAGCGATAGCAGTTTTCACCAATGGTGAGTTTGCGATGGATTTGGCAATAACATGCGCGCTTTCATCATTGGTTGCGCCGCTAACGTTAATTTCGATAAATTTGCTAGCGCCTTCACCATCTTTAACGACCAAATGCGCCATTTCTTTGCAGATATTATCCAATGCAGCCATGAATGCATCGGCGCCATCATCATCAAAAGAGGATAATTTATCATTGCCTGCTTTGCCCGTTGCAAATGCCAATACAGTATCGCTTGTGGAAGTGTCGCTATCGACCGTTATACAAGAAAAGCTTTTTGCATTCGCTTTGTTGAGCATCTCCTGTAAAAAATGCGCATCAATATCTGCATCGGTGAAAATATAACCAAGCATGGTCGCCATATCTGGTTCGATCATGCCAGATCCTTTAATGATAGCTGATATTTGCACTTTTTTACCCGCTATCATGACGGATGCTGCTGCGCCTTTTGGAAATGTGTCAGTTGTGCAAATGGTTTCAGCCGCTTGCTGCCAAGAACAGGGTTCTTCGGTAAATATTCTATCCAAACCTTGATTGGCTTTGTCGATGGGCAAGGGGACACCAATGACGCCAGTAGAGCTTATATAAACCTCATTTTCAGCGCACCCAATATGATTGCTCACGCGCGATAATATATGATCGCAAGCGCTGCGTCCTTTTGCGCCTGTAAAAGCATTGCTATTGCCAGCATTAACAATCAATGCTCGGGCCTGTCCATGCGCCAAATGCTCGCGGCAAATCATAACCTCTGGGGATGCACATTTGCTCTGTGTTAAGACGCCGGCGACGCTAGTGCCTTCGCATGTTTTAATAAGTGTTAGGTCGCATCTGTCCCATTCTTTATAGTGCGCACGCGCTACATAACAGTCCAAACCATCTATTTTGGGCAGGGTGGGGAAAGATTTTGGTGCTAATGGTGATATTTTCATGGCATTTAGATAGCAATTCAATTGCGTTCGTCAATTGACTATCGGCGCTATCGACCCTACATCGCAACACGAGATTATTTATCGGCAATAAATTCAAAATTAATTTCTTTATTTTGATGTTTTGCTCGAATTAGTAGGAATATTATATGTTAGGCAAATTCGCCAAGAAATTATTCGGTTCTTCTAACGATCGTTATGTCGGCACAATTATGAAGGTTGTTAATAAAATTAACGCCTTAGAAGAAACTATAGAAGCATTATCTGATGATGAATTAAAAGCTCAAACCGATCTATTTCGCGGACGCCTTGCCGAAGGCGAGAGTTTAGATGACATATTGCCTGAAGCCTTTGCAACGGTAAGAGAAGCCTCCAAGCGCGTTTTTGGTATGCGGCATTTTGATGTTCAAATGGTTGGCGGCATTGTATTGCACAGAGGCGAGATTGCAGAAATGCGCACAGGTGAGGGTAAAACCCTCATGGCTACATTGGCTTGTTACCTCAATGCGATAGAAGGCAAGGGCGTTCATGTTGTTACCGTGAATGATTATCTTGCTCGCCGCGATGCGCAGTGGATGGGCGAATTATATGGTTATTTGGGCCTGACGACGGGAATTATTGTTCCAAATTTAGTCGAGCATGAACGCCGCGCTGCTTATGCTTGTGATATTACTTATGCGACCAATAATGAATTGGGTTTCGATTATCTGCGCGATAATATGAAATATAGCCATGCAGATATGGTGCAGCGTCCGTTTAACTTTGCGATTGTTGATGAGGTGGATTCCATTCTTATCGATGAAGCGCGGACACCGCTGATTATATCGGGCCCAACAGAAGATAAAACCGACCTTTATATTGCCGTTCATCAGATCGTCTTGAAAATTACAGAAGATGATTATGAGAAAGATGAAAAAACACGCAATATTACGCTTACCGAAGATGGCACTGAAAAAGCAGAACGTTTGCTAGAAGAAGCAGGGTTAATCCAAGGCACTAATCTCTATGATTTTGAGAATACGCAAGTCGTGCATCATCTGGATATGGCGCTAAAGGCCAATGTGATGTTCAAACGCGATACGGATTATATCGTCAAAGATGGTAAAGTTGTCATCATTGATGAATTTACCGGCCGTATGATGGATGGACGCCGTTGGTCCAATGGTCAACACCAAGCCATTGAAGCCAAAGAAGATGTGAAAATCGAAGCAGAAAATCAAACGCTTGCGACCATTACATTCCAAAATTATTTCCGTATGTATCCCAAAATTTCAGGGATGACCGGCACGGCTGCTACCGAAGCGGCTGAATTTTTTGATATTTATAAATTAAATGTCGTTGAAATCCCCACAAATGTTGCTGTTCAACGCATTGATGAAGATGATCAATTCTTCAAAAATACCAATGATAAATTTGGCGCGATTGCCAAGGCCATCAAAGAAGTACATGATAAAGGGCAGCCTGTTTTGGTCGGTACGGTGTCGATTGAAAAATCTGAGCTTTTATCGGAATTTTTGAACAAAGAAGAAGTAGAGCATAGCGTTTTGAATGCGCGGATGCACGAAAATGAAGCCCGTATTGTTGCGCAAGCAGGTCGGCTTGGTTCGGTCACTATTGCGACCAATATGGCGGGGCGCGGTACCGATATTCAGCTTGGTGGTAATTTAGATTTCCGTATCGAAGATGAATTGTCTGAAATGGAAGATGGCAAAGATAAAGACAAAGCCATTGAGAAATTGAAAGAAAGCATTGCAGAAGAAAAAGCCCAAGTATTAGAGGCTGGCGGATTGTTCGTATTGGGCACTGAACGCCATGAAAGCCGCCGTATTGATAATCAGCTGCGCGGACGTTCTGGCCGTCAAGGTGACCCTGGTCTAAGCCGTTTTTACTTAAGCCTTGATGATGATTTGCTAAGGATTTTTGGTTCTGAAAGTCTATTTTCGAAAATGATGAATAGCAGCCTAGAGGATGGCGAGGCGATTGGCGGAAAATGGCTCTCTAAAGCCATTGAGACTGCGCAACGTAAAGTTGAAGCGCGCAATTATGACATCCGTAAGCAATTGGTTGAATATGATAATGTTATGAATGACCAAAGACAGGTTATTTATGAGCAACGCACCGATATTATGGAAGCCCAAGATGTTGGCGATATTGTTACCGATATGCGCAATGATACCGTCAATATGGTCGTTCAAGAATCCTGCCCGACAGGAACCTATCCTGAGCAATGGGATATTGAGCGCTTGAAAGAACGCACAGCCTCTGTGCTTGGTTTGGAACCTCCAATTGATGATTGGTTAGAAGAAGAAGCGTTAGAGCCGGATATTATCGAAGAGAGATTGGCGGCGCAAATCGAAGAATTATTCACCAACAAACATGCGCATATAGAAGAGCAAGATTGGAATGGCACAGAGAAAAATATCCTTCTGGACCGTATAGATCATCATTGGAAAGAGCATCTTTCAACATTAGATGCGTTGCGCCAAGTTGTTCATTTACGCTCACATGCGCAGAAAAACCCTGTGAATGAATATAAATTAGAAGCTTTTGGTTTGTTTGAAAATATGCTGGCGTCTATTCGTGAAGATGTCACCAAAACTATCGCTACCAACGAATTTACGTTGAACGATAGATTTGATTTTGATGAATTGCCTGAACTTCCAGATTTCATGACAACGCATATTGATCCGTTAACGGGCGAAGATAATAGCGCCGATGAAGATGGTGCGACTTCGGGTTTAGTGACATCCTCTTTGCCGCCGCGACAAGCGCCCACCAACGCATTAGACCCAGCCTTGCTGAATGATCCTAATCTGCGGCGTAATGATCCTTGTCCATGCGGCTCTGGCCGTAAATTTAAGCATTGTCATGGAAAATTATCTTAAAGATCATGCCTAAGCCATATTAATGACAATGGGGGGCATATCATTAGCAGTTGTCTTTGCCTTAACTGCGATGCTCTATGCCTCAATAGGATTTGGCGGTGGCTCTACCTATATCGCTTTATTGGCGTTAATAGGGACACCTTATGAAGCAATCCCTATCATTGCTTTGCTATGCAATATCATTGTTGTTTCTGGTTCTTCATTGCGCTTTAGCCTGCATAAAATCATTCCGTGGCAGCGTATATCTCCGATTTTAATATTTTCTATTCCAGCGGCTTGGTTAGGGGGAATTACGCCCATATCACGCGATATATTCATGATATTGCTGGGCCTATTGTTAATAGCCTCTAGCGCCTTAATATTGTGGCGCCAGAAGGATGAAACAAAATCTGCGGTACAGAGTATAAATCCAATCATTTCGGCGCTCTTAGGCTTTGTCATAGGCTATTTAGCAGGCTTAGTCGGTATAGGCGGCGGTATTTTCTTAGCACCGCTATTATTGGTTATGAAATGGGGTAATGCGCGCGAAATAGCAGCAAGTGCATCATTATTCATATTGGTCAATTCAATAGCCGGTTTAATCGGTCAGATGAGCAAATATGAAGGGCATATGTGGAATGACATAATAATCACCCATTATATTCTATTTATAGCTGTTTTCATTGGCGGACAAATTGGTTCGCTATTTGCTGTAAAAATATTGCCTGAAAAAATCATAAAAATATTAACGGCCTTGCTCACCCTATATGTAGGAATAAGGATATTATTCTCTAGCTAGGATGATGTACAATCAAGGGCGATTACAGCAAGAGGGGCTGTAAATTTTTAAATATAGCGATTTAAGAAAATGGCTCCCCGGGCCTGATTCGAACAGGCGGCCGTCCGATTAACAGTCGGATGCTCTACCGCTGAGCTACCGGGGAACAACCGTTCTTCCGAACGGCGTGAGCAGCCTATAGCAGCGAAAAAATATATAATGCAAGCATCAAACGATAAATTGTTCCATTGCTATTCGATCATCGAGCGCATGTTCCGGATCAAAGAGTAAATTTAAGCTCTGTTTGCGGTTCAATTGCACGCTGACAGTGGCTATATCCCTTATTTCCCGCTGATCAGCAACGGCGCTGACGGGTCTTTTCTCGGACTCCAAAATTGTGAATTTAATTACATATCTTTCGGGTAAAATTGCCCCTTGCCAGCGCCTTGGCCTGAAAGGAGAGATAGGAGTAAGAGCCAACATAGCCGAATCAAGCGGCAGAATCGGTCCATTGGCGGATAGATTATAGGCTGTTGAACCAGCGGGCGTGGCAACTAGGACACCATCGCAAGATAGTTCTGGCAACACCACGCGTTTATTCACTTCAATTTGTATTTTTGCGGATTGCCGTGTTTGCCGCAATAGCGAAACTTCATTAATAGCGGGTAATTCATATTTGCGGCCATCAATGGTTTCGACATTCATTTTCAAAGAAGTGATATTAAAATTTTTGGCATTTTCTATGCGCTCTAATAAACCCACTTCATTCCAATGGTTCATCAAAAAACCAATCGTGCCTCTGTTCATTCCATAAACGGGCAGGGTTTCTTCTTCTTCCAATTGTTGGTGCAAAGTTTGTAATAAAAAACCATCACCGCCCAGCACAACCAATGCGTCAGCATCTTCAACATCAATAAATTTATATCGCTCTCGCAAAACTTGCGCAGCTTCTATAGCATTGGGAGCTTCAGAATGGAGCAAAGCTAATTTTTTATATTTCATCCGCCGGTCACATTCATGTTGCGGTTCACTGAGAGGTTATTATCTGACATTTGATCCTCAAAATAATGGCGCTTAGGTTTAAGTTTAAGAGCTTTTTGCAATAAGCTGTCAACTTTATGCGTACCGCCTATTTCCATAGCTTGCTTAAAATCTATGTGTAAATCTGAACCTAAACACATGAATAATTTGCCATCGGTGGTCAATCTTAACCTGTTACAATCATCACAAAAATTTTGGCTTAATGGCGTTATTAGCCCTAGTTTAAGGTTTAAATCTCTCACTAAAAAATAATGAGCAGGGCCAGAGCTTTTATAAGCAATAGGATCAATATTATATTGAGATTGTAAGGGCGCAATAAAATCATTTAGCGCAATATAATTATCGGCGCGATGCTCTATATCATTACCAAGCGGCATTGTTTCGATTAAGGAGAGATCAAACCCATGAAGCGCGCAATAATTTGCCATATCAAGGATTTCATCTTCATTCTGACCTTTTAATGCCACCATATTGATTTTAATATGTAATCCGGCTGCTTTCGCTGCATCTATTCCATTTAATACAATATTCAAATCACCGCGCTTTGTAATGCGCTTAAATTTCTCGCTATCCAATGTATCAAGGCTGACGTTAATACGCCGCACGCCATTGTCATAGAGCATTGCACTATGTTGCTCTAATAAGCTGCCATTGGTTGTGAGCGTTAATTCTTCTAACTTTCCATTTGCAACATATTTGCCCAATTGCTTGATGAGCAATTCAATATCGCGCCGAACAAGAGGTTCACCGCCAGTAAGGCGTATTTTTTTGATACCATGGTGGATGAAACGTTCGGCCAATAGGGAAATTTCTGTATAATCCATCAGCTGATTTTTGGGCATGAATGTGATATTTTCAGGCATGCAATATTGGCAGCGAAAATTGCATCTATCGGTTACCGATATTCGCAAATAATCAATTTTTCTGCCAAATTCATCAATCATCATTCATGCATAGCCTATTTATTGCTCTTATCCATATCTAAATGTTTTGAAATATTAATTTAATGTCCGTTATTGATCGATATATTGCTTTATAGCAAAGATAAGATAAGTAAGAAATATGGTCTATAATGATGAAGCTCACAAACGTGTATTTCTGCTATCTTTTCAAGATAGAGACGGTTTGACGGCTAAAATTAAATCCTTAAATTGGAGCGTTATAGCCGCTAGGCGCAGTGAAAACCTGCTTTCTCGTTTTATCGGTGCAGCAGCCTCTATTGCGATAATTGATATGCGCGATATGCCCGATGATGCCTATGAAGAGATTAGGGAATTGAGCAATTTTATCGCGGCAAATGGCTTTGCATTATTATCGGCCATAGATGTGAATGATAATGCAATGATTGCAGCTGCGAATAAAATTGAAGCAACCCACATTATAGCCGCCGATGGTAATGATGATTATTGGAATGCAAATTTAGAAACGGCACTAGCCTTGCTTGCTAGATTGCAAGGCAATGTGTCATCCCATATCATGGATGAACGGCACAGTAGGACGGTAAATTATAGCTGGAATTTTAACTTAGAGACTTTTGAATTAGAGACGGGTTCTTATATTCAAAATGCAATTAATCAAAACCTCTCGGCCGCGCAGCAAGATCATCTAAAGGCAATTTATCCAAAGACTTATTTGCTGCATTATATGTCGAAATATCAACGCCGTATAGCTATTGCAGCCTATAGGCGATTGAGTATTGGCGATAGCCAAAGCGGTTTTTCGCATAAATTGGTCGATAGAAATTTCATTCACCATCTTGAATTAGATGGGAATATATTACGCGGCTATATGGAAGAGGTCTCTGAGATTAAGACCTGGCGTTCGCACGACTTGTTAACCGGCGTAAGAAGCGGCAGCTTTGCTAGGAGCCATTTGCTCAATTGGAAGCAAAGCGTTGATGGCTGTCTTGGCTTAATCATTGTTGGTTTGCGTCAGTTAGAATTGATTAACAACCGTTTTGGGCGCGCGCAAGGCAATGCGCTGATACAACAGGCGGGTGAGCGTATATGCGCGGCTTTATCAGAGAAAGTTAAAATAGATAATTTTGTAGCGCGCATATCGGGCAAAGAATTTTTGATCGCATTTAATGGCGATATATCTACGGATTTTCTAAAATCTACAGCGGATGATATTATCAAATCTCTAACGGAAGCCATTGATATTGATGGTGAAGAATATCATATTTCAGCCAGAGCAGCTTTATGTGTTGCGCAAGATAGCGAAGATGGAATATCGGCGCTACGCCGCGTCAATATGACATTAAAAGAAGTGATGAAGCATCCTAGTTCAACAATAGCGATTGCTGATACGGATGGTGTTATTAACCCACAATATAATGAGAATATTGAAAGAGAATTGCGATCCGCCGTTGAGAATGAGCAAATTGAGGTGGTATTGCAGCCGCAATTTAGCATTGGCGATGAGCAAATAATTGGAGCCGAAGCGCTGGCCCGATGGAATCATCCAACCTTAGGGAAATTGGGCGCAGATACATTATTTTCAGTGGCCGATAGATGTGATTATCGCGATATAATTTCGCAGCATATTCAAAAATTAGCCTTAAAAATATGTGCTGATTGGCCCAATTTCATGATGGACTTACGATTATCTATCAATGTGACGCCGCAGCAAATGAGCGATAGTGATTTCACCCATAATTTCATTGAAGCTATTGAACAAACTGGATTTAATCCGCGGCAATTGACTATTGAGTTGACCGAAGAAAATCTAATTGAGAATTTTGAATTGACCAGACAATCTCTTTTATCCTTGCGCGAAAAAGGCATTAAAATTGCCATTGACGATTTTGGAACAGGGTATAGCAACCTATCTTATATATCTGAATTGCCTCTGGATTATTTGAAATTGGATAAATCTCTAATCCGTAATATTAGCCGATCAAATAAAGACTTAATGGTGCTGCGTTCTATCATTGCATTGGGGCGTGCTGTTGGTGTAAAAATAATTGCAGAAGGCGTTGAGACACAGGATTTATTAGAATTATTAGGCCGCGAGAAATGCGATATCTACCAAGGTTATTTTGGTTCAAAACCTCTATCGGTTCAACAATTTGAAAAATTTGCACTCAGAAATCGCAAATAATCTTAGGCCCATAATCTTAGCTATACAGATGCTTTGCGGTTGGCGGACAGCAGCCCTTTTGATAGCTGCAAACAGCCGTTGAGGCGGCTTTGTGGATCATTCCAGACGCGCGTTATCACCAATTTGCTATCGGGGCGTAATTTTGCAATCTGCCCTAATTTTTGAACATAGGATAGCAAGCCATTAATATCGGGCGGCGTATCATTTTGAAAGCTGATTAATGCTCCGCGCGGGCCAATTTCAATCTTTGTAACGCACGCTTTTAAAGCATTTTGCTTAATCTCAATCAGCCTTAATAGATTGGATGTAGGCTCTGGCAATTCACCAAAACGATCAGTCATTTCGGCGGCAAAGGATTCCAATTCTTCCTTATTATCTAATGTATTGAGGCGTCTATAAAGGCCCATACGAACGGGCAGGTCAGGGACATAATCTTCTGGGATTAATATCGGCGCATCAATCGTAATTTGTGGGCTAAAGCTTGCCTCTGCTTTTGCTAGGCCTTGATCGCTTGCGCGGGCTTCTAATATAGCATCTTCAAGCATAGATTGATAAAGTTCAAAGCCTACTTCTTTGATATGACCCGATTGCTCATCGCCGACCAAATTGCCAGCGCCCCTAATGTCCAAATCATGGCTCGCCAATTGGAAACCGCCGCCAAGAGTATCTAAATCGCTCAATACTTTTAATCGTTTCTGCGCCGTTTCCGTCAATATGCGATCATCATCGGTGGTTAAATAAGCATATGCGCGAGTTTTAGAGCGACCAACGCGGCCCCGCAACTGATAGAGCTGCGCTAAACCGAAGCGATCAGCGCGGTGAATAATCATAGTATTGGCTGATGGAATATCGAGACCGCTCTCCACAATAGTAGTCGACAATAAAACATCATATTTTTTGTCGTAAAAAGCATTCATACGTTCTTCAATGTCCGCAGGAGCCATTTGCCCATGCGCTGAGATATATTTAATCTCTGGAATTTCTTCGCGCAAATATTCCTCTATATCGGTTAAATCTGATATGCGCGGCACAACAAAAAAGCTCTGTCCGCCGCGATAATGCTCGCGTAGTAATGCTTCTTTGATAACGACACCATCCCAAGGCATGACATAGGTGCGCACGGCCAAACGGTCCACAGGCGGTGTTTGAATAACCGATAATTCACGCAGTCCGCTCATCGCCATTTGCAAAGTTCGCGGTATCGGCGTTGCCGTTAGCGTTAGCATATGGACATCGGTTTTAAGGGCTTTGAGACGCTCTTTATGCGTAACACCAAAACGTTGCTCTTCATCTACAATAACGAGGCCAAGGCGCTTAAAATCTATGGTCTTTGCCAATAATGCATGGGTTCCTATGACAATATCAATTGTCCCATCGGCCAATCCCGCGCGTGTTTTTGTTGCTTCTTTTGCTGTGACCAGACGTGATAAACGTCCAATATTAAATGGCAAATCACGGAAGCGTTCGACAAAACCATTATAATGTTGGCGCGCCAATAATGTAGTGGGCGCAATAATCGCCACTTGCATACCCGATAAAGCAGCAGCAAATGCAGCGCGCAGGGCAACTTCGGTTTTGCCAAAACCCACATCGCCGCAGACCAATCTATCCATGGGTTTGCCAGAGGTTAAATCGTCCAATACTTCTTGAATGACGCGCTCTTGATCCTCGGTTTCTTGATAGGGAAAGCGGTTGATAAATTCATTATAAGCAGATTCGTCAATCTCTATGGCTTGCCCGCTGCGCAGAGCGCGCAAAGCCGCAGTTTTCATAAGTTCATGCGCAATGGCTCTAATGCGTTCTTTAAGCTTAGATTTGCGGCGCTGCCACGCTTCCCCGCCTAATTTATCAAGCGGGACTGTGTCGCCCGATGCACCGTAACGGCTCAGCACATCAATATTTTCAACAGGCACGAATAATTTATCGCCGCCCGCATAGGTTAAGGATACGCAATCATGCGGACTAGTACCGACTTCGATGCATAATAAGCCTTCGTAGCGGCCAATACCATGATCAACATGAACGACCAAATCACCGACCGCTAAGGCCGATAATTCCGCCATAAATGCATCGGCACTTTTGCGGTTCTTGCGGCGCCTTACCAATCGGTCGCCCAAAATATCTTGTTCAGTAATGAGCGCAATATCGGGGGCGGTAAAACCATGATCTATCGCTAAGACAATCATGGCCGTTGCGCCTTTGGCTGCAATCGCTTGGGCTTCTTGCCAATTCGCGGCCTCGGCAAAAACATTGTAGCTATCTTCGCTCATCAATTTTAGCATACGGCTGCGCGCACCGCTGCTATAATTGGCGATGATTGTTTTGCTGTTGGATTTTTTTAAAGCTTTAATATGTGCATTTACTGCCCCATAAACAGCCGTTTTTTGTGCGCGTTCAGGGGCAAAATCTCGGCCTGATTTGATAGCGAATGAGAGCGAATATTCTGTATCAGGTTCATCAAAATTACTAAGCAAATGAACGGGTCGATCTGCATAAATTGCATCGCATTCCTCGGCACTTAGATATAATTTCTCAGGCTCTAATGGACGGTAAGCACCGATTTCTTTTGTCTCAACACGCACGCGGTTTTGATAATAATCTTGGATAGCATCAAAACGTTGCTGCGCCGCCGCATAGCTGGCTTTGTCGCGTAAAATAACATCATCATTAGAAAGATGGTCGAATAATGGAACCATCTTTTCTTCGAGCAAAGGCAGCCAATGATCCATGCCTGCCAGTCGGCGGCCTTCTGATATAGCTTGATAGAGCGGATCGCTCGTCGCATTGGCGCCATGACGCTCACGATAGGCCGTTCTAAAACGCCTTATGGCATCTTCGTCGAGACAGGATTCAACCGCTGGATAAAGATCAAGCCTATCCATTCGGCCCGTAGTACGCTGATTTTCTGCATTAAATTTTCTAATACTCTCTAGCTCATCGCCAAAAAAATCGAGCCTTATGCCATGATCCAATCCCGATGGAAATAAATCGACCAAGCTGCCGCGCATTGCAAATTCACCCGGTTCGGCGACGGTATCGACACGATAATAACCATTGGATTGCAACAGGGCAGCTATTCTCTCGCGCGATATATTATGGCCTGGCTTCAAAACTTCACCGGTTTGGCGCACTCTGAAAGGGGATATATTTTTCTGAATAACGGCCCCAATAGTGGTGACCAATAATTGGCTCTCTTTAATCGGCAGCTGTAAAGCTTGCAGCGTGGCCATGCGCTCTGATGTTATATTGAGCGAGGGGGATGCTCTGTCATAGGGCAAGCAATCCCATGCGGGATATTGCAAAACTTCTACCTCTTTCGCGAAATAGGGAACGCTCTCTGCAATCGAGCGCATCGTCACTTCATCGGGGGCAATGAAAACAGCGCGCCCTTTGCTGGCGCGTGCAATATCGGCCAGTAATAATGGCGTAAATCCAGCAGCAACACCCGATAAGGTAAGCGCATTTTTGCTGTTTAATATATTATGGATTTCAGTGTCGTTCTGCATATTTGCTCTATTAAAGACAGCATTAGGGCTGTGGTTTTAATCCATATCCTCTATGCCCTTGGGGACGCTGATATAATCTAATTTTCTCATGACATCCATCATCGGGCCTTGGAAAGATTCAGGCACTTCAATAGTTCCCATAGCCCAGCCCATTATATCGACATCTTGTTCGTTCAATAATCTCTCAAACCAAGCATTTTCCTCTTCATTCCAAGAAGAGCCATATTTATCAAAAAAACCACCTATGATAGCATCGGCCTCGCGTGTGCCGCGATGCCATGATCGAAAATATAGTTTACGAAGATGCGCTTCATCCGCCATAATTTATCCTTTGTAATTTTGACCACTGGAATAGTTTGCAGAGCCGTTATAAGGTGCGATAGTCATGCGGCCAGATATTCTCAATCCACTATTTTCAGAAGTGCAATCTCTTAAGGGGGTTGGGCCGCGTTTGAACAAGCCTTTGGAGCGTCTAAAATTACAACGCGTCAAGGATATGCTCTATCATTTTCCCAATAGTTTCACCCATCGTAATTATCGTGAAACCCTAGATATAAGCGATGTTGGACAGCATATCATCATAAAAATAAGCGTTATCAACATCCGCAATGGCCATAATTATCGCAGCCCATTGCGCATTATAGGTGAAGATAAAAATGGTGATACGGTGAGTTTAATTTTTTTTGGTAAAAATGCGGGTTGGGCCAAAAAACAACTCCCAATGGAATCACAGCGGATCATTTCGGGTAAATTAGAACAATATGGTGATGAACTTCAGATTGTGCATCCTGATCATATTTCGGAATATAAATCCGATTCTCCCCAAGGTGATTCTTCTGAAAGTCAGGAGAAACCATCTGTTCCTCTTGTTGAACCCATATATCCATTATCCGAGGGGATAACCAATGGGCGTTTGGTACAATTGGTAAAAGAAGCGCTCGCCATTCGTCCACAGATGGAGGAATGGATCGAACCATCATTGCTCAAAAAAAAGGAGTGGAAGAGTTGGCATGAATCCATCGTCGATATGCATAGTGAATATAATGAAAATGCGCATGATCGGCTCGCCTATGATGAATTATTAGCCAATCAAATCACTATGCAATTGGTGCGTGCTGAAATGGATAATCGCAAATGCTTGCCTATCAAAGGCGATGATAGATTGACCAAAATGCTGCAATTACCCTTTGAAATGACGGGCGCTCAAAAAAGAGTGATTGGCGAGATTAAAGGCGATTTAGAGCAAAGCCGGCCTATGCTGCGATTATTACAAGGTGATGTGGGCTCTGGAAAAACAATAGTCGCGTTGATGGCGCTATTGCAATGCGTGGAATCGGGCTATCAAGGCGCTTTTTTGGCTCCTACAGAGATATTAGCACGGCAACATTTCGCCAATTTACAACAAATATTGGCCCCGCTGCCGGTTAATATTGCTATCTTAACGGGCCGCGACAAGGGCAAGGTGCGCGAAGCCACTTTGATGGGGCTTGCTGATGGTACTATTGACATCATCATTGGCACGCACGCTATATTCCAAGAAGCCGTTACCTATAAAAATCTGGCGATGGCGATTATAGATGAGCAGCATAAATTTGGCGTTAGTCAGCGTTTGATGCTTACCAAAAAAGGGCGCGGTGTCCCGCATCTGTTGGTTATGACGGCAACGCCAATCCCCAGAACATTAGCGCTAGCCTGTTATGGAGAAATGGATGTATCGCAGCTCGATGAGCTGCCGCCGGGACGCACGCCCATTGACACGGTGGTTATGCCTGATAGCCGAATGGACGATATTATTAGAGGATTAGAGCGGCATTTATCCGCTGGTAAGCAAGCATTTTGGGTTTGCCCTTTAATAGAGCAAAGCAGCAGCGGTAAAGCAGCTGCAGAAGTTAGAGCCGAGATGTTGCAGAAACATTTTGGCGATAAAGTTGGCATTGTGCATGGCAGGATGAAAAACCAAGATAAAGATAAAGTCATGGAATCCTTTGTGAACAAAGAAATATTATTATTGGTCGCGACCACAGTGATAGAAGTCGGTGTTGATGTGCCCAATGCCAGCCTGATGATAGTCGAGGCGGCGGACAGTTTTGGCCTTGCCCAATTGCACCAATTACGCGGACGGGTAGGCAGGGGCAGCGAAAAATCTATATGTTTGCTGATAAGATCAGAGGAATTGTCTGAAACTGCGCACGCAAGGCTAAGCTTGATGCGCAAAAGCAATGATGGTTTTGAAATCGCAGAAGAAGATTTGAACTTGCGCGGTGCTGGTGAGATGATTGGAACGCGGCAATCAGGCGGCTCACCCTTTCAAGTAGCAGATGATACGCATGTGAGGGCATTGCTATCCACTGCGGCTGATGATGCGAAATTATTGGTGCAGAGAGATGGAGGTCTCTCTGGTACGCGCGGAGATGCTGTTCGAATATTGCTCTATCTATTTGAGCGCGATGCTGGCGTTGCTACGTTGCGAAGTGGTTAATTATCGACCCGAAATGGCGACTTTATCTAACATTGCCAGAAATTCTGGAACACGGATTACACGCTCAAACTGAAGTCCTGCGCGTTTATCAACGGCCCATAATACCAAGGATTCAACATGGCCCGCTTCTGGTAGCCTGATGGTGATACGATCACCACGTTCTAATTTTTCATTATTATCAATCATGAAGCCATGCGCTGATATATTGACGACATGAACGGGCAAATCACCATATTTTTTGCTCTCTGTAATAGAGTCAAAATTGGTTCTATGTCTTGCTGATCTACGTTGATCGCTTGCGTTATGATTGTTAATTACTTGCATAATGTCTCACCCTATCCATGAAACATCCGTTATGAACATAAACGCTAAAAAAATAGTAAAGATTTATTAGAAATTATAAATATTTACACAAATGATAAAATACCATGCTTTTTCTTGCCCGCAGAAACCTTAATTGGGTCTGCTGATCGTGCAATCATATGCATTTCATCTTTGATCGCTTCTCCATTAAGCTTTGCGCCGCCGCCTTTAATTAAGCGTTTGCCTTCGCCTTTTGAAGCAATAAAGCCTAGGCCCAACAGTGCATCCAACATTGATATATTATCGTCTGCTGTACTAAATTCTGGTAAATCGCCGCCGCCCATGCCTTTTTCAAATGTATCAGCCGCCGTTTTTTCAGCGGATAAAGCAGCCTCTTTGCTATGCGCCATTTCAGTAGCGGCATTGGCCAAAATAATCTTGGCTTGATTAATGTCAGAGCCTTCTAATTTTTCTAACCGCTCTATTTCTGCCAAATCAATATCGGTAAATAGGCGCAAAAACCTGCCTACATCGGCATCTTGGGTGTTGCGCCAGAACTGCCAATAATCATAAGAAGAGAGCATATCTTCATTAAGCCAAACAGCGCCTGATGCGGTTTTGCCCATCTTGCCGCCATCGGCGAGCGTAATAAGCGGCGTGGTTAAACCATAGAGTGATTTGCCATCAATGCGTCTGCCAAGCTCCATACCATTAACAATATTGCCCCATTGATCAGAACCTCCCATTTGTAATTTACAATCATGAAGGCGTGATAATTCAAGGAAATCATAAGCTTGCATTATCATGTAATTAAATTCGAGAAAGGTCATAGGTTGCTCACGCTCTAGGCGTAAGCGAACACTGTCAAAGGTGAGCATTCTATTGATTGTAAAATGCGGACCAATATCGCGCAAGAATTTAAGATATTCAATCTTACCCAACCAATCATCATTATTGATAATGATAGCATCGCTTGGCCCATCACCAAAGGTCAGGAATTTTTCAAATATTTTGCGAATAGAAGCAATATTAGCATCTATCTCAGCATCGCTGAGCATTTTACGGCTCTCATCACGGCCCGTTGGATCGCCTATTTTCGTCGTGCCACCGCCCATGATGACGATGGGTTTATGGCCGCATTGCTGTAATCGGCGCAACATCATGATTTGAACCAAGCTGCCTACATGCAGCGAAGAAGCTGTCGCATCAAAACCTATATAACCAGGGATAATCTCTTTTTGCGCTAATGTATCTAAACCCAATTCATCTGTAATTTGATGAACATAACCGCGATCATGCAGTGTTTTTAATAAGGATGATGAAAAATTTGTCATAATGTTTGCGCCGTTAGCATGTCATGCGTTTAATGAATAGCATTGTTTGCGCAAAATATATGATTATCATCATTAAATATACAGCGGTTATTATGGTATAAATAAATTTTATAAGAGTCTTTCATTATGGAATTAAAGCGGCATCCATGGGACCAAGTCCATCAAGATTATAGCATATCTTGTGATCTTATTATATCCAATGAGCATATTCGGATTAAGTTTAAGATTATAGGCAATTTACAAGCATTAAAGATAGAATCAGCCGCGCAAAAACCAGTCTTTCGGGATGAAATATGGAAATCAACGTGCTTTGAAACATTTGTTTTGGGAGCAGATGATAGATCATATTCAGAATTTAATTTTGCGCCTAATGGGGATTGGGCAGCCTATCATTTTGATGATTATCGCGAAGGCATGAAAAACCTCACCATCAAGAGACCCAATGTTGAATTAATCAAGGATGAAGGCGCTCTGAGCGTTGTGATAGAGTTAGCGACAGAGACTATACCCATAATTAATAATGGGATTGGCATTTGCTCAATATTGGAAACGCAAGATGGCAAATCTTATTGGGCGTTAAAACATTGCAAAGATAAACCAGATTTTCATCAAAAGCATTGCTTTTTGCATAAGCTAGAAGCTAGGTAAAAATTATGAAAAATGGTATCGATATTTTAATCAATGATCAGCAATTAAAAGCTTCTTTGCGCGGTAAACGCGTTGCTTTATTGGCGCATCCAGCCTCTGTTACAGAGGATTTGACGCATTCGCTCGATGCGCTTGCTGCATGTGATGAGATTGAACTGAGCGCCGCTTTTGGCCCGCAACATGGCCTGCGCGGGGACAAGCAGGACAATATGATGGAATCAGAGGATTATAACGATCCAATCTATAATATTCCAATTTACAGCCTCTATGGTGAAGTGCGCAAACCAACAGATGAAATGATGGATTCATTTGATGTGCTTTTATTTGATCTCCAAGATTTAGGGTGCCGCATTTACACATTTGTGACGACATTACGCTATATCTTGGAAGCATCAGCACATTTGGGTAAGGAAGTATGGGTGCTTGATCGTCCTAATCCTGCGGGTCGCCCAATCGAGGGACTATCGTTGCGCGATGGATGGCAAAGCTTTGTAGGGGCTGCTGAGATGCCAATGCGCCACGGTTTGACGCTTGGCGAGCTTGGCCATTATTTCATTGATATGTTGAATCTGGATGTGGCTTATAAAGTGGTTCAGATGCAAGGATGGGACTTATCCGATAATCATGGGTGGCCATCGGATCGCGATTGGATAAACCCAAGCCCTAATGCGCCTAATGTTTCAATGGCGCGCGCTTATGCGGGTACTGTGCTGCTAGAAGGCGCTACCTTATCAGAGGGTAGGGGAACGACCCGCCCATTAGAGATATTTGGTGCTCCTGATATAGACGCTAAGGCCGTTATTCAAGAAATGCAAAAGATCGCCCCGCATTGGTTGGAAGGTTGCAAATTACGCGAATGTTGGTTTGAACCCACTTTCCACAAACATGTAGGTCAATTATGTCATGGCGTTCAAATTCATTGCGATGGCCCATATTATGATCATGAAAAATTTAAACCTTGGCGCATACAAATAGCAGCTTTTAAGGCAATCCGTAATCTCTATCCCGATTATGATTTATGGCGTGATTTTGAGTATGAATATGAATTTGGTAAATTGGCCATTGATGTAATAAATGGCGGCCCAATATTACGCGAATGGGTCGATAATCCAAATGCAACGCCTGATGAATTGGATGCACTAACGCTTGCTGATGAAACATCATGGGCAAAAGAGAGCGAGAAATATTACCTTTATTGAGATTGTCGATAGCAGTTAATTCTTACGTGAAAGCTCGCGCATTGCATCGTCAAGACCGCCCAAAGTTAGCGGGTACATGCGTTCATTCATAATATCGCGCATGACTTTGGTGGATTGTGAATAGCCCCATTGTTTTTCAGGAACTGGGTTTAACCATACGCAAGATGTATAGGTGTTGACGAAACGCTGCATCCAAACATGACCAGATTCTTCGTTAAAATGCTCAACACTGCCGCCCGGATGGGTGATTTCATATGGGCTCATAGCCGCATCACCAACGAAGATTATTTTATAATCATGCGGATATTTATGCAAAATATCCCATGTGTTGGTGCGTTCAGCAAAGCGGCGCTTATTGTCTTTCCACAGACCTTCATAGGGGCAATTATGGAAATAGAAAAATTCCATATTTTTAAATTCGCTCGTTGCTGCGCTGAATAATTCTTCGCATAATTTAATGAATGGATCCATCGATCCACCCACGTCCAATAATAATAGCAATTTAATTGCATTTCTGCGCTCTGGGCGCATTTGAATATCAAGCCACCCTTGCTTAGCCGTTCCATCAATGGTTCCATTAATGTCTAATTCTTCGGCATTTCCCTCGCGCGCAAAACGGCGCAATCTGCGCATAGCAACTTTGATATTGCGCGTTCCGATTTCACGATCATTATCGAGATTCTCAAATTCGCGCTTTTCCCAGACTTTAACGGCTTTACCATGCTTGCTTTTACCGCCAATGCGCACGCCCTCTGGATTATATCCATCATTACCATAAGGAGATGTTCCGCCTGTACCAATCCATTTGCTTCCACCTTCGTGGCGTTTTTCCTGTTCTTCTAAGCGTTTTTTGAGCGTATCCATCAGCTCATCCCAATCACCAATAGCTTTAATCTTCTCCATTTCTTCTTCGGAGAGATATTTTTCAGCAACTGATTTTAACCAATCTAATGGAATCTCTGCACCCTCTTCAGCATAATCACTGAATAGGCCTTTGAATATTTTGTTAAATACTTGGTCAAAACGATCTAGCTTTGCTTCATCTTTGACCAATGTTGTGCGGGCTAAGAAATAAAATTCTTCTGGGCTTTGATCTATGACTTCTTCATTCAAAGCATCAAGAAGCATCAAATGTTCTTTTAAGGATACTTTCAATCCTGCGCTTCTTAACTCATCCATAAAATTGAAAAACATAGAATACTCATTTCATCGCACGAAAAATATCAGCAAATGCCGATGCACCAAATTAGCTGTTACGCTTTGCCATGAATGCAAGACGTTCAAATAGCATGATATCTTGTTCATTTTTCAAAAGCGCACCGTGCAATGGCGGAATAGCTTTTGTTGAGTCCGCATTTTGCAGCACATCCAGCGGCATATCTTCATAGAGTAATAATTTTAGCCAATCTAGCAATTCACTAGTGCTTGGTTTCTTTTTCAGGCCAGGGACTTCGCGAATATTATAAAATATATCCATTGCGCGGCTCACCAATATTTTTTGAATATCAGGGAAATGCACATCGATAATATCTTGCATCGTTTCGCGATCTGGGAATTTTATATAGTGAAAGAAACAGCGGCGCAAAAATGCATCGGGCAATTCTTTTTCATTATTAGACGTAATGATGACGATAGGACGCTCGACCGCTTTAATAGTCTCTTGCGTTTCATATACAAAAAATTCCATGCGATCTAATTCTTGTAACAGATCATTTGGGAACTCAATGTCGGCTTTATCAATTTCATCAATCAACAAAATGGGTAATTCTTTGCTGGTAAAAGCATCCCATAATTTGCCGCGTTTGATATAATTTTTAATATCATGAACGCGCTCATCACCTAGCTGACTGTCGCGCAAACGCGCCACAGCATCATATTCATAGAGTCCTTGTTGGGCTTTGGTGGTGGATTTGATGTTCCATTCAATCAATGGAGCGCCCAATGCTTTTGAAATTTCATGCGCCAAAACTGTTTTACCGGTTCCTGGCTCACCTTTAACAAGAAGCGGGCGGCGTAATTTAACAGCAGCATTTACGGCTACTTTTAAATCTTCGGTAGCAACATAATTGTCGGTGCCAGCAAATTTCATAAATAAACCCTTTAAAAATTAATCATACGATTAATGCTTTAATGGGATATCAAATCTTTGCAAGTTTGATTTGAGTTAAGCCGCATTCCGAGATGTGGCACGCGCTTTTATAAGATTCCAAAATGCTCTTTGCTGCGATAATATTTGATCAGCACCAAAATTAATTGCGCGCGTAATATTTTCGCTCGTAGCATATTCGCTAATCATTTTCTCTGTTTCATGAACAGAGGGTAGAGTGCTAGATGGTATGGAAATATTAAGCTGCAGAGCGACAATATCCATCAACTGGCGGATATGATGCCAGTCCATAATGAAAGCAGCAGCAGCACCAATGGAACAGCCTTTACGATCAGAAGATGCCAACATTTTATAATGTTTGGATTGATTCACAATCAACATATCGGTTTCATCTTGACCCACAATGCGCGTTATTGGGCCAGCAGCGACGGTTAATTCGGTTAAATATATTCTCTCTCTGGTGAAGCCATCAGCCGCTTTTACAAGCCATTCTCTCGAACAATCTTCGACGATTTTGCTCATAGCATGCTCGATAATGCCCGGATGCTTGCCATGCGCTACGCACAAATAATGCGCGATATCAGCAACAACCATTGGTTTCTCTTTGCGTGCTTCATCACGCAGATTGAGCCCATTGATAGAGCTAGACAATGATTTAACAAAGGGCGCTATGATATGAACGGAACCATCAACATTTGTTCGCTGAGCTATTGCTGCTCCCAAATTGTCTGTCTTTTGCGCACCTAACTGACTGTTACTCATAAGCATCCTTTGCAATCACCAATTCCATAAATGGCGAATATAAGGATGCTTTAACCTGAAAAGATAAATACAGAGTTTACAAAACCAAGAAAATTACAAATAAATATTATTATTGGTCCAAAAAGCTTCTCATTTTGCGGCTACGCGATGGATGTTTCAATTTACGCAGCGCTTTTGCTTCGATTTGACGAATACGTTCGCGTGTAACGCTAAATTGCTGACCAACCTCTTCTAGAGTATGATCGGTGTTCATCCCTATACCAAAGCGCATTCTCAAAACCCGCTCTTCACGCGGCGTTAAGCTAGCTAAAACGCGCGTTACAGTCTCTTTTAAGTTAGACTGAATAGCCGCATCAACAGGAATGATAGCATTTTTATCTTCGATGAAATCACCCAGATGAGAATCTTCCTCATCACCAATAGGCGTTTCAAGGCTAATCGGTTCTTTCGCAATTTTCATAACCTTGCGCACTTTTTCCAGCGGCATAGATAGACGCTCTGCCATTTCCTCTGGCGTAGGTTCACGGCCTTGCTCGTGCAAGAATTGCCGCGAAGTACGAACCAATTTATTAATGGTTTCAATCATATGCACGGGAATACGAATGGTTCGTGCTTGATCGGCAATAGAGCGCGTTATCGCTTGTCTGATCCACCAAGTCGCATAGGTAGAGAATTTATAGCCCCGGCGATATTCAAATTTATCAACGGCTTTCATCAAACCAATATTGCCTTCTTGGATAAGATCCAAAAATTGCAGGCCGCGATTGGTATATTTTTTGGCTATTGAAATAACGAGGCGCAGGTTGGCCTCCACCATTTCTTTTTTGGCAATACGCGCTTCACGCTCGCCCTTTTGCACCATGTTAACAATTCTACGAAACTCTGTTAAAGATATGCCCGTAGCATTTGAAATATCAGTGATTTCATCTCTGATACGTTCAGCGGCCATACGTTCTTCGTCGACAAATTTCGCCCATTTTTTATCAATCTTCTGGACGGTCTCTAGCCAATTTTCATCCATTTCATGACCAATATAATGGTCCAAGAACTGGCGGCGCGGTACTTTATGACGCTCAGCAAGGCGCAGCATCTGACCGCCTAATGCGGTTAAGCGGCGGTTGAATGAATAAAGCTGATCGACCAAAAATTCAATTTTACTGGCGTGAAATTGAACGCTTTCAACTTCAGCGGTTAATTCTTCGCGCAATTTTTGATATTTGCGTTCCGTAGCATCAGGGAAATCATCTCCAGCACCTAGCGCATGCATACGGTTGGTTTGAATGGTAGAAAATTTCTTAAACAACCGTGTTATTTTAGAGAATCTCTCAAGTGCATCAGGCTTTAATGCTTCTTCCATTTGCGCAAGAGAGAGGGTGTTATCTTCTTCTTCTTCCTCTTCTAGGCGGCGTTGCTTAGCAGCTTCGCTCTCGATAACTTCATCATCGTCATCGTCTGATTTTACTGGCTCTTCCTCAATATCTTCTTCTTCTTTGAAGGTAGGGCCTGCTGTTTCTGCACTAATCTCGCCATTATCATCGTCATCATCATCGCTTAGATTTTCGGGCGCTTTTGATAACATAGCATCCAAATCTAAAATCTCACGAAGTTGCATTTCTTCGTCATTAAGGGCTTTGGACCATTCAATGATAGCATGAAATGTAATGGGGCTCTCACAAAGGCCTAAAATCATCGTGTCGCGACCCGATTCAATGCGTTTAGCAATAGCAATCTCGCCTTCGCGGCTTAATAATTCTACCGCGCCCATTTCGCGCAAATACATGCGAACCGGATCATCCGTACGATCGCCAGCTACTTTTTTAGGGGCAGCGGCTGCGGTTTTTTTATCATCTGCGGCTGCGTCAATAGATTCGACTTCTTCTTTTTCTTCAGCAGCTTCTTCGTCATTTTCAACAATATTTACGCCCATTTCAGAAATAGAAGACATAATATCTTCCATCTGATCGGATGACATTTGATCTTGAGGCAGAGCTTCATTTAGCTCGTCATAGGTAATATAGCCGCGGCGTTTTGCTTTGGTGAGCAGTTTTTTGATAGCAGCATCATTATTGTCAATTACGGGTGCATCCCCATTTTTATCACTCTTAGATTTGCTAGTTTTTTCGCGACTTGCCACTCTTTACTTCCCTATATTTCATCATCCCAAAAGATGACGGATATTTTAAATATCGCTTAAATCTTGCTGTAAAAGCCCAGCAAGACGGCGATTATATTCTTTTTTAGCCTTACCAATTCGCAATGTATCTTCATACGCTTTAGCAAACTCATCGTCATTTTCGGCCATAGTGGCGCGTCTGCTGGCGTCTTCCAATTCACTGTCCAATTTGGGTTTTTGTTTATAGAGCCGAATAGCCTCTGATAAATCTGCCCCAATTTGGTTCAAATCATCCTTTGTATCGCCTTTTGAGATATTTTTGCTAAAGGCGAAACTTGGTTGATCTGCTCGTAAAAGCTGTCTTGCCTTATTATACAATGATGGTTCTAATATGGTATGAAAGGCCTCATTATCAAGTGTTTCTTTTCGATCCATATTATCAATGAGCGAATCGAGCAAATTTTTGTGCCAGTCGATTTTGATGCTTAATCCGCTAAGCTGTTCAAAATTAAGAGAAATTAATGAAGGATAGCGTAATAAACAGGTTAAAATAGCCTGCAATAAAATATCGCTGCCATGCGCTCCTATAGAGCGTGCTTTGTCCGATGGGGGCGTCTCAATTTGATTATAAGGTTTCCATTTGCCATTTTTTTTGAAATTTTGCCTCTGTTGGGGCTTAAATTTTGCCTTTTGAAATAAGGCATCAAACCGCTCTCTAAAGGCTTGTCCATACAGGTTTCTAATGTCATCATTTCCAATAGTTGAAACATAATCGTTGAGCCTTTGTTTAAGGCCAGCACGCTCTTCGGGCGTATTCAGCGGTTGTGAAGCTTTTTCATAATGCCAGAGGTGTGCATCTAACGGCTTGGCTTGACTTAATATAGCATCGAAAGCCGCTTTTCCTTCTTTACCAACAATATCATCGGGGTCTTGTCCCGCAGGCAGGTTGCTGATTCGCAAGCTATGCCCTGGTTTGAGCAAAGGAAGGGCGCGTCCTGCGGCGCGAACACCAGCTTTTTGGCCAGCGCGATCCCCATCAAAGCATAATATAGGCGCTTCACTCATCCGCCATAGCATCTCTATTTGCTGCTCTGTAACGGCTGTCCCAAGCGGCGCAACGCAGTCTGGATAGCCTGCCTGAGCCAAGGCGATGACATCCATATACCCCTCGCATACGATAACGCGCCCTGTTTGCCGAGATGCAGGCGATGCTTTGTCCAAATTATAGAGGGTGCGGCCTTTGTCGAATAATGGCGTATCGGGCGAGTTCAGATATTTGGGTTCGCCATCGCCTAATATACGGCCACCAAAGGCAATGACGCGCCCTCTTATGTCGCGTATTGGAATCATTAACCGCCCGCGAAAACGATCATAGGGGTCTTTGCCATCGACAGAAATTAGCAAGCCCGCCTCAACCAGCATAGCCGTATCAAAATGCGATAATGCTTGTTTTAGGGCGCCTCTATTATCAGGAGCATATCCAAATCCAAACTCCGTCACAATCTGCTGTTTCATAACGCGTTTTTTTAGATACTCACGTGCATGAGCCCCTTGAACACTGCCCAATTGCTTTACAAAAAACTCCTGCGCTGCTGTCATTACGTCATAAAGACTATTGCGCTGTTCCTGTTTTTTGGCAGCGCGTGGGTCAGGGGCAGGGACGTCCATACCTGCTTCAGAAGCCAATTCTTTAACCGCATCCATAAAACCAAGGCCGCGCTGATCGGTCATCCACCGTATCGCGTCACCATGCGCACTGCACCCAAAGCAATGATAAAATCCTTTTTCATCATTGATGGTAAAACTAGGCGTATTTTCATTATGAAAAGGACAGCAGGCTTTATATTCACGGCCTGCTTTGGTGATTTTGACGGTTCTGCCAATCAGAGCCGATAATGTGGTTCGGCTGCGTAATTCATCTAGCCATTGTGGGGTAAGGCTCATAAGCGCCTCTCAATCCGCCATAGCCTGAAATTACATAACATCAACCAAGCGCAGCCTTTACCCATGCACCCGCTTTGCCCATGTCAATTTGGCTGCCATGTTTGGATTTCAAAGCGCCCATCAGCTTGCCCATATCTTTCATGCTTTCTGCACCAATTTCGGTTTTCAGCGTTTCAATAATGGCTTTCACTTCATCATCGCTCAGCTGCGCTGGCAGAAATTCTTCTATCACGGACAATTCAAATGTCTCGGTCTCGGCCAATTCGGTACGGCCACCTTCGCTATACATAGTGATTGATTCGCGGCGCTGTTTTGCCATTTTTTGCAGCACGTCGGTGACGATAACATCATCATCCAGACCATTGTCTTTGCCGCGCAGTTCAATATCCTTGTCTTTTATCTTTGCAAGGATAGAGCGAGTCGCAGCAGTGCGATCTTTATCTTTGGACTTCATAGCCGCTATTTGCGCGGCTTTCACACGATCACGAATCATAAAAAATCACTTCATATGGCTATGTTTTTAGGAATAAGTTACCAACATAGCGGGAAGATAATATTTTTCATAGATTGAACACAAATTTTTCCTGCATTAGTGAGCCGAAACTTTGGCATAAAATAAAACAGCTCCACAAAAGGAAAAAGACATGACCGATATACAGATCCCGCCCGCTCCAATTGGTGCAACAGGGGTTTTGCTATTGGTTAGTCCCACTGGCGCGACCAAGGTCATTTGGGGTCATGGTTTTGGCGCAGTGGGCAGCGCAGTTGGCGAGGTATGCTTTAACACTGCGATTACTGGCTATCAGGAAACTATGACAGACCCTAGCTATGCTGGGCAAATTATCACTTTCACTTTCCCGCACATTGGCAATGTTGGCGCAAATGACGAAGATATAGAAGCCGATAGCCCGCAAGCTTTAGGATGTATCGTGCGCGAAGATATTACCGAGCCTGCTAATTTCCGCAGCACTGGCGATTTCAGAGATTGGATGAGTGCCACTGGCCGTATTGGCCTTTCTGGTGTGGATACACGCGCATTGACGCGCTTCATCAGGCTGTCTGGTGCGCCTAATGCCGTCATTGCGCACAATCCAGATGGGCAGTTCGATATGGATGAGCTGATCGGCAAAGCAAAAGCATGGAGCGGTTTAGAGGGATTAGACCTTGCCGCCGATGTAACGGGCGATCAAACGCGCATATGGGACAGCGGCACATGGCAGCTTGGTCATGGTTATGCACCGCTTGATGGTAATGAAAAACGCCCGCATGTCGTGGCGATGGATTTTGGTGCAAAACGCAATATATTTAGAAATCTTGTGAAAGCTGGCGCAAAAGTCACTGTAGTTAATGCCAAAACTAGTTCCGCCGATATTATGGCGTTAAAACCTGATGGCGTATTTCTATCCAATGGCCCTGGTGATCCAGCGGCTACGGGTGCATATGTTGTGCCCGTCATTCAAGAGCTGCTTGAAAAAGATGTGCCGATATTTGGCATCTGTTTGGGGCATCAAATGCTCGCTCTAGCGGCGGGTGCAAAGACCGTGAAAATGCACCAAGGGCATCGGGGCGCGAACCACCCTGTGCAACGCGTTGGGGCTGGCTGGAACGACAGCGAAGGCCTTGTTGAGATTACCAGTATGAACCATGGTTTTGCGGTTGATGGCAATACATTGCCCGATAGCGTGCGCGAGACGCACAAGAGCCTGTTTGATGGCAGCAATTGCGGCATAGAGATTATCGGCAAAAAGGCCTTTGGCGTGCAATATCACCCCGAAGCATCCCCCGGTCCACAAGATAGCTTTTATCTGTTTGAGAAATTTGTCGGTGGTTTGGATTAATGCCCAAAAATACTGACATAAGACTTTTTGTTCCAATAGCTTTTATAGCTGTAACTTTATTATTATCTGGATGTGAAGCTCAAACTCAAAAAAGCTGTAAAGAACGATATAAAGGAGGGGCACATGATGCATTTCTCAAGTCAGCAAGAGTAACAAGCGAATTAACTTATGATGTAAGTAGATTATCATCAGAATTGCAGAATCAAATAGAAGAAAATGGCTATAATGCTTGGAAAAAACCTGACCGCACAACACTAACTAATTCTAATTCTGATTCAATTAGGTCTAATTTCTTAAATGAAAAATTAGATGAAGGAGAAGCTACCTATTTTGCTTCCGAAAAACTAAAAGCATATAAAATAAGTTTACCAGAAAACTCATTATATGAAGTTATTACAATAGGTTGTGATAATATAAGTGATAATGTGAATTTGATAAATTTAAGGTATTTTATTGAAAATAATGATAATTCAAAGCGTTAGGATGAAGAATAAAAATAATGCCCAAAAATACTGATATAAAATTCATCCTTATCATCGGCGCTATGCTGATGTCATTGCAATTGGGATACGCGCAAAGGGGTGGTTTGCTATGAATATTGTTTCTTCAACTTTATTACTATTTTTGATGCTGAATACATATCAATCACCAAAAACCGAAACCTTGAAAGAAGAATTTAATGGTAATTTTTCGGTTTCTGTAATTAAATGGGAGTGGACAGAAAATAGGCCGTTCCATCAAGCAAAGTCTGGGACTGATGTAATTCTTCATTGGAATGATACACAGAACATTACAAATATTAATATAAACGATGATGGAATTAAGCTTCGTACCTCATATTATTCTAACAATGGTGAATGTGCAGGTTTTATTAAACCTGTGGATTACTTTTATATTGATAATCCAAAAAAATCACATGATTTGATTTCTGAAAGAATTAAATCAGCCTTATATGAATGCGGCATAGACGATAATAAAATAAGATTATTAAAAACGGAATGGACAGAAGGTTATACCGAATTTGTTGAGTCTTTTGAAACTTTTACAAAAAACTCTCATAATATATTTTCTAATCTAAATAATAGATGCCTAGCACTTCATAAAGGCCACCTTGGCATGTGTGTAAATTATTCGAAAAAGATAAAATAATGCCCAAAAATACTGACATAGATTTGGCACATTGCGTCACTCCCTCTCCCTGTGGGGGAGAGGGTTGGGGTGAGGGGGCACTTTGATTATTGATAATAATAGATTGGTGGTTGTTCGCCCTCATCCAACTTCATCTAACCAGCAAGCTGGCAAGATTACATATCCTTCTCCCTCAAGGGAGAAGATTGAAGAGGTGAATTCACTCTTCCCATCAGATATTCTCTCTCAAGGGCGAAGGAATAAGAGCTTATTATTCGTCTCTAATATTGCGCAATTCTGCTTGGATCGTTTCAATAACGCCTTCGATATTATTCAGAACATCATTATTCCCAAAGCGAATGACATGATAGCCATGCACGTTAATCATCGCGGTTCGTTTAATATCAGCCGCATTATCAGCATGTTGGCTACCATCCAATTCAATGACCAATTTAGCGCTGCGACTGGAAAAATCAGCAACCGCATTACCAATAGGAAATTGCCGAACAAATTTGATATTATCCAATTGCCGCGCGCGCAAATGTTTCCACAAGATTTTTTCAGCATCGGTCATATTTTTACGCAAAACGCGCTCTGTGCTGGTAAGCCTTTTATCAATCTCTCATCCTCACTCAACTCTCTTAACAGAGGGCTTCGGAGTTAACAAATGCCCAAAAATACTGACATAAAATCCATCCTTATCATTGGCGCAGGGCCGATTATTATCGGTCAAGCTTGTGAGTTTGATTATAGTGGGACGCAGGCCTGTAAAGCCTTGAAAGAGGAGGGGTATCGCATCATCCTCGTCAATAGCAATCCTGCGACGATTATGACCGATCCTGATATGGCGGATGCGACCTATGTCGAGCCTATCACGCCGGAAATTGTCGAAAAGATTATTGCCAAGGAACGTCCCGATGCCGTGCTGCCGACTATGGGTGGGCAAACCGCGCTTAATACTGCTCTATCGCTTAATAAAATGGGCGTACTTGATAAATATGGCGTCAAAATGATTGGCGCAGATGCAGAAGCCATTGACAAAGCAGAGGATCGCGAAAAATTTAAGGCTGCGATGGACAAAATCGGCCTAGAAAGCCCGCGTAGTGAAATCGCACATACGCTCGAACAAGCGCTTGAGATTCTTGATGATATTGGTCTGCCCGCCATTATGCGGCCTAGCTTTACTATGGGCGGCACGGGCGGCGGTGTTGCTTATAACCGCGAAGAATTTATCCATTATGTGAATACATCTTTGGAAGCATCGCCGACCAATGAGGTGCTGATTGATGAATCGCTCATAGGTTGGAAAGAATATGAGATGGAAGTTGTGCGCGATAGCGCCGATAATTGCATCATCATCTGTTCGATTGAAAATGTAGATCCTATGGGCGTGCATACCGGCGATAGTATCACTGTGGCGCCGGCGCTGACACTGACGGACAAAGAATATCAAATCATGCGCAATGCGAGCCTTGCAGTGCTGCGCGAAATTGGCGTGGAAACTGGCGGTTCAAACGTACAATTTGGCGTAAATCCCAAAGATGGCCGTATGGTGGTGATAGAGATGAACCCGCGCGTATCGCGCTCATCGGCTTTGGCATCCAAAGCAACGGGCTTTCCAATTGCGAAAGTGGCGGCAAAGCTTGCGGTTGGTTATACGCTCGATGAAATTACCAATGATATTACGGGCGCAACGCCAGCATCATTTGAACCAACGATTGATTATGTGGTTACCAAAATTCCGCGCTTTGCTTTTGAGAAATTTAAAGGCGCTGAACCATCATTATCCACGGCGATGAAATCTGTGGGTGAGGTTATGGCGATTGGCCGTAATTTCCAAGAATCGATGCAAAAAGCATTGCGCGGGCTTGAAACGGGGCTTGATGGGTTTAATCGTTTTATCGCGCTTGAGGGTGCGAGCCGTGATGCCATTAATTCAGAATTGGCAAAGCAAACCCCCGATAGAGTTTTGGTCATTGCCCAAGCCATGCGCGAAGGTTTGACCAATGAGGAAATAATCGCTGTTACGCAATTTGAACCTTGGTTCATCCGCCAAATTCGCGGGATTATTGATGCTGAAATAGAAATCACCAAAAATGGTTTGCCCGTTGATGCAATAGGATTGCGCAAATTAAAATCAATGGGTTTCTCCGATAGTCGTCTGGCTAAACTCGCCATAGACTCGGTGCATGTAGCGGGCGGTGCAGGGCGCAGCATTGCTGCCGGCGGTGGCCTTATCAAAGAAGCATTATCGGCTATGGCGGGCGCAACATCAGAGGAAGAAGTGCGCGCGCTGCGGCATAAACATGGCGTGCTTCCTGTTTACAAACGCATAGATACGTGCGCTGCTGAATTTGAAGCGATAACGCCCTATATGTATTCAACTTATGAAGCACCGAGCTTTGGTGAAGCGGAATGCGAAGCTCAGCCCACGGAACGCAAAAAAATCGTTATTTTAGGCGGTGGCCCGAACCGCATCGGGCAAGGCATTGAATTTGACTATTGCTGTTGTCATGCTTGTTTTGCTCTTGCGGATGCAGGGTTTGAGACCATCATGGTCAACTGTAATCCAGAGACTGTTTCCACCGATTATGATACATCCGATAGGCTTTATTTTGAACCGCTCACTAATGAAGATGTGCTTGAAATATTGCATGTAGAAAAAAGCAACGGCACTTTAGAAGGCGTTATCGTGCAATTTGGCGGTCAAACTCCGCTGAAATTAGCGCAAGGCCTTGCCAATGCAGGTATCCCCATCTTGGGAACTTCACCCGATGCGATTGATTTGGCCGAGGATAGAGAGCGTTTTGCGGCTTTGGTCAATGGTTTGAATTTATTACAACCCAATAATGGGATAGCGCGCAGCCGCGAAGAAGCCATTAAAGTGGCCAATGATATTGGATATCCGGTTTTGATACGGCCTTCCTATGTATTGGGTGGGCGCGCGATGGAAATTGTTGATGGGCCAGAGCAATTAGATGATTATATCGCAACTGCTGTACAAGTATCTGGCGATAGCCCAGTTTTAATCGATCAATATTTACGCGATGCTACAGAAGTTGATGTTGATGCCATTGCCGATGGTGATGATGTGATTGTCGCAGGCGTGCTGCAACATATTGAAGAGGCGGGCGTGCATAGCGGCGATAGTGCTTGTACGATACCGCCGCATAGCCTCTCTGATGATATTATCGAAGAGATTAAGCGTCAAACTGTTGCATTGGCGGTTGGCCTTAAAGTGCGCGGCTTAATGAATGTGCAATTTGCTGTGAAAAATGGCGAAGTCTATCTTATCGAGGTCAATCCTAGAGCATCGCGCACAGTGCCATTTGTTGCCAAAGCAATTGGTGCGCCCATAGCCAAAATCGCATCGCGCGTTATGGCAGGAGAGAAATTAGCAAATCTGCCTTCGATTGATTTGGATATTGACCATATAGCCGTCAAAGAAGCGGTATTCCCATTTGCGCGTTTCCCAGGAATTGACCCTGTGCTGTCGCCTGAAATGAAATCAACGGGCGAAGTTATGGGAATTGACACTGGATTTGCCAAGGCTTTTGCTAAGTCACAGCTAGGTGCGGGCAATAAATTGCCAATGGCGGGCACAATTTTTGTCTCTGTAAAAGATAGCGATAAAGAAATAATTCTTCCGGGGATTAGGAAAGCTATTGATTTAGGCTTTAAAATTGTCGCCACCGGCGGCACGGCACAATATATGTTAGATCATGGCCTAGAAGTCGATATAGTCAATAAAGTGGCGCAAGGCAGGCCGCATATTGTCGATAAGATTAAAGATAATCAGGTTGATTTGGTCTTTAACACTACCGAAGGCTGGCAATCGTTGAAAGATTCGCAACCTATTCGCGCTTCATCACTAAATAGCAGGATACCCTATTATACCACTGCAACCGCTAGTGTGGCTGTAATAGAGGCTATTGAGGCTCTTAAAAATGAGGTACTTGAAGTTCGCAGCCTTCAAGACTATTATAGTAAGGCAGACTAAATCTTCTTAACAATTTTATCCTGCGGCTGTTCAATGTATTTGAGCAGTAAGACATGTTTTGACTTTATATTTAAGGAATTGGCTCATGGCGAGCGTTGAAAAAATGCCAATGTTGGCAGAAGGTCTAGAAAAATTAACGAGAGAGCTTCGCGATTTTAAAGCAGAGCGTCCTATCATTGTGGATGCTATCGAAGAAGCGCGCGCGCATGGCGATCTCTCTGAAAATGCAGAATATCATGCTGCTAAGGAACGCCAAGGCCAAGTTGAGGCCATGATTAGCGATATAGAAGATAAAATTAGCCGCGCTCAGGTCATTGACCCCAAAACATTATCGGGTGATAAAATTGTTTTTGGCGCAACGGTTACTTTGCTTGATGAAGATGATAAACCGATTAAATATCAAGTTGTTGGTGAAGCCGAAGCTGATGTTAAGGCTGGTAAGATTAATTATCAAAGTCCTTTGGGCAGAGCGCTTATTGGCCGTAATCTTGATGATGAAATTGAATTTACAGTTCCAGCTGGCGATAAATATTTCTTAGTCGATAAGATTGAATTTATCTAATCATCAGCGCAATAAGCTGAACTGTTAAAATCATCATGCAAATTCCAAAAGGAAAAATCACCAATTTTCTAGTGCTCAGCAATATTGCGATAGCAGCGCTATTGGCAATTCCTACTTTTTGGGAGATTGCTGTTTTACAGGGTGGTTTTATTCCAATTCGCTTTACCTCCACGGATATTATGCCAGAGGGGCTGTGGATACCGTCTTTTTTGACGCCGATTACGGCTAGTTTTATCCATGCTAATTTCATGCATCTATTGATGAACATGCTCATGCTGCTGCTGATGGGCCGTTTTGTGGAAGGGGTTATAGGCTATTATATGTTTTTCATATATTTAGTCGGGATATTTGCTGCTTGCTTAGCAGAATTTATTATTGATCCAAATTCCGCCGTTCCAATCATCGGAGCAAGCGGCGGCGTTTCCGCTATTATTGCTGTATATTTACTATATTTTCCAAAAGAAAAACCAGCACCTTGGAAGGGAATATCAGCCAATATTGTATGGCCTATAAAATTGCTAATAGGCTGGATAGTTTTGAATCTACTACTTGGATTTGTTGCATCAACCACAGGCATAACAATATATTTTTACGCAAATATAGGCGGGTTTATCGCTGGGCTATTGCTCGCGAGACCTTTGCTAAATTATAAATTTAATAGAGATTAATTATTGAGCAGTCGTATTGGAATCATCAGGCTCAAGTAGCCTATGCAGATGCACCACCACATATTTCATTTCTGCATCATCAACCGTGCGCTGAGCAGCCCCACGCCAAGCTTCTTCGGCTTCTTCATAATTTGGAAATACGCCAACAAAATCAATATTCTCAAGATCGTTAAAATCAAGGCTTTGCGGATTTTCTACTCTGCCGCCCATAACCAAATGTAATTTTGTTTTGCTCATGCCAAATTCCTCATGTGATTTTCAATCTATCTAAGAGGAAAATCTATTATTGCCTAGTCCTTAAAAATATCATTAAGGCGATAGAATCAATCTTCTTTGGGTGTTTTTACGGCGTCTTTTGCAGCCTTACTCGCGGTTTTAGCCGTTTCAACGCCCTTTTGGAAAATATCTTTGGCTTGTTCGCGCAAAGCCTCGCTATTGAGACCAACATCGACCATATGAGCAGCACCAGCACTTTTCGCTGCTTTCACGGCAATTTTGGCGGTATCATTAAGTTTGCGTCCTGCTCCGCCTAAAACTTTTTTTTCACGCTCTGATTTTGGCAATAATGCAGCGACAATCGCCCCTATTGCAATGCCGCCTGCGACCATCGCAAGTGGGCTTGTTTCAATAGTTTCGCCAGTTTTCGCTTTTGCATTGCTAGAAATACGCTTTGATGTTTCCACTGTTTTTCCAGCCGCTGATTTACTAGCATCAAGAGCATTGCGCGCTTTGTTGCGGGCGTTAGCGGATAATTCCGAGGTCTTTTGCTTTGCTTTTTGAAGCTTATTAGCCATGATTATTCCAATGAATTAATGTTGAATATTATTTTGCGGTTCTTTTTTTAATCATATTCGCAATCGGTTTGCGGCATAAAAATAAAGCGGTAGCCAAAACACCCACTCCGATAACAGGGGCATTATCGCGCGCGACTTGCGCTGTTTTATCCTTGGCTATGACCAATTTATCTTTTTGTTTAGCGGTCCATTTTTGCGCAATATTAGAAGGCGCTAAATTATGTTTCGCATGGGTCAAATTATCCTGCAAAATATGACGAGCCAATTGTTTTTCTACAAAGGATGATTTCACTGTATCTCTGTTCATTGGCTTATTCTCTCTTTTCATTCGTCACTATCATTGGCTATTAAACTAGCATCATTTAATTCTGGAAAAGATAATTTACTAAAATAGCTTTTCCCGATCCAAGCCATAATCAAAGATAGTGTCAGAAATATTACCGTGGATAATATTGTTGCCCAGATAATCCCCATTATGGACTTTAATGCTAATAATAACCCTATACCAACTATTATGAATGCTGCCAAAACAAACATGAATGCAATGAAGAAAAAGATACTTCCTTTTACTATCATATTGATAGAATAGCCTGTGCGCGCTTTGAAATATTCCAATTCTTGCGTCACACTGTCTTTTAAAGCGGCAATTAAGAGCAAAATTTGCTCTTTTATCGATAAATCTTCTGTTTCAATATTGCTGTGCGCATCTTCATTCGCATCATGCTCATCTATTTGGGCATCTTCTGTTGTCATTATGTGGGATACCCAAATTAAAGATTAATCTCTGCCAGCACGAATTAGGCGCGTTAATAGAAAGCCTACGGCTGCTGCTGCTCCTATAGCAAGGGCAGGGCTTTTACGCACGAAATTTCTTGTGTCTTCTACAATATCATCCACATCTTTTTTGTCTAATGTATCAGCAAACTCATCTATAGAGTCCGCAGCATTACGGGCAAAGCCGCCATATTTCTCGCCTAGGCTCTCATCAATTGTTTCCGCTGTTTCGCGAATTTTACCGCTAATTCCGCTCATAGCTTCGCTGGCTTTAGCTTTGCCTTTATTGGCTGTATCTTTAACGGAATCGCTCGCTTGAGATTTGAAATTGTTGATATCGTCTTTCATATT
Organism: uncultured Sphingorhabdus sp.; assembly: GCA_947492905.1. Classification (GTDB taxonomy): domain Bacteria; phylum Pseudomonadota; class Alphaproteobacteria; order Sphingomonadales; family Sphingomonadaceae; genus Sphingorhabdus_B. Next base: position 1,910,490 of record CANLOL010000001.1, on the reverse strand, counting down.
TTTATCAGTCTTTCCCTTTGGCGCTGCTTTTTTAATAACTGCAGTAGAGCTGGTTTTTTTGACAGTAGCTTTTTCAGCTGGAGCTTTTTTAGCCGCTGGTTTTGCTGTGCTTTTCTTGGCCGCAACTTTTTTCGCTGGCGCTTTTTTAACAGGAGCTTTTTTTGGCGCTGATTTAGCAGCCACTTTTTTTGGAGCTGTTTTCTTTTGGGCGGGTTTTTTAGCGGTTGTTTTTGTAGCCGCACTTTTCTTATCATCAGCCATTCGTTGATCCTCATATTGCTTCACATAATATCTATATTTGTATCAGAGGTGCATTAGTCAACTATAGCAGTAAATTTATTTTTGTCATCTGTTGCTTTGTGGATGGTCAATTTCATACCGAAATTGTTGCAAATGATATCAAGCATTAAATAATTTTGCATATCATCAAGCTATGCGTTGCAATGATAGTATATGCACGATAGAGGCTATCGCGATTGTGAAGAAATTCACAGATGCACTAACGTTATCTTATATAGGAGCAATTATATGACATCTCTTTTGGACATTCATGCACGCGAGATTATTGACAGTCGTGGCAATCCAACTGTTGAGGTCGATATATTGCTCGAAGATGGCAGCTTTGGCCGGGCCGCTGTTCCCTCTGGCGCATCAACAGGGGCTTATGAAGCCGTTGAAAAACGCGATGGCGACAAAACCCGCTACAAAGGCAAAGGCGTTACCGAAGCTATTAAAGCCGTTAATGGTGAAATAGCAGATGCTATCATTGATTTGGATGCTGAAGATCAAGAAGAGATTGATGCTGCCATGATAGAGCTTGATGGCACGCCGAATAAAGCGCGGCTTGGTGCGAATGCAATATTGGGCGTTAGTCTTGCGGTTGCAAAAGCGGCTGCTAATGCACGAGGGCTGCCGCTCTATCGTTATGTTGGCGGCGTGAATGCGCATGTTTTGCCCGTTCCTATGATGAACATCATCAATGGCGGTGAACATGCGGATAACCCCATTGATTTCCAAGAATTTATGGTGATGCCAGTGGGCGCTCCTTCATTGTCAGAGGCTGTGCGCTGGGGCAGCGAAATTTTTCATACACTAAAATCAGGCTTGCATGAAAAGGGTTTGGCAACAGCCGTTGGAGATGAAGGCGGTTTTGCCCCCAATTTGGCATCGACGCGCGATGCATTAGATTTCATCATGACCTCTATTGAAAAAGCAGGGTTTAAGGCGGGCACTGACGTTGTTTTGGCGCTTGATTGCGCGGCAACAGAATTTTTCCGCGATGGGAAATATGAAATTAGCGGCGAAAACTTAAGCCTTTCTCCGGTTGAGATGGCCGATTATCTGGCCGCTCTTTGCAATGATTATCCAATCAAATCTATCGAAGATGGTATGGACGAAGATGATTTCGAAGGCTGGAAAGCGATTACGGACAAAGTTGGTAATAGTGTTCAATTGGTCGGCGATGATCTATTTGTTACCAATCCAGAGCGTCTGTCCATGGGCATTGAAAAAGGATTAGCCAATTCATTGTTGGTGAAAGTGAATCAAATTGGCACATTAACCGAAACCTTGGCCGCTGTATCTATGGCGCAAAGGGCTTCTTATACAGCGGTTATGTCGCATCGCAGCGGAGAGACTGAAGATGCCACTATTGCAGATCTTGCAGTTGCTACAAATTGCGGACAAATTAAAACAGGCAGCCTTGCGCGTTCGGATAGATTGGCAAAATATAATCAGCTCATCCGTATTGAGGAAGAATTAGGCTCTAGCGCCTATTATCCTGGTGCTTCTATTTTTCAATAAAGGGCTTATTAAATAATTATAGGCTTCTATGATGCGGCTATGTTGATTTTTTATCCTAAACATGGTGCATAGAGCATATGAATCGCAGGCCAAGAAAACGTAAATCCAATTTGAAAAGCATCGTCATCCCGATTTTTGCTTTGCTTATATTATTGGCTATTGGCAGCTATGCGCTTTTGGGCCCTACAGGTATCTTGGCCTGGACTGATTATAAATCAGCGATTACCTTGCGCGAGCAAGAACTTGTCACGCTAGAGCAGGAGCGTGATGCTCTCAAAAACCGTGTGAAATTGCTAGATAAAGATAATGTCGATCCTGACCTAGCGGGGGAATTGATGCGCAGAGACTTAAATGTTGTTGCGCCAGACGAAGTTATCATTCCTCTAGAATGAAGATATTATGGCAAATAATATTGTAATGGTATTTTTGAGAGAAATGTAATTTTATTACAATATATTGCTGCAAATTCTTGCATTAAAATATTGATATTATTTGTTACTTTTTTTTCGATGAAAATGCTATTTTCCTCTAGGGAAACCAAAGAAATTTAGATAAAGAAATTTGAATCTTAAATAACCATTATTAGGAATTATAATTGGCAAAATCAGCTAGCACCAAAAAAAGCAATGCTAAAGGCAAAAAGGCCGCCTCAGCTCCGCTTATTCCCAATAGAGAACGTCCTGATGAACCAGAGCGTTATTCAGCAGATAAAGAAACTCTATTGGCATTTTATAAAGAAATGTTGTTGATTCGTCGCTTTGAAGAAAAAGCAGGCCAATTATATGGTTTGGGCTTAATCGGTGGTTTTTGTCACCTTTATATAGGGCAAGAGGCTGTTGTAGTTGGATTACAAAGTGCGATTGAGCCAGGCAAAGATAGCGTCATTACTGGGTATCGCGATCATGGTCATATGCTGGCATGCGGTATCGATCCTAATATCGTTATGGCTGAGCTTACGGGCCGTGAAGCTGGAATTTCCAGAGGCAAGGGCGGCTCTATGCACATGTTCTCTGTTGAGCATGGATTCTATGGCGGTCATGGTATTGTGGGTGCGCAAGTATCGCTTGGTGCAGGATTAGCCTTTGGCCATAAATATAAAGAAGATGGCGGTGTCTGCCTCTCTTATTTTGGGGATGGTGCTGCGAACCAAGGCCAAGTTTATGAGAGCTTTAACATGGCAGAGCTTTGGAAGCTTCCTGTTATATTTGTGATTGAAAATAACCAATATGCAATGGGCACAAGCGTAAACCGAGCATCATCGGAAGATCAATTATATAAGCGCGGAGAGAGTTTCCGTATTCCCGGAATTCAAGTCGATGGTATGGATGTATTGGCTGTGCGCGGTGCTGCTGAAGTTGCAGTGGATTGGGTGCGCAGCGGTAAGGGTCCGATTTTGCTAGAAATGAAAACCTATCGCTATCGCGGTCACTCTATGTCTGATCCTGCTAAATATAGAAGCAGAGACGAGGTTCAAGAAGTGCGCGAAAAATCTGATCCTATTGAACGGGCCAAAGCAGAATTGATGGAATTGGGCGTAAAAGAAGAAGAGTTAAAATCCTTGGATAAAGAAATACGGAAAATAGTGAGCGAGTCTGCTGACTTTGCAGAATCCTCTCCTGAGCCCGATGCGAAAGAATTATATACTGATATTTTGGTGGAGCAATATTGATGGCTACTGAATTAAAAATGCCTGCATTATCGCCTACTATGGAAGAAGGCACACTTGCGCGTTGGCTTGTTAAAGAAGGCGATGAAGTGAGCAGCGGCGACATTATTGCTGAAATTGAAACCGATAAAGCAACTATGGAATTTGAAACCATTGACGAGGGAACCATTGGTTCTTTGATGGTCGAAGAAGGCACTGACAATGTTAAAGTCGGTACGGTAATAGCTATGCTGATTGGCGAAGATGAAGATGCTAGTGCTTCACCTCCACCGGCTGCTGAAGTTAAGGAAATGGAGACTCCAACTGAGGTCGATGATAGTAGCGAACTTGTTGTACCAGAAGCGACAGCACGTAAAGATGATCCAGCTGTTCCAGAAGGCACTGCGATGAACAGCCTAACCGTTCGTGAAGCCTTGCGCGATGCTATGGCCGAAGAAATGCGCAAAGATGAGCGCGTTTTTGTGATGGGTGAAGAAGTTGCTGAATATCAAGGGGCTTATAAAGTTACGCAAGGTTTATTGGCTGAATTTGGTGATAAGCGCGTTATTGATACACCAATTACCGAATATGGTTTTGCCGGTATCGGCAGCGGCGCAGCTATGGGCGGACTAAAGCCAGTTGTAGAATTTATGACTTTCAATTTCGCCATGCAAGCCATTGACCATATCATTAACAGTGCAGCCAAAACAAATTATATGTCGGGCGGACAAATGCGCTGTCCGATAGTATTTCGCGGGCCAAATGGAGCTGCAAGCCGAGTAGGGGCGCAACACAGCCAAAATTATGCGCCTTGGTATGCATCAGTCCCAGGCTTGATTGTTATATCACCCTATGATGCAGCAGATGCAAAAGGATTGTTGAAAGCAGCTATCCAAAGCGAAGATCCAGTGGTATTTTTAGAAAATGAGATGCTTTATGGCCGCAGCTTTGATGTGCCAGATTTAGAAGATCATACGCTGCCGATTGGCAAAGCGCGTATCATGCGTGAAGGAAGCGATGTAACGATTGTTTCTTATTCAATTGGTGTTGGTCTCTCTCTCGAAGCAGCGGATGCATTAGCAGAGCAGGGCATTGAAGCCGAAGTTATTGATCTTCGTACCATCAGGCCGCTTGATAAAGAAACTATCTTAAACAGCCTTGCCAAAACCAACAATATGATTGTTGCCGAAGAAGGCTGGCATGTCTGCTCTGTTGGCAGTGAAATTATCTCAATCTGCATGGAAGAGGGTTTTGACGATTTGGACGCGCCAGTAACGCGCGTCACAAATGAGAATGTACCAATGCCTTATGCAGCAAATTTAGAAGCTTTAGCTGTTATCAATGCGGATAAGATTGTAAGTGCAACATTGAAATTGCTTAACAAATAATCGGTGGGGCGCTGTGTCCCCACCCAATTATGTATCAGTAAATAAATCGCAAGTTGCCGGTGTACCTTGACCTGTATCAGCAAGACCCGCGCTTAAATTTCTATCATCTCTGATATTAAAGGCCGCCTCTTGAGAGAATATTCTCTCTTCCATGAACAATGAGCCAAACAGAGGCTTATAATCATAGCGTAATTCTACAAACATAACAGCTGTGCCAGTCGAAGCCTCTACTTCTCTTCCAGCTCTTCCCAGGCCTACAAAGGTGCTATCACTTGTACCATTTGTTCCTTCTGGCCCATAAATTGAATCAAATTGATACAAACCCTTACATCTTTGCCATCTAATCTGTTGGTCATCATTACTATTGGTTTCAAGGCTGGATAAAATAATTCTTCCATTCTCGAACAAATCAAGATTTCTGCTTTGAATACGAGCTCCCTCAAAAACCTGAAGAATATCGTTTTCAGTGATTGTTGGTGTAACGATACCGCCATCCGTTTGACCCAATCTTGATGCATTATCTGCTAGGTTTAGGGCTGTTTGGCTCAGAGACATATTAACAATAGACATGTTAGAGATTTCAATCCCATACATTCCTATACCCACGAAAAAGGGAAGGCTTACAGCAAATTCAACCATTGCTACGCCGCTTTTATCGTTGCGTAATTTTTTAACAAATTTCTTTATACTCATAATGTTACTCTGACTTAATAAATGTTGATAAACGTAGAATTACCATATTAGGTGCATGTTAACTCTTGGCTTTGCTGAGCCTGTTGCTGCTGACCGTAAGGTTGGTTTCTCAGCACGGTGGTCGCTTGCATAGTTTGCACTGGGTTAGTTCCTAATGCTCTATACAATGGAAATATGCGGTCGTAAGTTAGAGTGACTTCATAAAGCACCACATCTCTTGGTCCACCAACGCCAGATTCACCAACATCTAAATCCCAAGTGCCATTGCCATTTTCATCGGTAAATGGTTCATTATTATTACATGTACCATTGCCATCATTATCAGTGAAAACTTCGGCACGCTCCACATCGAAAAAGTCGAAATAGCTTTTTCTTTCAATGGTAATTTCACCAAAAGGAACTACATCTTCAACGCGCTCTCTCAGTCTTCCATCAATTCCATCTAACATAGAAGCGCCATCTTCCAATGCAGAGTCTCTTGCTGCTTCTTGAATAGCTCCATTTAATAATGTGCGCGCATAGATTGAATATCCAAAGTCGAATATAGCGATCAATATAAGAAATAATGCAGGAGCAATGAAAGCAAATTCAATTAGAACCGCGCCATCTTCTTTTTTCTTAATTTGTTTTATCATTCTATTTAACATTAATTTGTCAATCTTAGGTCGGCGATATTAGTCGCGATTTGAAGGAAACGATCGTTTAGAGCTGCTGCATCATCAGCTACGAATGCACTATCCGCGCTAGCACAGGTACGCAGGCTAGGCGTTAAACCAGTACCAAAGGCAATTACAAAAATACGGATTCTTTTGGCTTTTATGGCACCGCAGATCGCAAGGAAACGGGCATCATGACGTAAACGTAATTCATCATTACTCGCAGCTGATGGTCCAACCAATGGATTCTGGAACTCTGTGCCATATGCTGAATATGTAAATCGATTTGGTTCCAAAGTACCATCGGTTAAGAATATCATGTTACGTGATACGAAGCCATTATTCGGTGCATCAGCATTTACATTTGCTTGGAAAAGTCCTTCTGGGGAAGCTAATCTAGCACCCCAAATAGCACCGATATCGTGATAAGTTGCACCATTAGGACGAAGACTATCAATGTAATTATTATATTCCGTCTGAGTGAGTTCGCTTAATAGTTGAGCTGGTTGCGGACAGTTATCGCCTGCTAATTGCCCTTGGTTTGCGACACTATCTTGAACGAAGCTCGTGAAAGCATCATTTACGCGATTATAGGTGATTTCAGGCCAATATGGACGCCATCTAGTTTCAACATTAGTCGGCACGCCATCAATATCCAAATCGCTTGCATCTGTAGGCGTAACGCCTGTAAAAGCAGTAAAGCCTATATCAGTTGCTGGTGCTGACACAGTATCACGTTCCTCGATACAACCACTCCAGCGATCGAAAATATCTGGCTGATCTTCTCTCTCAGATGGACGTTTTACCGCAGGGTTTGTTGGATCAATTGATGCTACATAATCATCAACTGGCCATGTTAAATTACTATATTCAAATCTTAGGAAGGTTGCACCGTCAATAGTGCCATCATAAGTTTCTTCAGTTCTTATAAGCTGTGTTTCGGTGTCAACACGTCGGGTGCACCTTAATATTAATGTACCATCGGGAAATCTAAAACCACCTTGCCAACTCACAAATGAGAATGAACTGGTTGTATTGCCAACGGTAACTGGGTTTCCTGGATTTGGTTCATTACGAGTTCTGAAAGTGGCTCTGAAATCTTGTACTGTAAAATAATCAAAAGATTGATTATTGGCGTAACGATTACAATTTTCCTGCGTTAAAAATGCATCGGAACCGTCTGTATGTGTGAAAGTTGTATCAAACTGATCTGTCGATACACCATCATCAATTTCAATTTCATATACGGCACGTCTACTTGGATATGTATGCGTATCACCGGCTCTGCTGCCTGTTAATAAGGATGCACCACTGTTATTAGTTATCAAATTACCAACATTTACAGTAGCGGTATAGGGAACAAAGCCATAGCGAACGCGCGCTCTGGTCTGGCTAGTAGCATTTTCAAGTACAGTGTAAAATGTTTTGGCTGCATCACGTAAAGCAAACATTCTAGATCCGGCTAACGCATCACCATTGCCATCTGTGCCTAAATCAGTCCCATCGGGCGCAAATCGCATGGAACCAGTTGTATCTAGTACCATCATAACATCAGCATTTGCAACGTTAAGCGCAGCTTCACATGTGGCCGATACAGTAATCTCTTCATTACCAAATATGCGCATTATAACTGTTGGCACTTCGGCAGATGCTACACCTTGAACCGAATTACCACCGTCAATTGAACTCGCTGTAAAGCTTGTGTTTACTGCGCCTAGGAATCCTCTTTCAAAGTTAGCATTAAATAATCTGTTCGCTTGTAATTCTGCATCATCATCAAAACTATCATCACCAACAGCACGTCGACCTGCCAAAGTAGCAGCATCACAAGCTTGCTGGAGTCTAGCTTGCGCCATATAGCCGCGAGAAGCATCAACGCCTCCGCCAACGAGAGCGAGCAAAGGTATTAAACTGGCACCAACAAAGATAATTGCGTTACCACTTTGATCTTTCAATAAGCGCTTGAAGACCTTGCCCTTATTATATCCTGATATGCGATTTTTCATCAATTATGCCTTTACTCGCTAATATTACTTGTAGCGTGCTTGATAGAGGCGAAATGGTAAGGAAGTTTTCAACACTTAAGGTAAACAAAATCTTTACCTTGATTTTTCCCACAAACTCGTGCGTAAAATCCTGTATGTTTGACGCCATTGCATCAATTTCACCTCCTCAAAGACTGTCTTTGTTATATTTAGACGATGAATTGCGGCCATTATTAACCTTATTTTTGGCATTGGATTCGCGATTAGAGGATATTTTTGCAAAAATGAATGAAGCCATGATTGCACAAATTCGTCTGGCATGGTGGCGCGATACTATTAATTCAGACATAAAACCAAAGGGTGAACCCTTGGTTGAGATGATAGAAAATGTTCAAAATCAATATCATGCGTTTGACGTCACTAATGCTTTAATATCCCTTATCAATGGCTGGGAATATCTTATATTGAGTGAAGAAAATTTGAGCGATGATGATCTTTATCACTATGCATCAGAGCGCGGCGGGGCCTATTTTGGCCTAATGGCAGAAGCCTGCGGTAAATCAGAATTAACAGAAGATTTTCAAAATTTAGGCCGGATATGGGCCTTATCCTCTCTTTTTGAAAAAGATAATATCAATGCTGAAAAAGCGCGGTCATTGGCATATGAATATTATAAATCCATCAATTTCCGCCAATTGGCGCGGGCAATTCGCCCTTTATCGATTTTAACATTTCCAGCTATTTACGCACTGAAAACCAATGATAAAAAACAAGATGGTATTTTATTTGGTTTATCCTATATTTGGCATGCTATTAGCGCGAGATAGGGGCTTTATTCAATAATTTAGGGGATATGAAGATGATGTCGAAATATCTAATCGGTGGGTTATTTGCTATATTGGCAATATCGGCGGGTTTGTTTTGGTGGCAATCTAATGCTTCTGCTCCGCTTCCTATTCCAAATTCGCCGCCGCCAGAAGCAGAGGTCAACCCTATCAATGTTGAGACATTACCAGAAGCTGATCCCAATAGTCCGCAATTTGGCAAAGCCCCGCCGAGTCCGCCACGCGCATCAAAATTAAGCCGTGAAGAGCGCCGATTTAATCGATATGATTTAGACCGCGATGATGAAATTAGCCGCATTGAAATGATGGCAAGTAGAACAAAAGCTTTTAAAAAACTGGATGTTGATGGCAATAATTTACTCAGTTTCGAAGAGTGGGCCGTTCGAACGAGCGATAGATTTGCTAAGGCCGATAGCGATAAAAATAAGAAATTAACGCGTGATGAGTTTAAAACCACAAAAGCTAAGAAATCCAGCAAGCCCAAATGTAAATGCTAAGCTAGCCCGCAATTTTTTGTGTATTCATCCAATCATCAAGCGCTTCTCTCGCTCTTGAAGTCATAGCCGCTTTGCGCTCTTTTTTGTGGACGCGCTTTTCAAGCGGTTGAAATAAACCAAAATTTACGTTCATCGGCTGATATGATTTTGCATCGGCATCGCCGGTAATATGTCCCAATAATGCACCTAATGCAGTAGTGGACGGCGGCAAATCAACATTGGTTCCCGTAATTTCAGCAGCAGTGCTAATTCCAGCAAATAAGCCTACCGCGCTGCTTTCAACATAGCCTTCGCAGCCAGTAATTTGCCCTGCAAAGCGAATATGCGGTGCTGATTTAAGGCGCAATTGGCGGTCTAATAATTTGGGCGAGCATATGAATGTATTGCGGTGCAAGCCTCCCAATCTAGCAAATTCTGCATTTTCTAGGCCAGGTATCATGCGTAAAACATCGGTTTGAGCGCCATATTTAAGTTTGGTTTGAAAACCAACCATGTTCCAAATTGTGCCTTGTTTATTATCTTGGCGCAATTGAACAACTGCATGGGCCCATCTGCCCGTTGCTGGATTATCAAGGCCTACCGGTTTCATGGGGCCATAACGCAGCGTGTCCAATCCGCGAGAGGCCATGACTTCTATCGGCATACAGCCTTCAAAATAGGGCGTATCTTTTTCCCATTCCTTAAAATCAGCAGTCTCCCCAGTTGTCAAAGCTTCATGAAACGCTAGATATTGATCCTCATCCATTGGGCAATTTATATAATCTTTGCCATCACCTTTATCCCACCGAGATTGATACCAAGCAATATCAAAATTGATGCTATCCTTATAAACTATAGGGGCAATGGCATCAAAAAAGGCGAGGGACTCTTGATCGGTTTTTTCGATAATTTGTTCAGCCAATGCCATAGCCGTCAAGGGGCCAGTGGCGACTATTGTATGACCATCATTTGGCAATATATCGATTTGCTCGCGTACAATATGAATATTTTCATGCGCTGATAATCTATCTTCAACTTCTTTTGAGAATATATCGCGATCAACGGCTAAGGCTGAGCCAGCCGGTACTTTTGCAACTTGCGCACATGCCATAATGATAGAATTTAATTTGCGCATTTCCTGATGGATGAGGCCAACAGCATTATTGTCTGCATCATCGCTACGAAAGCTGTTTGAGCATACAAGCTCGGCTAGCCCATTGCCTTGATGAGCAGGGGTCATGCCGCCGCCGCCGCGCATTTCGGATAAACGCACTTTAATCCCGCGGTTCGCCAGCTGCCAAGCAGCCTCTGTACCCGCAAGACCGCCGCCTATGACGTGAACCTGATGTTCAAAACTATTTGAATTTTTCGTCAAAACAATTCACCTTTTTACTATGCTTTTGCGCTATAAGCTATTTTATGGCTGTTAATAGTGGGAATCTGTAGCTGCGCCAATATATCATCCATATTAGAGATGCTATTTACCCTCTTCCTTGACAGTTTTTATAGGGTTAGGCCATATTCGGATTCAGAGGGGCATTTATGGACCAAGATTTAGCGCATAAACGACCATTTCTTTTTATCAGCCTGATAGTAGCCATTAGCTATCCTATCAGCTTTTATATCAATATGCCTGATCTGGTAATGATTGCTTGGAAAATGGCTGCTGTTGGCTGTTTGGCGCTCTATGCCTTGCGCAATCATCATCATGGCAATTTCTTAATATTGGCCGCATTTCTCTCATTTTATGCGCTTGGTGATGGCTTAGTGGAGTTTAGCCTTATATGGGGTGCGATTGCATTTTCCATTGGCCATATTATCGCTATTTATCTGTTTAGCCGCTATCGACGAGCGCAGTTAAGCCCTAGTCAAAAAGCGCTAGCCTGTTTCATACCGATCATTGTGCCTATTATTGCTTGGGCTATTGTGCGCTCTCCAACAGAATCTGGTTTTGATGCTGCTCTCTATATATTCTTGCTTGCTATCATGGCAGCTATGGCGTGGAGTAGTTCATTCCCGCGCTATCGCACGGGCCTCGGAGCAATTTTATTTATAGTATCGGATTTATTATTATTTTCGCGATTCAAGATTGGCGATGATAATATAATTTTAAATCTATCGGTCTGGTATAGCTATTATTTTGGTGTATTTTTAATCACCACTGGTATTGTGCAGACCATTCGTAAAAAAGGAACTTAAGCGCGCTATGCCGCTATAGTTGTCCTATGCAATAATCGGTCATGCCCCTCATATCCGCCCGTTGCGCAATGCAGTACAGATCTATTGTCCCACATAATGAGCATATTGGCTTCCCATTTGTGACGATAGATAAATTCCTCTTTGCTTTGCCAAGCATATAATTCCATCAATTTGGCTTGGGCTTCGCTTTGCTCCATTCCCTTTATGCCAATAATATAGCCAAAACAGCTAAAAATCCCTAATTGCCCAGTTTCGGGATGGGCACGAATGATAGGATGTTCTTGCGTTTCAAATGCACTTTCATCGGGGACAATATCCATGGAGCGTCCTTCATCATTGTCTCCATAAGCTCCCGTCGGGGCATAGGCGAGCTGCGCGCTATGAATGCCGATCTTATCGCTCCAAAAATCCCGCATTTCTGACGTCATGGCTTCATATGCTGTATGTTGATTAGCAAATAATGTATCGCCTCCTGTGGGCGGTATCGTCAGGCCAAGCAAGCATGTCCCAGCGGGAGGATATTTTTGAAAGCTCCAATCGCTGTGCCAATTTTCTGCAAACAATGGGCTTTTCTCATCGGCATTACGGCGAATAGCGGCAGTATTGGTGCGGCCCTCAATCGGTTTGAAGAATGGATCAACGCCAAAATCACCAAAATATTGGGTGAATCGCTCCAGATCGTCATCATTCATGGCCTGATCGGGAAATGACAGCACATGATGTTCCAGCCATGCAGCACGAATGGCTGAAACTTGATCATTGCTAAGGGGTTGCGTTAAATCTATTCCTCTAACGCTCGCGCCGCAAGCTTGCTTTGATGCTGTGATAATCATCTCATATTCCCCTCAAGAGAATATCAGCACAAATATCTAATAATATCAATCGTCTGATTTCTCATTGGTATCAGTAGCATCGGTATCAGTAGCATCGGTATCAGTAGCAACGGTATTTTCCGCTGTATCGGAACTAGCCTCTGTCTCAGCACTGTTCTCAGTATCAGAACCTTCTACTTCGCAACCGTCTTCAATATCTTCATCGGGTTCATCAATTTTGGCGGCGCCAACAACAGTTTCTCCATTACCAACATCGAACAATTTAACGCCCGATGAATTGCGGCCAATCACGCGCATATCGGCAACGCTCATGCGGATTAATTTGGCTTGATCGGTTACCAGCATGATTTGCTCCCCATCTTTGGCGGGGAAGCTAGCCACAACTGTGCCATTACGCTCTATATTGTCGATATTTGAAATACCTTGTCCGCCGCGGCCAGATTGGCGATATTCAAAAGCACTAGAGCGCTTGCCATAGCCATTGGCACAAACCGTTAAGATAAATTCTTCGTTTTCAGTAAATTCAGCAATGCGATCTGCAGGTAAACTGCTTTCATTCTCATTATCTTTCCAAGGCGCTGCTTTCAAATAGGCATCACGTTCTTCGGTGGAGGTATCAAAAGCCGCCAAGATAGAAAGTGAAATAACCTCGTCATCGCCTTTTAATGTAACGCCACGAACACCAGTAGACGTGCGGCTCTGGAACGAGCGAACTGCAGTACCAGCAAAGCGAATGGCCTTACCATTTCTGGTTGCGAGCAATACATCATCATCTTCATTGAGCAATTGAACGCCAATCAATCGATCATCGCTATCATCATCAAATTTCATAGCAAATTTGCCGTTAGATGGAACATTGGTAAAGCTATCCATGCTATTACGGCGCACACCACCTTTTGCCGTTGCAAACATAACATGCAAATTGCCCCATTCTGTTTCATCTTCGGGCAGGGTTAATATGGTCGAAATCGTCTCACCTTCTGCTAATGGCAACAGGTTGATGATTGGACGGCCTTTTGTTTGTGGGCCGCCCTCTGGCAGTTTCCATACTTTCATACGGTAAACTTTTCCGTGGGTTGAGAAAAATAAAACCGGTGTATGCGTAGAGGTGACAAATAGCTCTGTAATCGCATCTTCGTCTTTGGTGGCCATGCCAGCGCGGCCTTTGCCGCCGCGGCGCTGCGCCCTAAATGTATCAAGCGGGGTGCGTTTTATATAACCGCCGTGCGTAACGGTAACCACCATTTCGCTACGTTCCATGAGGTCTTCATCGTCAAGACCATCCCAAGCAGGCGCTATTTCAGAAACGCGCGGCGTAGCAAATTCATCGCGCACCGCGACAAGTTCATCACGCATGACGCTGTAAAGTTTAATACGATCAGATAATATTAAGAGATATTCTTCAATATCGATAGCAAGTGATTTTAATTCATCACCAATTTCATCACGGCCAAGTGCCGTTAAACGGTGTAATCTTAATTCTAAAATAGCGCGAACTTGCGTTTCGCTTAATGTGTATGTGTCGCCATCCACATCTTTTTCGACCGCTTCAACAAGAGCAATATAGGGTGCAATCTCATCAATTGGCCATTCTCTTGCGAGCAAAGCTGCTCGCGCTTCGGGCGGCGTTGCCGATCCACGGATGATTTTAACAACATCATCCATATTGGTCACTGCAACAACAAGGCCTAATAAGATGTGTGCGCGTTCGCGTGCTTTGTTCAATTCAAATTTGGTACGCCGCGTGATGACTTCTTCGCGGAATTTGATGAAAGCTTCGACAATATCACGAAGATTTAATACTTCTGGACGCCCGCCTCTAATCGCAAGCATATTGGCAGGAAAGCTAGATTGAGCAGGGGTGTGACGCCATAATTGATTAAGGACAACCTCGGTCGTGGCATCACGGCGCAAGTCAACAACGATTCGTACACCTTTACGGCTTGATTCATCCCTTATGTCGGAAATGCCTTCAATTCGTTTATCTTTGGCGGCTTCTGCGATTTTTTCGACCAATCCCGATTTACCGACTTGAAAGGGGATGGAGGTAAGAACGATTGATCTTTTTTCGCCTCTGCCTTCTTCAACTGTATGGCGGCAGCGCTGCATTATAGAGCCACGGCCCTCTTTATAGGCCAGTTTTGCACCCGATTGCCCTAAAATAAGCGGAGCAGTTGGAAAATCTGGGCCCGGAACAATCTCAATCAATTCGTCAATGCTAATTGCTGGGTTTTCCATATAGGCAAGGCAAGCATTAATAACTTCGCCTAGGTTATGCGGCGGAATATTGGTCGCCATACCAACGGCAATACCGCCAGCACCATTGACCAACAGATTGGGAAAACGCGCTGGTAATACCTGTGGTTCTTGCAAGCTACCATCATAATTGTCTTGAAAATCGACCGTGCCTTTGTCCAAATCAGCCAGCAAACTATTGCTAACCTTTGCAAGGCGAGCCTCTGTATAACGCATAGATGCTGGATCATCAGGGTCCATTGAACCAAAATTGCCTTGGCCATCGATAAGCGGAACGCGCATTGACCAATCCTGCACCATACGGGCCAGAGCCATATAAATAGCGCTATCGCCATGCGGGTGATAATTACCCATAACATCACCAACGATTTTGGCTGATTTACGATATGGCTTGCCTGCAACAAAACCGCCTTCTTGAGAAGCATATAAAATGCGGCGGTGAACGGGTTTTAGACCATCTCTAACATCGGGTAGGGCGCGTGAAACAATCACCGACATAGCATAATCCAAATAGCTGGATTTCATTTCATCGACAATGTCGATTGGCTGAATGTCGGATGGATCTACAGATACAATATCTTCGCTCACGCAATGTTCCTCACTTATGTTTTAATGCATATAATGCTACTCTATTATAAGCCACTATACTAGCATCACTTAGGTAAAATATGCTATTTTGAACAGCTTATCCACAGCTTGAGTCTCATCAAGAGTATATCAGCTCTTATAAAGCAATTTTATGCGATAAATTAGAGCTTTCCCTGTTAATTTTTCTAAAATTAAATGGCAGGTTAAGGGGCGATAATTTCACCATTCCACGATAATAATTGTCCACTATTTTCGGGCGGACAATCTAATATGACATGCTTTAATCGCTCGGCGGCATATTCGGGCGTAAATAGTTTGCCATTGGGTACATTTTTTTGAAATGGTTTGCTAAGATTAGTATCTACAGTGCCAGGGTGCAGTGCGATGATACGCGATAAAGAATTTTTGCGTTTCCACTCGATAGAGAGGTTTTTAATCATCATATTGAGCGCGGCCTTGCTGGCACGATAACTATGCCATCCGCCCAGTCCATTATCGGAAATACTGCCTACTTTAGCCGATAATGCGGCAAAAAATATATCTTTATCGCGCGGCATGAGCGGTAAAATATGTTTTGCAATAAGGGCAGGGCCGATCATATTGAGGATATAATTTTTCTGCGCCCATTCAGCAGAAAATTGAGATATTTGTGTTTCAGGGCGCTTTTTTTCATCGGATAAATACCCAGTAGCGATAATCACTATAGTGGGCTTATAATCCATATTTTTAAGCGATTGCGCCATATTCGCTATTGATTGTTCATCTTCATAATCAATCGCATAATCAGCTTTATTGCTGTGCCCAACGCTTATAATATCTGTAACGGCATCGTCAGAGTTTAATGCCGTATGAAGCGCCTTTCCAATGCCGCCAGTGGCCCCAATTATAATAGCTTTATGATTCATATTCTCTATATAGATTGAATAGTCTAGATAAGCGAAATAATTATAAAAAACGCAATATTTCAGCCATATAGAATTTCATTCAACTCTAATTCATACACCATAATATATATTTGAAAATATTGAAATAGCAGCTATTAAGCACAATATATAAGCTATAATTATAAAATGGAGTTAAATATGAAAATTCTCTCTCATTTCGCAATGGCAGTTGCATTAGTAAGCGCAGGGGCCTTGGTAACCATGCCACAGGAAGCGCTTGCACAAAAAGAGAAGAAAAAGAAAGGCAAGAAGGGCAAAAAGCAAGAAGAGAACGCCGCCCCTCAATTGCAGGCATCTGATGGTTTTGTACCTAATTATCAATCTGTTGAAGCATTATTATCAGCAGGTGATGCAGCGGGTGCAAAAGCGAATTTAGCTATTGCAGAAGCTTCAATTTCTAATGATAGCGATAAATTTTTCTTTGGCGATATTATGCGCAAAACCGGCCTTGCACTTAATGATAAAGCTCTGGAAATCAGAGGCATCGACTTTATGATCGATAGCCCATTCTTATCTGCTGAAAATAGACCTATTTTCTATTATATGAAAGGCACATATGACAATAGTGTAAAAAACTATCCAGCAGCCATTTCTAATTTGCGCCAATCTTATGATCTAGGTTTCCGCAGAGGTAATATAGAAACATATTTGGGTATTGTTTATAATAATAATCAGCAACCAGTAGAAGCGATTAATTGGTACGAGCGTGCTGCAAATGCCCTTGAAGCTCAAGGGCAAAGCTCCGAAGCAAGAAAACTATATGGCAATATGGTTGTTGCTGCCATTCAAAGCAAAAATGGAAGTTTGATTGATACTACATTCCGTAAAGTTTTACCAAAAACAATGGATACCAATATATGGCACGACGGTTTAGCTCAACTTAGTTCTATCTATAACTTTAGTGAACAAGAAACACTTGATGTTTTGAGGCTGATGCGTGCATCGGGTACATTATTATACTCGAGCGAATATATCGAATATTTGGAAGCTGCCGATCCACGCCGATTACCCAATGAAGTATTAGAAGTTATAAAATTGGGTGAAGCAAAGGGTCATATTGTTTCTAGCGATGTCACCTTTAGAGAATTTAAAGCAGCGGCTAGTTCAAGAATAGCCGCTGATAAAGCGGACCTTCCTGCTGCTGAGCGAGATGCACGAAGCAGTGCAACTGGTAATAGCGCAAGATCAACCGCAGATGCACTGCTATCTTATGGTGAATATAGCCGGGCAATAGCCATGTATAAATTGGCTCTTGAAAAAGGCGTTACCGATGTTGATCGTACCCGCAATCGTCTTGGCATTGCATTGCTGAAAAATGGTGATTTAGAAGAAGCAAAAAGCAATTTTGCATCTTTGACTACACCGAATAGAAAGAAGATTGGTGAATATTGGACTATTTATGCCAATAATCTACAAAATCAAGCCAATGCAGCGACACCGGCCACTGTGAATTGATAGTGATTTAATGGTTAATCAAATTGATTAAATTAAGCCGCCTTAACGGGCGGCTTTTTTATTTATGTTAAATATCGTCAGAAACTTCTTCTGGGATAGGAACGCCAGGCATATCTTTGGCCGTTCTAATAGTAAGAGAAGTTTTTATACTCACCACATTGGGCGCGGACGTCAGCTTAGAAGTCAATAATTCCTGAAAAGATTGAAGGTCTTTTGCGACAATTTTCAATATGAAATCAATTTCGCCATTAAGCATATGGCATTCCCGAATATCAGGAATAGATTTTATATGCTCTTCAAAAGCTCTAAGATCTTCTTCTGCTTGGCTTTTTAGACTAACCATTGCAAAAACAGTGATGCGATAGCCCAAAGAAGACTGATCGACATTAGCGTGATAGGATTTAATGATTCCGCTATCTTCTAATGCTCTTATGCGCCTCAAACAGGGCGGGGCCGTCAAGCCTACTGATTTTGCCAACTCTACGTTGGTTTTCCGTCCAGTCTCTTGAAGCTGAGATAATAATTTTAAGTCGATTTCATCTAAAGTGATATTTGGCATAGCTCTGTAATATCATTATTATAATAATGGTCAATCTTATAACTTAATAATAGTAAAACATTATTATTAACCTTTGCTTTTGTCCCATTGTGTGACGCAGAAAAAGTCAGGCTTTTGTAATCGGGTTTATAAGGCTAACAACTGGTTAAATTTTGTAATTCAGAGTCTGGGATAGATATAGTGCGATTTGATGACCGCTTAAAAACTGCACTAATGCAACCAATTGAAAATGAGGCGAGAGCTAAAACACAATGGTCTCAGCTGATAGATTTGTTATCGCAAGATCCACATGAAATCGAATCTAACTTAATCATTGATGGGTTGCACAAATTAAGAATGCTTATGGATTTGGTCGATGAGAATCATAAAATCCAATCCCTTCATTCTATTATGGGACGATTGCAATCACCGCCTTTGCTACAATTATTGGTAGGTGATACAGCATCCGTTGCCTTAAATGCCATCAGAGCGGCACAATTTAATGATGAGCAATGGTCAAGTCTAATTCCCTTATTACCCTCTCGAACGCGCGGATTTTTGCGAAATAGAGATGATTTAGGGCCGCAATCAAAAGAAACACTCGCCAGATGGGCCAGTGCTGATTTCATATTACCATCAAGGGATATTTCAGAGGTTGATTCTTCTATCGATAATCAAATACTTCAGTTGGATGATAATCTGGCCGAGAAAAATTCTCTGATTATCAATGATGATATAGAGGAATTAGATGAAACGCTGATTCTTGGTTCGGATGATATTTTTAAAGATGCTGTTGATTTAAAATCGAGTGATAGAGAAGATAAAATCGATAATAGCATGGATAGTGAAGAGCTATCCAATATCGACTCGAATGAAACGCTTCCCGACAATCGACAACGTATTGATGAAATTGTTAGAAAGATTGAGAATCTTCGTAACAAACGAGAGCATTATGATGCGCCTCAGCTTCCATTAGAGGGCGGATTTGAAGCCGATAATCGCTATGTTTCAGAAATTTATTTTTCCACCGATAGCGATGGAACTATAAATTGGGTCGATGGCGTCCCTCGCGGCGCTCTTGTTGGCACGAGCATTTCAGAAGCCTCATATGATAATGCACCCGGCACAGATGCTGCTGGCGCTTCTAGTTTTAAGCAGCGTATTGCTTTTGAAAATGTAAGAATGAAATTATGCGGTGCTGACATGATTGCCGGTGATTGGCGTATAAATGCAGTGCCTTTTTTCGATACAATAAGCGGCCGATTCAAAGGCTATAAAGGGTTGTTAAGAAGGCCCAATATTGTTGAATCTGCTGGTGTTATTCAAGAACAATCGGATGTTTATAATGCTACATTCGAGGGTGAAGCCTCTGATAATTTGCAGCAATTAATTCATGAATTACGAACGCCATTGGGGGCCGTAATTGGTTTTGCAGAGATTATTGAGCAACAATTATTTGGTCCTGCATCGGCTGAATATCGGACATTAGCCAAAACAATATTAGAAGAAGGCAATAGATTATTATCAGGGTTTGATGATCTGAATATTGCCGCGAAAATAGACTCCGGTAATTTCCAAGCTTCACTTGGCCTCACAAATGTCGATTGGTTATCGCACAAAGTCTCTGATGCGTTAAAACCATTGCTTGAGAATGAGAATATCAAATTAGAGATTCTCGGTGCCGATGCTTTACGGCCTCTAATGATCGAAAATAGCGATGCAGAGAGATTATTGGTGCGCTTATTATCTGCATTAATTACAGCTAGCCAGCGTGATGAAATATTAATTGGTCGTTGGGGAATGCTATCTGGCAAACGGCCTATGAACCAATTTACCATATCTATGCCCAGCGAATTGCGCTCTATGAGCGAGCAACAATTATTAGAAAGTGGTCCAGAGCATCGCGAGGAAAATGATCGAGCGCCATTATTAGGCTTAGGATTCTCGCTAAGGTTAGTGCGCAATTTGGCAAATAATTTAGGGGGTAGTTTACTATTTCATAAAGATATAGTTATATTAAGTCTTCCAGCTTCCAGAGAAAAACCTATCGAAAAAGCTGAGAATAATTTAGATTGATTGAAAGGTGAGGTTTCCAACATGACCAAAAACAAACAATTTGGTCTTTTGCGCAAACCATCAATTAATCAGAATATAGTCAAATTTTCTACGCCTAAATATATAATCACAGTCGATACCGAAGAAGAATTTGATTGGGATAGACCCTTCAGCCGTGAACAGCATGGATTAGATCATGTTCCCGCGATTGATAGATTTCAAAAACTATGTGATAAAAATAATGTTAAACCAATATATTTGGTAGATTATCCTATCGTAAATAATCCGCAGGCTGTTGAAATTATTAAGCAATATTGCGATTCTGATACAGCAGACGTTGGCATACAATTACATCCATGGGTCAATCCACCCTTTAATGAAGATGTGACCAATTATAATAGCTATTCCTGTAATTTGCCTCCTGATTTAGAACGATCAAAATTGACTAATCTTTGCGATTTAATTGCGCAAAAGTTCGACATAAACCCCTCTATATATCGGGCGGGACGCTATGGGGCTGGCACCAACACAGTCTCTATTTTAAATGAATTGGGCGTTAAAATTGATACTTCTGTCAGAACGCGATTTTCATATACATCTCAACATGGACCAGATTATAGCAAATTTCCGATTAATCCCTATTGGATTACAGAGAGGAAATTGCTTGAATTGCCCGTTACCAGCGTATTTACAGGCTTATGCGGCAATGCCAGTGATATGATTTACAACGATATATTTGGATCAAAACTTGCCAGATCATTATTATCGAGAACAAATTTAATCGAACGTATCGCTCTCACGCCAGAGGGCACGCCGCTCAACAAAGCGATTGATGGGGTGAATAGAGCCTTAAAAGAAAGGGTAGAGATATTGAATTTCTCTTTTCATTCGCCTTCATTGGCTGCTGGATATACGCCTTATGTGAGGACAGAGGAAGATTTGCAGAATTTTTATCTCTGGTGGGAAACAATGTTTACGCACTTGGCCAACAAACAGGTCAGTGCAACATCTTTGGATGAAATAATTGCTTTATATTATGGTAAATAATCATATTGCATAATTATTGAAAATCGGTCTTGCTTATTGCCTACTCTTTCCGCTATCGGGCTTTCATCAGATTTTGATAATGGACCTGTAGCTCAGTTGGTTAGAGCTGGCCGCTCATAACGGCTAGGTCGGGGGTTCGAGTCCCTCCGGGTCCACCAAAATTTGATAAAATATTGCTTAATTGCAAACAGGCCATAGACAGCATCTTATTCCGCTGCTAGTGACCGCTTCGCATCCTAACCAGCATAAGGATGCAAAGTAAAATTGTCGGGGAGTGGCGCAGGCTGGTAGCGCACCTGGTTTGGGACCAGGGGGTCGCAGGTTCGAATCCTGTCTCCCCGACCATTTATTAACTCAACTAATTTTCATTAATTTATTATACCAGTTTTTTACTGTTTTATAAAATTTAATTTATTTATATTTTCTGATAGTTCAACTAATGATTACTTATAGATTAAATAGGTGTTAAAAATTAAACAAATAAGTTATTGTCTCTTACTTGCTACCCAAAACCCTATAATCCCCAACATGATTTCTATAGAAGCTTCTCGAAGTGGTTGTGTGAAAAGTATTTCTAACCCTTCAAAACTGCTTGCCAAGAACCTTATTGACCCTACGCTAATGAAGATAACTGCAGCAATAAAACTTCTTTGTTGTAAAGATAAACCAACACGATCACCTATCAGCAGAATAATTGCTATTCCGATTTCTCCACCACCAATCATAGCACGAATAGCTATCCGTGATTCTGGAGCATCAATGAAAATTGAATAATAGCTCAAGATATGAGGATAAACTAATGTCAAAAATCCAAGAGCAAGAAAGATTAATCCAGCTATGACAGGATAAGATCGACTTATAATTCGATGAATTATGTTCATCATATGAACCGCCTAGTATTCTTTTTGTAGTCAAGGTAATCTATGCCATATTCATTCTCAAGCCATGGCTCTTCAACAAAAGGTGCAAAAATATACATGATTGCCCATAATGTAAGAAGAATCCATATAAGGTATGAATTAGTGACTAGCCCCCAACCGATAATCCCGAACCATGTTGCTACATAAACTGGATTTCGGCTTATTCGAAACCAACCTTGCGTTTGGAGGCCATGCTTTTCACCAAAAGCATTCCGCCAACCCATTTGAAATGTAATCCAGAAAGCTAGTCCAAAACCTACCATTATAAGTATAAGCCCAATTCCGTATTGCAATAAGGCATTATCGTCTTCCAAGGGCTTGAAGAAAAAAATTGAAAGTCCGACTAACGGATAAATGAACATACGAAATAGCACCATAAACGTTCGTAGTTGCCAACTTTGCTTTTTTGGTGGTGGAAAGAATTGGAATTTTTGGGTCAGAATTGCAATTAAGGACAACAGAAAAATAGCATTAATTGAAAATACAGACGTAACAAATAGAAACCATTCGATTATTGTTGGAAAATCTATCATTAGATAAAGCTCCTATAGCCAGCGACGCGTTTGTTGGCAGTAATCTATATAAGTTTTGCCAAACTTGCTTTTTAATGCATGCTCTTCTGGTTTAATTTGCAATATAGTCATTGAAATGAAAAATAAAACTGGCCCGCAAAATGCTGCTAAATTTTGTAGTGTTAAAGATCCTCCAATCATAGTGAGAAGTAATCCTAAATACATTGGATTTCTAGTAAATCGATACAATCCCCATGTCACTAGAGAGCTAGCTTTTGACGCTTTAATGGGATTAATTGTTGTGTCGGCTTTTACAAATATTCTGACAGCTAATATTAGGAGAAGTATGCCGATACCAATCATAGGAACTGATAACCATAATAATGCTTTTTCATTGAAACTCAAAGCCAGGAAAACCCTTGTTAGAATATAGCCCACTATAAAATATACAAAGAATTGCAACAAAGGTGGGAAGTAGAGTTTTTTTGTTGATGGGTTTGATAATGAATTTGGATAATCGGTCACAGATTTTTCCCTCTTGTTTGTGAGTCGTATATTAGGATACAGTCTACAGTCACTATAGAAGCAAGCAGGAAAATTAATTTTGAAAAAACTTATGACAATTGGAATTCTTTCTAGCGCTGCAAAAGTCAAGGTGACGACCATTCGATACTATGAAAACGTTGGTTTGATGTGTACACCTGATAGAAGCGCGAGCGGGCAGAGGCTTTATAACAACGTAGATGTAGAGCGTTTGTCGTTTATTCGACATGCTCGAGAACTTGGGTTTTCTATGGATTCTGTAAGGGATTTGCTCGCATTACAGGACGAACCCGATCAAGATTGTTCAGGGGTGGATTCATTAGCGCAAAAACAGTTGGTAGAGGTTCAGAAACGACTTAACAATCTTCAAGCTCTAGAATCTGAGTTAAAACGTATTATCGTGAGTTGTGATGGTGGCAATGTGGCAACTTGCCAAGTAATGGCCTCGATAAATAATCATGCAGGATGTGCCACAGAATCTCATGAGCGTTTGAAGCCTCTCTAACTTGACTTTATTAAATCATCGGATTTATTTGATTATAGTGGTTCTTAGAGTTTTTGAGGTCCCAGAGTAATTGGGATAAATTCTCTTATTCACTCTCTTCATTTGACGAATTATCGGGAGTTGGTTCGCTAATATCTTCCTCAATATTATCAATTTCGCTTTGTGCATCTTCTTCGATAATTTTTACCGCTTCCGCAGCGGCTTCCTTGATGGATTTCGCTTCTTTTTCAACGGATTCAATATTAGTGTTGATGATTTCTTCTAGCTCTTCTTTATCGCTTTTTTGCGGTATTTCCTCGCCGCTACTGCAAGCGGACAGAGCCAATATAAAGCCTATCAAAAGAGAAGAAGAAACCTTACCTTGCATCATTTATTATCCAATTTACCCTCATAATTGGCCAGCTCGCGCAATGTCAGCGCCCAAGCAGCAACATTTTGCTGCACCTCGGCCTTATCAATCTTATCAAGCGTATCATCGGGCGTGTGATGCAGGTCAAAATATTTGAGGCCATCTTGCTGTAAATCAATGATACCAAGATTTTGTGCACGAATTATCGGCCCGACATCGGCTCCGCCGCCAGCAGGTAATGATGATGCAACAATCCCTAGAGGATGTAATGCTTTCGCTATTCTATCTTGCAGAGGTTTCGCACTAGCGGGCAGGGCAAAATCAACCCGCCAAACCGCGCCTGCACCAAAATCGGATTCCATAGCAAGCGCATGGTTGGTAGCCGCATGTTTGATTGCATAATCACGGCCGCCCCAGATGCCGACTTCTTCTGCACCAGCCCAGAATAGGCGAATGGTACGTTTTAACTTGCCCGTTTTTTTGAGATGTTTTGCCGCAGCGGTAATGATACCGCAACCAACAGCATCATCAATAGCGCCTGTACCCAAATCCCAACTGTCCAAATGACAGGCGATGATAATCATACCCAGATCAGGATTGCTTCCCACCACATCGGCATAAACATTACCAGAGGTTTGCATACCAATATTTTTGGGCGTGAGTTTCAATTTCATGCGGACGGGTTTTCCGCGCTTAATGATACGCTGTAGATTCTCTGCATCAGGAATAGACAAAGCGGCTGCGGGAATAGGGTTGATGCCGTCACCAAAATTGGTGTTTCCAGTATGCGGATTGCGATGATAATCTGTTCCAGCGGAGCGAATGACAATAGCAGCTGCCCCTTTTTGAGAGGCTATGCTTGGGCCAACAAATCTTGCGGGTCCAAATGCTCCATAGCTAGAGCCATCTTGGGTTGCTTTCATATTATGATTCACAAAAGCGATTTTGCCTTTTAAGCTACCATCTTGGGCAGCGCGCAAATCGTCTAATGTATGGAAATATACGATTTCGCCTTCTAATCCAGCTTCTCCAGTTGATGCGCTATTACCCAGCGCGGTTAATGTAAGGTTTTGAGGAAAAGGCGATATAATGCTCGCGCTTTCATGGCCGCGCACCCAGGTTGGCATTTGAAATTCTTCTAATGTAACATTATCAAATCCCTCTGCCTTTAAGCGTTTCAAAGCCCAGTCTCTGCCGCGTGCTTCTGCTTCTGTTCCTGCTTGGCGTGGGCCAACTTCGGTGGTTAAATCTTCTGTTATGTCATAGGCCAGCGTGTCATTTGAAGCAGCTTCGAGCAGGGCATCTTGGGCATGAGATGCAGTGCTAATCACAGCTAAAGCGGCAATGAAAGCTGTTGATTTTAACAGGTGGGAGCGAGCGTTTTTTAATAATTTTTTCATAGCGCATATTTGATAACGGCTTTTACCAACATTGCAACGCTTGAAACTGTTTTCCAGCGCTAAGATTCTGACACTGTTTGGCCTTGCGATGACGCAAGTGATTGGTTAGGGAGCATCAATAGTTAAATTCAAACAATTATAGACCTAAATAGTGGGTATATTCCCAATATTATGTGCTTAAATAAGAAAGAGTAAAACCATGGCGGCTCAATATAGCTTTGTTATGAAGAATATGACCAAAACCTTCCCAGGGGCCAATAAACCGGTGCTAAAGGATATTCATCTGCAATTCTATCCCGATGCTAAAATTGGTATCGTTGGCCCTAATGGTACGGGTAAATCAACATTGATGAAGATCATGGCTGGTTTGGACACTGAATTTACAGGGGAAGCTTGGGCAGGCGAGGGGATTACCGTTGGTTATCTGGCGCAAGAACCAGAGCTTGATGGCAATAAAACCGTTAAAGAAAATGTGATGGACGGCGTTCGTGAAGTGGCGGATTTGGTCGAACGGTTCAATGAAATATCAAATATTATGGGCGATCCTCCAGAAGATGCAGATTTTGATGCATTAATGGGTGAAATGGGCGAGCTTCAAGAAAAGATTGATGCCGTTGATGGTTGGACGCTCGACAATCAATTGGAAATAGCCATGGAAGCTTTGCGCTGTCCTCCGGGCGATTCATCGGTAACCAATCTATCGGGTGGTGAAAAGCGCCGTGTTGCCTTAACGCGCTTATTGCTTGAAAAACCCAATATCTTGCTGCTCGATGAGCCAACCAACCATTTGGATGCCGAATCTGTTTCTTGGTTAGAAAAACATCTTACCGATTATCCGGGTAATGTGATTCTTGTGACCCACGATCGTTACTTCTTGGATAATGTGGTGAGCTGGATTTTGGAACTCGATCGGGGACGCTATTTCGTTTATGAGGGTAATTATTCGCTTTATCTTGAAAAGAAAGTGAAGCGCCTAGAACAAGAGGCCCGCGAAGATGCTGGCAAACAAAAAGCCATAGCTGATGAATTGGCGTGGATACGGCAATCACCCAAAGCGCGGCAAACCAAATCCAAAGCGCGTATTAAATCTTTCGATCAATTGGTAGAAGCGCAGGAAAATCGCGCACCGGGTAAAGCGCAAATCGTTATTCAAACGCCAGAACGTCTTGGCGGTAAAGTTATCGAAGCCAAAGGACTTACCAAGGCTTTCGGTGATAAATTATTGTTCGAAGATTTGGACTTTTTGCTGCCTCCGGGCGGTATTGTCGGTGTTATTGGCGCCAATGGCGCGGGTAAAACCACTTTGTTTAAGATGATTATTGGCCAAGAAACACCAGACAGCGGCAGCATTGAGGTGGGTGAAACCGTTAAATTGGGTTTTGTTGATCAGAGCCGCGATGATTTGGATGCTAAGAAAAATGTATGGGAAGAGATTTCCGATGGCCATGATTATATGACTCTAGGCAAGCATGAGATGTCAACGCGCGCTTATGTAGGGGCCTTTAATTTCAAAGGCGGCGATCAACAAAAGATTGTGGGAACATTGTCGGGCGGTGAAAGAAACCGTGTTCATATGGCCAAAATGCTTAAAGAAGGCGGTAATGTGTTGCTGCTCGATGAACCGACCAACGATTTGGATGTGGAAACATTAGCGGCTTTAGAAGAGGCACTTGAGAGCTTTGCTGGCTGCGCTGTGGTTATCTCGCACGATCGCTTCTTCTTGGATAGGCTTGCAACGCACATCTTGGCATTTGAAGGCGATAGCCATGTGGAATGGTTCGAAGGTAATTTTGAAGCCTATGAAGAAGATAAACGCAGAAGATTGGGTGATGCCGCCGATCGTCCAACACGGGTGGCCTATAAAAAATTAACGCGCTAATTAATCTGTGCTGATTTTTTCAGCTATTATAGATTAGGGCTGGGGTAATATTATTACTTAATTATAATGATCAAGTCATTGTAGTTTGAGAGAATAATTCATCTAATTGGTTTTTGAACATAGGTGAAAGGCGCACTTTTATCATACGTTTGTCATTGCAGTGGCGTATGCGCCAAACCAAATCATTATCTGATAATTTATTGAGATAACGAATGACCGTTGTTTGCGGCATTCCCGTTAAGTCACCAATGTTGCTGACATATAATGTGTCACCATTAAGTTCTGATTCGTATATTTGATACACAACTGTCCAAATATTATTACCACAATCCAAAAAGGGTAATAATTTTTTGCGAATGTTTCGAAAATCGTTATATTTACTTTTAAACTCTTTTATTTGAGCAGTTTTATCATATTCATTAGTATAGGTTACATCAATATCATCTTGATCATATGTATCTTTTAGTAACAAATTGTTCATAATATACCCCCATTATTTGATGTTATACATTCTTCCCCAAGAATTTCTATTTGTCTTGTCATGCAGCTGCATTACTTTTTTTATATATGTTTTTAATATAGATAGCTATATGACATCGGTGTCAATAAAATCTACGTAAAAATTTTAACTAATTACCAGGGGGGCTGGATGTTAGATAAGAAGATAAATGAAGAATTGGGTAAATTAATAAATGGGCCTATGCCAAATAAACCAATAGGGATAATCAAAAGAATATTATATTTTTCAAGAGCATATGGCTCAATCTCTTTTAGTTATCATGTGGCGCCTACTTTTGTTTTAGAAAATAAAGGAGTTCATAGAAGTTATTTTACCGACAAAAGAGCGCTTAGTAAAAAAATGAATAATACTGAATTTATAGATTTAGTGAAAAGGGCTCATGATGGTGTTATATCAAATGGTGTACCGAATAATTATCTGGCTTTATTGAAAAAGACTGAGGAAAAACCACTCCTAAATATAGGGCATCCAGATCCAAGAAAATTGCTGGAAAGATTGGTCACTAAAGTAGCTGACCTCGGGATTGTAGATGAATATATAATCCCTGTTTATGGTCCTTATAAAATAGAGGGTTGCATGTGTTTTGGGTTTGAAAAACCAGTAAATGATTTGGATGAATTACTCTTATTAGAATTGCGAAAATTGGCTTTGATTTCGCATAATATGTTAGTGACATATTATCAGGACCGCATAGCGAAAGTTAAATTATCCGCGCGCGAAATTGAAGTATTGCATTGGCTAAGCTTAGGAAAAAGCAAATATGACATTGCCATAATATCAGGATTAAAACCGCCAACCGTGGAAACATATACACGCAGAATTTATAAAAAATTCCAAGTGAATAGTAAATTAGGAGCCATATTGGCGGCAATAGCTACGAATAATTTGAAATTATAATATCGCTATATTCAGGGGATAATCCAATGGCCTGACCAGTCATTGCCCCGCAGATGAAAGCTTGCTCCGCGATTGCCTTGGCTGTTTAGATACATCCAATCAATTTGATGGAAATTCGCTAATAATATGGCGAAATTTTTGCGGCCAGCTTCTGTTTCTTCTATTGTAGGTCTGCGGCTCTGTATGTCCTTAGATAGGCCGGAATCGGGCGCAGATGATTTTGCGCCTGAGCCTGGTTCGCATAAATAGCATCTGCGGCCCATAGTGTCTGTTTGTATCCAAGCTTCTGTTGCTAAATCACCTTCATTATATATTTTTGCTGTACCATATATTTTTAACTGAACGCGTTTTTCAGGATCATAGGCCAATATAGAGATTTTATCATTTTGTTCCAATTCAGCGACTTTAGGAGACCTAAAGTCCGTATGAAATCGCAAAACTCTATTATCTTGATCAAATTCACGCAGCACCATGATACGCTGATTAGGTCCATTATCGCCAATAGTAGCGACTATCGGACATCGCATAGGAGATTTTCTATTGTGAACAGCATCGTCCAAATGTTGAAAAGAATCTCGCAGCACTTCGGTTAGCGTCAGATTTTCGGGGTCAAATTCCATAAATAAAATCTCTAAAGACTGGCAACCATAAGCTTAGGTTAAATCATAGGATATGATTCTTACAATTGGACATAAAACTATGCTAAATAATACTAGCAACATGGATATCTTAGCGCTATCTGGAGTGATATGGAAACAATTAAAAATATCCCCGATACCAATATATCAGCTCAAGATGATATGAACATCGAAGATAGGCCTGTGCGTCAGAGGAAACCAGATTGGATTCGTGTCAAAGCCCCTACGAGCAAAGGCTTTGCAGAAACCAAAAAATTGATGCGAGAGCTTAACCTCAATACGGTTTGCGAAGAAGCTGCATGCCCTAATATTGGAGAATGCTGGACCAAAAAACATGCAACAGTGATGATTTTGGGTGATGTTTGCACGCGGGCTTGTGCATTTTGTAATGTTAAAACGGGTATGCCGCGTATTGTAGATCCAAAAGAACCGCAACATACTGCTGATGCAGCGGCGGCTATGGGGTTAGAGCATATTGTTGTGACTTCTGTGGACCGTGATGATTTGCCCGATGGCGGAGCAAGCCAATTTGTCAAAGTGATAGAGGCTCTGCGCCGTACCACACCCAATACAACGATTGAGATATTAACGCCTGATTTTCGCAACAAATCAGAAGCCGCAGTAGAGGCCATTGTTACGGCTCGTCCTGATGTATATAATCATAATTTAGAGACGATACCGCGTCTTTACCCAACTATTCGTCCCGGTGCGCGCTATTATGCGTCTATACGTTTGCTCGAATCTGTAAAAAGGCTTGATCCATCGATATTCACCAAATCTGGTATGATGATGGGCCTTGGTGAAACGCGTTTAGAAGTGCATCAAGTGATGGATGATATGCGCAGTGCCAATATAGATTTCCTAACATTAGGACAATATCTACAGCCCACTCCTAAACATGCCAAGGTTGAGGAATTTGTAACACCGGCCGCTTTTGATGCCTATGCCGCCATTGGCCGTGCAAAAGGGTTTGAATTGGTTGCATCAAGCCCGCTAACGCGCTCTAGCTATCATGCGGGTGATGATTTTGCCAAATTACGCGATGCTCGAAATGCGAAATTAGCCAAGGCTAGTGCGGGATAATAATGCCTCAGCATCATGAAATCAGGCATTTGCCCTATAGTGATAGTCAAATGTATGCACTGGTGGCTGATATCAAAAAATATCCTGAATTTTTGCCGTGGGTTATTGCTCTTCGTGTAAAAAAAGATAGCGAAACAGAAGCTCTTGCCGATATGATTGTTGGTTTCAAATCGCTGCGAGAGAGTTTTACATCGCGCGTAGTGAAAAATATTAATCAATCCATCCATGTCGATTATATTGATGGCCCGCTGAAATATTTACGCAATGATTGGCAATTTATTGGCAGGGAAGATGGCGGATGCGATGTTGATTTCAAGGTTGATTTTGCGTTTAAGAGCAAGATATTTGAGAAATTAGCAGGGCAATTTTTCGAAGCAGCTTTGACCAAGATGACGGGCGCCTTTGAACAGCGCGCGCATTACCTTTATGGGTGATGAAGCTGCTAAGGTCGCAACCAATTTAGAGCGAATAAAGCTGCTTTTAACCGTACATCAGAACGGCTTAATTCTTCGCCGAAATATTCAATAGACTCTTTTAACACCCCATTTTCATCCGCCAAAGCAAAGGCCACCATGCCAACAGGTTTCTTGCTATCATCGCTATTGGGGCCTGCGATACCACTAATGGAAATAGCTATATCAGCATTGCTGCGGGCAACAGCGCCTATCGCCATAGCCCTGACCACGGGCAGGGATACCGCGCCATTTTCGTCAATGATAGTTTTTGAGACGCCCAACATTTCCTGTTTGGCTTCATTGCTATAGGTAATGAAACTACGATCCAATATTGCGCTGCTGCCTGATATTTCGGTAATTGCAGCAGATATAAGGCCGCCTGTGCAGCTTTCTGCTGTGGCAATTTTGCGCATTGCCTCAATATTCTCTGAAACCACCAATTGCGCGGCTTGTGTCATTGCATCGGGTAAAATACTCATGCGTATTTCTCGATTAAAATTTGCGCTTGAACGGCCATGCCTTCTCCGCGGCCTGTGAACCCTAATTTTTCGGTTGTGGTTGCTTTTAGAGATATTTGTTCAACGGATATTTCCAATATTTTGGCGATATTTTTTCTAATATCTTCTCTATGAGGGCCAATTTTGGGCGCTTCACAGATAATCGTAATATCGGCATTTGAAATTGCATAGCCTTTATCATGCGCTAATTTACAAGCATATTTCATAAATATATCGGACGATGCGCCTTTCCATTGCGGATCAGAAGGCGGAAAATGATCGCCAATATCACCCATAGCCAAAGCCCCCAATAGAGCATCGGTAAGCGCATGCAGAACAATGTCAGCATCGCTATGGCCTACCAATCCCATGTTATGGTCAATTTTGATGCCGCCTAGCCATAGATCATAGCCTGCACCAAAGCGATGCACATCATAGCCGCTGCCAACACGAAATTTAGGGGTCTCGTTCATAAAATCCTCTGCAAATGTATATTTGTGCAGCGATGCATCACCATTAACGATAGCAATATTATGGCCCGCTGCATGCATGATTTGAGCATCATCACTAAAATCATTGCCCTTGATATTCTTATGCGCCGCATAAATATGCTGAAAATTGAAAGCTTGCGGTGTTTGCACCCGTGCCATCGCATCGCGATTGGCTGATGCCGCCATCGTGCCATCGTTCACATAGGCTATGCTATCTGCTATTGGCAGCGTGGGGAATGCGCCATCATGTCTATCTAGGGCGATAAGCAAATCATCTATGACTTTATGCGGCAAAAATGGCCGTGCTGCATCATGAATGAAAATATTGTCGATTGGCATGTCTGACAGATAATCCAAACCATTGCGCACGCTCTCTTGGCGTGTGTTTCCGCCAATTATGAAACCGCTAATATTTATGTCGGACAATGCTGTTTTTGCGAGCTCTTCTTGGCCTTCGCCAATGACTATATATAGAGCATCAATTTCACTATGCTGTGCAAAAGATAAAGCGCTATGCGCAATCATAGCTTTGCCGCGCACTTTAGAATATTGTTTAGGAGTTTTTTGCTTCGAACGTGATCCGCTGCCTGCGGCTACTATCAAGGCTATATTTTTTAAGCCTCTATCTCTACCATTTTGCGATTTTGCACTCATAATTAAGCCCATAAACATGTAGGGCTTGCTCGCCAAGCTGTTAATAGCTATGGAGTGCCTAAATATTAGGCAAATGCCACAATAGAGAAAATATTATCCGATAAATTGCATAAGGATTGGCCTTTTCATGACCGAAATGCGTCTTAAACCGATAAAAATTGATACGATTGAAATACCATGCCCCGTGGTCTTGGCCCCTATGACGGGCGTTACGGATATGCCTTTTAGAACGTTGGTGCGCCGCTATGGCAGTGGTTTGAATGTTACCGAGATGATTGCTAGCCAAGCAATGATTAGGGAAACTCGGCAATCTCTACAAAAAGCAGCATGGCATCCATTGGAAGAGCCCGTGTCTATGCAATTAGCAGGGTGCGAGCCTACCGCCATGGCCGAGGCCGCAAAATTAAATGCGGATCGCGGTGCTGCTATCATTGATATTAATATGGGATGCCCTGTCAAAAAAATCGTCAATGGCGATGCAGGTTCTGCTTTGATGCGCGATTTACCATTGGCGGCGAGTCTAATCAAAGCCGTTGTTGAGGCCGTAGATATTCCTGTGACCGTGAAAATGCGGATGGGCTGGTGCCATGATAGCCTGAATGCGCCTGAACTTGCGCATATTGCCGAAGATTTGGGGGCTAAGCTCATCACTGTGCATGGCCGTACACGCAATCAAATGTATCGCGGCAGTGCGGATTGGCGTTTCATTCGCAAAGTGAAGGATGCGATCAATATTCCTTTAATCGCAAATGGTGATATTTGCTCTATTGAAGATAGCATAAATGCTTTAGACCAAAGCGGTGCCGATGGTATCATGATAGGACGCGGGGCCTATGGCAAACCTTGGCTGTTGGGGCAGGTGATGCAATATTTCACCGATGGCCGCATTATTGATGAACCCGACTTGGCCGAGCAATATGATGTGATTGTGGAACATTATAAAGCGATGATGGAGCTATACACGGATAAGGTTGGTGTAGGGGTCGCTCGTAAACATATTGGTTGGTATACAAAAGGTTTAAAAGGCTCAGCCGAATTTCGCAATATGGTCAATAAATTGAATGACCCATCACAAGTGTTAGGCGAATTAGAGCGTTTTTACACTGGCTTGCTTGATCCTAAATTAGCGGCCGCATGAACCCAGCTATGTCCGTTATAGATGATTTGAATGCGCAGGATAATGCTATTCTCTCTGCTCTTCCCATTCCAATCCTATTGGTGAATAAAGAAAATATCATTGTTAAAGCCAATGATAGCTGTGAAGATTTTTTTGAACGCAGCAAAAATAGAATAGAAAATAGATCCGTTGAGCAGATTATCAAATTTAACGATAAGCGCATAAATGATGCCCTTGTCACTATGGATAATGATTTATCTGCACAGAATATGGAAATCATAACACCATCGGGCAGCGCTTTGGTCGATGTTTGGATAAATGCTCTGCAAAGCCATCAAGATATGCGCATCATCATGATAGTGAAGCGCCGTGAGAAGCGAGATTATATTGGCGATCATAGCGAAGCTGGCGATCAAATGGCTATGGGGGCACCCGCTATATTATCGCATGAGATTAAAAACCCTCTTGCTGGCATTAAGGGGGCGGCGCAATTTTTAGCAAAAAAGGCCGATGCAACAGAATTGGCTATGACCAATTTAATAGTCACTGAGGTTGATCGGATAGCGCGATTGCTGGATCAAATGCAGAATTTGGGCAATCATAATCCGGTGCAATTTAGAGAAGAAAATATTCATATAATTTTGGATCAAGCGCTGCAATCTATAAGAATTGCTAATCCGAAATTTCCCGATATCATCACGCAATATGATCCTTCATTACCTAATATTTATGTCGACTATGACGCAGTCTTGCAAATATTAATCAACCTGATTCAAAACGGAATTGATGCGTGCCGTGATGTCGAGAATCCAGAGATTCTAATTAAAACTCATTATGTTATGAGTGGTTCTTTACGCCGATCTAATGATCAAAATACAAACACTGTTAAGCTGCCTATTGAAGTGGTGATAAAGGATAATGGTCCCGGTGTTCCCGATCATATTCAAAATGAATTATTCACGCCATTTGTTACCACCAAACGCGAAGGGCAGGGCTTAGGCTTGGCCATTGTGCGTAAATTTATTCGCCAATTAAACAGCCGAATTTTGCACGAACGCGACGAACAAAATGGCCAAACTATATTTAGGATATTATTGCCAATGTCTCATGGAATAGAGAAATAAATGCCGCAGAAAATATTATTGGTTGAGGATGATGATTCCATTTGCACCGTTGTTACGGCGACTTTGGAATCTTTTGGCTATCAAGTGGACAGTTGCGATAATGGCGAAACGCGCAATATGTTCTTAAATACAAATACCTATAATGCGATGATAACCGATGTTATATTAAAAGATAGCGATGGTATCTCGGCGCTAGCAGATATTAAAAAACAATATCCCAATATGCCATTCATAATCATATCTGCGCAAAACTCGCTTGATACAGCAGTCAGGGCTAGCGAAGTTGATGCTTTTGAATATTTCCCAAAGCCATTTGATTTAGATGAGCTAGTGAACGCCGTTAAACAATGCTGCAAAAAAGAGAGTGTTGATAGTCAATTTGATGAAAGCTTCGATGAAAAAAATATGCCCATCATTGGACGCAGTCCAGCGATGCAAGATGTATTTCGTATGGTGGTACGCCTATTAAATAATGACTTATCTGTCATGGTTCTGGGCGAATCTGGTAGCGGCAAAGAATTAGTCGCTGAAGCTATTCATAATTTGGGGCATCGCAAAACTGGGCCATTTATAGCTGTCAATATGGCTGCTATTCCATCTGAATTGATTGAATCAGAATTATTTGGTCACGAAAAAGGCGCTTTTACAGGAGCTGTTGCGCAATCCATTGGTAAATTTGAACAAGCCCAAGGCGGAACATTATTTTTGGATGAAATTGGCGATATGCCAATGCATGCTCAGACAAGATTGTTAAGGGCCTTGCAAACCGGCGCAATTAACAGGGTAGGCGGTAAAGCCAATATCAAATTAGATGTGCGTATCGTGGCGGCTACCAATCAAAATTTAGAGGAATTAATAGAGGCTAATAAATTTAGAGAAGATCTTTATTATCGATTAAATGTTGTACCTATTTCGCTTCCTCCATTGCGGGACCGCAGAGACGACATACCAAGATTGGTGAAGCATTTCTTAGCCCAAGCTCCAAATGAGGGACTGCCCCTAAAAAATATTGATGATAAAGCGCTCAAGATAATGGAGACA
Source organism: uncultured Sphingorhabdus sp. (assembly GCA_947492905.1). Lineage (GTDB taxonomy): Bacteria > Pseudomonadota > Alphaproteobacteria > Sphingomonadales > Sphingomonadaceae > Sphingorhabdus_B. The sequence continues at coordinate 1,874,459 of CANLOL010000001.1, read as the reverse complement.
CTCCCTTGGCGCGGTAATGTGCGCGAATTAAAGAATTTTATAATGCGATTGGTTGTAACATGTAGAACGGATATTATTTCCGATGAAGCTGTTAGCGCTTTGGCCGAAAATTCAGCGACTGTTATCCCGAACATACAGAGTTTCACTATTGAGGAAGCAATAGAAAATTATATGACGGAGAATTGGAAGCAATTATCTGCGCATGGCGATATTTACAGCGAACTTCTGACGAAGTTTGAGAAACCATTGCTCAAATATGTCATGTTAAAAAGTAAAAATAATCAATTAAAAGCTTCTGCAATCCTTGGAATTAATCGCAATACGCTCAGGAAAAAGCTCCAAGATATTCAATCTCACGGTAAAAATTAATCAACAGATTAAAATAACAGCAAAATATTGGTAAATATGTCATTTTGTGCTTTATCTGCCACTTTTTCGCTGTAATAGTGATAATATGGCAACGCAGACTATTGAACCATTGCAAGATGGCATAGACAAGCCCAATTTCTGGGCGCAATTTCTGCAAACTATTTCCAGCGATAAATCTATAAAATGGCTTGAGATTATCAGCCTAATTGCATTTGTTGTATTTGCATGGGCTACATTTTCAATTTACATTACGCAAAATGAAACGGCTGAACCGCTTTCACCGCCATTGGCAGCTACATTATTGGTGCTAAATTTAATCCCTGCTAGTATTTTAATCGCATTATGGGGAAGACGCATAGCCATAAAGCGTGTCGAAATACAGGGATCCAATAGCCAGAGCAAGATGCATGTCCGCTTGGTTGGTATATTCTCTCTTATTACCACAGTACCGGTATTTTTATTGGTTATTTTCGCATCATTATTGTTTCAAAATGGAGTGCAATTTTGGTTTTCTGGCCCTGCTCGCGATATATTAGAAAATGCAGAAACGCTTGCTGTTGGATATTATCAAGAGAAATTGAGCGATGTTGGTGAAGAAACCAAGACAATGGCCAGCGACATTAGATTTTCATTGAATCAAACGAGCGCTGATAATCCACAGTTTTTGGACGCATATTTGACGCAAGTTTTGAATCGTAAATTGAGCGAATCTGCCATTGTAACGATTGATGATAAAGGAATACAGCGCACCGAAGCCGTTGTAGCATCTGATGATCAGGACCGTAATATTTGGATTACGGAAACAATGCTCGAAAAGCTGAATGCGGACGAAGGATTGGTCGTAGAAGCCAAATCAGATCGTATAGAAGCTGCTACTATATTGTTTGATAATCCCAGATTATATCTTTACACGGCCCGGCTAGATAGTGTGCCATCCTTTGTTTTGGGCGGTCCTGCGCAAAAATTATTAAATGATTATGATGAAATGATATCACGATCGCAAAATTTGCAACTGCAATTTAACGTAGCTTTATATGTCGTTTCTTTGCTGATTATTTGTATCGCAATATGGATTGCTCTCATAGTTGCAGACAGGTTGGTCAGTCCCGTTAATCAATTGGTGTTCGCTGCACAAAAAGTGGCTGACGGTGATTTGTCTGCCCGCGTCCCAGAGAGTCATTTAAGGCCTGATGAAGTCGGTATTTTGAGCAATTCATTCAATGTTATGACACAGCAATTAGAGGCGCAAAATAAAAATTTGCTCACGGTCAATCAACAATTGGATAATCGCAGAGCCTTTATGGAAACCGTGCTAGAATCTGTCTCTGCGGGAATAATCAGCTTAGATAATGAGGATAAAATCATTTTGGCAAACAGCAATGCATCCTATCAATTGGCCAGCGATGGCAAGACATTGATTGGCGTTGATATAAAAGAAATATCCAAAGACTTTGCCAAATTAATTACCAAAAAAGAAAAAGAAGCCATCATTCAAATTGGCGATGGACCAGAGCCGCAAACATTGGCCGTAAATATTAGCCGTGATGAAAATGGCTCGGTCATTACATTTGAGGATATTAGCGAACAATTAGCAGATCAAAAACGGGCGGCTTGGTCAGATGTTGCACGGCGTATTGCGCATGAGATTAAAAACCCGCTAACCCCCATACAATTGGCAGCAGAGCGCCTAAAAAGACGTTTTTCAAGTCGGATAGAAGAAGGCAATGATGTATTTGACCAATTGACCAATACTATCATAAGGCAAGTGCATGATTTGCGGAACATTGCTGATGAATTTTCCTCTTTTGCGCGCATGCCAAAGCCTATTTTTAGAGAAGAAAATATATCAGACATTGTAAGGCATAGTGTATTTTTACACGAAGTTTCGATGACAAATATTGCCTTTAATGTAGATGCGCAAAATGATGTTATGAATATGCTTTGCGATAGGCGGCAAATGGGGCAAGCCATTACAAATGTCGTCAAAAATGCAACCGAAGCTATTGAAGAGCGTATCTTAAAAGAGAATGACCATAAAGGTGCTATTCAAGTCTCTATTTCAGATGAAAATGACATTCTTACTATTGAGGTTACCGACAATGGTATTGGTTTGCCCGCAGAAAAAAGCCGTATAGTTGAACCTTATGTTACAACCCGATCCTCTGGATCAGGCCTCGGTTTAGCCATAGTGAAAAAGATTGTAGAAGAGCATTTTGGGCGAATATATTTTGATGAAGTAAAAGGGGGAGGGGTCAGCGTTAAGATTCGCTTTGACACTAAAAAGTTAGAGAAAAATCGTAACAACATCGAAATGATAGATGATAATCCGGAGAATATATGATGGAAGTTTTGATTGTCGACGACGAACAAGATATTCGAAATTTGGTGTCAGGTGTTTTAGAAGATGAAGGCTATGAGACCCGCACAGCAGGTGGAAGCATTGCTGCTTTAGCCGCAATTGATGAACGCAGGCCTGCTTTGGTGTTGCTCGATGTCTGGCTTCGCGGCTCTCCTATGGATGGCATTGAGATGCTGCGCGAGATTAAAAAGCGTGATCCCGAATTGCCCGTCATTATATTTTCGGGTCATGGTAATTTGGATACCGCCGTTGCTGCTATAAATGAAGGGGCTGTCGATTTTATCGAAAAACCTTTTATGACAGAAAAACTTATTCACTTGGTCGAGCGTGCTACCGAAACTGAACGGTTAAGGTTAGAGAATTTAGCGTATAAAGAAAAATTTGGTATTAATAATGAACTTACTGGCAGTTCGAATATCATAAGGACCGTGCGCGCAAAGCTCAAAAAAGTAGCGGCCTCTGGCAGTAGAATAATGATATTGGGGCCTGCAGGTGTCGGCAAAGAAGTTGCTGCAAGGATGGTGCATAATTGGAGCCCGCGCGTAAATTCTAAATTTATATCGGTTAATTCTGCGCGGCTAGATCCTGATAAATTTGAAGAACAATTATTCGGAACCGAAGTCGATGGCAAATTAAAACAAGTTGGATTGATGGAGCTAGCGCATGGCGGCACGCTGTTTTTGGATGAAATAGCTGATATGCCGCTGCCTACGCAGGCTAAGATATTACGGGTTTTGACCGATCAAACATTTGTCCGCGTAGGCGGCGAGCGGCCTATTCGGGTTGATGTGCGGGTTATTTCAACATCGGCTAAAAATTTGAACGAAGAAATAGAAGCAAAACGTTTTCGTGAAGATTTATATTATAGGCTCAATGTTGTGCCAATTGAATTGCCTGAGCTCAGCGAAAGACGCGAGGATATTAATGATCTGGCGGATTTTTTCCTTATTCGTTATGCCAATCAACATGACATGCAGCCGCCCAAAATTAGCAATGAAGCTATGGCCGCAATGCAAGCATTTGATTGGCCAGGCAATGTGAGGCAGCTTAAAAATATAATCGAGAGGATTGTTATTTTTGCGCCTACGAAAAATTTAACGACTATTGATTTGTCTAATTTACCCACTGAAATTATCGGCGGTGTAGAGGGGCCCAATAATAATATATCCAGCCTAATGGGTATGCCATTGCGCGAGGCGCGAGAGACTTTTGAGCGCGAATATCTGAAAGTTCAAATTAATAGATTTTCTGGGAATATCTCCCGTACCGCTGGCTTTATTGGAATGGAACGTTCTGCTTTGCATAGGAAGCTCAAATTATTGGGCCTCTATGATAAGGATAAGAAAAAGGTCGATAAATAATATTCTATTTTTATCAATATAATAGAAATCATTGACTCAAGGCGTCTCAATCTATTTATTACAATTAATGATCACTCAATAATAATGGAAATAATCATGAGCGATAAAAATAATGGATTGCAGGATATGTTCCTCAATTCGGTAAGAAAATCAAAAACTCCTATCACTATTTTCTTGATGAAAGGCGTTAAATTACAGGGGATTATCACATGGTTTGATAATTTCTCTATTTTGCTGCGCCGTGATGGCCAAACCCAATTGGTCTATAAACATTCTATCTCAACTATTTTGCCTTCAGCGGTGATAGAGTCCGAGCAATTTTATAAATTGATGGAAAATCAAAAACCGAAAGCTGGCAATTTACAAGATATATTCCTCTATGCGGTGCGCGATGTCGAAGAAAATGTGACTATATTTTTGGTCAATGGCGTAATGTTACAGGGCAATATTGTGGCTTATGATTTGTTTTCAGTATTGCTAGAGCGCGATAATATAATCCAATTGGTTTATAAACATGCCGTATCAACGATACAGCCTGATAAAAATATTAATTTAATTGAATATAATGAGGATCTGGGTTGAGTATATTTAACCGTTCCAACGAGGAAGATTTTTCACGCGGAACTAAAACTCTTATTATCTATCCCGACGTCCATAATGATAGAAAACCGCAGGCGCGTTTAGAAGAGGCGCAAGGCCTAGCTTTGGCTATTGGGTTGCACGTTGTTGATGCGCAGCATTTGCGGGTAAGAAAACCAAATCCAGCAACGTTGATAGGCGGTGGGCAAACGCAGGAAATAAGAGAATTTGTAGAGAATGAAAAAATAGAATTAATCTATTTCGATGCCTCTTTATCGGCCATTCAACAGCGCAATTTAGAAGAAAAAACCAAAGCCAAAATCATTGACCGTACGGGCCTTATATTGGAAATATTTGGCGAGAGAGCCTCTACAGCCGAAGGACGCTTGCAGGTTGAATTGGCGCATTTGGACTATCAACAAGGCCGATTGGTGAGAAGCTGGACTCACCTTGAAAGACAGCGCGGTGGTTTTGGTTTTCTAGGCGGCCCAGGTGAAACGCAAATTGAATCGGATCGCCGCATGATCCGTGATCGTATGTCCAAATTGCGCAAAGAATTAGACCATGTAAAGCGCACACGCGGACTGCATAGAGCAAGACGCGAAAAAGCCCCTTGGCCCGTCATCGCATTGGTGGGCTATACCAATGCTGGAAAATCTACATTATTTAATCGCCTCACGGGTTCAGATATTTTTGCAGAAGATTTGCTCTTTGCCACATTGGACCCAACCATGCGCGAAATAAGCTTGCCCGGTGTTTCAAAGACTATTTTGTCCGATACAGTGGGTTTTGTTTCTGATTTGCCAACGCAATTGGTCGCGGCGTTTCGGGCAACATTAGAGGAAGTTATCGCCGCCGATATCATAGTCCATGTGCGCGATATTTCGCACCCTGATAGTGCAAAGCAAAAATCAGATGTTATCGATATATTGCGCTCACTAGGCTTAACATCGCAAATTGATTTTGAAGAAAAACAAATTGTTTCAGAGGAAGGCCCTTGGTCATCTCTCGAAGAGCCAGTCGAAGAAGCAGAAGAAATTACAAAAGAAACGCCTATTATAGAGGTTTGGAATAAGTCAGATTTATTGGATGAAGATGATTTTGAAGAATATAATAATAAGAGCATAGATGATGATTTATTCACCCTTATTTCTTCACATAATGGGCAGGGGATAGACAGATTAAAGGATAAATTATCCTCTCTGGTGCTGCGCAATAATCAAATCAAAAATATCAGCATTAGTGCTGCTGATGGTGCTTTATTGGCTTGGGTGCATCGCAATTCTGAAATTATCTCTCAAGTTCAGAATGAAACAATGATTGATCTGAAAATATCTATGAATGATCAACAATGGGGCCAATATCTGAAAGAAACAGAAAAAGTTTAATCATTGGCTTTAGCGCGCTGCCAATAATCCTCTTTTTCATCCAATGAGAGATTTGAAAAATCTTTTTCTTTTCGCTGAGCCATATCTTCCATTTTGGTAAAACGATTGGAGAATTTGGCCGTAGCGGCTTTTAATGCATCTTCGGGAGCTATGTCCAAATGGCGGCTGTAATTAACAACAGAAAATAATAAATCCCCTACTTCTTCAAAAACCTGCTCATCGCTCGCAGCTTGTTCAATTTCTTCTAATTCCTCAATAATCTTAGACTTAGCACTCTGGCTATCGGGCCAATCAAAGCCTGTGCGCGCCGCCCGTTTTTGTATTTTCTCCGCACGTTTTAGGGCTGGCAGAGCAAGCGCTACACCATCTAGAGCGCTAATATTTGCATTCTTATCTTTACGCTCTGCTTCTTTGATAATTTCCCAATTTTGGCGAACGGCCTCTTTATCATTTTGAAATTCACCGCTTTCATCAAATATGTGCGGATGTCTGCGGATCATTTTATCGCAAATGCCATCGACAACATTTTGCAAATCAAAACTGCCTTCTTCACGCGCCATCTGACTATGGAATATAACTTGGAGCAGTAAATCACCCAATTCATCGCTAAGATCAGCCATATCATCGCGCTCAATAGCATCAGCGACTTCATAGGCTTCTTCGATTGTGTAAGGTGCAATAGAAGCAAAATTTTGGGCTATATCCCATTCGCACCCTTTATCCTTATCGCGTAATTTTTCCATGATACGGGCAAGGGGGTTTATGTCATAAATTTTATCCATATCCATTTATAACTCTGTTTGATGGGCTATGGCTATAATAAACTAATTTAGAGCCAGTAGAGATGCATTACCGCCAGCGGCCGTAGTATCAATGGTAACGCATCGCTCTATCGCATAGCGTTCCGTATCATCATGAGCGCTTAATATAGGGCGAATGGGGCCATCTAATTGCGCTAATTGCCCTGCCACAGATGATCGCTTAGATCCATCACATGCAATCGCATCATAATTATCATTGGCTGTTTCATTCCCAATAGAAATTATGATATTTTCATCAGCCTCTATATATACATTATTACCAGCGATTAAGGCCATGCATATTTGTTTGTGAATATCATATATGGAATCGCCGCCCATGCAAAAAATAGAGCCGCGCGGATGATGCTTCAAAATATTATTCTCACCCGTTGGGCCCGGTAATTTTTGTTCGTTGAAAAATGATTCCGCTTTAATCCAACTGTCTTCATATATATCCGCAATGATTGGATCATATGTTTTATAATGCTCATGGATTTGCTGTAATAATAGAGGCGACTTGACTGATTTCAAAGATAAGAAAAATTCTAAATCTAAAGGTTTAGATATTTGATTTTCTATATTTTCTTTAATAGCCCTATTTTGAATTTTTTGCGATAATCGCTTCACATATTGCGGCCCACCCGCCTTTGGCCCTGTTCCAGAAAGCCCTTCTCCGCCGAAAGGTTGCACACCAACCACTGCGCCAATTTGATTGCGATTGACATAGAGGTTGCCAACTTTTGCGCTATGAGAGAATTGCTCAACACGTGCATCAATGCGCGTATGCAGTCCCATTGTCAGTCCATAACCAAGCGCATTAATATCGTGAATTAAACCATCAATTTGCGCTGCTTTGAACCGCTTTATATGTAATATAGGGCCAAATATTTCACGCTCTAAACTAGAAATATCATCAATCTCAAATGCATAGGGGAGGCTAAAACTTCCTTTTTCTAAATCATTCGCAATTGGTTTGCCGCCTATATTGCGCGAAACTTCCTGCATGGCTGCGCTATAATCATCGATCATTTTTTGTGCATTCATGTCTATTACAGGACCAATATCGGTCGTAAGAGAGGTTGGATTTCCAATTTGCAGCATTTCCATTGCACCGCGCAACATAGCGATATACGCATCGGCTATATCCTCTTGCACACATAGTAGGCGGCAAGCCGAACATCTTTGTCCTGCGCTTTGAAAAGCTGAGGCGATGACATCTTCAATCACTTGTTCTAGCAATGCCGTTGAGTCCACAATCATGGCATTTATGCCGCCCGTTTCAGCAATGAATGGAATATCCGCACGGCCAATTTGCGCCAAATTTTGCGCGATATGTTTGGCCGTTTTGGTTGATCCTGTAAAACAAATAGCATCAATCTTATCATTGCTCGTCAGCACATTTCCCAGCTTTGCACCATCGCCAATTAACAGATGGAAAGCATCTTTAGGAACACCAGATTTGAACAATATATCATTAATTTTATAAGCGATTAGCGGCGTTTGTTCGGCGGGTTTGGCTATCACGCAATTGCCCATAGATAATGATGCGACAATCTGTCCCAAATAAATAGCCAATGGAAAGTTCCAAGGCGAAATACAGGCGACCGTGCCCAATGCCTTTCGGTCAACATGGCTCTCCGCTTGATCGGCATAATAGCGGCAAAAATCAACGGCTTCTCTTATTTCTGATAGAGCATCTTGAACGGTTTTCCCGGCTTCCCAGACCAAGATTGCGATTAATTCATCTTCCGAAGCTAATAATGCATCGCCAATTTGGCGCAACATATCGGCTCTTTCGGTGTTGGAAAAGTCATATTGAAAATTGGATTGCGCAGCAGAAATAATGGCATTTTCGACATCATTTTCATCGGCATAATGCGCCTTGCCGATGATAATATCTCTATCAAATGGGCAATATCTATCAATCGGATTAGACGCAATTTCCTCACCCTTTATAACTGAAAATGCCTCTATATAGGAGGCTTTTAATAGATTTTGTTCAGCATGTAAGATTTTATCAATTTGGGTTTCATCAAAACCTGCGGCTGATATTCGGCCATTTCCAAGATGCTCAATAGGCAATGCTATATTGGGGCTTCTATGATTTGCATTGATTTTTACTCTATCCAACGGATCATGAATTAATTTTTCAATATCAATATTTTCATCGGACAGTTGATTAACAAATGAGGAGTTAGCGCCATTTTCTAACAACCGCCGAACAAGATAGGGAAGCAAGTCTTTATGCGGGCCTACAGGGGCATAAATACGGCTCTTAACACCATATTTTTCAGCCAATAACATATGCAATTCATCGCCCATCCCGTAAAGGCGCTGAAATTCAAATGGAACCTTCTTTTGCGTGGCGAGATAAGCGACAGCAGCGGCCGATTGCGCATTATGGGTGGCAAATTGCGGGTAGATTATATCTGCATATTCTATGATTTTTTGTGCGCATAGCAAATAGCTTAAATCGCTATTCTCTTTGCGCGTGAATACGGGATAATCGGATAATCCCATCTCTTGTGCGCGCTTTATTTCGCTATCCCAATAGGCGCCTTTCACCAATCTTATCATTAATTTGCGATCATATTTGCGGCCCATAGCGGCGATATAATCTATTACGGGCAGGGCGCGTTTCTGATAGGCTTGCACAACTATTGAGAGACCTTCCCAATCATTGAGACTATCAGTAGCGCATAATTTCTCAGCAATAAGCAATGAAATTTCTAATCTTTCACATTCTTCAGCATCGATCGTAATTCCAAAATTACCGGCTTTTGCCAATGCACATAATTTCAATAATTTATCATAAATAGGTGTGATACAATGGTGCGCCTGGGTGCTTTCATAGCGAGGGTGCAATGCAGATAATTTGATTGAAATGCTCGGCGCTTTGCGAATATCAGAGTAGGGGCCATCTTTTGCGATAGCCAAGACCGCATTCTCATATGCCGTATAATATCGCACTGCATCATCTTGCGTATAGGCCGCTTCTCCCAACATATCATAGGAAAAACAGGTGATCACGGGGTCAAACCGGTCTGATTTAACAATCGCTTTTTCGATGGTTTCGCCCAAAACGAAATGACCGCCCATCAACCGCATGGCCAATTTCATCACTTTATGCGTGATAGTATCGCCTATTTTCGCAAAAATAGTGTTGCTATTATTACCGCCGCTTTTTTCTAACCAAAATGCTAATAGTTGAAGGCCTTGTGTTGCGCGATTGACGAGGAAAGAATTGCTTTTGCCCGCATGCGCTGCCCAATCTCCTTGAGAGATTTTATCCCTGATTAATTTCTTGGCAGTGCTAATATCTTTGGTGCGAACCAATGCCTCTGACAGACGCATTAAGATTATGCCTTCTTGACTGGAAAGGCCATATTCTTGGAGCAATTTATCTATTAATGAGAGTGTCTTATCGGAGTTTTTTAGTTTTTGGATGATGTCACGACTATTATCACGGACAGTTTTTTTAGCAATATCATCATAATCTAACTCTTTTATGAAAGTCGAGATAAGCTGATTTTCATCGCATAAATAAGCATCAGAAAGCTTTGCAAACCTCTCACTATATTCCGTTAAAATATCTATATTATCTGCCATATTATATACCCGCCTAAGATATATATTATGCCAGATTCTAAGAGGATTAATTCCTGTATATATGCTAATAAATTATCATAATATCATAAATTTCTTGTTTTACAGGTAAAAGTATCACAAAATGTGATATGGATAGAATATTAGACCAAATCGATAAAAATATCTTGCGCGTGATTCAAAGGGAAGGGCGTATCCCCATAGTTGAGCTTGCTGAACGCGTGAATATTACCAAATCACCCTGTTTGATTAGGCTACGTAAATTAGAAAAAGATGGTTTCATTCGAGGATATAGAGCTGATATTGATCCGCACAAGGTTGAACAATCGCATTTGGTTTATGTGCAAGTGAAGCTTAAAAATACATCGCGCAAAAAATTGAATGAATTTAATGCAGCTGTGCGTGATATTCCTGAAATTTTATCATGCCATATGATGTCTGGCGGATATGATTATTTGCTCAAAGTACGCAGCAAAAATGTCCAATCTTACAGCCTTTTCATGGCAGATATTTTATCCGATTTACCAAGCGTGCAACAAACGAGCACTTTTCCTGTATTACAAGAAGTGAAAGAGAGCAGTGCATTGGTGATAGAATGATATATTTCGATAAAATAAAAGTTCGATAATATATATTATGTTAAATTTTAATAATCATACTCAGACTATAGTATCGGTGCTCACTGTATAATCCTCTTGCTCATCATGGAAAAAATTAGAGCCTATTTCGATTAAGACGAATACTATTCCAAATATACCAATCCATATCAGAAACATTTTTATCATTTGGTTCATAGGAATACGGCGAGAAAATAAGGCGCTGCCAACTAATACGAGCAATAATATCCCATAAATTAAGCGGCTGCCTTCATCCATTATAAATCAATTCTCATCATATCAAAGGCTGGTTCAACATTGCTCGGCACCATATTCGCTATTGTATGATAATCCATATTTTTATCCATATGCGTCAATATAGCATATTTGGCGGCACAACGGTCAATTAATTCTAATGACATATTCAGATTTGCATGGGTTGGATGCGGGTCTTGGCGCAAACAATCAACGATTAGCAAGTCCGTACCACCATAAAGATCAACCATATCATTGGTTATTTCACCAAAATCTGTGGCATAACAAATGGACTTACCGCCATGCGAAATGCGATAACCTGTGGAAAATATAGGGCCGTGCGGCTGTTCCGTATATTGGATGTGAAATGGCCCAATATCTTGTGAAACATTCTCTAATATATTGGCATTACAGGTTGTGGGATAGCCGCTATTTCCTTGGAAAACATAGCCAAAACGGCGCTTAAGAGATTCCATAGTAGCTTTGCTGCCATAGCCTTCTACTGGAATGCGCGTTTTGAAAAATATCTGGCGCAATTCATCAATGCCATGCGTATGATCGGCATGATCGTGCGTCCATAATACGCTATTAATATCCGTCGTTCCAGCAGCCAGCAATTGATGACGCAAATCAGGAGAAGTATCTACCAAAATACCATGATCTTCGCTTTGGACTAATATAGAGACGCGTGTGCGTTTATTTTTAGGCTCTGTGGGATCGCATTTTCCCCAATCATTGCCAATGCGCGGAACGCCAGCGGATGTGCCGCACCCTAATATAGTAAGCTTCACTGAGTTTCGACCTTTTGTGCTTTAGCTTTTGAAAATAAATCAAAGAAATTCTGTGCTGTTCGATTTTTGAGAGCTTCAACCTCTTCGCCGCGTAATTCTGCCAAATAATGCGCTGTATCGGCGACAAAGGCTGGCTCGCCCGTTTTTCCGCGATGCGGAACAGGTGCTAAAAAAGGAGAGTCTGTCTCAATTAATAATCTATCTGCTGGAACCCAGGATGCTGTATGCTTTAATTCTTTGGCATTTTTGAAAGTCACAATTCCTGAAATGCTAATATAACATCCCATATCCAAGGCAATCTTAGCAAAATCATCGCTGGCGGTGAAACAATGGATAACGGCGGGATAAGCCCCCTTCTCCATTTCTTCGCCCATGATTTGCGCTGTGTCTTCCTCGGCATCGCGCGTGTGCACAATCAGCGGCAGGTTGGTCTCGCGTGCAGCAACAATATGACTGCGAAAGCTCTTCTTTTGATTGTCTCGATCGCTATGCTCATAATAATAATCTAGGCCTGTTTCACCAATAGCCACAACACGCTCATGCTGGGCTTTATCAATTAATTTTTGTGTATCAACATCGGGATGCTCATCTGCTTCGTGCGGATGAATACCAACGCTAGCCCAAACATCGCTCTCCTTATCGGCGAGCGCGATAATATCATCCCATTCGCTCTCACGCGTGGATATATTGAGCATTCCCGTTACGCCCACTCCCCTCGCCCTAGCAAGCACATCATCTTGTTGCTCAATGATACCCTTATAATTAAGATGACAATGGCTATCGATTAACATGTTCAATCCTCTGTTGGCATTTCAAGACGCGGGAATGCAGGAATAGGCTTTTCCAATATAAAGCCGTTCACATCTTTTTTCCAATCATCATTGCATAGATCAGCAAAGCTTCTTCCCGCTATATTCATTTGATCTAATATAGCCGCAGATTTCTCTGGAATTACGGGGCTAATCGCTATGGCAAGATCACGAATTGCCGCAAATAATGTCATCAATACAGATTTCATACGTTCAGGATCAGTTTTTTTAAGGCCCCAAGGCGCTTGATCGTCCACATATTGATTGCAAGCATTTACCGCCCGCATCCATGCTTCAATACCATCTGAAAACATTAAATTTTCAAAGGCATTGGGCATGATTTTTTGGCAAACTTCATCAATGGTCGAAAATAATGCATCATCATCAGCACCATTCTGATAATCAAAGTTAATAACACCATCTAGGTTTTTGAAAATCATAGATAAAGTACGTTGTGCCAAATTGCCAAAACTATTGGCCAAATCAGCATTGCAGCGTAATGTAATAGCCTCTGCGGAATAGCTGCCATCTTGACCGAAGTTCACATCAGCCAATAAAAAATAACGCAACTGATCGACGCCAAAACTATCGGCTAAATCAATAGGATCAACCACATTGCCAATTGTTTTGGACATTTTTTGGCCCTTGCTCAGCAAGAAACCATGTCCAAATATTTGCTTGGGCAGCGCAATATTTGCGCTCATCAAAAATGCGGGCCAATAAACCGCATGGAAACGGGTGATATCCTTGCCGATAAGATGCACATCGGCGGGCCAATATTTTTCAAAATCCGCTGTTTTTTCTGGATAACCCAAGCCCGTTAAATAATTGGTTAGCGCATCAACCCAAACATACATGACATGCTTGCTATCATCATTGTCACTGGGTACGCGCACGCCCCAATCAAAGCTGGTGCGTGAAATGCTCAAATCATTGAGGCCACCCTCAACAAAACGCATAATCTCATTGCGGCGGCTATCAGGCTGAATAAAGGATTCTTGGGCTTTATATAAATCCAAAAGCGGCTTTTCATATTTGCTTAAGCGAAAAAACCAGCTTTCTTCAACGGTCCATTCAACAGGCGTGCCTTGCGGTGATAATTTTTCAACATTTCCAGCACTATCTTTCGCCTCGACCAATTCTTTTTCGTCATAATAGGCTTCATCGCGAACGCTATACCATCCTTCATATCGGTCTAAATATAAATCATCATTGGCTTTCATCGCTTGCCAAATCGCTTGACTGGCTTTGTGATGATCATCCTCTGAGGTCCGCAAAAAACGATCATAAGAGATGTTCAATTTTGCACACATATCAATGAAATAAGACGACATTTCATCGGCTAACTCTTTGGGCGTTTGGCCAACCTCTCGTGCCTTTTGCGCCATTTTCAAACCATGTTCATCGGTTCCCGTTTGAAAGCGCACATCGCGGCCCATATAGCGTTGAAAGCGCGCACTGACATCGGCTGCAATAGCTTCATAGCCATGGCCAATATGGGGACGACCATTAGGATAGCTAATGGCAGTGGTTATATAATAAGGTTTGCTCATAATTTCCGATTCTTACTTTATCGTGATTGCTTATGCGTTTGCAGCACTGACAGCAAGCTTACCATTTCAAATACTACTGCGGGCTTATCCAATGAAAGTCCAATCGCGCGTGATGCCAATGCTGTCGCTTTCGCATAAGCATCGCTAGCTTCATTGAGTCTTTCCATTGGCAAATGGTGCGCATGCGCTGCGATATAGCTAGGAGCTCTTCGCAAAAATGCTTCATATTTGGCCTGCGCTGCTTTTAAGGTCAGCAATTTGACCAATTTGGTGCGCAGTGCATTATTGGCATCGCCTTTTTCTTTTATGCTATCCATTATCGCGTCAATTTCTGCCAAATCCAAACCCAAAAAAGCAAGAGCGCGGCCAGGCGAACCATTACCAGCGCGCACCAATGCAGCACGTTCAGCATCGCTGCTGCCCGATAGATGCATATCAAGTGTGGCTATCATTTGCTCTTCTGTTAAAGGATCAAAGCGCATCGTTTGGCAGCGTGATTTAATCGTCGGCAATAATTTTTCACTCGCATGGCTTATCAAAATGAAAATCGTACCTTGCGGCGGTTCTTCCAAGCTTTTTAATAAGGCGTTTGCCGATGCCCGTTCCATATCATCTGCAGCGTCGATTATGATGACGCGCTTATCGGACATAGAGGGTTTGACATTCAAAACCGTCTGTAATTTGCGAATTTGTTCGATATTTATGCTGCGCTTTAATTCGGCATTAGGGTCTATCCCCTCACCCTCTTTGGGCAATTCCTTAGGCGGCCTAGAAATAATATGAAAATCAGGATGTGTACCAGCATCAATCAAATGTTTTCTTGTGTTGTTTGGATCTAATATGGAATAGGCCATGCGCTTTGCAAAGCCAGCTTTACCCATTCCTCTTGCGCCCGATAATATCCAGCCATGGTGCAATTTGCCGCGATCTAGGGCGCTTTTGAATATATCCCAACATTTATCATGGCCGATATAATGGCTATCATCGGTTTCAGGCATTAATCATATCCCCCAAGACATCCATAATATTATCGGTTACTTCATCAACAGCCGCGCTTGCATTAATCAATTTTATGCGATCGCTATCTTGCTCAGCATAGCTACGAAAAGCCTGTCTTACCGCTGTATGAAATGTTTTTGGGCGGCCGCCAATTCTATCCCGAACATCGCCATCGCGCATGGAAACACGTTCATTCGCATCATCTTCGTCTAAATCTAAAACCAAAACTCTATCGGGTAAGAAACCTTCGCTGCCGATTTCATGCAATTGTAATATGGTGGCATCGCTTAACCCGCTACCACCACTTTGATAGGCTCTGCTGCTTTCTAAGAAACGATCGCAGAGCACCCATTGACCGCGCATTAGTGCCGGTTTGATTAAATTTCGAACATGATCGCCCCGCGCTGCTGCAAATAATAAAGCCTCTGCCCTGCTATCCCAACGATTATCACCACCGCTTAAGAGTAATTCTCTTATGGCTTCGGCATTATCGGTGCCGCCCGGTTCGCGGGTTATAATGACGTCGATACCTATGCTAGAAAGCCGGTTCGCTATTTGTTTGATTTGCGTAGATTTTCCGCAACCTTCACCGCCTTCTATAGAGATAAAGCGGCCTATATTTGCGGAAGAATTTTGTGATGTCATTAGAAACCAAAGATCGATTTAAAACCATTCCAAGCGCGGCCAAAAAAACCAGCCTCTTCAACATCAACAGACGATGTTAATGCCATGACTTGTTCTTGACCATAAGCAGGCTTCACCACCAAATCGGCAACATGATCGCCTTTTTTGAAAGGCGCTTTCAATGGGCTTTTGTAACGAATAAAGGTTTTGAACGGGCCATCAAATGCTTTTGGAATGGTAATACCAATATCGCGCGGAGCGACCATCTCAACGCTTGTTTCGCTGCCAAGCTGTACTTTAATATCGCCTACAACCTGCCCCTTTTTATAAAGTGGCTTAGTTGTCCAAGCTTTGAATCCCCAATTCATCATCGCAATAGATTCGTTGATACGGCCATTAAAACTGTCCAATCCAGCAACAACCATCATTAAACGGCGGCCTTCTTGCTCGGCTGTACCGGCTAATCCATATCCAGCCTCTTCAGTATGTCCTGTTTTCAGGCCATCAGCACCTTCGATTTTACCAAGCAAAGGATTGCGGTTTTGTTGTTTTACGCCGCCCCATGTAAATTCGGTGAGACCATAGAATTGATCATATAATTTGGGGAAATCATAAATAGTGCGAGACCCTAATATCCCCAAATCTTTAGCCGTAACATAGGTAACGCCTTCATCAGGCCATCCATTGGAAGTCCCGAAATTGCTGTTTTCCATCCCAATTCTTTGCGCAGTCACATTCATCAAATCGGTAAATGCTTTTTCGCTACCAGAAATTCCTTCGGCTAAAACAACCGACGCATCATTACCCGATAATGTCACTATGCCGTGCAACAAATCTTCAACGGAGACAAATTCGCCATTGCCAAGAAACATGGTTGAACCTTGGCTTTTCCATTTTTGCCAAGTCGCATTTTCAACTTTGATTTTCTTGTCTAATGCCAAATTGCCTTTTGAGATTTGGTCAAAGGCAACATAGACAGTCATCATTTTTGCCATAGAAGCTGGCGGTATCCGTGTGTCGGATTTTTTATCCACCAAAACTGCGCCAGATTGCATATCCAACAGATATGCAATCTTCGCTTTGCTATCAAAAGTGATGTTCGCTGTCGGCGCACCAGCTTGCTGAGAATTAACCGAAATAGGCGCAATTAATAAGGCTAAACCTGCACCAACAGCTAATTTATTCATATTCAAATCCTATCGCTAGATAATTAAAACCATATCCAGCGAGAGAAGCGAGTCACTCGCGGAATATTCTAGCTTGTGGATAGCCGCGTTTGCGGGCATTTGCTAGCCCTTGTTGCGCTTCTACTTCTGTTGCAAATGGACCATAGCGCACGCGGAATAATCTACCATCGCTGCTGGGCACGACATTGGCCCCTACTTTGCGCGCAAGAGCATCTGCTCTATCTCTTGAAGAAAATGAGGATAATTGCACTACAAAGCCGCTAACTGCTGCAGGACGTGTTAGGCGTTTAGAGCCTGCGCCCTCAACAACAAAACGGCCATCATTACGCGGTGCAGCGCGCGGAGTAGCGCGCGGGGCGCCGGGCGCGCCCTCGGTTACAAAACGATCACCACTGCTATTTCTAGGTGCGCCAGCAACAGGCGGAGTAGGACGCGCTGCCGCAGCCCGAACTCTACCTTGCGGCACAGGCAACTTAGCCAAACGTTCTTTTAAAATT
The DNA here is from genome assembly GCA_947492905.1 of uncultured Sphingorhabdus sp. Classification (GTDB taxonomy): domain Bacteria; phylum Pseudomonadota; class Alphaproteobacteria; order Sphingomonadales; family Sphingomonadaceae; genus Sphingorhabdus_B. The sequence goes on along the minus strand of CANLOL010000001.1, from coordinate 1,856,686 downwards.
CGCGTTAGCGATTCTGGTGTATCAATACGCGCTAAGGCCTGACCGCCATTGCGCAATATTGCGCGCTCTTGGTTAGGCGGATTTACTTTACGAACGCGAACGCCAGAAACTTCTTGGCCAGTAATACCCAATTGACGCGCAGCGCCTTCGGATAGATCGATTAAACGATCTTTTACAAGAGGGCCTCTATCATTGATGCGCACCAAAATAGTGCGTCCAGTATCGAGTGCGGTCACTTCTGCATAAGTAGGCAGAGGTAAGGTTTTATGAGAAGCACTGCTGGATGAAGCAGAGAAAATCTCTCCATTAGCCGTTGTGCTGCCATCTAATTCGCTGCCATACCAGCTAGCATAACCTACTTCATCATAAGAAGTTACATCTTCGGGTGTGAATACAGTACCATCCACTGTGAATGGCTCGCCAATTCGTACAGGTGTATCTGATACTTCTCCCGCTGGAAATGGATTTGCCCCAGAAGTAGGTATATCTGAATCAAATTCATCTGACCCTAAAGAACCACAAGAGGAAAGAGCAAAAGCTCCCAATGTTAAAAATGTGTATTTACTTAACTGCATCTGCCAATAACCCCACCGATAAAGCATAAAAGTTGGAACAATTATAATCTAATATCACACGATAATTGCTTAATAGTAAATATCCGGGTTTTCCTATGCCATCAGGCTCTAATAAAACGGCCATTTGGTCGTCAGGCGCCCAGAAACCGCGCCTTGGACTTAATCCTAAAGCTCGCCATTCTTTCATAGTTTTCCATTGGCTATGCCGTGCAAACACCCTTTTACAGCGTGGTGATTCGGTTTTATTCTTAATCGAAGCTCTATTCAGGCCGCGCGGAACATTAACTGCAAAGCCCCATTCTTGACCACGGCGCCATCCTGCATTGACGAAATAATTGGCAATAGAAGCCATTGCATCGGTTTCATTATTCCAAATATCAGCATAGCCGTCACCATCGCCATCCTTGGCAAGGCGCAAATAAACAGAAGGCAAGAATTGCGGCTTACCTAGCGCCCCTGCCCAGCTGCCAGTGATACCCGATTGCGGAACACCCATATCAATCATCTTCATGACGGCTATTAGCTCAGCCTCAAATAATTTACGGCGGCGGCCTTCATACGCCAATGATGCAAGCGCACTAGGCGCATTAAAATTACCAGTATAGCTGCCATAATTGGTTTCGTGACCGTAAATAGCGATCATAATTTCTTTTGGCACGCCAGTTTCATTTTCGATGCGAGTCAAAATCGAATTAATCTGGGCTTTCTTGCGCTTACCACCATTGATACGCGCAGCATCAACATGACGGCGGCGATAAGGTTCGAAATTAGGAATAGGCTTATTTGGCACAACTTCTGGTTGAGAGCGGTCTAATCTTACTACGCGGTCATTATATTGTATATTAGGAATGATGCGGTTCAATGTAGATGCTTTCACGCCTTGCGCTGCGGCTTTTACTTTTACAGTCTCTAAATAGCTGCGAAATGTTTCTTTGTTTTGAGCATCAACCGGTGAGGCTGAAAAGCCTGCAAACAGTGCTGCGCTACCCAAAAATGATAATATTAATTTACTGTGCATCTTATGTCCTTAAAAAACTGCCGATTAGCGTGGCATGAATATTACACACATAGAGGATGATGGGAATCCCTATTCATCATATGAAAGCACCAAGTGAACGAAAAACAGGATTAAATTGGTGTTGATCGCAATAATTTTAGCGAAATTCTAATATTTTGATACTAATGCTTGAAAAGAGTGAAAACTATCTCTAGTGCGCTCTTTAAGGCAAATCCACATGACCAATTTGCCCTAGAAATAATGCGGACAGGTGGCAGAGTGGTCGAATGCAGCGGTCTTGAAAACCGCCGAGGGTGCAAGCTCTCCGTGGGTTCGAATCCCACCCTGTCCGCCACTTTTCATATTCTCACGCATCATTTTACAATCCTTTACCCGATAGGCTGATTTATTAATAATCGGTTCAGGGCGAAACTATAAAATCAAAGCATGTTATAAGCTAATTACAAGGCTGTATATTATAAGGCCATATATTGTAAGGCTATGTTTTAATTCGTAATTTGAGGGGTTCACTATGCGTAAGTTGATATTTTTTGCTCTATTTCCATTCATGATGGTCAGCACGCAAAGTTTAGCACAAGAAAATGTGCAAGATGATACCATATCTGCGCAAAACCTCTCTACCGAAGAGAATTTAGATCAATTATCTGATAAATTGGAAGCCCCTGAATTACAGGATAAAGTCGCTAGCACCGTCGAGAAAATGACCGCTGTAATGTTGCAATTTCCTGTGGGTCAATTTGCCGAAGCCGTAGAAGATATCAGGCCAAATTCAACCGAGCAGCCAATTGCATCCGATGCAACCATAGCCGATCTCGCTGGTGAGCAAGCCATTAATTTACCGGCAAAATTAGGCGATGAAAGCCGTAAAGCCATGACTATCATGGGCAGCTTAACGGGAGTTTTTGCTCAACTTATCCCTGAGTTTAAAAATATTGCAGAAGAGTTAGAAGAAACGATCGCTCAGCCCATTAGCGAATAAGCGACTGCCGAATTTAATTATATAGGAATTTAGGCCGCATTGCTGTTTGCAACGCTTTTTTGCGGCAATACCCATGTTTGCGCAAAAGATTGCGCATCAATTGGTCTGCCGATATGCCAGCCTTGCGCAACATCACAACCAAATTTGCGCAACAGATTTAGGCTTGTTTCGTCCTCAACGCCCTCAGCAACGACTTTAAAGTTCATTTGATGCGCCATTTGAATAGTAGAGCCAACCATCAACCTATCAACATCATTGCTCGCCATGAGCTTGATGAAGCTCTGATCAATCTTAATCTCATTCGCCGGGAAACCGCGTAAATAAGACAGTGTCGATTGGCCCGTACCATAATCATCAATAGATACCATTATGCCAGATTCTCTGACTATATTCAGTATCGCTGTCGCTTGCTCCATATCCTCTAGCGAGGATGTTTCTGTAATCTCAAACGTAATCTGCGCACAATCAACATCGCTATTCACTACCAATGCGATAGATTCTTTTATAAAATCTGTATCTTGTAATATCGCGGCTGATATATTGATCGAGCAATTCAATTTTTTGCCCATTGCATTCCATTGAGCAACATCTTTTAATGTTTGTTTTATGATGAAGCGCGTTAAATCGGTTATGCGATTTTCTTTTTCCAATATTGGAATGAACAGATCAGGCCCGATTGTACCGATTGTACTATGTTGCCATCTTACAAGGGCTTCTGCGCTTTCCACCGCATTGCTATCCATGTTAAGTTTGGGTTGATAAGCAAGCCATATCTCACCATCATCCATCGCTTTATCAATATCAGATATAATAGATAATTTTTCGCCAGCAATTTTCTGCATATCGTCGCTATAAGGAACCCAGCGATAACCAATATTTTCCGACTGATAAGCGGCAAGAGCTGCATTTGCCAATATACGTTCGAAATCTAGCGTATCGCTCTCATTAAAACCGCAATGAACTTTGAAGCGCAATCTTTGATTATCGACCTGCAAAGGAGATAAGAAAAATGCTGATATAGTTTCAAAATAAGACTCTAAATCCTCTACTCCATCATCGATAAACCAAGCCAATTGGTTACCGCCCACCATATATACCAAATCATTGCTCGACATGAATTGCAGACGAGATGCTATTTTATGAATAGCAGATTTGATTTTTTCGTCTGATGTAACAGAATTAATTTCACTATAATTAGATATATGCGCAATTGCGATCCTTTTACGGCGCATGCCTCGCGCAGATTTTTCCATATATTTTTTATTGGGAAGCCGCGTTATTGCATCTCTATATTGCTCATTCTTCACGCTAGAAAGCAGATTGTTGATCGTATGGATTGTTAAATAACTTATCAAAAATGCTATTGCTAAGCCTGATTGTAAATAGGCTATGCCATTTGTATATAATATGATTTCTGCTGCTACAAAACCTATCAAAAGGAAAAGCGAATATATGAGTAAATATTTCTTGGCCTTTGATTTGCTGCTAAAATATTGAAATAATATCAATAATATGATTGTAACTGCCATAGTCAGAAATATATTGATGGTGGGAATATTCATTTCATTATTTAATGTCTCACTTGCTAAAGCGTGAATATATACACCAGGCAGTACGCCATGCACGGGGGTCGCATAACGATCACCAAGTTCTATTGCCGTTGCGCCAACTATTATATCTTTGCCTTTAAATGCTTCTGCGGAATATGTGTTGTTGATAATGTCTACCACACTGACGCGCTTGAGTGAATTTGGGTCTAATGCTTTGTCTATCGTAAAGCGTTCATTTGTATTTCCTGAATTTCCGCTCAATATAGATGCTAATGTAGGTCTAACCTTGCCCCCTGTTACATGGGCATAGTCATAAGTATCAATTTGCCCCTGTGCATTAGGCGTCACATTAACCGACGCTAAAATAGCATTTTTAGAAAATTCGGGTCTAGGAAGACTTTCATATATATTCTGGCTTGCGCCTTGCTGCAGAAAAGTAGCAAGAATGACATTGCTATCACTATCATTAATGGCCCTTGAAAATTCATTATCTGCTTTTGCATTGGACTGAGATGAAAAATCCACATCAAATGCTATACTGTTGGCATTTGCAGCCGATAATCTATCAACCAATTGTGCGTGAATAGATCTATCCCATGGCCATTGGCCAATTTCTTGGATAGATTTCACATCCATTTCAGCAATAATTATATTTTCAGATGCTGTTTTGGTAAATATAGCGCTGCGGACATTATCCGTAGTATTATCAATACTATTGGGAATGCCGATAAATGACAAACATATCAGAACGATGCTCGCCAACAACCAACTTAGAAGTTGGCTTTGAGAATTGAGATAATGTTTGGTTTTGAAGTACAATTATTCAGCCTAATCTGTGAAAAATACTCAATATATCAAACTGACTAAATTATGATTAATAAGGATTTATATATCCTTTTATATGGCTGAAATTATCTTCTAATTACTATTATAATGCGACGTCCTCTTCCGCCCGGATTTCTTCCATTATCTTCGTCTTCAGCCTCGTCTTCGTCGTCTTGGTTGCGGCCGTTACCATTGCCGCTGCCGTTACCGTTGCCATTACCATTGCCACCGTCATCATCATCGTCTTGGTTGCCGCCATTACCGTTGCCATTTCCATTGGCACCGTCATCATCATCGTCTTGGTTGCCGCCGTTTCCATTACCATTACCGTTATTGCCGTTGCCATTTCCATTGGCGCCGTCATCGTCATCGTCTTGGCTGCCGCCGTTTCCATTACCATTACCGTTATTGCCGTTGCCATTTCCATTGGCGCCGTCATCGTCATCGTCTTGGCTGCCGCCGTTTCCATTACCATTGCCGTTATTGCCGTTGCCATTTCCATTGGCGCCGTCATCATCCTGGCTGCCGCCGTTACCGTTACCATTACCGTTGTTGCCGTTACCATTTCCATTGGCGCCGTCATCATCCTGGCTGCCGCCGTTACCGTTACCATTGCCGTTATTGCCATTACCATTTCCATTGTCGACAGGATTATTGGCATTATTATTTCTATTATTTTGAACAACGCGGTTAACTTGCTGAGTTACATTGTCTATTCCACTCTCTTGAGCAACTACCGGACGATTATTATTATTTCTAATTTCAGAGGAAAGCCCTGCAGTTCGGCCAACTATCAAACTACCGGTTAGATCCGATAGATCCGCAGAAACATTGACTGTTTCTTTAATTTTCGCAGATGGGGCTTTTGGTACTGATAATGTTGATGGGACAGCATTATTCTGTGGACCAATCACTCTGGTTTTTCCGCCGTCTATAATATTTAGACTGAAAGGGTTATCCCGCTGTACTGTGCCTATGAGGCCGGGTGTTAATAATTCGCTTGCCGTTCCATCTAATGTAGCGACTTCAACTGCACCTTCGGTTACTTGGACAGTAGAACCTTGCGGTCCAACAACAACATTGAATGTCGTACCCTTAACCACAGCTGCCATATATGGGGTTTTCACCTGAAAATGAGCATCTTTTTTCTTGTCTACTTTAAAAAGAACGCTGCCAAAATATTCAACAATTTGGGTTAAGGCCCCATCAGTTTTTGGTTGTGCGATACGAATGTGGCTATTGGGAGATACAACCAAATATTGCTCACCCCTAGTAAGGACTACTCGCCCTCTTTTGCCTGTCTTAACAGTATCCCCTGCTCTTAATCTATTACCTGTAATGGCTAATTTTGTAATGCCGTTTTGACCAATGGAAACGCTTCCTGATTTTTCTGATACAACCCATGGTCCAGATTGCGCATAAGCATTTGAACTGAATAAAAATGCTATTGCAAGTGATAGCATCTTAACAAATTTCAACATTTTCAAATTTAACATTATGCGCCCCAAGTATATGATATTATGTATATAAAATATATAAATTTCGTCTGATATATTCTCTATATAGTATAATTTACATTATTAGATTTACAGAATTGGTTTCGAACATATTAACCCTAATAATATATCACAGTTTAATAGGTTGCAGTCTAATGAGCATGTATGAAAAAGCTCTCGCTCCTATCTTGTTCAATAATTGCCTGTCACTTGGTTCCTATTTCAATGGCCAGTCAGGCTATGGCTTATGATGATGCAAATGACGATAAAGGCGAGGTGAAAAAACTCGCTGCTTATCAGCCAACATCGCCTAATTTTAACAGGCAGCAAATAAATGAACCTGCATCAGAGGGCACATTTGTGGGCTCGATCGCTATCAATAGTAATGGCATAGACACACAAGAATTTGCCCCATTGATTGAGGCCAATATTGGTCAAGAGTTTATGGAAGAAGATTTTCGCCGTATCACACAGGAAATTGTGGAAATGGCGCGTGAAAAAGGCTTTATTTTCGCAACTGCTCAAATCCCTGAACAAGATGTCAATTTAGGTATATTAAATATTATTGTTGATGCTGGTAAAATTGATATTGTGACTATTAAAGGGTCTGATAACAAAGCATTAGCTAAATTGTTAAATAGTATTACAGGCAGAAATATTACCAAAAAAGAAGTCGAACGAATCATTATTTTGGCTGGCGACATTCCGCAAATACGCGTCCGAAAAACATCGTTTAAAACCGAAAATGGTCAAAATATATTAGAAGTCATCGTTACAGAGCGTAAAAATAAATTCACTATCAGTGGCGATAATTATGGGACGGAAAATTTCGGCCCTACCCGCGTTATGTTGGCCGTTAATTATAACGCACTTTTCAGCGATAGCGATCAAGCTTATATTGCTGTTCGGACCAACCCTGTGGATCTAGAAGAATTTGCCTTTGCCAATGCATCCTATTCTATAGGTATCAACAAACAAGGCACGCGCCTTGGTGTAGCAGCATCTATCGGTAAGAATGATCGAAGCAGTGCAACATTTGGTGATGTTAGCGGCGATAGTCGTTATTTTGAGGTCTTTACAAGTCACCCAATTAGCCGTTCCGATGATGCGAGCTTATGGATAAATGCCAATGCAGCCTATTTAGAAGTGACTCAAGATGATGCATCGGGCATTATTGGTACAGATACGCAAGTCACTTTTACCGCCGGTTTATCCAGCAATGTACGATTATTTGGTGGACGATTAAGACAAGGAACCAATATAACCCAGGGCTTGGGTATATTGGGCACAACCAGACTGGGTAATAATTTATCTTCTCGATTTGATGGAGATGGTGTTTTCACCAAAGGCTCTTTTTACACAAATTGGAGAGGTTCATTAGCGGGTGATTTTGGACTATTTCTCTCTGCAAATGGGCAAATTGCTAATCGCGCATTATTGGCCTCTCAGGAATTTACGATTGGGGGAGCTTTTAGCGTAAGAGGTTATAATTTCGCAGAACTATCTGGCGAAAATGGTGTCGCTGGATTGGTTGAATTAAATTATACGAAAAATAAAATCACGCCATGGTTAGATCGTTTGCAGCCATATGTCTTCTTTGATGGAGGATATGTGAATAATATCGATAATGACTTTGGCGATGGCAGCTTATTCTCAACCGGTTTAGGTCTGCGCGCTAGGCTGGGTAGATTTAATTTCGAAGCAGAAGGGGCGCTGCCGCTATCCGATACGCCATTTGGCAATGAGGATAACAACCCACAGCTTAATTTACGCTTTGGATTAGATATATAACCCAAATAGATTGTAAAGAGACGCGCTAGTAAGGCTTCATTATTCTAGCCTTAATCTCTATATTAAGCATTGCTCATCGGCGAAATTCGAGATACTTCTTAAGCAAGAAATTTCAAATAGTGAGAAACCGATGCTGCCCTCTTTGCTTATCATTGATGATTTTATCTCTGACCCTATAGCAGCACGCAATGCGGCTCTTGCGCTTAATTATGATCCTAATCATAAAAATGGCAATTATCCGGGCCATATTTCAACGCAACCCCTTCAAATTCATGGGTTGGATGAACGCGTCTCAAATATCATTAAAGCCCCTGTTAAAGCTGCTCCTAATACGAGCCACGGTCATTGCAGGATTACATTAAAGGGCGATAAAGGACGCAGCGGCGTCCATATAGACCCTGCTTTTTATTCGGGCATATTATATCTCTCTTTGCCCGAACATTGCAAAGGCGGAACAGAATTTTTCAGTCATAAACGAACGGGATTAGAGCGCGTTCCCATTGACCCGCTCGGCATTGCCAAATCGGGGTATGACAATATCAATACTCTGATTGAAGATGTGGTCAATAAAGACACAAATCATCCTGCAAAATGGTCGAAGGTTATGACCATCCCCATGCGCTTTAATCGATTAATATTGTTTAGCCCTTGGCTGTTTCACAATAGCGGCGCAGCATTTGGAACGAACGCTGAAAACGGCCGCCTTGTTAATTTAATGTTTTTTGCAAAGGGATAATAGCCTCATTGCGGAGGTTTATCGTTTATACGCTTAATTCACTGTGCATTGATAACTTAAGACTGCGCTTTCGCCATCTGCTAAAGTCCCTAATGCAATGCCTGATCCCGTTAAATCAGCCACTGTGAATGAACCGCTAGGTACACCGCTACCGCTAATGGTAACATTATTAGTACTTGGGCAAGTAAGGCCACTAATAATAGTATCCGATATTATTGCACCAGCTACGCTATTTGGTCCATCATTGGTGACAGTGATTGTATATGTTGTTGTGCTTCCAGTGACGACTGTATCACTGGCTTGATCGACTTCACCATTTACGCCAGGCGTATTGGTTTTCGTAATAATTAAATCGGCTTCAGAGATAACCGTAACTTGCTCGCTCAAATCATCTCCCGCTGTGCTTGGGTCTGGTTGATCTGCATTGGCGGCCGATGTGGTATTGTTAACATTATTACCCCCCTCACCCGCATTAACAGTGCCTTCAATTGTTAATGTTGCAGATGCTCCATTATCTAATGCTCCGAGAGTCCATAAACCTGATGTACTATTATAACTCCCTGCTGATACAGTTCCATTATTCGCATTAGGGGTCAGATTTGATGGTATTAAATCGGTTAAGCTAATCCCGCTAGCGCCATTGGGACCGACATTGCTCACTTGTATAGTGAAGCTAACAACATCGCCAACTTCCGGTGTGGTATCACCAGATGCAAGCGTTTTTACAGTCACTAAGTCAGCACTGCTGATTGTTGAAGATGGATTAGGAAAAGTTGGGCAATCAAAGGATAATGACGTTAGGCGTGTTGTGGCGCCAGCTCCTAATGTTCCCAGACTAAATTCAAAAGAATTAATATTAGTATAGACGGCTCTGGCCATATTACCTGTCGCGGTTGGATCAATACCAGGAGCCACGGTTGAAGTTGCAGACTCAAATCGCTGCCTGTCCGCTTGAGAAGGGGTAGAAGCGTTAATATTTAAATTTGTTGGGTTATTTAGCGTGAATTGCACAAACCGGTCTTGAAACTCAACAAATTCTCGCAAGGTTACATTATCACCGTCAACGTCAATCTGCGTAGCGGTAGTGTTTAAAATTACTGGTTGCCCTGTGCTAGCGTTAAAAAAACTAACGCGAAAATTTACGAGACCACCGCCCGCAGGATTGGGAACAAGCTCTGGGTTTAAATTTCTTGGCAGCAGTCCATCATTGTCAAAAGCTGCCAAAGATGCCCCATTGCTAAAAGATAATATCCTAAATTCCGCATTTATTCCCGGAAAGACACCCGTATAGCTGTAGACTGCATTGGGTTGAAGCGCGCTTCCGCTGGTCAGTGAACCACCGCTAAAATCCAGAGCCTGCACAGGACGCCCATCGCATGTTATGTTTTGAGCATAAGCACTATTGCTGGATATGAAAAATAATGTTGCAATGGCAGCCGAGAGATAATTTTTATTAAGTAAAACATTACCCCCCTTTTTTCTGACGACGATATTATTTTTCATAATGATAACTTTCTTATGTTATAATTCTTCTAGTAAAAAGCGTTAGTAGGATTTTTTATTAAATGTAAAATTAATTTCAAAGATAATGTTACAAATTTATATGATTTTACAATATTATAGAGCGTCAATGGCCATCTTATAGTTATGATATGTTTAAGGTTAGTTAACCAAACAATCATAGCTAATTATAGAGGTTTGCCTATCTTCTAATGTACCCAAGGTTATTCCTCCTCCTATTAAATCAGCTATTGTGAATGAACCGCTAGGCACGCCATCACCTGTTATAAGAACGGCATTGCCTGCATCACAATTAAGGCCGCTTACTATTATATCTGTTACAATTGCCCCTGAAATAGTGTCTGGGCCATTATTGGTGACGGTAATCGTGTAAGTCGTCATGGTACCGCTAGTGACTGTATCATCGGCCTGATCGGTGTCTGCATTTACGCCGGGAGTATTGGTTTTGGTGATTATTAAATCAACCGTAGGCAATATATTCACCGTGATAGTGGCCAGATCACAATTGGCGGGATTGATAGTCTCGCATATTTGATAATCAAAACTATATGTGCCAGCGGGTGTGTTGGGTAATACATCAACATCGCCCGTTGCCAAATCAAATGTCAATTCACTGGGCAATGTCTCGCTAGGCGCCAGAGCAAGAACTGTATTTGTTGGATCAGCAGTTTGCGTATTCAGCGTGTCATCTGTAAATGCATTTAATACATTATCTACGCCTGCGACCCCATCAACATCTGATTGACTATCATCCACAGCAATAATAGCCGCCGCAGTAACTTCTATTGTTACAGAAGCCACAGAACAATTTGTGGGATTAATAGCCTCGCATATTCTATAACCAATTGTATAAACGCCCGCTGGCGTTCCAATTGGGACAGATACAATACCAGTAAAAGCATCTAGCAAAGGTACATTTGCACCAGTTCTAACGGGAGTGGCAGGCATTGTTACATTTGCTGTAATATCGGCAATATTTACGGCTGATCCAGCCAATGTATCATTATCAAAAGCGTTTCCTGCATTGCTAGCTCCATCTGCGCCTATGATCGATGGAAATGTGATGGCATTTGCCTGTATAGGAGCTTCGATAACTATTACAGTTGCTGTTGCCGTATCGCAATTGCTGGGGTTGTTTGTTTCGCATAGCGTATAATCAAAATTATACATTCCAGCCGCTGTTCCAGCAGCAACATCAATATTACCTGTGCTCAGATTAAACGTCAATCCTGCGGGCACTGCACTGCCATCAGTAATGGAAATCTCACTATTGCTGCTCGTTGCAGCACTATTTGATAAGCTATCTCCATCAAAAACATTCAGCACCGCTGTGCCGCCTGTTAAGCCGACAATATCAAAAACCTCGTCATTCACAGCATCAATAGGATTAGCAACAACATTCACAGTTGCCGTTGCCGTTTCACAATTAACCCCTGCTGCGGGTTCGGGTGTTTCGCAAATTTGATAGACGAATGAATAAGGCCCCGGTGCAGTCCCAGGAAGCACGCCGACTTCACCAGTAGCTGTATCAAAGGTAAGTTCTGGCGGTAGTGAAGAGCTTGAATCTATGGATACTGTGGTATTTCCGGGTGTCGCAGCTAAGCCAGCTAGCGTATCGCCATCATAAACATTTAAGGCATTAATGCTGCCCTCGTTGCTAATAATATCAGCAGATGTATCGGAATTGGCCGCCAATGAACGTGGGAATATAATGATACCTTCCATGAGATCATTGCCTGTATCTGTGGGATCTACTTGGTCTCCCTCGGCCTTTGAAGTCGTATTGGTTATGGGTTGCCCCGCAACACTGCCATCAACGATACCTTCTATGGTTAGCGTTGCAGATGCGCCATTGGCCAATGTTCCAATATCCCACACGCCAGTAGAGCTGTTATAGCTGCCCAATGTTGTAGTCCCATTATTCGCAGTTGGGTTTAGGCCCGTTGGAATTTGATCTGTCAAAGAGACACCTGTGGCATCCGCTGGTCCATTATTCGTCACCCTAATTTCAAAGGTGACAATGTCTCCTGCGGCGGGATTAGGATTGCCCGATGCTAATGTCTTAACGGTTACCAAATCAATCGGCGGAGCTGGGACTGTAATCGTAACTGTTGCTGTTGTCGTAAGACCTGTGACATCCGTTATTTGATAATCAAAACTATCAGTTCCAAAAAATCCAGCATCGGGGGTATAAGTAAAACTGCCATCTGTATTTAATAGCACAGTGCCATTGCTTGGCCCAGATACAGGCGTTGTCGTTACCGTTACGGGTTCGGATTCTGGATCAAAATCTACGCCATTGCCATTATTAGTAATAACATTGCGTGTGATTGCGGTTTCAAATGGTGTAGTAAAATCATCATCCTGCGCTACGGGTGGCAAATTTGGGAATGGCGCTCCTGGGCAAGAAAAACCATCATTATTACCGCTTGGATCGCCTTGTGCAGCCAAAACAGCCGTAGGATTATTCGTAAAGACATTAAACAATTCATAAATGCGCCCGTCACTGTTACGAAAAGCAAATATTCGGCCATTAAAATCGGTCCATTGCGCGCCAAAGCTTCCGCCGGGGAGGCCTGAGACATTCCTTCTAATTGAGCGCATGGTATCAAGATTGACAATGCCAACTCTTCCCCCTCCCACGACCAATAAATAAGGAACACCTGCATTTCTTGTGAACATGAAATCGGCGCCGCCATTCACAATGTCACTGCTAGGGACATTAAATCTATCCACATCGCCATTGGCTAAATCTACTGATATAAATTCTCTAGTAGTACTGCCGCGCAACCAATATGTATTATTATCATCAACATCGCCCGCAAATGATCCTACACCTATGTCATAGACATCCTCTATAGTTCCATCGCTATGAATACGAATGACCGTGTCATTATTTTGTGAACCATAAGCAAAATTATCCTGAATATTATAGCCTGTTGCATTATAACTGCCGTTTGGACTGCCGACATCTACATATTCAGATTGAATAGGATCAAAAACACGCAATTGCCCCGATTGCACTTGGTATATCTCTCCCGAACATGTGAACGGTGCAGCTTGGGCTGGACTTGCCACAGCCATAACCATTACTATGGTTGTAAGGCTGGTTATTTTGCCTAATTTGGACAATATTTTCTTATCTATAGACATGTTGCAATTTCACCCATTTACTAAAGTGCGTAAATAATTTTACGTGGTTCTCTTACACGTGAATAATAGATAATATTTATATAAACTCATAATATTTGAGTAAAAATATGTATCTATGATTTTATTAAATTTAATATTTACATAATATTACATGGTTAATTTTTATTACTAATTTACAGTTTGAAATATCCATTATGAATATATTTCTCAATAAATTCACATCTCGACAATATATTTTGTTCACTATATGTTCTAATCCCTTTTGATTCGGAACATCCATGCGCTTACTTGACGACATACATTGCTTATACCTTGATTTTGATAGCTTTTTTGCTGCTGTTGAACAACAATTGCATAAAAATCTACGTGGCAGGCCAATAGGGATTATTCCTTTCGCAGGTGTAGGTAACCGCTGCATTATCGCTTGTTCTAAAGAGGCTAAGGCATGCGGCGTAAAAAGCGTTATGTCGACGATAGAGGCGAAAGCCATTTGTCCTGATATTATCTTTACGCCGCAAAGCCCCGATATGTATCGGCGCGCGCATAATGCGCTTATTTGCGAAATTGAAAGTGTTTTGCCGATTGCAGCCATTAAATCTATTGATGAATTATGCTGTGATTTGGATAAGCAACAACGCCAAATTCCGCTTGCGATTGCACAAGATATCAAGCGTAATATTCATGATAATATTGGGCCCTATATTACCTGCTCTATCGGTTTTGCAGCCAATCGGCAATTGGCCAAAATTGCATGCAAAATGGACAAACCCAATGGTATCACAATCTGGCATCCTGATAACATGCCCGAAGCGCTCTATCGCTGTAGTTTTGATGATATTCCTGGCATTGGCAAAAATATGATGCTGCGCTTGCAAAAGGCGAATATTCACACTGTGCAACAGCTTTATAATATAAACCCCAAACATATGCGCAAATTATGGCGCAACGTCACGGGCGAGCGGCTTTGGTATGCGCTGCACGGTTATGACATTAAAGCTCCAGAGAGTGGCCGCATGATGATCGGTCACAGCCGCGTACTTCCACCTGAACATCGTCCTTTAAGAGACGCCAAAACTGTTTGCCGTTTCTTGCTCATTAAAGCAGCACGAAGATTGCGGCGCGAACATTTTTATGCGGGGGGATTGCATCTATACCTCTCGCTTAGAGAAAGGCGTTGGTCGCGCAGCCGTACCCTGCCCATTGTTCATGACGATCAAGCCATTTTGGCGGGATTTGAACATTTGTGGCGTGAATTACAATCAGAAACAAATCCATATGATCTAGCTTTTAAAGTCAGCATAACCTTGTTTGAATTATCACCCGCATTTGAAAGACAGCTTGATTTTCTGCACGGTGATGATCGTGAACGTATCAAATGGGAAAAAATCAACACTGCGGTCGATACGCTCAATGCGAAATATGGCAAAACCGTTGCTGGAATGGGCGTTATGCCGACACAAAATTTACAGCATGTTGGTGGCAAGATTGCTTTTACCCGTATCCCTGCTGCGCAAGATTTTTAAGATATGGGCAATTGGAAAGAAAAATTACAAGTGAATGACTTGAGCGAAGATAGTAAGTTGGAAATGCAATGCCGTAAATGCAACCATGTCCGTTATCTGACCAAGGCTGACCTTATCAAACGCAATGCCGGGCAGCGTCACCTCAATTATATCGAAGATCGCTCTCAATGTATTGTTTTTGGTTGCAAAGGCAAAATGCGCCTATCGCTTACTTATACGCATAAGGTCAGCGCATTTATCGGAGGTATAGCTTAAAACCGTTCAGAAAGAGTGATTATTAAGATTTAACCATCAGCAATTTACCATCGAGATTGATAGCATAAGAAGAAACGATATATTCTCTAATATTATCGCTTTCTTCAGTGGCAAATTCTTCGGCCTCTTTGGTGGATGCACCAAATTGCTTTTCATCTTTGAAGATAAGATCATAATATGCTTTACGCTCTTTGGCGCAGATCTCTTTTGATTTCACCTCAAATTGCTTCAGATTAGCATTGGCCTTCATGGCTTCATTATGCCCTTCAATTAAGCAATTATTATAAGCTACACGAGCAGTTTCTTGGCTGTCTTGTACCATCACAAAAGCAGAAACAGCCAATGAAGGAGCGGCCAGCAAAGCGGTTATAGTAGATGTTATTAACATGATTATTCCCCAGAAAAGACTCTAATGAAAATATAATATCATATAACACTATTTGATTGCAAACCAAGCACTGTACGCGAGTGTAAAATATTTTTAAATCTATAAAATTAATCAGCTCTATGATCGACAAATTTATTTTTAGAAGCAGCAATATTTAGAAAATATTTAACATCCAAGCTCTCTATATCAACAGGCTTTAAAATACGTCGATCCGAACTTCCATCTTCATGCTCAAATGATAAAAATAACTCAGAGATTTTTCCAACTTTAAAACCACGTGACCTTATAACTTTATTATGAAATCCGCACGAAGATATACTCTTCCAACTAATTTTTTTATACTTAAATTTATGCCGAACCCAAACATAGTCATAATTATAATAAATTGCAGTTTTATCCATTAACTTAAGTATAGATGGTATAGAAATAATCAAAAATAATAATAAAATTATGATAGCCCCCCAGGGAGCTCCTTTTTCATTCAAACTTGCAAATATTTTAATTACACCAGAATAACGACCCGTCAATTCTTCTGGCCTGTTTGTAATGCTCATAAACCCTATAATTGCTCCAAAGAACAACATCAAAGAAACCAAACAACCAAGTGTTTTTGTTTTAAAATCAATCTTATAAACAATCTCATCAGATTTATTTGGTGCACTCGATTCCATCAAATATGTAGCGCCTTACCATAAGCCGATAATACGCTTTCGTGCATCATCTCGCTCAATGTTGGATGCGGGAATACCGTATTGCCCAATTCCTCTTCGGTCGTTTCGAGCGTTTTACCCACTGTATAGCCTTGGATTAGCTCGGTAACTTCTGCACCAATCATATGCGCGCCCAGCAATTCACCGGTTTTGGCGTCAAATATGGTTTTAATAAAGCCCTCGGCTTCACCCAATGCAATCGCTTTACCATTACCAATGAATGGGAAATTGCCAATTTTGAGAGTATATCCTGCTTCTTTAGCCTTTGCTTCGGTCAAACCAACGCTGGCAATTTGCGGATGGCAATAGGTACAACCCGGAATATTGAGCGGGTCCATTTCGTGCGGATGGCCGCCCGCAATAGCTTCTGCTGCAATCACGCCTTCATGCGATGCTTTATGCGCAAGCCAAGGCGGCTGCGTCACATCACCAATGGCATAGATACCCGCATTATTGGTTTGGCACATCGGATTGGTAACAATATGACCACGATCAGTTTTAATACCCAGCTCCTCTAAGCCGATATTTTCGGTATTGGGAACAATGCCCACCGCAACAATCACATGGGTAAAATCGCTTTTTGCGACCTTACCTTTGCTATCTTTAATCTCTGCGCTAACGCCGCTTGTGCTCGTTTTGATGCTTTCCACACCAGCGCCCGTCATAATGGTCATGCCTTGCTTTTTAAGCGATTTTTCTAGGAATGCAGAAACTTCATGATCTTCCACAGGTACAATGCGGTCCATCATCTCAACGACGGTAACGTCCGCACCCATATCATTATAAAAGCTTGCAAATTCAATACCGATAGCGCCTGATCCAATCACCAATAATTTCTTTGGCATTTCGGGCGGCACCATTGCATGACGATAGGTCCAAATACGTTTTCCATCTGCTTTGGCGAACGGTAAGTCCCTCGCCCGCGCGCCAGTCGCCACAATTATATTTTTTGCGGTGAGCGTTTCAACCTTGCCATCTTTGGTGACTGATAATTTGCCCTTACCAAGCAATTTACCATCGCCCATATGCACGGTAATCTTATTTTTTTTCATCAAATGGCCAATGCCCTGATTTAGCTGTTTAGCGACGCCGCGCGAACGTTTCACCACAGCATCAATATCAGCGCGAATATTATCGGCCGCTAAACCATAATCTTTGGCATGGTTCATATAATGATAAATCTCAGCACTACGCAGCAGTGCTTTTGTAGGAATGCAGCCCCAATTCAGGCAAATGCCGCCAAGATTTTCGCGCTCAACAATCGCTACTTTTTGACCAAGTTGCGCGCCGCGTATCGCCGCTACATATCCGCCAGGGCCACTGCCCAATACCACTAGATCATAATTTGACATTTACACATATTCCTTATCATTATCTTCGGGAGAAGGTTTTAACATTAATTTATCCCACATATAGGCTGCGGAAACGCCCCAAATAGCGCCAATGGACATGAGCAAATCCACTCCGCCACCCATAGAATAGAAAATGAAAGTGCTGACAAGCATTCCCAAAAAGATACCGAATCCATATAATATAACTATATTACTCAAACTATTGGGTTTAATTAATTTAACAGTTTGATGAGCAAGCGGTGGTCCCAAAAGCATCATCGGGATGATGGAAGTAGCTACACAGAATAAAAATATTGGCAAAAAATATAATGGGAAAGCAAGAATTGCCAAAATATCTATTGTCTCAGCTTGAGTCAGGGCATAGCCCAATGCAAATATTCCAACAATTATGGACGTTATAAAGCTTGCCAACATGGTGGCCAACAACATAGTCGTAATCGAACGCTCAGGATATAGATCATCAAAATTCATAATATCCCTTTCACACTCAATCTTTATCTTTAATTGCCTTGGCTATATCTTCGAGAGAGAGCGAGACACCCTCTAATCCGCCAGCGCTATTTGACGGCCCATCAAAGCCCAAACGCCCTAATTTCAGCGCTGTTCTTTCTTGTGCATCCGCCAATTCAAGCAGGGCAAAGGCAATGGCAAATCCGCTATCGCCGCTTAGAGCTTGTTCTTTGAAATAGTCTTTGGTCTCATCGCTCATGCGAGCATGCTCAATGGATTTTCAACCAATTCCTTGAATGTCTTCATCAATTGTGCGCCGTCCGCACCATCAATCGCACGGTGATCAAAGCTGCCCGTTGCGCTCATCATTGTGGCAATTTGCAAGCTATCATCAATAACCGCAGGGCGTTTTTCGCCTGCACTAATCGCCATAATCATGGCTTGAGGTGGGTTAATAACGGCATCAAATTGTTTGATACCAAACATGCCCATATTGGATAGCGATGCTGTGCCGCCTTGATATTCATGCGGTTGCAATTTGCCGTCTTTGGCGCGTCCTGCCAAGTCTTTCACTTCATTGCTAATAGCGGAAAGCGATTTTTCATTCGCATTGGCCACGATAGGTGTAATCAAACCGCCATCAATGCTCACCGCCACTGATATATCAGCTCTATGATATTGGATAAGATTATCGCCAGCAAAGCTGACATTGCATTTAGGAACAGCCACCAATGCTTGCGCGAGAGCCTTAATGAGCAAGTCATTGACGGATAATTTGACGCCGCGAGCCTCTAATCCTGCGTTTAATTCGCTACGTAATTTGAGCAATTTATCGAGATTAATATCCACGGTGAGATAAATATGCGGAATAGTTTGCTTTGCTTCGGTTAAGCGGCGGGCAATAGTTTTGCGCATATTTGATAATTTCTGCACTTCATGCGGAATATCACCTGGATCAACGGGCGCACTTTGCGCCATGGCAGGCGCAGTAGGTGCGGCAGTCTGCTGAGCAGATGCAGCCTTTGGCGCGCTTTGAGCATTCTCAATATCGGCTTTTACGATACGCCCTTTCGGGCCGCTGCCG
The DNA here is from genome assembly GCA_947492905.1 of uncultured Sphingorhabdus sp. GTDB lineage: Bacteria > Pseudomonadota > Alphaproteobacteria > Sphingomonadales > Sphingomonadaceae > Sphingorhabdus_B. Next base: position 1,837,280 of record CANLOL010000001.1, on the reverse strand, counting down.
GAAATAGTAGCCAGATCAAGGCCTTTATCGGCCGCCAAACGCCGCGCTAATGGGCTCGCTTTGATACGATCAGAGGAAGAGGCTGGCGCCGCTGCTTTTTCTGGAGCTCTCGTTTTGGGCGCTTCTTCGGTTTTCTCTGGGCTAGCCTCTACAGGTCCAGCAGCTTTGGGCGCTTCACCGCTAAGATCAATATCACCAATATCTTCGCCATCTTCGGCCAATATAGCGATAACTTCGCCCACTTTTACATTGTCCGTTCCAGCGGGTATTAATATTTTCGCCAATACACCTTCATCAACCGCCTCAAACTCCATCGTCGCTTTATCGGTTTCAATTTCAGCCATTAAATCACCAGAAGAGATAGTATCCCCCTCTTTTACGAGCCAAGTAGCAAGGCTACCTTCTTCCATAGTGGGCGATAGAGCAGGCATTTTAAGGGATATGGGCATATTGGGCTTTCGATTAAGGTTCGCATTTGCGAAAAATTGAAATAATGATTCTTATAGATTAACTCTTATCAAGCCAAATAATGCTAAGCATTACCCAACGTCAAGCGGCTATTGGTTGCAAATATATTTTATTTCGCGCAATCTAGGAATATATTGAAACAGATGAAACCATATTAACCGTATTAGGGCATTTGTTACAAATTAAGAGGGGTGGATTAATGCGTACCTATTTTGTGGTTATTGATGAAACTGATGAAGCCAAAACCGCTTTGCGCTTTGCATCGCACCGTGCATCCAAAACAAATGGCGCGATTCACATATTGGCCTTGGTTGAACCAACCGAAATTGTGCCTTGGGGCAATGTACAAGCAACAATTACCGAAGAAGCGCAATTACGCGCCGAAGAATTGCTTGTTTCCTCTGCGGGGGAAATATTGGAAGAATCTGGCATTCGCCCGATAATCACAGTCAAACAAGGTCAAGGCGTTAAAATTGTACGCGCAATGCTAGAAGAAAACCCTAATGTCGCGGCTCTGGTGCTTGGTGCAGCGCCTAGTGGCCCTCCGGGTCCATTGGTGTCTCACTTTACGGGCAATGGGTGCGGAGATTTACCCTGCCCAATCATGGTTATACCCGGTGGTTTGAGCAATGAGGATTTGGATAGATTAAGTTAGAATATTTTTAGATTAATCATCTAAATATCTATACTTACTTTCTTTTACCTTTATGTTTTATATTTTTGGGACGCCCTCTTGTTCCAATTTTATAATTTCCATTTCTTTTGCCAGAACGTTTAATGTTCGGACGGTTAGGAACATAGTTGCCAGCTTTACCGCCGCTATCGGGCAGCTCAAATTTGAGCGCGCCGCTCGCTGGATTAGCCTCGGCTATTACCAATTCTAATGTCATACCGGGCTTATAGACTTGGCCATTGCGCTCGCCTGTGAGCGTTTGAGAAGCTTCATCATGGATGTAATAATCGCCGCGCAAAGATGAAATAGGCACTAATCCATCACCGCCAATATCTTCTACCGTGGCAAAGAATCCAAAATTTTGCACGCCTGTGATACGCGCATTAATTGTTTCACCCAATTTGGTGGAGAGATAGGCCGCCACATAGCGATCTGTCGTTTCGCGCTCAGCTTCCATAGCTCGGCGTTCTGTGCGGCTTATGGCCTCGCTAATATCGGAAAGTTTGGCTGCAATATCGGCTGTTAGTGCGCTGGTTTCCGGAATATTTTTTAATTTAGGGGCAGCTACTTCTAAACCAAAAGAACCAACGAGCGCGCGATGCACAATCAGATCAGCATAGCGGCGTATTGGACTGGTAAAATGGGCATAGCTTGTCAATGCTAGGCCAAAGTGCGAACCATTTTTAGGGCTATAATAAGCCTGCGTCTGGCTGCGTAGCACTTGAATCATAATCTGTGGTTTGCTCTCTTCATCGTCAATCTTCTTGAGCAAAGCATTAAATATAGCAGGGGTAATCACCTGCCCCATAGCAAAGGGCATATCATAAGATTTTAGAAAATCTTTGAGAGCAACTAATTTTTCACGCGCTGGTGCTTCATGTACACGGTATATAAGGTCAGATTTTTTGCTCTCTAAAGCCTTAGCTGCTGCCACATTGGCCGCAATCATAAAATCTTCGACCAACATATGCGCATCAAGACGTTCTCGCACAGCTACGCCAGTAACAGAGCCATTTTCATCAATTGTAATGCGCCGTTCGGGCAAATCCAAAGCCAGCGGCTGACGCTTATCGCGCGCCTTAGCAAGAAGCGCCCAGCAATCCCATAAAGGTTGTAAAGATGGTTTTAGATAATCATAGGCTGTATGGCCTTTCTCAAGCGTACCATCAATAGCCCCTTGCGCATCTTCATAGGCAATATTGGCTGAAATCCTTATGGTTGCGCGTTTGAAACGCCATGACGTCACTTTGCCATTTTTATCAATGATAATCTGACATGTTAGTGCGGCTCTATCTTCGCCAGATTTTAACGAACATTTGTCCGAAGATAATGTATGCGGCAGCATGGGGACGACCAAGTCTGGAAAATAAACGCTATTTCCGCGCTTTTGTGCTTCTGTATCCAATGCACTGCCTGGACGCACATAATGGCTGACATCGGCTATGGCGATAATCGCCTTATATCCGCCTGCATTCGATGGATCATCATCGGCTTGCGCCCATAATGCATCATCATAATCGCGCGCATCACGCGGATCAATTGCAACTATCGGTAAATGGCGTAAATCCTCACGTTCATCATCAATGATTGGTAACTTAAGAACATCTGATGCCTCTTGCTCAACGGCTTGCGGAAAAATATTGGGAATATCAAATTTATGAATAGCTATTTGACTGACGGTGCGCCCAGAAAGCGGATCGCCCAATATTTCGCTGACCTTTGCGCTGCTTTGCGTGCGATGTTTCGCAATATCAGCCAGCACCAGATCACCAACTTTGGCATCCCCCATATCGCTTACTAATGTGTCATAGCGGATTTTTTTATCCACCGATTTGAGCCAATGCCGGTCTTTATGATCTTTTGAAATAATCCCCAGCATTTGGCTATCTGATTGCGCCAATTTTTTCATAGGAAAAGCTTGCCAACCAGAGCCAGATTCTTGGGTGCGCGCCAATATTCTATCACCAACACCAAGCGCACTACTGCGGCTTTTTTGTCCTTTTTCAATGACTTTAATCTTTGGGGCGGGGATACCTTCAGCTTCCCATTTTTCAGGAACAGCAATAGGGGTTTTACCATCAATAGCGGTGATTTTCAGAACGGTAACCTTGGGTACGCCGCCCATTTTATGAAAAGCGCGCCCTTCCCCATCTATTAACCCTTCATCCGCCATATCGCGCAGCAAAGCTTTAAGTGCGATTTTCTCTTGCGCCTTTAACCCAAAGGCTTTGGCAATCTCGCGTTTTCCAACCTTGCTATGGCTCTGATTGATAAACTCCATAAGCTGATCTTTATTGGGCAATCCAGCAGGATATTTCGACTTTCGAGACGCTTTGGTCTTAGCAGATAAGAGGCGACGTTTTGCTTTGTCGCCCGATTTTCCAACAACACGGTCTTTACGAACGCGCTTTTTAAGAGATTTTTTCGATTTTTTTGGTGCACTATCGGTCAATAGGAACGGCCTATTAATATGCGCTCTACCGCATTCTCACCGGTAAAAATACATGGGCCATCCGCAGCATCAGCATTTTGCGGCGCGTTGCGTATGGTAAGCTTTAATTTTTTCAAGCGTTCAACCACCTTATCAAGCGCTTCACCGCTTGGTTTGCCCCATTGCACTTCTAGCCAACCAGGGTTTTTATTAGATTTAGCAAAGAATTCCTCTAATTCAGAAAAATCAGTGACATGTCGATGAATATTATCATCCAATCTAACCTTTGCTTCGCTATATAAAGCCTCTTGTATAGCTTCTAATCGATCCGTAGCATTATCAATAAACTCCTGCTGCGGCATGGATTGAAAGGCAATTTTTCCATTTTCATTATAAAGATGGCTGCGATCTATAAGAGATATATTGCCGCCTTCTACATCGCGTCCACCAATTTCTAATATCAAAGGCGCGCCTTTGCGCACCCAAGACCAGCGTTTATTCTGCGCCTTGGCCCCTTTTCTATCGACAATCACGCGTAATTTTTCTCCAAATGGAGAATGAGTGCGGAGCTGAGCAGCTATAGTGTCGCAATATTCCAAAATAGGAGCATCTTCTGGTTTATCGCGCAGCATTGGGATAATCACTATTTGCTGCGGTGCAATAAGCGGCGGCACACGCAAACCATCATCATCACCATGCGTCATGATCACTCCGCCGATAAGACGCGTTGAAGCGCCCCAGCTTGTGGTATGCGCAAATTGAAATTCACCCTCTTTATCTTGATAACGAATATTTTGTGCTTTGGAAAAATTTTGCCCCAAATAATGCGATGTTCCAGCTTGCAAGGCTTTACCATCTTGCATCATGGCCTCTATAGAATAGGTCGCATCTGCACCTGGGAAACGTTCATCTTCGGTTTTTTCGCCAGTAATCACGGGCATAGCTAAGCAATCTTCGGAAAAAGAACGGTATAGCTCTAATATTTTGAGCGTCTCTTCCATAGCACCTTCTTTATCCGCATGGGCGGTATGCCCTTCTTGCCATAAAAATTCGCTGGTTCGCAGGAACATGCGCGTTCGCATTTCCCAGCGTACAACATTGGCCCATTGATTATACATTAGTGGCAAATCGCGCCAGCTTTGCAACCAACGGGAAAAAGCCGTACCGATAACCGTCTCAGACGTTGGCCTTACAACCAATGGCTCTTCAAGCTTTGCATCAGGATCAACAGCAAGCCCATCTTCGCCACCTTTTAAGCGATGATGCGTAACAACGGCCATTTCTTTGGCAAAACCATCGACATGCTCAGCCTCTTTGGCAAAATAGGACAAAGGAATAAATAGCGGAAAATAGCAATTTTCATGCCCTGTTTCTTTGATTTTCTGATCGAGCAAATATTGAATACGCTCCCATATACCATAGCCCCAAGGACGCATAATCATACAGCCGCGAACACCGCTGTCTTCGGCCAAATCAGCCGCTGTTATTAATTCTTGGTACCAAGCAGAAAAATCATTTGCGCGATGCGCACTTAAAGCATGTTTTATCAAAATATATCTCTTTAAACTGTCTAAATTATGTGTCTAAATTATCTAATTTAGCTTGTAATTCGGCCATTTGTTTTTTCAAAGCCGCAATCTCAACATCTTTAGAACTATTATCAATATTTGTTTTAGAGGTTGGCAATAATGCGTCCCTAGCGGCCTTTGCAAATTCAATATTCTGTTTTGCAATATTGCCGAAAGGCCCCGATGTAACTACATTTTCTAACACTTCTTGAATCTGTTTATGGTTTTTGCGAAAATTCGTCATAGAAGCATCAAGGAATTGTGGCACCATCGATTGCATGCTGTTTCCATACATAGAAATTATCTGTTTAAGGAAACCAACTGGAAGCAATGTTTCACCATTGGCCTCTTCTTCCATAATGATTTGCGTTAATATGCTATGCGTTATGTCATCGCCAGACTTTGCATCAATGACATTAAAATCAATATCTTTGCGGGTCATCTCTGCCAAAAAATCTAGGGTAATATAAGAAGATGAATCTGTATTATATAGCCTACGATTGGCATATTTTTTTATGATGATGGGACCATCACCTTTAGATTTTTTTTTGCTCTGAGCCATGCTGAATTACCTCTAATAAATTTTTACATAGCTGTAATTATGATGCAGTGCAACAAACATAAAAAAAGGGGCGATTAACAACCGCCCCTTTATCATATTAAATTTATAAAGATTAGAAATCTTTAGTGATACTTAGTGAGAAACTACGACCGAAAGCATCGTTTAAGAATGCTATTTCGTCAGAATTAGGTCCAATTCTGAAGCCCTGACGGTTGAACAAGTTGTTAACAACAAAGTTAAATCTGAAGTTATCATCTGTTCTGAATGTAACGTTGTAATCAATTACAACAAAGTCAGGTAATGAATCGAATTCACGGAAATCATTCGGGCCACCGAATGAACGGTTGTTTCGGCTGAATATTTGCTCGCCAACATAGTTAGCAGTAACACCCATTCCCCAATCATCATCATTATAAATAACAGTAAACTGAGCTGCGAATTCAGGGTCACCAATTAAGCCATCTGTTGGCTGTGTTGGGCTGCCTGGAATGATAGCAGTATCTGCTTCACGACGAAGAACAACAGTCAAATCGCCGCGTAAAGATAATCTACCTGGCAAACCTATACCATCTAAACCAGTGGCATAGTTAAATGTACCTTGAAGACCTTCATAATCAATGAAGCTACCGTTAGCAAAGCCTGTTGACACACCTGGATTTAGTGGATCGGTATTAACATCACCAATATTTGTAGCAACTGCCTGATCGAAAACCCTGCCGAGTGAAGCACATGAAGCGTTCGCATTAAACACATCTGATGTATCAAATTCAGGGTTATCAAAACAGCCGATTGCAATAGCACCTGCACCAAATTGTAGAATTTGATCAGTAATTGCAATATTAATATAATCGAATGTTATTGATAGGTTAGGTATAAATCTAGGTCTAATGATAGCGCCAACTGTGTAGCTATCTGCTTGTTCGTTACCAAGATTCGGGTTACCACCTGCCGTGATTGGCACAGTTGCTGTACTTGATAAGAATGGCTGTGAGCGATCATTACCAAGTGCATTCAATGCAGCATTGAATGCAGTACAGTTTGCTTCACGAATTTCGGGAACATTGCCGCCAGCACCAAGACCTTGAGCGGTATTAAAGCAAAGATCTGGAATAACAGCAAAAGCATTTGATGTTGGTAAGAATAATTCACCAATAGCAGGAGCACGGAAAGAACGTGTGAAATTAGAACGAATTTCAATGTCTTCAATCGGAGCAAATGCACCGCCAACTGCCCAAGACGTAAAGCCGCCATTAACAGTGTTATCAACATAACGTCCACGAGCAAATAGATCTAACTTATGAATGAAGGTATCATTGCTTGGCGAAATAATTGGTACATATAATTCACCAAATACTTCATCCAGATTGAACGAACCAGAAACGGGTTGAACAGCAGCGCCGCGACCTAGACCATCTTGGTCAAAAGAAGATGGTTGGAAATTACCACTTTCATCACGATGCTCATAACCAATGTTTACAGCTACTGAGTTACCATTCAAATCAAATATCGGACCACCAACGTTGATGTTGAAAACTACTTGCTCAAGAATATTCTCAGCAACACTATCATTTAAGATATAAGCAATTGCTTCTGGTGTATTATTGTTTCCGAAGAAGTTAAATGGCACACAGTTTGGATCAGCTACAGGTAGCAACCCAGCTTGAACTGGAGTTGTAGGTGTAGCGTCACAAACAATATTACCGTTTACATCTGTTGTCACATTTGTTGCGTTAATGAAATTTTGCGCATTAATGTCTTGACGGTTATCATTAATCTCAACTTGTCCATAGTTGAAAGATGCTTCCCAATTCCAGCCATTGTTGAACAATTCAAAATCACCACGAGCACCAACAACACCGCGCAAGAATTCTGTTTCAGCGAAGCCAGTTAAATCGGCAATACCGGCATTAGCACGTGATACTGTGAAAGAGGTAACACCATTAGAGGTCAGAACATTTTGTGCTTGTTCAGACAAGAATGGGTTATCCACTTGAAAGACCAAACCGCTGCTTACGCCGCCAAATAATGGTGTGTTAAATGTTGGCTGTTGAACCAATTCATCTGCGCGTGCATCGTAATATTGCAGTTCGGTAAAGACGTTAATATTGTCTGTAACATCATAATTGGCAAATACATTGACACCAAAACGGCGCAAATCAGAAGTAATTTGACCAAAGTCGACAAAACGGAAACCTTCACCACCCGTTGCACGAATACCACCAATACCAGTACCAAATTCAAATGGATTTAAGTTGCCATCTGTATCGAAACCAAAAGGTGTAGCAGAGAATAATGAAGCAGGGCCACCGAAAGTATTTCCGTTAGTGCCTGTAATAACACCACCATTGCTCAAAAATGGCAAGGTAACATCACGGAAAAAAGCATTGGTTGGAATGCCATCGGTAGGGCTGGTGTTAATACCTAAGTTTTGATTAACCCTGTTTGTATCTGTGATATTTGGGTTAGATTCTAACTGAGCACGGAAGAAGTCACGTTGAGATTGCAACAAACCTTCTGTTTCTGTGTAGAATGATGAAATTTGCAAATTACCGCGACCATCAGCAAAAGAAGTGCCCCACACACCCTCAAAACGATAAGTGAAGTTATCACCTTCTTCAGTGATAAATGAAGTCGCGTTTAGTGATAAACCATCATATTCATCATCTAGGATGAAGTTCAATGTACCTGAAATAGCATCTGAACCATAAACCGGTGCACCTGCAGTTGACACAATGTCAACACGCTTAACAAGTGCGGTTGGAATAATGTTCGTATCAACTTGCAGACCAGCTGCACCAGGACCGAACAATGATGGAGTGTTTGAAGAAACAACACGACGGCCATTGATCAATGTAAGAGTTCTGTTTGAACCAAGACCGAAGTTATTAATGAAGTTAACGCCTTGACCAAAAGCGGACTGACCACCATTTGGTGTTACCGAACCACGAATTTGCGGTAGATCATTAAGTGCGTCAGCTACGTTAACAAAGTTACGTTGCTGAATAAATTCTTGGTCAATACTCGTTGTTGGCTCTGTACCCTCAAGATTTGGAACACGAATACGACTACCTGTAACTGTAATAACCTGCTCATCGTCATCAGAGACTTCTTCAACAACTTCATCCGGTGCTTCTGCCTCTTGGGCATATGCAGGAGTTGACACTAAGGCCATACTTGCAGCTGTTGAGAGTAATACTGAATATCTAGTTTTCATAATTTTTTCCCTCAAAATTGAACATATAATACATGGCTCAATTGTGCATTTCATAAAAGTGGTAATTTATCTATGCGATTAATTTGTTTTTTTATGTCTCATTAATGCAACATTAATATATTTATAATTTCATGAGAATAGCAAGTCTCCAAAATATAAAATTAAATATTATAATAATATATCAATGCATTATGCTGTTATACATCTATATATATGATGTAGAATATTCATTCAGCAATCATATTGACGAACATGACGATTTCCTAAATTTGTTAGCAATTCATATTGGGAAATAGAGGATAATTTGGATATTTCAGAGAGATTAAAATCAATTTCTATCCAATCTCCCTCAACAATATTGACTGATTCTCTAGTATCTAGGGTAATCAAATCCATGGATATACGGCCAATTATAGGTAGCTTTCTATCCTCAAAAGACGCAAATCCCTTGCTCTCTAATCCAGAGCTAGAGAAATTTCGCATATAACCATCTGCATATCCAAGCGAAGCTGTGGCTACCATCATATCTTCGGGACATATATAGGTTGAATTATAACCAATGCCCTGCCCCTTACGGATCATTCGGGTCTGTAATACCCTAGCCTTTATCGAAACAACTGGCTTTATATATGCATTTAAAGCATCGCATACTATGCCGCCATATAGGGCAATACCGGGCCTAGATAGATCATAATGATAATCAGTACCCAGCATTATGCCTGCGCTATTGGCAAGGCTATTTCTTCTTGAACCTATGTTAGCACGCATATTGTCATAAGTTGTGCGCTGGGTTTCATTATTAGCGCTATCTTCATCGGCTGATGCCAAATGGCTCATCGCAATATCAATATTAAGACCATCAAATAATGATGCATCCATCTGATCCTTTGCTATGCCAAGGCGGTTAATGCCGCTATCGAGCATAAGATCACAGAGCCCACCATTTTCACGCCATAATATTATCTGATAGGGTGTGTTAAGAACCGGTTTGAATTCATGCGCTTTGGCAAATTCAATATTGTCGTCATCTATGCCATTTAAGACTGAAATCATATTTTGCGGAATTATATGCTTTAATTGATTGGCTTCATCCCAATTGGCCACAAAAAAATCACGACACCCTGCTTCATAGAGAGCTTTGCTAACTTGCTCAGCGCCGAGGCCATAAGCATTAGCCTTTACGGCCGCACCAGCGCAGCCCGATATTGTGTTTAAGGTTTTCCAATTTTCAACAATTGCGGATAGATTAATTTGCAATTGCGCTGTCGCTATGGGTTCAACCATCCTCAAACTCGGTTATTTTTCCATTGGGCAATCCTAATGCGCCCACGACCAATGCAATGAAGGTAATGGCTATTGTATACCAAAGTCCTGCGTAAAGATCGCCGGTAAAGGCTACAATTACACTGGCTATTAATGGTAAAAACCCGCCAAAATATCCAGCGCCTATATGATAAGGTATCGACATGCTGCTGTAACGCACTTTTGCTGGGAACATTTCGGACAATAATGCAGCCACAGGGCCATAGGTAGCACCAGATAATGCGCTTAATCCTACCAATGCGAAAATGATGAAGACAATATTTTGTGCTGGCGGTGTAACTGGCGCGAAATCATATCCTGCATCTGCAAAAGCTGCATCAATGATGGCATTGCTTTCTTTGGTTTGTGCATCATTTTCATATTTTAGTCCCTCTATGCTATTATCACCAATTTTAAGCACTGGAGCTATATCTGATGATATTATTTCATAAGGCAGAGACTTACTGGCAATGGATTGGATAATATTACCGCATTGGCTCTCTTGTGTATCGGCAAAGGGGTTATAATCACATTGTGAACCGCTAATGCTTATTGGTGCTTTTTCCAATGAATCGGATAAATTGGGGTTGGCTTGGCTGCCAATAATCCAAAACAGCGGAAATACAGCAAATATAGTAAGCGCATATCCCCAGATGATTGGTTTCTTACGGCCAATTTTATCGGATAATTTCCCAAAATAAATAAAGAAGCCAAGCCCGCATGCCGCTGCCAAACCGACTATCATTTCGGCAACAATGGGCTCAACGCGCATCGGCCCCTTCAAGAACGTTAATCCGCTAAACATAGCCGTGTACCAAATTACGGTTAGGCCCGCAGCAACACCAAATAATGCAACCAATATGCGCTTGGTGTTCCCAGGATAAGTAAAGCTTTCTTTTACAGGGTTTTTCGCAATTTCTCCCGCTGCTTTCATAGCCTTAAATACGGGACTTTCAGAGAGTTTCAAACGCATCCATAAAGATATTGCTAGCAATATGAGTGATAGTAAAAATGGCACGCGCCAGCCCCAATCCAGCCATACATCTTCGGGCATTAAATAACGGCAGGACAATACGACAATAAGGCTAAGCACGAAACCGCCTGCTACGCTCGCTTGTATGAAGCTGGTATAAAAACCGCGTTTTTCAGGCGGGCTATGTTCTGCAACATATATAGCCGCACCGCCATATTCACCGCCAAGCGCTAGCCCTTGTAAAATACGCAATAATATAATGATAATGGGAGCTGCTATTCCTATGGTTGCCGCAGATGGCAATAATCCAACGCCAGCAGTTGCAATGCCCATCAGGGTAACAGTAACCAAAAATGTATATTTTCGGCCTACTTTATCACCAAGAAACCCAAATAATACAGCGCCCAATGGACGAAATCCAAAGCCAACGGCAAATCCAGCCCACACCAATAATGTCTCTAATGTCTGATTGCCGCTTGGGAAAAATGTCGTCCCGATAATAGCTGCCAAAGTGCCGTAAATGAAAAAATCATACCATTCAAAAATCGTTCCCGCCGAAGAAGCGGCGATAACCAATCTAATTTCTTTTTTGCTCGGAACATGTTTTTCTATTGTGGCTTCAGACACTATTTACCCCTCAATCTGGTTTCACATATATGATAAAAACCAAAGTCTCTCATTCTCTTAACAAAATTATGGGCATAGAAAAGCCCCAAAACTATATTTCAAGTTTTGAGGCTCTCTAAAATATTAAATATAGTGCTTAAATTTAGCCTTGGTCAGCGCGAGAAACACCATTGCCATCTAAATTCTGCGCAACGAAATCCCAATTAATGCTATTTTCTAATAAAGCATCGAGATAGCTAGGACGAGCATTGCGATAATCCACATAATAAGCATGTTCCCAAACGTCGAGCGTCAATAATGGTGTCATACCATGGGTAATAGGCGTATCTGCATCATGCAATGATGTAATCTCAAGCTTACCATTGTTCAAAATCAACCAAGCCCAACCGCTCGCAAAATGTCCAACGCCTTCTGCTTTGAATTTTTCGATAAAGCCTTCGGTTGAACCAAATGCATCATCGATCATATCTTTCAATTTGCCGGTAGGAGCTTGTTTTTCAGGTGAAAGGCCAAGCCAGTAAAAGCTATGATTCCAAATTTGCGCACTATTGTTGAACAATCCTGCATTGCCTGTGTCTTTGGCGATTTGCACGACTTTAGAGAGGCTAGCGCCTGATAGGCTGCTATCTGCTGCTACAAATTCATTGGTTTTTCCAACATAAGCATTGTGATGTTTACCGTGGTGATAATCAAATGTTTCCGCAGAAATAATGTCGCCGAAACTATCTTTTGCATAGGGCAAATCAGGAAGAATGAATGTCATAGTACGTCCTTTATTTTGTTAATTACTTATACTTAGGTTAGATGGTTGATAAATATATCTTCTCCATAATGACATAGTGCTGAAAAGTCATGTCAAATATCAAAGCCTTCAACCCAACATATCATATTTTTTAAGGCAATGGCGCAATTGATCATAGCTAAGATTTAGAGCAGCAGCGGTTTGACGCTGATTATAGCGATGCTTTTCCATAGCCGCTTCTAATATCATTTTTTCATATGTTTCCGATGCTTTGCGGAAATCATCAATATCAATGGCTGGGATAACATGCTCACTGCTTTGAACTGCTTCACTCTCAATGATGCCATCATTATGGGGTATACTATCATTATCAGGTTTATTTGGCGGGAATGGAGAGGCCGCCGAATTGTTCGAACCACTGGGTGTCCATATGGACTCAAAGGGATCAAACTCTATGCGGTTAATCGCTACATTGGCATTACCAGATCGGTAAACGGCGCGCTCTACCACATTGCGCAATTCGCGCACATTGCCGGGCCAAGCGTAATTGTCTAACTCTTTTTTAGCCATATCATCAAAACCAGGCCAGCTATCCCAGCTTAATTCTGCGGCCATTCTGCGGCCAAAATGATCGGCCAATACTTCTACATCACCATCGCGCGCGCGCAATGGAGGCAGGGTAATTACTTCAAATGATAAACGGTCGAGCAAATCAGCTCTAAACCTATAATCATCCACCATTTTAGGAAGATTCTCATTGGTTGCACCGACTATACGGACATCAACTCTGATGGGATTTGATGAACCAATACGGTTGATTTCGCCATATTCAACGGCGCGCAATAACCTCTCTTGCGCACCCATAGAGAGCGTTCCCAATTCATCCAAAAATAATGTTCCGCCATCGGCTTCTTCAAAACGCCCTGCTCTTGCTTTGGTTGCTCCAGTAAAAGCCCCTGCCTCATGGCCGAATAATTCGGCTTCTATTAAGGTTTCTGGCAAAGCTGCACAATTCATTGTTATTAAAGGCCCATCCCAGCGCAAACTTAAGCGATGCAGTCTCTCGGCTATTAATTCCTTGCCTGTACCGCGCTCACCAACCACCAAAACGGGCCGTTCTAGGGTCGCGGCTTGGCTAGCGCGATCTAAGGCATCCAAAAATGCAGTTGATTGTCCAATAAATTGACTCGCGCGTTCCATTCCCAAACATTAGCATTAAATTCAGAATATTAGCAATAAATACTATATGTAAATTTCAGAAATATTGCTTTATCTATATATTTCAATATCTTAAAAATTGGCACGCTTCTTGATAAGTAATGGCTAAGTTCACTTAAACATGGGGTGAGACGATAGAAAGTAAAAGCAATGAACAGCAACATATCTAGCAATACACCTTCTGGGCCCTCAAGTGAAATGTCCCCAAACGCTCATCAAAATTCACTTAGCGGCCCGGATGTGCGATCAGAGCTAGTGCCAATCCCCCAAAATGAGGCTCAACCTCTCTCTCCAAATGCCTCTCAAAAAAGCTTGGCTCTGATCGCGCCCGTCTATAAAGATAAAGAATATTCTCGCCAATACCTACAAACAAAACGGAGTTTCCCTATGGGTATATTTTCACGAACACGCGACATAGTCGCCGCCAACTTTGCCGACATGCTCGACAAATCAGAAGATCCTACCAAAATGATCCGCATGATAATTTTGGAAATGGAAGAAACATTGGTCGAAGTTCGTGCCTCTGCTGCCAGAACAATTGCGGATAAAAAAGAATTAACCCGCCATATTGAAAAATTAGATGCGCTGCAAAATGATTGGACAGACAAAGCGCAATTGGCCCTGTCTAAAGGCCGCGAAGATTTAGCAAAAGCAGCATTGGTCGAAAAACGCAAAGCCAGCGAAATGCATTTTCAACTCAGCGCAGAGGTTGCTGTATTAAGCGATGCTCTGAGCGCCAATGAAAAAGATATTTCGATGCTGCAAAAGAAATTAGCCGATGCACGATCACGACAAAATGGATTGATGACTCGCTTGGAAAGCGCCGAAAACAGAGTAAAATTACGCACTATGTATAATGGCGATAAGGTCCAAGAAGCATTCTCGCGATTTGATGTGTTGGAACGCGAGGTTGATTATACTGAAGGGCGTGCCGAAGCATTGGGCATGGGCAATGAAGGCCCACAAAGCCTTGGCGATGAAATCGCTGCGCTGGAATCCGTCGATGAGATTGATGAAGAATTAGAAGCCATGAAAAAAGCATTAGATACAAAGAAGGGAGTATAAGAGATGGAAGGTATTTTTGTTCCCATTAGCCTTTTTGGAGTATTGTTCATAGGCTTGCCTTGGTTGATATTTCATTATGTTACCAAATGGAAGACAGCGGCTACACTCACCAACGATGATGAACGGGTGCTAGAGGAAATGAACGCTCTTAGCCGCCGTCTGGAAGAGCGCCTTGAAACTGTAGAACGCCTAACCGCGCAAGAGAATCCAGAATGGACACCGCGCCGCATTGCCAATGACGATAGGCAGAAATTTATTACCCGTGATGAAAATCAAGCCGAAGGGAGGAAGTAAGATGGCTAGTGATAGAACCAAGTTTTACCTCGATAAGCAAAATGCCAAATGGAAAGGCGTCTGCGCTGGAATTGCAGATTATACCGGAATTGATTCAACATGGATACGTTTAGGCGCAGTCTTGTTGACATTTATGGGTGGATTTCCATGGACCTTAATAGCCTATGTAGCGGCAGCCATGCTTGGCGATAAGAAACCGCTTCATCTCTATGAAGATGCTCAGCAACAAAAATTTTGGCAAGGTGTGCGTCAATCCCCTGCACGGACGACACGCGAATTAAAATCTCATTTCAGAGAAATAGATCACCGTCTTGCTGATTTAGAAATTTACTACACCAGCAGCAATAAACAGCTGGCCGATGAAATCGATAGCTTACGTTAATTATAAAATCAGGAGGAATATATGAGTTGGGGAAGTCCATTTTTTGTTATAGCTATCATCGCAATTTCAACCGGTGGTTGGCTGATTAACAATTGGCTCCGTGCACGGCATGGCTATGCATTAGAGGATGAATGGGGCGGAAAAACTGGTCCTTCTTCACCAGATACTGAACGCAAAATTGAATTGCTCACAAATGAAAATGAAAATCTAACGGGAAAAATATCCCATTTAGAAGAGCGTATTGCAGTTTTAGAACGTATCGCCACCGACTCATCTTCGCGTCTTTCTGAAGAAATAGAAAATTTAAGATAGGAACCATAATGTCAGTAGACGCCGCCGCCACAATAATACCCTATATACCCGCCATTGTATTTGGAGGATTGACCATTGCCGCTGCTGGAATAGCAGGATGGATTTATACAACCAGATTGCGCATCAAAAATGGCTATCCATTAGATGGCGCATGGGGACAAGCAGTATATCCCAAAACCGATCAAGAAGCAGCCGAGCGCGTAAAATTATTAAGCCAAGAAAATGCGCAATTACGCGCCGAATTGGGCTCAATAAAAGATCGTATGGCGAATGTTGAAAAAATCATTGTTGATGACACGCATAAATTAACCAGTGAAATCGAAGCTTTGCGCGAACCAAAGCATTAAAGGACATAAAAATGGATCCGATACTTATACCATTAACATCCATTATCATGGGTATATCATTAGGCATTATTGCCGTTGTTGGTAAAATTTATGTCAGACCATGGATAGAATTTAAGCGTGAGCAGCTTAAGCTCCAATCGGAAATGGCTGCTGAAAAAACGGCGCAATATGCCGCTAAAACCGACTATTTAGAAAAACGCGTTCAAGTCTTAGAACGATTAGTAACTGATAAAGCCTCTAGCCTCGCAAATGAAATAGAAGATCTGCGCGATAAACCCCTAAATTAATAAGGAAAGCCCACATGAATCCGTTTGAAATGGTAGTAGCCATCGTCATCATAGTCACTATCGGCAGCATATTTCGTACCAAACATTTAGCTAAGCATGGCATGGTGGAAGATAAAAAAGGTGATAAAAGTCTCCTAATCCCTCAAGAAAATAGCAAGCAACAACAAGAAATTAGAGACTTAAAAGAACGTGTTCAAATATTAGAACGTATCGTTACCGACAATAATAAAGCGATTGACCTTGATCGCGAAATCGAAAGCCTGCGTAACACATAATCTGAGATTAGTGGAAAATAGGAAAGGAGTTTATGATGAACCAAGACGCCAATTTTTATATCGCCTTCGCCAGCGTAAGCCTTTTTGCTTTGCTCGTGACAGCATATACAGTGGTTCGTATGTGGAACCAATGGATTGATCTTAAAAGATCAGAGCTGAACAATCTACAAGATGATAATAGTCATAATGAACCATCCACCATGTCGCGTATCGAAGTTGCCGATTTGAAAGAGCGCGTGCGCAAGCTAGAAGCTATCGCAGCGGGCATTGATATATAGGTTTAATAGTTAATTTTGCTAATGACTCATCATAGCCTCGGTGCTAATGCGCCGCCATGAGCAAATTTGATGATATATATGAAGAATATGACTTTTTAGATGCAGATGACCGCTATCGTTTATTGATAGATTTGGGCCGCGAGCTGCCCGAAATGCCAGAGGCGCTCAAAAATGATGCAACCTTAGTGCGCGGATGCAGTGCATCAGTATGGGTTTACCCAACGCAAAATGATGATGGCAGCCTGAATTTCCTAGCCGATAGTAATGCCTCTATTACCAAAGGGATTATCGCGCTTGTGCTGCTGTCTGTGCAAAATAAAAGCGCCGCTGATATTTCTAAAGTGGATATTAAAGAGAAGCTTGCTCCGTTTAATTTGACGGCGCAATTATCATCCAATCGTACGCAAGGCATACCGAATATGATTGCTCTAATCCAAGAAACGGCAAAACGCTATTTGTGATATTTTCATTGGGTTTCAGATAAAATGGTTTCAAACGTTTTTTGCCAACCATCCTTAGTCTTACGTTCCCCATATTCATTCCATCTACCATCAGGTAAACGCTGGAATATTAATCGAAAATTCTGCATCTTTGTATAGCAAATAAATTGATTTTTATCCGTTAAATTGCATGTGAATGGCCGCGTTACTTTGCCAGAATAGGGCGAATAAATATAATTTTTGGATATTATGTCATAATGGATAACAGTATGCAGTTGATAGTTGGTTACCCCATCATTGCTGCCGCGCGCATTTATCAGTAATATTTTGCCATCAAGGTCATAACGAACAAATTCTTCATCAAAATAATTAGATGCAGTGCCATCAACATTATAAGAAACCCCCTGGCCAGCCCAATTGCCGACTAAGAAGTTTAATTTTTCCATTGCAGCTTTTTCATTTAGCTCTGCGTTAGCATCATTCGCATGACCAATCGCCGGAAAGGTTAGAGCCGCGAATAATGATAGTTTAATGAAGCGAATGATATTAAATACCCTTCCAAACACGCTGCTCTTCGGCCATTTTCAGCACATCAAATGCCGCTTGCCCTTGCTGAAATTTTGTTTCAGCTTCTTTATTACCGGGATTAACATCTGGATGCGTTTCTTTGGCAATTTTTCGCCATGCTAATTTAATTTCATCCATAGTGGCATCGCTATCAAGATCAAAAAAATCAAGCGCCGTCATCTCATCACGGCTGCGGCTGCCATCGCCACTGCCCATCCATCCATAGTGGGCGGTTTCTTTATAGCCAGAATAATCGCTTTTTTCCTGCGCTTCTCTGGCTTCTGCTTCTTCTTTATCGAGACCTTCGAAATAATCCCAACCCCGATTATATTCGGCCGCATGTTTTTCGCAAAACATCCATCTGTCTGGGTTATTGGGTGATTTTGGCGCAGGACATGTCCCTGCTTCATTACAATTATGCCGATCGCATAATTTGACTGTCTGCGCCTCGCGGCCACCTTCATAGCTTCCCCAACGCGGAAAACCCCAACTATCTTTTCGTCTCTTACCTGCCATAATCAGCCTATTAGCGCCCTATTTGAATTTTTGCCACCAAAGAATGATACAATAAAAAAATTATCAGAGGGTTTATAAGCCGGGTTCTGTCCAGTGCGAAGCACCTGTGCGACCATTCATCTAGGAATGAGATTGCTCTCATCCTCAAGCAACCAACCCGAACAACTGCTTTGGAATATAGCTGGACCGAAATCCTGTTGTTCCTATTTGGTTTTGCTCCAACTAGGGTTTACCATGCCATGATTGTTGCCAATCACGCGGTGCGCTCTTACCGCACCCTTTCAAATTCACATATCAAAGATATGAGGTCTACTCTCTGTTGCACTTTCCCTAAGGTTGCCCTCGCCGGCAATTAACCGGTAGTTTTATTCCATGGAGCCCGGACTTTCCTCGTTCCAGCAAAAGCCTTCACGCGGTCGCCCAACCCTCTGATATAGCCTGAATAACAGAAATTTATCCGACTTCCAACAATAATGCATATAATATGGAACGGCATTCTTCATCCATTTTGCCATCCACTTTGTGCGGACGAAAACGGCGTTGGAATGCGGTTATCATCTTATCATTGGACGCATTGCCATAGCCGTAATATTGTAATTTTTGAATAAAATTATCTTCATTCCATAGAGGATCAAGCAGATTATCGGAGGGTCGTTTAATGGCCAATCCATGTTTAGCAAGATATTCCCAATCAAATAATTCGCCAGGGTCTTGCTTTCTATCGGGGGCTATATCGCTATGGCCAATCACATTATGCGGCGTAATATTGTGGCGCTTGATTATTTTTTTGGCTAATTTTTTGACCGATTTCATCTGCTCTTTTGGAAATGGTCGATAGCCCCATTCATGCCCAGGATTTACAATCTCTATGCCGATGCTCGCGCTATTGACGTCACTTATGCCGCGCCAATATGATAAGCCCGCATGATGGGCGCGGTTTTCTTCTTTCACCATATGAATGATTTGGCCATCTTCTTCTACGACATAATGCGCAGAAACACCTGATTCAGGATTGGCCAACCAATTTATCGCAGATGGGCCATCCTGCATCCCTGTATAATGCATAACCAACATGGATATAGGAAGCTTGCGCGTGCCGAAATTGGGTGATGGTGTCCAGATCATGCAATAGCATTAATCCATAACGATGAAATTGCCAATGTTGATAATGGAAATATAGCCGCTTAAGTTAAGTTGCGTTTATAAAAGCCTCTATAATCCTGACATGGTTCTAATTTGCTGCTATAGCTTGCGACTGTTTCGGCAGAACCCATCATTAAATAAGCATTAGGGTTCAATGCTTTTTCAATGTTTTGAAATGCTTTCAATCTATTATCTTCGCTCAGATACATAAGCATATTGCGGCATAGAATAAGATCAAATTTACCGACAAATTTATTATCGCTGACCAAATTATAATTACGATATTGTATCATATTCATAATCTTTTGATCGACTTGCCAATCTTGATCGACTTGATTGAAATATTTCACCAGCAATCCAATCGGCAATCCGCGCTGTACCTCAAATTGGCTATAAAGCCCTTTTTTCGCGCGATTTATGGCTTGATTGGATACATCAGAACCTAATATCTCAATATTCCAGCCATTCCATTTTTGGAAATTCTCTGACAATGCAATTGCCATAGAAACAGCTTCTTGCCCAAAAGAGCAAGCAGAGCACCAAATTCGCAATCTTTTTTCTTTTTCTTTATTCTGTCTTATCGCGTCCAAGACAGGCCCCGTTAAAAGGGCAAAGCTCGCTTGATCCCGAAAGAAACAACTCTCATTATTCAAAATTGCCTCCAAACAATCAGTTTCAAGCCCCCTATTCGCATTAGATAAGATTACTGATACCAATGTATCAATATCTGGAATACTATGCTCTCTCATAATTGGTTGCAAAGAGGTTTGTATGCGCCAATGCCGCTCTGGTGAAAGGGTTTGCCCAGTGCGCTCTTCTAATAAGTTTGATAATATTTCAAAGGATTTTGCGCTAGAATGGATATTCATGATTCAAATATCCTATTCAATGTATGGGCCATATTTTTTGGGCTTAATTGTGCACTGCTCAACCCTTTATTAGCAACGCTGCCGGGCATGCCCCATATAACGCTAGAGGATTGATCTTGCGTCCAAATGGTAGATTGTTTTTCATATAATGATTGCGCACCCTCGGCGCCATCTTGGCCCATGCCGCTCAATACTAAGCCCAATACTTTGGAGTCATATATTTTAGCCGCTGAATGAAAAAGAGCATCAACCGAAGGTGTATAATTGCTAAATTTATATGTGCTTAATCGGCTTGCATATTTATCATTGAGGGATTGTTTAATCACCATATGGCCATTGCCTGACGCCAAATAAATTTTATTATCTTCGATAATTTCTCGATCATCTACTGTGATAACGTCTCTATTACCCAGACTTAACTGCCGCGCGAAATAGCTGATAAAAGCCTCTGGAAGATGCTGCGCAATAAAAATGGGCGCTGTGACATCTTTGGATAGATTTTTCAAAAACTCTTGAATAGCAGGGATACCGCCGGTTGATGCGCCCAAGCAGATTATCTCTGGTTTATGCAGAACATTAATATCATCATCGCTTAAATCTTGTTCAAGGATTTCTGTTTGATCATAGCTACTCAGGCGGACTATCTTATCTAATAATTGTTTAGAAAAACCGCTATTAGCGCCGCCTTTACCGGGCTTTGCTAATGTATCACAAGCGCCCAATGATAATGCTTTAATAGCCGAAGGGCCGCTACTATCTACAAATGCGCTAACAATGATAACTTTACCATCCCCAGATTTAGCAATAATATCTGGCAGAGCATCCAATCCTGAACGATTGGGCATTTCTATATCTAATAAAATAATATCGGGATTTACTTGATCCATAAGGATAAGCGCTTCGCTCGCACTATTGGCTGTGCCAACGATTTCAATAATACCGCTCGATATTAAAACACGTTCAAATATTGATAATACAACTTTACTATCATCAACCAAGACCACTTTAATCTTGTTTGCAACATTATCTAACGTAAGATTTTTTGCATAATATGTCATATTTTTGGATTATGAACATCCAACAATTTGCAATTTACTCTCTAATGTTGTCCGATCAAAGGGCTTCATTACATATTCATCAGCACCCGCAGAAATAGCGGCTTGGATATGACCAATACCATTTTCTGTTGTGCAGAAGATCACTTTAGCGTCATTATTATTTTCGCTTAACCGATATTTTTTCAAAAAATCCATCCCGCTCATGATCGGCATGTTCCAATCGAGCAAAATAACATCATGCTTATTTTCCAAGCAAGAATTGAGCGCTTCCTGACCATCACATGCTTCATGCACTTCAAAATTCATCGTTTCTAAGATGTGACGTGCAACTTTTCTGATAACTTTACTATCATCGACTATTAAACATGATTTCATTTGAAGCACCGCCCTATGTTGTTATTCACGATGAGTAGCATTTTTATATTATCGAATAGTTAATTTTACTCATGCAGCGGTTTGTATTTCTACTTTTACGAGCGATCTTGAATTTAATAATAACAATAATTTGTCGTCATGGGTTATCATTCCGTTGCTTATCGCGCGCCATTTTCCATTGGCGAAACCTATATGCATTAAGTCTTCCTGCGCGACAGTGACGACATCCTCAACTCTATCGACGATTAAGCCATAGGGATGGCCATCAATCTCTGTGACCACGCAAAAATCACCCTTATTCACTGTGCGGCTCTCTTGCGTCACAAGATATTGTGTATCGATTAAGGTTAGAACACGGCTTCTTAACGCAAATAAACCCGCGATAACGGGGCTAGCTCCAGGTACAGATACTATATTTTCGACGCGTACCACGGATTCGACTTCATGGCTTGGTATCGCTACTCTCTCACCCGCAAATTCAACAACAAGAAATAGATTTTCCATAGCCATTATCCTTTAGCAATTTTTTCTTCGATAGCAGCCAATAATCCCAAGCGATCATATCTATAAATGCTATTCTCATTTTCATTAGCAGCCATATTTTTGCGCAAGTTTACGCAATTATCTGCATCAAATTCATTATGATTATTTTCGCCTTCTAAGGTCAAAATAACATCAGCATTTTGCGCATCTTCTTTATCGGTTGAAATACGGTAACCCGCAGCATTTAAGAGAGGCAATAACATCTTATTGCTCCAATCATCATTATCGCTGCTATCAATATAACAGAGCGGTTTTTGATTTTCATTCACTTGAACGGCAGTATCATGTTCAAAGAATTGATAAGGATTCATCAACTCCACTTGACGATCATCAAGGGTCAATACGCCTTCTGTTTGCTCAGGATAGAGGCTTGGCGCAATATTTTCGTCTAATTTGATAATATCGACAACTTCTTTAACGGCTAAAAACTTCCATCTCTCGCCATCGGATAATCGCAATAATTTCACAATCCCATCGTCAGGGATTTCTTTTAACCCAAATATCTCGTATAATTTCTCTTTGATTTTTACGCGTTTAATTCCGCCGCTTTTGCCAATATATTTGGCTTCGACTTCTTCTAACCTGTCTAATACAGCCAATCTAATAGCCTTTTGCTCGCCTTCTATCGTTTCAAACAATAATGCAGAGGATAATTTGGCTTCTTCGCTTTTTTTATCCTCGTCTGATGTTTCTTCGGTCACATTATCAGCATTATTGATACAAATTTTATCGGCAACGGCATTCGCATCTAATAGCAACAATGGACGCCCATTATCAGGCAGTGATGTCCCTGTATAAAGCCCTGATGCCATAAGAAGCGGAGCGCCTGGCTTAACGACCAATTCTTCATTATCGATAACGGCATCCACATCGATAACATAGCTTTTACCCAAAGCTGGTTTAACGACCACCAATGTTCTACTATTATAGGATTGCTCGGCAGTTTCACCTATGCCGACCAAATCCGATAGGCGCGCATAGGGAAATCTCTCGCCCCTAATACAAGCGATTTTTGAACCGCCAATTTCTTCTATGGATACATTTTTGTTATTTTTCAAAATCAATTCTTGCACAGAATTTCGAGAAATTGCGAACATTTGATCGCCGCAACGCATTGATAAACCTGCAATGATAGAAAGCGTCAGCGGCAAACTAAGCGTTAGTTTAAGACCCTGCCCTTCGTTGTTTTCTACGCTTATTGCGCCGCTAATGTTCATGATATTGGTGCGCACAACGTCCATCCCAACACCGCGACCAGAAATAGCAGTGACGCTCTCTGCCGTAGAAATACCCGGTGAGAAAATCATGTCTAATTTTGCTTTTTCGGACATTGCATCCCATTGTGTGGGCGTTTTTAATTTTGTCCCAACAACTTTTTGGCCCAAGCTATTCAAATTTATGCCAGAACCATCATCAATAATTTCAATCAAAATCTGATTGCCCATTTGCCGTGCATTAATTTTGATCGTTCCGGTGGGGCTCTTGCCCGCCGCTATTCTCTCTTCTTTGCTCTCAATACCA
Organism: uncultured Sphingorhabdus sp.; assembly: GCA_947492905.1. Lineage (GTDB taxonomy): Bacteria > Pseudomonadota > Alphaproteobacteria > Sphingomonadales > Sphingomonadaceae > Sphingorhabdus_B. Next base: position 1,813,230 of record CANLOL010000001.1, on the reverse strand, counting down.
TGATCGGCAGCATTACGAATAATATGCTTTAGCGGATCGCGCAAAGCTTCTATCATCTCGCGATCAACCTCAACTTCGCCGCCATCAATCTTAAGATCAATATCCTTATCTAGCTCTTCGCATATATCGCGCACCAATCGGGGCAAAGCGGAAAATAAATGATCTATATTTTGCATGCGCATCAAACTAACGGCATCGCGCATTTCCGATACAGAAGCTGTCAAACGGCCAAAAACAACATCAACGTCTGATTTATCCAAAACTTCGTTTAATTTGCGCGATACTTCATTTCTTGCCAAAACAAGATCGGATACGCCTGACATCAGATTATTCAGCAGATTAAGAGAAACTCTTATAGTTTTATTTTCGCTAACCTCTTGTGGGTTATTGAACATCTCTATGATGTCATCATTCTGCTCTACGGGCTTTTCTTCGATTGCATCAATAGTGATACCCGCTGAAATTGGTGATTGGCTATCGGTCGGCTTTGCAGATGGCTGATTAATTTCAGAAGTCCTTGCACCTTCTAATTCTTTATAGAGATCCGCAATTAAATCAGCGTCATTATCTTTCACATCTTGCTTTGTTTCTATTGCATTTGTCAAAATCGCGATACGATCTACAACCGATAAAACCGATGATACTAGAGACTTGGTTGGCAATATTTTGCCATCTCTTGCCTCTGACATTATATCTTCCGCAGCATGGCTGAGCGCTAATAAACGCGGTAAATCCAGAAAACCGCAGCTTCCTTTCACCGTATGGACAAAGCGAAATATACTATCGACAGACTCGCTATCATTGGGGTTTTTCTCCCAATTTAATATCTGAGATGTTAGGGATTCAAGATTATCGCGGGTTTCAGCGATAAAATCATTAATTAGCTCGTCCATCATATCATCATTCCATACATTATTAATGATGGCATGGAGGAAGATGGTTAATATATTTCTAATTTGAGCGAATTAACGATAATAAAATATACTGATTTTAGGCGAAAATAGGCATATGCAAAGATTAATTATCCAATTTTTTTGCAATAGCACCGATAACAAAATTTTCATTATCGCTCTGATTAATTTGCACCGTACCGCCGCCTCTATTGGCTAAATCATGCACCATCCAAGCCGCCGCAGTGCGGCTGTCTATTTTGGATGAGTCCATATTGCCCAATAATGTTTGCTTGATATTATCATCAAAAATCACCTTTGGGCCGCTGCCACCAATTACGATTTCAGATTCGCTATCGCGCACTTCTGCGCCGATTTGTAATGTGCCTCCCCGAACCATCGCTTCATTCGCAATCAAGGCAAGGTTCAATAATATTTTGATCGCATTTTTGGGCATTAATTCATCAGGAACGGACCAAATAAGTTCGGTGCGCCCTGCTTTTAGCATAGATTCAATAACCGCTTTTGCTTCTTTTGGATCAACGTTTGGGCCAAAACCACCCGCGGCACCAAAAGCCAAACGAAAAAACTTCAACTTATTTGCCGCAGATGCAGCGCTTTCCGATAATAATTCCATGCATCTTTTTTGCATTTCAGGATCATTCTCATCGGCCAATAATTCCAAGCCATTGTTCATAGCACCAACGGGGCTCAGCAAATCGTGGCATAAACGCGAACATAATAAACTCGCTAAATCTATATTATGGTCTGACATGAAAAATTCCTCAAAAAAATGCAGATATTATTATAGCAACCTCAAAATAATCCATTGCCTTGGCTTAACTTAGGTTTCAACCTCTTAATTGATAATATTGATTACAATAGGGTTAAATATATTATGTAATTCACCATTTTCAGCGCTTATCCAAGCTTTAACACTGTCCTTTGCAATAATCATCCATATTTGCCCCATTTCATTAACATCCGCTGCATCTTGCTGAGAGGGCGTCTCAAGCCCATTAGGGTGCGAATGGAATATACCGATTATCATATTATCTGATGCGCGCGTTTTTCGATTGGCATCAAATAATGATTTTGGATCAATTTCAAAATATTTAAGTGGGTTAGACGCAATATTTTTAGTCAATTCTAGCTTTGATATATGCGATTTTCTATTATTTTTAGCCCAAATCAAACCACAACATTCCATGGGATAGGCTAGCTTTGCCCAAATCTGCAATTGATTATAATCATGACTTGATAATGATAATATCATGCCCCACATCTAACCAATGAGCGCAGAAAAATCCATAAAAGAAGGCATAATAGGCAGTGGCAGGCTTGATACGGCCCTCGCCTCTATTTTACCTGATTTATCGCGCGAGCGGATAAAGGCTTTAATATTGGATGGCGCCTTATCAATCGACAATCAAACAATCTTATCCGCATCAAGCAAAAAATATGAAGGCAAAAGCTTCACCCTCCATATTCCTATGCCCAAAGCCGACAAAGCAATAGCGCAGGATATACCGCTTAATGTGGTGTATGAAGATGATCACTTAATCATAATAGACAAACCTGCTGGATTGGTGGTGCATCCATCGGCTGGCCATGATGATGGCACATTGGTAAATGCCCTACTCTATCACTGTAATGGCACATTGTCGGGTATAGGCGGGGTAGAGCGCCCCGGTATAGTGCATAGAATTGATCGAGATACATCTGGCCTTATTGTCGCGGCCAAGAGCGATGCAGCGCACAGCGGCCTAAGCACATTATTTGCAGCCCATGATATTGATCGCCAATATCTTGCTATCGTTTCAGGCAGACCCAAAGAAGCTAAAGCAACTATTGCAACACAAATTGGACGATCGCCGCATCACCGCAAAAAAATGGATGTTTTGGAATCTGGAAAAGGCAAACATGCCATTACCCATTACAAAGTTGAGCATTATTTGCATGAGGCAGCCTTGGTCCGCTGCACGCTTGAAACGGGCCGTACACATCAGATTCGGGTTCATATGAAACATATTGGACACCCCTTAATTGGGGATCAAATTTATAATGTTCGACAAAAACGCATCAAAAGTCGACCAATATACTCTAATTTCGACAGACAGGCCTTGCATGCCGCTGTGTTAGGGTTTATTCATCCTATTACTGAAGAAAAAATATATTTTGAGAGTAACCTTCCAGCAGATATGCAGGAATTGTTAAGGGAAATCGAAGTATAAGATGAATCAGTAAAACCGCTGACCAAAGGGTGCTTGATGAGGCCCAGTGGCAGTAAGAATATAAAGGAAGTGAATATGTCTAAGAAGAATGTTCCGGCCACAATCCCAGCCCTAGGGGGGGATGCAAGCCTTAATCAATATTTAGCAGAAATTAAAAAATATCCCATTTTGACTCCAGATCAAGAGTTTATGCTCGCAAAACGCTATCAAAATCATGAAGATAGCGATGCCGCAGCACAGCTTGTTACATCGCATTTGCGATTGGTCTCTAAAATAGCAATGGGCTATCGGGGCTATGGCCTGCCCGTCAGCGACCTCATTTCAGAGGGTAATATCGGTCTGATGCAAGGCGTTAAGAAATTTGATCCTGATCGCGGTTTCCGCTTGGCAACATATGCCATGTGGTGGATCCGTGCTTCTATGCAAGAATTCATCCTCAGAAGTTGGAGCCTCGTTAAGATTGGCACCACGGCCGCACAAAAGAAATTATTCTTTAATTTGCGCCGGATGAAAAATAACCTTCAAGCCTTTGAAGATGGCGAGTTAAAGCCCGAAGATGTCGCCAAAATATCAACCGATTTGGGCGTGAGCGAGCAAGAAGTCGTCAATATGGATCGCCGTATGGCGCGTGGTGGCGATAGCTCGCTTAACATGCCCATGAGCGATGATGGCGAAGGCCAAGTCCAAGATTGGCTCGAAGATAAAGAGCCGTTACAAGACAAGGCAATAGCCGATCAGCAAGAAGCGCATTTGCGTCATGAAATGCTAGGTGAAGCTATGGCGGATTTGAATGATCGGGAGAAACATATTTTAACCGAACGCCGTTTGGTGGATTCCCCAAAAACACTCGAAGAATTAAGCAAAATCTATTCTGTGAGCCGCGAACGTATTCGTCAGATTGAAGCACGTTCATTTGAAAAGCTTCAGAAAGCTATGCTGCGCATTGCTACTGATAAAAATATTATCGGTCAAAACGCGCTGGCTTAAGGTGATTTGAAAGTTTAAGGATGGCAAAAGCAAAACAAGGCTCTTTCATCCTTAAACTATTCTTTTTCTTCTTAAAAATTGCCATATATTTCTTATTATTCAGCCTGTTGTGGATCGTAATATATAAATTTATCCCCGTCCCTATCACCGCAACTATGGTGATGGATAAAAATGGCGCGCAGCGTGAATGGGTTGATTTAAGCGCTATAGATAGCGATATTCCGCGCGCTGTTATCGCCGCCGAGGATAGCAAATTTTGCGCCCATGATGGTTTCGATGCGCAAGCCATTCAAAAAGCCATAGAGAATAATCGCCAAGGCAAAAGATTGCGCGGCGGCTCTACCATTAGCCAACAAACGGCCAAAAACGCTTTCTTATGGCAGGGCGGCGGTTATTTCCGTAAAGGGTTAGAGGCTTATTTCACATATTTGATTGAGAAAATCTGGGGCAAACAGCGCATCATGGAAGTTTATCTCAACATAGCGGAAACGGGTATCGGCACTTATGGTATAGAGGCTGGCGCGCAGCGCTATTATGGAAAATCAGCCCAAAATTTGAGCGTTAACGAAGCCGCTAAAATAGCTGCAGCTTTGCCCTCGCCCAAGAAACGCGCGGTTATCGCCCCCAGCGGTTTCACACGCCGCTATGGCCGCACAATCGCTGCACGAATGGGTGTAGTGAAACGCAATGGCCTTGATGGATGTTTATATTAAAATCTAAGAGAATTTAGCGTTTACGCTGCATCTTCTTTTTTGGTTTGTTTCTTCTTTTTCTCAATAACGCGAACAGGCTCTTTGCGGCCCTCTACGACGTCTTTATCAACCACTATTTCGGTTACGCCGTCTAATCCAGGAAGTTCAAACATAGTATCGAGCAAGATAGCTTCTAAAATAGAACGCAATCCGCGCGCACCCGTTTTACGTTCAATCGCTTTTTTAGCAACTGCTTCTAGCGCATCATCGGTAAATGTAAGTTCAGTATCTTCCATGGAAAACAGCTTACGATATTGTTTTACAAGAGCATTTTTAGGCTCTGATAAAATTTGCACTAAGGCGGGAATATCCAAATCTTCCAAAGTTGCCAGCACAGGCAAACGGCCAACAAATTCTGGAATCAAACCAAATTTTAGCAAATCTTCAGGCTCAGTTTGTTTCAAGACTTCGCCTGTCTTACGCTCATCAGGATCGGCAACATTAGCACCAAAACCAATGGATTTTCCTTCAAGGCGGTTGCTGATTATTTTCTCTAATCCCGCAAATGCACCGCCAGCGATGAACAATATGTTGGTGGTATCAACTTGCAGAAATTCTTGTTGAGGATGCTTGCGCCCACCTTGCGGAGGAACAGAGGCGGTTGTGCCTTCCATAAGCTTAAGCAATGCTTGTTGAACGCCCTCACCCGACACATCGCGCGTGATAGATGGGTTCTCTGTCTTACGTGTGATTTTATCAATTTCATCAATATAAACGATACCGCGCTGCGCTTTTTCAACATTATAATCAGATGCTTGGAGCAGCTTTAAGATGATATTTTCAACATCTTCGCCAACATAGCCAGCCTCTGTCAATGTTGTAGCATCGGCCATTGTGAACGGCACATCAAATGTTTTGGCCAATGTTTGCGCCAATAATGTTTTACCGCACCCTGTTGGACCAACAAGCAAAATATTAGATTTCGCTAGCTCTACATCTTTATTTTTCTCAGCATGATTGAGGCGCTTATAATGGTTATGAACCGCCACAGAAAGCACGCGCTTGGCCTGTGCCTGACCAATCACATAATCATTGAGCAAATCGCAAATCTCTTGCGGGCTAGGTACTTCGCCATCTTTGCGGACAGTACCAGCGCCTTTAATTTCCTCGCGAATAATATCATTACAGAGTTCAACGCATTCATCGCAAATGAAGACAGTTGGCCCAGCTATTAATTTGCGCACCTCATGTTGAGATTTCCCACAGAAGGAACAATATAAAGTGCTTTTATTGTCTGAGCCGGTCAATTTGGTCATAAAATCCTCAAAAAACGAATGTAATTACTGATTCCCTCTATGGTAGAGCGAAGGCAAGGTTTGGCAATAGCGTAAACTATATTGTTTGCGCTTATCATATAGAGTTAACAATTTTATTTTTATAAAGTTGCCTTAAAGCATCAATAGAAATTTAAGTGTCTCACTCAGCGGCTTCTGGTCGTTTAGAGAATACTTCGTCGATTAAACCAAATTTCTTGGCTTCCTCGGCTTCTAAAAATGTATCTCTATCCATAGCTTTTTCAATGTCTTTAAGCGGCTTGCCTGTATATTCAGCATAAAGATCATTCATACGCTTTTTAATACGCAAGATTTCTTGTGCTTGAATTTGAATATCAGACGCCATGCCCTGTGCACCGCCAGAGGGTTGATGCACCATGATACGCGCATTGGTCATGGCATAGCGCATACCAGGTTCGCCAGCAGCCAACAAAAAGCTGCCCATAGATGCCGCTTGGCCAATACAAACTGTACCAACTTTGGGACGAATATATTTCATAGTATCGTGGATCGCCATACCCGCAGTCACAACACCGCCGGGTGAATTAATATACATCCATATGTCTTTTTTAGGGTTGCTCGATTCCAAATAGAGCAATTGAGCGGAGATCATAGCCGCCATATTATCTTCAACGGGCCCTGTTACGAAAATGATCCGTTCTTGCAAAAGAGCAGAGAAAATATCGAAAAATGACTGGTCGCGGGCGGATTGCATTCCAACCATGATATTTTTGGTAACGAGATCTTGGTCTAACATGGCTATGCCCCTTATGATATTTGGCGAATTACTGTCTGGTTTATATCTGTTCTAATGCCGACAGTTTCAAGGATAAAAATGATCCAAGGCGATAAATAAATTTATGGCGCAGTATTGTGGACCAAAAATTCAGCCCATACTGCGCCAGAAAAATTATTTCTTAGCGGCTGCTTTCTTAGCAGGTGCTTTTTTAGCAGCAGGCTTCTTAGCGGGTGCTTTTTTAGCCGGAGCCTTCTTCGCAGGCGCCTTTTTGGTTTCTGCTTTATCATCAGCTTTTTTCGCTGCTGGTTTCTTATCCGTTTCTTTTTTAGCGGCCTCTTTCTTCGCAGGTGCTTTTTTAGCAGCAGCTTTCTTTTTAGCAGGCTTTTTCTTTTTTGTTTCTTCGGGATCGGCTTCGATAGCAGCCTCTAATTCCTCACGAGAAACAGTTTTTTCAGAAACTTTTGCTTTTTCAAACAATACATCGACCACCTTATCTTCGAACATAGGAGCACGAAGCTGGGCTGCTGCCATAGGTGTGTTTTGAATATATTGTGTGAATTTTTCACGATCTTCTGGGCCATATTGTTGCGCCGCTTGCGCGATCAACATTTGCATCTCTTGCTGCGTTACTTCAACGCCTTGTGCATGACCAATTTCTGATAGCAATAGGCCAAGGCGAACACGGCGAACCGCAATATCACGATATTCTTCGCGATCTTTTTCCATCTCAGCTTTTGCAGCTTCAGGATCAGCTTCGCGCGCAGCTTCTTGCTCTAACTGTTGCCAAATTTGTTCAAACTCTGTTTCAGCCATAGAAGACGGAACATCAAAATCGTGATCCGCAGCCAAAGTATCAAGCAATTGGCGCTTCATGTAAGTACGGGTTAGGCCATTTAATTCTTGTTCAACTTGCGTTTTAAGCAGGCCGCGCAATTGCTCTAAACCTTCTAGGCCAAAGTTTTTCGCCATATCATCGTCAATTTTGACTTCGGTTGGTTTTTTCACTTCACCAACAACAATATCGAATGTCGCGTCTTTGCCTTTTAGGTTTTCTGCATTGTAATCTTCTGGAAAGGTTACATTGATGATGGTGTCATCATTGGCTTTCAAACCGATTAATTGATCTTCGAAACCTGGGATTAATTGACCAGAGCCAATTTCTACCGCCATTGATTCGCCTTTACCGCCATCAAATGGAACGCCATCTATTTTGCCTTCAAAATCAATAATGACCTGATCGCCCGTTGCTGCTTTGTACGATTTAGCAGCAGTTTCGAAATTCTTTTGTCCAGCTGCTAATTTTTCAACAGCAGCATCAACTTCTTTGTCGCTAACTTCAACTGTTAAACGCTCAAGTTCCAAGCCTTCAATCTCTGGTGTTGTAATTTCAGGAAGCACTTCCAATTCCATTGAAAGAACAACATCTTTACCCGCAGCATAATCTTCGCTCAAATTCACTTGAGGTTGCACGGCTGGGCGCAGTTTATTATCATTAATCGCTTTATCGACGCTTTCTTGGATAGAACCGTTCAAAGCTTCTTGGGTCAATGCATCACCATGCATTTTACGCACAAGATTAGCGGGAACTTTACCAGCTCTGAAACCAGGCATTTTGACTTGCGGAGCGATTTTCTTCACTTCAGCGTCAATGCGGCTTTCAATATCTTTGGCTTTGATGGTGATGGTATAGGCTCTTTTTAGGCCTTCGTTCAGCGTTTCAACACTTTGCATGATTTTTTGCTCTCTATAAACTCTTATGACCGTCAATATTGCGCACGAACATATATATTCGTGAAAATATTGATGGTGCGGGCGAAGGGACTCGAACCCCCACACCTTGCGATACCAGAACCTAAATCTGGCGCGTCTACCAATTCCGCCACGCCCGCATGTGTTATTTCATGGGCGCGTCTATACAAGCTTGATGAAAAGGGCAAGCCTATCCTATGCATTATAGGGTGAAAAACGAAATTATTTTCATTCTAAGCCTATAAAAGGCCAAATATTCACTTATTTTAACCAAATTATCGGATCATCCATAGTCTGAATGCCCCATCATTTAGAATCTGCTAGGTTTATATTTTCTTTGCTGTCTTCTGTAGCAGGATTCTCTGGCTGATCTTTTGTTCCTGTTAACAATCTAATCATGCGTTTATCCACCGCATCAGGCAGACGCTTCAAATATTCCAGCAAAACAGCTTTGCCTTCTTCTTTTTTATTATCGCGCATCAACGATAGGCCCATACCGCGCCAAATTTCAGGTTTTTGCGATCCAGCATCAATCGATTTTTGATAAAATTCTGCGGCCTTTGCAAAATCATCTTTTTCACCACGTTTGCGCAGCAGCTCTGCTTTTGCGAAATAAAGATCGGCATCCCAACCATTGAGCGCCAATTGGTCCACCAAAAACTCGCCAGCTTTGAAATTTTTAGCCTTAATTTGATCATCTATAAATTTCGGCCACCAACCACCAAGTGCCGCCCTATATTGCGCTTTATTGGTAAATATAGCTTTGCTTGGGTCTTTGCTTTGCGCCAAATCAGACAAGGTTTGCATGCGATCTTCGCTGGTAGGGTGGGTCGAGAAAAAGCTAGTAAAGAGGCTATCCTTAGATTTCTTTTTTTCCGTTAATTCCGATTCAGCCAATAATTGCTTCCAAACATCAGCTGAGGATTGCGGTTTATAGCCAGCATCATAAATATATTCTAATGCGAGCCTGTCCGCTTCGCTCTCCATCTCTCGGCTAAATGCAAATAAAGAACCTACTGTTCCCAAAGAAGCGAATAGGCCCACATAAGGAACATAGCTAGCCGATTCTATATTCTTTGCCAGCACCACAGCTTGCAGGCTATGCCGGCGCACATAATGCGCATATTCATGCGCCAATATGGACGCAAGCTGCGCTTCATCTTTCATACGAATCAGCAAGCCCGACCAGACTTGCATCATGCCATTCGGCGCCATCAGAGCATTAAAACTTGTAGTGCGCACCAGATAGAGCCTTATGGGCGCGCACCGCGCATTGCCAACGGTTTTGCATAAGACCTCTTTTACATAAGCATTGAGTTCTGGATCATCGATAATTTTGCTGGAATTTTTCTTAAAATCAGCCTCAATCTTATCGGCTTCTTCCCATAATGATTTTTCCAACTCGGTTGTTGGTTTATAACTCGCATCAATATTTATGCTAAAATCATAGTCCGCTGTATCGGCAGTCGTATCGGCAGTCGTCTCGACAGTCTTCTCTGCATTCACCTCATCATTAGTTAGATGATAAGCAGTTGCAGAGTGCGCATAAGCAGTCATGGAAATTTGCATAGAGAGCATGGAAAAAGATACCAATATAATCAGTATCAATTTTCCAAATGCGTATGAATTAATGCTCATAAAATTAAATGAGCAATAATCGGATTAACTATCAAGCTTTTTCTTTAATATCTCATTCACAATTTGCGGATTAGCTTTGCCTTGCATCGCTTTCATCGTTTGGCCCACAAAAAATCCTAACAAACGCTCATTACCGCCGCGATATTGCTCTACCTTATCTTCATTAGCAGCAATAATATCGTTAATGGCCGCCTCAATTGCGCCCGTATCAGAAACTTGCTTCAAGCCTTTCTCTTCGACAATTTGCTCAGCGCCTTGTTTGGTTTCTAGCATTATCTCAAACACATCTTTAGCTATTTTACCGGAAATAGTGCCATCAGCCACCAATGAAAGAAGCTCTGCGCCTTGAGATGGCGAAACGGGGCTTTCTTCTAATGTTACGCCAAGTTTATTCAGCGCACCAAAAAGCTCTGACAAGAGCCAATTTGCGCATTGTTTGGCCAAATCTTTATCCGATTTGCCTGTGCGCTCAACGCTTTGCGCCAGTAATTCCTCAAACCAAAAGGATGTTTCGGATTCTGCCGTTAAAACTGCGGCATTATAAGCCGTAAGACCAAGCTCATTCTCATAACGTTCGCGCTTTTCGTCCGGTAATTCGGGTAAACTTTGCTTACATTCCTCTAGGAACGCATCATCCAATTCCACAGGCAAAAGATCAGGGTCTGGAAAATAGCGATAATCATGCGCATCTTCCTTGGAGCGCATAGAGCGCGTTTCCATACGATTTGGATCGAATAGGCGCGTTTCTTGGACAACTTCACCGCCATCTTCGATCAAATCAACTTGGCGACGCGCCTCAATCTCTACAACTTGCATCAAAAAGCGAATCGAGTTCACATTTTTGGTTTCTGTGCGCGTGCCCAATTCTTCACCAGGGCGGCGCACACTGACATTCACATCGGCGCGCATAGAGCCTTGCTCCATATTGCCATCGCATGAGCCCACATAACGCAGAATTGACCTTAGCTTCTTAACATAAGCCCCTGCTTCTTGAGGGGAAGTCATATCTGGTTTCGATACAATCTCCATCAAAGCAACGCCGCAACGATTCAAATCTACATAGCTGCTGGTTGGGTGTTGATCGTGCATTAATTTGCCCGCATCTTGCTCCACATGAATACGCTCAACGCCAATTTTCTTGGTCGCGCTATCAGGGTCTTTCTCATCCAAAGTAACTTCAATCTCGCCCTCGCCCACGATCGGGTGATAAAGCTGCGATATTTGATAGCCTTGCGGCAGGTCAGCATAGAAATAATTTTTACGGTCAAAGCGCGAATATTTATTAATTTGCGCGCCCAATGCCATGCCAGTGCGCACCGCTTGGCGCATACATTCCATGTTCGGAACGGGCAGCATTCCAGGCATAGCCGCATCAATCAAAGATACTTGACTGTTGGGCTGCGCCCCAAATTCGGTCGATGACCCTGAAAATAATTTTGATTGCGAGCTGATTTGCGCATGAACCTCTAGGCCGATAACGACCTCAAACTCGCCAGTAGCGCCTTGAACTGTGTATTTCTTAGTCATATCACCACCATTTATCCGGACGTGCGGTAAAGCCAGCACGTTCTTCAATCGCTAAACCAGCATTCAACACGCTTTGCTCATCCAACATATTACCAATGATTTGCAATCCCAAAGGCAGACCATCTTTGTTAAGGCCGCAGGGAACCGACATTGCTGGCAATCCCGCCATAGAGGCTGGAACAGCAAAGACATCGTTCAAATACATAGAAAGCGGATCTTTATTTTTATCATTCAATGGGAAAGATGCCGTGGGCGTGGTTGGTGCCAAAATCACATCACATTGCTGAAAAGCCGCCTTAAAATCCTGCGAGATCAATGTGCGAACTTTCTGCGCTTGGGTGTAATATGCATCATAAAAACCAGCGCTAAGCACATAAGTGCCAATCATGATGCGGCGCTTTACCTCTGCTCCAAATCCAGCGCTACGGGTGGCTGCATACATATCTTGTAGGTTAGCGCCCTCTGGCACTTCGCGCATGCCATAACGCACGCCATCATAGCGCGATAGGTTTGATGAAGCTTCAGCTGGTGCGATAATATAATAAGCGGGCAAAGCATATTTGGTGTGCGGCAAGGATATATCGACTATTTCAGCGCCTGCATCTTTGAGCCAAGCAATACCTTGATCCCAGCTATCTAAAATGTCCTGATCGGTGCCTTCCATGCGATATTCGCGCGGAACACCGACTTTTTTGCCTTTCAAATCGCTGTTCAGGGCCGCTTGCCAATTGGGTACTGGCAAATCAAGCGACGTCGTATCTTTGGGATCAAAACCCGCCATAGATTCAAGCATGATCGCACAATCACGCACATCATGAGCCATTGGCCCTGCTTGATCGAGCGACGAAGCAAAGGCCACAACGCCCCAACGCGAACAACGACCATAGGTTGGCTTAATCCCTGTAATTCCAGTAAATGCGGCGGGTTGACGAATAGAGCCGCCCGTATCAGTGCCAGTGGCTGCTGGACAGAGCCGCGCAGAAACAGCCGTTGATGAACCACCCGAAGAACCCCCAGGTGCTAATGGTGCATTATTACCACCGCCAATACGCCAAGGCGAGATCACATTACCAAAAGCGCTCGTTTCATTGGAAGAACCCATAGCAAATTGGTCAAGGTTAAGCTTGCCGAGCATCCCTGCCCCTGCTTTCCAGAGGTTTGCAGATACAGTCGATTCATATTGCGGTATAAAACCGCCCAATATATTACTAGCCGCTGTGGTTTGCGTGCCATCGGTGCAGAATAAATCTTTCATCCCAATGGGGACGCCCGCCATTTTGCCCAAATCTTTGCCCGCAGCGCGGTCATCATCCACGGCCTTTGCCATGCTGATCGCTATTTCCGGCGTTTCAACGATAAAGGCATTGAGCGCAGATGCTGCTGCTACATTGGCGTTAAAAGCTTCTGCCACTTCTACAGCGGTAAAATCACCACTTGCGACACCATCACGGATGGCCGCAATTCCTAATTCTGTTATATCAGTCATTCAATCACTTTCGGCACAGCAAAAAATCCATCTTCGGCATCGGGCGCATTGGCGAGAATTTTATCACGCACACCGCCGCCCGTTAAGGGATCAGCATTGATAATATCTTCGCGCATACGCAATTCATTGGGGATAACGGCGGTCATTGGCTCTACGCCGCTGACATCAACCTCGCCCAATTGATCTACCCAGCCCAAAATATTGTTAAGTTCAGGAACAAGCGCATTGGCTTCATCATCGCTAATTGCGATGCGGGCCAAGGACGCGATTTTGGTGACAGTTTCTTTATCTACAGACATAAAAACCCGCTAGCACCGCCGCAATCGACTATCAAGAGAGAAGCGCAGCCGATTGGCAATAATTTTAGTCTCTAATGTAATAAGCGATGATAAAATGCGAATTGCTAAAAGTCTAACTTTCATTAAAGAGGCATGATTGCTTTTCATTAATTGCTTATCATTAAAGGTCCCAAATTTTGGCACGAAAATTTTTATATATTATCGCGGTTATAATAGTGTTGATAATTGCAGCAGGTTTTATCCTGCGGCTCTATCAATATGAATTATCGGAATTTGCCTTTGTACCTGACATTGAATTTACTGAGGTCGAAACATTAGAACCCAGCGTCTATGATGAAAATAGCATGTGGTTTTCACGCGGTGATAAAGCGCGCTTTGACAATAATCCAACCCTATGGAAACCCGATGGATTAAAGGATGAAGCAAAAGGCAATGCAGCTATATTTTTCATTCATCCAACGTCTTATTTAAGCAAAGAATATTGGAATGCCCCGCTTGATGATGCGCAATCCCAATCGCGCGCGCGCTTATTTTTGCGCGGCATGGCATCCGTGTTTAACGCTTCGGGCGATATATGGGCGCCGCGATACCGCCAAGCGGCCTTTGGCGCTTTTTTGACCAGCGCAAAAGAAGGGCAATTGGCACAAGAAGCAGCCTATGCCGATGTGTTGCTAGCTTTTGATCGATTCATTGCGGATATTGATTCTGCCGATAGCATCAATCGTCCGATAATATTAGCAGGGCATAGCCAAGGATCTTTGCATTTGATGAATTTGCTCAAAGATCGCATTGCCAATACAGATTTAACAAACCGTATCGCAGCAGCCTATGTAGTCGGCTGGCCTATATCCATCAATAATGATGCGCCATATTTGGGGCTTCCGGCTTGCAAAAAAAACAATCAAAGCGGCTGTATCTTAAGCTGGCAGAGCTTTGCCGAACCCGCCGATTATTCGCAGCTCAAAAATATATATGACAAAAGCATTGGATTCGATGGTAAATCGCGTGCAGGTTCAAAAATCATTTGCACCAACCCTGTATCGGGTGGACAAAATCTAATAACAACTGCGCAGGAAAATCTAGGGACATTGGTCCCCAATGCAGACCTTACCGAAGGCGAATTGGTTGATAAATCTGTGCCAGCGCGTTGCAATAAGGATGGCTTCTTGCTCATCGGTGACCCGCCAGAATTAGGGCCATATGTACTGCCCGGCAATAATTATCATGTGTATGATTATCCGCTATTTTGGATCAATATACGCAAAGATGCTCAAGCCCGTATCAAGGCCTTTTCGCAGCAATGATAACCGATAAGGCCTCTGATTATATTCAATTTTTGCAGAGTGGTATATTATGCGCCTTGGATGTCGGCAGCAAAACCATTGGCACGGCTTTTTGTGATGAACGTTGGAGCATTGCAACGCCGCATCAGCTGATTAAACGCAGCAAATTCTCAAAAGATAAAATCAAATTACAGGATATTATCGCGCAAAGAGAGACCAAAGGCATAGTGATAGGTCTGCCGATTAATTTGGATGGCAGCGAAAGCCCGCGTTCACAATCAAGCCGCGCTTTTGCCAAAAATATCGAAGATTTGGGCCTGCCCATATTATTATGGGATGAAAGATGGTCCACCCAAGCGGTTGAACGGGCCATGATTGATAATGATGTTAGCCGCGCTAAACGCGCAGAACGCATAGATAATGGAGCAGCAGCCTATATATTGCAGGGCGCAATTGATGCGCTAACCAACATATAAATGCACTCCATCAAATACTATGGTTGAATATTGCGCAATAACCGCTTAATAGCATCGCTTTAATGACAAATGATATAAGCACAAATGACAGCAGATTCCCCAGCGGGGCTTCTGCATTTCCGCACACGCATTTATTGGGCATTGCTGGACTGCAATCTTGGGAAATTCTTTATATTCTCGATCAAGCCGAAAAATGGGTCAAACTCAATAAATCCAAAGCCTCAAAGCGCGATGAGTCGCTTGCGGGCCTGACCATAATTAATGCTTTTTTTGAAAATTCTACGCGCACATTATTATCATTTGAAATAGCAGGAAAACGACTGGGCGCGGATGTTGTGAATATGCATGCCGCGCAATCGAGCATCAAAAAAGGCGAAACATTAATCGATACTGCTGTCACGCTTAATGCTATGCATGCTGATGCTATTGTTATCCGTCATGGCAGCTCTGGCGCGGTGCAGCTTATATCCGATAAAGTGGATTGCCCCGTGCTCAATGCTGGTGATGGAACGAATGAACATCCCACACAGGCTTTATTGGATGCGCTGACCATCATGCGGCGCAAAGGCAATGTCGAGGGGCAAATCGTTACGATATGCGGCGATATTTTGCACAGCCGCGTTGCGCGTTCCAACATATATTGCCTCAAACTATTGGGTGCTGAGGTGCGCGTTGTCGGCCCGCCGTCCCTAGTGCCGAAAACTTTGGAAGCTTTTGGCGTCAAACGCTACACCAATTTTGAACAAGCGATTGAGGGATGCGATGTCATCATGATGTTAAGGCTTCAAAATGAGCGTATGCAAGGGGATTTCATTCCATCAGGGCGCGAATATAACTTCCTCTATGGATTGAATGAACAGCGTCTTTCTCTGGCTAAAGATGATGTTCTTATCATGCACCCTGGCCCAATGAACAGAGGCGTTGAAATTGAGAGCAGCGTTGCCGATGATGCCAAATTATCGGCCATAACCGAACAAGTGGAAATGGGTGTAGCGGTGCGCATGGCATGTCTCGATATTTTAACCCGAAAAGCCCGCAATACGGAGGGTTGGACATGATGCATATTCAAAACTTCAAAACGCTAAATGGCGAAGCCGTTGACACTATTAGCTGTGAAAATGGTATTATTACAAATATCGGACAAAAGAGCGACAATGATGCACAAATATTTGACGCTAAGGGATTATTATTAGCCCCCGGCATTATCGATTTGGGTGTTTTTAGCACAGATAAACCGGCCTTTCGTTTTGGCGGCATAACCCGCGCAGCATTAATGCCCGATCAAAACCCTTGCCATGATGATCCTGCGACCATTCGTTATGCTGCCCTAAAAGGTAAACCTGATTTTTGGGTGCACCCCCTAGCGGCTGCGACGAAAAACCTAGAAGGCACGCATTTAGCAGAGATAGCATTAATGAAAGAAGCGGGCGCAATGGGCGTTGCGACGGGCCATGATAATATCATTGCTAGCGAGACTATGCTGCGGGTTATGGAATATTGCGCCGCGCTTAATCTGCCTCTTTTTGTGCATAGCGAAGATATAGGATTAACCCGCGACAGCGTTGCGACATCGGGCGAAACAGCCACTATGCTGGGGCTTTCCAATGCCCCTGCTCTATCCGAAGTCATGTCAATTTCCAGCGATATGTATTTAGCCGAAGAAGCCGATGTGCATATCCATTATCGTCAAGTCACCACAAAAAGAGGCCTTGATCTAATAAGAGACGCCAAATCGCGTGGCTTAAAAGTAACCTGCGGTATCACTCCCGCGCATCTATTTTTATCCGACACAGCAATGACAGGGTTTCGCACATTTACGCGCTTATCCCCTCCTCTGCGCAGCGAAGATGACCGCTTAGCCTGTATCGAAGCTATTAGGGATGGTACTATTGATGTGATAGCATCGGGCCATGATCCAAGAGCGCCCGAAGAAAAACGTCTTCCCTTTTCAGAGGCAACACCTGGTATGGCAGGAGCGGAAACATTATTATCGCTATCGCTCAACTTGGTGCGCGATGGTGTCATATCTATCGATAGATTATTCGATCTATTAAGCCGTAATCCCGCCAAAATATTGGGGATAAATGCTGGCGATATAAATGTCGGATTAGAAGCCGATATTATTTTAATCGATAGCGATGCTCCATGGCAAGTGGATGGTAATGCGATGCAAGGCAAAGCAGGCAATACCCCATTTGATAGGTTGCCGGTCCAAGGCCGGGTTCGGCATATGATGAAAGGCGGCAAGATCATATATTGATCCGCCGCCTTTTATGGCATTGCTAAGGTCAAGACCTCAGATTTATAGATATTAGCCGTAAATAAATTTATCTACTGGCTAGTCTCACTGGTGCTTTATTGCTATTTTTACGAACAATACAGCTACCGCCTTTTGATTTAATTCTATTACAGACTGAAGTTGCGGATTCTAAATTTCCGAAACCCATAGCTGCTAGACGATATAGCTGACGTCCGTTTGAATTTACCACAGAACTTGCTGAACGAAATGGTTTTAAAACATTATATTCGTTCGTTAATTTGTTCCAAGCGGCCTGTGCATTTTTTGAAGAAGAAAAAGCACCCAATTGGATCATATAAGCACCACCTGCTAATCTACGCGATGCTGTTTTACGCGGTGCAGTATTAGCAAGAGCCAATTTAACAGGCTTTTTCGCAGCTGGTTTAGCGGCAGCTTTCTTTGGTGCCACTTTAGCCACAGCTGGCTTTGGAGCGCTGCCTTTAACAGAGCCATTTGCGCCTTCTACTATGAATTTTGATGGCGCAGAAGATGCTAGTTTAACGGGTGCTTTAGCAGCAGATTTAGACGGACCTTTAGGGGCCTGAATTAAAGGAGCTGGCTTAGAAGCTGGAATAGAAACAGTTTTCACAACAGATGGTGCAACTTTTACATCATTTTCTTTTGCAGCTGAGAAATTATCAACCAAAGAAACAGGTGCTGGGCCAATGGCTGGTAATTCGCCGCTGGCTGTATTTGCAGCAAAATCAACATTTGGATTGCTACGGCTGTCCAATGCTAAACGCACAGGTTGGCCGCTATCTTGTTGTGGGCTAACACCCAATAAACCGGCAACGCGCTGCTGATAAGCATTAGGACGTGCATATTGTGCCCATTTGGAGATATTCTCATTCACTTGCGAACCCGTAAGATCTTGAGAAGCCATCACACGCGCTTCACGCCATTGACCGTTAAGAGCATAAGCAAGAGCCAAGTTTTGACGTAGCTGAGCAGTGTTTGAATTTCTGACACCAGATTCAAGCGTTTCAACTGAGCGTTTTTTATCACCAGCAACCGCAAGAGCTAGTCCATAATCACCAGCAGGCAATATATCACGATAGCTATCCAATAGGCTGATAGCAGATGCTGTTTTGCCTTGTGATGTGCGCAATAATGCTAGGCTAATGATTGTTCTTGGGTCTTTTTGTCCCAAATCTAATACATCTTGTAGCGTGCGTTCAGCAGAATTAAATCGGCCTTGCGCGATATAACCACGTGCCAAAGTAGAACGATAAGCACTGTTACGGAAATCCGCCTCAACAGCACGCTCCGCATTTACAACAGCCTTATCAATATCACCCGCGGCCATATATTTATCAGCTTTAGCAGCCCATTTAGCAGCTTTTTCCTGTCCTGCATCCGCAGTGCTAGAAATATTAGACTGTTTGTTAATGAAACTTGCACAACCAGTTGTAGGCACTGCTACAATGGCCGCCGATAGTGTTAATTTAATAATGGTCTTGCTGTTCATGGCGTTACCTCTGCTGACTGATTTCTTAATACTACTCATTAATTTCTTTGACATTTTACTTCTCAATTATCTGATCGCTAAGATGATCGATTTGATCCATCTCGCTTAATTTTTTATCCAAAGCATCGGTCACAAATTTCTGAGCAGAAATATTGTTGATTGCGCATGCTAATCGCAATTTTAAGTGGCGCTCGGGATCAAGCCTTAGAGTGAAAGCTGCCTTAGTTTTGGCACTGGTTGTTTTCTTTGCAGCCTTAGCTTTCTTGACTATGGGTTTCTGAACTACAGATTTCAGGGCTATAGATTTCAGGGCCGATGGTTTCAGGGCCGCAGGTTCAATCTGTGGCTGAACTTCGGCTTCGATATTTGACGCTTCAGCCTGTTTTTCAGCAATTTGTGAAATGGAAGCGATGGGCGCAACATTAGCTTCATCTGCTTTCAGTTCTTCTATTGCAGGCTCATCAGCCGCTTCATCTGTTTCTTTTGCAATTTGAAGCTGAGCAGCAATTCGATCTTGCTGCTGCTTCACTTCTGGTTTTGGAACCGCAATTGCTCTCGCAAGAGGGTTCGCCGGCTTTTCGGTAGGAGCTTCTTTTGAAATATCTGGGTCAACATCATAGCCCATATCATTCCAACCCAAATCATCTTGTCCATTTTCCTGAACATGCTCTGGGTTAAAAACCGTGTTTGGACGACGCATAGCGGGCTTAGCGGCCCCTTTACGAGCCAATAATCCTGATGACAATGAAGCAAATGGTTTAGCTTCGCTCATGATTCATTACCCTCGATTAAGACCCAAATACACGGCGACCAAAATTACCCATGGGACGGGTAGCGGGCGCGTGTGAACTTGCTGCTGCAGGAGCACTAAAAACAGTACGGCGGAAATTCTTTTCAAGACGGTCAGAAATATAAGACCAAAGATCGACTACTTCATTTGCAGAACGGCCTTTTGGATCAACTTCCATAACAGTACGGCCATCAATCATAGAAGCCGCAAAATCAGTACGGTGATGCAATGTAATAGGGGCAACCGTACCATGTTGTGATAAAGCAACAGCAGCTTCTGATGTAATCTTAGCCTTTGGCGTTGCACCATTCACTACGAAGATCAAAGGCTTGCCAGCGCGCTCACACAGATCAACCGTAGCACCCACGGCACGCAAGTCATGCGGGCTAGGTCGCGTCGGTACGACGATAAGCTCAGCTACTGATATAACACTTTGGATTGCCATAGTGATAGCAGGCGGTGTATCAATCACGGCCAATTTAAAGCCTTGTTGACGCAGCATAGCCAAATCAGTGGCCAATCGCGCAACAGTGGTTTGAGCAAAAGCTGGTAAATCAGCCTCTCTCTCATTCCACCATTCAGCCAATGAGCCTTGTGGATCGATATCTATAAGGACAACTGGACCTGCTCCGGCCAATTGTGCTTGTACAGCGAGATGTCCGGATAATGTAGTTTTTCCAGAACCGCCTTTTTGTGATGCCAATGCGAGAACCCGCACGTCATTCCCCTTTGTTAAATGTTGTGATACGCTATGTGCCAGAACAGGGTTATTAACTGGTTAACATTATAAAATAATATTAGGATTATGGTCTCGCACTGGCATTAATTTGCAAAGTGAATAGATATTAATAACATATAAGATATTGTTATCTATATATAAATTATGAAAAGACGTTATGACGTCATTATAAAAAATTATTTCTCAAAATATTTTACATTTTCATACAAATTGGATTTGAAGCGCCAAAAAATATTATAATCAATTGCCCTAATTTTGAAAAATTTAGAAAAAAGTCATTATAGTTAAAACATTGTTAATTATTTTTCGCTATTTCTCGGTCTCATAGTAATAAACTCGCGTGATATCAGGAGCATTTGTATGCAAAATCAAGCTATTAAATTAAACCCAATCAAAAAGACTCTATTGTTGGGTCTATTATCATCAATGGCGTTCACTTCTACAATTGCCCATGCCGATGTCAAAGACGGCGTAGATGCTTGGTCGCGCGGTGATTATGATACAGCAGTCAGCGAATGGCGTCCTGAAGCTCTTAATGGAAATGCAGATGCCCAATTCAATCTTGGACAAGCTTATAAATTGGGCCGCGGCGTTGAGGCTAATTTAGATACAGCATTAGATTGGTATAAAAAAGCAGCCGATCAAGGCCATCTGCAAGCCGGCGATAGCTATGGTCATTTGCTACATTATCAAGGCAGAGTGACAGATGCTATTCCTTTCCTAGAAAAATCAGCAGCACGCGGCGAGCCGCGTTCGCAATATTTATTTGCTACTGAATTGTTCAACGGCAATAATGTTAGCAAGGATTGGGTTCGCGCCTATGCCTTAATGACACGTGCATCTTCCTCAGGTCTTGGCCCTGCATCACGCAGCCTTGCACAGATGGATCGTTTCATTCCGCTTAGTCAGCGTCAACAAGGCATTACAATGGCTGGTAATTTAGAGCAATCAGAGCGCAGCATAAAAGCGCAGCAATTGGCTGGATTTGATCTAGATACTTCTCCAGCAGCACCAGTTGCTAAGCCCGTGACTTTGCCACCTTCACAAATCCCCGCCCCCTCTCCTACGCAAGTTGCAAGTGCACCGGGCGCTCCATTTTTGAACGACTCTGCTCCAGCAGCTCCTGTTGCTGCGACAACGCGTCCAGCAGTTGTACCATCAACCACCAGACCAGCTGCAAATGGTGATTTCCGCATCCAATTGGGTGCATTTGGCAAACAAGATGGCGCTAAATCTCTATGGAATAGATTGGAAGGCCGCGTCAGCGATCTACAAAATGTTCAGCCTTATTTGGTAACCGTTGGCAATGTAACGCGTCTTCAAGCAGGTCCGTTTTCAACCCGTGCGCAGGCCAATGCAATGTGCACGAAAGTTAAAGCCGCAGGTCAAGGCTGCTTCTCTTTGCAGAAGTAACACAATATCTTATAAACAAATTAAAGCCGTCGCAGAGAGATTTGCGATGGCTTTTTTGATTCAACCAGACTTTATTTTATAAAGATTTAACCTTTGCAGAGCGGCTTAAGCTCTCTGCCATTGGATTTTTTTGCTGCTTCATTCCCATTTTCAATTTGGAAATATTGGGTTCCCGACAAACTCGCTCTATTATTACAAAATTTGGCGCAAACTTCTGGCAATACGCCGGGGATTTGCAATGAAACACCGTCAAAGCTGGCCGTAAACTCACAATCTTCGCTAATTTTTTTTGAGCTTTGATTGAGTGTGATATTCAAATTTTCTCCATCAAGATTAGCTATGCCGCGTCCTTCACAAAAACTATCCGCTCCAAATACAGCCAATATACCGACATTATAATCTTCATCACCCGTTTTAATGGCGCAAAATTTATCGGTTCCAATATCGTTGCGCGTTTCAAAGCGGCCTTCTAATTTAACGTCATCAGGATCGGTCAATATGCCAGCATTAATAGCGGCTTGATCCAAATCTGCGCTCGATTGCGTTTCTTGGCTATTATCTTCCACCTCATTCTTACAAGCGGAAAGCGATAGGATTAGGCCCATAATCAGCCCCATAAAGATACTCGGCTTCATTCTATTCTCTCCATAGAATCTCCGTTCATTCGCCTATAGAAACAGCTTTTCACGCCAGTGTGGCATGTTGGGCCAGCGGGATTTGCTATTATCCACAAAGCATCTTGATCACAATCAACCCTTATATCTGATACATTCAATATATGACCGCTGGTTTCCCCTTTTTTCCATAATTTCTGGCGGCTGCGCGAATAGAAATGAACAATCTCGCTCTCAAGCGTTTTATCAATCGCCTCTTGATTCATGAAACCCACCATCAATAGCTGACCATCATTAGCATCCGTAATGACAGCCGTTACCAGTCCATTAGAATCAAATTTAGGATTAAATTTCAGACCCTTCTCTCTATCAACATCGCTCATTAATGGGTAACTCTCTAAATATTCATGGCTTAATTTGCTTATTTTATAACAACATATTCGATAAAGCGAATGTTATTATGACAAATTAAAGACAAATTGAATTTGCTGTCCTATAGCGGGCGCACACCAGTCATTTAGGATTCGCCATACCATGTTGACCACGCACCCTTTTGATGATGATAAGTTACGCGAAGAATGCGGAATTTTTGGAGCATGCAATGCTCAAGGCGCAGCTGCTATGACGGCATTAGGCCTCCATGCATTACAGCATCGTGGCCAAGAAGCGGCCGGTATCACAGCCTTTAATGGCAAAGATTTTCAAACCCACCGCGCAATGGGCCATGTCGCTGGCAATTTCGATAGCGAAGATACAATGGGCCCTCTTGCAGGTGATTTTGCGGTTGGTCATGTGCGATATTCCACAAGTGGTGAAACTTCCCTGCGCAATGTTCA
This sequence comes from uncultured Sphingorhabdus sp., assembly GCA_947492905.1. Classification (GTDB taxonomy): domain Bacteria; phylum Pseudomonadota; class Alphaproteobacteria; order Sphingomonadales; family Sphingomonadaceae; genus Sphingorhabdus_B. The sequence goes on along the minus strand of CANLOL010000001.1, from coordinate 1,789,737 downwards.
GCCTCTATTCGCTGATTTAGTATCAGGCGGATTTGCCGTTGCGCACAATGGCAATATTTCAAACGCTGAGAAATTGAAAAAAGAATTGGTTCGCCGAGGCTCTATTTTTCAATCGACATCCGATACAGAAGTCATCATTCATTTGGTCGCAACATCGGGCTATAGAACATTGATTGACCGCCTTATCGATGCATTAAAACAAGTCGAAGGCGCTTATTCTCTGCTTTGTCTTACCTCAGAAGGCATGATTGCATGCCGTGATCCCTTAGGTATTCGTCCTTTGGTCATCGGCAAATTGGGCGATAGCTATATATTCGCTTCTGAAACCGTAGCTTTGGATGTTGTGGGCGCGGAATACGTCCGATCAGTTGAGCCCGGTGAAATTGTAATTGTGCGCGATAATGAGCTACATTCGCATACGCCCTTTGCGCCGCAAAAAGCGCGTCCTTGCATATTTGAGCATGTCTATTTCTCGCGTCCCGACTCCATAGTCGATGGAAATAGCGTTTACACAGTGCGCAAATCCATTGGCGCAGAATTGGCCAAAGAAATACCCGTCGATGCGGATTATGTCATTCCTGTCCCCGATAGCGGTACGCCCGCTGCTTTGGGATATGCCGAAGAAGCCAAAATACCCTTTGAATTGGGGATTATCAGATCGCATTATGTTGGTAGAACATTCATCCAACCCGGCGATGGCGTGCGGCATTTGGGTGTTAAATTAAAACATAATGCCAATCGTGTTTTGGTTAAGGGTAAAAAGATTATATTGGTCGATGACAGTATTGTGCGCGGCACGACTAGCCTAAAGATCGTCCAAATGATGCGCGAAGCTGGCGCTGCAGAGGTGCATATGCGCATCGCTAGTCCGCCAACATCACATAGTTGTTTTTACGGTGTTGATACGCCTGAGCGCTCTAAATTGCTGGCTAGCCAGATGAATTTAGAAGAGATGCGTCAATTCATTCAAGCGGATAGCCTAGCCTTCATAAGTATTGATGGGCTTTATCGCGCCCTTGGTGTTGAAAAACGCAACAGCGCACAACCCCAATATTGCGATGCTTGTTTTACAGGTAATTATCCCACAAGCTTAACCGATCAAGATGAAATGTCGCAGCCCGATCAATTGATATTGCTGAATGAAAAAGTAGGCTAAGCTGGCATAAAGCGGATTGAACATGGCAGATAATCAAGAAAAATTAGCTTTAGTAACAGGTGCAAGCCAAGGTATTGGAGCTGCCACCGCAAAAATATTAGCATCCAATGGCTATCATGTCATATTGTGCGCGCGCAACAGCAAAACCCTAGAATCCGTCGAAGAAGAAATTTTTGCAAATGGCGGCAGCGCCACAATAGCGCCGCTTGATTTAACCGATGGTGACAGTATTTCGCGCCTTGCCACTGCCATTGAAGGACGTTGGGGGCATTTGGATGTCATGGTTCTTAATGCGGCTATACTCGGTAATCTTGGCCCTGTATCGCAAATGGACCCTAAAATATTCAATGAAGTTTTGACATTAAATCTATTATCGCAACAGGCATTAATCGCTTATTTCGATCCTATGTTGCGCAAAAGTGCGAATGCCAGCGTCATTGGATTATCGTCCAGCGTCGGCAGAAATGCGCGTGCATTTTGGGGCGGATATGGAGCATCAAAAGCAGCATTTGAAAATTTATTGCTCAGCTACGCAGAAGAAGTCGCAAATTTATCTAAAATCAAAGTAGCTATAGTCGATCCAGGTCGCACCAGAACGGCTATGCGCGCAAAAGCCTATCCTGGTGAAGATCCAAATAGCGTGAAAGAACCGATTATAGTTGCACAATCAATCTTAGATTTGATAGATAAAGGCTTTGAAACTGGTCATTATTTAGCATTAGGCAAATAAAATATAGGATGCATTGCATCTCTCTATGCTCTGTTGAGTATCTCCAATATATCAGCTTATATTCATCTTCGCTTTGCTAAATATAAATTTTTATATAATCATAAAGCTATAAATTGACATGGTTGTCATATTTTATATTATAAGGTTGAATAGGAGATTGAGTAATGTTGAACCAAATTTTAATTCCAGTTTTAATGTCATTTCCAACAGTCGCAACGCAAGCTTCGACAATCACAACGCAAGCCGTTACGCTCGAACAAGCGAGGCAGCAGATTGACGATGCTTTACCAGGCGAATTAGCGAATGACCCCCTATCGTTTCAATGGGAAACATGGGGCCCTAGATTAAGAGCACGACAAGTTGATACGCCTGCTATTCCAGGTGGTACAAGTGTCCAAGTTGAAATTAAAAAAGCAGCACCCAATAAATGGGACGTAGGCATTAATGTTCCTATCGTTAAAAATATAGCCGCTGGCGAAAAAGTACGCATCTATATGTGGGCACGTTCCGATGATGAAACAGAAATCTCTACGCGCCTTCAACAGAGTTTTGAGCCTTATAATGGCTTTGGTGATTTCCAACCCACGATTACCAATGAGTGGAAATTAATTTCCTATGAAGCCATTGCCGATCGCACCTTAGAGGGCGGAAAAGCGGCTTTGACCATTCAGCTTGGTGCTAAGAAACAAAGCGTTGAAATTGGTCAAATCTACGTCACGAGAGAGGCTGTCTAAGCCCAAGTTTAACCTAAGATTTGACGATTTGATAGGCTTCTAAAGCCCTAGCTCTTGCCTCTTTATGTCCAATGATTTTGCGAAGATACGCATTGGGGGTCATACCATATTCCTCTGGATCATGGACATAAGGAGCATCCATATTGGCCAATTCAGGAACCCATTTGCGGATATAATCGGCCGCATCAAACTTCTCTGATTGCGACAGGGGCGCCATGATGCGCACAAACATATTGCTATCAATCCCTGTACCCGCAACCCACTGCCAATTCACGGCATTGCTAGCATAATCAGCATCAACCAGCGTATCCCAGAACCATTGCTCGCCATGCCGCCAATCAATCAACAAATGTTTGATAAGGAAACTCGCTGCAATCATGCGCACGCGGTTATGCATGATGCCCGTGGCCCATAATTCGCGCATACCCGCATCGACAATCGGATAACCTGTTCGCCCCTGTTTCCACGCCGTAAAATCAGCCTTCACGGCGTCATCCTCTATATTACGCCATGGCAGAGCATCAAATCGCTCGCGCGCATTCTCGCTGCCATATTTGGGATATTGGGTGATGACATTTTGCGCATAATCGCGCCAGACAATCTCTTTGAGAAAAACCTCTACGCTGCCGCCTGCTTTTTCATGTGCATGCCATAATGTCGCAGGTGAAATCTCTCCAAAATGCAAATGCGCTGATAATAAGGAAGTTCCCTCTATGGACGGGCTATTGCGCTGCTCATCATAATAGGCTGCTTTATCAACAAATAAGCGCGAATGACGGGCTGCCCCTGCTTCACCGGGTTGCCATTTATTACGCATTCCCCCTGCCCAATCTGGTTTTGTGGGCAGTAAATTCCAATCATCTAAATTGTCACTATTCGGTAAATTTGACGTCATGATGGCATCGGGCGCTGGCAAAGGCGGCCTAGGCGGCATGTGCGGGCGCAGTGCCTTCCAAAAAGGTGTATAAATTTTATAAGGCCCACCGCTGCCCGTTTTCAAAACACCCGGCGGCAACAAATAATTTCCGTCAAACAAATGCAACGTCATTTTATCACGCACCGCTTTTTCAGCATTGCGCCACCATGGTTCATAATGATGCATGGCATATACAGCATCTGCGCCGCTTTCCTGCGATAATTGCTCTAATATTTCGGCGCTTTCACCGCAGCGTAATATCAGCTTTGATCCTAATTTTTGCAGCGATTCATCTAAGGAACACAAACTATGGTGCAACCACCAACGCGATGCTGCGCCCATTTTGCGGTGCTTTGGCGTCACATCATCCAATATATAGAGCGCGATTATGGGCCGCCTAGTCTCTATCGCAGCATTAAGAGCGGCTTGATCGGATAGGCGTAAATCCCGCCGAAACCAGACTATGATGGGTTTAACGCTCATTTCGCAACAAATTGCACATCTTTTTCGAGCTTAATCTTTACCCGAAAACGTCCAGCAGCCCTAGGATCGGTAAAACGCGCATCACCTACAACACCATATTGCTCACCATTCTCACTGATGACACCATGATAGGGCATGCGCGACCAAAAGAGAAAGGCATCTAAATCAGGGTTATCTTTGCGCAAACTTTCCAAATCTAAAATAGGCGGAGCATGTTTTGAAATCTCTATTGGTTGGCTATCGTCCAAAACGCGTCCTTTATCAAACAGCGAATAGCTGGCTTGGTAATAATTATTCGGATCACCCAATAAAATCTCTCTATGCCAAAATATAAAGGGCACAGGACTAGCAACTATCTGCTTAATCTGATTTCTATCAACCGATTGGCTGATTTCATTTTCGGTGCGGGACACAGCATCAGCCGTAATCATCATATTAACGCTGATATAGCTCAGCACGGCCACGCCGGAAATGAGCGCAGGCCGATACCAGCGAATATGTTGTTTTTTCTCACGCCGCAACGAAACAAACATACCCAATCCCAAAGCAAGCCATATCCACAAATCAATGATGAACATTGTATCGCCGTAAAACCATTGTGAAGAAAAAGGCTCTAAAAAGCGCACGCCATAATTATTGAGCCAATCAAGAGCGGGGTGGCTTAATGTTCCAATAAAGGCCAAGGCAAGGAGCCATCCTCTATGAATAGGCAAGCGGTTTTCAGGTCGCTTACCACGCTTTGACTGCCATGCATCATAGGCAATCAAAAGAGCGCATAATATGACAGGCAAAAGAACCATTGCAATCGGGCCATGCGTTATGCCGCGCCGAAACCCCAAATGCTGCGTTCCATCGAGCCAAAAAAAGCAAGCCGCATCAATATCGGGAAGGTTAGCGCCAATAATAAGAGCGGGCATGGCAAGGCCTGTTTTCTTCTTCAGGCCCATTTGCCCCAAGACAGCACCCGCCAAGCTATGTGTTAAATTATCCATTTAAAATGAGGTCATGTATAAAAATAAAGATGTTATTATAGGTAAAATTACCAACATATGAAAACCACATAACCATAGACGAAACACATATGGTATTGGAAACTTACAAATAATATAATATGGTGCCAAATAGCAAATAACCATAAAAAATAAGCTTAAATATGGATTTACATAATTTGAATAGTAGTCATTAGCAAAGGCTATTAAAAATGGTAAGATTGTGAAGGCGCTGAGATATAACCAACATTTTATTGGTATAAATATGTGATATTCATGATTATTTCTCTCTAAACTCACAAATCAGGGCCGTCCTCAGTTACTGTCCAAGTCTGTCCTTTGCTCACCAAAGCTTGCAAATCAGGTTTCTTATTTGCGGCAATGGCTTCATTTTGCGCGACAACAGCACTTTCAAAAGTTGGTTTTGGATCATCATAAATTACGCCAAGCGGCATTGGAAATTCACCAAATTGAAGCTCAACTAGCATATGTGCTAAGCTGCGATTTGTGACTTCATGACGCAACACGCCAGCAGCTTCCCAATCGCCATCCACGACATCAACGACTTTCAATGCCATTGTATCTTGGTCTAATGCGATGCCCTTTTCGCCTTTTTCAAACAACATAGGTTCACCATTGGCGAGCCAAAGCTGTGTTGCGGCGGCGGTTTTCTTGGCCGCAAAATCCTCGAAAACATCTTTATTATAAACTATACAGTTTTGAAAAATCTCAATAAATGCTGCGCCTTGATGCGCATGTGCGGCCATCAAAACATCAGGTAAATTCTTATTTATATCAATGCCGCGTGCAACAAAACGCGCACCTGAACCCAGCGCAAAAGCGCAGGGGCTAGCAGGATGATCGACGCTACCATAAGGGGTAGATGGGCTGTTGGTGCCTTCGCGCGATGTAGGCGAATATTGCCCTTTGGTTAGGCCATAAATTTCATTGTTAAACAACATTATTTGGCAATTTAGGTTACGGCGCAGCACATGCATTGTGTGATTACCGCCAATTGAGAGGGCATCGCCATCACCCGTGATAATCCAAACATCCAATTCAGGATTGGCAAGCTTTACTCCCGTTGCAACGGCGGGTGCTCGGCCGTGTATCGTATGAAAACCATAAGTCTCCATATAATAGGGAAAGCGGCTCGAACAGCCAATGCCTGACACAAAAACCGTATTAGCAGGGCTGCCGCCAATCATCGGCATAGTGCGCTGCACAGCCTTTAGGATCGCATAATCACCGCACCCAGGACACCAACGTACTTCTTGGTCCGTTTCCCAATCTTTTAGGGTCGTTTCGATTTTCGTAATCTCATTCATGATAGCGCCTCCGCTATGGCTGTTTCAATTTCTGCGATGGTAAAAGGCTGGCCCGAAACCTTGTTCAAAGGCTTCGCATCAACCAAATATTGATCGCGGAGCACAGTTTTAAGCTGTCCTGTGTTCATTTCAGGGACAATCACATGATCATAGCTTTTCAGCAAATCCCCCAGATTTTTGGGCATAGGCCAAATATAACGCAAATGAATATGGCTTACGTCCATGTCTTTTTCGCGGCAACGGTTCACCGCTTGATGGATAGGGCCATAGGTCGACCCCCAACCAATCAGCGCCAATTTACCGCCTGCCACGCCAAGCTCCACCTCTTGGTCGCCAATGCTATCCGCAACGCCGAGCACTTTATCGCGGCGAATATTGGTCATTTCTTGATGGTTTTCGCTGCCATAATCAATATGGCCCGTGTCCACCCCTTTTTCGATGCCGCCAATACGGTGCATCAATTCGGGTGTGCCGGGCTTGACCCAAGGACGCGCTAATTTTTCATCGCGGCCATAGGGCTTAAATCCATCTTCTTGAGCCTGCGTCATATGCTCTACAGGAAATTCTGTATAATCCCCCATATCTGGAACGAGCCAAGGCTCGGCTGCATTGGCAATATAACCATCAGTCAGCAGCATAACGGGCGTCATATATTGCGTTGCAATGCGCACCGCCTCTATCGCACATTCAAACGCATCGGATGGCGAGCGGGCCGAAATAACGGGCATCGGCGCATCACCATTGCGGCCATAAACGGCTTGATACAGATCCGATTGTTCGGTTTTTGTCGGCAGTCCCGTAGAAGGGCCACCGCGCTGTGAATTGACGATAACCAAGGGTAATTCGGTCATAATCGCTAGGCCCATCGCCTCGCCTTTTAGGGCAATACCGGGGCCAGATGATGATGTAACGCCCAATGTTCCAGCATAGCTTGCACCAATAGCAGATGCGATAGCGGCGATTTCATCTTCGGCTTGGAATGTAGTGACGCCATATTCTTTTAGGCGCGAAAGATGGTGCAAAATTGCTGATGCAGGCGTTATCGGATAACCGCCAAAAAACATGGGCAAGTCCGCCATTTGCGCACCAGCAACCAAGCCCAATGACAGGGCTTCTGCGCCATTCACGGTGCGGTAAAGGCCAGGATCGGCGGGTGCTGCGGGAAGAGCCGCTTGCTTGACAGGGCCAGAAAGCTCAGCCGTTTCACCATAAGCATGACCCGCATTGAGCGCCGCTATATTGGCTTCGGCAATTTCGGGTTTCTTGGCAAATTTGCTATTGAGCCAATCGACAATAGGCTGGCGATCGCGGTCGAACATCCAAAGCGCAAGACCAAGCGTCCACATATTTTTACTACGCAAGGCTTCTTTATTACCAAGACCAAAGGGCTTAACGGCTTCTAATGTTAAGGCCGAAATATCAAAGGCCAGCAATTGCCATTTAGCTAGCGAGCCATCTTCGAGAGGGTTGGTTTCATATTTGGCTTTATCGAGGTTTCTTTTGCCAAATTCCCCGCTATCCGCGATAATCAGGCCGCCAGGTTTCAAACTATCGACATTGACCTTTAAGGCCGCTGGATTCATGGCAACGAGGACATCAGGTTGATCGCCGGCGGTATGAATAGCGCGCGAGCCAAAATTAATCTGAAATGCGGACACACCGAATAATGTGCCTTGGGGCGCTCTTATCTCTGCTGGAAAATCAGGAAATGTCGCCAAATCATTGCCAGCCAAAGCGGTTGATAGCGTAAATTGCCCGCCCGTAAGCTGCATACCATCGCCGCTATCCCCTGCGAAACGAACAACAACGGATTCCACTGCTTCTTGTTCATTGCCTGCTTCTTTTGCAGCACTTGCCATATATATTCCTACCCGTTCAATCTTTTAAGCATTCTCTCTATTAAAGCATTTATCATTATGCAATTTAGAAAATCTGTTGCCTAGCAATATCAATATTTATGCTATAGGCACGCTATCGCGATTAATGTCATAAATATAGAGCAAAAAACCATGATTGATGAAAAATATGCGCATCTGCCTTACCGTCCATGCGTCGGGATAATGTTGGTCAATGCCGATAATCAAGTTTTCGTGGCCAAGCGTAATGATAATCGTACCAGCAAATGGAAAGATGCGTGGCAAATGCCCCAAGGCGGCATAGATGAGGGTGAAGATGCGCAAGATGCTGCTTTTCGGGAATTAGAAGAAGAAACGGGTGTTGCCGCAGATTCAGTAGAATTAATTGCACAGAGCAAAGAAGAGCATTTTTATGAATTGCCCGCAGAATTATTGGGCAAATTATGGAAAGGCAAATGGCGCGGCCAGAGGCAATATTGGTTTCTTATGCGTTACTTAGGGGAGGATAAAGATATTAATATTGATACTGAAATCCCCGAATTTAGCGAGTGGAAATGGAGCAAAATAGACGCTTTGGCCGACAATATTGTTCCCTTTAAGCGCATAATTTACCAGAATTTGGCCCAAGAGTTTTCTGCTATATTGAAGGTGTCAAACGATTGAGTGAAGATTTAAAATCTTGCAAAACATAGATTTACGCTGTTGCGAAACAAGCGTTTACATAATAACCAGCTTAGCATGATAAAAAATCTTACCCTCAAATCATTGCCCGTCTTAGGATGCGCAATCCTGTTAACCTCACCAGCGATGGCGGCTCTTCCCGCCCCCGTTAAATCAATTATCGATGCAGCTATTGCTAGCGGCAATGATGATGAAGTGAAAGTCGCTATTAAATTGGCGAAAGCAACTAATCCAGATGATTTGGCAGAAATTGAAGCCATTGAAAGCGATTATAATGCACAGCAAAAAATTAAATTAGCGGAAGCTGAAAAAGCTAAGCAAGAAGAGTTAGAGCAAGCAGGATTTTTTGATAATTGGACAGGCCAAGGCGAATTGGGGGCATTTCGTTCTTCTGGCAATAGCAGCAACACTGGCTTAACCGCTGGTGCAAAATTGACCAAAGAAGGCAATAAATGGCGCTATAATTTCCGCGCAATTGCAGATTTTCAACGCACCAATGGCGTGACGACTAGAGAGCAATATCTGGCGGCTATTGAACCCAATTATAAAATTAATGATCGCCTCTATGCTTTTGCTCTTGGTCAATATGAGCGTGATAGATTCCAAGGTTTCTCATCACGTTTAACCGCTTCTGGTGGTTTGGGCTATCAGGTGATAGACAATGAAAAAACACAATTATCCGTCAAGGCTGGCCCAGCTTTTCGCCAAACAAATTTCATTGGCGGCGGTTCGCAATCAAGTCTCGCTGGTTTAGCAGGGCTCGATTTTTCACAACAGCTTTCAAAAAACCTGCGTTTTACTGAAAATGCAACGGCCTATATTGAATCGGCGAATACGACATTGTCATCGGAAACAGCATTGGAAGCAAAATTATCCAATGCTCTTTCAGCGCGTATTTCATATTTAGTCGAATATGAGAGCTCTCCGCCAGTAGGATCTGTTAATACGGATACGCTGACCCGCATAACATTGGTTTATGGCTTCTAATATTTATAAAATTAGTTCTGAGATTCTGATTCCGGTGTCACATTAATTTCACTGGCCAGAATCTCACCTTTGTTGGATGCGTCTGCAATCGCTATTTTTAGATTTTGATTATTAGCGCAATTTACACCGCATAAGATATTCAATCGCGATAAATTGGCCTGCGCACGTTCAATGGCCCCTTTTTGTGCGAATAATTGTCCCTGCTGGATTAGAGCTGTTTGATTATTAGGGCTAATTTCCAGCACTTCTTTATAGAGCGTTATGGCCTTACCCGGCAGATTTTGCTGCGCGGCAATCTGCGCTAAGGCTATATATGCCTTGCTGTTGCGAGGATGCAGAGCCAGAGCTGTCTCATATAAACCTATGGCTTCATCCCATTGCTGATTTTGAACTGCGAGCGCCGCTTGATCCATGAAAATTTGCGCCTGCGCACTCACTTGATCATCTTGATTTTGCGAATAACCGACGCTTGATACGGTTGCTAAGAAAAGAGACAATGAGACAAATAGGGGTGAAAAACGCATAAATAAATTCCAATAATCTAATTTTTCAGGTGGTATATCGACTACTAAACCCCCCCTACTTTTAGTCACAATTTTTCCAATCTCGCAAAGAAAAAGCCGTCACAACCATCATGATATGGTGTTAATAACTTACCATCACCAATATTACGACCAAAATCAATATCAATATATTGTACTTGCCAATTTTCATGGCGCGATAAAAACGCTTGAACTTGATGCGGCCCCTCTTCTTCTAGGATTGAGCAAACCGCAAAAATGATAGAGCCGCCCTTTTTGGTCATCTGCGCCGCTATATCTAATACGCGCGCTTGTTGACGCTTTACTTGCTCCAACCTCTCAGCATTCATGCGCCAGCGTGTTTCGGGGTTGCGCCTCCAAGTCCCTGCACCTGAACATGGCGCATCAACTAAGCTAATATCAAAGCCCTCTGTAAATTCAGCGAGCATTTCAATTTCTTGGCCCGGATTGAGCAATATTTTGCGTATGACATCTAAGCTGCTGTGATGCGGCGCGACATTCATTAGGCGCGCTTGCCGTTCCGCTATTTTGGACAATCGGCCACGATTAACATCGGTAGCAACTATTTCACCTGATTGTGATTTCAATATTTTGTCAAATAATGATAATGTTTTACCGCCAGCACCTGCACATAAATCTAGGATTTTCTTGCCCTTAATATCACCACAAGCTTCAACGATTGTTTGGCTGCCAAAATCCTGAATTTCAATCAACCCATCTCGATAGAGCGGCAATTGCGTAATCGCACTATTGGTTGGTAATCTTATGCCATTCTCACCAATAGGCTCGGCATCTTCCAATTGCGTAAGTGCATCTGCTCTGGTGGTGCGCGATATATTGACGCGTAGATCAAGCGATGCCCTGCCCAATAAAGCCTGTTTTTCCTGCTGATCAATAATGGCGGGTAATCTTGAATCAATCCATTCAGGAATCAGTCCCTCTTTTGCGCACGCTTCATCTGATGCTATCTGTGCTGGGCCATATTGTGAACCATCGAAACATAACGCCAAATCGCTATCATCATCGGCCATTGCGATTATCGCGCTGCGCCCTGATACTGGCCGCGTTCCAAAGCGGCGTATAGCATTCCAGACCAATTCCCTTATTGCGCGCCTATCCTTAGAGCCAGCATATCTGCGGGCTTTAAAGAAAGCACTCGCCAAATGATCCGCAGCAGAACCATTGTCACGCGCTGCGACTATAATTTCATCCAATAGCTCTATCGCCGCCTGTACGCGGGCAGCCGGTCTCATATGGAAATCACACTAAAAGAAGCGTTTTTTTGATTAACGCGTTGGATAATTTGGTGCCTCTCGTGTGATGATAACATCGTGCACATGGCTTTCTTGAAGCCCAGCATTGGTAATGCGCACAAAACGCGCTTTATTCTGAAAATCATGTATATCAGCAGCTCCTGTATAGCCCATTGCCGCTTTTACACCGCCGACCAATTGATGAATAACATCGCTAGCAGGGCCTTTATAGGGCACTTGCCCTTCAATGCCTTCTGGGACCAATTTCATTTGGTCTTTAATATCTTGTTGGAAATAACGATCAGCAGAACCGCGTGCCATAGCCCCTACACTGCCCATTCCGCGATAGCTTTTGTAGGAACGCCCTTGATATAGAAAAGTCTCACCAGGCGCTTCTTCTGTTCCGGCCAATAAAGAGCCAACCATAACGCTTGATGCGCCAGCGGCTATAGCTTTGGCGACATCACCAGAGGTACGCAAACCACCATCCGCGATAATCGGAATGCCCGATTTGGCTGCTTCTTTGGAAGATTCCATGACGGCCGTTAATTGCGGAACACCAACACCAGCCACAATGCGCGTGGTGCATATAGAACCTGGACCAATGCCGACTTTCACACCATCGGCACCTGCATCAATTAAGGCGCGCGTTGCTGCTGCTGTTGCAACATTGCCAGCAATAATTTGAACATCGGGATTAATCGATTTAATCTCACGTACTGCTGCACTCACCATTTTGCTATGGCCATGCGCTGTATCAATGATGATTAAATCACAATCTGCTTCGATTAGAGCCTTGGCTCTTTCAATGCCTTTTTCGCCAACCGTGCTAGCTGCGGCAACGCGTAACCTGCCCGTACCATCTTTGGTAGCATTGGGGTAATTTACTGATTTTTCAATATCTTTTACTGTGATGAGGCCAACACATTTATAATTATCATCCACCACAATTAATTTTTCGATACGGCGTTTATGCAATAATTTACGCGCTTCGTCTTGGCCAACACCAATAGGAACAGTGGCCAATTCATCCTTGGTCATTAATTCTTTTATGGGTTGGTTTTGATCTTCGGCAAAGCGCACATCTCTGTTGGTGAGCATACCGACCAATTTGCCGCTTTCCTCTACCACTGGAATACCAGAAATGCCATTATTGAGCATGAGCGCATTGGCTTCTGATAGCGTTGCATTCGGGCCGATAGTGATAGGATCAACAACCATACCTGATTCATAGCGTTTCACTTGGCGAACAGCAGCACATTGTTCTTCGATGCTTAGGTTGCGGTGCAAAACGCCGATACCGCCATTTTGGGCCAATACTATGGCCATTTTGGCTTCGGTCACTGTATCCATAGCAGATGATAATATGGGAATATTGAGCTTAATATTCTTCGTTAAATAGGTAGACGTATTCGCTTGGCTCGGCAGAACGTCGGATTCTGCCGGTTGTAGCAACACATCATCAAAGGTTAAACCTAGCTCTATTTCCATAATCTCGCCATCTTCAATAAAAAGGATTCGTGGCAGGTCATGTAAACAGAAAAGAAATTATTCGCTACCCTTGATTCCACTATATGTATTTATATTCGCAAAATGTTCGGCCAATTTCAAATGCAGCACAGCATCTTCAGCAGCGCCGCCCAATTCGGTGTCTTCATTATATTCATCATCAACACCATGATAATCACCGCTTAAGAATTTGGACAATAAATCCAAATCAGAGAATGAACCGCCAACCATCAATGCTGGAACACCTTTTGAAGCGAGCGCCCAACCATCTTGACGGCGAATGAAAGCATTAGCATCGGTACTGCTCTCTATTTCACGGCCCAAATCAGTCGCTATTTTCTCAACGATAGGATCTAAATCGGTTGTACCGCGCCCAATGATAGCAACTTTCGAGCCTTTGGGAGCAATAGCAATTGTATCAACATTGAGGGCAATGGCGATTTTCTTAATATCAACTGGCGAATTATCCACCATATGATAGGCGCCCAATAATCCACTTTCTTCGGCAGTAGTGCCAACAAAATAAATATCGCGATCAAATTTTTTCTGACCCAAATGTTTGGCAACTTCAATCAATACAGACATACCGCTGGCATTATCTATGGCGCCATTACAAATACGATCTTTTTCACTGGGAGGGCGGCAATATCCGAAATGATCCCAATGCCCTGTTAAAAATACAGAGCCTGCATCGGGCTTTCTTCCGGGTAATTTTGCTATGACATTATAGCTATTATATTTGTGCACGGAGGTGAGAACATTCCAATTGGACGAAAGCCCTAAATTCATGCCGTTAAATTGACCGTCCTCTGCAGATTTCAGCATTTTCTTCCAACTGGTTTTCGCGGTATTTGCCAAGGATTTACCATAATCAAAGCTTGCTAATCCATTGATTTTCAGATCATTGTCTCTTGCTTGCAAAGATACAGGACGCGCTGTTAAAAAACGGCTAAAACGTCTCCAATCTGAATCTTCGCTCAAAATGATAACAACAGCCGCTGCGCCTGCTTGTGCTAATTTTTCACTGCGGGCATTTGCTAATGCTTCTTCACCCTCGATAAAAGAGGGGTTGCCGCCCAAAATGAAAACGGCTTTGCCCTTCACATTATCAATAGCGCTGCCATCTTCCTTTACACCATAGCCGCCAAAAATGGTCTCGCTGGTGAATTTCTCTGTTGTATTTTTTCCTATCAGCGCAATTTCACTGTTTCGCATATTTTGCGCAAGATTATTTTTGCTAAATGTCACGATGTGCGATTGCGGTAATCTTTTGACCAAAGGCACTGTTTGATAAAAGCTGCCATCTTTAGCGCCGCCGACATAGCCCGCATCAAACCATTGCTGTGCCAAATAATGAACGGTTTTGATACCGCCCCTTGTGCCCGGCTCTCTGCCTTCAAATTCATCACTAGCCAGAGTTTTAACATGCGGTCTTAGGTCATCTTCGGTAATTTCCTGCGCATGAGCAGCCCCAAATATATTTACTAGGCCGAATGAGCTTATAAAGATTGAACCACAGATAAGTTTATAGAAATTGCGCACTTGATATTCCCCAAATTAAATATTGCGAAAAGGCCTACTAATATTTCCCTAAGAAGCCATCCGATTATCAACAAACAGACGATAATCCCGTACCAATAACACAGCAAACCGATTTATTGATTGGCTATTTTAATAAATTTCAGCTAGTTTACATAATTAGACACAAAGCAAATAAACATTGCACAAACAGGGGGAATTCATATGGGCGGCTTTTTTTTCGTAATGTTCTTAATCGTGGTGCTGGTATTAATATACCTTATGGCCAGCATCAAAATTGTGAAACAGGGGTTTCACTACACGATTGAATATTTTGGCCGCTATCATATGACAGCAAAACCGGGCTTTAACTTCTTTCCTGCATTCTTTTATCGCGTTGGCCGCAAGGTCAATATGATGGAACAAGTATTGGATATTCCCGGTCAAGAAATCATTACCAAAGATAATGCTATGATCGCAACTGATGGCGTTGTTTTCTTTCAAGTCCTTGATGCTGCGAAAGCTGCTTATGAGGTTAATGATCTCTACCTAGCGATTATGAATTTGACGACAACCAATTTGCGGACCGTGATGGGCTCTATGGATTTGGATGAAACATTATCGAAACGTGATGAAATTAACGGTCGTTTGTTGGTTACAGTCGATGATGCCACGACGCCTTGGGGTGTGAAAATCACGCGCGTTGAGATTAAGGATATTCGTCCTCCGCAAGATATTTCCAATGCTATGGCCCGTCAAATGAAGGCCGAACGTGAAAAACGGGCCAACATCCTAGAAGCCGAAGGTTTCCGTGAAGCAGCCATTCTTAAAGCAGAAGGCGAAAAACGATCACAAATTTTGGATGCTGAGGGTCGGCGTGAAGCGGCCTATCGCGATGCTGAGGCGCGTGAGCGCGAGGCGGAAGCTGAGGCCAAAGCCACGACATTGGTTTCTGATGCTATTGCAAATGGTGACAAACAAGCAATTAATTATTTCGTAGCCCAAAAATACACCGAAGCCGTTGAGAAATTTGCGACATCGCCCAATGCTAAGACTATATTATTCCCTGTAGAAGCTACTAATTTAATTGGTTCTTTGGGTGGTATTGGAGAGCTAACGAAAGATATATTAGCGCCCGATAGTCCCACACAGCGCGCGAGCGTACCAAAGAGCAAGGGGTAAATATGGATTTTCTTGATCAATTAACAGAAATGCCGCACGCTTATATTTGGCTCATCTTTGCCGCTATATTAGGCATAGGCGAGATCATTGTCCCTGGCGTATTTTTGATATGGATAGCCGCTGCGGCCGCTATAACGGGCATCTTAACATTCGCTGTGGGATTGCTCCCTGCCCTGCAATTTGGCCTTTTCGCTCTATTATGTATCGCAGCCGTTTATCTTGGCCGTAAATGGTATTTGGAACGCGGTGCTAGCGTTGAAGACCCGCTGCTCAACGACCGATCAGCCCGCATGGTAGGGCAATCTGTGATTGTTACCGAAGATGTGAATGAATATGAAGGACGTGCAAGAGTTGGCGATAGCGAATGGCCAGCGCGCGGAGCTTCTGTTAAAAAGGGCAAAAGTGCGAAAATAATCGACGTAAAAGACGGCATCATTCATATCGAAGCCATTTGATACTGATAAATTTCTCTTGAGATTATATCATTCACAAAAAAAGAGCCTGCAAAATACAGGCTCTTATTATTGTTCCGTAGATTAATTTTTACCGAAAAAACCTTTGGCCATATCAGCAATATCATTAAGCGGATTGCCATCGCCATCGCGATCTAACATGCCGCCTAATTTGCCCATAATACCCTCATCACCATTGACCATTTCAGTCAGGCTATCGAGAGAAATACCTTTTTCTTCAGCAACTTCTTTCAAAGCTTCCATTTTGTCGCCATCGCCGCTTAGCTTCTCACCAAGAGAACCAACAATGTCTTTGGCTTGATCGGGATCAACACCTAATTTCTCTGCGATACCGTCTACATTACTCAACAAACCGTCTAAAATACCCATATTATTTCTCCTTAATGATGAGGCGATTCAACAACCTTAAACGTTGCATACCACTAATTATCTTATAGGAATAATGAAACTATGTAAAATCACCTTGCATCGACTAAATCGCTCATAATTACGCCATAATTTTGGGCGAGATAGAAACAATCTTGTAAGAGTAAATGAACCTCCCTATGGTCAAAAATATGACAGCAACAATCGCATTGGTAGATGATGACCGCAATATATTGACATCTTTGTCAATCGCTTTGCAGGCAGAAGGATATACGACCAGAATATATTCCGACAGCGAGATTGCCCTTGATGCGCTTATCAATACACCGCCTGAATTAGCCATTTTTGATATTAAAATGCCCAAGATGGATGGGATAGAATTATTGCGCCGTTTTCGCGAAAAAAGCATTGCGCCCGTCATATTTTTAACATCGAAAGATGATGAATTAGATGAAGCGCTTGGCCTTGCAATGGGTGCAGATGATTATATCGCGAAGCCATTTTCAAATCGATTATTGCTAGCCCGCATCAAAGCTATTTTACGCAGATCGCAATATAATGCTGAAAATAATGACACGGGTAACAGCGAAGAGATGGAAATTATTGTTCGCGGTGATTTAGAGATGGACCCAGCGCGTCACCATGTGAAATGGAAACATAATAGCGTTACTTTGACCGTGACAGAATTTATCATTTTGGAATTACTGGCCACTCGTCCCGGCGTTATTCGAACCAGAAGCCAGCTAATGGATGCGGCCTATGAAGATGATATATATGTCGATGACCGCACCATCGATAGCCATATCAAAAGATTACGTAAAAAATTCAAAGAGAGTGACCCTGAATTCTCTGCCATTGATACATTATATGGTGCTGGTTATCGTTTTTCAGCAGAATGAAACCGATGACGCAAAAATCAAATGCAGATCTGACACTAAGCTGGAGCAAGAGATTCTCTCTCACCACGCGCATTTTAGCAGTAAATATATTTGCACTGGCATTGATGGTATTTGGTTTGTTTGCGCTTGATAGTTTTCGAACCGGATTATTCGAAGAACGCCTTAAAACGTCGCGCATTAAAATGGATGCGATAGCAGAAATAATCACCGAAACTCCGGTCGATAAAAGAGCCGATTATCTGGTGCGCATTGGTGAAAAAAATGATTCAAGGATACGCCTCTATGATGACAAAGGGGAAAAGGTGATTGATAATTTCCTTATCTCTGAGCCCACTTATACGCTGCGAAACCCTGATGATGAACCAATAGAAAAAATAGCTGCGCGCTATTTGGATTATGTGTTTAATTTCTTAGTATTAGAACCAAATTTACAATCTTTTGAAGAACCCGAAAATGACAGGCTATCCGCATGGGAACATGCCGAAAAAGTCACTGCCAACAATCCTTATTCTGAAGTTCGCAATGCCAGAGACCTCTCACCTGTCATTATCACAATTGCCAAAACTATGGATGGTGATTTCACTTTGATAGAAACCATAAATGCGCATGATTTGCGCATAAAAGTACGTGCCGAAAGAGGCCGAATTTTCATATTTTTTCTTATTGTTCTAACCGTCTCTATCCTATTATCTCTATTTTTGGCCCGCACGATAGTTAGGCCGATAAGGCGATTGGCCACATCCGCAGTAAAAGTGCGATTGGGCAGAACAGCACATGTTACTATCCCAAGATTACCAGAAAGAAGCGATGAAATAGGTATGCTTGCACGCGCATTATCCGACATGAGCATGACATTGCGCAAGCGTGTGGAACTGACGCAATCTTTTGCCGATGATGTGGCGCATGAGATTAAAAATCCTCTCGCTTCGTTACGCTCTGCGTTGGATGGCCTTGAAAATATAAAAGACCCTGCTCTTTCAAAACAATTATTAGATGTCGCCAAAGATGATGTTCGGCGCATGGATAGGCTTATTACAGACATAGCCGAAGCGGGCCGTGTCGATTCCCAAATTGCGATGGCACAATTTGAAGAGATTAATGTCATTACACTGATTGAGGATATTATAAAAAACCGCAAGCAACGCGATGATGGCAAAATTATAATATTTGAATATGATAAAAATATATCAATCTCTATAATGGCTGAAAAAATACGTATAGAGCGGGTCATTGAAAATTTAATAGATAATGCATTGTCATTTTCTCCGCCCAATAAACCCATAGAGATTAATGCCAGTGCAGATCATGGCGTAATAATGATTAGCGTTTGTGACAATGGCCCTGGCATTAAAGAAAGCGATTATGAAAAAATATTCCAACGCTTTTATTCCTCTCGTCCAGAAGAAGATTTTGGTAAGCATAGCGGATTGGGGCTCGCCATTTCGCGCACTATTATCGAAGCGCATAATGGCAATATTAGAGCAATGCAGCGACCGGACAAAAAATCAGGAGCCTGTTTCGAAATAATATTACCCGCAGCAGAAAGCCATGAATGATAATCAATCCATCTACGGCACAGCAGTTGCCATTGGCGATGATGCTGTCTTAATAATGGGAGCATCTGGCTCGGGGAAATCTGATTTAGCATTGCGATTGATTGATCGCGGAGCCAAGCTGATAGCCGATGATTATATTGCCATTACGGGGGATGAAAATAGCCCCATATTAGTGCAAACTGAGCATCATATTGAAGCAATTGAAATCAGAGGTGTAGGTATAATTGAAATGAAATGCGTTAATAATATAGCGCTTAAACTCATTATACAATTGAGCGATAATTATGAGAGAATGCCAGCGCCCCTGCCCCTTATCAGCATTGGCCCATATAATATTCCATCCTTAAAGATTGCCGCTTTTGAAGCATCCGCGCCCATCAAGATTGAACAAACGCTTATCCATCTTAAGAGCTTAACAAATATGGCAAATCAGCATTAACGCATAATTTTCATAGGATATATTATTATATTGCCTATAGTATAGCATCATGAATCACATAGACTCCAAAGATGATGATAATGTCCAAACCATATTATTGGTTTCTGGATTATCAGGTGCTGGCAAATCAACGGCGCTAAAAACTTTGGAGGATATTGGCTGGGAAGCGGTTGATAATTTCCCGATACGCCTCATTGGTGCGTTGATAGACACGCCATCGACAATCCATCAGACCAATGCGCCGCTCGCGCTAGGGTTTGACAGCCGAACGCGCGGCATAGAGGCCAATACATTAATCAAACAAATCAAATTATTAGAACAAGATAAAAAGTTCAACATCGTCACATTATTCTTGGATTGTAATGGCAATGAATTAGAGCGCCGTTACGCAGAATCGAGACGCAGGCATCCGTTAAGCCATGATCGCCCAGCCTCTGATGGCATTGCCCAAGAGCGTCAATTATTAGAGCCTTATCGCAGATGGGCAGAGAATATAATCGATACAAGCAAATTGTCGGTCAATGATTTGCAACAAGAAATACGGCAGAAATTTGCTCTTGAGTCCGCGCCGCGAATGACAATTTCGCTCACCAGCTTTGGCTTTTCAAGAGGTGTACCCAATAATGTTGATTTGGTTTTCGATATGCGCTTTTTGCGCAACCCGCATTGGGATGATGATTTAAGACCGAAAACAGGTTTAGACGAAGAAGTAGCCGAATATATACGGCAAGACCCAGAATATGAAGCGACGCTGCGTAAAACGCTTGATCTGCTGCTGCACATATTACCGCTATATGAAAAACAGAGCAAAGCCTATGTTAACATAGCATTTGGATGCACCGGAGGGCGTCATCGTTCAGTTTATATTACAGAGACATTCGGGAAATTGTTGCAAAAATCAGGATTTTCTCCCAATATATTTCACAGAAATTTATCATCACGAATTATTGAGTCTTTAGAGGGTTTACCCAATAAAATCTGAAATTTTTTGAGACGGTAATCTATATATTTTTGATGGATGAAGGTGCCTAAATTGACAATGATAGGAATGATAATCGTTACGCATGGGAATTTGGCGCAAGAGTTTTTAACCGCCATGGAACATGTTGTAGGGCCGCAAAAATCTGTAGCAACCATCTGCATTGGCCCGCACGATGACATGGAAAAACAACGCACCAATATCAAAAAAGCCATAAAAGAAGTTGATAATGGTCAAGGGGTGATAATATTGACCGATTTATTCGGCGGCACGCCTTCAAATCTAGCAATTTCACTATTAGATAGCGGCGCGGTAGAGGTTATTGCTGGGGTGAATTTACCAATGTTAATACGCCTAGAAAGCGCGCGTAAATCTATGGATATATCAGAGGCTATCGCAGTGGCAAAAGATGCTGGCCGCAAATATATAAATGTTGCCTCTGAATTATTAGCAGAAACAGAATGAGCGACAGTATAGAAAATGCTGATAAAGACAGTATCAGCAAAAATATCACCATCGTGAATAATAAAGGGCTGCATGCACGAGCAAGCTCTAAATTTGTGGCATTAGTCAATAAATTGCCCAAAGACCTCTCTATCTTCGTAGCCAAAAATGATCAAAGAGCCGTTGGCAATTCTATCATGGGATTAATGATGCTCGGGGCTGCGAAAGGCAATAATATTGATGTGATTATTGAATTTAACCCCATTGATAAAGACCATGCCGAACATGCCCTCACGCGTCTCGAAGGCTTATTATTAGATGGCTTTGGTGAGGATTAATCATGCGGCGTGAAATTACTGGTTTTTCTAACCCTCTTATAAAAAGAGTAAGATCGCTGCGTGAGAAAAAGCATCGCAAGCGTGAGAATAAATTTATTGCAGAAGGTTTGCGCATATTAACCGAAGCAAGGGAGGCTGGCTTCATTCCGGACATGATTTTTCTGGAACAAGGCCAAGAAGAACATCCCCTCGCCGCCATATTATGCGATGCTGTAGAGAGCGAAGGTGGCGACATTATCGAGACGAGCCGCGAGATAATTTCAAAGCTTACCGGCAAAGATAATGCGCAAATGGTTGTTGGTGTTTTTGAAGATATAGATGTCACATTGAACGATATAGACCGTGATGATGCAGATATCTGGATGGCGGTTCAAGATATGCGCGATCCAGGAAATTTGGGCACTATGATGCGCACTTGCGATGCTGTTGGCGGCGGCGGATTATTTTTAATAGATGATTGCACTGACCCATTTTCGGTCGAAGCGGTTCGCGCATCAATGGGCGCAGTATTTACGCAAAAAATCATCAAATGCTCGTGGGATGAATTTATCGCATGGAAACAATCAGGCACAGGCCAATTAATTGGAACGAGCCTGAATACCGAAAAAGATTATCAAGCCATATCCTATGAGACTCCAGCCTTTGTTTTAACGGGAAATGAAGCGCAAGGATTACCGCCAGAATATGAAAAAAGCTGTGACATATTGGTAAAGATGCCCATGAAGGGCAAAGCCGACAGCCTTAACGCGGCTATATCAAGTGCGGTTATGAGCTATGAAGTGCTCAACCAAATCCGCCGCAAAAAATAAAGGCAAGCCTTAACCGTTTTTATCTTCGATAAGATCGCGTTCTGCATCAGAAGCATAGCGCGGCAAGGCTTCAATTGGGGCAATATCGCCAATTTCTTTTTTGCCCGTTTCAACATTGAGTTCAGCAAATTTACGTCCCGTGGACATAACATTACGCTCAAAACTGCCGACAAATTTATTATAATTATTAACCGCAGAATTTAGTCCATTGCCCACCGATTTCAAATGCCCCGCAGCAACAGCAATACGATCATACATTTCTTTGCCTAGCGCCCCAATATGCTTGGCTTCGCGTGCCAACCCTTCTTGCCGCCATACGCTAGCAACGGTGCGGGCTATGGCCACCAAATTGGTTGGTGTTGCGAGCAATATTTTCTTCTCAAAAGCAAAATCCCAAAGCTGCGGATCATGCTCTAACGCTGCGGCCAAGAAATGCTCGCCCGGTACAAACATAATCACATAATCGGGAGCATCCTCAAATTGATCCCAATAAGCTTTGCGCGATAAACCATCGATATGGTTTTTCATGGATGCACAATGCCGCGATAAAGCGGTGATGCGCGCATCATCATCATTGCTATCGAAAGCATCTTGATAATCATTGAGCGACACTTTCGCATCAATCACCAGAGAGCTGCCGCCCGGAACACGCAAAATAGCATCAGGACGCATACGCTGTCCTTCATCGCCTTCTACGCTGACCTCAGTTACAAAATCGACATGTTCAGAAAGCCCGCAGCTTTCCAATACATTTTTAAGCTGTTGCTCGCCCCAACGTCCCCTTGTTTTGGGGCCATTGCGCAAGCTGTTGACCAATTTAGCTGCTTCTGTTGAAACTTTATCTTGGCCAATTTTCATATCACCAATCAAGCCCTTCAATTCGCCATAGGCTTCATTACGGTCTTTTTCGACTTTGCTCACTTGCGCTTCATAGGCTTTTAATTTCTCGCCCACTGGGTTTAGCAATTGTTTAATTTGCTCTTGGTTCTTTTCCCCCGCTTGATGAAAACGCTCATTCGCACGCTGCAGAAAAGCATTTTGCGCATCACCCAGCATCTTTTGCCCTACATTTTCAAACTCTAGGGTCAGCGCTTCTTTTGCGTCTTTGAGAGATTGCAATTGCTGTTCAAAGGATTTCTGCCGTTCTTCGCTACTGGCTTCTAATCGCGCCAATTGATCGCGCGCGCCATCACGCTCTTCGGTAATGCCATCTAGCATTGAGCGCAATTGTGATACGGTTTCATTACCCGCAGAGGCCATGCGTTGCCCCATGAACCAACCCGCAGCAACACCAAATCCGACACCCAATAATAGGCTGGCTATTATTGCAATAATGACGCTAATTTCCACATCAAACCCCTATAGAACGAAATAAGAACATAGCGCATGGGTGGATAAGGTCAAGTCAAGAAATTAGGATTCTATATTCAGGGATTTTTGGCGTTTTTTAATCCGGTGATAACGCCACATGCTTATCGGTATGAGCATGAAGTAAACCGCAGCCGTCAGCGCCAAAGTAGGCCAAGGCGCTACTATCAATCCGCCCACATATAGGCCGCAAAGCGCAATACCAATGAAACGCCAGCTATGGCGTATGCGCAATGATTTCCAGCTAAAAGTCGCAACATTGGATATGACCAAAACGCAAATAATAATCATCCACGGGCCTATGATATAAGGTTCTCTTATCCATTCCACGCCAGTTTCAATCCATATCGCAATCGGCATCAACGCCATACCCGCAGCGCTGGGCGCGGGCACACCTGTTAGATAGCCAGCGATTTTATGCGGTTGAGGCTCGCTATCTATTTGCGCATTGAAACGCGCCAAACGCAGCGCCATACAAAGAGTGAAAAACAGACATATTGTCCAGCCAAACCGCTCCATATTTTGCAAAGACCAACTATAGACCAATACCGCTGGCGTCACACCAAATGAAATGACGTCGGCGAGCGAATCCAATTCAGCACCAAAGCGGCTTTGCCCATTGAGCATACGGGCTATGCGGCCATCTAAGCCATCCAATATACCCGCAACTACAATACAAGCAGCAGCGGCCACCCAATTTTGTGAAAGAGCATACCAAACCCCCGAAAAGCCAACGCAAAGCGCCATCGCTGTAACGGCGTTGGGGACAAAAGATCGTATTGGTATAGCTGTCATTATCGCTTATACTTGCGCTCTAAGAATTTGCTTTGCAAGCAAAAACAAACTTTCAAAATTCATTAATGCTGATATTTACTGCGAAATAGCGAGCAAGTCTTCATCAACATTAATTTCAGCAATGATGGTCTCACCCGCAATGCAGCGTTGCCCTTTAATGACTTTAGATGCTGTTCCCTTTGGCAGATAAATATCAACGCGGCTACCAAAACGAATAAGGCCTATACGCTGTCCCACGCCGACAACATCCCCTGTTTTCACAAATGGAACAATTCTGCGCGCGACTAGGCCTGCTATTTGCGTAAAACCAACGCGCAAGCCATCGGGACGCTCTACCAAGAAATGCTGGCGTTCATTATCTTCGCTGGCTTTATCCAGATCAGCATTTAGAAATTTACCGGGGATATAAGCAACATGTTTAACCGTGCCGCGAATGGGAGTGCGATTGATATGCACATCAAATACGCTCATAAATACGGAAACGCGGGTCACCAATTCATCGCCCAATCCCTCTGGCCCTGAGATTTCAGCAGGTGGTTGGACTTGTTGAATCAATGTCACCAATCCATCCGCAGGAGACACAATATAGCGATCATCATCAGGCGTTGCGCGCTTTGGATCTCTGAAAAATGCAAAAGTCCATATCGAAACACCGACCATCGGCCATGCTAATAGATGAGCAAAACCGCCGATGAAAAAGAGGGCCGCAGTTGCTGCAACAGCGATAAGGCCAAATTTACGGCCTTCGGGATGTATGGGCGGGAAGGACCATTTCGCAAGGCCTTCGCCTCTATTTGTTAATTCTTGTCTAGACATATTCTCTATCTAGGGGTGGAAATGGTAGGATACAAGTTGGAATGATGGTGTTTTTAATGAAAATTAGACTATATTGTGCATAAGTTTGCCAAATAGAGTTGAACGCAAGAGTTGAACATTGGCAAAAATTTGCTATGGCGCATCTATAAAAATAAATTGATTATAACTTACTCCTCACAGAAAGCGTTTTTATATGGCAAAAATTAAAGTCAAAAACCCTGTCGTCGAACTAGACGGCGATGAAATGACACGAATTATTTGGCAATGGATTAGAGAGAGACTAATTCTCCCCTATCTTGATATTGATTTGAAATATTATGATCTATCCATCGAAAAACGCGATGAAACAAATGATCAAATCACAGTTGATTCTGCTAATGCCATTCGCGAACATGGCGTTGGCGTAAAATGTGCGACGATTACTCCCGATGAAGACCGTGTTGAAGAATTTGGTCTGAAAAAAATGTGGAAGTCACCCAACGGCACAATCCGTAACATTTTGGGCGGCGTTGTTTTCCGCGAACCTATTGTCATGCAAAATGTACCGCGCTTAGTGCCGGGTTGGACTGACCCTATTGTCGTTGGTCGTCATGCTTTTGGCGATCAATATAAATGTACCGACTTTCTAGTTCCTGGGCCTGGCAAATTGCGCTTGGTATTCGAAGGCGAAGACGGCAATAATATTGACGAAGAAGTATTCCAATTCCCAAGCAGCGGCGTTGCGATGGCTATGTATAATTTGGATGACAGCATTAGAGACTTTGCTCGTGCCTCTATGAATTATGGCTTGGCGCGCAAATGGCCTGTTTACCTATCAACCAAAAATACCATCATGAAAGCCTATGATGGCCGCTTCAAAGATTTGTTCGAAGAAGTGTTTCAAGCAGAATTTAAAGAGCAATTTGATTCAATCGGCATTGAATATCAGCACCGCTTGATTGATGACATGGTAGCTAGTGCTCTTAAATGGTCAGGTAAATTTGTTTGGGCCTGTAAAAATTATGATGGCGATGTGCAATCAGACACGGTTGCGCAAGGCTTTGGCTCGCTAGGTCTTATGACATCTGTTCTTATGAGTCCCGATGGCAAAACCGTTGAATCAGAGGCTGCTCACGGTACTGTGACGCGTCACTATCGTCAGCATCAACAAGGCAAAGCAACATCAACAAACCCGATTGCATCTATATTTGCATGGACAGGCGGCCTTAAAAACCGTGGTAAATTTGATGGCACTCCCGATGTTACGCGTTTCGCTGAAACATTAGAGCGCGTCTGTGTTGAAACCGTTGAAAATGGTCAAATGACCAAAGATTTGGCAATCCTAATCGGCCCAGATCAACCTTGGATGACCACAGAACAGTTTTTTGAAGCGATTGTGAATAACCTAGAAACTGCAATGGGCAGCTGGGAATAAAATTAATAGCTGAGAATGAATAACAGGCTATAACTTAGCCGAAACATTATAATGCACCCTCTGGCAAAAATGCTTGAGGGTGTTTTTTTATATGATCCCTATTATTATTTTGCATGATTGCCAAAAGAGATTAGTATCACAATATGGCAGGTGAAATTCAGATAGATGGCATCAATAATGCATTGGTTATATTGGGCGCCGCTGGTATTGTTATACCAACATTTGCTAGATTTCGTATCACTCCGATCATCGGTTTCATATTGGTAGGGATATTCGTTGGCCCATTTGGGCTTGGCGCTCTTTCCAATCAATATCAATGGCTCGAATGGGTCACTATATCCGATGCTGAATCCATCAAACCTTTTGGCGAATATGGCATCATATTATTGCTATTCACTATTGGATTAGAGCTTAGTTTCAAACGATTATGGGCCATGCGCAAATTGGTTTTTGGCGTTGGTGCTGCGGAATTAATCGGCAGCGGCTTTATCATCGGAATGGCATTGCATTTCTTTGGCGGGCTCAGCCTTGCTGGGGCAATGGGCCTTGGTATCGCCCTCGCCTTGTCCTCTACAGCCCTCGTGCTTCCTATCTCTGGCACCAAATCCGCTGTTGGTAAATCCGCTCTCGCCATGCTTTTATTCGAAGACATTGCCATTGTGCCTATCATCTTTATTTTGGGCGCTCTCGCCCCTTATGCAGCCGATAATACAGTGGATAATCTCATCACCATATTATGGCAAGGCGCAGCCGTTATCATTGCTATGTTGATTATAGGGCGCATTATATTACCGCCTCTATTTGGCCAAGCAGCGCGGACAAAAAGCCCTGAATTATTCCTCTCTATCAGCCTGTTGGTCATCATTATCGCAAGCTTAATTACGGGCGCTGTCGGGCTATCGCCTATCGTTGGGGCTATTATCGCAGGTATGTTGATTGCAGAAACCGACTATCATGGCGAAGTAGAAGTTATGACCGCGCCCTTTAAGGGCCTTGCTCTGGGTGTGTTTTTAATAAGCATCGGCATGCAAATCGATATAACATTTGTGATGGAAAATTTAGGGTCATTAATGGCCGCGATTATTGGTATAATCATCGTCAAATCATTGGTCACAGGCAGCTTGCTCAAATTAAGCGGTGCACGGACAGGAACCGCTACAGAGGCTGGCGTGCTTATGTCTAGCCCATCAGAAACCACATTGATTGTTTTAGCAGCAGCAAGCGCAGCCCAATTGATCGATGGGCCAACGGCTGCTTTCTGGCAAGTGGCAACCGCTATTGGCCTGACCATCACTCCTATATTGGCGCGCATAGGCCATGATATGGCGCGGCGTATAGAATTGCGCGATACAACCGATCCTTTGGAAGAAGATATTAATGAGAGCAAAGATCGCACAGTAATTATTGGTTTTGGCCGCGTTGGTAGATTGGTTGCTGATATGCTGCAATATCATGATCAACATTATGTTGCCGTAGAATCCGATATTGATGCAGTGGCTGAGGCCCGCAGAGATGGTTATCCCGTTATATTTGGTGATATAACACGCCCTGAAACGCTCGATAAATTAGAATTGGGTCATGCAAAAGCCCTGATTTTGACGATGGATCAACCTATATTGGCAGAGCGTACTGTGCGCCGCGTAAGGGCTTGGCTGCCCAATATTAAGATTGTTGTGCGCGCCAGAGATAGCGACCATGCCGCACGCCTCTATCAAGCAGGCGCGAGCGATGCAGTACCCGAAACATTGGAAAGCAGCCTGCAATTATCAGAAGCTGTATTGGTGGATTTAGGCGTACCAACAGGGCCCGTCATTGCATCCATCCATGAAAAACGCGATTATTTCCGTAAACGCATTATGGAAGGCGGCGATTTATCCGAAGAACCTAGACTGAAATCCAGTTAATATTGATAAGATAAGGCAAATTTATGAAAAATTTAAAACAAAAAATCTTAATCGGGAGCGCAATGAGCGCCGCATTATTATCTGCTCAATTGGTCAATGCCCATAATCAAGACCAAAATAACTCAGCATCAAAAAGGCACACAATGATTGAATATAATGAAGCCGGCAAAACCAATGAAGACCATCTTTATCTCGAAGAAGTATTGGCAGAGAGAGCTTTAGCAGAGGTCCAAAGCTGGAATGATCGCTCTCTAAAGCGCCTAACTTCTGATCCGCGTTACGCAAAAATGGAGAGCGATGCTCTGGAAATATTAAATTCCAAAGATAAAATTGCTTATGTTTCATATCGCAATGGAGAGGCGCATAATTTTTGGCAAGATGCCGACCATGTGCGCGGCCTATGGCGCAAAACAACATTAGACAGTTATTTATCAAACGATACCAAATGGGAAACCGTCTTGGATATTGATGCTCTTGCTAAGGCGGAGAATAAAAATTGGGTCTATCAAGGCAATGGCTGTCTGGCCCCTGATAATATATTGTGCATGGTTTCGCTCTCTGATGGCGGCAAAGACGCCAATGTTCAGCGCGAATATAATGCAAGCACCAAAACATGGGTGAAAGACGGATTTATAACACCCGAAAGCAAAGGCGGAACATCATGGCTTGATAAAGATACGCAAATTATCGGCATTGATTTTGGCGAAGGCAGCTTAACCGAATCTGGTTATCCGATGATTGCAAAATTATGGAAGCGCGGACAAAGTATTGACGATGCGCAAGAATTTATGCGCGGTGATCCTACCGACGTTGGTCTATTCGCAGGATCAATGCTTAGAGCAGATAATAGCCGCGAGATTTTAGTAACGCGGGCGCGGACATTTTATGAATCTGATGTATATTGGGTTCCGCGCGATAATCTACAAGACGCCGTAAAGCTCCCTATTCCCGCAAAATCAAACCTTGGCAGCGAATTTAAGGGCCAGATATTATTGTCGCTCAATGAAGATTGGCGCGGCTATAAAAGCGGCGATTTAGTCAGCTTTTCATTCGATGATTTTATGCGCACACGCGCAATCAAAGACGTGAATCTGGTTTATAGCCCTGATGAAAAATCATCCCTAAATGGTTATGGTATCACCAAATCCAAAGTTTTGATGAGCATCTCGCGCGATGTTAAAAGCGCAGCCTATGCATTTGATTGGGATGGTGGCCAATGGACGTCAAAGCAGCTCGATTTTCCTGCTAATGGAAGTGTCTCCATAGGTGCAACCAATGATAAAGAAGATATTGCCTTCATCAATAGCGAGTCTTTTTTAAAGCCCAGCACATTATGGACTTATGACAGCGCAAAGAACGAACAAGCCAAAGCAAAGGCCCTGCCCGATTGGTTTGATTCCGATGCCATGATTGCCGATCAATATTTCGCGACATCAAAAGATGGAACGCAAATTCCCTATTTTGTTGTGCGCAAAAAAGACCTTAAGATGGATGGGACAAACCCTACATTGCTCTATGGCTATGGCGGATTTGAAGTATCGCTTAACCCCAGCTATTCGGCCACACGCGGCAAATTATGGTTGGAAAATGGCGGTATTTATGTGCTAGCAAATATTCGCGGCGGCGGCGAATATGGCCCAAAATGGCATCAAGCTGGCCTCAAAACCAATCGCCAAGTCATATATGATGATTTCATATCGGTCGCTGAAAATCTAATCGAAAAGAAATTAACATCACCCAAACATTTGGGCATCGAAGGCGGATCAAATGGCGGATTATTGATGGGCGTCATGTTTACGCAGCGCCCCGATTTGTTCAATGCAGTCGTTTGCGCGGTGCCTCTGCTTGATATGTTGCGCTATGACAAATTATTGGCAGGCGCTAGCTGGGTTGGCGAATATGGCAGCCCCTCTATCCCAGAGGAGCGCGCTTTTTTAGAAAGTATCTCACCCTATCATAATATTGATAGTAAGACGGATTATCCCGAAGTATTTTTTGTGACATCCACCAAAGATGATCGCGTTCACCCCGGACATGCGCGCAAAACGGCCAAACGCTTTGAAGATCAAGGGCATGATTTCCT
This sequence comes from uncultured Sphingorhabdus sp., assembly GCA_947492905.1. Taxonomy (GTDB): domain Bacteria; phylum Pseudomonadota; class Alphaproteobacteria; order Sphingomonadales; family Sphingomonadaceae; genus Sphingorhabdus_B. The sequence goes on along the minus strand of CANLOL010000001.1, from coordinate 1,759,190 downwards.
CTATTATGAGAATATTGATGGCGGCCATAGTGCGGCGGCTAATCTCAAAGAAACGGCGAAAAGGCTGGCTCTTCAACATGTATATCTGATGCAAAAATTAAAGGACGGGAAATAACCCCGTCCTTATGAATATTGTTCGATTATAAATCCTAGATTTGCATCTAATATTATCAAGATGCGATAATCAGGCTTTAATTATCAGGCTGCGATTTTAGCTTTTATGGCTTCTATCGCAGCATTGGCTTGATCCATTCCAGCAGGTCCGCCGCCTTGCGCCATTTCAGGACGCCCTCCGCCGCCTTTTCCGCCCATAGCCTCTGTCGCTATGCGCACAAAATCAGGCGCTTGCAGCGTATCTAATAAATCCGCTGTAATAGCCACCACCACAGTATTTGCGCCTTCATTAGCTGCAATAATCGTGATGATGCCGCTATCAACTGTCTTTAATTGCTCATCTGCCAAGCCGCGCAATGCTTTTGGTTCAACGCCTTCAATGACTTGCCCCAAAAAGTTAATACCATTTATAGCTTCTATTTCCGCTTTTGGACCAGCCCCACCCGACATTGCCAATTTGGTTTTGGTGTCGGCCAATTCTTTTTCTAAACGCTTTTTATCGGCCAATAATGTTTCAACGCGATCTACGCTATCTTCTATACCTGTTTTCAAAAGCGCAGAAATTTGTTTTAGCTGCCCTTCTCTACCCGATAAATGTTGCCGAGCCGCCTCGCCCGTGAGCGCTTCAATACGCCGGATACCGCTCGCTACAGCGCCTTCGGAAATGATGGCAAAAAGCGCTATATCACCCAATGCATTGACGTGGGTACCGCCGCACAATTCGACAGAATATACATCTTCATCGCTATGCCCCATAGAAAGAACGCGCACTTCATCGCCATATTTTTCGCCAAATAATGCCAATGCGCCTGCTTCGACAGCATCATCGGGGGTCATAAGACGCGTTTCTACAGCTTCATTTCCACGGATTTGCGCATTCACTTCGGCTTCTAACGCTCCTATTTCATCGCTGCTCAAAGCTTGATTGTGCGAGAAATCAAAACGAAGCCTATCAGCAGCAACCATGCTGCCTTTTTGCGTGACATGCGTTCCCAAATGATTGCGCAGCGCCGCGTGCAGCAAATGCGTTGCGCTATGATTAGAGCGCAAATTATCGCGCCTTTCGCTATCAATCGCCATAGATACAACGTCGCCAACCTCTATCGAACCTTGCGATATTTTGGCATGATGCGCGTGTAATTTACCTAAGGGTTTTGCCGTATCGCTGATGGTTGCAGCAAACCCATCACTGGTCTTCAAAGTGCCTGTATCGCCCATTTGACCACCAGATTCGCCATAGAATGGCGTTTGATTGGTTATGATTATGACTTCATCATCGCGCGTGGCTTGATTGGTTTCTGCGCCATCCTTGACTATCGCAACAACCTGTCCTTCGCCTTCATTGGCATTATATCCGGTAAATTCGGTTGATCCTGTTCGTTCGGCTATATCGAACCAAATATCATCGGAAGCCTTAGCACCTGAGCCTTTCCAAGCGGCGCGCGCTCGGTCTTTTTGCTCTTGCATGGCTGCATCAAATCCAGCCTTATCAATACCAAAGCCATTAGCACGCAAAGCATCTTCGGTCAGATCATAGGGGAAGCCATAAGTGTCATAAAGTTTGAACGCGACAGCACCATCCAAAATATCGCCATCGGACATATTCGCTGTGGCTTCATCCAGAAGTTTAATGCCTTTATCCAGCGTTTGGCGAAAGCGTGTTTCTTCTTGGCGTAGAGTTTCTTTAATCAAAGCCTGTGCGCGGACAAGTTCGGGAAAGGCTGCGCCCATTTCGGCAATTAGATTATCAACCAAGCGGTGCATCAATGGTTCTTTTGCGCCCAAAATATGCGCATGGCGCATAGCGCGGCGCATGATACGGCGCAGCACATAACCGCGCCCTTCGTTAGAGGGCAATACACCATCGGCAATCAAAAAGCTGCTAGAACGCAAATGATCGGCGATAACCCTGTGGCTCGCCATTTGCTCGCCTGTGGCTTTTGTGCCCGTCAGATTTTCTGAAGCTTCGATTAAAGCGCGGAATGTATCGGTATCATAATTATCATGCACGCCTTGCAGCACTGCAGCAATACGCTCTAACCCCATGCCCGTATCAATGCTAGGTTTAGGTAGATCAATTTGAGTGCCATCTTCTTGGCGGTCATATTGCATAAACACCAAATTCCAAATCTCGACATAACGATCGCCATCTTCATCGGGACTACCCGGAGGGCCGCCATCGATATGATCGCCATGATCATAGAATATCTCACTACAAGGGCCGCACGGTCCAGTATCACCCATTGACCAAAAATTATCATCCGTCGATATACGAATGATACGCTCATCGGGGAGTTTGGCGATTTTCTTCCATAAATCAAAAGCTTCATCATCGGTGTGATAGACAGTGACCGTCAATTTATCGGGATTAATCCCCCAGACATCGGTCAGCAAAGCCCATGAATGTTTAATCGCATCTTCTTTGAAATAGTCGCCAAAAGAAAAATTTCCCAGCATTTCAAAAAATGTATGGTGACGCGCAGTATAGCCTACATTATCGAGATCATTATGTTTACCGCCAGCACGTACGCATTTTTGGCTCGACGTTGCGCGCGGATTATCGCGCTTCTCTAATCCAGTGAAGATATTTTTGAACGGCACCATTCCAGCGTTCACAAACATGAGCGTTGGATCATTATAAGGGACCAATGGCGCAGATTGCACCTTGTCATGGTCTTTGCCAAAATATTCCAAAAAGGAACGTCTTATATCATTTGTAGATGTCATAATGGCTATTTAGGACAGCATCGCGATGCTTACAAGCTTGTAAAACAGCAAAAATGACGAGTTTTTGCGATTATAGTGATTAATTCAGCAAAGCCTGTGGCGAATAAAAGCTATAGATAAGAGAAAGGCTCGCCTTAAGGTGGATTAAGGCGAGCCCATAACGGCATACAGGCAACCGTTATAACTATAATATTTTTTGAGAATTAAGGCAGTTTTATTCTTTTGCCTCTTCTATCTCACCAGCCAACATTTCTTCAGCAACTTCTTCGGTTTTACCGCGAATGGCCTTTTCCAATTTTTCATATAGTTCAGGAGTATCAAGCAAGAATTGTTTTGAATTTTCGCGACCCTGACCGATACGCACCGAATCATAGCTGAACCAAGCGCCCGATTTTTCAACCAAACCAGCCTTAACGCCTAGGTCGATCATTTCTCCGACTTTGGAAATGCCTTTGCCATACATAATATCAAATTCGACTTGTTTGAAGGGCGGTGCAACCTTGTTCTTAACGATTTTAACGCGGGTGCTATTGCCAATGATTTCATCTTTATCTTTAATTTGGCCCGTACGGCGAATATCCAAACGAACAGAGGCATAGAATTTCAGAGCATTACCACCTGACGTTGTTTCAGGGTTGCCATACATAACACCAATCTTCATCCGCACTTGGTTGATGAAAATCACCATACATTTTGAACGGTTGATAGAGCCTGTTAATTTACGCAAAGCTTGGCTCATTAAGCGGGCCTGCAAACCAACATGGGTATCGCCCATTTCGCCTTCTATTTCAGCGCGTGGGACCAATGCGGCCACCGAATCGATCACCAAAACATCAATCGCATTAGAACGCACTAATGTATCGGTAATTTCAAGCGCCTGTTCGCCCGTATCAGGTTGCGAAATAACCAATTCGTCAATATCGACACCCACTTTTTTTGCATATACAGGGTCGAGCGCATGTTCTGCATCCACAAATGCCGCTGTACCGCCTGCTTTTTGAACCTCTGCAATCGCATGCAATGCCAATGTGGTTTTACCAGAGCTTTCTGGTCCATAAATTTCAATGATACGCCCTTTTGGTAAGCCACCAATTCCAAGCGCAATATCCAAACCAATAGAGCCTGTTGAAACAGACTCTACATTCATAGTCTCACGGCTGCCCAATTTCATAGCAGAGCCTTTGCCAAATGCTCTGTCAATTTGCGCAAGCGCAGCTTCTAATGCTTTTTCACGATCCATATTATTTGCCTGTTTTTTAGTTTCTACTACTTTAAGTCCTGCCATCGTTCCACTCCTTGTTTGACCAAAATAAACCATCGATTTTCGCTATCGTTACGATCAATGGAATCATTATGTACTATATTTGTTCTCAAAGAACAAGAGGGGAACGAATTATTTTTTATTTTAATAATTACCTTGGTAAAATATTGTTTTTATTCAAAATCCATTGCATTTTTCACAGATTGTGAAATTTGTTGCACTGAAAAAGGTTTGGGCAAAAAGAACATATTGTCGATATCAATCGATTGCCGCAATTGTTCTTCGGCATATCCTGACATGAACAAAATTCTTACATCGCCATATATCTCTCTTACCTTTCTTGCCATTGTTGGGCCATCCATATTGGGCATGACAACATCGGAAACAATCAGATCAAATTTTCGGCTTTTGGATAATATCTCTAAAGCTTCTTCTCCATCGCACGCTGTTTCAACTTGATAGCCTTGACGCACCAAAGCACGCTCGGCCACGGCGCGTACCATATCTTCATCTTCGACAATCAAAACGCGCCCACTGCCCCATAATTCTGATTTATCCTGCACCTTAGATAGAGCAGGCAAATCTTCGCTCGCTTCGCCAATATGCACGGGCAGATATACATTAAATTGCGTCCCCTCACCCTCAACGGAGTCCGCAAAGATAAAGCCGCCAGATTGTTTTACGATTCCATATACGGTTGAGAGACCAAGGCCTGTGCCCTTGCCAACCTCTTTCGTGGTGAAAAATGGTTCAAATATCTTGCCCAAATTATCTTTGGAAATACCCGTTCCCATGTCGCTAACCGATAGCATGGCATAATCACCCAAAGGCAAAATCTCGCTATTCATCGCCCGAACATCGGCAACCGATACAGATTTTGTTTCAAGCGTTAATACACCGCCATTGGGCATAGCATCGCGCGCATTCACGCCAAGATTAATGATGACTTGCTCTAATTGCCCCGGATCAGCGCGCACAGTCCCTATATTGCGGCCATGCTTAACCTCTAATCGAACCTTTTCGCCCAACAATCTTTTTAGGAGCGCAGAGACTTCTGAGACAACATCGGGCAATTGCAATATTTGCGGCCGCAATGTTTGCTGCCGTGAAAAAGCCAATAATTGCCGCGTAAGACTGGCGGCGCGGTTGCTGTTATTCTTAATCTGCTGAATATCATCATAATCGCTGTCGCCCGGTGAATGGCGCAATAGCATAAGATCGCAATAACCAATGATAGCGGTCAATATATTGTTAAAATCATGCGCAACGCCGCCCGCCAACTGCCCAACGGCTTGCATTTTGGTCGCTTGTGCAACCTGTCGTTTTAGTTTGGATTCCTCGCTATTATCCTTAAGGCCAATCAATACCGAAGCATCGCCAAGCCCGCGCACACCCGCAATAGAGAGCGAAACAACTTCATCGGGAGCTTCTAGCAAACGCACCGCAATATCCCCAGACATAGGCTGTCCCGCAGCATAGCGGCGCACTGTATCGGCGACTGCGGCCTTATCTTCTTTGATAACCAAATCCCCGGGATAAGGCGGCAATTGTTCAATCGGCATGCCGGCCACACGCGCAAAACTATTATTGGCGAATAAAAACCGACCATCCCGATCGGCAAGCGCCAAGCCCAATGGCAGATCTGCCAAGAGGTTTTCTACATGCACCAATGCGTTTTGACGATCCATTTGCGCTGAATCTTCGTCTAGAGCAAAGATGATAGCTGGACTATTTTTATCATCGGGACGCAGAGGAATATGCATTAAGCGCAAGGGCACACCGCGTCTGCCTTCGCGTTCAAAATAAATACGTCCCTTTTCATCAGAGCGTAAAAATGTTGCAAAATCGCGGCTCACAATATTGGCTTCAGCGCGTCCCGTAGCGCGCGCCGCAAAAGCGCTATTGCATGATCTTATGCGCCCTTCGCCGCCAACCACCAATGACATGATGCCGGCCTCGCCCATACGTTGGCCAATCTGACCCGAAAATGCTTCAACCGCTAAAGTCGATAGGCTTTGTTCGACAACCGGCTCAAATGTCCAAATCAAATATTCATCGCTGCTGCTCGCTTTGACGGCTTTAACCTGAAAATCTTGCCCATCATGTTTGAGCGATTCAATGATACCAATGCCCTCGCGCCAAGCCGTGCGCCCTGCTGCTATGAGCATAGCACGTTCATTTTCACCGACATCCAAATCAGGCGGCGGCTTTAATCCTGCGAACCATTTTTCAAAACGCTCATTCGCACAAGACATGCGCCCTGCGCGATCACATATGGCAACTGCGGTATTGGATTGATCGGCAACGGTGCGCGTAACGGCCCAATCGGGCGGCAAATGATCTATCTGCTGCGTGTTTAAGGATAATGTATGAATATAATAGGCACAGGCCATAGCCGCTATAAAAGCCGCTATAAAGCCACCAACTAGCAATAGATTTTGCGAGACAAGCCATAATAATAAAGCCGATAAAATAATAGCCGCCGCCAATCCAAGGATCAGCAGACGGCTTTGTTTTATATCGTCGTCACCACTCTCACCGAATAATTTTAATTGCGTAGAAAAGTGTGATTGTGACAAAGTCGTTCCTTACCAAATTTTGACGCGCTCTTCGGGTTTTAGATAGAGCGAATCTTTTTCTGATGGTTTGTACGCATCATACCATTTGTCAAGGTTTCGTACGACCCAAGTTCTTTGAATCGATGGACTATGCGAATCTGTTAGCAAACGACGCGATAATTCTGCTTCGCGGTAATTGCGGCGCCATACTTGCGCCCATCCTAAGAAGAAGCGCTGATCGCCAGAGAAACCCTCTAGTTCAGGAGCTTCTTCATCACCCAATGATGCTCTATAAGCATCATAAGCAAGCGTTAATCCAGCAAGGTCGCCAATATTCTCGCCCAATGTAAACTCGCCTTTGACAAATTCACCCGGCAAAGGCTCATAGGTGTCATATTGTGCGATTAATTTTTTACCAGCAGCCTCAAACGCCTTAACGTCAGCCTCTGTCCACCAATCCGACAAACGTCCATTTTCGTCAAATTTAGCGCCTTGGTCATCAAAATGATGGCTAATCTCATGGCCAATAACCGCTCCAATAGCGCCATAGTTGATGGCATCATCAGCATTAGGGTCAAAAAATGGAGGTTGCAAAATAGCCGCAGGGAATACAATTTCATTCATGCTGAAATTCGCATAAGCATTCACAGTTTGCGGGAACATGCCCCATTCATAACGCCGAATAGGCGCACCCAATTTTGACATATCATCATCAAATTCAAAACGGTTAGAGCGTAATTCATTACCAAACACATCATCGCGTTTAATTTCTAGCGCCGAATAATCGCGCCATTTATCGGTATGGCCAATTTTAACGGTGAAATTATCCAATTTCTTTTTGGCTTTTACTTTTGTTTCAGGCTGCATCCATTCCAAATTATCGATACGGCGGCCCATAGCGGCCAAAACATTGTCGACCAATTTGTCCATCGCGGCTTTGGTTTCTGGTGGATAATGAAGCTCTACATATTTTTGTCCAACTTCTTCACCAAGCATGGATTCAGTATATCCAACACCGCGTTTCCAGCGCACTTCGCGCTCTGGCGTACCCGATAAAGTCGTGCCGTAAAAAGCAAAATTAGTATCGGCCACGCTATCAGGCAGAACATTTGCAAAGCTGCTGAGCGAGCGCACGATTAAAGCATCTTTCAACGTTGCTATATCGGCTTCTCCGACGATTTTTGCGATAGATGTAATCGCGCTAGGTTGGCGCACAATGACATTATCAATCTTGTCGCTGAAACCTGCGATGATGGTTTTGAAATCCATCCCAGGTGTAGCTGCATCCAATTGCGCGACGCTCATCTTATTATAGGTTTTGCTCGCATCGCTATTATCTTCGCGATTCCATTGCACTTGAGCGATTGATTTTTCCAACGCAAACAGCGCATTGGCGCGTTCAGCCGCATTATCTTCGCCTGCTAGTTCCAACATTTTGGTTAGATAGCTGATATATTCGCTGCGATTAGCTTCTAATTTTTCGCCATCTTTAATATACATATCGCGATCGGGCAGACCCGTTCCGCTTTGTGAAAGAATAAAAATATATTGATCGGGGTTTTTGCTATCTTGGCCAACAAAACTGCCAACGGGGGTACCAACACCATTTTTGCGCGCTTCGATAAGGATTTTTGTATAATCTTCCTTGCTCTCTATAGCACGAATAGAATCGAGCCATGCTTTAATAGGCTCTAATCCTTTTGATTCGATTGTCTCTGTATCCAAATAGCTAGCATAAGCATCGCCAATTTTATTGCCTTCTTCATCCTTGGCTGTTTCAAGAATAGATTTGACGCGCTCTTGCGATAAATCGGTCAATACATTGAACATGCCATAATTGGATTTATCATCAGGAATGGCTGTATTTTTCGCCCAATTGCCGCTTGCATATTGGTAAAAATCTTCACCCGCAGAGACATTTTTATCCATGCCAGAAATATCAAAACCAAAGCTGCCAATTGTTTCAGCAGCGACAGGGCCATCGCTTTGCGAACAGGCGGCCGTCATACCAATGACCGATGTTGATAATAATATGGCCAATAATTTCTTATTCATTAAAATACTCCTAAACTAAATTTCAAATGTAACTAAAGCGCATATCTAATGCTGTAAACCAGAAAATAATAAGTGGATTAATCACTCTCTTCGGTTTTAACGCTATAATGTCTTGAACGGCGTTTATATTGGCGAAACACCCAACGCGACCACAGCCAACTTGTAATAAGATAGCCTAGCGCAGCGGTCACAACAGCAATGGCAAATAAACCAATCAGCATGGGCTGTCCCGCACTTATTAACCAGCTCCACCAATCTGCTATGCTCATATCGGTTAATCTCTCGCCCACGCCTTCATCGACGCTATTATTTTTCCCCAATATCGTTAGGCCCAATAGCCATGAAGCATATATTAGCGGCGGCGTTGTTATCGGCGTATTGATAAATGTAGCGATGATGGCCGTGGGAATATTGCCTCGAAATAATGGGCATAATAATACGGCAATGAACATTTGAAAGCCCGGCACCAAAACAATGATAGCCGTTAAAAACCCAATAGCGACCCCCACAGGAACCGAACGGCGGGTAAAGCGCCACAATTCAGGAGATAAGAATCTATCTTTAAAAGGGCGCAGCAAAGGGTTTTCCGAGAGTATTTTTCTATCGGGTAATTTCCTTTGCAGCCAGTTTTTCTTTTGTCTTCTAGCCCTTCTAGCCATTTTCTCTTAAAATTCTTCCTTGTTCACGCTTCCAATCACGCGCTTTTTCGGTCGCACGTTTATCATGCGCCTTCTTACCTTTTGCCAGCGCCAATTCAACTTTTGCACGTCCTTTTCCGTTAAAATACATACTCAGGGGTACAAGCGTCATTCCTTTGCGCTCAACCGCGCCATGCAGCTTAGCAATCTCTCTTTTATTGAGCAGCAATTTGCGCGGACGTTTGGCTTCATGGTTATGGCGATTCCCATGGCTAAATTCGGGTATATTGGCATTCACCAGCCACACTTCACCCTCTTTGACCTCTGCATAGCTCTCTACAATAGAGCCCTCGCCAAAGCGCAGCGATTTCACTTCTGTTCCCGTCAAAGCAATACCCGCCTCAAATTTATCATCTAGATGATAATCATAACGTGCGCGCCTGTTTTCGGCGACATTTTTTACTTTATCAAATTCTACATGCCTTGGCCGCGCCATTATAATAGACCTGCATTCTCCAAGGCCGCATCCACGAATGAACAGCTTTCTTGGCTTGGTTTTGTCATGGGCAAACGCACTTCATCAGGAAAATCTTTTATCACACGCGACATAGCATATTTAACCGGCCCAGGTGATGCATCTGTAAACAGCGCTTTATGCAGCGGATATAATTTATCATTGAGCGCACGCGCTGTATCATAATCACCATCGGCGCATGCTGCTTGAAATTCTGCGCACAATTTGGGCGCAACATTGGCGGTTACTGAAATACAGCCAACGCCGCCAGTCGCATTAAACGCTAATGCCAATTCATCGACACCCGATAATTGACAGAATCCCTCTTCGCTGCCCAACACATGTTCGGTGACGCGCGAAACATCGCCGCTCGCATCTTTAATGCCGCGAATATTTTTCAACTTCGATAAGGCATTAACCGTATCGGGAAGCATATCAGTCACGGTGCGCGCAGGGACATTGTATAAAATTATCGGTAAATCACATTCATTGGTCAATTTCTCAAAATGCGCAGCTATGCCCTCTTGGTTGGGGCGGTTATAATAAGGGGCAACCACCAAAGCTGCCGCAGCGCCGCATTTTTTAGAAAAATTCATATGCAGCAACGCATTGGTTGTATCATTGGAGCCGCAGCCCGCGATAATCGGCACACGTCCTGCTGCTTGCTCTACGCAAACTTCGATGACGCGATGATGCTCTGCATTAGAAAGGGTTGAGCTTTCTCCTGTTGTACCGCATGGTACTAGAGCACTGCTGCCTTGTTCGATTTGCCAGTCCACCAAATTGCGAAAATGGGTCTCGTTAAACGATCCATCGCAAAAAGGAGTCACTAGAGCTGGTATGGAACCAAAAAACATGGATTTATTCCTTTAACTTGAAACATATGGGTTCCTATAGACGAATATGGTCATTAAGGAACCATTAAGCAGCAAAATATGAAACAAATATATAACGCCTGATAAGGAGCAATACAACAATATGTCCAACACGGTATCCCATATTATATTAGCAACATTAATCATGACACCAACTACCGCTATCGCGGCCAATGAGGATGATTCATCAAATGCATCTGCTGAGGCGCAAGAAGTTGTATTTCAGCCAGGAACAGGGGTACCAAGCAGTTCCGTTGATGTGAGCCAAGGCAATATACCAGCGGCCATTTCACGTTGGCGCGAATTATCACGCGGCGGCAATTATAATTTCTCTGAATATAGCAGCTTCTTAATGACCTATGGCGGCTGGCCGCATGAGAGAACGATTAAGCGCTTTGCAGAGCAATCGATTGATTTAGATCGCGAAAATGCAGGCCAGATATTAAGCTATTTTGACCGTATTGCTCCAACCACCAATGTCGGCAAAGCCAAATATGCTATCACATTAGCCAATAATGGCAGACGCGAAGAAGCCATCACCATTGGCAGAGACGCTTGGCGCACTGGCGCATTGCCCGATGATATTGAAAGCCGCTTAGCCAGCATAATGGGCAGCGCATTGAGCAGTGATGATCATGACACGCGCATAGATTCATTGCTATGGGCTGGTGCGCTACGTTCTGCGCGTAATAATCTGCCGCGTGCATCTGCGCAAAGACGCCCTTTATTTGAAGCGCAATTGGCCGTGCGTGCAAAATCATCCGATGCTAGCGCCAAAATCACGGCGGCTGGCGATGCTGGATTGCGCGATGCTGGCCTTATTGGTGCGCGCGCCAATCAATTGCGCAATCAAGGCAATAGCTGGAGCGCGCGGCAAATGCTCGCCAATCGCCAACCCCTAGCCCATGCGCCAGAAGATGCAGAGGAATGGTATGAAATATTGCTCAAAAATGCACGCTCTGCGCGCAATGATAAACAATATAAATTGGCTTATGACATTGCCTCAAAAGTAGATGATGCCGTTCCAGTAGGTGAAAAACCTATCGATCAATCGCTTGGTGTGCGGGATGATTATACCAGCTTAACATGGCTCGCGGGTCAAGTTGCGCTCAACAATCTAAATCGGCCAAAAGACGCCGCCGCTATGTTCGAAAAATATGGTCTATCAGCGCGCTCTCCACAAACGCGCACCAAAGGATTATATTGGGCAGGCAAATCCATGCGCGAGGCTGGTGATTTCCCAGCGGCCAATGCTTTTTTTGAAAAAGCCGCAAAATATTATGATCAATTTTATGGTCAATTATCCCTCGAAGCTCTGGGCCGAAAATTGCCAACGCGCACCGCACCACCGCCCGTAAGCAATGCACCGCAAGGCGATGACGTACCCTCTGTTTATTTGGCAGCACAGCTAGCACCGCGTTATGGCGGATGGAAACAGCAAAGCCTATTTTTGCGCGCCATTGCCAATGCAGCAGAGAGCGAAACGGAATTTTTGGATGCGATCGCGCTATCTAAACGTCTTAATCGTCCCGATTTGCAAGTCATGTCGGGCCGTAATGCGCGCGTAGAAGGCCATGCAAACCTTATCGCTCATGGTTTCCCAACCATTTCTATACCCGCTGGGCATCAGGATAATTTCACATTAATTCATGCGATTACCCGCCAAGAGAGCCAATTTGACCGTGAAGCCGTTAGCCATGCCAATGCACGCGGCCTGATGCAGCTTATCCCATCCACGGCGCGCGAAGTATCGGGCAAATTACGCCTTAGCTATGCTCGCAGCAAATTAACCAGCAATCCCGATTATAATGTCATGTTAGGGTCAAGCTATATTCAGCAAATGCTGCGCTATTTTAATGGTAGCTATCCTCTAGCAGTGGCCGCTTATAATGCTGGCCCTGGTAATGTGAACAAATGGTTGCGCCGCAATGGTGATCCGCGCACGCCGCAGGTCGATATTTTGGATTGGATTGAGAATATTCCCGTCTATGAAACCAAAAATTATGTGCAACGCGTGCTCGAAAATGCAGTGATGTATGACCATCTTAATCCAGATAAGGCTCTTATTCGTTCCGATACGCCCTTAAGTGTATATTTGAACAAAACACCGGGTTGATCGACCGCATATTATAATATGCAACAGAAGAATCGCCCTATAACACCGCAAGGCTTTGAAGCGCTCAAGGCGGAATATGATCAATTATTTCGTGTTGAGCGCCCCAAAGTCGTTGAAATTGTCAGCTGGGCCGCTGGCAATGGTGATCGCAGCGAAAATGGCGATTATATTTATGGCAAACAGAAATTGCGCTCTATCGACTATCGCTTGGGCCAGCTTTCCAAAAGCATGAAATCCGCCAATGTGATTGATCCAACCGATCAACCCGACAAAGATCATATCTATTTTGGGGCGCAGGTCGCGCTTGCAGATGAAGATGATAATGAAATGTTTGTGACAATTGTCGGTGATGATGAGAGCGATGCCGACTTAAACCGTATTGGATGGAGCAGTCCCCTCGCCCGCGCTCTGCGCCGCGCCGCAATAGGCGATGTGCGCCAAGTGAATTTACCATCTGGTCCGAAATGGTGGGAGGTCATTGCGATTAGCTATTGATTACTTTAACTTATTTTCAAATTCTTTCAACCAATCAATTTGAATTTGTGTATCAGGTACTTGCAAATTTCTCGCCTCTGAAATTAGTCTCAGACTTTCATCTGCGCTTATCCCATTCATTATCAAAATAGCACCCGCTATTAATGATGACCGTCCTATCCCTGCTCTGCAATGAATGGCAACACTACCATCTTTTAGGTATGTTGATAGTATAGAAATTAATGTAAGAGTTTCATTGAAAGAATCAGGTATTCCTCTATCGGCAATTGGGAATGAGTAAAATTTAATCCCATGATTAGTGCATATACCCTCCTCAGCTTCAATTCCTAAATCAAGAATTTCTTCATTCTCTAGCAATGAAACTATATGAGTGATCTGATTTCGATGCCAGTTTTCAACTTCACCTTCTAACCAATCACCCGATCTAGGCCGAGCCATAATTGCCAAACGAAAACCTATTGGATTCTCTATCCAAAATATATCTGAATACATGTTCTTTCCTATTACTTAATATGCATATTTTATTCTGCGTCTTACAAACAGTTTCACTGAAAGTGAAATGGTCCGAAATGGTGGGAGGTTATTACGATTAGCTATTGATAATGATAGTTTTTTAGCATGAAGAAATTCGCAGTATCGTTATTCGCTGTAACAGCATTATTAGGTTCTACCACATTATTACCCTGCGGCTATTCTCCATTATATGCGCAAAGCTGCTGCAAAGTTTGTAAAAAGGGAAAAGCTTGCGGCAATAGCTGTATTGCCAAAGACAGAGCCTGTAAAAAAGGTAAAGGCTGCGCTTGCGATGGGTAAGTCACAATATTCCTAACCTTCTCGCTAATACACATCTACTTAATTATTTTCAGCCAATGAAATAATCAAATTATACACAGTTTTCTCACGCTCTAATCATTGATTTATGAGTCGCTAACATTAGTGATTACATTATGTTTCATTTGACAGCGGATATTTTACACTGTGTTTCGTTCAAATAACAATGATAGTAGCGACCAGCTAATCCTTAATTTCCGCCATATTGCCGCGCTATATTTTGCATTAGCAATAGTGGGTTTCATGATACGCATATATCTAATTATTGGTGATGCCTTAGTTTGGAGTAATCTGCTAAACATTATCAGAAGAGCCGTTTTTATCAGCCATCATGATATATTAATCTTATCGATATGCTCGATTATCGCATCCATAATAGCATATGCGCTAAAAAATTCGAAAATAGGGTCTAAAATTTTCCGAACCTTATTGATGATTATGGCTATCCTCTACGCCATCATTTTAGCAGGAAATATTATAGCGCTATATTGGCTCAATATACCGCTAACATACCAATGGATATATTATGCAGATCTAGCGCAAAGCTATACACCGCAAACGGCTATATCTTCTGCCATGTCAGCAAATAGCACCGTTTATTTCATACTATCAATAATAGCTTTCTTTATTGCTTTTTGTCTTTCGAGAAGATTTTTGCATATCTATCTGGTTTATTTTTATGGCGCGCTTCTGCCCATTTATTTGGTGCACGGTTTCATAACTCCTGCTCCAAAGTCACCACTTAGAGATGAAATCACTAACCCAGTTTATGAACTTATTGCATCTGCTTGGGCCAGCAGAAACAACAGCCTATTGGAAATGGAAACAAAACGGATTGATCCATCATATATATATCGTTCTGAAAAACTGGATAATGATGGATTAACAATAGAGAAGAAAAATATCATCATGATCGTTCTGGAGTCTGTATCAGCCAAAGCCGTATATGATCATTCATATTCGATAAATTCTGATCTTAAAAATATAGCCAAATTGAGAAATGATGGCGTGAGTTTCACATCATTTCATGCCCCAAAACCACAATCCACCAGAGCCATATTTTCCTTTCTAAGCGGGCGCTATCCTAAGCTATCTTATCGAGCGGAAACCCAAACATTAGCCGATAAAAATATTATCTTATTTCCTTCAATCTTAAGGGATAATGGATATGATACGTCATTCTTCATGGGCGCGGAATTTGCATTTCAAGATGTTGATAAATTTATCAATGGCAAAGGCTTTAATGAGCTTTTCGATATTGAGAATATTGATTGCGATATTTATCGCGATATTGAGAATAAGAAATATAAGAATATTAATAATATTTCCAGCGAATGTGCCGTAAATAAATTTATCGATTGGAAAAAAAATAGATCAGAAAGACCTTATTTTTCTATACTTTGGCTGAATGACACACATTTTCCATATTATCCTAAAGATATAAATATCAGTGGTAATCAAAATAAATATAAAGCCGCCATAAAAGATGCTGATGCGCATATTGGTAATATTATTGATGATTTAGAAAAAAATGGGCAATATGAAAACACAGTTTTGATCATATTTAGCGATCATGGCGAAGCCTTTGGCGAACATGGCAATTATACCCATGGTTCATCGGTATATGATGAGGAAACACGGATACCGCTTATCATTGCCAATAGCGAGGTGGTAGATGCATTAGGTTTCACAGGGAAAGATAATGACAATCTATCGGATCAAAGCGATTTTGCCCCTCTCATGCTGGAGATTGCAGGAATTAACGGCGATTATAAATGGCAAGGCTCTAACCCTCTCCAGAGAGATTGGTCTAATAATGTCTACCTCATGTCCTCTTTACGCGGCAATAAAGTTGGTCTTATTACCAATCAGCGTATGAAATATATCTATGATTTGCGGCATCAGATAATGGAAAAATATAATCTTAAATTAGATCCAAATGAGAAAAAACCTCTGGATATTGAAGAAAAAGAACGCATTAGGGTTATAAAGGATATGGCCGCTTGGGCGCAATATAATCATAAATTATATGAAAATTAAAAGCTAATTATTCGCCAAAAACTTCTGTTGCCATTTTAGAAAGCTCCTCATCCACTTCGGGGAAATCAGATGGAACATGCGCTTCTAATTGATCGGCAACATATTCTAATATGGCAAGGCGCGCCGCTTTCTTATCATTACCATCGATAATTTTCCACGGCGCCCAGCGCGTATCATTATTGACGAACATTTCTTCCATAGCCTGCGCATATTCTTCGCGCTTAGCGCGATTGCGGAAATCATCTTTAGTGATTTTCCAGCGCTTAGATGGATCTTCCAATCGTCCTTTAAGTCGCTCGTCCTGCGCCTCTTGGGTAACATGAATGAAGATTTTTATAATCTTCGTACCAATGTCAATTTGCTGCGCTTCAAACTCATTTATCTCATCATAGCCGCGCCGCCATTCGCTCTCTGTGGCATAACCCTCTACGCGCTCTACAAGTACGCGGCCATAATAGCTGCGATCTAGGACTGTTATCTCTTTAGATCGGGGCAATTTATTCCAAAAACGCCACAGAAAATGCTTCTCTTTTTCTTCTTGGGTGGGGGCAGAAATTGGATAGACTTCATAAAAACGCGGGTCCCAAAAGGCGCACATACGTTTAATTGCGCCGCCCTTACCTGCTGCATCCCATCCTTGGAATATAATCATCGTCTTGCAATCATGAACAATATGCAAGGCTTGCAATTTGGCTAAGCGCTTTTGCAGTTTTTTCAGCGATTTGGCATAATCTCCATCATATGGAATGCCTTTTTCATATTTGGATAATATCGTCATATTTGCGTTTTACCTTATTTCTAAGAGTATCGCTATCCGATTAACCCTGATTTTTAATAAGAGCGTTTTTTAATTAATGAAGCCACCAATAATGGATCTTGCATCGGCATAAAATGCGTTAGATCAGGCAAATAAGTCTCTCGTCCATTAGCAAATCGCCCTACTAAGCCATCCCATGTTGGGCTGACGGTAAAATCCATCTCGCCGCCCTCTTGTAGCCCAGGTGCGCGCAAAATATGCACAGGACATGTAATTTTATCCACTAATGGATAAGGGTTTACGCAGTTAAAGCCCAAATAAACCGATGCTTCTAATATCGGCGGACAGGCCAATTGAAAAGCAGCTTCCCCATCAGTTTGGGCATCAGTTTGGCTATCATTGGGCAATAATCCATAATCACAATAATCGCGCAAAATATCCTCTTGCCATAGACAATAGGGCAATCGGTTTTTGAAATGATCGAACATTTGCTGCGCAGAATCCCAATCATTGCGCCGCCGCGATACAGGATGCACGCTTGGGTCAATTTGGCTGGGGTCTTCGGGTTTTTGGTAAAATTGTTCCGCCATTATGGTCGGATCAACAAGAACCAATCTTTCAAAATAATCACCATAAGTACCGCAAATTTGCACCATAGCATTACCGCCCATGCTATGCCCCACGCCAATGATATTTTTAATATCCAAATGCTGTATCAGGCGCGCGGCATCGCGGGCTTGCAAGCTCCAATCCGATAGCGATTCAGGCTTTCCGCTGCGGCCATGACCGCGATGATCAACCGCAATCACATGATAATCATGGCATAAATGGGCAATCACCCTATCCCAACAGCGCGCATGAAAACCCGTTGCATGCAGCATGATGATGCTCTGATGCTTTGGATCGCCCCATTCAAAATAGCAAAGATCCGTATCACCATCGGTAAATTGATGCTGCTTTGGGTTCAACTTATCCGCCCTTTGGAGGCTCAATAATCCGCAAATTAAGCTCGCGCAATTGGGCCGCCGTTGCGTGATTGGGCGCGCCCATCATCAAATCTTCGGCGCGTTGGTTCATTGGGAAAAGCACAACTTCGCGGATATTCGGCTCATCCGCCAGTAACATCACAATACGGTCAACACCCGGCGCAGACCCACCATGCGGCGGAGCACCAAATTTCAGCGCATTAATCATACCAGAGAAATTTGCATCAACTTCTTCTTGGCTATAACCCGCAATATCAAAGGCTTTATACATAATATCAGGACGGTGATTACGAATAGCGCCTGATGATAATTCTACGCCATTACAGACAATATCATATTGCCATGCGAGAATATCGAGCGGGTCTTTATTTTCGAGCGCCTCCATTTCGCCTTGCGGCATAGAGAATGGATTGTGCGAGAAATCAATTTTCTTATGCTCTTCATCATATTCAAACATTGGAAAATCAACAATCCAGCAAAATTTGAAACATCCTTGTTCGATAATCTCTAATTTCTCACCAACGCGCGTTCTGGCTGCTCCTGCTAATTTCGCAGCATCGCCCTCTTTACCAGCGGCAAAGAAAACACCATCATCAGGGCCACATCCCAATTCTTCGAGCAATTTCTTCGTCGCTTCTTCGCCGTGGTTTTTGGCAATAGGGCCAGCAGGAACGCCGTCTTTAATATTGATATAGCCAAGACCCGCAAAGCCCTCGCCGCGCGCCCATTCGTTCATATCGTCAAAGAATTTGCGGCTGTTTTTACCAGCTTCTGGTGCAGGAATAGCCCGAACAGTGCCCCCGCCCGATGTGATTTTGTCAAACAGACCAAAGCCAGAGCCTTTGAAATGCTCGGTCACATCTTGAATGATGATTGGATTGCGTAAATCTGGCTTATCGCTGCCATATTTCAGCATAGCCTCTTTATAGGGAATGCGCGGAAATTCACCCGATGCCGTTACGGTTTTGCCATTGGCAAATTCCTCAAACACGCCAGCAAGCACAGGCTCTAATGCTTCAAACACATCATCTTGCGTTACAAAGCTCATCTCAAGGTCGAGCTGATAAAATTCACCGGGGCTTCTGTCTGCACGCGCATCTTCGTCGCGGAAACATGGTGCGATTTGGAAATAGCGATCAAAACCCGCCACCATCAACAACTGCTTAAACATTTGCGGAGCTTGGGGTAGCGCATAAAATTTACCTGGATGCACACGGCTCGGCACCAGATAATCGCGCGCACCTTCGGGTGATGATGCAGTCAAAATAGGGGTTTGATATTCGGTAAAGCCCTGCTCTACCATGCGATTGCGCAGGGATGAAATTACATTAGAACGCAGCATCATATTGGCGTGAACTTTTTCACGGCGTAGATCGAGGAAACGATTACGCAAACGAATATCTTCGGGATATTCTTGCTCGCCAGCAACTGGCATCGGCAATTCTGCTGCCTCTGATAAAATAGTGACTTCGCGCGCGCGTACTTCAATCTCACCCGTAGGCAAATTGCTATTAATAGCCTCTGCATCGCGCGCGACAACATCACCGGTAATACATATTACCGATTCGCTGCGGATATGTTCCAATGATTTGAAAGCATCACTATCCACATCGGTGACAATTTGCGTAAGACCAAAATGATCGCGCATATCAATAAATAGCAAATTACCATGATCACGCTTGCGGTGGACCCAACCCGATAAACGTACGGTATCCCCTACATTTTCTATACGTAGAGCAGAACAATTATGTGAACGATAAGCGTGCATGTCGCAAAATTCCAATATCTAAAGGCTTAAAAAAATCTGTGAGATCGCTTCACAGATGCAGGCAATGTTTGTCAAGTTCAGAATGAGTGTTAAGGGTAGATTCTATGCAGATTAATCCATTAATTACCGACAGCGCAACATTGGCATCTTTTTGCGAGCGTCTTTCCACATCCTCTTATATCACGGTCGATACTGAATTTATGAGAGAGAATACATATTATTCAGAGCTTTGCTTGGTACAAATCGCCAATGACGAAGAAGCAGCAGCCATTGACCCTATGGCCGAGGGTATAGATTTAACGCCAATGCTCAACTTATTGACCGATAATCATGATGTGCTGAAAGTTTTTCATGCCGCTGGCCAAGATATAGAAATCTTTGTCAATATGACGGGTAAAACGCCGCAACCTATGTTTGATACGCAAATTGCCGCAATGGCATTGGGGCAAGGCGAGCAGATTGGATATAGCAATTTGGTCGATATATGGCTCAACACTCAAATTGATAAAGGCGCACGTTTCACCGATTGGTCGCGCAGACCATTGGACAAACGGCAGATTGATTATGCCATTGCCGATGTCACTCATTTGTCAAAATTATTTCCCATGATGCTTGAAAAGCTCCAAGAAACGGGGCGCGGCAGATGGTTGAATGATGAAATGGAAAAGCTTACCAATGCCAATCAATATGTGAATGATCCGAACCTTATGTGGAAAAAGGTCAAAGTGCGATCGCGCGCACCCGATGTTTTGGGCCGCGTTAAAGCGCTGGCTGCTTGGAGAGAAAGAGAAGCGCAGCACAAGAATATCCCGCGCGGACGTGTGGTAAAGGATGAAACATTGGCCGATATTGCGGTGCATCCGCCCAAGAAACAATCTGATTTAGGACGCGTAAGAGGCTTATCATCATCATGGAAAAGCAATGACATTGGCGCACGTATGATAAGTGCGATAGAGGCCAGCAAATCGCTTACTAGAGAGGATATGCCAGAGAGAAAGCGTTCTGGCGGTAATGGTAGAGATGGCGCTTTAGTTGCTGATTTACTTAAATTATTACTCAAGATTCGTTCACGCGAAATTAATGTCGCTTCGCGTTTAATCACCAAAGCCGATGAATTGGAACAATTGGCTTCTGGAGAACGCGAAGGGTTAAACCTGTTGAGAGGGTGGCGTTTTGAACAATTTGGCAAAGATGCGCTAGATTTGGTAGAAGGGCGCGTTGCCTTTGCAGTGGTCAATGGCAAATTGAAAATCACCACAACAGAAAAAGATGATGTAGCGGATAAAGATGAGGAATCGGATAAAGACATAATCGCTGCTGAACCAAAAAATGAGGATATATCGAATGTTTAAAGTGCTACTTCCTATTGCTTGTATTCCGCTACTGGCCTGCAGTGCTAATAGCAAAGAGCCTCCGAAATCCAGTCCGATAACCGTTGATAAAGTCAACATCTTAGAAGCCGGTGGTTTTGTGTGTAATGCCAAACCTGCCAAAACATATATTGGTCAAAAAGCAGATGTAGAACTGGCGAAAACCATCTTATCGGTAACTGGGGCAACAGTGTTGCGTTGGGCCCCTCCTCGTGCTCCTATATCCAGAGATTACCGAGTCAATCGCGTTACTATTGCCTATGATTCAAATTATGTCATTACCAGCATAAATTGCGGTTAAATAAAGATTATTTCATTATCATAGCCCATGAAATCGGCCAATTGTTTCAATCTCTTGATTACAGATTCCCCGCATATGTCCTGATAATCCCGTTCAATTTGCAATTGTAGCACCTTATCTTCATTGCCCACCAAAGCGATTTTTGATCGCGATAATAATCCTCTGCGCCCACCGCTTAACCTTTGGGCCAATCTTACGGTTAATCCCCATGCAATAGCGCGATCTATGGCCTGTGCGCTGGCCAATATTCCGCCATTGGGATAAATATTAGAACCGCCGCCAAAACAACTAAATAATGCTTGTCCCAAAATATCGCGGCCAGAGCCGCTGATACCAGCCCAATTGCCATGCAATCCAATATCAAGGCCCCATTCGGCTCTGAAATCAGGATTAGCCCGCCATGCCACATCGCCTAAATTGCAAAATGCTTTTCTTATGCGCTCCATTTCCGCGTCATCATCATGAAAAATATCAGAAATCCACAAATTAACATCGCTTTTTTTGCCATGAAAGCGCCTCTGGATTCGTGAAAATTCCCGCGTGCCTATCAGCAATGGATCTAGGCTTTGCGTTTCTTTATCAAGCTTTGAAAATAATATACCTTCGCGCAAACCAAAGGCAGATGTATATAGCGATTGGGGCTGAAAAAATTCTGAAACACAGCGCATCAAAGCTGCAGCTTGCGGCAAAGTTTTGATACGCGATGATGAAATGCCCAATGATTTGCTAAAATTCTCATCTTCTCTTTTTGCGAGCATGCTATCCATAGTGCGCGAACGCTCTATATCAATTTTATAATGGTCAATCACGCGCAAAGGATAATCAGTTTCATCGCGATCTATATGCGCCAAAGCGCGCCAAGAACCGCCTACTAGAAATAGATTTTCGCAATTATGGACAGCATTCCAACCCAATGTTTGGGTGAAGTTCTGAAAAGTAGAGAATAGCTTATCATATCCTTGTTCAAACCATTTTTGAACGCGCAAAACACCCATAGGAACGCTTATTTTCTGAATAATCTCGCCATCCATAATTTGCGCCAATTCAAGGCTGCCTCCACCAAGATCGGCCATTACGCCATTTTGACCGGGAAATGCTGACATAACGCCAAGCGCAGAATAATGAGCTTCTTGCTCTCCATTAATGATTTTAATCTCTAAGCCAATTTCTCTGGCTGCCTCTACAAATTGCGGGCCATTATGCGCATCTCTTACCGCTGCTGTGGCAATTATATTGATATTGGAAACTTGTAATTCTTCGCATAAAATTTTGAAGCGTTTGAGCGCCCCTATCGCTTGATCGAAATTACCAGCCCCAATATTGCCAGTTGTTGCCAATTCGCTGCCTAAACCAGCCAATATTTTTTCGTTAAAAATGGTCGATGGGATGCGGCTATGGCCAGCATAAACCACCAATCGCACAGAGTTAGAACCAATATCGATAACAGCTGATCGACTGCCTCTACTTTGCATAGGTTCGGCTTTGACGCATAGCAATATCCCTTAGTTGTGCGACTCAATCTCCAAGATAGAGCTTAGGGACAGATTTCCTTTTCTTCAATGCTTTACCGCGTCCAGAGAGCGATGGATTGTTCATAAAATAATCATGCAGATTAAATTTCTTTTTGCCAATTTTTGAACGCACATAATCACCATCGCTATTGAGTTGCCAGCTTTGCTGATTATCAATCAAATTGGCGATTAACACTTGTTCCAAAATTTGCTCATGCACCGTGTCATTCTCTATCGGCAACATATATTCAACGCGCCTATCAAGGTTGCGCGGCATCCAATCGGCAGAGCTGATATAGATTTTTGCATTGGCATGCGGCATTTGCCCTCCATTGGCAAAGGCCCAGATACGGCTATGTTCCAGAAACCGTCCAATGATAGATTTAACGCGAATATTATCGGATAGCCCCTCAACACCGGGGCGCAAACAACAAATTCCGCGCACCACCAAATCAATCTGCACACCCGCCTGACTGGCTTTATATAATTTATCAATGATGGACGCATCCACCAGAGAATTCATCTTAGCCCATATGGTCGCCGGCTTTCCTTGCCGTGCATTTTCTACTTCATTTTGAATGAGGCGTTCAATCTCTTTTCGGATGTTCAATGGCGACATTTTAATCAGCTTTTGATCCTTTGGCGCAACATATCCTGTGATATAGTTGAACAATTGCGCCGCATCATTGGCCAAGATAGGGTCAGCCGTAAAATAGCTTAAATCTGTATAAATAAGCGCATTAATCGGATGATAATTGCCCGTGCCAAAGTGGCAATAGGTTGTGACGCCCATTTCCTCGCGCCGCACCACCATAGATACTTTGGCATGAGTCTTTAGCTCAATAAAACCATATACTACCTGCACACCAGCGCGCTCTAATGCATCGGCCCAATAAATATTTTGCTCTTCATCAAACCGAGCGCGCAATTCAACCACGGCAGTGACTGATTTACCAGCCTCTGCTGCATCTATGAGTGCGCGTATGATTTTCGATTGCCGTCCTGCGCGATAGAGCGTTTGTTTAATCGCCACCACATTAGGATCAGCGGCGGCTTGCTCCAAAAAGGCCACCACAACTTCAAAGGATTCATAAGGATGATGCACCAAAATATCTTTGGCTTTTATAGCGGCAAAGCAATCGCCATCATATTCTCTGATACGCTCTGGAAAGCGCGGTGTAAAATTAGTGAATTTCAAATCAGCACGATCTTCACTCACCAATTCAGCCAAATCAGCAATCCCGATAAATCCTTGGATATGGCTTTTGGAAACGCTCGCGCTTTGGCTGATTTCTTCGAGCAAATGCTCAACAGGTTTTGATAGATCATCGGCCAATTCCAAGCGCACTATCTGACCTTTTCGGCGTCTTTTGATAGCATTTTTAAAATAGCGGACTAAATCTTCCGCCTCTTCTTCAACTTCTAAATCGCTGTCTCTGATGATGCGGAATGTGCCATGGCCAAGCAATTTATGGCCAGGAAAAAGAATATCAATAAAGGTCAATATGGCATTATCGAGCGATATATAATCGGCATTTTCGCCCGCAATCCTCACAAAACGTTTGATAGAGGCTGGCAGCATTAGCAATTCTCTAATCACGCGATTATCGCTACTGCGTTCAAAGTCCAATACCATCGACATACCGAGATTAGGAATGAATGGAAAAGGATGCGATGGATCAAGCGCTTGCGGCGTCAAAATAGGGAATAATTCATTCAAAAAATAATCCCGCAGCCATGCTTTTTGATCCGAACTTAACTCTTCGGGTTGAATGATCCTGATATTCTCTGCTTGCAATAAAGCATAAAGATCGCGCCATATCTCTTGCTGTTTTTCTATCAAAATATCGGTTTGCGCATAAATGGCATCTAGCTGCTGCTGCGGTGTCATACCATCGGCCGTAAGCAGCTCAATCCCCTGGTTCACCTGACCAATGAGGCCCGCGACGCGCACCATGAAAAATTCGTCTAAATTATTGCCTGAAATAGACAGAAACCTTAGTCTCTCGAGCAAGGGGTGATTTTTATTTTCTGCTTCGCTTAAAACGCGCTCGTTAAATTTTATCCAACTTAATTCGCGATTTATATAAATATTGTCATTGTTAATTTGTGATGTCACAAAATCGACTCCTTAAGCGATCATATGACATTAAATTTGTGTCAATTTCATGAATATCATAATAAATTATGCTGGCCATTCGCAATTAATAATGATTTCACATCATCCAGCTTTATCGCGCGATTTTGCTCTTTGGCTATTGTGATACATTGCAGAATAAAATGGTCCAAAAATGGATAGTCCCTCTCTAATCTTTTCTGGCAATATGATAGTGCTTTGGGTGAGATCGCAACATCGGCTAAGCTCAATTTTTGCATGATTAATTCGATGATAAGCTCATCATCGGGCGGCCCAATTTGCAACAACTCCATAGAGGCTATGCGCGATTTAAGGTCTGGTAATGCTATACCCCAACGCGATGGTTCATGCGCAGCGCTCATCATCAAAGAACGGCCTTCTTCATGGGCCTTATTCCAAGCAAAAAATAATTTATTATCATGCAATTGATCGGCATCTTTAATGTATATTCCATCGCAATATTGTTCAAAATAGCGGCCAAATAGATTTTTACCCGATTTATCATCGCCCAAAATTAGCAATTGAACGCGATCCGCTTTTTCAATGGCAGTGATACGGTCATAGATATGCTGATTACAGGCCGTGATAATCAGATCATTATGCTTTTCATCATTATCTAATGGCAAAGGTATTTGGCGCATTTGGTATAAACCAATTAACGAGAGATTGTGATTGTATTGCCCGCACCACCAACGCGCCATCCGCTAGCCGATAGTGCCGCCCGTAAAGCAGCAGCATCACCAGCATAAGATACGCGCATTACCGATGTCCCGCCCAGCGCCAAACTGGTGGTAGATGCTGATTTTACGCCAGATATTGCACGAACTGCGCCTTCACCCGCATCAACAGCAGCCACATCTGGCGTTGCAAATTGGATAGAGAAAGTCTGCGTCACAACAGGAGGCGGAGCAGCTTCAATGGTTTCGCTAGCTTGTTCATTACTCTCAGCTTCATTGGCCGTGTTTCTTGGCGTTTCAGCCGCAGATTCTTCTGATTTTTCTTCATTTTTTTCAGTTTCAGCAATGGCTTCGACTTCTTCTATCAATTCAGGATCTTCGAGAATGAGGCTCTTATCAAGTCTCAAACGACCCGCAGCAAGAGCATTTTCGAACAATCCGTCCATACGCTTAACGGCCGCATCCATCATCGCTGGTACGCCATTTTTATTGGATACTTTGAGCGAAAAACGCCCAATAAAAGCGTTATCTGGGCCATAACGTGCTGTGTAATGAGCGGTTACTGGACCACCAGGATAGGATCGCTCAAATCGCGCAGTTGCAGAAACAATATCTGCTGCGCCAAATTCATCCAATATCACCCGCCACCAAGAACGCGAACGCCGGCTTATTTGTCCTGCGTTGAGCAATAGAGATTCTGCCCCAGAGCCGCTGGGCCTTACATAATCAATGCTGCTATCAGAAGTTTTATAACGCGCCCAAGCTTTTTGCCATTCGGTACGGCGCTCATAAAGCGCAGGTGCCCCCCCAGAAATTGTAATGGGTAATATCAGCAATGGTGCTGAACGTCTTTTAATGCCTTTTACGCCCAATATTTGCCCTGCACGTGCGCGATCAAAAATCACGCCCAATTTTGCGACATAGCGTTTTGGGCCAATTTGTTCTTCTTCTATTACAATAGAGGAGACCATAGAATCCAAGCTGCTATCGGATAAACCGCCGCCATTGCCGCCGCGCGTGCGCGCCCACAATTTCTGCCACCCTTTGCGCTGCGCTAGCTGCCATCCCTTTGAGCGGGCTTCAAAAGCATTAACGCCTTCGACATCTACCTCTATACCGCTGACTTCAAAATCACCATTGCTTGCGATTGGCAATACACCGCGCGGTGCGCCCTCTATTTGTGCATAGACTATGGCGCTACTAACCAAGGCAAGCAGCAAAATTACGCCAGCATAAAGCTTCAAATGTGTGAATCTTTCTATCATTAATGTCCTTTTGGCGATATTGACGTAGAAATCCAAGTAAGAAATGGCTAGGCAGCGAATAATGACAAAAAATAACACTTCAGATTCATCTTATACCTATGCCAAGTCTGGTGTATCCATTGACGCGGGCAATGCGCTTATTAAAGCTATTGCACCCTTAGCAAAAGCCACTGCAAGGCCCGGTGCTAACGCTGAATTGGGCGGCTTTGGCGGATTTTTTGACCTAAAGGCTGCGGGTTATAATGACCCATTATTGGTCGCCGCCAATGATGGTGTTGGCACCAAAGTCAAATTGGCCATAGATTATGATTTGCATGATAAAATTGGCATAGATTTGGTGGCTATGTGCGTTAACGATTTGATCGTTCAAGGCGCTGAACCTCTATTTTTCCTAGATTATTTCGCAACAGGCCATTTAGAAAATGGCATTGCAGAGCGCGTCGTTGCGGGCATTGCTGATGGCTGTAAAATATCAGGATGCGCGCTAATCGGCGGCGAAACGGCGGAAATGCCGGGCATGTATGCCGATGGAGATTATGATTTAGCGGGATTTTGCGTTGGCGCAGTAGAGCGCAGTGAAGCCTTAGTCGGGCAAGATGTAAAAGCTGGCGATATATTAATCGGCCTTGCCTCCTCTGGTGTGCATTCCAATGGATTTTCTCTGGTGCGCCGCTTAGCAGCCGACAAAGAATGGGCCCTGCAAGATGCTGCGCCTTTTGATGATTCGCGCACATTAATCGATACATTGATCGAACCAACGCGAATCTATGTGCAATCATTATTGCCGATTATCCGCGATAAGAAAATTAACGCCCTCGCCCATATTACGGGCGGCGGATTGTTGGAAAATATCCCCCGTGTTTTGCCTAATGACTGTCATGCAAAAGTGAATGCGGACACTTGGCAATTACCGGCTTTAATGGATTTCTTGCAAGAGCAAGGCAATATTGAGACAGCGGAGATGGCCAAAACATTTAACTGCGGCATGGGCATGATATTGGCCGTATCGCCAGAAAATGTTGATAGTGTGATGCAATCCTTATCAGATGCCAATGAAGAAGCCACCATAGTCGGTGAAATCGTCACAGGCGAAAAAGGGTGCAGCGTTTCCGGAAGCGGCGGAACTTGGGGTTCTGATCATGATTGGGAATCCATATTTCATGGCTGATAAAGCCAAAATAGCGATCTTAATTTCGGGTCGCGGCAGCAATATGGCTGCGATACTATATGCCTCTAAACTGCCCGATTGCCCCTATGACATCATATTAGTGGCATCCAATAATGCCGCAGCCAAGGGCCTAGAGCTGGCAAGCGCCGAAGGCATAGCTACTTTTGCGCAGGACCATAATGGCATGAGCCGCGAAGAGCATGATGCGATCATGCATGACGCGGTCATTAGGTCAGGCGCTGATTATATAGTATTGGCAGGCTATATGCGCATATTAACCGCTGATTTTGTGCAAAAATGGACGGGTAAAATGCTCAATATTCACCCTAGCCTGCTGCCCAAATATAAAGGGCTGCACACGCATAAACGCGCTATTGAAGCGGGTGATTGCTATGGTGGTTGCAGCGTTCATTTGGTGACTGCAGAATTGGATGATGGCGAAGTATTGGGCCAAACCAAAGTTAAAATATTGCCCGATGATGATGCCGACAGCTTAGCGGAGCGCACATTATTTGCTGAACATCAGCTCTATCCCGCGACCATAGCGGCTTATGTGACGCGCGAGCAAAACCCAGATTGGATATTGGATCAAGTGCGCAAACGCGCTTTAGCGCTTGAGGAAACATTGGAACGCCCCAGCTTTGGAGCGCCCGCTTGGCGCGTGGGCAATGAAAAAAGCGGCAAATATTTCGCCTATTTTGCGCATCGACATTTTGGCGAAAATGGCATCTCGCTCTTTGTCAAAACCAGCGGCAGCGATGAACAAGAGGCCTTATTAGATGCTGATCCAGAGCTGTATTTTCTGCCTAAATTTTATGGGAAATCTGGATGGATTGCGGTGCGCCTTGATAGAGGCAATACCGATTGGGATCATGTTGAAGCGATGCTGGCCAAAAGCTGGCGCATTGTTGCCCCGATACGGCTCACAAAGCTCATTGATATAGCGAATGAGTTTTAGTAGAATATTCGGTTTCATAACTAACTTCGTCATTCCCGCGTAGGCGGGAATCCAGTGCCTAAAATTTCCTTATAATCATTGGTCAATTATCTTGTGCAGTAATTTTACAAAGGGTATTTTACGATCATAGAGTAGATTCTGGATCCCCGCCTACGCGGGGATGACGAGGGAGAGCGGTGATGACGAGAGAGAGCGGGGGTGACGAGGTAACGTCGGGATGACGGCGGAAAGCTTGATTAGGTCAGTATCAGAGCAATGACGGCCTATTATTATAATATAACTATCAATAGCACAAAATTACCCTCTAAAATGACGTTCAAAACCTTATCGGTTCAAACCAAATTTTTAGCCATAATCCAATCTTTATAATCGGTATCGCCAACGGTAAAAATGCGATCAGATATAATCGCGAAACCACATTTTTCGTAAAAGGCTATGCCGCGATAATTCCCTGAATATACGCCCAATAACAATCGCTTGCAGCCTCTAGCGCGGGCCTCTTCGCATGCTAATTTCTCAAATGCGGCAGCGACTCCGCTGCCATGATGGCGCGAGAAAATATAAATCCGCTTTAATTCAATATCATCTTTGGATGTATCAATAGGAAGGTCTGGCGGTGAGAGCATTTGATAGCCAATCGGCGTATCCATATCGCGGTGAACCGCTAGCCAGAGCGCATCGCCATTCTCTATAGCTTTTCGGTAATAGGCCTCGCTGTGCGGACCGCTAGCATGCGCTAATATATCGGACGCATTGATGCTGTCATAAAAGGTCTCTAAAAATGTCGCCCCGCCAATGAGCGACAATATTGCCGCATCATCAGGGGTCGCACGCCGTATGATTATATCAGACGGCAAAGAGGGTTGATTAGCCAACAATCTCGTCTTCGTTAAAGAAATAAGCGATTTCAATCGCTGCATTTTCATCGCTGTCGCTGCCATGAACGCTGTTTGCTTCGATGCTTTCCGCAAATTCAGCACGGATTGTGCCAGCATCAGCATCCGCAGGGTTTGTCGCGCCCATAATGTCGCGGTTACGCTGCATCGCATTTTCGCCTTCGAGAACTTGCACAACGCAAGGGCCGCTGGTCATGAATGCCACCAAATCACCAAAGAAAGGACGCTCTTTATGCACCGCATAAAAACCTTCGGCTTGCTCTTGGCTCATGTGAATGCGCTTAGATGCTACAACGCGCAGGCCAGCTTCTTCGAGCTTGGCGGTTACAGCGCCAGTTAAGTTGCGGCGTGTTGCGTCTGGTTTGATGATAGAAAATGTGCGATTTCCAGCCATATATAATATCCTTAATCTGTTAAATATGCAGTTGTTAAAATATGGGCTGCCCCTACAATTAAGAGGCATTGGGCGCAAGCCTTATTACTATGTCCTATTAGGATAATTTATTTTTTGGACGGGCCTTCTACCCATTTACGGCCATCTTGCTTCCAATAATGCAGCTCTAGTCCGTCTTTGGCCATGAGGCTTTTCCATAGCCCTCTAGCATCATCAATCTGATCGGGAGCGAACATATAAAATGTACGCGCAAATGAGAGCGCCTCATCACGCCATATACCATCGCATAATGCGAGCATCTGTGCGCTATTGCTATTGTCAATGGAATCGCTGAGCAAAATAGGCTGCATACTGTCATCACCCTGCCCCGCTATGGCATGCGCAAGGAAACTATCATCGCGATATGTCCACAGAGATTTGGATAATATGGGCAGAGTATCAGTGCCAGATACCACCAACAATCGCGCATGCGCATTCATGATATTTTGCGCAATAGCCGGCAGCACTATTGCGGGCGGATCACGGGTTAATTGATAGAAATCAACGCGCATAAATCCGCCCCACAAAAAAGATTAATCTTCGAAATTCTCAGCGACAAGATTATTGAGCAAACGCACACCAAAGCCCGTTGCACCCTTAGCATAAGTAGGGCCTGCTTTATCATCCCAAGCCATGCCAGCAATGTCCAAATGCGCCCATTTCACGTCTTTTTGGATGAAGCGCTGCAAAAATTGTGCAGCCGTTATTGAGCCAGCGCCGCGCGAACCAATATTTTTCATATCGGCGATTTGCGAATTAATCAGCTTGTCATAGGCTTTGCCTAGCGGGAAACGCCATAGGCCATCACCAGAAGTTTCCGCAGACGCCAATAATTTCTCGCTTAGTTCATCGCTATTAGAGAATAAACCAGCATATTCATGGCCAAGAGACACAATTATAGCGCCCGTCAAAGTTGCCAAATTGACAATATATTCAGGGTTATAGGTTTCTTGCGCCCAATGCAGCGCATCGCACAATACCAAACGCCCTTCTGCATCGGTGTTGATAACCTCGATAGTTTGCCCTGACATAGAGGTCACAACATCGCCGGGACGCTGTGCATTGCCATCGGGCATATTTTCCACAAGGCCGCAGATACCAACGACATTGGCATTGGCTTTACGGCCCGCCAAGGCTTTCATCGCGCCTGCAACAGCGCCAGCGCCGCCCATATCCCATTTCATATCTTCCATACCGCCCGCAGGCTTGATGGAGATACCGCCTGTATCAAATGTCACGCCTTTGCCAACAAAGGCGACAGGACGTTTTTGTTTGCCGCCTGTGCCATCCCAATGCATCGCCAAGAGACGCGCAGGACGAATAGAACCTTGCGACACACCAAGCAGCGCTCCCATGCCCAATTCTTCCATTTCCTCATCACCAAGCACCGTGATTTTGACGCCCAAATCTGCCAAATGCTGACAACGCTCAACAAATGTTTCAGGATAAATGACATTGGCAGGTTCAGCTACCAATTCGCGGGTCAACATAACCCCATCAGCAATGGCCGACATTTTATCCCATTCCGACTGCGCCTCATCATTCGCACCGACAACGGTTAGGCTCGTAATAGAGGGTTTTTGCGCATCGGTAAGCTTTGTTTTATATTCATCCATGCGCCAATTTTTGGCTTTAACGCCATAAGCAACGCTAGCCGCTAGCGTCCCCGATAAATTCTCGGCATGCAGGGCAATAGATTGCGCGCCGCATGTTTGAACTTTTGCGATTAATGTTCCGCCAGCTTTTTCATAACTTAATGCATCGCCCGTACCTACGCCGAGCACAACAACACGAACCGATTTACCGCCTTGCTGCGCAAAGAATAAAAAGCTTTGACCATCAGAGCCGTTAAAACGCGCTTCTTTGGCTGTGGTTCTCACAAATTCAGGGTTATCAAGTGGAAAATCATAATCATCCAATTCCTTGCTGCCAATTATGAAAGCAATGACATCGCTAGATTCTGGGCGCTGATTTTCGAAACGGATTTCCATTAATTTTTCCTCATACTTTAATATTAAATGCGTGTATTTTTATTGCGTGCAACTGTGTTTATGCGATTTGCCGCAAAAAGAAACCCTCTGATTGCTTCAAAATAGAAATTATCTTGATAGATTAACCCTAGATTATAGAGTTTGTGGCAGAAATTAGTCGCTCTATGATTGCCTTACGACTATGAGAGTGTATTAGACATAATATATTCATCATTCAAACTTAACACGAGCGATATTTTTTAAGGGTCTGTAATTTTGCTTTTATCAGAAAATCTCTTACTATCCTTATCTAACTTGCAAAAATCTATGTTTCATAATGCTCCTGTAAATAAAGTAGTTTTAATGACCACTGCTGCCATTTTTTCATGGCCAGCGCATGCCATCACGCAAGATAGTGATGCCCAATCCATACCCATATCGGAAATAGAGACATCAGAAATAGACCAAGGCGTGATTCAAAACGAATCTGCTGCTGAAGCTTCCGAGGGCGGAATTTCAGATGAAGATGAAGCGATAAATGATGCGATAGAATTTTCTGCTGATACTCTAAATTATGATGATCAAACCCAAATCGTTACCGCTAGCGGAAATGTGGTTTTAAACAGAGATGGCTATACATTATTTGCCGATAATGTTGTGTGGAACAGAAAAAGCGGTGAAGTACAGGCCAGCGGAAACATTCGGACATTAGGCCCTAATGGCGAAATAGCCTATGGCGATACGATTAATCTATCGGATAATTTGCGCGACGGTATAGTAGAGAATCTATTACTAGTTTTGGAAAATGGTGCTCGTTTAGCAGCATCAAAAGCACAGACTGAAAATGATATCGTCATCCTTGAAAATGCAGCCTATAGCCCCTGCCGTGTTGAATCAGCCCCCGGATGCCCAAAGCGCCCCAATTGGCAGATTAGAGCGGTTAAAGTATTTTATGATAAAAATAGGAATCGCGTAAAATATGAAGGCGCGCGCATCGAATTATTTGGATTGCCACTGATTCCGCTTCCCGGGCTTTCGCACCCTGCTGATCTAAAATCCGGCAGTGGCTTTTTGGTCCCTGATGCCCGTATTGGCAGAGTGAACGGCGCGGAACTGGAAATACCATATTATTGGAGAATATCAGACAATCGTGATTTAACGATTACAGGACGGGTATTTTCGCGCGTGGCTCCGCTGTTAAAGGCACAATTTAGAAGTTTAGAGAAAAAGGGCGCTTTTCAAATTACGGGATATGGAACCGTAGGCAGACCAATCCCTATTGATGAAGATGACCCTCTGTTAAATTCGCAATTTCGTGGATATTTTGATGCCAATGGTAAATTTCAATTAACGCCCAAATGGTCAGTATCCGCCTCTATCAGAGTGGCAAGCGACAGAACATTTCTGCGTCGCTTTGATATTAGCGATGAAGATAGATTGCGTTCAACAGTTGCGGCAGAGCGGATCGACAGCGATAGTTATTTTTCACTGCGCGGATATGCTGTTCAAACATTGCGTTTCAATACGCCCCAAGGGCAAACGCCTATAGCATTGCCAGTTTTTGATTATCGCAGAAGATTCAAAGACCCTGCTTTGGGCGGAAAATTAGAATTGCGCCTCAATACATTAGCAATTGGTCGCACCAATGGGCAGGATACACAAAGAGCATTTGCCCAATTGCAATGGGACAAAAGATTAATCACCAATTTGGGGCAAGAAGTAAAATTCACATTATTGGGCAGAGGCGATCTTTATAATAGTGATGAAAATCAACTGCCCCCTACCCTTATCAACCAAGGTGAGAGCGGTTTTCAAGGACGTGCTATTGGTACAGCGGCGGTTGATGTTAAGTGGCCCTTTGCTGGCAGCGCATTTGGCGGATTTCAAACCTTTACGCCTAGGATTCAATTAGTGGCAACACCCACAGTTGCCAATTTGCGTATTCCCAACGAAGATTCGCGCGCTGTGGATTTAGAAGATACAAATTTATTCGCATTAAATCGTTTCCCAGGCTTTGATCGCGTTGAGGATAATTACAGAATTACCGTTGGATTTGATTGGTCCTTAAAATTGAACAATATAGCAATCGATGCAACGATCGGACAAAGCTATAGATTGTCAGAACAAGAGAGCATATTGCCCGATGGCACGGGCCTGAGCGAAAAAACATCCGATATCACGGGGCGCAATCAATTTCGCTATAAAGATTTTATCAAATTCACTCACAGATATAGGCTCGATAAAGATAATTTCGCAGTCCGCCGCAATGAAATTGACACCACAATTGGCAGCGACAGAACCTATTTTCAAGCAAGTTATCTAAGATTAAACCGTGACATCAGCTTAGATATTGAGGATTTACGCGACAAAGAAGAAGTCAGGGTTGGTGGACGCGCGCAAATAGCAAAACATTGGTCAATATTTGGATCGGCTATCGTTGATTTAACCGATAATGCAGAAGACCCTCTCAGCGTTGCCGATGGTTTTGATCCTATTAGGCATAGAGTGGGTATTGAATTTAATGATGATTGCTGTCTAGTAATGGGCATAACATGGCGCAGAGACTTTCAAGATAGCGGCGATGCAAGACGCGGAAATACATTCTTATTTCGGGTAGCATTCCGCAACTTAGGAGTGTAAGGAACTGTTATATAAAGATCTGCTCAGCTTATGTTAAGCTAGCGAACAATATGTAAGCACAATATAGATATATTTTGGATTATATTATGATTAAAAAATTTCAAGCATCAACAATTGCAATTGCAGCAGCTCTTTCTCTAACTATCGCTTTGCCAACTTCCGCGCAAACGGTTCAAGATGAAAGCGATGTTGAAGCTGGTTTAGAACTTCCCAACGGACAGAAATTTTTCGGTAAAGTTGATCCTAATACGCGCCGCGCAACGGCCATCGTAAATGGTGAGATTTTAACAGGAACCGATGTTGAACATAGGCTTTCGCTATTATTGGCAATTCAAAATGCATCGCCAAGCGAAGCAGAAAAAGAACAATTACGGCCTCAAATTCTTGCCAATTTAATTGACGAAACGCTGCAAATTCAAGAAGCCAAGGCCAATGAGATTGAAGTGACAAGTGCCGATGTTGTTAGTCGCGCAGAGCGCCGCTCTCAAGAGATTTTCAGACGCCCAATATCTGAATTGCCAACTTATCTAAAAGAAATAGGTTCTTCTCAGGATTCCTTCATTCGCCTAGTAGAAGGGCAAATTGCTTGGAGCCGATTGCTCGCCCGTAATGTGCGCGTCAATGTGAGCGAGCAAGAAGTGAATGCTATTTTGGATAAATTGAAAGCAGATAAAGGTAAAACCGAATATCGGGTGAGTGAAATTTATCTCTCTTTCAATCAACAGAATCAAGATGCTGTGGTAGAAACAAGCAAAAGAATATTAGCCAATCTTCAACAAGGCGGAAGTTTTGCTGAACTCGCTAATCGCTTTTCAGAGGCAACAACCTCAAGTCAAGGTGGTGATCTAGGCTTTGTAAAACCAGAAGTTCTTCCAACATCTATGGCCCAAGCTCTAACAACATTAGGTATTGGACAATTGGTAACTGTCCCTGTACCGGGTGGCTTATCGATTATGCTATTAACCGATAAAAAACAAATATTAACGACCGATGCTAGAGACTCTATATTAAGTTTGAAGCAAATCTCGGTTAATCTTCCAAAAGATGCCGATCAAGCTACTATTGCATCACTGGTTGAGAATTTTAATACAAAAACCCGAAATATTAAAGGTTGCGGTCAAGTCGAAGAGGTCGCGGCGACCTTTAATGGTGAAGTTGGTAGCAACCCCAATCTGGTCGCGCGTCAATTGCCGCCCGGATTGCAAGATGCGATGCTAAAGCTTCAAGTGGGTCAAACAACGCAAGTATTCAGAGACGTGAATGGCGTCACTGTATTTGTACTGTGCGGCAGAGATCAACCCAAAGAGGCTAAGCTTCCTACCTTTGATGAGATTATGGTACCATTGGAAAATGAGCGTATCGATAGACGCGCCAATATTTATCTGCGCGATTTACGGCGCGATGCCATTATCGAATATAATTAATCATGCCTAATAATATGGTGACAGGGACATCTGCACCTTTTGCTATTTCAGCGGGTGATCCTGCTGGTGTTGGCCCAGAAATTATAGGGAAAGCATGGGACAGGCGTAATGCCGATAATCTGCATTGCTTTTTTGCCGTGGGCGATGCGGCTAGCATAGCTGCGCATTGGCAAGGCCCTACCGCTATAATAGCCACACCCAATGAAGCGCAAAATTGTTTCCAAGACGCTCTGCCTATCATGCATATTGGAGATAATGGTCCAATTACGCCGGGCAATCCAACAATGAGCGGCGCGCACATCGCTTTTCAAGCCCTTGAAAGCGCTACAGGATTGGCTCGCTCTGGCGCTGCGGGAGCGATTATCACCGCCCCAGTGTCCAAAAAACAATTATATGATGTTGGCTTCACCCATCCCGGTCAGACTGAATTTATCGCCGAGAGATGCGGGATAGCGCGCGAAAATGCAATCATG
Organism: uncultured Sphingorhabdus sp.; assembly: GCA_947492905.1. Taxonomy (GTDB): domain Bacteria; phylum Pseudomonadota; class Alphaproteobacteria; order Sphingomonadales; family Sphingomonadaceae; genus Sphingorhabdus_B. The sequence continues at coordinate 1,722,232 of CANLOL010000001.1, read as the reverse complement.
ATGCTCGCAGGACCAAGCTTGCGCGTCGTGCCAATAACAACCCATATTGCCCTAAATGATGTCGCAGCAACATTGACCCAAGATATGATTAGAAACCGCATCATTGCCAGCGTCAATGGGCTTAAACGCAGTTTTGGTATAGAAGACCCTGTCATAGCCTTAGCTGGATTAAATCCGCATGCAGGTGAAAATGGCGAAATGGGCAATGAAGAGATTGAAATTTTAATACCTTGCATAGAAAAATTAAACGGTGCTGGTTATAAAATATTAGGACCACTGCCCGCCGATACTATGTTCCATGCCGAAGCGAGGGCCCATTATGATGCTGCATTATGCTGCTATCATGACCAAGCCCTTATCCCGCTGAAAACATTATATTTTCATGAAGCCGTAAATTTGACTTTGGGCCTACCCATCATTCGCACATCACCCGATCATGGCACTGCTTTTAATATTGCAGGACAGAATATTGCGCGTCCAGATTCGATGATAGCGGCTATTAAAATGGCAGAGCAAATAGCAATACATAGAGCAAATTTTGAACAATATGCCCATGATAGCCAATCTGATTAATGCCCAATAGCATCTCACCTCAGCTCCCTCCGTTAAGAGAGGTCATTGCCAAATATGGACTAGATGCGAATAAGGCCTTGGGCCAGAATTTCCTGCTCGATGAGCAATTATTGGATCGTATTGCCGTTATTCCGGGCAATTTAGAAGGCATCAATATTTTCGAAGTGGGCCCCGGCCCTGGCGGACTAACCCGCGCATTATTGCGCGCTGGCGCAATTGTTACCGTGGTAGAGCGCGATGCGCGCTGTATCCCTGCCTTAGAAGAATTATCGGACTATTTTCCAAATCAATTGACCATCATAGAGGGCGATGCTCTCGAAATTAATCCGAGCGAATATATTGATGGTGATTATCATATTCTATCCAACCTGCCCTATAATATAGGCTCTGCTTTGACGGTAAAATGGCTCTCTGAAAAGCAATGGCCGCCCAAATGGCTCTCGCTTAGCCTGATGTTTCAAAAAGAGGTAGCGGATCGTATCGTGGCCAAACCCAACAGCAAGGCCTATGGCAGGCTCTCTATTCTGGCTGGTTGGCGCAGCGATGCGCATATCGCAATGAAAGTGCATAGATCCGCCTTTACCCCGCCGCCCAAAGTCATGTCTGCCGTTGTCCATATTGTTCCCAAAGACAATCCGATAGGGGCTTCCCTCTCGACGCTAGAAAATATCACCGCAAATGCTTTTGGCCAAAGACGCAAAATGCTGCGCCAGAGCTTAAAATCCGTCGAAGGCGCATTAGAAGCATTAGAAGCCAATGATATTGCCCCTACTTTACGCGCCGAAGTTGTGTCCATTGACCAATATATTGAAATAACAAGATATTTAGACAAAAAATCCGCAGAATAATTTCATTAAACACAGATATTCTATCGCCAATACCCATGAATATGGTTAATGTCGATATAGCTTACAAAGCACTGAATATTAATCATAATAAAGCCCAGAAAAGCTGAATTGGCATAATGATTGCTATTAAGTTAAATGGTTATTAGAAGGTTAATATGTGGAAAAAATTCTCTCGGCTATTTAAGATTAAGACCAAATTTGAGGTCTTCTTAATTACCTATGCCTTGGCATTGGGCGCGGTAAAACGCGGCGAGGAATATCTTTATCAATATCCCGGCTATGGCGGAAAATTATTATTCCTATGTTGCACAGGCGCCGTATTTTTGGCAGCCGCAAAAATGCTTCAAGCGGTTGAGCTATCTCAAATGTTTACCAATGATGATTGAGGTGGAGGTTTCTGTTGCTCGGTACCTCCGGACCGCCGTAATCTTCCTGTTGCCCGGCAGATCCAGCCGCGTTCTATTAGTTTAATATCAGACCGTTAGGCCCTCAATTATGCTGCTAGAGCAAGTGCTTCATTATCGTTTGCACTTATAAGTTGTAAGCCTTTTACGGGTTACTCAGCCCGGGCAAAAACAAAGTCTTTGAACACACGTCGATCCTGGTTCGGCCCCTTCAGAAATATACATTGCTGCATATTTATGGTGGAGCCGCCGGGTACTGCCCCCGGGTCCGCTGTGTCTATTACACAGTGTATTTTATTGCCATAGCTAACCGAAGCTAGCAGGACCTATATAGGGGCTATTTCGCAAAGTTAAAGATGAAAGCGCATCCAAGGGCGCAATATCTTTATATGCCTTCCATATTGCGCACTTCACGCGGCATATAAACGGTCATACCGTCTAATTCTTTGCTAAGCTCTATTTGACACGCCAGCCGGCTTGTGCGTTTGGGCGATGCTGCCATATCAAGCATATCTTCTTCCATATCGCTTGCAGGCGGTAATTTATCAAACCAATCACGGCCAATGATAACATGGCACGTTGAACACGCCATTTGCCCCTCGCATGTTCCCTCTAGGGGTTGATTGTTAATTTGACCCAGCGAGAGCAAAGATTGCCCTTCCTCTGCCTCTACCACTGTTTCAGTTTTTTCATCGGAAGCAATGAATTTAATCTTCATTATAACATCTCACTTATTTGTGCCTTTGCTGCACGATCAATGGCCTTAACGGCCTCTATAATCTCTTCACTATCGCTATAACGTCCAAAGCCTAAACGGATAGTGTTTTTTGCTTGCGCATCGGATAAATTTATCGCTCTTAGAACATGGCTTGTGCGCCCCGAACCGCTGGCACAGGCGCTACCAGCCGAAAATGATATATGGCGTAAATCAGACATCAGCCTTGCGACATCTAATCCATCCATACGCATATTGAGATTGCCTTCATAACGCCGCTCACTATCGCCATTGATAGTCCAATCGGCAATGATCAGCTCTATTGCATCCCTAATAACCCTGATATGCTGTATATCCGCACTATGGTGTTTTTGCATAAGATGCGCAGCCATACCAAAGCCTGTGCATAAGCTTGGGGATAAAGTACCAGAACGCAAGCCTCTCTCTTGTCCGCCGCCGTGCGAAATGCTGTTTATACGTAAATCTTTGCGCATCCATAAAGCCCCTATTCCCTTTGGCCCATATATTTTATGCGCAGATAATGCCGCCATATCTATATTAGGGGCAATATCAATGCGCCCATACCCCTGTACCATATCGCATAACATTAATGCACCATGGGCATGCGCTATATCCGCTATTGCTTCTATCGGTTGAATGACGCCAATTTCATTATTAACCTGCATCGCAATGACCATAGCGCATTGTTCATCAATCTGCTCTGATAGATTTTGCATATCAACCAAGCCATTGGGCTTTAATGATGCTTGCTGTATTTCACAACGCCTATGCACTCCATCGGCTATAATTCCATATCTATCGATATGTTCGCACACATCCAAAACCGCAGCATGCTCGCTGGGCAAAACTATGATCTTGTTGCGCTCTTTATCAATATTGGGCAGCGCCCCCAATATAGCGAGATTAAGCGCCTCAGTAGCGCCGCTAGTAAAGACTATATCGCCATCGGGCATTAAGGCATTGATTTGCTCTCTCGCCACTTCGATAGCGGCAGCGGTCTTGCGCCCCATTTTATGGGCGCTATGCGGATTGGCATAGCATTGGGAAAGCATGGCCTCTTGAACCTCTGGCGCCATGGGGGTAGTCGCTTGATAATCCAGATAAATATCCTTCATCGGCGTTGCTCATAAAAATCGCGCCATGCGGTGATGAAATTATCAATATCCTCTTTATCTGTTTCTGGACCAAAGCTCACCCGGATAACCTCTTGCGGATGCGCATAGCCCATAGCTTCTAATACATGGCTGGTTTTGAGCGTACCCGAGGAACAGGCACTCCCTGCGGAAACGGCTATGCCCTTCATGTCAAAAGCAATGAGTTGCGCCGATGCAGCAACACCGGGCATACGGTAGCTTGCGATTGTATCTATGCGCTTGCTCTCTTTGGCGATAATATCACCGCCCATGCTTATGATGGCGTCATCCAAATAGCTGCGCAGCTCTTTTGCCTTCTCCATCCAATCATAGCCATGCGACAGAGCCGCCGCCATGGCCGCAACATAGGGGCCATTCTCTGTCCCGCGCCGATAGCCTTGTTCTTGGCCCCCTGTTGGCGTCAATAAGGATAGATCCTTTATCAATAATGCCCCCATACCGGGCGGCCCGCCAAATTTATGCGCCGAGATTGCTATCATATCAGCATCTGGCAGCGGCAATTTCCCTGCGCTTTGCGAGCAATCGGCAAATAATATGGCGTCATGCGCTTTAATATTATCGCGCAATGCTTCCATAGGTTGAATGACGCCCGTTTCATTATTGACCGATTGGATAGCGCATAATGGCTTTTCGCTATCACTGATAATGTCCTTCAGCGCATTTTGGTCGATAGTGCCGTCATGCGACAATGGCAGGATGGTAGCATTTTGATGGCTTTCGTCCTTGGTTCGCACGCCGCTGCTTGCCAATACTGCTTCATGCTCGCTGGCACCCACTAATAGTGCGCCTTCATGTCCACGCATGACCATAGCAATGGCTTCGCTTGCCCCGCTGGTGAATAATATATGCCCATCCCAGCCCAATATATCCAATATGCTGCGCCGATATTTCTCTAGGCGGGCTTTGCTCGCGCGCCCTTCCTTATGCGGTGACGATGGATTAGCCCATATCAGAGCCTCAGCCGCCATAGCATCTCGCGCGGGCGCAATGATAGGCGTCGTCGCTGCATGATCGAGATAGAGGCCAGTTGCGCAGGTCAAGTCTTGGTTCATAAGCAGATTTATTGGCGATTTATTGTGAATTTGTACAGAGTCATAATCCTTTTGTTGCGAAATGCCTGTAACTTTCTATATAGGCTGTTCATCCATTATGCCGTTTCAATATTATATTGGCGCTGCATCATCACTAAGAAATGAAACCATTATGCCTGCAGTCATACTCCCCGGTCCCGAAGGTCGCTTAGAAGGACGTTTTAGCCCTCCGCCAAAACCCCGTGCTCCCGTTGCGATGATATTGCATCCGCATCCCAAAGCCGGCGGCACAATGAATGATCGCATCACCCAAGCTATGTATAAAACATTTGTGGATCGCGGATTTGCTACATTGCGCTTTAATTTTCGCGGTGTAGGCCGCTCTCAGGGCGAATTTGATAATGGTATCGGTGAATTATCCGATGCAGCCGCCGCCCTTGATTGGGTGCAAAGCATCCACCCAGAAGCGCAAACCACATGGATCGCAGGCTTTAGCTTTGGCGCATGGATAGGCATGCAATTGCTGATGCGCCGTCCAGAGATTCGCGGTTTTATATCTGTATCACCACCAGCCAATATGTATGATTTCAGCTTCCTAGCGCCCTGCCCTTCATCAGGCATCATCATCCAAGGCGTGAATGATGAGATTGTAACACCCAATAGCGTACAAAAATTGGTCGATAAACTCCGCACGCAAAAACATATCACCGTGCATCATGACGAAATCCCGCGCGCGAACCATTTTTATGAAAATGAAATGGAGCTCATGATGGGCAGCGTCGATAATTATCTCAACATGCGCCTTGATCCCAATTCACCGATTAAATAAATTTTGTAATATCAAATAATATTGTTAGCATTATCAAATGCTCAAATATATTATTGCGTCCACATTATTTTTGACAGCGTTATTAGCGCCTCAAGCTCCTGCAATTGCTCAAAGCAATGATTGTAGTCCCTTGCAAGGGTGGGAAGCGATTAGAGACAAATCTGAAAATGGCTTCCTTATATTTGGTGAATCACACGGAACAGAGCAATCACCAGAAGCCTTCACCGAATATGTCTGTGCGATCAGTAAACCCAATGGCGATGAAACGGGGAATAGCGTTCTAATTGCAATAGAATTTAATTCTCAAGATGATGCATTGTTTCGGAAAGTCTGGGAAGCGAGTGAAGATGATTTTATAGATGTAATGTCAGATAGCATAAGTGATTGGAAAGATCGGGAAGACGGCGTTGCAAGCCGAGCTATGTTAGCCTGTTTGAAAAGGCTACATACTCTGAAATCACACGGTCATAATATTGATATTACCGCTTTTAACGGTGCAAAAAATGACGAGCAAAGAGAGAAGTTTAAGCATTTGAAAGGCCAAGGGCCGCATGAAGCCGCACAAGCTGAGAATATTCGCAATGCAGCCCAAAAAGATCATTATGATCATGTTGTCATATTAGTTGGCAGTTTACACGCTCAAAAAACAAGCGAGAATTGGGGATCAGGTAATTTTAGCCCAATGGCAATGAAGTTATCCGAAACGGAGAGAGTAATATCACTATATTTACATCATTCAGGCGGCACTAATTGGGGATGTTTTCTCAAAAATTTTAACCACGATGAGAATCATGATGATATAAAAATTGAGGATATTATTTGTAAGGAAAGTGATACAAAAACTAATGCCCAAAATATCGGCGGCACGCCGCGCATGGCATTATGGTCAAAAGATGATGAAGCATATAACCCTAGCTTTGATGGCTATTATTTCGTCGGAAATATCAGCGCATCCAAACCTGTTGGATATAAGTCAAAATAAATTAACATCACCCCGCCCGTTCGATCTCATCATCGGCCAGCGTTTTTCCGCTCTTCGTTGGCAGTGTCCAAATCACCACATTGGCGATAATCACAAGCCCTGCGACGATCATCAATAGCATCTTAAAACGTAGCTCTGTTGCGCCGCGCATTTTCCACGCGGCCCAAAACAAAATAAAGGCTGCGAACATCATGATGGTAAGAACGATATTAATCATAAAGCGCACCTATAACATTGGCTGTTAAATGTGTAGAGTTTTTTGTGGAAAACTCGGCTTTTAACTTGGCCTTTTGACACCACTCGCATAGATAGCAGACACTAAGAATCACTGCCGCGAATCACTATCGCTAATCATATAAGAGGTTTCCTATGCGCATTGCTATTGCTTCGGATCATGCAGCGACCGACATGAAATCTATCTTAGTCGATTGGCTGAGCGGTAATGGCTATGACGTCATGGACCTTGGACCCCAAGGGAGCGAGAGCGTTGATTACCCCGACTATGGTTATAAATTGGCAAATAGCATTGCAAGCGGCGATGCACAGCGCGGCATAGCATTGTGCGGATCGGGCATTGGCATATCTATGGCGGTTAATCGTAACCCCGCTTGCCGATGCGCCTTAGTATCAGAGAGTCTCTCTGCCAAATTGTGCCGCGAACATAATGATGCTAATGTCATTGCAATGGGCGCGCGCATTATAGGAATAGAAACAGCCAAAGATTGCATCACACAATTTTTAAACACAGAATTTGGCGGTGATCGTCACAAGCGCCGCGTCGATAAATTATCCAACCCTGCATAATATCTGCTAAGATAAGGACATAATATGAGCAATTTTTTCTCTCAATCCCTCAATCAATCTGATCCTGATGTCGCCAAGCACCTTGGGGAAGAGATTAAACGTGAGAAAAAGCAAATTGAGCTGATTGCGTCAGAGAATATTGTTTCTAAAGCCGTCCTAGAAGCGCAAGGCAGCGTCTTTACCAATAAATATGCAGAAGGCTATCCCGGCAAACGCTATTACCAAGGATGTGCGCCTTCTGATGGGGTAGAAACATTAGCAATTGAGCGCGCTAAACAATTGTTTGATTGTAAATATATCAATGTCCAACCACATAGCGGAGCACAAGCCAATGGCGCAGTATTGCTAGCGCTAGTGAAACCGGGCGAGACGATTTTGGGCATGAGCCTAGATGCAGGCGGACATCTTACCCACGGTGCGAAACCTGCTATGTCGGGCAAATGGTTTAATGCGGTGCAATATGGTGTGCGCCAAGAAGATCATTTGATTGATTATGACGAAGTAGAACGGCTTGCAAAAGAACATAAACCGTCGCTTATTTTCGCTGGTGGCAGCGCCTATCCGCGCGTCATTGATTTCAAACGTTTCCGCGAAATTGCCGATATGGTTGGCGCTTATCTGCATGTGGATATGGCGCATTTCGCTGGATTGGTTGCCGCTGGCATTCATCCATCGCCCTTGCCCCATGCCCATGTTGTCACCACAACTACGCACAAGACATTGCGCGGCCCACGCGGCGGTATGATATTATCCAATGACGAAGTCTTGGGCAAAAAATTCAATTCAGCCGTATTTCCCGGCCTTCAAGGCGGTCCATTGATGCATGTCATCGCAGCAAAAGCCGTAGCCTTTGGCGAAGCATTACGCCCTGAATTTAAGGATTATAGCAAAGCCGTTGTTGCCAATGCACAGGCCCTTGCCAATCGCCTGAAAGAACGCGGTGCTGATGTGGTTGCGGGCGGCACTGATACGCATTTGGCGTTAATCGACCTCACCCCATTGGGGGTAACAGGACGCGATGCTGATGAAGCCTTAGAGCGCGCAAGCATTACCTGTAATAAAAATGGCATTCCTTTTGATCCACTACCCCCAACCAAAACTAGCGGTATCAGAGTGGGCTCTCCTGCTGGCACAACGCGCGGTTTTGGCGTTGCTGAATTTGAAGAAATCGCCGACATGATTGCCGATGTTTTGGATGGATTGCGCGAAAAAGGTGAAAATGGCGATCCTGCTGTTGAGGCTGACGTTAAAAAACGGGTCGAAGCATTGTGCGATCGCTTCCCTATCTATCCTGAATTATAAGCGGATAAGCGCACTTTTCTGCAAATATGGTAATTTCTATCAATATGCACTATATTGATAGAGATGACCGATAATATCTTCATACAATGCAGCGCTTGCAAAGAGTCTGTTCCAGATTGTGACAAATTTTGCTCCAACTGCGGTGATTTTCTCAACGGATCTATAGAAGAAGCAGATTTTACCGATCAAGCCGAGCATTATATCAACAAAGCCGCTGAAGAGATGATCGATAGCGGCGATATGATAACGGGCAGCGATGTTGGAAAGCTGATTATCACGGGCGCGGCAACAACAGCGATTGTTGGAATTTCATTCATTGGGTTGGCGGCTGGTTTGGCCGCTGGCATCGGCACTGGTGCGTATCGACATTTCAGCAATGATAATGATACTAGCTAGGAATGGGTTTTATAATAAGAGATTGACTTTTTACCGTATTATACTCATAATACAGCTTGAAAGGGTATTTTATGACAGAATATTGCAACATATGTGACACTGAAATCAGCGAAGGCGTTAAATTCTGCCCGCAATGCGGCGAAAAAACCGCTGAACAACGTGCAGCCGAGAGCTTTACCTCTCAGGCAAAACATTATGTTGGCGAAGCGGCCACTGAATTTGTCGGTGCTGCTAAAGACACGTATCAAAGCGGCAAGCATTTGGCTGATAAAGACAGTGCTAAAAAAGTAGCTGGCGGTGCGGCCATTGGTGCTGTAGCAAGCGTTGTTGCGCCAATTGGTATTTTAACCGGCGCAGCCGTCGGTGCGGGAATAGTAGCCTATCGCCATATTCAAAAGAACAAAGAAAAAGAAAAAAAATAACATATGCGATGCCCTTTTTGCGCGAATGAAGACAGCCAAGTTAAAGACAGCAGACCCACCGAAGATGGGGCTACCATAAGGCGTCGGCGCCAGTGCGAAAGCTGTGCTGCGCGTTTCACGACATTTGAGCGCATTCAATTGCGCGAGATTACAATTTCCAAGAGCGGCGATAAGCGCGAGGCTTTTGATCGCGGCAAATTAGAGCGCAGTATTTCTCTGGCTTGTCAAAAACGCTCTATTGATAATGAACGCATCGAACAATTGGTATCGGGTATTCAGCGTCAATTGGAAACCAGCGGCGAAAATGAAATACCATCAAAACGCATTGGTGAATTGGTTATGGATGGCCTGAAACAGCTTGATACAGTGGCCTATATTCGCTTTGCTTCCGTCTATAAAGATTTTACCGAAGCCAGCGATTTCGAAGATTTTGCAGGCAGCGTCCAAGATGCTGCTAAAGACCAATAGCCTTATGGATAAACCCATCATAATATTGGTCCGCCCGCAATTGGGCGAGAATATTGGCAAAGTTGCGCGCGCTATGCTCAACTTTGGCCTTACCGAATTGCGCATAGTAGAGCCGCGCGATGGTTGGCCAAACCCAAGCGCAGGGCCATCAGCCGCAGGGGCCGATATTGTGCTCGAAAAAGCGAAAGTTTATGATGATCTGGCAAGTGCTGTTGCCGATTGCCATCATATTTATGCTACCACAGTGCGCAAACGAGGCGTGACAAAGCCCGTTGTTACGCCAGCGCAAGCAGCGCAAGAGATTCAAGAAAGCCAAGGGCGCAGCGCAATATTATTTGGGCCAGAACGATCAGGATTAGAGAGCGATGATGTGACGGTGGCAAAATCCATCATCACCGTTCCGATTAATCCAGAATTTGGATCGCTCAATTTGGCGCAGGCTGTCATTTTATGCGCTTATGAATGGTCGAAATCACAAGATTTAGCGATACCATCAAAAACTGATATATTGCCCCCTGCTCCGCAAAATGAATTGGATGGTATGATTGCGCAATTATATGCTGCTTTGGATAAGAAGGGTTATTTTTATCCTGCCGAACGTACCGGAGCAACGCAAAGAACATTGCGTAATATATTAACAAAGCCTGCTTGGAATGAGCTAGAGATACGCACATTGCGCGGCGTCATTCATACATTAGACAAAGAAGCACATCCGCGCGACAATTTGTCACAAAAGGACGACAAAAAGCTACAAGATGAATGATGAATGCTCAGATAATAATCTAGCAAATTTAACTGCGCAAATCGTCCCATTTTTTATCTTCATGAGCAATAGAAGCCTCTACTAAATCATCCCATAATTGCGCAATGATAGCGCGGGGCAATCCATATTTATCGGCTAAATCTGCTGCATTATGAATGACTTGCGCTTTTCTTTCTTCATCACGCACATCAGACTTATGCGCCTTTATCCGCGCCGCAGCATCCATATAGCCAAAACGTAGCGCTAGCAATTCCACCAATTGACGATCCACCTCATCAACGCCTTGGCGCACTTCAATCATGGTTTCACAATGCGGCGGTGCTTTTATATTAGGGGTATTATCATCAGTCATTTGCGCTCGATAATCGCTAATTTGCGCGATGTCGAGTGTATAATCCAACAGGCTTCGCAAATTATCTTGACTTATACTATGGAGCGGCTAATGGAGACGCTTCGTAATTGGCTGCGCACTCCGGTGAAGCGCTAGCCGCATCAAATTTAATAATTTGATGGTGCGATTCCGGAAACTTAAAATTAAACAGCAAATTGGAGTTTTGAACATGACAAAACGTACCGCATCAAAGTATAAATTAGACCGACGTATGGGCGAAAATATTTGGGGTCGTCCCAAATCACCAGTAAACCGCCGTGATTATGGTCCTGGTCAGCATGGTCAGCGCCGCAAAGGCAAGCTATCAGATTATGGTACTCAGCTTCGCGCTAAGCAAAAGCTCAAAGGCTATTATGGCGACGTAACCGAGAAGCAGTTTAAGCGCTGCTATACAGAAGCAACAAAGATTAAAGGCGATACAAGCCAAAACCTAATCGGTCTATTAGAGCGCCGTTTGGATATGATTGTATATCGCGCAAAATTTGCACCTACAATTTTCGCTGCACGCCAATTGGTTAGCCATGGTCATGTGCGCGTAAATGGTACAAAATGTAATATTGCATCACGCCGTATTAACGTTGGCGAAGAGATTTCATTATCTGATAAAGCCCAGCAAATGGCGCTTGTCATCGAAGCTCAAAGCCTTCCTGAGCGTGAAGTACCAGAATATGTTAGCGTTGACGGCAATTCAAAAGCTGTATTCAGCCGCGTACCAACATTGGATGAAGTTCCTTATCCTGTGAAAATGGAACCCAATTTGGTGGTCGAATTTTATTCTCGCTAATAAAGACAAACCTATAATATTAAAGGCGGCCATTATGAGCCGCCTTTTTTTTTGCTATAAAAAAATCACACACTAGAAATTCACATTATAAAAAGTGCATGAATAACGTCTAATTTCGGCCTTATAGCTTCATCACAAGGCTTGCTTATATGCATTCCCTCTGCCATGAATAAAGGGTACATGTGAAACCAAAATAAGGGTGTAAATTAGACATGAAATTTAAACAGTTCACCAGCATAGCTATAGTTTCGGCAATGCTTGCAGCTTGCAATCCATCAGAGGAAAGCACAATTGATGCAGCAAATTTGCCAGAGGTTGAAGTTCCTGAAATCTCTGAAACTACAATGAAAGATATCACTAAATCATTATCATCAGATGATTTTGCGGGACGTGCCCCAGGTACGATTGGCGAAGAAAAAACATTAGAATTATTAGTGAGCCGTTTTGAAGCTGCTGGATTGTCGCCGGGCAATGGTGAGAGCTGGTTTCAAGATGTGCCTCTGGTAGAGATTAACGCCAAAGACCAGAGCAATTTGGACATTAAGAGCGAAACGGGTGAGACAATCTCATTAACACCGGGTAGTGATTTTGTTGCCGTAACCTATCAAGAGCAAGATAAAATTGACATTGCGGATAGCGAAATGGTCTTTGTTGGTTATGGTATCAATGCACCAGAGCGCGAATGGAATGATTATGAAGGTATTGATGTAAAGGGCAAAACTGTTGTCATCTTAGTCAATGATCCTGATTTTGGAACGGAGTCTTTAGAAGGTGAATTTGGCGGCCGCGCCATGACCTATTATGGACGTTGGACCTATAAATATGAAGAAGCCGCACGCCAAGGTGCAGCCGCTGCGATCATAATTCATGATGAAGCGCCAGCAGCATATGGTTGGGGTGTGGTTGAATCCAGCTGGAGCGGCCCACAATTTTACGCACAAACATCCAATGGAGCCGCTGACCAAACAAAAGCAAATGGCTGGATACAAAAGGAAAAAGCACGTGAAATTCTTGCCGCATCTGGTCAAGATATGGACGAGCTCATGACAGCAGCGAAACAAAAAGGCTTTAAAGCTGTTCCGCTCAGCACCACAGCATCGCTTAATTTCTCTAATGAATTTGGGTCATTACAAAGCAAAAATGTTGTTGGCGTATTAAAAGGCGCAAAACGTCCCGACGAATATATATTATATACAGGACATTGGGATCATTTGGGCATTTGTAAGCCAGCTCCAGATGGCGATAACATCTGTAATGGAGCCGTTGATAATGCGACAGGAACAGCAGCACTTGTGGCACTTGCCGAAGCGCATAGTAAAGCAGGCGCTCCCGATCGCAGCATCATATTTTTGGCTGTGACTGCTGAAGAATCTGGATTGCTCGGATCAAAATATTATGCAGAAAACCCCATTTATCCGCTTTCTCAAACCGTTGGCGGTGTTAATATGGATGCATTCTCTATGGCTGGCCCAGCCAAAAACCTCACGGTGATTGGTAAAGGCAAATCACAGCTTGATATATATCTTGATGCAGCGGCTAAATTAGAAGATCGCACTCCAGAGGCTGAACCGACACCTGAAAAAGGGTTTTACTATCGTTCGGATCATTTCAGCTTTGCCAAATTAGGCGTACCCATGCTCTATTTTGAGGGCGGTGAAGATCTGGTGAATGGCGGCAGAGAAGCAGGAGCGAAAGTTTCTGAAGATTATACCAAAAACCGTTATCATGGACCAAAAGATGAATATGATGAAAATTGGGATTGGTCAGGCGTCATGAATGATTTGCGCCTATATTATCGCGTTGGCCGCATGCTAGCCATGAGCGAAGATTGGCCCAATTGGAACGAAGGTGATGAATTTAAGGAAGCGCGCGACGAAAGCCGTAAATAATTCATAACCATAGATATATTGGCGGTTCATAGAGATGCTTGATTTTCGATTCCCAGCGGAGTGGGAAAAACAGCAGTCCCTATGGACCGCCTTTCCTTTTGATGATGATGAATGGCACGACCAATTATCAGCAGCGCAACAAGAAATAGCAAATTTTATCATTGCATTAGCCAATCATGGGCAAAAAACATATCTGCTCTGCCGCAATAAGCCTTTGGAATTATTGGCCAGCAGTTTAATTGATCCTTCTTTAGATAATAAAGCCTCTTTAGAATATGTCATCATGCCCTATGGTGATATTTGGCTGCGCGATACAGGCCCTATTACGGTCATCCATGATGGTGAGAGGCGCGCCATATCATTTGCATTTAATGGTTGGGGCCATAAATTTTTGATGGAAGGCGATCAAAAAGTTGCCGAAAATATAGCAAATCATCAAAATATAGAGATAATGCACAATCCCATGGTTTTCGAGGGTGGTGCTATTGATGTAGATGGTATTGGAAATGCCGTTACAACGAAACAATGCCTGCTTCATCCTAATCGCAACCCTAATATGAGCATAAGTGAAATTGAAACCAATCTGCGAGAGCAATTGGCCTTGCGCAATATATTATGGCTAGAAGACGGCCTTATGGGTGATCATACCGATGGTCATATCGATAATTTAGCACGCTTCATTGGCCCAAAGCATATTTTAATCCCTGAATCACAAGATAGCCATGACCCTAATGCTCAGATATTTGAGAAGGCTGCTGCTAAAGCGATAGACGCAGGCTATGAAGTAAGCCGCATAATTTCAGTGGGATCCTATTCAATCGATGATGAAATAGTCCCTGCTAGCTATATGAATTTTGTTATAGCGAATGATATAATCATCGTGCCGCAATATGATGTTCATAGTGACAAAGATGCGATTAAAACTATTTCAGCTTTATTCCCAACCAAACAGGTTATAGGGTTAATTTCGAAAGCATTATTGTCGGGTGGAGGCAGCTTTCATTGCTCAAGCCAGCATATAGCAGCAATTGAATAAGATTATTTAGGGGTCTTTCATGTATTCAGATATTATCGGAATTTTAAGTACATTAACATATTTGCTTATATTCTTCATAGGCTTAGGTCTCGCCGCTATCGTCATTCTCTTCATCATAGACATCACGCAGACCCAAGATGCTGTGCGCCGTAATTACCCTGTTATCGGCAGATTTCGCTCTATTTTGAGCGGATTAGGTGAGTTTTTCAGGCAATATTTCTTTGCTATGGACCGCGAAGAAATGCCTTTTAACCGAGCGGAGCGTGAATGGGTTGCAGAAGCCTCTAAAGGGCATGATAATACTGTGGCCTTTGGATCGACCAAGAATTTAGAGCCCATTGGCACGCCCATATTTGTGAATTGCCCCTTCCCTACATTAGAGACAGATGCTGCCAAAACACAGCCTATGCTGATTGGTCCCTATTGTGAAAAACCCTATACTGCTCCCTCGTTTTTCAACATATCGGGCATGAGTTTCGGCGCTCTATCTGTACCCGCTATTCGTGCTCTTAGCCATGGCGCAAAAATGGCTGGATGTTGGCTCAATACGGGCGAAGGAGCGCTCTCTAAATATCATTTAGAAGGCGGTTGCGATATTGTGTTTCAGATCGGCACTGCGAAATATGGCATCCGTAATGATGATGGCTCGCTTAATGATGAGAAGTTAAAAAGTGTCGCCGATAATGATGAAGTCAAAATGTTCGAAATTAAGCTTAGCCAAGGTGCGAAACCGGGCAAAGGCGGCATATTACCCGGTGCAAAAGTTACTAAGATTATAGCGGAAACAAGGGGTATAACAGAGGGTGAAGACTCTATTTCGCCCAATCGCCATCCAGAAATCAACAGTATAGATGAGCTATTAGATTTTATCGCGCATGTTCGCAAAATCACTGGCAAACCCACAGGAATTAAAGCTGTGGTGGGGGCTTATGGTTGGTTGGAGCAATTTTGCGAAAAAATTCATGAACGCGGTATAGAGAGCGCGCCTGATTTCTTTGCGCTTGATAGCGGAGATGGCGGAACAGGCGCAGCCCCTATGCCATTAATGGATAATGTGGGGCTTACCCTCAAAGAGAGCTTGCCTATGTTATCCGATATTTTGCATCAATATAATCTGCGTGACCGTATCAAAATAATTGCATCCGGAAAACGAATTACTCCGTCCGAAGTTGCATGGGCATTATGCGCAGGAGCAGACTTTATAAATTCCGCGCGCGGCTTCATGTTCTCATTGGGCTGCATTCAGGCATTAAAATGTAATAAAAATACCTGTCCTACTGGAATTACGACACATAATGAGAGATTGCAAAAAGGCCTTGATCCCGCTGACAAAAAAGTGAAAGTTGCTAACTACTGTATGAGTTTAAGACATGAGGTAGAGGTGATAGCACATAGTTGTGGCGTGAGTGAGCCTAGGCGTTTAAGAAGAATGCATGTCCGTATCGTACAAGGCAATGGCAAATCAGTTCCTATGATTGATTTATATCCGCGCCCAGATACGCTCCCACAATTTATGAAAATTACAGCTTTAATTCAACACTATCATTAATATGGAGAATATCATGAACTTTAAAACATCAATGGTTGCTATATTCGCAATCGGTGCATCTCTTTCCACCGCAGCAATCGCACAATCAACAAATGCGGAACTTACGGCTGCTCTATCATCAGATGTAAGAGGCGATACAGTGTTGCGCGATAAATATCGCAATCCAGAGGCAACATTAAACTTTTTCCAAGTGAAGCCAGAGCATACCATTGTAGAATATGGACCTGGCGGCGGTTGGTACACCCGCATATTATTGCCTTATGTTGCAGAAAACGGCAAATATTTGGCTGTTAATGCTGATAGCCAAGGCCGCACATTTCGTGATCGTGCCCAAGAAGCACGAACAAAATCTTGGCCTGAGCGTTTCCCAGCATCTGCTGCGGAATTAACTGGCGTTGATGCAGAAAAAGTCACTGCATTTGAGAGTGATGAAACACCTGAAGATATGGTCGGTAAAGTTGATCGTATCTTAGTATTCCGTTCTATGCACGGCATGCTTAACGGAGATCGTTCGGACACTGAAATTAAAGCATTACGCAATATGCTTGCAGATGATGGTCTTCTTGGGGTTGTGCAGCACCGTGCTGATGCCGATGCTAGCTATGAAATCTCAAATGGTTCTCGCGGTTATCTGAAACAAGCGCATGTTGTAGCTCTATTTGAACTCAATGGTTTCGAATTGGTGAGCTCTTCCGAAATTAATGCAAACCCAAAAGACACCAAAGATTATGATATTGGTGTTTGGAGATTGCCTCCTGTTGTTGCACGCTTAGAAGCGGATGATGAAGCTACTTATGAAGCCAATAAAGCTAAATATGAAGCTATTGGCGAGAGCGACCGTATGACATTATTGTTCCGCAAGGCAAAATAAGACCATATATTGGGAGGGGTTAAGATATGCGTCATTTCTCTAAATTTGCTGCGGCACTATGCCTCAGCGCGGCATTATTTTCTTGCACCGATGGCGAGAAAGCTAATACTAATAGTGAAGATAACACAGTGCTTAACTCCTCTTTTGATGCGGCGGTCATGGACAAAGTCTTAGCCGCAGATATTCGTAGTGACGATAAAGCGCGCGATATATTTCGTAATCCCAAAGAGACATTAGAAACATTTGATGTGTCTCCTGAGCATAACATCATTGAATATGCCCCTGGCGGCGGATGGTATACGCGTATATTAGCGCCCTATGTAGCCGAAAAAGGTCAATATACAGCCGTTAGTTTCCCGCCCCAAGCTGCAATCGCTATTGGCGAAGATTTTGTAGAGCGTATCAGCGCAGGATATAAGAGCTTCTCTAGCGATCAAAGCGAGAGCCTTGGCATAGAGGCTGAGAAATTGCCTCTATATACTTATGATACGATCCCAGAAAGTCTGAATGGCACAGTCGATCGGATATTCATCATTCGTATGATGCATAATCTCAAGCGTTGGGGTATCGATACGCAAGAAATTTCAGCTTTAAAAGCGACCTTAAAGCCTGATGGAATGATTGGTATAGTTCAGCACCGCGCAAAAGACGATGCTCCAGAGGAATATGTGGATGGCAATGCGGGATATCTAAAGCGTGATGATTTAATTGCATTTATGGATAGTCAAGGTTTTGAAGTTGCTGCGGAATCTGGCATCAATGAAAACCCCAAAGATACTGCGGATTATCTAGGGGGAGTATGGACATTACCGCCATCGCTTGGTTCCGATGATGAAGATAAATCAAAGTTTGAAGCCATTGGCGAGAGCAATCGCATGACCATATTGTTTAAATTAAAAGCATCTTGATCTGTAATGAATATCTCTGTCGCAGCTCTTCAATTGGCGCTGAATAGCGATGAAAAGACCAATATCGACGCGGTAAGCGATTTTATTGTAAAAGCTGCTGAACAAGGTGCGCAAATAATATTGCCGCCCGAATTATTTTCTTCTCCCTATTTTTGCAGCGTTGAAGATGAAGCCTTATTCGCCCTCGCTCAACCGACAAATGAACATCCCTCCGTTAGGGCCATGGCGAAACTAGCAAAGCGCCTTAATATCGCCATTCCAACCAGTTTTTTTGAACGCGATGGTCACCATTATTACAATAGTATGGCGATGATTAATTCAGATGGCGATGTCATGGGTGTTTACCGCAAAAGTCATATACCCGATGGCCCTGGCTATGAAGAGAAATTTTATTTTCGCCCTGGCAATAGCGGTTTTAAAGTTTGGGATGTTTTCGGTATCAAAATTGGTGTCGGTATATGTTGGGATCAATGGTATCCTGAATGCGCCCGCGCAATGGCTTTAATAGGCGCAGAATTATTATTCTATCCAACCGCTATTGGCAGCGAGCCTTATGATGAAGAATTAGATACGAGCCGCATGTGGCGGCGCGCTATGCAAGGCCATGCCGTATCAAATTGTATGCCCATCATTGCAAGTAACCGTATCGGTATTGAACATAATGTTCATGGCGAACAAAATTTCTACGGACACAGCTTTATTGCTAATGAATGGGGTGATTTAGTGGCTGAATATGGATCCGATGAAAGCGGCATTTTGGTTGCAGATTTTGATTTAGATTTGGTTCGAAAACACCGCGCAGGCATGGGTTTTTTCCGCGATAGGCGTCCACAACTCTATAACAGGCTGATTCAAGACCAATAAATCGGCTTGAAATGTAATTTATTCTAAAAACTCTGTATCGCAATGGGGCAATAGGAATCTAACGCTAGATTAATTCTAATTTCAATGGCATATTTGGTTATTAATTCGTTAATCATGGGAGTCTGTCATGTCCTTATTTAAGAAATTAGCCGCATATACATGCGCTGCTGCTCTAATTACATCCTCGACCTTTATGCCGCAAAGCGCATATGCCGCGCCCTATGTGCATACTGTAGCAGAAATTGATGCTCCATTGGATTTCGGCGATTATTTCTGGGATGAACAAGGCGTCCCAAATCGCGGTAAAGTGCGCGTAGTCGTCGATTTAACGGCGGAACAATTATATGTTTATAAAGGCGGTTATGAAATCGCGCGCGCCAAAATTTTACGCGGATGGGAACGTTGGCAGACGCCTACTGGCACTTTTAAGATCTTAGAAAAAGATGCCGACCATTATTCAAGCACCTATGATAATGCACCAATGCCTTATAATTTGCGCCTTACATGGAAAGGCGTCGCTATCCATGGTGCTGATGTTGATGATGTAAGTGCAACGCATGGCTGCGTTGGCATTCCATTAGAATTTGCCCGCACTTTATTCAAATATACTCGCGTTGGCGATCCTGTATTAATTACCAATAATTGGATGCGCGACGTTTACGGATGAGCTACAGCTTGTAGCATCTCATTCTTTCTGTGCTTAAAACTATTGATAAGTTCCAAAAATATGCTTGGTTCTGGTCTTATCCTATAATTAGGACTTTGATCAGACCATAAAATTTCACCATCTTTGGCTGTAAATAATACGGTAGGATAGGCTGTGTCATTATCGACCCACGCCATCCCCTTTGGCTTGCCTCCAATGTGCAATAAATTTAATTCAATCAATGCTCTATATTCAGGATCATGTAAAAATTGCATTGGTTTATCTTTATATTTAAGCGCAATTTTATTGGTGTCGGCCAGAGATTGAGCGCCTAATAAATATATGGCTATACCAGCTTTTTCTAATCGCTCTGAAATATTGGCAATTTCATCAATCTGCTTCATACAAAGCGGACACCAATTCCCCCGATAGATTAATATTAATGCAGGTGAAGTTTTAATATAGTTGGAGGTCAATATATGGCCTTCAACAGTCTTTAATGTGAAATTGGGCAAAAAACTGCCTATTTCTAATAATTTATTCTCTGGTCTATCATTCATGCTATACCAAAAAATATAGAGCAGATTTCCAAATAACCCTATCGCAGATAATAAGAAGGGTAATTGCTGCGACCCTATAAAATATAAAGAAAATAATAGTCCAATGATTGAAAAAATTATGATGGGCCATAATTTATCAGAGGTTCGAGCAATAGTTTTGCTCATATGTATGATCATGAATAATATGAAGGGTGTAGATACCAATAGAGGACCAAGCCATGGCGATAATGTTTGACCGCCTATATTGGCAATGCTGTAAAAAACCGAAAGAATTGAAAATATAGTAAACGGTATCATAAAATATTTTTTACAATGATTCATATACCGTCCCCCTATATTGTATAAAAACTATTTTAACTCAATTGCTTGTTCAAACACCTCACAGAACATTTCTTCAGTCAATCTACCTGTTTGCGTATTGTATCGGCTACAATGATAGCTATCAATTAATATTCTGTTATCAGGCAGCTTATGCAGGGCATTATGTGCAAATTTATAATGGGATAATTTGCCCCCCATATGCCGAATAAAACTGTCATGCGCTATTTTTCCTAGAGCAATGAATATTTTCAAATTGTCCAATTGATCCAATTGCTGCGTTAAATATATCCTGCAATTATTGGCTTCTTCTAGTGTCGGTTTGTTTTCCGGAGGCAAGCATTTCACGCAATTTAATATGATAGCGCCATCTAGCGAAAGCCCATCGTCAATTCGTTTATCATAAGTGCCTTTGCTAAAATTCATTTTATCTAAGGTTGAATAGAGTAAATCTCCAGCATAATCCCCCGTAAAAGGTCTGCCCGTCCTATTGGCTCCATGCTTACCCGGCGCAAGACCAATAATACCAAGCCAAGCTTTTGGATCGCCCCATGCGGGCACAGGCGCATTCCACCAATCAGGATATTCCGCTTCACAGGCTTTGCGAAGCGCGACCAATCTTGGGCATTTTTTGCAATTTCGCGGTGGTTCGCTTTTCTCTAATGGCATTTCAATTTGCATAAGAGGAAACTATCTCTCAATAGAGCATAATGCAAATGGCATATCTTTAATGGAAAGCAATAAGATGGCAAAAACAGAATTTCTCTACCTTATTGCGCTAGGATCAAACAGGCGGCATCATATTTTTGGCCGCCCACGTGATATATTATTCTCCGCCTTAGAAGCGATAGAACAAGAGAATATTTCTGTTTTTAATCATAGCAATATTATCGAAACACCGGCCATAGGCCCCTCTTTGCGTAATTATGCCAATAGTGCTGCTATCATTGTGTCTCCATTATTGCCCGATGAGCTTTTGAGTGAGTTAAAGAAAATAGAGTCATGCTATGGTCATAGGCGTGGCCAAAAATGGAGCGCGCGCTGCCTGGATATTGATATTATATTATGGTCAGAGGGAATATGGAGCAGCGCAAAACCTTATCTTTCGATACCCCATCCCCATTATCATAAACGCGACTTTGTTCTTAATCCTGCGGCCCAAATTGCAGGTAAATGGCGTGACCCACTCCAAAATCTATCCATTAATCAAATTTTGTTTCGAAATAGGTGAGCAAAACGGCTTGACCGATTGATAACTGGCCTTTAGGGGAGGCTCACGAAGCAAAAAACAGTACGAATCTAAGATCATACTGTTGGTGAGGGCCCTTAGCTCAGTAGGTAGAGCAACTGACTTTTAATCAGTAGGTCGCTGGTTCGAACCCAGCAGGGCTCACCATTTTTGACAATCATATAATGATAGCCCCATCCATAAAATCTATATTGAAAAGATGATTGCTTTCAATGCTTAGCGCGTTATGCCTGATATAAGAGGTTAGAGCGTTATGGATAATCCGCTATATTTTACAATATTAAGCTGCATCTTTTTCATGGGATTAGTAGCATGGATTAGCTGGCGTAAAACACGCGGTTATGTTGATAATAAAGATGGATATTTCCTAGCTGGTAGAGGCCTTACGAGCGTATTTATCGCTGGCTCCTTATTGCTTACAAATCTATCGGCGGAACAGCTAATCGGTCTTAATGGCTCTGCTTATGGTCATAATTTATCGAGCATGGGTTGGGAAGTTACAGCGGCCATAGCGACTATAGCGATGGCATTTTTATTTTTACCGCGCTATTTGGCTGGCGCTTTTACTACTTTACCACAATTTTTGAACGATAGATTTGATTCCGATGTCCGCCGGTTATCCGTTCTATTATTCATGCTGGGATATGGATTAATCACCATACCATCTATATTATATTCAGGCAGCGTTGCTGTTATGGAATTATTCGATGTTCAATCGATATCGGGATTAGATTATTTCCCCGCATTATTTGTAACGGTCATAGCAATTGGCGCAACTGGCTCTCTTTACGCCATTTTCGGTGGGTTAAAAGCAGTTGCCATATCCGATACTATCAACGGCATTGGCTTGCTAATAATCGGTATATTGGTGCCCATTTTGGGGTTAATCGCGCTTGGTGATGGCGATCTTGGTACTGGATTCAACAAATTGATTAGCGAGCATCCAGAAAAATTAAACGCAATTGGATCTGACACTGACCCAACCCCCTTTGGTACATTATTCACAGGTATGATATTTGCTAATCTTTTCTATTGGTGCACCAACCAATATGTCATCCAACGCACATTAGGGGCTAAATCTCTGGCAGAAGGCCAAAAAGGAGTGTTATTTTCTGGCTTCTTTAAAATATTAGTACCATTTTTGATGATGATCCCCGGCGTCATTGCTTTCCATCTCTATGGCCCAGGGCTTGGAACGATAGATCAAGCCTATCCTCGCCTAATCCGTGACGTAATGCCGCTATATCTATCGGGTTTCTTTCTTGCTGTCTTGCTTGGCGCGGTTTTCAGCTCTTTCAACTCATTGCTCAATAGTGCAGCAACCCTATTCGCGCTTGATATTTATGCGCCTTATAAAGGGCAGAAATTGGATGATGCAAAGTTAATCAAAACAGCAAAAATTGCGAGTTTAGTTATCGCACTATTTTCCTTTATCGTTGCTCCATTGCTCTATTTTGCAGAGGATGGCTTGTGGCAAGTCATTCGTATATTCACTGGTTTTTATAATATCCCAACCGTGGTGATTGTTATCATTGGTCTATTCACCACCCGAGTTCCTGCTCTTGCAGCCAAAACTGTTATCATATTCCATGTCACCGCATATGCGTTGCTGCGCTTTGTATTTGATGATGTCATCACTCTGCATTTCTTGCATCAATATGCCATTTTATTTGGTATAGAAATTGCCATCATGCTGGCTATCGGAAGATGGAAACCGCGCGCGCAAGCGTGGACTTTCACGCAGATAAATCCTGTTGATATGACGCCTTGGAAATTTGCAAAACCCTTGGCTCTCACATTATTCTCATGCGTTATAGCCACTTACCTAACATTCTCGCCGCTCGGCATAGCATCGCAAGCGGGCGTAAGCGCTATATTTATTGGGTTAATAATCGCATTGGTAGGGGCCAACATATCCTATTGGTTTTTCTCTCATTTACGCAATCAATGAAGCCAATACTCTGCGTTTACCCGAATAAGGACGCCGTCCATGCATTGCGAGGAAATTATCAATCAATGCCACATCCCCTGTTTGCCATGCCAAATCATAAGTAATCTTATCCGAAATCGCTATGGCTTGCGCCATATCCTCATCGGTAATTGGGGTGCCATCACCAAAAGCAATGGATTTTGATGGGTCATTGCGGCTATCTTTCCAACCGCGAAAAGCTGCTATTAATTGGTTGAAAAATACAGGGCGGCCATCAGAGATTTTTCTAACGGCGGGCAATGTCGGTGTTTTTGCGCGAAGGCTTTCATCCTCCATCCATTCCCATGTATAGCCTAATTCTGCCAATCGCCCTTCTGCTTGTTCCTTTGTATCAGCCCCCAAAGTGCTGCGCCAACTGCGTCCCTGCCCTGATCCGGAATCATCATGCGCCGGCATTATATTTGTGTAAGAGACGCCTTTTTCGGTAAATCTTTTGACCAAATCCGCATCGACCTTTTTTAATTCCTCTAACAATATATCAGAACGGCAAATAGGTGTAGCGCCGCCTTTGGTTGGTGCAATTTCACAAAAGAAAAATAGTTTTGATGGGTAAATTGGTGTTTGTGCCATTTCATGATGCAGAAAAATACTGGTTTCTGGCGGAGCTTCATTGGCGGTAAATACGCGCGGCGTAACATTGACGCGAACTGCATTGGATAAAGACTCAGAATAGGTAAAGCCCTCTTCGCCATAGCTGACAACCGCATCGTCAAAATCTTGAGGCGTAACCACATCAAACCCGCGAAATACTATCGCCCCACATTGCGATAATTTCTCATCCAATAGTTTTTTATTAT
The DNA here is from genome assembly GCA_947492905.1 of uncultured Sphingorhabdus sp. Lineage (GTDB taxonomy): Bacteria > Pseudomonadota > Alphaproteobacteria > Sphingomonadales > Sphingomonadaceae > Sphingorhabdus_B. The sequence goes on along the minus strand of CANLOL010000001.1, from coordinate 1,697,668 downwards.
CCAAAATATAATCTGGTAAAGCGCCACGACCCTCTATGACATGCGGAAATTCTATTGGTTGGTTCATACTATATACTCTTTAATCATATATCGGGTGGAAAGATCCAAAAGCAGCTTCGCAAAACACGCCAGGATCATTGAAGCGTTTATTTTGGTTCAAGGCAGAAATATCCTGCATTTCAATATCGCTTAATCTAAAATCTAAAATATCTAAATTTTCGCGCATACGCTTTGGACTGCTACTTTTTGGAATGATGGAAGTTCCGCGCTGTATTGCCCATCGCAGCAATATTTGCGCAGCGCTTTTGCCATGCGCTTTTGCAGCATCCACTACTGGCTTTGCGCTGAGCAGATTTTCTTCTTGTTTAGCCATATCCAATTCAAAATAGGATAGCGCGCCCAAAGGAGAAAAAGCAGTAACCTTAATATCATAAGCATGGGCCAATTTTATCAATTTCTCTTGTGTCAGATACGGATGCGATTCAATCTGCAAAACAGCAGGTTTAATGCGCGCATAATTCATAAGGTCATGCAATAATCCGCTGTTGTAATTACAAATACCTATTTGCCGCGCTAGACCCTTATCAGCCAATTCTTCCATTGCTTGCCAAGTTTTATATAAAGGTATTTTGGCCAGTGACAGAGATGGATTGCTAGGATCATTAACCCATTCAGGCGGATAACGTGTCTCTATTGGAACATATTCCAGCGCTATTGGAAAATGAATTAAATAAAGATCGAAATAATCGAGACCCAGATCATCCAAGCTTTTTTGACAAGCTAGCTCAACATGTTCTGGGGCATGAAATGTATTCCATAATTTAGAGGTAATCCACAATTCTTCTCTGGTGCATAATCCATCTGAAATAGCCTTAGCTATTCCTGCTCCAACAGCTTGTTCATTGCCATAATCAGCAGCGCAATCAAAATGGCGATAGCCAGCACGAATGGCTTCTAATATTATTTGGGGGCAGTCTTGCGGTGCAACCTTCCAAAGGCCAAATCCAATTACTGGCATATTCTCCATATTATATCCTTTATACTCACGAAAATTCTAATCGAACGGGCAATCCTGTTTCGATGGATTGATGCGCGGCAGCTCCCATTTGTACCGATCGCAGCCCATCTATGGCGCCAACTTTAGGATGCAAGCCTTGCACGAGAGCTGCATGAAAATCCTTTAATTGATAATAGGTTGCTCCATGATGATCTCCTGCTAACAGAGCATCTTTTGAAGTTTCTACTGTCTCTATCTTTATACCGCTTTTATCCCTTGGTGACCAAGTGACTGTCGCGGCCGGAATTTTGACTTCTAATTTACCCTCAGCCCCTAGAGCATAAATTTCCTCTTGCTGTTCAGAGCCTTCTGCGAACATGCACAAATCCAATATAGCGCGCGTGCCCCCTTCAAAATCCACTATCACATAAGCATTATCTAATATATCAGATTGCTCACCATCATATATTTCATCTAAATGATTTACATCTTGCCCACCGCTTGCATATATTCGTACTGGCTCTTTTTGGATTATAAAGCGCATCAAATCAAAGAAATGGCAGCATTTTTCGACCAATGTTCCGCCCGTATTGCGGTTAAAACGGTTCCAATCCCCAACTTTGGTTAGGAACGGAAAACGATGCTCTTTAATGGATAACATTTTGACAGGCCCAGTTTCTAGGGCGTGAACCCGATCAATAAATCGCGCAACTGGCGGCATATATCTATATTCCATACCAACCCATAAAAGCGGGCGGTAATCATGTGCTATTTGCAATAATATATTCGCATCTTCAACCGTAGTGCACATTGGTTTTTCGAGCAAAATTGCAACGTCATGCTGCATAATGGATTGCACAATATCAAAATGCTTATGATTGGGAGCAGCAATGATAACAGCATCTATGGCGCATGTATCAAACATTGCATCAATCGTATCAAAGCATTGAATATCTTGCTTCAAATCTGCTGCTAATGCCTTAGCTTCATTGATAGAATCTATATCAGGATCAACGATAGCGCATAAATTAGCATCCTGAACCAATGCAATATTTTGCATATGCTCTCTGCCCATCATACCGCAACCAACTATGGCGTAATTTTTTGAAACACTCATAAAATGCTCTTAAGTGCTAAGCCATATTATCGCAACAAATATACAGATTTGATTGCAATCTTAGTATATCTGTTACTCAATATATTAGAAATAACAATTGCAATTGATAATAATTATCATTAATGAAAAACCTAATCTATGACTATCCTGAAAGCAGCATTATGAATCAAGTCAAAGCCAGAAGCACCATCACCTTATTGCATCTATTTGCAGCTACATTATTGGCCCCTTTTTTCATATTGGTCGCAATTACTGGTGGTTTATATGTTTCTGATATTAAACCAGAAACAAAAGAAACAGAGTTAAAACTTAATACGCCAATTACCCTTGATGCCGACAGCCCTACTCTGGATGATGATGTTAAAAAAATATTATCGGATAATGATATAGATCTTAAATTTGAATATTTAAGAAATAGAGGCAGCAGCATAACCACCCGTCCTACTTCGCGCGATTATATAGTATTTAAGCAAGACGATGATAGCTGGAGCGCAACCTTAAACGAACCAAATTTCCATTATTCTATGATGGAGTTGCACAAAGGTCATGGCCCTACACTGTTCAAGAAATATCAAATTGTCGCTGGCATTGCATTATTCATGATAATGATGAGTGGTTTATTCATTGGTTTCATCTCAAAAGCCTATCGCATGAAAACAATCATCTCCACCGCAATAGGCACCGCAATCTTCATGATATTAGCATTTTTGGTTTAACCTCTTAGCATTTATCAAAAGCCAAACTCGACATTCCCATTCTTATCCCTTAGGCCACTCTTAATAGGGAGAGATATAATGAAAAATATAATGATATTAACAAGTAGAGGCCTATTGATAGCCATTGGACTCTTATTTGCTTTCATCGCTTTTGGGTTCTTATTTAACACCCAAGAAGCAGCCGCAGGCGTGGGTTTGAATGTCTCAACCATAGGCGGCTTTGCAACGGTCAGAGCAGATATGGCTGGCTATTTTGCTGTATCATCAGCTTTATTATTATATTCCTCATTCTTGCGCGCACCGCAATATTTATGGCCTGTACTTTGGTTAATAGGTGCGGCATTTTTGGGCCGTGTCATTACAGTATTTGCGAATGGCTATGATAATCAGAGCTTCATACCAATGGGCGTAGAAATAATCATAATGGCGCTCATCATTTTTGCGCAAAGAAATTGGAATAAAGCTTAATTCAAAGAACGAAGCATAATTAATTTTGAATTTACATAATATGTAATTGTAAAATTTATCCCATTTAACAAATTGTAACTCTTATATGCTAGGCGCAGATGATAGTAATGCATAGGACGAAATTGCATCACCATTTTGAAATGCAATTTGTTAAATAAGGCTTTGTAAATGTCAGAAAAAATAGCAGTTTTGGGTTTAGGGTATGTTGGACTTCCCGTCGCTGTAGCGCTTGCAAAGAAGTTTGATCGCGTCATTGGTTTTGACATTTCAGAGAAACGTATAGAAGCTTTGCAAAATGGTCATGATTGGACGGACGAAATATCCGATGATGAATTGGCAAAATCATCCCTAACATATAGCAATACAGCAGAAGATTTATCGCAAGCCACTTTTTTCATTGTTACAGTGCCTACACCGATTGATAATGAAAATCGCCCAAACCTTGATCCTATTTCTATGAGCTGCAAATTGATTGCACCGCATATTCAAAAAGGGGCCGTGATTGTATTTGAATCAACGGTTTATCCCGGCGTAACGGATGATATTTGCGCACCATTGCTAGAGGAAATATCAGGGCTAAAACGCGGTGTGGATTTCAAACTTGGATATAGTCCAGAGCGCATAAATCCGGGTGATAAGGTTAATCGCCTAGAAAATATTACAAAGATAATCTCAGCAGAAGATGCTGAATCTCTGGAGAGAGTCAAAAATGTATATGGCGCAATTATAGAAGCCGATTTGCACATTGCTCCCTCGATTAAAGTAGCCGAAGCCGCAAAGGTTATTGAAAATACACAGCGTGATTTGAATATCGCATTGATGAATGAAATATCGCTAATATTTGATCAAATGGATATTAGGACGAAAGATGTTTTAGATGCAGCTGGCACGAAATGGAATTTCCTTCCTTTTACACCCGGATTAGTCGGTGGCCATTGTATTGGCGTAGACCCTTATTATCTTACAACAGCGGCGGAACGTTTGGGATATAGGCCAGAGGTGATTTTGGCCGGAAGACGTATTAATGACGATATGGGCCCGCATGTAGCGCGCAAAACTATCAAATTATTGCTTAATAATGGCCGTTCCGTTGGGGATGCGAAAATTGGGGTATTGGGCCTGACTTTTAAGGAAAATGTTCCTGATTTGCGCAATAGTAAAACCCCCGATATTGTGAATGAACTCAAAAGCTATGGCGTAACGGCTATGGTGCATGATCCCCTTGCCAATGCCGAAGAGGCGATGGAGGAATATGGAATTGAGTTGCATTCATGGGACGCATTACAATCATTAGATGTCATTATATTGGCGGTTAATCATAGCTTTTATATCGAACAAAAAGAAAATGTTATGGATAGGTTGAAACAAGATGCTATTCTCATCGATGTTAAATCAAGCATAGAGCCATCAGAATTAAGGTCAGATATTATATATTGGAGCCTATAAGGCTAAATTGGCACTATTAAATATTTTTTGGATTTTCAAATGAACGCAGACAAACCTACAGTCGTCACAATATTTGGCACAAGACCAGAGGCAATCAAACTATTTCCTGTCGTCAATCAATTGGCGGAGATAGAAGGTCTAAATTCTGTTTGTTGCGTTAGCGCTCAGCATCGCGAAATGCTCGATCAAGTGCTAGAAATTGCCAATATCACCCCTGATTATGATTTGGATATAATGCGCTCTAATCAATCTTTGGATGAATTAACAGCACGATTGCTCACGAATATTGGTACAATGTTAGACACAGTAAAACCGCAGCGCGTGATTGTCCAAGGCGATACAGCAACAGCAATGACGGGCGCTTTAGCCGCATATTACAGGCAAATACCCGTTAGCCATGTTGAGGCAGGTCTTAGAAGCTATAATATATATCATCCTTGGCCCGAAGAAGTGAATCGCAAAATTATCGGCTCTATTGCAGACCAGCATTTTGCCCCAACGGAAACATCAGCCAATGCGCTGAAAAAAGAGAATGTACCAAGCGAGCAAGTCTATATTACTGGCAACACGGTGATTGATGCTCTGTTCGCAACTGTTAAACAAATAACAGAAAAACCAGAAATTGCCCCAGTGTTGAACGATCTCAAAACCAAATTTGCAGGCAAACGGATCATTGGCATCACCAGCCATAGACGAGAGAATTTTGGCGATGGTTTGAACAATATCGCCCAATCCATCAAAACATTAGCAGCGCGCGATGATGTCGCCATCATCTTTCCTGTACATCTAAACCCCAATGTGCGCAGCGTTATGAATGACGCCCTTAGCGGTTTGGATAATGTCGCGATGATAGAGCCGCTTGATTATCCAAATTTCGTTAGCTTGCTCGATATGTGCTATTTCATGCTGACCGATAGCGGCGGCGTCCAAGAAGAAGCCCCTGCCCTTGGTAAGCCTGTTCTCGTCATGCGCGATACAACCGAGCGCCCAGAAGGTGTCGAAGCTGGAACTGCCAAATTAGTGGGCACAGACATAGATGTCATTCTATCAGAAGCAAATGCCCTATTAGATAATGAAGCCCATTATGAGAATATGGCAAAAGCGCATAACCCCTTTGGCGATGGTAACAGCAGGATTAAAATTGCTGATATTGTATCATCCAGCCTTCTCGATTAATATTTATAGGAAATTTCAATATGATATCCGATAAAACCCCCTCTGTTGCCGTAATTGGCTTAGGATATATTGGCTTGCCTACAGCCGCCGTAATAGCGCGTTCTGGATGCAATGTTTTGGGCATCGATGTGACAGAGCATGTGGTTGAAACCATTAACAATGGTAAAATTCATATCGAAGAGGTTGATCTTGATGGATTGGTGCAAGGGGTAGTATCACGCGGACTGTTGCGTGCTTCGCTCAAATTTGAACCCGCTGATGTGTTTGTGATTGCTGTACCTACGCCGTTCAAAGATAATCATGTTCCAGACCTTAGCTATGTATTAGAAGCCACAGCCAATGTCGCGAAAGTTTTAAAAGCTGGCGATACGGTAATTTTGGAATCCACATCTCCCGTTGGAACCACCGAACAAATGCGCGATCTTATTGCTGAAATGCGCCCTGATTTGGATGTTCCCGGTATATGCGAAGGAACGCCCAATATCGCCATAGCCTATTGCCCTGAGCGCGTCTTGCCCGGCAAAATATTAGAAGAATTGATAAAAAATGATTGCTCTATTGGCGGCATCACACCACGTTGTGCGCGCAAAGCCCTTGCTTTTTATAAGCGGTTTGTGCGCGGCGAATGCGTTACCACAACTGCCCGAGCAGCAGAAATGACCAAATTGGTCGAAAACAGTTATCGCGATGTGAATATCGCTTTTGCGAATGAATTATCGATTATTTCCGATGATATGGGGTTGGATGTTTGGGAAGTGATTTCGTTAGCCAACCGCCACCCACGCGTAAATATATTGCAACCAGGGCCTGGCGTGGGCGGCCATTGCATTGCCGTCGATCCTTGGTTTATCATTCATGGTTCTCCTGAAAATTCACCGCTAATTAAAACGGCGCGCAATGTGAATGATGGAAAGATTGACCATGTTTTGGAACAAGCATCTAAAATGATAGATGAAAATAGCGCGCAAAATATTGCTTGCTTAGGATTAGCATTTAAAGCCAATATTGATGATTTCAGAGAGAGTCCTGCGCTGAAAATTGCAGAGAAATTAGCGAAACGCTATGGCAGTAAAATCAAAATTATCGAGCCTTATGCCAATGCATTACCCAATGGATTTGATGGCAGCGATGCACAGTTGATTGATATAGACGCAGCCTTAGATGATTGTGATATGTTCATAACATTGGTGGACCATGATATTTTCAAATCCATCCCATTGGATGAACGCCAAGGCAAAATTGTTTATGATGTTCGCGGCATTTGGCCAGATCAACCAAAAACAAATTAAATACAAATATTAAAATCATAATTATAAGATAATTTATAGGATATTTCATGACAGTATTGGTAACAGGCGCAGCAGGATTTATCGGCTTTAACGTCATTCGTCATTTGCTGAAGCGCGGTGATAATGTCATTGGAATTGATAATATTAATGATTATTATGATCCAAAATTAAAGCAAGATCGTCTTAATTTTTTGACAGAATTAGGCGGTGACTTTGAATTTTTCAAAACTGATTTTGCGGATGATATAGCGCTTGAAGATGCTCTAAAGAATAAAGAATTTGACCGCATCATTCATCTGGGTGCTCAAGCAGGTGTGCGCTATTCTATTGAAAATCCAAGGGCCTATATTCGTGCTAATATTATGGGGCATTTGAACTTGCTCGAACTCGCCCGACATCGTCAAACCAAACAAATGGTCTATGCGTCATCTTCATCGGTTTACGGCAGCAATAAGGTATCCCCCTTTAGCGTCGATCATCGCGTAGATAATCCTATATCGCTCTATGCGGCTACCAAAAAATCTGATGAATTGATGAGCGAAACTTATGCGCATCTTTATCGAACGCCTCTAACGGGCCTGCGCTTTTTCACCGTTTATGGGCCATGGGGGCGTCCTGATATGGCGCTTTGGATGTTTACCGAAAATATCATGAACGGCAAACCGATTAATGTGTTTAACAATGGTAATATGCGCAGGGATTTCACCTATATTGATGATATTGTAGCTGGTGTTATCGCTTGTCTTGATAATCCGCCAAAAGATGATGAGAACGAAAAAGCAGGCGGCAGCATTTCACCGCACGCGCTTTATAATATTGGCAATAATAAACCTGAGCATTTGGGTACTATGATTGAAATCATTGAACAATGTTGCGGGAAAAAAGCTGAAAAAAATATGATGCCAATGCAAGCAGGTGATGTTCCAGCAAGTTTTGCAGATATTGATGCCATTTCAAAGGATTTGGGGTATAAGCCCAGCACATCTATCGACGTTGGGATTCCCAATTTTGTGAATTGGTACAAAGAATATAAAGGCTTATAAATATGAGCGACACTAAAATCACGCCTGTGATTCTATCGGGCGGCGGCGGCACCAGATTATGGCCACTCTCAACGCCAAAAAGCCCCAAGCAATTTTTACGGTTATTTGGTGATAATTCATTATTTCAAAACACTATTAAACGCGGCAGTGACAGCAGTAAATTCACCCCGCCGATGATAGTTGGTAGTGCAAAGCATCAAGAAATCACCAATCAGCAGCTCACCGAAATTGGCGTCAATGATGCCACAATAATTCTCGAACCTGCTGCGCGCAACACAGCCCCTGCCATAGCATTGGCAGCATTATCTTGTAGCGATAATGCCTTAATGCTTGTCATGCCTAGCGATCATTTAATCGGTAAAGAAGATAGTTTTTCAGAGGCTATAGAGCGCGCAAAGCCCGCCGCGATGGATGGATATTTAATTACATTTGGCATTACTCCCACAAAGCCAGAAACGGGCTATGGCTATATCAAATGCGGAAAGGAATTATCCGGATTTCATGGCGCGCATGCTGTTCCTGAATTTACTGAAAAACCTGCGATTAATGTTGCGCAGCAAATGCTGGATGATGGCAATTTCTTGTGGAATGCGGGCATATTTCTTTTCAGAGCAGATGCCTATATAGATGCTCTTAATAAATATGCTCCTGATATTGTTACGGCTGCTAAAAAATCCCTTGAAAACACAGATGGTAATTTAATATTGCCAGATCAAAATGCTTTTGAAGCATCGCCATCGGACTCCATTGATTATGCGGTAATGGAAAAAGCCGATAAAGTCGCTGTGGTTCCTATGGCTCCCGATTGGTCCGATGTAGGTAGCTGGGATAGTATTGCTGAATTGCATGAAGAACAAAATGAAGGTTCGGACAATATTGTGATTGGACAATCCAAAACGATCGATTCAAAAGATAATTTGATATGGTCTGGCGATACTGAAGTGCAAATGATCGGTGTCGATAATCTGATTGTGATTGTTAATGAAGGTAAGGTTGTTATTTTACCGCGCGGTCAGTCTCAAGAGGTGAAAAAATTAAGCGAATAAAGCTTAAGTAATTTGCTCTAATTTATCGCTAGCATCCAACCATGATGCTTCATGTTCATCGAGCAGCTTTTGCTTATCAGAACGTAGCTTCATCATATCGCTCATCGCCATATCAGCATATTTAGGGTCTGCTTTGCTAGGATCAAACATAGCCAGATCAATCAGCGATATTTCAGCGCTAAGCTGTTCCATTTTTTTCTCATGTGCGGTAATCGCCTTGCGAAATTCCGTGGCTTGCTTGCGTCTTTCAGCTGCTATGCGCCGATCTTCTTTGCGGCTACTCGCCGTTCCTTTGACCGCCGTTTTGCCATTATCTTGGTTTTTACCCAGCACCATATCGGTATAATCATCAAGCGTACCGCTATATTCCATAGCCTTACCATCATCGACAAGAATAAGCCTATCCGCGGTTAATTCGAGCATGTGCCGATCATGGCTAACCATAACAACAGCACCGCCAAATTCATTGAGCGCATGGACAAGTGCTTCTCTTGCATCAACATCCAAATGGTTGGTTGGTTCATCTAATATCAGCAAATGCGGGGCATCGCGTGTGATTAAGGCCAATGCCAATCTAGCACGTTCGCCGCCTGATAATTTGCCAACTTTCACTGTGGCCTTATCTCCCGAAAATCCAAATCGGCCCAATTGCGCACGAATACCGCCCGGTTTTGCATCCTTCATCAACCGCGTCATATGCTCTAACGGCGTATCATCAACGTCTAATTCTTCCACTTGATATTGAGTGAAATAGCCTACGGATAGCTTGCCAGATTTAGCAAGAGCGCCCTCCATAGCAGGCAATTGACTGGCCAATAAACGTGCCAAAGTTGTCTTACCATTACCATTGCGGCCCAATAATGCCATACGGTCTGATGGATCAAGCCGCAGATTAAGCTGTTTCAAAATGGCTATATCATTATATCCTACCGCTGCATTTTCTAGGGAAAGTAAGGGCGGTTTTAATTCTGCTGGACTTGGAAAATGAAAGCTTAGCGTTGGATCATCAATGGCCTCGGCAATAGGCTCCATCCGAGCAAGCGCTTTAACGCGGCTTTGAGCTTGCTTCGCGCTATGCGCTTTTGCGCCCCAACGATCCACAAAAGATTGCAGCTTTTCGCGCTGCGCCACTTGCTTTTCACGTGCTGATGCCATTTGCGCTTGGCGCTCTGCACGCTGTTTCTCAAACGCATCATAACCGCCGACATAGAGCGTGGTTTTTCCGCCCTGTAGATGCAAAATATGATCGACGACATTATTGAGCAAATCGCGTTCGTGGCTGACGACCAATATCGTCGCAGGATAATTGATAAGAAAATTCTCAAGCCATAATGTAGCCTCTAAATCCAAATGGTTTGATGGCTCATCGAGCAGCAATACATCGGGACGAGAGAATAATAACGCAGCCAGAGCAACGCGCATGCGCCAACCACCAGAAAAACTGTCCATCGGCTTTGATTGCGCTTCTTCGTCAAAACCAAGTCCCGTTAAAATCTTAGCGGCCCTAGCAGGCGCACTATGTGCCTCAATGACATTTAAGCGTTCATGGATTGCACCAATACGATCCGCATCCTCTGTATTCTCAGATTCCTCTAATAATGCTGCCCGCTCTTCATCCGCTGCTAATACTGATTCAATCGGCGTTATTGCACCTGCGGGGGCTTCTTGGGCAATATAGCCCAATTTAGAATCCTTGGGCATATCAACGCTGCCATCATCAGGATCAAGCATACCCGCAATAACCTTCATCAATGTTGATTTACCGGCGCCATTACGCCCGATAAGACCAACACGAGAACCCGGCGGAAGAGCAGCCCCTGCTCCATCAATAATAGTAACGCCGCCCAAACGCACAATGACATTATTGAAATTTAGCATGCTGCATTTCTTTTCATCTTGGTAATGATACGATCCAAAGCGGATAAATATTGTGATCTATCTGCTTTGGTAAAAGCTTTTGGCCCGCCAATATTTTCATTGCTCATGCCAGCACGCAAATCTGCCATAATAGCGCGGGTTGCAACCGCACTGCCGATAGAATTTTTTGTAAACTCTTTGCCATTAGAAGCCAATACATAAGCCCCCATTTGCAAACAACGCTCTGCTAATAATATATCCGATGTTATAACGATTGAACTCTCATTGGCATTTTCCGCTATATAATCATCAGCAGCATCAAAACTATCGCTGACCACAACACGGTCAATCAAGGGATGAACGGGTATCCGAAAATGACTATTGCTTACAATCGTCACGCGCACCTCTGTCCGATAAGCAACCTTATAGGTCTCATCCTTTACCGGACAGGCATCTGCATCAACATAAATATGAATTTGATTGTCCATATTTTTGATCGCCTATTCTTGCCTTATTTGGGTTTGCGTTGAATGGGGCGTTTTCCGCGATGCGGACGCTTCATTTTTTTAGCAATTGTAGGTCTGTCACCATCGAAACTGCCCGATAATTTCTGACGCTTACCATCAGAACCACCTTCAAAATTTCTTTTGGGTTTATCATCACCTTTTTTGAAATCACCATCACCGCGTGGTTTTCTATCCCCGCCATCGCGTTTTTTGAAATCACCATCCCGTGCAGGCTTATCACCAAAATCACGCTTCTTGTCATTTCTTGCGCCAGTAGAACGATCGCCTCCGCCGCGACCTTTGTATCCGCCGCCTTCGCCGCGACCTTCGCCTCTTGGTCCATCACGTCCACCATCACGTCCACCATCACGGCCATGTTTATTGCCATAGGTAGGGCGCGAGCTAAATTTGCGACCATCACGGCCAGAGCTTCTGCCTCTACCGCCATCACGTCCGCCATCACGGCCACCATCTCTGCCACGGCGTTTTGCGGCTTCTCTTGGAGTGCCATTAAATTGGCTTATCTCAATATCATCGGTATCATCATTACCGCTACCATGGCTTTTGGTAACAGCCTCCATGAATTTTTCAGACACTTTGCGCGGTATTTCAAACAAAGTCGTATCACCATTAATGCGAATAGCACCAATTTCATTTTTGGTAATATGTCCACGGCGGCACAATACCGGCAAAATCCAACGGGCATCAGCACGCTGATTATGACCTACATTCATGCTGTACCAAACCGTATCTTCGAAACCAGGCCTTGGCCCGCTATCGCGCGGCTGTGATTGCGCTACTTTATCGAGCATTTTTTCAGGAGCAGGCATTTTTGCACGGTGCGCCTGTACTAATGCCACAGCGATTTCCTCTGGAGTTTTCTTTTCCAGCAGAATCTCTGCCATTTTGCGATCTTCTTCGTCTATTTCGATCGTTTCTAGCAAACCGTCCATCATACGCTCATTATCTTTTAGGATAATATCTTCGCGCGATGGAGCATCTTTCCATTCTGCTCTTATCTTGGCATCGCGCAGCATACGTTCCACCCGTTTGCGGCGCTGATAAGGAGCGATAATAACCGCAGTTCCTTTTCTACCAGCACGTCCTGTACGGCCTGATCTATGCTGCAAAGTTTCTGGATCACGGGGAATTTCCACATGGATAACCAAAGATAAAGTCGGCAAATCTAATCCGCGCGCAGCAACATCGGTGGCAACGCAAACACGCGCCCTTTTGTTACGCAGCGCCTGCATCGCTTGGTTGCGCTCTGCTTGGGTATGTTCACCCGATAGAGCAACCGCGCTAAATCCGCGTTCCACTAAACTAGCATGTAGACGGCGCACGGCATCGCGCGTTCCGCAAAATAGCATCGCCGATTCCGCTTCATGATAACGCAACATATTCACCACGGCATTTTCTGTATCCGCAGGAGCGACTGTCACAACTTCATAGCTAATGTCGCCATGACCGCGATCTTCACCAACGGTTGAAATGCGCAAAGCATCATTTTGATACCGTTTAGCCAGAGCGACAATCTGTTTCGGCATAGTTGCAGAAAATAATAATGTACGGCGTCCATCGGGCGTCGCATCCAATATTTCTTCTAAATCATCGCGAAAGCCCATATCGAGCATTTCATCGGCTTCATCTAGAACCGCTACGCGCAATTTCGCAAGATCAAGAGCTCCGCGCTCTAAATGGTCGCGCAAACGTCCGGGCGTTCCGACAATGATATGCGCGCCTTTGCGCAAGTTTCGGCGTTCTTTCGAAGCATCCATACCGCCCACACAGGTAGCAATTTGCGCACTGCTGTTCGCATATAGCCAATTAAGTTCACGGCTTACTTGCAGCGCTAATTCGCGCGTTGGGGCAATAATCAAAGCAAGAGGCTCGACTAGAAACGGCATTTTTCCAGTATCTTCGAGCAATTGATTGGACATTGATAATCCAAAAGCAACCGTTTTACCGGAACCTGTTTGGGCCGAAACAATCAAATCTTGATTGACGGCTTCGCTTTCAATAACGGCGGCTTGTACGGCAGTAGGTTTATCATATTCGCGCTGCGCAAGTGCTTCGCGCAACGTATCTGGCAATGTAGTAAAGGGCATGTGTATCCAAATCAAAATGGGCCGTGCGGAGAGAGTTCCAAATCGGCAATGTTAAAATAAAATCAATATAAAATCCGTCGGGTAAAAATTAGCTTTATCAACCCCCTTAGAGTGCATGTCCTGCGGCCCAACCGCTAGCCCATGCCCATTGGAAATTATATCCACCAAGCCATCCTGTTACATCAACGGCTTCGCCAATAGCATAAAGCCCCTGCAAATGGCTAGCCATCATTGTTTGCGATGATAAATCTTTGGTATCAATACCGCCCAATGTTACCTCGGCCTTTGCATAACCCTCTGTTCCATTGGGATTAAATTCCCATTTTGCTAATTTTTCAGAAACAGCTAAGAGTGATTTATCCTTAATATTACCAATATCTCCGTCCATTTTGATACGCTCTAATAGCGTATCTGCCAAGCGAGTGGGCAATTTTGATCGCAATAAAGCCGATAATCTCTCGCTTGGATTATGCTGTTTTGATTCTAACAACCAATCTTTATCCAAATTGGGCAGGAAATTAATATATATGGGCTGTCCATGTTTCCAATAGGATGAAATTTGCAATATCGAAGGCCCAGATAATCCTTTGTGCGTGAACAAAGCTGCCTCGCGAAATAATGTCTTGCCGCAACGCGCCACTACATCCGCTGCTACGCCCGATAATGACCGAAATAGGGCTTGATCACCACCCAAAGTGAATGGAACAAGCGCTGGCTTAGGCTCAATTATTTTAAGGCCAAATTTACGGCCCAATTCATAAGCAAAACCTGTTGCTCCCATTTTCGGGATAGACGGCCCCCCAGTTGCTATGACCAAAGAAGGCGCAACGGCAGTTCGATTGCCATATTGAACGCTATATTGCCCATCGCTATGCGATACATCATCAATGCTATGACCAAGAGACAGCTCAACAGCCCCTTTTTCGCATTCATTCAGCAGCATTGATACAATCTGTTTTGCACTATCATCGCAAAATAATTGTCCTAATGTTTTTTCATGCCATGCGATATTATAACTATCGACCAAATCTATAAAATCTTGCGGACTATAACGGCTGAGAGCAGATTTCATAAAATGACGGTTGTTCGATATATAGCGATCCGCCGCCGTATCTATATTGGTGAAATTACAGCGGCCACCACCAGAAATAAGGATTTTTTTGCCGGGCCTGTCTGCATGATCAATCAATAATATTTTTTTGCCGCGTTGCCCAGCTATTGCAGCGCACATCATACCTGCACCGCCTGCTCCCAAAATGATGGCATCATATTGTTGATTATTCTGCTTCATCATGTGCGCTTAGACGAAAGCTTATAATGACGAAAGCTTATAATAATGCAGTTCTTATTTGAATTAGCTAGCCTAAATTAAAAGCATTATGCCTTTGCAACTTGTTTTTGGCTAAATATCATAATCAATGACATTATGAATATAGTGACAGGAAAAGGATAATATAGAAAATTATCATATATCAGATAAATACAACCCGCTGAGGCAAAAAATAAAGCGGGCAAATGATGCGGTTTTTCAATGTTTAATTTATGATGGATCAATATCTTTGTAACAGCATATAATAATAAAATAGTGCCCAACAGCCCTACAGAGAATAAAATTTGCAATGGGAAGCTATGAGGCCCCTTAAATCCACGAGTTCTGGTTGGGCCCATGAATTGAAATTGATCAATACCATGCCCCATTATAGGTGCTTCAGCGGCGATATTCAGTGTCTCTTTCCATAATAGAGTTCTTCCACTTCCTACTTTTTCAATATTTTCCGAGGATGCAATTTTTGTTTCTATTCTCTGCAATCCATATTGCGGATTGGGTATTGGCAAGACAGCGCTTAATGATAAGGCAATTATCGATGCGCCAAGAGAGTAAGCAAATAAAAATTTACGATATTGTTTCATCATTATAAAGGATGCAAGCATTCCAAAGGCTATAGCCAACAAGCCTCCTCTTGTCCCTGTCCATACCAGCATTGTTAACCCAAAAGCACCAAATATTATGGCTGGGATGAATCGCTTTGCACCATCATATTTTACAAAAACCATTCCAGATGCGAATATTGCTACCCAAAAAAACCCTGCCCATCTTATATTGGTAACTCCAGGAATACGTACCACCCAATCTTTCTCATTTGGCGGAACTATCATATAATCAATTGCCCATAGACCAGCATATATGATGATAGAAAAGCCTAATACTATCCAGAAGCGTTCTAGTTGAATTGTTTCAATTTTTTTGATGCTTGTATAGAATATGCAAAAAAATAAAAATTGAACAGCAATGGCATATCCGCTGATTAATGCGGATAATCTGTTTACAGATACAAATAAGAATGAATAAATCAGTATGAGAAAAAACAAAAATAATAATATTTTATCTATTTTTGAAATTTTCATCTTACCGAAACTATCAGATAGCTCATCCTTTAAGGCTATGAAGATAAGAGCAAACATAGCGATAGGAATAGCCAATGAATTGTTGCTCATCATCTGCTGATAGAGGTTATGCGCTGTTCCAAAATCCCATGGTAAAATAATAGAAATTATTGGAGACAAAGCAATAATAAGCAAAGATAAGCTTATAGCGGAAATATTATTATTTTTCTCAATTGCTGAAGCCAATTCAATATTCCTCTATAGATGAATAGCTATTTATCCATAATTATAGGGTTATAATATCATGGTTAATATAATCTAAATCATCATAGTCTTCTGCAAATTTGAATGCCTTCGCAAGAAGTTTATATTGAGGCCCTATTAGTTTTAAATATTTGCATTAAACTTGTTAGCGCTTAAATGATGATCAATCAAAAAATCAATCTACAGATAAGGTCATAAATGACACAATTAACGCACTTGCAAAGGTTAGAAGCCGAGAGCATCCATATATTGCGCGAAGTAGCAGCAGAGGCGGAAAAACCGGTCATGCTATACAGTGTGGGCAAAGATAGTGCGGTTATGCTCCATCTTGCTAAAAAAGCATTTTACCCCTCTCCGCCGCCTTTCCCATTGATGCATGTTGATACGACATGGAAGTTTAAGGCCATGTATGCACTGCGTGAAAAAGCAGCCAAAGATGCTGGTATGGAATTAATTGTCCATCAAAATCCAGAAGCTAAGGAAAAAGGGATTAATCCTTTTGATCATGGCAGCGTTCATACCGACATGTGGAAGACCGAAGGCTTAAAACAAGCCCTAGATTTACACGGTTTTGATGCAGCCTTTGGCGGCGCGCGGCGCGATGAAGAAAAAAGCCGCGCAAAAGAGCGTGTCTTTTCTTTCCGAGGTGAAAATCATCGGTGGGATCCAAAAAGCCAACGTCCCGAATTATGGAATCTCTATAATTCGCGTAAATCCAAAAATGAGAGCATCCGCGTTTTCCCAATATCCAATTGGACCGAACTTGATATTTGGCAATATATCCATCTTGAGAATATTGAGATTGTGCCGCTTTATATGTCAGAAAAACGGCCCACAGTTATGCGCGATGGCATGCTGCTTATGGTTGATGATGAACGTTTCCCCCTTAAAGATGGCGAAGAACCAGAGATGAAATCTATCCGCTTTCGCACATTAGGCTGCTATCCCTTAACAGGTGCAGTTGAGAGCGAAGCCACGACATTACCAGAGATTATTCAAGAAATGCTGCTGACCACAACATCAGAAAGACAAGGCCGAGCAATTGATCATGACCAAGCTGCCTCGATGGAGAAGAAAAAGCAGGAGGGTTATTTCTGATGAGCGATCCTATTTATAAAACAGAAGAATTAATAGCCGAAGATATTAATGCCTATCTAGACTTGCATCAGCATAAATCCATGCTGCGCTTTATCACATGCGGTAGCGTAGATGATGGCAAATCGACACTCATTGGCCGTTTGCTTTATGACAGCAAAATGATTTTTGAAGATCAATTGGAATCGCTAGAATATGACTCCAAAAAAGTAGGCACGCAAGGGCAAGAGATTGATTTTGCATTGCTTGTGGATGGTCTAGCGGCTGAGCGTGAACAGGGCATCACCATTGACGTTGCATATCGTTTTTTTGCGACTGAAAAGCGCAAATATATTGTTGCTGATACTCCAGGGCATGAACAATATACGCGTAACATGGTCACAGGGGCATCCACTGCTGATTTGGCAGTTATTTTGATCGATGCGCGCAAAGGTATTTTAACCCAAACAAGACGTCATAGCTATTTAGCGCATTTGATTGGCATCAAAAATATTGTTTTGGCCGTCAATAAAATGGATTTAATTGATTATAATCAATCGCAATATGATCAAATCGTTAGCGATTATGCTGAATTTGCTCAACAAATTGGAATTACGGGTTTTACCCCTATTCCTTTATCTGGTCTCAAAGGCGACAATATTGCCTCAAAAAGCGATGCTATGCCTTGGTATGACGGGGTCTCGCTCATCGATCATTTAGATGATTTGCAAATTAGCAGCGATAGCAATCAATCTGAAGATTTCAGAATGGCCGTACAATGGGTAAATAGACCCAATCTAGATTTCCGCGGTTTCTCTGGTCAAATTACCAAAGGCACTATCGCACCTGGTGATCCGGTGCGCATATTACCATCAGGAAAAACAACGATTGTTGACAAAATCGTGACCATGGATGGTGATTTAGAAAATGCTTACAAAGGCCAATCGGTAACCCTCACCCTCAAAGATGAGGTTGATTGTTCGCGCGGTGATGTAATCGTTGCAGCCGATAATCCGCCCGAAGTCGCCGATCAATTTGAAACGACCATTGTTTGGATGGCGGAAGACGCGATGCTGCCGGGACGTGCTTATCAAATGAAGATTGGCACGCAATTGGTCAGCGCAACGGTGCAATCGCCAAAATATCAAATCAATGTTAATTCACATGAACAAATGGCTGCGAAAACATTAGAATTAAACAATATTGGTGTTTGCGAGATTAGCACAGACAAGCGTATCACTTTTGAAGCTTATAGCGATAATCGGGCTATGGGCGGCTTCATTCTGATTGACCGTATAACCAATGCAACGGTGGCCGCAGGAATGATCCATTTCGCGCTTAGAAGATCTCAAAATGTTCATTGGCAGGCCATAGACATAAACCGTGAAGCCCATGCAGCGCTAAAAAACCAAAAGCCGCGTACATTATGGTTCACAGGACTCTCGGGTTCAGGAAAATCCACAATAGCCAATTTGGTGGAAAAGAAACTCCATGCTTTGGGCAAACATACCTATCTGCTCGACGGTGATAATGTGCGTCATGGCCTCAATAAAGATTTGGGCTTTACCGATACGGATCGCGTTGAAAATATCCGCCGTATAGCCGAAGTTGCCAATTTGATGACCGATGCAGGCTTGATCGTATTAACGGCTTTCATTTCACCATTTAGGGCCGAAAGACAAATGGCCCGTAATTTGTTGCAAGACGGGGAATTTATTGAAATTCATGTAAATACACCTCTCAAAGTGGCGGAACAGCGTGATGTTAAAGGCCTCTACAAAAAAGCGCGTTCCGGAGAATTGAAAAACTTCACTGGTATCGACAGCCCTTATGAAGCGCCTGAAAATGCAGAAATCACAGTGGACACAACCACTATGAGCGCCGAAGAAGCAGCCGATGCCATCGTTAAACATATTCTTGGATAAGCCAAATGGATGATATTAAACTAGCGCATAATTTGGCCAAAAAAGCAGGTATATTATTACAGGAAATTCGCGCATCGGGAAATTATGAGGGCAAAGCATTGGGCAATGCAGGCGATGCTAAGGCCAATGATTATCTTATGACTGAATTAAATCGGCTTCGTCCCGATGACGGTATATTATCAGAAGAAACCAAAGACACCCCTGCCCGTTTGAATAAATCGCGCGTTTGGATTATTGATCCAGTTGATGGAACACGCGAATATAGCGAGGGTCGCGATGATTGGGCTGTTCATGTGGCGCTATCTGTTGACGGCGCGCCAACGATGGGCGCTGTTGCTTTACCAGACCTTGGACTGACATTAACATCAGGCGATTCCATCAAAACCCCTAAAGCTGCTACCCCTCTTCGATTGGTAGTTAGCCGCTCGCGCCCTGCAAAAGAGGCTGTTGCTATTGCAGAAAAATTAGACGCAGAGCTTATCCCTATGGGATCAGCGGGTGCCAAAGCCATGGCATTGGTGCGCGGCGTTGCCGACATATATGTGCATAGCGGTGGGCAATATGAATGGGATAATTGCGCTCCTGCTGCTGTTGCAATGGCTGCTGGATTTCATTGCAGCCGTATTGATGGCAGCCCATTACAATATAATCAAAAAGATACCTATCTTCCCGACCTACTCTTTTGTCACAGAGAAAATAGTGCCCATATCCTAGAGTTGCTAAAGGATATGAGCTAATAGTTATAAATATCTATTATCAAACTTTTTTATCATGCCCCACCCAATATGGATCACGCAACTCACGGCGTAATATTTTGCCCGATGCATTGCGCGGCATCGCCTCTATCACCTTGATACTCTTTGGCGTTTTATACGAAGACATGCGTTCACGAAGCCATGCAATCATGGCCGTTTCATCAATCTTAGCACCTGGCGTCGGTACAATGATAGCTTTCACCTCTTCGCCCCATTTTTCATTCGGAATACCAATGACGGCAACCTCCATAACATCGGGGTGGCTGAAAATGGTGTTTTCAACTTCGGCAGGATAAACATTTTCGCCGCCAGAGATAATCATATCCTTAATGCGGTCTTGGATGAATACATATCCATCTTCATCCATGAGGCCTGCATCTCCGGTATGTAGCCAGCCATCAGCATCGATTGTTTCTTTGGTTTTTTCTTCATTTTTCCAATATTCGATCATATTAAGCTGTGATCGTGTGATGATTTCACCAATCTCTCCGCGCGGCAATTCTTTGCCATCTTCGCCAACAATTCGCACCTCAACAGTTGGAAGTGCCTTACCCGCAGAACGCATGCGCTCATTACCATTGGGGTCATGATCTTCTGGCGGCAAGACGCAGAAGCTACCTGTTGTCTCTGTCATACCATATTGCTGACAAAATTGCGTATCGCCTGTTACTTCCATGGCTTGGCGCAGTAAATCGAGCGGTATAGGCGCTGCGCCATACCACATATATTTAAAATTATCGAAATTCACTTCTTTGGCTTTTGGATGATTGATCAACATTTGAATGGCCGTTGGCACCAAAAATATATGCGATAGGCCCTTATGTATCTCATCCAATACTTTGCCCGGATCAAATTCGCGATGCGTAATGGTTTTGCCGCCGTTAAAAATGGATACTACAACAGAACCGCTGCCCGCTATATGGGCAATAGGCATAACGATTAATATAGATTCATCAGAGGACATATTGGCCCAATCAAAACCTTCTGTTTCGGGTTCATTGCGGACAGCATACATGCCCCAACTGTTAAGGACTGCGCCTTTCGGCAAACCAGTCGTACCAGAAGTATAAAGTTGCAATACAGCATCCATACAATCATGAGGCTCTACTGAAGCCTTATGCGCACTTTTCAGCCAGCTATCAAAGCTAAGACGCTCATTGTCATTTTCTTTGGTCAGGATGGTTTCTAATTTTGGGAGATCATCTTTAATTTTATCAACTATAGACTCAAATTCAATATCATATACCAATAATCTAGAGTCGGTATCACCCAATATATAAGCAACTTCAGGCGCAGCCAATCGCCAACCAACTGGAACAATGACGAGACCCGCTCTTGTTGCTGCGGTAAATATTGCATAATAAAGAGCGCTATTTTTGCCATAATAGGCAATGCGATCCCCTTTTTTTAGGCCGCTGCCAACCAAAGCAGAGGCTATGGAGCTGCTAAACTCTTTTAGATAAGCATAGCTCATGCTGACATCTTCATCTTGCAAGGCTATATTATTGGGTAATTTTCCCGCCCAATGGTCCACTGCTGACGCTAAACATCTAATCTGCACATCCATAATCTCTCTCCATCACTCAATACCCTTTTTTTAAGGTATTTTTGTGACAGTGAAACCATGACTGCAATAGAGGAGTCAAGTTTTTAAACGAGCAGTTAAAAAATATTTACTCAGCTGCTTCAGCAGTTTCAGGCTCATTCCATACCAATATGGGCTTACGTGCGGCTGCCGTCTCATCCAAACGCGCGCGCGGCGCAAAATGCGGCGCACTGAGCAAGCTCATATCACCTTCTTTGGCCTTGGTTACGACATTGCGGAATGATCCTATGAAATTGTCCAGCGCATGTTTGCTCTCAGTCTCAGTAGGCTCCACCAGCATTGCACCATGGACAACCAATGGGAAATACATCGTCATCGGGTGATACCCCTCATCAATCAAGCCTTTTGAGACATCAATTGTTGAGAAACCATCAGCCAATCCTTTATCGCTGAATAGAGCTTCATGCATGCATGGTCCGCTATGCCCAAAGGGAGCATCGAGCAAATCATCCATTGAGCGCAAAATATAATTGGCATTAAGCACAGCATCCTCGGACACTTGCTTAAGCCCATCAGCTCCATGGCTCATGATATAAGATAATGCGCGAGTAAACATGCCCATTTGGCCATGAAATGCTGTCATGCGGCCAAATGTATCACTATCATCCGATAGGCTTTGTTCTTCCTCTATAAGGTGGAAGAAATCATCTGATTTCGTCACATAAGGAAGCGGAGCATAAGGCGCTAAGGCTTCTGATAGGACAACAGGGCCGCTTCCTGGTCCACCGCCGCCATGCGGTGTTGAAAATGTTTTGTGCAAATTAATATGCATAGCATCAATGCCCAAATCTCCGGGGCGTACGCGGCCAACTATAGCGTTAAAATTTGCGCCATCACAATAAACCAAACCACCAGCAGCATGCACCAAATCCGATATTTTGCGCATATCGGGTTCAAACAAACCACAAGTATTTGGATTGGTAATCATAACGCCCGCAACATCAGGGCCCAATCGTGCTGCCAATGCATCTACATCAACGCGGCCGCCTTCGGTTGCGGGAATTTCTTCCACGCGATAGCCAGCAAAAGCCGCTGTAGCTGGGTTAGTGCCATGCGCACTCTCAGGCACCAAAATCACTTCACGCGCATCGCCGCGCGCCTCTAGGGCTGCTCTGATAGCCAATATACCGCAAAGCTCTCCATGAGCGCCAGCTTTAGGGCTCATCGCCACTGCTGGCATGCCGGTAAGAGTTTTGAGCCAATGCGCAAGTTCGTCAATCAATTCCAACGCCCCTTGAACCGTTGAAACCGGTTGCATAGGGTGAATATCCGAAAACCCAGCCACCCGCGCCATTTTCTCATTCAAACGCGGGTTATGCTTCATGGTGCAACTGCCAAGCGGGAATAATCCCAAATCAATGGCATAATTTTGACGGCTTAAGCGCGTATAATGGCGCACTGTTTCTGATTCTGACAATCCAGCTAGGCCGATAGGCTTATTGCGCTCTAGTCCGCCTAAACGGCTCTCAACTGGCTCCATGACGTCAATATCGACGCCGCATGTTTCGCTAGATCCCAGTTCAAAGATTAAGGGTTCATCAAGCATGAGCGCCTTATTTCCGCTAAATGTTGTAACAGCCTCAATTGCGCTATCATTCGCAGCATCCGAAATGCGGCTAGGTCGTCCTTGGTTCAAATCACGCTCGTTCATGCTGCACCTCCCTTTATTGATGCCTCTAAAGCATTGGCCAAAGCCTCTATATCTTCGTCTTGAACTGTCTCTGTCACCGCAATGATAAGACCATTATCAAGACCCTCTGATTTTGGATAAAGTCTGCCCAATGATACACCAGCCAATATATTTTGATCGGCCAATTCTTGGACAATAGCGCGCGCATCACGCGGTAATTTCAGCGTAAATTCATTAAAATAATGCCCAGTAGCCATTTCAACGCCATCAATAGCACATAGCCTATCCGCAGCTTTTACGGCTTTAGCATGGTTGACCATTGCCAAATCACGCAGACCTTTTTCGCCCAATAATGTCATATGCGCACTAAATGCTAAGGCGCATAACCCGCTGTTTGTGCAAATATTGGATGTCGCTTTATCGCGCCTGATGTGCTGCTCTCGCGTGGATAATGTTAGCACAAAGCCGCGCTTGCCAGTGGCATCAACGGTTTCACCGCACAAACGGCCCGGCATCTGCCGAACATATTTTGCCTTACAGCCAAATAAGCCAACATAAGGACCACCAAATTGTAATCCTACGCCAATCGATTGCCCTTCGCCGACAACAATATCAGCTCCCATGTCACCTGGGCTTTTAATCGCACCAAGCGCAACAGGTTCTGTCACAACCGCAATAAGCAAAGCCTTATGCTCATGAGCTTTATTAGCTATAGCGCTTAAATCATTAATATTACCTAATATATCAGGGTATTGAACAATAACGCAGCTCGTATCACTATCGATTTGATTGAGCAATTCTTGCTCAGGGTTGAGAGGCGCATCAAGCGTGGGCAAAGATGTCAATAATTCATCCCCCGTGAAGCGCGCCATAGTATTGGCAACCGACACATAATGCGGATGTACGCCCGCCGAAATGATGGCTTTCTTTTTCTTGGTAATGCGGCCCGCCATGCTAATCGCTTCCCAGCATGCGGTTGATCCATCATACATAGAGGCATTAGCGACATCTGTTCCCAGCAAACGCGCCACTTGCGTTTGAAATTCAAACAACATTTGCAATGTGCCTTGCGCAATCTCTGGCTGATAGGGTGTATATGCCGTTAAAAATTCACCGCGCTGAATGATATGATCCACCGATGCTGGCACATGATGGCGATACGCCCCTGCGCCGATAAAGAATGGCACTTGACCAGCAACTGTGTTTTTCGCAGCCAAAGCTTGGAAATGCCTCTCCACTGCCATTTCACTAGCATGATTGGGCAATTCACGAATAGGCCCAGTTAACTGAGCTTCTTGCGGTACATCAACGAATAATTCATCGATGGATTGCACCCCAATCTTGGACAACATTTGCCCTCTATCCATATCACTAAGCGGCAGATAACGCATTATATAAACTCCAACTTTGGGGCAGAACCCCAGTTAAATCCAAGTTAAAAACCAAGTCAAAAACTAAGCAAATAAGCACCCCCATGGGGGTATCCTACTGTATCGGCTATCAAAGATCGGCTATAAATTCTTTGTAAGCATCTTCATCCATTAGCGCATCAAGCTCTGTAGAATCGGTCAATGTCATTTTGAAAAACCAACCTTCCCCTTCTGGATCGCTATTCACCAGAGCTGGATCTTCAACTAGAGCATCATTGCCCTTGATAACTTCTCCGCTCACAGGAGCATAGACATCGGAAGCGGCCTTCACCGATTCAACAACTGCTGCATCATCGCCTTTGGCAAAAATTGTCTCGGCGGTTGGGGTTTCAACAAAAACAACATCGCCCAATTGGCCCTGTGCATAATCCGTAATACCAACGATGGCATTATCGTCCTCAACTTCAATCCACTCATGATCTTCTGTATAATATCGGACCATTGCCCTTCTCCTTCTTATGTAAACTTTTATGCAGCCTTTGGCGGCCTGCGATACCCATTGGGAACGAAAGGCATAGAGGTAACAAAGCCAGCGATATTCTTACCGCGCTGCTGTAATATTAACTCTGTGCCTTCTGTGGCCATATTTGCGGGAACATAGCCCATAGAGATTGGATATTGCAGCGACGGCGCAAAACCGCCGCTGGTAATATTACCAATCGTCTCACCGCCCTCATCAACAATGATAGCGCCTTCTCTTACAGGCTGACGTCCATCAACCTTAATCCCAACACGCACCATTTGTGGACCAATGTTAAATTGCTCTAAAACAGCATCGCTGCCAATAAATCCGCCTTCTTCGCGGCGGCGTTTTGGCACTGCAAAGCCCAATGAGGCCGCAAATGGAAGAATTTCTGGATTAAGATCATGCCCATATAATGGCAAACCTGCCTCTAAACGCAGCGAATCCCGCGCACCCAAACCGATAGGCTTAACCTGTTCATGCGCAATTAGCGCATCCGCCAATTTTTGCGCATGATCATTATGCACACTAATCTCAAAACCATCTTCGCCCGTATATCCGCTGCGACTTATCCATAATGAAATGCCATCCCATTCATAGGAAGCCGCTTGCATAAAATATAACATATCCGTTTCAGGAATAAGGCGCTTCATAACATCGCCGGCTTTAGGCCCTTGTAATGCTAATAAAGCATGATCTTCCATATAATTAAGGTTCACACTATCAGGCAGATTTTCGCGGATATAGGCCATATCTTCATGTTTTACCGCGCCATTGACGACCATATAATAATCATCGCTGCGGCGCGTTACCATAAGATCATCTAATATACCGCCATCTTGCGCCAATAATAAAGAATAGCGCAATCTATCTATACCCAGAGTCGCAATATTCCCTGGCAATAATGCTTCTAAAGCTGCGCCAACATCATCGCTATCACTGCTTAATATTAATTGCCCCATGTGGCTGACATCAAACAGGCCAGCATTTTCGCGCGTCCATAGATGCTCCGTCATGACGCCTTCATATTGCACAGGCATGCTATATCCAGCAAAGCTGACCATACGGCCGTTAAGGTTTTGATGCCATTGATCCAAATGTAATTTAATATCGCTCATAAATTTCATTTCCATAACAGAGTAAGCAAATGGAAAATCCATTTCCTACCCCCTCTGTCACGGAACCTGAGAGCTTTCACGGAACAATCCGCTTACCCCTTCGGCGGCGAGATTGAACCCGCTCTTTCCAGAGTGTCTATGCCATATCGGTTCTTGGTGCCTGAGAGTTTCCGGGGTGGTTGCTCCTTCGGCGATAACCTTGCGGTTATTCTCTCCCGATATAGTGTCGAATCTCTCGATTCATGAGACACATCCATCTCAACCATTTCATACGGAGAGTCAATCTAAGCTGCTATAATAATCTGTAAAATAATACAGAATGGAATTATCAATTATCTTTGTATCAATCGCAAAATTTCATCATTGTGATGAATATGATAGCCTATCGTCTTTTTAGCGCTCAAAATAGCCGCAGCTTTGGCTACCATTTCTGCTTTAATCGATCTAAATTTTCTATATTTTCCTTGTAGCGCCAGATCGATAAGTGGGCTGGCAAGTATCGCCGCTTTCTCGCCCAATCGATAATCATTGACGCGATCCCCTTTCAATAGGCCGGGCCGAATAATATCTGTACGTTCAAACTTTAATGCTTTTATTGCCAGTTCAGCTTGCCCTTTGGTTCGCAAATAAAATTGCTTGGCCGCCGCATTCGCCATCGTTGATGAAATAGAGATGGCATGATGGGCGCCAGCATCTTTTGATGCTTTGAAAAATGCGCTAACCAATTCCAAATCTACAGCAGCAAAAGCCTCTTGCGAACCCGCTTTTTTAATCGTTGTTCCTAAGCAAGAACATGCAATATCCGCCCCTATATCTTTGATGATAGCATCCCATTGCTCTGGCTTTGCTTTATAGTGGATAGCGCCGCTCGGCATATTCGAGACCTCGCTTCGGCCTATGCTATAAATGGCATCAATATGGCTCATTTGCGCTGCTTGACGGATGAAATGATTTCCAACCAATCCGCTTGCACCCGCAATAATTAATGTACCGCCCATATTAAATCATCCTATATTAGGAAATATAAATTCATAACAAATTGTAGCTATTTTGTGCATATCTGTCGGTCATTCCTGCTATAAAATCACAAATATGACGCGCTTTTTGCGGTTGCGATTCTGGCAGCTTCTTTAGCCAATCCTCTGGCATTTTTTCTGGTTCTTTATCATAAGCAGCATAGAGTTTTGCAATAATGTCATGCGCTTTATTGGCTTGTGATAATTGCGCTTCATGATGATATAAATTGGCATACATAAAATTCTTAAGCTGGCGCTCTTGCTCTGCCATCTTTTCTGAAAAACCGCCAATCATGAAACCAGCATTGCGCACATCATCAACTGTCTCAATGGCAGATTCTCTCAACCTTATCTGGGTAGCCTCTATAACATCATTGACCATAACACCAATTTGCTGACGAATGAGCTCTGATATTAATTGCCCTTTATCATGCCCAGCATATTGCTGATTAATCTGATCCCAACGCGATTGGATGAAGGGCAATTCGCACAATTGTTCAATGCTGAGCAAACCAGCGCGTATTCCATCGTCAATATCATGATTATCATAGGCGATATCATCTGCGACAGCGGCGACCTGCGCTTCTAATGATGGCCAAGTCATAAGGCGGAAATTGGCCATTTCATCCAATTCTTTTAGCGCCCATGAAGGATCAGAAACGGGGCCATTATGCTTTGCTAATCCTTCCAATAGTTCCCAACTTAAATTTAAGCCTCGCCACAAAGGATAAGGGTTTTCAATAATCATTAAATTGCGCAATGTTTGCGCATTATGATCAAAACCACCAAAAGGCTCTAACGCCTCATTTAACGCATCTTCTCCAGCATGTCCAAAAGGCGGGTGCCCTATATCATGGGCTAAGCACAAAGCCTCGGTTAAATCTTCATCCAAATTGAGCGCCCTAGCGATCGTTCTGCCAATTTGCGCAACCTCTAGGCTATGGGTCAATCTAACCCTATAATGATCTCCATCAGGCGCGATGAACACCTGTGTTTTATGGCGCAATCTGCGGAACGATATCGAGTGAATGATACGATCACGGTCACGTTGGAAGATATTGCGCGGGCCGCGTATCTCACTGGTGGATTCGGTGAATAAACGCCCTACACTATTATGCGGGAAACTAGCAAAACTGGCCTTATCAGCCATAAAAAACTCCCAACATCATTTAAGTGATGTTACTATAGTACCATTTGCGCTGCGCCAAACAAAACCATCACCGCCGCCCTTACGATAGTTTGATTCAAATTTCTTCGCCGCGCTTAAATTTTCAAACGGACCGACAACCAAACGGTTTGTGCTACCCCATTTGGAAGTAAAGGCTGATGTCCCAGCAAATAAATCAGATTGCTTGCGAGAAATACGGCGATAATCAAATTTTAGTGCATTTGTATTTCTACCCGTCGCAATTTGAACCCAATAACGCGCTTTATTTTTCTCTGCCTCAGCCTGCTTTTCCTTTTCAAGCTTTGCAGCTTCTGCTTTTTTTGCATCTTCACGCTTTTTACGCGCAGCAGCCTCTTCCCTCTCTTGAGCGCGCTTGAGAGCAAGAGCTTTTTTCTCTTCTTCTCTCTTAATCCGCTGCTCTTCTTTGATACTCGCAAGATTAACAGCTTCACCCTGCTTATTCTCTTCATCAGGGACTTCGATAGATTGTATAAATTCACGAAGGTCTAGCTCTTTTTTAGCAGGCGCCGTTACCGCTGCATCTTCAAAAACTGCCTCGCCACTATCTATATTGCTATTATTCGCAATTTCTACCGGCGCTATTTTCGTATCATTTTCTGCTGGCAAAGATGCTATTTTCACGGGCGGTAAAGCTTCAACAGTATCGGCAGGAGCTGGTTTTTGCGCTGGACTTGCTGGGGTAACTGGAGCGACTCTATTCGTAGCTTGCGCAATTTGCTCAACATTGGCCGGATTAACGGGCCGCAATTCAGCTAATTTAGATTGCGATACTCCAGTTATTCTAATCTCTGGATTATCATCAATTATCAATCGGCTTAATTTAATACTCTGTTGGACATCTTGCTTTACCGCCGCATTAACTTTGGGAGCAGGCTCTGTTTTGCGCACTCTATTGGAACCAAGGGGCCTTCCTTTGGGTTCCAAGCGATTGGCATTAACGGCTTGAGACAAGCTTTGCGGGCTTTGGGAGGCGATACGAACAGTATCGCTGTCTCTGCCTATTTGATTGGATGCTGGAAAATGGCCAAAATGCACAGCCGCTGCTTGTTGTGCCCCTGTCAATTTATCCATTGATTTAAGATAGGGTCGCAAATTTTGTGCATCTTGGCTCTGCAAAAATCCTTGGGCAATTTTGAAAGACTCTTTGTCTTTGCCTCTTGCCGCCAATAAAAATGCACGCGCACGCCATGCTTTCGGATCATTAATCTGTAATAATGGGAGCAATAAAGTATCGGCATATTCATGATTACCCGATAAAGAGTAAGAAATAGCCTGACGTATCGTCAATTCATTGCTCGCTATTGTGGATGACGCCACAACATAATCTTGTTGTGCGCGGCTGAAATTACCCACCAAATCAAATGCTAAACCTCTATCCAAGGCTATATCACGAGAGGAAGCACCCAATGCAACCGCCAGTTCAAATAGGCGTAATGCTTCTGCTGGATTCTCTAGAGCAAGCTGTGCTCTT
The DNA here is from genome assembly GCA_947492905.1 of uncultured Sphingorhabdus sp. Classification (GTDB taxonomy): domain Bacteria; phylum Pseudomonadota; class Alphaproteobacteria; order Sphingomonadales; family Sphingomonadaceae; genus Sphingorhabdus_B. Next base: position 1,667,573 of record CANLOL010000001.1, on the reverse strand, counting down.
GCCATGCCGGATTTTATCCGTCCAGAAGAAGGTGTTAACCGTTCCGCTCGCGTGAAAAAATCCAATGCAACGATGGCATCGCCCAATCTTAATGATGCATCACCTGCGTCATAGAGCGCATTGCTATCGGTGGGTCTCTTACCAATGCGCAAAATAGCTTCACGCAGATCATCAGCCGCTTTAGGCTCATTCACTATGCTTGTATCGCTGACCTGCGCAATCACAATATTTGATTGCAAAGCGCAGGATAGCAGCAAAGCAAGCGCAGCCGTTCTTTTGGCAAAAGTAATGGTTTTACATCTCATTACTTGTAATTGCAGCCTTATTGAAAAAATCGCAAACATTAAGTTGATGAAAAAGACCAATTGTTCTTATCAATCGTCAAATTGAATAGAAACGCCTCCAACAATTCAATGATGTGAGTATCTAAGAGGGATTAATTGTTGCTTTGACGATCCAAGAAACGCGGAATATTCAAGCCATCAGAGCTTTCTTCAGCATTATCATCATCGTCTTTTGCTTCCTCTTTGTCACGGCCCATACCGCGAGAAAGATTAGACATTCTCTCAAACAATGTGCCGCCGCCGCTCGCAATTTTCGGAGCATCATCCGACAAATCATTATCATCTTCTTCGACACTATCATTCAAATCCATCACATCTTCTGATGTATCAGATAATTCCAAAGGTGCTTCTTCTTGAACATCTTCTTCTAGAGCAGATGCGACTTCTTCTTCAGGTTCATCTCTCATAGAGGAAAAACTTGGTACAGAGAAAGCTGGTTTCTCTGGCGCTTTTTCTTCGACTTTCTCTTCTACTTTCTCAGCAACAGGCTCTGCTTTTGGCGCTGAATAAGATTCGGCTGCACTGCTGCTCTCTGAAGAGGATTTATTGTCTGAATTGCTGCCACCAAATAGATAAGATGATTTATTTTGTGAGGTTGATTCCTGACGATCAAAACTATGCGTTCTGGTCGGTGTAGTTGGAGCATCGGTATCAATACCTGTTGCCACAACAGAAACGCGAATTTTACCATCTAAATTATCATTAAAAGCACTACCCCAAATGATATTAGCATCGGGATCAACCAGTTCACGAATATGATTGGCGGCTTCATCCACTTCCATTAGGCGCATATCATCGCCGCCAGTAATAGAAACAATAACGCCTTTAGCACCTTTCATCGAAACACCATCAAGCAATGGATTTGCTATGGCTTTTTCAGCAGCTTCAAGCGCACGGCCATCCCCTTCTGCTTCGCCAGTGCCCATCATGGCTTTGCCCATTTCATGCATGACAGAACGAACATCGGCAAAATCAAGGTTGATTAAGCCAGGCATAACCATCAAATCGGTAATACCGCGAACGCCCTGTTGTAACACTTCATCCGCCAATAAAAATGCTTCTTTGAAAGTGGTATTAGGATTAGCCACCAAGAATAGATTTTGGTTAGGAATAACAATCAATGTATCAACATGTTTCTGTAATTCTTCGATACCAGCATCCGCGCTGCGCATGCGGCGAGAGCCTTCGAATAAAAATGGTTTGGTAACAACGCCAACCGTCAAAATGTTCATTTCACGTGCAGCTTCTGCAATAACAGGTGCAGCACCTGTCCCTGTACCGCCGCCCATACCAGCAGCAATAAAGACCATGTGACAGCCTTCGATAGCAGCCTTAACTTGCTCGATAGTTTCTTCTGCCGCAGCACGGCCAACTTCGGGACGTGAACCAGCACCTAAGCCTTGTGTGATTTCAGGGCCTAATTGAATACGAAATTCAGCAGGCGATGAATTCAAAGCCTGAGCATCGGTATTGGTAATGATGAAATCAACGCCTTCGACTTGCGCTTTAATCATATTTGCAACAGCGTTTCCGCCAGCGCCACCACAGCCTATAACAGCAATTTTTGGTTTCAACTCGTCTACAACTGGTGGACCGATATTGATGCTCATTTACTTATTCCCCCTGCCATATGTGGCAATATAATAGAATTTATCATCGTTAATACACATTCTTACAATCAAAACAAAAAAAAAATTAACCTAATATATTTTGAACATTGTAAATTGCTCAAAAATTATCTTTAAATGCATTAATTATACGCTGTAACAAAGATTGAGAAGACGCGCCATATTCATTATCGAGCTGATGTATCATATTTAATTCATACTGATCTGAGACTGCATATTGGATCAAGCCAACCAATGATGTAAATGCAGGCCCTTTATGCGCATCTGGCAAACCCGAAATAGCGGCTGGCGTACCAATGCGCACCATGCGTCCTAATGCAGATTGCATATAATCTGCTATCCCAGATAGCTCTGCACTTCCTCCGGTAATCACGACTTGACCACCGCGAGACGAAACAAATCCCATCTCTTTTAAAGAGCTGCCAATTTCAGAAATAAGCTGATCTAATTTTTGACAAATGATCGCATTGAGCTGGGCTTTGGTAACCCGCGGCTTTGCTTGATCATCGGAAATGCGATCGGCATCCTCAATCTCTAATATATCCTGATTATCGCGCGGCGAAGATAATGCCGAACCATGATAACATTTCAAACGTTCTGCTTGCGTGCGTCTTAATCCAAAAGTTGAAGCAATTTCATCTGTTATATCATGGCCGCCCATTTGGATCGTATTTAATCCAACCAAAATACCGCCAATAAATACAGATACATTGGTGACCGATGCCCCTATCTCGACAAGCGCCACACCTAAATCGCGCTCCTCATTGGTCAAGCAGGATAGGCCCGTTGCCAATGGCGTTGCCACAATAGCAGATGGTTCTAAATGAGCCGCCCTAACCGTGCTTTCTAAATTGCGCACAGGAGAAGGGTCCGCCATCAAAAAATGAACATCAACGCTGAGCAAATCTGCATGAAGCCCCACAGGATTGGGAACACCACCAGCGCCATCAAGGCTGTATAGCGTAGGCTGAGCATGCAGTATAGTTTTGCCATTTACATCAAAATTACTGCGGCCTGCATAGAGCAATTCATCAATATCATGCTGCTCAACGCGGTTCCCGCCAAGCTCAATCTCAACGGGCCGTAATGCGCTATCTAAACCACCTGCAGACAGACCGACAATGATTTTATCAATGTTCAAACTGGCCAATCGTTCGGCTTGTTCAACAGCATTGCGCACCGTTAATTCGCATTTTTCTATATCGGTAATATAACCACGTTTTATGCCCTTACTCTCGCGCTGGCCCGATCCCAATACTATCAGTTCGCCCGTATCGGTTTGCCCCGCAATGATGGTACAAACTTTAGAAGAACCAATATCAATAGCTGAAATGATTTTTTCTACGCGCGCAGTATTCATATCGCACCGCCGCCATCAACATTTTTCAATATCTCTTGCTTAGCATCTTCATTTTTCAGTTGCAGATAAGCGCGTTTGGGGTCTCTAAAATCTATCCGAACAATATCTCTATCGAGCAGTCTGCTGATACCATCCATCTTAGCAAAATTTAGCAGCGCATCTGCCGCGAGTTTCTCGCCTTCGGGCAAGGATAATGTTTCGCCCGTCTTAAAGATAATATCCCAACGCCTATTGCCCACCCATTTCGCGCCAATCACTTGCGGTTTCAATGCGGGTGCTTCGTCAAGCAGCTCATTCAAATTGTTGATTTTATCGTTAGCGCCTTCACCAGCAATCAGAGGCAATCCTAAATAATTAGACTCCTCAACATCTTCTAAAACAACACCATTTTTATCGACCAAGGAATATTTGCCATCATGCTGCCAGACCGCTGTTGGCTGCCTCTCCACCACTTCGACCACCAAAGTATCGGGCAATCGGCGGGTAACGCGCACATCTTCTACCCAACCATTTTCAATGATATCGGCCCTTATTTTCTCAATATCAATCATCGGCATAGATAGGTCTTCGGATTGAAAAATCATATTATAGACTTTTAACTCATCAACCTCTTTCATTCCCAAAATTTCGACGCTCTTCACTTCAAAACCAGCTTTTGCCGACCATGCTGCATATTGCGAATAAACCTGCTTTGGAATGCCCATAGCATTGACGATTATGATGATGGAGAAAAATATGATCGCGAAAATTGAGGCCGTGAATATTTTTTGTAAATTGGCTTCGGTTATTGGCAAAGAACGAATGAATTTATCAAACCACGACAGGCGCCTTACCTTGCGCTTAGCTCTTGGCTTTGCAGATTTGCTAGCGCTCTTTCTTGCCTGCTTGGGTTTAGAACCGCGCTTTATTGTTGATCCGGCCATAGCGCCTCTCCGATAATGGCTTCTACCAATTCACCATAAGATATACCCATTTGCTTTGCTTGCTCTGGCACAAGGCTCAGCGGCGTCATACCAGGTTGCGTATTTGTCTCTAGCACAAAGATACCGTCTTTGCCTAGCGTATCATCCCATCTAAAATCCGTCCGAGACACGCCTTTACATCCTAATTTTTGATGCGATAGCAGCGCCAACTCCATCATATATTCTTTTATATCCTCTGGTATTTCAGCAGGACATATATGATCGGTCATTCCATCGGTATATTTTGCATCAAAATCATAAAATCCATTTTTGGGAACCAGCTCGGTTACGCATAATGCTCTCTCACCCAAAACCGCGCATGTAAGCTCGCGCCCTTTAATAAAAGGCTCAGCCAATAATGTTTCAAATTCTTGCCACGGGCCTTTGCTTTTAGGGTCAATAGGATAACCAAAATCACTGCCTTCATGCACAATAGCGACACCAACGGACGAGCCTTCATTAATAGGTTTCAGCACATAAGGACGCGGCAAAGGATCGCTTTCATAGAGGCTTTTGCTCTCAACAATTTTGCCTTCGGGCATTGGCACGCCCTCGGGGACAAGGCTTTGTTTGGTAAGCTCTTTATCAATAGCTATAACCGATGTAACCATGCCGCTATGCGTATAGGGAATTTGCATTAAATCAAGCATCCCTTGAACGCTGCCATCTTCGCCGGGACAACCATGCAGCGCATTAAATACAACATCGGGGCGTAATTCATTCAGCACCATTGCTATATTACGGTCCATATCGATACGAGATACTGTATGACCGCGCTCTTCCAGTGCAGATGCAACGCCTTCCCCACTCATAAGCGATACAGGTCGCTCCGCAGACCATCCGCCCATAAGCACTGCTATATGCAATTTATCCATGATTAAACCTTTGCCTTATATAGAAGTGGTTGCATCTCAATTATAGCAGGGTCACAATCGTCTTCCCATGGAAATTGACCAGATTGTGCTACTGGCCAAAAGACTTGGAAAACATCATTTAAATTTAAATTTAATATTTTTTTATTGTACCATATCGCACTCAATAAATACTGATCAATATGAGTAGGGTGAACTCTTTTTGCTATACATTTATGCCCAATGAGCAAATCATCAATTTCGCATCCATCTCTCAAAATAAATCCACTTTTGCATTGTTTAACGATATCACTAATCATTGATTGTCTTATTTTATTATTCAAACCACAAACTATAATCTCGGCTTTAATAGTGCTAGTTAATAAACCAATTGAATATGTGAAAGAGGCATTTTCATCTTCCGTGTCCGTGACGGAAGTGGTTTGGAAACCGTATTCTTCGACATTTTTAATGAGCTTTTTTTCATAGTCACTATAGGTCATGATGGTTTTCCAACGCGCTGCACTTCCCATTCTAATGTTACGCCAGAATGTTCAAGAACGCGGCGGCGTACTTCCTCGCCCAATGCCTCTATATCGGCCGAACGCGCATCGCCAAGGTTCAATAGAAAATTAGTATGTTTTTCGGATACTTGCGCATCCCCCATGCGCAAACCTCTGCACCCTGCTGCATCGACCAATTGCCAAGCTTTATGCCCATCTGGATTTTTGAATGTCGAGCCACCCGTGCGGCTGCGCAGTGGCTGCGATGCCTCTCGATCAGCAGCAATTTTATCCATTTTTGCGCCAATCTCAGATGGATCACCAGCGCGGCCTTGGAATATAGCCTCAACAACGATAGCATCCTTTGGAACGGCGCTATGACGATAGCTATATTCAAAATCATCATTGCTCCATTTCACAATTGCACCATCGCGCATCACCAAAGTGGCTTCGATTAAACTATCTTTTGTTTCATCGCCATAAGCGCCAGCATTCATGCGAACAGCGCCGCCAACCGTTCCCGGAATACCGCGCTGAAATTCTAATCCCGCTATACCAACATCGCGCGCCGCACTCGCCAATGAAATCCCCATAGCTGCGCCGCCGCTGCGAATTTTATTATCTTCTAATATTTCAACCTTACCCATAGATTTGGGCAAACGGATAACAACGCCATCAACGCCGCCATCGCGCACTATCATATTAGACCCAACACCAATGGCCATGACGGGAATATCCCTATCTAAATTTTTCAAAAATTGGGATAATTCTTCTATGCTATCGGGGCGCACCAAATATTGCGCAGGGCCGCCCGTTCGAAACCATATAAATTTCGCCAGACTGCTATTAGCCTCTACTTTACCATTTATGCTGGGAATAGCAGGTAGTGCATTCATTATCCGCGAATATCCTTTATCGCATCTGCAAGTCCTGCGGCCCATTTGGTAATATCGCCAGCGCCCAAACAAACGACCATATCACCCGGTTCAACAATAGCTGACAATTTCTGCGCTAATTCTGCTGCATCGGATACAGTATCGGCCTTGCGATGCCCGCGCCGTTTTAATCCAGCTACCAATGCTTCTGAATCAATCCCCTCGATTGGATCTTCTCCCGCCACATATACGGGCGATACATAAACAATGTCTGCATCATTAAAGGCTTGTTGAAAATCATCCATATGATCGCGCAGGCGCGTAAATCTATGGGGCTGCGCAACGGCGATAACGCGGCCTTTTACGCCTTCACGGGCTGCTGATAATACTGCTTTAATCTCTACAGGGTGATGGCCATAATCATCAATGATTGTCACGCCATCAACTTCACCAACTTTTGTAAATCGGCGCTTCACACCGCCAAAGCTGCTAAATCCATCTTTCACTTGTTCATCGCTCAAACCCATCTCTAGACCAACAGCGATGGCAGATATAGCATTTTGCACATTATGGCGGCCCGGCATGGGCAGTTCAATTGCTTCGATACGGCGTGATGTTCCATCGCGCTGCATAATGACAACATCAAAACGATTACCGCCGGGAATAGGCGTCACATTATCACCGCGAATATCTGCTTGTGCTGAAAAACCATAAGTGATGATTCTGCGGTCACGAATCTTGGGCAAAATGGCTTGCACTTCTGGATGATCCAAACACATAATCGCAGCGCCATAAAAAGGCACATTTTCTACAAATTCTACGAAAGCTTTTTTGATCGCATCAAAATCACCATAATGTTCCAAATGCTCTGGATCGATATTGGTCACTACGGCCAATGTGCCATCTAATCGTAAGAAGCTGCCATCGCTCTCATCCGCTTCTACGACCATCCAATCGCTATCGCCGAGGCGCGCATTTGAACCATAGCTATTGATAATACCACCATTGATAACGGTGGGGTCAATGCCGCCATGATCTAGCATCGCCGCAATCATCGAAGTCGTTGTGGTTTTGCCATGTGTACCTGCCACAGCAATTGTATTTTTAAGGCGCATTAATTCGGCCAGCATTTCAGCACGGCGCACCAATGGCACACGATTTTCTAATGCGGCTTCAACTTCGGGGTTGCCGCGTTTGACCGCAGTTGATGTGACAACAACCGAGGCATCGCCTAAATTTTCAGCCTTATGCCCAATATTCACTTCTATGCCTTTGGCCCGCAGCCCCTCGACTACATAGCCTTCCGCTATATCACTGCCTTGGACTTTATAGCCCAAATTATGCATGACTTCGGCAATACCAGACATGCCAATGCCGCCTATGCCAACAAAGTGAATAGTACCAATATCGGTGGGAACACCCTTCATTATTTTATATCTTTCGCAAATGCAGGAGAACCAGCAAGAGTCTCGCTAATCCCTTTTTGTTTATCTTTTTTAGGTTTATTCGGAGCAGCGCCAAAACCTTCGACTAAGTCAGCTAAATCATGAACGGCATCAGGACGCCCGCAAGACTTTGCCTTTTGCGCTGCATTAATCAATGTTTCGGGTTTCAAAGCCATTTTCTGAATTTGCTTTACCATCAGATCGCGCATTTTATCATGTGCTTTAGACTGTTGAATACGTTTGTTATTTATTTTTGGACTATCACCAGCATTGTCAAAGTTTTGCGTTAAAATAGCTACTTGCTTGATTACGCTCGCGCCACCCGCATTTACCATTTCGCTAACATTATAACTTTGATGATCGTCCATAGCGCTAGGCAAAGGTATTAATATAGCAGGACGTCCAGCGGCGGTTAACTCGGCTATAGTCGAGGCCCCTGCTCTGCCAATCACAAGATGCGACAGACTTAATTTTTCAGGCAAATCTGGCATATAAGTCGCAAGTTCAGCGGGAATTTCATTATGCGCATATTTAGCGCGAACCGCCTCTATATCTTCGGCTCTACATTGCTGTATTATTTGCAATCGCGAACGCAGATTAATAGGCAGCATCGCCATAGCATCAGGCACAACATTGGATAATATATTGGCGCCTTGGCTGCCGCCTGTTACCAATATGCGCAATATGCTCTCTTCAGAAATGGCTGGATATTCAGCATCCCTAATTTGCAATATTTCATCGCGAACAGGGTTTCCAACAAGATGCGTTTTATCGGCATATTTAGGCTTCAAACGCTGCACGTCGGGATAGGCTGTGGCAATAGCGCTCACTTTGCGCGCGGATAATCTGTTAACGCGGCCAAGAACAGCATTTTGCTCATGAATTATGGTTGGTATATCATGCTTAAATCCTGCCAATAAAGATGGCATAGCGGGATAGCCCCCAAAACCAATTACGGCTGTCGGTTGATAGCTTTTATAGAGCTGCGAGGCCATTGAACGGCCTTTCCATATAGCGCGCAGGGCCGCCAATGAACCCCTGATACCGCCCATGCGTCCTGCGGGTAAAATATGCAGGTCCATATCTTCTGGTTTGCCGGGAATTTTTGCACCGCGTCCATCGGTGACCAATGCGACATGATGGCCTCTATCCAATAGCTCTTGCCCCAAAGCATAAGCAGGCATCATATGCCCCCCTGTGCCGCCTGCGGCCAATACATAGTGCCTAGAAATAATCATCGCTATTGTCCCTTCACCATATAGAGCGATCGGTCAAGATATGGGTTTCGCTTTGTTAGCGCTAATATTAGTCCACAACCCATGGATAATGCAATTAAAGAAGAGCCCCCATAGCTAATGAAAGGAAGCGTCATTCCTTTTGATGGGAAAATTCCGATATTTACAGCCATATTAATCATCGCCTGCCCTGTAAATTGCGCAATGAGAGCCGAAACAGCCAAAACTGTAAAATGATCTTTCTCATCCAATAAACGGATAAGGACGCGCACCAAAATTGCTAAAAATAAGATAGCGATTATCATACAAGCCAATAAACCAAATTCTTCGCCTATGACGGAAAATATATAATCTGTATGTGCCTCTGGCAGGCTATATTTCTTTGATCCTAATCCTGGTCCTTTACCAACCAAACCGCCGCTGGTTAATGTATCAATCGCCAATTTATCGTGGGTCAAACCATCCGTGCCGAATATCCATGCATCAATACGTTGCCGTGCGACCGAGTAAAATTGATAAGAAAGAGCCAAGCCTGCAGCGCCAAGGGCTGTAAGTCCGAACAACCATTTGGCCGCAACGCCTGACACCATCATGAGAGCGAACCATATTCCGGCAAATAAAATCGTTTGTCCCAAATCTGGTTGCAGCATCAAAAAGAAACATATCACGCCCGCTATAGCTGCTGTTAAAGTGCGCACTGGCAGATCAGGGTCTTTCAGCCTCCAAGAAAATATCCATGCCAAAGTGATAGCATATAAAGGCTTCAAAAACTCCGATGGCTGCAACGATGCAAATCCAAAACCGATCCATCTTTGCGCTCCATTTACCTCTCTCCCTATGACCGGCAAGAGAAATAATAAGGCACAAAAAACGCAAAAGAATATAATTGAAAATCGTTTGGCTTGCTCTTTCGGAGCCATGGATATGAGCAGCATCACAGGGATACCAAGCAAGGTCCATATGAGCTGCCGATAGAAAAAATATTGCTCTGGCAATTCAACCGCACTGGTTGATAATCTTCTGGCCGTAGCAGGAGAAGCTGCGGAAACCGCAAGCAATCCAATGGCCATTAACAATAGCATTAACAGCAATAAAACGCGGTCCAGCTCCCAGAACCAAATACCCAATGGGCTCTTATCTGCTCGGCCCAAACGCTTTGAAAACTGAACTTTACCAGAGTTTCTTGGCGCTAAAACCGCATCATCGGGAGAAATATTATCTGTTAAATCAAATTTATGGCTAGGGTTTTTCTGTGTCGCATCGTCAGACACATCTGATAAATTTGCATCTGCATCATGGTCATCATTATGCGAAAATTTTAGCTTGTCAGCCATTTTCTTCTCTTGATGCAATATTATTCACTGCCGCTTTGAAGCAATCGCCGCGCGCTTCAAAATCTCTAAATTGATCGAATGACGCACAGGCTGGCGATAATAAAACGACATCTCCAGCGGTTGCATTTTGAGAGGCCTTCATAACAGCATTGGCAAGCAATTCACAGCTCTCAACGGGTAGTTGATTGCGAAAAGCTTGCGCAAATGATGGACCAGATTCGCCTATGGTATAGATTTTTCTAACATTGCCTAAATGGGGTTTGAAAATTTCAAAATCATCGCTTTTGGCAATACCGCCCACAATCCAATGCACATTATCATAAGCAGCCAATGCCGGAATAACCGATTCTGGATTGGTGGCTTTGCTATCATTCACATAAAGTACGCCATCAACCTCAGCTACACGCTCCAAACGATGCTCTAAGCCTTTGAAGGATGATAATGCATTGCGCCATTGATGTTCAGAAAGACCCAAAGCCCTGCAAATAGCAGCAACTATAGCTACATTTTGTCGGTTATGAGGGCCTTGAAGGGACGGCCATTGGCTCTGATCCCCCTCGATATTGCTATCGGCTAAAATTACATGATGCGGCCCTCTATGGCTAATGACACGCTCATAAACATTAAGCGTGTCATTATCGCCATTACCAATAACGGAAAATTCATCGGCGCCTTGCATCGCAAATAAACGCTCTTTGCTGGCTATATAAGATTGATAACCATCATAACGATCCAAGTGATCCGGAGAGAGATTGATAAGAGCTGCGACATCGCATGATAGACTATGCGTTAAATCTATTTGGTAGCTAGAAAGCTCTAATATATATATCCCGCCAGCAGGTAGCGGATCTTGCGACATGATGGGCAAGCCAATGTTTCCGCCCATTCGCACCGGAAAAGCACATGATTGTATGATGTGATTCAACAATGCAGTGGTTGTGGACTTACCATTTGTTCCTGTAATTCCAACAACTCTGTGCGGCGGCAAAGAGTCTCTTGCTTGGGAAAATAGCTCTATATCCCCTATGATAGGAACGCCGCTATCAATAGATTTTTGCGCTATTGGATGCGTGTTTAATGGGACGCCAGGCGATACAATGATTGCATCAAAACCTGTTAAATCGGCTTGCAAAATATCTGCTATTTCAGCCCATTTAGCAGCATCATTTCTAGCTGCTTCACGATTATCCCACGCCAATATAGTGGCACCGCTCGCTGATAAAGCCTCTACTGTAGCCATTCCAGATCTTGCAAGACCCAGAACAGCATATTTTTTACCAGCAAAGAATCGGCTTTTTATCATCTTAGTTTCAACGTTGATAATCCAGCAAGCGCCAGTACGAGGCTGATGATCCAGAACCTTATAACCACAGTTGTTTCAGGCCAGCCTAATTGCTCAAAGTGATGATGAATGGGCGCCATACGAAACACACGCTTTCCTGTTCGTTTGAAAAAGAAGACTTGGATGATAACAGAAACAGCTTCCAATACAAATAAACCACCAACAATAGCCAAAACAAATTCATGATGAACCGACACCGCAACAGCTCCAAGCGCACCGCCCAGAGCTAAGCTTCCAGTATCGCCCATAAATATTGCCGCAGGAGGCGCATTAAACCATAAAAATGCTAAGCATGCACCAATAATAGCTGCGCAAAATATAGCCAATTCCCCTGCTCCATCAACAAATGGGATACCCAGATAATCAGAGTAAATCGCATTACCCGCCAAATATACGATGATTAGGAAAGTACCCGAAGCCACTACTACGGGCATAGTTGCCAGACCATCTAGGCCATCGGTTAAATTCACTGCATTGCCCGAACCAACGATTACGAACATGGCAAAAAATAGATATAATATACCCAAATCAATCGCGATATTGCTTACAAATGGTATATATAAATCCGTACCAATTTTGCTCAAAATCATCCAACTTGCGAAACCGGCCACTGCAAATTCAAATAATAATCTTACTTTTCCTGACACTCCTTGATGGCTGGCTTTACGCACTTTGTCATAGTCATCAAGAAAACCAATTGCACCAAAACCAAGGGTCACAAACAAACAAGACCAGACTAATATATTATCTGGCTGCATCCATAAAAATAACGAAATGGTCATTGATGTTAAAATCATCAAACCACCCATTGTCGGCGTGCCAACTTTAGCCAAATGGGTCTGAGGACCATCGCTGCGAATGGGCTGTCCCTTGCCTTGTTTCATGCGCAACATATTGATGAAACGAGGGCCGATCATCATACCAATAAAAAGCGATGTCACAATGGCACCACCGGAACGAAAACTTAAATATCTAAAGAGGTTAAATAAACCTTCAAAGCCGAACCACTCAGCCAGCAAATATAACATTAATTTTTTCCACCCCGTAATTGCTTCACTATCTGGCCAAGACCCAAGAAATTAGAACCTTTGACTAGAATCACATCGCCATCTTTTATATGTTTTTCATATAATTGCATTGCTTCTTTTGCATTATCGCAATGGCTGCATTCTATTAAAGGCTCAACCCCCGATTGCAATTGTTTTGCGAGAATTTTCATTTCATCACCAACTAAAATCACATAATCAACTTTTGCTTTAGTAAGATGACTTTCTATCTCCATATGATATTTCTCGGATTTACTGCCCAATTCCCCCATTGCGCCCAATATAGCGACGCGCCTTTTGGCAGAAGTTTCCCCCAATTGCGCGATGGTAACACGCATAGAAGAAGGGTTGGCATTATAGCTTTCATCCATAAGGGTAAGTTTATTGCCATTAAACAATATTTCATGCCGCGCACCGCGCCCAGCCAAACCATTCATGTCGGCCATAGCCAATCCAGCAGCAGCCAAATCTGCACCAGCAGCATAAACAGCAGCCATGACAGCCAATGAATTTGCCACCCAATGGTCTCCTGCTTGTGAGAGGCTATAGATAAGAGATTTATCGCATATTTGTGATGTTATCAGCGATGAACCATCCTCTGATTTAATGACATCCATAGCATGAACATCTGCTTCTTTTGACAGTCCGAATGAAATAATTTTCAAATCTTGGTCTACCGCTGCTTGGCGCAATTGCTGATAATGCGGGCTATCATAGGGAATTATGGCAGTACCGCCATGCACAACACCTTCAAAAATTTCTGCCTTTGCCGCAGCTATTTCTGTTTCATCTTTGAAAAACTCAACATGCGCCGGTGCAATAGTTGTAATGATAGCAATATGCGGACGAACAATAGCGCTTAAATCACGCAATTCCCCGCTGTGGTTCATGCCCATTTCAAAAATGCCATAATCGCTATCAGCTGGCATTCTAGCTAAGCTGAGCGGTACACCCACATGGTTATTATAACTTTTTACGCTACGATGTGCTTTACCACGCGAAGAACGGTTTAGGGCTTCAAAAAGCGCTTCTTTCGTGCCCGTCTTTCCAGCAGAACCTGTGACGCCAATAATGGTTGCTATAGTGCGGTTTCTTGATTCATGCGCCAAATCATCTAAGGCTGCGGTCGTATCATCCACCAATATATGCGGCGTATCTATCGCTTGGCTCGTTATGGCGCCGCTCGCTCCATTTTTTACCGCTGTATCAACAAATAAATGACCATCGCTATGCTCACCTTTTAGAGCGAAGAATAAATCCTGCTCTACTATTTCGCGTGAATCAAAGGCAACGCCATTGACGGTAAAATCACCATAAGACTCTCCGCCTATGGCTCTTGCAATTTCTTGCGAAGTCCAAAGCGTCATGCCGCGCACTCCCGAGCCACTTGAACATCATTAAATGGCAAAACCTTATCGCCTATAATTTGCCCCTCTTCATGTCCCTTGCCCGCCAATAAGATAATATCACCAGCATCCGCAATTGTAATGGCATGGCTTATCGCGCTGCGCCTATCACCAATCTCTATTGCATCTTTAGTGCCTTGCATCACATTCTCTCTTATAGTCGCAGGATCTTCGTTGCGCGGATTATCATCGGTTACGATAACAATGTCACTGCCTTCGCTTGCCACTTGTCCCATTAATGAGCGCTTACCAACATCTCTATCGCCGCCAGCGCCAATAATAGAAATAAGCTTGCCATCCGTATGTGGCCGCAGAGCCGCTATAGCAGCCTCTAAACCATCTGGAGTATGCGCATAATCAACATATATTGGCGCCCCTGTTTTTGTAATAGCCGCGCGTTCCAAACGGCCCGACACAGGCTGCAATCTGTGGATATTATTAAGCACCATTGACGTATCTATACCGCTTGCCATTACGATTGCAGCGCTCACCAGAGCATTGGAGGCTTGATAGGCACCAATGAGGGGAAGGTTGATTTTATATTCGCTTCCTAGGGCAGATAATAAAAGGTTTTGTCCCAATTGCGTTGGGGTGCGCTCTATAATCTTAATATCATTGCCATTTTGGCCAACTGTGAGGATTTTCAAATCGCGCGCTATTGCATGCTTCATGGCTTTCTCTGACCAAGGATCATCAGCCCAAAAAACAGCAATCCCATCATCTTTAATCATCTCATCAAATAAGCGCATTTTTGCGGCTAAATATTGATCCATATCACCATGATAATCCAAATGATCGCGGCTTAAATTTGTAAAAGCCGCAATATCAACCGCTATGCCTTCGGTGCGATATTGGTGCAATCCATGGCTAGATGCTTCAAATATGACATGGGATATACCTTCGCGTGATAGGCCCGTCATATTGGATAAAAAAGTAACCACATCGGGCGTTGTTAAACCTGTGCGCACTTGATCCGAAGATGTTGTGACGCCCAAAGTCCCAATCGATGCTGATTTATGACCGCATATCGACCAAAGCTGACGGCTCAGTTCCGCCACTGATGTTTTGCCATTAGTCCCCGTTACGGCTGCGATATGCTCTGGAAAAGGGCCAAAAAATCCCGCAGCTACATGCGCAAATTTCTGCCGAGGATTGTCAGACACAATATGGTATGCGCCCTTCACCACTGCCTCTTCTCTGGCGACTATCGCGATAGCACCTTTAGAGATGGCATCATCAATAAAATCTTCTCCATTGACACTAGCCCCTTGAAAAGCACCAAAAATAGTCCCCGGAGCAACCTTGCGGTTATCAATCGCAAAGCCAGTTATTATTGCATCAGAATAATTACCAGCCTCGCCGATCAATGCACTTAATTTCATTTATTTTACCCCTTTGCTTTCCACAATAGCGGTAATAATTCTGAAACATCAACATCTCGATGCTCATCAGGGATAATATTTAGCATTGGGCCAATACGCGGCACTAGTTTTTTCACAATTGGAGCAGCCGTCCAACCCGCAGTTCTGTTAAAATTGGTTGCCGCTGTACCAGAGGGTTCATCGACCATAGCGATGATTACATATTGCGGATCATCCATTGGAAAGGCAGCAGCAAAAGTAGAAACCAATAATTTCTTATTATAGCCGCCATCAGCAGGCTTTTCTGCTGAACCCGTTTTTCCGCCCACTCTATACCCACGCGCATCAGCATTTTTGCCTGTACCATCCGATACAATCATGCGCAGCAATTGGCGCATACGCGCACTGGTTGCCGATTTAAACACGCGATGTTCTTCGATTTTCTCGTCTTTCTTACGCTTCAGCAAAGTGGTTGGACGATAAATTCCGCCATTCACCAAAGTCGCATAAGCAGATGCCAAATGCAGCGGCGTAACAGAAATACCATGACCATAGCCAACTGTCATATTGGTAACCCGCCCCCAATTTTTGGGCCATAATGGCTTAGCTCTCTCACCAAGCTCTACAACGGGGCGTTCATTAAAGCCAAGCTTGGTTAGCATGACATCCATATTATCTTTGCCCAAATTATCGGCAATACGCGCCGTCACAATATTGGAACTATGCACCAATGCCTCTGGAACGTTTAACCAACGATGCGAGGCATGGGTATCGCTAATCTTATGCCCATCAATTTTAACAGATTTTGTTGCATCATATCGTATCGCCAAATCCCTAACAGTACCAGCATCTAGCGCCGCTGCGACAGTGAGAGGCTTAAAGGTTGAACCAAGCTCATAAACGCGGTTGGTAACGCTGTTGACCTGACGGCTTAATGGCGTTTTTCCATCGGTAGATAGATCATAGGTCTCTGGAATATTAAAGAATTTAGGAGTATTAGGGTTGAATGATGGAAGCGTAGACATGGCAACAATTTCACCATTATTTGCATTTAACACAACGCCCGCACCGCCCTTTGCGCCTGTTGATTTAATGCCGCGCATTAATTCGCTCTCCAGCGCCGCCTGCACTCTAGAATCAATCGATAATTCAACCGGTTTCGAGCGTGTTTCAGGGTTAGAAAGATGATCGTTAAGAACGCTTTCCATACCCAATATGCCTTTGCCATCTTGATTGACAAAACCCAATATATGCGCTGCCAAATCATGCTGCGGGTAAAGCCGCTCTGCCTCACGCGGAAATTCTATGGCAATCTCGCCCAATGCATGAACTTTTTTAACCTGCGAAGGCAATGCTCTTTTTCTCAAATAGCTGGAACGATCAGATTGTAATTTTGACAAAAATTTCTCAGATTCCGTATCTGGGAATATTTCATGTAATTTTTGCGCCAAATCTTCTTTATCACCAAATAATTTCTTTGGATTGACCCAAATAGCATAAGCATCAATTGTTCTAGCGAGCGGCTCTCCATTACGATCAACAATATCACCGCGCTTTGGCACATAAGTGGATGAAATATCATCATAAGCATGCGCACCGCCAAACATCGCAAAAGTCGCTAGCCTGCCGACAATCAACATTACGAACAAAAAGAATAGAAACATGATAACAAGCAAGCGCCAAAACGCTTTTTTGCTAGCAGTTTGCGTCTGACGTATAAGATTTAACCTACTAGAGCTTGCAACCAATACTGTCATAGTATTTCCTATTCCTCGGTTTCGTTCCCGCCTTGTGCGACTTGAACATTGTCAATTTCATCTAATAATTCATCAATCGATGCTATTTTAGCGGGGGCATCCTCTTTGCTTGCCTCTGGTTGCGCTATCTTCTCAACTTTTTCTTGAGGCGCAGCTGGCTTTAATGGCGCAAATGGAGAACCAATTACACCTGCTGGTTTCTCACCATTGGATAGATCCTTAACCGAAACCAACACAGGCGTAATATTTTGTGCTTTACGGCCCAAATTGGCCAGAGCTTTCTCACCATTGGCAAATTGAGCCGCTGACGGAGACTTATATCCATATAAAAGGTCATTCCATTCTTCTAATTGCTGCAAATTTGCGCGCGCCGTTAATTCGGCCTGCAGATAATTAATTTCCTTCTTAGTCGATAGAATATCCTTATCTATTGCCACCAAATCACCGCGCAAAGATGCGACGTTCAGAGACAGAGGATAGAGCAGCATTATCACCAGAATGATAATCGCAAACCAACCAAAATTGTTCAGAGGATTCATGGAACTGCTCATAGTCTATTTGCCTTTGCTTCAGGCGCACTTTTCAAAGAAGGTGCATTGTTTCGAACGGCGACCCGCATCGTTGCCGAACGCGAACGCGGGTTCATTTCTATTTCTTTTGAGGATGCCTTCACGGGCTTAGATGGACGTTCAAAAGTAGCCGTATCAGCTTGTTGCGCAACTGGCATATGCCGCGATCCGCCGCTGATAGTGCCGCTGCGCTCTCGTAGAAATTTTTTGACGATACGATCTTCAAGGCTATGAAATGTCACAACAATCAATTGACCGCCTGGCTTTAATATACGTTCAGCAGCTTCTAAAGCGTTGGATAATTCTTCTAATTCTTGATTTATATGAATACGAATGGCTTGAAATGTGCGCGTGGCAGGATCCTTTGGCGCACCAGCATGATAGCCCACTGCTTTACGAACGATAGACGCCAATTGAGATGTTCTTTCTATCGGCCTATTTGAAACAATGAATTTCGCAATTCGGCGCGAGCGACGTTCATCACCATAATTATAGATTATATCAGCGATATTTTCTTCGCTAGCCTCATTCAGAAAATCAGCAGCGCTCTGGCCATCTTGTGACATGCGCATATCAAGCGGCCCATCAGACTGAAACGAAAAACCACGCTGCGCTTGATCAAGCTGCATAGAGGATACGCCAATATCCAAAACAACAGCATCCACGGCCTCTATGCCAATTGATCGTAATTCTGTGTCCATTGAAGAAAAGCAGGCAGGATGAAAGCTAAATAAGCCCTCATACCTGCCTGAGAGTTCAGAGCCTTTGGGTTGCGCATCGGGATCGCGGTCGAACGCGTAAACGCGCGCGCCAGCGACGAGAAACCTCTCGCTATAACCTCCTGCACCAAAGGTACCGTCCACAACATCCATGCCAGGGGTGATGGCAAGGGAGTGGATGATCTCTTCAATCATAACGGGAATATGCGGCGCAGTTGACATTATTTACCGCCCTTCCCATGAATATTAATCCAATAATCTAATTCTTCGCGAACATGCGCATATTCTTCTGGAGCTTCGTTTAAGAATATTTCTGGGTTCCAGAGCATGAAATGTGTTGTGGCTCCAAACATAAATAGCTGTCCGTCGATGCCGCCAAAATGTTTAAGCATAGGGTGCAAAACAAAACGGCCACTAGGCTCAAACACAGTTTCAAATATTGATGATGATGTAATTCCAGCAAGCTCGCGATCAAATTCATCACCGCGGCTAATGGCACTATCCCATTGCCTCTCTATGTCGCTGCGCAGCTTAGTGCGCTCCATACGGCCAAAACCAACCAAACATTTATGCTTTGGGTGACGGGCAACGCACACCATATTACCTGCGCTGCTGGTTTCGACACTTTTGCGAATTTCAGATGGTATTGTCGTGCGACCTTTGCCGTCGACATTCGACAGTCCCGATCCACCATAGACAATTAATTCGTTCACAAACCCACCCAATTTTATTCGGGCAAATCTTCTCCACCTGCGGACAGCCTGTCTGACCACAGAAAGCGAATAAACGCGTGATGGTTGAATTTACCCCTATTATTCCTCTGTCTTATCAAGGGATTTCATGGTTGAAAAGGGGGATTTTATGGGAACATATGTAAATATATAGCTAAAACATTGATTTCATATAAAAATAAAATTGAAAAAAATATTGATCGAAGGATGTTTGATGGGTTTTTTAACAAAATTAGAGGGTTTATTGGGGAATTTCAGCATTATTCAAAGTAAAAACAATCATTTTCATATGAATTATACGCCGCATCCATAATGATTCCATAAAATCCCAAACCTACAAAAAGCAGAGTGGCATGATCAGAAAATTGAGAATATGAATTAATGAGCGGCTGTCGCTGATTGAAGCTTATTGAGCAAATATAGCATATTATCATCTTCGCTATAATAGCTTTGCCAATGCTGCTCATTTATAAAGTCACTATCGCCGATCAATATAGCCTTGCCCTTGCCCACGCTGCAAATGGCTTCAAACTTATTATCGTTCAACTCACACTTCACATCCTTAGCTTCAGTCTTAATCAATGCCCATTCGCTCGGCGTTACCGTGGTGATGCTATACTCACCTAGCGCAATGGATTGCTCCTCTGGGTCTTCCAACAATAATAATTGCTCTAACCCCCAATAGGCAAATAAAGGCGATAATAGAGAGGCAAATATTGGGCGTCTTTTATCCCCCAGAGCATAATCGCTATGCCATTGCAGGGCTGCATCTGATAAAATCACTATATGCCCCCCTTCTCTGACCCATTTATCCAACGCAACAAGCTCTGATGATGATAGTGGCCGCGCCTGTGCCATTAGCAATAGATTAAACTCTGATAATCTATCATCGACCGCATCAATGGGAATAATATCATAATGTTTTTTAAGCGAGAGATAGGCAGCAGAAGGATCATTCTCTCCTTGCGCCATTTGCTCAACATCGACCTCTCCCAAAACAAGGGGAATAGAGGACATTAACGCCAATTTACTATTGGGCTTATCATTTTTTATACTCATAAATATCAAAGCAATGATAATTGCTATGATTATGATAAGAGCGAACATTATCCGTCTTACAGACATATTAAATTGCCCCTGTTAGCGGCAAATATTCATCCACCGCCCGAAACCAAACCATCATCAGTGTCAATATCATCTTCTGATACTGGATTAGCACCCGGTTCAGCCACATCGGTGGGTTGCACGCTGCCATCATCTTTAGGGCCATCTTCTTTGGGTACGGGCGTAACACCTAATTCTACTAATGGTTCTGTCGGCGTTTCATCCGCGGGATTTTCGCCGCCCGTTTCTGCTATATCTTGTTGCAGATTAGCATTTGCCAGATCAGGATCATCGCTCGCTTGATCCACAAGAGCATTTGCACCAAAAATAGAAGCAGAAACTATGACAAGGCCCATCATGGCGACCCGTAATCTCTGCCATATTGGTGTTTGCTGCACTGCTGACATATTAATATCCTCTGCTCATTATTTCGACAGCCATGGCAAAGGCTCTAATCCTTTGCTGGTCATCCAATCTGCATTATATAATGTAGAGAGATAACGAAGACCAGTATCGCATAAGATAGTAACAATCTTGCTGTCTTTGCCAAGCTCTTTGCCCAAAGCAACAGCGCCAGCCACATTAATACCGGATGAGAGACCAAGGCATAGGCCTTCTTCGACCAATAAGCGCCTAACCCACTCCATACCTTCTTCATCAGAGACCCTATATTGCGTATCAATGGGAGCGCCCTCTAAATTAGCAGTTATACGCCCCTGCCCAATACCCTCAGCCACAGAAGATCCCTCTGATTTAAGCTCACCATGCGCAAAATAATGATATAATGCAGCACCATAAGGATCGGTAAGCGCAATTTTTACCGCTTCATTCTTTTCTTTGAGGCCCAAGCCAACACCCGCAATTGTACCGCCAGTACCAGCAGCACAGGTAAAACCATCAACTTTTCCGTCTGTTTGCTCCCAAATCTCTTGGGCTGTCGTTTCGATATGGGAACGGCGATTAGCAATATTATCAAATTGATTGGCCCAAACGGCATTATCCGTTTCTTCTGCTATACGGCGCGATGTATGCACAAAATGCCCCGGATTGGCATAAGGCGCAGCAGGTACTAATACTAATTTAGCGCCCAATGCGCGCAATGTATCCATTTTCTCTTTTGATTGAGTCTCTGGCATCACTATGACGCTTTTATAGCCCAAAGCATTCGCCACTAACGTTATGCCAATTCCTGTATTGCCTGCAGTGCCCTCGACAATTGTACCGCCAGGTTTCAGCAATCCTTGCGCCTCTGCATCACGGATTATATAGAGCGCTGCTCTGTCTTTCACCGAAGCACCAGGGTTTGCAAATTCGCATTTGCCATAAATTTCAGCACCGCTCTCCCGACTGGGGCCATCAAGACGCAGCAAAGGTGTATTACCGATTAATTCTAAGCTATTTTTATAAATATTCATATCGCAGGTTTAAAGCTCAATTGGGTCACAAACAAGAATAATATCCACAGCATAAAATTTTTTTGAAGGAGAGAGAAATTTTCCTTGATATAGTATAACATATAATCTAGGCGCAATGTTATAACATTATGTTGTAACTAATTTTCTTTTTTTATCACTCAAATATTAAATCAAAAGGTCGCCTAAACCATGAAAACACCCCAAATTTCTGTATCCTTAATCGCGCTATTAGCCTGTAGTTTAAGCCCTGCGGTTTACGCACAAGAAACGGAAACAGCAGAAACGGAAAACACATCCGGTGATGATTTTCATACCGATAAATCAATTATCGTTACTGCACCATTTTTTGATGAATTTAACCTATTAGCCGGTACATCTGTTTTATCGGGTGATGATTTGACCCGTGAAACGCGTCCGCAAATCGGCGATGTTCTTACAAAATTACCTGGTATTTCCGCCACTAGCTTTACGCCGGGTGCATCAAGACCGGTTATTCGCGGATTACAAGGCCCTCGCGTTCTTGTATTAAACGATGGTTTGGGAACGATTGACGTTTCTACAACATCGCCAGATCATGGTGTATCAGTTGATCCCTTGCTGCTTGAACGTATCGAAGTATTGCGCGGCCCTGCTGTGCTATTATTTGGCGGCGGCGCCATTGGCGGTGCAGTCAACGCATTAGACAAACGTATTCCCCGTTCTGTCCCTGATGAAGCTTTTCATATTGATATCTTAACCGGATTTGCCACCGCTGCGAACGAATTTACCTATTCTACTAGCTTAGATGTCCCAATCACCCCTAACTTTGTTGTTCATGCTGATGGTAGCTATATCAATAGCGACAATCTGTCTATCGGTGGGGATTTATTAACGCCTGAATTACAAGCCCAGCAAATCGCTGTTGCTGCTGATGCTGCAAGCGAAGGTGAAGCAGAAGAAGCTGCTGAAATTCTTGAATTTGCGGAAACAAATGGCTTTATCCCTAATACGCAAACCGAAACATATAATTTGGGTGGTGGCTTTAATTGGTTTGGCAATGGCTTCACTTTTGGCGCATCTATTGGCTATCTAAACAGCGATTATGGTGTTCCCAATAATCCTAATGTTTCTGAGGAAGAGGAAGAAGAGGAAGAAGGCGGAGAAGAAGAAGGTGAAGGCGTTACCATTGCGCTCGATCAAGTAAAAATTGATCTGCGTAGTGAAATAGACCTCTCTGGTGCTTTTGAAAAGATCCGCATTCGTGCAGCTTATGCAGATTTCCAACAAACCGAATTTGAAGCCCCTGGCGAACCTGGTACTGTATTCGACAATGAAGGCGTAGAAGCTAGAATTGAATTGGTGCAGAGCGAAAAAAATGGCTGGCGCGGTGCAAGCGGTATCCAATATAGCTATCGTGATTTCTCTGCTATTGGCGCAGAAGCATTCGTTCCGCCAAACCAAACCAATCAATTTGGTATCTTCACACTCCAAGAGATTTCATCGGGCAAACTTGATATTGAAGGCGCAGCGCGCTTAGATTTTGTTGATAGCGAAGCGCAATCCATTGGTGTTGATAGAAGCTTCACTAGCTTTTCTGCTGCATTAGGATTGGGTTATAATGTTGATGACAGCACAAAATTTGGTCTAAATTTAACCCGAGCAGAAAGAGCCCCATCACCAGAGGAATTATTCTCTGATGGCCCTCACCTAGCCACTGGCACTTTCGAAATTGGGGACCCAACATTTGATACAGAAACATCTTATGGCGGCGAATTATACTTAAGATTTGAACAGCCAACATGGCAATTGGCGCTGACTGGATATGTTAATTTAATCGATGATTTCATTATCGAACTGCCAACAGGCGAAATAGAAGATGGTCTGCCCGTTTTCCAATTCATTCAAAATGATGCTGATTTTGTCGGCTTTGAATTTCAAGGTTCGGCCGATATTGTCGATACAGGTGACTTCAAAGTCTCCATTGATGGCGTTGCAGATTATGTCAATGCAACTCTAAAAGACGGCGGGGGCGCAGTGCCGCGTATTCCGCCTTTGCGTCTATTGGGTGGTATTGAGAGCAATAGTGACAAGCTAAGTCTTCGCGCTGAAATAGAATGGTTCGCAGACCAAGACCGTAATGCAGAGTTTGAAACTGAAACAGAAGGCTTCACATTTGTGAACTTAAGTGCATCTTGGAAGCCATTGGGCAAAGAAACTGGCGTAACCTTCATTGCATCTGCCAATAATATATTTGATGTTGTTGGCCGCAGAGCAGCAAGCTTTACCAAAGACTTTGCACCATTAGCGGGCAGAGATTTTAGAATAGCTGCTAAATTCAGCTTCTAATATAACGGTTAATCATCCGCTGATTTTTGCTTTTTCTCAGTGAAATATATTATCATCAATGAGATTTCATATAGCAAGATCAGCGGAATACCGAGCATAAGCTGAGAGATTACATCGGGCGGCGTTAATATCGCCGCGAGCAAGAAACTTCCCACAATCATAAACCGGCGAAAGCCTTTTAATTGCGCGCGCGTAACTATGCCGGCGCGATTAAGCAGCAATAATAATATGGGCAATTGGAAACAAACGCCAAAAGCCAATATAAATTGCATAACCAAAGACAAATAATCGCCCATAGATGGCAAAGCTTGTTGCTTTAACCCGCCATCATTGCTCTGAAAATTTAAGAAAAATTCAAATGCAGTTGGCATCACTATATAATAGGCCAATGCTGCACCCGTGAGGAATAAAATAGGTGTCGCTAGCAAGAATGGCAGAAAGGCTTTTTTCTCATTGCTATAAAGTCCAGGGGCTACAAAAGCATATAATTGCCCTGCAACGATAGGAAAAGCCAAGAAGAAAGCTGAGAACATGGCCACTTTGATTTCAACAAAAAAAGCTTCGTATAGCTTTGTGAATATCAGCGTCGCCTCGCCTTCTGGAAAGGCCGCTTTTAGGGGCTCTACCAAGAAATTAAATATATATTGCGAGAAATAAAAACTGACGGCGAAACAAATGATGAGTGCAAAAACAGCCCAAACCAGCCTTTGCCGCAATTCAATAATATGCTCCATAAGGGGCGCCTTGCTGGCATCCACTTGGTCTTGACCATTATCGGATTCAATATCGCTCATTTGCTATTCTTAATTGCTATTCTTAGATGAAGGATCAGTATCAACTGCATCTGGCGCAGTTTCTTCTATAGGATCAGGCAAAGGCAGCATTTCATTGGGATGGTCGGCCATAATCTGCTTATTTTGCTGAGCCCATTTTTCTTCTAATTCTTTCATCTCTGTTTCGCGGATCATATTATCTAAGCCGCTTCGCATGCTGCCAGTGATGCTTCTAAATTTACGCAGCCATTTTCCAGCGGTCATTAAAGCACGCGGCAGTTCCTTTGGGCCAACCACCAATATGGCGACCACCCCGATCACTGCAATTTCCCATATTGATAGGTCAAACATGCTTTTCTCTTATTAAAGGATTTGATTGCGCCTCAGCATCAGAGATACTGAAAACTAGCAATCAGACCTTATCTTTGTGGCCATCTGCGCTTTTGACATTGCTATCAATTTGCGAAGGTGGCGTTTCTTTATCAGCTTGTTCAGCCTCTTCTTCATTCAGGCCTTTTTTGAATGATTTAATGCCTTTACCGACATCTCCCATCATTTCAGAAATGCGGCCACGGCCAAATAAAATCAAAACCAATACGCCGACAATCAAAACCTGCCAAATACTAGGACTCATAATATGTCTCCAAAAACTATAATCTTTATCTAGGCTCTTTGATCTGCTTTTTC
The DNA here is from genome assembly GCA_947492905.1 of uncultured Sphingorhabdus sp. GTDB lineage: Bacteria > Pseudomonadota > Alphaproteobacteria > Sphingomonadales > Sphingomonadaceae > Sphingorhabdus_B. Next base: position 1,641,801 of record CANLOL010000001.1, on the reverse strand, counting down.
CAGCATCAATCGTCAAACATCATCTGCTTCACTATCACTATCACCAATATTTTCTTCATCTTCGGCGGTTTCAGTGAACATTTCATTCATCACCATGTCAACTGGATCAAGCAATCCTGTCGCTTTTAAATCTTTAATACCCGGCAAATCTTTTCGACTAGATAGCCCAAAATGTGTTAAAAATTCATTCGTAACGACATAAATTAATGGTCGTCCCGGAACTTCTCTGCGTCCTGCGCTCTTAATCCATTCAGCTTGCATCAGCACATCAAGCATGCCTTTGCTGATTTGAACGCCGCGTATTGATTCAATTTCCGCGCGGCTTACTGGCCCATGATAAGCAATTATAGACAGCGTCTCAATGGCAGCTCGGCTTAATTTGCGCAGCTCATCGCTCTCACGCCGCAGCAAATAGGCTAAATCGGCGGCTGTTTGAAAATGCCAACGATCTCCGCGTTTTACCAATTCAATTCCGCGTCCATGATAATGTTCTTCTATCGCCTTTAACGCAGCATCAACATCAACCTCATCGCCAACATATTGCGCTATATCTTTGCTACGAAGCGGTTCTTCGGATGCAAATAATGTCGCTTCAACAGCTCTAATATGTTCCATATCCGCCATTTATGAGGCCTTATTTGCAACAGAGCGGATCATTAAAGGTTCGAAACTATCTTTTTGTTCTAATTCCAAAACCCCATTTCGCGCTAATTCTAAAGATGCCATAAATGTCGAAGCCAGAGCAGAACGGCGCAACATAGTGCTATAATCATCATCTTCACTGACCAAAATTGTTGGCAGAAACACCTCTATATTGGTCCATTCAACGCTATGCCCTATCATTTTTGATACACGATTAAGCGCATCTTCTAATGTCATTACAGCACGCTTTTTGACCATATGCATTACGGGCTGGGTTCTTGCGCTTACTTGGCCATAAGCTTGGATTAATTCAAAATAGCTGCAATGATATTTACGCGACTTTTCAATGCGTAGTCCCTCTGGTGCGCCGCGCATAAAAATATCTCGACCAATTCGGTCTCTCGCCATTAATCGTGCGCCCGCCTCTCGCATTGCATTGAGGCGCTCTAATCGTAATTGTAACCGCAGGGCTAATTCTTCGGGTGATGGATCGATTTCTGGGTCTTTGGGCAATAATAAGCCTGATTTCAAATAAGTCAGCCAAGCCGCCATAACCAGATAATCTGCCGCTAATTCTAATTTCAAACTGCGCGCATCATCAATGAATTTCAAATATTGGCGCACCAATTCCAATATAGATATTTGCCGCAAATCAACCTTCTGATTGCGCGCCAAAACCAATAAAACATCCAATGGCCCTTCCCAGCCATCAATATTTAATGTGAGCGCATCAGGATTAACAGCATCATCTTCCCATATATCATCAGCAATCAGATCATCTGTTTCGGCATTCAAAACATCCTCTTTATTGCTATGATTATCATCAATGGGGTGCATTATATCATTCCGCATTTGCCAAGAGCTGATCGCGCTTTGCAATGATGGCATCATAATCAATGCTCTCAGGGTTTTGATCAATAGTCTGCATAGCCCTATCAAGACGCGCTTTGCTCAAATCAGATATATCCTCTAATTTCTGGCATATCTCAATCATCTCGGGCATCCGTCCCCAACAGTTTAATGCTATATCACATCCAGCCGCCACCACATCAACCGCGCGCTGAGGTTTATCGCCTTTCAATGCTTTCATGTCCAAATCATCGGAAAATAACAAACCATCAAATCCAATTTTTTTGCGGATAATATTCTCTATAATATAAGGCGACATAGTGGCGCATCGCTCTTTGTCCCACGCTTCATATATAATATGGGCTGTCATCGCCATGGATGACGGTGACAGTGTAGAAAATGGCGCGATATCATTTTCTAATTCTTCTTGGCTTGCATGAACATGCGGTAAATCCATATGGCTATCTATGGTGGCGCGGCCATGACCTGGTATATGCTTGATAATGCCAGCAACGCCGCACCGCTCAAACCCCTCTAACGTTGCTTTCCCTAATGCTGCTACTTGCTGAGGATCATAGCCTAGCGCTCTGTCCCCTATAGCATCTACCGTATTATCACACCGCACATCGAGCAAGGGCGCGCAGTTCACATTGATACCAACTTCAAACAAATCATAGGCTATTGCTTGGGCATTAAGGCGCATCGCCTCTATCGCGCTAATAGGCGCTATTTGATATAAGGCATCAAATGCTGCTCCGCTGGGATAAGCCTGCCACTCTGGCCCTTTCATCCGTGCAACGCGTCCGCCCTCTTGATCGATTAAGATAGGGACATTGCGGCCATGTAAATCTCTTATGGAATCGGTTAATGCTCTTAGCTGAATACGGTTTTCAATATTGCGGCCAAAAATAATATAGCCCGCAGGATCAGCTTCGGCAAAAAAGCTCTTCTCCTCTGGCGTTAATTGCAGCGCCGACATTCCAAAAATTACTGGCTTCAATATTGCCCCCTGTTAAATATCCAATAAAGCATGTTTACTATAGCGAGGCGATATAAAAAAGGCCGCCTATTAAAAAAATAAGCGGCCTTATATGATTTTACAGATGATTAAATTGAACAATCATAAGATAGAATCGTTTGAGATCATTTCACAACGAGGCAATTTTCCCCTGCTGCTTTTAATTTCGTGCAAATATCATTGGCTTGCGCACTATCATTAGCAATAGCTTGCAGGCGATATATCTTGCGTCCACCATCAACAGTGCCTTCTACAATCTTACGCTGGCCATCTGATAAGAAACCAAATCGTTTCGACAAATTGGTCCATGCACTTGCGGCACTGCCGGTATCGCTAAATGCACCCAATTGGATAGCCGCTTTGCCAGAAGCTATAGGGCCGTCGGTTTTAATCTCTTCGCTTTTATCTTCTTTGCCAATGGTGCTGGAAACTTTCTGGCCTTCGCTTGCAGCAAAAGAAGCATCTCCCTCACCTTCAAACTCTTTGCCTTGCCGGTCCTCAGGAGCGACTTTATAATCACCTTCTTGTGCGGTGATTAAGCTGCCATTGCCCTGTGCATCGCCATCATCTGATCGGTTCTGATACCAAAAATAAGATGCAACGATAAAGGCAAGCAGCATAAAAGCTAAAATCACCCACAAAATGATTTTGAAAATAGACGGGCTATTGTCATATTCGTAATCGTCAGCCGTTTCTAGCCATGGCAAGTGTTCGGAATCTTCTAGACCCAAACCTTCATTTTCTGTCTCTGCCACATTAAGTCCCCTTAATTCATATTGAATTTTACCACTAATGCAGAATGGTTAATATAATATTTACGATAAAAACCCCACTAAAAGCATACAAGTAAAAGCTTGTTAAAAGCAAATTACATGGCTTCAGCAGCTTCAACACCCATAAGCTTAAGGCCGTTTTTCAGAACTTGAGCAATTTGCGCTGCCATAAATAAACGCGCCGCGCTTTTGTCTTTATCTTGCGCCAATATAAAGCGCTTTTCAGGACGGTCATTCCCTAAATTCCAATGGGAATGCAATGCCGAAGCTAAGTCATTCAGATAAAATGCTATTCTATGCGGCTCTCTTGTTTTGGCTGCTGCCTCTACTAAGCGAGAGAAATTAGAAGCCTCTTTAACCAGAGCATATTCCTCGTCTTCTAACAGTTCTAACTTCTTATCGGATGGGACAATATCCTCATCCAATGCTTTGCGAATTGTCGAACAAATACGCGCATGTGCATATTGGACATAGAATACAGGATTATCCTTTGATGCTTCCACCACTTTAGCAAAGTCAAAGTCCATTTGTGCATCGGCTTTGCGGGTTAACATTGTGAAACGCACAACATCTTTGCCAACCTCATCAATAACATCTTTCAATGTTATAAAGCTTCCTGAGCGTTTTGACATTTTTACAGGCTCGCCGCCGCGCAGCAAGCGCACCATTTGCACCAATTTAATATCAAAATCAGTTTTGCCTTGCGTCATTGCAGATACAGCCGCTTTTATGCGTTTCACTGTTCCCGCATGATCCGCGCCCCATATGTTGATAAGCGCATCTGCGCTCTCACTTTTTTGATAATGATAGGCCAAATCAGCTCCAAAATAAGTCCATTGACCATTGGATTTTTTAATGGGCCTATCTTGATCGTCACCAAATTGCGTAGAGCGGAACAAAGGCAGCGTCACAGGCTCCCAGTCATCAATGGTTTTGCCTTTGGGTTTTTCCAAAACACCATCATAAACCAAATCATTATCGCGCAGCCATTTCTCGGCAATATCTGCCTTACCTTCGACATGCAAAGCAGCCTCAGATGCGAAAACATCATGCTTTATACCCAATAATGATAAATCAGCGCGGATCATATCCATCATATCATCCACGGCCTCTTCGCGAAATAAGACTAGCCAATCACCCTCTGGTGCATCCGCATATTTATCACCATATTTTTCCGCTAATCTCTTGCCGACGGGTATTAAATAATCGCCGGGGTATAAGCCATCTTCTATTTCGCCTATATCGCGGCCAAGAGCTTCTAAATAACGCAAATACGCACTGCGCGACAGAGTATCGACCTGCCCGCCAGCATCATTGATATAATATTCTTTGATGACATCATTGCCCGCAAATTCCAATATAGTCGCTAAGGCATCACCAACTACAGCGCCTCTACAATGCCCCATATGTAGAGGCCCCGTGGGATTGGTTGAAACATATTCAACATTAATAGTTTTGCCAGTCTTTGTAGGTGCACGGCCATAATCATCACCGCGCTTTGCTATTTCTAGCATCTCATCGCGCCAAACCATATTATCAAGGCGCATATTGATGAAGCCAGGCCCTGCAATCTCAACTTCGGTCACTGATGCAATTTGCTCTAACTGCACAGCAAGCGCTTGTGCTATTTCACGCGGATTTTTTTTAGCCGCTTTTGATAATACCATTGCCGCATTGGTAGATATATCTCCATGCGATGCATCGCGGGGCGGTTCTATTGTGACATTGCTTCTATCAATATCTGACGGCAATAATCCTTCATCTATTAATGTGTTAAGCGCGACATCTATATGGTCAGCAAATGTTGTAAAAATGGTCACTATATTTTCCTGCTCTATACATGCCTAAAAGCACATTCATGATGTAGGCAGTAAGAATATTTGTTGAATTTAAATTGGTTATTAGCGCGTTGCGTTATATTTCAATTGGTCTTCCGTTAATTGAAAGCCAACCAATAATTCAAATGTTGATCGCAAAACAGCAGCACGCGTAGCTGGATCACTCAATGGATCAATAGCAGCATCAAGATCGCCTGCTTTTCTTTTTCTAGTTAACTTCTCAATTATGTCTTCGGGTAATCGAGCAGAATCGCCATTTACAAAACCTGCCGCCTTACCATTTGCTGCTGCACGAATTTCTCCATCAGCAAAATTGAGGGTCACTTCCCCTAAGCTTTTAGAGATTACCGTGTTCCCACCCTGAACAATAGTGGAAAAATAAGGCAAAGTAATAGAGCGCGCTCCATTTGCATTGGCCCGTCTAGCGCGCACTTCAAATGTTGCTTCAGTGTATATTTGCTCGCCTTCAGAATTACAGCTGCTGCGCAGATTTGTGACATTAGCCGTTATATCAATTGCACTTGCATCAGTGCTGTTCACTGGGTTAAAAATTGTAACATCGCCCGTACCATCCGGAATAGCAACAATTGGACAGCCACTGCGCGTAACATTAACGCCTACGCCGCTGCTAATATCAAGCTCACCATCAGAACTACATGCTGATAATGTCATGACAGCGGCGACGCAATATAACAGATTATTTATCTTCATTTGGCATTCCTTTATTGTATCCACGAACCATTGCCGTAAAATATATATACCCCCTTTATCCATCCATTAACCACTAGGCAACAGGGGAAAAGTGTTGGCAGTAATGAATAAAATATCTTAACAGCATTACTCATGACTGAACAAGAATCAAAAAAACCTCCATTAAAACTCATTCTTGCAGCTCCACGGGGCTTTTGCGCAGGTGTAGATCGTGCCATCAATATCGTTGAATTGGCTCTAAAAAAATATGGAGCGCCAGTTTATGTGCGCCATGAAATTGTTCATAATAAATTTGTGGTCGATAGTTTAAAATCAAAAGGTGCGATATTTGTCGAAGAATTAGACAAGGTTCCCGATAATGCACCCGTTATATTTTCGGCGCATGGCGTGCCAAAATCTGTTCCTGCTGCTGCTGAAGCAAGACAGTTAGAATATGTGGATGCAACATGCCCATTGGTATCAAAAGTCCATAGACAAGCCGAGCGTTATTCATCAACTGATAAACATATCGTCTTTATCGGGCATGCCGGCCATCCAGAGGTTATAGGTACATTTGGTCAAGTGCCACAAGGCCATATTTCATTGGTTGAAACTGCCGAAGATGCGCAAGCGTTTGTAGCAAAAGATCCTGATAATCTAGCATATTTAACGCAAACCACCCTCTCTGTTGATGACACAGCCGATGTGATTAATGTGCTGAAGCAAAAATATCCTAATATCGAAGGCCCAAAGAGCGAAGATATTTGTTATGCTACTTCAAATAGGCAAGCTGCTGTTAAAATTTTAGCAAAACAAAGTGATTTGGTTATCGTCATAGGAGCAAGGAATAGCTCAAATTCTATGCGTTTGGTTGAGAGCAGCGAAAAGCTTGGAACTCCTGCTATATTATTAGCAAGAGCCGAAGATTTGGATTTCAATTGGTTGCACCAAGCCAAAACAATTGGGATTACAGCAGGAGCCTCTGCTCCTGAAATATTAGTTCGGGAATTGATTGATCATTTGGCCAGCCGCTATGAAGTGAGCGAAGAACAAGTTGTTTCTGCCGAGGAAGATATTGAATTTAAGTTGCCCAAATCTCTCGTCAGCTGATCGAATATAGCCACAGTAAAATATCTGAAAGCTAAAATATGGCCGTTTATACCATAGTTGAAATGAATGAATTACAAGCTCTGCTTGAAAAATATGATATTGGCAAATTAATCAGCTGCAAGGGTATTGCCGAGGGCGTTGAGAATAGTAATTATTTCATAGAAACGGATCATAATAAATTTGTCCTAACCCTCTATGAAAATCGCACGAATGAAGATGAGCTACCATTCTTTTTTAACTTGCTCGATCATTTGCATAATGAAGGGATAGCCGTTCCCAAATTTATTGCAGCAAAAGATGGTTCTATTCTGCAGAGGTTAGCAGGCAAACCAGCTTGTATCATTGAATTTCTAAGCGGCGTTTCAATAACTTCGCCTACCGAAAAAGCAGCCCAATCTACTGGTGCTACATTAGCAAAAATGCATATTGCTCTGCAGGATTATAAAGAAAATAGAACCAATAGCATGGGATTATATGCTTGGCAGAAAATGGTTGAAGAATGTTCGGTAGATGACATCAATGCCATAGATAAAAATCTTTATCAGCTTATCAATGATGAGTTAAATTATTTGCATGAAAATTGGCCAAAAACATTACCGAAATCTGTCATTCATGCTGATTTATTTCCAGATAATGTATTGCTAATGGACGAAGAAGTCTCTGGGCTAATAGACTTTTATTTCGCAGCAACCGACATTGTTGACTATGACATTGCCGTCACCCATGCTGCATGGTGTTTCTCATCAGATGGTTCAAAATTTCACCCCAACATTAGCGACGCTTTTTTAAGATCTTATCATCAGATAAAACCGATAAATGAAAAAAGCCGAGAATTTTTACCCATATTATTACGCGGCGCTTCATTGCGTTTCATTATTTCGCGCACAGTGGATTGGATAAATACGCCCGCTGATGCATTGGTTACTAAAAAAGATCCTATAGCTTTTGCACGTCGTCTTGAATATTACACAAATGATATAAATATTAACCATATTTTGAATTTCGATAGCTAAGAGCAAATCATGAAGAATATTCACATATATAGCGATGGCGCATGTAAAGGTAATCCTGGCCCTGGTGGCTGGGGTGCCGTTATACAATATGGCAAGCATGAAAAAGAAATATCTGGTGGCGACGTAAATACCACCAACAATCGCATGGAGATGCAGGCTGCAATAAATGCGCTCAACATGCTGATTGAACCCTGCAAAGTAACATTATTTACCGACAGTAAATATGTCATAGATGGCATAACCAAATGGGTAGAAGGTTGGAAACGTAACGGATGGGTTAATGCATCCAAAAAGCCTGTTCGCAATAGCGATCTATGGCATGAGCTAATTGCTGCGGCTAAAGACCATGATATAGAATGGACATGGGTAAAGGGTCATGATGGCAACCCTGGAAATGAACGCGCCGATACATTGGCTAGCGATGCAGCAATTGCCATCATGGAAGAAATAGAAGATTAAGTCTCGTCGCGTGTTTCTGCGCCGGGACCATTTTTAAGAACAGAAGCAATAGCATTTTTAGCACCTGCTTTGCTGGAATAACCCTCAGTCCAAAAAATAGATTCTTTATTATATTTAAAATAGGCCACAAATTCGCCTTTTTTGTTTTTCTTAATCTCAAAATAATGCGCCATGAGTTTTCCTTTCACTATTAATATTACGCAAACTTGTTAGCGTCTAACACCATGTAACGTCAAACTTTACAGCGTAAAATTATCTAAATTAAAAGCGATTGGGTGAATATTTTCCAATATCTATATGCTTTAAATGTGCGGGCATCGGTCTATCATTCAATAAATGAGCCGCTATTTGTGCTGCGGCTGGCGAAGTTTGAATGCCAAAACCACCCTGCCCTACATAAGAAAAATAATTGGGTTGTGATTTATCATATCCAATAACTGGCAGTCTATCTTCTGCAAAGCTTCTTAAACCTGCCCATTTTTTTACAACGCGCTTAATATCCCAATCAACAATATTTTGAAAACGATCAATCGCGATGGCAATATCTATTTCCTCTGGTGCAGCATCCACAGCATCGCTGGCAATCTCATCATGCGGGCTTAGCCAAATATGATTTTGCCCCATAGCTTTGAAATAGAAACTGCCATCCAATGCTACGATTAAGGGCAATGTATTTGGAATAGGCTGATGTACTTCTAATTCTACCATCGTGCGCCGATATGGTTTAATAACAATCGGCTCAACATTAGATTTTAAAGCTATATCCGTGGCCCAAGCCCCTGCTGCATTGACCAATATTTTGGATGAATAGGATTGCGAAGAGGTGCTTATTTCCCATTGGCCATTGCGATAAACAGCATCTTTCAAAGCAGATGAGCATGATATTGCAACACCCAATTTCTTACCATTACTAATATAAGCATTATGCAGCGCAGCTACATCTATATCGCTGCATTCTGGTTCCCATATAGCGTGGTTCCACCCATCTTTTCTATTGGGCAATAGTGCATTTATAAATGCATCCTCGACCTTTTGTAGATCAACCTCATTTTCCCTAAAGCTATCAATCATCTGGGTAGCGAGATTGGCTTGATCATCACGCGCTATATTCAAAGCCCCGCGATTGCTAAGAAAACTGCCTTCATAAAAACCCTTCGGCGGGTTTTTCAAAAATTCACCCGATGCGCTTGTTAATGGCTCGATATAAGGGCCGCCATAAGTTTGCGACCAAAATGCTGCACTGCGTCCCGTAGAATGATAACCGGGTGCATATTCCTGTTCCAAGATACATATTTTTTTATAGGGAGAATCCTCTAGCATCGCTAATTCATAAGCGAGGCTCGTGCCAGCAATCCCTGCTCCAACAATTATTATATCATAATCATGCATGTATCTGTCGTTCAATAATCATCTTCATGCAAAATCAAGATTGATGAGCTGTGATAAACCGCACTATATGGGCCATACAATCATCGCGTACTTCATCGCATTCGCGCAATAATTCATGCGCCGCTTCTTTGCCATATAATATCAACTCGCAATTTGGCAGACGCTCAGCGTCATCAATAATGCGATCCGTATCTACCAATTGATCCGCAGTGGTTGCTAAAATCAATATTTGCGTTTCAATATGCTCAATAGCATTTGGTTTTTCTAGTGCGCGCGTAGATTTCATGGCTTGTTCAACCCATTTCCAACTCGCTGGGCCTAATTTAACATCGGGCCTATGCTGCCACCAGAACATCTCATCTTGATAACGCTCTGTATCATGCGTCAATATTTTGGCGCGGGCACTCTCTGGAGAAAATGGTTTTTCGCTCACTTTCCAGGCATGTTTTTCTGCCAAACCGATTTTGTTCAAAAATCTCACGACATTATATCGGATAAAGAAAGGAATCGGGTCAGCCACTAATCCCAACATAGGCGCAGATAATATCACCCCATCAGGATTTATGGCTTTCTCTGCTAAGGCACGCATCACCAAATGACCGCCCATGCTGTGTGACATTAAAAAATGAGGGCCTGGATTATTCTCTGACCAATTTTTATAAATTTGCGATAGATCATCAATCCAAATGGCAAAATCCTCTATATGTCCAATAGAGGGGTCATCTAACATACGGCCTGAACCTCCTTGGCCGCGCCAATCAAATGCAGTCACATTCAAACCAGCCGCATGTAATTCTGCTAAGCTTTCTAAATATTTCTCATAATGATCTCCCCTGCCCGGCAAGAATAATAAAGAGCCTTTAAATTTAGCAGAATCAGACTTTATTGTGGGCCATGCTATATTTCTTAGCTGCCAGCCATCGCTCAAAGTGAATTTTGATTCGGTTGCCTCTGATGGGATTTCTCTACGATTCATATTAATTTCTTACTTTTTATAGAAATTACATCCAAAAATATCGCCACGCTTACGATTTGGTAATCCTTATGCGTTAACCATGAAATATGGATATTTCTCAATTAGAACTTATTACGCTCTCTGGCTTAGCGCTTGCCTTATTGGTGTCAATATATACTGACCTCAAAAGTCGCATGTTATACGATAAAGTGAATATCTTTATCGCGCTTCTTGCCCCCTTATTTTGGTACGCAACAGACACATTCACCCTTACTGGGATAGGATTTCATTTGCTGTTTGCTGCCTGTACCTTCTTCTTTTTTGCAATATTTTTTGCTTTGGGACAAATGGGCGGCGGTGATGTGAAGCTGCTGACCGTAATGGCTCTATGGTTTGATTTTCAGGGAGTGTTTAGCTTAGCATTTTACACGGCTATATTCGGTGCTGTCGTGACAATCTTAGCTTGGGCACATCATAAAATAAAAAAATTAGAAGGCAAAGTGCGCGTTCCATATGGCGTTGCGATAGCCCTCGCCGGTTTTACCATCATTGGTGAACGTTTTTTTAACCCTTTTAGTTGATAGATGTAAATTATTAATTCGAGGACCCTTTAGGAGGCCAAGTTCGTCATGGATAAGAAAAAAGTAATTTTGCTAGTTGGTGCGCTGATAATTGCTGCCGTAACTGCATTTTTCGCAAACAGCCTGCGCACTGGTGCACCAGCACCGCAAGCAGCTGCTCAAGCAGAACCCGTTCCAACTGGACCAATGGTATTGGTTGCTAAACGCGCTTTACCAATAGGTACTATCATTACGGCTGATGCTTTTGGTTATCAGCCTTGGCCTGAAGAATTGGTCGAAGAAGCCTATTTCATCCAGAAAGATGGTGAAGACCAAACGCCCGTTAGTGAAGATCCTAATGCGCCTCCTGCATTTTCCCAATCGCAAATTGTTGGAACAGTCGTTCGCAATGCTATTACAGCTGGGCAGCCCATTACGCGCGGTTCATTAGTTGCACCTGGCGATCGCGGATTTCTAGCAGCGGCCCTAACCCCCGGCATGCGGGCAGTTTCTGTACCAGTTTCCACGCGTACTGGTGTTTCGGGCTTTGTGTTCCCCGGAGACCGCATTGATTTGGTTCTTACACAAAAAGTAAATGGCGTTGAAGGCCCTGCACTGAATGTATCAGAGACAATCATCAAAAACCTTCGTGTGCTTGCAACCGATCAAAATGCCAATCCACGCGTTGATGAATCTGGCAATACTTTGGTTTCAAAATTCAAATTGGTTACTTTAGAAGCAACGCCTAGTATTGCAGAGAAAATCTCTGTCGCACAAACCATTGGCACTATCAGCCTATCGCTTCGTGCACTGGCCGATAATCAAAGTGAATTAGAACAAGCATTAGCAAGCGGTGAAATTTCTATCCCTGAAGGCGCAAGCGAGGAAGAAGAAGCTGAAATTTTAAGAACAGCTGTTGCTAAGCCTACCAGTGGGAAATCGACATTTGCAACGGGCGGAGACGTATCACGTTTTCAACGCCGCAGCGTTCCCCCGCAAACCCCCAAACAAGCTGAAGCTATTAAAGAAGTGCCTACAGTTCGCGTTAGTCGTGGCAATCAAACCACCGAAGTTCCTGTTGGTCGGAGATAAATAATGAAAAATATGATTTTTAACAAATCAGGCTTAACTGCTCTGGCAATAGCGATGGCTTCGACAGCTGTCCCTGCTGTAAATGCTCCGCTAGCTGCGCAGCAACAATCAAATGTGTTGCAGCTTTCTATTGGCAGCGGTGAACAGATTAATCTCGACGAAGCAATTTCGGATGTGTTCATTGCTAATCCTGCGATTGCAGATGTAGAAGTAAAAACTGCGCGTCAAATCTATTTGTTCGGGCGTGCACCTGGTGAGACTGTTTTTTATGCAACCAATGCAGCTGGTAAAACAATTTATAAAAAGACCATAAGAGTTGGTAATAATATCAATTCTATTGATCAAATGTTGCTCCTTGCAATGCCTGAAGCGAAAATTAATGTTACGACATTGAATGGCATTACCCTTTTAACGGGTACTGTAGCACAACCTGAAGATGCTGCTGAAGCAGAACGTCTGGTTTCAGCTTTTTCTGGCGAAGGTGTAGAAGTAGTAAGTCGTCTTAAAACTGCAACTCCTCTGCAAGTTAATTTGCAAGTACGTATTGCTGAGGTTAGCCGCTCTTTGTCAAAAGCCTTAAGCACAAACTTTCAAGGACAAGATCAACAAGGGGCTGGAACTCTCTTTGGCGCAAATCGTGGTCGTAATACAGGGACAATAACCACTGACCCAGATACGGGCGTAGTTAACTTTGATATTCAAAACCCGGTTGACAATAATACTCTGAACATTGCAGGGCAATTCTTAGGATTGGATTTTATTGGCGCGCTTGATGCCTCTGAAAATATTGGTCTAGTTAATACATTAGCAAGTCCAAATCTAACTACAACCTCTGGTCAAACTGCTGAATTTAACTCTGGCGGTTCTTTCCCAATCCCAGTTTCCTCTGGTTTGGGTGCGACTACTGTTGAATTCCAAGACTTTGGTGTTGGATTATCTTATACGCCAATCGTTCTATCTGATGGCCGTATTTCAATCACTTTGCGTACAGAAGTATCAGACATCACCACCAATGGCGCCGTTATTCTTAATGGTTTTCAGGTTCCTGCTATTACGCAACGCGTTGCAGAAACCACTGTGGAACTGGGTTCAGGTGAGAGCTTTATGATTGCAGGATTGTTAAACAACACATCAAGCTCATCAATATCAAAAATACCGGGTATTGGAGATGTTCCGATTTTAGGCAGCCTGTTTAAGTCTGACAATTGGCAGAAGAACCAATCTGAATTGATGATCGTTATCACCCCTTATTTGGTGAAACCAGTTAATGCGAGCGATATTAAATTGCCAACAGATGGTTATAACGCCCCTAATGATTTGGAGCGAATTTTCCTCGGAAAAACCAATGGTGGCGATGATAAAAAACCGCGTCCTGGTCCTGTAGTTGGTGGAAGTGCTGTAATCGCGCCTTCTATTAGCAGTGGTTCAAAGGGTAATGCCCAGCCCAAGCGCAGCGCTAAAAAAAGTAATGAGAAAAAATCAAACGAGAAAACCGCACCCGGTTTTAGCTTTGGTGGATAATTAGGTAACGGAGATAAAAAATGAAAAAGTTTAACATATTAGCAAGCTTCGTTATTGGCCTTTCCGTTGCAGGATGTGCAGGCAGCATTAGCGATAATAGCAGCCTATATTCCATCCATCAGCCTGTTGTAGAACGCAATAATTATGCGCTTGATGTTAATCTATCAAGTGAAGATGGTATAGCGTCTTTTGAGCAAAAGCGTCTGACAGAATGGATGAATGCTTTGGATCTTGGTTATGGTGATCGCGTATCTTTGGACTTTGGTGATGGCTTTAATAATGCTCTTGCCCAGCAAACTGTGGCTGATTTAGCGGCTAATCGCGGTTTATTGCTCCAAGATCAAGCGCCATTGACTGAAGGCAGCATTCCCGCTGGTTCAGTAAGAATTATCGTATCACGCTCAACTGCATCTGTGCCGTCATGCCCAAATTGGGAATCGACGTCTAATTCAAACTTTAACAGTGGAAACCATAGCAATTATGGCTGTGCAACCAATAGCAATTTAGCAGCTATGGTTGCTGATCCAGAAGATTTGGTTCGCGGTGTAGATAAAAGCTCATCTGATCCAACCAATGGCAGCAAAGCGATTAATGCATACCGTGATCAAGCGGCTTCTGCTGGCACCACTGGTAATACTTCAGCAGGAGGAGGACAATAATATGAACGCTCCATGGAAAGCTGGTCAAGCCGGCAATCGTGATCCATTCATGGCATTTTTATGCGATGAAATGACATTAGATGTCACACGTTCAGTGTGCAATGAAATGGGTTGGGCAGAAGAAAAGGTCAATAAAGGCGGCCTTCGCAATGCTATTCAATCTCTATCCGTATCAGCAAGTCCGCAGATATTGTTGGTTGATTTATCCGAATCTGGTGATCCGATAAATGATATCAATTCGCTTGCAGAAGTATGCGAACCGGGCACTGTTGTGATCGCTATGGGTCAGGTGAATGATGTTCGTCTATATCGTGATTTGATAATTTCTGGCCTGCAAGATTATTTGCTAAAGCCAGTTAATCCAGACATGTTACGCGATGCTATTGTCAATGCGCAAACAAGCATAAATACAGCGAAACAAGAAGAAAATGGCTCTGAACGCCCTCATATCTCTACTGCCGTAGTTGGCACAAGAGGCGGTTCAGGCGCATCTACTCTTGCGACATCATTGGCTTGGATATTAAGCGAAAAAATGCAGATGTCGACTGGACTATTAGATTTAGATGTTCATTTTGGTACAGGCGCTCTTACTCTTGATTTAGAGCCTGGCCGTGGTTTGATTGACGCGATTGACAACCCAAGCCGTATTGATGGTTTGTTTATCGAACGTGCTCTTATCAAAGCCAATGATAATCTCTCTATTCTATCTGCAGAAGCGCCGATGAATAATGCTGTTATGAGCGATGGTAGTGCTTTCTTCCAACTACAAGAAGAATTCCGCAGTGCTTTCGACAATAGTATTATTGATGCCCCGCGCAACATGTTGATTGATTATCCGCATTTAGCAAATGATCTAAATGTCGTGATTTTGAATACAGAATTGACATTAGCCGCAGCAAGAGATGCTATTCGTATCATCGCATGGCTTGGCAGCAATGCTATGCAAGCCAAGATCATAATCGTGGCCAATAAAGTGAATTCATCGAACAATGAAATCTCACGCAAAGAGTTTGAAAGCTCAATTGACCAGACCATCGATTTCATTATTCCCGCTGATTATAAAGCGTGCACGCAAGCTTCAAAATTAGGGCAAACGCTAATTGCGGCTGCGCCAAATAGCAAAGCATCTAATGTTATTGCAAAAATCGCAGAAGCGGTTCTAGGCAGTGTAGATGCGCAAGATGATGAAAATGAAGAGTCAAAAGGTAAGAAATCAATGATTAAAACCCTAAGTGGTTTCAAATCAATCTTATCAAAAAAAGAGAAAGAGTGAATGTTGACTGCGGGAAACCGCAACGCATTTAATTAAAGGCATTTTGTATGGATATGCAGTTTTTTGTCATAATCGCTGGTGCAGTAGGAATTTTTTTACTTCTTGCAATAGCATTTATGGGGCCATCTACGAATAAGGCTTCTAGCCGCCGATTGGGCGCCGTTAAGCTTCGGCATTCTGATAGTGAATCCACAAAAGTGGAAGCACAGATGAAGCGGGCAATTGCTGCGCGTAAACCGATTATGCAAGGCGAAGGCGTCACTATATCTCGTAGCGATAAATTGCGTTTACGCTTGGCTCAAACAGGCAAGACTTGGACATTGAAACAATATCTTACAGTGTCTTTATCTGTATTTGCATTCTTATTCTTATTATTGGCCATTCGCGGTGCTCCATTATATTTAGCATTTTGCGTAGGCGCATTAATTGGATTGGGCGTGCCGCATTTTGTAGTCGGCTATTTGATTAAAAAACGGGTCAATGATTTCACAGTAAATTTCCCAGATGCTATCGAATTATTGGTGCGTGGCCTTAAATCCGGCTTGCCAGTCAGCGAAACTTTGAATGTTATTGCAAGAGAAGTCCCTGGCCCCGTCGGCGAAGAATTTAAGATTGTCACCGAGAAAATCAAAATTGGTAAAACCATGGAAGATGCTCTTCAAGAAGCAGCCGATCGCATGGGAACACCAGAGTTTCAATTTTTCACCATCACATTGGCAATTCAGCGTGAAACAGGTGGTAACTTAGCCGAGACATTAGGCAATCTAGCAGATGTTCTGCGCGGCCGTGCAAAGATGAAGCTGAAAATTAAAGCAATGTCATCAGAATCTAAAGCCTCTGCCTATATTATTGGGGCTCTGCCGTTCATGGTTTTCGGAATGATCTATTATGTGAACCCATCATATATGCTTGGTTTCTTCTCTGATGATCGTTTGATTATCGCTGGATTGGGCGGCGCATGTTGGATGGGTATTGGCGTATTTATCATGTCAAAAATGATTAGTTTTGAAATTTAAGTATTAGTTGAGGATGCGAGCAAAGTCATGAGCATAGAAGCAGGACCAACATTATTGGGCGTGGATGTATTTTACGTCGCGACTATATTAACGGCAGTTGCTACCTTCGCCGTTATGACAGCTATCTATGCTGCCGTGACGGTTAAAGATCCAATGGCAAAGCGCGTTAAAGCTCTTAATGATAGGCGTGAGCAGTTAAAGGCAGGGATTACCGCCTCCACTGCTAAAAAACGCGCAAAATTGGTGCGTAAGAATGACACAACCGATAGTATGCGTTCAATGCTCTCATCGCTTAAAGTGCTGCAAGATGACCAGCTTAAAGAAGCACAGCAAAAATTATTCCAAGCAGGAATTAGACGCAAAGAATTAGCGGTTATCGTTATCTTTAGCCGGTTAGTATTGCCCATCGTTTTTGGTGGCGGCGCTGCTTTGGCAATATATGGTTTTGGGGTAATGGATCCTTCCACACCTATTAAAAAATTAGGGGCTTTTGCTGTTATTGGTTTCATCAGCTATAAAGGCGCGGATCTTTATTTAGATAATCTTATCAATAAAAGAACCGACCTTATTCGCAAAGGCTTGCCCGATGCGCTCGATCTATTGGTTATTTGTGCAGAAGCAGGCCTTACAGTCGATACAGCCTTTAACCGCGTGGCGAAAGAATTAGGCCGTGGTTACCCTGAATTGGGCGATGAGTTTGCACTTACAGCGATTGAGCTTGGCTTCTTGACCGAACGTAGAATAGCGTTTGAGAATTTAGCCTATAGAGTTAATCTGGACTCCATCAAAGGTGTTGTGACGACCATGATTCAAACCGAAAAATATGGTACACCTCTTGCGTCTGCCCTTCGCGTCTTATCTGCTGAATTTAGAAATGAGAGAATGATGAAGGCCGAGGAAAAAGCAGCAAGATTGCCAGCTATTATGACGGTACCGCTAATTTTATTCATTCTACCTGTATTATTTATCGTAATTTTGGGGCCAGCAGCATGCTCTATCTCGGATACTCTATTATAATAATATAGATATGACTTCACAAAATAAAAGCGGCTCAGATTTGGGCCGCTTTTTTTGTGGTTATAGTCTGAAAAATTATATTGTAGATATTAGACTGGCGGAACCGCTTTTTTAAGCTTTGCCAATATCGCCATTAATATCTCCTGCTCTCCATCATCTAAATGATTAATAATCTTATTCTCTATACGCAGCGCCATAGGCACAATCTTTAGATATAAAGATTTTCCAGTATCCGAGAGCGCCAATAAATGCGACCTACCATCAGAATGGTTTGGAGATCGAAAGATTAACCCACGATCAGATAGCGCTTTAGTGGCCCTATTGATGGTCACTTTATCCATCTGAGTAAGCTCAACCAAAATGCTTTGCGTTGCATGGTCAACTTCGCCCAAAATAGCCATTAATCGCCATTCGGGAATCTTCAAACCAAACTCGCTATTATACTGACTTTCTATCAATGCACTGATGGCATTTGATGTAACCGACAGTTGATAGGGTACAAAGGTTTCGAGTTTTAATTCTTGTGATTGTTGTGAAGACATAATGAAATTACCTTTTTATTTCATAATACCTTATACAATTACAAGCTAAGCTGCAATCCTACTAATATAGTTCTAGGCTGAGTACGTTCAATAATTCCCGAAGAAGAGATAGCAGCCTCTATTTGTGCATCAAAAATGTTTTCAATACGCGCATTTAGACCAATATTATTCGTTATCTTAAATATAGCGGACGCATCTACTTTCAATGAATCTGATAATGAGAGGCTATTGATATCATCCTCAAAACGTGACCCTAAATATGTAGCACTCAGAGATAGGTTATTGCCCGCATCATCCTCATAAGTGATAAAACCACTCGCATAATGATTTGCTACTTGCTCGGGGCGCAAACCATTTATCGCTATTGCATCACCACTAGAGTCAATATTAGCATCAATATAGCTATAGGATGCACCCACAGACAATATATCGCTTACATTGAATTTTGCATCAAACTCTACACCTTGTGATTCCACCGCATCAATATTCTGACGTTGCGCAAACAAACCTGCCCCAGAGACAAAACCAACACCGGGGAAAAACCCAGGGCCGCTATCCAAAGTGACATTAGCAATCGCATCTTCTAATCGATTATAGAATAATGTCACACCAATCTGATATTGACCATCATCAAAAGCTAATCCCAAATCTACGCCTTCGGATTGTTCAGGCTCTAAAAATTCATTGGCTGCCGTTGCATCAGGGCCAACGCGAAATGGTCTGAATAATTCATTCAATGTGGGCAGTCGCCAACCCAAATATGCCGCCCCGTTTAGGCTGAGCTTTTCATTAATATTATAGACAAATCCCCCTCGACCCGTAAATTCAGTGCCGCTACGATTGTCAAAATCAACGTCTAATCTTGGCGCACCAGGAAAAGGGCTTATCAATTCAAATTCGCTGATAAATCCATCACTAATATTCCAAAAATCAACACGAGCCCCGCCCGTTAAAACCAATTTCTCATTGGGTTGAACCGAAATTTCCGAGAATATACCATATGTATCGCTCTCACCTCCTGCATTACGGCCTCTTTGCGGAACACCGCCTTGGAAAAAGAAACGCTCATTCGTCTCACCAACAGTCCGACGCCAATCACCGCCAATACGCAGCTCTGCTTTATCACCAATATTGGGACGCAATTCTATACGGGCTCCCAAGCCAGTAGAGGGAACGTTAAATTGCTCAAACACTTGGTTCACGCTGTTACGGTCTGCGGGAATTCCGCCGCCAAAACTAGCATCAAAGTTGCGAATTTGCACATAGGCCAATGCAGAATATTGCAAGCTATCACTATCCCGATTGACGAGCCTAATGCTCGCATCAACGCCATCATTATGATTTTCACTAAATGCAAATCCGCGCTCACGATCATCCGTAAACGCACGAACATTGGCTTGTAATTCTGTACCTTCGGTAAGCGGCGCAACAAAGCGCAACGCGACACCAGCTTGCTCAAAGGCAGCTTGACGGTCGATAGAGCCGCGCTGTTCTTCTATGATAGGAATAAATCCATCACCACGCGCATAGCTAGCGGAAAGCGTCAATTGCCCCTGCCCAAGTTCACGCCCTACAGCTAATTTGCTCTCAAATGTATTGCGGCTGCCATAGGCTGCGCTGACATCAAGAGCATTTCCAATATCGTCACTGAACAGCTCAATTGTGCCTGAAAGCGCACCTTGGCCATCTGCTCCGCTGCCGCCGCCGCGTTTGATTCGCGCTTCTGCTATTGGCAGCGCATCATAGCCTGGCCATGCAACCCATCCGCCAAAGGGATCGGATTGCGGGACTCCATCTAGCAATAATAATGCACGCGATGCGGCATTTGCGCTTAACCCGCGTAATGTAATACCTTGACTGGTAGGATTAGCACTGCGCGCATCGCTGGCGCGAAACTGTTGCAAACCCGGTACTTTTCTTAATTCATTTTCCAGTCGGAACTGAGGATTGGGTTTAATAGAAACTATATTAAATGCTTCATCACCAATAGGATCATTTAGGGCATTGCCGCGCACAACAATAGATTTGGTTGCTTGAAAACAGCTATCTTCTCCATCAACTATTTCGCAGCTACTGGCATCAACTGTTTTCGTGGGGGCCTGTGCAAATGCTCCTGTGGGTATTACGAATGACAATATTGAAGATGATAAGAATAGAAATTTACGCATTACATTACTTTCCAATAAATATAATTTGGGGGGATAAATATTTAGGGCTTAACATTCTCTGGAATAGCTTTTTGATAGGCATCAAGCGCATTACAGCGTTCATCAATAGCTATTAATTTGGGAAAATCATCCAAAACTGTTTCAAATCGCCGTGCGTTATATATCTGCGGTACTAAGCAAATATCGACTATATTAGGGCTGTCTCCACCAAAATAACCATCGCTGGGCGCATAAGTCTCTAATGCCTTAAAGCCGTCCAATATCCAGCGATGATACCAAGCAGAAACGCCTTCGTCATTTTGGGATAATTCACCGCGTAAATATTTTAGGATACGCAAATTATTCAACGGATGTATGTCGGACGCAATAATCATTGCATGGGCAAATGTCTTGGCCCGCTCAGCAGCATCGCTGGGATAAAAATCATTATCATCCCTGTCTAAATAATCGATAATAGCCATGGATTGATTGAGCTCATGCCCATCAATTAATAACATTGGAACTAGACCTTGGGGGTTTTTAGAAACATAAGAAGCTTCTTTTTGATCCCCCTTAGCGAGATCAATAGAAACCGACTTATAAGTTATTTTTTTTAAATTCAGAGCAATTCTAACCCGATAAGCAGCAGAACTACGCCAATAATCATATAAAATAATATCACTCATACTTCCCACTAGCAGGGCATTTTCTGTTTACAAACCCATAATTTAAACATCGGGGTTTTTATCATAATTATGGATTTTGTAATATTAGGATTTTGAGCGACCCTATTTTGCTTAGGTTCATCTCTGAAGATATAAAAGCTGTAACTTAATCAGAAACATATACGAATATGGCCTATATATATGGAGTATTTATGCGTAAAAAATTATTGATATTATCCGCTCTAGCAACAGCTGCTTCTTTTTCTAGCCCGGCTTTTGCTGCTCCTGCCTCAGTCAATGGTACATGGAAAACTGCTGATAAAGATGCTCTTGTCACCATCAGAAAATGCGGCAATAGCCTGTGCGGCCGTATTACCAAATTTCTGGTAACGCCTCCTGATGGCGCGGGTCAAAAAGATGTCAATAATCCCAATAAAAGCCTGCGTAATCGAACAATATTAGGTCTAGACTTTCTTACTGGTTTCAAAGCCGATGGTAATAAATGGAAAGGCCGTGTTTATGACCCAAAGAGCGGCAAGACCTATAAATCGGTTCTTTATAAAGCCAAGGATGGACGTTTGGTTGTAAAAGGATGCGTATTATTCATTTGCCAGACACAGCGCTGGACAGCCCAATAAATAGTAAGGCTCAAGCTCTCGCGGATAAACTCTGTGCAACTCCCGTAAGATTTGCCCCATAGATACGCATCTTTGTCTCACAATCATTGAGCAGATTCATATATTTGCGCAAATCTTCTGGATGCTGTTTCCAATATTTGTGATGGCCAACCTCAACAATTGTATCCCTGAAACGGCAATAGGCGATATATATTGTTTCAATATCATCACGCCGCAAACAATATTCTAAATGTCCGCGCCGTACCAATAATTTTCCGTGTAATTTGTTTGAAATAGTCATTTTGCCCTCCGAATACATTATTCAGAACGGCTAATATTTTCCAAATTTAACCTATGGACCGATTATTTATACTATTTTCGTCATTCTCATTGGGACGGCATTTCATTAATCCAACGACTAATAAGCTCCACACCTTCATCATGCGTAATAGCGCGCCCTATCTGCGGCATAGCAACGCCAGCATCATTGCTTTTCATGCGGTGAATAATGATAGAGTCCTCAGCATAGCCAGGCTTAATCGCATATTCTAATCCGCCGCTACCTCTACCCGCAGCAACTGGGCGTTTTTTTATACCATAAGCAACAGCATTGCTCTGTTCATATTCCAAGAATAATCCCGAATTACTGGCTGAACCACGCGGGTTATGGCAATGCGCACAATTAATATCGAGATAAGCCCGCGCACTGCGTTCCAATTCATTATCACCATTATCCCAAGACGCTGCTTTGCCTTGCCCGTGGATTTGCAAAATATCAGCCTTCAACAATGCAGTAACGCTTGATGGTTGCATATTGCGGATTTTTGGGCCTATCGGCATGACTATATTGCTAATCCCATCATCAACCCCATGACATTCTTTGCATTGGTTTTTATTGGGCACGGCATAATCAATGGTGCGCTGCTTATCATCAGGATCGGTAAAATTAACGCTCAGTCTAGCCCCTGCTAATTTCAATATAGCGTCATCTTGGGTTTCATTCCAAACATAAGGCAGAGCAAGCCATTCTTTTTCTCTACGCAATAATAGCCGCGTTTCGATAAGCCGCATTTTACCGTCTTGCATATATCCAAAATTTTTGATGATGGCGCTGCCAGTGGGAAAATCGATTAAACCATTGCCCGATGCTTTTGCAATCTTTCCTTCAGGCACATAGATA
This sequence comes from uncultured Sphingorhabdus sp., assembly GCA_947492905.1. Taxonomy (GTDB): domain Bacteria; phylum Pseudomonadota; class Alphaproteobacteria; order Sphingomonadales; family Sphingomonadaceae; genus Sphingorhabdus_B. The sequence continues at coordinate 1,618,776 of CANLOL010000001.1, read as the reverse complement.
TAACGAAATTTTTCTGAATGATCAGAAAATAATGGAACTTTCAAATCATAAGAGATTAATGCTTTACTTGGCACAAAGCCTTTTTGACCCGCATCATGAAATCCATATTCAGATAGAGATTTTGGATATTTAGCAAGCAAGACTGCTTCTTCAGAAGGCTTGGTTAAGCCTGTTACTCCGATTATCAAAGAGGAGAGCGTCGCTATATGAGCCCATAGATATGCTGGCCTGCGCATCATTTAGCAGGAAGCTCATCTTTCGATAAAACTGAAAATATCTTATCTTCCATTACAACAGGTAATATAATCGGTTGCAGCTTCTGCCCTTCAAACTTGCTGTCGCTTGGATAGGGTGATGGTTTCGCTTCGGTTAGCGGACGCCCGGCCTCCTCTATGTTAAGCGATAATGCGGGAACTTGATCTGATATTTGAACATTCTCACCCGTCCCATCATAGAGTATCGGCGGAATAGAGCCGCCCAGTGCGGCTGCCAATAGATCACCTCCTGTAAAGCCTGGTTTATAACCTGCCTTGCCATGTCGATTGGCAAATATCCGAATGTCTATGGCTCTGGGGTTATAATTTTTATCCTGCGTTTGATTGGGATAGCCCACAACCAATATATTGCCAGTCGCATTATCGTCTAATATATTTTCAAACACTTCTACATTGCGGCTAGACATTACCATAACGCCAGTTCCAGCCGGAACCGTACCCACAATATTGCCTTCTGGAGCAAAATTCGCTGTGTTATTTTTATGCACAAAATTATTAAAAACACGGACATCTTTTCCGCCCTGCTGCGGAATATCAGGCAGATCAAAAACCAAAATACCGCCTGTATTCTCAGTCGCTAGGTTTTGATAAACATCTGCGCCATAGCTATTTTCAATTTCGATACCCGCCACATTATGCTTCACTATCGAATAACGAACAATGATATTTTGCGACTGTCCAACATAGATACCAGCATCTGATGCGCCAGATACTTTGACACTATCAACCAAGACATTTTTGCTCTCTACGGGGTAAATTCCATAGGCCCCATTTTCGGGATTTGGGCCTCTTGTCCATTCTACGCGCACTTTTGATATTACTATTTGATCAGCGCCTTTGGATTTAATGCCATCACCTTTGCTATTTTCTATGGCAAAACCGGTTAAGAATACATCATCAGAAGTCACCAATAGCCCCTCACCAGATCCTTTTTGACCGGTGAAATCTAATATGGTTTTATCTTCGCCTTGCCCCTTTACCGTTACGCCATCCACATCCAATGACAGACCATCGGTTAGAATATATTTACCAGCGGATAAGGAAATTGTGTCGCCTTCTTCCGCCAATATCAGGGCTTCTTGCAATTGTTCTTGCGCATTTTCACCAGCAGAAATTTCTATAGTTTTGGCATTAAGGCTGCTTGCGCTTATCAATGCTCCGCAGAATAAGGCGGCTTTAACAGTATGATGCATGATTTTAACTCCTCGATTAATATGATGAACGAGAGTGAGGAGTTTGCCAACTATTTTTTATATAAGCCTATTTTCCATCATCCAAGATGAAATCGACTATCGCATCCGCATGTATTTCCATACTATCATATACGGGCAATATATTGGCCTTTGTATCAACAACTATGACCAATTCCGTACATCCCAATATGATGGCTTCAACATCTTCTTTATCAATATTGGTGATGAATGTTTTCATGGCCCGTTCTGAATCGCGGCTTGCTTTGCCAATCATCAATTCTTCATAAATGATACGATCAATCTCGGTAGCGCGGCTGTTATCAGCGGGTAATAGCGACACACCTTTTTTTACCAAACGCTGACGATACCAATTTTCAGTCGTCACATTGCGCGTGCCCAGTAAAGCTGCTTTCTTTATACCATCTTCTTTCAACCTATCGCCAATAACATCGGCAATATGGATTAGCGGAATATCAATGCCCTCACTGATTTGGTCCGCAACGCGGTGCATACTATTGGCACAAATTGCAATCGACTTTGCCCCTGCTCTTTCTAAACGCCGAGCAGATGCGAGTAATTCTTTGGTAATGCGCTGCCAGTCTTCTTCGCTCCGTGCCTGTGCTAAGTCACAGAAATTCAGGCTTTCTATTAACATAGGGGCGCTGCACATTCCGCCCATTACTTTCTGAATCTTCTTATTGATATAGCGATAGTAAAGCTCAGTAGAAGCCCAGCTCATACCGCCAATTAAACCAATTTTACGCATATTCACTCCAATAAGCTGATTAAGTCATAGCTCTATGGCCATAACAATATGGCCACAATATGAATTGCCAAATACAAACAATAATTAGAGCAAAGCTCCTATAAATTATAGAGCTTTTGTGATTTCCTCACACATTTTTTTAGCATCAGATAAGAGCATCATGGTTTGGTCCATATAAAATACTTCATTATCCACACCTGCATAACCAACGCCGCCCATAGAACGTTTGATAAAGAAAATCTGTTTCGCTTTATCAACGTCAAATACGGGCATGCCATATATTGGTGATGATTTATCCGTTTTCGCTGCTGGGTTCACAACATCATTCGCACCAATGATAAAGGCTACATCGGCTTGCGAAAATTCGCTGTTAATATCTTCTAGCTCAAACACTTCATCATAAGGAACATTGGCTTCTGCCAGCAATACATTCATATGTCCGGGCATACGTCCCGCCACAGGGTGAATAGCAAATTTAATGCCTACGCCCTCTTCTTTTAAGGCTTCGCACATTTCGCGCAGTACATGCTGTGCTTGCGCAACAGCCATACCATAGCCCGGTACAATGATGATATTCTCGGCTTGCTTCATCATATAAGCAGCATCTTCGGCGCTACCGCGTTTCCAAGGACGATCAATTTTCTCGCCTTTTTCGCCGCCGCTATCTTCCGCACCAAAGCCGCCAGCAATCACGCTGATGAAGCTGCGGTTCATGGCCTTACACATGATATAAGACAAAATAGCACCCGAAGAACCCACCAAGGCCCCAGTGATAATCATAGCTGTATTACCGAGTGTAAAGCCCATAGCAGCTGCAGCCCAACCTGAATAGCTGTTAAGCATCGACACTACGACGGGCATATCCGCTCCGCCGATTGGAATGATGAGCAAGAAACCGATGATGAATGACAAGGCTAATATCACCCAAAAGACAGTCATAGATTCAGCGGTTGGCATGATAGAGAAATAAGCCGTTAGACCGATAATCGCTATCAAAGTGCCTAAATTTAAAACATGGCGCATCGGCAGCATGATTGGGCTGCCCGACATATTACCATTGAGTTTCAAGAAAGCGATGACGCTGCCTGAAAATGTTATCGCACCAATGGCAACGCCAAGGCCCAATTCGATACGGCTAACTGTGAAAATCTCATTTTGTGCATCCAAAATATCAAAAGCACCGGGATTCATATAAGCGGCTACACCAACCAAAACAGCGGCCATACCAACAAGGCTGTGGAATCCAGCCACAAGCTGCGGCATATCTGTCATGGCGATTTTGCGCGCGGTTACGAAACCAATGATACCGCCAATAGCTATAGCAACACCAATTTCTGGTAAGCTAGCGACGTCATGGGTGATTAATGTTGTCACCACAGCGATCAGCATGCCGACCATACCATAGCGGTTACCAGCACGGCTCGTTTCAGGCGATGATAAACCACGTAAAGCAAGGATGAACAATACACCAGATATCAAATAAGCTAGCGCTACATAAGGGTTTACGGAAGCTCCATCACCTGCGGCGTAAGCTGGCACTAATGCAGAGCCAATCAGAACAGCAGCAAACATTGCTATTTTTGTGATGGTGCTGGATAGTTTTAATTTTTCAAACATCGAAGAAACGCTCATCATTTCTTCTCCTTTTTCTTATACATGGCCAGCATACGTTCGGTAACGGCAAAGCCCCCGAAAATATTGACGCTCGCAAGGACAACACCAATAAGACCTAGCCATTTTGCGACAGGACTGCCCGATGCCGCAGCAGCGATTAATGCGCCAACAATGATAACCGAGCTAATCGCATTAGTAACCGCCATGAGCGGCGTATGGAGCGCTGGCGTAACCGACCAAACCACATAATAGCCAACAAAACAGGCCATCACAAAAATTGATAATATTGATATAAAGTCCATTATTTTTCCTCAGCTATCTTATCTCTGGCATAGTCTATAATTGATTGACTTATATTCATCGCATCTCTCATTACATCTAATGCTTTAATTCTCATCACTTCTATATTGCGCTCCGCAAACCATGCATCTCGCTTTGTATCTCTTGCTGGATTATTGCTCATGTCATGCACTATTCCGTCAACTTCAATAATCAATCTGGCTTTATGGCAATAAAAATCTGCAACATAAGGCCCAGATGGATGCTGTCTGCGAAACTTAATTCCACTGGGATTGCCTCTTAAATACTTCCAGAGCATATTCTCTGGCAACGTCATCTCTTTTCTGAGCCGCTTTGCTCGATGAGCAACGCCAACATCCCCTTGCAACATAGTTACATTCTCCCCTTTAAGGGGAGGTGGCAGCCTGCAAGGCTGTCGGAGGGGTGTAGCCTCATAAGATTATACGATGAAATCAATGCAAACACCCCACCACCGCTGCGCGGTCCCCCTCCCCTTGCAGGGGAGGAATTTGAGAGTGATATATTGATAGCAGATTCATTATTTTTCCTATTTAGCTAGCAAGCGATCATTTACGACTTTACCGTCCTTGGTGAGGCGAATGCCTATCGTCACTTCATCATCATCGGGTAATACAGGCTTACCAGCTTCTTTATCCCAATAAGCAGATAGGAAGTTGTAGAGATTGCGCGAAAATAATGCGCTGCTATCGGCCGCCAATAAAGATGGCATATTGCTAGCACCCACAATTTTGACACCATGTTTCTCGACCACTTCACCCGGTTTAGCACCAGCGACATTGCCGCCTTGTTCCGCCGCTAAATCAACGATCACGCTGCCGCTGCGCATCGTTTTAATCTGCGCATCAGAAATAAGCTTTGGCGCAGGACGACCGGGAATAAGGGCTGTGGTAATGACTATATCTTGTTTGGCTATATGTGATGATACCAATTCAGCTTGCGCTTTTTGATATTCTTCACTCATCTCTGTGGCGTAACCTCCGCTTCCTTCGCCTTCGATACCCTCTACGCTCTCAACAAAAATTGGTTTTGCACCTAATGATTGGATTTGCTCTTTAGTGGCAGCGCGCACATCGGTAGCGGATACTTGCGCACCCAAACGCCGTGCAGTCGCAATAGCTTGCAGGCCCGCAACACCAACACCCATCACAAAACATTTCGCAGCCGAAACCGTACCAGCTGCTGTCATCATCATAGGAAAAGCGCGGCCATAGTGCGATGCTGCTTCCAATACTGCTTTATAGCCCGATAGGTTAGATTGCGATGATAAAATATCCATGCTTTGTGCGCGGGTGATGCGCGGCATAAATTCCATTGCTAGGGCTTCTATGCCCAATTTTGCATAAGCATCAACGCGCTTGCGTTCACCAAAAGGATTAAGCCCAGCAATGAGCCATGCGCCTTTTTTCATGCCTTTCAAACTCGCTGGCGTAGGGCCATTCACGCCCATAACAATGTCAGCATCTTTGATAGTAGCGGCGCGCGCACCAATGGTAGCGCCCATGTCTTTATAATCGCCATCCGCGATAGAGGCATTTGCCCCTGCACCTTTTTCAACCGCAATATCTGCGCCTAAAGCGATAAATTTCTTTACGGTCTCGGGCGTAGCCGCAACGCGATTCTCGCCGCTGAGCGATTCTTTTAATATAGCGATTTTCATATATTATATCCTAATATCAGGAGATTATGAGGATAACAAAAATGGTGACTATTGCCGTAGCGATGCTGCCCCATTTTAACATGTTTAAAAAACCATCATAAGTCTTTGATGCGTCTTTAATGTCTTGATTGCCTGTCATAATATTCTCCGTAATAATTTCCTTCATGCTTTATACATATATTTCACAATGCTCAACCGCATTAGCCATATTGCTACAAATAACTATTATTATTTCATTACATTTGAAATCGAACTCCCAAAAAATGCTCCCATATAAATAATTGGCGATATTAATCTGCTCTTTACCCCTTTCTGTTAACCCTGTTTTTCAACATGCAAATGCAGGACTGAAATGAACGAAGAAAAAACACGTCTTTTAATGCTCGTAGATGATGAACCAGCGCAATGCCGCTTGGTATCAACCATCGCTGCGCGCGCTGGATGGCGTACTATTTTCGCTAGTGATGCAGAGATGGCTATTGCTATATTGGGCACGCAAGATGGAATGATGCTTGATGCTGTAATATTAGATCAAGCCTTACCCGGTGCAGATAGCGCCAGCTTGATTGCTGAATTAAAGTCCAATCGCCCTGCTCTGCCGATAATGTTGATGACATCTATAGGCTCTAGCGAGAGCGCAATAGAAGCTATGCGTGCTGGTGCATCTGATTATTTAATCAAGCCCGTGGCTGCTGAGCGTATGATTGCGGCTTTGGAATTAGCATCAGATCACAGCAAAACAGCTGGTGAATTACAGCCGCTTACTGAGAAAATTAGCCAGCCTTTAGACTTTGAAGAAATTATTGGTTCCGCGCCTCCATTCAGAGCAGCTCTAGCTGTCGCAGCAAAAGCTGCGCGCTCGCGCGTGCCCATACTCATTGAAGGTGAAAGCGGTGTTGGCAAAGAAGTCATCGCCGATGCCATTCAAGCGGCAAGCCCGCGTTCAAAACAACCCTATTTAAAAGTAAATTGCGGAGCGCTAGCCCCTAATTTGCTGGATTCTGTTTTGTTTGGGCATGAAAAAAATGCATTCGCGGGCGCTTTTGATCGGCGAATCGGTATTGTCCAACAAGCCGAAGGCGGCACTATATTTTTAGATGAAGTTGATCATTTACCAGCAGAAACACAAATACGTCTGGTCAGATTGCTCAATAAAAATGAGATTCAACCTTTAGGGTGTCAACATAGTTATAAAATAGATGTCCGTGTAATTTCAGCAGCTAATAGTGATTTACTAGAAAAAATTGAGAAAGGATCTTTCCGCGAAGATCTTTATTATCGTCTTAATGTTGTGCAATTGACGATTCCTGCATTGCGCGATCGTAAAAGTGACATCCCTGCTCTTGCTCGGCATTTCCTATCGCGCATGGCCTCTCAACCCGGCCTTCGCAGCTTAGGCATTACGGATGAGGCATTATCACTACTCAACGGATATAGTTGGCCCGGCAACGTACGGCAATTGCAAAGCGCTCTATTCAGAGCCGCTGTATTGTGCGAACGCGATGCTTTGACAGAACAAGAATTTCCCCAAATTGCATCAGTAGTCAGCAGCAGCAATACCAAATTGGAATCCGTCAATGAAGGCACGGGCGGAATAGGCGTTACATTGTTCGAAGATGACGGTAATTTGCGCCCACTAGAGGAAATAGAAGCCGATGTTATTCGATTGGCCATTGGTCATTACCGTGGCCGGATGACAGAAGTGGCCCGCCGTTTAGGCATTGGCCGTTCTACACTATATCGTAAATTGGCCGATTTAGGGATTGATAACGCAGCTTAAGCCTTAGCTGTTAGGGCTGCATCACGCATACCGCGCCAAGTGCGCACAGCCTGCACCGTTTCGGGAACATCATGCACCCGGACTATATGAACACCTTGATCTATTGCCTTTAGCGCAAGTGCTAACGATCCACCTAGCCTCTTAAGAGCATCTTCCTCGCCCGCCATAGCTCCAATTAATCGCTTGCGGCTAGCGCCAAAAACGATGGGAACACCAATCGCATGAAATAGAGATAGATTATTTATCAAGCTCAAATTCTCAGTCAGGGATTTGCCAAAGCCTATGCCGACATCAATCATGATTTTATCAGATGATATACCTGCTTCGATAGTCTGCTTAACCCGTCGTTCCAACCAATCATAAACATCAAAAACTACATCATTATAATGTGCATTTTCATGTGGATTATCCCCTTGAGACGGCGCATGCATTAAAATAACTGGCGCATCAAATTTACCAGCAACTTCCTTCGAACGTTTATCATAAGCGAGTGCAGATATATCATTTATGATAGCAGCGCCCTTTGCCAAAGCTTGCTCCATAACCGCAGATTTGCGCGTATCCACAGAGATGATTGTGTTGCCACCAAGGCGCTCTATAGTTGGTAAGATACGTGATATTTCATCACCTTCCCATAATGTCTTAGCACCAGGACGTGTTGACTCCCCGCCAATATCAATGATGGCAGCCCCTTGCGCGGCCATAGCATAGCCTGCTTCAACGGCGGCATTATCCATATCATCGCCTTGGGTGAATTGACCGCCATCTGAGAAGCTATCGGGCGTAATATTGAGGATCGCCATCACCTGCGGTTGATCCAAACGTAATATTTTATCACCCATTTTTATAGGCTTACGCTCCAAAGTTAAATTGGAATATAATTTTTTTAATCGCTGTTGTGTAGTTTCATCATATTGCGCAATATGCTTATCCCAATCATCCAAAAGAATGATTTCACGCTCAATTGTATCAGTTTTTTTCGCAATAATCTCAACAGCAGAAAACCAAATCAATGCGCTCGCCAATCGGCGGCTTTCACCATCAAAATTTTGTGGACTATCTATGAAATGACATGGGCGAATATAATATGTCATAGCTTCACCCTTTTCATTTTATACTTCCGTTGCGAGCAAATATTTCTGGCGCAAGCTATCAATATTGGTCAGTGCTCCATCATCAGCCATAAAATGCCAATATGTCCACCCATTGCATGATGGCGCGTCTTGTACCAATGCCCCCATTTTATGAATAGAAGCAGTTCCTTTGGCGCCTTCCAATGAACCATCAGCACGCACTTTTACTTTATTGCGTCCTTTCTTATCGGACAATGTAGTGCCAGGTTTCAGGTAATCATTTTCAACCAACACGCCAAAGGCAACGCGCTGCGCAGCTTTGGGGGCCTGCATAGTTTTAAGAGAGGATTCATCAAGCGGCAATGCATCGCTGATACGCTGCTCAGCCACTTCAATATATTTATCTTCCCGCTCACAACCTATCCATTCACGGCCCAAACGTTTTGCAACGGCTCCTGTCGTTCCTGTGCCAAAAAAAGGATCAAGCACAACATCACCAGGTTTTGTGGTCGCCAAAAGCAGGCGATAAAGCAAGGCTTCGGGCTTTTGAGTTGGATGCGCTTTTGTACCGTCGCGCTTGATGCGCTCTTGGCCGCTGCAAATTGGAAACAGCCAATCCGAACGCATTTGCAATTCATCATTCAATGTTTTCATAGCGCGATAATTAAACGTATATCGTGCTTTTTCATCACGAGCGGCCCAGATTAATGTTTCATGCGCATTAGTGAATCTCGTACCTTTGAAATTGGGCATCGGGTTTGATTTGCGCCAAATAATATCATTTAGAATCCAATATCCTTCATCTTGAAGAAGTGACCCAACCCTAAAAATATTATGATAGCTGCCAATTACCCACAGACTCCCATTAGGTTTTAATATGCGGCGTGCTTCTTTAAGCCATGCTTTGGTAAATTGATCATAGATTTTGAATGTATCAAATTTATCCCAATCATCATCCACAGCATCAACTTGGCTGCCATCGGGCCTCTGTAAATCACCACCAAGCTGCAAATTATAAGGAGGGTCGGCAAATATTAAATCAATAGTAGCATCGGGAATTGATTTCATAGCTTCTACGCAATCACCGCGCAAAATTTGCCCAAGCGGCAGATTTTCTGATGCTACATTATCTTTTTTCTTATCATTTGTGCGCTTTAAGGCCTTTGCCTCTTTAGCCTTCACATGATCGATTACGCCCATTATTAAATTCCTTATGATAGGCATTTACCGAAGCTATTTCCGAGCAAATGACCTATTTCAAATTCGCAAGACAGTGTGAATGAGTCCGAATATGGTTAACGTCAAGTGCGTTAACTAGCAGAAAAAGGGCAAATATATGGTTAACGCAGAGGAACAAAAGGTGACACACACAATATATTGAGTCTCTGCATAAAGAGACGACTCAATCCCTAGTGGTGTTTCCCAAAAGACTCAAATTTGATCAAAGTAAGAATAAATTTTTACAAATAAAAAAAGGCCCTAAAAAGGGCCTTTTCCATACATATAAATCCTTATCGGATTAATCAGTTCACAGCGTCTTTAAGAGCTTTACCTGCTTTAAACTTAGGTACGTTTGAAGCTTTAATTGTCATTGGCTCGCCCGTACGTGGGTTACGGCCAGTTGACTCTTTACGGCGTGATACAGAAAATGTTCCAAATCCAACCAAGCGAACTTCGCCGCCTTTTTTCAATTCGCCAGTTACAGCATCAAATACGCCTTCAACAGCTTTAGCTGCATCAGCTTTACTTAGGCCAGCTGAGTCAGCAACTGCAGAAACGAGATCTTGTTTATTCATGGTATAAATACCCCCTCTCATAAAGTTAATTTAACAGTCCTTATTGATTCACGAAGAATCGCTAAATACTGCGCGTAATAAGAAGTAATATGACCTTCATGTCAAAAGAAAAATCGCCAAAATGTGCCATTTTCTGCCATTTTATACTTTTATAACAAAAAAAACTATGATTCCATTATATGTCACGGAAAATTATGCGACTTAATGTTTAACTGCCGCTGGTGATTCGCCGCCAATAACCGCAGGAGACAGAGCTGCTAATTCATCAGCCTCGCTCCATTCTATCGGCACTAATTTATCTATCAATGCCATAGAAAGCACTTCATCAACATGCTCAACAGGAATGATTTCCAAACCATCGGTGATCTTATCTGGTATCTCAACCAAGTCTTTTTCATTGTCTTTGGGGATAAGAACCGTCTTAATTCCGCCGCGCAGTGCCGCCAATAATTTTTCTTTTAGGCCACCAATTGGTAACACACGGCCGCGCAATGTGACTTCTCCTGTCATGGCAATATCGCGCCTAATCGCAGTGCCCGTTAGGGTTGAAACCATCGCGCTCACCATCCCAATACCGGCCGATGGACCATCTTTGGGCACAGCCCCTTCGGGCAAGTGGATGTGAATATCCTTACGCGCAAATAGGCTCGGCTTAATACCATAAGATGGCGCACGCGCCTTTACATAGCTTAGGGCTGTTTGAATGGATTCGCCCATCACATCGCCCAATTTACCGGTTGTTCTAATCTGCCCTTTACCATGGGCTGTAACAGCCTCAATCGTCAGCAATTCGCCTCCGACCTCGGTCCAAGCGAGCCCTGTAACAGCGCCAATTTGGTTTTCTTCCTCGCTGAGGCCAACGCGGAATTTGCGCACACCTAGAAAGTCAGAGAGATTATCAGAAGTAACAGCGATAGAATCCGCCTCTCCTTCTAATATCTTGCGCAATGCTTTACGCGCAACTTTTGCAATCTCGCGTTTCAATGTACGTACACCAGCTTCGCGCGTATAATATCGAATTATATCCAACAGACCATCGTCAGAAAGCGAAAATTCTTTTTCTTTCAAGCCATGAGCATCAATTTGCTCTTGCAACAAATGGCGCTTAGCAATTTCTAATTTTTCATCCTCGGTATAGCCTTCTAAGCGAATGATTTCCATGCGATCCAATAATGGTTGCGGTAAATTCATACTATTTGCCGTGGTCACGAACATGATGTCCGATAAATCCAAATCGACTTCTAAATAATGGTCATTAAAGTTGCTATTTTGCTCTGGGTCGAGAACTTCTAATAAAGCAGACGCAGGATCACCTCTGAAATCTTGCCCCAATTTATCAATTTCATCGAGCAAGAATAGAGGGTTCATAGAACCTGCTTTTTTCAAATTACTCGCAATTTTACCCGGCATAGAACCAATATAAGTTCTGCGGTGACCGCGTATCTCTGACTCATCATGCACACCGCCCAAAGATTGACGGATAAATTCACGCCCACACGCTTTTGCAATAGAACGCCCTAATGAGGTTTTACCAACACCTGGAGGCCCTACTAAGCATAGGATAGGCCCTTTTAATTTATTGGTGCGCGCCTGTACGGCCAAATATTCAATAATGCGGTCTTTGACTTTTTCGAGAGCAAAATGATCCGCATCCAAAATATCTTGGGCTTTGGATATATCTTTTTTAATCTTTGTCTTTTTACCCCAAGGGATACCGAGCAAATTATCCAGATAATTACGTACAACAGTTGCTTCTGCGGACATGGGTTGCATGTTGCGCAATTTCTTTAGCTCTGTTTGGGCTTTCGCTTTTGCTTCTTTAGAGAGCTTTTGCGTATCTATTTTGGTTTGAAGTTCGGTCAGCTCATCGCTGCCATCGCCATCATCATTACCCAATTCTTTTTGAATGGCCTTCATCTGTTCATTCAAATAATATTCACGCTGAGTTTTCTCCATTTGGCGCTTAACGCGGCCACGGATTTTTTTCTCAACTTTCAATACACCCAATTCGCCTTCCATAAAGGCAAACACCATTTCAAGACGGCGAAGGGCATTTAATTCAACCAGCAAAGATTGCTTATCCGATACTTTCACGCTGATATTGCCAGCCACAGCATCCGCTAAAGCAGAAGCATCTTCTATCTCGCTTAGTTGCACAGAGGTTTCAGACGCCATTTTTTTGTTCAATTTGCTATATTGTTCAAATTGATCAACAATCGAACGCATCAAAGCAGAAGCTTCTGTATTATTGATTTTTTCTACTTCAATCGGACTGACGATAGCATCAACATGATCGGCGTCTGATTTTTCCAACGATTTTAGCGTTGCGCGCTGCTTACCCTCTACTAAAACACGCACAGTGCCATCGGGTAATTTGAGCAGCTGCATGATAGTGGCAGTCACACCAATATCATAAAGATCATTTTGATCAGGATCGTCCTCGGCAGGATCAAGCTGCGCGACTAAGAAAATTTCCTTGTTCGATTCCATCGCTTTTTCAAGCGCAAAGACAGATTTATCGCGCCCAACAAATAAAGGCACAATCATGCCTGGAAAAACAACTATATCCCTCAGCGGTAAAAGCGGGAAACTTTGATCCATAATAACTCCATATATTGTGACACAGACAAATACGCTGCCTATGCCCTATATGTGCCATAATTTGGATCATTCAATAGCTGAAAGCAGCTAATATTTGTGGACAAGTCCATAAATTGGCCAAAAATATGAAATTTTCGCCCGTTCATGAATATGAAGGTAGATTAAAAGGGTAAATTAAATCCTGCGGGAAGCGGCATACCCTCGGTCATTTTGCCCATTTCTTCTTTGCTCGCCTGATCCGCTTTTTCCCGCGCATCATTAAACGCAGCTGTCACCAAATCTTCTAACATTTGCTTCTCGCTCAGCGCCATCAAACTATCATCAATATTCACGCCAATAATGCGCCCTTTGGCTGTGGCTTTTACTTTGACCAAACCACCGCCTGAAACACCTTCTACATGAATCAAATCAAGCTTGCTCTGCGCAGCTTCCATTTGTTTTTGAATATTTCCGGCCGCTTCCTGTGCGGCCTTAATCATTTCTTCCATACTCTTCATGCGCCAATGCTCCGTTTATATTGCTCGCTATTTTTATCAAAATCTGCATCAGGAAAAGCCGCAATAGCCGCTTTAACCAATGGTGTTTCTCGAATAGCATTTTCTTTATTTTGTTGGTCAATCTTTGCTTGCTCTAATTGAGAAGGCATAGCATCGCCATCCAATACTTCTCTTAGCGTCCAAACTTCGCCAGTTACATCTTTCAATCGCATACGCAACTTATCTGCAAAACCAGGAGAGGAAGGCCCCGATAATTGATATTCGAGCAGTGGCGGATCATATTTCACCAAACGCATATTATCGCGCAATTCACCATCTAGGCTAATGTCAGCATTTCCAACCTGTTCGATTAAATCGTCAAAAGTTGCTGGCATATCGCCGTTAGAATATGTTTGATGCGGTGATACCCCATTCGCAGACGAAAGATTAGCGGTTTCAGATTGTTGCTGCGCCTCAGGCAATAGCTGGGTATCAGAAAGTATCTGGGTTTCAGGATTCTGTTGAACATCAGGTGTCTGCTGAGGCGCTGTATCTGATCTATTCTCTATCGCCGAAGATTTAGCGTCATTACCAATATCACCATGCTCTGCTAAAATATTATGCCTATGACCAGTATCATCCGCTGTAACATTTTCATTGGCTGTGACATTATCATCCGCTGTGGCATTGGACGCAGATTGAATATTGGCAGAGCTTTGACCATTATCAGCTGCTGCACTCGGACTATTATTAAATGTGCTAGCACCACCATCTTGGATTGATTTTAACAATTCGGATGGATCGGGCATGGATGAAGCATGCAAAATCCTCAATAACGCCATATCGCACGCCTCTGATGGCATAGCAGCGCTTTGAATTTCCTCATGACCTTTCAGGAGCAGTTGCCATAACCTATGCAGCTGCGGAAACGATAATATATCGCCCCATTCGGCCATCATGCTTTTTGCTTCTGCGGACATAGCAGGATCGCTTAATATGTTTAATTTGGCCAATGTTATCATATGCACTTCGCGCAACAGTCCCGCTAAAATAGCATAAGGCTCTATCCCCAATTGATATTGGGTCCGTGCTATAGCCATCACTTCAGCAACATCACCTTTAAGCAAAGCACTTAATAAAGTGCGTATCGCACTGCGATCTGATAAACCAAGCATATCGCGCACTTGCTGCGCAGTGACAAGGACATCACCATCTTGATTATCGTCGCTATGCCAATCAGCATGGGCAATTGCTTGATCTAAAATCGACAAACCATCGCGAACCGAACCTTCTGCTGAGCGTGCTATTAACGCAAGTGCTTCTTCTTCTGCGTTCACATGTTCGAGGTTTACAATATTACCAAAATGCCCTGCCAATTCCTGAATTGATATACGCTTTAGATCAAAACGTTGGCACCGCGACAAAACAGTAATCGGCACTTTATTAACTTCGGTGGTCGCAAACAGAAATTTCACATGCGGCGGCGGTTCTTCTAATGTTTTGAGCAATGCGTTAAACGCATTTTTCGACAGCATATGAACTTCATCGATAATATATATTTTATAGCGAGCAGAAACACTAGCATAGCGTACGGCCTCGATAATATCGCGGACATCGTCAACACCTGTATGACTGGCAGCATCCATTTCGATAACGTCAATATGCCGTCCTTCAGCGATAGCGATGCAAGGCTCGCATTTACCGCAAGGGTCAATAGTAGCACCGCCCTGCCCATCTTCACCGACACAATTAAGCGCTTTTGCAATCAATCGCGCTGTGGATGTTTTACCAACACCGCGAACACCAGTCATCAAAAATGCATGCGCCAATCGTCCGCGCTTAATAGCATTGCCAAGCGTCTGCACCATAGCATCTTGGCCAATAAGTTCTTTGAAATTTTGCGGCCGATATTTGCGCGCTAATACTCTATAAGCTGGATTATCATCCGATATATTGCCGCTATCATTCTTATTGACGGAGCTTGATTTTTGCGTTTCAGGCAAACCTAGCCCCAATGCATCATCGGGCATATCGGGATCGCGTATCGGTAATTCTGAATCGGGTGAGTCGGACATCTCATCAGCTTAATAGCAGTTGCCTCCATTGTCGAAGATTAAACACCGCACAGCCAATTATTCATGCCCACATATATGATAATGAAAGTAACATATAAAATAAATTGAAGTAGGAGACGAGCGACCCGATAAAAAATCGTTACGGCTGCTTCCTTCCGGATCTGACCGGGTTGGCGAACATATCGTCCACTCGACTCCCATCCGCGATATGGCGATCATTAAATCAAATTGCAACCATCTTCTCTAATGCCGCATTTTATAACGTTAATTTTTACCGTTAAAATATTCATAGCATTTGGATTTTATCTGCAAATTTAAAACTTCGGATGTTAATCGTTTTGGATTCTACTGCTCATTTCGGACCGAAAAAATAGAATATCCGCCAATCTATAGCGATTAAAAATGATAGTTTTTCTTTTTATTTTCGATATTTGTAAATTTATCTCAATAAAATTAGGGCTATGGATGATTAGCATTTCCATACCAAATATTAACCCTCTTTGATAACTCCAGCTTAACTCCCTTGGGTGACAATTGCTTCACCAGATGAGGAAGGAAAAGCAATGACATCAGAAGTAAAAGACACATCAAAAGCCCCACAGTCCAAGGGCGATATGATCTTAGACGATCTGTTTTTAGGTGAACTGGAGGATAGAAGCGCCCCCCGCATATCATTATCCTTGCCAGCGAAATTAAGAGCTAGCAATGCGTCTGCCTTTAGCGTCACTGTGAATGACCTCTCCTTATCTGGCTTTGCATGCCATGCGCTATCTTCTATGCCCCAGGGAACGCGCTGCTGGTTAAAAATGCCAGGAATGGAATCCATGCAAGCGGAAGTGGTATGGAATGACGGCTTTATGATAGGCTGCTCATTCGATAAACTTCTTAGTCAAGTAGTGCTGGATTCATTGATTGCACGTTATTCCGAACCAACAGTTTTTAATGTATAGGGGAATGTCCTCCCCCTATATATTTGAACTTATTCTGGTTCATTTGGTTTTAATGAGCTCTCTTTATCCAGCGCTGCTTGAACAGTAGCATAAAATTGCAAACGTTCTTCGCCGCCGCCATCCGCGGCGGCAGCACGCGGCCAATTGCTATTGGATGCAATTACCAAATTGCGCGAAGGATCAATGAAAATACCTTGGCCAAAAATACCTTGGGCGGCGTAACTGCCATCGGCATCCGTCCACCATTGATAGCCATATCCTTTGCCATCGACGCCAATATCGGCCTGAGACGTAGTCGCTTTACCCATCCAGTCATCGGGAACGATAGAAGCGCCATTTGCTTTTGCACCGCCCAGCATGAATAATCCAAAACGTGCATAATCATGCAATGTCGCAGAAATACAGCAACCCGCAATTTCATGCCCAGTTGATCCTGTCATCCAAACGGCATTGGTCTCCATGCCATAAGGTTTCCAGACTTTTTCGGTTAAATATTCCGATAGAGTTTTGCCCGTGGCTTCGCTAACCAAAACACCGATTAAATTGGTTTCGCCAGTTTTATAAACCCATTTTTCGCCAGCCGGAGCCTCGCGTTTTAGATTGCGCATATAGCTGACCGTTACATCGAGATTGTCTTCTGCTTCATGGTTGATAAAAACGGCAACATCTGATTTTGGATCTTCATAATCCTCATTCCACGCAACGCCAGATGTCATAGTCAGCAATTGCTCCACCGTGACATCATCATAAACCGAGCCTTTTAATCCAGCGATATAATCGGAGACTTTATCATCAATGCTTTTAATATAACCATCTTTAATAGCCGCCCCCACCAAAGTAGAGGTGAATGATTTGGCTACAGAAAAGCTAGTCCAACGGCCTTCTTTGCTGTAATCTAAGCCATATTTTTCCATACGGACTTTGCCGTTGTGAATGACAATCAAACCCGCTGTGCGCTGATTTTTCATATAATCCGCAACATCCATTTCAAGCGGTTCGCCTTGGGGCAATGAAACAGCATTATCTCCAGCAACTATTTCATTATAATCAACCAATTTTTCCATAGCACGAAACGCTGCATCGCGTTGTTCAATAGTCCAAAACAGCACATTCTGATCCTTTGGTAAGTTAGCAATTAAATTGCGTGTCTCGCTGTCACAGCTCACTAATAATAAGGGCGCGATGATCGCAACGCCTGCCATATAGGTTTTTTTCAATTTCATATATTTAGGGCCTCCTCAAACCCATAATCGCTTCACCCGCCTTTTATAAGCGTAACTTGCGATACGTTAATGGCACCGCCTCTGAAACCACCCTCGCAATAGAGCAAATAAAAGCGCCACATCTCTATGAATTTTTCGTCAAATTGTTTGGGCAATGCTCCGGCTGATACTATCGCATCAAAACGCATCCGCCATATTTTCAGGGTCTCGGCATAATCCAATCCAAAATCATATTGATTATGCCATTGTAAGTCGCGTTCCTCAGCAAGTGCCTTAAAACGACTTTCCGAAATTAGCATCCCGCCTGGAAATATGTAATGCTGAATAAAATCGGCACTATTTTTATAGGCTTCGAAAACATCATCTTCAATGCGTATATATTGAATCGCGGCCCTGCCTCCAATTTTGAGAGACTTACTAATTACTTCAAGATAATCAGGCCAATATTGCTCACCAACAGCTTCGACCATTTCAATGCTGGCTATCGCATCATATTGGCCATCTATATCGCGATAATCGGTTATGCTAACTTTAGAATCATGATCGGATAAAATTGCATCGCACCAGGATTTTTGTTCATGCGATAAAGTAATACCATGATATTTTATCGCTGCGCTATCTATAGCTCTTTTTGCAAAGCCGCCCCAACCGCATCCTATTTCCAATAATGAATGCCCTGCCTCTAAATTTAGACGCTCTAGCAAACGATCAATCTTTTGCTGTTGTGCTAATGCTAAATTTTCAGAGATAGGCTCTAAATTGCTAAAATCAGCAGAGGAATAATTCATCTTTTCATCAAGCCATAATGTATAGAAATCATTGCCTAAATCATAATGATATTCGATGTTTTTACGTGATCCGCTTTTGCTATTGCGATTAAAAAAGTGCAGTGTTTTGGCAATTAAGCGCCCTAATCCAGAGGCTCTTGCTGTATCGCCCATTGCTGTGCGATTATAGGTGAATAATTCAAATATAATCTCAGGATGATCGCTGCTCCATTCGCCTCTGCGCCAGCTTTCGAATAATCCAATGGAACCAAATCGACCAATCCGCACCAAACCGAAATAATCATTGAGCGATGCTTTGACATAGGGCCCATTGGCGCGCCCACCCAAAATTCTTATGGAACCGTCGGGTAAATGCCCCTCTATCGTGCCTGTTTCAAGCCCTGCGTCCATTTTATCAAGAAATTTATGGGCAATAGCGCGCAAAAATGGATGGGCAATACGCACAAAAAAACCACCAATTTGATCTTTCCCTTGGCGTTTTTCTTGGCCTTGGGTATCAAATTGATGGTTATTAGATTGGTTTGACGCGTTCATTAAGTCTCTATGCTATAGGATTACACAAGGCGCAATCATATAGCATAAATTAATGATCGCAGATGCTTATTTTTTCAAGCTGTCACGGATTTCAGTCAATAGATCAACTTCGCTAGGACCAGCAGGAGCTTCTTCTTCCTTTGGCATAGCTTTATTGGCTGCTCTTACAATCATGAAAATGATGAAGGCTAAGATTATGAAATTAATCACAACCGTTAAGAATGCACCCCAACCAAGCATCGGAACGCCTGCTTCTTTTAATGCTGCATAATTAGTGGCATCAATACCTTCTGGTGCATCTGCCAATAAAATAAACATGTTGTTAAAATCTGGAACGCCAAAAATAGCAGATACCAACGGCATAATAATGTCGCCGGTTAATGATGTTGTAATAGTAGCAAATGCTGCCCCGATAATAACCGCAACGGCCAAATCCAACACATTGCCCTTTAAAATAAATTCTTTAAATTCGCCTAACATTTAATTTCCCCCTAAACATGGTTCTAATATATACTCAATAGTGATTATTTTGATGTGCTTATTGAAATTAACGCCTCACTATCTTATCTTGTTGTTAGTGCGTTTTTTACCAAAATACTATAGAGGATACCTAATGAAACATAAATTTACAAAATTAGCTTTAGCCAGCACTATGGCGCTTTCTCTATCGGCTTGCGGTATCAACAGCGTTCCCACTCAAGAAGAAGCCGTTAAAGCTGCTTGGGCAGATGTAGAAGCTTCTTATCAGCGCCGTGCTGATCTCATTCCCAATTTAGCAGAAGTCGTTAAAGGCGTGTCTCAACAAGAAAAAGACGTATTGATTGGCGTCACCGAAGCCCGCGCAAAAGCTACATCCATCAATGTAGATGCTAGCAGCGCTAATTTATCCGATGCTTCGAAAATCGCACAGTTTCAACAAGCTCAAGATGGCCTTACCCAAGCTTTATCTGGTATGCGCGTAATAGTGGAGCGCTATCCAGAGCTGAGATCAAATGAATCTTATTTGAAATTTCAAGATCAAATCGAAGGCACTGAAAACCGTATAAACATTGCGCGCCGCGATTATAATGATGCTGTGCAAAAATATAATACTACTATCAGAACCTTTCCTGATGCGATTGGGGCAAAAGTCATTCATGGTGCAGAACCATTGGTTCCCTTCAGAGCAACCGCAGCCAATGCTGAGGAAGCTCCTAAAATTGATCTAACCAATTAATAGTGATGGATTTCAGCACAATCGACAATAGGCAAATTAGAAAGTCCTTATCATCATTTTTTGTGATAATGGCTTTCATATTTGCCAGCGTAAGTCTTGCTAATTTTTCGGCCGCTCATGCTCAAAATTTTCCTGAACCCACTGGCTTTGTGGTCGATCAGGCCAATATATTATCGCCTGAAGAAGAGGCGCAGCTAAGCCAAAAATTAGAAGCCCTAAAAGCGCAATCCAATCGTGAATTTGCAGTAGCAACTATCAGTGATTTACAAGGCTATGATATCGCTGATTATGGCTATCAATTAGGCCGTGCATGGGGCGTAGGTAATGAAGGCGCTGATGATGGTATATTACTTATTATTGCACCTAATGAGCGCAAAATGCGGATCGAAGTGGGTTATGGATTAGAAGGTATCATTACCGATGGTCTTTCTGGTCAAATCATCCGCCAACAAATTACGCCTGAATTTAAAGCTGGTAATATGTTTGCTGGTATTAATGCAGGTGTTGATGCGATAGGATCACAATTATTATTGCCACCAGAAGAAGCAGCAGAGCTTGCTAAGCAAGCAGCAACCGAAGCTCGTAATGATAAAAAATCAGGCCGTATTTGGAATTTAATATTCTGGCTGTTTATCATTTTCGTCGTCATATTACCCATGCTGCGCCGAGCAAAAGGCGAGCGTCATTATGATGATAGCGGATTGCCCATTGTGATATGGGGAAGCGGTATTGGCGGTGACGGGTTTGGCAGCGGCGGAAGTTCTGGCGGTTTCGGCGGTGGATTCGGCGGCGGGGGCTTTGGTGGTTTCGGCGGCGGCGGATTCGGCGGCGGAGGCGCATCGGGGGGATGGTAATGGCGCGTAAAGTTAATAATCTAAGCGAAGCTGATCATGAGCTAGTTAGCGCAGCAGTGAGCAAAGCAGAAGAAAGCTCTAATGGTGAAATCGTCACCATTGCGGCAGCAGAATCCGATGACTATAAAGATGTAGCCCTTGCTTGGGCCGCAATTGCGTCCTTTATCGCTATGAGCTTTACAGCATTTTTTCCTTCCATCTATCTATCTACATTAGATTATTTCCTTGGTGGATGGGATAATGTCATCGGCTATGGGGAATTTGCATGGTTCATCACAACCATTGGTGCATTAAAATTTCTGGGTGTTTGGTTGTTTCTGAAATGGCAACCTGCGCTCATGTTTCTGACGCCCCCTTGGATTAAATCACAGCGCAGTAAAGAGCGCGCAATCGAATTGTTTCGTGTTGGTACAGAGAGCAAGACTGTCGGTAGAACGGGGATATTAATCTATCTCTCTATGGCAGAGCATCGTGCAGAAATAGTTGCCGATGCTGCAATTAATTCTTTGGTTGGTCCAGAGAAATGGGGTGATACGATGCAATTGCTTATCAAAAATGTCAAAGCAGGAAATCCTGGCCAAGGCATATCAGAAGCCGTCGAGCAAATTGGTATAATATTGAGCGAACATTTCCCAAAAAGCGATGATGATTTTAATGAATTACCCGATAAATTGATCGAATTATAATGGCCGATAATAGAGCTGAAATAATGTGGCAGGGAAAATATATTACCGCCGTTAAAGATGGCAAATGGGAATATGTTAGCCGCCCCAATAATATATCCGCAACCGTTATCATCGCTATTGATGATGGGCATATCATTTTGGTTGAACAATATAGAGTGCCCATTGGTAAAAATTGCATTGAATTACCAGCAGGCTTAGTCGGCGATCAAGATGCCCAAGAAGATGTATTATTAGCCGCCAGCCGAGAGTTAGAAGAAGAAACGGGCTATCGTGCAGATACATTAGAAAATCTTGGTGAATATTACTCATCGCCCGGCATGGTCAGCGAATCTTTTACTTTGGTTCGCGCAAGAGGATTATCCAAAATATCTGATGGCGGCGGCGTAGATGATGAAAATATCATCGTTCACCGCGTACCGCTTAATCTAGTGCGCGAATTTATCGCACAAAAACAAAATGCGGGTATTGCGCTGGATGGCAAGATATTTTTGCTGCTGAGCGCCTATTTATTAGCAGAATGAATTTAACCAAAATTATCCGAATAGGCCTGAATTTTTAGCGTCTTATTGGGAGTAGCAATAACATCATGCTCAATATTTTTATCTTTGCAATAGGATTGCGCCGCTTCCAAACTATCAAATTGCAACTTTATCTGTTGGTCAGTATCGCTAGAGCCTGCCCACCCCGTAAGCGGATCAGCAACTTTGCGATCAGATGGCATATATTCCAAAACCCATTTATTACTATTCGCTCTGCCAGATTGCATCGCATTTTTTGGTTGTTGATATATACGTGCAGACATCGTCTTTTCCTCTGATATTGATGCAAACCCTCTGCCCGAAAACATAGCGCATCGTCAAGAGTTTAGCACGTCAGTTTCATTTTAGATTTTGCCGCTTTTTCGTTTTGAGGCTAGCATTGGCATTTACAGGGTCATCAGGCCAATGATGTTTGGGATAGCGTCCGCGCATCTCTTTGGCGACATCATGCCAGCTTCCTTGCCAAAATTCTGGTAAATTTCGCGTTGTTTGTATCGGCCTTCCCGCAGGAGATGTCAGACTGAGCAATAGGGCAATTCTATCTTTGCCAATAGTCGGATGCTCAGAAACCCCAAAAAGAGCCTGCACGCGCAGCTGAGCAGTTGGCCCGCCCTCTGCACTATAATCAATTGGATATTTGCCCTCGCTGGTTATGAAATGCGAAGGCGCCGATGCTTTAATGCGCTGCATCCCATCCCATCCAAGGCGAAGCTCTAGCGCTTGATGCAAAGAGGTTGGGTCAATATGCGCAATGCGGCGCTTTCCTGTCACTATGGGCAGCAACCAATCCTCTAATTCTTCATGCAATATAATGTCAGCAATCGCCTGTTCACCCGCATATTGCGCACGCTGCATCAGAGCCAATGATTGCTTTGACCATGGCAATATTGAAAGTCCATTGTCCCGAACAGAAGCCAATAATGCATCTGCAATCCTAGCATCCTCAATCTGGCTGCTGCTGCCTTTTGCAATCACTATATTGCCGAGTTTGCGCTCATAACCTGCGTCTATGCGGTCTTGTTTCATATCATGCTTGACCGCAATGGTTTCTGAGATTTTATCAGTAAACATTGCCTCTATCGTATCAAAACCAATCACCGCCGCAGATGCTATGCGCGTTTTAGAAGATGCCCCTTGAACATCTGAAATAGCAATCCATTCCTGCTGGGCTAATTCTGGGGATCGCTCAACATCAAGAAAATAACGTTTGCCCCCAGCGCCCAGCCAATTCTCTCCCTTGCTATCTTGGCGCTTTGCCACCCTATCGGGAAAGGCATAGGCTATCATCGCGCCTATGCTCTGCATTTCTATAGGTTCAATATGCGCTGATTTGACAATTTTCTGCGCAGCTTTACTCCATCGCTTCGCCATATTACATATTGACTGCGCGCGGGCTGATCTATCCGCTTTGGTTCTTTGCAGACGCATCTCAATATCGACATCACGTCCGCCCAAACCATGCTCTTGCACCATAGCAATCAGCATAGCGGCCGTTTCTTTGTCAGATGCTAATAACAACATATTGGCCAAATGCGGCGGCATGGGCAATTGCGAGACAGCGCTCCCCATTGGTGTGATAAAGCCGCTTTTATCAAATAAATTTAACGATGATAATTGTTTGCGCGCTAATATTATGCCAACGGACGGCGGTTCATCGAGCCAAGATAATTGCGCTGGATCATATTCCCCCCAAATCGCACAATTGAGCACCAATGATGATAAATCGCACTCTAATATCTCGGGTGGGTCAAATTGCGGCAAACCGCCATTGGCAGCTTCCAACCATAATCGAAATGCATGCCCCTCGCCTTGCCTTGCGGCACGTCCTGCACGCTGCACAGCCGAAGCCAAGCTTGATTTCTCAGTGACGAGTTGGGTGATATTGGCCGCTCTATTATAATGAGCATGGCGCACTAAGCCGCTATCGATTACAATGCGCACACCATCAATAGTAAGGCTAGTTTCAGCAATATTGGTTGCTAAGATGATTTTTCTTGGCCCATTTTCTGCTCGTTGCACCGCTTTGCGTTGAGACGCTTGGTCAATATTACTATGTAATTTATGCACTTCTATATTGGGATATTCTGGCAGTAAATTAGCGAGCCAGTCTATCTCTCTAGCACCGGGTAAGAATATTAAAATATCACCTTCATAATCGCGAACAATTGCCTTTAATTGCCCTGCTATATCCTCTTCTATAGAGCGCTCTATCCTGCGGCCCAAATAATGAATATTCAGTGGATAAGATTTGCCTTCGCTCTGAAATAAAGGAGCATCCCCCATAATATTGACAAATCGCTCACCATCTAAGGTCGCCGACATAGCAACCAAACGCATATCAGGCCTAAATGCTGTTTGCGCTTCCAAAGCAAGAGCCAGTCCAAAATCACTATCCAAACTACGCTCATGCACTTCATCGAACAAAACAGCAGAGACCCCTGATAGCTCTGGGTCATTGATGATTTTGTTCAGGAAGATACCCTCGGTCATAACGATGATTTTATTATCTGCGCTTAATTTACTATCGCCGCGCGTCATATAGCCTATGGTTTTGCCGACCTCTTCCCCGCATTGCTTGGCGATATAATGGGCCGCCATACGGGTTGCTAACCTTCTGGGGGATAAGAGTAATATCTGTCCCTCTGCCCAGCTCTGATGCATTAAAGCTGGCGCGACATTGGTGGTTTTGCCTGCACCGGGCGGCGCAATTAAAACAGCATTAGAATTTTTCTCTAGAGATGAGAGCAGATCATCCAATATGGCCGCTATTGGAAGCGTCATAGGATTAGTAAGCGCGTGCTATTGCAAATTTAACGGCTTCAACCATGGCTGATTTGGCATTGCTATCCGGAAAGGATGAAATGCTATCAATCGCAATACGCCCATAATGGCGCGCCCGTGCTATTGTATCATCAATCGCATTATGTTTTTTTAGCAAATGACGCGCGTGAATAAGGTCTTCATCCCGCACGCGGTGGCCAAGCATGGCATCTTTCCAAAATTTCTTCTCTTCATCATTACCGCGGCTATGCGCCAAAATTACGGGCAATGTGATTTTGCCATCGCGAAAATCATCGCCGGTGGATTTGCCCATAGTTTCTTCGTCAGAAACATAATCAATCGCATCATCCACCAATTGAAAGGCAATACCGAGATTACGGCCATAAGCGCCCAATGCTTTTTCGGACTCTTCACCGCTCTCGGCGACTACGGCCGCTATTTTACAAGCGGCAGCGAATAAAACGGCTGTCTTTGCGCTGATAATTTCCAAATATTGTTCTTCGCCTGTCGATATTTGGCGTTGCGCGGTAAGCTGATTAACCTCACCTTCGGCTATGACTGCTGAAGCATTTGATAATATCTTCAATACTTTAAGCGAGCCATCTTCGACCATAAGTTCAAAAGAGCGGCTGAATAAAAAGTCTCCAACCAATACGGCAGCGGGATTACCGAAAATTAAATTGGCCGCAGTTTTGCCGCGCCGCATGTCGCTGCCATCTACAACATCATCATGCAATAATGTAGCAGTATGAATAAATTCTACAGCCGCTGATAATTTATGGTGCCTATCCCCAGAATAATCCAGCAATCGACCCGAAGCCAATGTCAGCATAGGGCGTAAACGCTTGCCTCCGCCAGCAATTAAATGGCCTGCTAGTTCAGGAATAAGCGGGATTTCGGACTGCATTCTGTCCAAAATAACTGCATTCACACGGTTTAATTCCGGAGCCACCAATTTCATCATATTTTCTAATGAAGGGGGAGATATATTATCATCGCCATTGATGTGGTGAATAGTCGCGCTCATGCAGTGTTAGTGCCAATTTCCGCCTTCAAAAGCAAGATATTAATTGAAAAAGTAAAGATTGATATTGTATTTTGCTTGTCCAAAAGCGTTAAAATATGCATTGCAATTATATGTCAAAAATAAAGCCTGAAAAAACAGCTGAAAATAGATTAGAGCAATTTCGCAGTAGCATCGATAATATTGATGCTGCTCTAGTTTTTATGCTCGCCGAACGTTTCAAAATCACCCAAGCTGTGGGCCGCTATAAAGCGGAAACTGCATTACCGCCAGCCGATCCAAATCGGGAAGAAGAGCAAATTGCTCGCTTGCGTCAATTGGCGAATAATGCGAATTTAGACCCTGATTTTACAGAGAAATTTTTGAGATTCATCATCGATGAAGTCATTCGCCACCACCAAAAAATCCGTGATGATGGCTGAGTGGTTTTATAAATTAGCTTAACGCTTTGGCGGCTTTGGTATTTTCAGCCTAACCAATAAGCCCCCCATATCTTCACTTTCTTCTAATCCTACGCTGCCGCCATATATCTCTACGACATCGCGAACAATGGCCAAACCTAGACCTGTTCCGGGCTTTCCGGTATCAAGGCGCGCGCCGCGATCAAATATCTTTTCGCGTTCATCTTCGGGGATTCCATTGCCATCATCTTCCACCTCAACTTCGGCAAATTGCCCGCCATCTACGACTGTCACAAACACACTGCCGCCGCCATACTTCGCAGCATTTTCAATGAGATTACCCAGCAATTCATCCAAATCTTGACGCTCCATAGTGGCTTCTAATTCTTCATCGCCCGTCATATCCAATCGCGTTTGCGGATATAATCGCCCAACAGCGCGCTCAACAGATTCGAGCGATGCCCATATCTTAGTTCTGCTCTGACTATGCGCGCGGCGTCCTACTGCTCTGGCACGTGCCAAATGGTGGTCAACCTGTCGACGCATTGTCGTTGCTTCGCGTATAACTGTCGCTGCTAAATCGTCAGATTGTGCCGTTGCGCTGTTCATTATCACAGTAAGCGGAGTTTTGAGCGCATGTGCCAAATTACCAGCATGGCGCCGCGCCTCTTCGGCTTGCTTTTCATTATGATCGAGCAGTTCATTTAACTCGGTCACCATCGGCATTACTTCGATTGGCAATTCATCGGTCACACGATTTTTTTGACCGCTGCGCATTTCCGAAATTGCGCGCCTTACATATCGCATCGGCCATAAGCCATATAGCGTCTGCAAAGCGGCTAAGATAAGCAATCCTAGAGCCAATAATAAAAAGCTGATTATCAATGTGGATCGTAATGTGCTTATTTGCGCATCGAGGCTATCTCGGCTTTGCGCTACCATGAATTTCCATTCTATATCAGAACCGGGCAATAATGTAGATTGCTCTGCAATGCGTAATCTCGTTTCAGCAAATTCATCGCTTTCGCGAATATTAACCTCATAATCGCTCTCTTCTAATTTGGGATCAATGCTCCTATCCCACAGCGAATAGGATGGAAAGTCGGGAACATCTTTGCCGCTAATTTGCCAATAAAAGCCACTATTGGGTTCAAGAAACCTTTGATCGCCCAAAGCACGGCTCATTCGAACCTCACCATCAGGCCCGATTTCTGCTGTCGCAATCATAGCGGTCAGAACATATTCTAATTGGTCATCGAAATTTTTGCTGACATTATTGACGAGAACACGATCAAGCGCGATACCACCAATTAACAAGAGCAATGTAATCCAAGCCGCCGCGATAAAGATCATCCGGCCGCTGAGAGAACCCTTGCCTCTAGGCTCCAGATTTTCATCTTGGGGTTTTGTATTAACCCCCCACATATGATTTACGCAAACTTTTCATATCGCTAGATTATCATGCTTCAGGATCTTCTAGGCTATAACCAAGACCTCTTATGGTAGAGATTACTTCTTGTCCTAATTTCTTGCGGATACGGGTCACAAAAACTTCGATCGTATTGGAATCGCGATCAAAATCTTGATCGTAAATATGCTCGATAAGCTCAGTCCTTGATACAACTTTGCCTTTATGGTGCATCAAATAGGATAGTAATTTATATTCCTGCGCGGTTAATTTCACCGGTGATCCATCTAATGTCACTCGGCCCGAGCGCGTATCAAGACGCACAGCACCAGCGGTGAGCTCTGAACTCGCATTGCCCGATGCACGGCGAATTAGTGCTCGCAATCGTGCAATTAATTCCTCGGTTTGAAATGGTTTTGCCAAATAATCATCAGCGCCAGCATCAAGTCCAGCGACTTTATCCGACCAACCATCGCGCGCCGTTAAAACCAATACAGGGAATTTCAAACCCTCTTTGCGCCAACGATCCAAAACCGTTAAGCCGTCAATTTCCGGCAGACCTAAATCCAAAATAACCGCATCATAGCTCTCTGTTGAACCCAGAAAATGACCGTCTTCGCCATCGGTTGACAAATCCACGGCATAGCCAGCATTTTCCATAGTGGATTTTAGCTGTTGTCCTAATGTTGGTTCATCTTCTACGATTAATATGCGCATATTATATATCCTATATCTGCTCTAATTTCTTCTAGGTAACGCATAGAAAAAACAAGTGATAGTCATTTTTGAAAATTTGATGTTCACCCATGATGATAGTGCGTTTTTGATTTAATTTAGCGCGTGCTCAAAATAGCGCCGCTCCTCGCGTCGACATCAACATAAACCACACGGGTTTTTTGCGTAGCGCGATCTCGGTTGAGAAATTTGAATCGATAGGTGCTGTTGCGCGCATTGAACTGAGAGCCTAAATATTCCATTTTTCTCATGCGTTTTCTGACATTACGTTCAATTTCCGCATAGGGCATTAATTGCCCAGATTTCATTTGCTGACGGGCTTTTTCCTGATCTGTACGCCGAGCATCGGCATAGGGCGCAGTAATCACCATGGTTGTCGCAACCAAAAATGCCATCAAAATAGAATATATCTTACTCATAATATGCGTTTAATCCACTTAGCTTGAATATTGTGTGAATATCATGTTCAAAAAATATCTATATTCATAACGATATTTCACGCGCCCAATCAATATATTTCTGACGCAGCGATAAGGTATGGGCTCCAACTTCGCCTGAACCAATGATTTTATCATCTACGCTCGTAACAGGCATAATGAATAGAGAAGCAGCAGAAATAAATGCCTCTTTTGCGGCAATTGCTTCTTCGAGAGTGAAAGCACGTTCTTCAATCTTTAATGAGCTATCATTGGCGATATCCAATATAATATTGCGCGTTGTTCCAGCCAAAATAGCAGGCGACAATTTATGGGTCACCAAAATATCGTCCTGCGTAATGATCGCCGCATTATTTGATGTGCCTTCGGTAATCAGATTATCGCGCATCAACCATGCATCGTCATAGCCTTTTGCTTTGGCCTCACTCTTTATCATAGACGCATAGAGCAGTTGCGTGGTTTTAATATCGCATCGCCCCCAGCGCAAATCTTGGGTTAGCATGACGGATAGCCCGTCCGCTAATTTCGGATTATCAATCAATTGTTTTTCTTGCGTATATGCAATTAAAGTGGGCGTCAAAGCATCAGAATATTGAAAATCTCTCTCTGCTACGCCGCGCGTAATTTGCAGATAGATTATGCCTTCACTAAGATTATTTAATGCAATTAATTTATGAAATATAGCCAGCCATTCGCTATCCGATGGCGTATTAACTATATTTAATTCTGCTAAGGAACGCGATAATCGGTTTATATGGCCAGCGAAATCGACGATTTTGCCATCAATGACAGATAGGACTTCATATATAGAATCCGCAAATTGAACGCTGCGATCAAAAATAGAAATTTGCGCTTCATCTTCTGAAACATAATCTCCATTCAAAAATATAGACCGCATGACATATCCCAATCCAATTATAGGTCCCAATCCAATTATAGGCCCCAATCCAATTATAGGCCCCAATCCAATAACAGGCGACTCAATTGCCATTACCCCTATAAAAGTCCAATTGATTTGAATAGAGATTTTATGCGCTATCCAATCATAAATATAAGCATGTAAATAAACAGCCCTCATCAAACGCGATATTCTCTATAAGCGCATAGGCTTTGCTTGCTTATCGTATAGATAGTCATTAGTGGCTCTATCATGTCCACACCGCCCATCCTTGCTTATGAAAACCTTGGCCTACAATTGGGCAGCCATTGGCTATTTCAGGATATAAATCTCTATATTGGGCCGCGCGATAAATTGGCGCTTATTGGCCGCAATGGAGCGGGCAAAACAACGATGATGCGCCTGATTGCTGGCGATATAGAATGCGACAAAGGCAAGCGCACCATCATCCCTGGCACGCATATTGTTATGCTGGAACAAGATCCTGATTTTTCAGATTGCGATACATTGATTGATTTCACGCAAAAGGGCGATGATGCTCCGGCGGAATATGAAGTGCGGGCCTTGGCCGATCAAATTGGTATTGATTTGGATAAAAAGGCCAAAACCGCAAGCGGCGGAGAGAAGCGCAGAGCGGCTATATGCTTGGCATTGGCTCTAAAGCCCGATTTGCTTTTGTTGGATGAACCGACCAACCATTTGGATTTAGAAGCGATTGAATGGCTAGAAAATTATCTGTCGCGCTTTAATGGTGCATTTGTTGTTATCAGCCACGATAGAGAGTTTTTGACCAATCTAACCAAGCAAACCTTTTGGCTTGATCGCGGAACTATGCGGCGCAATGAAGTTGGTTTTGGCGGATATGAAGCTTGGATGGAAAAAGTCTATGCTGATGAAGAAAAAGCGGCGCATAGATTAGATGCTAAATTAAAGTTGGAAAATCATTGGTTGGTGCATGGTGTTACGGCGCGGCGCAAACGCAACCAAGGACGCCTAGAAAAATTATATGAAATGCGCGAGCAGCGCAAATCTATGATTGGCCCTGCTGGAACGGCAAAATTGGCAGCGGCAACCAATGATGTAAAAACCAAAACCGTTATTGATGCTAAAGAAATCAACAAAGCTTATGGAGACAGAAAGCTTGTCAAAGACTTCACTTTGCGCATTCAGCGCGGCGACCGCATCGGCATTGTTGGTGCTAATGGTACAGGGAAAACCACGTTAATCCGTATATTAACGGGCGAAGATACACCCGATAGCGGTGAGATTAAAATATCGAAAACCCTATCTGGTATCGTCATAGACCAACAAAGAAAATTATTAGAGCCGCAAAAACAAGTGCGCGATGTCTTGGCTGATGGCAGCGATTGGATTGATGTGCGCGGTGTGCGCAAACATGTTCAAGGCTATTTGAAAGAATTTTTATTCGAGCCTTCGCTTATCGATGCCAAGGTCGGAACATTATCGGGCGGAGAGAAATCGCGCTTGCTTTTGGCGCGTGAATTTGCGCGCGAATCTAATTTGCTGGTTTTGGATGAACCAACCAATGATTTGGATTTGGAAACGCTCGATCTATTGCAAGAAGTCATCTCTGATTATGATGGCACAGTATTGTTGGTGAGCCATGACCGTGATTTTTTGAACCGCACGGTCAATTTAACGTTGGGCCTCGATGGTTCGGGAGAGATTGACATCATCGTTGGCGGCTATGCAGATTGGGTGGCCAAGCGTCCCAATCGTAATCATAAAATTGATAAAAATAATGGGCAAATATCCAGTCCAAAAAATAAAGCAAAACATGATAGCCCATCCGATAAGCCTGCTCCTAAGAAACGCAAATTAAGCTATAAAGATCAGCGCGATTATGATCTATTGCCACAGCAAATAGAGGATTATGAAAAGGCCATAATCAAGGCCGAAGAACAATTGAGCGACCCGCAATTATATACGCAAAACCCTGAACGCTTTGCTGCGCTCACCAAATCCATCGAAGATTATAATGCTGCCAAAGATGCTGCCGAAGAACGATGGCTAGAAATTGCCGAAATGGCCGAGCAATTACAGAGCTAATCTGCCGATGGATTTAGGCAATGCGATAATGATTTGCCAGCCTATCGAGCGCCAATTTTAACACCAATTTTCCCGAGCGTGTTGGCCAACCCAATGCTTTTTCCGCATTGGATACGCTCTCACAATTGCATATCACGCGCCACGCCACTTCATCCAAACCATCGCCTAAGCAATTGATAGCATCGTCAAACCTTTGTTTGGCATTTAAGCTGCTCTCGCTCTGATCCCAATGGCCTGCGCCACGGCGGCCTTTCGATGGCGGCATAGGATTCCAAGACATTGTGATATTCGTGCCAATAGCAGCGCGTTCATATTCGCTGCGCAATTTCTCACCAGCTAGAAATTGACGATCGCTCAGATGTTTATGCGCATATAGCCAAGACAGCGGAGATTCGCCTATATTCACACTGACCGAGCGGTTGCTTTTTGGTTTGGCGTTTTTGGATAAGCGATCAACCTGCCCGCCGCGCATTGCATGTTCCTTAATCTCTCTTGGGTCCATATCGCTATTTCCATTTTTATTGCCAGCTATTCTTTGTGTCATGATTATCTCCTTGAAAATTTCACTTGCCATTTTGGTGATAATGTAGGAAAGAAAAAACCTATTTGGTTTAAGGAAAATTTATGCGCAATAAAATTAGAAGCGTTCGCAAAGCAAAAAATATGACGTTGATTGATGTCGCAAAGCAATGCAATCCGCCAACCACAGCCCAAACTATAGGCCGCTTAGAAACGGGCATGCGCACATTATCATTGGACTGGCTTAACCGTATCGCCGATGCTTTATCGGTGGATAGCGCCGATTTGGTGCAGCTACCCGATCAAAAATCACTGCCACTTATGGCTATATTCGGCATCAACGGAGCATATGCCCCGAAAAAAGAAGAAATAGTCATGATGCTCAGCCCATCAGAAGATATGATTGCAATGCGAATGCAAGACAGCATTGGTGATTATCGTTATGGCGATGAATTATGGTTAGAAAAAATCACTCCAGATCAATCGCAAAGCGCCTTAAATATGGATATATTGGTCCCACGCCCCGATGGACGGTTTCTTTTTGGGCGATTAATCGGGCGCGAGGATGATAAAATACAGATATTGCCGCTTGGCGCAGGGGCTAGGCAGCAAGTCATTCAAAATCCAAAGTGGATAGCCAAGGTCAAAAATCTCATACGCAATTTCGCATGAGCATTTGCAATATATTAGCCTTTCTATCTTAAGGACCACTCATGGCCAAAGCTTATCATATTTTGACATTATCGACATTATTCCCAAATGCCGCAAAACCGAATTTTGGAATATTTGTAGAGCGGCAAACCTCTGGATTATCGAAACGTGAAGATTTTAATGTCACTATTATCAACCCTCTGGGGATTCCGCCTTGGCCGCTAAGTAATTTAGAGCGTTATAGCGAATTAAAATCACTGCCCTATCATGAAAATTGGCGCGGACTCAATGTGTATAGACCGCATTTTACACTAATCCCAGCGGTTGGCGGTAAATATAATCCACGCCTTATCGCTAACGCCATCATGCCGCTCGTAAAAAAACTCCATGCTGAGAAACCCTTTGATGCAGTGGATGCTGAATTTTTCTATCCAGATGGTCCAGCAGCGATGCGCATCGCCGCAGAATTAGGCATTCCCTATTCCGTCAAATCACGCGGTGCAGATATACACCATTGGGCCAGCGTATCAGGTTGCAAGGAGCAGATTATCAAAGCCGCCGAAAATGCAGGCGGTTTACTCGCCGTTTCAGAGGCTTTGAAACGCGATATGATCGCCTTGGGTATGGATAGTGATAAAATAACCGTCCATTATACGGGTATGGATCATAGCCGCTTTCACCCGCGTGATAGAGAGGTTGAAAAGGCGAAACTGAATGTCACTGGCCCGCTCATCATATGCGTAGCGGCCTTAATCGAGCGTAAGAATCAACATCTGATTATTGAAGCTCTGCAACATATTCCAAATGCAACATTGATGTTCGCTGGAATGGGGCCAGCTAGAGCAAAGTTCGAAGCACTTACAGAGCAATTAGGCTTATCAGAAAGAGTAAGGTTTTTGGGCGCGGTTGACCATGATGCACTGCCGTCTATCATCGCCGCAGCAGACATATCCTGCTTAGTATCGGAGAGCGAGGGTCTTGCGAATGCGTGGGTGGAATCGCTTGCTAGCGGTACGCCAATCGTGATTAGCGATGTTGGCGGAGCGCGCGAATTGGTGAAGGATGAGAGCGCAGGATTCATCGTTGAGCGCGATAGCAAACAAGTGGCTGATGCAATCAATAAATTGCTGAGCGAACCGCGCGATCAAAATGAAGTTGCGCATAATGTTGCGCATTTTTCATGGGATATAAATTCCGAAAAAATGGATCAACATCTCAAAAATATCATAAATATAAAAAGCTGATTTAGCCCAGCGGCATGATAGCGCCGACAATTTGACGTTCTTCTAATCGTAACATGCTCCATGCGCGCGCGGCTGCTCGGCTATCCATAACCTCTATGCCAATATCCATCGCCTCTATTGCGCGGGTGAATTTCGCCGCAGGACGCAGTAATTTTGCGCCCGTACCCAAGAGCAGAAATTCAGGACGCACCTGCTTTAAAGCATCCATCAAGGGTGCATCATTCATACTTATAGTATCTGGTACATCCCAAGCAATCGCATCGCTAGGCGTTAGGATAATCCCGCCGCTATAATATTCTTCATTAATGCGAAAGCCTTGCGCTCCAAAGCCCCTGATTATCGGGCCAGAAGCTGGCATCTCTGCAGATAGGTTGGTCATATAAGCAGCCCTTTATACGACCGCACCATAGCCTTCTTTCATCTTATCTTCTTGGCTTTTTCCATCATCCACAGGAATGAAGCTATCAGGGCCAACTTTGAGCCATATCAATATAGGCGCAGCCATATAAACCGAAGAATATGTACCGATAAGCACACCAAAGGCCATTGCCGCTGCGAAACCAAAAATGACTTTCGGGCCAAATATCATTAAAATGACAAGTGGAACCAAAATCGTAATTGAAGTCATTACCGTGCGTGCCAATGTCTCATTGACCGATAGATCAAGCAGCGCAGGCATATCCATTTTGCGATATTTTTTCAGATTCTCTCTGATACGGTCATAAACCACAATCGTATCATTGAGCGAATAACCAATAATAGTCAGCAAAGCCGCAATGATGTTAAGGTTAAATTCTAATTGCGTGACGGCAAACAAACCAAATGTGAGCACCACATCGTGCATCAATGCAAATAAGGCGCCTACACCAAATTGCCATTCAAAACGCACCCAAATATAGAGCGCAATCGCAAACATAGCTGCTAATAAAGCCGTTACGCCGGTGCTGAACAATTCGCTGGAAACTTTACCGGATACAGAATCAACACCATCAATAACGGTATTGGGATAATCCTCTTTCAGCTTATTGACGATAGAAGTCGCCATTTCATTGGCCAATTCAGGTTCATCCTCTGCGCCTTCGGGTAATTTCATACGAATAGAGATTTGATTGGGTTCACCAAAGCGTTGAATAGTCGGCTCGCCATATCCCAAGCTATTCACCTTGGTGCGTATTTCCTCAACCGGCGCTTGTTCAACATCACTAATCGTAGCTTGGATCATTTGACCGCCGATAAAATCAACGCCAAAATTCAAACCTTGGGTAAGCACTGCGCCAATGGAAGCCGCCATAATCAAAATACTGACGATAAATGTGACAACACGGACCTTCAAAAAAGGAATATTGGTATTATCGGGAACAAGTTTCAAAAGTTTCATAATATGCTCCTATATCACCAATTCTTGAGGGCGATTGCGCTTTATCCAGCCCGTTACCCACATGCGGGTAATAACAACGGCGGTAAATACGCTGGTCACGATACCAATCATAAGCACGATAGCAAAACCGCGCACTGGCCCAGAACCAAATGCGAATAGCAATACAGCGGCAATCACATTGGTGATGTTCGCATCATAAATGGCGCGACTAGCCTCTTTATATCCAACCTCAATGGCCTGAATGATTTTACGCCCTCGCCTTCGTTCTTCGCGTATGCGTTCATTAATCAAAACGTTCGCATCCACAGCAGCACCAACGGTCAAAACAAATCCGGCTATACCCGGCAATGTGAGCGTTGCGTTAAACAATGCCATGACACCCAAAATAAGCAGCACATTGATAATCAAAGCCCCGTTCGCATAGATGCCAAAGCGGCCATAGGTTATTACCATAAAGACCAACACCGATACTGTGCCAATCATAGCAGCTATAGAGCCAAGTCGGATTGATTCAGCGCCCAAATCTGGGCCAACGCTGCGTTCTTCAACGATTTTCAAATCCACAGGCAGCGCACCAGAGCGCAAAGTAATCGCCAATTCGTTCGCTGTCTCAATAGAGAAATTACCTGAAATTTGCGAAGCACCGCCCAAAATAGGCTCGTTAATCACAGGCGCTGAAATAATCTGCTTATCCAAGATGATAGCAAATAATTTGCCGGTATTTTGCTGGGTCATACGGGCAAATTTCTGCCCGCCTTCGCTATTAAATGTTATCGAAACAACGGGTTGATTAGTCTCTTGATCGAATGATTGCGAAGCGCTTGTTAAATTATCGCCACTAATTCCGCCAATACGGCGCACAGCCATAAAGGGAACGCCCGATGGATTGGTCGGATATGGTAATACTTGGCTACCAACGCGGGCCTTGCCTTGCGCCGTTAAATCCGGATCTGCATTCTCATCAACCAGCTTAAACTCAAGCTTTGCTGTTTTACCAATTAATGCTTTCAAAGCTTCTGGATCATCAAGACCAGGTACTTGCACAACGATACGATTTTCACCTTGCAAAATGATATTGGGTTCTAATGTTCCCAATTCGTTAATACGGCGATCAATAACATCTTTGGCCGTTTCCATGGCTTGCTGGATACTATTATCGATACTTGCATCGGTAGGCTCTAATATGATGCGATTGCCATCATTCACCTGAAAATCCCAATCACGCCCGCCAAATGCATTGGCTGTAATCGGCAAAATGGCTTCGCGCGCTGCATCAACCTTTGAACTATTGGGAACGGTAAAGCTTAAATTACCATCGTTGCGCGATACGCGTTCAATATCTACATCTGCCCGCTTCATGGCAGAACGGACGCTATCTTCCATCGCTTCTAATCGAACCGCAGCCACTTGTGATGGATCTGCTTCTAATAATATATGGCTACCGCCAGCAAGGTCTAAGCCCAAATTGATGGTTTCTTGAGGAAAGAAAGACGGTATTTTTGCGCGCGTTTCTTCGGGCAACAGGCTAGGTATCGCCATGACTACGCCAAATATCAATATAGCATAGAGCATAATCACGCGCCAACGCGGAAAGTCTGTCATTTTAGTTCCTCAATATTCAATCTTTAGGTTCCTAGCATATTGCTCTTCAATATTTGAACCATTAACCATATGCCACTATATCATTTTAGGGACATAGGTAAGCTCTACAACCAATTCAATCTATTGCATCCATTATTTGTCCACATGCGCACAAGATGTTACAAAAATATCGCAATTAGGCAGACGCCTTTTAAGCTGCTATAGACTAAGCAGCTGTAGATTTAGTCATTCGCTGCTTTAACATTTTTCGGGACAATATCTGCCAAGGTGGATTTTACAGCTTTCACTTTTACGCCGCTGGCAATTTCCACTTCGACATAATCTTCGGTTACTTTGACCGCTTTGCCCATTAATCCGCCGCCTGTAACGACTTGATCATTTTTTTGAACCGCGCCAATTTTGGCCTCATGCTCTTTGGCGCGTTTTTGTTGTGGGCGAATAAGCAGAAAATAAAATATCACAAATATTAAAATAAGCGGCGCTATGCTTAATATACCGCCAGCAGCACCAGAAGGTTGTGCACTCGCTAATAAGGGTGCAGTTACAGATAATATTGACATTCTATTTCCTCAAATTCGATTATATGATGAATATATTCGCTGTTTAACAGAATTAACCAGCATTTAAAATAATATGAGCCGTTATCATGCAAGCTATGAAACTGCAATCGTAAAGCGTTTACATATATGGTGATAATTTGTGATTAGCGCATATCAATGCTTGCCAAGCGTAAAACATAGCCATATAGCGCATTTACTTCGTCGGGACGTAGCGCAGCCTGGTAGCGCATCACACTGGGGGTGTGGGGGTCGTAGGTTCGAATCCTATCGTCCCGACCAAGTTTTCAAATCATTGTTATTATACCAGCAACAGCTGCGCATTTTTGATAGAGTCAAATTAATGCTCGCCTGATTGACGAATTGAAACATTGACGAATTGAAACTTTATTAAGTTGAAATATCTTTCCTACATATAACCTATTTGGTTATCTGTAATGATGAAAGGTGATTCACTTATGATTGATCGATTAATCAATGACGTCTTAAAACGCGAAGGCGGATATTCCAATCATCCGCATGATATGGGCGGAGAGACCAATTGGGGCATAACCATTGGGACTGCACGGCAACATGGCTATGATGGCCCAATGCGCTCTATGCCAAAAAGCGAAGCGCATAGCATATATAAACGTATTTATTGGCTCAAACCTCAATTTGATAGAATAGCTGCATTAGCCCCCAAGGTCGCCGAAGAAATGTTTGATACCGGCGTAAATATGGGCGTAGGCACTGCTATTTCATTTACGCAGCGCGCGCTCAATGCGCTCAATCGTCAGGAACGTGATTATAAAGATTTACAGATTGATCGCGTCATCGGCCCTGCCACCCTCGCCGCTTTAAGAGGATATTTGCACAAGAGAGGCGCAAAAGGTGAGATTGTCTTATTACGCGCCATAGAAGCGTTACAGGGCGAGCGATACATTCGCTTAGCCGAAAAGCGCAGCACCAATGAGAGTTTTCTCTATGGCTGGTTAGAACACCGCATTGGTTAATGTAAAGGAAATGACATGAGCATATTATCACAATTAATCGGCCCTATTGGGAAAATCATTGATAAAATCATCCCCGATAAAGCAGAGCGCGAAAAAGCCAAGCTAGAGCTTCTTAAATTAGAAGGCTCGCAAGAGATGGAAGCTGTTAAGACGCAATTATCGGCGATATTGTCAGAATCGAAATCGGCAGATCCATGGACCAGCCGCGCGCGGCCTAGCTTTCTCTATGTCATGTATGTGATGCTGCTTTGGGCCATCCCCATGGGTCTAATCGCTGCTATCCGTCCCGAAGCTGCGCTGAGCATTGCTAATGGCATGAATGCTTATCTTAATGGCCTGCCAGAACCGCTCTATGCGCTGTTTGGGACAGGCTATTTAGGTTACACCGCTGCGCGCCAATGGGGCAAAATCAAAGGCGTTGAGTGATTATTTATAAAATATCATATATTAGGGCGCATATTGATTATTTTACTAGGATTAGATACCTGCTTCATGAATAACAATGTATCATGACAACTCCATGATACAATATCCTGAATGTTTTGATACTCTGCACTAGGCCTTCTATCAAAAATAGCATAATGATGAGCGACTTTGTTTCGAAACACTCTTAGTTGATTCACTTTTTTATATACAGTTTCTCGGCTCATTTCATCAGAAATACAATGAAATGAACGCTTCATTCCTTGTTGCCATAGCAAGTTTTCATATCGAGATGTTAACAAATTAACCCAAAAACCAAAGGTCATTCCAGCTACAACATGATCTACTGTAAATGCCTTGCCTTTGGCTCTCTTCCTCTCTTCAACCTTTTTTTGTAACTCCGACTTATATTTAGCAGTTAGTTGATCAACAATCGCAGAATTACTGTACCACTGGTTCGTGTAACGTCTTGTTAATGTATAGTGTATATTATTTCTAACTGATATTTCTGCAATCTGTAATGGGAGATAAAATTCTTCACAAAGTCTTGAATTCCATACATACAATCTAAGAGCTTTATTCCTATCTCCATCGACTGTACCTGAGAATCTTCCCAATCTTGCTGGAGATATTATGTGTTCAACATTCGTCATGGCTTCATTAATTAAGGAAAAAGATGGTTGCATTTGGGATTCCTAGGCACTAGATAATCAATATGAGCTGAAGGTAAGGTCACTGCTACATACCTCCTACAGACAAGAATGGAGCTGGACCTTCGGGTGCCAGCTCCAACTGTTTTACTAAGAAGTCTATTAATATATAGACGTTAAATTGCAATCTCACAGAATAGATCACACTATATAAACATCTAACCCGCCAGAGCAAAGGCGGCAATCAGCAGCGGATCACCCGTTTCACGCGGATTAGCCCTTATCGCGGCTTCCTCGCGGCCCATAGCGGACCAAATGCTGTTGCCTGCCTTGCCAACAATATCATTGCCCAATTTCCCAACGTCAAAACCCGCCACGGACCGCACAGCCCGCGATATTAAACCATTATCAAATAGTTTCAGGCCATCGTTAATGCCCGGCACCATGACGCCGACTAAATTATTACCAATATTACCGCGCAAAAATTCGGTGGCTGCGGTAGGGCCGCCCCTAATAATCTGACTTGCACCCTCGATACCGATGTTTCTTATGCTATCCGCAACAAAAGGCGCAGCACGTTCAGCGCCCTTTTCAGCCACGCGATTCACTTGTTGCTGTAATTCGGTGCGTACTTTACCGCTGCTCAGCACAGTTGATAATAGACTAGAGCCTGCCCCGCCGCCAAATTGATCGGGCAATGCTATGCGGGTTAACTGATCATCATAAAAACCGCCCGGCTCTAACAATTGAGCAAAGGCGCGCTGCGATGATAATGTCATCAAACGGCGTAATGTGTCGGTTAAGCCAAAACCGGGCAAGCTTGCGCAGCCCGATATTGTGAATAACCCGCCAACCATAGCATATGACAAAATAGCGCGCCTATTCAGAGCCTTGCCGTTTAATAATTCTATATCGCTGCTTATGATTTGATGTTCAAAATTGCTCATATCTATCCCCTATTCATTCTTTATAATATGCTATAGCATAAAATAATATCTGCAATTGTAAAACAGTGCAGCAAATGAATGACGCCGAGATATATTCTTCCTATAGTATCAGGATGAATCGAGCGCACATCATATTAATGACCAAAGTCATAGGCCCGCTCGATTATGCAATTCCCGACAATATGGATGTTCAAATTGGCTCTATCGTGGAGGTCCCGCTAGGACCGCGAAAATTATTTGGCGTTGTATGGGATAATGATAGCCCAGATGAGAACCCTATTCCCGATTCAAAATTGCGCCCAATCATTAGCGTATTAGATATAGAGCCGCTGAATAAAGCGCTGCGAGATTTGGTGGATTGGACGGCGCATTATTATCTATGTTCACGGGCATCTGTGCTGCGTATGGTATTACCGCCTTCCGCCGCATTTAACAGCGCGGTCAGCATAACCGAATATCGCAGCACTGATATAGTTCCTGAACGTATGACACCAAAACGCTTGCAAGCATTAGACGCTATTCAGGGCCAGCAAGGTTTAATCCGAGAATTGGCCTTAAAAGCAGATGTTAGCGATGCAGTTATTCGCGGCCTTGTGAAAACCGGCGCATTAGAACCGATCGAGGTTAGCATTGATAATAGCTTTGATCCGCCCAATCCAGAGCATCATAAACCGCAATTATCGGCCGATCAAACCAAAGCGGCTGAACAATTAATCACCGCAACAAAAGCGCAGAAATTTGAATCAATCATGCTCGATGGTGTAACGGGTTCTGGTAAAACGGAAACTTTTTTTGAGGCCGTTGCCACCTGCATTAAAATGGGCAAACAATGTCTTGTTCTGCTTCCAGAAATTGCCCTAACGCAGCCTTTCCTAAAACGCTTTGAAGAAAGATTTGGCAGCACCCCGGCAAGCTGGCATAGCGGCATGAAACAAAGCGAGCGCAGGCGCACATGGCGCGCCGTTAACAATGGCGATGCATCCATATTAATCGGCGCGCGCTCTGCGCTATACCTGCCCTATAAAAACCTTGGTCTTATCATCGTCGACGAAGCGCATGAGGCGAGTTTCAAGCAAGAGGAAGGCGTACGTTATCATGCGCGCGATGTTGCGGTAGTTAGGGCGATGCAAGAGGATATACCCGTCATATTATCATCCGCGACCCCCGCATTAGAAACGCGTTATATGGCAGAAATCGGCAGATATACTGCTATTGAAATGGCATCGCGCTATGGCGGGGCGCATTTGCCCGAAATCGAAACTATCGACTTGACGCAGGATGTACCAGAGCGCGGTCAATGGATTGCTCCAAGTCTGATAAAAGCAATAGAAGACAATATTGAACGCGGCGAACAAAGCCTGATGTTCCTCAATAGGCGCGGCTATGCTCCGCTCACTCTTTGCCGAACATGCGGCCACCGCATTCAATGCCCCAATTGCACAAGCTGGATGGTGGAACATCGGTTGGTGAAGCGGCTGGCCTGTCATCATTGCGGCCATGTAATGCCGCCGCCAAAGGCTTGCGAAGAATGCGAGGAAGAAGATACTTTAGTAGCCTGCGGCCCCGGAGTAGAGCGCATCAATGACGAAGTGAAGATGCTATTTCCAGAGGCAAGAACCTTTGTTGCAACTTCGGATACATTATATTCACCCGCAAAGGCCGCTGAATTTGTAGCAAAGGTTGAGAATGATGAAATTGACATCATCATCGGAACCCAGCTTGTGACCAAAGGCTATCATTTCCCCAATCTAACGCTGGTGGGTATTATTGATGCAGACTTAGGGCTAGAAGGCGGCGATTTGCGCGCCGCAGAGCGCACATTTCAGCAAATATCACAAGCATCGGGCCGTGCGGGTCGGGCTGCGAAAAAAGGGCATGTCTATATACAAACACGCGCGCCATCAGCACCCGTCTTACAAGCATTGGTCAATGGTGATCGCGATGATTTTTATGCAGCAGAAACTTTATCGCGCAAACATGCATCTGCGCCTCCTTTTGGCAGATTTGCTGCGATAATAATATCTTCTGAAGATGAGGGGGAAGCGGCCAGCATAGCCCGCTTAATCGCGCAAACCGCACCAAACCAAGAAGGCATGTTGGTTTTTGGCCCTGCCCCCGCTCCGCTAGCGATGCTGCGCGGGCGTCATCGCCAAAGATTATTGATCCAAGCAAGGCGTCAAGTTGCGCTGCAAGATATAGTGCGTGTTTGGCTAGAATCTCTGGAATGGCCAAGAAGCGTGCGCGTTGCAGTGGATGTTGATCCTTATAGTTTTCTGTAAAAATAGAATATTATTAATTTAGAAAAATAATTCGTAACCAGAGCCGTATATGGCGCGAATTACAGAATGATTTTACAAAATATAGCTATTATTCAAAATATATGGATTCCAAATGGGCAAGTTTAAAACTTTACGTATCTCTTTATTGTCAATGGTTGCCGCTTTTGCAGCGATTTTATTGGTGACTATCTCACCTGTATCTAATTCATTGCAAGCTGCGACAACCGCAAGCCTATTAAGCGGCAGCGCCAATAAAGCCACTACTCCTAAAAAAGC
Source organism: uncultured Sphingorhabdus sp. (assembly GCA_947492905.1). Classification (GTDB taxonomy): domain Bacteria; phylum Pseudomonadota; class Alphaproteobacteria; order Sphingomonadales; family Sphingomonadaceae; genus Sphingorhabdus_B. The sequence goes on along the minus strand of CANLOL010000001.1, from coordinate 1,575,084 downwards.
CTCTGCTCCCAAATATGAAACGGCCATATTCGCTATGGGGTGCTTTTGGTGTGCTGAATCCGACTTTGAAAAAGTGCCCGGCGTCATAAAAGTAGTGTCCGGATATACAGGCGGCGATACAAAAAACCCTAGCTATGAAGAAGTTGTAACAGAAACAACAGGTCATTATGAAGCTATTACAGTAACTTATGACCCTAAGAAAGTGCGTTATGGTCAGTTGCTAAAAACATTTTGGGCCAATGTAGACCCTTTCGATGATCGCGGTCAATTTTGTGATAAAGGCTCTAGCTATCGTGCCGCTATTTTCCCATTGAATGCAAAACAAAACGTAGCAGCAAAAGCATCAAGAGATTATTTGGTCAATTTTTTCAAACGTGATTTGGCAACGCAAATAGTCGCCAGCAGCAAATTTTATCCAGCCGAAGAATATCACCAAGATTATTATAAAAAGAACCCAGTACGCTATAAATTATACCGCAATGGCTGTGGTCGGGATAATCGTTTAAAAGCCATATGGGGTTCAAAATAATTAGATTTGCGCTTTTCAGCAAAAATCTAGCTTGAGCCGATTTCATATTCCGCTACCCTATATAAAGATTATATGGGGGAATATGGTGCACAGCACATTTAAAACATACATTTTAGTGAGCTTAATTGCGCTTTCATTTATAATATTTCCCAAAGCAGCTTATGCCGATCCATCCGATATAAGCGCAGCTAGCCGCAGCGTTGTGCGTGTTGCGCTCATCAATGTTAAAGATGGCAAAAATGAGCTGGTTAGCCATGGTTCCGGCGTTGCTATAGCGGGCGATAAAATCCTCACCAATGCCCATGTGGTTGAGGAATTGCGCTATGATCCTAATTTGCGTATCGGCATCATACCATCGGAAGGTGCAACCAATTATGCCGCCACCATCATAGCATATTCACCAAAAAATGATCTGGCTTTGCTCCAGATTAGCGGCAAAGGGCGCATAACAGCGGCTAATTTGTTCATTGGCCCTGTGGCTGATGGCAGCGATGTTTTTGCAATTGGTTATCCTGGAACGGTTGATATTGCCCAAGGTTTGAGCCTTGCTGACATGATCCGCCCTACCCCGCCCGTTAAAACAAAGGGCAATACTTCGGCTGGGCGCAGCGCCAAAGATTTTAATACCTTGCTGCATACTGCACCTATTGGCGGCGGTAACAGCGGCGGGCCTTTGGTCGATAGCTGCGGGCGCATAATTGGAATAAACAGCTTTGGTTCGCTCTCCAATGGTAATGATGCCGAATTTTTCTTTGCCATAGCCGCTAGCGAAATCAGCAAATTTTTACGCCAAGCCAATGTGACCGTAGAAACATCAAACAGTATCTGCCGCAGCGTCGCTGAATTAACCCGCGAGGAAAATGCACGCGCTGAAAAAGCCAATCGCAAAATAGAGGCACAGCAGCGCGCCGAGCAAGAAGCCCAAGACGATAAATTAGAAGAATATCGCAGAATCGCGACGTACCAAGTCATGGAAGCGCGCGATAATCGCACAGCGCTAACCTTTTTATTATTATTCATTACACTGGGTTTAGGCGGTGTGTCTTATATTATGTTTGATAGGCAGAATATAGTTGCCGCCAAATTACTGGTTGGCGGCTCTATATTGGCTGTCATCATTGCCGCTCTTAGCTTTGCTAGCATGCCCAATTTTAATGCGATTGAGGATATAATAATATCGTTAAAGGCTGATGATGAGAAAAAGGATAAACCTATATCATCGGATACATTGCGGGCAGGCAAGAAAATATGCGTATTAAACAAAAGCCGCAGCCGTATCACCGTATCAAAGCCGGTTGATGTAGCTTTTGAATGGAGCGATAGCGGATGCGTTAATGGCAGAACCCAATATAACCCCAATGCCGAAAAATGGAGCAGAAGCTTTGTCCCCAGTGTGGACAATCAAATCTCTGTGGTTAGCTTTGACCCGCGCAGCAGCATTTATCGCGTAGAGCGTTATTTGCCGAGCCTAAAGGCTATGGGCAATGCGCGCAAAGCCCGCAATCAATATAATGTACGGGGATGCACAACCGATACCGCTGCATTAGAAAGAATAGGCAATATGAATGATGCAATTGCATCAGTATTGCCCAAAGCGCCGAATGAATTGCTAATTTATGAATGTAAGAATGTGAAGTGACGCCACAGTGTGAAACTTATGCGCTATGATTATAGCTATAATTATAAGGGCAATTGCGTATTCAAAACTACGCCCTCGCGCTGTAATAATTTCTCTTTTATCACAGAACCATAAGCATATCCGGCAAGTCCGCCATCGCTGCCAATTACGCGGTGGCACGGAATTACAATGGCCACACTATTGGCTCCATTGGCACCTCCAACGGCTCTCACGGCCTTTGGATTATTCAATGCCTTTGCAATATCGCCATAGCTGCGCGTTTCACCGGCTGGAATTTTGCGCAATTGATCCCATACCGATTGCTGAAAATCTGTCCCGCGCACATCAAGAGCAATATCATCATAGGGCCCAAGATTATCAACAGCTTTGGCCGTTTGCTTAAAAATGGCCTGATTATCGTCGCGCTGTAATATTGCATTTGGAAATATATCGGCCAATTTTTGCGCATCTTCATCGAAAGATAATCGGCACAGACCTGCATCAGTGGCGGCCATAGTCATAAAGCCAAGATCATTCTGAACAACCGTCCAATATATTAAGCCTTTATAATCTTTTTTCGCAGCCATATTACTTCCTTTTGATAGGCTATAAACTATCAGACATAGCTATAGATTACAAATGATACGCATACCTACATTTTCGCTCTATTTATCTTATTACAGGCCAATCGAAGAGGAAGAAAATTTACAAAAAACAAACAATTTTTCTTTTCTATCATAAATAGTACCCACAGGTGCTTGCATTGCTGCATGAGCAATGCTAACCGCGCCGCAGTTAAGTGAAGTTTCTTCATGCGAAATAAGCTTCATAGACATAATCAATCCCTTAGTTGGAGGATATAGAGCGCGTGGATAATTCCGGCGGAATAGCAGCAAGTTTGGCGGGTCGTTATGCAACGGCCTTGTTCCAATTGGCGCAAGAATCAAAAGCAGTTGATAAGGTCGAATCTAGCTTTGCAAAAATAGATGCAGCGCTCAACGAATCGTCTGATTTCAAGTCGCTTACCATCAACCCATTAATCACGCGCGATCAGGCATCAGAAATTGTGGCATCTTTGTCCAAAAAAATGAAGCTTGATACTCTAACCACCAAAACATTGGGCGTATTGGCGCAAAATCGCCGATTGGCTGAAATTGCATCTGTATCGGCTGCATTTCAAAAGCTCGCCGCTAATGATCGCGGTGAAATACGCGCTGAAGTGACATCTGCTCGCCCATTGAGCGCAGCGCAGAAAAAAGAATTACAGAAACAACTTAAAAAACGTATGGGCAATGATGTTGTCCTTACCACGCATACGGACTCCGATATATTGGGCGGCCTGATTGTAAAGATCGGCAGCGAAATGATCGACAGTTCACTAAAAACCCGTCTCAATACCCTCTCGCACGCGATGAAAGGCTAAATACATCATGGATATCCGCGCAGCAGAAATTTCAAAGGTCATTAAAGACCAAATCTCTAATTTTGGTAATGAAGCACAAGTCAGCGAAGTTGGCAGTGTGTTATCCGTAGGTGATGGTATTGCCCGCGTTCACGGCCTTGACCAAGTTCAAGCCGGTGAAATGGTTGAATTCTCAAACGGTATTCAGGGCATGGCGCTGAACCTAGAGGCTGACAATGTTGGTGTTGTGATTTTCGGATCAGATGCGCAGATTAAAGAAGGCGACACAGTTAAACGTACAGGTACCATTGTGGACGTTCCAACCGGCAAAGAATTGCTCGGACGCGTTGTCGATGGCCTTGGTAATCCTATTGATGGCAAAGGCCCAATCAAAAGCAAAACACGCTCGCGCGTTGAGGTAAAAGCGCCGGGTATTATCCCGCGTAAATCTGTGCATGAGCCTGTGCAAACTGGCCTAAAAGCTATTGATGCTCTTGTTCCTGTTGGCCGTGGTCAGCGCGAACTTATCATTGGTGACCGTCAAACCGGTAAAACCGCTGTTGCGATTGATACCTTCATTAACCAAAAAGAAGTCAACAAAGGCGATGATGAAGGTAAGAAACTTTACTGCATCTATGTTGCTGTTGGCCAAAAACGCTCAACCGTTGCGCAAATCGTGCGTCAGCTCGAAGAAAATGGCGCAATGGAATATAGCATTGTGATTGCGGCTACGGCTTCTGAGCCTGCTCCATTGCAATATCTTGCTCCTTATACGGGCGTAACCATGGGCGAATATTTCCGCGATAATGGCATGCACGCATTGATCGTATATGATGATCTTTCCAAACAAGCCGTTGCATATCGTCAAATGTCCTTGCTTTTGCGTCGTCCTCCGGGCCGCGAAGCCTATCCTGGTGACGTTTTCTATCTGCATAGCCGCCTTCTTGAGCGTGCTGCGAAAATGAACGAAGATAATGGCAGCGGTTCTTTGACCGCTCTGCCTATCATTGAAACCCAAGCGGGTGACGTTTCGGCCTATATCCCTACCAATGTGATTTCGATTACCGATGGTCAGATTTTCCTCGAAACCAACCTATTCTATCAAGGCATTCGTCCAGCGATTAACGTTGGTCTATCAGTGTCTCGTGTGGGCAGCGCCGCGCAAACCAAAGCGATGAAAAAAGTGTCTGGTTCGATTAAATTGGAATTGGCGCAATATCGTGAGATGGAAGCTTTCGCTCAGTTCGGCAGCGACCTTGATCCTGCAACGCAAGCCCTGCTTAATCGCGGCGCACGTTTGACGCAGCTTCTAAAACAACCACAATTCTCGCCGCTTCCATTCGAAGAACAAACCGTTTCTATCTTTGCAGGTACCAATGGTTATTTGGATGGTGTGGGTGTGAATGATGTTACCCGTTACGAAGAAGCAATGCTGAGCCATATGCGTTCTAATCATAAGGATATTTTAAAGGCTATTCGCGAAGCAAAAGATCTTAAAGATGACACGAAAGCATCATTACAAGACGCACTCGCAGCATTTGGTAAAACATTCGCATAAACAATCGTCATCCTGAACTTGTTTCAGGATCTCAAATGGTCAGATACTGAAATAAATTCAGCATGACTAACACGGAGAAGACAGGAAGATATGGCAAGTCTTAAGGAACTGAAAGGGCGGATCGGATCGGTCAAATCGACTCAGAAGATCACCAAAGCCAAGCAAATGGTGGCAGCGGCTAAATTACGCCGTGCGCAATCAGCTGCCGAAGCTGCGCGTCCATATGCGACACAGCTCGAAAAGATTATGGGCAATTTGGCGGCGAAAGTTACCATCAGCGAATCTTCTCCAAAATTATTGGCGGGTACAGGCAAAGATGATGTGCATCTGTTGGTTGTATGTAATTCTGATCGCGGATTATGCGGCGGTTTTAATGCTAACATCGTCAAAGAAGCCCGTTTGAAAGCAGAAACCCTGCAAGCGGCTGGGAAAACCGTTAAATTCTATATGGTTGGCCGCAAAGGTCGTCCGGTTATCAACCGTTTCTATCCTGGTCAAACGATGAAGGATTATGATACCACTGGTGTGAAAAATGTCGGCTTCCCAGAAGCACAAGAGATTGCAGCAGATTTGATCCAAATGATGGAAGATGGTCAATTTGACGTGGCGCATCTTTTTTATTCCAAATTCAAATCAGCATTGGTGCAAGAGCCAACCTGTCAGCAAATCATTCCAGTTGCGATTGACACAAGTGCAGCAGCCAATAGCGATGCACCCGCAGAAAATATTGCATCGGTTGAATATGAGCCTGATGAAGAAGAAATTCTCGCAGAATTATTACCGCGCAATGTGAACACCCAAGTCTTTGGCGCATTGCTGGAAAATATGGCATCGGAACAGGGCGCGTCAATGACCGCGATGGACAATGCAACGCGTAACGCCGGTGATTTAATTAATAACCTCACCATCCAATATAACCGTAGCCGTCAGGCCGCAATTACCACCGAACTCGTAGAGATCATCTCTGGCGCTGAAGCGCTCTAAAGAAAAGCAGTCAAGGAAAGCAATATGGCAAAAACTCCAGAAAAAAAAGCAGCTCCTAAAAAGGCAGCACCAGCAAAGAAAGCAGCTCCTAAAAAAGCAGCTAGCAGCGCAAAAGGCCGCATCTCGCAAGTCATTGGCGCTGTTGTCGATGTTAGCTTCGAAGGCGAAATGCCAGCGATTTTGGACGCGCTAGAAACCATGAATGGCGATAATCGCCTTGTCCTAGAGGTTGCACAGCATTTGGGTGAAAACACCGTGCGTACCATCGCTATGGATGCCACAGAGGGCCTCACACGCGGCCAAGAAGTTTCAGCGACTGGCGCTCAGATTTTGATGCCCGTTGGCCCGCAAACATTAGGCCGCATCATGAACGTGATTGGCGAGCCTATTGATGAGCTTGGCCCTATTGGCGCAAAAACTACCGCGCCTATTCACGCCGAAGCCCCTCCCTTTGTTGACCAATCAACTGATAGCTCTATCCTTGTGACAGGCATTAAAGTGATCGACCTGCTTGCTCCTTATGCAAAGGGTGGTAAAATTGGTCTATTCGGTGGTGCTGGTGTTGGTAAAACAGTTCTTATTCAAGAGCTTATCAACAATATCGCTAAAGGCCATGGCGGTACATCTGTTTTCGCTGGTGTTGGTGAACGTACCCGCGAAGGTAACGATCTTTATCACGAATTTTTGGACGCAAATGTTATCGCTAAAGACGCCAATGGCAATGCAACCCCAGAAGGTTCTAAAGTGGCGCTTGTTTACGGTCAAATGAATGAACCTCCAGGCGCACGTGCGCGTGTTGCTCTATCAGGTTTGACCATCGCTGAATATTTCCGCGACCAAGAAGGTCAAGACGTGCTCTTCTTCGTGGATAATATCTTCCGCTTTACCCAAGCTGGTTCAGAAGTGTCCGCACTATTGGGGCGTATTCCTTCTGCTGTGGGTTATCAGCCTACCCTATCAACGGATATGGGTGCATTGCAGGAACGTATTACATCAACCAACAAAGGTTCGATTACATCGGTGCAAGCCATTTACGTTCCCGCAGATGATTTGACCGACCCTGCTCCAGCAACATCTTTTGCCCACTTGGATGCGACAACGGTTCTTAACCGTGCGATTTCCGAGCTTGGTATTTATCCTGCTGTTGATCCGCTCGATTCAACATCGCGCGTTCTAGAGCCTCGTGTTGTTGGTGAAACCCACTATGAAACAGCACGTGCGGTTCAAGAAATATTGCAAAAATATAAATCATTGCAAGATATTATCGCTATTTTGGGTATGGATGAGCTTTCTGAGGAAGATAAGCTTACCGTTGCTCGTGCGCGTAAAATTCAACGTTTCCTATCACAGCCTTTCCACGTTGCTGAGGTCTTTACCGGTATTTCTGGTAAATTTGTTGATCTGGAAGATACAATCAAATCATTCAAAGCGGTTGTGGATGGTGAATATGATCACCTTCCTGAAGGCGCTTTCTACATGGTTGGCGGTATTGATGAAGCCGTTGAAAAAGGCAAGCAAATGGCTGCAGAAGCGGCTTAAACCTAATAATCCTCTCCTGAGTTGGAGAGGATAAGGAAAAATAATGGCAAATTTACATTTTGAACTCGTAACACCTGAAAAGCTGGTTCGCAGCGATGATGTATATATGGTGGTTGTCCCAGGTACCGAGGGTGATTTCGGTGTTTTGGCGGGGCATTCCCCTGTTATGTCGACCATAAGAGATGGCGAATTATCGATATTTGCTACCGATGGCGCTACGCCAGAGACTATCACAATCCAAGGCGGTTTTGCTGAGGTCAATGAAAAAGGTCTGACTATATTGGCTGAATCTGTTTCCTAAATTTTTGAAGTTTTTTCAGTAGATAAATTTAACTAGGGCGCCTTCGAGCGCCTTTTTTATTAAAAACTTCAATTTATTACCTTTATGTTAACCATTCTCTCTTATCCCATCATTAATAAATTTGATCTGGATTGAGAATTATGAGTGCATTTGGAAAAAAACCTGGACTAGCTGGACGTGGTTCTTTTGGCGTCGCAAAACCTATGACTGGTGGCAGCGGCAAAAAAGAAGATCCTTCGCAAACTCCAGAAACCCCAGCTGGTGGTGAACAATTCCCCCCCATTGAGTCAGTAGAGCTTCCTGGTGCGGCATCCGCTCCTGAACCTGCTGTCAATGAAGATGCTATGTCGCGCTTGGCTGAGCGTTCTAATGCAGCTGCGGATACAGGACCCAAAGTTGAAGGCTTTGAAGCCTCTGTCCACAAGATTAAAGAACAAGTTTTACCGCGCCTGTTAGAGCGTGTTGACCCCGAAGCGGCTTCGACGCTGAGCAAAGATGAACTGGCCGAGGAATTTCGTCCTATCATTTTAGAGGTATTAGCCGAATTAAAATTAACGCTTAACCGCCGCGAACAATTTGCGCTCGAAAAAGTGTTGGTTGATGAATTATTGGGCCTTGGTCCATTAGAAGAATTGCTAGCTGACCCTGAAATTTCAGATATTATGGTCAATGGGCCAGAGCAAACCTATATTGAAAAAGGTGGTAAGCTACAGCTTGCCCCTATTCAATTCCGCGATGAAGAGCATTTGCTGCAAATCGCACAACGTATTGTGAACCAAGTCGGCCGCCGTGTTGACCAAACCACCCCTCTTGCCGATGCGCGCTTAAAAGATGGCTCTCGTGTGAACGTTATCGTTCCTCCGCTATCATTACGCGGCACGGCCATGTCTATTCGTAAATTCTCTGAGAAGCCGATTACGCTCGACATGCTCAAAGGCTTTGGTTCGATGAATGATCCTATGTGTACTGCGCTAAAAATATGCGGTGCAGCCCGAATGAATATCGTTATTTCTGGCGGTACGGGTTCTGGTAAAACAACCATGTTAAACGCTCTCTCCAAAATGATTGATCCTGGTGAACGTGTGCTAACGATTGAGGATGCTGCTGAGCTTCGCTTGCAACAACCGCACTGGTTACCGCTTGAAACGCGTCCTCCTAACCTAGAGGGGCAAGGCGCTATTACCATTGGTGATTTGGTGAAAAACGCATTGCGTATGCGTCCAGACCGCATCATCCTTGGTGAGATTCGTGGTGCTGAATGTTTCGATCTTTTGGCCGCCATGAACACCGGTCACGATGGCTCTATGTGTACGCTTCACGCTAACTCTCCGCGCGAATGTTTGGGCCGTATGGAAAATATGATTCTGATGGGCGATATTAAAATCCCTAAAGAAGCTATTTCTCGCCAAATCGCTGAATCGGTTGATATTATCGTACAGGTAAAACGTCTGCGCGATGGTTCACGCCGCACCACCCAAGTGACCGAGGTTATCGGCATGGAAGGCGATGTGATTGTGACCCAAGATTTATTCAAATTTGAATATCATGATGAAGATGCTGACGGTAAAATCATTGGTGATTGGGCATCCAGCAGCGTTCGCCCCTATACGCTTGAAAAAGCACGCCAATATGGTTTCGATCAGCCTTATCTAGAAGCTTGTTTATAATCTGCTTAGCCCATTTTTATCGCAAGCGCGATAAACATAACGGTGCCTAATGTTGCGATAACGCTGATTAAATTCCAAGGCATAAACCCTGTTTTATTGAGGTTTTTGCGATTATGGCGGCGTCTCTCCATAATAATAGAGATGCCCGCTATCGCAGCACTTATAACAGCAGCTAGAGCAAATATATTATCAAATATGCTGGCCAAAGAATCCATCTTCTCTATTTGGCAAGCCCATTCCATTATACAAGTGCAATTCCCATATAATTGGTTTAGCAATGCATCATAATATCACAATGTGATCAAGGAAGATGCCATTACCATAAAGCCCCCCAATGCACGCCCTGATGAAAATATTATATTGGGTATAATATTGCGGCTAGCGTCTGTGGTTGCGATTTCCGCTATGTTCATGTTCGTTAAATTGGCCATGCAAAATGGTGTGCATGTCGTGGAAAGCCTATTTTGGCGGCAATTAACGGCCATCCCTATCGTGCTCATTTGGTTTGCGTATAGTGGGCAATTACAATCCATAAAAACAAAGAAACCAGCGGCCCATACTATTCGTATGTTTTTAGGGGTCAGCGCAATGGGTTTGAATTTCATAGGCTTTAGCCTCCTTCCCATGGCAGAAGCGACAGTAATTGGTTTCGCCTCCCCTGTATTTGGTACTATATTAGCGGCGCTTATTTTACGCGAACCAACAGGTATTTATCGCTGGATGGGGGTGCTGATGGGTTTTGTTGGTATTGTCATCGTTGTTGAACCTGAAACGCTGATAAATATCTGGTCAAATAGCTCTTCTATTGGCCCTATCATTGCATTAGCAGGCGCCTTAATCACGGCTGCTGTATCTATTCAAATCCGCAATTTGGGCAAAACAGAAAATAGCGGGACGATCGTGTTTTGGTTTTCCATCACCTCGGTCATACCGCTGGGCATGGCTATGTTATTCTATGCATCAAGCCATAGCCAAGAAGTTTGGCTCTATATTGTCGGTCTCAGCATCTGCGGCGCTACGGCGCAATTCTTGCTAACGGCGGCGATGCGCTTTGCCCCTGTTTCTGTGGTCATGACGATGGATTACACTGCGCTGATTTGGACCACATTATTTGGATATTGGATATTTAATGATGTGGTGTCTGCATCTACTTGGTTGGGCGCACCTATTATAATCGGGGCTGGATTATTCATTGCGTGGCGAGAGAGAGTGAGGCGCTAAATCCTAGAGGTCTTGGCCTAATATCTTGACCTTGCCTGATATTTGCTCAACATAGTGACATGAGAGAGACTGTAGAAAGCAAAAAACGCAATCTTATCAGCTATATGATTGCCATAACATTATTGTTCATCGGTGCCTATATTATATATGCCAATTGGGATGCTGCGGATAATAATGTCACTATTATCGAGGCCAAATCCATCATCACAATGGATGAGAACAACCCCCGCGCCAAATATATAGCTTATAAGGGCGATAGCATCATAGGTCTTGCTAATGACAAAGCCGCCATTGAAGCTATGGTTGGTGATGCATCATTTGCCTATGATAATCGTTTCACAGACAAAATAATGATGCCCGGCCTTATCGATCCGCATGTTCATCCAATGCAAGCTGCTGTGATGCTCAATATTGATTTTATAGCGCCCGAAGATTGGGAATTGCCCGGTGTCACCTATGAAGGCGCACAAACACGCGATGATTATATTGCCAAATTAACAGCATTGGTAGAGCGCAAATCAGATGAAGATTTATTAATCACATGGGGGCACCATCATCTGTTTCATGGCGATATGGACCGAGCGCAATTAGATGAAATCGCGCCTATATTGCCCGTCATTATATGGCAGCGTAGTTTTCATGAAATCATCATGAACAGCAAAGCATTAGAAAAATTTAATCTTAGCAATAAGGCTGATTTTGAAGACCTTATGACCAAAGCCAATGTTACAGATGGCCATGGCAATCATGAAAAAGGTATATTCTCTGAAACTGCCCTGCTCCCTGCATTGGGGTTCTTGCGCCCTTATTTGCTAGCACCCGAAAAAATACAGAGCGGGTTTGGCAAGATGCAGCAGATGATGCTTGAAAATGGCGTAACCACAATATCCGATATGGCAACGGGCATATTTGCTGATTTTGATACGGAAGCCGGATTAATTAAGACAGCATTTGGTCAAAAAAATGCGCAATCTCGCGTTATGTTGATGCGCATGTCAGAGACTGGAGTTCCAGACAGTGCATGGCTGAAAGATAAACGTAGCGCTTTTGCTAATGACAGTGTCATGCTGAATAAGCGTGTGAAATTATTTGCTGATGGTGCTTTTTTTGCGCAGAATATGCGCATGAACCCGCCGGGATATGATGATGGGCATGTCGGTAAATGGCTCACCCCGCCCGATGCATTAGCGCAGCTTATTCCTGCTTATTGGGATGATGGATGGGATTTGCATGTCCATGTGAATGGCGATGAGGGCCTAGACGTTGTTCTGTCTTCGCTCGAAAAATTAGACCGTGAAAATGATCAAACGATAACATTAGAGCATTTGGGATATTCTACCGAAGAGCAAAATGCCCGCATCGCTGCGCTCAATATCATGGTGTCCGCACAACCCAATTATATCCGCGTATTGGGCGATAAATATGCGCAAGTCGGATTGGGGGAATATCGCGCTTCACATATGAACAGGCTAGGATCTCTGGAACAGAAAAATGTGCCGCTTGGCCTGCATAGCGATTTTAATATGGCCCCCATTGATCCGCTCTATCTTGCATGGATTGCGGCAAACCGTGAAACATTAGCAGGCAATTCAAAAGCCCCCGATGAACGTCTTAGCCTTGAAAAAGCATTACGCGCCATAACGATAGAGGCAGCGCAAGTGATAGGATTAGATAATCTTGTGGGCTCATTAGCCAAGGGCAAAAAATCAGATATGGTCATTTTGGAACAAGACCCATTTGAGGTTGGCGCTAAAGATTTGGATAAAATTGCTATCCAAGGAATTATATATGAAGGACGCTATATAGCCTCTAAATAGGATTAATAACGCGCCTATGGTCCAACACAGGCAATTGATTGCGCACTTCCATAATCCGCTCCAAATCAATATCAGCATAGCCAAGGCCAATGTCTTGACCCATATCCAAAAGCACTTCACCCCAAGGGTCAACCACCAAGGAATGGCCAAAAGTTTGCCGCCCATCTTCATGCTGACCGCATTGCGCGGCGGCAACAATGAACATAGCATTTTCAATCGCCCTCGCCCGCAGCAATATATGCCAATGCGCTTTGCCCGTGGGTTTTGTGAAAGCGGCTGGCACAGCAGCAATGTGCGCCCCTGCTTCGGATAATATATTATAAAGCGCAGCAAAACGAATATCATAGCAGATACTCATGCCAATTTTTGCAGCACCAACATCGGCTATAACGGCCTTTCCTCCTGCATTATAAGCGTTGGATTCGCGCCAAGCTTCACCGCTAGACAATGTAACATCAAACAAATGTATCTTATCATAATCGGCAATGATTGTGCCATCCGAACCGATGATATAGCTGCGATTAGCATAAGGTGCACTGCCATCAGTGCGTATCGGTAATGAACCCAAATGCACGATAATATCATTATGCTTTGCGGCATTTTGTAATTGGATAAGCGCGGGGTGATTGGCCGCTACCAATATATTGTGCTGCGCTCTTGTGCGGTCTTTATCCAAATAAAGCGCCATTTCAGGTGCAAAATAAATCTGCGCACCATTTTCAGAGGCTTCTTTTATAGCAGCAACCATCACATCAATATTGACCTGCATATTTATGCCGCTGGTCATTTGATGAACGGCTATTTTCATATTGCTATAGGCTTAGCATTCAGGGAAGAATTGTCATGTGCAGCGCCGCTGGCCTCTGGTGCATATTCGGGAACCAATTGGCGCAATATATCTATGGCTGCCGTTTGGTCATAATTATCGAGAGCCACTTTCATAGCTTCTAACTTTTGGGTCAATTCATCCCATGCGATAAAGGTCTCGCTTGCCCGCATGATGCGCTGATGTTCGGTAGGTTCGGGGGAATTACCGATGAGCAATTCTTCATATAATTTTTCAGCAGGGCGCAATCCAACTTCACTGATTTCAATATCGCCATCAGGATTAGCAGCATCTTTAACGCTCAAACCCGATAATTTAATCATCGATACCGCCATATCATATATGCGCACCGATTGCCCCATATCCAAAACGAAAACTTCGCCGCCCTTGGCCATAGCGCCAGCCTGTACCACCAACAATGCTGCTTCTTTGATTGTCATAAAATAGCGGGTTATATCCTTATGCGTCAGCGTAACAGGCCCGCCTGCATTAATCTGGCGCTGAAACAGAGGCACAACCGATCCGCTAGAACCCAAGACATTACCAAAGCGCACGATTGCAAAAATTGTATCGACATCCGCCTGCTTACCCCCCTGTTTATCTGGCTGCTTATCAGAGATAGCCTGTAATATTTGCTCGCACACGCGCTTGCTAGCACCCATCACATTGGTGGGCCGAACGGCTTTATCTGTGCTGACCAATATATAATGCGATACGCCATGCTCTTTTGCCGCCATCGCTGTATAAAGGGCCGAATATATATTATTCGACAAACCAGCTATTGAGTTTTCTTCGACCAATGGCACATGTTTATACGCAGCCGCATGGTAAATAGTATCTGGCTTAAAGTGCGCGATCATATTATCGACCGCCCCTTTGTTAGAGAGGTTTATCAGGGATGTGACAATCTCAAAACCCTCTCCAAACAGGCCCTTTGCCATTTGCGCACGCAAATCCGCCTCTATTGTATAGAGCGCATGTTCGGTCATCTCAGCTAAGATCAACCTTGCAGGGGCTGCCTTAGCAATCTGCCAGCATAATTCGCTGCCTATTGATCCCCCTGCACCCGATACTAGCACTGTCTTACCAGCGATAGTTTTATCAATTAGCCCTGCAACCGGCGGCACAGGATCGCGGCCTAGTAGGTCCTCTATCTGAACTTCGCGTAAGTCACCAATGCTAACCTTGCCCGTCACAATCTCTCTGGCTTGCGGTAATGTTTGCACATGCAAATCATAGCGTTGCAGCGATTGCACAATTTCTGCGCGGCGAAAACGCGATGCGGATGGTAATGCGATTAAAACATCCGTCGGTTCATATTTTTCAATACATTTGGCAATATTACTAGCGTGAAAAATCTTGGTCCCATCCAATGTTTCGGCTTCTAGGGATTGATCATCGTCAACATAAGCCAATAATTCCATACTTGGTTCATGACGGATGGATAATGCCAATTGGCGTCCAGCGGAGCCAGCGCCATAAATTAGCACGCGCCTTTTATGCCCTTCAAACGCATTACTGCCTACCAAATCATATAATATATAGCGTGCAACAATGCGGCTGAGGCTGAGCGCCAAAAAGAATATAACAGGAAATAATACGCCCATAGTGCGCGGCACATGGTCAAATCCAATCAACATGAACACAGTCATGAAAACCAACAGCAATATAGTAGAGGCTTTCAGCAGTGTTTTAATCGTACCAGACCCCGCATAACGGAATATGGTTTGATAAACATTCATCACCATGAATATTGGCAACCAAATTACAAAAGCACCAAATATGAGCTTTGCTATACCCTCATTCCATAAAATCCATTCACCCATCCGCAACGAAAAGGCCAATAATATAGAAAGAATGCATAGAATAGCATCGCTCAATATAACGAGGCTGCGTTTTAACCAACGTGGATAGTCCAAGATATGATCGGTAATGCGATTTAGCTTCGATATCATATAAGAAAGAGGATCAATCATATTGGCCTAAACATTAAAGAGCATTTGATGCAACCATTGTGCAACATAGCGCTGCAAATCAAGAGCAATGTTCGAATCAGAACATCTAGCTATCAGATTAAGGTCTTTAGCGATTGTAAACCACCGTACAGACAAGTATAATATCACATTGACTTTATAGATTTATTTACCGAATATTAATATAATTACGAATTAATATATGGATTGTGATATATCAGCCACGGCTTATCTCTAATTAGCATCAGTTTAACGCCATATCTTGAAATTTAGAATTATGTCCTTGAAAAACTCTTCACATTGTGCAATTGCAACATTGCATTTGAATTAATCAAATAAAATTTAAGGAGCAATTTAATGCGCATCGGTAAAATCTCTCTAGCGGCAATCGCTGTTGTAACTATGGCAGGTGCTCCTGTCCTAGCTCAAGCAACTGCTGCTAAATCAGCTGTTTCACGTGCAAGCGTTGAAGCAACTGATGAAAACAATCTAGAAGGCGGCTCAGGCATTATTATTGCTTTGCTAGCTGCTGCGGCTATCATCGGTGGTATCATCATCGCTGCTGGCAATGATGATGACACTCCTGTGAGTCCATGATCTAAGTAATTTTTTAGGAAAGGCGGCTTTTTAGCCGCCTTTTTTTTGCCCAAATTTTGAAGATATAATCACAGCGGTAAAATTTCTTATTCCCGCAATATTTATAATGCATCTTATCATGCAAATAAGATGATTTAACGAATGATGATATTACACGTCTTAAATATATATTTATAACAATAATATATTAGACCAATTCTGATATGTGAACGGATACCAACAATGCAAAAATCAATATTAGTTACGGGCGGCGCAGGATATATTGGCAGCCATGCCGTTTTAGCCTTAAAAGATAATGGTTGGAATCCGGTTGTGATTGATAATTTGGTAACCGGTTTTCGCGGCGCTGTTCCGCAAGATGTTCCCTTTGTTGAGGGTAATATTGCCGATCATGATTTGGTCAGTGCAACCATCAAAAAATATAATATTATCGCAGCCATGCATTTTGCGGGATCCGTTGTTGTTCCTGAATCGGTAAGCGATCCGCTAAAATATTATTACAATAATACCGCAAATACGCGCTCTCTGCTGGAAAGCATCATAAAAAATGAAGTTCGTCATTTTATCTTTTCATCGACAGCAGCAACCTATGGCATCCCCGAAACCACGCCAGTTCATGAGGATATGCCAAAAATTCCTATCAATCCCTATGGCACTTCAAAATTAATGACCGAATATATGCTTGCTGATGTAGCGGCAGCACATGATTTTAATTATTGCGCACTTCGTTATTTTAATGTTGCAGGCGCCGATCCCAAAGGGCGCACTGGTCAATCAACGGCTGGCGCAACACATCTTATCAAAGTGGCGGTAGAGGCTGCGCTAGGCAAGCGCGATAGCATCAGTATTTTTGGGACGGACTATGATACCGAAGATGGCACAGGCGTGCGCGATTATATCCATGTCAGCGATTTAGCCGCAGCCCATGTTATCGCACTAGAAAAATTGATCGACTCGCCTGAAGACTCGCATATTTTAAATTGCGGCTATGGCCATGGATTTTCAGTAACCCAAGTGCTGGATGCTGTCGATCGCGTCACAAATAATAAATTGGTTCGCAATTTAGAGCCGCGCCGTGCAGGCGATCCAGATGCTCTTATTTCTGATAATAGCAAGATTAAACAACGCTTTGGCTGGACACCGCAATATGATGATCTAAATCTAATCGTAAAACATGCATTGGCATGGGAACAAAGATTGATTGAAAATCCAATCGCATAGTCGGTTATTTAGAATATCAACAAAATTCTATATTAAAAAATAGTCAAATATCATCGACTGATCTTGCACTTTTGCTGGTGCGATACCATATCTGAATCATGACAAATTCGCATGATAAATTGCCTTCATGGCATGGAACCACAATATTATCTGTCCGTAAAAATGGTAAGGTCGTCGTGATTGGCGATGGGCAAGTCAGCCTTGGCCAAACCGTTATCAAGCCCAATGCTAGAAAAGTCCGTCAATTGGGCGATGGCAGCGTTGTTGGCGGTTTTGCAGGAGCCACAGCCGATGCATTCACCCTCTTTGAGAGGCTCGAATCCAAATTAGAACGCCATAATGGTCAATTGATGCGCGCAGCAGTTGAATTGGCCAAAGATTGGCGTACCGATAAATATTTGCGCAATTTAGAAGCGATGATGATTGTTGCGGATAGAGAAGTAACGCTTATTCTAACGGGTAATGGTGATGTATTAGAGCCGGGCAATGGTGTTGCCGCTATCGGTTCGGGTGGCAATTTCGCATTATCAGCCGCACAAGCCCTTATGGATTATGAAAAAGATGCCGAAGTCATTGGCCGTAAAGCGATGAAAGTAGCCGCCGATATATGCGTCTATACCAATGAAAATGTCACTGTAGAAACGCTAGAGAGCGTATAACGGAAAAAAATATGTTACAGAATAAAACCCCCAAAAGCGTTGTAGCTGCATTAGATGCGCATATTGTCGGACAGGCTGATGCCAAAAAAGCAGTGGCCGTTGCTATGCGCAATCGCTGGCGCAGACAGAGGCTGCCAGATAGTTTGCGCGATGAAGTAACGCCCAAAAATATATTAATGATTGGCCCAACAGGGTGCGGTAAAACCGAAATAAGCCGGCGCTTGGCAAAGCTTGCCGATGCCCCATTCATCAAGATTGAAGCCACAAAATTCACCGAAGTTGGCTATGTGGGACGCGATGTTGAACAAATAGCCCGCGATTTGGCCGAAGAAGCCATCCGATTAGAAAAAGACCGTAGGCGCGAGAAAGTACGCGATGCTGCCGAAGAAGCTGCTATGGAGCGTCTATTAAAGGCTTTAGCTGGCGATGGCGCTAGCGAAGCTACCCGTGAAGCATTTCGCCAACGCATCACCGAACATCATATGGATGATGTAGAGGTTGAGGTCGAAGTTAAAGACGCGCCGCAATCCCAAATGGAAATCCCCGGTATGGGCGGTCAAGTCGGTATGATTAATATCGGCGATATGATGGGCAAGGCTTTTGGAAAAGAAAATCTCAAAAAGCGCAAAATGCCTGTTCCTGATGCTTGGAATAAATTGGTAGAGGAAGAATCGGACAAACGTCTTGACGATGATGATGTTGCGCGCGTTGCTCTTGCCGATGCCGAAGCCAATGGTATCGTATTTTTGGATGAGATTGACAAAATCGCAGTGAGCGATAGCCGCAGCGCATCGGTGAGCCGAGAGGGCGTTCAGCGCGATTTACTGCCCCTGATAGAAGGCACAACCGTTGCGACCAAATATGGCCCTATGAAAACCGATCATATCTTATTCATAGCCAGCGGTGCTTTCCATGTTTCAAAGCCAAGCGATATGCTGCCTGAATTACAGGGACGCTTGCCCATTCGTGTTGAATTACGGGCGCTGGAGCATGATGATTTTGTTCGCATTTTATCGGAAACTAAAGCCAATTTATTAGAACAATATAGCGCATTAATGAAAACCGAAGATGTGACATTAGATTTCACCAAAGATGCTATCTCTGAAATTGCTCGCATAGCCGTCAATGTGAATGAAAATGTTGAGAATATCGGAGCCAGACGATTGCAAACCGTCATGGAAAAATTGCTCGAAGATATAAGCTATAATGCCGAAGACAAAGATGGCGAGACTATCAAAATTGATGCTGATTATGTGAAGCAGCAACTTGGTGATATTTCGATCGATACAGACTTAAGCAAATATATTCTCTAAACAGTTATTGGCGCATTCAAACGTTGGAGAGGCGATGAAACATCCCTCTCTTGCATAATTTGCCCTCTCCTGCATAATTTGCGTCAAATCTATTATCAATTGCGCCGCTTTACTGCTCTGGTAATACTTGCAGTGTCCACATATTGTCATCGATCAAATATTGCTGTGCCAATGTCTGAATATCCAGTGGGGTGGCGTTAATATAATCGCTATAGAGCGTCGAAAGTCGCGTAAGAACTGATCTGTCATAGCTTACACCCTTCATTTCACGGATCCAAAAACTATTGCCGGTCGAAGAACGCTCTAATCGCTGTTTAAGTGGTTCAACGGCGCGCTGTAATTCATCTTGGCTCACAGGTGTGGTTTTCAAATCCTGCGCTATCTCTCTGGCTATCGCATAAAATCTCTCAATATTTTGCGGTTGAACCTGAGCAAAGCCCAATACGAAACCGCCTTTATCAAATGATTTGGGCCAATTGCTAAATACATCAGGGCTATAACTCGCCGCTTCTTCAGAGCGAAAGCGCTCGAATAATCTATCGCGTAAAATAGATGATAATATCTCTAAATGCCGGCTATTGCGGATCGATTCTGTTCCCCCGCCTGTAGGCCAACCTAGCACAGCTGCGGCCTGATCTTTTGGGCCTCTATGGTATAATGTGTCGCTGCTCTTTTTCGCCTTGGGAAATGATATAGTCCGCGCCGCAACAGTCGGAGATTTGGCCGTTCTTGATTCTATTGCGCCAAATGTTTTTTCCAATGAAGCGATAAGCTTCGCTCGTTCAAAATCGCCAAAGACAATCACTTCAATAGGACCTTCTTTCAGCAACGGCTCCCAAGTTTTGCGAAATTGATCTGCATTAAAAGCATCTAATTCTTTGCCTTGCGGGCTCTTCCAGCGCAAATCATTGGATTTTAATAGATAATCCAAATCTCGGCGCAGCACAGATTGTGCCGATAGATTAGCACTCGCCTCGCTTTGCTTGATGATAAGCTTCACCCTATTCACGGGCGCTGGGTCCCACGCGGGTTGGGTTATTTTTGCAGCTATCAAATGCAGCTGTCCCTCTAAATCATCGGGACGGGTAGCAGCGGTAAATTCAAAAGCATCATCGGTTATACCAAAATTGAGCGATAGCCGCTTGCTGATAGATAATTGATCCAATTGCTCTTGGCGCAAATCACCCAAACCATTGGATTGTAATATCAGCGGCCCTGCCCATAAAGCAGCACCATCTTTGGGATCAACCGATTGATAACCATTACCAAAGCGCACCAAAACACGCACTTGATCGGCCTCTGCTTTATTCGGCTGAATCAAAGCCCGAACGCCGTTCGACAATTGCAAGATTTCAGTGCCAAATTCATCAATGGCAACCGAACCCGCCAATGTACCCGGTTCTCCCAAATCAGGGAGCGCATCAAGGCCAATTGGCGCATCTGCTAATCGTGCGCTAGTGTCTGCTGTGACTTTTTCATTTAATATTGTGGCCAATCGTGCTTGCGCATCATTCTTACTTTTTGAGCCGACAAAAACTGCCCGTCTAACGGGAGCATCAAACATATTTTGCGTTGCTTTTAATATATTCTCTTGGGTAAATTTATCGCGCATATTGTTAAACACAACCGCAACCGTATCGGGATGTGCAACCGACTCCCTGATATCGACTGCGCGCACAATATCATCCACTTGCGCGGAGCTATTTTCAAAAGGATAGCTGTTGATATAGGTTTTAATAGCATCAGCATAGGTTTGTACTTCGCGGTCAATATCGGCCTGACTAGGCGGATTTTCAATCGAATCCTGTATGATAGCACGCACAGCTTTAACGGCCTTTTCCCAATCATCAGTCGAAGGACGGATACTCAGATAAGTAGCATCTGCGCTGCGCGATATATCCTCGCGCTCAATACTGGCTGCCCAAAAATCTTTGCTGTAACGCGCCACAGATTCCAAACGGCGGTTTAATATTAATTCAGCTACCGTGTTAATGAATAATTGCTCATTATAAACAATCGTATCTGCTTTTTGAAACCAAGGACGTGCATAGAATAATGTCACGCTGGTGGGCACATCATCCTCTACAATGACCGATGATATAGCATCAATATCGCCATCTTGACTAGGGATAGGCTGACCAAAATCTGGTTGCTGCGCTCCCTGCCCCTCGACTTTCCAATCCGAATAATATTGCTCAATCATAGAGGCCATAATCGCTGGCTCTACATCACCAGAAATAACGATTACGGTTTTCTCTGGACGATACCAACGTTTATGAAACGCCTTTAAGCCCTGCGCCGTTGCCTTTTTTAATGTAGCGACAGTGCCGATGGTTTGACGTTCTGACAGGCGCTGGCCTTGAAAGAAATGCTGCCGTATAGCATTGGAAACGCGGCGTTGTGCGCCATCTCCTTCGCGCTTTTCTGCCTGCACAATGAGTTTTTCGGCTTCTACTGCCTTTTTAGATAGCCCAGGGTTTCTGATCATACCCGATAATATTTTCATAGATTCTGAAAATACTTCATTACCGGTATTTTGGCCAGCATTGGGGATATCCAATTGATATACGGTTTGCGTGGGCGTGGTTTGTGCATTGCTATCGCTGCCAAATGATACACCAAAGCGTTGCCATATCCGCTTTGCCTCGCCATCATTCACATAAGTAGATCCGCGAAATGCCAAATGCTCGACCAAATGCGCATAGCCCAGCTCATCTTCATTTTCATGCAGCGAACCAGCATCCACCCTAACACGAATAGAAACTTGTCCAACAGGAACACGGTTTTTCTTCACTGCATAGCGCAGACCATTATCTAATACGCCAAATGTCCAATCTTTATGGACAGGAATATCGCTATTTTCATAAAGCCAAGATATTTCATCGGCGCTTTCGCTGCTCAAATTAGCAGGGCTATTGCCTTGTTCAGCTATTTCTTGGGCAGATGCTTGAAAGGAAGATGAAATTCCGAATGAACAGAATGATAATAAGGCGATTGCCGCGACGCTACTTTGCTTTTTCATATACACTGTTTAGCCTTAACAATGCTTGCTGCAAGCTGAATATATGCAAATAGATATAAATTCATGCCAAATTGGCTGTAATAAATTTATCTGGCCTATTTCAAAATCAATCCATTTTTTCCACATATCCAGACGCCACCATAGCCTCTATCATATCGAATAATTTATCAGGATCGCTCGCTTTTAATTTCGGCATTTCCGCTTCCATTCCTTGGGCCAAGACAATCTCTCGTTTCCCACTTTTTAGCGCAGACCATATTTCATCAGCAACAAAGGACGGCTCTAATCCCTCATCAATGGCTTTATCGCTCTTGCCGCGCACACTGCCATCAGCAGTTACGGCATTGACGGAAACATTGGTGCGAACAGACCCAGGCGTTACCACCAATACACTCAGCCCATCGCCAGCCACTTCGCTGCGCAAAGCATCGGCATATCCGATTAATCCATGCTTAGCGGCGCAATAAGCCGTGCGCATCGGCACACCAATTTTCCCCGCAATGCTAGAAATCATGATGATAGAGCCAGATTTTTTCTCTAAGAAATGGTTTAACATTAATTGCGTGAGCGCGATGGGGGCTAATAAATCGACCTCTATCACTTTATCATAAACTGAAAATTGCGTGTCTTTGGCAAGCGAGCGTTGAGAAATTCCAGCATTGTTGACCAAAATATCTATAATGCCTTTATAGGCTATGGCTTGCTCTACTATGGACGGCAAAGCATCCATATCGCTGACATCAAAAGGCAATATCAAAGTGCGATCTGATGCGCCAGATTCCTCTGCAACGCGCTCCAGTTCTGCGATATTGCGGCCCGATAATATACAATGGCCGCCCGCATCCAAATGCGCCTTTGCCAATGCTTCGCCAATGCCAGAGGAAGCTCCTGTAATCCATGCAATGCTCATTTCTCTCTCCTTATAATGGACAAGATAGATTGAAAGCGCCAAAGTCAATTCCAATCAAAGCTACCTTTGATAATTATTATGCTTTAACCCTTGCAGATGCCCCCTATTTTCCCCAAATAGGAGATATGTTGATAGAAACCGAAAAAACACCGAACCCCGCGACCTTAAAATTCTTGCCCGGTCAAAATATTATGACCAATGGGACACGCGATTTTGCCAATCCCGAAGATGCGGAAATCTCTCCTCTGGCAAGCGCCTTATTTGATTTGGGTGATGTTGTGGGCGTGTTTTTTGGCAGCAATTTCATATCGGTAACCGCTGCTCCTACGGTGGATTGGAATGATTTGAAGCCCGATGTTTTGAATATATTATTGGATCATTTTGTCGGAGAAATTCCATTATTTGTTGGCGGCAGTGCTGCTGAAATATCAGTGCCAGCGGAAGATGAGGAATTTCCGCTCGATGATCCTGCCGATGCAGATATTGTCGATCAAATTAAAGAATTAATCGAAACACGCGTGCGCCCTGCGGTGGCCAATGATGGCGGCGATATTAAATATAAAGGCTTTAATCGCGGTATTGTGACCCTGCAAATGCAAGGCGCGTGCGCAGGCTGCCCATCCTCTTCAGCGACACTGAAACAAGGTATCGAACAATTGCTGAAACATTATGTTCCAGAGGTAAGCGAAGTGCGCGCTTATTAAATCATAATATGCAGCCCTATATTTAGGCCATATAATCAGAAAGCATAATATGTCAGAGAAACATCCTTTAGATCAAAAATCACTCGATCAACTGTTTAACAATGCCCGCAGCTATAATGGTTATAGGGATAAAGATGTAAGCAATGCGCAGATGGATGCCATATGGGAGCTTATGAAATATGCGCCAACATCGGCAAATTGCCTACCCGCGCGGATGATTTGGTGCAAGAGCGAAGAGAGTAAAAAGAAATTAGCGCCGCTCACTATGCCCGGCAATGATGAGAAAATCATGCAGGCACCCGTAAGCGTTATCATTGGTATGGACATGGAGTTCTACAATGAATTGCCTGAATTATTTCCGCACACTGATGCGAAAAGCTGGTTCGATAGCGATCCAGAAAATGCGCGAGTCACAGCATTTCGCAACAGCAGCTTGCAGGGCGCTTATTTCATAATGGCAGCCCGCGCATTGGGCCTGGACATTGGTCCATTATCTGGATTTGACAATGCAGCAGTTGACGAAGCTTTTTTTGCTGGCACAACTATCAAATCTAACTTTATCTCAACGCTTGGCTATGGCGACGAGAGCAGTATTTTTGAACGCAGCCCGCGCCCTAAATTTGATAAATTCAACACAATTTTATAATGTAAGAGCGGCCATAATGTATGATCTCATCATTGATACATCGACGGCCACATGCTCTACTGCGCTATTCAAAGATGATGTATTAGAGCAATATTATCATGAATTTATTGGCCGTGGCCATGCCGAAATTTTAATCCCAGAGATTAAGCAAATCATCGGTGGCACTATTCCAAATCAGATTTACGTGAATATAGGCCCAGGTAGTTTTACCGGTATCAGAATCGGCATATCAGCCGCACGGGCGCTCTCATTAGCATGGAATATTCCCTGTTATGGATATTCTACTATGCAATTGGTAGCGTCTATGGCCAAATCCAAAATAGGTACGGATATTGAAATTGGTGAACATCAAGCTGCTATTGACGTTATTATGAACGGCGGTCATGGCGAATTTTATGTGCAAAGCTTTGACGATGCAATTAACTCACTTGGCCCCATTAAGTCATTATTACCGCAAGATTATGATGGAAAATCCCCTTATCAAACAGGAGACAAAGCCAGCGCCCTTGATCCTGAAAAACAGAGCAATATAATTGATATAGAGGGGCCAGATGCTCGGCAATTCATACCGATAAAGCTTCTTGCCAATTTGGATGTATCGCCCCTTTATGTGCGCGAACCAGATGCGAAAATAAACAGTTAACCCTATGAGCAATAAAGCCAAAATCAGCATTAATGACGGCGAAGCTATGGATATCGCCTCTATCATACCGATAATGGATAGCGCCTTTGATCCGCAATTTGGCGAAGCTTGGAATAGCGCGCAGTGCCTCTCTATGCTGGCGATGCCGCATACAGATTTATTCATAGCTTTGTACGACGAGCAAATTTGCGGTTTTGCATTCACACGCTCTCTCTATGAGGATGTAGAGCTGCTTATGATTGCAACGCATAGCGATTATGAACGTAAGGGGATTGCTACTGCATTGATGCAGCACATAATAAAGATTGCCAAAAGAGACAGTAGAGAACGTATATTTTTAGAGATGCGCGAAGGCAATAGTGCCGAAATCCTCTATAATTATTTCGGTTTTGAAAATATTTCTGAAAGAAAAAATTATTATAAAGGTAGCGCTAACATCCATTACAATGCGATAACAAAGCAATTATTAATATAATTAAATCAAATACTTGAATTAAAAATCTTTTTTCACTCAAAATGTAAAAATATAGTTTTATTAGAAAACTAAATTAATTATTCGATTTGATTATTTTATTCATTTAGATTACAGCCGTTATCAATAAGAGAGAGAATAAAGCTCCGCTTATTTAGGTCGCAAATAAAAAAGGATGAATAAATGTTTGAAGACAGAAATGTCGATTCCGATGTTTTAATGACGCTGACAGCTGATATAGTTGCAGCGCATGTGAGCAATAATAATGTTGATGTGAATGACTTATCAGCATTGATTTCAAATGTTCACGGTACATTGATAACACTCTCGGAAAGCGAGAAAAAACAAGCTTTACCAGAACCAGCAGTACCGATTAAATCTTCTATCAAAGAAGATTATATTGTCTGTTTGGAAGATGGTAAAAAACTTAAAATGCTAAAACGTCATCTCATGACGCATTATAAAATGACACCAGAGGATTATCGCGCAAGATGGGGATTACCCTCTGATTATCCAATGGTTGCTCCATCTTATGCGATTAAACGCAGGGAATTGGCCAAAAAAATTGGCCTAGGCAGAAAGCCTGGAAGCAAAAATAAGAAGAAAAAATAATCTGATTTTTTTGTAAACAATAAGAGGGACACATTGATTTGTGTCCCTTTTAATTGACGAATCATGCTATTTCTTTACTGTGAATTTAGTTAACTCTTGGAGGCATGATGGAAACCAAAATCGATGTAGAAGCATTATGTGCTGAACGAGGATTACGTATTACGGAGCAACGTAAAATAATTGCTCGTGTAATATCTAATTCCGATGACCATCCCGACGTTGATGTACTATATCAGCGCTCCTCGGCGATTGATCCCAAAATATCTATTGCGACTGTTTATAGAACGGTACGCCTGTTTGAAGAAGCCGGCATATTAGACCGCCATGACTTTGGCGATGGCAGGGCCCGTTATGAAGCGGCGCCAGAAGCTCATCACGATCATTTAATTGATGTTGAAACTGGCAAGGTTGTGGAATTTGTCGATCCTGAATTAGAAGCCTTGCAAAAGCAAATTGCTGAAAAATTAGGCTATCGATTGGTCGATCATAGAATGGAATTATACGGGGTCGCAATCAACAAAAATGACGGATGAGGGGGCATTTTATCACAATTATAAAGCCAGCATCTTAGGCCGAATTTTAATTGTCCTCAGGATATTACTCCTCATATTCATTTTAATATTGGCAGTACCATTATATTATATTTGGCGCATTTTAAGACTTTCTAACCCTTGGCCTCGCTTATTCTTGCGGGCTACTGCGCTCTGCGTTGGAGCGCGCGTTTATAAAAAAGGAACAGCGCTAAAGCGCGATGTGTTTTTTGTAGCCAATCATATATCTTGGCTTGATATTCCCGTAATGGGCGGGCGCAGCGGCGCAGCATTTGTTGCGCAAGATGGCATCGAATCATGGCCCTTTATCGGATGGTTATGCCGCCTGAATAATACAATATTTGTATCGCGTGAAAACCGTATGGCGATTGCCAACCAAATTAATCGTGTGCGCCAAGCGCTTGAGGAAAGTTGGGCCGTAACTATTTTCCCCGAAGGCACGACCACCGATGGCACTGAATTACTACCTTTCAAATCACCTTTATTGGCGACATTGGACCCCCCACCCCCAGGTGTCATGGTACAGCCAGTCTATATTGATTATGGCGCTATGGCCAAGGAGATTGCTTGGATTGGCGAGGAAAGCGCCCCTGCGAACGCTTGGCGTATCTTTACGGGCATCAAAAGTTTTAAGGTTGTCGTGAATTTTCTAGACCCATTTGATCCAAGAGATTTTGTAGGCCGCAAAGCCATAGCCGCAGAATGTAAAGCCAGAATAATAGATGCAATGGAAGAGAAATTATTGCCCATTCACAATAGTCCAAGCAATAAAGAATCGATTGATAGCTGGCAAGAGAGCAACGATGACATTATAGCGCCTTCATGACCGATTCTAATATTATCAAAGAAGACACAAATATTGCGCCAAATGGCGATACGGGCGCCCATGAAAAAAGCAATGGCACAACCGATGCCAACCATAATGCTAAGCAAAATCAGAAAGCGCGCCAATATCATGAAAGCCCCAAAAGCTATCATGTGAAGTCTTTCGGCTGTCAAATGAATGTCTATGATGGTGAACGTATATCAGAAATGTTCAAAGACAAAGGCATGAGCGAGGCTGCATCAAAAGAAGAAGCCGATATTGTTGTTCTCAATACATGCCATATTCGGGAAAAAGCTGCTGAGAAAGTCTATTCCGATATTGGCCGTTTGCGCCGCAAAGATGGCACCAAACCCATGATTACGGTTGCAGGGTGCGTCGCCCAAGCCGAAGGCCGCGAAATAGGCCGCAGAGCGCCGAGCGTAGATATAGTGGTTGGCCCGCAAGCCTATCACCGTCTGCCAGAAATGATCGAAAAAGCGCGCAAAGGCAAACGCGCTATTGATACGGATATGCCCGAAGAGAGCAAATTTGATATTCTGCCTCGCCGCAGCAAACAACCGCGTCCTTCTGCATTTTTGACCGTCCAAGAAGGGTGCGATAAATTTTGCACCTATTGCGTTGTTCCTTATACGCGCGGTGCTGAAATCTCACGCTCATGGAATGCACTAATTGACGAAGCCAAGGCCTTGATTGATGGCGGCGTCAAAGAAATCACTTTGCTCGGACAAAATGTGAATGCTTGGACCGGCGAAGATGATAAAGGCAATGTCCAAGGTCTTGATGGTCTCATACGTGCGCTTGATAAGCTTAATGGGCTAGAGCGTATCCGCTATACCACCAGCCACCCCAATGATATGACCGATGGGCTGATTAATGCGCATGGTGATGTAGAGAGCTTAATGCCCTATTTGCATCTGCCCGTTCAATCAGGCTCTACCGCGATATTAAAAGCGATGAACCGCAGTCATAGCCGAGAGAGCTATTTGGAAGTATTAGAAAAAGTTCGTAAAGTGCGCCCCGATATTGCCTTATCTGGCGATTTTATCGTTGGTTTTCCCGGTGAAAGCGATGCTGATTTCGAAGATACGCTCGATATTGTGCGCCAAGTACGCTATTCGCAAGCATTCTCATTCAAATATAGCCCGCGCCCTGGCACGCCCGCAGCAGATATGGACAATCAAATCCCAGAAGCCATTATGAGCGAGCGTTTACAGCGCCTACAAGCCCTGTTGAATGAACATCAATTTGACTTTAACAAAGGCTTGGTCGGCACAAAAACCAAATTATTATTAGAACGCAAAGGCAAGGTCGATGGTCAATTGGTAGGCAAATCACCATGGCTCACCTCGGTTCATGTCATGGCGCCCAATCTGTCGATTGGTGATATGATTGATGTTGAAATCACCGATGCTGGCCCCAATAGCTCCACTGGTGTTGCGCATGGCTAAAAAAGTCCAAGCCAAAGCAGGAGAGATGGCAGTAATTGAGCTTAGTTTCGAAAAAGCCAACCATATCAAAACATTATTTGGCGAATTTGATCAAAATCTCGTCGCTATAGAGAATCGCTTAGGCGTTTATATCGCTGCGCGCGGCAATAATGTTCAAATCGAGGGCGAAGCTTCAGCAGCAGCGCAAGCACGCGATGTCTTGAATGAAATTTATAATCGCATTGGCCGCGGTGAAGATATTGACGATCAGATGGTTGGGGCCATTATATCTATGAATGAAAATGGCACATCCATCGAAGGCGTGAAGCGCAAAAACGGTATTAGCAATCCTGATGTCATGATCCGTACGCGCAAGAAAACCATATTGCCGCGCTCTGCTATGCAGAAACCCTATATGGAGTCGCTTGCGCGCGATGAGATGATATTTGCGCTTGGGCCAGCAGGAACGGGTAAAACATATTTGGCCGTGGCACAGGCGGTTTCCATGCTTATCACAGGCGCAGTTGATCGTTTGATATTATCACGTCCCGCCGTTGAAGCTGGAGAGCGATTAGGCTTTTTACCGGGCGATATGAAGGAAAAGGTCGATCCCTATTTACGGCCCATCTATGATGCGCTTTATGATTGCTTACCCGCCGAACAAGTCGAACGGCGCATAGAGAGCGGCGAAATAGAGATTGCCCCGATTGCATTCATGCGCGGACGCACATTGGCTGATGCTTTTGTAATATTGGACGAAGCGCAAAATACTACAGCTGCGCAAATGAAAATGTTTCTGACCCGTTTTGGTATGAACAGCCGTATGGTGATTTGCGGTGATCCAAACCAAGTCGATATCCCCGGCGGTGTGCATCAATCTGGCCTTGCCGACGCAGTCAGCCGATTAGAAGGTATAGAAAATATAGCCGTTACGCGCTTTACCAGCGCTGATGTTGTGCGCCATCCATTAGTGGGTAAAATTGTCGATGCCTATGAGGGGCCCAATGCCAAATAATCTACTATCATGATTGAAATTGATCTTGATATAATCCCCCAATGGACTAACGATAATGATTGGTTATCGCTGTCCAGACAATCAATTGATGAAGCCATAAAATTAAGCGATTACAATTTCCTAAACGCTATTAATAATGTAGTTTCGATTAGTGTCTCTTTATCGGATAATGAAAAAGTACATGCGCTAAATAAACAATATCGCGATAAGGATAAGCCAACCAATATATTGTCATTCCCAATGGTCGAACCTGCTGAATTAGATGGTTTAGCAGATCATCCGATCCCTGAAATATTGCTCGGCGATATGATATTATCTTATGAAATATGCACTGCCGAAGCAAAAGCAAAACACATATCCCTTGCCCATCATTATCAACATTTGATTGTTCACGGCATATTGCATTTATTAGGATATAATCATATCAAAGACGATGAAGCAGATATAATGCAATCTGTAGAAATTTTAGCCCTTAAAAATATGGGCATAGAGAATCCTTATGAGAAAGGCTGATTGGCTATAAATATGCCAGATGTTGATAGTAATAAGACGCAGAGTAGCGGCGGGAATGATGATGATCCTGGATCGATATGGCGCACAATAAAATCATTCTTCTCTCGCGATCAAGAATCGTCGCTCCGTGAGCAAATAGAAGACGCTATTAGCGAGCATGAGCAAGATGAAAATGACAATAATGATGAGGCTATTGATGGAGATTTACTGCCAGTAGAGCGCATCATGCTGCGCAATTTGCTCAAATTTTCAGACCATGATGTTGATGATATTATGGTTCCGCGCAGCAAAATGATCGCGGTAGAGGAAAATAGCAGTTTTGAGGAGTGCGTCGCGCTATTTTCTGAGCATGGACATAGCAGATTGCCTGTCTATCGCGAGAGCCTCGATAATATCATTGGTATGATCCACATCAAAGATTTCTTCTCTATGGTGATTGATGAAAGCAAGGGGCAAGCAAATACAAGCCTTCCCGATGGATTAGAGCCATTTTTACGCCAACCAAGATTTGTGCCTGAATCAATGGGCGTTCTGGATTTATTGGCTGAAATGCGGGCAACGCGTACCCATTTGGCCATAATCTTAGACGAATATTCTGGAACCGAGGGCCTGGTCACTATCGAAGATTTGGTCGAACAAATTGTCGGCGATATAGAAGATGAGCATGACGAAGACCCTACTGAGGATTTCACCAAAATTGCGCCCGGTATCTGGGAAGCCGATGCTGGTACAGAGCTAGAAGATGTGGCAGAGGAAATTGATCCTAATCTAGCTATCGTCGAAGATGATGTGCAAACATTGGGCGGATTAGCATTTGTTTTGGCCGGCAAAGTTCCCTCAGTTGGGGAAACTGTGCATCACCCTGCTAGCGGCTGGGATTTAGAGGTTTTGGAAGGCGATGATAAGCGGGTTGTTAAATTTCGCCTGCATCAGCCCCAAGACGCAGATTCCGAATAAAATTAATTGATTGGATATTGGCTAATGGGCGCATATAGTGGCGTGCATGGCTTTTCAACTATCCGAAGATTATATCCAAGAGAGCTTTTTAGCAGCCAGCGGGCCGGGCGGTCAAAATGTCAATAAAGTCGCGACTGCTTGCCAAATAAGAGTGGATATATTCCGCCTTGGCTTAGCGCCATATGCCTATCGCAAGCTTAAAGTCTTAGCAGGCACTAAGATGAACAATGCTGGCGAGTTAATCATTACTGCGCGCAATTTTAGAACCAGAGAAGCCAATCGCGAAGAAGCCCGCCGCCGCGTAATAGCCTTAATTGATAAAGCCCATCACCGAGATGCTATTCGCAAAGCTACAAAGCCAAGCAAAAGAGCCAAAGCAAAACGTGTCGACAACAAGAAAAACCGCAGCACATTGAAAAAAAATCGTGCCAAGGTTCAATATTAACCGCGCTTAACTTTATTTTCTTTGCTAGGCACATTTAAGATTTACATTATAGAGCAAGCCCATGTTTAATTATGACATTAATACCGCCGATAAACCGTCCCTCTATGAGGACTTATACACGGCCTGTGAGGCGATTACTGCGGGCGAAGAGGATGCTATCGCCAATATGGCAAATGTTGCCGCATTATTATGGCAATATATCCCAGACCTAAATTGGGCAGGATTTTATCGCATGAAAAATGATGCGCTAATATTGGGTCCTTTTCAGGGCAAAGCGGCCTGTATTCATATTCCGCTCGATAAGGGTGTGTGCGGTAAAGCCGCCTCCACTGGCGAAATTCAATGCATTAATAATGTTCATGATTTTGAGGGGCATATAGCGTGCGATGCCGATAGTGTCTCGGAATTGGTCGCCCCTATTAGTGATAATGATAGTAATATTATCGCCGTTATTGATTTGGATAGTCCAACAGCCAATAGATTTGATGAACAAGATGTAGAAGGCATATCGCGCATTGCCAATCTGTTAAGCGACAGAATTTCTATATAAATTTCTCAATTTATACTTAGCAAATATAATGCTTCAAAATGGTACAACCGCCATAATTGAGAGTAATTTACATCTCTTGCAATGGTCAGTGGCGCTAATTAGTGTTAATTAAAGGTTAAATTTCTGCACTAATGCGGAATTAACACTTTAATTATTCGGCACAATCGGGGAGCCATTAACCATGAAAAGCTTTGTATATACATCTATAATTGTTGCAGCCTTTTCTGCAATTCCAGCACAGGCAGCGGACGAATCAGTAAATATTGATAATTTCTCTGATAATATTGTAGACACTAATTTAGTGGGCAAAGAAGATATTGCACATCAATCAAGGCGTGGCAGCAGACGCGGTGGTTTTAGAAATGGCGGCTTTAGAAACAGAGGTTTCAAAGGCGGTACGTTTAGGGGCCGTGGATTTAGAAACAGAGGTTTCCGTGGCGGATTTCGCGGTGGTTTTGGTTTTGGATTTGGCAGCTACATCCGCCCATTCATAGGCTTTCGCCTTCCTACATATTGGATAAACCCAACATTTTTTGTACCCAATTTTAGCACTTATAACCTAAGCACCCCGACCAATGGCTTGGTTTGGTCTCGTTATTATAATGATGCTGTATTGCGCGATCAAAATGGTTTTGTTCAGCAAACTGTTCCCAATGTTCAATGGCAAGGCGGCAATTTCCCATTGAGTAACAATGGTGCGCAAAATATGCCTATCGAAGGTCAAGTATATGGCTGGAGCGAAGGCGGTAATGTTGGCGGTACTCCTGCAACAACATCTGGCACCTATCAAGGTCAATGGAGTGGCCAATATGTCGATCCGCAAGGTCAAACATTTCAAGGACAATGGAACGGCACATATACCGACGAAAATGGCCAAGTTTTCCAAGGTCAATGGAATGGCACAACCGTAGGCGCTCCAGTAGCAACTCCTGTTAATAGCAC
Source organism: uncultured Sphingorhabdus sp. (assembly GCA_947492905.1). Lineage (GTDB taxonomy): Bacteria > Pseudomonadota > Alphaproteobacteria > Sphingomonadales > Sphingomonadaceae > Sphingorhabdus_B. The sequence continues at coordinate 1,541,624 of CANLOL010000001.1, read as the reverse complement.
AACAACAACGCAGGTTAATCAAGGTCAAATTGTCAATGTACAAAATGTTCCGGGTGCACCAATAGCGCAGCCTGGCGTTATTCAACAAGGCGTTGTTCAACAAGGTTTTGTCCAAGCACCTCAACAAAATTTCTCGCAAGAATATGAACAATGCCTGCGCAAAAACGGTGTCACTGGCACGGTTCTTGGTGCAGTGCTTGGCGGCGTTGCAGGAAACCGTATTGCAGGACGCAACAACCGTACAGCAGGCACATTAATCGGCGGCGGCTTGGGCGCTCTGGGCGGCCTTGGAATTGATAAAGCAACCGATAATTGCAAACAGTTTTTGGATGATGCTCCTGTTCAACAGCAGTTCCCACAGCAACAATTCCCTCAGGGCCAAGTTGTTCAACAGCAGTTCCCGCAACAACAATTCCCGCAGCAACAATTTCCGCAAGGTCAATTCTTTGAACGTCAAGATGGGAAATATGCGAAATGCTTGCGTAAAAGAGGCATCACAGGTGGTGTTTTAGGGGCATTATTAGGCGGAGTTGCCGGTAATCGTATCGCAGGACGTAACGCTCGCACAGCAGGCACATTAATCGGCGGCGGTTTGGGTGCAATAAGCGGCGCTGCTATCGAAAAAGCAACGCGTAAATGCGACAAAAAACGTATCAACAGAGGCTTTGCTCAGCAACAAGTGCAATATTACCAGCCACCCGTGCAATATTATTGGGCGTCACCTGGTTATTATTACCCACAAGCTGCAACTACTACTGTTACCGTTGTTCCAGGAACAACCACAGTAACGGAACAGGTTGTTGAGACCACAGGTAAGCGTTTGGTAAAACCTTCTAAGCGTTTGCGCAAACCGCAGCGTTAATATTGAAAATATGAATTAATTATGCCCCCGCTTTTGGGGGCATTTTTATGTCTACATTCTATTCAATGGCAATAATCACCATTGCTATCATGCTCCAAACATCATAATCAGCGCTGATTAAAACATAGGATATATCATGCAGAAACATCAGCAATCTTCCGCCATAAATTCCTTGAAGATACGACGCCCTGATGATTGGCATGTGCATTTACGCGACGATGATATGCTAAAAATGGTGGCCCATTATACGGCCCATCAATTTGGCCGCGCCATAGTGATGCCCAATTTGGCACCGCCCGTAACAACAGCGGCCACCGCTGCAAAGTATCGAGAGCGTATTATGAGCGCCCTGCCCGAAAATACGCATTTTACGCCATTAATGACATGTTATCTGACCGATAGCATTGATCCTCAAGAAGTAGAAAATGGGTTTAGGGACGGCGTTTTTACGGCTTGCAAACTATATCCCGCCAATGCCACCACCAATTCAGCCCATGGCGTAAGCGATGTTCGCACCATTTATCCTGTGATAGAGGCTATGCAACGAATCGGCATGCCGCTGCTTATCCATGGCGAAGTCACCGATGGCGATATTGATATTTTTGATAGAGAGGCAGTCTTTATCGAGCGGACTTTATCAATGTTGGTAAAAGATTTCCCTGAGCTAAAGATAATATTCGAGCATATCACCACCAAAGATGCTGCGGATTTTGTAGCCGAGAGCGGCCCCTTAATTGCCGCCACTATCACGCCGCATCATTTGCGCATCAACCGCAGCGATATGTTCAAAGGCGGTATAAGACCGCATCTCTATTGCCTGCCTATTGCCAAGCGCGAAACCCATCGTATCGCGCTGCGCAAAGCCGCAGTATCGGGCTCGCCTAAATTCTTTCTTGGTACCGATAGCGCACCGCATGTATTGGCAGCGAAAGAAACATCTTGTGGTTGCGCGGGCGTGTTCAATGCGCCTTTTGCAATAGAAAGCTATGCCCTAACTTTCGATGAGGAAAATGCACTCGATAAATTAGAGGGTTTTGCCTCTATCTACGGGCCTAATTTCTATGGATTGCCGCTGAATGAAGATTATATCTTATTGGAACGTAGCGAAAACCAAGTGCCCGAACAGATCAAGAGCGGCGACATTAATGTTGTTCCATTTCATAATGGCGAAGATATAGGTTGGACTTTCAAAGGGGCAGCTAAATAATCAAGATACGCTATGTTTGGTTCAATCTATAATAAGTTCTTCCCAGCCATTAGGCCCTAATTTTTCAAGTGGTTTATAGCGCGTTTTATATTTCATACGCGGCGATTCCGACACCCAATATCCCAAATATACATAGGGTAATCCAGCCGCTCTTGCGCGCAAGATATGATCTAAGATAATATAGTTACCAAGCCCGCTTCTGTCTTTATTATTGGCATCATAAAAACTATAAATCATTGATAGACCATCGGATTGCTGATCGGTCAAACAGGCACCGATTAATTTTCCGGATATATCATTGCCTTCATCATCTTGCGAATCTTGGGGTAATCTATATTCAATCACATTCGTGCGCACAGGACTTTGCTCGATCATATCGGCGAAATCAATTTCGTCCATCTCGCTCATACCGCCATCGGGATGACGGCTATCCAAATAATCACGCAAGAGTTGAAATTGCTCTTCGGTAGACCAAGACTTGCAGGCTGTTACCACAAGGTCTTTATTATTACGAATGGCCCGTTTTTGGGAATTATTAGGTTTGAAATTGGTCGTAGCCACACGCACAGATACGCAAGCCTTGCAATCTTCACAGCTAGGGCGATAGGCAACATTTTGGCTACGCCTAAAACCAATACGGCCCAAAGATTCATTCAGAGCATCGGCATTGCTGCCATTTAACTCGGTAAATACTTTGCGTTCCGTCTTGCCCGGAAGATAGGGGCATGGTGCTGGGTTCGTAACAAAAAACCTAGGAAATCTTGCTGGTGCCGTCATTATAATCCATCTCGTAACACACACATGTGAATATATATGCGATTCTTACATTATGGCAATTTTCACATAATGTGAAAAGTGTATTTACCATCATTATGTAATACGGCTATTGATCTGAAAAATAATCAATAAAAATTATAGCGCGCGAAAATGGCATTAGCCATCATGCAATTGAACGCGCTGCACTTTATAATTGGAATTTTCCAATGCTCTAACCAATTGCTCAAGCTGTCTTGCATCGCGTGCCTCGCACTCAATATCGGTAATCAGCCCTTTTGCTGGTAAAGTCGTAAAAATCCGCTGATGATAAATTTCAATTATATTGACATTATTCTCGTCAAATAATTTCATCACTTTGAACAAAGCACCGGGACGATCTTGCAATGTCAGCCTTAACCGTGCCAAGCGGCCCGAACGCGCCAAATCTCTCAGCAATACATTGGCCAATAAGCGCGTATCAATATTGCCGCCGCACAATATTATGCCGACATTTTTGCCTTTATAGCGCGCTGGCTCTGCCAATACAGCCGCCAAACCCGCAGCGCCCGCGCCCTCAACAACCGTTTTTTCAATCTGAAGCAAAAGGCTCACCGCATTTTCAAGCTCGCTCTCTTTTACCAACACAATATCATCGGCGACTTTTTCGATAATTTTAGAAGTAAATTCGCCGGGTGTTTTCACTGCTATACCCTCGGCCAATGTATCGCCTTCGCAGGGCAGTGTTTCGCCTTTAATCTTGGCATACATAGAAGGATATAAACGCGCTTGAACCCCGATTAATTCTATATTTGGGTTAATGGCGCGCGCCGCCGTACCAACGCCCGATAATAAACCCCCGCCGCCAATAGGCACAACAAAGCAATCTAGCTCTGGCACAGCATCTAACATTTCCAATGCAACCGTTCCCTGCCCAGATGCTACCAGAGGATCATCAAAAGGATGAATGAAAGTGAGCCCCATTTCTTTTTCTAACTGGCGCGAATGATTATAAGCATCATCATATTTCTCGCCAAATAAAACCACTTTGCCGCCGACAGATTCGGTTTGCATAATCTTTACCGCTGGCGTCGTTTTTGGCATCACAATGGTCACCGGAGCACCAAGGCGCGTACCATGATAGCTAAGCCCTTGCGCATGGTTACCAGCCGATGCAGCGATTACACCGCGCTTTAATTGCTCCTCTGAGAGGCTGAGCAAAGCATTTAATGCCCCTCTTTCTTTATAGGCTGCTGTGAATTGCAAATTTTCAAATTTTAGAAATATATTGGCGCCAATCATATCCGACAATGTCTTGCTGCGTAATGTAGGCGTATTTACGATAGCATCTTTGATGCGATCATGCGCAGATTTAATGGATTCAATGGATAATGATTCGGACATACCGCTTCTTTCTGATCAATAGGCCGTGCAAAAATTTTTCGGACTTAATTGGCCCATATCCTATCTTATAATAATGGCAAACCTCTATTATTTGCTTTTAGAGCTATGCCAATAAAGATGATGTGGTTATGAAGATAGCATAAGGATAGTTTGTGTATGACATTATTAAAATCAAATTTTGGTTTCAATCGTAAGCTGATAGTCGCGGCGGCTTTTTCTGGGGCCCTTTTATTTCCAATATCTCCGGCTATGGCCGACGGTTTGATAGAAAATGTCAATGGTATTACACTGGATCAAGAGGGCGAAGTCATACGCTTTAATGGGCTCTTGATTGATAAAGATGGCAAAGTCAGCAAGCTTATTACCAAAAAAAACCAAATCCCAAAACAATTGGATTTTAAATATGATGGCAAAGGGCAAACATTATTGCCCGGTTTAATAGATGCGCATGGCCATGTCAGCGGATTAGGGTTTCAAGCGCTTACCCTGGATTTATCACAGACAAATTCCCTAGAAGAAGCAAAAGCCGCCATAAAAGCTTATGCAGAAGAATTTTCTGGAAGACGTTGGATTATTGGGCGCGGTTGGAACCATGAGAAATGGGGCTTAGGCCGTTTCCCCAATGCCGCCGATTTAGACGGCATCTCTGATCGCCCGATATGGTTAGAGCGCGTTGATGGTCATGCAGGATGGGCCAATAATATAGCGATGGAAATTGCCGATCTGCCCGATGATGTCCAATCACCAAGCGGTGGACGCATTGAGAAAATTGACGGCAAACCCAGCGGTATATTTGTTGATACAGCGGCGCAGCTCATTCAGAAACATGTGCCCAAACCTAGCGCAAAAGATTATGATCTTGCTCTATCCAAGGCCCAAGAGATATTATTATCGCAAGGTATCACGGCTATGGCCGATATGGGAACTACACTAGATGAATGGCAAAGCTATCGCCGCGCAGGTGATTTGGGACGCCTAAATGTGCGTATATTCAGCTATGCTGGCGGTATAGAAAATATGACGATCATTGGCGGCCCTGCCCCAACGCCTTGGCTCTATGATGGCAGGTTAAAAATGCTAGGCGTCAAACTTTATTTGGACGGCGCATTGGGCAGCAGAGGCGCTTGGCTCAAAGAAGATTATCATGATGCATCTGGGCAAAGAGGATTGCCTATTTTAAGCTTTGCCGAACTGCGCAATAAAATGGTGCGCGCTTCTATGGATGGATTTCAAACCGCCGTTCATGCCATTGGTGATGCCGCCAATGCAGAGGCTATTTCTTCTATTGAGGATATTTCAGATATTTTTGATGGTGATCGGCGCTGGCGTATCGAACATGCACAGGTGGTTGATCCAACCGACCTACCCCGCCTCGCCAATCATGGCATCATTTCCTCTATGCAGCCCGTGCATCAGACATCGGATCGATTAATGGCCGAATCCCGCCTTGGCCCCAATAGATTAGAAGGCGCTTATGCTTGGCAATCTATATTAAAAGCGGGCGGCAAATTAGCATTAGGATCAGACACACCGGTAGAATCAAGCAACCCTTTTGCTGGATTGGCCGTGTCTATCACTAGAGAAGATAGCGAAGGACAGCCCTTTGGCGGTTGGATTGCATCTGAAAAATTAACGCGCGAACAAGCACTTGCTGGCTTCACAACGGACGCAGCCTATGCATCCTTTGCTGAAGAAAATGTCGGCTCGCTAACTCCTGGTCATTATGCAGATTTTATATTGGTCGATGTTGATCCATTGCTCTCTTCGACCAGAGATTTGCGCAATACTATAGTGAGCGAAACTTGGGTGGCGGGTAAGCCTGTATTTGTTAAAGATCAATAATATATAAGAGGCTAGAGCAATAACAGAGCATAGGCTGGGACTTAAGCTTAATTCCCTTTGAAACCAACATCCAAGAAACTAGGACGCGGACCATTCCAACCATCCTCTGTTGGTTCAGCCTCTTTGATTATGATACGCCCTTTATTATCCAAATTCTCTTTGCGCGTATTATCTTGCGGCTTCTTCGCAGATGAATCATTATCAGATTGTTTTTTATCAGAAGATGCCGCCTTTTCTTTTTGCGGCTTTGGTTTTTTGCCTGTTTTCTTCTTATCGCCATTTTGGCTATCTGTATTGGTATCGGCCTTAGTGCTGCCAGAAGATAAAAGAGCGATTTTGCTTCCCAATAATTTCTCTATATTCTCAACGGCTTCGGCATCGCTGCGCGTCACAAAGGTAAAGGCCTTGCCCTTCGCCCCTGCACGGCCCGTACGGCCAATTCTATGCACATAATCATCGGGATGCATTGGCGCATCGAAATTGAAAACATGGCTGATACCTTTTACATCAATACCGCGTGCAGCAACGTCTGATGCAATCAACAGATTAATATCACCATTTTTAAAAGCCTCTAACTCTGCTTGGCGCGAGGCTTGATCAATATCACCATGAATTTCGCCAGACTTATAGCCGTGGCGTTTCAAGCTCTTGTTCAATTCGCGCACGGTTGTTTTGCGATTACAAAAAACAATGCCCATTGAGACATTTTCTTTTTCTAGCAATTCACGCAATTTGCTGCGCTTTTGCCTAGGCGCTACATCCACCAAAGATTGTTCGATATTGACATTAGCCGTGGCGGGCCGAGCAACCTCTATATATTTAGGGCTATTGAGAAATTGATCCGATAATTTCTTGATCGGCGGCGGCATAGTAGCCGAGAACAGCATAGTTTGGCGGTTTGCAGGCAATTTGGTGCAAATCTTTTCAATATCGGGAATGAACCCCATATCGAGCATACGATCTGCCTCATCAATCACCAATAAATTGCAATCGTTGAGCATGATATTGCCGCGATCAAATAAATCCATCAAGCGCCCTGGCGTCGCAATTAATACATCAACGCCTTTTTCCAATGCCTTGACTTGATCCCCCATCGAAACACCGCCGATAAGCAATGCCATCGATAATTTATTATATTTGCCATATTTTTCAAAATTTTCGGCAACCTGCGCGGCCAGTTCGCGCGTTGGTTCTAATATAAGAGACCTTGGCATACGCGCTCTTGAGCGGCCTTGCGCCAAAATATCGATCATCGGCAATACGAATGAAGCGGTTTTCCCCGTACCTGTTTGGGCAATTCCGATAATATCTTTCATCATCAAAACTGGCGGAATCGCTTGTTCTTGAATAGGCGTAGCATCAGTATAGCCCGCTTCATCAATCGCTTTTAATAATTCATCTGATAGGCCGAGGTCGGCAAATTTCATATAGTTTTCCGGAGAATATTGGCTTGCTGGGAACATATCCACGAGCAATTGTTCCCCTGCTAATGGTTAAATATTGGGCAATTGTCAAGAATTATGGCTTTTCAATTATTTCACTGATGAAACAATGAGCAAGCAAGATATAATATATGGATAAATTAGCTGGTTTCGGGAACCAATTGACGAAAGCGATCCAAAGCACATTCTGCACCATAGCGGGCATGGATTATATCGCGTTTTTGGCACAATTTCCCATCTTTGGATTTTTCAATATAGGCTCCAGCATAAAATTCTTTTGCTTTGCAATTATCAGCCAAATAAGCGCGTATTAATTTACGGTCTTTGGTGATAAATTCTAAGCTATCAGAAGGCCCAGGCGCAAAACCCATCAAATTATCCATAGCAATACATTTGCCGATTTTGCGTTCTTCTAGCTTTACCTTTGCCCCGCCATTTCGGCTGCTAAATGATGCACGGCGCGCACCAGAAGTGCGTTGTAACCGAATGATAATGCGTTGGTTAATCTGCAAAGTCATATAGCTTTGCGTTTCGACAAGTTGAAATGTGGGAAGATATAAATATTTCTTCACATCCGCAGAATGCGCTGCGGTGTAAGCACCAAATAATGCTAAAATGCTAATAGTAATGAAATAAATTATCCGCAATTCACCCTCTCACTCATTATTATTACGATTCAAAAATTATAATTATTTGAAATAATATATCCCTACATAAACCCCAAGGTTGAACAGACGATTAATCATCCCATAATTATTGCATGGTGGAGATTATTGTTTCATCCATACTCAAAACAGCTTATGCATCAAAGTCAAGCATATATGGTGGGAATCTTGGTCACAAACAAAAGTGAAATAGCTTTATCGCAATTACAGTTGCTTCTGCAAAGTGGCTTCACACGCGATTCTGCCGACATAGAACCTTGGCTGACAGATTGGCGCGGCCGATATAGTGGCAAAGCATTGGCGATGATTTCGCCCAATTCGGCCGAGCAATTATCCGATGCTGTAAAAATTTGCGCAAAGCATGAAATTCCAATCGTTCCGCAAGGCGGCAATAGCGGCATGGTAGCAGGGGCAACCCCCAATGAAGATGGTGATGCGATCATCCTCTCTTTACGAAAAATGAATGCTATACAATATGATCCTAATATGCCTGCTCTGATAGAATGCGAAGCGGGCGTAATATTGCAAAATTTGCACGATATAGCATCGCAGCATAACATGCGTTTTCCGCTGACATTGGGCGGCAAAGGCAGCGCCACTGTGGGCGGGTTAATTTCTACCAATGCGGGCGGCACACAAGTTTTGCGCCACGGCAATATGCGCGCATTGGTAGCAGGAATAGAGGCTGTATTGCCCAATGGCACATTATATGACGGGATGAGTGCGCTCAAAAAAGATAATCGCGGTTATGATATTACCCAATTGCTGATCGGGGCAGAGGGAACTTTGGGCATAGTCACCAAAGCAAAACTTAAATTAATCCCTGCTATCCAAGATAGAATTGCAATATGGGTAGGATTAGAAAGCCCCAAAAAAGCTTATGAATTTTTGCTCTATATGTCCCAGAGGTGCGCCGAGCAAATGGAAGGATTTGAATTAATTTCTGAATTGTCCATCACCAAAGTATTAAAACATATATATGGAACGCGCCTGCCGATAGATCATCATCCATGGTATGTTCTGATAGAATTGGTCCAAGATCGCGACGATCAAATGAATGTACAATCATTGGCAGAAGATGTGCTTGAAAAACCATTAGAAGATGGCCTTATTCTTGATGCAGCGCTAAGTAGCAGCGAGGCGCAGCTCGAAGATTTTTGGAAACTTCGCGATTCCATTTCAGAAGCAGAGCGTGCCGCTGGCCCCGCATTTCAACATGATATTAGCGTTCCTGTGCACCGCATGGCTGAATTTATAGAAAATATATCTCCGCAATTGGAACAAAAATTCAAAGGATGCGAAGTCATAGCCTTTGGACATATGGGCGATGGGAATATCCATTATCATGTCAAAGCCCCTGATGGCATGAAACAAGAGGATTGGCTGCCATTAGAAAAGCAAGTCAATGCCGCAGTATATGATGCTGTCATTAGCTATGGAGGCTCAATCTCTGCTGAACATGGTATTGGCCAATCCAAATTAAGCGAATTAGAGCGCGTTTCCAGCGAAGCCCGTTTATTTGCGCTGCGTGCCATTAAAAAATCATTTGATCCTAAGAATATTATGAACCCAGGAAAGTTAATAACGCTCGATTGATTTATAGCTTATAGCTTCTTCGCTTCACTATTACTTGCATGATTGCACAGCAGTCTCTAAGGGAATCGCAATATTATTCTAATTTCGGAGTTACAGTAATGGCAACCGCCCCTAGTAAGCAAAATTTACCTCTTTTTTACAACGATCTAATGCCCCTCAATAGCAAGGAGCATGGCGACTGGAAATCAAAGGGCTTAGATAATGCTAATTTCCTAAAAGATCAGCATGCTGTTCCAGTAACAGTTGATGAATTTATTTCAGCGGGTCGTTTCTACCCCATCGTATTTTCTGCGGGCGAGAATAGTGTTCCTCTAGCATTGATGGGTATGAACGAAGGCGTGAATGTTTTTATGAATGAAGAAGGTCATTTCACTGCTAATAATTATGTTCCTGCTTATGTCCGCCGTTATCCTTTCATCCTAGCGAAATTAAATCCTGATAGCACAGAATTGTCACTTTGCTTTGATCCATCAGCAGATGCAATTGGTGAATCAGAAGAAGGCGAAGCTTTATTCGAAGATGATAAGCCAACCGAAGCTACCAATCGTATTCTTCAATTCTGTGAAGATTTTGAACAAGCCGGTGCACGCACACAAGAATTTATGAAATTGCTCAATGAAGCTGATTTGTTGATGGAAGGCGAAGTTTCTATTCAACAAGATGGCGCAGAGAAGCCATTTGTATATCGTGGTTTCAAAATGATTGATGAGAATAAATTACGCGATATGCGCGGTGATGAAGTTCGTAAATTAAATCAAAATGGCATGCTACCATTGCTATATGCGCACCTATTTTCTTTGCAATTGATGCGTGAATTATTCGCTATGCAATCTGCACAAGGCAAAGCACCTGTTCCTTCAGAGATTGAAGAAGCTGCAAAATCTTAATTGATTAATATAAGCAAATAGATAGAAGATGTGGTAATGAAAATTATCACATCTTTTTTTTGGCTAAACCTATTATGAAGACTTACAAAAATCTCTTATTCCCCATGCTGATAACAATGATGGGTGTCTCGGCTTGTAATGATGATCAAGTGGATAATATCGGCGAAGCACAATCTGCTTTTGAAGAAAATAGCTTCCAAGAAGCACGAATTTTTTTACTCAATCTATTGCGCGAAGACCCCGCAAATCAGGACGCAAATGCACTTTATGCAAAGGTGATGTTAGAGCTAGGAGATGGTGATAGCGCGCAAACGGCTCTTGCAAAATTACCTGCTGATTTTGAAGATATTAAGGCCCTAAATGCGCAGGCTCTAATCCTAAAAGGGCGCGGCATTGATGCATTGGCTCTCTATAGAGATATTGAACCTTCAACATTTACACCGCAAGATTGGCGCATGGTAATTTGGGCAAAATTTGCAACCAATGCCTATGAAGAAGGCTATGAAGATGTAAAAACTGCGCTCGAAAAACATCCTGATAATAGCGATTTATTATCTTTGGCGGGTATTTATCATCTAGAAAAAGGTAATAACCCATTGGCGCTCGAATTTGCTGATAAATCCCTAGGGTTTGATGAACAAAATTATGATGCTTTAGATTTGGGCGGAAGAGCAAGTCTTCGCATCAATAAAATTGATCAAGCCCAAACCTATTATGAGCGCGGTGCGGAAGCTTTTCCTGACAACCCAATACCTGTGATAAATTTAGCCGGCATTGCAATGGATAAAAATGATCTTGATAGTGCGAAAACCCATCTGGAAAGCGCGGAAAGGCTCAATGCGTCATTGCCTCTGACAAAATTTATCAAAGCCCGCTATTTGAATATGACGGGTGAGAATGTCGCTGCGAAAGAAATATTACAGGATTCCAATACTGGTTTGGATAATTTCGGCCCCGCTGTATTTTTGGCGGGTAAAATTGCCTTTGAATTGGGGGAAATGTCAGTAGCGCGCTCTCGATTAAACCGCAGCTTGGCCATTAATCCCAATAATCCAGAAGCTAGAGATTTGCTCAGCAAAATCCCTTAATCACTCAGCAGCTTCAACCATTGGATTAATATTTCCAATAATCATAGCGACTATATGGTTGATTATATCTGATATTTTTTTATGATCTTCGATTGGCTCTCTATTATCCTTATCAAGATAAAGATTGCGATCTATTTCGATTTGCAGAGCATGTTTCCCTCTCTTCGGGTTGCCATGCCGCTCTAAAATATAGCCTCCCGAATAAGGGGAATTAAGCGCAACATCATAGCCTTCTTGTTTCAAATAGCTGGTTATCAGGTCAGAATATATATTCTCAGCACTCGCTCCATATCTATCGCCAATAACCCATTGCGCGGCCTTTTTATCAAAGTCATTCTTAAGCGGCGGCATAGAATGAACATCGATCAACACCGCGACACCAAATTTTTGCACCATCTTGTCCATCACCCATCCAATATAATCATGATATGGTTGATGAATGCTGGTAATACGCTGCTGCACTATAGTTTTGGGGATAGGGTTTCTCCATATTTCCCCAACGCCGCTAAGCCGTCTTGGGATTAACCCTAATCCGCCGCGCGTCTTCATACTCGGATGCGCCACTTCATTCCAATCAAGGCCAATAATCATATCAGCATCAATTTCATCTTCGCTGCGATTCAGATCAATAAGGGCTCTGGGTGCGCGCGCTATCATGGTTGGGATATGGTTTGCCGCGCATTCCTTTACCAAAATATCGACATAGCGATCTTCGAGACGCAGCAATTGATCTGATGCGATTCTGATCTGCTGCATCAATTCTGCTGGATAGTCCCTGCCCGCGTGCGGTGTTGCTAATAATAGTGGGACGCTAGGGTCAGAGCAGCCATAGCTGATAAAATTATCATTAAAAGATGCATCATTATGCAAAGGCTATACTCTCAAATAAATAGCAAGAATCAATCCTCTATCCTTGATATCGATAATGAAAATATGCGCAATAGTTATGTAAAAGTAAAATTTTCATACAAAGTCCCGCGGTTTTACCATATTTTTATACCTCTACTGTAAAGGGTTAACAGTATCGAATATTACGCTGTCTTGGGTTATCATTAATTCAAATAGTGTTGAACCAAAAGGTGTTGAGAATGATTCATATATTATTGGCAGAAGATGAAGACGCAATGCGTGAATATCTAAAGCGTGCGCTTGAGAAATCTGGCTATGAAGTAACTTCTGTCAATTGTGGTTCAAAAGCCGCACCTTTGTTGGATGAAAATGATTATGATTTGCTCCTCACCGATATTGTGATGCCCGAAATGGATGGTATCGAATTGGCGCGTCATTGCAGCAAAGTATCGCCGCAAACCAAAGTCATGTTCATTACTGGTTTTTCTGGCGTAGCTCTGCGCGCTGGCGATGCCGCACCACAAGCAAAAGTCCTTTCCAAACCATTCCACTTGCGAGACTTGGTCCTAGAAGTTGAACGTATGTTCACCCCAGAAAGCGCTAGCGGCCTTAATTAATATATTTTCTCCGCTTTATTCTTGCAAAATCAAACATGCAGCGATAGACGGACGCAATAAGCCTTGGAATGGGCGTATAGCTCAGTGGTAGAGCACTACATTGACATTGTAGGGGTCGGGAGTTCAACTCTCTCTACGCCCACCATTCTCACTTCGTTCGCATGAGGGACAGAAATAATATACACGCTTGCGCGTGCTGGGCCCACCATTCTCACTTCGTTCGCTTAATGTACAGAAATAATATTCACGCTTGCGCGTGCTGGGCCCACCATTCCTCATAATTAGCAAGCATATATTCAAAGCATCTTTCCGCTACGGATTACAAAGCTTTTGAAAAAACATAATCTTACCATTTGAAATATGGAATTTGACGGCTAACATGCGGTCATGAACCTATCCGATACGCTCGCGCAAATTAGCCCTAATGACGATAATATCCATCGCATAACCATTGATACCACATGGCATCAAGGCCGCACAGCATTTGGCGGATTAAGCACCGCATTGGCCTATCAAGCGGCGGCTTTGAGCGAAGATGATTTACCGCCGCTACAATCTGCGCAAATCGCTTTTGCAGGCCCTGTCGCAGGTGATGTACAGATAAAAACACAGCTCTTGCGCCGTGGCCGCAACGCTGCCTTTATCAAGAGCGAGATTATGTCGGGCGACACGGTTTCACTCAGCTGCACTTTTTTGTTCGTGAAAAGACGCGAAAGCAAAATTGATTTTATCGATATGCCCAAAGCTGATTTCCCGCCAATCCCAAAAGATGGCGAAACGCGCAGCGGGCCGCCTGAATTTTTCACCTATCATCTCGATTATCCCGACAAACGCCTAACATTAGGATCAGGCGAACCGCGTCTTGCCAATTGGCACCGCCTAAGGCAGCGCGATGGGTTGAACCCCTTTGCCGAGCTTATGTGCATTGGCGATGCCCTGCCCCCCTCTGTTATGGGGCTATTCGAGGAACAAGCTATGGTCTCGTCAATGAATTGGCATATCAATATGCTGTCCGATGAACCACAAACCGAAAATGGATGGTGGTTTTTGGACTCAAAGACACATCATGCAAGCCACGGTGCAAGCAGCCAAGACATGACGGTTTGGAACAGCGATGGAAAAGCCGTTATGAAGGCTATGCAATCGGTGGCGCTCTTTATCTAGGCCTCTCAACGCCTATATTATTTGCCCATAGTCTTTTTCAAATAAGCTGTTTCATTTTCAGCAATATAATTTCTGTGCAGCGGTAATGCGCGGCGATTGCGAATATATTGGATTTGATAATTATTCATCTGACCCGATTCAAAAGCAGCAGTAGCTCCCGCCAAATAGAATATCCACATGCGGTAAAATGTTTCATCATATTGCGCGATAATTTCATCGCGGCGCGCTCTAACGCGCTTGTCCCATTCGCGCAGCGTTGGCGCATAATGGATGCGCCAATTTTCAATATCGCTCGCGATTAATTTTACCTTTTCGCTTTTATCAATGGTCTCTGAAAGCGCAGGAATATATCCGCCGGGAAAAATATATTTGCGCGTGAAGGCATCAGTTGACCCTGGAACGCCAAGACGGCCAATGGTGTGGATTAACGCCACTCCATCATCCTTCATTAAGTTTGATACTGCGCGGAAAAATGTTTCAAATTGCGGAACACCAACATGTTCAAACATACCAACGGAAACAATACGATCATAAGTTTGAACTTCGCGTATTGCATGATCGCGGTAATCGACAAGCTCAAAAGTAACGCGATCAGACAAGCCTAATTTCTGCGCCCGTTCAACCGCCAAAGCATGTTGTTCGACGCTTAACGTAATACCATGAACAGTGACATCGGCAACGCTAGCAATATAGAGCGCCATACCGCCCCAGCCACAGCCAATATCCAACACTTTATTACCCGGTTTTAAGTTTAATTTAGCAGCAATATGCGCTTTTTTAGCAATTTGTGCTTCTTCGAGAGTCATTTTTGATAGCGCAGGTCCATCATTGCTCACATCTGCATCGGGCCAATAAGCACAGCTATATTGCATATCTTCATCAAGCCAGCTTTTGTAAAAATCATTCGATAAATCATAATGATGCGCCACATTAGAGCGCGAATTGGCAAGCGAATTTAGCTGATGAAATGGCTTCATCAACATTCTGAAAAAATCTTTTACAGGCTGCGGATCACCAATTTCACCACCAACTTCCCAGATATTATTGCGGCGAACCAAATCAACCAATCCCATAATATCTTCATTTTCAATACTCACGCTGCCGTCCATAAACGTCTCGGCTAGACCAAGGCGCGGGTTGGTCAATATGCGGCGTTCAGCATTGCTTTTGTGGATATGCAAAACAACTTCGGGCCATCCATCGGTTGGTTCACCATAGGAGACCGAACTACCATCAGGTCGATTAACTGTAATTGTACCTTTATGAATACGTCCGTTTAAAATTCTATCCAAAAGTGCCAAAATATCTTCCTTAATAATTTAATATATCGATTGTCTTTTCACATAAAATTGCATTTTAGTTACGCAATAAAATATTAATAATCAAATTTCAGTTTCTAGTGCCGCTTGTTTCTCTTCTGCCAGACGATCTAATTCAGCCCTGCTTTTCTTTTCGCTAGCTGATTTTAGTTGTCCGCAAGCCGCCATAATATCGCGTCCGCGCGGCGTTCGTATCGGCGCGCTAATACCTGCTTCGAAAATGATATTGCTAAATGCTCTAATACGCTGAGGGTCGCTACATTCATAAATGGAACCGGGCCAAGGATTAAACGGAATCAGATTTACCTTAGCGGGCAGATTATAATATTTAAGCAATCGCACCAATTCATGCGCATCTGCGTCGCTATCATTTTTATCTTTGAGCATCACATATTCAAATGTAATGCGCCGCGCATTATTGGCACCGGGGTAATTGGCGCAGGCCTCAAGCAATTCCTCTATACCATATTTACGGTTTATCGGGACAATCTCATCGCGCACTTCTTTATTGGTAGCATGTAGTGAAACCGCCAGATTAACCCCTATTTCCGCCCCAGCTTGCGCCATTTTAGGGACAACACCGCTGGTGGATAGGGTGATACGGCGTTTGGATAGTGCAAGGCCGCCGCTGTCCATCACTACGCTCAGTGCATCGCGCACATTATCGAAATTATAGAGCGGTTCGCCCATCCCCATCATCACAATATTGGTTAGCATACGGCCATCGCTGCGTTGATAGCCTGAATCCTCATCCTCATATTGATCATCTTCTATGTGCATATTGCCCTTGGGCCACTCGCCCAGAGCATCGCGCGCGAGCATTACTTGCCCAACAATTTCACCGGGCGTTAAATTGCGCACCAAACGCATTGTTCCCGTATGGCAAAAACGGCAATTGAGCGTGCATCCCACTTGGCTCGATACGCATAATGTACCGCGATCTGCATCGGGTATGAAGACCATTTCATAATCTTGACCATCATCGCTGCGCAGCAACCATTTGCGTGTACCATCCGATGAAATTGGCGCATCAATAATTTGCGGACGCCCGATGATGAAACGTTCTTTCATCCAAGGACGCATCGCCTTGGATATATCAGTCATCACATCAAAATCGACAGCACCGCGATGATATATCCAATGAAACAATTGCTTAGAGCGCAATTTTGCTTGTTTTTCTGGCAGTTCTGCCTCTAGCAAAATATCCCTAATTTGCATTTGGCTAAGGCCCAATAAGTCTATCCGCCCGTCATCACGCGGGGTAATATCTCTTGGGATAGGAACGGGGTCTATTTGGCCTGGTATCTGCATAATTGCGCCATAGCGGTAGTAAAATAGAATTACCAGA
The DNA here is from genome assembly GCA_947492905.1 of uncultured Sphingorhabdus sp. Classification (GTDB taxonomy): domain Bacteria; phylum Pseudomonadota; class Alphaproteobacteria; order Sphingomonadales; family Sphingomonadaceae; genus Sphingorhabdus_B. Next base: position 1,524,581 of record CANLOL010000001.1, on the reverse strand, counting down.
GATTAGAGATAATATGCTGTCCTAGCGCTGCATTCATATTTTACAAGCAAGAGCCGCGCTATCAATAGCCGTGGCCGCTCCGCGCAATTTATAAGCATCCACAATAGCGCGTCCATCACGGCCAATCGATTCAATGCTCATTGATGCACTGCTGCGCAGAGCCGCTATTATTGCCATATCCATGCGTTTATCTTTTGCCCAAGCCTCTACCCGATTGCCATCCAGCCTAAAACGGCGGCCGCCAGCGGATAATGTTACAACGCTATTGCTAGAACGTTCACGGGAAAAGCGCACATAGATTTGATAATTTTGCGAGCGCTCTGGCCAAAACCCAATGATGAATGCTGAATTGCCTTTCAAACTATCTCGGCCCACCAGCTCTGTTGGCTGCGCGATTGCATAGCAATGTTTTGCGCCGCTATCATTTTCAGAAAAAACCGCCCAACCCGAAAATATATTCACCAAATCTTTTGCATGGGCCATTGCGGGCAACAGCATCGCCAACAATGCACTCATCATGATAAAGATTTTTTTGCGCTTCATTCTCTAACCTTAGGCTTTCTCTTCGCTACCGTCGCCGCTTATTATCAGCTCTTCTTTGCCATCACAGATCATCACCATAGAGCCTTGCGAGAGCGTTGGCGCAATAGGCGCATCATAGCCCTCAAGCGGCTCTAAATCACATAATACACCGCGCAAGACACGGGCGCTCATACCATGAGTGATAATCAACATATCATTCTCAAACAATTGGTCGTCTATCCATTCGCGCATACGCGTAGCAATTTGTGCGTAATTTTCACCACCAGGAGCAACACGATTGAACAGATGATTTTCTCTATCCACGAAATCGCCAAATTCTTCTACGACATCGGTGTAAAATCTTCCTTCCCAATCGCCAATATCAATCTCGCGTAGCCTATTATCAACAGTATGGCTGTGCCAATCATGGCCTGTCTGTTCCGTTATCAGCGCCAAAGTCTGTAACGTGCGCCCCGATGGTGATGCCACCAAAGATAGAGCGCTATCCTCTGAAATTTGCCCATTATTTGAAATATAGCTAGCAAGCGCGCGGCCCATCGTGGTGGCTTGCACACAACCATCCCAAGTCAGTGGCGTATGCGCCGTCATCCCTTGCATACGGCCAACCTTATTAAAGACAGTTTCCCCATGCCGAGCGATAAAAAGACGTCTATTATGCGTTGAAATAGTCAATTTATTCATTTCTTCCACAGATTTTAACCAAAAACACAGGCTATCGACTTGCCCTTAATCACAGAGTTGGTAAGGAAGAATTGGTATTTTGCAAGTTATTATAGCATGAACTTTATGCGCCACTGCTACGGCGCAATGGATGGGAAAGAATTTCGACTATGAAAGTAACTATCGAACGCGCAACACTGTTAAAAAGTCTGAGCCATGTTCAGTCCGTGGTGGAACGCCGCAACACTATTCCAATTTTGTCAAATGTGTTGATCGAAGCAAGCGATACAGGGTCGCTAAAACTCACCGCAACCGATCTAGATTTGCAAATTGTCGATACGGTTAGCGCCAAAGTAGAAAGCGCAGGATCAACCACAGTATCCGCCCACACATTGTTTGAGATAGCCCGCAAATTGCCCGATGGCAGCGAAGTCCAATTGAACGCCGAAGATGGCCGCATGGCCGTGAATGCTGGGCGCGCACGATTTTCGTTGGCAACATTACCGCGCGATGATTTCCCAATCATTGCCGCAGGTGAATTACCAACCAGCTTTGAACTGCCTGCCTCTTCATTGATCCAAATCATTGATAAAACCAAATTCGCAATTTCTACCGAGGAAACACGCTATTATCTCAACGGTATATTCTTGCATGTGACCGACGAAGATACGCCCGTATTAAAAGCAGCAGCTACCGATGGTCACCGCCTAGCGCGCGTTACATTGCCGCAGCCCGAAGGCGCCAATGGCATGCCCGACATCATCATTCCGCGCAAATGCGTTGCGGAAATTCGCAAATTGCTCGATGAAAATGGTGATAATCCTGTTCAAGTTGACCTCTCTGCCAGCAAAATTCGCTTCACAATGGAAAGCGCTATTCTGACATCAAAATTAATCGATGGCACATTCCCCGATTATAATCGCGTGATTCCAACGGGTAATGACAAATTGCTCAAAATTGATCCAAAAGCATTTTCACAAGGCGTTGACCGTGTGGCCACCATCGCCACAGAGCGCACCCGCGCCGTTAAAATGGCCTTGGGCGAAGATAAAATCACATTATCCGTGACATCACCCGAAAATGGTACAGCGCAAGAAGAAGTCATTGGTGCTTATAAAGATGACACTTTCGAGATTGGCTTTAATGCGCGTTACTTGATGGAAATATTGGCAGAAATCGATAGCGATGAAGTGGAGCTGCACTTGGCCGATGCTAGTGCGCCGACGCTCATCCGCGAAGATAGCAAATCAACTGCGCTTTACGTATTGATGCCTATGAGGGTTTAGGAATTGGCAATACACTATTGGCTAATCACTCAATATTATATTAATCTGAATAAACCCTCGCCCTTTTAGGGAGAGGGATGCGAAAGCTTGGCGAAGCCTAGCGATAGCTGGGTGAGGGTTTCAAAATTTCATTAGAAAAACTATCCTATGGCCCTATGACCACCCTCATCCAATTTCGGCTAATCTAAAGATAAGCCTCTCTATCCTTCTCCCTCTAGGGAGAAGGTCAAAGAGTATGAATCCAAATCTCTTAGTTCATAGGAGAAGGACTCAATTAATCATTTATATCCTACTCAGCAGCCTCCATCATTTCGACATGTTGCGGACCACGGATAAGGCCGCCCGGCGTTGGGCCTTGCATCACGCCATTTTTGAACGTCACCCGCCCTGATTTGATCGTCATGTCATAGCCATCAGCCTTTTGCAGCAAGCGCTTGCCGCCCGCAGGAAGATCAAAGGCTAACCATGGTTTTTGCAGCTTGATATTATCCATATCAATAATATTCACATCGGCCAAATAACCCGTTTTCAGCAATCCACGATCATTCAGACCATAGAGCCGCGCTGTATCATAGCATTGACGTTTAATCGCATTTTCAATGCTGATTGTTCCGCGCGCGCGTCCTTTCACCCAATGCTCTAGCATGAATGTCGGGCTAGCCGCATCGCATATCGTACCGCAATGCGCCCCGCCATCAGAGAGCGAATTAACGCAATCATCCGCATGTTGAAGCGGGTGCAAGAAATCTAAATTACCATCGACATAATTCAGGATAGGCAGATAAATCAGGCCCTTGCCATTATCGCTCATCAGCAAATCATACGCATATTCAGGCGGCAGCACGCACGCAACATTCGCCCGTGAATTAATGGATTCCTCTGTTGTCGGTTCATAATTAAACCCATCATCCATTTGATATTGCATCGCCCAACCATTGGTAATAATGAATTGGATCGGAGCCATATCAACCTGTTCTGCGGGCAAGCTTTCCTCGGCAATTAATTGCGCTTTGAACGCGGGATCGCATAGCTTGGCATATTTTTCATCCCAGCTTAATTCCTCCATCGCAATCCAACCTGGTTTACGAATGAAGGGATGCACTGTCCCCTGCCATGTCATGATGATACCATTGCCGCGCAGTGCAATCTGCGCAACAATATTGGCGCCATTATCATTTTGGGCGCGCATTTGGGAAATTTGTTCATCAAGCGGTATATCTTTGGCGATGGATTGCAGCGCAGCAAATGTAACGGGCATACCCGTTTCACGGCTAAGATCACCCATCCAGTCAAATTCTTTCCATTCGCGATTCAAATCGGATGCCATTTCAAACACGCCATATCCAACACGGCCCATCGCTCTGCCGATGCCCATTAATTCGTCTTTGGTGGCGGTCGTACCCGGCACCAATTCGCCATCGATGCTGCGATGCAAAGTTGTGCGCGATGTGGAAAATCCCAATGCACCAGAACGCAATCCTTCCTCGACAATTTGTGACATTTCATCGACATCTTGTTGCGTTGGCACGGCGCCCGGCTTTTCGCGATCACCCAGCACATAGGCGCGCACTGCTCCATGCGGAACATGGGTTGCTACATCCACTGTGCGCGGTAATTCCTCCAAAGCATCCATATATTCGGGGAATGTCTCCCAATTCCATTTCATACCTTCGGCCAATGCGGTACCAGGGATATCCTCAACCCCTTCCATCAAGCCGATAAGCCAATCATGTTTGTCTTTCTTGGCAGGGGCAAATCCTACGCCGCAATTGCCCATCACAACAGTGGTAACGCCATGCCAGCTTGATGGGGCCATTTCTTGATCCCAAGTGGCTTGGCCATCATAATGGGTGTGAATGTCAACAAATCCGGGGGTTACAACTTTACCGCTTGCGTCAATTTCTTCTTTGCCAGCACCATTAACGACGCCCACTGCAGAAATTACCCCGCCATCAATTGCTACATCCCCAGTATAGGCCGCCTCTCCGCTGCCATCTACTATTGTGCCGCCGCGTATCACCATATCATGCATATAATCTCTCCTAGCAATGATGCTAACAGATTTAATGGTATGATTAAAGTAGAATCATTTGTAACGGAAATTATTGAAATATATAGTAAATCTAATTTTGACTAGCTGCTATCATCGCCTCTATATCGACAAATTTCTCACGCGGAGAACCATCGCGCGCATTGGCATGTTCAGCTTCTTCAATCTTTTTCCAGTCTCTGAAAGTCACAACATCGACAGCGCGCGAAGCCATCACTGCATCCAACCCTTCACGGCCAGATTTGCCTTTGCCATTGCCAATATCTTCGGCCAGTAAATCAACTATTGCATAACCATCAGGACGGTTCGTCCCAATCGTACCGCTTGGCCCGCGCCGCGCCCATCCAACGCAATAAAGGCCCGGTAATATGCGCCCTTGGTCGCTAGCAAATCTTCCGCGTCCATGCTCATAAGGCACGCCCTCAATTGGCGGAGTTTGATAACCAATGCAGCTAATCACCAGCGATGCCTTTATATCATAAGTTTCACCTGTGCCTTGGCTGCGTAAATCTTTATCAAGCATCGTTTTTTCTACTGTGACACTTTCTACTTTACCATCACCATTGATAGAAATTGGCGAAGCAAAAAAATCAAACTCTATATCCACTTTTTTATCAGCACGATAGGATTCAGGAATAGCACCAAATTCACGCAGCAACATAACCGCTTTGCGCATACCCGGCTCTAACATGGCATCATCTCCCTCATCAGGGAAATCGGCCATATCGACGCGCGGGCACGCATTTTCCAATCGCCCTAACTCCCCTAATTCCTTGGGCGTCATTGCTATTTGATGCGGGCCGCGTCGTCCCAAAAATGTGATATTCTCTATCTTTGATGATGCAATATTATCAAGAGCATGCGCAACAATGTCGCTGCCTTCAAATTCGCTGCGTGTTTTGGATAATATACGCGCAACATCTAGCGCCACATTCCCATTACCAATCACCACGACATCGCGTCCATCAAGCGGCGGGTTTAGGTCTTTGAAATCAGGATGCCCATTATACCAACCAACAAAAGCGGCACTGCCATATACACCTGCTAGATCTGCACCATCGATAGTGAGTTCACGATCATTGGGTGCTCCCGTTGCCAGCACAACCGCATCATATAATCCCTGTAATTCTTCGATGGAAACATCTTTGCCGACACTGACATTGCCTACAAAACGGACATTATCGGTCAGTGCTACCTTTTCATAGCGGCGCGATACTGCCTTTATAGATTGATGGTCAGGCGCAACGCCAAAGCGGATTAGGCCAAATGGAACGGGCAAGCGATCGATAATGTCTATTGCAACATCATCTCCAAATTTCTTTTGCGCGGCTTCTGCCGTATAATATCCTGCGGGCCCTGAGCCGATAATCGCAATATGCCGCATGGTTCTCTCTCCCCTGCTTTTGGATATGCTAGCGCAATGATATGAAAAGAAAAGAGGCTTTTTTAACAGAAATAGCCAAATGATTATTATATAAAGAAAATAGCATCAGCTTTATGCAAAACGACCGCCGAATGATATTGATTAGTCGGTCAATAATGCGTGCAATATCAAGCAGATATTATCGAATAATCGCTAATCCATCACCATCTTCACCCGCAGGCAGTCTGCCGACAATTTCACCTTTTTCAAAATCGATTTCGGCGATGCGGTTAATCCCTGTTTCCGCAGCATAAATATATTTCCCATCCTCAGAGAATAATATCGTGACTTGCTGCGTGCCTTGCTGTCCGCTGACTTTAATAGTGCGCACCACTTGGCGCGTGGCGGTATCAATCACGCTTAAGCTGCCATCTTGCAGGTTAGAGGTAACGGCATATTTGCCATCAGGACTGATGATAACGCGCAATGGGAAACGCCCAACTTCGATACGTTTAATCAATTTCATAGTCTGAGCATCTAATATAGCGACGCTATTATCACCGCGCGCCGATACATATAGCTCTTTGCCATCGGGTGTCAGAGCGATACCTTCGGTTCCAGCACCAGTGGCCACATCGATGATTTTTTCCTGTTTCATCAGATCAATTTTGGTAACGCTGGCCGATTGTAGATTGGCAACATATGCAAATTTCCCCAATGTATCGACTGCTACCATATGGCTGCCTTTTTGGCCTGTTGGGATAGAGGTTAATTGCCTTTTGCCTTCATTGGCTGCTGACAAGATGATGATACTATCGCTGCCCTCAGTTGTTGCAATTATCCGATCATCGGACAGCCAGACCAGACCATGCGGATTACTATTGCCGGCCAAATCAATTTTTTCGACAATCTCTCTGCTTTTCACATCGAATATATCGATATTACTCTCACCATAAGACACTACAGCAACTTGCTGCCTATTCGGAGAAAGCGCAATTTCATGCGGGTTCTTGCCTGTATTGCGGCGGGAAATTTCTCGACCTGTTTTCAGATTAATAAAGCTAAGGCTATCCTCGCCTTTATTCCCAACCAATAATAGTGACGCATCAGAGGTTGTTTCATTCTGCGCTTGAGCTGGAGCAAGGCTATGCACAGTGGTGAGCAACAAGCTTGCGGGTATTAAATATAAGGCTTTTAATGCTGTATTCATGCGGCTTTTTTACTCATATATTCTTGGGACAAAAATGATTTTATCTTTTTAATGCTTTCCTCTGCATGGCTGAGCATGAACAAATGCCCACCATCTGCGATGACAAATAATTCGCTATTTGGGATAAGAAATTCAAGAAATTGGCCATTTGATACAGGCACTATCTGGTCATCTCCGCCCATCATGATGAGCGTCGGAATTTTCATAAATGGTAAAAATGGTGCGCTGGTCCACCCCATCATAGCGCCCAATTGATAAAAATATCCCATTTTAGAAGGAGGCTTCACGCGCGAAATATGATCACCTTTGCCATCATCGCTGCCGCCATAGAGGGTTATGAAATGTTTGCTCATAAATTCTGGATCAATATAACGTCTAGGATCAGCCATTTTCACAAGGGCTTTTGGATTGCCCGGCATCATAATCATACCTGCGCTTGTGGCGATTAAAATAAGATTATTAACTCGCTTGCCATATTGCAGAGCAAATTGCTGTGCCATCGCACCGCCCCAACTGACGCCCAAAACATCAACATTATCAAAATCAAATTTATCCAAAATCATATTAGCGATGCGCGCCATCATAATGGCATTATAAGGAATGATTGGATCGGGTGATTCCCCTACTCCGGGCATATCAAATGTTATGAAATCACGATCTGATAACATCTCGGCAAAAGGAGCAATGGCTTCTATATTCGCGCCTATACCATTGAAGAATAGGATTGACGTTTTATCACCCTTGCCGTTCAGCCATCTGGCCACGCGCAATGTGCGGCCATCAATAGTTTCCATCGTATAAATTGGCGCAGCTGATTTATCTGCTTTCGAAGCTTTGCCCTTAGCGCCTTTAGAGGCTTTCGTTGTTTTGGTCATAATTTCTCTCAATAAAGTGGGCAATATATCTATAATACGTGTTTTTCAGACAAAAGATTACAGTCTGGTGCTATCATTCATGCACATATAGGCCAGGTGCAGCTTCTAAGGCTGGATATGTTTTACTGCCTAATGCTTTGGGTGGTTTGATTTTTTTCCCAGCCCGCTCGCTCAACCATTCTATCCAATATGGCCACCAACTGCCCTTAACTTCCTCTGCACCTGCCATCCATTTTTCAACATCTTTAGGCGGTTTTTTAGCATTATTGCGGAAATATTTCGCTTTCGGGTTTCCAGGCGGGTTCAATATCGCTTGCATATGTCCAGCTTGGCTCAGCACAAATTGGATATTGCTGCCACCGAATAATTGTGTGGAGCGATAACAGGCTTTCCATGGCGTAATATGATCGGTAGTGCCGCCCAAAATGAACATGTCATTCTTTACTTTGGTAAGATCAACTTGATGCTCCAAAATATCATATTTACCGGGCTCTGCAAAAGCATTAGCCTCAAAAATATCAAGGAAATCACCTAATAAGCTACCCGATAAATTGGTAGCATCGCTATTCCAGAATAATATATCAAAAGCTGGTGGGTCATTACCAAGCAGATAATTGTTAATCACATAATTCCAGATTAAATCATTGGGGCGCAACCACGCAAATCCGCGGGCCAAATCGCTGCCCTTAACTATGCCTTTTTTAGCAGCACGTTGCTTTGCCAATGCCACACCATTATCGGACATCATTGAAGCAGCTTCTATATCACCATCGCGCGGTTCAAGCACACATACCATCATGGTGATACATCCAATCAGCTTGGACTTTTCAGCGGCCAATTTGGACAGCATGATCGACATTGTCTGTCCGCCCGAACATGCGCCAGAGACATTAACTGTTTTTGATCCCGTTATTTCCGAGACAACTTCTAATGCTTTGATGCAACCATTGACATAATCTGCCATGCCCCAAATACCATTTTCTTCTTTTGGGTTACGCCAGCTAATCACAAAGGGTTGAATGCCGCTGCGCAATTGCAATTGAATGATACTTTTTTCTGGCGTTAAATCATTGATATACATTTTGTTGATTTGCGGCGGAATTGTGAGTTGCGGAATAGAATGCACTTCATCCAATGTATTTTGATATTGAATGACTTCCATCATCTCGTCACGGTAAACGACATTGCCTTCTGTCGTTGCTAGATTTTCACCAACTTTAAAGGGCGTTTTATCAACCTGTGATACCATCATGTCATTATTGACAATATCATCATAGGCATTTTTCAGTCCTTTGATTAAGGACATACCGCCGCTATCAATCAGCCTTTTTTGGACAATAGGATTACCCGCAATAGTGTTGGTTGGGGCCAATGCATCAATGATAATAGTAGAGATAAAATTGGCGCGATCGCGCTCTAAATCGTCCAAATCTAAATCTTCGACCCAATTTTTTATGCCTTTTTGTACGGCTAAATAATATTGTGCACCAGCTTTGTAGAATGGATTGAACATCCAAGCAGGGTCCATAAATCTTTTGTCTTTGGCATGGGGCGCAAGATCAGATTTGCCCGTCATTATCTTGACCAAATCTTCGGAAAAGCTTTGCATTGCTTTGAAATTTTTATCAGGATTAGTAGCAGTTTGACGCAATAATAAAGCAACAGCTCCGACAAAATCCTCACGGGCTAAGCCTGTTAGTGGGCCCAGTGCCGTAGTAGCATCTTTAATTGCGCCAAATCCATCTTCGATACCGTTTTTGCCTGCCACCATCTATAGTCTCCTTATGGCGAGGTTACACCACAATGAGAGACTGTCAAACATTAGCTTTTAGAAAATTAAAATTTATTGCGTATCTTTGCAAATTTCAATTTTATCAGGGTCTGGCCGCTTTCCATTGGCTTCGAATTTGGCAAAATATCCGCCAACATTAAGCTGTTCACTAAAGCCTGTCAGCGTATAGCCCAAAGCTTCAAATTCACAGAAAAGCAGGCGCGGCGGAATACCATGTTGATCGGTTGGATAATCGCGATCCACAACGATAACCTCCCCGCCCTCGGCTAGGGCAGGATATAGCTGCCATAGAAAAGCATAAGGCTCTGTCACTTCATGATACATATGCACCATGAATACCCTATCAAAACTGCCCTTTGGTAATTTTGGATTATCAACATCGCCCTTTTGAATGGCCACATTGCTATATTCTTCACGGCCAACGCGGGTGGCTAATTTCTTTAGCGCATCAGCATCAATATCTTGCGCAAGAACGCGGCCTTTATTGCCCACTCTTTTGGATAATCTGACAGTATAATAGCCCTCACCTGCGCCAAGATCTGCCACAGTCATCCCATCTTCTATATCCGCCCAATCCATTAATAATTCAGCTTCACCAGCTTCATCGCGCTTTGCTTCGGTCCAAAATCTATTACCGACCACTTCGGAAACAGGGCGATAAGGCCTTGGAAATTCTCGCGCAGATTCAGGACGATCTGCTTGATCCTCTTGGCCAAAACGATCACAAGCACTAAGCGTAAAAAAAGATCCGATCAATGCAGTTATAAGCGAGGCTTTTGTCAAAGAAGCTTTTGTAAATGACGTTGGGATGGCTTTCATTACACATCATCCTCAACATCAACAGCCTCACCTGTGACGCGCTGCGCAAGGGCTGCTGCTATGAAATTATCAATGTCACCATCTAACACATCACTGGGCGCTGTGGATACAACACCAGTGCGCAAATCTTTCACCTGTTGATAGGGCTGCAAAACATAAGATCTAATTTGATGGCCCCAACCAATATCGGTTTTGGCTTCATATTCGCCCAATGCTTCGGCTTCGCGGCGCTGCAATTCTGCTTCATATAGGCGTGATTTTAACATGCCCATAGCGGTTGCGCGGTTTTTATGTTGCGAGCGATCATTCTGGCTCGCGGCTACAATGCCGCTGGGAATATGCGTAATACGCACTGCACTATCGGTGGTATTAACATGTTGTCCGCCAGAACCAGAGGCGCGATATGTATCAATCTTCAAATCGCTCTCATTAACCTCAATCTCGATACTATCATCGATAATGGGATAGACCCAAACGCTCGAAAAACTGGTATGGCGCTTTGCTGCACTATCATAAGGAGAAATACGAACAAGCCTGTGAACGCCGCTCTCTGTCTTGGAATAGCCATAGCTATTCTCACCCTTTATTTCCAAAGTAGCGGATTTTATCCCTGCTTGATCGCCTGCATGATAATCAACTATCGACACTTTATAACCGCGCTTTTCGGCCCAACGCTGATACATGCGTTGTAACATCTCAGCCCAATCTTGGCTCTCCGTTCCACCCGCGCCAGCATGAATTTCTATGTAACAATCATTACCATCGGCCTCGCCAGATAATAATGCCTGCACTTTGTCCGTATCTGCGCGATTGGCAAGAGCTTCTAAATCTTTAACCCCTTCAATCGCCAGCTCTTCATCGCCTTCCATTTCGGCTAATTCTATAAGCTCAACCGTGCCTTCTTTTTCAGATTGAATTTCTTTGGCAGCATTAACAGAGCCTTCAAGGCGGCGGCGCTCGCGCATCACTTCTTCGGCGGCCTTTGGATCATTCCATAAATCTGGGTCTTCAACACGCGCGTTTAATTCATCGAGACGGCGCAAAGCAACATCCCAATTCAGTGATAATTTAACCAGATCAAGCGCAGCTTCGATCCTATCGACAAATGATTGCGCATCGGCGCGCATAATAAAAACTCCCGCGTGATGTTCGTTATGAACCTATATTTATGTGAGATAGCTTAGATAAGCAAAAAGTACAGATGAAAATGCATTAGCAATATCAACTAGGGTTAGCCCTCTAAAAGGCGTGCTAATAGATACCGCCCTCATCTTGTAAAAAGTCATCATCGCGTTTTGTACCAGCAGCACGGCGCTCGCTTCGCTGACTAGCTCTTGGTTGCGCTCTAGTGGTGCTTGTCTTTTTGGTGGCACGAGGCGTTCGCGCAGCGATTTCTTCTCGTCTGATTGTGCGCTTTGGTTCTGTTTGCGGTTTAAATGCTTCCCAAATGACATTGCCTGTCAGATCGTTTCCGGGCCATCTGCCAAATACGCGCTTTCCTGATTGACGGTCAACCCGCACCAAGCGTGCTTCTTTGGGCGCCACAAATGGTAAGGCTGGCATTCCAACAAAAGCCTCTCGTGCAAATTGTTTAAATACAGGCGCAGCAACCGAGCCACCTTGGGCATAGCTACCCATATTTTTGGGTTGATCATAACCCAAATAAACACCAGCTACCAAATTTGGAGCACCGCCAACAAACCAAACATTAGTTGGGCCTGATGTCGTACCTGTTTTACCAAATATAGGGCGGCCTAAATCTTTAAGCAAAGTTGCCGTTCCGCGCTGAACAACACCCTCTAACATATGAACAACTTGATAAGAGGTCACAGGGTCCATCACTTGTTTGCCGTCAGGACGGAAACGCGGCATTGGCTTGCCATCCCATTCAGCCATATTACACGTGCGGCAGGGCTTCCATTTAGAAGGCCAAATCACTTTGCCTCGGCGGTCTTGAACAAAATCTATAAGCGTTGGTTGTAATTTACGGCCATGATTAACCAGCATAGAATAAGCATTGGTCATTTTCATAACCGTTGTGTCACCTGCACCTAGAGCAAAAGCGAGAAATGGCGGATAATCACCAATATCCATCGCTCTAAATACATCTGCAACATTGTCCATACCAGCATCATTGGCAGCACGAACAGTCATAAGATTGCGTGATTGCTCTAAACCCCAGCGCATTGTTTTTGGGCCAGCACCGCGCGAACCGCCAAAGTTACGGAAACATTTACGGCCAAGCGCCGTTGATTGCCAGACGCAAAAAGGTCCATCCACGATGATTGATGTCGGCGTCATCCCTTGGTCAAGTGCAGACGCATAAACAAAAGGCTTAATCGTAGAGCCAGGTTGGCGCTGGGCCTGAGTTGCGCGGTTAAAGCTGCTAATCCGAGCATCAAATCCGCCCTGCATCGCAAGAACTCGGCCAGAGCGAGGGTCTTGTACGACCATACCGCCGCCAACTCCGGGAATAGAGCGCGTAACATAAGTATCTTTGCCAGCAGGAGCAACGGTAATGATATCGCCAACTTTCATACTGCTCGGAACTGCCCAAATAATTCCAGTATCGCCGTTTTTAAGGCCTACCTCTGCACGGTTTCTAACCCGTTCCAGCACCACAGCGACTTGCCAATTTCTATAATCAATATCCAAACCAGAGGAAGCAAGGCGTGATTTCCACTTTCCATCATCCATCGGAATGGTTGCGATAGGGCCAGACCAACCTTTGCCTCTATCATATCGGATCAAACCATCGCGCAAGGCTTTGGTAGTTAGTTTTTGGAATCTTGGGTGAAGCGAAGATCGCACCCATAGACCTCCATTATAGACGCTGTAAGGACCAGTTTCACTAGTCTCACCAAAATTCTCAATGAGTTGGCGTCTAATTTCTTCGACGAAATAATCACCAATCGGGTCATATACAGCAGCGCGCCTCTGTACAGTCCCAAGGGCTTTGGCTTGAGCATTTCGGCGCTGTATATCAGATATCCAGCCATTTTCTTGCATTTCGCCAAGCACCCAATTTCGGCGCTCAATAGCTCTATCTGCTTTGGTTTCAGGCCTGTAATTTGCTGGACCTTTGGGCAAAATTGCCAAATAGGCAACCTCGTGCAATTCTAATTGATCGACACTTTTGCCAAAATATGACTGAGATGCAGCTTCCACGCCATAACTATTACGGCCCAGAAATATCTCATTAAGATAGAGCGTTAATATCTGTTGCTTATTCAAAGAGGATTCAATGCGATATGCTAGCATAGCTTCTTTAAGCTTACGGGTGTAAGTGACCTCATTGGTCAAAAGAAGGTTTTTCGCCACTTGTTGCGTAATAGTAGAAGCCCCAACGGGCCTGCCATCGCTTTGAATATTGCGCAGCAATGCCGCAGCAATGCCGGGATAATCAATGCCGCCATGTTCGAAAAATGTTTTATCCTCAGCAGAGAGATATGCCTTAACGAGCATATCAGGCAGATCGCCATATGCTAATGTAACGCGGCGTTGACGAGCATAGCTATGAAAAGGTTCGCCATCAATGTTGCGCACAACGGTTGGTAGCGGCGATTCATATTGCAACAAAGCTTTTGCATCAGGAAGATTACGCACAACGGTCAACCATAGAATCAGCAAAGCGAGTAAAAACAAACCCACCGCATAGCAAAACCAGCGAAAGAGGCGTTTATCCCATAATTTCTGTATTTTTACCCAGATACCACCAGCATTGCGTGTCAGACGGTAACTAAGATTTTCAGATGCTTCTTCTTCCATATATGCTTCTCTAGCATTTTTAGAAAGCAGGTCTAGCTCTTGTTGCGTGATAAGCGTATAATATTGAAAAATTAAGCCCCATTGCTACACATTTGCAACAATAGGGCTGTAATTATTAATTTAATAGCGGCACAATAACAGCGCTATTTTATAGTGGTATCTGTTAGCGCCTTCTGGAAAAATGGGCTTGTATAGCTTTTGTAACGCTGTCCGCAATTTTACTTTGCCCCGTTGCAGTAGATAGAAATTCAACATCTTGTTTATTTGTTAAATATCCAGTTTCAAACAATATTGAAGGCGTATCAGGTGCTTTTAAAACCACAAATGATGCAAAGCGATGAGAATTAGAACGTAAGCGCATGTTCGGCTTGGCTTCGCGTAATAATATTTTCGCAAAATCAGCAGACACATTCATAGTCTCGCGCTGCGTTAAATCGATCAATATAGAAGATACATTGTCATCGGCCCCGCCAAGGTTAATACCATTAATGATATCAGCCTTATTCTCGCGCGATGCTAATTTTTGCGCTTCTCTATCAGATGCAACTTCAGATAATGTGTAAACCGTCGCTCCATTAGCAGCATGGCTGCCCGCAGCATCAGCATGAATTGAGATAAATAAGTCAGCCTTCATTTTACGAGCGATGCCAAATCTATCTTGGAGTACCAGAAACTTATCATTTTCACGCGTAAGTGCTACTCTGATACGGCCAGTAGATGCCAATCTATCTCTTATTTTTTTGGCAATTGCTAATGTGACATTTTTTTCCCTAATGCCGCCATGCGGAGAGATTGCACCAGGATCATGGCCACCATGTCCTGCATCAATTACAACCAGAGGAAGGCTGCTATCCTTCGGACCATAAATCTTTGGACCTTTAGAGCTATTCTTATTAATTCTTGCGCGGGCGGCATAATCTTTTTTCGGTGGCGCAGAACGAAAATTAGCTGGTGGCAAGAATATTTTGCGCCCTTTTCCTAATGTTGAAGCAAATTCTCCATTAGCTGCACTGCGGACATTAATTCGCAATTGCTTGCCATCGCTGCTAAATTTTCCGCCCGTAACAATAGCGGGACGATCCAAATCAAATACTAAGCGTGCGGTTGAGCTATTATATTGTCCAAGGCGAACGCTTCGTATGGAAAGGTCATCTGGGACGGTATTTCTATTTGCAGAACCAAGGCTATCTATGCCCTCTACGTCTAGCGCGATGCGATTGGGCCCTGCCAAAGAAAATACAGAAGCCTTGTGCACAATATCATCAAATGTAATTGTCACAATGCCATTGCTAGCTGAAACATGCTTCACTGAAGCGGCCTGAGCAGGAGCAGTCATTGATAATGAAGCCGATAACAATAGAGCAAACATGCTCATCTTATGTCCACAAAGCCGTAAATTAGTCCAGAAGAAAATTAACATCAAACACTCACTTTTTGTTATGATGAAATTCTTATTAAGGATGAATTGGTAAAACAGAGTGTCAGGACAAGGTTAACAGAGCATTAGTGATAAAAATCTCCAGAAAAGCTGGAGAGAGAAAATAAGATTATTTTGGAAAACAGCATTTTTATCTAAAATATTGGGTTTTTATGCTTTAAGATTCAATCAAATGCCTTTCTAACAATTATTTTTTACAACCCTTGCCCATATAATCATGCAGTGCTAGGCAGTGATTAATGGCAATAGTGATTGTCATTTCAATGACAGGATGAGAAACATCCTTTTTTAACAGGTTGACGCTGTATGTGGCATAACATTTCCTTGCGAAATATTCTTGATGAGAGTGTGTATCTCCAAGACATATTATCCGCAGGGACAGCTGTACTAAGTTCATCAAGAAGATTTATTAATCGCACATTCGGTGCGTATCATGCCCATATAGATGACATATTTTCAAAACGAAATTTTCAAAAACACGCTCGGTCGGTCATACAAATGATTTCGAAATCGCCGAGCCTTAACAATATTGGATGCAAAGCAGAGCTTTCAACGACTCTTCTGCATCCTATACGGAGTATAATGAATGACAACGCGCATGTTAATAGACGCGCGGCACAAGGAAGAGACCCGTGTCGCAGTTGTATCAGGGAATAAAATAGAAGAGCTGGACTTTGAATCAGCAGAACATAAACAGATAAAAGGTAATATATATTTAGCAAAAGTGACGCGGGTTGAACCCTCGTTGCAAGCTGCATTTGTAGATTATGGTGGCAATCGCCAAGGCTTTTTGGCTTTTTCTGAAATCCATCCCGATTATTATCAAATTCCAAAAGAAGATCGTGAGCAATTGCTAGCCGAAGAAGCAGCAGCCGCTGCTGAAGAAGCAGAATTGCGCGAGAAAGAAGAAGCGGAAGATGAGCTTGCCGCTCAAGAAGATACTCCTAGCGATGACGATGATAGTAGCGATGATGCCAATGATGATGCTGTAGAAACTTTCGAAGCTGCGGATGACGATGCTAATGAGAGCGCTCAGGAAGAAATAGAAGAAGCACCCAAGCCCAAACGCACCAGAGCGAGACGCAAAAAAGCAGCACCCAAAGAGAACGAAGAAGCCGAAGCATCCGCAGATTCTGAGTCATCAGACGAAGCAGCAAAAGCGTCTGATGATGCTGAAGAAGAAGAAAAGCCAAAAAAACCGCGCAGAAGACGCACCACCAAAACAAAATCCATGATCGTTGATGACAGTGAAAATATTGTTACCGATGATGAAGATTTTAGCAACACTGATGATGGTGATGATAGCGCTTCCACTGATGGTAATGATGATGATAAGCCTCGCAATCGCCGTCGCCGTGGTAACAGAGGCCGCAACGATAAGAAAAATACGCGCGGCAATCGCCAACAAAGAGGGCGCCGCCCCAGCGATGAAGTTCGCGCAAAGAGAATTGCTCTGCGACGCCGCTACAAAATCCAAGACGTTATTCACCGCCGCCAAGTATTATTGGTCCAAGTGGTCAAAGAAGAACGCGGCAATAAAGGCGCTGCTCTCACTAGCTATTTATCCCTCGCGGGTCGTTATTGCGTTTTAATGCCCAACACCAGCCATGGTGGCGGTATCAGCCGTAAAATTAACAGCGGCACTGATCGCAAGCGCCTTAAATCTATCGTTGCTGATATGAACCTGCCCGTTTCAATGGGCTGTATCATTCGCACAGCAGGTCTTTCTAAAACCAAAGTCGAAATAAGACGCGACTTTGATTATCTAGCGCGATTATGGGACAAAATCCGTGAACGCACATTAACGGGCGCGGCCCCTATGCTGGTGCATAGCGATAGCGACCTTATTAAACGGGCCATACGTGATATTTATAATCGTGACATTAGCGAAGTGAATATCGAAGGCGAAGAGGGTTTCAAAGCCGCTAAGGACTTCATGAAGCTTTTGACGCCAAGCCATGTTAAAAAGCTTAAACAATATACAGATTCCGTTCCATTGTTCCAACGCTATGGTGTCGAAGATCAATTAAACGCTATGTATCATCCTATCGTTCAGCTTAAATCTGGCGGATATATAGTCATCAACCCAACAGAGGCGCTTGTCTCTATTGATATTAACTCTGGTCGATCCACCAAAGAACATGGCATCGAGGCGACTGCGGTTAACACCAATTTAGAAGCTGCGCGTGAAATTGCGCGGCAATTAAGATTGCGTGATATGGCGGGCCTAGTGGTTATCGATTTTATCGACATGGACCATCATAGCAATATCCGTAAAGTTGAGCGTGCTATGAAAGATGCATTGCGCAATGATCGTGCGCGCATCCAAGTGGGCCGTATCTCTAGCTTTGGCCTTATGGAAATGAGCCGCCAACGTTTGCGCACTGGTGTTTTAGAAGCATCAACGCGCGAGTGTCCGCATTGCGAGGGCACTGGCCTTGTGCGCACATCATCATCATCTGCTCTATCGGCATTGCGCATGATAGAAGATGAAGCCGCACGCGGAAAAGGCAGCAATATTGAATTGGCGGCTAGCGAAGAAGCAACCATATATGTGCTAAATAATAAGCGCGCTGAATTGGCCGATATTGAAGCACGTTATCATGTGCGCGTTTCTATAAAGCCCAATGGCGAAGTCGAAGGCGCAAAAATGACTGTGTCATCCTCTGGGCCAAAACCAATGAAAGCTGCTCGTATCATCCCAATTACCGATGATGCTGAGAGCAATAACGATGTTGAAACCACAGATGAGGCTCAAGAAGAAGGCCGCAATCGTCGCCGCAGAGGCCGCCGTGGTGGACGCGGACGTAATAATGCGCCTCATACTCAAGAAGAGAAGCAGGAGCAAAATGATAATAAGACGGAAGATAGCTCTACTCAGCTAGAGAGCGATGAAAAGTCACCTTCTGAGACAGAGAAGCCAAAACGTCGTACACGCAGCAAAAAAACCAGCGAAGATAAGAGTGCTGCGCAAAATAGTGATGCAGATGCCTCGCCGGAAGAGGCTGTTAAAACAGAGGCTGCCGGTGATGAAAAACCTAAGCGCAAACGTGCTCCTCGTAAAAAAGTGGTGAAAGCGGAAGCAACTGCTGGGCAAGAAACTGCTGACACTGCTTCAGATGCTACTCTAGATGCTGGGCCAGCGGATGATAAAAAAGCAGCCCCTAAAACCAGACGCAAAGTAGCGGCTAAAACTGCTGTTGATGATGGCGAAAAAGAAGAGGTCAAGAAACCGAGACGGCGCACTAAGAAAACCGAAGATGCAGCAGAGAAGCCTAAAAAGGCGACGAAAGCTGCTCCTAAAAAGGCTGTACCCAAAGAAACTACACCTAAAGAAACTAAGGCTAAAGAAACTAAGGATAAAGAAACTAAGCCTAAAGCTGCTGAAACTAAGGATGAAAAAGATTCGTCCGATAGTGAGAGCAGCCCGCGCAAAGGTTGGTGGCAACGCACTTTTGGATAATTAATCCTTAAATCATTTCATAATGCCGCTGATGATTAGCCCATTGGCGGCATTATTATTTCTACTTCATAATCTGTTCAGATTGAACGCCTCATACAAATTTCTTAAAGCCTATAAAAATTGTAACCATATATAGAGATATACGAAATCAATATTATATGGCATATATAGTGCGCAGATAGTGTAGAGTGTTTAGAGAGTGAGGATTGGATGCCCAATATTTTGATGAAGAATATAATTAAGAGCCTTTCTTTCATTATAATGGCTAGCTTATTTGCACTTCAACCCGCCATGGCCCAATCTATTTTGCGCGATGCAGAAACCGAAGCATTCTTAAAAGAAATCTCTGAACCCCTAATATTAGCTGCCGATCTTGATCCCAATAATGTTGATGTTGTTATTATCAACGATCCCTCAATCAATGCTTTTGTCTCGCGTGGGCAAATTGTATATCTGCACAGCGGTTTGATTGATGTCGCCGATAGCGCGAATGAAGTTCAGGGCGTGATAGCGCATGAATTGGGTCATATTGTTGGCGGCCATGTTATTCGTTTTTCTGATGGTGCATCAGCATCGAGCAAATTATCAATTGGCAGTTTGATATTAGCAGCCGCGGCCATTGCTGCGGGAGCCGGCGAAGCTGGCATTGGAATATTGGG
This sequence comes from uncultured Sphingorhabdus sp., assembly GCA_947492905.1. Classification (GTDB taxonomy): domain Bacteria; phylum Pseudomonadota; class Alphaproteobacteria; order Sphingomonadales; family Sphingomonadaceae; genus Sphingorhabdus_B. The sequence continues at coordinate 1,504,655 of CANLOL010000001.1, read as the reverse complement.
GGCTGGTCAGCAATTAGCTCTAGGAAATTTATTATCTTATAACCGTGTCCAAGAAAGCGTCGCCGATGCATCGGGCGCAGCCTATCTATCCGAAGCTGGCATATCTGGCAAAGGGTCGATTGCTTTTTTCAAAAAACTGCAAGGCTTTGAACTGCGCCGCGGTATCCCGCAAAATAATAGCTTTAACCGCACCCACCCTCTTTCTGGCGATCGTATTGCGACATTGCAAAGCGGTTATATTGCGGATCCAGCATGGGATAAGCCATTAAACGAAGAATGGGAAAATAAGTTTCGCAGAATACAAGCCAAATTATCTGGCTTTATTACCGATCCTGACCAAACATTGCGCAACTTTCCCGAAGAAGATAAATCTATACCAGCCCGCTATGCCCGAGCCTATGCATGGCATAAATCAGCCTATCCAGCAAAAGCCATTGCCGAAGCAGAAGGCCTAGTAAACTTGCGTCCAACGGACCCTTATTTCCTAGAGTTGCAAGGCCAAATATTGCTTGAATCTGGCCGTCCCCAAGAGGCTCTAGCTACATTGCGCAAGGCCACAGAATTATCGGGGCATCATCCGCTTATTGCAGCTGTTTTTGGTCATGCTCTTATCGCAACAGAAGACCCAAAGCATCTTGAAGAGGCAACAGAAGTCCTGCGTGTTTCAGTTTCAAAAGATAATCGCAATCCATTTGCTTGGTATCAATTGGGCGTTGTTTATCAGCAACAAGGAGATTTTGCCCGCGCATCTCTGGCAAGTGCAGAGCGATATTTGATGATCGGTCAACCGCAATTGGCCGTGCTGCCAGCAAAAAGAGCGCAAGCCGGATTAGATGAATATAGCGCCGATTGGCTGCGCGCTCAGGATGTTGAATATGCAGCTGCTGCTGAACTAGAGAGACGCAATGGCAAAAAGAAGAAAAAGAAAATCCAGAGTGGCTTTACGATAGAAAAATCACTATCCAATTCCTCTCGATTTTAATGCTATTTAGATATTCTGAATATCATATGATCCTGAATAGAATATAAGCCTGAGTAGCATATAAGAAAGTCTCTAACTCTTATGAAAAATATAATATCTACAGTTGCTCTTACGCTATCTGCCATCAGCATCGCTGCTATTGGAACTATCTATGTTAAACGTGACGACATCATTCGCAGTCAAATCGTTGAGAACCCAGATATTATTACAGAGGCCATAACCGTTTTACAGCGTCAAGAGATGGCTAGCCGCTTGGAAAACTTCAGAACGCCACTAACTACGCCATTTTACAGCGGATATGCTGGCAACCCCAATGGTGATGTCACATTGGTCGAAATGTCAGATTATAATTGCGGTTTTTGCCGCAGAAGCTTGGCCGATGTGGAAAAATTAATTAATGAAGATGATAATATTCGGGTGATCTATAAAGAAACCCCCGTGTTGGCGGAATCCTCTTTAACTGCAGCCCAATGGTCGCTCGCGGCTGCGAAACAAGGTAAATCTAGGGAATTTCACAACGCATTATTTGCGGTAGGTCAAACCGATGACGTGAGTATCAACACGGCTGCCAAAAATGCTGGGCTAAATATCGCAGAAGCACAGCAGCAACTTCAAAGCGGTGAGATAGAAGCTGAAATACAGCAAAATCTTGGTATTATGAGAGAGATTGGCCTCTCTGGAACGCCTAGTTTTATCATTGGCGATGAAATATTAGAAGGCGCCGTAGGCTATGATGCGCTCAAAGAAGCGGTCGCACGTGCACGAGCAAATCTCTGACACCAAAAAATCATTATACATTATCGCGGCCCAAGCTTATCAATTTTTAGCGCGGCTTTAACCCTTTAGCAAAGACAAACCCCTCTACACTCCCTTTGCGGCTAGAGGGTGGTTTTGCATGTTTTACGCTGGTGAAATTTTGCTTTAATATTGTCAGCAATTCTCGGTGTGTACCCCCTGCAAAAACTTTGCATAAAAAATCGCCCCCTTCCGATAGGTTTTCAATGGCGAAATGGGCTGCTGCTTCTACTAAGCCCATAGTGCGCAAATGGTCCGTTTGTTTATGCCCCACAGTGTTTGCGGCCATATCGGATATAACCAAATCTGGAGCTTGCCCTAATGCTTGCATCAAAATATCTGGAGCAGCATCATCCATAAAATCCATTTCAAATAGAGTAACTCCTTCAATCGGATCAACGGGCAGCAAATCAATACCGACAATATTCATATTGGGGTTTTTGCGTTTAATATATTGCGCCCATCCCCCAGGGGCTAAGCCCAAATCAACAACTGCTTTTTTGCCTTTTAATATATTGAATTTTTCATCCAACTCGATCAACTTAAAGGCTGCACGGCTTCTATAGCCCTGCTCTTTTGCCATACGAACATAAGGATCATTCAACTGTCTCTCAAGCCATCTGGTGGATTGAGCAGATCTTTTTCGTGCTGTTTTAACGCGCTGTTTGCCGCCAATTGAGCGGCCACCGCCTGCTGGTTTTGCCATAAATATGCCTATTGTTCGGTGCGCAAAGATACGCGGCCATTATTATTCATCAAAGAGCGCAAAATACCCTCTCTAATTCCGCGATCTGCCACACCCAATTTATCGGCGGGCCAGATATCCAAAATACTCTCTAAAATCGCACAACCTGCCACGACAAGGTCAGACCTTTGTTCTCCGATACAAGGAAGCAAACTTCTCTCATAAGGAGATTTAGCGGCCAAAGACTGGCTTATTGTGCGCATAGCATCAGCAGGCACATGAATACCATCTACTTTATTTCTATTATAATAGGGTAATTCTAAATAGACGCTGGCTAGCGTAGTTATTGTGCCAGATGTTCCTAATGTACGAAAGTCTCCGCTCTGAGGAAGCCTATCGCCAAAATCTTTGAAACTCTCTCTCACCCGTTTTCGCATATTATCATAGGCTTTAATGCGCGCTTGCTCACTATCCTCTTTTATAGTCTCACTCTCTGTCAATGTGACAACGCCCCAAGGGATGCTAACCCATTCAATAATTTCAGGAATAGTATCATGTGTAGATACTAAAACTAATTCGGTCGACCCACCACCAATATCAAAAATCAATGCAGGTCCCTTGCCTTTGGGCAATAATACATGACAGCCTAATACAGCTAAGCGCGCCTCTTCCTCGGACGGAATGATATCCAAAACAATACCAGTTTCCTTGCGCACTCTTTCTATAAATTCAACACCATTGACGGCCTGTCGGCAAGCCTCGGTTGCTACCGATCGCGACAGAATAACATTTCTACGTTTTAATTTTTGAGCACAAATAGCAAGAGCATCCACGGCCCTATCCATAGCTTTATCGCTAATACGTCCTGATTTTGCTAGTCCCTCACCAAGGCGCACCACACGGGAAAAAGCATCAATAATCTTAAAACCATCACGATCAGGCTTAGCAATTAGCAAACGGCAATTATTGGTCCCAAGGTCCAGAGCTGCATAAGATGCATTTTTATTTACAGCCGTTGATGCCGATGATTTTGAACCTTTGTTAAATATAGTTTTATTGGGTTTAGAAAATCGCGCTTTATTAGGCTTATTCGGCTTCGCTATATTATTTTTAGAATGCCGCTTATTCTGTGACCGATCATTATTTTGATTGTCCGGTTTATTTTGATTGTTGGATTTTGCATGATTACCATGCCTTGCGTCTTCACGCTTTGGGCGCTGCGAAGACTGTGAAGCCGCATTCGATTGACCTTCCCCTTCTGAAGGGCTGCCATTATTATCTTCGTGCGGCAATGGGGATAACCGATCCACCATGACCTAGACTCTCTTATATTATCAACCGATACGGAAAATACCGCCGGAACTTAGTTTCTAATTACCTCATATTGGTTAATAATTCAAGACTATGATTGAGACATTTTAGGGGCTTCAACTATTGAGATTTAATCCATTTGATGAGAGCTCAATGTGGGATTAAGATAAAATAATTTGAAAAAAAAGTTTCATATAATGAACCTTTTTCGCAAACGATGTACTAAGTAAGTAAGACGCTAGTTAAATGAATGAGATTAAGCCAATGAATGATATAGCATTTTCGCCAAATTCAGCACTTGCTGAACATAGCGAAGCTGCGCTTATAAAACGCTTAATCAATAGAGATATGCAAGCATTTGAAGATTTATACGAGGAATATAGAAAGAAATTATCACATTTTATCGCCAATATGGTGAGCAAACCACAAGTTGTAGAAGAAGTCTTTAACGATACAATGATGGTGGTTTGGCAGAAAATCGGAGACTTTGCAGGAGCCAGTAAATTATCAACCTGGATATTTGCTATCGCTTACCGAAAAGCAATTAGAGCAAGGTCGAAAATTGATGAACCTCTATCAGATGAGGCTGCATTACAGAATATAGAAGAAAATGATACGGAAGACGCACTAGAACAAGGACGCTTAAGACAATTATTAAACAATGCGATGGAGACATTATCTTATGAACATCGCACAGTTATCAGCCTGACATATTTCGAGGGCCTTCATTATAGCGACATCGCGGCAATCATGGAATGTCCGGTGGATACAGTAAAAACAAGAATGTTCCATGCAAGACGCCAACTTAAAAAGAATCTCGGCGGCGAGATTGCAGATTGGTTATAGGAATTAAGTATGACACAGAGTATGAAAAATTTATGCGATACGCAAATTGAAGCATTAATTCCTTGGTTTGTAACAAATCAATTGTCCGAAAAGGAAACTGCAACAGTTCAACAACATATTGATAATTGTGCAGATTGCGCAAAGCTGGTTGAAGAAGAGAGCAAAATCGCTGCTCTTATTCAAGATAGCGAAGTCAATGAAATCCCTTCCAATTGGGAAGCATTTCAAAAAGGCCTTACAAGTTTTGATTTGGATCACTCTGATTCAATCGAACTGGAGGAAAGTGATGATATTACCCCACCCCCTTCTAATGTCATTCGCTTTCCTCTTTTCAACAAAGCAAAAACAGCCATTACCAAACCGAAAACTCTAGGTTTCATAGCTGTTGCGCAAGCTGCTGCATTAGTAGCACTTATCTCAACACCCAATGTTGATACTATTACCAATATTGGTGAAGAAGATAATCAAATATATGGCACTTTGAGCAGCGGCGAAGCCACTGTTGAAAAAGGCGCTAATACCATTATGCAATTTAATCCTTCTCTTACATTAGAAGAATTTAACGCACTTTTAGCCCGTAATAATATTCAGATCGTTTCTGGACCAACATCAACCAATGCTTATATGGTCAAAATTTCAAATGATGTTACATTAGATAATTTGCGTTCTGACGAAAACATATTATTAGCTGAGCCTATCAGTGCGGAGTAACAAGCTATGAAATTAGTTCATTATATAATCCTTGCAATAGCACTCGCCCTTGCAAGTTGGCTTGCTATCAACGGAATTAATTCAAACGCAACAGCACAACAAGAATCACAAGACAATAAACCATATCAAATCATGGTTATGATGGATTTGCCAGCCAATCATCTTCGTGCAGGTTCTACCTATAGCGCTGGATATGGCAATGCGCGCCAAAAAGCTGTCCGTCAGAAATTAGGGAAATCTATTGCAAAGAAATATGGCTTAGAATTTGTTGATAATTGGCCAATGCCACTCATGGGAATTGAATGTTTTATCATGAACGTTCCATCAACGATGAAGATTGATGAACTAATCACACAATTATCAGCTGATAAGCGCGTCTCTTGGGCAGAACCTATGGAAGATTATGGTGTATTAACATCCCAACGCACTTATAATGATCCGCTCTACTCTGTTTCTCCTGCGGGACAAAAATGGAAAATAGCGGACCTCCACAGCAAATGGACAGGTCGAAATGTTTCAATCGCTGTTGTTGATACACAAATTGAACGCAACCATCCTGATTTAAGAGGACGAATTGCTTCGTTCAAAAATTTCACACCAATGGCCAATAGCAACGCCGAACTTCATGGAACAGGCGTTGCTGGAGTCATTGGTGCAAAAGCAAATAATGGTATTGGGATCGCAGGCGTTGCTCCCAATGCTAAACTTTTGGGTCTAAGGGCTTGTTGGCAAAATAAAAGCAATCAACAATCAATTTGTAATACGCTCAGCCTCGCTAGAGCGTTAAATTATGCTGTAGAAAAGCGCGTTGATATAATAAATTTAAGCCTTGGAGGCCCTACAAGTAGACTATTATCGCAATTAATTGATACTGCAACTAACAGAAATATAACAATAGTTGCTGCTTATAATAAAAAATTACCATCTGGTGGCTTTCCAGCATCGCATAAACAGGTTATTGCGGTTTCTAGCGATGGAGAATCGTATAGTATGAGTAGAGGTTTTAAAGCTCCTGGAAATGGAATACCAACAACACGACCTGGCGGAAAATGGCATCTTGCGGATGGCAGCTCTTATGCTGCGGCGCACGTCAGCGGCCTTCTTGCGCTTATGCAAGAGTGCCGCAAAACAGCTGCAAGAAATTGCCGGTCTATCGCGACAACATCGAACAGCCGTTTCATCATCGACGCAAAAGCCTCACTTATGTAAAATAAAATCAAGTCTTGCTTATATTATATCAGCAAGCTTTTTTGCCATTTCTGCTCAACCTAGTCATGCTCAAGTGAGCGGTGCTATAACCGCAGAGACTGATAGCTGGTTTAGGGGCCGTTCAATAAGCCAAGGCCAACCGGTTATTTCTGGCAGTTTATCTTATGATGATAAGAGCGGTATTTATGGCGGCACGACAGTTGCATTCACAATTGGCGAGCAAAACCAAGGACCATTATCTTTTGTTGGGTTAATCGGATATGCGAAAAACCTTGATACCAATATCTCAATAGACACAGGCGCAACAGTGACGGCTTATACTGATCGTTATACTGGAATGGCCAATGACACATTTGTCGAATTTCATTCTGGGCTATCCTATAAAAACCTAACTGGCCGAGTGCGCTATTCCCCAAACTTTCAAGAGCTAGATGCGCAAACCATCTATGTAGAAGTCGATACCGTTCATAGGTTAGGAGATGGCTTTAATATATTAGGCCATGCAGGTTTACTGCAACAAGTCGGTGGTTCTGGTTCTCTGGGTGAACGCAGCTCGCGTTATGACTTAAGCTTGGGTGTCTCCAAAGATATTGACCTATGGAGCATTAACGCCAGCATCAATTATGGTGGCGATCGTGGTGGTACTTATTTCAGCGGCCCATGGCGCCTAAGAGATGCAATCATTCTGGGTGTCAGTAGAAGTTTTTAATATCATTTCGCAATGGCAAAACTGCGATAACTTATTTCAATATTATTTTATTAAAAAAAATGAAATAAATTTGAACCTTTTTGGAAACGATGGACTCTAACAAATCGTTAAGGATTAAAATCTTTAACGATTTAAACCCCCATTGTTCACAAAATAGGAAGTTTTATATATGAAACCCCAAGAGAATAGGAAGAGTGCTAATTTACAGCGCATATTGCTAACATCAACTTCAGCTGCGGCTATGTTGATAAGTGCACAAGCGCATGCACAACAAGTAATTGCAAATGGCACTACTACAACAACAATCAGCCAAGCAGACGGTGAGACCATCAGCAACCCTGCCGGTAATGTCGTATTAGTTGCTGACAATCCAGCAGTAGAAATTGGAAATAATGATGTTACTTTGCAAAATGATGGCTCTTTAGCCACAACAGGCGTCACCCAAACCGTACAAGTCAACGCAGATACAAGCGGCGCTATTATCAACAATGGCGCTACCGGTTTTATAACTGCAGACTCGCGCGCTATTAATGTGGATGGTGATAATGTTGTCATCAATAATAATGGTCAGATTTTAGGTACAGGCAGCCAACGCAATGGCACTGTTTATGGCAATAGAACATCTGACAATCTTAGCATTAACAATAATGGTGTAATTGATGCTGTTGTAGAAGGCGCAGGCGTTGCCATAGAAGTAGGCGGCGGCGGCGCACCTATCACAGGTGCTATCATCAACAACGGTGCAATTAATGGACGCGGCCAAGCGGCGGCTTCAGGCGGTACAGCTGGTGATGGTATTCGCTTTTTTGGCCCTGGACTAGTACCTCAATATATATATGCAGGTGATATCACCAACAATGGTTCAATAACCAGTGAGAGTACACAAGGTACTGTTGCTGGTATTCGTTTTGCTAATCGAGTTGGTTTTCAGGGTACTTTAAATAACAATGGTTTAATTTCAGGTGCTCAAAATGGTTTATATTTTGGCAATGATGCTGACCATAGCGGCGGCGTAGTTAATAACTTTGGAACAATCTCATCTGACAGCCGTGCGCTAAACATTGATGGTTTGGGCCTTGAAGTTAATAACAATGGTTCAATCGTTGGCACTGGTAATCAGCGCAATGGTACGGTCTATGCTGATAGCACAGCCCAAGGGTTTGTTTTCACTAACAATGGTCTTGTTGATGCCGGTGAAGACAATCAAGGTGCTGGTTTCTCTGCTGAACTATCAGCAGAAGGCAATGATTTCACCATCGTAAATAACGGTGCTATTTTTGGCCGTGGCCAAGCTGGTGCTGGCTCACCCCTAGCTGGTGATGGACTTCGTTTTGAACGTGAGCGTGTAAATGGTATGCTCGACGGTTCAACAACAGGCCTATTTACAGGCAGCATCACCAACAATGGATTGATACAATCATTTAGCGAACAAGGCACAGCTGCTGGTATTCGTTTTGTAAATGGTGTTAGCTTCTCTGGTACATTGACCAACAATGGCACATTAACCGGTACACAAAATGGTCTTTACTTCGGTAATGCTACTCCAGCGGGCGGCGGTGATTTCACTGGTTCCTTTGTCCAAAACAATGGAACAATCTCTTCTGAAAGCCGTGCACTAAACATTGATGGTTTGGGCCTTAATATCCAAAATAACGGCTCAATCTTGGGCCTTGGTGATCAACGCAATGGTACGGTTTATGCCGATAGTACTGCGCAAGACTTCACTCTTGAAAACAACAATTTGATTGATGCTGGTGCAGGCAATCAAGGTGCTGGTTTCTCTGCTGAACTTTCAGAAGCAGGCAATAACTTTACTATTATCAATAATGTTGATGGCGTAATTCAAGGCCGTGGTACAGCTGGTGCAGGTTCACCGCTTGCTGGTGACGGTATCCGTTTCGAGCGTGAGCGTGTTAACGGTCTTCTTGATGGCACAACCTCTGGTTTGTTCACAGGAACAATCACCAATTCTGGTCTGATCGATTCAGAAGGCGACAGCGGTACAACAGCGGGTATCCGTTTTGTGAACGGTGTTAGCTTCTCTGGAACAATCGATAACTCAGGCACAATCTCTGGTGTTCAAAATGGTCTTTACTTCGGTAATGCTACTCCAGCAGGCGGCGGTGATTTCACTGGTGCTGTTGTAAATAACTCTGGTATCATTTCATCAGGCAGCCGTGCACTGAACATTGATGGTTTGGGTCTAGTTGTTAACAACCTTGTTGGTGGTCAAATCATCGGTACAGGCAATCAACGCAATGGTACGGTTTATGCCGATAGCACTGCGCAAGACTTCACATTAAACAATGAAGGCGTGATTGATGCTGGTGAAGGTAATCAAGGTGCTGGCTTCTCTGCTGAACTATCAGAAGAAGGCAATAATTTTGACATCATCAACTCTGGCACAATCCAAGGCCGCGGTACTGCTGGTGCAGGTTCACCGCTTGCTGGTGACGGTATCCGTTTCGAGCGTGAGCGTGTTAACGGTCTTCTTGATGGCACAACCTCTGGTTTGTTCACAGGAACAATCACCAATTCTGGTCTGATCGATTCAGAAGGCGACAGCGGTACAACAGCGGGTATCCGTTTTGTGAACGGTGTTAGCTTCTCTGGAACAATCGATAACTCAGGCACAATCTCTGGTGTTCAAAATGGTCTTTACTTCGGTAATGCTACTCCAGCAGGCGGCGGTGATTTCACTGGTGCTGTTGTAAATAACTCTGGTATCATTTCATCAGGCAGCCGTGCACTGAACATTGATGGTTTGGGTCTAGTTGTTAACAACCTTGTTGGTGGTCAAATCATCGGTACAGGCAATCAACGCAATGGTACGGTTTATGCCGATAGCACTGCGCAAGACTTCACATTAAACAATGAAGGCGTGATTGATGCTGGTGAAGGTAATCAAGGTGCTGGCTTCTCTGCTGAACTATCAGAAGAAGGCAATAATTTTGACATCATCAACTCTGGCACAATCCAAGGCCGCGGTACTGCTGGTGCAGGTTCACCGCTTGCTGGTGACGGTATCCGTTTCGAGCGTGAGCGCGTTGATGGTCTTCTTGATGGCACAACCTCTGGTTTATTCACTGGAACAATCACCAACTCTGGTCTAATCGATTCAGAAGGTGACAGCGGCACAACAGCTGGTATCCGCTTTGTGAACGGCGTTAGCTTCTCTGGAACAATCGATAACTCAGGCACAATCTCTGGTGTTCAAAATGGTCTTTACTTCGGTAATGCGACTCCAGCGGGCGGCGGTGATTTCACCGGTGCTGTTGTAAATAACTCTGGTATCATTTCATCAGGCAGCCGTGCGCTGAACATTGATGGTTTGGGTCTAGTTGTTAACAACCTTGTTGGTGGTCAAATCATCGGTACAGGCGATCAACGCAATGGTACGGTTTATGCCGATAGCACTGCGCAAGACTTCACATTGAACAATGCTGGTCTGATCGATACTGGTGTTGGCAATCAAGGTGCTGGTTTCTCTGCTGAACTATCAGAAGAAGGCAATAATTTTGACATCATCAACTCTGGTGCAATTCTAGGCCGTGGTACTGCTGGAGCAGGTTCACCGCTTGCTGGTGACGGTATCCGTTTCGAACGTGCGCGTGTTGATGGTCTTCTTGATGGCACAACCTCTGGTTTGTTCACAGGAACAATCAACAACTCTGGTCTGATCGATTCAGAAGGCGACAGCGGCACAACTGCGGGTATCCGTTTTGTGAACGGCGTTAGCTTCTCTGGAACAATCGATAACTCAGGAACAATCTCTGGTGTTCAAAATGGTCTTTACTTCGGTAATGCGACTCCAGCAGGCGGCGGTGATTTCACCGGTGCTGTTGTAAACAACTCAGGCCTCATTTCATCAGGCAGCCGTGCGCTGAACATTGATGGAACAGGTTTGACCGTGAACAATAGCGGTTCAATCTTGGGTACAGGAGCACAGCGCAACGGTACTGCCTATGCTGATGGAACAGCCAACAATTTCACCTTGAACAACACAGGAACAATCGACGCAGTCGTACAAGGTTCTGGTGTCTCTATTCAAGTTGGTACTACCGATGGCGATGTTCGTAGCTTCACATTAGTGAATGATGGAACAATTGCTGGACGTGGTGAAGCACTAGACTCTGGAGCTTCTGCTGGTCTTCGGTTATTCAACGGCGCTGGCGCTGGAACAACTGTTACAGTAACAGAAGACATTGTTAATAACGGAACCATTTCATCAGAAACTGGCCCTGCTCTATTAATTGAAAATGTTGCCTTTACTGGTACATTTATAAATAATGGTTCATTGGTAGGTCCTGCGTCTGTAGACGCTTCAACAGCTCTATCCGCTTTGGACTTCATTCAAAGCAACGGTTCATTGGCTGGAGACTTCATTGGTTCAGCATTCACTGATACGCTAACATTTGCTGATGGTTCATCAACATTAAGCGGCGATGTCGTCGGTGATGTAGATGTTGTGGTCGGTGAAACAGCCACAGTGACAATCGATGGTGTTCGCGCAATTGATGGTAATTTCACTTCTAACGGCACATTGAATTTCGACTTAGATGTTGATTCATTGGCAGTTGATGGTGACACCGTATTTGGTGCTAATAGCGTTGTGAATGTAACCACCGATCAAATCACGCAAGCTGATGTCGGAAGAAGCATTGACATTGTAACCGAGACTGGAAGTTTCACTGATAATGGCGTAACCGTCAATGTCTTTGAAGATGATTTCTTGATTGACTATAATGTTGTTCTTGGTTCCATCATCGTTGATGTAGCAGCTACTGATTTATCGCAGCTATCTGCTGATGAAAATATTTCAAACTTTGGCGCTGCTCTAACCAGCGCAGTAGCAAATAATAGATTGCAAGCGGACGCATTCACTGCCCTAAACAATTTATCGTCTGCAACAGAATTTGAAACAGCAGCTATCGGTTTACTCCCTGCGATTAACGATGGTGTTGCTCGTGAAATATTTGAAACTCAACGTTTTGCTAGCTCTTTGTTAACAGATCGCCTTGCTGGTGATAGCACAGGTATCTGGGGTCAAATCTTCTTCCGCACATCCGATCGTGATGCTGAGAGCCTCAGCAGCGTTGGGTATGAAGCAGAAGCAACAGGTTTCACTCTTGGTGCCGACGCACAAGTTGGCGAAAATGCTAAAGTCGGTGCTTTCTTCAGCTATGCGGATATTGATGTGGACTCAGATGGTGCAGCGCAAGCGCAAAGCTCTATCGGTGCTTATCAATTCTCAGCTTATGTTGGAGTAAATTCTGATAAAGCTTATGTTAACGCCGAATTGGGTTACTCAATCAACGATGTTGAGAGCAGTCGTAACAGCATAATTGGTCCTGTTTCTAGCGATGCTGATTCAGATAGCTTTATTGCTTCGGTTAATGGTGGTTTAAACTTAGGTAATGATAAAGTTGCCTTCACACCATTTGCTGGACTTCGTTATGCAGCAATTTCTCAAGATGGATTAACTGAATCTGGCGGTCTTGGCTTTACATTAGAAGGAGACGGTACCGATTTCCTAGAAGCATCAATCGGTCTTGGAATTTCAGGACAAGCCGATGAAGATAAGGACTTATCAGTAGTTCCTTTCCTTCGCGTTGCTTACACTTATGACCTCATCGGAGACGGTGTTGGCATAAATGGGAGCTTCAATGCTGGTGCGGACGTTTTCCGCATAACATCAAACAGTGCATCTGACTCGCGTTTTGACGTTGGTGCCGGTCTTGACCTAGTGAACAATAATGGGTTCAGCATTGCAGCAGAATATCAGGGTCGCTTCGCATCTGATTATCAATCCCATACGGGTGGTGTCACTGTTCGTTTCGCGTTCTAAGTCTTGAAACAAACATGACTACTCGGGAAAGCCGGTTGATGAAAATCAGCCGGCTTTTTTTGACTATATTAAATTTTAGAGATTAGCAGGAAAAGCTTAGAGTGATTTAGCTTTCACCGCGATCATATTTTAATTCCAAAAACCGCTCACGCGTTGCAAGCTTATCAAGCTCACCTTTAGCAATTTTTAATGTCATAGACTCAATTTCTTGATCGATAGTTTTGAGACCATTTATCAATTGATCTTCTGGAGAAGAGCTCCCATGTGATTTTCTTTTCAGACTATCGGGCAGCTCTCTATAGCCATTAACGAGCTCTGGTAAATGCTCTCCTACCAAAGTGCGTACTTCGCGCGCCGCAGGATCATGTTCACCAATGCGCGCCAATTGCGGCGCCAATTCATCAAGGCGTGCGCCAATATTCTCAACCAACGTAACAGCAGGCGGCGGTAAAGCAGCACGCTGCTGCTCCAGCCAAATTTCTGTTTGCCCCGCAAGTCTTGGCAGGTCGCTATTTTTTAGGGTTTCGCGCGTTGGCATTGGCATTTTAGGATAGCTTAATAAAGCCCAAATAGCTGCACCTGATAAACCAACAGCAAGTGCCAAACCACCCAAACCGATTCCATTAACGATAACACCAAGAACAGAAGTACCAACCCATATAGCGCCAACGGCTACTGCCGCCCGCTTGATATTTCTCCAACGGTGCTTGCTTTTTAGCTGCGCCGATTTTTCGCCAATTGATTTGGCATATTTCTGATTGACTATCGCATTGCCAGCATTGCGCAAAATCTCGTCCGATTGGGAAGCCAAATTCTCACTCATCCGTCAAGTGCCGCCAATAATCCGCTATCTTCAACTTGCTTACCAGCCTGAGCCTGCCCCTCGGCGCGCGCAATATAACCTTTTGATTTTTCAACTTCAGATTCAAGCGCCCCAACGGTTTGCTTCATATTTTCCAGAGCTTTCACCTTAAAACTATCTATCTCATCCATAGTTTGATAAATATTGGTAAAGGCTTGGCTGAGCGTTTCAAGCGGTATAGTCGAGGCCGCCGCTTGTTCATGGATTAATGCCGTATTTTCGCGCATCATCTTGCCTGTACCATCAATGATATTGGCCGTAGTCGTATTCAATTGGGTGATTTGTTCCAACACCAATTTTTGATTGGTCATCGCTTGTGCAACTGTCACAGCTGTTCTCAATGCGCCAACTGTGGTAGTAGAAGCGCGATCGACCCCCTTGACCAACTCCACATTATTTTTCTTTACCAAATCAAGGGCAAGATACCCCTGCACTGTTACTGCCATTTGCGTGAGTAAATCTTGGGTGCGCTGGCGCACATAGAATAGAGCCGTATCTCGGATAGCGCGCGCTTTTTCAGGGTCGCTAGCATCCAACTCATTGGCTTTTGCTTCAAGCTTTGCATCCAATGCTTTTGACATATGGATCATTTGTTCAAGCTTGCCCATAGCCGTCCAGAGATTTTGACGTTCGACATCAATCGCTGCATTGTCCATCAGCAGCTCATCTTTACCACCGGCCAGACGTTCTAAGATAGAGCTAATATGGCTTTGTGCAGTTTTATAGCCATCAAAATAATTGCGCAATTTATTCCCAAAAGGAATGATGCCAAATAACTTTCTTGGGGCCAGCAGATTACCGCGTTTCGAAGGATCCAAATCCTCTACCGTGCGGCGAAGTTCTGCTAAATCAGTGCCAACGGTTGAGCCCTCATCCATAGAACGAACAGGACGATCCAAAAATCGGTTTGATTGGCCAGCGGCCTCCACTATTTCGCGGCGTCCCATGTTGGTAAGCTGGTCAACGCGCTTGCCAAATTCTGGGGATTTAGCATCTTGCGCCACCAAATCATTAACGAACGCATCAACTTTGGTTTCCAATTTTGATTTTTGTTCATCAGTAACAGGAACCAAACCCATCGCTTTTTCTTTAGCGACCACAGGTACAGGGTCTGGCGGTGTTAATTTTAATTCAGTTTCAGTTGCTGTTTGCGTGGCCATGCTATGTCCTTAGATAGAAATATTATTCTATTAAGATGGGACGAAAGCGATTATTTTTCAAGCTAATCTCGACAAACTGTCTTATAAAAATAAGACAGTCGATCAGTTTTATTTTTTAAGATTATAAATATTTATTGATTATCAAAAGGTTGTCCCAATGTTTTTGCAATAGTTGGAGCTAGGCGTTTTGCAATGATGTCAATGCCTTCTGCGGTCGGATGAATGCCATCAGGCAGCATGAGAGAAGGATTGGTAACCACTTCATCCAAAATGAACGGATCAAGCGGAGCATCATATTTTTTTGCTAATTCGGGGAAAATTGGATTAAACGCATTCGCATAATCCGCCCCTAAATTGGGAGCTGCTATCATTCCCGTTAGCATGGGTTGGATATCACGTTTCTTCAATTCTTCCAATATTGCCGTTAAATTGGCCTTGGTTTGCTCATGACCAATGCCGCGCAGCATGTCATTGCCGCCAAGACCAACCAAAACCATATCAGGTTTGCGTTTCAGATTATCCAAAACAAAAACTAAACGGTTTAATCCAGCAGCCGTTGTATCTCCGGATACGCCAGCGCTGTGAACATTAATAGAGGCCCCACCCGCATCCAATTGACGCTCTAATTCTGGTGCTAATCCAT
The DNA here is from genome assembly GCA_947492905.1 of uncultured Sphingorhabdus sp. Classification (GTDB taxonomy): domain Bacteria; phylum Pseudomonadota; class Alphaproteobacteria; order Sphingomonadales; family Sphingomonadaceae; genus Sphingorhabdus_B. The sequence continues at coordinate 1,488,894 of CANLOL010000001.1, read as the reverse complement.
CTCCACTATCAAGCCCATAGCCAGCATAGAGGCTATCGCCAAAGGCCACGATTAATTTTTCTTTGATTTCAGTGTTATTCGTCTGTTTCTTAATGTCATTGGCAGTATTAGCATTGCTTGCATCGCTGCTAATAGTAGTGCTTTTTTCTTCATTTAAATTCTGATTTGTCTCGCTGCATGCAAATAGCATCTGGACAAAGAATAATAGCACCCCATATTGAGCAAAAATTCGTATCACTGGAAATCTCCTATATCATGCCTGACACTAATAACGATAACGCATCCGAAACAATAGCTATTAATGCGAAAAATGTGACATTAAGCTTGGGCACAAAAGAGGCCCCCGTCAACATATTACGCGGCGTTGATTTAGAGATTAACGCAGGTAGCAGCGTTGCATTACTTGGCCCATCTGGTTCAGGAAAAAGCTCGCTCATGGCGGTATTATCTGGCTTAGAGCAAGCCAATAGCGGTCAAATATTGATCGATGGATTAGATTTTGTTGCCCTTAACGAAGATGAATTGGCCCGTGCGCGGCGCGGACGCATTGGGATTGTGTTGCAAGCATTTCACCTATTACCAACGATGAGCGCGATTGAAAATGTTGCCGTCCCCATGGAATTGGCGGGTATTGATAATCCTTTTGATCGCGCCAAAGAAGAATTAGAAGCGGTCGGCTTGGGCCACCGCATGACCCATTATCCCACCCAATTATCAGGCGGCGAACAACAACGCGTTGCTATTGCTAGAGCGATGGCCGCGCGTCCTTCGATCATTTTTGCAGATGAACCAACGGGAAATTTAGACGCAACAACGGGCGATTCCATTATCAATATTTTGTTCGAACGGCAAAAAGCATTGAATGCCACATTGCTTATTATCACCCATGACCCTGCGCTTGCGAAACATTGTGATCGAGTCATCACTATGCATGATGGCAAAGTGGTTGAGGATGCATCTTAACCGTGAGCAATCAACTATCCTTAGCTAATATATGGAAAATTTCGCGCCGAGACATGAATGCGCGTATTCGCGGATTACGTTTGCTGGTAGTATGCTTATTCCTCGGCGTTGCAACTTTAGCCGCCATTGGCAGTTTAATCGCTGGCATAGGGGATGAATTATCCAAACGCGGTCAAACCATATTGGGCGGAGATATTGAAATATCCGTCTCGCAGAGATTGGCTAGCGAAGATGAAATTAAAAGCTTTGAAGAAGTAGGGGAATTATCGCAAACGGTTCGCCTGCGTGCGATGGCCAATTCGCCTGATAAAAATCTACTCTCGGAACTAAAAGCCATTGATAATGCTTATCCGCTCTATGGCGCGCTAACATTAAAAGACGGACGTAGCGTATCTGCGCCAGCCATTGGCGAGATATTTGTCGGTGATACATTATCCGATCAAATGGGATTGCAAATTGGTGACAGCGTTTCATTTGGCGAAGCTGATTTCAGAATTGCGGGTGTCATCGCCGAAGAACCAGATCGATTGGGCGAAGGTTTTACGCTTGGGCCAGTAGCGCTTATCAATATGCAATCCTTAGAAAGCACCAAGCTTATCCAACCAGGCAGCCTCTATAGAGCCAAATATCGCATTAAAACCAATGGTGTTGACGATATTATATCCATCAGCGAGCGATTAAATGAAGAATATCCGCAAGCAGGTTGGCGCATCACAGATCGTTCAAATGGCGCACCCGGAACGCGCCGCTTCATTGAGCGTATGGGACAATTTCTTACCTTAGTTGGCCTTGCGTCATTGGTTATAGCGGGCATTGGCGTTGGGAATGGTGTTGCTAGCTATCTTGAAAATAAGCGCAAATCTATTGCGACCCTAAAAGTATTAGGAGCCGATAGTAGAGTGATTTTTCGGATATATTTTATGCAAATATTGCTAGTTGGCGGACTAGCAGTTTTGGCAGGGCTATTCATGGGTAGCATTTTACCGCTGCTGATAACATTTTTTGCGGGAGATATATTACCCGTGAGTCCAGGATTTAATCTATATCCCCTGCCCTTATTGGTCAGCGCGGCCTATGGTATGTTAATTGCAATTGCATTTGCATTGCCCCCGCTATCAAAAGCAAAAACCATCACATCCGCAGGCTTATTCAGAAATAATCAAGGCCATTGGGCCAAGCTTGATAAAGCTAGCCTATTTTGGGTAATAGCCGCCGCATTAGCAATTGTCGCTATTGCTATTCTAACGGCGCGAGAGCCATTTTTCTCTTTCGCATTTATCATTGCTGCTTTGTTATTGCTGGGCATATTAAGCTTAGTGGCTTGGATTATCCGTATGGTAGCAATCCGCGTGCCTCGCCCTAAACGCCCCTTATTCCGCTTAGCATTGACCAACTTACATAGACCCGGAGCGCAAACCAGCGCTTTGGTTGTTGCCCTTGGTTTAGGGCTGACTTTATTTGTCACATTATCCGCTATCCAAAGCAGTATTAATGCAGAGATTAGCAAGAATATTCCTGAACAAGCGCCCAGTTTTTTCGCTTTGGATGTTCCAAAAGATGATGCCGAGAAATTCAACACAATCGTTAGCGATATTGACCCTGATGCTGATATTAATTTAGTGCCTATCATGCGCGGTAGCATAGTGTCTTATGCAGGTCAGCGCGTGGATGAATTAGAAGAAATACCCGAAGGCGCTTGGGTGTTGCGCGGTGATCGCGGTTTAACCTATTCAGCCATATTACCAAATGGCAGCGAGATATTAGAAGGCGAATGGTGGCCGCAAGATTATAGCGGAAAACCCTTGGTCAGCGTCGATATAGATATGGCAGAGGTTTTGGACCTTAAGCTTGGCGATGTCATTGTCATCAATATTTTAGGCGCAGAATTTGAAGCCGAAGTTTCTTCATTCCGCAAAGTGAATTGGGATAATTTTGGATTGAATTTCTCGATGATATTCTCTCCTGGATCATTGAATAGCGCGCCGCATAATATGACAGCGACCATCACCACCGCAGCGGAAAATGAAACAGAATTGTCAAAGATTATCCCTTCTAATTTCCCTTCATCAACATTGATAAAGGTGAAGGATATTGTCTCGCAAATCAGTACATTATTATCACAAATGTCAAAAGCAATTGCAGCGGCAGCATCTATATCAATTTTAGCCGGTATAGCCGTTCTAATAGGTGCTATTGCCGCATCACGTATGGCCCGCACATATGATAGTGTTATATTAAAATTGCTTGGATCTACGCGCCGTCAAATATTAACCACACAAGCGCTCGAATATCTCTTGCTAGCCTCTATCATTAGCTTGCTCTCTTTTGGCATAGGTATGGCTGCGGCTTATTATGTGATTGTTCACATATTTGAATTCACATTCTTGCCCAATATGTTCATTGTTGGCCTCACCGTTATTGGTGGGGCATTAGTGACATTCTTATTGGGCATGATTGGTTCATTACCGATATTAGCTGCACGTCCGGCATCCGCACTGCGCAGCCTGTAACACTATCATTTTTGCGCAAGCCTATTTGCTATCGGTGCAGAGATGATCAACTGCGCCAAATGATAGATGAGGATAGGCAGCAATATTACTCCTGCTGTTTCAGGCGGAAATAATATAGCAGCCAATGGTGCGCCAATGGCCAAGCTTTTGTGCGCTCCAGCAAATAACACAGCTTTACGGTCATTAATGTTGAAGCGCATCAAGCCGCTCATTATCCAAGAACCACCAAATGCCAAGCTTAAGAATATCGCTAATATAGCAAATAATATGGCAAATTCGCTTGGCGTTATCCGCGTCCAAATCCCAGCAACAACAGCCCCTGAAAAAGCTACATATACAGCAATAGCAATTGCCCCGCGGTCCATATAGGTGACCAATGTTTTGCGTTTACTCAGCCACTCACCCAAATAGCTTTGCATATATTGCCCCAAGAAAAAGGGCAGCAATAATATTAGACAAATGCGGTAAAAACTCTCCAAAGATATAACCACGCCCGATGCACTCGCCATAGCTGCAAATAATAATGGCGTAACCACCACGCCTGTGAGGTTGAGCAAAGCCGAAGCGATAACAGAGGCAGTAACATTGCCATTGGCCAGAGAATTATACGCTGTTGCCGATTGTACAGTCGATGGCAGCACTCCTAAAAATAACAATCCAATAGCGAGAGTTTCAGGGATGAAATCAACCGATAAGCGGGATAATATATATCCAATAAGCGGCATCATGGCGAACACCCAAATATAAATACTGCCTTGCAAACGCCAATTTCGAACGCCCTCTATCACTTCGCGTCTAGGCAATCGGACGCCGTTCAAAAAGAAAAGCGAAAATATACCAATTTGGCTGATGATTGCTGCGATTTTTGCATTATTCCCTGAAACGGGTAAAAATGATGCAATCAAAATTGTAATAATTAACAATTGCACAAAGGGGTCGGGCAAAAAAGATCGTATATTCTTGATTTGTGAATTCATAAATATTTGTGTAACCAATTAATTGTTTTTGACGAATAAAAAATGAACCTTTTTCGCTTTCCTTGGCACTAAGGGACAAAGGAGAATTTCATATGAAACTGAAAAAGACACTAATTACACCTTTATTGGCAACTTCAATATTGGGTTCAGCTGCCTTTATAGGCTTAACCTCTGTCCATGCCGCAGGCGGCGGTGGTGGCGGCGGTAGCGGCGGTGGCGCACCAAGCCAAAGCACTCCGCGTTATGATGCAGCCGCTGAATATCAAAAAGGCGTAGATGCTCTTCAAGCCAAAGATTATAAAAAAGCTGTTACAGCATTTAGACGCTCTATTTCTGTTGCTCCTCAAAATGCGGGAAGCCATTATTTACTTGGTGTCACCTATATGGGCCAAGAAAATTATAAAAAAGCAAGCAAATCGCTCAAAAAAGCCATTAAGATTAATGCTAACATGATTGAAGCCCATCGTGATCTGGCCATTAGCTATCATAAATTAGATCAAGGCAAAAAAGCACAATCCGTGCTGAGCGACCTAGAATCTTTGAATGAGCGTTGTGCAGGTGCTTGTGCCGATAATGCTAAGCTGACGGGTGCTATTACCACCGTTAAATCTATGTTGTCGGGCGGACAAGCTTCTCTGCAAAATGACGCACAATTGGCAAATCTTGATGCACAAGCTGGCGATAAAATTTATGTCGCAGCTGTAGCTCTTATCAATGAGAAAAAATATGATGCTGCAATCGCAGAATTAGAAACAGCCTCTCAAAACCTTGGCCCGCACCCTGATGTGTTGACATATTTGGGCTTTGCTAACCGTAAGCTTAAGAATTTTGAAGCTGCTGAAACTTATTATAAACAAGCCCTAGCCGTTGATCCTAATCATTTGGGTGCCAATGAATATTTTGGTGAATTGATGATTGAGCGCGGTGATATGGACGGTGCAAAAGCGCAATTGGCTAAATTAGATGCCCTTTGTAGCTTTGGTTGCTATGAAGCAGAGGAATTGCGCCGGTGGATAAACGCCGCTTCTTAAAAGCAATATCTGCCCTTTCTTTCATGGTCATCGGTGTCGCAGCAGTGCGCGCCGATGGCCCTATTTTATTTCATGCACAATCATGGCTCGTCGATGATAAATCAGCGCAGTTTGAAATATTGACGCAACCCTATGCAAAAGCGCCAACACAATTCGCAAACCGCCAAGAAGAAATAGCATATCAAATTGGTGAAGCTTTATTCCGCACTCCTATCATATTGGGCGGACAGGCCGCTAAAGCGCGTATCTCTTGTAATAGCTGCCATTTGAGCGGCGGAGATAATGAATATTTCCTTTTTCCTAACATTTCGGGTGCTGCAGGCACTGCCGATGTCAGCAATAGTTTCTTTAGTTCATTTCGCGGGAATCAAAATTTTGACCCTGTAATCATTCCTGATCTTCGCAAGAAAGGAAAAATTCCTGTCCAAAATGAACAAAAATTACGCACATTCATTCGCGGCCTGATTGTTGAAGAATTTAATGGCAATGAACCGTCGGATAAAACATTAGATTTTCTGGTCATCTATTTACAAAAAATAGCCGAAGACAAACAAAACCATAATCCTGCTATTGAAGATAGAAGCTCTAATTTATCGGTTCATGATCCCATTATAATAATCGAACAATCCATTGATAATATTAGATATAGTATCAATAATGATGATCGAGACACAGCTATTTTATTGATTGCAGCTATCAGACATCAAATGGGTTTAATATATGAACGCTATAAACATCCCAGATTAAAAAAGACTCAAAATGAAACACGAAATTTGAGCCAAAAATTAGCTTTGACGAGCACTATTATACGCGATGATAGAAACAATCGTGAACAATCATTAAATAGCATCAATGATTGGAATAAAATATTTCAAAAGCTTCGTATAAAACTGATTAATAAGGAAAAAAAATCATTATATTCCGCTAAGGAATTAGAATCTTCGCTAAATTTTTAGCTTTACCAAAGATTAAAATTAAAATTTTTAAAAGCGGCCTATTTAAGCGTATCTTAACTATCTTTCAGCATGAGTTGTTACAACAAATTATTGTATGTAATTATGAACTTAATAATGTCTGAGAGTTAGATGAAATTTGATACCACATCATTGAAAAAGAAGTTATCAAAACTCATCCCGAATTTTAGGGATATTTTTGGCAATAGTATTTCTAGCCAATTGACCCGAGCCGATATTCTTATCAGTTTGCTTATCCTAACCAGTCTGCCTCTAATATTATATGTAGAAAATCAAAATTCTGAAATCGCTAAAAACCAATCTACAGCCGCCGAAGCCAGCGATATGCTGCGCAATTTACAACTTGTTAGCAAAGATACTGAAAATGCTCTAGCTGTATTCGATGTTAAACAACAAATCTCGGAAAATGTTAAAGAGGCCAGCGAAAAATTAATTATCCAGCTAGAGGCCGGTCAACGCATCAATTCTTACTTATCCGAATATCAATTTATAGGGCAAAATCAGAACCATCTGGACGCCACAGAGATATTTAACGGATTTTCCAAAGATATTAAATTGCTCAACAGCGAAGCAATCATCAACGATCGTTCTGCGACCGAAACCATGGTTAAACGATTGAATAAGAATATCTTTGCAATAAATGTCACCATATCCGAACTCAATAATGATCTTACGGAACGTAACAATCAATTGTCGGAAAAAGCGCTTAACGGAATTGAGGCTGTTCGGAACTTATTTCTCTTTACAATCATTATTGCGCTTATATTCCTGATCGCTCGTTATTATTATGTGCGTAAAGCCATCATATTACCATCAGCGAAACTGGTTGAAATTACCAAAGACTTTGCCAATGGTGAGTTGCGCGCAGAATTGCCAAATGCGAAAGTAACCGAATTAAGAGAGATTACTTCTGCATTAGATAAGTTCCGAGAAACTGCCATTGAAGCAGAGGAATTACGCGAGCAGCACCAGACACAAGCGCAAAAGATTATCGATTTAGAAAGAGAGTCTGCCAGAGAACGTCACGAGACTATGTTGGGCATTGCAGAACATTTTGAGCGATCTGTAGCAGATGTTATTAAAACCGTATCGACTGCTGCTATTGAATTAGATCGATCTGCTGATCTCATGACTGCTGCTGCTAAAAGCGTGAGCCATGAGGCTCATGAAGTTGCATCATCATCGCATATTGCTGCTAATAATGTGACTATGGTGGCTTCTGCTGCTGAGCAATTATCCTATTCTATTGGTGAGATTGTTAGTCAAGTGTCGCATCAGGTTACCTTATCAGAAGAAGCCAGTAATGTTACCACAACGGGTAATAGTACGGCGCAAAACCTTACGCAACAAGCCGCCAATATTGGTGAAATTGTGACCTTAATTCAAAATATAGCCAAGCAGACCAATTTACTAGCGCTCAATGCCTCTATTGAGGCCGCACGCGCAGGCGATGCTGGGCTTGGATTCGCCGTAGTAGCGAGCGAAGTTAAAAATCTAGCGACACAAACCAGCAATTCTACTGACAATATTTCTGTCATTATTGAAGGCATAAGAGGCCAAGTCGATATAACAGTTAATTCGATCGATGAAGTCGCTGATGCTTTATCTAGTGTGCGTGAAATTGCTAGCAATGTGAATATGGCTATCGAAGAACAAAAAAATGCTACCAATGAAATCAGCCGCCATGCTGCCGAAGCGGCAGAAGGTACTGAATTAGTGAAAAGCCGCATGGAATCAGTTAACAATGCCGTTAATGAAACTGGCGTTGTTGCCGAACAAGTCAAATCAGCTTCTGCATCACTCGCCGAGCAAGCGAAATTGCTGAACGATGTTACCTCTGGCTTTATCGATCACATCAAAGCTGCTTAATCGCTTGAAAAACCTATTTTCTGTCTCATAATATGCTAATATTTTGAAACGGTTGATACTCTAATGTTGCACTGCCACAAAACTAAGGTTATAGGCCCGCACTAATAGCGGTGAGGCATTCATGTCCGCCCTCCTCTTTTTTCAATGGCAGAATGATAATGTCCTTACGTAATATCGCGATAATCGCGCACGTTGACCATGGCAAAACAACCCTAGTTGACGAACTGTTCAAGCAATCTGGAACTTTCCGTGAAAACCAGCGCGTCGAAGAACGTGCTATGGATAGTAATGATCTGGAAAAAGAGCGTGGTATCACCATTTTGGCCAAATGTACTTCGGTGGAGTGGAAATCACCCAGCGATGAACATTTTCGTATCAATATTGTCGATACACCGGGACACGCCGATTTTGGCGGCGAAGTAGAACGCATCCTCTCTATGGTTGATGGCGTTATATTATTGGTCGACAGTGCAGAAGGCGCTATGCCGCAAACCAAATTTGTGACCGGTAAAGCACTTGCGCTCGGTTTACGCCCTATCGTGGTTGTGAACAAAATTGATCGTCCCGATGGCCGTGCTCAAGAAGTGTTAGACGAAGTATTTGATTTATTCGTTACATTGGATGCCAATGACGAACAATTAGATTTCCCTGTATTATTCGCATCAGGCCGTAATGGCTATGCTGGTGATAATCCAGATGTGCGCGAAGGCACATTGCAGCCTTTATTTGAAAAAATTACAGAGCATTTCAATGAACCAGATCTTGATAAAGATGGTCCTTTCTCATTCTTGGCCACATTGCTGGACCGCGATAATTTCTTAGGCCGTGTGTTAACAGGGCGCGTGCAATCTGGTAAAATTAACGTCAATGATCCTATTCACGCTATTGATGGCGAAGGTAACGTTGTTGAAGTTGGCCGTGCATCGAAACTTATGTCTTTTGATGGTCTTGATCGCGTACCCGTCGATAGTGCAGAAGCAGGTGATATTATCGCTATTGCTGGCCTTGCCAAAGCTACGGTATCCAACACTATTTGCGACCCATCTGTGACAGAAGCAATCGCTGCACAGCCTATTGATCCGCCAACATTGGCAATGAACTTTTTGGTCAATGACAGCCCTATGGCGGGACGCGAGGGTGATAAAGTCACCAGCCGTATGATCCGCGATCGCCTAGCGAGAGAAGCCGAAACAAATGTTGCGGTACAAATTACGGAATCCACCGATAAAGATAGTTTTGAAGTTGCTGGACGCGGTGAATTACAGCTAGGTGTGTTGATCGAAACTATGCGCCGCGAAGGTTTTGAATTGGGCATTTCACGTCCTCGCGTATTATTCAACGAAGATGAAAATGGCGCGCGCACAGAACCCTATGAAACGGTCGTTATCGATGTGGATGATGAACATAGCGGTACTGTTGTTGAAAAAATGCAAAAGCGTAAAGCCGATTTAACCGAAATGCGTCCGAGCGGCGGCGGCAAAACACGTTTGACCTTCTCTGCCCCTTCGCGCGGCCTTATCGGTTATCATGGTGAATTTCTCTCCGACACGCGCGGTACAGGCATTATGAACCGTTTGTTCGAAAAATATGGCCCGTACAAAGGTAAAATTGAAGGGCGTGCCAATGGCGTGCTCATCTCCAAAGAAACAGGCGCAGCGTCGGCCTATGCGCTTAATGCTTTTGAAGATCGCGGCATATTATTCATCGGTCCTAATGTTCCGCTCTATGAAGGTATGATTATAGGCGAAAATGCAAAGCCAGGGGATTTGGAAGTCAATCCGCTGAAATCAAAACAGCTTACCAACTTCCGTTCAACGGGCAAAGATGATGCTATCCGCCTCACCCCGCCAAAGATTATGACATTAGAGCAAGCCATTGCCTATATTGATGATGATGAAATGGTTGAAGTGACACCAAAATCTATCCGCATTAGAAAACGTCACCTTGATCCCAATGTACGTAAAAAAGAAGCCAAGAAGATCGCTGATTAAGATTAAAGAGTGATAAGATATTTTGAATAGATAATTCTCAACCTATCTTATCACTTATTTTCTATCCATTTATTAGCACCTATGGTGCAGCCACGTCCGCGCACATTAGAGCCCTGCCTCAGCTTTGTGGTTCTATATTGTGCGCGGTAATATATATTAACTCTCTTTGCTGATGCTAAGCAAGCAAAGTGATAAAAGCAATGTAGCTACTACTCCTGATCCTCCGGCATATGGAGATGGTAAAAAGCCATTCAAACCAAACATTAACACTATCGCATTGGCAGCAAATGCAACCACGCCAACAAATATCGTTGCGCCGCCCAACAGCTTATTACCATTATTTAACTTGGCCATACCAAAGACTATAGCAGCCAAACCAAGCAAAATTTTTGCAGCATTATAACCAAAGAATGAGAATGCTACGACCGATGAAGCGACATCGCTTAGCTCTGCATTCACGCGCGCAGCCGCGCCAAATGGACCAAATTGCGTTAAGCCTATACCGACCTGTATTACATTTAGAATAGCACTAAATGCTATCGCCGAGAAACCCAGCGAATAACGTTTCGCCATAACCAATGCCGACCCTGCAAAAGCGGTTAAGAGGACGAATAATAATCCCTCTAATCCCCATAGGAATTTCCGATCAAATTCGGGAGCACCTAGATAAAGGGCCGTGTAGATAGGTTGCGAAATCGCTGCCAAAAGCAATAATATAGCAACAATTTTTATGGTACGATCTTGAGTGAGTTCCATTCTAAATTCCTTATATTTATCTGTAGCGATCTTGGGGATAAGAAGCGCGTAATTAATGCATATAATCTATTATAGCGAATATGTCCCCATAAGCAGATAACGCTATTCGCAGATTCATTTTCGTTTCAATATCTATATCTTAGTGCCAATTTCATCATATTAAACGCCTCACAAGTCAATTAATAATTGTTATTGCACTTAAACAATGGTTGATAGTTTATAATTTGAAAATGGATGCGATATTATTAAAAGGATATCTAATGCGGTATAAAACTCTTGGATTAGCGGCCTCAATATCTCTGTTAATATCAGCCTGCTCTCAAAACATTGAACCCATAGACCATATTATTGAACCCGCAGACCATAAAGCCTGTTCAAAAAACGAACTGGCCTTGCAGATATTGGGATCTGGCGGCCCATTGGCCGATGATGAACGTGCTGGTGCGAGCAATATCGTCTGGGTCGATGGCAAAGCGAGAATATTGGTCGACGCTGGCGCAGGCTCTTTTGTGCGATATGGTCAATCTGGTGCCAGTTTCGAAGATCATGATGCCATATTGCTGACCCATTTTCATGGTGATCATATTGGAGGACTGCCATCATTGCTCAATGCCGGCAGCTTCACTAAACGCAACAGCCCCCTGTTAATAGCAGGCCCAGAAGGAAATGATAATTTCCCTTCAACATCTCAACTATTGGCTGATATAGTCGGCAAAGATGGCATGCTCGCTTATCTCTCACCCTATCTAGATGGTAGTAATGATTTCCCGATGCTAAAACCGATCAACATATCTGTTGAGGGGGAAAGTATCACAAATATCCTAAATCAAGATGGTATCAAAGTGGACACTGTTCGTGTTCATCATCTTTCTGTGCCTGCTCTCGCTTATGTGGTTCGTGCAAAAGATAAGCATATAATATTTGCAGGAGATCAGAGCTTTTTGAGCGAAGATTTCATTGCACAAACCAAAGATAGTCAACCGGACCTGCTTATCATGCATAACGCTATCTCTATGGATGATGGTCAACCGCGCGGTTTGCATCGGGATGGTCTTTCAATCGGCGAAGCTGCAAAATCTATTGGTGCAAAGAAGCTGATTTTAACCCACAGTATGCAGCGCGCTTTGAATGACCAAGAACGGATAAATGCCGCGATAAGAGAAAATTATGATGGCCCTATTGAAATTGCGGATGATTTATCCTGCTATCCACTGCTCTAATGCAGCTTTATAGTTGAATATATGAAAAGCCTTGCATAAAGACACTGTCAGAACAGGGCCATATAAGGAAATACATATGAGCGATACACCACCCGATAGATTATCCATTCATCCTTTTAGCGAGCATCATGCACCAGAAGCATTAGAGCGCGGCATCGGTATCAAATTCAAAGGTGAAGTTAAAACCAATGTTGAGGAATATTGTATTTCCGAAGGTTGGATAAAGGTACAAGCTGGCAAAGCATTAGACCGCAAAGGCCGTCCGTTAATGATTACATTGAAAGGCCCTGTAGAGGCTTGGTTTGAGGATAGCTCAGAAAGCTAATCTTTTACTGGCTTACTTGACCAAGCAAATCGCCTATTGGATCTTCATTTGAAGCATTAGCTGCCTCATTCTTTTGTAATATAGCTTTGGCTTGCCGTTTTTCTGATTCAGATTCTTTTTCTAAATCGCGTAAGAAATTCTGATCGAGCTTAAACGCTTTTCTGCTGCGTTTCTTTTCTTGCTGCTTCTTTTTATGCGAAAGACGTGCCATGCGGCGTTGTTCATTTTTTGATGTAGCGCCTGGGATTGTACCTATATTTGGCTTTTCTGTAAGAGCAACACGAGAAATGGGCCTGCCCGTCAATTTAGCAATAGAGGCTTTAATAGCCGCATAGCTTTTTTGTTTCTTGGGATAGATAAATCCATTGATAGGATAAATTGTTCCGCCCAGTGCCCCTATTGGTTGATACCAAACCTTCACTTGGCTCCAGTCATTTTTCTTTGAGACATCGACCACTTGGACATCATCTTCTATATGGCCGCGCTTTCCGTTAATTCGGGACCAATTGGCATGGCTGACTAAAATCGTTCGTTTATCGACAATAGCACGAACCGCAGAAATATGCCCTAACCTGCTGCTTCCATGAGACTTAAATGACAATACAGCCCCAACACGCGGTACTTTGCCCCGTTCATAGCGTCCTTTGGCCTTGCCCCACCATGTGTGTGCGTCACCATAAATTTCAACACCTGTGATAGCCCGTGCATAGGGTACACATTGCAATCCTTCATTTAGCGCCACAGCAGGCGCTGGGGATAGAGCAAGCAGTCCAACCATACACAGCAGGCGGAAAAAGTTCCGCGCTATTTTTTGCGATAAGGACGTTTCTAAAACCATAAATACTCACATTTGATGCACTGCAAGTCATGCTTTTAGAAAAGGAAGGGAAATTTGAGGCTAAGCTTTATGGTTAACGGCGCGTTAAATATATCAACCTAGCGATCAAAATTAAAATTAGGGCATAAAATAGCTGATTATTTGGTCAATTCTGAATGAATGCTGAAAATATTCATTTTTGAGTTAGTATTTTTTCCATTTTATAGGATTTTACACCAACTAGTTTGGAATTATCCCTTTAGATATAAGATGAAAAATTGTTAAATATCTGTTCTTATTACCTTTACTAAAATTGGCACACCCTATGCATTGTTAGTGATATCAACAATTGAAAGGAAAATAAAATGACAGATACAGCAACAACATTCACCAGCATCTTCGCAGCTCTTTTCTGCGCAAGCATCACCATCGGCATGAGCATCGCTCCAGCCATCGCCCCTAACTCAGTATTTTTCGCTTAATCAACAAAATAAAGGAAACCAATATGAACGACACAGCAACAACATTCACCAGCATCTTCGCAGCTCTTTTCTGCGCAAGCATCACCATCGGCATGAGCATCGCTCCAGCCATCGCCCCTAATTCAGTATTTTTCGCTTAAACCCCAACTCTATTAATTTTAATCAGGAGACGTACAATGAACGAACCACTACCCATTCAAATCATCAGCATTATCGCCGCGATTTCTTGCGCAAGCATCACAATAGGCATGAGTGTTGGCCCAGCACTATTCCCATTTTCAACCATCATTTCTTAAATGCAAACCTTCATCAAAATGATAATGCTGAGCATAGGCCTCAGTCCCAGTAAAAAGCGCTTTTTCAGTACCCGTAAGCCATATTTGGCTCTTTCCTTGCGATAATCGCTCGAACAATATTAAACGCCGTGCAGGATCTAAATGCGCTGCCACCTCATCCAATAAAATCAACAAGGGTTTATCTGCCCTGCGCTCTCTGACAAGATCAGCATGCGCTAAAATTAGCGATAAGAGCATTGCTTTTTGCTCTCCGGTAGAACAATGCGCAGCAGATCGATTTTTAATGCGATGCTTTACCAAAACATCATCTCTATGCGGTCCAATTAAGCTTCGCTTTGCGCTCCTATCTATTGGGCGATTATTTTTTAGAGCGATCAGCATAGCCTCAATATCTTGATAATATTCTCCGCTAATTTCTATATGCGGTTTTGCAAAAGCATCATCTTGTGCAGCATCAAGCATTATATTGAGAGCATTTACCAATTGCGCCCGATTTTTAGAGAGATAATATCCATGCTCAGCCATGATAGCCTCTAATGAAGCAACCCAATTTTCATCATAAGCACCTTCATCGGCAAAAATACGATTTCGCTGCCGCATAGCATTTTCATAACGGCTCGCATGATGGGCATGATCGGGATAGAGCGCCAGAGTCAGCCTATCCAAAAACCTACGGCGCGCAGATGCCCCATCGTTAAACAATCTATCCATAGCCGGCGTCAGCCAAGAGATTGATAAATATTCCGCCAATTTATTAATCGCCATAGCGGCGCCGTTAACGCGCAAAATTCTTCTGTCAGGGTGCGATGCATCACAGCCTGTCCCAAGTTGCGTTTCTTGGCTAATCGCTGAAATGGCAAAACCTTTGCCCACATCCTGCTGAGCAACATCTCGCAAGGCGGCTCTGCGCAATCCGCGTCCAGGCGCAAGCATTGAAACGGCTTCTAAAATATTGGTTTTTCCAGCGCCATTCTCACCAGAGAAAATAATGAAATTACTTTTCAGCTCTAAATCAAGCGCAGTATGATTGCGGTAATGGGTCAATGTAAGGCGCGATAAGCTCATATTTTCTGGCTAAACCATCCTAAGAAATGGTCAACCTAGATAATTAGCAAAGTCTTTATGAACCAATGGTGAAAATCTTCATGATTAGCATTGGTATTTTTTCCAATATATAGGGTTTTACACCAATCCTTTTATGAAAAATGCTCAGAATTATTTCCTAATATTTCGTAAATTATTGATATTATTATATTTTCAAAAACTGGCACGCCCTATGCAATGTATCCAGTATCACCACGAAAGTGGCACAACAGATTAAAAGGAAACTTAAAAATGACAGATACAGCAACAAATTTCACCAGCATTTTCGCAGCTCTTTTTTGCGCAAGCATCACAATCGGAATGAGCATCGCTCCGGCACTTGCCCCTACCTCTGCATTATTCGCTTAACCCAATTCATATTTAATACCAAAGGACATATTATGACAGACACAACCGTAAATCACATCGCCAGCATCGTAGCCGCTCTTTTTTGTGCTACTGTCACTATCGGAATGAGCGTTGGCCCAGCAATCTCTCCGCATGCAGCAATGTTTGCATAATTGTCCATATCCCCAAAATTCAAACTTTTAATAAGAGGAAATAAAATGAGCAAATTAGCAATAAGCAAAACCAACAAAAAACTAGCCGGTGTATGCGGTGGTTTATCCGAATGGGCCAATATTGACGCTACAATGGTAAGATTAATTTTTGTAATCGCAACGATCGTAGGTGTTGGCTCACCGCTATTAATCTACTTAATTTTAGCATTGATAATGAATTAATATTTCATTTCAATGATATAATAGAATAACAATTTTTTAATCACTTTTACCTATATTTGAATAATTAAATATTCATATCAGGTATTTTATAATGAACGCATATTCTTCTTCTCAAAGCGAAGATCAATATTTTAATGATCGTCAATATGACAGAAAAAATGTAACTATAGATGCTCATGCTAGAGCAATAGGCGGCAGTAAATCATTGGTGAAGGTTTTAGATGTTTCTGAAACAGGGTTTCGTATGGAAACATCATTCACCTTTGATTTATATAAAGATATTTTCCTGTCTATTCCCGGATTTCAATCATTAGAAGCCAATATTATTTGGCACCGCGGGAATTTATATGGATGTACTTTTTTGGTGCCATTGCATCCAGCAATATTAGATCATGTTAGCGATGTATTCGCGGAACAAGAAAGTCTGAACAATAGTCTGTGAACTATGATTTTTTGACAAAAACGCTGCCCGCTGAATAACCAGCCCCAAAAGAACAAATCAAACCAATATCGCCACTTTTCAGATCCTGTGAGTGACTATGAAAAGCAATAATAGAACCCGCGCTAGATGTATTCGCATAGCTATCAAGCACGGTTGGGCTTTCATCTTCATTCGCTTCATGTCCCAAAACACGCTGAGCAATTAGGCGGTTCATTCCCGCATTGGCTTGGTGCAGCCATAGACGGCGCAGACCAGTGGCATCAATATCCAGAGCATTGGCATGATCGCCAATCATTGTAGCCACCATAGGAACCACTTCTTTAAATACTTTTCGCCCTTCTTGAACAAATAATTTATCCGCATTATCGCGCGTTTCTGGGCTTGTACGGTTTAAGAAACCAAAATTATTGCGAATATTATTGCTAAATTTGGTTTTCAATTTTGTTCCCAATATCTCCCAATGCGTATCGGGAGCTATGTCTTTTTGCTCTACCAATACCGCCGTAGCGACATCGCCAAATATAAAATGACTATCGCGATCACGCCAGTTCAAATGCGCCGAAGTTATTTCGGGGCTCACCACCAGCACAGATTTAGCATTACCAGATTTTATATAATCAACGGCTGTTTGAATACCGAATGTGGCCGAAGAACAAGCAACATTCATATCAAATCCAAAGGCTTCTTCCATGCCCAATGCATCTTGAATCTCAACTGCAACCGCTGGATAGGCGCGCTGCATATTGGAACAAGCGCATAATATTGCATCCACATCTTTCGCATCGCGGCCTGCTGCTGCTAAAGCTTGCTCACAGGCTTTTACGCCAATTTCAGCCATTATGGATAATTGCTCATTTGGGCGTTCAGGGAATAAGGGGACCATGACATCTGGGTTTAAGATATTGTCTTTATCGAGAACATTGCGTGCTTTAATGCCGCTCGCTTTTTCAATAAATTCCACCGAGCTGTGCGTTAATGCCTCAACATCACCTGCTTTAATAGCAGTTTCATTCTCGCTATTAAATTTATCAACATATTGATTAAAGCTCTCAACCAACTCTTCATTGCTTATGCTTTGATCAGGTGTGAATAGTCCTGTTGCTGATATTACAGCTACATTGTGAGACATTAAAATATCCTTTTTTCTTATTGTTGAGAGCAAATGCCAATCAACAAAGCATAGTTTTAATCCCTCAATTATTTTTTGACAAGCTAATTGCTCTTTTAACTAAATATGTTCACAAGCATATCTATAGGAGAAATTATTCGCCATGGATGAAAGAACACCAACATTATTATCACGCCTATTCAAGCGCGCTATTGTATGGCTGTATAAAAGGCATGGTTGGTCCGCTATTGGTGAAGTGCCAAAGGATAGGCGCTTTGTATTGGTTGCCGCTCCACATACGAGCAATTGGGACTTTCTCTATTTCATTGGGCTATGTCATGAGCTGGGCATGCAACCACATTTTATGGCAAAAAAATCCCTCTTTCGTTGGCCGTGGAAAAATTTTCTATTGGATATGGGCGGCGTCCCAGTCGATCGCTCGACCAAAAAAGATTATGTAGCCCAAATGGTTGATATATTTTCAAAACGCAGCGAATTTATGCTTACCATCGCACCAGAAGGCACACGCAGTAATGTGAAGCAATGGAAAACAGGCTTTTATCATATCGCTAAAGCCGCCAATGTTCCTATCGTCGTTGGAATGATGGATTATGGCAAAAAAACTGGGGGATTGCTCGAATCCTTTGAAGTTAGCGGCGATTATAATGCAGACATGGCGATTTTAGAAAAACATTATAAAAGCGTAACGCCAAAACATCCAGACAAGGCAATGACTAGCATAGTGGATATAAAATAAACCAACACTTCCCATTGCTGTCAAAGCTATTGCGACGCTAAAAATTGCTTTGGTCTAATTTCAGGAAGCGCCGACTATCAAGATGTGGTGATTATCAAGATGCGCAAAATGCTTCTATTTGATCTAAGCATTGATATGTTTCTGGACATGGTATCAACATCCACACATGATGCATTTTTTCATATTCATAATAGCTTAAATCAACCGCTGTTTCGCTAGTATCCACGCGCGTTTTAAAGCTGCGCGCATCGGTTATCAATATATCATAAGTCCCCGCAAACATTGCTATTGGCGGTAATTTTGACAGGGATGCTAGCCCAGGGGAAACGCGAGGGTCTGTAAGAGAATTATCACCTGCATAAGCCTTGCCTGCTGCTTGAAGACCCGCAATTCCTAGGATACAATCATTTTTCTCAATCGCTATTTGCAACGGGTCATTGCCGCGTGCATCCAGCCAAGGCGATAACAATGTGACTTTAGCAGGCGGCACTTTATCCTGAGCAATTAATTGCTGCGTAAGCGCTAATGATAGGCCAGCGCCTGCGCTATCGCCCATCACCATCATAGATTTTGGATCATAGCGCGTCATCAATTCATCATAGAGCGGCATCATGAATGCGAAATTGGCATCGACATTATTTTTGGGGGCTCTGGGATAAAAAGGCACAATCACGGTAACGCCAAGCCGTTTCACCAAACTGCCAATGAGCATCCAATGAAATGGGGATATAGCACCTACATATCCGCCACCGTGCAGATATAATATAGTCTTAATTTTGCCATTAGCTGAATGAGGGGATTCAGGAGAAACCGTATAAACGCTCTGCCCTGCAAATTGTTCTTCACTGACGTCATATTTTTTGCGAAACCCACTGCTAGGCAATGCTGCTGCTATATTATGAAGCTTGTCCATAGCGGCCTCACCGCCGCCTTCTGCTGAGAAGATTTTCTTATATTTAGACCGCCGCAAATAAAATTGCGTTATCGAGGCTCTTAAACTGACCATCACTCTCTCCCTAACCTTTATGCTAGGGCAATTCATGGTACAGTTAAACAAAATTATAATATGATTGGATAAACTTCTGGATTTAGACAATAAAAAAGCCCTCAATCATAAGGGCCTTTTTATTTTATGGTAGCGCGATGCGCTATTTTGGTTTCCGAAATGGAACTCTGTGACAATTTTAATTATACAACTGTTACAGAAAAAAGAATGCTGCTGGCTGTTACGGCTGCTACGAAGCTTACTAATTTTTTCATTTTTTATTCCTTTAATGTTAACATCTTGTTCGGTTTCAATCTCGACATGTAATCAAATCAACTTTTTGATGCGCTTGATTACCTGTCTGATGATTGAAATAATGTTTCACACGAAAGATACAATTGAATAAATAATGCTCTTAGTTGCAAAATTTGCAACAGCAAATATGTAACTTTTTTTAACAAGCTTATTGCGCGATATGACAAAAATTATTGATATATATTATTCTTGCTTTTCAATATTTTGACTAGAAATAAATCGATCTATATCCTTGCTCACTTGGTCGGGATTTTCTTCCATAGGCAAATGCCCTATGTTCGAATAAATAATCATTTCACTATTTTTTATTTTATTCTTGAACAATTTTGCATGCGACACTGGAATCACCCTATCTTCTTCGCCCCATAATATAAGGGTAGGTGCATTTATCGAATCAATTTCATCCCATTTTTCTGGCTCTCGATCGGCCCGACTTCGCTCAATAGTGGCTTGCCTATTGGTTGGAAAACGAACCAGCTCCCAATAGCGCGTTACTAATTCTTTATGCATCACTTCTGGGTCGGACACGCTTTGCTGTAATGACTGTTTCACAATGAATCGCGGCGCCACATAGGGTAATATGGCTTGCCCGATACTGGTTTGCATTAATTTAGCGCCCAAATAAGGTTCAATCTTCTCTCCATCTTGTGCACCAGATGCATTCATCAACACCAATGATGACACATAATCAGGATATTTAAGCCCCGCGCGCCATGATACCCATCCCCCCATGCTATTACCAACCCACACAGCTTTCTCGACGCCAAGCGTGTCTAATATTTTCACGCCCGCCGCAGCCATAGCATCGCCGCTATAATCATCATTGCCTGCGCGCCCACTTAGGCCATGTCCCGGTTGATCATAGGATATTATACGATATTTGCTTTTAAGATTGTCAACGACACTCTCCCACGTCTGCAAATGGCTGTTTGCACCATGGACCAGTAATATGGCAGGCCCTGCACTATTTCCTTCTTCGCGGTAATGGATTTGACCGCCATGACCATCATCTATAAATTTTGATTGTGCATTGCTATATTTGTCAATCATCTCATCACGGTCTGTATCACCAGCATAAAGTAAAAATGCAGCGATGATTAAAATGAACAGGAAAATGAGAGCTATATAGCTGAGAATTTTTTTCATCTGTCATTATCACAGAAACATATGATGCGGTCAAATATGGCTATTATCTGCATGCAATTAACATCAATTTACATTCATATAGAAAATACTGTGCTATGCTGTAAAAAACATAGGAGTTATTATGCGTTACAATGTCACCCTCGCCATTACATTAGGCCTAGCTTTTGCGACCTCGCTTTCTATCTCTCCTCCAGTTATAACGCCAGCAGTAGCACAAACCAGCGGTGTCAATAATCTACTTGCTGGGGCCTCTGATAATGCGCTTGATAAATTAGCGCAGCCAGGCGCTTTCTTTGCTGATAAGGCTGTACGCATATTGCTGCCTGGGCCTTTGAAGAAAGCAAGCGGATTGCTGAAATTCACTAGCAAGTCTGGCCTTACAAAAGACCTTACCAAAAGCATGAATGATGCGGCTAGCCTTGCCGCTAAAGAAGCCAAACCTATATTCCGCGAGGCTATCAATGGTCTAAGCCTTAGCGATGGTGTAGGCATTGTGGGCAAGAAAAATGGGGCTACCAACTATCTAAGAGATAGCAGCGGTGATAGTCTTCGTGAGAAAATTCGCCCTCTTGTTGTAAAGGCCATGGGTGATGTGGGTGCATTTGACCAATTGGGCAAATTAAGCAGCGTTGGGCCTGTCGCAAAATTGGGCATTTCCAACGATAATCTTACCGATCATGTAACAGAAAAAACCATGGATGGGATTTTCAAATATATGGCTGCCGAAGAAAATAAAGTCCGCAAAAACCCACTTAAAACCTTGGGCGGAATATTGGGCAAGAAAAAATAATTGAAATATAGGAAAAATTAATTAAGCTTCTCTGTAATACGGGGAAGTAAAACTATGTTTAAATATATTACTCTATGTTCAATTACAGCTATAGCTATTTCATCACATCCAATATTAGCTGCTAAAGATACAATAATATTAGAACCTAGCAGCAAATGGGTAATGGACTATGCCTTGGAAGAATGCACATTATCGCGCTCATTTGGCGAGGATGACAAAAATTTAATCATTAATATCAGTAGGTTTAGCCCAAGTGATAGATTTGAGTTATTATTTATCAGTAAGCATTTGAAAAAAGCTTCCTCTACAAGACCAGCATCGATAAAATTTGGCTCTCAGCTTGATGAGCAAAGTTATAATTTTAAAAATGGCACTACAATATTAGCTAACAGTAGAAAAAAGATACCAACAGTTATCATAAGTAATTCTGTAACTATAAAACCTTTTCCAGAAGAAGGATCAGAAATTTCTAATTTTTTGATCTCACCAGAAGACGAGGACACAATAGATTTCATTAGTATCAAAACACGCAGAGCGGCTGACATAGTATTAAATACAAAAACTATGAAAGGCGCTTTTGCAGCACTAAGAAAATGCACTAACTCTCTTGTTTCAAGTTGGGGGTTTGATGCAGAGGAACAGGAAACCAGAAGCCGTCGAGCTATACCTGTAACAAATTATGGAACATGGATAAAGCCACGAGATTATCCACTTCAGCAACTACGAAATGGAGAGATCGCAATCATCCAATTTAGATTGAATGTGGATGAAACAGGTGAAGCAACTGATTGTGTCATTCAACGCTCAATAGGCGATGATGCATTTAAAAAAGCCGTATGCCGAAGCATTATGAAATACGCAAAATTTCAACCAGCATTAGATAAAAATAATAAGCCAATAAAATCATATTGGATTAATAAGGTCCGTTTTGATATTCCGCAATCGTAGCAATAATAGTATCGGCAATCCTGTACCCGCCTGTCACCACACGGCGTTTGGATAATTCCACAGCTATTTTTTGTTCGCGCAACGTTATTTTAGGGGCATCTTTTGGATCGGGCGTGGCTTTCAAATAGCTGCCACTATAGGCTATTTTGCGGGCCAGTGCCGCGCTCTCATCCAACCAATAGCCAAATTGTTGCTGCATATTCCCTTGATAATTGGTCATGGTCTTTGGGCCATAAGCCCATTCCCTCTGAAGCAGAGGCGCCCATTTATCCGATGTCGCAGTAACAGGGCCGCTCTCATCCAATATTTTATCCCAATATTGATGCAAATTAAGGCGCTTACCATCGCTGGCCTTGCGAATATGGGCAAGCAAACCCGCCTCATCAGTCGCTGGAAATTCTGCTGTCATCTGGTGGCCAGCATGTAAGGGTTGCTGAATATCGCCAATCACATGCAGCAACCAACATAGGGCGATGGCTTTTTGCTCTTTGCTAGATTTTGGATCAGCTAATAGACGGTAATTAATATCTAATCCCTCTAATGCAGATTGATTGCGAAAAGGCCAAAGCCATGTGCGGCCATATACCACGCGCAATTCGGTATGCCATTCGGGTCTGCTATATTGCGTCCCCCTTATGTCATCGGGCCAGCGCGCCATCCATTGCAACATCGTGCGCAGCCTAGCTTTCCCAGTTAAACTTGCTGTATTGGCGCGTAATTTATCATAATGCGGGTGCGCCGTGATTATATCCGCAATTATATCTAATGAAGCTGGTTCAATACTTGCCAATGTATCAAAAGCAATTGCACCTGTGGTCATGTGCGTTTCTTCTGACCATGCGTGCGCAGGTGCAATGCTGACAAGCGGGTATAATAATAGGGCGGACATTATTTTTTGTTTAAAAGCTAATTTAGCCATATTACCCTCTGATACTATATGTTTTGAAAAGACGAATTACAGCCAATAAGATTAGGCCAATTATCAATATACCATATGGCACCATAGGCAGCCATATAAGGCTCTCAATAGGCGCCAATTGCGCAGCTGTAATAGAAATAAATCCCGTCAATATGCATAAAATCCAATTGCGAAATCGTTTATGAGTTGCTGGTAATAAAACCGCCGGCACACGCCTGTTGATGCGCCCATGCAAGGCATGCCAATATAAAAAAGCATAAGCAGCACTGAGCAATATGAAGCCTGCGCCAAATAAGAGATAAATATCCTCCATTTGTCTAGCATTCAATCCGACACCGGGCAATATCCCATCTGAAAGCCAGTGCAAAAACGCTTCCGCCAAAAAACCAAGAGGAAAAACAAAGACCATCACCACAAACATGATAAAGATAGACACAGCATTGCTAATCGAGTCATCATGAACGACCAAATAGCCATATTGCCTGTGCGCCCACCAAAAGGTCATAATCACCAACAAGCTTAGGCCAAAGGCAGGAACGTGAGCAAAGCGCATGATGACATCATCGAAACTCTGCATCGCTGGAGCATTGCCAACCGCCAATAAAGTTGCTGAAAATGCAAAAGCACCATCGACAAATGCATCTAGCCTTTTCTTGCCAACGGTTCTGCGATCCATAATTGCTCCAATCTAAGAGCAATCATAAACCATAATATAGTACATTATGCTAGGCCCTGAACTGAGCTTATCGAATTTTGGTTTTGAACCTTAGCGCAGCTGAGCTAGGAGTTCCGCTATTTGCTGGCGCCATAGCCCCAAATAATCTTACTCTAACATGGGTAATAGTCGGATCCGTACCATCACCGCTATCAACAGGAATATAGGAAAAATCACTACCATCTTGAGAGAATTCTATGGAATCAGATAAATCACCTAATGCCGTAAAATCATAATTTAAGGCACTAGCCACACTGCCATCGGTAAATTCAATCGGACCGCTTCCTGCTCCACCAATATCATCAATGACCAGCTTGACCTCAGCAGGCAGGCTATCAAGTGCCACTACGGAATCGAAATTAGGTCTGCTATTTCCAGAATTGCTAATCTCTATCACATATTCGAATGTACCATCGGGAAGAGCGAAATTATTAGCACCTTCGAAACTTGAGAAATTCTCACTAATCTTTGTAACATCAATATCGGCATCTAAATTGCTATGAAAAGGACGGTTAAAGGCTATGATTGATGCTGCTTCTGATTGAGCCGCAGAGAGGCTTCGTTCCGTATCCTGATCTCGGTCTTCCTCTACCCTCACCCCAATTGTTGTTGAAGATAAGCTACAAGAGCGCAACCAACCGCCATCTGGGTTATTGCGCGTAATCTTTTTGGCTACTGCTACACGGCTTGCGCTTGTTTGACCAAAATTTTGCGCAAAACATCCATTGGTTGTTCCTCTAATATTCGCACTCGTATTTACGCTGCTCCATATCACATCCGCCCCTACTACCGCAGGGATAGTGCCATTTTGGCCAGATGGGAAAGCAATCCAACCTATTGTTTCTACAGAAGGTATCGGTCCGCTATTCGCTTGGCTACGCTCCAACGCCAGCTGAAACCCTGTTGCAGAGGGGTTGACCGCTAATGCTGTAATATGCGGCCTAGAAGCTTGATTGGCGACATCGCGCGTTTCGCTGTTAAATGTCTGTAATTGGCTAATCACGCTTGCCGTTGAAGCAAGTGGTTTTGAAAAGGACACATTGGTAAAACTCGCCGTTCCTGCAACACCGCTGCCAAATTGTGTGGCTGATGTATTCGTAAAGCCAGCCTCTATCACTGTTCCATCGGGCAAAACATGTCGGCCAGGCTCAACTGCGATATATTGTACCTGTTGTGATACATGGCGGCCATCAAAATTATCCGTTTCTAATATTAATTCATCAAACCCGGTAGTGGTGACGTTTGAAATCCGAATGGATGCAGAATCCCCGCCTCTTTGATCGCTGAGAGCAACAACGATTGGCGCTACGTCAAATGTCTGTTGAAAATTCACCCGCACTGGGTCTCTTGCACCAGCAGGAAAAGTATCATGCGCCGTAAAAGTACCAGCCTCTATACGGCCAGCCTTTGCATCATAGGCACAGAGGATTTGGCCCAAAAAAGCCAAAAATATGCACATGCCGATGCGCAAATATGAGATTACACTCTCAGTCATAATCGTGAGAGTAGTTAACTGAGTTTAAGACAATATTAATTCATATGTAAAATCGGGTAATTTCTGCAGCTTACACACTGTTAGCCGTTTTAATTTTCAATGTCTTTCTTGAACGGGCGTATCGCATAATCTTTGATTGAATTAAGCGGCCTATAACCTTCAACGCCCGTTACAGGAAATATTTCTTGGTCAGGCATATATTGCGTACCAAATATACGATCATAAAATGACAAAAAGGATGCATAATTTTTACCCCAATGCTGAACATTGGTAGAATGATGGTAATGGTGATAAATATTATCCGCAAATATATGACGCAAGGGCGCTGGAAATGATAATAATTTAGAATCTGAATGCATATAATAATTTGATATCAAATAGAATATTGTCACAAATGCAATATTGCTCTGCGGTTGATCAACCAATAGAATGAGCGGCGTTGTGATGAGTATGAGATACAGAAATACTTCGCCAAAATGCGAATAGCTGTTCGCTGCGTTTAAATGCTCTATCTGATGATGTATGGAATGAAAGCGCCATAAAAATTTATTTTCATGCAATGCTCTATGTAGCCAATATTCCATCAAACCGATTATCAATAAATATACCAACGGTATAATGATTTGATATGGCCCCAATTGATTGACAGCAATCAATGGAGTAATTCCAAAATATTCAAATATATAATAGCTAATCGCTTGTATAAAAATAGAAAATGTTATGGTTATGGTGGTAAAAACTATACCATTTTTATACCGCGTAATAATATTCCCTCCCTTGCGAAACTCAATGCAAGCGAAGATGATGATAATGAGCAGAAATGTAAAAATAGCAGTACTGAGAGAGATTGTAATCGCTGTAATTACTGGTGAAATGGCATTATTAACCAATTGCGTTTCTAAATATTGATGGAAATTTGAATTTGCCGTCAATACATATTCTACAACGAATAAAATAGCAGCAAATATGGTAATGAAGCGCAGCCATGTCACCAAATTATTTGATGATGGCCCCATTTTCGAACCCGTTTCTATCCCTGCTATGTTCTTTTCCATATTCGGAACCCTATTTAACTTTCCGATCTCTGGTTCGTCATAATATCTGTGAATGTTACGCATATGATTGAGGAAATGTAAAAATATTCGTTCAATCTCATTTTGTTAATAATTTACAATATTACAATATTAAATCCATAGAAACGCACTCCACAACAAGAATTTTGTAAAGAAAATCTCGAATTCCCTTATTTTCTTGGTCATAAAGGTTTCAGAAAAAGAAAATACTTAACAAAAAATCTCTCAATAAGGAAATATGCTATGTCTTATCAACATCATATCGAAACAACAAATGCTCTTATCAATAGCAAAGAAGGTACATGGAGCAGCATTGATGCAGAATCTGTTGCCCGTATGCGTCTCCAAAATCGCTTCAAAACTGGATTGGATATTGCCAAATATACGGCTGATATCATGCGCGCTGATATGGCGGCTTATGATGCGGACTCTTCACAATATACGCAAAGCTTAGGATGCTGGCATGGGTTTATTGCACAGCAAAAAATGATCTCAATTAAGAAACATTTTGGTTCTACCAAACGCCGCTATCTGTATCTTTCTGGTTGGATGGTAGCAGCATTACGCAGCGAATTTGGTCCCCTACCCGACCAATCTATGCATGAAAAAACATCTGTGCCGGCTCTAATAGAAGAATTATACACTTTCCTACGTCAGGCCGATGCTCGCGAATTGGGCGGCATGTTCCGCGAGATTGATGCAGCGCGTGAAGCTGGCGACACAACAACCGAAGCCCAATTGCTGGAAAGTGTAGAGAATTATCAAACCCATGTTGTTCCCATCATTGCGGACATAGATGCGGGCTTTGGCAATGCAGAGGCAACTTATTTACTGGCCAAGAAAATGATTGAAGCCGGTGCCTGTGCGCTGCAGATAGAAAACCAAGTGTCTGATGAAAAACAGTGTGGCCACCAAGATGGCAAAGTGACTGTTCCGCATGAAGATTTCATCGCCAAAATCCGCGCATGCCGCTATGCTTTTATGGAACTGGGCGTTGAAAATGGTATCATCGTTACGCGCACAGATTCGCTAGGTGCTGGCCTTACGAAGCAAATTGCAGTGAGCAATGAGCCTGGAGATTTGGGTGATCAATATAATAGCTTCCTCGATTGCGAAGAGATTGACCCAGCCACGGCGCAAAATGGCGATGTAATCCTGAACCGCGATGGCAAAATGATGCGTCCCAAACGTTTACCGTCAAACTTGTTCCAATTCAAAGCCGGAACAGGGGAAGATCGCTGCGTATTGGACAGCATTACATCCTTGCAAAATGGCGCAGACTTATTGTGGATTGAAACAGAGAAACCACATGTTGAGCAAATTGCTGGCATGATGGATCGTGTTCGCGAAGTGGTTCCTAATGCGAAACTTGTTTATAATAATTCACCATCTTTCAATTGGACGCTCAATTTCCGCCAACAAGTATTTGACGCTATGGCCGCCGAAGGTTTGGATACATCAGCCTATGATCGCGACAATTTAATGAGCGCCGAATATGATGATACGGAATTGGGTATAGCGGCGGACAAACGCATCCGCACATTCCAAGCCGACGGTGCAAAACGTGCTGGTATCTTCCATCACCTTATCACTCTGCCGACCTATCATACTGCGGCTCTATCCACCGATAATCTTGCCAAAGAATATTTCGGTGATGCAGGAATGCTCGGTTATGTATTGGGTGTACAGCGCCAAGAAATTCGCCAAGGCATAGCATGTGTGAAGCATCAAAATATGTCGGGCAGCGATATTGGCGATGACCATAAAGAATATTTTGCTGGTGATGCAGCCCTAAAAGCAGGCGGCGTTCACAACACAATGAACCAATTCAGCTAAATTTTTCAAGTTTCTCTGGGGAGAAAAAACTGATCCGTCGGCAGCAATGCTGGCGGATTTTTTATGAATGCTCATATTTACAATAAATGCTGAATTATAATAGCAAGGACTAGTCAGCTTGCTAAAAACACGATACCGATGAGCAATGATTAGATTTTTTACCATAGCAGCCACTATTGCGCTTCTCTCAACAACTTCATGTTCCCAAGAAAAACAAGCCAATGCCGACCCTCAAAAATCGCCGCAAGATGCATTTTTTGATCGTTTAAGTGCGCATTGCGGCAATGCTTATGCAGGGTCATTGGTATCCGATGATCGGCTTGATAAAGCGATGCAAGGCAAAGCCATGGTCATATTTTTCACCCAATGTACCGACAGCCAAATTCGCATTCCCTTCCATATTGAGCGCAACCCAGATGAATGGGATAGATCGCGCACATGGGTCATTACCCGCACAAATGGCGGGTTGCGGCTCAAACATGATCATCGTCATGAAGATGGTAGCGAGGATAAAGTCACCCAATATGGCGGTGATACTGCTGACGCAGGGACTGCCGATCTACAGAGCTTTCCCGTCGATCAAGAGAGCATAGATATGTTCGGTCAAAATGGCCTCACCACATCATCTACCAATATATGGAGCGTGGGTATAACCGATGGTGAGCAACCCATATATAGCTATCAAATGGAGCGTGTGAACCGCAAATTCCGCGTTGAATTTGACCTATCAAAAACTATTGATACGCCGCCGCCCGCTTGGGGTGATGAGGCCGTATAATATAGAGATGAATAACCAATATTAGGACTATGCCATGAAGAAAATCTTTACCCAAAAAGCCTTACCTATAGCTATTTTCAGCCTGTCTTTGATGGCTTGCTCTGATGATGGAACATTAGCAGAAGGCCCTGAGACGCAAATTGATGATGTTAATGAAACCGATATCCCAGAAGGCGTGCGTACCGCAGCAGAGGCCAAAATACCCGGCATGAATATCGCCGAAGTAGAGCGCAAAGAGCGTGATGGATTGGTCTTTTTTGATGTCGAAGGCACCCGCCCCGATGGCAGCGAAGTTGAATTGGATATGCTCGAAGAAAATGGCAGCTATACCGTGGTAGAGGTGCAGCGCGACATAGATTGGGCCGAAGTTCCCGCCGATGCAAAATCGGCTGCTCCTGACACATTATTCACACCAGTGCGCGTTATCGAAAGTCTACAAAATGACGGCACAATCATCTATGAATTGTTCGAAGACGGCAAACCGAAAGAACCCTCTGCTGAGATTTCATATAAAGATGGCAAGGCCGAAATGTTGACCGAACGCTGGAAATATTAAGCGCCATCAACTGTCTTAAAACCAATTTTGCGCGCGCAAATAAGTACCAATATGTCACTCATAAATCGTACATTTGTGACAATTTGTCGCCATATTGTCGTTATGCGGTGACAATCGGCCTAAACAAATTTTTCAGCAGCAATTTAAGCGCAATTTGCGTTAAAATAGACAATCGCATCTTGGATTTTTTTATATTTTTTGGCGAAAGATTTCACCTGTTTTGCATCGGCCGTTGCGCACCCGCTAAATAAAGATTGCATCACCGTTGGATAATTGGCCTTGGTGATGGCGCTCAATTGATCTTTCGCTTCATCATAGAGCAAATATTCCTTCTCGGTAATCTCTATCGATGACAATGCTTGTCCCAATACCGTGCCAACCGATTCCCCAGCGGATAGGCTTTCATCAACCGTTTTGCCATCGCGCAGCGCCGCGATAACGGCCTCTCGTCCAACAGCCCCCGAAGCATTGTTAATGATAGCGGGCGGAATGAATTTTGAAACTTTGCCATTGGTCCCTGCCGCAGGATTAAACGACAGGCGCATAGGGCCAGAAACCAGCCGCTCTAAATAATATCCATCATAAGCATCATAGACCAATGTCTCATCTTTCTTTTGCTGCGTAATCAGCAACGCATCAGCAGAATTGATGAATATCGCGTCGGCCTCTCCCTCTGGCACCATGACAATAGCGCGTTTCACAAACCCCCAATCAGAGGTATAATTTATCATCGCGACGCGGCCCGCAATCTTTGTTCCATCGCGCAGCACCACATCGCCGGTGCGCAGCTTTGGCACGCCCCAAACACCGGGGTCATATTTGAAAATACCCTCTTTATTCGCGCAGACATTGGGCATGACACAGCGCGTGCCATTAATACGCTCTGCATCATCGGGGATACCTACAACAGTGACTTTTTGCTTGGTCAGTGCCATCGCTGGCGCCGCCATGCTCAGGCCGATGACGCAAGCGCCCGCCGCTATTGCGCGCAAAATATGTTTCATATTATCCCCCTATTTCTGTGGGATGAAGTGTAGAGACTATTGCGCGATTGTAAACTCTCTTGGTTTTTTTTGGGGGTGTGTAGAGTTCACAGGGCGAGAGACATCCATAACACTGAAATTGGAAAGTAGAGAAAATTACCCCACAGATGCCTTCTATTGACAAGAGTTGAATTAGGTTTAGATCGCAACTTTGATCAAAACCCTAATAGAGGTTGCGATTAAAATTTGATCAGTATATGTTCAAAAAATGGAGAAAACCAATGGATAATCTTGCCGTACTTCGAGATAACTTTGACATACAAGAGCAAGAGCTTGCATCGACATCTGATGAGCAATCACAGTTCATTAACACAATTTTCGAAGGCGATTGTATAGAAGTTCTTAAAAAAATTCCTGATCAATCTGTAAATTTAATACTTTGCGACCTCCCTTATGGAACAACACAAAACCGCTGGGACTCTGTAATCGATTTAGAACAACTTTGGGATCATTATAAACGTATAATCAAACCAAAAGGTGCGATTGTTCTTACTGCCCAAGGTGTATTTACAGCTAAACTGATCCTTTCAAATGAAGAGTGGTTTAAGTATAAAATTGTTTGGGAAAAATCCAAATCTACAAATTTTCTGAATGCAAAAAAACAACCGCTACGCAAGCATGAGGATATATGCGTTTTCTACAACAAGCCGCCAACATACAATCCGCAAATGTCAGATGGGCTTCCATACGATAAAGGGACACGAAAGAATCAGTTATCAGGTAGTTATGGTGACTTTTCTCCTGTCCATGTAAAAAGTTCTGGTAAGCGATACCCGTCAGATATCATCTATTTCAAGACAGCAGAGAGTGAACCAGAGCGAAGTGTATGGCATCCTACCCAAAAACCCGTTGGACTAGGGCGCTACTTGGTCAAAACATATTCAAATGAGGGCGATACTGTTCTTGATAATGCATTTGGTAGCGGTAGTTTTTTAGTGGCGGCTGCTATGGAAAACAGAAAATTCATCGGGATTGAAAAAAATCAAGAAGTCCACTTGTTCAAGGACGATATGATAGATTATGTTAAATTAGCAAGTGAACGGTTACAGCGAGTAGGCATCAAAACTAAAGTAGTTCGTTAAAAAAAGCCGTAGTTTCGGCTGCCAGCACCAACTGTTGAATCTTGAAATCCGTCGTCAGCAGAACGTTGAACAAGCAACACAGCTTGATCGCTGTCAACCAGCACCGTTTGCGCGCGAAGAGCATCACCTTCTCGCTGGAGATGCAAGATCAAATCCGACCGCGCAGTACCATCTAATTGGCGAAAAGAGCGCCTATTGCAAATTGCTTCGATTGAATCTGCGGAAAATTCAAGTCGCCACATACCATTTTGGGCTCTATCAATTAATCGAAGCGTAACTTCAATCCCATTGGGGAGGATAAAACTTCGTAAGGACTCATGCGCGTAGGACGGTACATCGAAAAATGGAAGAACGGCTTTTGGAAGCTCTAATTCACGCCCTCCAACGGCCGATCCAATTTCCAGCCAAAAATTGGGCGCACCTTCAACAATTTGAGACTGAAATGAATTGCCTTCTTCTGCTTCGGGGGTTTCGGGCAAATCGTCCTTAAACTTGATGCGTCGCCGTGCTTTTCGAACTCGGTCATATGCTTCGCGATATTCAACTAAGTCAACATCATCAATATCTGTACCAAGTGAATTCAAACTTTCCCAAGCCTGCTTCAATTGATCAGTGTCTTCCTCGGACTCGGCCTCAAGCAAAACCGCAATTTCGCCGTTCCGCTTCAATCCATATTCAGTCATATTGGCCGAGCCAATTGCAGCTATGCAAGCAGCAGGGTTCTTCGACGACCAGTAGCAATACAACTTCGGGTGGAATCTTCTTTGAGGAAGAAGTCGTGCTAAGCGTATTTCCACATCTTCCAACAGAGTAAGTTTTTCAATAGCAGTTGGTTGAGTAATTGCATCATCCAACCCTACCACCCAGCGGGTCAATTCTGGCCACTCACCAGTTATCGATTTCAATGCTGTTAAGCCGGAATCAGTAGCGTAAGCTACAGCGACATCTAATCGATCAAATTCATATTCCTCAATCACATCTGTAAGTTCGTCCAATAAACTTGGTTGCCCTTCAACTCCTTGCGCGACTAATGATCGAATAATCATCACTCCACCTCATCAGCGGGGAGATAGAGCCTATCGCCCATATCCTTATATTTTTCGCTCATTTCCTTCATGCCAGCTTCGGCGGCGGCTTTGGATGCGGCGGCGGTTTCGCTGCCCAGTTTTTCGCTGGCTAAGAAACCTTCGGCGCTCTGGTTTTGCTTGCCGGCAAATTCGCGCACCTCTTGCGATATTTTCATGCTGCAAAATTTCGGCCCGCACATGGAACAGAAATGCGCCGTCTTCGCGCCCTCGGCTGGCAAGGTTTGGTCATGATATTCCTCTGCTGTGTCAGGATCGAGCGAGAGATTAAATTGGTCGCGCCAGCGGAACTCAAAACGCGCTTTTGACAATGCATCATCGCGCACTTGCGCGGCGGGATGCCCCTTGGCCAGATCGGCTGCGTGGGCGGCAAGCTTATAGGTCACAACGCCGACTTTCACATCATCACGATCGGGCAGACCCAAATGCTCTTTGGGCGTGACATAGCATAGCATCGCCGTGCCATACCAACCGATTTGCGCCGCGCCAATGCCGCTAGTGATATGGTCATATCCCGGTGCAATATCGGTGGTCAGCGGGCCAAGCGTATAAAATGGCGCTTCGCCGCAAACCTCAAGCTGCTTGGTCATATTTTCCTTAATCTTGTGCATGGGCACATGGCCCGGTCCCTCTATCATCACTTGGACATCAGATTTCCAAGCACGGTGGGTCAGCTCGCCTAGCGTATATAATTCGCTAAATTGCGCCTCGTCATTGGCATCGGCAATGCTGCCCGGACGCAGACCATCACCCAAAGAATAGGCAATGTCATAGGCCTTCATAATCTCGGTAATGTCGTCAAAATGCTCATAGAGGAAGCTCTCTTTATGGTGCGCAAGACACCATTTCGCCATAATGCTGCCGCCGCGCGATACTATGCCTGTGACGCGTTTCGCCGCCATTGGGACATAGGGCAAACGCACGCCCGCATGGATGGTGAAATAATCGACGCCCTGCTCGGCCTGTTCAATCAGCGTATCGCGGAAAATTTCCCATGTTAGGTCTTCGGCCACACCGCCCACTTTTTCGAGCGCTTGGTAAATTGGCACCGTACCTATGGGCACAGGCGAATTGCGGATAATCCATTCGCGCGTGTCGTGAATGTTGCGGCCCGTGGACAGATCCATCACCGTATCGCCGCCCCAGCGGATCGACCAGACCATCTTATCCACCTCTGCCGCGACATCAGATGCCACCGCGCTATTGCCGATATTGGCGTTGATTTTCACAAGGAAGTTACGGCCAATCGCCATCGGTTCGGTTTCGGGGTGATTGATATTATTGGGGATGATGGCCCGCCCGCGCGCCACTTCATCGCGGACAAATTCGGGCGTCACATAATCGGGGATAGATGCGCCAAAACTCTCTCCGCTGCGATTATATTCTTTGAGCTTAGCGCGGCCCAGATTTTCACGCTCCGCCACATATTCCATTTCGGGGGTGATGATGCCTTGGCGCGCATAATGCATTTGCGATACATTTTTGCCAGCCTTAGCGCGCAGCACTTTTTCGCGCACATTGGGAAAAGGATCAACGCCGCCTGATCTATCGGGGCCAAGCTGGCCATTGTCTTCGGGTTTAATCTCGCGCTGGTCGACATATTCAACGTCACCGCGCGCCATAATCCAATCTTTGCGCAGTTCAGGCAGGCCTTTGCTAATGTCGATATGCGCATTTTCATCGGTGTATGGGCCGCTGGTGTCATAAACGCGCACAGGGTCTTCGCCGCCCTCTAAATATATTTCGCGCATAGCAACGCGGATACCGCTGCCCGTTTGGGCGGCCACATGGATTTTCTTTGATCCTCTTATGGGGCCTGTGGTGACGCCGATAGCGCCGTCTTTGCCGCTCTTGCTATTGTCTTTTTCGGCTTCTTTTTCAGTCCGTGCTGCTATATCGCCCATTATATACTCCATATCATGTTGCGGAAGATTGAGCGCGGAATAATGGCCCTCCCTCCGTCTGTATTATCAGATTCAGGTTCAGCGGGTCGCACGGTGCCAACCATGCCTCTCAGTCATTGCGCATTGATGCAGCTTTATACTGCGATACGTCAGCCGACTCCCCGGGGATAATGTTTGATAGGCCTTTGCCGCCCTAAGGTCCAGCCCAAAACATAGAGCATTATGTTTTGCTTGCGTTAGAGGGAATGTTTGGTGATGGTGAGTTTATGGTAAAGATAACATCACGCGCAGAATTAGAAGATTGGCTAGATGATAAGCCCAAAGATTGGGCGCTAGTGATTGCAGCGCGCGCAGCTTTAAGGGTTTTACCGATTGCACTGACCGATGAGTTTGTTATTGAATATGATGATTTTACTCTTGCACTTTTAAGTAGCACATTGATCTCATGGGCCGCAGGTAATATAACATCTTATCGTATTCATTTTCGTAATGCTAGCATAATTGACTCTGCAGCAACAACAGGAAATTCTAGCGCCCATGATGCCATTTTTGCTATTTACTGTGCCAATGAAACTGCTTATCGCAATAATCGCGCCGCTGCTACCTCTACTACTTTTTTTGCTGCTAGGGCAGTTACCCCTGAAGTTGAATTTATCTGGCTCAGCATTGAAGATGATATCAAATTCTTAGAAAGAAGCAGTGCCAAATATCCAGCTATGAATTTAACATCTGCACCTTTATGGTCTTCACAAAACGTTGCATCGGAAATTTTACATCAATGGCAAAAAACCAGATCTAACCTGCTAGAAATCAACAACAATTTCATTCATTGGATTGATTGGTATGAGCGGAGATTGCTTGGTAAAGATTCGGGTTTTGATATCCCGCATGATATTGACCGCACAGAAGATAAAGCCATCCTCATTAAACTTGCCGATGCAACAGATGAAGAATTTTGGGATAAAGGCCCTGAATATGTCAATGCTCAGCTTGGTGAATGGCTCCGTGAAGCAAGACAGCGCGCCCAAGAACGGTATGAGCAAGAAAATGATGGAATTGGTGAAGATGTTCTCGATGAAGAGAATATACCTCCACAAGAAACAAGTGTTACGTCATTCGCACCCAGAGATGATGGTAAAATTGATCGTGCTCCAGCTACGCCAGATAATAGATTACGTGATGTTCCTGATGCACGGCAAAGCTATGCTGATTTGCGCAAGAAAGTTGAAAAATTACGCCAAGAAGGACAACGTCTTGGAGGCAACTTAAAAGAAGCATTAGATGATTTTTTAAGTTCATTACCTGAAGATTTTGAACAAGCATTAGCCTATAATATATGGCGTGATGGAACAAATCTTAGAGAGATTTTTGAATTGCATGAGATAGCCATTCAATCGCCAGACTATGACCCCGATAAATTAGAGAATGCCATAGCCCTAAGATTGAAAGGCGTGCTTAGCCTTTTCAATAATTTTGCTTTTGATGATGATGGTCTTCGCCAGCGTGATGAGAGAATACCGCCTCAAAAAGAAGTGCAAAATGCTGCTCAAGAAGCCCAATTATCTAAATCGATAACAGAGGCAGCCGCTGATGATAAAGATATATCCACCGAGATCGTTAGAACAGATTTAAATCAAATAGTGGAAACTTATCAAATTGACGCAAACACTACATATGCTCAACAGAAACTGATCGAAATAAATAAAATAATACGTAACTTTGTAGCGGCTTTGATGACGGTGGCACGGGGCGTATTGAAAGAAGTTAAAAAATCAGCTTCTAACATAAGAGATGGAGCTGAAAAAGAATTAGGAAAAACTCTGGTTAAAACTTCAAAATACTTGGTTATCCTAGAATATATTAAACATAATGCGCCAGAACTGAAACAATTTGTTATAACAGCCTACACTAATCCAACTCTTGTCAAATTGATAGATGATGTTGTTCAGTTAGTTAGCAAATCACTTTAATCCCCTAAAAACTATAGCCAATACCAAACGCGCCAAAGAATTGGTTGGGGCTGCCCGTTTCGGTCACAATCGGGCTGTCGGCTGTATCACCCAGCAAGCGCGAATAATTGCCAAGGGCGAAGATACTCCAGCCGCCATTGCGCACATCGCCATCCAAATCAAAGGCCATTAAGAGGCTGCCGTTCACATCCCTTATACCGCCCTCGCCTTGGAATGTCGGCAATCCACTGGCCAAGCTATTCGCGGCGTTAATCGATGAATATGTATCGACAAAATCATCGCTGGCATAGGTAATGCCCGTTGTTAATCGCGCGACAATGCCCGTGCTTAAGGGGGTGGAATAGGTCACAGCGGGAGAGATAATCGCGCCGCCATGAGCGCCCGCAACATCCCATAATGCATCGACCCAAACCGTCACATTATCAAAATCTGACAATAATTTATTCACCTGAAAACCAGCCGACACGCCCAATTCAACGGCAGTATCAAGCTCTTCTAAGGCAGCGACCTGCGCATCTTCGATATTATCGCTATTGTTGCGATCAGCACGAAAACGAAATTGCGGTCCGAATATTAAATCGACCTTTGCGTCTTTTTTATCGGGTACAACATCAAATGCTAGGCCAGGGCCGCGGCTGATAAAGCCTATGCCTTTATAGCTGCCAAGGGCTTGGGGCACGGGCAGGAAATCATAATTATCAGCGCCTGCATAATCGGTGGTTATACCAACACCAATACCGATAAGGAGAAAATCACCATTGGGATCTGGGATATTATCGGGTGGGCCAGCAGCGCTATTAGATGGCGCACCAGCCGCATTATCTGATTGCTGCTGATTGGCCAATGCTTGCGATAGAGTGTCTATATTTATATCGGGCGTAACCGCATCGCTTTGATGGTTTGGCAGCGGCGTATCGGCGCGCTCAATTTCATTGGCTAATGCAGGGCTGGCAAACAGGCTACTGGCAACCAAAATTGATGATAATAGGGTGATTGAATATATGTGGGGGCGCATAATCTCTCTTAGGGGCTAGTTACTAATATTATCAGACCTTAACGGCGTCTGGCGGAATATCCAATATAAATATGCTACTCTTTCTGCCGATTACAGCTAAATTCCCATGCCTATTATGAAATATGTTTCGCTGTAGATTACAGAATATATTTCATCGTGATGTTTTTCACGACATTAGCAGTGCCAACGGTAAATTGAGAATTTTTAAACTTGGGTTTGCCCGCGCGCACTTTGGGATTATTGGACATGCCAAAGCCTTCTTTGGGAAGGAACAGGGCAATATCCATTTTGTCATTGCTATTTTTATCATGCACCAGCGCAAGCGCATAAACGCCGGGGTTCACATTATTAAAGACCACTTTGCTATTATTTTTCGCAAGGATTTTTTTCTTACGGGCATTTGCATCTTTGCGGCAATCGGGAAATTCTTTTTTATTGCTGCTCAGGCACACTAAAATATGCCCCTTTGTGCTGCGTAGTCCAGATATGTTGACGGTTACCGATGCTTTTTGTGCCGCAGGGGCGCTTTGTGCCATCGCCATTGGTACCATCGCCATTGGTACCATCGCCATTGAGGAACTAGCGATGCTTGAAATGGCCAAGCCCGATATCAGTGCCGCAAACTTTATCCCAGAACCTAAAATATAAACCATAATTGCCCTTATAATCATCATGATGTTTTTGATGGTGCGTCGCTGTTATCAAATATTGTCCTAACCTACCATGAACAATGGATTTTGGAAATAAATCCCACCCCATATGGTTGGTGACCCCCATGAATGTCATGATGAATAATATCAAACCCAATGCATAATAGTGAATGGGTATGATAAATACGATGATGGGAATGAAAATAGCGCCCGTAATAGCCTCTATAGGGTGAAAGCTCATGGCGGCCCATGCAGTGGGAGGGCGGCTTTCATGATGTGTGCTATGGGCAATTTTGAACCATTTGGGGATATGCATCCATCTATGCGTCCAATAAAACCAACTATCATGGGCGAATAAGATTAGAAAAATTGAGATGGGAATATAATAGAGCGGATAATCGGACATATTGGTGTAAATCAATGTCCATCCCAAATTATCCCAACCCCAAGCAACGATGCCAGCGGGCGCGCCATATATGAATGCTGATAATAGCGAATAATATTTCTCTCGGCTCATTTGCTGCGTTAATTTTGTATGATAATTGACATATTTACGCGATGTCAGCCATGCAAAAAAACCGCTGCTAATATAATAGCGCACAGCAATGATGGCGCTCATCGCAATGATAGAGATAGCAATAGCCGCGATAATATTCATACCATCTTCCTATAATATGATTATGAAAGAGCGATAGCCCCTTTTGATATAAATATTGCTTGGCATAAAAGGCTAGGCTAAAGGCTGCGCATGGATGCGAACCAAGATAATATAAAATGCGATATTGCTATTGTGGGCGGCGGATTATCCGGCGGCTTAGCGGCTTTGGCTCTGGCAAAATCGCGCCCCGAATTATCTATCGTCTTGATTGATTGCGCCGATACATTTGGCGGTAATCATATATGGAGCTTTTTTGCATCGGATATTGATGCTGAAAATAGATGGCTAACCGCACCGCTCGTGACCTGTGGCTGGTCGGGATATGATGTTCATTTCCCAGAGCATAGCCGCACATTAGATTCCATTTATTATTCGATCGAGTCAGAGAGATTGCATGAAGTCTTAATGGAAACATTATCGGCTGAATCCATCATGCTAGGGCAAGAGGTAAAGTCACTCTCACCAAGATTGGTGGTGATGAGAGGCGGCAAGAGGATTAACGCCAAAGGCGTTATTGATGCGCGCGGCGGCGGCGATATGCATCACCTTGATTGCGGATGGCAAAAATTTACGGGCCATATGCTGCAATTGGAAGACCCGCATGAGGTACGCCGCCCCATCATTAAGGATGCAACAGTAACGCAATATGATGGCTATAGATTTGTCTATACATTGCCATTTTCGATGGATAAATTATTTGTTGAGGACACATATTATAGCGATGATCCCGCGCTCGACAGCGATGCTATGGATCAGAGGATAGAAGATTATATCCGCGCTAATGGCTGGAACGTTAGAGAGGTAATCCGCAAGGAAAGCGGCGTTTTACCGGTGGTAATGGATGGTAATTTAGACAAATATTGGGCATCAGGCAGCAGCCGCGTTGCAAAGATTGGCGCGCGCGGCGGTTTTTTCCATAGCGTCACCAGCTATACTCTGCCCGAT
This sequence comes from uncultured Sphingorhabdus sp., assembly GCA_947492905.1. Taxonomy (GTDB): domain Bacteria; phylum Pseudomonadota; class Alphaproteobacteria; order Sphingomonadales; family Sphingomonadaceae; genus Sphingorhabdus_B. The sequence continues at coordinate 1,448,642 of CANLOL010000001.1, read as the reverse complement.
GCAGTACGCACCGCAATATTTTTGACAGAGCAAAATGATTTTGACGGTGATCGATTAAATTTCATATTGCGCAAAAGAGCCAATACACATTGGAATGAAACCAGCTTTTATCGCAAGCTCAACAAAATGTTGTTTCATGCTTCTGTTCCAAATGAGCGTTATAAAGTGTTGGAAAGATTTTATAAACTTAGCCCCGACCTTATTTCACGCTTTTATGCGGGGGAAAGCACTGCTATGGATAAAACAAGAATCTTATCGGGCAAACCACCCGTCCCCATTGGCAAAGCGATTATGGCATTGCTGCGTTCATCGAAAAAATAAAATGAAAGTATAGACCCTATAATGACAAAGAAAGCAGCGGTTATTGGTTCAGGTTTTGGCGGACTTGCTTTGGCGATAAGGTTGCAATCAGCTGGCATTGAAACGGTGATTTTTGAAGGGCGCGATAAAGCCGGTGGCCGTGCTTATTATTGGGAGAAAGAAGGCTTCTTTTTTGATGCTGGCCCGACCGTCATTACCGATCCGGATTGCTTAGAGCAATTATGGGCGCTCAGCGATCACAAGATGGCCGATGATATTGAGCTCATGCCCGTATCCCCTTTTTATCGCCTCAATTGGCCCGATGGCACCAATTTTGATTATGTGAATGATACAGAGCAATTGCATGCTGAAATTGCCAAAATAGCCCCCGATGATGTTGCAGGATATGAGCAATTTTTGGAATATAGCGGTTCATTATTTGAACAAGGCTATGTCAAACTCGGCACAAAAGCATTTTTGGATTTCAAATCTATGATAGTGGCCGCCCCAGAGTTGGCCAAACACCAAGCATGGCGCAGCGTCTATTCGATGGTTTCCAAATATGTGAAGAATGAGAAAATCCGCGAATTCCTCTCCTTTCAATCGCTGTTAGTAGGCGGCAACCCAATGGCGACCAGCGCAATATATGCGCTAATCCACAAATTAGAGCGCCTTGGCGGTGTATGGTTTGCAAAGGGCGGTACGAGCCAGCTTATCGCCGCTATGGTGCGCCATTTTGAACGTATCGGCGGGCAAATACGCCTTGATGATCCTGTCACCAAAATCACGACCTCTGGCGATAGCGTGACCGGTATTGAAACCGCATCTGGCTATAAAGATACATTCGATGCCGCAGCATCCAATGCCGATGTCATGCACAGCTACCGCGATCTATTGGAACATGAGAGCCGCAGTGCAAAAGTCACCAATAGCTTGATGAAGAAAACATATTCGCCGTCGCTATTCGTAGTGCATTTCGGCCTAAAAGGGACATGGCCCGGCATACCGCATCATATGATTTTATTTGGCCCACGTTATAAAGGCTTGCTCGACGATATTTATGGCAATGGCGTATTGCCCGAAGATTTCTCGCTCTATCTGCACCATCCAACGGTAACAGACCCTCAAATGGCACCCGAAGGCCATAGCACATTTTATGTTCTTGCGCCCGTTCCGCATCAGGGGAAATTACCGATTGATTGGGATGAAATGGGGCCGATATATGAAAAGCGGATTTTGGATGAAATTGGCCAACGCCTTATCCCCGATATTCATGATCGTATCATCACCAAATTCCATTACACACCGCAAGATTTCAGCACCGATCTTAACGCCCATTTGGGCAGCGCCTTTAGCCTAGAGCCGACCCTAACCCAAAGCGCTTGGTTTCGTGTTCATAATCGTGATGATGTGATTGATAACCTTTATTTCATTGGCGCAGGCACGCACCCAGGGGCGGGCATACCCGGCGTGGTTGGCAGTGCAAAAGCTACCGCTGAATTGATGATAGAAGATATGTTATAAATATGCCCTATGATCGCGATGCCCTTAACGCTTATGCTCTATCAAGCATAGAAAAAGGGTCAAAAAGCTTTGCCTTTGCATCCAAATTATTTGATGCAGAAACGCGCGATAAAGTCATGCTATTTTATGCATGGTGCAGGCGCTGCGATGATATTACCGATGGTCAAGATCATGGCCATGCGCGGCAAGATACCGCTTTATTCAACACCCGCCAAGAAGCCCGCAAACGCATAGCATCCATTCGCGAAATGACGACCCTCGCATATCAAGGGAAAAATAGCGGCGATGAAGCTTTTGATGCACTAGGGCTATTATTACAAGACCATCCTATTGAGAAAAAACTCATCAATGACATTATCGAGGGCTTTGCTCTGGATGCTGAACAATGGCGCCCCCGCAGTGAGGATGATCTCTATCAATATTGTTATCATGTCGCGGGCGCCGTTGGCATTATCATGGCACAAATCATGGGCATATCACATCATGACAAAGCAACATTAGACCGCGCTTGTGATTTGGGCATAGCATTTCAATTGGCGAATATAGCGCGCGATATTGGCGATGATGCTGCCAATGATAGATGTTATCTGCCCATTATATGGTTGGTGGAAATGGATATTGAACCGGGCGAGATTATGCGCCCGCATTACCGGTCTGCGCTGGCCAAATTATCGGCCCGCCTTTGCAAAGCCTCTGCACTTTATAATGCATCTGCGCGCGTTGGCGCTGCAAAACTTCCCTTTAGATCGCGCATCGCAATCCATGCAGCGGCCAATATATATGGCGACATTGCTGTAAAAGTGTTAGCCGCCCAAGATAAAGCATGGGACCATCGCCAATATGTAAGCAAATTAGAAAAATTCACCCATTTTATCGCCGCATCTGCCGATAGTATGAAAGACCCTGCCCCTGTTTCCAGAGAAGGATTATGGACGCGGGCCTTAAGCGAATAATCTATCCGCCACAGGTTTGATACGCTCCATCACATCATCTTTCAAAGCGGGCGCACAGCATATCATGCCAAAATCTATTGGCTTGAATTTATTATATTTTATGGCTTTTCCATAAGCATCGCTGACAAATGCGCCAGCCTCGCTCGCGATTAAATGCGCCGCCACTATATCCCATTCATTACCCATGCGCACCGATGCCAATACATCGGCTGCATCACAAGCAACCATGGCCATGCGCAATGCTATGCTATTGGGTTTGGGAACCAATGTTAATAAATTATCATCTTTGAATAATTTATCCGCAGGAATACGCGAACCCTTCATTATCTGGCGTTTGCTTGCCCATAATTTGCGGCCATTGCGAAATGCCCCGCCGCCCATTGATGCCGAAAATAATGCATCTTCAGCAGGTGCAGCTAAGACTGCCAAAATGGGTTTATCCCCATCCAAAAAGGCAATGGAGACGCACCAACCCGTCTTGCCCGCGATATAATCGCGCGTGCCATCTATGGGATCTACGGACCAATTATAACGATGCCCTAATCTTTCTGCATCGTCCGCCGTTTCCTCTGACAGCCACCCCGCCATAGGATATAATTGCTGCAATTTTATTTTCAGAAAACGATCAACAGCAATATCAATATCGCACACAGGATGATCGGCGCTCTTATCCCAAATCTTAGCATCGGGCATATCACCCTCTCGCCATTTACTAAGTGCAAATTGCCCTGCTTGATGCGCTACATCAATAATATCTTCAAGCTGTGGTAAGCTTCTATCCACTCGCCACCATCATGCCATCAATCCGCAGCGTTGGGACATTCGTACCGCGAATAAATTCCAAATCATTGGCAGCGCGCATAGCCGCAAACATATCGATTAAATTACCCGCGATAGTAATCTCGCTGACCGCTTCGCCAATCACGCCATTTCGGATAATATGCCCGCTTGCACCGCGGCTATAATCGCCCGTCACAGGATTAACGCCCTGCCCTGCTAATTCGGTGATATAAATACCCTCAGCTATATCGGCCATCATATCATCAACGCTCAACGCACCCGCTTCAATATAGACATTAGTTGTGCTAATCCCGCCGCCTAAAGACGCATGACCCGTTGGTTTTAACCCCAATTGCCGTGCTGATGCGCTGTCCAGCAACCATCCATTAAGCACACCATTTTCAATCAAGGATGAGCGCGCTCTTGGCAATCCTTCACCGTCAAATGCACGCGATGCTAATCCGCGCAACCGCAGCGGATCATCAATTATATTTACGCTGCTATCAAATATTTGCTGTCCCAATTTTTCCAATAGAAAGCTAGTTTTTCTGGCAATAGCAGGGCCGCTAATCGCACCCACAAAATGCCCCACCAAAGACGCCCCAACGCGCGGATCAAATAGGATAGGCATATTGCCACTTTTCACTTCGACAGGGTTAAGCCGTTTAACGGTGCGCTCGCCAGCGCGTTTTCCGATTGAGCTGGCCTGTTCCAAATCGCTCAAATGGCGCGCACTGCGCCACGCATAATCGCGCTCCATATTATCGCCTTCACCGGCAATAACGCTGACGCTGCTATTATAAGATGATGTTGTGCGTCCGCCCGTAAATCCGTGGCTGGTGGCGAGCGCATAAATGCTGCGCCCTGCGCTCATCCCTGCACCTGCGCTATTGGTAACGCCAGACACGGCGCGCGCTGCATCTTCGCATTCCATAGCTATTTCGCGCAAAGCCTCTGGCGATGGGTCCCCACCATCATCGCAATCCAAATCTGGAATATCGCTGCGCATTATCATATCTTCGGGGGCAAGCCCTGCAAATTCATCGGCGGGCGTTTCTTTGGCCATATCCAAGGCACGATCCACCAAATCAGTGAGGATTTGCATATTCATATTAGAGGATGAAATGGTCGAAGATTGTTGCCCGATAAAAACCCGCAAGCTAATATCTTCGCCCTCTGATCGGCCCACGCCTTCTAATGCGCCTAGCCTTACTTCTACGTCCAATGATGCATCGCAAGAGTAAAAAGCATCCGCAGCATCAGCGCCGCTCTTCATTGCCATTTCTACTAAATTTTGCGCACGTTCTTGTGCTTCTTTTGTCGTTAACATTGCAATGGCTTAGGCTGGCAAGCAGCGCGCGTCAATCGCTGTTCGCTGATTTTCAGACCAAGCTATTTATTTTTTTCGGGCTCAATTATCCGGATATAACAGTGCAAACACCCATTAAGAATAAGGGGAACACCAATGTCCCTATCCATAATTTAACACGATCAATATTATAACGGCGGTTTAAGCTGCTATCGCTTAATTCGCTCTGATCAAGCATTTCCCATTTTTTCTCTAATTTACGCGCCAATGGGATGACCACAGCCACAAATAACATCAGCATAATATAGGGCATGACCGAAGTGCCGCTGGTTTTTATAGCACCCGCGACCAAGAATATCAGCATCATTGTATAGACGATCAAAGCATAAGCGATATTATCGCTAATGCGCTTAGTATAGCTTTTTTTGGTTTTTGATGATGCACGCTTTTGGGATGCACCTGCTCTTGCTGCGCTGCTGGCTGCCATATCTCTCTCCTCTGACTCTCTCAATCAAGAGACTGTCAAAGAAATTCAAAAGAGTCAAATTTTAAGCATATTTTATAATTTATGGGAATTTTCAAATTCTTTATAATATGTCTTTAGAATATTTAATCTCAATATCAGGCCCAATATTAAGCTAAATATTAAGCCAAACCCAATATTTTGTGATTTTGCAGCGATAATCGCCATTTAGGGTTCGCTTGCACAAATTCTATGCTCGCCTCAATATTGGCTTGATGCGCTTCACTATCCATCGGTTGGATGAGGAAATGATCGAAATCAAGGCTCTCCATCATTTGCCAATCGCTGCCGGCTTGCGGCCAGACTAATTTCAGCTCATCGCCCGATTTTTGCACCAATTCGCTGCCTGCTTTTGGGCTGATACACAGCCAATCAATATCGGGCAGAGCCGCTATTGTGCCATTGCTCTCCATGGCGATGAAAAAGCCCTTTTCATGCAAAGCATCCAACAAGGGCTTATCAACCTGTAGCATAGGTTCACCCCCCGTTAGAACGATAAAGCGCTCTTCGCGCCCTGCGCCCCATAATGCAGCCACCATATCGGCCAGAGAAGTTACATCATAGCGGCCACCATTTGCCCCATCCATGCCGACAAAATCAGTATCGCAAAATTGGCAGATGGCTTGGCTGCGATCTTTTTCTAGACCGCTCCATAAATTACATCCAGTAAAGCGCAAAAATACAGCGCGCCGTCCAGCATGCACGCCTTCACCTTGCAGCGTTAAGAAAGCCTCTTTAACCGCATAGCTCATGCGTATTGCGTGCCATCGGCAAGCCCTGCATCGGCAAAACCTTTCTGGCGCAAACGACAGCTATCACATTGCCCGCAGGCTAGCCCCTCATCGGTGGGATCATAGCATGACCAGCTCATCGCGCTATCAAGCCCTAATTTCGCGGCTTCGCTGGCTATTTGCGCTTTGCTCATATGCAGTAGCGGGGTGTGGACGGTAAAACCCTGCCCTTCTTTTTCTGCGCTCTCAACGCCAGCCTTAGTCGCTAGGTTCGCCATAGCTTCGAAAGATTTGATAAATTCAGGGCGGCAATCGGGATAGCCCGAATAATCCAGCGCATTAACGCCTATGAACAAATCACGCGCACCGCGTGCCTCGGCCAGTCCCAGACAGAGCGATAGGAATATCGTATTGCGCGCCGGCACATAAGTGATGGGAATAGAGGTTTCATCCACCCCATCTTTGGGGACATCAATATCGGCGGTTAAGGCGCTGCCGCCAAAGCGCGTTAAATCTAATGGTAATATGATATGCTCAGCCGCGCCTAAATGATTGGCAATAGTCGCAGCAGCTTCCAGCTCAACCCTATGGCGTTGGTTATAATCAATCGTCAGCGCGATAAGATTATAGCCCTGTGCCTTGGCTAAGCCAGCAACAACCATTGAATCCAATCCACCAGAGAGGAGGATGATCGCAGAGGGTTTTTGATTATTGTGATTATTCGTCATATCTGCTCTCAGTTTGAGAGGAAAATGGTGCGCCCGGAGAGATTCGAACTCCCGGCCCCCTGATTCGTAGTCAGGTACTCTATCCAGCTGAGCTACGGGCGCATCGAAGGGCTGCACATAAGCGGCGTTTACGCTCTAGGCAAGCCCTTTTCTTAATTCATCACAAATTATTCGAACGAAAGTCTATTTTTCAGTCCAAACAACCCTATTTCCGCAGCGCTGCTTGTGCTGCTGCTAATCGGGCAATGGGAACACGATATGGCGATGCGCTGACATAATCGAGGCCGATTTTCTCACAAAATGCAATTGATTCGGGATCGCCGCCATGTTCGCCGCAAATCCCAAGCTTAATATCGGGCTTTGTCGCGCGTCCGCGCTGCGCTGCTAATTCGATTAATTGGCCAACGCCTTCAATGTCGAGGCTGACAAATGGATCACGCGCATATATGCCTTTATCGACATATTGGGTTAGGAAACGCGCCGCATCATCGCGCGATACGCCCAATGTGGTTTGCGTTAAATCATTCGTACCAAAAGAGAAAAACTCGCCCGTTTCGGCAATTTTATCCGCCATCAATGCCGCGCGCGGTAATTCGATCATTGTGCCAACCAAATATTCAACTTTGCTATCGCGCTCGGCAAACACCGCTTTAGCTGTTTGATCGATGACATCTTTCATCAATTCAAGCTCGCGTTTCGTGCCGACCAATGGCACCATAATCTCTGGGATTGGCGCAGCACCGCTTTTGGCTGCTACGTCCAATGCGGCCTCAAATATCGCCCGCGCTTGCATCTCATAAATCTCTGGATAGGTAACGCCAAGTCGGCACCCTCTATGGCCCAGCATTGGGTTAAATTCATGCAATTCAGCAGCGCGCTGTTTGAGCACATCGACGCTTACGCCAGCCGCTTCGGCCACAACAGCAAATTCGCTCTCATGGTGCGGCAAAAATTCGTGCAAAGGTGGATCGAGCAAACGTATTGTAACCGGCAATCCTGCCATCACTTCAAACAAAGCCGCAAAATCGCTGCGTTGTTCGGGTAATAATTTTTCCAGAGCTACGCGGCGGCCTTTTTCTTTGTCGGCCAAAATCATCTCGCGCACGGCGGCGATACGGGCTGCATCAAAGAACATATGCTCGGTGCGGCACAGCCCAATACCCTCTGCGCCAAAATCACGCGCAACTTGTGCATCCAAAGGCGTCTCTGCATTGGCGCGCACATTCAGCCTGCGTCCTTTATCCGCCCAAACCATCAGCGTACCAAAATCACCGACCAATTCGGGTTGCAAAGTAGCCACTTCGCCTGCCATCACTTCGCCGTTCGATCCATCAATGGTCAGCAAATCACCTTCGCCAAAACTACGATCGCCCACGCGCAAAGTCTTGGCCTTTGCATCGATAATCAGCGAACCAGCACCCGATACGCATGGACGCCCCATGCCGCGCGCTACAACCGCAGCATGGCTCGTCATACCGCCGCGCGCTGTTAATATGCCTCTAGCGGCGTGCATGCCGTGAATATCTTCGGGAGATGTTTCAATACGCACCAAAATCACGCTATCGCCCATTTCATTGCGTTTCTCAGCCGTATCAGCATCAAATGTGATAATGCCCGATGCGGCGCCCGGCGATGCCGGCAAGCCTTTGGTCACCACATCACGGTGCGCATCAGGGTCCAATGTAGGATGCAATAATTGATCAAGCGCCATAGGGTCAACGCGCAGCACCGCTTCATCTTCGCTAATCAGCTTTTCCGCAACCATATCAACGGCAATTTTCAGCGCCGCTTTGGCCGTGCGCTTACCGCTACGCGTTTGCAGCATCCATAATTTGCCGCGCTCCACCGTAAATTCAATATCCTGCATATCGCGATAATGTTTCTCTAACATATCGAAAACACCGGCAAGCTCGGTAAATGTCTCTGGCATAGCTTCTTCCATCGACAATGGTTTCGCACCCGCTTCTTCGCGCGCAGCCAGCGTTAAATATTGCGGCGTGCGGATACCGGCGACCACATCTTCGCCCTGTGCATTGATTAGGAACTCACCATAATAGCGCGCATCACCATCCGATGGATTTCTAGTAAAGGCAACACCCGTTGCCGAAGTCTCGCCCATATTACCAAATACCATCGCTTGGATATTCACCGCTGTGCCCCATGCGCTCGAAATATCATTCAAGCGGCGGTAGACCTTAGCACGGTCTGATTCCCAGCTACCAAACACTGCGGTCATCGCACCCCATAATTGCTCATGCACATCTTGGGGGAAAGGCTTGCCATATTCATTTTCGACAATCTTTTTATATTCGCCAACAAGAGATTCCCAATGTCCAGCTTCCAATTCAGTATCGGTGAAAAAACCATTATCTTCTTTGGTGATTTCTAATGCTTCTTCGAACAATCCATGGTCAACCCCCAGCACCACATCAGCATACATTTGCACAAAACGGCGATAGCTATCCCATGCGAAGCGATCATCGCCCGATGTCTGGGCAAGGCCCACGACGGTTTCATCATTAAGCCCAAGGTTGAGCACAGTGTCCATCATACCGGGCATAGAGACACGCGCACCAGAGCGCACAGAAACCAGCAGCGGGTCAGAAGTATCGCCAAAGCTTTTGCCCGTTATTTCCTCAATATGCGCAATGCCATTGGCAATTTCTTCGCGCAGGCTATCGGGATAAACCTCGCCATCATCATAATAGCGTGTGCACATTTCAGTGCTAACCGTAAATCCCGGAGGCACTGGCAGCCCAATGCTCGCCATTTCGGCTAGGTTCGCACCTTTGCCACCAAGCAGGTTTTTATCACCCGCATTGCCCTCGGCAATACCGCCGCCAAATCGAAATACATATTGTTTATTCTGGGTCATCTTTTCTTAGCCCTCATATTGATGATGGTATTTCTTGGGGAGAAACATCATTATAAACTTCGTTTGATTATAGTAATACGTCTTATTGTGTGAGAAACTTATCAACCTTCTATCTTGGAAAAATCGGCTACGCGGTGCACTGCATCACGGAAACGCGATAATAAACCTAATCTATATTTTTTCTTTGATTCATCTTCGTCATTGACCATGACATTATCGAAAAATGCATCAATGGGCGTGCGCAATGATGCTAGCGCGCTCATCGCGCCTTCGAAATCTTCGCTTTCAATGGCGGCGACGGCCTTTGGTTCCGCTGCATTCAAGGCATTTTGCAAGGCCGTAGATTGCGCTGGTTCATCCGATGGTGCTTCAAAAATAACAATTTCACTATTGTTCGTATCGCCACTCTTATCAAGAGTATCTGGTGCTTCTTTTTTGAGGATATTGGATGCGCGTTTATAACCCGCCAATAAATTCACACCATCATCGGTGGTAACAAAATCCTGCAAAGCATGAACACGGGCCAGCAGACGCACCAAATCATCCTCGCCGCCAAGCGCAAACACAGCGTCAATCAAATCATGACGCACACCCGCCTCTTTTTGCTGAACCTTTAGACGGTCAGCGAAGAAGTCTACATACTGGAAAACTCTGATAGCCAGCAACGCTGCAGGAAACCCATCTAAATTTGTTACGAAACTTCCAGTAAAAGCGCCGCGTATCGTCTTCTCTATTTCTAACCGAAAATCTTCTGGGACATTGGAATTACGCATGTTCTCTACAAGAAACATCGGATCAAGAAGGTTTAGCCTTATATTGTTTTTTGATAGCAATCTTATGACAGCCAGCGCCGCCCGTCGAAGCGCAAATGGATCTTTTGACCCAGTTGGGATCATATCTTCTGCGAAGAAACCAGACAAAGTATCCAACTTATCGGCCAGAGACACTGCAACTGTAACAGGTGCGCTCGGCACATCATCGCTTTGGCCCACGGGTTTATAATGATCGCGGATCGCATCGGATACTTCGATTGGCAATCCTTCTTTCGCGGCATAATATCCGCCCATTAGCCCTTGCAATTCAGGAAACTCACCCACCATTTCGGTGACCAAATCGGCCTTACATAGTTTCGCCGCTTGCTCGGCCAAATCAGCAAGCTCTACAGCCGTTCGTGCTGAGCTTGTCGAAGTATGAACGGTATGATCCTGTCCTTCGACAAGCTCAGGACGAACGGTGTTATTGGCGAGCGGTTTAACAATACCTTCTTCGCATAGCCAGCGCGCCAATTTCGCAATCCGCTCTACCTTATCGGCCACTGTTCCAAGCTTTTCATGAAACACGATATTCGATAATTTTTCGGCATGAACTGCCAATGGCGTTTTCTGATCCAATTCCCAAAAGAATTTCGCATCGCCCAGTCGCGCCGCCAAGACTTTTTCATTGCCCGCCACAATCGCAGCGCCGCCGTCAATCGCGTGTATGTTCGCGGTACATACAAAGGCGTTGGTCAATTTACCGCCACTATCGCGCTGTTTCTCTCTGGCAACAAAATATTTCTGATTAATGCGCGTGGTAAGCTGAATAACCTCTTCGGGGACATCCAAAAAAGCTTCATCAAAACGGCCCAAGAGCGGCACTGGCCATTCGGTCAAACCTGCATTTTCAATCACAAGGCCTTCGTCTTCGACAAGAGATAACCCTACATCGCTAGCCGCTTTTGCTGCACCATCGCGCACAATATTTTGCCGTTCTTCATGATCGACTATCACATGAGCAACGCGCAATGTATCGGCATAATCATTGGCCGTTTCAATTGTGATAGCGCTATTAGAATCCCGTTCGCCCTGAGCTTGTCGAAGGGTGTTAGAATTGGTTTCTCGCGCTTCGACAGGCTCAGCACAAACGGCATTGTTCGCCATAAAACGATGGCCCATAGTTTCGCGGCCCGATTGTATACCATGCACTTCGCAATCAACCACATCACCATCAAATAATGCGATGATACTCGATAATGGCCGCACCCAGCGTAAACTCTCGCTACTGATGCTTTCTTCGCCCCAGCGCTGTGACTTGGGCCATGGAAATGCCGCTATAATCGCGGGGATAGCAGCCGCCAATATATCCGTCGTGGGCTGGCCCGGTTTTTCGATAATAGCAAAAAGCACCGCTTTGCCTTTGACCTCGCGCTCGACCAAATCTTCGCGATTTAACCCTGTGCTGCGCAAGAAACCTGCTAGCGCTTGTTCGGGCGCATTTGCCGCTGGCCCTTTGCGCTCTTCGCTCACCGCTTCGGTTTGCATGGGCAATCCGCGCGCTATCAATGCTAAACGCCGCGGCGTGCTATAAGTGGTAATGCTTGATGCTTCTAACCCTGCATCTTTAAGCTGGGCTGTGAATAATTTCTCCAAATCAGCGCGGGCCTTGGCCTGCATTCTGGCGGGGATTTCTTCGCATCGTAATTCAAGTAGAAAATCGCTCATGACCTGCCACCCCCGTCATGCTGAACTTGGTTCAGAAACCCGAAAACCTCATGCTGAACTTGGTTCAGTATATCGTTAGACCCTGAAATAAATTCAGGGTGACGAGTGGTGGTGGGATAGCAACTGGTGGCGCAATAACAGAAAGTGGATAGAAAATCGCTCATGCCATTGCTCCGCTCGTGCTGAATTTATCGAAGTATGAGCGCATCACCTGTCCTTCGACAAAATCGGTAAGCTTCTTTTGATCCAATATCTTTGCCGTTCGTGCTAAGCTTGTCGAAGCATGAACGACGCCATCTTGTCCTTCGACAGGCTCAGGACGAACGGTGTTTCTGGCGACAGGCTCAAGACGAACGGCGTTTCTGGCGACAGGCTCAAGACGAACGGCGTCAATATAATCGTTTACAATCTCCATCATCACAAACTCCACTCAGGGAATTTTTGCGCCCAGCCTTCTTTATTAATCTCTATCCATTTTTCGCATGCGCCTTTTGCCAAATCGCGCACCTTGCCCATATAGGATGCCCGTTCTTGGACGCTGATAACGCCGCGCGCTTGCAACAGATTAAATGTATGGCTGGCCTTAATCGCTTGCTCATAAGCGGGAATAGGCAGCGCTTTATCCAAGCAATTTTCGCATTCCGCTGTCGCCATCTCAAATTGTTTGAACAATGTTTGAGTATCCGCCACTTCGAAATTCCATGTGCTCATTTGCACTTCATTTTCATGGAAAATTTCACCGTAGGTCACGCCGCTTCCATTATAATCCAGATCAAAAACACTATCTTTGCCTTGGATATACATGGCCAGCCGTTCCAAACCATAGGTCAGCTCGCCCGCAACAGGCTTACAATCAAAACCGCCCATTTGCTGAAAATAAGTGAATTGCGTGACTTCCATGCCATCGCACCACACTTCCCAACCCAGACCCCATGCGCCAAGCGTTGGGCTTTCCCAATCATCTTCAACAAATCTTATATCGTGCAGCATCGGATCAATACCAATTTCTTTTAGGCTATCCAGATAGAGCTGCTGAATTTCGGCTGGCGATGGTTTTAAGATGACTTGATATTGATAATAATGCTGCAATCGGTTTGGATTTTCACCATAGCGGCCATCGGTAGGACGGCGGCACGGCTGCACAAAGGCTGCATTCCAAGGAACAGGGCCAAGGGCGCGCAACGTCGTCGCGGTGTGGAATGTTCCTGCACCCATTTCCATATCATAAGGTTGTAATATCGCGCATCCATGCGTTGCCCAAAAAGCGTGCAATCGCAAAATCATATCTTGGAAACTCAACGGCTTACTATCCGTCACTTTTATATCCCTTCAAAGCCGCCTGCACAGCATGTTAAACTCTACTCATCATTTACCGAAGGCTTTGGCGAAATAGAGTCAAATCGTCAAGCCGATTGATGCAAATTGGTGTGAATTAGAGCATGACAATGTTATCATATTGCCCATCATGGATATTCTTATTCAGCGGCTTCCAAATTCTCGCATTTCTCGACAATGACTGGAACGCCATTGAGCACCGCATTGCCCGTTAGCGGATCAACCAAGGCAGGGTCGGTTAAATCATTGATCGATACGCCCGGTTTTGCACTTGCGACAGAGAGGTTCACACCATCGCGATCATGGCCAAAACCATGCGGAATAGATACGATACCCTGCATCACATCATCGCTAATCTCAGCGGCCAATGACACCATACCAACGCGGCTTTTGACAGATACAATATCGCCATCATGAATAGCGCGCGTGGCCGCATCATCGGGGTGGATCATCAATGTACAGCGATCAGGCCCTTTCAGCAGGCGTTTTGAATTGTGCAGCCAGCTATTATTATTACGCACATGACGGCGACCGATAAGGCTTAGGCTGTCTTTCATATCCGATTGCGCCGATAGAGCAATTTTGAAACGTTCTAAATCGCCCATCAAAATATCAGGTGCAACGCGAATTTTCTTATCATCGGTGCATAATCTATCGGGCAAACAAGGTTTCAGCGCACCCAAATCAATACCATCGGGCGCAGCTTCCACATCAGCTAGACTAAGGCCCGCGGGTGATTTTTGCAGCATAGCATCCAATGAATCGCGCGGCTCTCTGATATTTGGAATATCTACATCAAACGCCTTTGCAATGGCGGTGGTTAGGCCTGCAACAATTTGCCAATCGGCCTTTGTATCCCCCTCCATCGGCAGCGTTGCGGGTGAATAGCTAGCGACATTGCGCACCGATAATGGACCAAAAAATATGGGGTAATGATCTTTTTCGAGCGGCCCGCACGGCGGCAATATATAATCGGCATGGCGCGAAGTTTCGGTAATATACATATCAACCGATACCAGCAGTTCTAGCGATTCCAGCGCCTCATCCAAGCGCCGACCATGCGGGGATGATAAAATGGGATTGCCGCTCAATATAAACATAGAACGGATTTGATCCTCAGCAGGTTCCAATATGTCATCGGCCAAGCCCGCTGTGGACATTTCATTCATCACAATACCCATCGGGCCACTGCGCGTTTCTTTCATGCGAAATGATCCGCCGCCAATAATGGAAACGGCATCCAAACCGGGCTGCGCAAACATAGTGCCGCCGATCCGATTCAAATTGCCCGTTGCAATATTAATCAGCTGAATGAGCCAATGGTTCAAACTGCCAAAAGCACAAACCGAAACCCCCATGCGGCCATAAAGCGCCGATGGCGTATCGCCGCCCAATCGCGCAGCAATGCTAAATATGTCATCCTCGCTAATGCCGCAAAATTCCGATAGCTGCTTTATGTTAAAATCGGCCAATGCTTTTATAGCTTTTGGCAGACCATCATCCAGATGAGCGCTTAGGTTTTGATGCGCATCAGGGTTAATCATATCCCCAGCTTCTAGGGCTTTGAATATGGCAATTAACAGCGCTGTATCTGTGCCGGGTTTGATAAAATGATGATAATCGGCAAGCTTTGCCGTTTCGCTGCGGCGCGGATCTACCACCGTCATAGTGCCGCCGCGCGCTTGCATTTCTTTGGCGCGTTTTTTGAAATCGGGCACAGTCCACAGGCTGCCATTGGATGCGGCTGGATTACCGCCCAAAATCACCAAATTCATACAGCGGTCAATATCGGGAACAGCGGCTAAGGATACATGCCCATACATCAGCAGTTGCGATAAATGATGGGGGATTTGGTCGAGCGTAGATGCCGAATAAATTTCACGCAGGCCCAATATCCTGCGGAACATACCGACCGTTAATGTGACCGAATAATCATGCGCATTGGGGTTGCCCATATAAAGCGCATTGCGCTTACCCTCTGATTTCAGCTTGGCCAATTTATCCGCTATTTCATCAAAGGCTGTGTCCCATTCAATCTCTTGCCATGCGCCATCCACTTTTTTGAGCGGCTTGCGCAAACGATCTGGGTCATCCTGTAAATCAGCTATTGCCGTTGCCTTTGGGCAAATATGTCCACGGCTCAAAACATGATCGGGATTGCCGCGAATGGACAAAGTTTTGCGCCCCTCCATCTCGACAATGACGCCGCAATTGGCTTCGCAGATATGGCAAGTGCGTTTGTGCAGGGTTGGCATGATTCTCTCCTCTAATGCTTTCTATAGCATCAAATTTCACTAATCGATTAAAGATTTATCAAAATATAATGCGTCAGGAAAATAAATCGAAACATAGGGAAATACTGGGATTTTAGACATGCGTAGATAGCATTATGACCATAAAACATGTCATTATGTAATGTATACTTGACATGGTCAGCGAATCAGTACATAAAGTAAGGGAAGCATGACATTGTGTCATCAAAACCTAACTTGGAGTATGTAATGAGAATATCAACGCGATTTGCCGATACCAGCTTTGCAGTATTGGCGCTGGCTGGTTCATATTTAATATTCAAAGAACCGCAATCTGCTGCCTTAGCAATTGATAGCTGGAATCCTTGGTTGGAACTCGGCTGCGCCTTCATACTCACCATCATCATGGCGAGCTATGCCGTATGGGGCGCGAGATTAGATCGCCGTTGCGCCGAAGATTATGTTTTTCAATTGATTACCAACGCCGCTCTAATTGCCGTGATAACATCCCTCATGTCACATGCCATTTGGGATATGAGCTTCCTGAATGAACGCGGCCTGCCCAAACCCACATCTGGCGATATGATCGGTGTCATGCTGTTGAGCTGGGCTATGGGTTATGCTTTTTATCGCATGAGAGGATTAAACGGATGAATATCGGAAAATTAAATATATTCACTACTTTCCCGGAAATAGCCTCTGTGCCGATGATGGCTGATAAGGCCATTAACAGCGACCCATACATTGCACTATCTCCTGATTTACAGGCCCTTGTAATAGCATTTGCTGGATCATTAATTGCATCCTTCATTGTTTTTGCCATCGCCAGCAAAGGGTATCGGTTCAAAAGGATCTTATCATGAACAAGAGCACATTATATTTTCGCGCAATGGATAT
The DNA here is from genome assembly GCA_947492905.1 of uncultured Sphingorhabdus sp. Classification (GTDB taxonomy): domain Bacteria; phylum Pseudomonadota; class Alphaproteobacteria; order Sphingomonadales; family Sphingomonadaceae; genus Sphingorhabdus_B. The sequence goes on along the minus strand of CANLOL010000001.1, from coordinate 1,431,955 downwards.
ATTATCCATTAGCTTCTTAATCTTAATGATATTTGCCATCTTAGAACCTTTGTTGGAGGGAGCAACAAAGCCCTCGCAACTCATCACATTTGTAGCTTTTGCTATGTTCGGTCTTCTTATAATTTCAGGCCTAATATTTAGGAAATCAAAAAAGGATGATTTTGCTACCTTATGTTCGCAAAAAGCCTATCAATTTTCGGGTAAGTTCCTGCTCTTATGGACTCCCTTCCTTTATGTAGTGGCAGCATTTTTTCACGGTGTATGGGATGGTATTAATGATCAAAGAAGTCCAGATTATGAAATAATTTCAAATTTAACCACTGAAAATATATTGGTTATCTTGTGGTTGATCGCAATGGGCGCTTATTTGGCATCATTTAATTGGTTCCGTTTCAAAGGGATCGCATCATGAAATCAACCACCGCTTCTAAACACTCACAATATTCAATAAATTTAAGGACAGATTATGCCCTATAATCCAATCGCACCCTCGCAAGATGAGCGCAGCAATATATATTTCATCCAATGGTTTGGTCTAGCTGCTAGCATTGGAATGTTAATTGACTATTTTGCTATATTACCAACAGGATTTAATCAAATACTGTACACAATGACATCCGCTATTTTACTTGTTACATTATTTTCAAAACGCTTTGATGAACATTTTTACACTTTGCGTGATGAGGCTTGTCGTTGGGCTACAGGTTTCATAGCTTTATGTATGATAGTAGCAAGCATTTTTAAAATTGCTGATCTCTCTGAACACCTTGGGTTCTGGTCCGTAACAGGAGAACTTAACCTCTCTGATAAGGATAGTTTTCTATTCATATTACCACCCCAGTTGATGATGATATTGGCTTGCATCATATTCTTTGCAACCATTCAAATTAAAAGTCTCCGCGCATGAAAAATAATCTCAAAGTATTAAGGGCGATGCGCGATTGGTCACAGGCGGAACTGGCCGGCCATTTGGATGTATCTCGCCAAGCCATCAACGCGATTGAAACAGGCAAATATGACCCATCATTGCCGCTCGCGTTTAAAATAGCGCGTTTGTTTGAACAAAATATCGAAGACATATTCGATGACGAATTTGCAGGAGCCACTAATGAACAAAAATAAGACACTTAGTAAACGCCAACGGTTCAACCGAAACCTTATGATAGCCATGATAGTGATAAGCGTAGCATTCGGAATTGCTCTGAATATGCTTGGACCGCAAGAAACCGATATATCATTTAGGGGGTTATCCAATCAAGCTATTTCGCCGTTAACCGCCATTGTATTGGCGATTGGTTGGGGCGTATTTTTACCCATAGGAGCTTATATTTGGTATCAAAAAAGCATCGATGAACAAGAAGCAGCCGCCTATCGCACTGGAGCATTTTTTGCGGCAAACGCCTATATTGGTGTCGTACCATTATGGTGGATATTGTGGCGTGGAGGGTTATTACCAGAACCCAATGGCATTATAATATTTATAATATTCAACTCCATTTGGTTGATAATATGGTTATGGAAAAAATATAGTGGTTAGGGCCAGAGCCCAAATATTTTAATGGCGCTATAATTAAATTTACAAGTTTAATTTCAGAATATACTATAAATTATACAAAATATAGATATGGGCTAGAGGACATTTATGAAAAAGACAGTATTAAAAATAACCACAGCAGCCATCGCATTGGCCATCACGCCCATAGCGCAGGCCCAAGACAATGATACCGCAACGCAAACTACACCTGAAGCGGCATTAGAAGAAGCATTAAAATCGGCTGAAGAGGCTGCGGCGTCTTTCCAAACTGTTGATGCAGACCCTGCGCTTTGGGTGGTAAAAGATGAAGACACCACCATTTATATGTTGGGCACGGTGCATTTTTTGAAGCCAGGCATGACTTGGTTTGACGAAGCGGTAAAAGAGGCTTTTGATGAATCCGACAGCGTTGTTTTGGAAATTAAACCCGGCAACCCCGTCGAAGATCAGCAGACATTTGCAAAATATGCGATAGATAAAACGGGTGTTGCGGCGCGCACGACCTTAACCGAGGAACAGCAAAAAACATATGAGAAAGCTATCACATCGCTTGGTATGCCGCTGAATGGACTCGATCCGTTTAGACCTTGGGCGGTTGGCCTCGTAATGCAAATTACCTCATTACAAAAAGTAGGTTTTGACCCTAACCAAGGTGTAGAAAAAATATTGGAAAATGCCGCTAATGCTGCTGGCAAAGAAATCATCGGCCTTGAAACTACAGATTATCAATTGGGATTATTCGATAGTTTTACACCGGAAACGCAAAAAACATTTTTGCTCCAAACCATCGAATCCATTGATGAAGTCGAAAAAGGATTAGATTTATTAGTCGATAGCTGGGCCAAGGGTGATCCCGAAAAATTGGGTCAATTGCTTCATCAAGATCTAAGCTTGCCAGAGATAAAGCAAAAATTGCTGACCACTCGAAATGCCAATTGGGCCAAATGGATTAATGAACGCATGGATAAACCCGGCACTGTTTTCATGGCCGTTGGCGCAGGTCATTTGGCAGGCCCTAGCGATGTTCAGTCATTAATGGGCGCTTATGGCCTGAAAGCGCAGAGGATTAATTATTAATCAGCCGAACTAAAACGTAAGCCAGCCTAAAACATAAGAAAGAGCTGAAACATATAAAAGAAAGGCCATTGCGCATGCTCTGGCCTTTTTTTTTGTCATTTCATGATTATAACAGGCTCATGCGTTATATTTTCCTATTCTTTTTCCTATCCATTTTATCCGCCTGCGGTAGCCAATCTATCACAGTGGATAAAGCGGGCGCGCCCGCGCTGTGGAAAGTGAGCCTTGATGAACAGAGTGAAGATAGCGAAGCGCAAAATAGCCTCTATCTTTTTGGGACAGTCCATGTCCTGCCCAAGGGTGCGAAATGGTCCACCCCTGCACTTGAAAAAGCCATTGATTCATCGGATATATTGGTTGTCGAAACATTGGGGCTAGAGGATACAGCCAATATCAGCAAAATATTTCTAGAAATGGCGCAGGATGAACCAAGTCCCGCTATAGTATCGCGCTTATCAGGCGATGATAAAATCGCATTAGAGCAGCTGATAGATCAGCAAAATCTATCGAAAAAAATATTAAGCTCTATGGAAACATGGGCAGCGACTTTGGCAATTGCCAACAGCTTAACCGATGAAATGGGATTAGAGCGGTCTTTGGGCGTAGAAACCATAGTATCGAAACGTTTCAAGGATAAGGATATTCAGGGCCTAGAGACGATTGCATCGCAATTTGCAGTGTTTGATAATCTGCCCGAAGCGCAGCAGCGCAATATGCTAAAATCCGTCGTTAATGACGCAGGCAATAGCGAAGAAGCATTTCTGCGTTTGTTAAATGCGTGGCTCGATGGCGATATTGAAAATCTGCTCAGCGATAGCGGCATGATGGCATTGCCCCAAGTGCGCAAAGGCCTGTTGGATGATCGCAATGAAAAATGGGCGATAGAGCTGAATAAAAAAATGCAGCAAGCTGATGCCAAGCAATATTTTATCGCTGTTGGCGCGGCGCATTTGGTTGGTGAAAAAGGCGTGCCAAATCTATTAAAGGGGCAAGGCTATAAAGTTGAGCGCATACAATAGAATTTGCAGCAATAATCATTATGATGAAATATTCTCTCTCATCATCATCTTTTAGGCCAAAAGCAAAGCTTGCATTTTGGCACAAGCATCACTAAAGGCGTCTCTTCGCTGTCACATTCATCCCTGGAGGAGTGAGGCGATACACATTATTTTATTGGAGAAACATTATGAGCGATCAGCTGACAATTTCAGCCGAAAAACGCGATGGGGTTGGCAAGGGAGCCTCCCGTGCATTGCGCAGAGAAGGCAGAGTACCAGCCGTTATTTATGGTAATAAGCAAGAAGCCGAAGCCATTCACGTAGAAGAAAAAGCACTAATCAAATTGCTAATGACCGGAAGCTTTACCAACAGCCTCGTAGAAGTGAGCGTTGGCAAAGAATCATTCCGCACATTACCAAAAGATGTGGCTTTTCATCCGGTAACAGATCGCCCATTGCATGTTGACTTTTTGCGCTTATCAAAAGACGCTACCGTCGATGTTTCTGTTCCTGTACACTTTATAAACGAAGAAGATTCACCTGGCCTGAAACGCGGTGGTGTTCTCAACGTTGTACGTCACGAACTTGAATTGATATGTGATGCAGCGCGTATTCCAGACACAATTGAGATTGATGTTACGGGTTATGAAATTGGAGATTCAATCCACATTAGCAGCATCAAACTTCCCGAAGGTAGCGAGAGCGCGATTACAGACCGTGACTTTACCATCGCAACGGTTGTTGCTCCATCTGCTCTGAAACAAACAGACGATGCAGAAGCAGCCGAAGGTGAAGAAGGTGCTGAAGGCGCAGAAGAGAAATCTGAAGGCGATAGCGCTGATAGCTAATTTTCATATCTATTGATTATCGAATTGGGGGGATAGAATTTCTATTCCCCTTTTTCTTTGGAGTATGAAAAGATGCTATGGTATTCGCAATATCAACCTAAATAGGAGAATGACGTGCAGCTCTGGGTCGGCCTTGGAAATCCGGGTACACAATATAGTATGAACCGCCACAATGTCGGTTTCATGACTATTGATGCGCTTAGCGAAATGCATAATCTTTCTAAGCCCATCAAAAAATTCCAAGGATGGGTGCAGGAAGGTCGCATCGGCAATGAAAAAATCCTATTCTTGAAACCCGCTACATTTATGAATGAGAGCGGCCGCAGCATTAGATCCGCAATGGATTTTTATAAATTATCCCCCGAAGATGTTACCGTTTTTTATGACGAATTGGACATCGCGCCCTTTAAGGTTAAAATCAAAATAGGCGGCGGGGCGGCGGGCCATAATGGCATAAGAAGCACTATCAAACATATCGGTGAAGATTTTCGCCGTATCCGCATTGGCATTGGTCATCCGGGACATAAAGATCGGGTCAGCGGATATGTGCTGGGCAATTATGCCAAAGATGAAATTGATGATTTGGCCGATATGTTAGGCGCAATTGGTGCAGAAGCGCATTGGCTCGCGCAAAATAATGCCCCGCGCTTCTTGACAGAATTTGCATTAAGGATGCAAGGTTAAGTATAAGTTTGAGGAGAGAATATCATGGATAAGAAAATGAACCGCCGCCAACTCTTAGCAGGAGCGAGCACAATAGGAGCAATGGCCGCTGTATCGGCTAGCGCAGAATCGGTCATTGTGCCTCCGACCAACGGAAAATCTATTCTTATCACGGGGACTTCCTCTGGTTTTGGATATTTGGGCGCGCTACATTATGCGCGCGGCGGCGCAAAGGTTATTGCTACAATGCGCAACCTACCCCGTCCCGAAGCGGCTGAACTGGCCAAAATTGCCAAGGCCGAAAAGCTTGATCTGCATATTGTTGAATTGGACGTATTATCCGATGAGAGCGTCACCAAAGCCGTTGCGCAGGCAGAGAAAATCGCTGGCGGTGCATTGGATGTGGTGATTAACAATGCTGGCATTGGCATGTCTGGCCCTATCGAAGTCCAAGATTTAGAAGCCACGCAATTGATGTTTAACACCAATGTATTTGGCGTACAGCGCGTGACGCGTGCTGCCCTGCCCGCTATGCGTGCGAAAAAATCGGGTCAAATCTTCAATGTCTCTTCGCAGCTTGGCCGCGTCATGGTCCCCGGATTTGGTCAATATTCGCCCAGCAAATTTGCCCTAGAAGCTATGTCCGAGCAAATGGCCTATGAGCTTGTCCAACATGGCATTGATGTGACCATCATTCAGCCCGGCGGCTATCCCACCGACATATGGAAGAAACGCAATGCTTATGACAATGCGCTGCTAAAGCGGGCTGATAAATCCCGCTTAGATGCTTATCCTGCTCTGTCGGCGCGTATGGGCGCAGCGCAAGGCGGAGGCCGCAGCGCAGACCCGATGGATATTCCCCATGCGATTACAGAAATCATTGGCATGCCCGCTGGTAAGCGCCCATTAAGACGCGCCGTTCATCCGGGGGCAAAACCGCAATTGGCGATCAATAAAGTATCCGCCGAAGTACAAGTTGGCTTTCTTGGCAATTCCCCGCTCGGCCCATGGGTGAAAGCGGTGCATAGCTAAGTTTCGCTAGCATCTTAATCCATATATCGCTATGCGCCATGTTCAAGGTGCATAGGGCAATTATAAGCACTTAAAAATGGAGCAAGATGATGGGTTTTAAATGCGGAATAGTGGGTCTTCCCAATGTTGGGAAATCAACGCTTTTTAATGCGCTGACGGATACGCAGAGCGCGCAAGCCGCCAATTATCCATTTTGCACCATTGAGCCCAATGTCGGCAATGTATCGGTTCCTGATCCGCGCATTGATAAGCTTGCCAATATAGCCAGCAGCGCAAAAATCATTCCAACGCAGCTTGCCTTTGTTGATATTGCGGGGCTGGTGCGCGGTGCATCAAAAGGCGAAGGATTGGGCAATCAATTTTTGGCCAATATTCGCGAAGTGGATGCCGTTGTGCATGTGCTGCGCTGTTTTGAGAATGCCGATGTTGGCGAAGAGATTCAGCATGTTGATGATCGCATAGACCCTGTATCCGATGCACAAACGGTGGAAACCGAATTGATGTTATCGGATTTGGAATCTCTCGAAAAGCGCGTGCCTGCTCTATCAAAGCGGGCCGTTGGCGGCGATAAAGAAGCCAAAGCCATGCTGCCGATATTGGAACAAGCGTTAGAATTATTGCGCGATGGCAAGCCTGCGCGCATGACAGAGCGTAATGATGCGGAAGAAGAGAAAATATTCCGCCAAGCGCAGCTGCTTACATCAAAACCGATCCTCTATGTTTGCAATGTAGAGGAACAAAGCGCCGCGAGCGGCAATGCCCATAGCGCAAAAGTATTTGAAATGGCCAAAGAGCAAGGCGCCAATGCTGTGGTCGTTTCGGCCCGTATTGAGAGCGAATTGGTCGGTATGGATATGGACGAACGGATGGAGTTTTTGACCGAGCTAGGCCTCGAAGAAACCGGCCTATCGCGTATCATACGTTCTGGCTATGACCTGCTTGATTTGATTACATTTTTCACCGTTGGTCCAAAAGAATCGCGCGCATGGACATTGGGCAAAGGATTAAAAGCCCCGCAAGCAGCTGGTGAAATTCACACCGATTTTGAACGAGGCTTCATCCGTGCAGAGACCATTGCTTATGATGATTATGTGTCATTGGGCGGCGAGAGCGCAGCACGCGATGCTGGTAAATTACGCCAAGAGGGCAAAGAATATATCGTCCAAGACGGCGATGTCATGCATTTCAAATTCAATGTTTAAATTCATTTACACATTTTTATAACGCTATCTTCAAGCTTCTTAAATTTTAATTCTCTGGCTCTTTTGAGAGAAAAATCACACCCATCAACCACTTTAACTTCGATAGTATTGCTCAGAGAAATATCGATTATCCCATCAATAGACTCTATACTGGATAGTAAAGAAATTAGAATTTTTTCATCATCAGCTTTGCTAATATGATCATCTCTTAAATAATAGAAATAGGTGAGTTTTAGCTGTTTTTGCGTTTCTTTATTAACATTACTATCCGCAAATGCCATAAATTGGTTAGCATCGATAAATTTGTTAACTTCCAGCTGCTCATCAATAAAATTTTGAAATTCAGAGACAGAAGCAGGCATCCCAGCTCTTTCTCCAAGATAATCTACTACTTGTTTATTACTATTTTTGTCACCAATGTTGATGATTTTTGTCTGAGCATCTGTTGCGTCTAACTTATATTCATCGACTAAATTCCAATAGCCAATTTCATGGGCTTTTTCTATTATCCGTTCCACATTTTTATGGGGAACTTTATATTTATAATATCCAAGAGCCGCAACATCGCCAAACCCATAAAATTCAACACTGCCTTGACCATCGACTGTTACTGAATAGGCAGAGCATGATCCATAACAACCAGTACGTGTTAAATTAATTTCTAATGATCCATAATCAATGGTCTCAGGCGCATTTGAACAAGCGCCCAGAAATAGAAATAATAGCCCGAGAATGAAATACTTCATTCTTACAACATGTCATTAATCAACCCTATGTAAAGTTATATTTTCAACCCAAAATGATCGAAAAAATTGGGTTGGCGCATTAATCCACCAGGGATATGAACAATATTGCTATCGCATTTCATGCAATTCAGCGCCCCAGCTCCTTTGATAAATTCGCTCACATCGACCATTTCAACTTCATAGCCTTTCGCAGAGATACGCCGCGCCAAATCATCGCTAATCTTTGGTATTAATATAGTATCCACACCCGTTACCACAGCATTACATGCAAAATTTTCTGCATCGTCTCGCGAAACCTCAATGCAATATTCATCCGCATTCAGACCATATTTTTCAAAGGCTTCATAGCGCAAACGGCCATAGCTTTCTATGCTCATACCATCGGGATAGACAATCATATGCCCTTTCCATAAGGGGGCTAAAACAGTATCAAGATGAAAATATGGTTCGCACACCTCTAGGCTCAATATAGGGATGTTGGTCAATTCATGAAATTCTTTGTGCGCCCGTATATCGGTGCGCCCGCCCTTTGGATCAACGGCCCCATCGGCACGATTGCCTATCATCATCACCCCATGAAACGCCGAATAACGATAATCACCGCCCTCTGATTTATAATTAAAAGCTTGCTCGACCATTTGGAAATTAAGGTCTGGATATTGCGCTTTGGTTTGCGCAAAATTTTGCTGTAGATAATGGGCTTGAATATCCACTTCGGCTTGGCGTGATAGATTCGCAAAATTGCTCAGCATCAAATAATAAGTGATTGTTATTTCATCTTTATCCTTTTGCTCTATTGTATAGATGCTGCAATGTTGATCGGCCATATAGACCAAATCATGCATCTTCCCATCGGGCATATCGATGCAATCAGTATCAATAATGGTTGTGCCGATATTATGCTGAGCCAGCAGCGCACAATAATGGGCGTGCTGCGCTTCTGCCTTTTTCGGATCATAATCATTGGACGTCATAAAGGCGCTGGCCGTTGCACCATGTTTTTCAATATGCGTATCCATGCGCGGGTCATAATGCGTCCCGGGTTTGGCCAATATAAATTGTCGTTTTAGCGCCTGTTTAACATTTTCAATGTGCATGATTATGATCTGGCCCAATTGATACTATCTAGCAAGCAAATAGCATCATCATTTTACCCCCAAAAGAAAAGGCACGCTAAAATCTTAGCGCGCCTTTGTATCATTCATTCAGTTTTACTTATTTTCCCACTTCAGTTTTGCTTCTAGAGCCATTTCTTCACTGACCCATATGCGCTCCCAATTTTCGCAATCAACAAAGAAAAGTAAGTTCTGGCGATTTGACTTGTCAGATACGTCGCTAGTACCAACTTTGTTGCATTTCGAAGATTCAGCTCCAACGGCGGCGGCCCATTTTAGCAACTCATTTGCTTCGTCAAAACGTTGACTACCAAGCATTTCAAAAGTTGAAGGGTATTGTTCAATAGTCATTTCAAACTTCCAAGCGGAAGCGCTAACTTTATTCCTAACTTCATCTAATGTTTTAGGTATAGGATAAGTAATTGGTTCAACCAGAGGCTCATCAAAGTCCGAAGTTTTTTCATCCGAACAACTGCTCACTAGCATAATACACGCCAACAGACCTGCTATTTGCCTTATTTTGTGCATCGTTTTTCCTCTAAAATATAAAAAATCCCAATTCCTTATATCATTCTACTTCATCGTCTGGATCGTCATATTTGAATGGATCGGTTGGCTTTGGTTCCGTGGGCAGCGGTTTCAACGGAATAGTTTTACTATCATTAGCCGCTTGCAATAATACACCCGCCAGCACAACAGATGCTTGGCGCAAATCAGCAGGCCTTAGATGATCCAAAGTATCAACATTCGTATGGTGCAGTCGAGCAAAGTAATCGAGCGGATCTTGCACAAATTGATAGGCTGGCAGACCGATTTGTTGCATGAATACATGGTCGGTGCTGCCCGTTGGTCCGGCGACTACGCGGCTTGCACCCATAGATTTGAACGGTGACAGCCAATTGGATAATATGGGCGTAGCGGCAATATTACCTTCGGCATATATACCGCGCAATTTGCCCGAACCATTGTCCATATTAAAATAAGCCTTCATGTCATTATATCCAGGCTTTGTGGTGACGGGGAAACGGTTTCCCCATCCAAAAAAGCGTGCCAAACCATTGGCACTTTCCGGAGCAGGCGGGCGGCTAGCAAGATGCCGCTCTGTATAGGCCAATGAACCGAGCAAGCCCTGTTCTTCAGCGGCCCATAGAACAAAACGAATAGAGCGCTTTGGACGCACTTTTAGTTTAGAAAGTATCCGCGCAGCTTCCATTACGGCAACGCTGCCCGATGCATTATCAACGGCGCCATCGCCCCCTGCCCAGCTATCGAAATGCGCACCAGCCATAACATAACCAGCTTTAGGGTCGGTTCCGGGGATTTCCGCGATGATATTATAAGCATTCAGATCATCATCATGAAATTGCACATTGCTATTAATGGCTAGCGTAGGCGCTTCCCCTGTTTTGGCGAGACGCGCCAATCGGCGATAATCTTCGGCGGCGATTTCAACACCCGGTAATTTTGGTGTACGGCCAGCGCGGTGCGTATAGCCTTCACCATGCAATAATTTGCCATCGCGTCTTGCTCGGCTGACCCATGCAAGCGCACCTTCACTGCTCAAAAATGCATCCAATGCTTCGGCAAATTCGGCCCGTTTTAATCGGCGATCATTGGCCTTTGGATCGTGGTTTGGTTGACGAAATTCATCAAGACGACTGAAATCTTCGCCGTCTAATCTGCGAAATGGAGGACGGGTTATGTCATCCACTGTGCCGGGCAAGCTAATCATGACAATCTTACCCGCTAATTTACCGCGCCATTTTTCAAAATGGGCTTTCTTTGAAATAGGGGCCACAATGACCTGTGATTGCAACGTTCCATTGGTTGGCGGTGTCCACGCAATCGGAATAGCGGTCAACGGCAAAGCACGGGGAGCAACCATTGTTACCGAAGATGAATTAATCGACCAACCTCGGCCAAATTCAAAACCCTCTTTGCGGACATTTTTTAATCCCCAACCGGTAAATTTATTAACGGCCCAAGTTTCAGCTTGCCTCATCTGCGGGGAATTTGAAAGACGCGCACCAATGCCATCCAGCAATTCATGGGCGCTCACCATCACTTCGGAACGGTTCAAACCTTCATCAAATATTTTTGAAATAACTTGGCTGTCATCTTTATCATCTGATTTTGATTTTTGAGCGGACAGCGGCGATGCTGTTATCATTACAGCCGGTATAGTTGCCAATAATAATGATTTTTTTGTCAGGGAAGCTAGGTTAAATTTTGTCTGATTAAGTACGCGAATCATATTTATCTCCATTAATTATCCGCAAATCATCATGACAAACGCCGCGTTACAACCTCTAATTTACCTCAATTTAGCGGCGTGTAATTTTAATATATAAAGCCGATTAAATTTGTAGAAAAATTACGAAAACATGGACAGCTTCTATTCATGCCTATAATCGTAATAAAAAAATATTGGTCAGTGGAGAGAATTAAATGCGTAATAAAGTGATGATAGCATCGATAAGCACCTTAGCTTCGATTGCTCTTTTGAGTTCCAATGTTGCTCATTCTGCAAAGAGCGATGATAAAGCGCCTCCTCCTGCTAGTAAATTTGATATGAGCCACTGGAAAATCACGCTGCCTACGGACGATAATGGCGATGGCAAGCCCGATGAAATAATGGTGGCGAAAATGAAAAAATTTTCGCATCCTGATTTTTTCTATTTGAACGATCAAGGCGCAATGGTGTTTGCATCACCCAATAAAGCCCCTTCCACCAAAAATTCATCCAACACGCGCAGCGAATTGCGCTATATGTTGCGCGGAAAAAATACGCGTCTAAAAACCCATGGGCCAGAAAATAATTTTGCAGTCGAAGCCCGCAAGGATTCGGATAAATTTGGTTCAGTTGGCGGAAAAATGGAGGCCACAGTTGCCGTCAACCATGTCGCCAAAAATTCAGCTAACCCAAAAGCAAAAGCCGCTTATTCAACCGTGGTTGGTCAAATTCACGCCACCAAATATAGCAATAATAAAGGCGGTTTCGGATGGGGCAATGAACCCATTAAAATATTCTATAAAAAATGGCCCGGCCATGAAATGGGCTCTGTATTTTGGACCTATGAACGCAACCTAGCTAAGGATGATCCCAATAGAACCGACATTGATTATCCTGTGTTTGGCAACAGTTGGAAAAGCGATAAAGACCCCGGCGAAAAGGGTATCGCGCTGAATGAAGAATTTAGCTACACAATCAATGTGCATCGCAACACTATGTATCTGACATTTACCAATGAACGCCATGGTACTGTGACATTCAAGAAAAGCTTGGTGAGCAATGTAGATGCAAATGGCAAAGTCGATAAATTCGACAATCGCTATAGCTATGGCGGTGACACGCTCTATTTCAAAGCCGGAAACTATAACCAGTGCAGCGTTAAAAAAGGCACAGGCGGCCTATGGAGTGCAGGCTGTGCTGGCACGGGCGATTGGGCAACGGACAAAGCCAATGGCGATTATAGCCAGTCCACATTCACCAAATTAATAGTAGGCGATTCCACACCTCCGAACATCGCCAGCAAATAATATGATATTATATTAAAACTTTATGCTTGCTTCATTGTCATTCTATGGGGCAAGCTAAGCTTATGAAATATTATGAAGATATAGAGATTGGTGTCACGCAAAAATTTGGCAATTATCAAGTCACGCGCGAAGAGGTGATTGAATATGCCAGCAAATATGACCCGCAGCCCTTTCATTTGGATGATGATGCCGCGGCCGCCACGCATTTTGGTCGACTCTCAGCAAGCGGATGGCATACTGCGTCGATGACAATGCGCATGATGGTCGATAATCTTAAAGCGCATAAACAAGCTAGTCTTGGTTCGCCGGGTCTGCAAAATCTGCAATGGAAAACCCCTGTTTATCCGGGCGATATATTGCGTTGTGAGAGCGAGACGCTGACCAAAAGACGCAGCGAGAAACGGCCCGAAATGGGCATTATGACCGCTAATGTGCGCACCTATAATCAAGATGATGTGATGGTGATGAGCATGGAGACCACGGGCCTCATAGCCGTGCGCGATCAATAATTAAGAGATAGAATATCCGCACTAGATTGAGCATATGCCAAAAAAAGACGCGTTATAAAAACCGCGCAGATGCTATTGCAGCTGTGCTGAATGCCAGCATCATAGTGCGTCCCTATAAATGTGATCGCTGCCATCAATTTCATCTGACCAGCCGCACCAAGGGCAAATGGATGCCAAAGCCGAAATGATTATGCTTTTAAATTCCCTAGATCGTAATAGGGATTTAATTCCAGCGTATTTTCATCAATGATTTGCACACCCATTCCATCACCAATGGCCAATAATAGCTCTATTGAGCGCGGCGTTAGCTCTTTTTTGTCATAGTTGAAAATGCCCTGAGGATCCGCCCATCTGCCGCTGCTATCTACCGCAACATGTTTGGGCCGTTTATCGGGCATAGATTTCCCGCCGATTATCACAGGGTATCCATCGCTTCCTTTGTTGCCAAAAAAACCTATATTGGCCCACTTTCTGCCATCTATTGTTCCATTATTGGCAATGTTAAAGCTGCCGAAACTATCATAATTCTCATATTGCCCTCTTGGGTTTCCAAGCTTACCGCCCGCACCAATGATATTATTGACAAAGAAATGATTTTTTATGAAAGCTCCCTTTTTGCGGGCCATTCCCAGATAAATTGCATAGGCACCGCCCACCAAAATATTACCAATATTAAACACTTCATTGCTGCCTATTATCGACCCATTGGCCAAAGCTGATGTTGTGCCTATTGATCCTTCGTCATAACCGCTGCCTGTTGATGGCATATATAATATATTACCTACCAGCGAAGTATAATGCTGATTATTAACCTGATAAATATCCGCATGCGCTTTTTGATTAAATCCGACATGCGCTTTATTGGCGGGCAAACGCATTAAATTACCCTGAAAATAAAGGCTGCGGCTATCGTCTGGAATTTGATTATTCCCCCAACCACCAACAATAATATCGGCTGCCGAAAATTCTAAATAGCTATCAACAATCTCTCCATTGGTGATATTCACTTGCGCTAATTTATAACTTCTGATGGTTGAATTTTTTATCGCCATATAACCGGGTTTTCTTAATGTAGCAGGCTGGCTAACTCCATATATTATATTCTCATCGCCATCGGCATCGATATAGCAATCATCAATTGTCAACGGCACACCATCATTGCGCGCATGATTGATAAATCCGCCCAATAATTTACCTTTTTCCAATAGAAAACCATTGGATGAATTCGGTTTTGCACCATCAAATAAGAATAATCTTTTTGTTCTGTCTATCCAATAGGGTGATTGCTTAAGGTCCTGCATATCATCGATGTTGGTTCTGTGTCCAAAATCAACGCCATAGGCTCCGCGATTGCTGCCACGTGACCAGCGGCTTTCCCCTAATAGATTAGCAAGTCCTTCTCGGCCCTTGAAACTTTTTGTGGCCACACCAGGATATTTCCACTTATCCCAAGGCTTTTTGCCCGCCATAAGAACTTCTTCGGGACGTAATGATAAATAGGTGCGCGTGTTTTTTCTTAAAAAATCACCCGCAACGGCCAATCCATTAAACCCAACCAAAGCGGTTGTAGCGCCCAATAGCTTGATAAAATCTCGCGTGGAGATTTCATTTTCATCGCCTTGATTATCGCTATCACCTTGTTTCATATTTTCGCCCCATGATTATACGCCCCATGATAATATAATGTAGCTAACTTTACCATTAGCAGCAAATTTATGTCTCTAACATTAAGAATATAAATAGAGATGTATAATCTACAGTCATAATAGAGCTTGTCTCTAGCTCTGCCTATCGCGCTTTGGGTTTTAGCACATTCAAAATACGTTTGGTTAAATAGGCGCCGCCTAATCCCAATCCAAGAGCAATTGGTATAATCCACCATCCCAAAATCTCCTGTGTATCTGTGGGTATTCGTGACATTGCACCGATGACGACTGATTCACCATTACCGCTTGGCCATACGCCAACAGCATCAGGATTAATTGTTTTTAATAGGCCAATAGCCACTAATACAGCTGAAAATAAATATCCGAAAATAGCAGTTGTCCAATATAGCCCCTTTGTCGTGCCAGATTTGATTTTTTGGATTGCCCGAAACCCCATTGGCGGCGGCGCGCCCTCTAATATATGATCGACATATTGGCTAGCGAGTTCGCGCGGTTGGCCAAAACCTCTCAAAATTTCTCCCGCATCGATTATCTGTCCATTTTCCTGACGGATTTCCATCACATCATAAATATGACATTCAATTTCGCGCAATACATCATCGGCATCTTCTTTGTCCAAACGCGATAAAAATTTCATGAGAGAATTTAGATAATCGCGGACCATTTCACGATCTGACATATTATTT
Organism: uncultured Sphingorhabdus sp.; assembly: GCA_947492905.1. Lineage (GTDB taxonomy): Bacteria > Pseudomonadota > Alphaproteobacteria > Sphingomonadales > Sphingomonadaceae > Sphingorhabdus_B. The sequence goes on along the minus strand of CANLOL010000001.1, from coordinate 1,416,338 downwards.
TCCTTTCTTGGGTAGTTTTTGGGGGCCAGGATTTTCCAATAGAAATTCGATATCCTCGACAGATTTTCTCCATCTATCGGTTAAGTCGGTTAACTTCTCTTGGCCATTTTTGGTGAGGTTATAATATTTTCTAGGGCGGGTATCGCCTTCCTGATGCCATTTTGCATCAATGCTGCCATCGCGTTTCAACCGATCCAGCAGCGGATATAATGTCCCCTCTGAAATGGCAGTTGTTTCTAGCTCTTGAAGCTGCCCAAGTAGTTCTAACCCATAAAGATTGCGCCCTTTAAGTAGCGATAGGATAACAAGTTCCAACGTTCCTTTGCGCAATTGGACATCCCATTTTGATGGGTCTTTAATATTATCCGCCATGATTGATTCTGTTTAACATAGTTACTATGTAGTGCAAGATATAGTAGTATGCAAGAGTATTTATGGAATTTTATTATATTATAAAATGATTATTTCCGCCCAAACAGCTTTTCAACATCATCAAGCGCCAGCTTCACCCATGTCGGGCGGCCATGATTGCATTGACCACTATGCGGCGTTACTTCCATCTCTCGCAGCAATGCGTTCATTTCGGTAACATTTAGCACACGCCCAGCCCGAACGCTGCCATGGCAAGCCATTGTCGATGCCACCAAATCTATCCGTTCTTTCAGCGATAATGCCTCGTCATAGGCGCCAATTTCGTCGGCCAAATCGGTGATAAGCTCTTGCACCGCGCCGCCGCCCAATACAGCGGGAACGCTGCGCACCAATATGGCGGCATTGCCAAATCGCTCTAATTCCATGCCAAATTGCGCCAATTCTTCAAAACGGCTCTCTAATCTATCGCAGGCAACCTCATCCATCTCCACCACTTCGGGCAAGAGCAAGGCTTGCGATGCGACTTTATTATTCGCCCCCTCTATCGCTGCGCGCATACGCTCTAACACTAGACGCTCATGCGCTGCATGTTGATCGACAATGACAAGACCATCCTCTGCCTCTGCTACAATATAGGTTTTGGCGACTTGCCCGCGCGCAATTCCAAGGGGATGTTTGCGGCCTTCGGGCACAGGTGCATGCGCTTCTTCGGCACGGCCCATGAGCGGCGCTATGTCATCGCTATGCGCTATGACATCTCTCTGGGTAATTTCACCGGTGAGCGGATCATAGTGCGGCTGATAATCGGCTGCTCTTTCTGCAAAAGAGGACGGCGCATAATCGCTGCGCAAGCCGCCCTCGCTGCCATATTGGCGCTGATCCGCTGGTAAGGGCTGTCTTTGTAATGGACGATCAAAGATATTATGCTGCGGATTGGGTGCAATAGGTTCGACTTGCCACGCATTATTAGCATTTTCAGCTGGACGCTGCACAGCGCGAAACCCGCCTTTATCAAGCGCATGGCGCAGACCCGATACAATCAAACCACGCACCATAGCAGGCTCACGAAAGCGCACTTCGGTTTTTGCTGGATGGACATTTACGTCTACTTCGTCGGCTGGCATTTCGATAAATAAAGCCACGACAGCATGGCGATCACGCGCCAGCATTTCAGCATAAGCACCGCGAATAGCGCCAATGAGCAATCTATCTTTAACGGGCCTGCCGTTCACGAATAAAAATTGATGATCGGCAACGCCGCGATTAAATGTGGGCAGACTTGCGATACCGCCAAGCTTTATATTGCCGCGTTCCAAATCAACCGCGACGCTATTTTGCGCCAATGCATCGCTGGTCAGAGCCGCCACACGCTCTGGCGGGTTCATGCCAGCTTGCACAGACAATGTGCGTCTGCCATCATGTTCCAAGGAAAAACCTATGTCAGGGCGCGCCATAGCAAGGCGGCGGATTATATCCAAAGAAGCTGCATATTCGCTTCTTTTGGTGCGCAAAAATTTACGCCGCGCAGGTACTTTTGCAAATAGATTTTCAACACTGACCCGCGTCCCATAGGGCACAGCGGCTGGGCCATCAAAAATCTTTACACCATGATCGACCGTTATTTTATGCCCATCCATATCCGTATCAGGATTATTGACGCGGCTCTCTATGGTGAATTTCGAAACGCTAGCAATCGATGGCAATGCCTCGCCGCGAAACCCCAAAGTAGCCACCATCTCAATCGCATCATCAGAGAGCTTAGACGTTGCATGCCGTTCCAGTGCAATGGGCATTTCATCCGCGCTCATACCGCATCCATTATCGGCAACCATGATAAGATCCAGACCGCCATTTGATAATGTAATATCAATCTGAGTCGAACCCGCATCAATGGCATTTTCCACAAGCTCTTTGAGCGCGCTAGCAGGTTTTTCCACAACCTCGCCGGCAGCTATCCTGTTGATAAGTTCATCTGGCAGTCTTCGTATTGACATGCTACTAACATTAGACCAAGCGATAAAAATAGGCGACTCTTAATAGTAAATTCTCACGATTTTTTTCAGTAATGCTAGTTTTAGCATCATCTGTTGACTATATAGATTTATAAGAGATACATACGCCCAAAATTTGGACAATATAATACAAGGATTAGCTATCAAATGTTCGGTTTAAATAAATTATTTCGACTAGGTTCGCAGGATATGGCGATTGATCTAGGCACCGCAAACACGGTAGTTTACGTTAGGGATCAAGGGATTGTTCTGAATGAACCTTCCGTGGTCGCGATTGAAACTCTCAATGGTATTAAAAAAGTAAAAGCCGTTGGTGATGATGCCAAATTAATGATGGGTAAAACCCCTGATAGCATCGAAGCCATTCGTCCTTTGCGCGATGGTGTTATTGCCGACATTGACGTGGCCGAACAAATGATAAAACATTTTATCCACAAGGTGCATGGCAAGCGCCGTATGTTTAGTTATCCACAGATCGTAATTTGCGTACCCAGTGGATCAACCTCTGTTGAGCGCCGTGCTATTCGTGATGCTGCATCCAATGCAGGGGCGAGCGAAGTGTTCTTAATCGAAGAACCTATGGCCGCTGCAATCGGTGCCGATATGCCCGTGACCGAACCCATTGGTTCGATGGTTGTGGATATTGGCGGCGGCACAACCGAGGTTGCTGTATTATCACTGCGCGGCCTAGCCTATACCACTTCGGTTCGTACTGGCGGTGATAAAATGGATGAAGCCATTGTTTCTTACGTAAGACGTCACCACAATCTGCTCATCGGTGAAGCAACGGCAGAGCGTATCAAACAAGAATATGGTGTGGCCGAAGCACCCGAAGATGGCGTTGGTATCACCGTTACGATAAAAGGCCGCGATTTGGTCAATGGCATCCCAAAAGAAATTACGATCAACCAAGGACAAATCGCCGAAGCTTTAAGCGAGCCCATTGGCACAATCATCGAAGGCGTAAGAATTGCCCTTGAAAATACAGCGCCTGAATTGGCGGCTGATATTGTCGATCAAGGTATTGTATTAACCGGCGGCGGCGCGCTTATGCAGGGATTAGATTCGCACATGCGCGAAGAAACTGGATTACCAGTCACAGTTGCCGAAGACCCGCTTACATGTGTTGCTATTGGTACTGGACGTGCGCTTGAAGACGAAGTCTTCAGAGGCGTATTGATGACAGCTTAAGAGAGGAGTGAGGGCATGGCGGCGCCTAAAAATCGGCGCCCTGGGTTTTCCCGTAAGGCGCAATTTAGTATTTTTGCAACCTATGTGCTCGCTATTTCGGGCGCAATAGTGGGTGGGCTATTGCTTCTTATCTCTATTTTAGATCCTAAGGGTTTTTCCGCGCTGCGCATAGTTGGTGCAGAGGCGACGGCACCAGTCGGTAGATTTTTTAACAGCGTCAGAAGAACCATCAGCGATGGCAGCGAGAATATGTCCTTTTACTGGGATGCTGCCGCTAAAAATAAGGCGATGGATAAAAGGATTGAGGAGCTTGAAAAAGAAAATCTAGCTCTAAAATTGATCAAGCTTGAGAATGAGAAATTAAGACCGCTCATCAATAGTATTGAAAATGATCAATTAGAGATTATCACCACAGGTCGCCTTATCAGCACCAGCGCGAGCAGCGGACGAAGGCTTGCCGTCATATCCGTTGAGAGCACGCGTGACATGACCGCTGGACAGCCTGTTGTATCGCCTGATGGCTTAATCGGGCGCATTACCGAAAAAGGCCTATCCACAGCCAGAATATTATTGGTTACCGATACGGATAATGTTGTGCCGGTCATTCGATTATCCGATGGATTGGCCGCTTTTGCAACAGGCAGAGCAGATGGCAGCCTGTTGATAAAACCATTGAATTTGGGCGAAAACCCTTTTGAAAAAGGCGATATATTGGTCACTTCTGGTAATGGCGGGCTTTATCCTCCCAATATTCCCGTTGCGACCATCATTGCCAAATCTGATGATAGCGGCGTTGCCAAACCATTGGCGGATCCAGCCACGACCGATTATTCCTCTATATTAGAAATATATGATCCTATCGCTAATCAAGAAATTGAAACCATCAGAGAAGAAGCTGATCTCCAAGATAGCGATGCAGTCATCCCATGAGCGATACGGAACGTTTCATAAGACGCAAAAGAAGAAAGAGTTTTTCTTTATTTGGCGGGCGATCCTATGAAACGCGCCTCAATCGGCAGCATTCCCAATGGCGCATATTAGCGGGGCCTATATTATCGGTATTATTGGGATCATTAATCACGACCCTGCCATTTTTTAGCGATTTACCCATATTACCGCCCTTTGGCTTCATGATTTTCATTGCTTGGCGCTTGCTGCGTCCGGGCATGTGGCCAATGTGGGCTGGTCTGCCCTTTGGTCTGTTTGACGATATTTTTAGCGGTGCATTATTGGGCAGCGCGGCTCTTACATGGTCCATTGCAATGTTAATCGCTGAATTTATCGACAGCCGCATAATTTGGCGCGATCATATGTTTGACTGGCTGATAGCTTCATTATTTATCACAACATATCTAATTATTTCATTATTGATAATTTCAATGGTGCAACCACAGCCCAGTATCTTGATAATAATACCGCAAATAATATTTTCCATAGCATTATACCCGCTCGTGGTGAGATTTTGTGCGGCGGTGGATAAATGGCGATTGAGCCGATGATAGGACGCAAAAAGAAAAAAGCCAGCATCCCAATGTCGGCCGCCAAACAAGAATTTTCTTTTACACGGCGGGCCATGTTTGTGGGCGGTGTGCAGGCAGTATTTGGATTGGGCATTGGCGCGCGCATGACCTATATCGCCATTGCCGAGAAAGAAAAATACACATTATTATCAGAGAGTAATCGGGTCAATCTGACACTTATACCGCCTAGACGCGGCTGGTTTATTGATCGCAATGGCAAACCGATCGCCACCAATAGAACCGATTTTCGCGTTGATATTATCCCCGATCGTTTGGTGGATAAGGAAAAAACCGTTGCGACTTTGACGCAATTATTATCCCTAGATGATGATGAAGTCACGCGCATTAATAAAGAATTAGAGCAATCTTCTGGATTTCAACCTGTGCAAATTGCATCGGGTTTGGACTATGAAGACTTTGCCCTTATCAGCGTTCGCCTGCCTGATTTACCCGGCGTTTCCCCGCGCCAAGGCTTTTCACGTTTCTATCCAAGCGGTGCTGCCGTTGGGCATCTTGTGGGTTATGTCGGCCCTGTATCTGCCGAGGAATATCAAAAAAATAGAGACCCTCTGCTCATAACGCCAGGCTTCAAAATCGGCAAAGATAATTTGGAACGTAAATTTGAAAATGTCTTACAGGGCAAACCTGGTGCGAAACGCGTTGAGGTAACGGCACGCGGTAAAATCGTTAGAGAATTAGAATCGCGCGAAGACACACCAGGCAAGCCGGTCAAATTAACGATTGATATTGATCTGCATAATTATGCAGCGCGTAGATTAGGGCTACAATCGGGTTCGGTGGTCGTGATGGATTGCTTAACGGGCGATATTTTGACAATGGCCTCTATGCCATCGTTCGATCCTAACAGCTTTTCCCAAGGCATTGGCGTCTCAGAATATGCTTGGCTGCGCGAGGATAGAACTGTCCCGTTGCTCAACAAATCTCTGCAAGGATTATATCCGCCCGGCTCAACATTAAAGCCATTGGCGGGACTTGCCATTATGGAACAAGGTATCCCAGCCGAAGAAACAGTATTTTGTAATGGCGGCTATACGCTGGGCAATAGGCGCTTTAATTGCTTGGGCCGTCATGGCAATATTAATTTGGCCGATGCAATTAAACGAAGCTGTAACACCTATTTTTATACTATGGGCCGCCGCATTGGTTATGATAAAATAGCGCCCGTTGCGCGGACATTGGGTCTTGGTCAAGAATTTGATCTGCCCTTTACATCGCAATATTATGGCACGGTTCCCGATAGTGAATGGTTGAAAAGGAAACATAATCGTGAATGGTCCTCGGCAGATTCATTAAATGCTGTTATCGGCCAAGGCTATGTTCTTGCAAGCCCCTTTCAGCTAGCGGTTATGGCAGCGCGATTAGCATCTGGTCGCCAATTATTGCCCAATATTGTCGCCGGCAAATCAAAAAAGACGCCCGATCTTCCCTATCCAAAAGAATTTCTGGATGTCGCGCGTGAAGGCATGTTTAGGGTCGTTAATGTTGGTGGCGGAACAGCCACCAGAGGGCAATTGCCGCTTGATGATGTGAAAATGGCCGGCAAAACGGGAACATCGCAAGTTACCGCCATTCGCCGTGATGGCAGACGCTCAAGCGAATGGAAATATCGCGATCATGGATTATTCGTATGTTATGCGCCGCATGACAACCCGCGTTATGCTGCTGCTGTGGTTATACAGCATGGCGGCGGATCAGGCGCAGCTTATCCGATAGCGCGCGATGTGCTTACATTTATTTACGATAAAGAAAAAGCTATGGAAACGCTCAATGCTCTGGAGAGTTCATGGGGCGGTACGATTGAACAGCGCATGGCGCGCGATTTAGCCCGATATAGGGCAAATAAAGCAGCCGAAGAAAATGCAGCAAATGGCGCTGCATCGGATTCAGATGAAGCTGGCTCTAATGGTGAAACTGGCTCTAATGAAGCTGAGAATGAAACATGAGCAGTTACAATGGCATAGTACCATCGCAAATCTCAAGCCTGCCTTGGCGCATTATATTTTTGCTAATCGCCCTTGCTAGCTTTGGCGCGACAATCCTCTATTCAGCAGCGGATGGCAATATGATGCCATGGGCCGCGCCGCATCTTGTGCGGTTTTTAATCATGCTTGCAGCGGCCATCGTCATGTCGCGTTTTCCATTAGATTTTTGGAAAGCCATGACATTCCCGATATATGGCGGCGTATTATTAATGCTGATAGGTGTTGAAATTGTCGGCAGTTTGGGCGGCGGTAGTCAACGTTGGCTCGATCTTGGTTTTATGCGCATACAACCATCAGAGCTTATGAAGCCTGCTGCTGTGCTAGCTATTGCATGGTTTTATGATCGTTTACCGCCTTCTCGTTCTGGCGATTTAATATCATTGCTTCCACCAGCATTATTATTGGCCATGCCCGCAGCATTAGTATTATTACAACCCGATTTGGGCACAACATTGGCGATTATTTTTGGCGGTGTAGTGGTGATGTTCCTTGCGGGATTACCGCTTAAATGGTTCACCCTCTCTGGCGCTGCTGTGGCGGCGCTTATACCGGTTGCTTATTTCTTTGCCTTAGAGCCCTATCAGCAAAGACGCGTAACAACATTTTTATCCCCCGAAGATGATCCGCTGGGTGCAGGATATCATGTTAATCAATCGGCCATTGCTATTGGTTCAGGCGGGTTTAGCGGCAAAGGGTTTTTGAACGGAACGCAAAGCCATTTGGACTATCTGCCAGAGGGTCATACCGATTTCGTTTTTGCGACTATGGCCGAAGAATGGGGATTAATCGGCGGGCTGGCCACAATATTTGGATTTTATCTCTTGCTGCGCTGGGGCATGCGCGTATCGATGAACAGCGCTTCACGTTATGGGAAATTGGTCGCTGCTGGATTATGCTGCACCATATTTTTCTATATAGCGATTAATTTAATGATGGTCATGGGATTAGCGCCTGTGGTTGGCATACCCCTGCCCTTTTTAAGCCATGGCGGTTCATCGATGATGACGATTATGATTTGTATCGGAATCATCATGGCGATTGAGAGACAACCCAAATCATCGCGCGGAAAATTCGCCTGAACAAACCTCTCTCAGCATAGAAAACAGCATCTGTTGGTCGATGAATATACACGCCCCATCTATAGTATCTAAAATAATGTAAAATATTAATTTATCGTTAACCATAAGAGCTCAATATTTTATTTTATAATAAAAAGGTCAGTTTGCGTTTTATGCTCGAAAATCCATCCCAAAAAAATGACTGGGACGATGGCAATCAACAGATGATTTCTGCCGTGAGCACTTCTATGCGCAATCATAAAGCAAAATCATTTTCAGCAAAAATCACCGATACAATATCGCACTATAATTTTGTTTCTGATCTGAGCAAAAACATTGGCTCTTCCCAATGGTTTATATCATTATTCACATTGCTCATATTGATAGTGTTTAGCGTCATTTTCTTGCCCAATTTCGGGCCATTATATGGGGCGCAACAACCTGCCGTTGAAAAATCGGAATTTGAACAAGCCAGAGCGCAAATGGTTATGCCGCTCGCATATGGCGCAGATAGCGGATCGCGCATGGCCGCCACCAGCAGCGTGTTGCGATTACGCGATAATCCTGAACGCCCCAACATTGAGATAACCGCAACTATGGGTCAAGGCGACAGCTTTCTGCGCGTATTACGCCGCGCCGGCATTGGGCAGCGGGAAGCAAGAACGATTAACACATTAATATCGGAAGCTACCCCCGTTAATGCGATACCTTCTGGCACGCCAATCGATATAAGATTAGGCCGCCGTAGCGAGCGTAACTCTACCCGCCCTATTGAAAATCTATCTTTTCGGGCGCGCTTTGATTTGGGCCTATCTATTGAGCGTTATGGCGATACGCTAGCTTTGAAACGCAATGAGATCAACGTCGATGATACGCCATTACGTATCAGAGGAACAGTCGGAAAAAGCCTATATCGCAGCGCAAGAGCGGCGGGAATAGAGGCCGATAAAGCGCAACAATTCTTAAAAATCATTTCGCAAAAATTAGCATTATCCAAAGTCAGAAGCAGCGATGAATTTGATATTATCATTGAACATAAGCGCGCCGAAACTGGGGAAACACAGGTTGGCGACTTGCTCTATGCTGGTATTGAAAGCGGCGGCAAACCGCGTGTTCAGATGCTGAAATGGCAACAAGGAAATTCAACCCAATGGTTCGAAGCTTCTGGTGTTGGCGAATCTAAAGGCGTATTATCGCGCCCTGTTCCTGGTAAAGTGACATCAGGTTTTGGCCGCAGACGCCATCCGGTATTGGGCTATGTCCGTATGCACAATGGCATAGATTTCAGAGCCAGCTATGGTACCCCCATTCGCGCAGCCACCGATGGGCGCGTTACTTATTCAGGGCGTAATGGCGGCGCCGGTAAATTTGTCAAAATCAAACATAATAAAAGCCTCTCCACTGGCTATGCGCATATGAGCCGCATCGCGGTGAGCCGCGGTAAATATGTTCGCCGTGGTCAGATTATTGGCTATGTTGGTTCAACGGGCCTCTCTACTGGTCCGCATTTGCACTATATTCTTTACCGCAATGGGCGTCCGATAAACCCTAATAGCGTGAAATTTACGCAAACAGCGCAGCTATCAGGTAAAGAATTGGCCAATTTCAAATCCAAACTTGCGCAGCTCAAATCCGTAGCGCCGGGTGCGGCCTTAGCACCATTGCAAAGTGAAACTATTAGTGATGAGCCCGTTCGTGAGATTGAAAAATTGAGCAATAGTGCCGCCTTCAAAGCAAAGACGAGCGCTGTGTTTCCAATTAAACCGATTAAAGACAGGCGCAGAAACACAAATTTCAAGCTCTAAAGTAGAGCAGTTCACCTGCGCATTTGCTATATTGAGCTAAATCATAGTGTCGGCTATGAGGATGCATGACATCAAAATTTAATCAAAGCCCTTCTTTTCCGAATAGCCGTTTACGCCGCACACGCAGCACTTCGTGGAGCCGCGCGATGGTGCGCGAAAATCACCTAAGCTCTGCTGATTTAATTTGGCCATTGTTCATCACTGCGGGTAGCGGGGTCGAAGAACCCATAGACAGCTTGCCCGGCGTTTCACGTTGGTCCGTGGATAATATAATTTTACGCGCGAAAGAAGCCATTGCTCTGGGTATCCCCTGCATCGCCTTATTTCCAAACACCCAAGCCGATAAGCGCAGTGAAGATGGAGCAGAATCGGCTAATCCCTACAATCTAATGTGCCAAGCCATAAGCGCCATTAAATCTGAATGCGGCGATGATATTGGTATCTTAACCGATGTCGCACTTGATCCCTACACCAGCCATGGTCAGGATGGCTTGGTTGATGGCGATGGCTATGTCATGAATGATGAAACCGTTGCTGCTTTGGTCGATCAGGCACTTAATCAAGCGCAAGCAGGTGCGGATATTATAGCCCCTAGCGATATGATGGATGGGCGCATTGGCACGATCCGCAAAGCATTAGAAATGAATGGCTTTCCCAATGTGCAAATCATGGCCTATGCCGCAAAATATGCTAGCGCCTTTTACGGCCCATTTCGCGATGCAGTTGGTTCTTCGGGAATTTTAAAGGGCGATAAGAAAACTTATCAAATGGATTATGCCAATAGCGATGAAGCATTGCGCGAAGTTGCTATGGATATTGATGAGGGCGCAGATAGCGTGATGGTCAAGCCCGGCATGCCCTATCTTGATATAGTGCGCCGCGTTCATGATGAATTTTGCATCCCTGTCTATGCCTATCAAGTATCGGGCGAATATGCGATGATTGAAGCTGCTGTTGCAGCAGGATCAGCGGAGCGCGAAGCTATGGTGTTAGAGAGTTTAATGGGTTTCAAACGTGCCGGTGCCAGCGGCATATTAACCTATCATGCGCATTATGTTGCGACGCTATTAAAAGGTTGAATGTCATTTCGCTTTGCTTTCTTTTAAATGGGTGATTAAAAGCGGCCAAACTACATTATTTGAGAGTTAATATGATCGAAAGACCAGACGTTACTATTTTATCCGTCAATGGGATGACTCCGAAAATCCATGACAGTGCCTTTATCGCCCCTGGGTGCCGCATCATTGGTGATGTCACGATCGGCGAGGATGTCAGCATTTGGTACAATTGCGTTATCCGCGCAGAGGTCAACCGCGTTGAAATTGGCGCGCGCAGCAATATCCAAGATGGCAGCATCATCCATTGCGATGGGCCAGACCCTATGAATCCCGATGGCTTTCCAACCATCATCGGTGAAGATGTCTTGGTGGGTCATATGGTAATGGCGCATGGTTGTATATTGCATGACCGTGCCTTTGTTGGCCTATCCGCGACATTGATGAATGGTGCGGTGATGGAGAGCGATTCTATGCTAGCCGCAGGTGCATTATTAACCCAAGGCAAGCGCGTTGAAACGCAGCAATTATTCGCAGGATCTCCAGCGCGTTATGTGCGCGATTTAACAGAGTCTGCTATCGCTGGCATGCGCATGGGTGTGGCCCATTATGTTGAAAATGGACGCATGCACAAAAAAGCATTAAGCGGCGAATGAGCAATTTATAGAAGAATAAGGACGAGATCATGAAAGCTACCATCTGGCATAATCCAAAATGCGGAACATCGCGCAAAACATTGGCGATATTAGAGGAAGCTGATGGGGTTGATGTTGAGGTGATAGAATATCTCAAAGCGCCTTATAGCCGTGAAAAATTAGAACAATTGCTGCGCGATTCCAAAATGAGCGCAAAAGATGCTTTGCGGGTTCGCGGATCAAAAGCCGAAGAATTGGGTCTCACCGCAGATGATGTGAGCGAAGAAGCTATTATATCAGCGATGAGCCAAGATTCCATGCTAGTTAACAGGCCAATCGTCGAAACCGATAAGGGTGTCAGATTATGCCGCCCACAAGAAATAGTGCATGAAATTTTATAATTTATAACTGCTTAGATTAAGCGACGTTAGATTTCTCTGCCCTCATGCCATTTTCAAATAAAAGCATGCTATCATCAAACACCATTGGACGGCCAAAATAATAGCCTTGAATTTTGGTACAACCAAGCTGTTGTATCATTTGCAATTCATGCTCGGTTTCTACGCCCTCGGCTGTAGTAGCCAGTCCTAAGCTCTCACACAGCGCCACCACGGCGCGAATGATAGCAAGGCTCTCTGCTTTATTTTGCGCTGCACCCGTCACAAAGCTGCGATCAATCTTAATCGTATCGAAGCGATTATTGCGCAAATAACCCAAAGAAGAGTAGCCAGTACCAAAATCATCCAGTGATAATTTAATGCCCATCTCGCGAATTTGATTCAAAATTTGAGTGGCAGCCCCGCCATCGCGCAAGAATATTCCCTCGGTAACCTCTAGCTCAAGCCTCCAAGCAGGTAAGCCGCTATCTTTTAGAGCATCGCTAACGCTTTGGACAAACCCTGTGCTGTTCAATTGATCCACAGAGATATTGACGGCTACTTTGGTATTGCCGGGCCATTGCACTGCATCTCTACAGGCTTGGCGCAATACCCAATTGCCAATTGGTACAATTAAGCGCGCATCCTCTGCTACAGAGATAAATTTGAATGGAGAAACAGAGCCTAATTTTGCATTATTCCAGCGCACTAATGCTTCAAAACCATTTAATGTATGCTCTGATGAAGCGCTCACCACAGGTTGATATTCAACATGCAATTCGTTGCGCTCTAACGCTTTGCGCAGTTCGATTTCCATCGTTCGGCGTTGTTCAGCATTGGCCAATAATTGATGATGATATGCGAAATGAGAATTACCGCCTTCGTCTTTTGAACGATATAGCGCCAAATCAGCACTGCGCATTAACATTTCCACAGTGCGTCCATCCACGGGACCACGGGCGCTGCCGATACTCGCTCCGATGAAAATTGTATGTTGATCTATTTCAAAAGGCTTCGCAATCGCTTCGATAATGGATTTCGCTAATCTATCAATATAGGCGCTATCCGTTGCATCTTTAATGACGATAGCAAATTCATCACCGCCCAAACGGCCACATAATTCATTATCTGTCATCAAATACCCCAAACGCTTGGATACTTGCGCTAATAATCTATCGCCAACCGGATGGCCCAATGTATCATTTACGGCCTTAAATCGATCAAGATCGATCATAAAGAAAGCACAGCGGCGTCGCCATTTATCTGCATCACGCAGAGATTCATCAAGAGCTTCGGTTAGTTGTAGGCGGTTAGGAAGGCTTGTAAGCGTATCATAACGCGCCAATTTAGAGATTTTTTGTTCGGATTCTCTTTGTTCGGTGACATCAGAGCCAACACCCCTGAACCCCAAGAAAGCCCCGGAATCAGATGTTCTTGCTGATGCTGATAATTCCCACCATTTCATCGAACCGTTAATTTCTACAGGCAAGATCAAATTGCTAAAAGGTTCACGTCGCTTCAATCTCTCAGCTAAATCATGCAGGCTCGTAGGATATTTTCCTGTTTCCCAAGCATCGCCTGCTATTAATTTTAATAAGGGCTGGCCATTGGCTTCATTGGGCGTAACGCCAAGCGCATAAGCAAAACGAGGTGAGACATGAATAGCACATCGTGAAGTATCCGTCTGCCAGAGCCAATCCGCCCCGCTATCCTCAAACTCGCGCAGCAAAAGGCTAACCGTTTCTGATTTTTCTTGTAATACGGTGGAGGATAATTCGTATAAGATGCTGCTGTGCGCATTACGCAAGGTACTGATAAATAGCAGCGCCGTTACACCAACAATGAAACCCGCAATATCATATTCGCCAAGCATTATAAAAGATAGCGCACCTAAAGTAGCTATAGCAAGTTGGAATAATAGAGTAGCAGCGGGGATTAAAGGCAATACTTGCGGGGATATAATGACTAATATCAGAGCAACAGCGCAATAATAAATTAGGCTTAATGTCGTTCCATATATGGCCAATAAAACAAAGGGTAACCCCCATAATACTCCGGATATAGTAGAGAGTAATATAAGGTTTTTGACGTGCGAAGCTTTATCAGAACCAATCTTTCTATCATTAATAGCTTTGGATTTGATAATTATCGACGCTTGGAAAACAGTGAATAGAACTAGCCAACCAATCCATATAGGCATAGCTGTAGCTTCCATCATGATGAAAGCAGCAGCACCGCCGCCAATAAGGCTCATGATGTTTTTCAGCGGGCTTGCTATATTATTGATTGAAATTTGCAAATTCGACAAATCTTGACGTGATATGCCAAGGGGTTCTTTAAAGCCCAATATTGCAGGCAAAGAAACCTTATTTGCTAATTCACTATTTTGATTCTCATTTTCCACACATCACTAACTAGTGAATAATTATTACCAATTGGTAATCAAAACCAAATTTATTGATATATTTTTAAAAATAAATTTCAAAAATTAAATCTCTGATTTTAATAACTTATGCAATAAATCTATGCAGCAACCATATATGGGGTAATTTCACCCGATAAATAAAGGTTTCTAGCTTTTGCTCGGCTCAATTTGCCAGAGCTAGTGCGCGGTAATGTTCTGGGCGGTACCAATTCCACAACGCATTGCATGCCAGTGATAGAGCGGACTTTTTCCTTAATCTTGTCACGCAAAATACCGCGCTCTTTATCATCTGATGTTCTACATTGTACCAACACAGCAGGAGTTTCTTCACCACCCTCAGTCGTGATAGCAAATGCAGCAATATCGCCAGATTTAAAGCCTGGTAGTTGTTCAACTGCCCATTCAATATCTTGCGGCCAGTGATTTTTGCCATTTATTATGATCATATCTTTGGCGCGGCCAACGATGTAAACATAATCATCCGATAAATAACCCATATCCCCTGTATCAAGCCAACCATCGACCAAACACGCTTGCGTAGCTTCTGGATCGCGGAAATAGCTATCCATGATAGATGGTCCGCTGCACCATATTTTGCCGATCATCTTATCGGGAACCAAATTCCCCATATCATCACGGGCTTCTATTTTCATATCTTTCACAGCTTTACCGCAATTCACAATCGAACGATAACGTGTTGGTTTATCATCGGATTCTTGCGAACCAGATAAATCTGTTTCAGCCACCAATTCTACTACGATACCCTCGCTCGGCGGCATTATGGATACAGCCAATGTCGCCTCTGCAAGACCATAGCTTGGTAAAAATGCCGAAGCTTTAAAGCCAGCATCTGAAAAGGCATCGACGAAATTTTGCATCACATCAGGGCGGATCATATCCGCACCATTGCCCGCTAAACGCCAATTATCGAGATTAAAACGCTCTGCAACATCGGTCTGACTGCTTATCCGGCGCGAACAAATATCATAACCAAATGTTGGGGAATAGCTAATCACTGTTCCTTCTGAACGGCTTATCATATCGAGCCATGCAAGCGGACGGCGCGCAAAATCCTCTGTTTTCATATAATCAGTAGAGACTTGGTTTGCGACAACAGACAAAAAGCATCCGACCAACCCCATATCATGATACCAAGGCAACCATGAAACACAGCGATCGCTATCGACCAATTCCATTCCATGCGAATGGGCTGATAAATTGTTAAGCAATGCTTTGTGCGTAACCGCGACACCATGCGGAAAACGGGTCGAACCGCTGCTATATTGTAAATAGCAAATATCATCTGTCTTAGAGACAGGCAGATCAATTTTATCGGACAATTTTTCTGAAAAACTATCCCAATCCAATCCCTCAACGCCGCATTGCTGTGCAGCGGCCAATCCCATTTCAGATATTTCGGGCGGATAGAATAAAATAGAGGGATCGCTGCTTTTTAATTGCACCGATAATTGATCAATATAGGATTCTTTGCCGCCAAAAGATGTTGGTAACGGCAGTGGTACAGGCCATGCCCCAGCATATACACAGCCAAAGAATAATGCTGCAAAATTAGAACCTGTCTCTGCGACTAATGCTATTCTATCGCCCGGTTTCACACCATAATGTATCAGACGATATGCCATTGAAAGAGCATCAGACCTAAGCTCAGAAAAGGGATAGGCTTGTGACAGATTACCGCGCATGTCATGAAAATTTAGGCCTCTTTTTCCTAACGCTGCGTAATCAAGCGCTTCACCTAATGTCTCGAAATCCGATAAACGGCGCGGCAAATCTTGGTCATAGGTTGGTGTTGCTGTCAATTCAGTCATCTTATTCCCTTATAAGATCAATGCCTTAGATAATTTACAAACCGTAAATAGGCAGAATTTTATGCTATTCTCAATCAACTAACGCCACATTGTGGGCATATTGTCAAATATCTGAATAAATTTGTTAACATTAATATAGCATTATCGCCATAAACGGTTCTAATTTCGGCTGGACTATGGCATAAAAATGGCACGATGCGTTATAATTCACAAAAAAAGGAAATTCCGCCGCTAAATTCGTCCAAATTGCGCGCACTAGCTTTGCATTATGTTGGCAAATACGCCACCAGCCGCAAAAAACTAAAACAATATTTGGAACGCAAAGTGCGTGAAAGAGGATGGGATGAGAGCGAACGGCCCGATATAGAGGCTTTGGTCGAAGAATTTGCATCGCGCTCCTATGTCGATGATGCTGTTTTCGCCGCCAGCAAAGCACGGTCTTTGCTCAATCGCGGTTATGGTCTGAAAAGATTAGAGCAAGATATATATGCCAGCGGAATAGAGGGCGAGGATCAAACCGAGGCTTTGGCCATTTTGCGCGATAATCAGTGGCAAGCTGCGGATAATTTTGCCCGCAAAAAACATATTGGCCCATATGCAAAAGAACCTGCGTCACGGGAGAAAAAACAAAAGCAATTGGGGGCTTTTTTGCGCGCAGGCCATGATATTAAAATAGCGCAAAAATTCGTACAAGCCGATAGTGATGATATTATGGATTGGGATGATTTTACCGATTGATATCGCCGCCATCCCGAAAAGCTAAAATCACAGGATATAGCTTTTGCAATAGACTGAAATTATCGGCGATATTGCTGGCTATATTCCCGCAATATAATATAAAAATAACAGAATCTCTTATATTCTCTCAACTTCCGCAACGGCGTCTGATGAACGCAACGTCGATATAATCTTCATCAGGTGCTGAGCATTTTGCACCTCTGCATCTATCTCAAATGTATGAAATTCAGCATCGCGCGCAGATAATTTTAAATTCATCATATTGGCACGTTGATAGCCGAAAATATTGGCAACCTCGGCTAACATACCGGGGCGATTATATATGATAGCTCTTATCTTTGCCGAACCGCCTTCGCTCTCATTACCCCATGACAAATCAATCCAATCATTATCGGTGCCATCCACCAATTCATGACAGTCGATTGTATGCACTTCCACTGGTTGGTTTTCAAAACGCAAACCAACTATGCGGTCTCCGGGGATGGGATTGCAACATTGTCCTAAATTATAAGAAATGCCAGAAGAAAGCCCGCGAATAGAGACTATATTATCTTTATTTTCCCATGACTTGCTATCAAAATCCTCGGATAAATCTGGGGCTAATGCTTCGATTAAGTCTTTGTCTTTCACTTTGCCAGAGCCAATTTTGAACATCATATCTTCTTCATTTTGAAGATTTAATTTCTGGATCGCCCCCTTCATCGCTTTAGCACCAATATTAACGGGCAATCGGCTCACTATCCCTTCAAATATTTGCCGCCCAATAGAAATTAATTCGCCTCTCTCTATTTGCCGTGCATGGCGTTTGATAGAGGCTTGCGCCTTTCCAGTTACAGCAAAATTAAGCCAGACAGGCTGCGGTTCTTGAGCATCAGAAGTTAGCACTTCAACCATATCGCCATTGGCCAGCATCGTTCGAAGCGGCACATGGCGGCCATTCACTTTTGCGCCCACAGTGCGATTACCGATATCGGTATGAACAGCATAAGCAAAATCAATTGTCGTTGCCCCTTTGGGCAATTGGTACAATGTGCCTTTGGGTGAGAAGGCAAATAGCCTGTCTTGATACATAGCCATGCGGGTGTTTTCTAAGAAATCTTCCGCATCCTTGCTGCTATCAAGGATTTCAATCAAATCTCTGATCCAACCCGCTTTGCCATCTGGGGTTGCATGGTTTTTATAGGCCCAATGCGCAGCCAAACCAAATTCAGAAGAATGATGCATATTCTGGCTGCGGATTTGCACTTCGACGCGCATAGTATCTGCATACATGACTGTTGTATGTAATGACTTATATCCATTGCGCTTAGGGGTGGATATATAATCTTTGAAACGGCCTGGAACCATTTTCCATTTTTTATGTAATATCCCAAGGGCTCTGTAACAATCTTCTTCGCTTTCTGTAATGATACGGAAGGCATTAATGTCGGTTAATTGTTCAAAAGCAATGTGCCTCTCTTCCATTTTTCGCCATATCGAATAGGGATGTTTTTCACGGCCAGATACTTCGACTTTTAGACCGCCATCCAGCATTTCTTGGGTTATAATGGCTGAAATATTGGCGACTTCATCGACTTCATCACCGCGAATTTGCTCTAATCTTTTGGTTATGGTTTTATAAGCCGTTGGTTCCAATTGCTCAAAGGCCAAAAGCTGCATCTCTCGCATATATTCATACATGCCTACACGCTCGGCAAGGGGTGCATAAATATCCATTGTTTCTTTTGCTATGCGGCGGCGTTTTTCTGGTTTGGAAATAAAATGAAGCGTGCGCATATTATGCAGACGATCTGCTAATTTAACCAAAAGCACCCTAATATCATCGGAAATCGCCAATAAAAATTTGCGCAAATTTTCGGCTGCGCGCTCATCTTCGGTTTGCGCTTCAATCTTGGATAATTTGGTTACGCCATCGACCAAGCGCGCTACATCTGCTCCAAATTTGCTCTCGACTTCCTCAATCGTGACCAAAGTATCTTCGACCGTATCGTGCAAAAGCGCGGTAATGATAGTTTCTTCATCCAATTTGAGATCGGTCATCAGACCAGCTACCTCTATCGGATGGCTAAAATAGGGATCGCCGCTCGCGCGTTTTTGCGTACCATGTTTTTGAACGGTAAAAACATATGCGCGGTTGAGCCTATCCTCATCCACTTCTGGCGCATATTCTCTTACTTTTTCTACCAATTCATATTGTCTAAGCATATTTATAAGATGGGTTATATCGCGCAATATGCAACAAAAAAATGCACCAGCCCCTATCTTTTTATCGATATGAACCAGTGCATATACCCTAATCGAGAGAGGGATTAAATCAATGTGATGTCAATATATGAACATACAGTGCTGAGAGGATAGATTTTAAGCTTTTTCGTTACATTTTGCCAATTTGCTATCATCAAAAGCTTCACCGCCAGCAGAGAATGATTTGATTGGACCAAAGGTGCGAGCGATTTTGACGCACATGCTAGCAGTGTTAGAATTTGCTTTCTTACCACGGCAATTGGTCTCGGTGCATCTGATCATTGTACCACGGATGATTTTTTTATCTTTTTTGCTGGTCTCTTTTAATTCCACTTGATAGTAGCTGCCACCGGTTGCGGCCTGAGCGGTTGGAACGATCATAGTGGTCAACATGGCAAAATTAATGGCCATAAAGAATGATAAGATGCGGATAGATATTCTTTGAGTATTTTGGGAGAGAGTCATTATATAATCCTTGAGTTTGGGTTTGTATTTTTAGCAACAATTAATCAGTTGCGAATCAATACCTAATAGATTAAGTTTTAAGTTGCAACTAGAAACTTATATTTTTTTTGAGTTTTATAAATTAACCGTTAGAGTAAGATTATGACCACTTTAAAACACAACGAAACCCAGCATATATCCGATGAAGGTGATTGCGCCCTACCCCATGCTTTAAGCTTGATGGGCGAAAAATGGTCTTTCATGATATTGCGTTCTGCCTTTGATGATGTGCGGCATTTTGAGGGTTTCTTAAACAAAATCGGCCTTGCCCGTAACATATTAGCCAACAGGCTAGCGCGCCTGACCCAAGGCGGAATATTGGCCCGAACCCCCTGCCCAAATGATAGGCGTAAAGTTGAATATAGGCTCACTCAAAAGGGTCTAGACCTACTTCCCGCTATGCTTGCGCTGCGCCAATGGGGCGAGAAATGGGCCACCGGTATTCCCTCTACCCCTGTCCTAGTGGATCAGGCGGATAGAAAACCGATTAAAGAGATTACGATCAGAAGCCACGATGATAGAGTATTAAAATGGCAGGATCTCTGTTGGGTCGATGTGAGCCAATTAGACATTGATGGTGAAACTCTTGATATAGTTGATGAAGAGGCCCTCGTGAAAAATATTGGATGATGCTGCGTCACTATTGAGCGGCTTTGCGGGCCTATATAATCCGCGCGCGGCCTTTTCCTATTGACCCCGCACTAATTTCGTCAATGGCCTCTTCATTGACCCATAAGTGTCGAGAATGAATAGGGTGCGAAGCAGAGATTGTATAACTGCTACGAATCTGCTATTAGAAGTCATAATTGAGATTAGAGCAGCACATAATAGCTTCTTAAATTTAGAATTTATATGTGGACTGCGCAAATGGAATCATTTTCTTGTATGAGATAACCGGTAAACCGGAACTACAAATTTTCTAAAATTTATAATATTGAGAAGGGTCGTTTTATGACTACAGAAGCAATTTTTGATGTCGGTGATTATGTTGTATATCCCAAACATGGGGTAGGACGCGTCATTGAATTACAAAATGAAGAAATCGCAGGAATGCAATTAGAGCTTTATGTTCTTCGTTTTGAAAAAGAGAAAATGACACTGCGCGTACCGTTTAACAAAGCCGAAGGCGTTGGTATGCGTAAATTATCATCTGATAAAACGCTCAAAGAAGCTATGCACACATTGAAAGGCAAGCCGCGCGTAAAACGCACCATGTGGTCACGCCGTGCCCAAGAATATGAAGCAAAGATCAACAGCGGTGATTTGGTCGCTATTGCAGAGGTAACGCGCGATCTATTCCGTCCAGCAGATCAGCCAGAGCAAAGCTATTCGGAACGTCAAATTTTTGAAGCGGCCTCCAGCCGCCTGGCCCGCGAATTGGCTGCTATGGAAAAAACGGATGAGCCAGCGGCTTTGGATAAAATATTGGAAATATTGAATATTGCCGCTCCGCAATATTATGATCAGCCTGAATAATCATAATCAACCAATTAATATCAAGGGCGCCCGTTGCGGCGCTCTTTTTGTTTATATTCAATAGTTGGACAATATTTAAATCATCGCTACTGTGAAATGATGAAATGTGAAATCATGAGATTTTTGACTTTTTTGCTATGCATAGCATTTATCAATTTACCGGCAAATTCCCACGCCGCAGAGAGAAAATTTGCTATTGGGAATTTTGAAAATGTCCAAATTGATGGCGATGTAATTGTCAATATTAGCACAGATACATCTACATCCGCGCGAGCAAAAGGCAGCAAAAAGCAGCTAGACAATTTAAAGTTCGACCGTAATGGCCGCACCTTAAAAATCATTATAAACCGTTCTAATATTACAAAAAGAACCCAAGACAAACGCACCGAACCGCTAGAAATTTTCATTTCCACAAGACGATTAAAAGATATTACCATTCGCGGAAATGCATCTGTTACTGTGAATAAAATCCAATCAAAGGCCACTGAGTTTCTGATATTAGGTGCTGGCATGATTGATGTTGGAAATGTTGATATTGGCAATTTAAATATCAGCATCCAAGGCAGCGGCAGCGTCACTATAAAAGATGGCACAGTAACCAGATCAGATTTTTTAATTAATGGAAATGGTAACATTCAAGCGGCAAATCTTGTTTCTGAGCATGCAGATATTGTTCATCAGGGATCAGCAAGCACAATTATAGAAGTATCCAAAGTAGCCGATATCAATAATAATGGGACGGGTAGAATTGAAATATTGGGCAAAGGCAATTGCATAATTAAATCAATAGGCTCTGGCCGAATTTTGTGTGACAATCGCGAATAATATTCAATTACATAATCTATAGCAGATTTGATAATTACCCCGAAATATTCCAATTACAGGATAG
This sequence comes from uncultured Sphingorhabdus sp., assembly GCA_947492905.1. Lineage (GTDB taxonomy): Bacteria > Pseudomonadota > Alphaproteobacteria > Sphingomonadales > Sphingomonadaceae > Sphingorhabdus_B. The sequence continues at coordinate 1,394,205 of CANLOL010000001.1, read as the reverse complement.
TATAGATATAATTGAATTGTAAATGCCAACCCTATATTGTAGCCCAAATGAAGGTTCTCGAATCGCTCGAACATAGCAATGAAGCTTGAAAAGCGAGAGAATGTGATATTTTGCTGTAGGTCATTCTATTGAAGCAAAATATGTTGGGGGGTGCTGGATTATTCACTAATTCAGCATAATATAAGTAAGAATAATGAAACATAAAAATAATGCATAATAACATCACAGAATCCGAATTAGATAATGGTAACGATGACCAAAACTCAGAAGATACTGTAAATCAAGATGATAATGCTAGAGATACAGAATCTGGCACTATCAAATGGTTCGACCGCAAACGCGGTTTTGGCTTCATCATTCCTAATGATGGGGACCAAGATATATTAATTCACAGCAGCGTCATTGAAACAATCGGCAGGCGCGATTTGCCCGAGGGATGCAATGTACAATATATCTCAGCCCAAGGCGCTAAAGGCCGCCATGTGGTGGAAATTATAGAAATTGATATTAGCGATGCCTATAATGATGGCTGGAATAATATTGATAATGAAAATCTATTACCGCCATTTGACGATGATGAAGATTTTGTCATCGCGCAAATCAAATGGTTTAGCCGCGTAAAAGGATATGGCTTTTTGGTTAGTGAATCTTGCGATATGGATATTTTTATCCATATGGAGACCATGCGCGATGCCGGTATCAATGTCACTCAAGATAATTTCACTCTGCAAGTGCAATTTGAAGATAAAGGCAAAGGCCCGCTCGCAACAGCGGTAAGACTATTGCCCGAAGACACACAATAATATCATCCTAATTTATTGATATTTTTCTTATTTCCGAATTTATTGCATAACCATAATATCCGTCTATATTGTCCAGAGTAAGCCATAATAAGGATATAGTGATGAATAGAGTGATTTCGTTTTTTAATGGGCTTTGCTTGTTCATATTTTCTCTAAGCTTAGCCGCTTGCTCGGCGGGCGGTACGGCAACTGCCGAGAGCGCGAATAGTTCTGCTACTTGCGTCGCTGGCACTCCATTAGGAAAAAGCGAAGCGGGTTTAGATGTTATCGCATTATGCATTGATAAAAAAGATGGCGACAATATTGCATCTACGCACAGCTTTTCGGTGGAAGTAGCAGCCACAGAGGCGCAACAAGCCCGCGGCCTTATGTTCAGAACGGAATTAGCCGATGATAAGGGCATGATATTTCCCTATCAAACTCCCACAATATTAAGCTTTTGGATGAAAAACACTGTCATATCCTTGGATATTATTTTCATTAACGAAGACGGCACTATCGCCAATATTGCCAGAAACACTGAGCCTTATTCGTTGGAATCGGTATCTTCTATCAATCCAACGGTTGCTGTATTGGAAGTAAGGGCGGGTTTAACCGAAGAATTGGGCATAAAAGCTGGCGATATTATTCGCTGGAAATAATGTTTTGAAAATCCTGCACGTCAATTATTGCAAATAAAGCCAATATAATGCCGTTTTTCGTTGCGAAATCTCGCGCTAGCTTTTAATCGAAGAGCATGAGCTTTTTAGGATCAATATTCACTTGGTGGAATGGTGCCACCATCGGCACACAATTATTCAGCGCCCGCAATGGTAATTGCGTTGGCGAGGATGATTTCGGCAATCGTTATTTTGCATCTAAAAAAGATGGACGGCGTTGGGTTATATATAGCGGCAGCAATGATTCCAGCCGCGTCCCGCCCGAATGGCATGGTTGGCTACATGGAACTTATGACGAATTACCCGAAGATATATTACCGCCAAAACGCGCATGGGAAAAAGAAGCAACAGGTAATTTAACAGGAACTGTGCATGCTCATCGCCCTGCTGGTGCATTAGAAATGGGCGGCAAACGCGCAAGTGCAACGGGTGATTATGAATCATGGTCACCGGAAAGCTAATGAAAGCGGGTCTTCCCAAAAATAACATCACGACCAAAAATGGCCGCAGCATAGCGTCATTACTATCTATCTCTATTGCAACATTATCCCTTTCTGCATGTGATATGCTGCCTAAAGCAGAGGAAGAGAAAAAGCCTGTTGTAGCAGAAGCTAGTCCCGATCAAATCCCTAGCGGCAATGGTAATCGTAATGTTGCAGCCAATGATTTAGGGGCAACCCCGATGGTTGAGCGCGTTGCTGTGATTGGCCTGCTTAACAAACGTACGGGCAAAAGCAGAGACATTAGAATCAATCCCGACCAATCCATTCGTTTTGGCAATGTTGTGGTCAAAGTCCAAGCATGCGAGCGAACCGCCCCATGGGAGACATATCCTGATATTGGCGCATTTACGCAATTATTTGTAAGAGAACGTCCTCCTGGGACCAATCAAAGCGTGCGATGGCGCAAAGTATTTTCGGGCTGGCTGCACAAAAATAATCCAGCGCAAAATGTCGTAGAGCATGCGCTTTATGATGTTTGGGTTAAAGATTGTATTATGCTTTTCCCTGGCGAGACTGAGCCACCATTTAATGATACATCAGCGCCAACCGATCCAGATTTAAGCGAGCCGGATAGCCAACCCTCTAATGCGCCCCAAATACCATCACGGCGCGCTGCGCCTGCTGCACCATCAGAGCCAGCAGCGCCAAGCGATGATGCGCCGCAAGCTCCTGAACCTAGTGAACCAGAAGCACCCGTGGCAGCTCCTGCGGAGCCATTGCCCTCTGTTACGCGGCCTGAACCAGAACCAGAAGAACCAAGCGAACAATCCTTAGAAGATTTGGTTGATTCCGCAGTTGATGGCTGATGGCTCAGCGCATTTTCCAATAATTTAAGATAGTCTGATTGCGGCAATTCAACAGCCCCCATAGTGGCCAAATGATCGGTCATAAATTGCGTATCCAACAGTTCATAACCGCCAGCCAGTAATCTAGCCACAAGCCAGACCAATGCAACTTTGGACGCATCGCTCGCGCGCGAGAACATACTTTCCCCGCAAAACACGCGCCCCAATGCTAATCCATAGAGGCCGCCCACTAGGGTGCGCTGCCCCTTAACCATCTGCCAACATTCCACGCTATGGGCATGGCCTTGTTGGTGCAGTGCGATAAAGGCTTCTTCTATATCGGCATTAATCCAAGTATTTTCCCGGTCAGAGGCACTTTGCGCACATAGAGCAATCACTTGTTCAAATGCTGTATCGCTGGTTACTTCAAAGCGGTCTTGCCGAATAACCTTGCGCAGCGATTTGGAAATATTCAATCCATCTAGCGGAATGATAGCTCGCATCTGCGGCTCTACCCAAAACACCTCATCATCATCACGGCTATCGGCCATGGGAAAAACACCCATTGCATAGGCGCGCAGCAAAATATTGGTATCAATTGGCATAGGCGCAACCATAAGCGATTTACGGGTCAGTGACAAATAATTGCGAAAATATCTTGCAGCTAGAGCTTCGTCCCTATAATAGCGCTCCCACGTATAAGGTGCCCAGAGATGGGAATAATAGGGAATGAGGTTGAAATCCTCGGCTGCCCCCGCAACTGTAACCGGCGAGTTTGCATCCACTATGCCACTGAAGAAATTCGGGAAGGTAGGATGCATAAGCGATGATCCGGAAGCCAGGAAACCTGCCTGATACGGCTGTCTATCCACTTGGGCGGGGTGCACCAAAGGGACGAAGTCATAATCTGGCACTCGTATCGAGATGTTCAGATATTGATCCTTCGCGTGACGGCATATTGCCAAAACGTTTTGGGCGGGTGCGCCCACAGAAGGAAAATAAATGTTACATTATAAAAATATACTCTCCCTATCTTTATTGGGCAGCTGCGCTTTGTCGGCGCTCTCTGTTCCTGCTTATGCACAAGAGAGTGAAGATAATTTCTCCGATGATGATACGGTTTTTACCGCATCTGATATAAGGGACATTGCCATTGTTGTTACTGCCAGCGGCAGCGAAACTAGGATCAGTAACACTGGTCACGCTATTTCGGTCATTGGCGAAGACGAAATACAGCGCGTTCAAACCCAAGATATTACCACCATATTAGAGCGCGTTCCCGGTGTTACCACAACCCGTAATGGCCCAATAGGCGGTTTTACTGGCGTCCGCATCAGAGGATCAGAAGCCGAGCAAGTTTTGGTATTGGTCGATGGCGTGCGCGTAAATGATCCATCATCACCGGGCGGCGGGTTTGACTTTGGCAATTTGCTGAGCGGCGGTTTATCCAAAATCGAAGTGCTACGCGGATCGAACAGCATCATTTGGGGTAGCCAAGCGATTGGCGGCGTTATCAACGTCACCACATCATCTAGCGAAAATGGCGTTAGCGCCAATGCCGAATATGGCCGCGATGATACGCGCTCTTTCAATGCCAGCATCAACCAAAATATTGGGCCGCTCAATATTGGCCTGAGCAGCGGTTATTTTAACAGCGATGGATTTTCTAGCTTTGATGGCGGAACCGAAGATGATGGTTTTGAACAATTTTATATCAATGGGCGCGCAGACCTCTCCATTACCGACAATTTAACAGCGCAAATTCGCGGACGCTTTGCCGATGGACGGCTAGAGATTGATGGCTTCCCTGCCCCTGCATTTGCCTTTGCCGATACCAATGAATTACAGGATACGCAGGAAATATCCGTCTATGGCGGATTGGAATATAGCGGCAATGGTTTCAATCTCAGCGCGGCTTATTCGCTGCTAGATAATAATCGTGATAATTTTGACCCAACCAATGAATTTAGCTTTGATTTCTTTTCGCGTGGTCGCACCGAGCGCGCGGAATTACGCGCCAATATTGACCTATCTAATCAATTCACGCTCGATCTTGGCGCAGAAAATGAAGAAAGCGCCTTTACCACTGGGCCATTTGGCGTAAGCGCTGGATCAGGTATTGATAGCCTCTATGCTTATCTTTCCGCTGATTTTGACCGCTTAACAGTGGCCGGCGGTGTGCGTCTTGACGATCATGAGCAATTTGGCACTGAAGTTACATTTGGCGCGAATGCGATATATAATCTTACGGACACTATCAATCTAAAGGCCGCCTATAATGAGGGTTTCAAAGCCCCTAGCCTGTTCCAATTGTTAAGCGATTTTGGCAATGAGACGCTCAATCCTGAAGAGAGCAAAAGCTATGAAATAGGCATTAGCTCAGCGGATCGTAATGCAGGTGGAATATTTTGGGAAATTACCGCCTATAAGCGCGATACCGATAATCAGATTGATTTCATATCCTGTTTCGGCATGACCGATGGTATTTGTACCGATCGTCCATTTGGCACATTTGATAATATTATCGAAACCCGCGCGCGCGGTATCGATGCGCAATTGGGCCTTAATATCACTGATTTTTTCGTAACCAGCGTCATCTATAGCTATGTTGATACGGAAAACCAATCTGTGGGCAATGCGAACGAAGGCAATGATCTGGCTCGTCGTCCCGAAAATGCCATCACTTTTAGCAGCGATTGGAGCGGTGAAATAGCAAGCCGTCCCGTTGGCATTGGTTTGGATGTGCGTATGGTGGGCGATAGCTTTGATGATGCCGGCAACAATACCGAACTTGATGGTTTTACGCTTGTTAATTTGCGCGCAAGCACCGAAATCACCGATGGTTTTGAGCTGTATGGCCGATTAGAAAATATCTTTGATGCACAATATCAAACGGCTGCTGGCTTTGGGACCCCCGGTTTCGGCGGTTTCATTGGTATTAGGGCTAAATTTTGATTAGAAAAATATCATCTCTATTCTGCTGCGCTCTGCTTATTGCGGGGTGCAGCACAATAGATGATGATGCGCAGGGCAAGATTGTCTCTATCAACCCTTGCACCGATGCCATATTATTAGAGCTAGCAGATGCTGAACAAATTGGTGCGATAAGCCATTATTCGCACGATAAAAATGCGTCATCTGCGGATTTGGAAATTGCCCGAAAATTCCCCTCTATTGGACAGAGCGCAGAAGAAATTATTGCGCTCAAACCCAGCCTTGTATTGGCAGGAGGACATCTCAGCCCATCCACGCTTCAGGCGCTGGAAAGCTTAGATATTACAGTGCTGCAAAGCCCCGTCGCCAATAGCATAGCGCAGAGCCATGAACAGATTAGGGCTATTGCAAAGGCTATAGGGCAAAAGGCACGCGGTGATGCACTGATACAAAAGATTGATGAAAGGCTGGATGCGGCCCATAGTGACGCGGCTATTCCTGCCATCATTTGGCAAGGCGGCGGATTAGTACCGGGCAAAGATACGCTGGTGGATGAGCTATTGATGCGTACTGGATTTCAAAATAATGCGGGTGATTATGGGCTATCACAATGGGATGTCATCGGATTAGAGCGGTTAAGCGCTCATCCGCCCTCGATAATATTGCGCGGCGGCAATGAAACCGAGCGTTTATTAAACCACCCTATTTTAGAGGATATAGAGACTAAGGTCGCCGATTTCCCGCAATCCTTAATTTGGTGCGCAGGGCCAACCATCGTAAAAGCCGCCGATAGATTAAGTGCGATACGGCAAGAATTTCAAAATGGTAAGGCGCCATGAGCAAATTGAATCTAGCTTTAATTATCGGTCTTATCGCCGCATCATGCTTATCGCTCCTTGCGGGTAAAATTTGGATATCGCCATTTGACATCGCCTCTAATGGAGAGGCTTCGATTATTTATCAACTGCGCCTACCGCGCACAGCATTGGGCATAATCGTTGGGGCCGCATTGGGTATGGCAGGAGCCGCTATGCAAGGCTTTCTGCGCAATCCCCTCGCTGATCCTGGGCTATTTGGCATTTCATCAAGCGCCGCGTTGGGCGCAATATTATCCTTATTTTTGGGATTGAGCGGCTTTTGGATATTGCCCATCTTCGCTCTTTTGGGTGCAGCATTGGGCATGGGGCTTCTCACATTGCTCGCGGGTCGTTCGGGCAGCCTAATCATCTTCACGCTAGCAGGCCTCATATTATCCAGCCTCACAGGGTCGCTCACCGCATTGCTCATATCGCTTGCTCCCAATCCCTTTGCATCATCCGAAATCATAACATGGCTGATGGGCGCTATTACGGATAGAAGCTGGAGCGATGTTTATTTCACCGCGCCTTTGGTGGCGATAGGAATGCTATGTCTTTTGCTCTGCGCCAAGATGCTCGATGCGCTCACACTGGGCCAAGATGTCGCCCTATCAATGGGCGTTAATATGTCGCTACTACAATATCTGCTTATCTTAGGCATAGGATTTACCGTTGGCGCATCGGTAGCCGTCACAGGGATAATTGGCTTTGTTGGCTTGGTCGTGCCGCATCTCATGCGCCCCTTTACCGACGAGAGACCGAGCAATCTGCTCATCCCATCGGCGATAGCTGGCGCTATATTAATCCTCTTAGCCGATAGCATCATTCGGATCATGCCATCGGTCAGCGAGCTACGCCTTGGTATTGCCATGTCCCTATTGGGCGCACCATTTTTCCTTGGCTTGCTCTATCATATGCGCAGGAAATTAGCATGAGCGGCGCTATAAAATTCACGGATTTGAGCGTCTCTATTGGCGGACAAAAGATTATTAAATCTTTATCGGCCTCTATTCAAGCCGGATCAATCACCGCTATTATCGGCCCCAATGGTTCGGGCAAAACCACATTATTATCGGCCTTAGTAGGATTGCGCACAATCACGGGCAATGTGATGCTGGGCGATGATGATATATATGCAATGCCTAGCACAATACGCGCTCAAAAAATGGGTTATTTGCCGCAAAAAAATGAAGTGAATTGGAATATCTCTATATCCAATTTGGTGCGGCTTGGCGCAATGCCCTATAATTCAAAGGGCAAAATAGCGAATGAAGCGATCAAAAAAGCGATGGATATGACCAATGTCGCGCATCTTGCCGAACGAAAGGCTATGGATTTATCAGGCGGTGAGTTAAGCCGCGCTCTATTTGCGCGCGTTTTGGCGGGTGACCCAGAATGGATAATGCTCGATGAACCTATGGCGCATTTGGATTTGGCGCACCAACTCGATATGGTTGATTTGCTAAAATCTATTAAGGACAATGGCAAGAGCATCGTCATCATCGTGCATGATCTGCATCAAGCCGCGCAATTGGCCGATAATATCATCATTATGAAAGATGGATTGATTGATAGCGAAGGGCCGACTTCTGAGGTCTTAAATTCGGCCATGTTAGAGCGCGTCTTTGGGATAAAGGCTGATATTACAAATGATAATGGCGCATTATCACTTCACAATATTATGCGGAATTAGGCTCTAGCCCTAGAGCAAAAAAAAGACCGCTATAAAAGCGGCCTATCTAGTCTTAAGGGAGGAAAGTATCTACTTGATACTTATTCTGTATAGACTAGCCATGGTAAACAAATGATTAACGCTGCTGTAAGCTAGTGTAAACAATGGCTTTTGAAGCAAATCAATGGTTTGATATATTGAAAATTAGCCGTTTCTGCGGTTATGGGCGGCAGCTACCGGCGTGTCTCGCCTCTAGTTTGAAATCAAACAATTGGCCATCGGTTATACCTTGCGAAGCTATTTGCACCAGACCATTTGTCTCTTTGCGGATGGTCGTGCGGCCTTTGCCTTTGCCAGCGCAACTATAATCATAGGTCACGCTGTTGCCGGATTGAGAGAGCATTTTAAAAGTGCAGCTATCATCCTTATTTTTGATTTTGATCATTTTGTTAACATCGCCAACGCAGATAGCGTCAACAATATCATTTCCGCGAGCTTTTTCACGGAATTGCCAAAGACCGGATTTTAGGGATGATAATATATTTGAATCTTGCGCCTGAGCACCATTAGGAAATGCCACCGTAAAAGTGCCAATTAAAAGAGAGAGCACCACAATAGATGGAAAAATTATTTTGTTTTTAATCATAATATTCTCCTTTCTTAGAGTTTTACTCAACTAATCTTTGTCTATTTTTACCTTATTAGCACATTATGTCACATTTGTCGACCAAATGTGTTATATCATAGATAAATTGAGGCCATATTATGGCGGTATAGGCATAAATTACTGATTTATAATGGTTTTAATTAGTTAGCCAAAGAAGCAAGGCTGATTAAAAAATCTTTCGAGCAAAATTTACAATCCACCACAATTTTTCCATCATCATTGGCCATTTCTTGCCGTTCACTGTCGGGGAATTTGGCTATAACGTCGCGGATATGCGCCTCATTACAGCGGCATCCTTTGCTGATTAACGCCCCTTTTTCTATACGCACTTCCTCTTCATGGAATAAACGCCATGCTAATTCTTCTAGGGGAATATTCTCATTGCACAATTCATCACCGCTCATACTTTGTGATAAAATCTTCACATGCTCCCATTCCGGATGATCCAATCGCACATGCAGCCGTTCTTTGCCTTCTTCGCCATCGGGCAGATGCTGAACTAATAATGCGCCCGCGATTTTATGCCTATCGCCTTTTACCCCCAGGATGATCTTTGTTGGTAATTGCTCCGATTGAACGAAATAATGTTCTACGCATTCCGTGATTGAAACACCATCTAGCGGCACAATGCCTTGATAACGGCCTTGCTTTGCACGATCGATAGTAATCGCCAAATAGCCATCGGCGAATAATGTTTCCAAACTATCATCTTTGCGTGCATCAAATTTTGCGCGGTCAAATTGTACATAGCCGCGAATTGCCCCCGCAATATAATCACATACCAGCAGAGAAATTGCGCCGCTGCTGCTCTGGGCTTGGATGGTCATTTGTCCATCTTCATTTTTCAAAGTCGAGCCTATCACAGCCGTCAATGAAAGCGCCTCGGTTAACAAGCTCTCAATCAGCGGCGGATAATTATGAACCGATATTATCGCATTTAAGGCTTCATCAATACGAACGATGCGCCCGCGCACATCGCGCGATGATATTGTGAAATGCAACACTTGATCAATAGCGATTTCAGATTGTTCGCTCATAATATCTCTCATATCATTAAATATAGTGGCGCATGCATGATTTGAATATGGATCAAATCAATCCAAAGCACCAACGTAATATAGATTTTTGCGCATGGAGCCTATTTTCAGCCTGATCAAAAATGACAGATTGTTTGCTATCAAGCACAGATTGCGTCACTTCTTCTTCTGCATGGGCTGGCAAACAATGCATGAAAAGTGCATCCGAATTGGCATAGCCCATAATGGCATCATTGACCTGATAAGGCATCATATTGGAAATGATATTATCGCTTCCTGCTTGCCCCATAGAAACCCATGTATCCGTCATAACGATGTCAGCATCTTTGGCAGCTTCCGTTGGATTACGAACAATATCAATTTGCGCACCAAGATTGCGGGCTTCATCCACAAATGCTTGGTCAGGTTCAAAACCTTCTGGCAATGCTAATTTGACATTAAATTGCATAAGGCCAGCAGCTTCTATCAAGGAATTGGCAACATTATTGCCATCGCCAAACCAACCAATATTAAGACCGGGCAAAGCTTTTCCATGTTCGATAATGGTCAGCATATCGGCGCAAAGTTGGCAAGGATGCGATAAATCTGTCAGGCCATTTATCACCGGCACGCTCGCATGTTGCGCCAAAGATTGTACTTTCTCATGCTCATTCGTGCGCAACATAATTGCATCAACATAGCGCGATAATACCCGCGCTGTATCAGCCACAGTCTCGCCCCTGCCTAGCTGCATAGTGCCAGCATCCATAATCATGCTGCTGCCGCCAAGCTGTTTAATTCCCATATCAAATGAGGCTCTAGTGCGCGTTGAATTTTTCTCAAATATCATCGCTAAAGCATGATTTGCTAATGATGCGCTATCGTCGACCGCTCCTTTGGCTTTGTCTTTACGCGCAGCTTTCAGGTCTAATGCATCATTTAATATTGCTGCTATGCCATTTGGCCCAGCATCAGAGAGGTTCAAAAAATCGCGTTTCATGATTACCCCTCCGCTACATTATCATAGGATGCTGCCCCCGCTGAGAGACGTTCCATAAAATCATTTATATGTTCTTCGGTAATAATCAAAGGCGGCAATATACGCATGACATTGTCGCCCGCAGCAACGGTTAGCAAGCCATGATTATCCCTTAAATGCGTGACAAAGGCTCGGCTATCGCTTTTCATTTTCAGCCCAAGCATCAGGCCTTGTCCGCGAACCAGTTCAAACAAATCAGGGTAATTGCCCATAAATTGTTCAATCATTGCGGTTAATTTAGCACCCATATCGCGAACATGCTCTAAAAATTCTGGAGTGCCAACCACATCAAGCATTGCGCAGCCAACCGCCATAGCCATTGGGTTTCCGCCATAGGTTGAACCATGACTGCCAAACACCATACCGCGCGCAGCTTTTTCCGTTGCAAGACAGGCCCCCATAGGGAAACCGCCGCCCAATCCTTTTGCGCTCGCTAAAATATCAGGCTCTATTCCATAATTTTCATAGGCATAAAATGCACCGCTTCGGGCCACGCCGCACTGCACTTCATCAAGAGCCAGCAATATATCATGTTCATCGGCCAAATCGCGCAAGCCTTGCATAAATTCAAGCGACGCAGGTCTAATCCCGCCTTCGCCTTGGATAGGCTCTACTAAAAATCCTGCTGTGTGCGGACCAATGGCATTTTTTGCAGCTTCTAAATCATCAAATTCCACATATTTAAAACCATTGAGCAATGGATGGAAACCATGATGCATTTTTTCTTGGTTTGATGCGCTTATCGCTGCCAAAGTACGGCCATGGAAAGCATTGGAAAATGTAATAATCTCAAAACGATCATCATTACCCGCAGATTGATGGTAGGAACGCATGGTTTTAATAGCGCATTCAATGGCTTCGGAACCGCTGTTTGTGAAAAATACCGTATCGGCAAAGCTAATATCTACCAATTTTTGCGCAAGAACTTCGCCTTGTGGGCTGCCGTATAAATTGGATACATGCATTAAAGTTGCGGCTTGATCTTGTATGACCTTAGTCAAATGTGGATGCGCATGTCCCAATGCGTTCACAGCAATTCCGCTGTTAAAATCGAGATATTTATCGCCATTTTCATCAAATAAATAACAACCTTCACCGCGCACTGGTCGGACGCCGCACCTAGGATATACGGGCATAAGCGGACTGATCGTCATGAGGCATCTCCTTTAATGGGTGAAAGTCTATAAAAATATTGTTCAATAAATAAAAAAGCGGCTCTACTGGCCGCCTTCACTTCGCTCAATAATCACTATAAGCGATCGACGCAAGCGAATAGACGCGCCCCATTAGATTATCTATATCAGGATTGCGCTAATTTTGATTTGGACTCTTCCCAATTGCGGCCATTGAATGGGATTATATTAGTCTCTATTTTTTCAGAGCCTTGCAAAATATTCAAATTAATCGAATAGCAATCCGGATGAGAGCGCGGTTGATAAAAGCTTTTTACACCGCATTTTTTGCAAAATAGATGATCGGCCTCACCGCTGCCAAACCGATAAGATGTCAGCATATCTTTGCCAGTTAATAATGTGAAATTATCATGCGGAATGAAATGATGGATATACCCGCTAGCACTGCAAATGCTGCAATTACAATCGAGCATATCAGCAGAGATAGGGCTTATTATCTCAAAGCTCACCGCGCCGCAGTGGCAACCACCGTTTAATTTTATCATGTTCATACTATCTCAATCGTATTAATATCTATGCGATTTTCTAATGTCCTATGCACGGGGCATCTGTCCGCAATTCTGATTAAATCTTTGCGCTGCTCATCGGTCAAATCACCCGATAATTCAATCGTTCTATCAATCACATCAATTTGATTTTTTTCATTATTGCAATTGTTGCAATCTTCCACATGATCGCGGCTATGTTCCAATTCAACGGTCACACCCGTTAGCGGGATTTTTTTGCGCTCGGCATACATTTTTAATGTCATCGAAGTACAAGCGCCAAGACCCGATAATAGCAAGTCATAAGGCGCTGGTCCAAGATCATAACCGCCCATTCGGGTTGGTTCATCGGCTAGAAAATAATGGTTCGAAGTGCGAATATATTGCGTATAGCTTGGCCCTACGCTGCGCACCACGACAACTCCTTCGACCGGAGCATCGCCTTCGGCTTTATCATCATCCAAATGCGGTCCAGCCCACACAGAAATCATCTTGGCTGCATATTCAGCGGCCTCTTCATCCATCAAGAGATGATCGGCTTTTTCTAATGCTATAAAGCTTTTGGGTTGGGATGCCGCTTCATAGATTTTCTCAGCATTATAAAATCCAACAATATCATCATCTGGTGCATGCATGACCAATAATGACTTACCCAATTTTGCCAAACGTTCAGATTGTGGTTGGTTATAGGTTTGTTCTAAAAATTCAGTATTAACGACGAAAGGTCTGCCGCCAATTTGCACCTCAGCTTCGCCTTTTTTCTTCACCGTCTCTAATTGCTCGCCCAATTGTCCAAGAACATGATCCACTTCATAGGGCGCACCAATCGTCACAACGGCTTTTAATTCGGGAATATGTTCTGCCGCCGCAATAACGGCTGCTCCGCCCAGACTATGCCCCACTATGATGGTCGGCGCCCCTGGCCCATCGCGCAAAGCATCTGCTGCGGCAATTAAATCTTGGACATTAGAGATAAAACCACTGTCCTTAAACTCACCATCGCTATTGCCCAGACCGGTAAAGTCAAAACGCAATGTCGCTATGCCGCGCGCCGCCAGAGCCGCCGTAATTTTTGTCGCACCACGGCTGCTTTTTGTGCAGGTAAAGCAATGCGCAAAGAGAGCAACGCCTCTAATCTTTCCTGTAACAGGATGCTCCAACCTTCCATCAAGCTTAATACCAGCTGCGTTGGTAAATTGAAATTTCTCTGTTTTATTGCTCATGCCTATTTCCATTCATGCTCTAATCATCATTAGTTTCGCACCAGATTACACATTAGTTGCAGATTATGGAAAAGATAATTTCCTCAAATATTTGGAATGACATTAAGATGGTTTCTAACTCCATCTTCTATATGGTTTTTATTATATTTTTGCGCTTTCATATTGTAAAGCTCGGCATCGGCTTTTGATAATAATCTCTCGATTGATCCAATATTATCATCTTTATGAGCAAGGCCATAGCTTATGCCCACGCTTTTTTCTTCGCCGTCAATGACATAGGGTGCTGATAAAATATAAGATAAGCTCTCAATCATCTGATGACAAAATTGCACCGGTTTATTGACGAATAATATAGCAAATTCATCGCCGCCAATACGCGCTATTGTTCCATATTCACCAATATGCTTTGCCATTCTGCTCGCGATCATTTTCAGCATCTTATCGCCAGCCTCATGACCATATATATCATTTATGGGTTTAAACCCGTCTAAATCTAACATCACCATAGTTATATTAGTGATTTCACTATCAACTTTCATTGAATTGCTGATGGCGCTTTGCGGCTGTTGATTATCCTCAGCGACATCTTCATCACTGACCATTAGGCTGACCAAACTATTGCTCTCACCATAGACTGTCGTTCTATATTCCTCGATAAGAGCGCGTCTATTGAGCAATCCCGTTAAAATATCCGTATTCGCTAAATCATGCATTTGGACTTGCAATTCAATCATACGCACCATGTTGAAATAGTGACGCCGTAATAATGCTGTAAGATATATCATCGCAATCATAACCGTGAAGGCAACAGCAATAAGGAACGTTTCACCTGAGAACAGCATAACCAAATTGAGCGGTAACAAGGCAGCAACAAGGTTAAAAGCTGCAGAAAAAGGGATAATGGAAAGGCAGTAAGCCACAGAGAATGCTCCCATAGTCATTATCAATGGAATAAAGAACCGCTGGTCATTGACATTTGAATACCACGCCATAACAGACCAAATTCCGGAAATTATGCAAATTAATCCCGACACAAGTGTAAGGCTTATTAATATCTTAGCTACTTTTTCAGCATCAAATGGGGCTGATCGTCTGCGATACCAAATAAGAGTTCGTGTGATTGATAATGGAACAACTATACAAGGCAGCATATAACTCATGATAATATCATAAGTACTATCTATTTCGACCTGAGTTATAACGAAAACAATCGCCATTAAAAAATAGAAACCAACAGTCAGGTACAGCAAAGGAATAAGGCTTACCAATTGCTGGTATTGCATCTCAAGAATGCGTTCTCCAACCACCCCATCCCAAGGAATCAATCCTGTAGATTGTGCAAATTGTTTCATTATTCCCATTAGCGGGGATTAGAAATATTGGGTTAAAATAGTGTTAAAATCGCTTAGAATATTTATGAAAATCAATATTTTTCACATATTTGTAATATCAATGTCTATAGAGTTTCACAAAGTATTACTACAGCAGGTTAGGCGATGAAAATTGCCTACTCGGCTTATCATCCACTGTGATGGCATGCTGTCAACATGTAAGCTAAACCTATGATATCCTATATGGGAGGTTATAAATATTATGCGTATATCCATATATGCTTCCACTGAAAACCCATTTCACAAAACAGAAAAATATCAATTTGCATCAGGGCTTACCCCATGCGGCAGGATAGAAACCAGCAGCAAGAGATTTCAGCTATTATATTGGCTATTGAAAGCTTCAAATAGCAGATAATCAAAAGCGATTTATTAAAAACTAAACTGTTTTCAGCACCCCTCTTTATCGCTTTCTTGCCGGTTCATCATCCAATCATAGCCATTGCGTAATATTTTTGCATAAGCTTGATTATCATAGACATCATGACGATGGCCAATGGCGCTATATAATGCGCGTCCGTTTTGCACACAATTGCTCCAGATTATGGGATGCTCAATTGGGCTATAGCCCATACGCAAATCGGAAACGTCACCATATGCAAAATTATAAGGGCTATAGGTTGTTTCATCGAGACCCAATAATGGTGTCATACCATAATCTTGAGGTACGCCATCAAAACTATACCATTCTTCGCTATGCAGCCATTCGCTCGGCACGCCTTGCATGATAGGATGTTTATCATTCAATGTCTCAACGCGCGCTTCTTGGAATTGGGGTTTAGCAATATGACCAATAAAGGCTGGGCCGCGAATATTTTGATTATACCATGCCCAATTTTCGATGATATTAGCGCCATGTAGTCCAATAAAATTACCGCCTGCTAAAAACCATTTTTGAAAAGCTTTTTGTTGCTCTTCATTCAATATATCTCCTGATGCATTGCTAAAGACAACCAGCTTAAAGCGTTTCATATCGTCATCATTAAACACTGCGCCATTGGTGGTAATAAAAACATTTAGCCCTTTTTCATCGGCTAAATCCGTAAAAAAATAATCGCCACCTGCGATACCGCTATTGTGGCGCCAATCATTGGTTTTGGAAAATATCAAAATAGAGGGCGGTGACATTTTACCATCAATGACGGGACGATTGCTATTATGAACTGGCGTTTCAGCGCGTGGGTTTATTGGCCGTATGTCCTGAGCAGGATCTTGAGCATGAAGTGCTGCAAAACCAACAATCAAACCTATAGCTATCAATAAAATTTTCTTCATTAAAACCACTCCTACGCAGGGCAACTAAAATATCCAGCTACTCCATAAGATAGTTTTTATAGATTTTGAAAGCCTATTTTACAGTGATATGATTATCCAAAGCAATATGCGGCGGCGCAGGTGCGATTTTAGAATAATCAGCATCAATGCCTGCTAAATTATCGGCCATATAATGATTGGTATCGCGGTGATGCGCCTCATCGGCTCGGATAATCTCTATCACTTCGCGCAGCATAGTGCCCTCTGGCAAATCCCAATAGCGCAAGGCAATCTCTGGCGCGGGCATATCGGGATGCCGCCCAGAATCAATTTCCTCTAGATAAAGCGTATAGCTGAGCACGGCTTCTTCCTCAAAATATCCAACCAAACGATGCGCTGTTTTTGGCGCTAGCAAATATAGGAAAAAGAAACCCACATAGAAAAACCATTGTACAATCAATATAATCATACGTTCAAACCAACTTGGCTTGGCAATGGCGATAAAGGTCATCAAATGCATCCGTTCATTTTCCGCCTCATCCATCAAGGTCCTTATCCAACCCCTATCATCTTCCATACGCCTTAGTGCGCGCAAATGGGTGAGCGTTGCCCCAACCATACCCGGTACCGCCGCCACTGTTTCCAGCACAATTGCTCGGTTGCCATAGCGTTTGGCGAAAAATGTATCGGCAAACCAGCGCAATATTTTGGTGATTGCCAATGCAAATTTGTCGGAAAATCCGCGCACTTTATGATGGCGGGCTTCTGCATCAAAGCTTTTGGTTTCTAAGGTCATTTTGCATTTCCTCATATGGTTTTGACATATATATAAGACGCGCATCGCCAAATAAAAGCAAATCATTATCGGGGCATCATGTTTGCAAATTATGCAACCACCTTATCGCAGCCGATACAATATTGGTTTTGATAGAAAACAAAGCCAATCAATTGAACAATTAAACCCATCAACCATGGTAACCCATCAAATATTTTTATTAAAATACTATATATTTAATATTGATATTATAAATTATTTTGATAATTTAATAAAAAAGGGGTGTGCGTATCATGGGGAATTTTTTCAAAACTATTATATTATTTGCAGTTGCATCATCATTTCATAATGAGAGTTTTGCTCAAGAAGATGATGCAAAAACACAAAACAGTGCTTCCACAGCAACCGCCGCTGAACAAGCACCCAACCCCGTTAGCAAAAAATATTATCTGCCAACTGAATCATTCTCTAAAATTCCATTCATAGAAGATCCCGTTCTGTCCCCCAATGGTGAATATGTCGCGGGACTTTTCGGCATTGGCGGCGAACAGAGAATTGTGATGATCTCGCTCAACAATGACGGCAGTGCTCCCGTTGTTGTTGCTGTGCCAGATCAAACGCAAGTCAACAGAATCAGCTGGGTCAATAATGATAATATCATTGCTAGCGTTACCGTATTGAGCCGTGTCCAACAGGATAATTGGTATTTATCGCGCCTTATTAGCGTCAACCGCAAGACCAAGGCATTTACGAAGCTGCTTTGGGATCTAAAGGGGCAAAATGCAGCGAATATATTATGGACACCCAAAGACGGCAGCAAAGAGATCTTAGTAGCAGGTCAAGATTCCATATTTTCAAATGATGCGGGTTTTTGGCCATCCGTTTATAGAGTAGATGTTGAAACGGGAAAATCCAGAAGAGCGGTAAAGGGCAAAACAGGCGTTCTTGAATGGGCCGCCGACCATAATGGCAATGTGCGCATCGGCATTGGATATAATGATCGCCTCAAAACATCGATTATATATTATGCCTCAGAAGGCAGCAGAAGTTTCAAAACTATTGACCGCGTTAATTTGGGCCGCGAAGAAGATGTTGAACTACCTTTCAGCTTTATACCGGGCGGCGATACAGGATTAATGTTCAAAGATAATGCAGACGGCAACACCGCCATTGCAGAAGTTGATTTGAAAACCCAAGAAATTGTGCGCTGGGTGCACACCGCCGAAGATAGCGAAATCCGCTCAATCCGTACTTCTTATATTGATGATAGTATCATTGGCATAAGAAAAAGTGGTGAAGATAGTAAAATGGAGTGGCTACAGCCTAACCTAGCAGCAGCGCAAAGCCAATTGGATAAAGCAGCGCCAAAAGCGAATGTTACCATAGAGAGTTATAATCATGATTATAGCCGTGTATTGGCGAAAATTAGCACCCCCGATAGTCCAGGTTTAATATTTTCTTATGACACGCAAACCCAAGACCTTGTCAAATTTGCATCAATCAATGAGAGCATTGGCAATAAGAGATTATCCAAAGTAAAAATGATCCAATATGACGCGCGCGATGGTCTAGAAATAGAAGGCGTATTGACCTTACCCAAAGGACGCACAGCCAAAAATCTACCCTTTATCGTTATGCCGCACGGCGGCCCATGGTCGCACGATAGCGTAAGATATGATTATTGGGCGCAATTTCTGGCCAACAGAGGCTATGCCGTTTTGCAGCCTAATTTTCGCGGCTCTACCGGATATGGGAAAAGCTTCATGCTAAAAGGGCAAGGCCAAATGGGTCTCGCTATGCAAGATGATGTTACAGATGGCGTATCATGGGCCGTGCAGCAAGGCATTGCCGATCCCAAGCGTGTTTGCATCGTCGGCGCATCCTATGGCGGCTATGCTGCAATGTGGGGCCTTGTCAAAGACCCTGACCTATATCGCTGCGCTATATCAATAGCGGGGGTTGCCAATCTGCGCCGCGAGGTGAATGATTTTGGCAATGCTATTCGCGGAAATCTATTCAAAAGCCAATGGCGGAAAATGACCCCTGATTTTAGCGCTGTATCGCCCATAAAATCGGTTGAGAAGATCAAAGCACCGCTGCTGCTAATCCACGGCGTAAAAGATGTCACCGTCGATCATAAACAGAGCGTTAGCATGAATAAGGCTATGAAAAAGGCGAATAAAGATGTGGAATTTGTCTCTATCCCAAAGGCGGATCATTTTTTCACCCGCGAGGAAGATAGATTATTATTGCTAAAATCCATGGAAGAATTTCTGGCTAAACATAATCCTCCTGAGTGATGGTATTAATCATTATATAAAATATCTGAAATAGATAAGAATTTTCTTTCTCATCGCTCAACATTATCGCTAACAGGCTCAAAATTAATGGATTGTGGTGTTAATTTGCCATCGCCTCTTATTCTGATTGTAACTACCCCTCGAAGGCGGCTATCACGCAACTTCTTTTCAAGATCAGAGGCAGATTTCTGTGGAATATAGAGCCGATCACGTGTCATATTACTGCTCTGATCTATATTCCATTTATCTTTTCTAATAAGGCTGTCACACTCTAAGCTCTCAACATCATCTCTCCACGATTTATACCTAATAATCTCACTGATTTTAGGCGCTACTCCTTTTACGCAAATAATGTCATTCCCGCCTTCAAACTCTTTATCCGTATATTGCCCCCAATCATATTGATATTGAATATAATGCCCTCGCAATAAATCTCTGGGATCATAACCTTGAACTATAATATCCCAATCGGTACCTAGTTTTGATTGTTGGTAGGTTGAAACCCAACTATAGCTTAATCCTGCTAGGGGCAGTAATAATGATATTGCCGTCATAAATTGCATAGTCTTTTGCGAAGATGTCTGGGACATACTATTATTCCTCTCCTATAATAATTTTCTCAGGAGCATATTTATTGCTAAAACGCATAGCAATCCAAGCTATAGCTAGTGCTATTAGACCACATAAGATAAGACCAATGCCGCTTCCCAATAGATCACCTGCTAATTGAAAACTGAGGATAATTAATCGAACAGCAACAACAGCTATCGATAATTGAAAAACGATGCGCCAATTAGTAGTTAATGACACAATAGCGATAGTTGCCCAAAAACCCATAAAAATAAGGGCTGCTAAGACAGAATATTGACCTGCATTTAGAGCAGCCAATATATTTGAAATTACCGCACTCATGACAATGATAGCACAACCTTGCCTCGATTTTGTATCGCGACCATCTTCAATATGGTCAGAAAAGTATATAATAGCCGAGGCAAAACCAAATATTACAAATTGTAAAGATGCAACATTTACTAGAGAGAAACCAAAACCATTGGGTGATATTTCCGCAAATAGGTGAAAAAAACCAACCATTATTATCATTGATACAAGGGCTATTTGTTCAATCTGGCGCCAATAATTTATACGTTCACCATACCCTCGGGTAAAGGCAGCAAGTGCCACAATTATAGCGCAAATAGACAATAATAGTGCAATGATTGCTTCTGAAATCTCATTATCTGAGAATATATGCCATTGAATATAATTTATTGATGCACCGTATATTATACCTATCCAAGTAAGGGCAATTAACCATCCACGTCCCAACAACAAATATATAGGCAGAAATAATAGAAGCCATAAAAGCAATGGCTGCCAAAGCGGAGAGCTTGTTTGATATACTTGTCCTAGATGACCAAAAAATGTTAGGCCTAATGCACCAAAAATAAACAATATAGCATCACGAAACAAAAGATTATTGAAAATCTCTGATGAATTACCATTGGGCCAAAATAGCCAGCAAGCAATAGCGACAATAAATGACAAATGAATAGCCAGCTTTGTTACACCCCCTAAAGCATCCCAATTGGCAGCAATGATTGAGATAAACCCTAAACCAATAGCCAAAGCACCAAGTGCAATGACCGCCCAAAGCCCGTAAGGTTTGCTATTCTGACTTTCATATTCAATAATTTTATTCGCGGTTTCACTATCAATAAGACCCGCATTTTGCCAATTATGTAATTTACGCTGAAACATTATTTGCCCCCGTCAACCAATGATAGCGAAGTCAATAAAAATGTACAGTCAGCTTATTTACACATCACTCAACCGTAACGCTTTTGGCTAAGTTACGCGGTTGGTCGACATCGGTGCCTTTCGCGCACGCCACATGATAGGCGAGCAATTGCACTGGCACGGCATAAACTAATGGCGCGATGAGCGGATGCACTTTGGGCATTTCAATCGTCGCCATGCAACCATCCCCAGCCTCAGCCAAACCTTCGGCATCGGATATCAGCACAATCTTGCCGCCGCGTGCGCGCACTTCTTGCATATTGCTGACTGTTTTTTCAAACAAAGGCCCGCTTGGCGCCAGCACAATAACAGGCACATCTTCGTCAATCAATGCAATCGGCCCATGCTTCATCTCTCCGCTGGCATAGCCCTCTGCGTGAATATAGCTGATTTCCTTAAGCTTCAAAGCGCCCTCTAGTGCGAGCGGATAATCTGGCCCACGCCCCAAATAGAGCACATCGCGCGCAGGGGCGATATGGTGCGCCATGCCCTCTATATCGCCATCATGGGCAAGCGCCGCATTTAATGCCGCAGGCGTTTCGGTGAGATGTTCCACAATTTCGCGCTCTTCATCGCGAGTCATTTTGCCTTTCACCACGGCCAAATGCGCGGCCAATGCGGCCAAAACGGCAAGCTGGCAAGAAAAGGCTTTGGTCGATGCTACGCCAATTTCTGGCCCTGCATGGGTGGGCAGTAATAAATCTGCTTCGCGCGCCATAGAGCTAGTCGGGACATTCACCACAACAGCGATTTTTTGTCCTTCGGCTTTGGCATGACGCAGCGCAGCCAAAGTATCCGCTGTTTCGCCTGATTGCGAGATAAATAGCGCAAGGCCGCCTTCTTCTAACACAGGGTCACGATAGCGAAATTCAGATGCAAAATCCAAATCTACTGGCACGCGGGCAAAGGTTTCGAACCAATATTTGGCAACCATGCCCGCATAATAAGATGTACCGCACGCAACAATAGTGATGCGGTTTATTTTGGACAGATCAAAATCCATTTGCGGCAAGGCCACTTGCTGCTCCAGTGGGCGAATATAGGATGATAATGTTTGCGCGACCACGGTGGGCTGCTCAAAAATCTCTTTTTGCATATAGTGGCGATAATTGCCCTTTTCGACAGCAGCTGCCGACACGCCCGATGTCGTAATTTCGCGTGTCACAGGATTATTATCGGCATCAAAAATTTCTGCATTACCGGCCGTAATCACGACCCAATCACCCTCTTCCAGATAGGCAATTTTTTGCGTGAGCGGCGCAAGAGCGAGTGCATCAGACCCAAGATAAGTCTCACCCCCATTATCATTATCTCCATAGCCCACAACCAAAGGCGAACCCAGACGCGCACCGATGAGCATGTCGGGATAATCCTTAAATGCTATCGCCAGAGCAAATGCCCCGCGCAATTTGGGCAATATTGCCTGCACGGCTTCTTGTGGTGATTTACCAGCATCGATTTGTTCACACACCAAATGCGCAACAACTTCGGTGTCAGTATCGCTCTCAAAAGAGCGTCCGCGCTCGCTTAATTCATCGCGCAATGTTTTGAAATTTTCAATGATACCATTATGCACCAGTGCCACATTTTTGGTGGCATGCGGATGGGCATTGGATGTCGTTGGCGCACCGTGCGTGGCCCAGCGCGTATGCGCGATACCCACGCTACCAGGGGCAGGATTGCCCTTTAATTCTTCGACCAGATTGACCAATTTACCTTGGGCGCGGCGGCGTACCATTTCGCCTTCATGCAGCGTGCAAACCCCTGCGCTATCATAGCCGCGATATTCCATACGCTTTAGGCCATCGACCAAATGATCCGAAGCATTTTCTTTGCCGACAATTCCGATAATTCCGCACATATTTGTTCATTCTTTCGTTGGTCGCATCCATGAAGAGCGTGATCGATATATATTCTTGCGCTCTTATATAGGCCAATTATTGAAATATGGTGTAAAAATTTGCAGCTTATGTGAAGTTAATATGCGTCCAGAAATAATGCACTGTCATAATGGCTTTATCAGCTTTCAGAACATCATCCCCTTAGGCGTCAACCTAAAACGTATCTTCTCAAGAAAAACCTATCGCTACAAAAAAATATCGTCACATGAAAAGCCTATCGTCACCCTGAACTTGTTTCAGGGTCTATTGAACCTATGAACTATCGTGAGACTTAAAAAAAATAGATGCTGAAACAAGTTCAGCATGACGAGCGTGGATTTTTGAAATTCATTATATAAATATCATTCCAAAAACCAGCTATTCCAGAACCATAGACACACATCATCCCCTCGTCATTCCCGCGCAGGCGGGAAACCAGCATCTAAAAACGCCCATGATGGATTCTCATTTTCATGGGAATGATATGAGAATATCTCAGCATTATCATATTACCGAGCAATTAAATCCTCTCTTGATTCAATCGCTCGTGGTAATCCAACATTCCTTATCAATCCAAGTTTTTCCATATTTTTTATAACCCACCAAGCGGGATCGGGTTGCCCTTTTTCAAGCCCTATCCGAGCCGATTCTGGAAAGGCATGATGATTATTGTGCCAGCATTCACCATATGTCAGCCATCCTAACCCTCGAAGATTAGAAGCTTGCACCGATGCACCGCCAACATCCCAACGCCCCTCTCCATTCTGATGGCAAAAATAAGTGATTGTCCAATGGCCTGCTGCGCTTACGATCACTCTGACGCATATTCCCCAAACCACCCAAGACCATCCGCCAATCGCATATAATAATATCGCTAGTGCTATTTGATGAAAACGCCATGTTCTCTCTAGAAAACGGTAGAATATGTCATCAGCGATATTAGATTCAATATAAAATTGAGGAGATTTATCAAATTCAAATTTGCAAAATAGCTGCCATGATAAATCCTTAAATATCGACCTTCTATGACTAAAAAAATCATGGCAATGTGCTTGCCTCTGCGCCCAATCACGAATGTCATGAATTTTTAATATGCCCATCGGGCCAGCTACACCAACTAGGACACCAATATAGATTAAGCTACGTTCCAACCACTTTGGTGCTTGAAACGTCCGATGAATCATCATGCGATGCATACCAACACTATGTCCTATCAATAATGTGAAATAAGTAAAAATAAGAAAGAATAGAAATGCATCAATTGTGAATGTTGGAATAGCAAAAACAACTGATATAAATAGCATTGAGCCGTTCCATAATGTTTTTGGTAAATCTAAACTAATATGGCCTTCATCGGCGCGGCAACCATTACCATTCACTCTGATGACATCTTCC
Organism: uncultured Sphingorhabdus sp.; assembly: GCA_947492905.1. Classification (GTDB taxonomy): domain Bacteria; phylum Pseudomonadota; class Alphaproteobacteria; order Sphingomonadales; family Sphingomonadaceae; genus Sphingorhabdus_B. The sequence goes on along the minus strand of CANLOL010000001.1, from coordinate 1,369,577 downwards.
ATCATGGAATATTAATTCCTTTCATAACTCTATCTTTCAACCCAACCTTATAATCATATTATATCATCATAAATATCGACGTCATTCCCGCGCATGCGGGAATCCAGTATCAACACATACCCGCATGATGGATACCCATTTTCATGGGAATGACGATGAAATCTTTTAACATTCATTATAAGTATCAGAATTAAATTTTTGGATATTTCAATTCATATTTGCAGTTAAATACCAACTAATTATTCAATACATTAAATCGTGATACACATCACACTAGGCTGCCTCAATTTATACTATAACCAAAACACAGAAGATGCTTTGTATAATCAGATATAATGGCATGTTAATATAATTGGGGCTTATATGAAAAAAATTATTATGGTTGCTATACTATCAGCGTCTCTTGCAGGTTGTGCTAAATGGAATTCTACAGGCATTAGTTATATTCCTCCCACGAATGCTCGAGGTAACGAACTGCTGGAATATTCAGACGGCAGTAAACCAAATGCGCAAAGAGTTATATTGTGGGATTCTAAATATTCTGCTGGAATATCCACCAAAGACGGCACCTGTGCTCAAGGTGCTCTCTCAGTAAAATCTGGCTCATTGAGTTTATCGGCCGATACTATTGGAGAAATAGCTAAACCTGAAGTAAATGCATCTACTAGTGCCTTATTGGTAAATGCTACTAATGGTCAAACATCATTTGCGAATATATCCTTTTTCTACCTGTGCCAAATAAGTTTAAATAACGAAGATTTAACGGGCGATCAAATAGTTAAAATGTGGTTAGCATCTAACGCAACAGCGCAAAAAATATCTGCTGATGCTGCAGGAAATCAATCTATAGATTCTGATGATACTATTGAGGATTCTGATGGTAACATTAATAATTCAAATAATACCAATACTAACCCTGGTGATACTAATCAAACAGAGGCAGCAGAGGGTTAATAATATAGGCGAACTAGAATCTGACGTTGAAACAAATTCATCTCAACCACCCTTCTTCTTTTTCATCGTATCGTGGAATCTATCGGCCCAGCCAGGTTTTGCCGATTGCGGAGAGCGCACCAAACGCAATTCACCATCCATAACATCCGTTGTAACTGTTGCTCCAGCGCCAACAATAGCATCTTGCCCGATAGTCACAGGGGCGACCAATGCGCTATTGCTGCCAATGAATGCGCCCTCGCCAATCACGGTTTGATATTTAAAATAACCATCATAGTTGCAGGTAATCGTGCCTGCGCCAATATTGGCATTTGCGCCAACGGTTGCATCGCCCAAATAGGTTAAATGGCTGGCTTTCGCGCCTTTGCCCAAGGTCGCTTTCTTCATCTCTACGAAATTGCCAATCTTGCTATTTTCTTCGAGCACAGCCCCAGGACGCAGCCGCGCAAATGGGCCAACCTCAACACCGCTCGCAAGGCTTGCGCCTTCAATATGGCTATTGGCCTTAATCTTAACGCCATTGGCCACCACAACTTTTGGGCCAAAAAACACATTGGGTTCAATCACAACATCGCGGCCTATTTGTGTGTCTGCGCTAAAATAGACGGTCTTTGGATCAATCAATGTTACGCCATCATCCATAGCTTGATTGCGGCGGCGCGCCTGCCAGTCTGCTTCAACTTGGGCAAGCTCGCTGCGGCTATTGACGCCAGCCACTTCCCAATCGGCACATTCAATCACCGCACAAGGACGTCCATCGGCAATCGCAATAGTCACCATATCGGGCAGATAATACTCGCCTTGCGCATTATCATTGGTCACGCGGTCTAACAGCGCGAACATATCATTGCTGCGTGCTAATATCAGACCGCTGTTGCACAAATCGACGGCGCGCTCCGCATCATTAGCATCTTTAAATTCCACCATCTTGCTAATGCTGCCATCATCATCGGCGATAATACGGCCATAGGCTTTTGCATCATCAGGACGAAATCCCAGCACCACGCATGCTATATTTGGATCGGTATGTAATTTTTCGCGCATCGCGCTAATCGTGCTAGATTGCACCATAGGCACATCGCCGAAAGCCGCCAATATATCGCCGTTAAAATCTGACAAAGCCTCGCGCGCTTGCAGCACCGCATGGCCCGTTCCTAGCTGCTCGCTCTGCACAGCGATAGCGATCGGATAATCTTTAGCAGCATCCTCTACTTGCTCGCGCTTTGCGCCAACCACCAGCACAGATTTTTCAGCACCCGCCGTCATCAAACTATCAAGCAAATGATGCAGCATCGGTTTTGATGCTATCGGATGCAGCACTTTATGCGTATCAGATTTCATGCGTGTGCCTTGTCCAGCGGCCAAAATGATTGCGGAAAGTGGTGTCATCATATCTTCCTAATGTTTCTTATCAGTTTCTATCTGCCATGAAGGGCTTGCTTATGCTAGCCAGATTAGTTCATGGAACATAAAATTACATTAATGGATAGTGACGGCTCATTGCTAGAAAGAATGAAGCGCAAATTATGAATGAGATAAATTTTGACATCATTGGCTTTGATCTTGATGGGACATTGCTCGACACAAGCGGCGAATTAACCGCATCGACAAACCATGCGCTAAATGCTGCTGGATTGCCGCCGCTCGCTCGTGATGAAGTCATTGCGATGATCGGGCTTGGCGCGAAAAACATGCTCGACATGGGCTTGAAAAAAGCATCGCCCGGATTGAGCGATGTAGAGAATAAAGCGCGCCTTAAAGAATATCTGCCGATTTTAATGACCCATTATGAAGAGAATTTGGGCAGCGATTCTCCGCCCTTTGACGGTGTGCTGGAATTTATGGATGCTTGCGACTCTATGAGCATCAAAATGACCGTCGTGACCAATAAATATGAGGGTTTTGCTACGAAATTGCTCAAAAATGTTGGGCTTTATGATCGCTTTACCTGCTTATTGGGCAGCGATTCATTAGGGCGCGGCGAAGATGGCCGCTATATTGCGAAACCGATGCGCGAGCCTATAGATGAAATGATTAAACGCAGCGGCGGCAATATTGGCGAAACGCGTGCTATTTTCATTGGCGATTCTATCTATGATGTAATGGCAGCGCATAATGCGCAAATACCCGCCATTGCCGTGAGTTTTGGATTTTTACATCAACCCGTCGATACATTGGGCGCCGATCATATTATCGATCATTATGATGAACTGCTGCCTTTGCTCAAAACGCTCTAATATTATCTATAATTCATGCGCCTTATGGCCTTTGCGCCATTTGGTGAGCAAATGTTTGGTCAGCATCAAGGGCGGCATACGCAGCCAATGTGATCGTATATAAAAAGCAAAACGCAATAATTTATGCCTTTGTTGTCCCCAGCTATTACGCGCCAACAATCTTTTTTGAAATAGAGTGTCGCGCATGCTCCATTGCATCCAATCGGTAGGGATTGGCGTTCCATATAGCGCATTCGCCTGTCGTGCCGATAAATGCACAGCATCCCATAACTCATGCTGCTGCGCCCTTTGTTTAAGACGCATCCAAAAATCGCCAGCAGCGCCAGAAAAATCACTGAGCAGGCAATGCATATCCCATAAATTACGCAGGCCGCCGGCCAAATCGCCATCTGCCATCAAATGCGCTGCGCAATGGCACACCATATCCTCTGGCATGAAAATATAATGACCATCTTCGATAGGAATAGCATCTGCAATCATCGCCAATGCATTGGGGTTTGGTTTTGCGGTTTTAGGCAATATGGTATGATGCACATCGATCATACGGTCGCGTTCTTTGTGAATTAATGGCGGCAATTCATGCATATAATCGCGATAATAGGCATCATCATAATCATCTTCTTTGACCCATTCCCAACCCGCTTTGATGAGCAGAGATTCAACCTCTTTTAAGCCGCCTTCGCTCACCATAATATCCAGATCACCAATGGATCGGCCATGAGAGGCCTCTATGCCAGCCGCAGCATAAGCGCTGCCTTTCATCAAAACCACTGGCCCATCATAGCTTTGCAAGGCACGCCGCGCGCAATCGACTTCCCATAGTGCGCTGCGATATTGATATTCGCTATCAATAAGAGCATCCGATATAATATGTTCAACCGGCTTAGGGACTTTTTTGTCCTTGAGCCGATAGGCCAAAGTGCCCATCAATGTCTCTGCGCGTGCCATAGTTATTAGGGCAACCCAATCTGCATCATTGAGCCGCAATGCGCGATCAGGCTCTCGCAAGCAATCAACCAACAACCATGTATCAGGGTAAAAACCAGCTTTGCTCATCATAGCTGCTCCCAAAGCTGATTAATCATATTCTCAGCTTCGTCACCATTTTGATAGGCTATTTCGAACGCAGGTACATCCAAAACCAAGCGTTTTAATGTATTAAATCCAGTCTCTCCAAGCCCGACAAAATTGGTAGAAGCTTGCGTCAAACGCATGAATACTTCGCTCGGAAATATTTCGCGAATTTCGGCGTCATATCCAAAATTCGGAAATAGCAATAATGCAGGTTTTGCCCCCTGCTCCATTTTACGAATGGCATCAGCGGGCGGCACAATATGCTGTATATCCCCCTTTGGCGTATCTTTCATCAATGGGCCAAATTGCGCATGTGGTGCTTCTTTTTTCATAGTCTTAATGGCTTCATTCTTCAGACTAATCATCCTTGGATATGGCATTGCGAAACCATTATCATGATTTATTAGGGCAAATTCATCCCCCATGAAGCGCCAGCCTCTATGCCCCAAAATGGCCGATAAGGTTGATTTACCAGAGCCCGATTCCCCCGACATAATCAATGATTTGCCATCTTTTTCAACGGAGCTTGCATGCAAAATTAATTGTCGCCGCCAGCCCAGCGCCATTTGCAAATTCACACCCATTTCAACGCCCAATAAACCATGATCCAGCGGCAATGGTGCAGCATCGGGCAGCATGAAATCGCCATTAATTGCCGCCGATGGACGAATGAAACGGCGCCACGGCCTGACGGCATCTAATGTTACGGTATAATCGGTTAGCTTAGGTTTGGGGTAAGATGCATATAGCATCTCTATTTGATCTATCACCTCTTTCCATACAGACCCTATACGAAAAGATGCTGGACCAACTTGGATATTAGTCTCATGCATAGTGAAAATATCCCATATTCAGTATCATATTGAGATAATCTTTTCAGCTAATCCCAAATCTACAAATTCGTCCAACCTTGCGATTATAATATCTTCAAAACTGTCTGAACTTTCATCTTCAAACATTTGAACGTCATATTGTTTTTTTAGGATGTGTTCGATCTGAGCAGCTTTCATTACATCCTGCCCAAGCGCCTCTATAATTTGGGGTGCTGGTTCGGCAATGATATGGGTTATGCCAGACTGCCTGTCATATAATAATGACATATAATCAAGGTGTTGCAATATTAAATTGCCTACATCTCTAATTTTATAACTGTCAGCCATCATCATCCCCGTGCAGGATGTTTAACTAGATTAAAATCAATAGCAATATGTTAACAGCCAAATATTAATCGCAATTATCTACGATATTGCAGAGAAGCAAAGCATGTGAAACCGCTTTGTCCTGATCTTAACCGGCGGATATAATTTACATATGCTCGGCTTTGATCATAATTGGTTCCAGGCAATGTACGCCGACCTCGCAGAGCGCGTTGAATGTCTCTGGCTTTATAGCGTCTGCCATTATGTTGGAATGAACCCTCTGTATCTGGGGCAACCAATGTGCCGTCAGGTGCAATATTTTTTCCATATCCATGCGATCCTGCCACAGGAATTTCACAATTGAGAACTGAACCGGAAGTTTGCGCAATAGCGGGACGAACAGTCACAACAGCAGATGTTGCAACAGCCCCCATTACCAACAAACGGCGACGGTTAGGATTTGCAGAAACATCGTCTTGATTATCAGACTTATTTTCATTGTCTAAATTATCTATTTTATCCGTCATTATCTTTCCCATTCTTAAATTTAACAAAACACACACGTTAACATTTGAAAGCTATAGACATAATTTACATCATTAACATGTAAAAAATTGCTATAAACGCAAAAAATCGATTAATTATCAGCCTTCAAAGCAATGCAGCCTCTCATTGTCCACATTCGGGACAAATTACTGGTCAATAGTTCACAAAATAGTGACAGCGATCTGTTGGCCTCAAATTTATGCTGATAATCTCACCAATAAAATCATTAAATATCCATCAAATATCTATGGAGCAATAAAAAGTTTGTGATAAGAGCATTTATGACAATTTTCTCATCACAGCGTTTGTTGATAATATTATGTATCGCCATAGCTGGCTCTCTATTAGCAGCGCAAATTGATGGATATTGGGCGCGAACAATTGCGATAGTCATTCTCTGTATAATTACAGTCGGCATTATCCTAGACGAAGGCGTTGCAGCATCGCGCAAACATCCTGATGGTGAAGACCATGCTTTGCTCAACCCTTTGCATGAACATCCTGAATTTCTATCAATGGTCAATGCTCTGCCCAACCCGCTCGTCATAGTGTCAAAAAATCGGGTTATTTCGGCAAATCTATCTGCCATCCAACTCTTAGGTGCTCCTTTGATTGGACAAAATATAGCGGGAGCTTTCAGACATTCTGCAATCATAGAAAAACTCTCACAAACGGAAAATATATCTAATGATAGCAATGAAATTCATACCATATCTGGACTGGGTCAACGCGCACAAAGATGGGAAATGAGAATCGAGCATATTGATGAAAAGCATCGATTGGTGCAGCTATTTGATATAAGCGCTAATCAGGCCGCAGAAAAAATGCGCGTTGATTTTGTTGCAAATGCAAGCCATGAATTATTAACGCCGCTTGCCTCGATTAAAGGCTTTATAGAAACTCTGGGCGATGACAAAACCGCCGCCGATTCTAAAACGCGCAATAAATTCCTCAATATAATCGCAAATGAAGCGCAAAGAATGGAATCCTTAATTCGGGATTTAATGTCATTATCACGCATAGAGGCTGGATCATTTGCTGACATTGTCAAAGAAGTGAAATTTAGCGACATCACAGAGCAAGCCATCAACAGCCTTAAAAAAGGGTCCGATAAACGCGGTGAAGATATTGTCTTTACAATAGGCGATACTATACCGCGCGTTTCTGGTGATGAGGGACTGCTCAGGCAGATGGTTATCAATATCGTTGCCAACAGCATGCGATATGCGAAAAAAGACACACCTATATTGGTCCATTTAGAAAAAACACAATCGGCCTCTATGGTGCGCCTCACCGTCAAAGACCATGGCGATGGGATAGATATAGAGCATATCCCCCGCCTAACCGAGAGATTCTATCGTGTTGATTCAGGACGCAGCAAAGCATTGGGCGGAACGGGCCTTGGCCTTTCTTTGGTGAAACATATTGTTCAGCGCCACCGCGGCCATATGGATATTTCGAGCAAAAAAGGCGATGGAACATTAATAACAATATTATTACCGATTGCCGCAAAAGATCATGATAATGTGAATCACGTCCCGCGCGCCAAGCGCACTTTATAAAAATCAAAAGATAATCTGCCACTGATATTATGGACTATCATGTACTTATCCCCAGAACAATATCAGCATCGCCCCCCAGTTTCACAAAACTGTAATATATTAGTAACAAATTGGCATTGGTAGCTGTCTAACCCGACGCTGCACAGTGCGAAAAGACAGAATCTAAAGCACTTTTGGGGCAAATTATTGATTACAGCCATAATTATGGAGAAGTTATAAATGTTAAAGAAATTATCTTTGGTAGCGGTCAGCATGTTAGCATTATCAGCATGTCAAGACGAAGCATCTAGCGGTGGTTCAGGGGATGCTCGTAATGAGCTTCGTATAGTTGGTTCCTCTACTGTATTTCCATTCGCAAAATTAGTTGCTGAAAAATATCAAGCAAGCGGAGAGAATATCAAAGCACCTGTTTTAGAATCAACTGGCACTGGCGGCGGTTTAGAGCGTTTCTGCGAAGGTATCGGCTCTAATACGCCTGATATTGCGAATGCTTCTCGCCGTATTAAGAAAAAAGAATATGATAAATGCCAAGCTAATGGCGTTACCGACATCATTGAAATTCAAGTTGGTATTGACGGCATTGCTCTAGCGCAATCTATCAGCGGTCCAGATTATAAACTTACGGTTAAAGATGTTTATACTGCTCTGGCTGCCAATCCATTTGGCAAACCTCAGAATAATACAAAATGGTCAGACATTAATCCTGCTTTACCTGATATTGCTATCTCTGTTTATGGTCCGCCCAAGACATCTGGTACGCGCGATGCTTTTCATGAGCTTATTATGGAAGCTGGTTGCACAACCGATCCAGCTATGAAAGCATTGAAAGATAGCGATAAAGAAAAATATGAAGAGACTTGCACAGAAATTCGCAACGACACTGTTTTCCAAGAACAAGGTGAAAATGACAATTTAATCGTTGGTAAATTGAGCGCAAACCCAAACAGCATGGGCGTGTTTGGTTATAGCTATATGGAAGAAAATGCCGACAAAGTGCGCGGTATTTCTATCGATGGTATAGTTCCAACTTATGACAGCATCGCAGCAGGCGGTTATCCTGGTGCTCGTCCATTATTCATCTATGTAAAAAAGCAACATATTGGCAAAATTCCAGGCATTCAAGAATTCATCACTGAATTTGTAGAATCTGGCGTTGCAGGCAGCTATTTGGCCAAAATCGGCCTTATTGCATCACCTGATGATGTGCGTGCGCAATCAAATGCTGCTGTTACTGATCTTGTTACCATTGACGGTAGTGATTTGAAATAAAATTGAATTAATTTCTTACTTGATAGGGGCATAGTTTCGGCTATGCCCTTTGCATATTGCGAATCCTAAAGAATCACAATATGCGCTATTTCGATTGATGATATTGTCAAAATCATCATGAAAATTAATGAAGTAATTTGGAGCTGACGCAACATGACTACAAACGAGCTATTGTTTTTAGTTTTTGCATTTGGATTAATTGCATGGTTCGTCGGCAGGGCACGTGCCGCCTCTTTCATCAGCAGCGAAACCCCCATCATAAACAGCTTGCCCAATTATCATGGCTGGTTTGCTTCTTTATGGGCGATTATACCTGCGATCCTGTTTCTAATCATTTGGATAAATATATCACCGGCTCTAGTGACCAATATGGTTCTATCCAATCCAGACGCAGCCAGTGTTACCGCAGACCCATTTACGCGCTCTACTATATTATCCGAAGCACGCGCCGTGGCCAATGGCAGCTCGCAAGTTTTATTCCAAGAAGGCTCTGAAAAATTAGTCCCGCTCTATAAAGCGGCGCAAAGCTATTATAATAGCATCGCATTTGCAGCGACATTATTGCTTATTTTTGCGGGTAGCGCCTATGCCTATACGCGCCTGAAACCTGATTTTAGAGCGCGGTCAAAAGTCGAAAAAGTTGTAATGTTCGCATTATTGCTGGCATCTTTAATCGCTGTTCTGACCACGGTTGGAATTGTCGCATCCTTAGTATTCGAAGCCTATCGTTTTGTGACGCTTGTATCCCCGTTTGAATTTCTATTCGGCACAAATTGGAACCCGCGCGATAATATTGTGGCAGGCGAAGATAATGGATATGGCGCTATCCCTCTATTTTGGGGTACAATATTTATCGGTGCGATTATTGCTATGATTGTCGCCATTCCTTTTGGATTGATGAGCGCAATTTTCCTCACCCAATATTCCACCCCGCGTTTCCGCTCTATCATGAAGCCGGTTTTGGAAATATTAGCGGGTGTTCCCACTGTGGTATATGGTTATTTTGCAGCGCTTACCGTTGCACCGGCAGTGCGCGATTTTGCTGTCATGATTGGATTTAGCAATGCCGCATCCGACAATGCGATGGCCGCAGGTGTGGTCATGGGAATTATGATTATTCCTTTGGTTGCATCTATGGCCGATGATAGTATCGCCGCAGTTCCCGGCGCGATGCGCGATGGTTCCTTGGCGATGGGCGCCACAAAAAGCGAAACCATAAAACGCGTATTATTACCCGCTGCTTTGCCCGGTGTTGTGGGTGGTATTTTATTGGCCGTAAGCCGCGCCATTGGCGAAACAATGATTGTGGTGATGGCGGCGGGCTATGCTGCCAATTTAACAGCCAATCCATTTGCTAGTATTACAACCGTCACGGTGCAGATTGTGGCCCTATTAACGGGAGACCAAGATTTCGGTAGCCCGCACACATTAGCGGCTTTTGCTCTGGGTCTGGTTTTATTCGTAGTCACATTATTGCTCAACCTCGTAGCCTTGCGTATCGTTAAAAAATACAGGGAAGCTTATGAATAACAGTATCGACCCTACCCCCACAGATTGGAGCAGCCCAGTAATGCAAAAGCGCATTGCAAAGCGCTATGCTGCGGAAAAAAGATTCAAGTTCATGGGTCTTACTGCGGTAACATTATCCACTATCTTCTTGATATTCTTGCTCGTCACTATGCTCGGCAATGGCTTTTCTGGATTTCTGCAAACCAACGCAAAATTAGAAATAGATTTTCCTGCCCTCACTGGCAATGCAAGTGCGCAATCAATCTCTGGCGATGGTGCTGAAGCGGCGATAAGATCACTCGACCTGCCAGGCATTATCAGCACCGCCGCGCAAGAACAATATGGTTCGCTATCCACAGATATGAACCAAAATCTATTTTCTAGCGGTATTGAGCGCCGTATTACCAAAAAGCTTATAAATGACCCATCATTAATAGAGCAAAAAACTATATTTAACCTCCCGACTGATGCGGCCATTGATACAGCCTATAAAGGCGATGGTGTAAAAGAGGCTGAAATTGCTGTAAAAGCATTAGAAGAAAAAGACGTGCTTAGCACAGAATTTAATCTCTCATTTTTAACAGGGGCTGACGCATCAGATGCTGCCGAAGCAGGCATTTGGGCTGCGTTCAAAGGATCATTGATGACCATGTTTATCACCATCCTGCTTGCTTTTCCTGTTGGTGTGCTGTCGGCTCTATATTTAGAAGAATATGCACCAAAAAATCGTTGGACTGATTTAATCGAAGTATCGATTAACAATCTAGCGGCTGTGCCATCCATCATATTTGGTTTATTAGGATTGGTGGTCTTTCTAAGCTGGTTTAACATGCCGCGATCATCAGCATTGGTTGGCGGATTAACCTTAGCCCTTATGACTATGCCCGTGATTGTAATTGCTGGACGCAATGCCGTTAAGGCCGTACCACCCTCTATACGTGAGGCGGCCTTGGGCGTTGGCGCATCGCCCGTACAAGTGGTATTCCACCATGTACTGCCTCTGGCATTGCCAGGTATTTTAACAGGCACGATTATCGGTATGGCCCGTGCTTTGGGTGAAACAGCGCCGCTACTTCTTATCGGTATGCGCGCCTTTGTTCCAGCAGCACCGAGCGGTTTTTCTGAACCATCGACGGTATTGCCAGTGCAAATTTATCTATGGTCGGACGAGGTCAACCGTGCCTTTGTTGAAAAAACGAGCGCAGCAATTATAGTATTGCTTTTATTCTTAATGACCATGAATGCTGTTGCTATTTATTTGCGTAACCGTTTTGAAACGCGCTGGTAACAATAGTGCCTAATAATGTAATTATATATTCTGTAACTAAAGGAAGACACAGTGGCTGAACAAAATTCCCAATCTGATGTATCAGACAATGGAACAGGAACGCACAAAATCACGGCGCGTAATGTCAATGTTTTCTATGATGATAAACAAGCCATTGACGATGTATCTATTGACGTGGACATGGAAAATGTAACCGCTTTTATTGGTCCTTCTGGCTGCGGTAAATCAACCTTCCTACGCACTATCAATCGCATGAATGATACTATCCCATCGGCCCGTGTAGAGGGTGAGATTAAATTAGACGGCAAAGATATATATGATGCCTCTATGGACGTAGTACAGCTGCGCGCGCGCGTAGGAATGGTGTTTCAAAAGCCCAATCCATTTCCAAAATCTATCTATGATAATATTGCCTATGGCCCCAATATTCACGGGCTAGCCGCTAATAAAGCGGAACTAGACATGATTGTTGAACGCTCATTACAGCGTGCTGGTTTATGGAATGAAGTCAAAGATCGCTTAAGCGATAGCGGTACTGCGCTATCGGGCGGACAACAGCAAAGATTATGCATCGCCCGCGCTATTGCCGTTGATCCCGAAGTTATCTTGATGGATGAGCCTTGTTCTGCGCTCGATCCGATAGCAACAGCCAAGATTGAAGAATTAATTCACGAATTGCGCGGAAAATATGCTATTATCATTGTGACGCACAATATGCAGCAAGCAGCGCGTGTATCACAAAGAACGGCATTCTTTCACTTGGGCAACCTTGTGGAATTTGGGGTAACCTCTGATATTTTCACAAACCCCCAGAAAACAAGAACTCAGGACTATATTACAGGCCGCTACGGGTAATAATATCGTCATAAAATAGCTAGGAAATCAAAATGATGAACAGCGGAAATAAACATACATTAAGTGCATTTGACGAAGAAATGGACAAAATCAGATCTTTAATATCTGAGATGGGTTCACGCGCTGAGAGCGCCGTCGAAGGTGCGATGAAAGCTTTGCTGACCAATGATATGGAGCTGGCGAAAAAAATTCGTAATGATGATAAGATTATCGATAGATTAGAAAAAGAGGTCGAACGCATCATTGTACAAACCATTGCGCTGCGTGCGCCTATGGCCGATGATTTGCGCGAACTTATCGCCGCGATTAAAATCTCTGCAGTTATCGAACGTATTGGAGATTATTCCAAAAATATCGCCAAACGCGTGGGTCATCTAAAAACCGAGGATTTTCTATCCGATAATAATGCGCTGCAACGCATGGGTGAGATAGCGGGTGAAATGGTGCGTACCGCGATGGAATCCTATGCTAAGCGCGATATTGATCTGGCCATTGCGGTGACACGCCGTGATGATGATGTGGATCAGCTTTATAAAGAATTATTTGTAGATTTTGTTGGCTTTATCGCCAAGCATCCCGAAGCCGCGCAAGAGGTTGCGCATCTTTTATTCATATCCAAAAATCTAGAACGTATTGGCGATCACAGTACCACATGCGCTGGCATGATCTATTTTACTGAAACGGGTGAAAACCTACCTGACGACTGAAAATATCATGGTGAAAACAAAATTATTATTAGTTGAAGATGACAATCCTCTTGTCGAACTCATTCGCTATAATTTTGAACGCGAAGAATATCATGTTATCAATACCAGCGATGGTGAAGAAGCCATATTATTGGCAAAAGAAACATTACCCGACATCATCATTCTTGATTGGATGATTGAGAATCTCTCTGGCATAGAGGTATGCCGCCAATTGCGCCGCAGCGATGAAACCAAACATATACCGATCATCATGCTTTCCGCGCGCAGCGAAGAAGATGACAAAATTCGCGGTCTGGAAATTGGCGCCGATGATTATCTAACCAAACCTTTTAGCCCTCGTGAGCTATTGGCCCGCGTCCATGCTGTATTACGGCGTGCGCGCCCTGCCCTAGCGGGTGAGAATTTGACATTTTCTGATATTGAAATGGATATTACCGCCCATAAAGTAAAACGCGCGGGACAGGCTATTGCTCTTGGCCCGACCGAATATAAATTGCTCAAACATTTCTTGGAATATCCCAGCCAAGTTTTCTCGCGCGAGAGATTATTAGACACTGTTTGGGGATATGACAGCGACATCGAAATTCGCACTGTTGATGTCCATATTCGGCGCTTGCGCAAAGCCCTGAATATCAATGGCGGCGCTGATATTATCCGCACAGTGCGCAGCGCAGGATATTCGCTCGATCAAAACGCTGTTTAATTCGTTTTTCATTTCCAAAATTTAAGTGCACACAAAAAGGGACTGAAAATATCAGCCCCTTTTCTATTTTTCTAATTGTACAGTTTTAGAAGCTTATTTGTGCCCGTGCCCCAACAACATTCACTGAAAAATCAGTCTCTGTGCCATTAGCAAGAGCAGGAATGACATCATTATAATCTAGCAGACCATAATTGACCAAGAAACGAACATTATTAACCGGTGTCCAAATCAAGGATGCCATATAGCCATCTTGAGTTCCGCCGATTACGGGTCCATCATTCAAATCTAAACGGTCATAACGCACATTGAATTGGAATGCGCCTAAACCGCCTTTGCCAACAGGATTAGCAACTTTAACGCCTTTGAAAACGCCGCCTCTATAGCCGCGCGTGTCATTGGTTAAGAATATGCCGGCTTCTACAGAACCGCCAAAGAAGTTCGCATCTTCAAATCCGCCAGAACGCGTAAGATCAAGCCAATGCGCCTCTGCGGCCGCGTGAAAGCGTCCTGATATAACAGCAGCTTCTAAGCCATAAGTGAATTGCTCTTCTGCATTGGCAAGATTGCCAGTATCAATAAAGCGTGTATCAGTTGTATGCACTAAAGGCCGCTGACGAAAACGTGCTGTAGTGATGGCTTCGCCAAAGTCACGCCAGTGCGCAGAAGCGCCTAAGTGCAATTGTGCATCCCCTAATTTTGGGGCATAAACGACACGTCCATCAAGGCTGATGCTGTTATTTTCATCATCATCCAAATCGCCACCATTGTCGGTGAAGAAACCACCTTGAACGATCAAATCACCAGATGACACTTGCGCAGAGAGACCTATGCGCCGCGTAAAGTTAAAGGCGTCCGTAAAGGCACTACGCTCAATAAAGCTTGTATCATTACTGCTTGATAATTCCTCTAAGCTTTGGAAATTATTATGCTGACCCACAGTGATCGTTAGACCATCTTTTTTATAATCTAGATAAGCATCGGTTAATTCAAACCCGCCGCCTGCGGCATCGCCCTCTAATTTATAACCGAAACCGCCAGGTATTTTACCTTGGACGCCAAGGCGTACGCGGCGAAATTCATTTGAGAAACCTAAGCCTGGGTCATTCACACCATTGGGGGCATCAACTGTACCTACATCCCACAAAATACGGCCACGTGGTTTAAAGCTCCAACCACCATCGCCTTTAATCTCAGGTGCGCCTTTCCAGCTGATATCAAATGGAGCTTCTGCTGTTTTTTCTGCGGTCGCTTGCGCAGTATCGGCTGCGGTTTTTGCTTGTATCGCAGTGGTCTTAACAGCCGCTACATCATTTTGTGTTTGTGTATTTTGTTGTGATTGCGCTTCAACTTTCGAACTTAATATTTCTAAAGCAGCTTTTAATTCAGCAATCTCAGCTTTCAATGCATCCACATCAGCATCTTGCGCATGTGCTGGAATAGAAACACCCGCAAGTGCAGTTGCTGCTAATAATTTTGCTGTAAATCTCATTATTGATTCCCCATTATTGTCTAAATCCAGCTCTCTAAAGACCATTTGTGTGACTCAATAATTACTCATATATTTCGTTTTTATGACAATGCATAAACTGCCAAGATTTACAGCTCTAATCTTCATTCCCTTGCCGCAAAAACCCCTTATTTCCTCATAAAACTTACCGCGCTTTACGCTTGCGTAAACGGAAAGAACATGGCAGAAGACACGCATAAAATTTATCGGCTAAGGAGATTCTGACATGAGTATTGATTATAAAGATAAAGTAGCGATTGTAACCGGTGCTGGCGGCGGTTTAGGCCGCGAATATGCTCTAGAATTGGGCCGTAGAGGCGCCAAAGTTGTCGTAAATGATCTTGGCGGTGCACGCGATGGTACGGGATCATCCGATGCGGCTGCCCAAGTGGTCGAAGAAATACAATCTGCTGGCGGCACAGCAATGGCCAACGGCGGCAGCGTTACCGAATTTGAGCAAATGCAAGAAATGGTCGCCAAAACCAAAGAAGCCTATGGCGGCGTGCATATCCTAATCAATAATGCAGGCATCTTACGCGATAAAAGTTTTGCCAAAATGACCCCTGCTGATTTTGATTTGGTGGTGCAAGTGCATTTAATCGGTTCGGCCAATTGTTCCAAAGCCGTTTGGGAAACCATGCGCGAACAAGCCTATGGCCGTATATTGATGACCGCGTCATCCACTGGTCTCTACGGTAATTTTGGCCAAGCCAATTATGGCGCTGCGAAATTGGGTCTCGCGGGCCTTACAAAGACGCTTTATCTCGAAGGCGCAAAATATAACATCCATGTTAACTCGCTTGCTCCTGTAGCAGGTACGCGCATGACCGAAGATTTATTCCCCGAAGAATTGTTCAAACAATTCACTCCCAAAAATGTAGTTCCTGCTGCGTTATATCTTGTCAGCGATCAAGCCCCAACCAATATGATTATCGGTGCAGGCGCTGGTGTTTACCAAGCCAGCTATGTCACCATGACCCCAGGCGTTGCCCTCCCCGAAGATAAGCGCACCGTAGAGGGTTTCGCCGAAGTGTATGAGCAAATTATTGATCGTACGGGTGAAACTGTTCCGCAATCGGGCAGCGAACAAAGTGCAGCTATTATGAAAGCCTTACAAAAAATCTCATAACTATAGTCATTATCAATATTGTTCAAATAAATTGACAATAGTTATTTATTCCATAATCTCTTCCTTAATATTTAGGGGAGAGATTATTTGTATAGCCAATCCGAAATTCAATCGGCGATTGATGCAGGTGTAATAGAAACAGATACTATAGCCGCATTAGACAAGCATGTATCGGAATTACGAAACGCTCCTATTCAAGACGAAGAACATTTCCGTCTTGTCACTGGCTTTAATGATATTTTCGTCGCTATTGCAGCAATCATCATGCTATTTGCAGCTGGCGGCATTGGCGGTGCGATTGACGAGGCTCTTGCAGGCTTCTTTGTCGCAGCCACCGCATGGGGCTTAGCCGAATATTTCACCCTAAAACGCCGTATGGCTCTTCCATCGATAATATTGTTACTTGCTTTTGTTGGTGGGATATTTGCCTCTGCGATCGTTATCTTAGGTGATGACGGCGGAGCTACATATAGTGCGTTAGCCTTTGCTATAATTGCTCTTTGTACTGGCCTTCATTGGAAGCGCTTCCAAGTACCAATAACTATAGCAGGGCTGGCAGCAACAATTGCGGCAACGATAATCTCGTTATTCCTAATTCCATTTGGTAATGACATAAATTATCATATTACATTATCACTAGTCTTAATAGCGGGTCTTTGTATCTTCGCCTTTGCCATGTGGTGGGATATATCGGACAAATCTCGCGAAACACGGCGCAGCGACATCGCGTTTTGGTTGCATCTTTTAGCTGCTCCTATGATAGCACATCCGCTATTTTATTTCATTGGTGCAACGGGCGGCGATGAAATTTCTGGACTGCAAGCTGTTAGCGTCGTTGGTACATATATTTTCATGGGTATCATCGCTATTGTGATTGATCGGCGCGCCTTGTTAGTATCGGCATTAGCTTATGTGTTGATAGCATTGGCCATTTTATTCAACCAATTTGGGGCGATTGAATTAAATGTGGCACTCACCGCATTTGTTATTGGTTCAGCTTTACTGAGCCTGTCTGCTTTTTGGACTCCGCTGCGCAAAAAATTGGTGAGCAATATGCCTGACATCATTAAAGCCAATGTCCCTGCTACATAATGAAATTTCGACCTATTCGCTGACTAATTTCATTAATTTGCGTTCCAAAGGCGCGAGTACAGGGGCAAGCTCATGGCCGCGCTTCAAGACCATCCCCTGCTCACCAAAGAGGCACCATTGCCCTTGTTTATTGCGCAATGATGGGCGTTTCTCAATGCGATATTCGGCCCGTTCTGCCGCGCGCCTATAAGCATGAAAGCAGGCGACATCCTTAGTAAAGTCCATTGCATAATCGCGCCAATTGCCCGCTGCAACCATACGGCCATATAGGTCTAATATTTGATTGAGCTCTGTCCTCTCAAACCCAACTTGAGCATTTTTGTTGTGCGGAACATAGGTTTGAAAATGCGAAACTGTACCCATTTATTTAGATTTGCTCTGTTTTTTAACGGTTTTATTGCCGTTCACCACTTTCTTCTTACTTGCACTAGTGGCCCCATCAGCTTTGGTTTGCTTTTCAAATATCAGCATCTGCTTTTGCAATTTTTTCATTTCTTCTTGCAAGCAAGCCAATGTTTTTTCAGGCGGAATATTCATATCTGTGCAGGGCGTGCCATAAGGCATGAAATCTTGGCTATAGGTTTCCGCAGCAATCAAGGTGGACTTGGCCTTTACGCCGACCATAGTAGCGCCTTCGGGAACATCATTCGTAACCACAGCGCTAGCGCCAATACGTGCGCGCTCACCGACTGTGATAGGCCCTAAAATTTGCGCCCCTGAACCAATGATGGCATCGTCTAAGATTGTAGGGTGGCGCTTGCCGCCTTCGCCATTGGTCGGGTTCGTGCCGCCCAATGTGACGCATTGATAAATCGTAACATTATTGCCGATAATTGCGGTTTCCCCAATCACTGTAAAACCATGATCGATGAACAAATTATCGCCAATTTTCGCCCCTGGGTGAATATCAATCGCTGTAAGCATACGCGAGAAGTGATTCACAAAACGCGCGAGAAAGAACATATTCCCATTGAACAACCAATGCGCAATTTTATGGAAACCAACTGCCCATACTCCTGGATAGAGCAAAATTTCCATGCGGGAACGCGGCGCAGGATCGCGGCTTTTGATCGATTCTAAATAATCTATCAATCTATCGAACATCTGGCCTCCTAACCGCCCTCATATTTCATACATAGCGATATATACTATGTTTTCATTATGAAACTAGGCATTTTCACGCCACATTCCAAGGTATTTTCTAAAATATCCTCATATTAGATATAGAAAAATCGATTTTAACGATTACATTAGAAACAATAATAGTTTTAATTTATTAATGATAGGCCCCCCATGATAAGTTATTTACCCACATTGAAACAATTACAATATTTGGCTGCTCTGCATGAACATGGGCATTTTGGCAAAGCTGCGAAAGCCTGTTTTGTTACGCAATCCACCCTCTCTGCGGGAATAAGAGAGCTGGAAACATTATTAGGTATTTCATTGGTAGAGCGCACCCGCCGCGTGGTCAGATTCACCTCAATTGGCAATCAAATGGTCGAAAAAGCTCACAGAATATTGCGCGAGTCAGAGGAATTAACGGATATAGCACGCAGCGCCGGAAAGCCGCTCGTTGGCGAATTGCGCATGTCGGTAATCCCTACCATAGCGCCCTTTTTATTGCCGAAATTTTTACCCGCTTTGCGAAAATCTTATCCAGAATTGAAATTATATTTGCGCGAAGAACCGAGCAGCGAAGCCTGTGCATCCTTGCATCATGGAGATGCGGATTGTGTATTAATGGCGCTGCCTTATGGGTGCGGGGATGTCGAAAGCTCTGAATTATTCGATGACAATCTGTTGGTGGCTATGCCCAATGATGATGTCCAAAATTTGCCCAAAGAAATTACCCCGCAATATATTGATCCTGAGAAATTATTATTATTGGTGGATGGTCATTGCTTAAAAGATCATATTTTATCCGCCTGTAATCGCCCCGATTTGGGCGAAGGTGCAACCATGTTAGGCACGTCGCTGCATACTTTGGTTCAATTGGTGGATAATGGTCTTGGCTTAACATTGGTCCCGGAAATGGCAATAGATGCGGGGATATTGCAAAATACAAATATTATCACGCGGCCGCTTAATGCGGAAAATCCAGCCCGGAAAATTGCTCTTGTATGGCGCACCAATAGCCCGCGCAAAAAGGAATTTTTGCTGCTTGCCGATGAATTGCGCAAGCTTAAAAAATAGAGATATATGCACGCGCCTCTTATGCTGTAATTTACCACGAAGAGGATCGTTCTACATCGCTCTGCTTTTGATCTATCCAACGCGATGATCCATCGGCGAATATTTCTTTTTTCCATAATGGCACATCCGTTTTCAGACGGTCCATCATGTATATTATAGCTTCCATAGCTTCTTTACGATGTTCAGAGGCTGCCGCTACAAAGACTATTGGCTCTCCCAATTTCAGCGTCCCATAACGATGAATGATAGTGACGCCGAGCAGGTGATAGCGCTGCGTTGTGATATCGCAGAGCTTCTCTAGTGCTTTTTGTGTCATCACCGGATGATGCTCAATAGAGAGCGCTCTAATCTCATTTTCAGAACGCACCAATCCAGAAAAACTTGCTATTGCACCAAGGCGCTTGCTCTCAAATTTGCGCAATTCCTCTCCTGCATCAAAGGCTTTGGCTTGAAGGGCAATATGCTGCATCATCCGCCCGTAACAGGCGGGAATATAGCCAGTTCTGATATATTGTTTATACTTGCATCATTTTGAGCCAATTCATTATCCAAAGCAAATCGCAATGAATTGCGCTCTTCAAAAGCAACATCATAAGGTGCGCCCTTGGCAGACAAATATTCGATTACATCATCAATGGTATGAATATCGGTTGGAAAATCAATACTATCGGAATCGCGCCCCATAAGTTCGCGCGTTTTGGCAAAATATGTAATCTTCATAATGCCCATCAATCCATATGTTTGATACCGACACGCAGATAATCCCAACCCGTAATCAACGTCAAAATAGCTGCTCCCCATAGGGTGATAAAGGTCGCTAAATGCAGCCACTCATAGAGCCATTCGATGTTCACAACAGCCCCGCATAATATGACACCGCCAAGCGATAATAGCTGAAAAGTGGTTTTCCATTTTGCCAATTTACTCACCGGTACAGAGACTTGAAGCCCTGCCAAAAATTCACGCAAGCCCGAAACGATAATCTCGCGCAATAGGATTATCAGGGCAGCAATAACATGTATGCCATCAATATCGCGGGTGAATACCAGCATCAATATAACGGCCGCAACCATGATTTTATCGGCTATTGGATCTAAAAATATACCCAGCTTTGATACGGTTCCTTGGCTGCGTGCTATATAGCCATCAAAATAATCGGTTATCGCCATTAATGCATATAGTACCCATGCTAACCCATAATGCAGCGGCGTCGGTAGATTCACGCCTCCGCTATAATGGGGCCAAAGCAGGAAAACCAAAATAGGAACGGCAAATATGCGCGATAATGTCAAAATATTGGCGAGGCTTAACATTCTTATCCCTTTTGTCAGATATTGGATAAACATACCTAATATCGGCAGACTGTTTATTGACATAGGGCGGAACGCACCCACAACCAATAGCTAATTTCATTAGTTGCTTTTATTAAGCATAAAAGTCATAGCATATCAGCAAGAGATTTGATTATTTATAAATAAATATATCAATACTCTATAATGTCGGGGGAGGACATGCATGACGACTTCTGCATCATTGCTATTAAAAAAGCGTTTTTTGCCATTGTTTGTTACACAGTTTCTAAACGCTTTTAATGATAATTTTTTCAAAATGGCGATGGTGATATTGGTCACATTTCAATTGCTCAATAATGAAGCCGCTGAAGCACAATTTAATGCCATAGTAGGCGGATTATTGATGCTCCCTTTCTTTTTATTTTCTGCACTTGCTGGTCAATTGGCAGATAAAAAAGATAAAACGAAAATCATACATATCATTAAAAATGCTGAAATTATTATCATGCTCGTAGGGGCATATGGTATCATGATAGAATCCATACCAGTCATGATGATTGCTTTTTTTGCATTAGGAACGCAATCGGCTTTTTTAGGCCCCATAAAATATGCCATTTTACCACAGCATCTAAAAGATGATGAAGTTTTGAGCGGAACTGGTTTGGTGGAAGCTGGAACCTATATAGCCATTTTAGGGGGTACAATATTGGGCGGTATTTTGCCCGCGACTGCTTCTGCTGTTGGGGTGGTAATATGCTCGCTAATCGGGCGTTTAAGCGCACAATTTATTCCTAATGCTGATCCCGAAGATGGGCATGAAGATATTAAGGTCGATTATAATATTTTTAGAGGCAGTTGGAGACTATTATCAAACACGATGAGCGTTCCACATTTAGCATTAGCCATTTGGTCTATCAGCTTTTTTTGGACAATAGCGGCTGTGTTTGGTGCTATTTTCCCACCATTGGTGAAAAATTCACTTACCAGCGATAATACAGTCGCAACATTATTCACGGCCGTTTTCTCCATCGGTATAGCCATAGGTAGCATTGCCATAAACCGGATGCTGAAAGGCAAAATTTCTGCCCGCTACTCTATGGCCTCTGTTATCATAATGGGCTTATTCATATTGCATTTATGGTGGGTTGTTAATCAATGGGTTCCAGGAAGCGGTGAACTCTATGACTGGCGCAGATTTTTAGAAGCGGATTATGCCAAAATATTATTGCTCGATATATTGTTTATCGCAATAGCTGGCGGCATGTTTGTCGTGCCGCTCTATGCATTTTTAACCACTAAAGTTGTAAAGTCCCAAACAGCGCGCACCATAGCCGCCAATAATATCATCAACAGCGGTGCTATGGTTCTGGGTACGATCATATATCTGCTCATCGTCAGCATTGGCGTAAGCGTCATCAACGCATTATTCATGCTCATGATAATCTGCGCGATATCATCATGGCTCGCCTTTAGATTGGATAAAGTCGATAGAAAAATGAATGCGGAGATTGCAGAATAAAGCCGTTAAATAAAGAATGATGCTTCACGCAATGAATGTATAAAATACCACGAAGAATGCAGTGAAGCTCAGCATGAATAAATGCGTGTCCTCTTTGGTCCACCATTTTGCTTTTTCTACTTCAGCTTCTACGGTCAAAATATTTGGGTCTATAAGCTGGCGAAAGCTATGCTGCTTTTTGTCCGCTATCGATATTAAATTTCTGTTCCTCATAATTCTCGTTAACGAAATATTAGGCATAATAGCTAGCGTAAAAACATCTTACAAATTGGGCGTATCAAATTGTGACATAATCATTTCAAATGTTTAATGGTTAATATCATCCGCAAAAATTGCTCTAAATACATCACCCGCGCAGCCGTTCTATGATGCAATATAGATTATTTCTAAGGCAGATTTATGCGTGTTCATTTTATTGGGCTAATGGCCCTAACATCATTATCATCATGCGCTGCCCCCATATTAATTGGGCAAGAACCAACGGCAATTCCGGTGCGATCCAACGCATTCGGGCCTTATCCAGAGATAGACCGTAAAAGATGTGAAGCCTTAACCCAAGAACAGGCCGATAATTTATATCAGGATATAATGATTACAGGGCGCTGCAACCCCAATAATCACCACACGCATCATGGCAGCCACAATCATGGGCATGTCTTATATGACGAAACTGATGAACAGAAATAAAGCAGACTAGATTTACCTTATGTGATTTCACCCTAAATTTAACCCTAGATGGATTTAACCCAACAGCATTTAACCTATATTTGCATATAGGGCTTCGCTAGCTGATACAGAGCCGCTGAATAACATTTCATAAGCCTGCTGCACTGCTTGTGGCCCTTCAATTGTGCGCACATCAATTTGCCCCGATATAAAATCCAAAAACCCATAGAGCGCACGTCCAGCTTGACTATCAAATTCAGCCTGCCCCAAATCATTGATAAATTCTTGGGCTGCTGCTGGCGCAAAAAAGAATACAGGCTGCACACCGCTTATTGCATCGCGCGGACCGCTTTTGCCGACATGGGTCATGCCAATTAAGGAACTGAATTTTAGATTATCCCCAAAATGGTCATGAATTTGACCAAGAAATTCGGTATTGCCTGCAAAATCAACCGATACGCAATTTTCTTCTGCATCCAAACCATGCTCACCAAAAGCATCATCATAGCTAATCACTTGATCGTAAAGGCCCGTGTCCATCGTAAATTCAACATTGGCAGCTGAAGTCAATCCGATACGGCGCACATCAGGACTGTCATTTTTAACCATATAGGCCAATCCCATCGCTGTTTTAGAGGATGCACTTGTCATGATAACATTGTCAGCGCCAAACCATTCTTCGCTGCGAAATTTATGCTCAATCAAAAAACTGGTCATAAATAAGGGCTGCACAATAGCGCGTAATGCTTCCATTTCATCATGAGAGCCATCAGATAATTTGCGATAATGGTTATAAATAGGCGCCATTGGTGCGCGATGCTCTGAACCATCCATGAAACCAGCCGACACATCGCCCTCTGCTGGCGACACAATAAGATGCGATCCCATTGGGAAATAGCCATAAAAGCGCATGCCTGCTTCAAACTCTAAATGCGTGCTTTCAATCACTTGTGCATATCCCCAAACAGGGACAATGCCATTGCTGCTGTCTTCGGCTGGAAAGAAATTCCAATAGCCCACCAAATCGCCCGTTGAGGCATAGCTGATATTATTCGCGGTTAGCGCATATCCTTCAATTTTTAATAAGAGCTGATCTTCTTCTAATTCTGCAATATCGCTAATTTCTATATTCGCTTTGGAAATATCTTTTTTATCAATGACTATATTCCACTGTTGATAATCTTCCATAATATTCCCCTTTGATATAATGAAATGATCTATAGGATAAGATAATCTCTTTATCCACATGCTATTTTAATCATTGGAATCAAATAAGAGATTGATTGAAAAATTTTTTTCTATACCTTCTTAAATAATTGATTCTATCAAGAATAGAATATGTAATATTTGGGGTGCGTTATGAAGAATATTATTAATACAGCTATTATTTCTTGTATATTTTTATATAATCAAAATGCTTTGGCAGGCGAAAATATTCAATATGCTCCTGCTGGTGAATGGGTAAATCAAACCGATATAACAGAGCTATTGAAAAATAATCCCGATAGTAATGCCTATTCTGTTCTTTGGGACGAGCAAATCAAAATCGAAGATGGCGTTATCGAAGAATATACCGCCCTTGCTCTTAAAGCATCAACCGCAGACTTCTTAACGCAAATGGGCACCAGTTTTAATGCTACATGGCAACGCGACCGCGCAGATATTACGATCCATAGCTTTAAAATATATAGGGCTGGTCAAGTCATTGACATATTGGACGAAGAAGAAGTTTTCGAAATTATACGGCGTGAACGTAATTTAGAACAACAACAATTGAATGGATTGCTCACAGCAACCACACAATTACGAGATTTACAATTGGGGGATGTTGTCGGCTTTGCCTATACTATACGATCCGAAAACCCATCGCTCAAAAAACGTGGCGAAATAAGCAAATCTTTCTCTCAAACCGAACGTTCTGTGGATAAATCTTACCGCCGCATCTTGTGGCCCAAAGGCAGCAAATTAAATTGGAAAGCTCATTCCAAAAATATGAATCCCAAGATTACCAGCTTTGGTAATTATAATGAGATGATTTTGGGTATGATTATCCCCAAAGAAAAAGAAAAACCCAAAAATGCACCGATACGGTATCGGATGTCTCCCTTTTTCGAGGCTAGCAACTTTCAGAGTTGGGAAGAGGTTTCAAAAACAGCATCTTCGCAATATGAAACTAAGGGTTTAATTGCACAAGCGCCTGAATTGGCTGCTGAAGTAGAGCAAATTAAAGCACAAACCAATGATCCTATGATCCGTTCAGAGCTGGCTCTTCGTTTAGTACAAGACAAAGTACGCTATCTTTATAATGGCCTAGGCTATGGCAATTATGAACCGCAGAGCCCTGCTGAGACATGGAATTTGAAATATGGAGACTGTAAAGCAAAAACTTTGCTACTCCTCGCCATTTTGCATGAATTAGAAGTCGAAGCAGTTCCTATTTTGGTCAATCTAAGCTTAAAAGACGCCGTTTCAATTCGTATTCCTTCCATGATGGCATTCAACCATATTATGGTAAAAGCCAATGTTAAGGGCCAGACATTATGGATGGATGGTACTGGACGTGGAGATAGGATGCGCGATATCCAAGTCGCTCCTGCGCACAGATATGCCCTGCCAGTGACAACCAAAGGTTCGGCTCTCGAAGAAATTGCTATTAGTAAAAATACCATACCTGATCAGGATACGTTTTTACAATATGATCTGAGCGCAGGTCGCGCCTTGCCTGCTCTATATGATTTAAAATTAATATTACGCGATAATCAAGCATTTCAATTACACACCACAAGAAATCAATTTTCAGAAGAAAGTTTTCGTGAAAAACTGCGCGAGATAGCGGCCAATTATGTAATAGACGATATTATTTATGATGCCGATTATAGTTTTGATAATGAAAGTCGAGAAGGCACAATTAAGGCAAAAGGCATTGCATGGCTTGGTTGGAAGAAAAAAGCGGGTAAGTTCAAACATGCTATTTGGTCATCGCTCGATGATCGCAAAATAAGCCAAGATAGAAATACAGAAGAATGGAAAGATATTCCTATATTGGTTAGCGGAACAAATTATTTCCGCGAAAATACGAGTTATAAATTACCGCAATATGCGAGCCCATTCACATTGTCGGGCAATGCCAATATTTCAAGCGAGATAGAAGGTCGCCTGACAGAGAGAACTACTTTATTACAGGATAATAGTGTCAATTTCTCTGAAGAGACATTTCCTACACAATGGGAAGTTAAACCCAATCAATTGCGCATTGACCGTAAAAAATTAAATTATGAAAAAAGAAAAGCTGTATCTATCATCTTACCCGATGATGCACCCGAGGAATGGCAAGAATATGAAGCAGCAAAAACCAATGGCGCTGCCGATAAAATAATTGCTGGGCTGAATCAATTTGTGGCTAATGCCAAAGAAGATGATACAAATGCTTATTACAACCGTGCTTATTTCTACTGGAAATTAGGCGATTATGACAAAGCCATTACCGACCTAAAAGCGGCTATCGAAATAGAACCTTCGGCAAGCTATTATAATTGGTTGGCTGATATGCTCTCTGGCAGCGATGAAGATGCAGCAATTGAAGCGCTTAACAATGCTCTATTACTAGAGCCGGCAAATTATGCTTCTATTTTTGATTTGGTGAAAATTTATAATCGCCAAAATGAAACTGCAAAAGCAAGACAAGTTATATTTAACGCACAAAATCAAGGGTTATCAGATGTTGATGCCGCAGAATTAAACTCTGAAATTTTTCGTAGCAATAAGAAATTCAAGGAGGCCAATTCTCTGCTCAATGATTTATTAGAAGATGATCCCGACAATGCATTTTTGCTCAGCGAGCGCTGTTTTACGAATGCTCTTGCAAATATAAATTTAGAAGCCGCCAGAAATGATTGCACTTTGGCAATAGAGATAGCCGAAAAACCCGCTTATATATTAGAGAAGCGCGCCGTTGTGCATTGGAAGATGGGGGATTATGATAAGGCGCTAGCTGATCTAGACCGTGCCATTCATTATAGCAAAAACCGCAGCGGTTCACATTATCTGAAAGCAGTAATATACAAAGATATGGGCAAAATGCAGCAAGCTGAAAATTCTATGCGCACTGCATTATTCCAATATAAATTTGCTCCAAATTATTATAAAAGCCATGGCATCATATATTAAGAACCGCCAATAAGATTGCTTTCTTTCAATCGCTCTGGATAAAACAATGCTTTTGTATGATGACATACTCTTTAAGCCCTGCTAATCGCGCGATATGAATGAATTAGATAAAATCCGTAATTTCTCTATTATCGCCCATATTGACCATGGCAAATCAACGCTTGCTGATCGATTGATCCAACATACAGGCGGCCTGACTGAGCGCGAGATGAGCGAGCAAGTGCTCGACAATATGGATATTGAAAAAGAACGCGGTATCACCATTAAAGCACAAACTGTGCGCCTCAATTATAAAGCTAAAGATGGCGATACTTATACGCTTAATTTAATGGATACCCCTGGCCATGTGGACTTTGCATATGAAGTATCGCGCAGCCTAGCCGCATGCGAGGGGGCATTGCTCATCGTTGACGCAGCCCAAGGGGTCGAGGCGCAGACACTGGCCAATGTCTATCAATCGATAGAGCATGATCATGAAATATTGCCCATCATCAACAAAATTGATTTGCCTGCTGCTGAACCAGAAGTGGTAAAAAATGAAATAGAGGAAATTATTGGCATCCCAGCCGATGAGGCTGTGCTAGCATCGGCCAAAACAGGCGTTGGTATAGAGGAAATGCTTGAGCAGATTGTCACCAAAATACCACCACCAAAAGGCGATAGAGATGCTCCTTTGACCGCCATGTTGGTGGATAGCTGGTATGATCCATATCTGGGCGTTGTAATCCTAGTGCGCGTCATAGATGGCGTCATTACAAAGGGCTTAAAAATTAAATTTATGGCGCAAGGCACCGAACATTTGGTGGACCGTGTTGGCTGTATGAACCCAAAGATACAAAATCTTGATGAGCTAGCCGCTGGTGAAATTGGTTTTATCACGGCTCAAATTAAGGACATTAGCCAGACCGCCGTTGGTGATACTATCACCACTGTAAAAGGCGGCGCGCTGGAGCCTCTGCCTGGTTTTAAAGAAGTACAATCGGTTGTATTCTGCGGTCTCTTTCCTGTTGATGCAGCAGACTTTGAAAAATTACGCGAAAGTATCAGCAAATTACGTCTTAATGATGCCAGCTTCACTTTTGAGATGGAAACTAGTGCAGCCTTGGGTCAAGGCTTTCGCTGCGGTTTCTTGGGACTGTTGCACCTAGAGATTATTCAAGAGCGTTTGGTGCGTGAATATGATTTAGACCTTATCACCACTGCGCCTTCGGTTGTTTACAAAATCATTATGAACAATGGCGAAGAACAATTTTTACACAATCCTGCGGATATGCCCGATGTTGTAAAAATATCTGAAATCCAAGAACCTTGGATCGAGGCCGTTATCTATTGCCCCGATGATTATTTGGGCAGCATCCTTAAATTATGCCAAGATCGGCGCGGTGTGCAAAAAAATCTTACCTATGTCGGAGACCGCGCACAGCTTACTTATGAGCTGCCGCTCAATGAGGTAGTGTTTGATTTTTATGATCGTCTGAAAAGCATCTCGCGTGGCTATGCGAGCTTTGACTATGAGCAAATTGGCCTGCGAACGGGTGATTTGGTTAAAATGAATATTTTGGTCAATGCAGACCCTGTTGATGCGCTGTCCATGATTGTGCACCGCGAAGCTGCTGAATCGCGCGGTCGTCATATGTGCGAGCGCTTAAAAGACCTTATTCCGCGCCATTTGTTCAAAATACCTGTGCAAGCCGCAATTGGCGGCAAGGTAATCGCGCGGGAGACCATTGCCGCGATGCGCAAAGATGTGACCGCCAAATGCTATGGTGGTGATATTTCACGTAAGAAGAAATTGCTCGAAAAGCAGAAAAAGGGCAAGGCTAAAATGCGCGAATATGGGAATGTATCTATCCCGCAAGAGGCCTTTATTGCAGCGCTTAAGATGGGTGATGAATAGCAATAAACTACTGTTATAATATTGAATATATTCTCATATTTATCACGAAATACCATCAATCCAATCTATCTCCAGAGACTTAAATATAGAAATTTTATTAAAAAATTTTTATGTGTGACTTGTGTCACAATATAAAATTGTGTAAAGTAGTTATATCCATTATGGTTATAAGTAATGGAGGGTAAAACATGTTGGCAATGCATGATTGCTAATATGCTTTAATGAATTTGGATATGATTAATTACATACATCTTAAATTGAGAAAAGAAAGAAACATAAAAAAAGCTATCAGTTACCTTGATAGATATGGTGATGAAGCGCTCGATATATTAGTCGCGAGCGAGATCACGTGACTCAAGCATTGGTTATAAAGATAGAGCGCATTGGCATCGGATTGCCAAATTAGTGAAAAAATTATCATCTGAATCAAAAAATTATAAAATTTGGTAAATTAGCTTCATATTTATGTAAAAATATGTAAATAGAAATCTAATGAGCGGTAGAGTAGCTTTTATACTGAAACACACAAAAGTGTAAAACATACTAATAAAAAATATATCTTCCCGAGGTTTTAATGCTAAATTTATTCAAAAACAAAGAAAAAGAGGTTGAGGATAATCACGAGATTATTTCAATTATCAACAAATATGGCTCAGATTCAAAAAATATACTTGAACAGAGAAGCAAAGATAAAAATCTAAAAAAACGCGATCGTCTGCATTGGCGCAGACTTTCCAAAAAAATATCTAACTTTACTTAAGCTTCATTCCGCTGGTTGCACTTCATGCGCGCCAGTTCCTTTGGGTTTAAATAGTCTCGCAAATTTGTTGATGGTGCGCGGTATGAACGCATTTTCATCCATCCATTGCGCATAATCGCGATAGATTGGATCGGCCATCAAATGCTTTTCTTCGGTCTTGGCCCGCCAATAATAAATCGCGCTTACGGCCGCTAACATCACAGTATTTCTAATCGCATCATAGATGCTATCACTGGTCACGAGGAACGGCATATAACTAAACCACCAATAGGTATTTTTGGACAAATAAGCTGGATGCTTGGTCCAACGATAAGGGCCATTGGTCAAAATACCGCGATGCGTCAGGTTTGAGAACCGCAGACCAAACGCCACCGTCGCCCATGCATAAATAGCGGTTAATATAACCAACCAAGCGCCCCAAATAATCAACATTGCTTGGTTATCAGCAAACCAATAGGCCCAATCAGATGTGTTAATCTGATAATATAAGGGGCCGCCTTTCGACATTAACAAGAAAGGCGGATAACACATTAAAGCAGCAAGCCAACCCGCCAAATATGGATTGGCAGTGCGAATATGCGCATCGAGCGGCTTCATTGTAAGCAAATAACCCACTGTCGCAAATTGTGCGTCCATTAAGAACATAACCACGATCAATGACATAGCGATAGCCACAGGATTTTGCAGTATCTGCTCTATGTCCATGCGAACCACTTCACCAAAACCGCCAGGCACGATAGAAATCATAAAGGCTAAGAAAAAGCCCTTCACTGCCCAAGCGCGCAGATGATGGAAAATTTCATCTTTATCCCATCCATCTAATCCAGATAGCATAGCCCCAAAATGCCAAGCGCCATCGCGCGGATTCACCATATAACGGTCAATCCAAATGACATATGGAACAGAGATTATCACCAAAGGAATGGCGGCAAATTCGAACATATCCATCGAAAAAGTATAGGCACCGACCCAATACCAACGGCACAGCGCGTAAATGGCGGCAATAATGCCCCAAGTCATCCAAAGACCAGCAATCTTCACTATGCTATAATCAATGACTTCAGAGACAGGTTTTTTATGCGTCCAATCCAAACCAGTGGTAGTTCGCTTATGGACTTTATCGACCAATAATGACCATAGCACCATAGGTGCGCCGCAAAAAACAAGAGCTATAAGCGCCGAATAAGGGCCATCCGCTAATGCGGGCAACCCCGGAAAACCGAGCGATGCGGCAATATCTCCGAAATTACGTGCAATCGCTATCCATAGGAACAAGCCGATTAGGCCGCATACGCCCACCATGCCGCTTACGGCGGAAACAGGACGCGCATTGATGGAGCTTTGATCTTTATTCATATCATCATTCTTACTTTGGTTCATAAAACGCATTAACCGTAAAAAGTAATTATTCCATGAACATCAATCTATTTTTATATATTTGCAAGATAATTCCTATTTAACAAAAGCAAATAACCGTAAACATTTCTGCTTACGGTTATCGCAAATACTCCAATATCATATTGATATGTTTATTATTTTATGCACAGGCTGTTGAAATATATGATTAAAGCCTGTGCGGACTATGCCACTTAATATTAGTAACCTCTGCGGTGAAAGCCTCTTTTAAAACCTCTATTGCGGAAACCGCGCTTATGGAAACCTCTATTACGGAAGCCTTTCCTAAACTTTTTCCCGCCAAATCCGCGTTTAAAACCTCTACTATGAATGCCTCTGCGTCCGCTAAATCCACGGCGCCCGCTAAATCCACGGCGCCCGCTAAATCCTCGGCGCCCACTAAATCCACGGCGACCGCTAAAACCTCGGCGACCACTGAAACTGCGGCGGCCTCTAAATTGCACATCCTCAACTGCAACATCTACAATTGCAATATTATTGGTTGATGCCAGATCACTATTCAATATGGATTGTGATAGAGGTGCCGTTGGAATTTCGGCTGCTTGGATGGGGGATGATACTGCGAAAGCAGATAGTGTAATAATACCACCAAGAGTGAATTTCTGTATAATATTCATAACTTTAACTCCTTAGTTGATGCTATGAGCTTCGCATGAATATTGAATTTGGTTACATTGGAATTAACATTAGTGTTAGTAACTTTGTTAACCACTTATTATAACTATAGTATTTTTATGAGTCCCCAAATTTAGAGAGCAATCAGATTATATAATAGCTGAGCACCATATAATAAGAGCAATATAGCCCCTTCAGTGCGGCTAATGGCATGTTTAGTAGCGGCAAATATAAGCAAAATAATGGAAGATAATAATAACGCCGGTAATCCAAAAGAGAGCAATTCAATCGGTATAGTAGCAGGAGCCAATGTAGCGGTAGCACCGCCAATCAACAGCAAATTAAATAGGTTAGACCCTAATATATTGCCCAAGGCAACGGCGCTTGCTCCTTTGCGTGCTGCGATTATTGCGGTCACCAATTCGGGTAAAGATGTGCCAATTGCAATGACCGTTAATCCTATAACCGCCTCTGACATACCAATGGCATCCGCTATTTCAACAGCGCTGCTAACCAACCAACGCCCGCCTAAAATGATAAGCACGATGCCCGCAGCAAGCACAAGCGCAGAGCGCGCCCAATGTTGCTCATCATGCAAATGCGTATCCGTCACTTCTAAAGCAGCGGCTTTTGATCCAGCGGCTGTATCGCCTTCTTCTAATATGGATAATACAATATCATGCTCTTCAGCGACAGAGGCATGAGCAGGCCTATTCTGAGCATTCATTATCCTCATTTCAGAGATATATGCATAATAAAGATAACCAATTAATATTACCAAAAATGCGATGCCCATCGGTACGCCCACTAATCCAGCGCTAGCGCAATAATAGAGTATGGCCGTTATCACCAATGCAAGTCCGCCATCGCGCCACAATGGGCCGCGTGCTACTGCCATTGGCATAATCAGGGATGCTGCGCCCAGTATCAGCAAGCTATTGGCAAGGTTGGATCCGACCACATTGCCCCATGCAATGCCAGGAGAACCCGCCAAAGCAGCCTCTATACTTGCTACCAATTCTGGAGCCGATGTTCCAAAACCAACGATGGTAAGCCCAATGAGCATTTGCGACATGCCAGCCCGTTCAGCAAGCCTAACAGCACCGCGAACCAACAATTCCCCACCGACAATGAGAAGCACAAAGCCAATGAGCAGAAATATAATCGACAGTACCATCTTATATCCTCAAATTGGCCATTATGTTTTGATAAGTGCGTCCTAAATTATCCGCGTCTTTTGCCGAGCAATCGCAATCGCAATGCATTTAATTTGATAAAGCCAGCCGCATCTTTTTGGTCATAAGCGCCGCTATCTTCTTCAAATGTTACCACATCTTCGCTATAGAGATTATAGTTTACATCGGCTTTGCGCCCTACAACCGATGCCATTCCTTTATAGAGTTTCATGCGAACAGTGCCGGTAACGCGCTCTTGGCTTTTATCAATCGCCGCTTGCAGCATTTCACGCTCTGGCGCGAACCAGAAACCATTGTAAATCATCTCTGCATAACGCGGCATCAATTCATCTTTTAAATGTCCAGCTGGTCCATCCAAAGTGATTTGCTCCATACCGCGATGTGCTCTTGCATAAATCTCGCCGCCCGGCGTTTCATACATGCCGCGTGATTTCATGCCAACAAAGCGGTTCTCGACCAAATCTAAGCGCCCAATTCCATGCTTGCGGCCATATTCATTCAATGTGGTCAACAAAGTAGCAGGAGACATGGCCTCTCCATTAATAGAGACACCATCGCCTTTTTCGAAACCAATTTCGATATATTCGGGCGTATCGGGTGCATCCTCTGGATTGACTGTGCGCGAATAAACATAATCGGGCGTCTCATTCCATGGGTCTTCGAGTATTTTACCCTCTGATGATGTATGCAATAAATTCGCATCGGTTGAAAATGGCGCTTCTCCACGCTTATCTTTTGGAACATCGATTTGATGATTTTCAGCCCATTCAATCAATTTGGTGCGGCTGGTTAAATCCCATTCACGCCAAGGTGCAATGACTTTAATGTCAGGATTGAGCGCATAGGCCGATAATTCAAATCTTACTTGGTCATTGCCCTTGCCCGTTGCTCCATGCGCAATAGCATCTGCGCCAGTTTCTTGAGCAATCTCAATAAGGCGTTTTGAAATAAGCGGGCGCGCAATAGATGTGCCCAGCAAATAATCGCCCTCATAACGCGCATTGGCCCGCATCATTGGGAATACAAAATCACGGACAAATTCTTCGCGCAAATCGTCAATATAGATATGCTCATCGGGTATGCCCATTAATTTGGCTTTGGCACGGGCAGGTTCTAATTCCTCACCCTGTCCTAAATCGGCAGTAAATGTTACCACTTCACAGCCATATTCTTTTTGCAGCCATTTCAAAATAACACTTGTATCCAAGCCGCCAGAATAGGCCAGTACGACGCGTTTAATCTTATCAGTCATAGAAGAATAATCCATAGTGTAAAAATAGATATTTATCGCCGCCTAACAGGCTCATTAGTCAGGCGCAAGTTGATATAGATTATAAAATATGGAAAACTATCATTTGAATGGAGGTTTTCCCAATGGTTACAAAAAACCAGAATAAGACTATTGCCACTGATAATGATGTTGGTTCCTATCTCAACAGCATAGAGGGAGAAGAAAAACGCAAAGATTCCATTAGATTAGATGGATTATTTCAAAAAATCACAAAAAATGATCCTATGATGTGGGGCAAAACAATAGTGGGTTATGGCAGCTATCACTATATTTACGATAGTGGCCGCGAGGGCGATATGTGCCGCGCAGGTTTCAGCGCCAGAAAAAATGCCCTCACGCTATATTGTATGAGCGGTTTTTCGCAGCAAGATGATTTGCTTAAGAAATTAGGATCGCACAAAGTCGGAAAATCTTGCCTCTATATCAAAAGATTATCCGATATAGATATGGATATATTGGCCCAAATCATCCAAAAAGATTGGGATTATATGAATAAGAAATATCCAAAATAATCAAATATTACGAATAATTTCTTTCATCTGTAACGATAAGCGACGCAACTCCGAAACAGTCTATGAGCGAGAGGTTTGGCCCCCCCAATCTTCTCGTTCACTAATATAGATTATCTGTAGATTACCGCGAATCATCCTTATGGAGCTTATACCATGCTATTTAAGCGCTCATCATTAAAAATTGCGATGCTTATTACAGGCATGATTCCGCTCTTTTCAGTCGGCGGCCTAGCTTTTAGCAATAGCAAAGCCCAAGCAACCCCAGCGGCTACATCTAGCGCGCCGATTATCAGCCAAAGCTATACTATTTCAAATGCAACGCCTCTTGCGGCCTCTGTGCAAGCAGCAGCTAAGAAAAATATATTGCAACAAAGCCCCATCGTTGTTGAATTATATCAAAGCCAAGGATGCTCATCTTGTCCCCCTGCTAATTTGGCGCTCAATACTATTGCAAATGATCCAAATGTCATCGCGCTGAACTTCTCTGTTACCTATTGGGATAGGTTGGGATGGAAAGATATATTTGGCGATCAAAAATATACGGACCGTCAAGTTGCTTATGCGCGCACTTTGCGCGAACGCAATGTATATACCCCGCAAGTGGTTATCAATGGAACGCGCGCTATCGTTGGCAATCGTCCCGGTGAATTAAAGCAAGCGGTTAATAACAGCCGTAAGATTTATGGCGGCCCTTCTATTACCAGCAAATCTGGTGTCGTAAATATCAGCAAAACCAACAATAAACAGTTTAATACCAAAGTCTGGTTAGTGCGATATGATCCGCGCACTCAAAATGTTGCCATTAAAACGGGCGAAAATGGCGGACGTACATTACCCCATAAAAATATCGTCAGAGAATTACATGATATGGGCTATTGGACTGGAAAAGCTAAAAGCGTCACAATGCCTAAGGCCAAAAATGGTCGTTGGAAAAGCGTGATATTGGTGCAAAATATGGGCACTGGTAAAATATTATCGGCGGCCCGCATTTCATAATATGATAAATAATTTCCATCTATAAACATATTTATGCTTTAGTTTTATAATTTTCGCGCTAAACAGACGTAATAATAAGCTCCTCCCCAGAAAAACCATAGGAGCCACAATGACCAAATATACCAACAAAGCATCCCTATCTGTATCCACAGATTTGTCCAATTTCATCGAAAATGAAGTCTTGCCCAATACAGGCATAGACGCGGATCATTTCTGGAATGGTTTTTCCCAAATTGCCCAAAATTTCATGCCGCGCAATCGCAGCCTGCTCGAAAAACGGGAATTGCTGCAAGATAAGATTGATACATGGCATAAAAAATTGGATGGGTGCCAAATTGAGTCTGAAAACTATATAAATTTTCTGCATGAAATTGGTTATTTGGTCAAAGAGCCAGAGCCATTTGCCATCACTACGCAAAATGTAGATAGCGAGATTGCTACCACCGCTGGCCCGCAATTGGTTGTCCCATCGCTCAATGATCGTTTTGTTATCAATGCCGCCAATGCCCGTTGGGGTAGCCTATATGATGCGCTCTATGGAACCGATGCTCTGGATGCCCCGCCCGCCAAAGCGGGTGGATATGACCAAGCGCGCGGCGATGCAGTCATTGCCGAGGCGCGTAAATATTTGGATATGATATTGCCGCTAAACAGCGGATCATGGACAGAATATGAAGGCGGCAAGCCGGATCTTCAAAACCCTGAATGTTTCATAGGCACAGCGGGTGATAATTTACTGTTTAGGCATAATGGCCTGCATATTGAAATCATAATAGATTCAAATAACCCAATTGGTAAAAATGATAAAGCATATATTGCCGATGTGGTTATAGAAGCAGCCATCACCACTATCATCGATATGGAAGACAGCGTCGCCGCTGTTGATGCCGAAGACAAAATCATCGCATATCGTAATTGGCTAGGCCTGATGCGCGGTGATTTAACGGCAACCTTTGAAAAAGGCGGCAAAACACAGGTTCGCACGCTCAACCCTGATCGCAAATATGTCGATCATGATGGCAATCCCCTCACCCTACATGGCCGCAGCATGATGTTCGTGCGCAATGTCGGTCATTTGATGACAAACCCTGCAATCCACTTATCCGGCGCCGATGGACAAAAAACCGAAATTGGCGAAGGCATTATGGATGCGGTATTCACATCGCTTATCGCCTTGCATGATCTTAAAGCGCTAGGCCAATATCGCAATAGCCGCGCAGGCAGCATCAATATCGTTAAACCGAAAATGCATGGCCCCGAAGAATGTGCCATGACCAATGATTTATTTGACGCGGTCGAAGATTTGCTGGACCTAGAGCGTCATACCATCAAAGTTGGCGTGATGGACGAAGAACGCCGCACATCGGCGAACCTAGCGGCATGTATTCATGCTGTAAAAGACCGTATTGTTTTCATTAACACAGGCTTCCTTGATCGCACCGGCGATGAAATGCATACATCTATGCATGGCGGTGCGATGATCCGCAAAGCGCAGATGAAAAGCAGCGATTGGATTGCCTCTTATGAAGCGCGCAATGTGGCCATTGGCCTAGCTTGCGGACTATCGGGCAAGGCGCAAATTGGCAAAGGCATGTGGGCTATGCCCGATCTTATGGCCGATATGATGGAGCAAAAAATTGGCCACCCAAAAACAGGCGCCAATACCGCTTGGGTTCCATCGCCTACCGCTGCGACATTGCACGCGCTGCATTATCATCAAGTCGATGTATTCGCTCTGCAATCTGAAATGATGGGCCAAGAGATACCTGCGCTAGAGAAATTGCTGACCATCCCATTTGCTGCTGATACCAATTGGAGCGAGGAAGAAATTGCGCATGAATTGGAAAATAATGCCCAAGGTATATTGGGTTATGTGGTGCGCTGGATCGACCAAGGCATTGGCTGTTCCAAAGTCCCCGACATCAATGATATTGGGTTAATGGAAGATCGCGCTACATTGCGCATTTCATCGCAGCATATGGCCAATTGGCTCTTGCATGGCATTTGCACGGAACAGCAGGTTGATGCGGCATTGCTGAAAATGGCCGCGAAGGTCGATGCACAAAATGCTGGCGATCCGCTCTATACGCCTATGGCCAATGATCCCCAAAATAGTATGGCGTTCCAAGCGGCGCGCGATTTGGTGTTCAAAGGCACAGCGCAACCCTCTGGCTATACCGAGCCATTGCTGCACGCTTGGCGCTTAAAGCTAAAAGCGAGTTAGAGGCAGTTTAGTCAATGTTTAAACGTCATGCTGAACTTGTTTCAGCATAACACGCCCGACGCACTATGTTATCCTGAAATAAATTCAGGATGACAAATTACTGTTGTATAATCGGCTTTTCATCTAAAACACTGCTCAGTCATTGACTGCGTTCAAGCTATAATTATTTTATCTCAAGGCCTATAGCATCCATCACGATTTTAGTATCTTTAAGGAAGGTTTTTTGATCTTCTGAAATAATTATCGCGGCTGTATCAATGATAGTTTTATTACTGAAATTTAGAGCGATGTATTCTTCAAACTTGAATGTGTCTGGATCGTAATAATATCCTTCAAGTTGAAGTTCTTCCTTTTTTTTCAATACACCCAAATTAAGCGCTAGAACGCCAATGATTGTAAAGTGAAGTATATTGCGCAATGTATCTTTATAACTGGAATCGTAAAACTCTATACTTCCGTTATGTTCATTAGATGTAAACGCTAATGACCCACGATGTGTCTCTCTGCAAGATTTAATGTTTTCGCAATTAATATCGAGCGTGTCTTCATACATTCTTATTTCAGATTTATAACTCCATATTGTCATTGCTTATACCCTATAAATATATTTTATTTATTATTATTGTGTCAATGCTAGCCTAGCATTATGCCTACATTAGTCTTCTGTGCTACTAATATACGATAGTCTAAGTCATCTGCCTCTGAATCTATTATACTAATACACTCTTCTTGTTTCATATCGCCAATAGAGTTTCTTATAGTCTCAATATTAACAGAATCTTTTTTTGGAAATGTGAAAGATTGAGGGCCTGAGATTCTACCTCCCATGCTTTTAAATATCTTACTAATAGCTTCTATCCTATCTGGGCTTGCAACAACAAAAACAAAAAAACATGACTTATAATCAATTTTATATGTCTCAATATTCATTTAATTTATCCCCTAGCGAGCGAATAAGGTCATCCACCGTATTTGTAGGTCTAAATCGAATACTATGTGTACCACCAAAATCAACAATAGCCGAAAACTTTTGTTTTAATGCTCATATAATAGAACGATCTACATTCCTAGGCACATAGAAAATTCTGACAAATAAAGCTAAGTTCAAAATCCTTAAATCACTTAGTTTCGGTAGGCGGGTTATTCGCTTTCCATTCCATCGCATTGCGCACGCGCCATTCCACCGAAGGATGCGTATA
The DNA here is from genome assembly GCA_947492905.1 of uncultured Sphingorhabdus sp. Lineage (GTDB taxonomy): Bacteria > Pseudomonadota > Alphaproteobacteria > Sphingomonadales > Sphingomonadaceae > Sphingorhabdus_B. The sequence goes on along the minus strand of CANLOL010000001.1, from coordinate 1,330,060 downwards.
GAATAATATCTCCTGCAAAGCAGAGGGCCGTGGATATCTATAATCGGCTGTTTTTATCAACGCCCCCGCTAAGGCATCGGGCAAATTAACCGTGCGCAGCGAATAATTATCGGCATCGCGCTCTCCCATGCGGCTGACGGCATTGCTGAGGGGCTGCGTGAGTTGCAAGAATAAGCCCACAACGAAAATCAGTACAGCCACCCCCGTTGGATCCGATATTTTCGCACTGCTGCCAAATTTGCGCGCAAACCATGGGAATGTTTTATCAACACAATAAAATACCGCCATAATGACAACAACCAACATGATTAAACGTGTCCAAATATGTCCCTCTACATAATGGCCAATTTCATGGCCCGTCACTGCCTTCACTTCATCGAGCGAGGCTTTGTCCAATGCGACATCGGAAATGGCAATCCGCGCGCTGCCAAATACGCCCGATACATTGGCGGTGAATACATTGGATTGACGTGACCCATCATACATAAAAATACGATCATGCGGAATATCTGCTTCATCGGCCATGGCCTCAAGCGCGGTGCGCACTTCGCCCTCTGGCAAGGGTGTATATTCGTTGAAAAGCGGTTCAATCGCTATGGGTGACAGCAATAACATGAAGGTTAAAACAAAGGCCGTGAACGCGCCCGACCATAGCCACCAAAACCTGCCCATTTTGCGTATCAACGCATATACACCAAGGAAAAATACGCCAAATAAGATTGTTGATAAGGCTAAGCCAATGGCGGCTTGTGATATATAATCGCTCAGAGGTTGGCTTGTCTGATCATAGCTTTTTTCGCGCCACCAATCTGCATAAATTTCCCATGGCAATAATAATATTGCCGAAATAAATGCAAAGAATGCACAAACGCATATTGTCTTAAACGCCCAGCCGCGCTTTTCCATCTTTGCCCAGATTTTATCCAATATACCCCATCTGACAATGACCAAAGTCATCAGCGCCGATACCAAAAACCCCCACAATATGAGCCAATGATTTCCTATGGTATATTCCGCGGATCTATTGAGCGCCTCAACGCCCAAAGCATCGATTAATTTTGCTGTTTCTGCGGCTGGATCTAATGCCATCACTACCCCCTATGTAAAACAATGTTATCAGCACAATATAGATAGGGGATAGGCTGTCAATCTAGCTCGCTTCGATAAAGCGTCCTAAAAGCGTCATGAAAGCATCCTAAATTGTCATGCTGAACTTGTTTCAGTATTATACGCCTGATGCACTATGTTATCCTGGAACGTAAGTCACCAAAGGTGAATCGAGTTCAGGATGACGAACGGTATTTAGCAATAGATTTAGGATGATGGGTGCTTCGTCAGAACATTTAACTCGCTTCGATAAAGCGTTCCGCATCCAGCGCCGCCATACAGCCTGTGCCTGCGCTGGTCACAGCTTGACGATAGATATGGTCCATCACATCGCCGCATGCGAATACGCCCGATACGCTGGTTTCAGTGGCTTGCCCCTCTAGGCCAGAGCGCACTTTGATATAGCCGCCTGCCATATCCAAATGCCCCTCAAAAATGCCTGTATTGGGTTTATGGCCAATGGCAATAAATACGCCGTGCAATTCTATATCTTCGGTTGCACCTGGATTATCGGCAGCATCAGTGCCTTTAATGCGCATACCCGTTACGCCGCTATCATCGCCCAAAACCTCATCCAATGTGTGGTTCCATTTGATCGTGACCTTGCCTTCTTTTTCTTTGGCAAACAGACGGTCTTGCAAGATTTTTTCAGCGCGCAGCGTATCACGGCGATGCACCAATGTGACATGGCTTGCGATATTGGATAGATATAGAGCTTCTTCGACCGCAGTATTACCCCCGCCAATCACAGAAACTGGTTTGTTCTTATAGAAAAACCCATCGCACGTCGCACAGGCCGACACACCCTTGCCCATGAATGCCGTTTCACTATCTAGGCCCAAATATTGCGCACTAGCGCCCGTAGCGATAATCACACTATCGGCCGTATAAGATACGCTGCCACCATTGAGCGTGAAGGGACGCTTTGAAAAATCAACACTTTCGATATGGTCATTAATCATTTCCGTACCAAAACGCAGCGCATGTTTTTGCATACGGTCCATCAATTCTGGACCCAAAACACCTTGATCATCCCCCGGCCAATTATCCACATCGGTGGTGGTCATAAGCTGTCCGCCAACCTCTATACCAGATATGATAACGGGTTTTAGATTTGCGCGTGCTGCATAAACGGCTGCGCTATACCCTGCGGGGCCACTGCCGATGATGATGACGGGGGCGTGTTTTGTTTCACTCATGAAATTTCCTCATGCGCTCACAGGCGCGTTTATAATGATTACACTATCCACATAATCATGATTTTCTCTATGTCCATTATTGATAAGCAAAAAATTGTGTATTTCCTGAAACAAACTCTTAAATTAAGGATTGCAACATCGTCATTTATCATTAATTGACCATATGTTGCGAAATAATTCCAAAGGAACCAACATGACCAAAATCACTGTAATCAACCAAAGCGGCGAGAAAAAAGACATAGAAGCCGAGAATGGCCTATCTTTAATGGAAGTAATTCGCGATAATGGCTTTGATGAATTGCTGGCCCTTTGCGGGGGCTGTTGTTCATGCGCAACATGCCATGTCCATATAGACCCAAGCTTCAAAGACAAAGTCGATACTATGGGCGAAGATGAAGATGATTTGCTGGAAAGCAGCGAGCATCGCGACGATAATTCGCGCCTATCATGTCAAATCAACATAAGCGATGCTATCGAAGGCTTAACCGTCACCATTGCAAAAGAAGATTAACTTCTCAAAGCACATGACGAATTAGAGCGCTCCTTTTGGGGCGTTTTTTTTGGTCTTTTGATAATTGGCTTTAAAAAAAGATGAAAATAAGAGATAGCGTCTCTATTTTCTAGATTTAATAGGGGTTGATGATGAGAAAGCTTAAGATAACCATAATAATCTTATTAGTGTTATTAGCTTCTTTCATACTTTCTATTATATTAATTATTTTTCACTTAAATAGTAATTTAAAAGAATTTTATGACACGCAACCATATATTAGCTGCGATTTAAATGACGATAAACTCAAAAATTATGATAAGCGGGATCATGCTATAATATATAATTATTATTTTAATTCTGAACGTTTAAACAAAATAAAAGAACCTTCGAAACGTAATTTAATTCGTAACTTAAATAGAGCCGCTATAAGTTTTGTAAGCGAAATTAACAAAAAAAAGTATTTCAAAACGCTCCCATGCGACTATCGTAAAGATGTAATAAATGCACCTTAGTAGCTAGTTACTGGGGTATGAAGCCAAATTAGACTGTAAATTTGATCTAATCAGCCAATTGTAATCAGCCCAACAACAGCACCCGTCATCATCGTTGCGAAATTACCCGCGACCCAGCTTTTCATGCCTAGCTTTGCGACATCGCTGCGCCGCTCTGGACATAATGTCCCTATAGTAGAAACCAGCAAGCCCACGCTGGCTAAATTGGCCACACCGCACAGCGCATAGGTGATGATAAGCTGGCTACGTGTGCTAAATGTGCCAGCCTCTATGGCTGCTAAATCCAAATAGGCCACATATTCATTTAAGACCGCTTTCGTTCCCATAAGCGCGCCAGCATCTGCCGCTTCGCTCCACGGTACGCCAATCGCCCACATGAGCGGTGCGAATATCCAACCGAATAATCGGCGCAAAGTTATGACTTCGCCCTCCACCAATGGCAGCAATGCAAATATCTGATCGATCAAGGCCACCAAAGCAAAAACCACGACAATTACCGCAACCACGGCCAATAATAGTTGCACCCCATCGAGCGTCCCGCGCACAATGGCATCGATGCTATTTTCATATTTCAGTTCCGCATCATCCAGCTTTGCCATAGTATCACCATTACCGGGCACCATGATCCGCGCAATCAATAGGGCCGCTGGCAAAGATATAAGCGAAGCTGCGATCATATGGCCTACTGCATTGGGCAAAGTTTTGGATAATGTGGTCGCATAAAGGATAAGGATAGCGCCCGATATTGTGGCCATCGCCAACACCATGACCATGAATAATTCGCTGCGGCTAATCTTGCCCAAATAGGCTTTTATCATCATCGGGCTTTCGACAAGGCCCAAAAATATATTCGCACCGCCGCTAAGGCCGACAACGCCGCTCACGCCCATTGTTTTTTGCAGCAGCCAGCTTAGCCCGCGCACCAAAAATTTGAGCACACCCCAATGCCATAATAATGCTGCGAGAGCCGAGAAAACGACGATTAAGGGTAATATTTGAAAGGCGATGATGATGGGTGGCTGTGCGCCTTCTTTTAGTACAAAAGGCACTTCTGCGCCGCCTGCATAACCAAACATAAAGCTTGTTCCCACCAATGTGGCTTGCTCAATCGCCAATACGCCTTGGTTAGCAATGCCGATAATGTCCCAAACAAATGGCACGCGCAAAATGATAAGCGCGAGCGCAAATTGAACCAATAATGCGCCAGCAATCCATTTCCATTGTGATTTAATGCTGCTGCGATTATCGGACAAAGCCCATGATAATAAGATGATAAGCGCAATGCCTATCAAACCCTGAAACTGTGTCATCATTATCCTCGTTTTGCTTGTTCAAAAGCTTCTTCAATTACAGGATAACCATGCCCATCGGGAATACATAGATACATACCATCATCGCGTTTTTCAGTATAAGTTTTCACCATAGCTGCAGGATATTCGAGCGCATGTTTTTTGGTCGCTTCATAATTATCAAATTGGGCTAGCCGTTCCAAATTGCGGCGGGTCGGGAAAATGATATGCACCGCTTCATTCTTTTCGCCCTCAGATGGTGAGAGGTCAGCGCGGCGCAAAACCTCATGCGCGCTAGCCCAGAATAAGATCCTATTCTCGGTCGCATCGACTTTGGCCAGATGATCATCTTTACCTGCATTCACTATATAAAATCGCGTATCAAATATACGTTTAATCTCAAATGCGGGAGGCCGCCAACGCGACCAAGGGGTTAGCGCGTCCAAATTGAGTTTCCAGCCAAAGCTATCGCAAATATCGCCAATCGTCTTGCCATCATGCAGCGCGCTGCGCGCTTGTTCAATCTGATTTTGATCCGAAACGCCCTCTATGCCCATTGCCAAACCTGCTTCTTCGAGAGTCTCGCGAATGGCACCAATGCGGGCGGCGGCTTCATCACGCTCTAATCCGCTGTTGAGCGCATCCGCATATATATAGTCACCTTCATCCACACGCCCCCCAGGAAATACGGCTGCACCAGCTGCAAAAACCATTTTAGCAGAACGCTCAACCATCAATAATTCGGGCGGACCATCATCCGCATCCCTAAATATAATAAGCGTAGAGGCGGCGATTACATTTGCTTCATCATTTTTCATAATCAATGTGAAGCATGGCTGCCCGCAAAATGCTACCCCCAATCAAGCATTATAATGGCCGATTATCATTAATTTGCGCAAATTTAGCATCTATGGCACTATAGCATTAAGGGGGCATATATGGGCATCATTGAATTATTGGGATTAGCGGCCAGCGTCAGCCTATTGTCGGGGTGGCGGCTTTATCTAACCATTTTTGCGACCAGCCTTGCTATGAATAGCGGCTTTGTTGATTTACCCGAAAATCTAGCGGTTCTTGATGCCTTCGCTAGCCCTTGGGTTTTGGGCATTAGTGGATTGGGTGCGATAGCCGAATTTTTCGCCGATAAAGTCGCATGGCTCGATAGTATTTGGGATGGTCTGCATACATTATTGCGTCCAATAGGCGGAGCATTATTGGCCCTAGCCGTTATCGATGCCAGCGATCCTACATGGCAAGTGATTGCCTTTTTGCTTGGCGGTGGTGCGGCCTTTGCGGGTCATGCAACAAAAGCAGGAACGCGCGCGGCGATCAACACCAGCCCCGAACCCGTTAGCAATATGATGATGTCAACGGGAGAGGATGTAACAGCCGGCGGATTATTATTCCTAAGCTTCGCTAATCCCATTGTCGCAGCTGTCATAGGCTTTACCTTGCTCGCCTTCACCATTTGGGCCTTATGGAAAGGGTATCGCATTTTCAGGCGGGTGTTTCCTGAACAAAAAGAAGATGAAGTTAACCCTTAAACAAACACAATAACGCAATAAGGCAAAAATAAGTTTCACATTTCTATAATTTTTAAAATCACTAATATTACAACTTAATTTAGACATAATTGTAGATCATCTTAAAATCTCAACCAAAGGGGGGAAATAAGATGAGAATGAAAACTATTTCTACAGCAGCCAAGTCAACATCATTAATCGCAATTCTATCATCAAGCATATCACCAGTAGTCGCACAGAGCTATCATCCCTCCAGAGATTATGGCGCGAGTGAATTGCATGCAGGCGCGAATATCGTAATACCCATTGGCGGTGATAAGAAAAAAGCAAATGCCAAACCGCGTGTTGAATTTTCATTCCAACAATCGCGTGTTCAACAAGAGCAATTAAAGCTTGATTTCAATCGTTATTCATTACAACAAGCGCCAATAGTGAACCGCAACATTGGACGCGTTGGCTTTACCTTAGATCAAAACCCACAAATGTTAGTCAATGGCAGAACATACCGCATTGATGACGATCAGAATAATATTAGCACATTGGGAATTGCTGGAATTGCTCTTGCTATCCCCGTGATAATTGTCGGAGTTGGATTGATAATAATTGCAACAGATTCTGACTCAGGCGCATCTTCTGGTTAAACAATCAAATTGCGGCGCTAGGAGCGTTTTGCGCGCCTAGCACTATATTTTTGCTGATCCCGTTAATTGCTCGAACATTTTTCAGATAGACTAAATTACGCAACTATTTGGACAGATTGCTTAGCTGATATCTTGAAACTATTCGCCTTTACCCTCTGGGCCTTATGGAAAGGGTATCGCCTTTTCAGACGGGTGTTTCCTGAAACTGATTAAGTCACAAATTATTATGAAATAGTAAGCATGTCATCAGGATGAATATTTTCTATCAATCCAAAATATGATTATTAATCGTCCGAAAAATCGCGCAATATGATCATTAAATAGCTCGCCTCTGGACTCTGATCGCAATCATCGGCAAAGACATTGCATGCTAACTCATATTAAAGTGCGCGGGGCGCGTGAACATAATCTAAAAGGCGTGGATATTGATCTGCCGCGCGATACATTAATCGTCATTACCGGCCTATCTGGGTCAGGAAAATCATCGCTGGCATTTGACACTATCTATGCCGAGGGGCAACGCCGCTATGTCGAATCTCTCTCTGCTTATGCGCGCCAATTTTTGGAAATGATGCAAAAGCCCGATGTCGAACATATTGATGGCCTGTCGCCTGCAATTTCGATTGAACAAAAAACAACATCGCGCAACCCGCGTTCAACCGTTGCCACAGTTACCGAAATTTATGATTATATGCGTTTGCTCTGGGCGCGTGTGGGCGTTCCTTATTCCCCCGCAACGGGCAAACCAATATCGGCTCAAACCGTCAGCATGATGGTCGATCGCGTCATGCAATTGCCCCAAGGAACGCGCGCTTATCTGCTGGCTCCTGTTGTGCGCGGCCGCAAAGGCGAATATCGCAAAGAACTGCTCGAATGGCAAAAAGCTGGCTTTACGCGTATCCGTATAGATGGTGAATTTTACGACATAGAAGACACGCCCAAACTCGATAAAAAATATAAGCATGACATTGAAGTAGTCGTAGACCGTATCGCGGTAAAATCTGATATTGAAACACGGCTTGCCGATAGTTTTGAAACCGCGCTCAAACTGACCGAGGGATTGGCCTATATTGATCTGGCTGACACTACAGTGGCCGAGGCCATGGGCGAAAGCAAAGATGAAGAGAGCGCATCCAAGGATGGCAGTGCTATGAAAGGGGCTGGCATCCCCGATAACCGCATAATATTCTCTGAGAAATTTGCTTGCCCCGTATCCGGTTTTACTATCGAAGAAATCGCCCCGCGCTTATTCTCTTTCAACGCTCCGCAAGGCGCTTGCCCAACATGCGATGGCTTGGGTGAGAAATTAGAATTTGATCGTGATTTGGTTGTTCCCAATCATAATCTCTCGCTAAAAGAAGGCGCGATATTCCCATGGGCCAAATCCAACCCGCCTAGCCCATATTATCTGCAAGTTCTGGGTTCATTGGCCAAGGCTTATGATTTTAGCCTCACCACTAAATGGCGCGATTTAGAGAGCGACCAACAGGAAATCATCCTCACTGGAACTGGCGGTATGCCCGTGGAATTAACCTTCAAAGATGGCCGTAAAAATTATACCGTTACCAAAGCATTTGAAGGCGTTTTGGGCAATTTGCAGCGCCGATTATTACAAACCGAGAGCAATTGGATGCGCGACGAGCTATCCAAATATCAAGCCGCCCATCCCTGCGAAACATGCGACGGCAAACGCCTCAAACCCGAAGCATTATGCGTGCGCCTTGCCGATAGCGATATATCAAGCGTCACCCAATTATCGGTATTAGATGCCGTTGCTTGGTTTGACGCCCTGCCCGCAACGCTGAATGAACAGCAAACACAAATCGCAACGCCTATCCTCAAAGAAATTGTAGAGCGCATTGGTTTTCTGAACAATGTCGGATTAGATTATCTCAACCTCAATCGCACATCGGGAACATTATCAGGCGGAGAGAGCCAACGCATCCGTCTTGCTAGTCAAATCGGCAGCGGCCTATCGGGCGTGCTTTATGTACTGGATGAACCTAGCATCGGTCTGCATCAACGCGATAATGATCGCCTGCTTGCTACCCTTAAACGTTTGCGCGATTTGGGTAATACTGTGATTGTGGTCGAGCATGACGAAGATGCGATAAAGACCGCCGATTATATTGTCGACCTTGGCCCCGGTGCGGGTGTGCATGGCGGCGAAGTCGTTGCAAAAGGAACGCTCAAGCAAATCCTCAAAGCCAAAAAATCGCTTACCGCTGATTATTTGACGGGCAAACGCGAAATAGCCGTCCCCAAAAAACGCCGCAAGGGCAATGGCAAGAAATTGACCATCAAGGGCGCTGCTGCCAATAATCTTAAAAATGTGACGGGCAGCATCCCGCTCGGCACTTTCACCTGTATCACGGGCGTCTCGGGTAGCGGTAAATCTAGCTTCACCGTCGATACCCTCTATGCCGCCGCCGCCCGTGAGCTAAATGGTGCGCGTATCACTACGGGCAAGCATGAAAAGATTAGCGGTCTTGAGCATCTGGATAAAGTCATTGAGATTGACCAATCGCCCATTGGCCGCACCCCGCGTTCCAACCCCGCCACCTATACGGGTGCTTTCACCAATATTCGCGATTGGTTTGCGGGACTGCCCGAATCCCAAGCGCGCGGTTATAAACCAGGCCGTTTCAGTTTCAACGTTAAGGGTGGCCGCTGCGAGGCATGCAAAGGCGATGGCGTTATCAAGATTGAGATGCACTTTCTGCCCGATGTTTATGTGACGTGCGAGCAGTGCAAGGGCAAGCGCTATAACCGCGAGACATTAGAGGTAAAATGGAAAGGCTATTCCATCGCCGATATTCTCGACATGACGATTGAGGATGCGGTGGAATTTTACAAAGCTGTTCCATCGATCCGTGCCAAGATGGAAATGCTCTATGAGGTCGGCCTTGGCTATATCAAGGTGGGTCAGCAAGCCACCACCCTATCGGGCGGCGAGGCACAGCGGGTTAAACTCGCCAAAGAATTGTCCAAACGATCCACGGGGCAAACGCTATATATCCTCGATGAACCAACAACGGGATTGCATTTTGAAGATGTGCGCAAGCTGCTTGAAGTGCTGCACCGCCTCGCGGAACAAGGCAATAGTATCGTTGTGATTGAGCATAATTTAGACGTAATCAAAACCGCCGACCATATTCTTGATCTCGGACCGCTGGGCGGGGTAAATGGCGGCGAGATTATCGCCACAGGAACGCCCGAACAAGTCGCCAAAACCAAAGGCAGCTATACGGGCGAATATTTAAGCGACATGTTAGCGAAGTGACTATTTGAGCAATAGCCACAAATGGCATTAGCTAGAATTAGACATGGCTTGGCGCAATATGTTACCTACCTATATGAAGGAGAATATCATGGAAAAATCTATCGTCAAGAAAACTGCATTCATGGGTGTCATTATCGGAAGTGCAATATTAGCAACCACTGCTATGGCGGGTATTAAATCCAATATTTATATTGAGAAGAATGACGCGTTCCTGCTCGGCGGCAGCCAACCCAAAGCCTTTAATGTGCGCGGCCAAAATACGGGACCCGTGGCTGTTAAAGTCATGATGCGACCACAAGGCAAGGATATTAAATCCGATGTCTTTATCGCCACCATAGCTCCTGGTGCCAAATTTTCACAAGATTTTGCCCAAAAGCAAATCGCCGTTTTTCGTAACACATCCAATAACGACACCGCGATCGTAAAAGTGCGAGTCACGGGTTTCACCAAAGGACTTGGTATGCGCTACCAATTGCCAAAAAAATGATGACACTATTTCCCAAAACCGCAATGGCATTTTTGCTTGCAGCGCATATATGGGCAGCGCCCCACTCTCTATACGCGCAAGTAAATAGCGATACAGATATTGCGAAAAAGGAAGAGACTGTCAGAGAGGCCCAGACAATCAAAGACGCCTTAGCCAATAGTAGGATTTCCAGCGATCAAACCGTCAATATCGACACGCTAAATGTTGAGACGCTCACCATAGAAAGCGCCGCGCAAACTAGCCCCAACATCACATTCCACAGCAATGAAGCGCTTAAAAAATCAGGCACACCATTCAGCAGCGCCGTAGAGGTTGATGGGTGGATATTTCTGGCGGGGATGCTGGGTACGAAACCAGGCATAGGCGTTGTTCCCGGCGGTATTGTCCCCGAAACGCGCCAAGCGATGGAGCGTATTAAAGCAGAATTGGCAAAACGCGGCGTGGGCATGAACCGCATAGTCCGCTGCCTTGTTATTTTGGCCGATTTTAATGATTTCGCTGCGTTCAATGGGGCTTATAAAGAATATTTTGATGGCAATTATCCCGCGCGCAGCACCTTTGCGGCGAAAACCCTCGCGGCAAATGCCCGCGTGGAAATAGAATGCACCGCACGGCGTTGATTGGGCTTTAAATGTTACTATTATTCGCGCAGGGGTTCGCCAATGCTCAATAGCAAAGCATTATATTGTTCTTTATCATTTTCGAACATTTTATCTAAAATGAAATTGGCTAATTTTGTAATTTGAATGATGTCAATAGGTTCCATTCCACGATCAAACATATTTTCGAGATGCGAATATTCATTTGTAACACGCTGGGTTAATGTTGTTGAAACACAATCACCACCAAAAAAAAGTTTAATTTTATCATTCATGGGAATTCCACTGGGATATTTAAAATATAAATAAGCTTCAAGAAATTTTCGCATACTGTTACCAAAACTATAAAAGCTACTAGACTTTGCTTCACGATTTTCTGCATCCTTACAATCATATATTTGATTAAATAGATAATTAAACTCAGTAGCGTATTTCTTTAAGTGTTTTGGCATAGTTTTAATCAGGCTCTTATCCCCATTATTTTCAATGATAAAATAAGCCGAATTATTGTCTGGTTTCGTTAATCTTTTTGTATATTTAAGAAATTCAATATTGTGAGTAGATATTATCAATTGTTTATAATTCTCAGGCTTTGCAATTTCTGACTCTATTAAACTATATATAAAATATATATGATTATTATCCAAGCTTGAGATAGGATCATCAATATAAATAATGGCATTCTGATAATCTTCTTCAAGCTCTTTTAGCTTTGTAATAAAGTAACAGAAAGAAATTAAGCTACTCTCTCCTTCACTGAGATTATGCGCTGGTTCATCACCTCTGTAGATTTCGAATTTATAATTAATCTCATCATTAGATTCATCTGCAGATAATTTTAACTCAAGTTTGTTATGTCCAAAATAATGATTTAAATAATCGTTTATACTCTGAGCTGCAATAGTTTCACTCTTTAATTCCGATTTAAATCTTTTCAGAACGTTCTCGTGGCTTTCAATTTGGTCACGAACTTTTCTAGTCTCTTCAATGGCTTTTGCCTTTAATTTTTCTATTCTATCAATATTTTTTATCTCTTCATCATAATTTATTTGCTTTAGGAATTTTGCAACTATCGAAAGTCGAAGGTTATTTCTTGCCTTAACTTGATCACTATGAAGAGTTCTAGTTCTGCTATTATTCTCATTAATTATTGAACTAAAGTTCTCGCTCGCCTTATTTAATTTCTCATAAGATTGGTTATATTTAGGAACGGTGATTACATTGTAAACCTCTGATTTCTTCTTATTTAAAGCTTCAATCAACTCATCCAAATATTTTTTATATTCTAGTACATACTTATTATATTCATTTACTATCTGTTGATATTTTTCCTTATACTCTGAATAAAATAGAGACGGATCAATAGGTAAGTTACTTAATTTATTTTTTTCTCTTATAATTTGGGAAATTATAGTCTCAATTTCTGATTCCATTTCAAGTGTTGCATTATTAAAATGGCCACTCAATCTAGCCCACAAATCTGCTGGGATATTATTACCGCAAAATTCGCATTCTTCTGAGTTTGGAGAATGAATGTTCATTCCTTGCCTAACCCAAGTTTGCAATATAGAATCATTTAATAGTTTTTGAATTGGTTGAGTTGGCTCTAATTTCCTATTTAGGACATTATTGACTTTTGAGAACAACACACCCATATTTTGAATATCAGGTAAAGTAACATTTATATCTGTTAAGGGCTCTTCTTTTAACAGAGCCTCTATCGAAGGTTCATTACCTAAAATAAAATTTTCAGAGCCATTATTCAAAATTTTTTGAATATCATTTCGAATTTTAGCAATATTATAATTCACATCTTCTAATTTTTTATTTAATTTTATTTGTTTAGCACAACCTATCAATTTATTATCAAGGCTTCTTTTAGATGAATTATAATTATCAATTATACTAGCTTGAGCTTCAAGACGGGAATGTTCTCTAAAGCGCAAGCCACTCTCAGATTCTAAGCTGCCTAATTCTTGCTCTATTTCATTTATTTTTGTTTCATTCTGATTATTTGTACTTCCAATTAATGCAAAAGGTTTGAGCAATCCATTATCGGAATCATATAAAAAACTAAGATTTTCTCTAATAAAGTCAGAATTATATACTCTTACGCTCAATGAATTTTTATCAACCTCGTTTTGTTTTATATCGACCTCGTCGGTCGTTATCGTAAATTCAGGGTGATTATAATTATTGGGTAATCTTTTTTCTTCTAAGCTACGAAAAATTTTAGAAAGAGTGGTTTTACCAGAGTAATTCCAACCATAAATAATGTTTATTTTCTTTAGCTCTACGACATTATTTCCAGCATCTCTTAGCGATACACCCCATTCAAAGTCATTAAAACAACCAAAATTTGCAATATTAATTTTTTTAATCATACTTAATATTATAGAATAATAATTATTATTACTAACCTTTTTTAATCATTACTCATCCACGTTCCTACGCCACCCCCCCTTCCATTCCCGCCCCACCTTCGCTAAAGTGATAAGCGCAGTGCGCAACTTCTCGCTGCGGGGCCTTCAAAACCTCTATTGCAAGCGCCGGCCAGATTTTCTGTCCGGGTGGCCATCATATGTCCAAGGCTGATTTATTTCGGCCTAAAAGTGATGGCGCTCCGTGCTTGCGTGGGGTTTTGAACACCCGGCTTTATTGGCTGTTCATTCTGTGATTTTAAGAGAAATGGTGCGCTTAGAGGACTAATACTAGAACATTAAGCCATTGATATTAATATACTTAGCTAATTCGATGTAATAAATGGCCCCCAATGTGGCCCCTGTTGATGCGCGATTCCTAGAGATTATTGGCGAACATCCATAAACAGAATAGGCCTATTTTTCAAAAAGTAGGGAGAGTATTCGTATCCTCTCATCCTGCTTTGTGTCGAGAGCTTTTAACCAAGCCACAAATTCAACTACGTCAATGCGCCTTTCAAGTCCTTCTATCTTAGCAACATAGGATTGCGGCTTTCCAAGGATTGAGGCTAAACATTCTTGCGTTATACCTTTTTCGTTCCGAAGCTTTTTAAGCTGCGCAATTAATAGTTCATGCTGCTTACTTCTTAGAGTTTTCACTTTGTTCCCAAATTTTCTTGATATTGGGTTTCTCTAATCGTAAATAAGGATTATCCCAATTTGGGATAATTATTAATGATAGGACATTAAAATGAACTTAGATTGCTCAAACTGCCACAGTGAAAATACACAAAAACTCTCCCTCATAGTCAACAACGGAACGATGGATAATAAATCTCAAACCGCAGGCTTGGGTTTTGCAGGTAGCGGCTTAGGATTAGGTGTTGCAGCATCAAAAGGCACATCAACAAGTAAACTTGCAAAGCAATACGCAGAACCAGAGAAGATGCCTGTGATAGGCGGCTTTTTTGCTATCATGATGTTATCCTTGATTGCCACAATATTTTTTGGTTCAATAGCAATAGAGGTTGGTGTATATATTGGCATTGCTGTTTCGGCATTGTCATTATTGAACAACCTAAAATCATACCCAAAGCAATATGCATCATGGGATGCAAAATTTATCTGCTTAAAGTGCTCAACTGTGTTCACTCCAAAAGATAATCATACAACAAATGCAGAAGATGAAGCATAATATAAGGCTAAGTTTTGATAAAATGGGGTATTGGATTATATATTTTATATGTCCAATTCATTGAGTCAATACGCCCTAATCCAAAACTGCTTTGCTAACACATAATCTTCTTAAATTATTGTTATAATTCATTTTTCTTTATCAATTTATTGATTTTTGCTATTATGCATTAGCGGCTGCAACAGCAACGCTAAACTAAACATATGAAATGGAGAATATTATGGACAGGCAACCTGCGAGGGTGCTGGAGGCAACAGATGTGTGCCGGTTATTATCACACACCAAAAACCATAGACATCAGCAACGAAATACAGTTATTATATTACTCAGCTTCAAAGCAGGTCTTAGGGCTTGTGAAATTGCCGGACTCACATGGCAAATGCTTTTAAAAACAGATGGACATATAGCGGACCATATACAGATCAGTAAACACATAGCCAAATATGGAAGCGGTAGACATATTCCAATGCATGCAGACCTTCTTAAGGCTCTAGCTGACTATCATCTAACTATAGGACGTCCACAAGAAGGCCCAACGATATTGTCGGAACGTGGCGGACACATGACTCCTAGAAGTATCGTTAATTGGTTCCACGACGCTTATGCCAGTTTGGAACTACGTGGTTGCTCATCGCATTCAGGGCGGCGCACATTTATAACACAATCTGCAAGAATTATAAGCAAAACAGGTGGATCACTGCGGGATGTGCAAGAACTTGCTGGTCACCGCGCCTTAACTACTACTGAGCGATATATAGAAGGCGACCGGGATGCGCAGCGCAAACTTATTAGCTTAATCTGAGTTACGCTCACCCTGCACACAGCAAATAATAAAAGGAGATACTGAACATGAATACTCATGAAAAGGAGTGCTGCGCCGAGTACAAGCAACGAATTAGAGATTTAAATGATCAATTCAGGAAATATAGAGTGGGAGGATATTTTTGCATTACAGATGGAATAGTTGCTCTAGGGCATCCCACTTATTTAAATATCATAAAAGCCGTTGCAGAGTTTGATGATTTTACAGATGATAATGATCCACATAAGGAACATGATTTTGGTGTAATAAATATACAAGGTCAAAATATTTTTTGGAAGATTGATTATTATAACAACAATCAACAATACGCCTCCCCCGATCCTAGCGATCCTGATGTAACGATCAGATATTTAACTATCATGCTAGCGGCTGAATATTGATGGCTAGGAAACCACCTTTAATCGAGTTAAAATTTCCAATAACGAAACAACAATTTAAGAAAATAGACAAAGCCGTAAGGAAGGCTGGTTACAAAGCGGCAATTGAATGGTCCGAAAACATTACTCCTCCTAGAACAGCTAAAGAATTTGCTGGTGAAGCGATCTATGTGATATGTAATTCAGGGATGAGTAATCGCATTGCAGTGCCTATATTTGAAAAATGTATACTTGCGCTAAATAATGGCCAGTCAGTAACAACAGTGTTCGGACATCCCGGCAAATCAAGAGCAATTGATCTGATATGGAAAGAACGAAAGCAATTGCTAAGCCAATATCACCAAACTAATGATTTAATCGAGTTTTGTGCCTCCTTACCCTGGATCGGACCGATAACAAAATTTCATTTAGCCAAAAACTTAGGCGCTGATGTTGCCAAACCCGATGTGCACCTAAACCGATTGGCAGAAAAGGAAGGTTTAGATGCACAAGAGCTATGTGACAGGCTCGCCAAGGTAACAAGTTACCGTGCCGCTACGGTTGACTTAATTCTATGGCGAGCCTGCGCTGATAATATTATTCATTCGCGGTAATTCTAATGAGTAATTTTTAAAAACAGCACTCAAAAAATACCTGCAAAATAATTTAACTAGTGTTAACAGTTATAGAGCTATTAATTATTATTCAAATATAATATTATCGTTATATATTATAGATTTAATTTTATATCATTTAGGGAATTTAGTATTATTCATGTACGCTTGATATGGTGTATAAGTTTGCCATTTTTATTAACAACAAGCCCAATACGTAATTCCATATCTTTTATATTTGTTTTGCTTAGCCATAAAAGATATTCTGTATGATAAGGGTTGATAATCCTATGCTTGGTGCGCTCTCTCTTTCTTTTCTTATTATCAAATATATTCCTCATAGGCCAGTAACTCTGGGTGCAATATGAAATAACCTTAAACTTATTATCAATTGGTTTTTTACTGATCTGAATTCTCTTACGTACCTCAGGTTCATCTCCATTGGTATTAGATTGCAAAACACGACACGATGATCGCATACTTTTAAACACCTCCCTGTAATCAGATGTAGCAACCCCATGAACGTGAAGCACATACTGATTGCTCATCCGTTCATACTCACCATGCAAGTAGCAGAACATCCAACCCTCAGTATCTGAAGAGCCATTACGCATGAACATTAGTCTAATTCTCTCCATTAATTTAGCTGGATTAGCCTCGCTTAATCTACCTCCTCTAAAGCTAAATCCTCTAGGTATTAATGTGAAAAATATTAGAGAATCCTCTTCTGGAATTGGTAAACTATTTATTGAGTTTATTAGATTCCTCCGCCATTTTCTCATATAAACTCTAGAAGCCGGAGTTTTGCTTTTTTTAATTTTTTTATTCAACAACTTAACTTGTTTTTTGCTTATACTCATGTTCATCTGATCATTATCTATTTCAAGCTTACTATTCATCTTTATACGAAGTTTATCTTCTTTCTGGCACTCCTCCTTAGTTTCAAATCGCTTATTTTTGTTGGTGTGAGGATTATGTCGAGTGATATCCGATTTCTTTTTTGGTCTCTTTAACGACTCTATATTTGGACGTCCCATCACCGATCTCCTTCGATGATTGTTTGTTCAACAAAATCTATAACACTTTTATATACTACTAACTTTCGCGAACCTATTTTCATGGATGAGATTTTCTTGTCTGCTAATAGTTCGTAGGCTTTCGTACGTCCAATACCTAATTGTGTGCACAATTGTCCGATGGAAATTAATTGGGGTTTCATAAAAACGATCCTTATAAATTTCAGTAAACAGAAATTTGTTCACCGGACCATTATTTACAACTCTGCATTTCCACTCTTATCGTACAGTCGAAATTTGTTCAGTTTTCATTTATAATTTTGTATGCCGCTGATTAATAATAATAAATTAATTAATAATAATCACACTTATTGTCATCGATATACAATGACAATAAGTGTGATTATTATGTCATTGTATATCGATGACAATAAGTGTATATGCAAAGCATTGACATTATATAATATATTCTTAAACAGAATTTGGAGCTTTTCATGAGTATGAAAATAAATAAATACTCTCGCAATCAGCTGTGCGTTGACGGGAAAGTCAAAAACAAACTTATTAAAAGCCAGCTTAAAAGAATAGCAGAGGAATATAAACTACGTCTAAGCTCTGCCAGAGAAAACATACAATCCACAGTGAATGAAAATCACCACAACTTTCTACAAAGAGAGATTTATTGGCTTGGAAGAGAAATTTATAAAAAAAGGAAAAACTGGGATTCACAAGCTTTTGTTGCGAAGGTTCGCCCAGGTTCAATGACCCGGCCTGATAAGCAAGACGATAACTTTCGCGCTCTATTTAATAGCCTTCCAGGCAATTTATCACTATATCGTCAGCTGACATCCAAATGGACCATGAACTTAAATTATGCAAATAAACATAATGTGCCCGCAAAATATTTATGCGGTTTCTTACTCCAATCTGGGCCAGAAAGAGTGAGGAAAGAGAATATGGATAAACCCAATTACTTTGAGCCAGGATTCAGAGATAAAACAACAATTAAAGACTAATGATTTCATTCACTTAGTACGTAAGTGCTGAAAGTACATGAGTTATAAAAGCTAGGCAATGTTGCGACAAGAGTTGTGCTATTAAATCATTTATCACGCAAATAGCTGAGCCATTATGGCGGATTATCTGACAGGGAATAGCAAAATAAGATTAAACTCTAATAATCTCATATCCTCGAGTTTAATAGCCATATTTGTCTTTTCGGTCTCGGAATGCTTTTTCACCGCCTTCCATTGTCTCCTTAATTTTTTGGCAAACTTCCTTAATGTCGATGGCTCCGGAGCAAGCTATTACACGTCTCACGTCAGAAGTCACATCCATACCAAGGACCAGCTCCGAAGAGCCGTTCACGACGATATTTGCATTATGGCTGGCGAAAAATATTTGACGACGCTGCTTCGCAGTGTGCAGTTTTTCTGCGAGCTCAGATAAGATTTTGTTATCCAGATCGCCCTGGGGCTGATCCACTATTAAGGGGCCACCTGGCTGCTAGAGAAGCATAAATAGTAGTGCGGCAGCACGTTGCCCTTCAGAAGCCTTCTCGAAAGCGATTTTGCGATTATCATCGCAATAGTAAAGTGAAATGTCTGGTTTAGGTATGGCCGTCGCCACAGCTTCTATATTGGTTAAATCAACGAGCTCCAAGAAGCTGAAAGTCGCATTTTCGCCAATATGCAAAACTCACGCAGCGGCCCTCCCACTAACTTCTTTTAGAACTTGGACTATCCGCTGCACTTCCGTTTGTGGGAACAAGCCGCTGATTCCTTGATCATCAAGATCGGTAAATGGGCTTTCGTACAGTCGGCGTGGGTCCATCGCGCCACGCTCAGTCAGATAATCGGTCACAAGATTGATAAACTCAATCTGGTTTGCGGTTAAGTTCTGGCCTGCAAGCATCTCCGCAAAAGCGTCTTTCGCGGCATCGCGATCAAGGCCGATTAGCGAACGAATAAACAGACCCAACCCGCCCTCGCTCGTGATCGCAGCGATATCGTCGTCGCTGGCTTCGGTCTCTTCTCGCAGTATGCGTTCAAGCTCCGCTATATCTTGCGGGGTCAGCTGCTCGTTGCGATGCAGTTTCTGGATCGTGATGTGATCGGCATGAGCGTTAAGGAAGTGGCGGACCTTCATTTGGAACCGCGCCTTATCAGTTCCAACGCCCGCATCGGGCAACTCGATGCGCGTAGCGTCCCCGAGCTCATCCTCGAAATCCGTGTAAATGATGACAGCTTCATCGCCCTCGATGAGCTTCATGAGCGAACGAAGGCGGCGGCGCATTTGCTCCAGCGTCCAGACGTCAATTTCAGTCCAATATTCTTGTGTCTGGACTTCAAGAAGCAGCGCCATCTGAGCGGCAACCATTGGGACGTTACCGAGCTCTTCGAGCTTGGAGGCAAGCGCGATGATCTTCTCCTGACATTGGGCAAAGGACACATCGTTCTGAAGCAAGGCCAGCTGGCCCCTTAAAACGATGTAGTCGAATTGCTTGGCAGCAATATCTGTGTCTTCAAAAGCTGATGGCAGACCGGCAATTTCGTTGATCAGCGTCTCTCTCTCGTCAAGACCGATGTCGTTCCAGCTTGCGCGATCCTGAAAGCTTTCGACCTGTTGGCGTTTCGCGCGGACAAGGAAATTGTCAAGGCTCATCCCATTGACCTCTTCGAACAGGCGCTTGCGGGTATCACCGTCGAGGTTGGCCAGGGCTTCGCCCCGTTCTTCCTTCGACATCGCTCCTATATGCCCGATGAGCTCGACCCTCGATGCAAACAATTTTTCGGTCAATGAAGCCGTTGGCTTCCCATCTTTCAAGTTGGGGTTCTGGTTGAAGAATTCAAAATTCTGGCAATAGTCGAAGATCAGGAATTCCCTCTTGTCGCGTCCTGGGCCGAACAGGCCCTCGCTAAGGCGCGTACCGCGACCAATCATTTGCCAAAATTTTGTTTTTGAGCGGACAACCTTGAAGAAAACGAGGTTGAGAACCTCAGGCACATCGATGCCTGTATCGAGCATGTCTACCGAAATGGCAATGTGTGGCGGCTTTTCGGGTATAGAGAAGTCATCTATCAACGATTGCGGATATTCAACAGAATAATCGATCAATCGAGCGAATGACCCTTTGAGGTGCGGATAATTTGCATCAAAGCGATCCGCGATGAATTGAGCATGCTTGTGGTTCTTGGCAAAGATGATGGTCTTACCCAAACGGTCACCCTCGGCAACCTTAAGGCCGTTCACCATCAAATGCTCGAGAACCTTGTCGACGGTGTCTTCATTGAACAGCCATTTGTTAAGCGCCGCCGGATCAACATCGCCCTTTGGCAACTGCCCTTCCCATTCGAGCAGATCCCACTTTTCCTTGTCCACGTCGGAGAGCTGATCATATTTGATCCCCTCACGCATGAAGCGCGTCGGCACTGATATCGGCGTCGGCGGCACAAGGAACCCATCATCTACAGCCTTTTCGAGATCATAGTTATCGGTAGGTACGCCTCGCTCCAGTTCGAACAATGAATATGTGTCACGGTCGATTTCATCGCGGGGCGTTGCAGTCAGGCCTACAAGCATGCTGTCGAAATAGTCAAAAATCGAGCGGTATTTCCGGTAAACAGAGCGGTGCGCCTCATCGATAACGATGAGATCAAAATGTCCCGGCCCGTAACGCTTTTGACCGTTCTGCATTTCATCAATCAGTCCCATCATCGTGGGATAGGTGGCAACACAAACACGCGCGCCATTGTGATCATTATTATTGCTATCGTGTCGCTCAATCAGGTTGGCGCTCGGCGTGTTGGGAATATGCGCTTTAAAGGCATTATGGGCCTGTCTCACCAGCGCCACGCGGTCCGCTAAAAACAGCACGCGCTTGCACCAATTGGCGCGCATCATCTGATCAATCAGTGCAATAACCGTTCTGGTTTTCCCCGAACCAGTCGCCATAACCAACAGGGCTTTGCGCTGCCTGTCTTTCTCAAAAACCTCGCCCACCCTACGAATAGCGCGGGTTTGATAGTAGCGCCCTGCAATGTCCTCATCAATTTTCGTGGTAGATAATGACCGCCGCGCAGCCTTGCGCTGACGCCACAGCTCCAGCTCGTCTTTGTTAAGAAAACCATGCACCTGACGCGGCGGATAGGCCGCATCATCCCACAGCCAATGCTCATAGCCGTTGGTGTAAAAGATCAGCGGGCGCACACCGAACTGCTTCTCTAGGCAATCGGCATAAAGCTTGGCCTGCTGTTGCCCTACGCGCGCGTCACGCTTGGTCCGCTTGGCCTCGATCACGGCGAGCGGCTTGCCGTCATCATCCCACAGCACATAGTCGACAAAGCCCTGCTTGGACTGGTTGGGCATACCTTGTACTGGGTATTCCCGGTCACGCTCCTGATCTAGCGGCCAGCCAGCCTCGGCCAGTAGGCGATCGATCCAGATGTCGCGGGTCTCTGCCTCGCTATAATCATGCGTATCCTCGACCTTGGCATTCTTGGCCTTGATCGCCTCAATCTCGGCTTGAAGTGTTTTGATATGCGCATCGAGGGCGACGCGGTCTTCCTCGCTCTTGATCCGCGCGGCCTGTTCATCGGCCAAAGCCTTGGCGGTATCCTCGCGCTCTTTGGCCATCGCTTGAAGCTTGGCCAAGGTGGAGGCTTCGACTTGCACTGCACGAGGAAGCGCAGTTATGGAGAAGGCCACGGCAGGATCGGGCTTGGCACCCCGCGCATAGGTGCGCACCAACCAATAACAGAAATCGAAGAGCTGCTTCAGGCTATCAGTCGCAGCCTTCTCTGGCACAGGGCGGGTTTCATGGACTGCCACATTGCCCAAATCTTTAATGATCCGCGCCTTGGTGACCAGCGCATTGCCAACCAGTGCGCGGAATGTGCCTTCATGGATCAGCGCGGACAGAGCCGTATCATAGGGTGAGCGCAGATTGCGGTCATTCGCATACATCCATTTGACCGCACTTTCCAAAGCCAAGCGCGCATGAAAACAGCTCCCGCGTGGATCGGACAGAGCCGATGTTTCGGCCTTTCGAGCCAGTTCATAGACCTTGGCAAATTCAGCTTCGAGGAAGGCGAATTGGTTCATTTATTTAGCTCCTTAAGCTTAGGAAAATGAACTGCAAATTCATCAACTACTTTATGCCATAATTTTTCGTTATATGGATGCTTCCATTTTACTATATTAAGAACATCATAGCCGGCAGCTTTTAATTCATTAGCTAGTTTTCTCTCCAATGCCCCTACAGCATTTCGCGATGGAGTATGAAGTTCCATGAGTTGATTCCGATCCAATTTTTTACTTTTGCTAACTTCTGGAAAAATTGGTCCATAAGTAATTAACTCATAACTATCACATTCTTCAGGATGAATTGATTGTTCCATCAAAAGGCGACGAAGTGAATTTTGTGCCTTTGAAAAACCAAGATGCTGACCCATTCTTGTATAAGGTGCGGCAGCATTAGGACTTGAATTATCGCCAGTGCGACCGACATAGAGCTTCTCACCTTCTGGTGCAGTTACGCGCCAAACATAGAGCCAAAAACCGCGCTTAAGCATGGGACCAGGCATTGTCATAGTATGCATCTGCGCGGCTGATAAAGTCATACGACCTCCTCAATTGTATAAATATCTTCTAAATTGATTTGATCCGTTAGATACGGCGCGAACCCAAAAAGTACGATGCAAACGGAGACGAGATCACGCATCTCAATCTCGCGAATTTGATTCGCCGCTGTGCCACCATGCCTTATTCCTGGATAGTTCGATGCGAAGCCGTACATATTTTTCATGGAGTCTTTAATACGATCATGTGGCCAAGTGCCGACTTGATCGCAAATCTGACCAAGTGTGTTGCCAGTCACATTCGGAGCAATTTGGCCAATCGCTTCTAAAAAATTTGTTTGCTTGGCGATACAGGTCTTGATCCTGGTTGGTGTTTGCTCCGCCGTCAGATCACGTAAGGCATCTTCAAACTCATGAAACGCGCTAGAGAGGTGAGCATCGCTTTGTGATGCAGCTTTGAGATTGAGCACCATGCGGGCAAAAATACCGGGCAAGGTTGGATGCATTGAAAATGGTCTGCGCAGATCATAGCGCAAACTATATTTGTCGATAAATGCTTCAACAAGTTTGAAATAGCGATTGGTCAGTTCGTCGCCGCTGATGTCACGAACTTTTGCGTGAACGGCTTCCAAGGTTTGCAGGGCTTTGGCCTCACTAGTGATGTACAGAGGCATTTCGGTACGTAACCATTGGCGCGCTTTAGTGCTTCCCGAGACGGCTTGTTCATAATGGGAGCGCGCCGTGTTGAAGTTTTCAATTGCTGTTTTGTAAACTTCCTCTGCTGCGATCTCATTAGGGTCTGTTAACTGACCATATTCATCATATTGCGTCGGCTCATCTGGCTCCGCCGGCATCATTGGAGCAGGGATGATGGCTTGATATAGCTCCGAAAAGAGTTCGGTTGGAGCATCCTTATGCTTAGAGAGCTTCACTAAAACCTCTGACCAAACTTTGCCCCACACATTCAGGAGTTCGCCGCGCATAATTACAACTCCCCTTCAAAGGCGCGGTGTTGGAGGGAAGCGAACAGACGCTCCGCTGCCATTTTTGCTTCTCGGTAGGCGCGAACTTGGTTGTCAACATCAGCGATGCGATCAGAAAATTCGCGCAGTAAGTCGGCCGGTGGCGCATATGCCGGATATTTTTCAAGCAGGTCCAGATTGACCCCTGACTGCCCGGCAGTCCGTTCTGAATTGGCCACAACGAATGAATGCAATCTTGGCTCTTGGAGAAGATAGAAAACGAAGTCCGAGGTCAGATTCAGCTTCGGCTTCGCCTTCATCAATGCAACGTTGTATGTTCCAGACAGTCCTTTGAAAATTTGAAAGACTGGTGGCCCGTACCTACCAATCATCACATCGTCCTCCGTAAAAGGGCGCTTTGCTAGCGATTTCGGCACCCATGTCTGATACTTATCTGAGCGAAAATCTCGAATTTGCACGAAACGGACGCGATCTGGTCCATCCTCATGCAAGAAATAAGATTTAGCAGGTTGCGATCCGCCAATAAACTCGACCGCATCACCCAGCGGCAATGCTTCGAAACCTCTGGGGTTCGTCGCCGGATCGCCAAACATATCATGAAAGATGGCTTGGCCGAGTTGGTTGAGGCGGTCGATGGCGCGCTGGCGCTTGCGGCGCAGCTCGTCCGCCTGATCAAGGATCGCCGCAATCCGCTTCTGCTCGTTGAGAGGAGGTAGCGGAAGTTCAAATTCTGCAAGGGCCTTGGGACTTAATCGCGGGAGATTTGCGCCTGTTGATTGCGAATTGGCGAATTCAACCATGCTTGGCTGCCGCAAGAAGTGGGTCAAAAATGATCGATCTAGGTCTGGTCCGGGCATGATTGGCACGATGTCAGTGCTACAAATGCCTTCGAAGTCAGGCTTGGCAATTTTTGCCAAGTAGGGCCGCAGTTTTCCGAATAGTACATGGCAATTGCTAAAGCGAAACTTCGTACTAGCAAGATCACCTGCTTTAACAGTTTCGGCTCCGAGAATTTTGCCTCCTGACTCGATATGCTCCAACCCGAGGTATTGAGTGCCGGAGGTAATAGCATCCGGCCCAATGCCATTCCTCTCGATGGACGCTACTTCCTTTAGCTTCACTGATTGCCAACTCATCCCAGCATCGCCTCCAGCTTGGTGAGGCCATCGCCGATTTCCTGCTCCAGCATGCGCAGTTCCTTGATGATGTCGGCAGGCTTGTCGTGCGTCACCTCTTCATGCTCGACCAGCTTGTAGCGATTGAGCGAGAGGTCATAGGTGCCGGTGGCAGCGATATCTTCCTTTGAAACGCAATAGCTTTGCGCCGTGCGCGGGTTTTCGATCTCGCCGCCTTCACGGTCCAGCCAACGGGTCAGCGCATCGGGCAGATTGTTCTTGGCGTGGTCCTCCTCGCTCGGCTGCGCGGCTGGAAGCGATCCAAGCTTGTCCGGATCAAGCAGCGCGTTGCGCTTGTCATCGAGCGAGTAGCCATCGGCCTGTAGATCATAGAACCAGACATTCTCTGTCCCGCCCACGCCCGTCTTGGTGAAGAACAGGATCGCGGTGGACACGCCGGCATAGGGTTTGAACACACCGGAAGGCAGTTTCAAAACGCCTTCAAGCTTGTGTTTTTCGACCAATAGTTTGCGCAATTCCTGGTGCGCTTTCGATGATCCGAACAACACGCCATCGGGCACAACCACCGCTGCGCGCCCGCCGGTTTTCAGCAAGCGCAAGAACAAAGCAAGGAACAGCAATTCGGTCTTCTTCGTTTTGACGATTTGCTGAAGGTCTTTGGCGGTCGTCTCGTAATCGAGCGATCCGGCAAAAGGCGGATTGGCAAGGATCAGGCTGTATTTGCCTGCATCACTGCCATGCTCTTCAGCCAGACTGTCGCGATAGGTGATATTGGGATTATCAACGCCGTGCAGGGTCATATTCATGCTGCCGATGCGCAGCATGGTTGGGTCAAAGTCAAAGCCATGGAACATGCCGCCATGGAAGTGCTGGCGCAACTTCTCATCCCGCAATGCCTGGGGGTGGTTATCGCGAAGATATTCGCCCGCTGCCACAAGAAAGCCCGCCGTGCCCAGTGCTGGGTCGCAAATCACATCGCTGGGGGTAGGCTGGGTCATTTCGACCATCAGCTGAATGATGTGACGCGGCGTGCGGAATTGTCCGTTGGTGCCCGCGCTGGCAATCTTGCCTAGCATATATTCATAAAGATCGCCCTTGGTGTCGCGATCATCCATCGGGATTTTGTCGAGCATGTCGACGGTTTTTGCGAGAAGCGCTGCGTTGCTGAAACCGAGCCGCGCATCCTTCATGTGCTCGCCGAAGCTTGAGCCCTCTTCGCCAAGCCCCCTCAGGAATGGGAATACTCTATCGGCGACGACATCCATCATTTCGCGCGCTTCAAAGTTCTTGAAGCGAGACCAGCGCATATCAGAATATGGCCTCCCCTGATCGTCATTGCCTTCAGGAAATATTTGGCGTTCCATTGGGCTGCCAAGGGTCGTAGCCTTATTTTCTTCTAATGTATGTAAATCATCAAGACGCTTGATAAATAGCAAATAAGTGATTTGCTCGATCACAGATAATGGGTTTGATACGCCCCCAGACCAAAATGCATTCCATATTTGATCAACTTGATTCCGTATTTCACCTGTCAGCAATTTTCTTAACCCCTAATACTAATCAAAAACTACTTATATTTATTTATGAAATAGATGCAATTTTTTAAAAGAATGAAATTAAATATTTTAAAATAAAATATTTTTCACTCAACCCATTTTTAACAATATGTCATATGTTGAAATTTGAACATTCAGAAATGCTGGGCCTCACTCCATAGGTAGTGACTTTCAATATCTTCCTCTGGAGACATTATCGCCAAAATTATGAAACAAATTAAGGCATAATATTGTTTTAGATCTAACGCCTAGAAATTTTAGGTCCTATGTATGCAACTTTTATTCGTTTTGCGCCTTTTGGGATCGGCCACTCAAAATGGATACGTTGTTGCTGTTGTTTTATCTTCCCGTGCCAAAAATAAATTACTTTTCCACCCCCTGTTGGATCAGGAAAAGTCATTGCGTTTCTAAATTTAGTTTTATTGCCATCAGACTCATCACTGAAAAGCGGATCTTTTCCCGTAA
The DNA here is from genome assembly GCA_947492905.1 of uncultured Sphingorhabdus sp. Lineage (GTDB taxonomy): Bacteria > Pseudomonadota > Alphaproteobacteria > Sphingomonadales > Sphingomonadaceae > Sphingorhabdus_B. The sequence goes on along the minus strand of CANLOL010000001.1, from coordinate 1,302,784 downwards.
AATGTAGTTCATAAAGTTCGTTTGCTCTTGTTAAAAGCTTGCCAGAAGTATCTCTATCTTTTGCAATTTCATTCAATATATGAAGTCTATTCAATATAGCTCTCGAAATCACCGAGTTATAAGGAGTACGTTTGAGAGAATTAAAGCATTCATTGCCAATTAATAGATTTGGAAAGTTCTCATCTACTTGATGAATCAAATCTGTCCACGATTTAGCCTCTGGCTTAGATAGCACAATATATTCTATTAACTTTTCAGTAATCCAGTAGTTCAATACATTAATGAAGGTTTCTGGTTCAGAATTGCTTATTTTCTGTACCTTCAATGGCGTGGCCTGATTATTGATTGTTTTTTGTGTGGTAGGGCTAAATACGCAGCTGTTGCCTTGATTTACCGTCCTAGCGGCTGCTTCTCCTAAACCAAGGCGAGTTACGTCAGAATTGCTGTGATTATATAAATCGGTTTCTGGATCGGCTAATCGATCATCATCAAAAAATGGGCCCTTGCTTGTCATCCAGTGCAGAAAACTAAGCTTATTATCTCGAGGTAACAGTCTAATCAGTGTGTCTATGTCTAGGGTGCCATCAATCTGATAAGCTCGTAGCTCTTTGGAGCAATATAATGAGTTCCGAATTTCAGGATGCTTTGCTCTTAAAGATAGCAAGTCAATAAGTGGCTGTTGCTTCTGAGAAGAGGCTCTGCAAGCTTCAGATAGTGCTAACTCGTTTAAGAAGGCGCGCATTTTTTAGCACCCAGCAAGCTTAAATAGATCATGTTCACTCTGATCAAAAAAGCCTTCGGGCCAATGACTCATATTACCTTGTTTATCTATATTTATAGATTCAATACCTGTAGCATCTGTGTCAGTTCCAAAAAAATAAATTTGAACATCATGAGCAGGAATTTTTTCATCTTTCGTGGCTATTCGTATTCCATTGAGGAAATGGTCGCTATGGGTTTCAACAAAAATTTGCACTCCAGAGGCTGCAATTTTGGAGATCATCTGACCAATCTTAGATTGTGCCCTAGGATGAAGATGGGCTTCGGGGCTATCAATGATTATTATTCCCCCCTTAGGCGCAGTCATTAATGCTACAATTAGTGGAAATGCATAACTCAGCCCGTACCCTATATTGTCTGGTCGTACCCAACCACTTGATTTACTGTTTTGAAACTCAAGCTTTAATAAATCGGTTGATCTGATAACTGTGGAGTTAACCCGCGCCTTAGGGAAAAGCTCATTTAGCCAAGCATCACACTGCCCTTGGACAGTTTCGCTAGTTTCGTCTGGATGCCGTCTTTCGGGATCTACTATATCCGTAGAGCGTATATCTAATATATAAGGCGCATATTGACCATCTCTGCCAACATCCCAAATTTTGTCTGAACTGTCATGAGGCATAGGAAAGGTTTGAGATTGACTTTGACGGATTAAGCCTACGAATACACATTCTTTAATAGATTTGATCAGAGGGCTTGCATTCTCTTTTGAAGTCTCATTCAGGTTTTGAATTACCGTTATTACTTCGCCATCACATTCTAACTTTAAATTTTCGAATATAAGTTTGCCTCGGGGCGCGTCTTGAGAACTTAGTTGAATTGCCGCCCTTTCGGACTCACTCTCAAATGCTATGTTTAGACTTCTTGTCTTAGATTTAGAATGCTTGCAAAACACATCGCCCGCATTGCCAAGATTAGCCATCTTTCCATTTAATGAAAAGTAGCCATCATCATTATTACTTCTGAGTTGTTGTGAAAAAAGTAAAACCGATTGCAAAAGGCTTGATTTTCCTGCAGCATTATACCCTGTTAATATCGTTAATGGTCTCGTTGGTAGAGTTAGCACTTCGAAACATTTAAAGTTTTCTAATTCAATGGATGTAATACTCATTCGGTAAAATCCTTCAGGGCATTTGACATCATCTGATGCCTTGTGTGCACCGGCCTTGTGCTATTGGTTGATCGCGATATGACATCATCAAACTCATAATCATTCAATAAAACAGACATAGTTTTGTGGACTAGATTATATTTTTCGTTGTCTAGATTTAATTTAGATGGGGCAAAGCAAGTGGACATAACATCGAATAAAGAAATATTTAGAGTAGTTCTCGATGCATTTTTTGAATTCTCTCTCAGTGATTTTCTGAATGCATGCTTGCCAAAGATTGCTTTATTTATCTTCATAGAACCAATGAAATCTCTCTTCATTTGTTCTAGTTTCTCATTATCCATCTTATTCATTTGGCGCAGAGCTTCTGCAAGAAATTCATCCATATCCCCCTTAGTGTAGGATTTAAATCCTAAAAGGTGAAACGCTGCAAATCGATTAATTGCTTCACGATCGCGCATAGTTTTGGGATTTAAAGATCCACCTGTAGCAGTTTTAAAATTTATATTGTCTGCCATATCTGCTAACCATCTTGTACCAGGGCCATTGTAAATAGCATTGCGCATTTGTTGTCGAGATAGAACTTCACCACTATTAACGCGTTCAAATATATCTAAGCGCGCTCTATCTGGTGCATTTTTATCTAAAATATATAATGTTATTTGAGTATCTTCAATCCGTTCTTGCAGGTTAAGGGGTAATTCAGAAAACTTTTTACCAAGTAAAGGATGGTTTTTCCCTAATCCCGTAAGCTTATGTTTATCAGACAGAAAATACCTAAAAGAACTTAATCTCTGCAATCCATCGACAACAGCAACTTTGCCATCAATAAGTTCAGCGACATAAAAAACAGGAAGTGGAATGCGCATTACGCAACTCTCAATTAATTTCGATTGTTTATCCGTAGACCAGACAAAATCTCTCTGAAAGTCAGGGTCCATCATGAACCGTCCCGATTCTATCCGTTTCACAGTCTCGGCAACTGTACGAACCTCACTACGGACCATTACGTCGTCTAGAGGGTAATCACCTAAATTTAATTCTGAGCTACTAGTCTCATGACCTTCAATATCTTCTGTAGATTCGGAATTTGGGTTCATAATATCTTCCTATAACTTATTATATATAGCTTTACGCGCTCAACACCAATCGTCAATACTAACACAAGCCTATAGATGACTTTTATAATCTATTGTTGAAGCGATAGTCTGGGATCAGATGCGCTCACACCTTCTTGTCCGCGCCGATCATTTAGTTGGGTTATGGGTTAACACTATGATTGGCCATAGCGTCCACATTTGTTAAATTTTATTAGGCCGTGATGCCTTGTGATAATAATGTGATCGCCAATTTCGGTTTAATGTCCTTTGACTTAACTTCTTCTCAGCCCATCCAAATAATCACTCCACCATTGTGCCATTTCAACGCGCTCGTTCCAATGAGTGCCGCGATGATAGGCTGCGCGAATAGAATTGCCATCCTTATGCGCCAATGCTTTTTCAATAGCATCTGGATTCCACTTACTGCTCTCATTTAAAAGCGTGCTAGCCATAGAGCGAAAGCCATGAGCCGTCATTTCTTTTCCTGAATAACCCATCCGCCGAAGCGCAGCATTTATGGTGTTTTCTGACATAGGGCGATTGCCCGGATAGAGCGATGAAAATATATATTGCTGCCCTGCACTAATGGATTTGACAATATCCAATAATTCAAGCGATTGCTTTGATAGAGGAACGACATGCGGATCGCGCATTTTCATTTTCTCGGCTGGTATCGTCCATATCGCTTTTTCAAGGTCAAACTCTTGCCATTCTGCGCGCCTTAATTCACCGGGACGAACAAATAAATGTGGAGTTAATTTTAGAGCAAGACATGTCAAAGGCTGTCCAGAATATCCATCTATCGCTCTTAATAACTCCCCAACTGCTTTCGGTTCCAAAATAGCACTATGATGTTTTACAGTGGGGGCCACTAATGCACCGCGCAATAATGCAGATGGATCAGAATCTGCCCTTGATGTTGCAACTGCATATCGAAATACGCGTCCCGCAAATGATCGCATCCTGCGCGCAGTTTCCAAATTTCCCTTAGATTCCACTTTCTGCAAACAAGTGAGTAATTCTGCTGGCGTAATTTCTTTGATAGGGCGACTACCGATATCAACCTTCATGAGAGATAATAGCCATTGTGTTTTCTTGATGGTGACTGCTGCCCTGCCTTCTCTTGATGTTTTCTCAATAAATTCATCTGCTATTGCTGCGAAAGTATTGGCAGCATCTCGCTTCTCAGATTGCTCTCGCTCTTTCTTTGCATTTGACGGATCAACGCCATTGGCTAGCAATGTTCTAGCATCATCGCGCCTCTTGCGGGCCTCTTTCAATGAAACATCAGGATAGACACCAAGGGATAATTTCTTCTCTTTTCCCAATATGCGATATTTAAGCCGCCATAACTTGCCCCCGCTTGGCTGCAATAATAGGAACAAGCCACGATCATCAAATAGCTTAATTGGCTTTGCACCGTGCTTCGCGCTCTTTATCTTCAAATCTGTTAATGCCATGACTGGGGGCCACTCCTATCTTATCGATTGACAATGGCCCCCAAGGTGGCCCCCAATAATTAATGATTGCTCACGAACAATGGCGGACGCTAGCGGCCAATATTCGTTAAATATATAGGTTTTTAGGGTTTTTTGCAAGCTTTTATGGACGATTGCGAACATATAAATGGTGCCGCTTAGAGGACTCGAACCTCTGACCCCATCATTACGAATGATGTGCTCTACCACCTGAGCTAAAGCGGCCAAACTATAATAAAGTTTAGACGCTGGCAGATACCATAGTCGCAAATAGTTTCAAGCCATTAGTTTATCAATATTGATATCGCGCATCGCATCATAATGTCCTTCATTATACCTTCTGCCCTATTCGCTAAGGAAAGGTCTAGAAATAGTATGAAATAATTCGCGCTCCTTTACGATAAATTAACCATATGAGATGCATTAAGGATATTGAATATTACAAATGATATGAATTTCTTAGGAATATTAAGGATTACACGATGGATAATGTAAGGACATCAGGGCCATTTAACAATGATTTGGACAGCGCGCTGTCCGATAATTTGACCGATAACCTAGATGGCTCAGAATATATCTCCTATGAAGATCAAGAAGATGTAAATATGGAAACGCCGCCCGTCATCCAAGGGGATGAGCGCCGATTACAAGTGCGCGCTTATAATTTTTGGACTGATCAATTGGGCGATAATAATTATCCAAGCATCGAAGATTTAGTCCCAGAAGAGAATGAAGATTTCGCCCCTTATGGTGTATTATTGGATTTCACCTCTGGTATAGAAAACCCATCCATTGCCTATGTGGGTGATAAATTGCGCGCAGAATGCGCTCTATCAGAAGAAGTTACCTATTTAGACCAAGTGCCCGCCCGTTCGCTGCTATCGCGTATTACGGATCATTATCTGCAAATTATCGCCAATCGCGCGCCCATTGGGTTTGAAGCAGAATTTGTGAACGAAAGAGGTATTAATATTATGTATCGCGGCATATTGCTGCCCTATTCTTCCGATGATGATACGATTGATTTTATCTATGGTTTAATCAATTGGAAAGAAGGCGTGCCGCAAGAGCTGAGCGATGAATTGCAATTAGAAGTCAGCAATGCACTGCAAGATGCGCCTGAGCATATCGATACAAATTCAGTTTGGGCCGATGCTCCAACCAGCACTATTATAGCGGCTAGCTCTAATAAAGATGAAATATTAGACCAGCAAGAGATGGGCATTTCTAATGAAGTGACCATAGACGATATGGTTGAGCAAGAGCCGAGTATGAGCGATAGCCTAGCCGATTGGTTGCATGCCGCGCGCAGCTCTGCTGATAATGCGAAACATGCAGATGCTCGTAGCCGAGAAACATTATATCAAGCCATTAGCAGAGCCTATGATTTTGCTTTGATTGCCGAGGATAATGCTGATGATTATCAGATGATTTTAGAAGATTCTGGCTTGAAAGTTCAAGAACGCGCGCCAATGACGCCGATCGTTAAATTGATTTTCGGAACAAATTACGACAAAACACGCATCACCGAAATTGCTTCCGCAATGAGCTATGCCAAGCGCAGTCAAACCGAAATGGGCGGCATGGCCAAAATGCTATCGACTTTTGATGGCGGTTTAAAAGCGATGGTGAAAGCAGAGCGCCTAGCCAAAAAGATTGATAATGGCGAGCAAGAAATTGCACTTCCCGTTGATCCGCGCGAAGCATTACGCAATGCGCCAGCGCGCAGCATTGAGGAATTCTCAGGCGAAGGCGAGGAATTTATTGTCCTTGTCGCCCGCCGCGATGAAAATGGCGATATTGCCATCATCGGTAATGTCGATGCAGATGCAGCCTTTACAGAGAAAGCGCTACGCAAGACTGTTATTTGATAGGCTATTGTTTAATGCAATAGGGCAATCATCATACAGGTGGTGAAACCAACGCCGACGGTCAATGGAATACCAGCCTTGAAAAAGTCTGTGAAACGATAATTACCAGCCGCATATACCAGCGTGTTGGTTTGATAGCCAATGGGCGTAGCAAAACTGGCCGATGCAGCAAACATAACCGCAATGACAAGCGGCTCTGGTGCCATTCCTATATTTTGTGCCAATGTGATAACAATCGGCGTTATGATAATGGCCACAGCATTATTGGTGACAATTTCGGTCATAATGACAGAGAATATATAAACCGCAGCAATTAACGCCCATGGCGGTAAACTAATCAATATCGGCGTCATGGTTGATACCAATAAATCCACACTGCCAGCTTGCTGTAATCCAACGCCAACCGCTAGCATTGCAAAAACCAATACCAATACATTGCCGTCAATAGAACTCCATGCCTCTTCGGCATCTATACAGCGTGCAAAAAGAATAGCGCCCACTGCTAAGATAGCGGAAACGGCGAGCGACAAAACGCCCAAAGCCGATAAAACCACAACCATGATAAGCGCGCCAATGGCTATTGGTGCTCTATCGCGCCGAAATGCGCGCGCCTTTGTATCCCCAACACCAAATAGATTGGGGTTTTCATACATGGTTTGAATATCGGCTTTGCTGCCCGTAACGATCAACCTATCGGCGGCATGAATGCGCGCATTGGGCAAATCACTGCGCGGCAAGTTGCGATAGCGGGTCAAGCCCAATATCCGTAAATTGGGGTTCGATAAAAATGGTATATCGATTAATTTACTACCGATAGCAGGATGGCTTGTAGAAACTGTGGCTTCCACCAAAGCTTCGCCCATAGCGCCAACATCGCCTTTTCTGACGATGCCAATTTTGAAATCCGTGGAGGAACGCAGCGATAATAATTCTGCAACGTCCAATTGCACAACAACTCTATCGCCTGCCTCTAATATTTGCTCTTCTAAGTCATGGCGTATGAATTGTGTGCTGCGCTTGAGCGCGGTCATGCGTATCTTGGGCCTTTTTAATGCAGCGACCTCTGATATTTTCTTACCGATATCTTGCGAGGCATTGCGCACTTCCAATTCGGTTAAAAATGTTGCTTCATTATCATCGGTAAAATCTAATCCCACATCATCTTTGGGCAACAACCAGCTCGAAAATAATATCATCATTATCGTGCCTGCACAGGCCGCCGCCAAACCATAGGGCGTGATGTCGAATATCCCAAAGCCATCTAGGCCATTATCACGCGCTACGCTATCGACGATTAAGTTGGTGGATGTACCAATCAACGTGGTTGTACCACCCAAAATACATATGAAACTCAATGGGATAAGCAGTTTTTTGGCTGATATGCCTGTCACTCTGGCAAGACGTAATATAATCGGTATCATCACCACTACCACAGGGGTATTATTCATAAAGGCTGATGCAACGAAGCCGCCCAAAAACATTTCTGCTACAGCGAGTTTCGGATTTTTCTTAGCGCGCCGTATGATGAAACCAGCCACCGCATCAATAGCACCTGTGCGCAGCAAAGCACCCGATAATATGAACATCGCGCCGATCGTAATAGGCGCTGTATTGGAAAATACGCCAAACATAGCATCGCTATCTATGATGCCCAAAAATAGGAAACCACAGGCACCCAAAATAGCGACCACAGCCGCTGGGAAACGCTCCATAATGAAACCAGCGAATAATAAAACCAAAATGGCTAGACCAATAAAGGCCTGATATTCAGCTATTATAGAGCGAATAGCATCAAGCATAAACAGCACCTATCATTATCATTTTGCTATCATCCGCACTGTGCCCTGTGCATCATTTTTTGATCAGCCAATACTATCGCCATCATCGCTTCGACAACGGGTGTACCTCTTATGCCGACACAGGGGTCATGCCGCCCTTTTGTGCTGATTTGCGCGGCATTACCATCGCTATCAATTGTATCAACGGGCGTTAAAATACTGCTGGTTGGTTTAAATGCTATGCGGCAGATTATATCTTGTCCTGTGGAAATACCGCCAGCAATTCCGCCTGCATTATTCGCTAAAAATTCTGGATTATCGGCATTTTCAGAGGGACGCATCGGATCGGCATTGCTCTCACCGCTTAACCGAGCAGCTTCAAAACCTGCGCCAATTTCAAACGCTTTTACCGCATTAATGCTCATCATCGCCGAAGCTAATTCGCTATCTAATTTGGCATATAGAGGCGCACCCCATCCTGCGGGAACGCCCGATGCTCTGCATTCGACAATAGCGCCAAGCGAGCTGCCAGCTTTTCGCGCATCATCAACCAATTTTTCCCAGCGCTTTGCAGCCTGAGCATCGGGGCAGAAAAATGGGTTTTGCGATATTTGCGCTGCATCAAAATTGGCGGGATCAATTTTATCACCTCCAAGTTCGCACACATAGGCGATCACATCTACTTCTGATATAATAAGCCGCGCAACTGCGCCAGCCGCCACCCGTGATGCGGTCTCGCGCGCGCTGGAGCGCCCGCCGCCGCGATAATCTCTAAAACCATATTTGGCATCATAACTATAGTCGGCATGGCCGGGGCGATAGGATTTCGCCACTTCGCTATAATCTTTGCTGCGTTGATCGACATTCTCAATCATTAGCGAAATAGGGGTCCCTGTGGTTTTGCCTTCAAACACTCCAGAGAGAATTTTGACTTGGTCAGGTTCTTTGCGCTGGGTCGTATATTTAGACTGTCCAGGTTTGCGCGCATCCATAAAGGGTTGAATATAAGCTTCGCTCAATTCTAATCCGGGCGGCGTTCCATCAACCATTGCACCAATAGCAGGCCCATGGCTCTCTCCCCATGTGGAAAAGCGAAACAAATGCCCAAAGCTGTTATAACTCATAAAATATCCTAATGCGCGAACATCTCAATAAGATGCAGAGCTATTGATTGCGGCTTATTGAGAGATTCGTCAAGCATTAGCGCCTAATCAATGGCACCTAATTACTATATCACATTATTGATGGGTCAATTTTTATCAAGACCAATATCAGGGGCATCTTCTTGTTTCATACCAACGGTATGATAGCCAGCATCAACATGGTGCGTCTCACCCGTAACGCCGCTGGACATATCGCTACAGAAATATAGTCCTGCCCCGCCAACATCTTCGATCGTCACATTCCGGCGCAACGGCGAATTTAATTCATTCCATTTCATAATATAGCGGAAATCCCCAATGCCCGATGCTGCCAATGTTTTAATCGGCCCAGCTGATATAGCATTGACGCGAATATTATCTGGCCCCAAATCATTGGCCAAATATTGCACACTCGTTTCCAATGCTGCTTTGGCTACGCCCATCACATTATAATGCGGAATCACTTTTTCAGCGCCATAATAGGTAAGCGTCACAATGCTGCCACCATTTGGCATCATTTTCGCAGCGCGCTTTGAAACTGCGACTAAACTATAGGCGGAAATATTCATCGTCATCAGAAAATTTTCGAGACTGGTATCCACATATTTGCCGCGCAATTCATTTTTATCGGAAAACCCAATAGCATGAACAACAAAATCAATCGTATCCCAGCGCGATTGTAATTGTTCAAAGGCTGCATCTAAAGCCTGCATATCGGACACATCACAATCAATCAGCAAATCGCTTCCTAGCTCAGCCGCGAGCGGAGCAACGCGCTTTTCCAAAGCCTCTCCTTGATATGAAAATGCAAGCTCTGCGCCTTGATCGGCAAGCTGTTTTGCAATTCCCCAAGCCAATGACTTATTATTAGCGAGTCCCATAATTAACCCGCGTTTGCCAGCCATTAATCCACCCATAATTTACTCCCGTTCAATTCATTTTCTCTTTTAAAAATCATTATCATCTTTTGTATTTGCCAAAGCCGCGTTTAATTGCGCTCCTGTTACCATTCCTAATCCTATTAAATAGAAAAAGATTAAAGCAACCATCACACCGGCAAGGCTCCCATATGTTAAATCATAATTTGCCATCTTAGATAGAAATAATGGCAAAATATTGGTACAAATAAGCCACCATATACTCACCAATACTGCACCCGGCCATTTGGGGTAATTTTTATTATATTTACTTGGGGTAAGCATTTTAAACAAGATATAGATTGTTAAAAATAACAATAAAAATGGCAGCAATTGTCCGACAGAAATAATCGTTGGCAGCGCAATATCACTGGGGAATATTTCATCCCAAAACTCACCTAAAGCGCTCACTATAACTTGGGCGCTAAAGGCTAGCATCGCAAAAATAACGGCCAATATAACAATGGCAATTGAACTAAGGCGATAATGCCAAAATGGCCTTAATGCTTCCGTTCCATAGGATTTGTTCAAAATATCCCTAATGGTTTCAATCAAGCTCGTCGTTGTCCATAACCCCACCGCCGCGCTAAACCACAACACAGGGCCGCTTCGCGCGGTCATCGCGCTCTCGATAGGATCGCTCAAAGCGGCTGCGACGCGCGGAGGTACAGTCTGAAAAAAGGCTTGAATTAATTCGACACCAGATTGGGTTTGCCCAAATAAACCAGCAATTGCTGCCGCAACTATAAAAAAAGCAAATACAGCCAATAATGATAAATAGGCAAAATTGCCCGCATGCACAAAGCCTTCGTTATAAACGCCTGTTACCACACGTTTTAATATCTCAATAATTTGATCGTGTGGTTTCAGCCTATGAAACCATCTATCTTCGCTTTCTATTAAGTCATTATTGGTTTTCTGTTCGGCACTGGCCAAGAGCGAGGCTCTTTTTGCCCGCGCTTCTGGGGTCAATGGCGACGGATCAGACACCCATATCCGATCTAATATTGTCATTATCGGGCATCGTATCGACAAATTTTTTCAAGGCTTCATCATCAGATGAAATATGAATCATAATCGTCACCAATTGATCACCGCGAACATCTTTTGCGCCTTTTTTGGTAAAGCCTTTGCCCTTTAAGCGCATCACCGTTCCGCCATTAGTTCCTGCTGGCAGCGTGAGCCAGACAGCGCCGCTAACCGTTGGTACTTTCACCTTTGCGCCGTTCACAGCTTCTTTCAATGTAATGGGCAGATCAAGGCGAATATTATCACCATCACGCTCAAAATAGGGATGCTTGCCAATTTTTAACGAAACCATACCATCGCCATTACCACCAGCTCCAGGATGCCCCTTACCCGTAAGGCGGATTTGCGTGCCATCAACAACGCCAGCCGGCAACTTTATTTCGACTTTTTTGCCATCATTCAATGTAATGCGCTGCGGTGTTAAGGTTGCCGCATCGGTAAAGGATACCAAATGCTGATAGGCTATATTCGCGCCTTTTGCCGGAGGACGTGCTCTTTGCTGTGCGCCGAACCCTGCTCCACCAGCTTGCGGACGTGTGGACTGAGCACCGCCAAAAAGCCCCTCAAACATATCTCCTAAATCAATACCGCCGCCAAAATCAAAGCCCGAACCATTGGCACTGGCCGCATTAGGCCCGCCGCCAAATCCGCCAAAACCCGCTGGCGCACGCGGATTACCATCGCTGTCGATTTCCCCGCGATCATATTGTCCGCGTTTTTGTTTGTCCGATAAAATATCATAAGCGCGCGTCACCAGATTGAAACGCTCGCTGGCTTTTGGATTGTCTTTATTTTTATCGGGATGCAATTCTTTAGCAAGCTTGCGATAAGCCGATTTAATAGCTTTCTCGTCTGCGCTTTTTGAAACGCCCAATATGGAATATAGGTCTGACATATTTCTTCCGTTTTACCCTGTTAATACACTAATATCAGCAGCGGTATAGATAATTTCAATCCAGCATCGCTAATTATGGTCAAAAAATGGTCATCGCAACCCCAAAATAGAGGATAATCGGGATTATCAAATATTATGATATAGGTTGAGCGCAAAGATAATCAGGACTAAGGCATCATAATCATTTCTTAGGGCTTACCAAATATCATGTCTAATATGCAAAACGCCGACCCATTCTCTCTTTTTGATCAATGGTTAAATGAAGCAAAATCCTCTGAGATTAATGATCATAATGCTATGGCGCTCACCACAGTAGCATCCGATGGCCAGCCCTCAACCCGCATGGTATTGTTAAAAGGGCATAGCGAAGATGGCTTTATTTTCTACACCAACCTAGAAAGCCGCAAAGCAGGTGAGATTGAAAGCACGGGCAAAGTCGCGCTGTTATTCCATTGGAAAAGCTTGCGCCGTCAAATCCGCATTGAAGGCACAATATCACCCGTGGATGATAAAGTTGCAGATGCCTATTTTGCATCGCGCTCGCGCAATTCACAATTGGGAGCATGGGCATCTGAGCAATCACGCCCCCTAGCCGATAGAGAGACTTTTGAAGAGCGCTTCAATAGCTTTGAAGAAAAATATGCTGACAAAGAAGTGCCGCGCCCGCCCCATTGGTCTGGCTTTTTGGTAAATCCTAAAAAAATAGAATTTTGGATGGACCGCGAATTTAGGCTGCATGAACGTTGGTTGTTTGAGCGTGATGGCGATGCATGGTCACGCGGGATGCTCTATCCTTAAACCTTCATAGCATATTACAAAATCTAGAAAGCAATCCATTATGAGTAAACTCCCCTATTTTCACATTAATGCATTTGGTAATGGCCCATTCAAAGGCAATCAAGCCGCAGTAATGCCGCTGAATGAATGGCTAGATGATGCTATATTGCAAGCGATTGGCGAAGAAAATAATTTTGCTGAAACCGCCTTTTTCATTCCCGATAATAGCAGTGCAGCCGATTATGAATTGCGCTGGTTCACGCCCGGTTTAGAGATTGCATTGTGCGGCCATGCTACATTGGCGAGCGGTTTTCTTTTATTAAACCAAGACCCAGATTTAGATTGCATCACCTTTCGGACACGCAAAGCCGGTATATTATCCGTGAAACGAGAGGGTAATGGCTATGCGGTAGGCTTGCCCTCTTATCGCCCTGCTCCTGCCGAAATGCCCGATTGGATATCATCGCTTGATAAAGGCGGACTATTACCAACAGAATTTCATTATAATGAAGGCGGATATAATCTATGCATTTATGAAAATGCAGATCAAGTGCGCGCGCTAAGCCCCGATTTTCCTGCTTTAATTTCCGCTGGCGGTGACGATCAATTCATCTGCAGCGCTCCCGCTGATGATGATTATGACGTGATTAGCCGCGTATTTGTGCCAGGGGCTGGCGTCAATGAAGATAGTGTGACTGGCAGCGCCCATGCCGTGTTAACCCCCTATTGGACGGATAAATTGGGCCGCGATAATTTCAAAGCCCATCAAGCTAGTATGCGCGGTGGTTACTTAAATTGCTCCATAGACGGAGACACCGTCTGGCTCGGCGGGACATGCGCATTGATAATCGAAGGTGTTTTCAACCTTTAACTAACATCAAGACCGTACCTCATAGAATATCAACTCTCTGGGAATTGCGCAATCACCTGTTCCATTTGTTCATAAATGGGTCGTGTGCGATCATCCAATGTTCGCCCTAACCGCACTATAGTGAGCTTATGATTGGGCGATACTATAACGCTTTGTCCCAAATGCCCCAGCATCGCAAAAATATTCTGATTACCGCGGCCTTCGAATAATATCGGATTACGCCCCTCGGGACGTGGTTTGTTAAGCCAAGTCTGCCCTCCATAAGCGGGATCGGTAGGACTGGATGTGCGCATGAACCGCGTCCAGCTGGTTGGTAGCAATTGCGCCCCTTTTACAGAGCCATTGTTGCGCAAAAATTCGCCAAGTTTAGCCCAATCTCTGGCGCTAGCGTGCATCATCGAACCGCCAAGCATAGTGCCGCTGCGGTCAAATTCTGGAACGATTGTTTCCATACCCAATGGTTCAAACAAACGACCACGCGCAAAGCGAAGCATAGCATCACGGCGCACCACAGGGTCTTTGCTATCGGTCAATATATTGGTCATAATATCAGCCAAAATATTGGTGGTTGCGCTGCTATATTCAAATTTTTCGCCGGGCTGCGCTTCTAATTGCCGAGCCTCTGCATAAAGGGCGACATTATCGCGCCCATCCAAAAATAGCATGCGCGTAGTATCGGCTTGATATATTGCCTTGCCCTCTTCAGGAGCCGCGCCTTCGCTATGGTCTAAACCCGATGCCATATGCAGCAAATGCCGCAATGTGATTTTACCGCGCGGATCACCGGGGCTTTTCCATGCATCAACAGGCGCTGGATCATCCAAGACCAAGCGCCCATCAGCGACCATTAATCCCACCAAAGTGGCCGTCACTGTTTTTGCCATAGACCAGCTAATCAAAGGTGTTTCTTGCGAATATCCAGTTGCATAACGCTCTGCAACCACCTCGCCTCTGTGCATAATTACCATCGCACGGGTTTCGGTTAAATCTTCGCGCTCAAAAAATGGACGTAAGGACTCATATAAAATTTGTTCGCTTACATCTGCATCATCGGCAATATTGATAATTGATTTATCGGCTAATGCTTTTGATTCTGCTTCAGGCAACAAAGGCGGTATGCCTTCTTCTTCGGCTGTGCATGCTGATAATACAGCGCACAAGCTCAATGTGATGATTTTAGCTTTTGCCGAAAAAGCTGTTGCACTATAGGGTCTTTTAATCATAATCGCACTTTATCACCGCAAGGATAGATTATGGCAACCGAAAGTTTGAACAGACCCAAAAAAAGCAAAATGCGCACATTGGGCATCATATTGCTGTTGATTGTCGCTGTCATAATCGGCTTTCTCTTATATAATATGGCCAGCTTTAAAGGAAATGCGCAGCTTGGGGCATCCTATGCATCACATGTGATGTGTTCATGCCGCTATATTCAAGGCCGCAAGTTAGAGGATTGTCAGAAAGATTTTGAACCTGGAATGGAGATAGTAAATCTGTCGGATGATCCAGAGAATAAAAGGATGACCGCATCGGTGACTTTTTTATCAGAAGCCGTCGCAGAATATCGCGGAGAATTTGGCTGTATTCAATTAACAGAAGAAGAAATTGACGCGCTGTGAAAGTTTGTTTTCTTTCTTGTAACGCCTTATATCACCATAAAATCAAGGATATATTATTTATCTACTCTCTATTGATTTCATAAATAGCATAGATTTTACGATTAACAACATAATACATATGATTGCTGTTAATGAACCTAGTATAACATTTTCATAAATTAGTAATGATAAGATTATCGTAAAAAATAATAAGCATATAGCAAGATCATGTATTAACCTTAATACCTTGTTATTTATATTTTTTAATTCTATTTGCTTTAAGTTTTCTTTATATCTTTTACCGTTAATGATATTTATTATAGATTTATCATAATTATACAATATAAACCATGCTAATGGGAGTGTTAACAATAGAATAGAGTTAAAATTTTGCATGGATAATTCCTTACTTCGTACTACTATGATACAATTTTCAATCCTTGCTTGACAATCAAATTATAAGCAGATTCCGTTTCCTCTATCCAACCGCCGCCCATCACGCGCTCACCATCATATAAAACAGCAGCCTGTCCCGGCGCTACTCCATATTCAGGATTGCAAAATGACAATATTGCGCTGCCATCTGCGCGGCGCTCCAGCCGTACATCTACTGGACGCGACATAGAGCGCACTTTGGCTTTTAATAGACCATCATGTTCGCCGCCAATCCAGCTCATATCCTTTAGGGTCGCACTATTTACGGCCAGCGCCTCTTTTGGACCAACAATCACTTGTCCTTTTTTCGCATCCAATCGGATAACATATAGAGGGTCAGCATGCCCCCCAATATCAAGGCCGCGTCTTTGCCCAACGGTATAATGGATCATACCTTTATGCTGTCCCAATATATTTCCATCAATATGCACTATATCACCGCTGGTTTCTGCATCGGGGCGCACTTTACGGACAACCGACGCATAATCACCATTGGGCACAAAGCATATATCTTGGCTATCGGGCTTCATCGCAACTATCAAACCTAGATCAGTGGCAATTTCACGCACTTGGCTCTTGGGCAAATCGCCCAAAGGGAATCTCAAAAAGTCCAATTGCTCTTGCGTGGTGGCGAACAGAAAATAGCTTTGATCGCGCGCGGGATCGAGCGCACGGTGTAATTGCGCTCCATGTCCTTCGTCTATACGCCTCACATAATGGCCAGTTGCCAAACAATCTGCCCCCAATTCTTTTGCAAGCTTGAACAGGTCGGTAAATTTCACCCCCATATTGCATTGCACGCATGGAATAGGCGTGCGTCCAGCCATATATTCATTAGCAAATTGATCGATGACCGATTCTTTAAAGCGGCTCTCATGATCGAACACATAATGGGCGATACCCAAATTATCGCATACTGCCCTTGCATCCCTGATGTCGCGTCCAGCGCAGCAACTGCCTGCGCGATTCACCGCCTCACCATGATCATAGAGCTGCAAAGTGATTCCTATTGTTTCCGCTCCTGTGGCGGCTGCCAACGCCGCAACCACCGAAGAATCAACCCCGCCAGACATAGCAACAACAATTTTTTTGCCTGATAAATCAGCTCCAAGCTGAAAATCGACATTATTAAATTTATTTTTCATAGGGCTTGCCGTTTATACATTTGACCAAAGAATGCTAGTTTTACGTGAGCATTTCTCATTTTGGAACATAAATCATTTACAAATGATAACATAATTTAACTATCCCTAATGTCTTCTTTAAGAGTCTTTTACCAGAATTTATAATCTTTGCCGTAGTTCAATCGTCATGGATATGAATTTCCCCCACGACTCTGTTTCACAAGAGCAAAAAACTATCATTGATTTGGACGCGATACGTTCATCAATCATAGCCAATGCGAGTGCGCGTCAAGCAAGCAGTGAGACAGCCAAGAAATTACAGATTTCTCATGAAGCAAAATTATATTCGAACACATTACACTCTATGAGTGCAATAAAAGCGAGAATTTTATTTTTTGCTCAGCCAAAATCAAATAGCCGTGATGATTTGATCCAAGATATTGTTAGTGGGTCATTTAATCCCAATATTGATGATAAAATATCTTCACATAATGACACTGGGGTCAATTATGAAGATGCTGTTAACCTAAACAATTCAAACAATGTAAAATCCTATGGGCTAGACAGTAAAAACTGCGATGGTGACATTGTTCGTACCAATAATAATTCGATAAGCAACCGAGGGTAATATGATCGAGAATCAAAAAATAAAAGCTGGCCAAGTAGTAGGTCCATTGGGTGAACCCCTCACATTGGAATCACTGCCACCACCGGAAACACGCCGCTGGGTTGTGCGCCGTAAGGCCGAAGTTGTGGCTGCTGTTAGCGGTGGTTTGCTGACTATTGACGAAGTATGTGAACGCTATACCCTCACATTAGAAGAGTTTGCATCATGGCAACGTGCCGTTGATCGCTCTGGTATGCCTGGTTTGCGCGTCACACGTATTCAGCATTATCGTGATTTATACGAGCGTCAGCAAAAATATTAAAAATAATCTGAGCTGATAATCAGCTTTAATATATTTACGACCCTAAAATCACCCTGCATATTTTGCAGGGTTTTTTTGTTTAAATCTCACTAGCCCACAATCTGAGTGCTGCGTAATTTGAATATCCCCTAATTTGAGCATCACGGAATATAAATATTTGGATTTCAAATAAGAAATATATTTTTGCGCGTTTGATAAAATCTAAAAATATAGCTAATGTTGTTTTTCAACAATAAGGGGAGTGAACATGTTTACATTTATAGCAGCATTAATAATGGGCGGAATCATGGGCTGGCTGGCCAGCAAGGTGATGAATCGTGATGCATCAATGGGTGTTTTTTGGAATGTAGTTGTTGGCTGTGTTGGTTCTATGCTGGGCGGTTGGCTATTTAGCTTTTTCACCGGCGGAACAGATAATTTGCGTGATAACCCATTCAGCTTAACAACATTATTGGTCGCTTTTGGTGGAGCAGTTGTTCTTTTGGGAATTGTTAATTTCATCAAACGCGGAAAAATAAGATAAAATAATATTTTTTAAGCTTTTTATGGCTGCCCTAATCTCAGAACCTTATCAATTTGTCTAACCAACAGGTTGGGCCTAACCCACAGGTTAAATGATTATGGCGGCCTTTTTTGTCCGTGATTATCACTAAATTAGAGCAATTTATGCTTTCATCCAAGAAATTAGTCCTTTAATCGAACTCAAATCCATTTTAAGAGCATCCACGCTTATGCAAGATATGCATAGTTAATAGCCAATATCGATTTCTGCCGCTATTAAACTATTGCCGATAGATTATGTAGCGTATTGTGATTTAATTATTGATACATTGTGAAAACATGCGCAGCAGCATGATGATTTTGGACTATATATATGACCGAAGATAGAGCTATAAATTCTGACTCTACGAATGATAGAATGATTAATCTGGGTCAACGGCCTAGCGCAGCATATTATGATGAGAATAAGGGCAGCTCGGGCAAAACTCTCTTCATCATCATCGCTATTGTGCTTCTATTAGCAGCCATTGCTGGCGCCTATTATTTTTATTCCTTAAACAATGAAAAAACAGAAGAGCCACCCGAAGAGGTCAACCAAGCTCAGACTGTAACCGTAATTATTCCAAAGATTGAACCTGTTACATCTAAGATTAACGCAACCGGATCATTAGCAGCACGTAACGAAGTGCCCATCGGCGTTACTGGCGAAGGCGGCCGCGTGTCGCGTGTTTATGTTGATGCGGGTGATTGGGTGAAGGCTGGGCAAACTCTGATCAGCATAGAAAGGTCCGTGCAAACCCAACAATTGGAAGCGCAAATGTCTCAAATTGACATTGCTAAGGCTGATCTTAAATTGGCGCAAAGTGAATTGGAACGGGCCGAGCAATTAATAGGCAGAGGTTTTATCTCTAAAGCCGATGTGGATCGGCGCATTGCCACGCGCGATTCTGCTAGAGCCCGCGTTAGAGCCGCCCAAGCCCAAGCCAATGAATTACGCGCTCGCGCGGCGCGCCTTGACATAAGAGCGCCATCGTCAGGCTATATTTTGGAACGTAATGTTGAGAAAGGTCAAACTGTCTCCCAAGGCAATACGAACCTTTTCCGTATGGCGCAAAATGGTCAATTGGAATTGCGTGCATTGCTGAGCGAAGTTGATTTAGCAGCGATCCAAGTCGGTGAAGCTGCGACTATTGTTCCGGTGGGATTGGACGAAGAATTTGAAGGCAATATCTGGGCAATTTCACCCACTATCAATCCGCAAACCCGTCAGGGCATGGCGCGTATTGCAGTTCCATTTGATGACTCATTGCGTCCGGGCGGCTTTGCTAGTGTCACCATTAAAGCTGGCACGCAAAATGCGCCTATATTGCCAACATCCGCCGTTCAAAATGACGGGACCGATAGTTTTGTCTATATTGTCGAAAAAGATAATAAAGTAACAAAGCGTTCTATTACCGTTGGTTCGGTTACGGCCAGTGGCCTTATCATCACTTCGGGTTTAAACGGTGATGAGAAAATTGTGCTACGCGCTGGCGGCTTCCTTAGCGAGGGGGTGACAGTGAACCCCGTAGTAGAGCAATAAAATGCTGTTTATGATAAATACATCTTGGAACAGTGGATAGGCAATATAAATGAATTTTCGTAATCTCTCAGCATGGTCTATTCGTAATCCCGTCGTACCGATGGTATTCTTTATTGCTGTATTTTTAGCAGGTATATTAAGCTTTAACCGCATGGACGTTGTGAACAATCCAGAGGTGGATTTTCCAGCTGTCAATATCAATATCGTTCAGCCTGGTGCTGCTCCTACAGAGATTATTAATCAAATTACTGACCGCATAGAAGCTTCTGTGCGCTCAATTAACGGCGTTAAAACAATTAACTCAACCGCAAGCGAAGGCAGCAGTTCTTCCTTCATTGAGTTTGAAATTGGCACTGACGCTGATCAGGCTGTAGCCGAAGTTAAAAATGCTGTCGATCAAATAAGAGGCAGCCTGCCCGCTGGTATATTAGAGCCACGCATTTCGAAAGTGAATATAGCGGGCGGAGCTTTCTTGGGCATTTTCTCTGCTGAAGCCACAGATATGACCATTGAGGAATTAAGCTGGTTCGTTGATGATACTATCGCCAAGAGATTATTGGCCATTGATGGGATGGCAGAGGTCGATCGCGGTGGCGGCGTTGACCGCGAAATTCGTGTCATATTAGATCCCAGTAAGATGCAGGCGCTGGGTGTATCGGCCAGCCAAGTCAATAATATATTACGGCAGATTAACATCAACGCAGCAGGTGGACGCTCCGAAGTGGGCGGTACGCGTCAATCCGTGCGCGTATTGGGCAATAGCAATAGCGCCTTTGAACTTTCTCAGGCTACTATCCCAATTGCAGGCGGCAGCACAGTAAAATTATCAGACATAGCTACTGTTACTGATTCCTTTGGTGAGAGGCGTTCCATCAATACATTACGCGGCAAAGAGGTTGTAAACTTCAACTTCTCGCGCGCACGCGGTGCATCTGATGTAACAGTGTATGACGAAGCAGTAGAGGTATTGGCAGAGATAGAAGAAGCCAATCCCGGCATCAAATTCACGAAATTATTTACCACGGTTGATTATACCAAAACCCAATATAGCAGCTCTATGAAGGCGATGATTGAGGGTGCTTTTTTGGCTGTGGTCATTGTATTTTTCTTCCTGCGTGATTGGCGCGCGACGATCATTTCTGCGGTTGCTATTCCCCTATCCGCTATTCCAACATTTTGGTTCATGGATTTGCTTGGCTTTAACCTAAACTTTTTGTCATTGCTTGCGTTAAGCTTAGTCGCGGGGGTGTTGGTCGATGATGCCATTGTGGAAATTGAGAATATCGTGCGGCACATGCGTATGGGTAAATCCGCCTATCAAGCCTCTATAGACGCTGCTGATGAAATCGGCCTTGCCGTTGTGGCGACTTCTTTTTGTATTGTTGCCGTATTCCTGCCCGTTGGACTAATGCCCGGAATATCAGGACAGTTTTTCAAAAACTTTGGGATAACGGTTGTGATTTCCGTGCTCATGAGCTTGGCTGTGGCGCGGATGATAACACCGCTGATGGCGGCCTATTTCCTAAAGGCCAAAGGGCATGCGGAACATGGTAAAGGCCCAATGATTGATTTTTACACCAAGGTTTTGAAATGGACAATTAATACAGATTCAGCGGTTGCATATCGCAATCGCAATAGAAGGCGCGATAATAAGACTGGCTTTGGCACTAAACTTGCTAGCCTTATTTTTGATCATCGAATTTGGATGATGGGCATAGGTTTTGGGGCTTTCATTCTTACCATTGTTTTGTTCGCCATTACCCCCAGTCAATTCCAACCAACCATTAATGAGAATAATAGCCGCGTTCAAATTGAAATGGTTCCTGGTACTACATTAGAGGAAACCCAAGAGGTTGCGACCAAAGTGACCGCTATTATGGTCGAACAACCCGAAGTTAAAATTGCCCTGCAAAATGTACGCGAGGGCGCAGCGACAATCTTTATGACATTGAATGAAGATCGTGAAAAAACATCGGTGGAATTTGAAAAAGACCTGAATGATGAATTACAGCAAATACCCGATGCGCGGGTTCGTTTCCAATCGCAAAGCGGCGGCAATGGAACAGGTAGAGACCTTTCTATCATGCTCACAGGATCGGATTCAGACCTATTAAAAGAAACCGCTGTAAAAGTAGCAGAGCAAATGGAGAGCCTCAAAACTATTAAAGCTCCGCGCGTTAATGCTGATTTACAACGTCCAGAAATTTTGATCACACCTCGCAGCGATTTGGCCTCTGAATTGGGCGTTACTACTGCAGCCTTAAGTCAAACTATCCGTATTGCAACATTGGGCGAGATTGACCAGAACACTGCTAAATTCTCGCTTTCTGATCGTCAAATCCCAATTCGTGTTGTCTTGGATGAAGATTCGCGCCAAGACATAAACACAATCAATAATCTGCCCGTACAAATGGCCAGTGGCGCATCCGTACCGTTAGGAACAGTGGCTGAAATCGGTTTTGGTTCAGGCCCAACCGCTATTCAGCGCTATAACCAAACGCGCCGTATTTTCATCGGGGCCGATTTGGCCGATGGAGTAGCATCGGGCGAAGCACGTTCGCAGATAGACCAATTACCTATCATGCAAGATCTACCTAGCGGCATCTCAACGCGCCCCTTTGGCGATGCGGAATGGCAAGCTGAATTAGCGGAGAGCTTCTTAATCGCGCTTATCTCTGGGGTCTTGACCGTTTTTGCGGTTCTCGTATTGCTCTACAAACGCCTCATGTCACCGCTTGTGAATATGTGTTCGCTCGCATTGGCACCGTTGGGCGGAATCGCGCTTATTTGGGCAGTTGGCCAACCGGTATCTATGCCCGTGTTAATCGGCGTGCTGATGCTGCTGGGGATTGTCAGTAAAAACTCAATCTTGCTTATTGATTTTGCTATCGAAGAAATGGCGCGTGGTACTGAAAAATATACCGCTATCATAGAGGCAGGGCAAAAACGGGCACAGCCCATTGTAATGACAACCGTAGCCATGACGGCGGGTATGGTGCCAACCGCTATATCATTATCAGGCGATAGCGCTTGGCGTTCGCCAATGGGTATTGTGGTGATTGGCGGATTGATCGTTTCAACGCTGCTAACATTGTTAATTGTACCCGCTGGTTTCAGCCTTGCTGATGGTGTTGAAAAACGGACAGGCCCGTGGCTGCGCAAGAAATTGCTAACTTATAGACCAGGCGATAGCGATAGTGATAAACAAAGACAAATGGGCGGCAATATAGAACCTGCTGAATAAAGCATTTGGCATAGTGCGTATTATTAGACTATAACAGCATAAGTGACTGAAGATATAACATCCTTATCGCATAAAGAATTATCGGCATTACGCTATCAACAGCGCGATGTTGAGCTTAAGAAAATGCGGATTATCGCGACGGCATTGCTGGTGTTAATGGCGATTATCTTTGTCATCGGCAACCATATGGAAAAACAATATGCTGGTCATTGGGGCTTTATGCGCGCCTTTGCAGAGGCTGGCATGGTGGGCGGATTGGCCGATTGGTTTGCAGTCACGGCATTATTTCGTCACCCCTTAGGCATACCTATACCGCACACCGCCATCATTCCCAAAAATAAAGATCGCATTGGCGAGACATTAGCAGGATTTTTACGGCGCAATTTTCTCACCACACGGATCGTCGCGCGCAAAGTTCGGCATATGGATGTGGCTGGCGCTGCTGGTAAATTTTTGATGCGCCCCGATGGCGGCGAAGGCCGGATGCGGATGGGCGCATCGCGCTTGATAGGCGATATAATGGCATCCTTAGATGATGAACGCCTAGGAAAAATTGCCAAAGATTCTATGCGCGAGCAGCTAGAGAATATCAATCTTGCACCATTATTGGGCCAATTGCTGGAAGCGATGATAAAAGAAGGGCGCCACAAACCAATATTAAATAGCGTCGTGAAATGGGCTTCTAAAACGCTGAATAGCAATGAAGATATGATCCGTAAAATGGTCGAGGAACGCGCCAATACAATCATGCGCTGGACAGGATTGGATGACAGGCTGGCCGATGCCATAGTCAATGGGCTGAGCAAATTGCTCACCGATATGGCACAAGACCCCGATCACCCTCTGCGTGAGAAAGGCGAAGAAGGCATTCGTAAGCTTGCGCATGATCTGCAACATCAAAAGACAATGCAGAAAAAAGTAGATGCTTGGAAAAAAGAATTGCTGGCTAACCCTGCTATGGCGCAATGGATGGATAGCCTATGGCAAAAAGGGCGGCAAGGATTGCTGAATGCCGCACGCGAACCTGATGCTGCCATGGCTGGGAAATTTGGCGAGGCTTTGACAAAATTAGGAAGCTCACTACAAAAAGATGAGCATTTGAAAAAACAAATTAACCGATTTGCGCGACGTGCCATTGTTGGCACAACCGAAAATTATGGCGATAAAATTGTGACATTAGTATCCGACACAATTGGCGGATGGGAAGCTATCACCCTGACCAGCCGCATAGAAAATGTTGTGGGCAGCGATTTACAATTCATCCGCATCAATGGGACATTGGTGGGCGGATTGGTTGGTCTTGTCATTCATGCCATTGGCGAATTGCTCTATTAAAATTGCTTTTAATCAAAGCTGCAATACTCAAAATATGCTCTCAATTTGATGTATATGCCTTTTTGATTGCCCTGTAAAAAATATTCGCATAGCATCACCGCTTACCCATAAAGAGAGGCACTTCATGTTTGCATTTTGGTTCAATATCCCCCTTTGGCAGCGCGTTATTGCTGCATTGATACTTGGCGTTATTCTGGGTTTATGGTGGGGGCCAGATGCAGAACAAATTAAATGGATCGGCTCTTTCTTTATAGCATCAATAAAAATGCTGGTTGTTCCACTTATATTTTTCTCATTAGTTTCAGGTGTTGCCGCCATTGGTGACATTCGTAAGCTTGGCAAGGTCGGCGGGAGAGCGATGATATTATTCATCATCACGGGTCAAATTGCCGTTTGGTTAGGTTTAGCGATTGGCACACTATTAAAACCAGGCGCTGGCATTGATCCAGACAAAATTCCATCCAAAGGTGATATACCTCCGCCCACAGATTTAGCTTGGACAGAGAGAATTATTGCTCTGGTTCCGCAAAGTCCAGTCGAGGTAATGGCCAATGTGGACGTATTACCGCTCATAGTTTTTGCGCTGCTAATTGGCATTGGTATATTAATGGCCAAAGAAGAAGGCGAGCCTGTTGCAAAGATTTTTGATAGCGGTGCAATAGTGATGCAAAAAGTCACTATGATCGTGATGGAATTAACGCCGTTCGGTGTTTTCGCTCTTATGGCTTGGGTCGCAGGGACATTAGGAACAGATGCGCTAATAGCCTTAGCAAAGCTGGTTGGTCTAAATTATTTGGGGTGCTTATTAATCATCATTGTGATGTATAGCTGCATTATAAAATTTGTAGCAAAAATACCCCCGATCGACTTCTTTCGCGGTATCACAGATGCAATTGCTGTAAGCTATTCTACGGCATCATCTAATGCGACCCTGCCCGTCACACTGCGATGTGCGCAAAGAAATTTGGGCGTATCAAAAAGCGTATCCAGCTTTGTTATATCTTTGGGCGCGACCATTAATATGAATGGCACAGCCATGTATTTAGGGCTTGCTACATTATTCGGCGCACAAGTGTTCGGTGTAGATTTGACTTGGGCCGATTATTTCACAATATCTATTTTAGCTACACTAGCTGCAATTGGTGCAGCTGGAATCCCTGGCGCAGGCATTATCATGATGGCATTAGTATTTCCGCAAGTCGGCGTACCATTAGAAACTATTGCACTTGTAGCTGGCGTTGATCGTATCATGGATATGATGCGCACCACCACGAACGTCTCTGGTGATGCCGCCGTAGCCGTCACAGTAGCCAGCATGACGGGCGAGCTAGACAAGGAAGAATTAATCAGCGCCGACGATGTATGAGACAAGGCTTTTTAATCACGCTAGCCATATCGCTTGCTTCTTGTTCTAATGCCGCAGAGACTCAAAATAATGCGGGGAATGTTACCAACAAAGAGCAAATCATTGGATTGGATAGCATTGAAAAGACCAAGCAGCCCGTTAATTTACAGCCCTTAGCTGAAATAGGGCCATGGCCCTATGCATCACGATTGATTGGCTATCGCGGGCGGATATGGTTTGCGGCATCGGTCAAATATCGCAACCATAATTCATCCGATATATGGAGCCTTGATCCGCTGACAGGAGACAAGAGGTTAGAGCGTAATTTGTTCAGCCAAGATGCAGGAGAGCCGTTAGTATATAATGACCTTTTATACTGGCCACATGAGGATGCATTGCTAGCGGGCGGCACCGGTGAGATTAGTGCAACCAATGGCGAGGATTGGGCATCCTATACCATTGATAGCGCATTAATGTATCACACGAGCGAGTTGCATGTTTACAAAGGAAATTTGTTAGCGGTTACAGGCGCACGTAATGCGGGCCTGCAATTGTCGCCCGATGGCGGTATAAGCTGGAGCAAAACCTATGACCATGTTCCAAAAGGGCGTCATATTGCCCGTATCCGCTATATGACCGAATATAAGGGTGAATATTATGCCACCCTACGCGATGAAAAAAAGCAAAGATTGGTCAAATGGAATGGCCGCAACTTTGATGGTGTAAACAGCTTTCCCAAGAACAAGCCGATTAGAGAGATTATGGTCCATAATGATGCTCTTTATGCGATTGTAGGTAAAGCTGATAATCGTGAAATATGGAAAAGCGATGGTAAGACATCTCAGAGCCTTGGCCTAAGGGGCAGCTTTGCTGATATAGCGAGCGATGGCCAGCGATTATGGAGCGTTACGGCCGATGGGCGGTTATTCTCATTCGATGGCGCATGGGAAGAACATCTAAGCCTTAAAGGCGGCACACCGCTCTCTATTGTGATCATTTATGGCAATATTTATGTCGCGGGCAGCAGCAAAGATAAAAAAGCCATTATTTGGGGAACGCGCAATACACCCAATATAGCAAAGATTGCGCCTGCAAAGTTGAAACAGCAATATCCTAATGCGAGTGAAGCGCTAGATTGGGATATGTTAGGCAATGAAATAGACGCAATCTTATCGGCGGAAGAAACTTATCAAGGCCGCCGTAATAATGCTCTATCCATTTTATTGATCCAAGCGGTTCGCAATGGTGCACCGGATGGTTTCTTTACGCAGCGATTAAAAGCCGATATTCCCGATATTCATGTCAGAACATTTGGCGGTGATAATCAGACAAAAGCCTCTGATATTGCCATTGCAACACTCATAAACGCTATGGCAAAAAGCGGTCATAAAAATGTTCCTGTACAATTGCTAAAGCAGCCTTGGACCGCAAAACCCAATAGCTATGAAAAATATTTAGAGCTGCCGCTGGTTGCTCTTAAAGCTATCAATGATATGGGCCAAAATGACGCTGCGACTGTGAAAGCGCTTATAGATAGATTAAGCTATAAGGACGACCCTAAGTGGTTCACATCCCAAGTGATAGGGACATTAACCGCAGTGACAGGGCAGCATTTTGGATATGATAGTAAAGCGTGGCGTCGCTATTATGAAAATGGTGATGCCAAAGCTTTGGTTAACCGTGCATCGCGGCCATAAATATCTTTGCGCATGGACAGCCCTTCATTGGGCAAACCTAGATTCTTAGGAATGGCGGTAAAATAGCTGATATAAACAGGTGTTTTCCCATCTAAATTCACAATTTGCTCAGGCCTTTGACCCTGCGTTTGCAATCTTTTTCCATAAAGCCAGTCGGCCAACACCCATGGCTTTTCGAGCCGCACACACCCCGCGCTAATCGCGCGCGAATCCAACTTAAAAGGAGCCTCATTATGCGTGTCATGCAAATATACGCCATAAGGGTTTGGGAACATGAATTTAATATCGCCCATCCCATTACCAGGCCCTGGTCGCTGCCTTAGGCGCAATTTTTGCTGCCCAGATTCAACGGCCTTCCAGTCCACTTCAGAATAAGATAATATGCGCGCATCATCTTCCCATCCCGATAAAGCTTCGAAACGGCGAGTCTTTAGATAGTTTTCGCCACCATTGATAATGCGCCGCGCATATCTGTCTCGTGTCAAATCCGTTGGGACATTCCAATAGGGGTTGATAACCGAAAAACGCATATAACCGGCCAGCATTGGCGTGGGATTATCGGCAGTGCCGACAATGACGCGCATTTGATTAACCAAATTTTTGCCTTCGTACATATAAAGCTGCTGATTAGCGACATCGACAAGAACAAATTTTTCACCCAAATCAGATGGTAATTCTGATGCTCGGTGCAGATTGATTGAAATTTTATTGATATAATGCGCCGCACCAAGGTTCAATGAATCTATCAATATATTATCAATATGATTACCGCTTGGTAAGTCATGGACGCGTCTATAATGGCGAATCCTATTGGACAGATTGGCATTAAATACTGAACCGCTTAATCCAAGGCGCTGGTTAACATTGGCAATACGCTGACCTTGCGCACCCATTCGCACTATATTGCCCCTTGCAAGCCTAACTTGCGGCAATCTAGCCCATGTTGTTTCATATTCTTGCAAAGCTCTATTAAAGCTAGCCTCTATGAAGTTGGGCGGCGGTGCTTTGAAATCTGCATTGAATGTTCCAGAGACTATAGCTTCTTGGATAGCATAATCAGGATGCAAATCCTGATCAATATAATGCATATTTGTATCGCCACTAGCCTGCGCATGTGCAAACTCCCCCTGCACGCAGAGGGAGCTTAATATTATAATTGCTGAAAAATACTTAGCAATATTCACGTTATTAGCCACGCTCACCTTGTTCAACAGCTGGTGGAGCGACTACAGGTGCAGGATTTACAGAACGCGCAATCCATTGTGATGTCTCATTGCATGTGCTTGACATGGTAAAGGCGCGGCCAGCTTCAAAACGCTGCGTATAACCCCAACATTCGCTCATAGAGCCCATTTGCATGCATAATTGATTGCCTCTGACAAACCAATTTGCATTAGACAATGTACCATCAGCAGCTGTGATACGCGCTTGTCCACCTGAACCAAATGCAACGCTATTGCGCGCACCATTAGCGAATTGCACATCAACCGTGCGGCCAATTAATTCTTGACCCGTTTGCTCTTGTGCTTGTGCAGGACTAATCGCCAATAATGGCGCGCCTAGCATAGTAATAAGCCCTAATTTATAATTCATATTTCACCCTTCTTATTTAACAAGACCACTTAATAAATAAATGTCGTTAACCCTAATAGCAAAATATCTTTATATGTGTTGTAAAAAGTGGTATATTCTACATTACATCATTTTACACATTATAAAATTATAAAACTTATATAACTTTACTTTTGTTTACTTTACCCCTCTCCTTATATTGTTCTAGATAGAGATGGTTAATTAATATTTTAACGATCCAATCTCTCTAGTGCTCTATAAAAAGCCTAGGATGGTTTGAATGATAAGAAGGAAAATAATATGGGGTTTAAAACCAAAACTACTGCTATTGCAGCCAGTATGTTCCTTATTGCTAATGCAGTGGGCGTACAAGCTAATACAGCGGTAACATCGAATGCAGTTTCTACATTGTGCGGCAGTGCATTTGTGGGTTGTGTATTGCCAGGTAAAACTGCGCCAAAAGCAGTTCCGCCGGTTCAACAAGCACCTGTGAATCCAGCGCCAGTGGTAGAAGAAGCAAGCAAGAAAGGCATTTTTGGAACATTGGCTCCAATCTTAGCCGCTGCAGCTGTTGTTGCAGGCATTGTTATCGCTCTTGATGGTGGTGACGATGAAGATGCACCTGCTTCTCCATAAAAGAGAAATATAGAAATTTGGGTGGCCCGGATAATCATTGCAAAACCGATGCGCAGATTATTCCAGCCGCCCTTTTTTATGCCCGAAACAATTTAAGGTTGAATAGTAATGCGCGCGCCATCGGGAACCAATTCCCATAATTGCTCAATTTCACTATTACGCACAGCAATGCAGCCATCCGTCCAATCATAAGATATTGCAGCCCATTTTGGAGCCATGCCTGCAGATTTAGTGGTTTCTGACCCTAATCCGCAAATGGATCTCGTACCAAAATCGTATCATCGCGCTGCGGTGAGGTTGAAACCAATGCCACAGGACATTCAATAAGCTCTTCTATGCGGCGGACATATTTAATGGCTTGCGCAGGCAAATCAGCCCAGCTTCTTGCACCAGCGGTTGTGCCTTCCCAACCATCAATCTCTTCATAAATTGGTTCAACCTTAGCTTGATCAGCAGCATGCGGCGGCAGATAATCATAATCAACACCATCGACACGGTAACCAACGCAAATCTTAATCGTCTTGAACCCATCCAAAACATCAATTTTGGTAAGTGCGATACCAGATACACCCGACACTGCGCAGCTTTGCCGCACTAACACTGCATCGAACCAACCACAGCGGCGCTGCCGCCCTGTTACAACGCCAAACTCATGACCGCGCTCGCCCAGCTCTTGGCCAACTTCATTCAGTTGCTCAGTGGGAAATGGGCCGCTACCCACTCTGGTAGTATATGCTTTAACAATACCCAGCACAAAACCAACGCTTGATGGCCCAACGCCGCTGCCGCCCGATGCCGTACCAGCAATCACATTGGAAGATGTAACAAAAGGGTATGTGCCATGATCAATGTCGAGCAGTACGCCTTGAGCGCCTTCAAATAATATGCGCTTACCTTCGCTTTTCGCCTGATTGAGCGTGCGCCACACAGGCTTAGCAAAGGGCAATACATAAGCCGCAATATCGGTTAAATCATCAATCAATCTTTTGCGATCAATCGGCGCTTCACCAAATCCTTTGCGCAATGCATCATGGTGCGCGCAGATGCGGTCAAGCTGAGCTTCTAAATCATCCAGATGCGCCAGATCACAAATGCGAATGGCTCTGCGCCCTACCTTATCTTCATAAGCTGGGCCAATACCGCGCCGCGTGGTACCGATTTTACCCGCACCGCTCGCATCTTCGCGCAAAGCATCTAAATCGCGGTGAATCGGCAATATGATAGGGCATGTTTCTGCGACCATTAAATTTTGCGGATTAATATCGACGCCTTGGCCTTTGAGTTTCGCAACTTCATCGCGAAAATGCCAAGGATCAAAAACAACACCATTGCCAATGGCGGATAATGTACCGCGCACAATGCCCGATGGCAGCAATGATAATTTATAGACATTTTCGCCAACCACCAACGTATGTCCTGCATTATGACCTCCCTGAAAACGCACAACAACATCGGCACGGCTTGCTAGCCAGTCAACGATTTTGCCTTTGCCTTCATCGCCCCATTGTGCGCCGACTACTGTTACATTTGCCATATTCAGGCCTTTCTATGGTGATTAGATCGAATAGAAATCAAACATATTTTCACTAAGCAATTGCGGCTCTTTCGTCCAGCAATAGAATAAGCATAATTATCTTATCAGTGAATGATTGGTGGATAAGTTTCAAAAGCTTCAACTTGCATAGGCAATTATAGTTTGATCATCCAAATAATGGCTGCACCCAAGGGCTTTTCCATCATCGCTATCTTTTAGCGCAGCAACAGTAACCCAGCCTTCTTTGCGCAGCCCGCTTGCAAGGCCAACATCATGATTCAGTGGCAAGAATAAATATCTTTCTTCGATGACATTCGAAACATTATTTAACGCATCTGGATAGAGTGAAAAGCCGGTTGCATCTTCACCATTATCCAATTGATATGTGCCGCCTCTGCCTATCGCCCCTGCGATATTATCAGCATAAAGTGTAAATCCTATCCAGCTTTGATATTCAAAACCATGACGCTCTGTTGGGTCCAACGTCACATGCACATCATCGGCAATATGCTGCGCGATAGATTTTAATCCTTCTATGCGCGATGATAATGCACCGCCTGCATCTATAGCGGATAGTTTTTCAATAGCGTCGGCAAATTCGCCCGTAGCATAAAGCAAGGGTAAATAATCATCAGCACCCAGTGATTTTAAGGCGCTCGCATCTTTCATATCCAATTGTTCGCTGACTTTTTGCAAAACATCATCAGCTAGAGGAAATGTTTTTTGCGCCAATGTTTTTACCAAATCGGGCAGAGTGAAATCAATAGTAATCCCTTTTACGCCAACAGATTTTAGAGCCTCTATCGCAAGAGCAACCATTTCACAAACAGCCGATATAGTATCGCTGCCTATTAATTCTGCTCCCAATTGAGTCATTTCACGATTGGGGTTCAGCGGATTAACCCGTAATTTTGCCACCACACCATGATAACATAAACGCAAAGGGCGCGGCATATCGGTCAATCTTGTTGCGGCAATACGTCCGACTTGCAATGTCATATCGCTGCGCATTGCCATAGTGCGTCCAGAAACAGGATCGGTAAAGCGCATCAAATGATTGCGGTCTACGCCTTGTAAGCGGCTAATTAAGCTGCTTTCATATTCGGCGATAGCGGGCATTACGCGCCTATATCCATGCGCGGTCAAAATATCGGTCATGGAGCGCGCATTTCGAGAGATAAGAGCAGCTTCCTCGAACAATCGGTCGTGAAAGCCCTCTGGCAATAGATCAATATTTTGTTGAGTCATGATTTCATACCTGACGGTTAGTGAGTCTTAGCCGCTCTTTACCAAAAATATGAACGGGGGAAACCACAGTTTTATGGCTTCCCCCCAAAGAATATGCAATCAAAAGATAAATTAGTTAAAATTGAAGATGTTTCACCGTTTTAACGCCGTCTAATGCTTGAACCGCTGTTAGAGCATCTTCGCTGATAACATCATCCATAGACAATAATAATACAGCTTCTCCACCTGCAACACGGCGACCTAAGTGGAATGTACCAATGTTCAAGCCTGCTTCGCCCAATGTTGTACCAACGCGGCCAATAAAACCGGGCGTATCTTCATTGACAATATATAGCATATGGCCATCAAGATCGGCTTCGATTTTAATGCCAAACATTTCAACCAAGCGCGGAACATTATTGCCAAATAATGTGCCTGCTACGCTGCGATCACCTTGGGATGTTTGCACGGTAACGCGCACCAATGTTTGATATGTGCCTTCGCGTTCATGACGAACTTCGCTGACTTCCAAACCGCGCTCTTTGGCCAAATAAGGCGCATTCACCATATTCACTGTATCGCTATAGCGGCGCATAAAACCAGAAAGCACCGCCCCTGTTATCGGCTTAATATTCAGCTCAGCCGCTGCCCCCTCAACCTCGATAGAGATATTGTGCAAATCATCTGATGCCAATTGCCCGATCATACTGCCCAATTTCTCAGCCAATGCCATATAAGGTTTTAATTTCGGAGCTTCCTCTGCAGAAAGACTAGGCATATTTAGCGCATTTGTTACGCCGCCATTGACCAAATAATCGGCCATTTGTTCGGCCACTTGAATAGCCACATTCACTTGCGCTTCGCTAGTAGAAGCACCCAAATGCGGGGTGCAGATGAAATTCTCTGTGCCAAATAAAGGAGATTCTTTTGCAGGCTCTGTTTCAAAAACATCCAGCGCCGCGCCGCCAACTTGGCCGCTATCTAAAGCATCTTTCAAGGCTGCTTCGTCAATCAACCCGCCGCGTGCACAGTTGATGATACGAACGCCTTTTTTGGTTTTTGCTAAATTTTCAGCCGATAAAATATTGCGTGTTTGATCGGTTAAGGGAGTATGCAATGTGATGAAATCGGCTTTGGCCAAAACGCCATCTAAGTCCGCTTTTTCAACACCAATTTCAATAGCACGCTCAGGTGTTAAAAATGGGTCAAATGCAACCACTTTCATTTTTAGGCCCAATGCGCGGCTAGCAACGATAGAGCCGATATTACCTGCACCGATTAAGCCCAATGTTTTACCCGTTAATTCTACGCCCATGAAGCGGCTTTTTTCCCATTTGCCTTGCTGCGTAGAGGCATCAGCAACGGGCAATTGACGTGCCAATGCAAACATCATTGCAACGGCATGTTCTGCTGTGGTGATGCTGTTGCCAAAAGGCGTATTCATAACCACAACCCCTTGCGAAGAAGCGGCTGGAATATCCACATTATCAACGCCTATCCCTGCGCGGCCGATAACTTTTAAGTTTTTTGCAGCCGCCAATATTTCGGGCGTCACTTTGGTAGAAGAACGAATGGCAAGGCCTTCGTAATCGCCGATAATTTCCATCAATTCTTCGGGTGTTTTGCCAGTGATGACATCAACATCACAGCCGCGCTCGGCAAATATCTCAGCGGCTTTTGGATCCATTTTATCAGAGATTAAAACTTTAGGTTTGGTCATAATATTCTCTTTCGTCTCATGAGCAAAATGAAGATGATAATCCTTATTTTGCGTTTAATTTTGTGCATATAATATTGTGAAAAACACCCCAAATCATGGGGTATTCATATAGCTTAAGCAGCGGATTTAGCCGTTTCATAGGCCCAATCGAGCCAAGGGCCGAGCGCTTCAATATCAGCGCTATCTACTGTCGCACCGCACCAAATACGCAACCCCGCAGGAGCATCGCGATAACCAGCAATGTCATAGGCTGCTTTTTGTTCTTCGAGCAATGCCGCCATAGATTTAATGAAAGCCATATCCGCACCAGCAACCGTTAAGCAAACCGATGTGGTTGATCGCGTTGCCGGATCAGCCGCCAAATGCCCAAGCCAATCCCGCTCTTGCACGATGGCATCAAGTGCTGCTGCATTAGCATCGCTGCGCGCTATCATGCCGCTTAGACCGCCAATAGATTGCGCCCATTCCAATGCGAAAATCACATCTTCGACCGCCAACATAGAGGGTGTATTAATGGTTTCGCCTTTGAATATACCAGCGATTAATTCACCGCCTTTGGTCATGCGGAAAATTTTCGGCAATGGCCAAGCGGGTGTATAATTCTCTAAACGCTCAACAGCACGTGGGCCAAGAATGATAACGCCATGCGCACCCTCGCCGCCCAATACTTTTTGCCAACTAAATGTGGTGACATCCAACTTGTCCCACGGCATTTCATAGGCAAATACAGCTGATGTCGCATCGTTAAATGTTAATCCAGCGCGATCATCACTAATCCAATCGCCATTGGGAACACGCGCACCAGATGTCGTGCCATTCCATGTGAACACAACATCATGATCAAAATCTACCGCTGATAAATCGGGTATTTCACCATATTCAGCGCTCATGACATTGGCGTCTAATTTCAATTGTTTGTTAACATCGGTAACCCAACCAGCACCAAAGCTCTCCCACGCCATCATAGTAACAGGACGCGCACCAAGCATTGACCACATGGCCATTTCAATAGCGCCAGTATCGCTGCCTGGCACAATGCCGATATGATGGGTATCGGGGACTTGCAAAACTTCGCGCAGCAAATCAATGGCGAGCGCTAGGCGCGACTTGCCAATTTTAGCACGGTGTGATCGTCCCAAACATTCGGTTGATAATTTAGAGGCTTCCCATGTAGGCGGCTTTGCGCACGGCCCAGAGGAAAAATGTGGACGCGCAGGTCGCACGTCAGGTGTCGTTAACTTATTCATATTCGCTTCTCCTTACAGAGAGCTCGCGCGGCGTTGGGACCGCGTGGCCCGTCAACGCCTCTATGTGCAGTGCCGCAATTGGTCAACATAATAATCATATTATCTGAAATTAGATTGAGCCTATCGATCATCAAATATAGCTATCCATAATCTTTTGCTTAAGAATATCTGGTAAAGTTTTCAGAGCAGACTATGATAAGGGCATGACTGAAAAAAACCTAAAAGATCGCCGCTTTTATAAGGCGCAGCAAGAAATTGACTTTGTTGAAAAACAAAGTTCTACCCCGCAAACACAAGACCCTGCCTATAGGCTTGCCTTTCAAGATAATGATTTTTTATTGCGCGAAGAATTACGCCCCGTGCGTTTTCAATTGGAACTTTTGAAACCAGAAATGTTGCTCGATGAAGCCAATATCGAATCAACATTTGTCATTTACGGCTCTGCAAGGATTGGCGACAAAGAAAGCGCGCAAAAGAAAATTGATGCTGCCAAAACCGAACGCGATTTGGAAATCGCCAACCGCCTGATGAAAAAAGCGCGCTATTATGATGAGGCTCGAAAATTAGGCCGCCTAGCCAGCGAGTGCGGGATTAATGAGCCCGATGGCAAACGCCATTTTGTTGTATGTTCGGGCGGCGGCCCCGCCATTATGGAGGCCGCCAATCGCGGTGCTGATGATGCCGATAAAGAATCCATTGGTCTTAATATTGTGCTGCCTTTTGAACAAGCGCCCAATGCATATGTGACCCCATCCTTATCGTTTCAATTTCATTATTTCGCCCTGCGCAAAATGCACTTCTTGTTGCGCGCCCGCGCTGTGGCCGTATTCCCTGGCGGATTTGGGACATTCGATGAATTTTTTGAATTATTGACCCTCATACAAACCGGCAAGATGAGCCCTATTCCAATATTCTTATTCGGCAGTGATTTTTGGAACCGCGTGATTAATTTCGACGAATTGGCTTTGGAAGGCACGATTAGCACCAAGGATTTAGACCTTTTCCAAATTGTTGATGATGCCGATGAAGCATGGGAGAAAACCAAGGAATTTTATGCACTAAAAGATTGCTGATACAGCGATATTAGTCCTGATCATTTTTGCGATCCGTTATCCAAATAATTAGCGCAATAATGCCGCCTGCGACAAATCCCGCAATTGTGCCAGCAGAGGTTTGTCCATTAAACGCGCCCACAAAAAAACCTATCAATATGCACAGCGCAAAAAAGAAACCGCCTGCGACTGATTTGCTTCCGCTTTCATTACCATTTTCCATAGAGTTTCAATGCGCCTTATTGGCTATGGGTGCAAGATTTTTATATAGTAAATTTAGCTTAACCAAATGTTTTGATAATCTTTCCATCATATGTGGATATACCAATTTACATCGAAGCATTACATGATCAAATTTGATTATCTATCGCTGAAAATCACTCAAATGCCTGTTCAGTGGGCCCCAAATAATGGACCATGTTTTATGCACCTGCCGCTTTATGTTGAAAATCGCGACGTCTTTGAAGCTGAAAAATTAATATCCAACTATGGTTTAGAAGCAAGCTTAGAAGCAGCAGAGCGGGCCGAGAAAAGCCGCAACTTAGGCAATCATATTTCCTTTGCTCGCTGGCGTCAGATTGAGCGTTTGATTATCATGCTCTCTGGCAAAACTACAATTGGCACTATCCACTAATCGCACTTCATTCATAGTTTATTTGATACGCGCTCGAAACGTAAATTCGATAAATGGCGGCGGACTTGCTGCGTTGAATTGGCCTTTGGGTTGCAAACATATAAAACGTACATTGGGATCATATCCAGCGATAGGCGAATAATTACAATCCGCAAAATTCTGTGGTGCTGTATTGGAATCCGAAAATGCGGCATCATTATTTATATCAAATGAGAGGCCCGAATTGGACTCGGTGAAATTAATCGCATTTGTTCCTGCTAAAACACCATTGGCATCGCCATTAAAAAACTCCAAATCGGCAGGGAATATATCGATAATATTTATAGTATCACGATCGGGAGCATCCGCTAAATTGCTCACCCTAATGCGATAGAGCACATCATTACCTGGAATGGAAAATAGTCCTAAATTATCGGGATCAAAAATTTCTGATGTTTTGCTTACGCCCAATTCAACCATAGGATCGGGCGATGCAATTTGGCGCAATTGAATCTCGCGGACCGGTATTTCCCCATTATTCTGAAGATTATTACGCAAATTTCTAATGCGTACTTCGCTCACCCCGCGCAATATTACGGCATCCCCTTCTCCATCATCAAGACGGAATAAAACCGTCTGCGGGTCATTCGCATTCAATGTGTCGGGCAATGTGACATTGCGCATACGAAGCCGCGTTTCATTGCCATTATCATCAAGATAATCGACCTCAAGATCAAAAATAGACAATTCTAAATCAGAAAAAATACTGCCGCTATTTACAAATAATATGATCCCGTCGAAGGACTCCAATGCGCTGGGGTTATCATATTCGAGCGTGATGCGATGCGTTCGTTGCCCGCCAAATGGACAATAACCAGCATTAGCATCTATATCACCGTCGGAAACAACCCTGACATCAGCAACGCAGGTGTTGCTAACATTACGCTGCGGCACGAAATTTTCACGTACATTATCCGCAACACGCAGCTGAGCATGGGCCGGCGATACATTGCCAAATATAGCCATTAACAACATGCTTATGGTGGCATAACGCAGCACCCAATAGATGCGCAAATCATGACAATTACTAGTCGAGGGGGATAATATAGGCATAAAACACATGAACCAAAACTTTACTACACAAATGCAAATTATCGCTATTTGGTTAACTAGCAATTAAAAAAGGCCGGAAAATTAATCCCGACCTCTTTTTATTTTCAAATTTTATATCTTAGCTTTTTACTTTCTCAATCCATTGATCGATTTGCTTTTCCAATATATCAAGCGGAACCGAACCGCCGCCTAAGACTGTGTCATGAAATCCTCTGATATCAAATTTATCGCCAAGCTCTTCTTCGGCTTTTTTGCGCAGTTCCAAAATCCGCAACATACCAATTTTATAGCTCGTCGCTTGTCCGGGCAGCACCAAATAACGCTGCACTTCGCTGCGCACTGCTGTCTCTGGAATGGGTGAATTGGCCAAGAAATAGGCCACTGCTTTTTCTTCATCCCAACCTTTGGCATGCAGGCCTGTATCCACCACCAAGCGAATAGAACGCCACATTTCCGTGGTTAGGCGGCCAAAGTCAGAATAAGGGTTTTCATAAGCCCCCATCTCTTTGGCCAATAATTCTGAATAAAGCCCCCAACCCTCACTAAAGGCAGAAATCGAACCACCCGTTGAGCGGAATTTGGGAATGCCTTCTAGCTCTTGGGCGATCGATATTTGCATATGATGTCCGGGCAAGCCTTCGTGATAGGCTATCACTTCTAGAGGCGGTATCGCCATTGCACGCATATCAGACAAATGCGCATAATAAGTGCCCGGTTTTGAACCGTCGGGTGTGCCAGCGCGATAATGCTGAGCAGCGCCATCTTGTTCACGGAAAGGTTCAACGCGTTTCACCACCAAATCGGCTTTTGGTAATACACCAAAATAATCCGGCAATTTGCTTTTTAAGTCTTCGATATATTTGGTCGCAGCATCAATATAATCTTGCGCGCCCTTATCATCATTAGAGAAATAAAATTGATCATCTTCGCGCATGAAAACAAAGAAATCATCCAAATCGCCTTCAAATTTCACCTGATCTTTAATAGCTTCCATCTCAGTTCTTAAACGGGCAACCTCTGACAATCCAATGTCATGAATTTCATCAGCCGTTAAATCGGTGGTCGTGAAATTATACAAACGGGCGTTATAAAAATCTTTGCCATTGGGCAGCTCTGACACCCCAAAAGATGGCTTAGGCAAATTCGCTAAGTCTTGTGTATACCAATCAATGATGGATTGATAAGCAGGCTTTATTTTCTCCACTAACGCGGTGCGCGCCTCAGCTTCTAATGCATCACCGCGGTCTTGATTGATGATGCCATCCTTTACCAATTTCGCAATTTTTTCTTTGGTCGCACTCCATAGAGCGGAATCTTCACCATCGGTAAATGGCACGCCTGTGATGATTTTGGTCGATTGATCAATCACCCCATCATAAGCAAATTTGGGCGGGCGCGTTCCAGCCTTTGCTGTGTTTTGCGCCTCGGTTAGCAATTGTCCCAAAGCACGCGCGCTCTCATTAAGGCGCGATATATAAGCGCTCATATCTTCTTCGCTATCGACGCTATGATTGTTAATCAAAAATGTTGGCAAGAAAGATTGTGCGCCATTAAATTGATGCATCACATAACCATTATCGCGAAATTTAGCAGCAGCCTCGGCCTGTTTTAAGCGGAACAACCACATGTCCCATGATATTTTTGCGGTTTGGGATAATTTATCATAATCAAATTTGGACTGCATTTCCTCGGCAGCGGCGCGGCGCCAAGCTAGCTGTTCATCAGCAGCCTTTGCGCTCATATCATCAATTTTGCCATAATCGGTTTTGATACCCAAAAATGTTTGGCGGATTGGGCTAAAGGCCAATTCCTCTTCAAACTTCTCTTCAAACCAAGCGTTTAATTTAGCCGATTCTTCGGTTTCATTTTGGCTAGCCTCTGGATTGTCACCAACAGGCTTGCAACCTACTACGGCGGCCGATGCCAATAAAATAGCTAAAAAATGCTTCATCTCTTACTCCTCTATATCCGCAGATACGCGAATGATTCTTTCAATGATGCGATATAATCATACAAAGAGAGGAAAAGAAAGAGCCATCATTGCGCTTTGAAAAATGCTATATATATCTAATATAGTATAATAGCATGGTTATTAACTATTAAGAGAAGATATATGAAACGATTTATATTCCATAACTCTTCAAAAGAAGATGTAGAATTAGTTATTGAACCTCTTTTTCAACTATATGTAGTTAAACCTGGTACAAAGGTTTTTATTGAAGGCGAGTTTGATGATAGCCGTTTCTCATTTCCTGAATTTGTATTTAATGGCACAAATTATATAGAGATATGGTGCCCTGCTGATGTAGAATTAACAGATGGTGAAAATATTTTGCCCTATATTATTCCTTAATTTTAAGGGTTTAGAACAATAAGAAGCTAACCATGTGCATCGAGCCGAATGGAGATGAGATTGAAAAAGCAAATAATGAGCAATCATATCAATATTAAGAATATCACTTACTATACAGTATTTTGCTTTCTAACTTCTTTAATGCTCAGCTATATAGATTATGGTTTAAAGATAGATGGCAATATTCGTATCTTAGGCATATTTGAAATAGTTATTTTACCAATATTAGCATCATTCTTATTTAAAAGATGGTATATTATCATTCTACCCGGCATGTTATTGACTTGGCTTTTAGCCTTTTTTTGGGCAGTTGTTATATGGAAAGATGGAATCTAACCTGTGTTCAAATAATTATATATTTATTGAATGACAAACTGGATAAATAATGAAGAATATTATTTCAATCATGATCCTCTTCAATTGCAGTCTAGCTGCTGCAGGCAGCCTTTCTTCCAATGAACAAAATTCCCATGAGAAAGCTAGAGAATATAGGGGTATTGCATCACAAATTGCACAGCATGGATTGTGTAATTCTGACGATTTAGAGATTAAAATGCAAAATATCTTGAAAATTAAAAATCGAGTAATATACGCGCAAAACCCAAAATCATTATGGCATTCAGCCAAATTAAATGGCCAAAAAATTGAGTTTTTTGATACTGAAGATAGATTAATCATATCTCAAAATCTACATTATGAGATTAAAGATGCTGATATAATAGATATAAGGTTGAGCTTCGCAATTTATCAAGAGCAAGTCGTTCTATATTGGGAAGAAACCTACGAAAATAGGTCCAAACAACTAGGGCTTATGAACTTTACTTTAAAACACCATAAAGATGTAAATATAGCAAAACCAGAGTTTGTTGAAATTTGCAGAGGCAGCAAAGGTTCTACTTCATCTCACTAAATTCATCCTAATTTCATAAGCTTATTATGGCAGATTAGATAGCCAGATATTAGATAGATAGCATAATATATAAGGTATAATCGATATGGAGAATTCGCTGATATATATGCTATACACAGTCATTTTAATGGGGCTAACAATCGATGAAAATAAAGAGTTTCTTAGCATAGATTTGCCTTGGCATGTGATGCATGGTGAAAATATCCAAGAATTTGAAATTAAGGATAAGGTTGAAAAAATAGATGGTGGGATCAATCTGTGCTCAACGATTGAAAATATATCTAATCGAACAATCTATATCGATAATATAGCAGCAGGTATAAATATAAGGAATCAATTCTTAAGTTTTACCTTTGATTTAGAAAATCAAAGAATTCTAAAAAAAGATACAAAAGCAATGACTGCAATGCCCCCTCCGCAAATATCAAAATTACAATATGATAATGACTATTCTGCAAAAAATTACATAGTCGAGGTCAAACCTTACGATAAAATTGTCTATTGTAAATCTATTGCACTGTTAGATAAGAATAAATCATTTTATGTAATAACAAAATTTGTTCCAAAAATATTTGATAAAAAAGACGATGCTTTTGTTGAAAGAACAATTAAAGACATGAGATCATTGAGTAATATTAATATTATTAATTATTAGCACGCAAAGCAATTATACATAATTATCGAAACCATTATATTAAATTAGGGCAATCCAATAAAAAAAGGCCAGTGCATTGCTGCACCGGCCCTCTTTGTTTTGCGTATTAAGACAATACCCTAATATCAAACCAATAACTTTGGAGCTAGAAAGGCAAAAAATGCCCCTACCAAATATAAAATAAGTGCGATAATATAAACCCAAAGGCTGAAACGACGCATCCGCATGCAGGACTTAGCTAGCAATGGATCAGCAGGGCATGGTAAATAACGAGCACGCCATTGCATATAGCCCGCAATGGCCAGCATCACAGCGGCGAATATAAATATATAAATTTTATAACGAGAAAGCCAAATTAGTGCAGGAAATGCACTGGTTAACCCAGCCAAAGCTGCTCCAGCACCAATTGTTACGAACAAAGCTGGCAGTGCACAACATATTAGCGTTCCTGCGCTGGTGAATAGAGATAATGAGGGCGCAATAAATTCGCGCATAGAGAAATTAGGCTGGTTTTCTAAATCTCTTACAGCTTGCTCACTCACATTTATGACCGTTTAATCGACAATGGCGTATATCCCGTATCGGTGACAATTTTTTTGATCGTAGCGTCAGAAATCGAACCACCAGCTTTTAATTTTAATATTACAATACCACTATCAAGATTTACACTAACTGACTGTACAGATTTGTTTTTCTTGAATGATTTTTGCATTTTCACGCGGCATAAATCACAAAATAAACCCTTAACTTTAACCGTGATGTTCTGACTTTTAGGAGCCGTTTGTGCTTCTGCTGATGATTGTATGAATGGACTGCCAACCAACCCCGTCATAATGAATATGCTCAAGATTATTTTTTTCATTTCTCAATTCCTTTGATTATATAATATCGATTATTAAATTAAAACAAAAACACTAAATTTGCCATAACGCCCCCGTCGGTATTCACGCCAAATTCAGCCACAGCACCTCCTTTTATTAATCGGACAAATGGTGTGGCTCGCCAACGATCGTTTGGCCCATCAAATCTATCGACTTGAATAGCGACAAAAGGTTGTATCTTTTTGCTTTTTGCTAAAAAAGGACTAACCCCAAAACGAGCTGTCTGCCGCAATGCAGTCTCAGCTCCTTCGGTAAAGCGACTGCGGATTGCATAGGATGTAAACATACGGCGTGAAGCATAATCGCCTGAAATCTGTATAAATCCTGATGCTCCATCTACAGGCCCGCTAATATGTCCAGCGCCGCCCGAAACTATGGCATTAAATTGACTTTTATCGCCAACCACACGCTTTAATAAATATGTGATTTGCCCACCAACGAAGACACTATCAGGACCATCAACAAATTCACTGAACACTCCAACAGCCAGATCATCGCGTAATGAATAATTAAATTGCGCTGAATGCACGGGGCCATCATTTTGTATGACCAATGTTTGTCCATCAGGATAGCTTAATTGCTGAGCGTAAGCGCTATTAGAAACAGCAACGGATAAACACATTGATGCAATAAGCATTATATAATGATAAATTTTATTATTTTGCATCACATACCTATCTGATAAGATACCAACGATAAATTCATAAATACTATACCCCCATAGGGTATATTAAGGGCTATAACACATGACAGCTAATGTCAAACATAAAGACAAATTGAACAGATTAAGTCGCATAGAAGGGCAAGTGCGTGGCGTGGCTTCCATGATAGAGAATGGGCGTTATTGCATTGATATATTAAATCAAATGCAAGCCATTAAAGCTGCACTAGTCAGAGTTGAAAGTCAGATATTAAAAGATCATGTCTCTACTTGCGTAACAGACGCTATTAATTCCGACGATGCGAATGATCAAAGCAAGAAAATTGATGAACTTCTCGACCTATTGGAGAAGGTTAAAAGCTAGATAGCTTGACATAATCAATCTAATATCTCTGTTTTGCAGAAATATTGATTAATCTTATAAAATAAAAAAGGCCAGTGCATCGCTGCACCGGCCCTCTTTGTTTTGCGATTAAGCCTTTGGGTTTTGCGATTAAGCCTCTGGGTTTAGAAACCCATGCCGCCCATACCGCCCATACCGCCCATATCAGGCATAGCAGGAGCACCG
This sequence comes from uncultured Sphingorhabdus sp., assembly GCA_947492905.1. Lineage (GTDB taxonomy): Bacteria > Pseudomonadota > Alphaproteobacteria > Sphingomonadales > Sphingomonadaceae > Sphingorhabdus_B. The sequence continues at coordinate 1,258,503 of CANLOL010000001.1, read as the reverse complement.
CCGCCAGCTTTATCTTCTGGCAATTCAGAAACAGCAGCTTCGGTAGTAATCAATAGACCAGCCACTGATGATGCGTCTTGCAATGCTGCACGCACAACTTTGGTTGGATCAATCACGCCTGATGCAACAAGGTTTTCATATTGATCGTTAGATGCATTGAAACCAAGATTTTCATCATTACCGTCGATCAATTTGCCCGCAACAACTGCACCGTCAAACCCTGCATTTTCAGCAATTTGACGTACAGGAGCTTGCAAAGAACGGCGCACAATATCAACACCGCGTGTTTGATCATCATTTGCGCCTTCGAGGCCTTCTAGAGCAGAAGTTGCATAAAGAAGCGCTGTACCGCCGCCAGGGACAATACCTTCTTCAACGGCTGCGCGCGTTGCATGCAATGCATCATCAACACGATCTTTCTTTTCTTTCACTTCGACTTCGGTAGCACCGCCGACTTTGATAACTGCAACACCGCCAGCAAGTTTCGCTAGACGCTCTTGTAATTTCTCTTTGTCATAATCAGAGGTTGTGGTTTCAATTTGCGCACGGATCGCGTCAACGCGGCCCTTGATTGCGTCATTGTCGCCGCTGCCATCTACGATTGTGGTGTTGTCTTTGTCGATTGAAACGCGCTTAGCTTCACCGAGCATTTCCAATGTTACGCTGTCAAGCTTGATACCCAAATCTTCGCTGACCATTTCACCTTTGGTAAGGATCGCAATATCTTCGAGCATCGCTTTACGGCGATCGCCAAAACCAGGAGCTTTAACAGCAGCCACTTTGAGGCCGCCGCGCAAACGGTTCACAACCAATGTTGCCAATGCTTCGCCTTCAATGTCTTCTGCGATGATTAGCAAAGGACGTCCAGCTTGCATAACAGCTTCTAGGATTGGAAGCATAGGTTGCAGGCTTGTTAATTTTTGTTCATGGATAAGGATATAAGGATTATCCATCTCAACCAGCATTTTTTCAGTATTGGTGATGAAGTAAGGTGACAAATAACCACGGTCAAATTGCATGCCTTCAACAACGTCTAATTCAAATTCTAGACCTTTGGCTTCTTCAACGGTGATAACGCCTTCTTTGCCAACTTTTTCCATAGCTTCGGCAATTTTCTCGCCAACTTCTGTATCGCCATTGGCAGAAATAACGCCAACTTGAGAGATTTCAGACGTACCAGCCACAGGCTTTGAACGGCTTTGAAGATTTTCAACAACCTTTGCCACGGCCAAATCAATGCCGCGCTTCAAATCCATTGGGTTCATGCCAGCAGCTACTGATTTCATACCTTCGCGAACGATGGATTGTGCCAAAACAGTTGCGGTGGTTGTGCCATCGCCAGCAACATCATTGGTGCGTGATGCTACTTCTTTGACCATTTGAGCGCCCATATTTTCAAACTTGTCTTTAAGTTCGATTTCTTTGGCAACGCTGACGCCATCTTTTGTGATGCGCGGTGCGCCAAAAGATTTGTCCAATACTACGTTGCGTCCTTTAGGACCCAAGGTTACTTTTACAGCATCTGCAAGAATATCGACACCTTGCATGATGCGTTCACGGGCGTCGCGCCCAAATTTTACTTCTTTAGCAGCCATGTTAATTTCCTCTGCGTAAATTGTTTAATAGTATATTGTGAAAGTTAAATTTTTGGGGCCGAAATTATTCGACTATGCCCAAAATATCGCTTTCTTTCATAATCAATAGATCTTCACCGTCGACTTTAACTTCGGTACCAGACCATTTGCCGAACAAAATTTTGTCGCCGGCTTTCACGTCAAGCGCAGTAACTTTACCGCTGTCATCTTTTGATCCAGCGCCTGCTGCAACGACTTCACCTTCTGATGGTTTTTCTTGTGCGCTATCAGGGATAATGATCCCACCAGCTGTTTTTTCTTCTGCCTCTACGCGGCGAACAAGAACACGATCATGCAATGGACGAAATTTCATACCTTGCTTTCCTCTTATCTGTTAAAAATTATGCTCATATTAGAGCCATAGAATTATTTTAGCACACCACCATGGTGAGTGCTAACGCCCATATATGGACATTGCATAAAAATTCAAGAGCCGCTTGATAGCAAAATATCTAGAAATATAAATTTATTAAGATTGGCTTTATCAATCAAGATTGATGCAGTTAGATATTACGCAGTGAAAATCAGCAGCATTATATGCTATGTGTTTTCACAGTGGTTAGCGTTATACCGTATTTCAATCTTAAAACTTAATAGAATCAGACAGTAGTGTTAATAAGCAAAATATTATTAACACGGTGCGTAACCAATATATGGGTTCACACGAACTCCATTATGAAACCAACCTCCTACTTGGTTCTCGATCAAAGTTTTTTAAAATAAAATATTATATTACAAAGGATATGATTATGAGCAATTTAATTAAAGCAACCGCAGCAGCAGCAGCACTAGCAGCAGCAGCTGGTTTAGCATCAGCCCCAGCAGTAGCACAAAGCTCAAAAGAAAAATGCTATGGCATTTCTTTGAAAGGCAAAAATGACTGTGCAGCTGGTCCAGGTACTTCATGTGCTGGTACTTCAACTGTTGATTACCAAGGCAATGCTTGGAAATATGTAAACAAAGGCACATGCGTTAAGCAAGGTGGTTCTTTGAAAGCTCGCAAAGGCAATAAGAAGCCTGTAGCAAAAAAATAAATTTTTGAAGATTTCTAACCGCCCATTTGGGTAATATAATGATCTGTGATATATAATTCCGATGCTTAATACACTTCCCCCCCTCGTTGGTATCGGACTTAAACCAGAACATTTCCAAACTGTACTTGATCACCCCTCCCTTTCCGATCAAGACGAACCGGATCATATTGCTCCAGCGGGCTGGTTAGAGGTACATCCTCAAAATTATTTCGGTGATGGTGGTCCTCCGCATAAGTGGTTGGCCGCCATTTCTGAATCTTACCCCATCAGCTTTCACTCGGTTGGATTATCGCTGGGCAGTGCAGATGGTTTAAACCAGCATGATTTAGAAAAAATCGCATCATTGTGCGAACGTTATGACGCCGCGAGCGTCTCTGATCATCTTAGCTTTAGCGGCAATGCTCATGACCGCTTTGCCGATTTATTACCCGTTATTTACACGCAAGAATCGCTCGATCATTTCTGCAAGCAAATTGATATTGTGCAAACGCGCTTAAAGCGGCCAATGTTGATTGAAAACCCGTCACGCTATTTGGAATATCGGGGCAATGAAATGAGCGAAATTGAATTTATCGAACGCATGGTTAGCAAAACCGGTTGCGGTATCATCTTTGATGTCAATAATGTCGAAGTATCCTGCAAAAATCTCGGTGAAGATTGCGAAACCTATATTGATGCTATTAACCCCGATTGGGTTGGCGAAATGCATTTGGCTGGCCACGCTATAGAAGATCATGATAGCGGCCCGCTGCGCATTGATAATCATGGCAGCCCTGTTACCGACTTCACTTGGAAATTATTCGAACGCTTCATATCCAAATCTGGGCCGAAGCCAGTTTTGATCGAATGGGATACTGATATTCCATCCTATGATATTTTAATGGCTGAAGTGCAAAAAGCCCGCGATGTGATAGATATTGCGCATAATTCTGCTATGATATCCGCATCCAACCAATCTTCTGAACGCACGCTTAGCAAAGCCAGAGTCCATCATAATGCCGCCTAAATCTATATTTGAAGACGGCCAAAATAATTTCATTGATACGATCAACCAAGGGCCAAATGCGCTTGATCCCGATTTATTCGATGGCCCTATAGATAGGGTGATGCTCGGATTAAAAGCCCATGCCAACACAATATCGCATGCGCGTTTGATTGCATTAGAAGAAACATTCCCAATGACCCGCGAGGCAATGGGCGAAGATATTTTCAATGATTTAACCCGTGAATATGTTGAGCTAGACCATGTTAAAATGCATGATAATAGCCAATTGGGCATAGGTTTTGAAAAATTTATCCGTCCAACATGTGCCCCAGAGATTGCCGATTTGGCCGCCATAGAATGGGCATGGCTAGATAGTTATAACGCTGCAGAAGCTGAGCCATTATCATTAGAACAATTATCGCAATTTGACGAAGAAACATTAACAGCGCAAAATGTTGCGCTGCATCCAGCGGTTCAAATCATAATATTACAGGCAAATCTTGCTGAGCCATTGAGCGAATTAAGCGAAATATTGGATAATCCGCATAGTATCTTGGTAACACGCCCCGATTCAGAGGTGAAGCTATTGCCAATTGACGCCATAACTGCAAAACTATTGAAAGAATCAGAATTAAAAACACCTATGGGTAACCTTTTAGCAATTGCTACCGAACAGGGAGATATGAACAATCCATTGCAGCCACTTTTAACGATCATTGGTGCCGGCGCGTTGATATGCGTGGATACATAATAAGGATTTAATATGTTGAATAAAATTACCGCACTATATGACCAAATTACTGGATTTTTAGCCAGTAAGTTCGGAGAATCCCTCGTACTTTTATTTGTCCGTTGTGCCCTAGCATTCCCATTTTGGAGTTCTGCTCGTACAAAGGTTGAAGAAGGCACATTGCTTACAATGAACGAAATTCAGCCAATATTGTTTGAAAATGAATTTGGTATGCCAGCTTCATTAGCCCCTATAACAATGTATGCTGAGCATTTTCTGCCAATATTATTGGTGATTGGGCTATTTACACGCTTTGCTGCTTCTGGATTATTTGTAATGACTATGGTTATTCAATTTTTAGTATTTCCTGAAGCATGGGGTACAGTTCATATGTTTTGGACAGCCCTAGCATTAATATTGATTAGTCGCGGTGGCGGTGTTATCAGTCTTGATGCACTATTAACGAGAAACCGCCCATGATAGCAAATGAAGAGACATTAAAGAACCTGATGATAAGGGCGCAGGGTGGAGACAAACAGTCTTACTCTGTGCTTTTAGAGCAAACAGGGCGTTGGTTGAGCCGATATTTTTCGAATAAAATATCGAATGATGCCATTGATGATCTCATTCAAGAGACTTTAATATCGCTGCACCGCAAACGGGACAGCTTTGATCCTACAAGGGCTTATTTGCCATGGATCGCCGCTATTGCTCGTTATCGTTGGGTCGATAAATTACGCCAAACATATAAGCACCAGGCCGGAACACTAGATTTTGATATAGCCGAAGAAGGCCATGAAGATGTTGTTGGTGCAAAAATATCGATAGACCGATTGTTAACGATGCTACCAGAAAAACAAGCAGAAGTTATCCAATTGGTAAAGGTTGAAGGCTATAGTATAGCCGAGACAAGTGACAAAACTGGTCAATCAGAGTCACTAGTAAAAGTGAATGTCCATAGAGGATTGAAAAAATTAGCGACACTGATTGAAAGTGAGTAGAGTGAAAGTGAGTAAAACAATGCAAAAGAATTTTAGCATAGATGATTTGGTGAATGATTTAACACCAGTTAAACCTATGAATATTAACAAGGGTCTCGCCCTTCCAGCCGTGATAGTAGTCGCCTTTATTGCGCTATTCGTATCACAGCTTGGTCTGCGCTCTGACCTAGCAGCAGGTATTCCTGCTCCCATTACATTGATGCGCGGTGGTGTATTATTGCTGCTCGGCTTTGCAACGGCTCGCGCTGTAGTGCATATGGCTCAGCCATCTGTTGGCAAAGGTAACCAAGGTTGGGTATGGGCTGTTGGTGCAGCATTATTATTCCCTATCTCTGCTCTTATCGTTGCTATTTCAACCATGTCAGCAGATATGCCCGTAACGGTTAACACTGGCTGGTATTGCTTCAAAATGTGTTTAGCGGCTTCATCTGCCACCGCCATTCCTATGGTATTGTGGCTTCGTAAAGGCGCACCAACATCATTGGAACGCGCTGGATGGCTTACAGGCCTAGCAGCGGGTGGTTTAGGCGCATTCGCTTATTCTTTCCACTGCCCATTTACAAGCGTTATGGATATCAGCGTTTGGTACACAGCCGCTATCGGAACTTCAGCAGTTGTTGGCCGCTTGGTAGTACCGCACCTTATCCGCTGGTAAGTGCATACGCCTTAATTTAGTTAGGCACATAATATTCAAAACGGGGTATAGCTTCACTCTCTATACTCCGTTTTTTTATACCTAAAGCATATTAGGATTATTTTGTTTTAAAATTATAATCGGATAATATTAGCGCGCTGCGCGCCGCGCTGGTAAGCCCGCTTTTCTCAGAGCTTCATGCGCATCGGCAATACTAGCTTCACCAAAATGGAAAATCGATGCGGCAAGAACAGCGCTAGCATGTCCCTCTGTTACGCCGCGCACCAAATCATCAACATGACCAACGCCGCCGCTGGCTATCACAGGGATAGCAACATTATCGGCAATCGTGCGGGTAAGCTCGACATCAAAGCCTACCTTTGTTCCATCGCGGTCCATAGAGGTCACTAGCAATTCACCTGCGCCCAATCTTTCCATATTTTGCGCATGTTCTAAAGCATCTATGCCAGTGGGTTTGCGGCCACCATGGGTATATATCTCCCAGCCATCGCGTCCATCTGACCAGCGTTTTGCATCAACCGAAGCCACAATACATTGGCTACCAAATCTCTCAGCAATATCGGCTATGACCTGTGGGTTGGAAACCGCCGCACTATTAACCGCTACTTTATCCGCACCCGCCAGCAACAAAGCGCGCGCATCCTCGGCGCTCCTTACGCCGCCGCCCACGGTAAGCGGCATAAAGCAAACTTCTGCTGTTCTTCGCACGACATCTAATATTGTGCCGCGATCTTCATGGCTGGCCGTTATATCCAAAAAGCATAACTCATCCGCGCCCGCTGCGTCATAGGCTTTGGCTTGTTCCACTGGATCGCCAGCATCCACCAAATCGACAAAGTTCACGCCCTTGACCACGCGGCCACCCGCCACATCCAAACATGGTATGACGCGAATACGAACGCTCATGCTACTTTATCCCCGATGGCAATAGCCGCAGCTAAATCAAGCTTGCCTTCGAACAAAGCCCGGCCCGTGATAACCCCTTCGATGCCATCTTCTCTGTGAAGGCTTAATATATGAATATCATCAATGCCTTTTACGCCGCCGCTAGCAATCACAGGCAAATCGACTTGACGGGCCAGATCAACCGTAGCATCGACATTACATCCTTTGAGCATACCATCGCGCCCAACATCAGTGAATAATATGCTCGCTACACCAGCATCCTCGAAACGGCGGGCCAAATCTACCACGGGCATATCCGATTTTTCAGCCCAGCCCTCGGTTGCGACAAAACCATCGCGCGCATCAACGGCGACTACGATACCGCCCGGAAATTCCTTCGCCATTTCTTTGACAAAATCGGGATCTTTTAGAGCCGCCGTACCTATCACTAATCTTGAAACTCCTAGACCAAACCAACGCTCAACTGTCTCGCGATTTCGAATGCCGCCGCCCAATTGAATATGCCCATCAAAAGCAGAAATTATCGACTCCACAGCTGCGGCATTTTCGGGCTTACCAGCAAATGCTCCATCCAAATCAACCACATGCAAAAATGCAGCGCCTGCTTCTTGGAAACGCAGCGCCTGCCCCGCTGGATCATCAGCATAGATGGTGGCCCTGTCCATATCGCCTTCGGATAGGCGCACCACTTGGCCTGATTTCAAATCTATAGCGGGAAAAATAATCATAAACTATAATGCCTTATCTTCATGAACGCGTTTCTATATGCGGGAGCGTTTCTATATGCGGGTGCGTTTCTTTATGCGTGCGCCATTGCAAAAAGCGCGACAGAAATGAAATGCCAAAATGCTGGCTTTTCTCTGGATGAAATTGAACGCCCAAAATATTATCTTTGCCGACGGCTGCTGTCACTGTGCCGCCATGGTCGGTGGTGGCAATAATATCAGCATCATCAGCTGCATCAAATTTATAACCGTGCAGAAAATAAGCCTCGCCCGATAATAATAAACCATCATTTGCAATAGGATGCAGCTTGGATACAGAAATTTCATTCCATCCCATGTGCGGGATTTTGATCGCATCGCTAGGTTCAAATGCTGTCACACTGCCTTTAATCCAGCCCAATCCCTCATGGACTCCATATTCGACGCCTTGATCTGCTAATAATTGCATCCCAACGCATATCCCCAAAAATGGAATGGCATCGCCTCTCACTCTTTGTTCCAGCGCATCTATCATACCATCAATGGCGAATAATGCGTCTTTACAAGCGCCAAATGCGCCGACACCGGGTAATATTATCCGATCAGCAGCAGCTACATAATGCGCATCATTGGTGACTTCCACCGACTGCGCACCAGCCGCTTTCAAAGCATTATAAACGCTATGCAAATTGCCTGCCCCATAATCTATTAGGGCAATTTTTTCGGCATATTGGGTCATATCGTTTAGGCGCCTTTGCTCGCCAGCATACCTTTGGTAGAGGGAACAGCGCCTTGCTTACGATCATCAATGGCAATGGCTTGACGCATAGCGCGAGCAAAGCCTTTGAAAATACTCTCTGCTATGTGATGATTATTGCGTCCGTGGATTAAATCAATATGCAGTGTCAGACCCGCATTATCGGCAACGCTGTGGAACCAATGATCGAATAATTCGGTGTCCATCTCGCCCAACCTAGGTTGAGAAAAAGCAGCATTCCACACCAAAAATGGGCGTCCCGATATATCAACGGCAACGCGGCTCAATGTTTCATCCATAGGGGAATAGGCACTGCCATAACGCATAATACCGGCTTTATCGCCCAATGCTTGGTCAATCGCTTGACCAATGGCGATGCCGCAATCCTCGGTCGTATGATGTTGATCGATATGCAAATCACCTTTGATCTTACAGGTCAAATCAATCAATGAATGGCGCGCAAATTGCTCAATCATATGATCGAGAAATCCAATGCCCGTGCTCACATCATATTCGCCAGTTCCATCAAGGTTCAGCTCGATGAAAATATCGGTTTCTTTGGTTTTACGTTTTATCAGTCCTTGTCGCATAGGGACGGTATAAAGCGCGGGCATAATTAGGCAAGTTATTGCAGCAATATTATATGCATTTTATCATAATATTCGGCGCATAATATTTTTTTATACTATCCGCTCCATTAATTCTTGATTTCATGTGCAAGCACGTTCAATTATGCAGCATGAGCGAAGAAATTACAGATAGCCTAATTCCCTATGATGATATTGTCCAAGAAGTGCTCCGCGCTGTTGTGGGACGTGTGCTGCGCACTATAGAGGCCGAGGGCCTGCCAGGCGACCATCATTTCTACATCACATTTCGAACCACTGCTGATGGTGTATCTATCCCACAAGCTTTGATTGAGCGTTTCCCAGAGGAAATGACGATTGTATTGCAACATAAATATTGGGACTTGAAAATTGGCGATGAACATTTTGAAGTAGGCCTCTCTTTCTCGCAAGTGCCTTCGCATTTGGTTATACCCTATTCCGCCATCACTGCCTTTGTTGATCCAGCGGTTGATTTTGCGCTACAATTTCCCGTTGATAATGGCCAAGATACGCTCTTTGAAGCCGTGGAAGCAGATGATAAAATAAGCGAAGAAGAAATTGCTGCATCGCAAGAAGATGGATCAAATGTTGTCAGCGTAGATTTTGGAAAAAAATCTTAAATTCGATATTTTCGATTATATTTCTTCAATATGGTTTATCTAAATGATTTTATCTATTAGCTCTGCATAAGAGTTGACGAGCAATGCTATTTTGCGGCAATGGTCGATATGGCCAGCGAAAATAAAACGAAAAATCAAAATTCTTCTATCCAGCTTGAGCGGCGCGGACTTTTGTTCGTATTATCGTCGCCATCGGGCGCTGGAAAATCAACATTAGCCCGTAAATTGCTCGCATCAGACGAACATATCTCATTGTCCGTGTCGGCCACTACGCGCCCACCGCGTCCCGGCGAAATCAATGGCAAAGATTATCATTTTGTTGATAAAGATACTTTTAAACAAATGGTTGCAGATGGCGAGTTTTTGGAATGGGCCAAAGTTTTTGGTCACCGCTATGGCACGCCAAAAGCCCCTGTTGAGGCTATGCTAGAGAGCGGTAAAGATGTGCTTTTTGACATCGATTGGCAAGGAACGCAGCAGCTATATCAAGAAGCAGGCAGCGATATTGTGCGCACATTCATCCTGCCGCCATCCATAACCGAACTTGAAGATCGATTGCGCAATCGCGGCACCGATAGTCATGAAGTCATCAACGATCGTATGGCGCGGGCTAAATCTGAAATTGGTCATTGGGACGGTTATGACTATGTCCTCATCAATGACGATATTGAGGCTTGTTTTGAAAAAATCACCAAAATTTTAGCCGCCGAACGTCTGAAACGCATGCGCCAAAAAGGATTGATCGGTTTTGCCAGAAAGCTGATGGAAAATTAAAGCTGATGGAAAGGTAAATCGCTCGCCCTTTCGTTGCAATTTCATACCAATTTCAGAAAATCCAAGGCTGCCTTAAAATCAGCATAGCGATCATCGCGATGCTTTTGCGCAAAACTATCCGCGCCCCATTGCTCCTCTTGCCACAACTCATCCAAACAGAGCGCAGGCCAAATCGCATCAATCTCGGTTTTACCTTCATAGAGCGCTAGGCTCATAATCAATGATCCTGAAATATGTGTCATTTTCGCCATCGCCGATAGCTGGAAATCATTCATAGCTTCAACCGCTTTGCGCAAATTAAGCAAGCTTTGCTTAGGCTGCTCTTTATGCATAATCCCGCTCACGACAATCAACGCCGCATCATAATTTTGCTCTGTCCATTCCAGCCAAGGCTGCCATTCGCGCATTTGACGCTCAATCAAAGGGTCGGGACTATCGGCGCGATAGCATAGTAAATCGCTTTCCCCATAAGCGGCAATATTTTGCACAAAAGTCTCTCGCTCATCGGCTACGCGGTCAATCGCTGCATTAGCAAATCCCGTCACCACCATAGAGGCGGGGTCAATATCTTCGCCTTGCGCATCCCATTCGGATTTTACAGCTTCGGCCATATGCGCATTGGGCAGCGATAGTGCCCGGCGCATAGGCGTTTTGACGGGCTTGCCATCGAGCAATATTGCATAGCCGCCATCGGCAGCATGCACCGATACCTCTTTATAGAAACGCTTCATTGTTTTTCTATGCCTGCATTTTTCTTATTATCTCCATCAGGAGTATCTTCATCCTCTGGAGTTTTCCATGCACGCGCCAAAAGTATCGGCATGGCAATGAATTCAAAACCGCCCATGAATATCAAGAAATAGCCCATAGCATCGGGAAGCTGCATGAAATCATTGAGCAAAATAGCAAAACCAATCGCCATAATGGCAATGCCCATAATCCGCACTATACCGATAGTGAAATATTTGCTTAAGGCATTTTTTTGCTGATTGCCCTTCATAATCCACCTTCAAATTCTGCTAACGCGGCGCTTAATTCATCTATAGTATGCACGCATATATCCGCGCCGCTGCTTTGTAATATCTCTAGCGAATGATAGCCCCAATTCACACCAATTGTATAGCAACCAGCCGCTTTTCCCATTTCCATATCAAAGCTCGTATCACCAATCATAACCGTGCTGCGCGCATCGCTGCCGCTATCTGCCATAGCCTGATGCACCATCGAGGGGTGCGGTTTTGATGGATGTCTATCGGCGGTTTGCAGCGATATAAAATAGTCTTTCATTGCATGTTCGGTGAGCGCGCGATCCAATCCGCGATCCGATTTTCCTGTGGCCACACCAAGCATCCATCCCGATGCATCAAGGGCCATAATCAAATCTTTTATGCCATCATATAGCGGCTCATGCACCAATCCATTGCCGCGCATCGCATAAAATGATTGTTTATAATGCTCGGCCAATTCGCGGTGAAAAGCATCGCTTTCCTGCGGCATAAGATGCGCTGCCGCTTCGACTAAGCTAAGCCCAACTATATGCCGTATTTCATGACGCGGCGGGGGCGTTAATCCCATCAATTCAAAAGCCCGCTCCATCGCCATGCAAATATTAGCTTGGCTATCAAGCAAAGTACCATCGCAATCAAATAGGGCTAATTTATTGCTCATTTGCCAATATTCCGTATCAAATGGGCCATAGCTAAATGACCATTTTCTTCTAATGCAGTGGCTGCATTTTCACGCTCTTGATCATTTTTATTTTGGTTCAATTTCAATGTGTCACGCCATGCTTTCACTTCCATCTCGAACCCCGTTATGGCTTTGGTCATTTTGCCCAATAGTGCTTGATCTATTTTATCCATAGTCCATGGTTTTTTATCGGCTAATTTCTCTTCATTGACGCGGCTTAAATCATCCAAATGCGCCATCAAACCCTCATGGTTCATAGTGCGCACAGGCCCCTCTAATTCAAGCGCCATATAATTCCATGTCGGCACTTGGTTCTCGCTACCGTACCAATCAGGGCTAATATAGCTATCGGGGCCATTTATAACGCACAGCGCATTCATGCCATCTAAATGCTTAGTAAGTGCATTGCCATTGGCCAGATGAAATTGAATAGCGCCATCGCCCGTGTAAAATATCGGTACATGCGCAACTCTTGGGCCATCGGGCGTAGTTGCAAAGATCATCCCAAAGCCGATTTGTGCAATCATAGCCTCCATAGCTGCGCGGGCGCTGCCATTTTTATCGGGCCATCTAAAATTATAATTAGGATGCATTAACGGCCGCCTTTCTTGGGTGATCCTTTGCCTTTTTTAGGGCCAGATTTTTTCACACCAACTTTATGAGCACCGCTTGCAACTCTCTCAGCTCTTTTTCCGCCAACTTTTCTGGAAGCAGATTTCTTACTATTGGGCCCATCCCCCCTAGAGCGCCTTGCGCCGCGCTGATCTTTGCGCATTGTTTTGCTATGGTTTTTAGCGATTTTCTTTTTAATCGCCTTAGTGATAGGCTCGCGCCCTTCATCAATGGGCAAATCACCCTCTGCCGCAACCAAACCCAAAGCATCCATAGTCGCTGCAAAATGTTCGGGTAAATCGGCCCTTACATCCAGCTTACCACCATTAGGATTTGCGATACGAATGCGCCGCGCATGCAGATGCATTTTACGGCTAATCTCGCCCGTTAAGAAACATTCCTTGCCGCCATATTTCCCATCACCGACAATCGGATGACCAATGGCCGCCATATGAACGCGCAATTGATGCGTGCGTCCTGTATAGGGCGTTAATTCTACCCAAGCAGCGCGATTGCCAATCCGCTCTATAATGCGATAGCGGCTTTTCGCGCTTTGGCCATTTTCTTCATCCACTTGCATTTTTTCGCCGCCCGAAGAAGGCTGCTTTCCCAAAGGCAGATCAATGATACCATCATCAATATCGGGCACACCCATGATAATGGCCCAATAGATTTTACGGGCGCTACGCCCAGCAAAATGTTTTGAAAAATGCGATGCACTGCCCGCCGTACGTGCCAATAATAATGCGCCCGAAGTATCTTTATCAAGGCGATGCACCAATTTAGGGCGATGGTCATTTTCATAGCATAATGCATCAAGCAAGCCATCGACATGCTGCGTCATTTTGGTGCCGCCTTGAGTCGCTAATCCGGGCGGTTTATTGATAATTATCGCTGATTTATCTTTATAAATCACCATATCCAATGCTTTGGATATTTGCGCATCACTCAATGGCATACGGCTTTTGGGAACAGGCCTGCTGTCATCTTTTTCAATTGGTGGGACTCTGATGATTTGCCCCGGTGTAATGCGAAGCCCAGGATCAGCCCGCTTTCCATCTACGCGCAATTGCCCCGTACGCGACCAGCGCGACACCATAGCAAAACTAACCTGCGGCATATGGCGCTTAAACCAGCGATCCAATCTGATGCCATCATCGTCTTGATCGACGGCAAATTGCTGTACATCATCCGAAATTTTGCTCGGCTTACTATTTTTATCGTTCATAACATCCACCGCACTGCGCCCATCCCTGCTAATAGGGCGCATAAAGATAATATCACCGAGGCTAAGGCATAGAATATTGCACCCGTCCATTCGCCGCGCTCTAACATTAGTGCCATCTCTAGGCTGAATGCGGAAAAGGTTGTAAATCCGCCGAGCAACCCAACACCAAGGAGCAATCGGTAATTTTCCATTGGGCCATCGGCCTGCATGTCACCGCGCATTAAAAATGCCATCAATATGCCCATCAATAATCCGCCCATTACATTAGCAGAGAATGTGCCAATGGGCCAATTCCCCAAGTTAAATTGCGTCAATAAACGCCCCAAATTATAGCGCAATGCAGCGCCAATGCCGCCACCTATCATGACCAAGATAGTGGGCATGAATGAGGATGCTATCGTCATAATATTGAGGCTGTTCTTAGCTGCATGCTAAGCCCTTAGCTTTTGTTACCCCATTTACGCAACTTATTTGCTGAAACAAGTTAATATGGCGATTATGTATATTCATCATACTGAAACAAGTTCAGCATGACGATAGTGCTTTGGATAGTGTTATGGATGGTGTTTTGGATAGTGTTGTGGATGGTGTTTTGGACGTCCGTCATCCTGAATTTAGTTCAGGATGACAACAAAGGAAGTGCAATAGAAATCTTTATACTGAAACAAATTCAGCATGAAGTGATGGGAATAAGCTTTTTCCAATCATCACTATTTTGCAAATCATATTCTATGTCTTAATCTGCTTTTTGCGCATAAAAAAAGGGACTGAAAAGCCCCTTTTTCATAGTATATGGTTTTGTGATTATCGGCCATTATTGACAACAATATCAACCGCTGTACCGCCCGAAGGACGGGCTTTAAAGGTAATTACATAAGCACCGCCATCTGTTTCACGAACACCGCCCAATGTATGCTCGCCTTCGAGCAATACATATTGAGCTTCATAGCCCGTGTGACGCGCCAATGAATAATAATAATCAACGATTTTTTTCAGCGCTACATTGCTAGTAAAGCTGACCACGCGAAGATCGCATTTACCTCCCTCTACGCCAGCTGCTTCTAATACGCGTCCACGTGGATATACTGGAAATTCCGGTGGCATGCGGTTCGCCCAAGCTGCGCCATATTCTAATTTCGCATCACAGCCGCCTTTGCCGCGTTGAACAGATTGTTGTTCAGCACGCGCACCCAAAGTCGCCCCTTGGCTACCTTGACCACAATTATTGCATTCTTCTTTGCTCAATGTTTGAGGGGCCGGTGCAGATAAAGCAGGAGCTTCTCTGATTTCAGCTATGGTAAGCGCATCACCGCTAGAGCCTCTATCCGCAGGAAGCGCACCAGATTGGCTGCCATTCACATTTTGAACAGCATTATTATTAGAGCTATCGGTTAAATCAGGATCGACCAAGATACGGTCATCCAAAGCGACATTAGCTTCTGGATCGCTGCCAATTAGATTAGCATCCAATTCTTCTGTTGCAGGAGCTTCATCTGATCCACATGCACTTAATGATAATGGTAAAGCAAGCAATGCGATTGGCATTACAAATGCGTTCCACTTTTTTGATTTGAGAGACATATATTGCTCCTTTAATAAACAACTTAAAATATATTGACACTATGGTTGCCAAGAAAAAAACCAAATTACTAGCCCAATAAAGGGTTAATAAGGCCAAACATGTTGATTTGACATGTGCAAATTACCTATCTGTGCCAAGGCGAGACACTGGACTGCAAGAGGTTAATATATTCTCTTAAAAACCATAGGGAAATTGGCTGAATCAAGAGATTTTGCTATGTCTACGAATCAATATTGAACGAAAATATTGTCCTAAACTTATTTACTTAACCACGCCTTCAAAGGATAATTCACCCGATTCATTTATCGCAATTGATTTATCAAACACCCAACGCACATGCGTTACATCTGCTATACCAGCGGCGCGTTTTGCAACAGTGTCGCTGTCTGGTAATTTGGTTTCAACGGTAAGATCTTCTAATTTACCCCAATTTTTACCACCATCTATGGAAACTTCGGCCCATTTTTCGGTAACTTGTGAAAATTGAACAGCCCCCGGCATAGGGTTTGTGGCCTTAAATCCCTCTACTATCTGTCCTGTTTCATTGCGATAAGATAATATGAATTTTAGCCTATCGCCAGGGATAACCACAACATCATTGGGGGTTTTTAACACATCTTTTTCGACACCATCTGCATTTGTTTCAGTGCGAATTACAAATAATTTACTGGTTAGCGAAACTTGATTTTGCACGGCGGCTTGCGCTGATGCTTTGCTGCTAACGATGACGAAAGATGCAATAATTGCGATAGTGCTTATTAAAATAGCAGAGAATAAACCGGTAAGAAGCAATTTTGTGTCGCTGCTATTTTCAAATTTTTCGAATAAACCAAACATAGTATAGCCCTCATTGGGATAGTGTTACGAATTGGTAATAACTATCGTCACACATGGTAAATAAATGGTTAATAATGCGCCAAAACATCGATTTTCGGAAAATAATGATCTTTTTTTCAGATTATTCGCGCCATTCGCTATATTTCTATCATTATTCGAGCGCCCAAACATTGCAGTAGAGCAAGCTATCGTCTAGGGACGGGGCAATGATTCAACCGCCAGCGCTTTTAACAGCTTGCTGGCTATTATTACGGAGCACTCCCATATGACTACAACTGGACAAGATACGCTTAATGTGCGCAATCAGATGCAAGTTGGCGAACAGAATGTCGCTTATTATTCGCTATCAAAAGCTGCTGAAAAATTGGGAGATATTTCGCGCCTTCCTTTCACCTTAAAAGTGCTTCTTGAAAATATGCTCCGCTTTGAAGACGGCGTGACCGTCACCACCGATGATGCACAGGCCGTTGTTGATTGGCAAAAAAATGCGAAAAGCGATGCGGAAATTCAATATCGCCCTGCGCGCGTTTTGCTCCAAGATTTCACTGGCGTTCCTTGCGTGGTCGATTTGGCCGCTATGCGCGATGCTATGAATAATTTGGGTGCTGATGCCGAAAAAATTAACCCGCAAGTGCCTGTGCATTTGGTGATTGACCATAGTGTGATGGTGGATGAATTTGGTACAGCGCAAGCGTTTGAAAATAATGTTGCATTAGAATATGACCGTAATGCAGAACGCTATGAATTTCTAAAATGGGGCAGTAAAGCATTGGATAATTTCCATGCAGTTCCCCCGGGCACAGGTATTTGTCACCAAGTGAATTTGGAAAATATCGCGCGCGGTGTTTGGTCTAGCACCGATCAAAATGGTGATATGGTTGCTTATCCTGATACATGTGTTGGCACCGACAGCCACACCACCATGATTAATGGTCTAGGTGTTTTGGGTTGGGGCGTCGGCGGTATCGAGGCTGAAGCTGCGATGCTGGGCCAGCCAGTATCCATGCTGATCCCTGAAGTGGTTGGGTTCAAACTTACAGGCGAATTGGCCGAGGGTATTACCGCAACTGACCTAGTTTTAACCTGCGTTGAGATGTTGCGTAAAGTGGGTGTTGTTGGCCGCTTTGTAGAATTTTATGGCACCGGTGTTGCTGCATTATCGCTTGCTGATCGTGCCACTATTTCAAACATGGCACCAGAATATGGCGCAACATGCGGATTCTTTCCAATTGATGATAAAACATTAGATTATATGCGCTTAACAGGCCGTGATGAGCAAGTGATTGCCGTTACCGAAGCCTATGCCAAGGAACAAGGTTTCTGGCGTGATGATGATGCACCAGAGGCTGTATTCACAAAAACATTAGAGCTAGACATGAGCAGCGTTGTGCCATCATTGGCTGGTCCAAAGCGCCCACAAGATCGCGTAGCCTTAAGCGAGCTAGATGAGAGCTATAATAAAGATTTGGTCGATATATTTGGCCGTCCTGCCGAAGGCGAGCAAGTCGCCGTTGATGGCGCGGATTACACCATTGGCGATGGCGATGTTGCTATTGCTGCTATCACAAGCTGTACCAACACATCCAATCCATCGGTGCTGATTGCCGCTGGCCTTGTTGCTCGCAAAGCGCGTGCCAAAGGATTATTTGTCAAACCTTGGGTCAAAACATCATTGGCCCCAGGCAGCCAAGTGGTAACCGATTATCTGATTAAAGCTGGCTTGCAAGATGATTTGGATGCACAAGGGTTTAACCTTGTTGGCTATGGCTGTACCACCTGTATCGGCAACTCTGGCCCACTGCCCGCTCCGATTAGCAAAGCGATTAACGAACATGGTCTGATTGCTGCCTCTGTATTATCGGGCAACCGTAATTTCGAAGGCCGTGTATCCCCAGACGTTCAAGCCAATTATCTTGCATCACCACCATTGGTAGTCGCCTATGCCTTAAAAGGCACAGTGCGCGAAGATATTTACAACACGCCATTGGGCCAAGGCAGCGATGGGCAAGATATTTTCCTAAAAGATGTATGGCCCACCAATGACGAAGTGCGCGAATCTATCGAGGCGCATGTTGGCCGCGAAATGTTTGAAAGCCGCTATGCCAATGTTTATGATGGCGATGCTGCATGGCAAGACATTAAAGTCGAAGGCACACCAACATTCGCTTGGCGTGCAGGTTCAACCTATATCGCTAATCCGCCTTATTTCGAGGGCATGGAAATGGCGCCAGCCGCCGTTGGCGATATTAATGATGCGAAAGTGCTTGCTTTGCTCGGCGACAGTATCACCACCGATCATATTTCACCTGCGGGTGCGATTAAAGAAGATTCCCCTGCTGGCGAATATCTTAAATCTCACCAAGTTTCCAAAGCAGATTTCAACAGCTATGGATCACGGCGCGGCAACCATGAAGTTATGATGCGCGGCACATTTGCCAATATCCGTATCAAAAATGAAATGGTCCCAGGCGTCGAAGGCGGCATGACCAAATATCAAGGCGAAACCATGGCCATTTACGATGCGGCTATGCGCCACAAAGCCGATGGCAAGCAATTGGTCGTCATTGGCGGCAAAGAATATGGCACAGGCTCATCGCGCGATTGGGCCGCAAAAGGCACTAATCTTTTGGGCGTAAAAGCCGTAATCGTTGAGAGTTTTGAGCGTATTCACCGTTCCAACCTAGTTGGTATGGGCGTGCTGCCGCTTCAGTTCGAAGAAGGTACAAGTCGCAAAACATTGAATATGACGGGCGAAGAAAGCTTCTCTATCAAAGGCGTAGCATCGCTTGATCCGCGCCAAGTGGTCGAAGTGGAAATGACCCGCGCTGATGGCACTAGCATCACCTTTAATACGCTGTGCCGCATTGATACTGCGAACGAAATGGAATATTTCCTAAACGGCGGTATCTTGCAATATGTGCTGAGGAAATTAGCGGCTTAAAAAACGCTATCATGATACAAAGAAAAGGGCGGCCCTAGGGTCGCCTTTTTTATGCGCGTTATAAGATTGTTTGAAATTATTACAGGCTATCTGTGCAATTCAAGCTCACTTCGTCATTTAGGTTTCTTGTCATTTACGTCTCTCACCATCTCCTTCGTCATTCCCGCGAAGGCGGGAATCCAGTGCGCGATAAAGCTTAGGTATAAAAGATTCTGGACTCCCATTTTCATGGGAGTGACGAGGTTTGTTTTTCAAAGTTGGTAATCTCCCCTCGTCATTTAGGTTTCTTGTCATTTAAGTTTCTCGCCATCTCCTTCGTCATTCCCGCGAAGGCGGGAATCCAGCAACTGAAAAAACATAAGAGTATTGACACTCTGGACTCCCATTTTCTTGGGAGTAACGAGGTTTGGATTCTATCCCTGTTATACTGAAATAAATTCAGCATGACGGATGATTGCGGCCTCTAACCTGTTATACTGAAATAAATTCAGCATGACGATAGATGGTTATAGAATATTCAATAATCGTCACTCTCAACAACCCGCCATCACGCTGAACAACCCACCGTCACCCTGAACTTGTTTCAGGGTAACAGGCACATGTCCACATAATGCCCTATGGCATTATCTAATCAACGATACTTAGCCGCCATATCAAACATTGCTATCGCCGCTTTTGCAGCCTCGCCGCCTTTATCTTTTTGCGCAGCATCGGCACGCGCCAAGGCTTGCGCTTCATTTTCAACGGTGATGATACCATTGCCAATTGCAACGCCATCCAGCGTTAAGGCCATGATAGCCCGTGCGCTCTCATTTGAGACGATTTCGAAATGATAGGTCTCACCGCGAATGACCACACCAATCGCTACAAAACCATCATATTTTTGCGTGTCCATGGCAAGGCTGATCGCACCCGGAACTTCCAAAGCCCCAGGAACAGTGATGACTTCATGGCTATGGCCAGCAGCTTCTAAGGCTGCCTTTGCCCCGCCAATTAACATATCATTTAGCGTGTCGTAAAAACGGGCTTCAACGATTAAAAAATGCGCCATTTCAGTCTCCAATATCTTTGTTTTGGCCTATTCATTAAGGCCTATACCTATATTTAGCCCTACATTATTTAGGATTATGCAATTCAACAGCACGTTGTCCCACTATGCGCAAGCCATAAGCATCAAGCCCCACCAATTCATGGCTGCTATTGCTGATTAATTCCATATCTTGCACGCCAAGGTCCGCCAAAATTTGCGCCCCTACGCCATAATCGCGCAATTGATCGGGCATAGATGACGAAGGCTTTTCTTCATCTTGTTTGCTCGAATCTTTTTGGCCCAAGAGACGCTGCACTTGCGATGATAAAAAGCGTCTGCCCGTTTGCGGTATCATAACAATCAATCCATGGCCCTCTTCACCGATGATGCGCATTGATTCCGCTAGCATCCCCGATGGACGCTCGCATTGACCAAAAATATCATCAAAGACAGATAAAGCATGCATACGCACTAAGGTTGGATTATCAGGATCAATATGCCCTTTTTGCAGCACCAATTGTTCGGTTTGGGTTGCATGATTGAAATAGGTTATCGCATTCCATTCGCCTCCCCAACGGCTAGTGAAGCGCGCCTCGATACGCTTTTCAGCCAGATGGTCATTGCGCAGGCGATAAGCGATTAAATCGCGGATTGTACCGATTTTCATGTTATGCGTATTGGCAAATTCGATCAAATCATCGAGCCGCGCCATCTCGCCATCATCTTTCATAATCTCGCAAATCACACCCGATGGATTGAGGCCCGCAAGACGCGACACATCGACGGCGGCTTCGGTATGCCCAGCGCGTACCAACACACCGCCATCCTTGGCTTGTAGAGGGAAAATATGCCCCGGCGTCACAATATCATTTGCATTTTTATTGCTATCAACGGCGACCGCAATGGTACGCGCACGATCAGCTGCGCTAATCCCCGTGGTTACGCCTTCGCGCGCTTCGATAGAAATGGTAAAGGCAGTGCTATATTGCGCACGGTTATTTTGGCTCATCATATTCAGATCAAGCTCGTCCACACGTTCCTTTGTCATGGCAAGACAGATAAGACCGCGCCCATATTTGGCCATAAAATTCACTGCATCGGGGGTCGCCATTTGCGCGGGGATAATCAGATCGCCTTCATTTTCGCGATCTTCATCATCAACCAAAATATACATACGGCCATTGCGCGCTTCATTGATAATATCTTCGGCGCTCGCCATTACGCTGCCGCCGTTGCTGGCTAGATATTTTTCCAAGCGGCTCAATGTGTCGGCTGTTGGATTCCAATCCTCTTGCCCCAATTGACGCAAGCTATTGGCATGCAATCCCACGGCGCGCGCAAGGCCCGCTTTGGATGTTTTTCCGCTGTCGACTAAATCGACGATTTGATCTATCAATGTTTTGCTCATACGCCTCTAGTATCACATTAAAATGTGATGTCAATTAAAGGAATCACATTAAATCCACGATAATATCACCTAACAATAGGCTGAACAGCCATATTAAATCATTCCAATGTGAATTTAACTTGACGATTAAATTTTGAAGGCACACATTGATTCTCTATTAAATAGAGGATGAATTATGAGCCATATTCCCGATAACACTCCAATCATTATTGGCGTCGGTCAAGTGAGCGAGAGGCGCGAGGATACAGATTATGCAGCGCTATCGCCTATGGATTTGGCGGGTAAAGCGCTTGAAGCAGCCATTGCAGATAGCGGCACAGAGTCCAACAGTGATTTTGCAGCATCAATAGATACTATCGCTGCGATACGCCAATTTGAAATTAGCTCTGAAATAGCAGTCGCGCCCTTTGGTAAATCAAATAATCCGCCGCGCTCTATTGGCAATCGGGTTGGCGCAAACCCCAAACGCGCGATATTGGAAATTACTGGCGGTCAAGGCCCACAAAAATTGGTGGGGGAACTCGCCCAAGACATAGCAGATGGCAAAAGCGAATTGGCTGCGATAGTCGGATCCGAAGCCATATCGACTATGCTCACCCATCTTAAAAGCGGCGGCAAACCTGATTGGTCAAAACCCAATTGGAACGAAGAAATTGACGGTGATTTGGAAGATCGCGGCTATGGCCTAGAGGGTCAATTTGATCGCGCCTTGCTCAAAAATGGATTTACGGGCCCTGTGACGGGCTATGCATTGTTTGATAATGCGCGGCGGCATAAATTGGGCATCAGTGTTGCTGATTATCAATCCGATATTGGCCAGCTATTTGCTCCCTTCACCGATGTAGCAGCGGCCAACCCACATTCGGCCAGTCCAAAGTCACTAAGCATCGACACAATAGCGACAATGAGCGACACAAACCGAATGATTTCGCACCCTTATTTGCGCCATATGGTATCGCGCGATCAGGTGAACCAAGGGGCTGCGATCATACTCTCTTCGGTTGGAAAAGCGCGCGAACTTGGCATAGCAGAAGATAGATGGGTTTATATCCACGGCGTTACTTGCGCTAAGGAAGCATCCATCATGGAACGCAGTGATTTATCGGGCTGTGCCAGTGCAGTAAATGTGGTGCAAGAAGCCTTTAATATCGCGGGTCAAGGCGTTGATGATGATGCACCGCTCAGCATGCGCGATATGTGCTATTTGGATCTATATAGCTGTTTCAGCTTTCCAGTTTTCACCATCATGGAAGCCTTTAATCTAAGCCATGATGATAAACGCGGTTTTACGCTAACGGGCGGGCTGCCTTTCTTTGGCGGAGCAGGCAATAATTACAGCAGCCATGCCATTGTCGAGGCCGTTATACGCGCGCGCCGCGATCCCAAAGCTTTTGCATTGGTTGGTGCAAATGGCGGCGCGATGAGCAAATATGCCTGCGGTATTTATTCAACGCGCCCCACACAATGGGATATTACGCGCTATAATTTGATGCCCGATACGCAAGGCTCTTTCGAAGTCGCTGCTGAATATGATGGCGATGCCATAATTGAAAGCTATACTATCGCGCCCAATAAAAAAGGTGCGATCGCGAGCATCATTGCGCGTACTGCCGATGATCAGCGCGTGGCGGCTATGGTTAATCAAGATGCGGCGGATGCCATGCAGCGGCTATCCGATGACCAAGCCATTGGCCGCAGCGTGAACATCAGCCATCAAGGCAAGGGCGTGCATAGCTTTTCTTTTGATTGAGAATATAAAAAGGGCGGAAGTTTCCTCCCGCCCCTCTTTGGTAATTATCAATTTTACGCTGCTTTGTAAAAGCTCTCACCTTTATCCGCTTTTTCACGGAAGCTCATAGGCGGCTTAAAACGTTCGCCATATTTTTGCGCTAGGCTATCGGCTGTGCGCACGAAATTATCAACACCGATAGTATCGATATGGCTCATCGGGCCGCCGGTCCAAGGCGCAAAACCCCATCCGAAAATTGCACCCAAATCAGCACTTTGCGGATCAGAAACAACCTCTTCATGATAGCATTGAGCGGTCGCAATCAATTGAATATACATCAAACGCTCTTTGACCTCTTCAACGCTAGGTTGCTGATCGGCAATTGGGAAATATTCGCCAATGCCTTGCCATAGGCCCTTTTTATTGCCTTTATCATCATAATCATAAAAACCAGCACCAAAGCGGCGGCCTTGACGATCAATTTTTTTGACCATTAATTCAGAGAGGCCTTCGCTGCCACTAGGAACATAGGCATCGCCCATTTCTTCTTTGGTGGATTGCATGATGTCATAGCCAAGTTTCAATGTTGTTTCATCGACAACGGCGAGCGGCCCGATGGGCATACCCATAGAAATAGCAGCATTCTCAATGAGCGACATTTTCACGCCTTCGGTTACCATAAGCATAGCTTCATTGGCATAAGGCGGGAATACGCGATTGGTATAGAAACCGCGAACATCCCTGACCACAATCGGAGTTTTGCGAATTTTGGCGTTATAATCAATCGCTACGGCCAATGCTTTATCGCCTGTTTCTTCGCCCGGAATGATTTCCAAGAGCGGCATGCGCTCTACTGGTGAGAAAAAGTGCATACCGATAAATTGATCGGGACGTTTTGAATGTTTCGCTAGACCAGTGATTGGCAAGGTCGATGTATTCGATGCGAAAACAACATCATCGCGGATAACCGCTTCGGTTTTCTTAATCACATCAGCTTTTACATCGGGGCGTTCAAATACAGCTTCGATAATCAAATCCACATCTTTAAGATCATCATAATTATCGGTGGGCTTGATACGTGCCATGAACGCATCCGCTTTCTCTTGAGTCATCTTGCCGCGTGCGACTTTTTTGTCGACAATCTTTTGACTATAATCAACGGCCTTTTGCGCATCTTCCATGCTGCGATCCAGCACGATAACATCCATCATGCCTTTGGCGGTCACATGGGTGATACCCGATCCCATCAAACCGCCGCCAATAACGCCTACGGTTTTAAGGTCAGTTTTTTCAATGCCTTCGGGACGCGCCGCACCTTTTTCGGCGGCTTGCTTATTCACAAACAATGTACGGATCATATTTTTAGATTGCGGCCCAGCCAATAGCTTGGTGAAATATTTGCTTTCCACACGAAGCGCTGTGTCTATGGGCAACATTGAACCTTCATATAGGCAAGATAAAATGGCCTTTACCGCTTCATAATTGCCCTTAGATTGCTTAAGCGCCATCGCAGAAGAGCCCATATATAAAGGCACAGCGCGCGGATCCATAGACCCTGCACCGCCAGGGAATTTATACCCTTTTTTATCCCAAGGCGCAGATGCTTTTGGATTGGCTTTCACCCATGCTTTGGCTTTGTCGATGACTTCGTCATGCGGCACAACTTCGTTGATAAAACCTTGTGCAAGAGCGGCTTGCGGATTGGTGGGCTGCCCCATCATAATCATCATGCCAGCCGCTTGCAGACCAGAGAGACGCGGCAAACGCTGTGTTCCACCGCCGCCAGGGAGCAAACCTACTTGAACCTCAGGAAGGCCAAGCTGAATTTTCGGATTATCGCTGCATACGCGGTAATGACAGGCTAGCGCTAATTCTAAACCGCCGCCTAGCGCAAGACCGTGCAAAGCACAGGCAACAGGCTTAGCGCTTTTGCTGCCTTTGAGTAATTCTTTGGCGCTATGACCGCCCGTTTCCATGCGGCGCAATTCGCTGTTTAATCCATAAGATTGCTCAAACGCTTCTTTCATAGTTTCAGCTTTGGAAGAGCCTAGCATACGCAAATCAGCACCCGCCAAGAAACCAGATTTTTTGCCCGATGCAATCACCGCGCCTTTAATATCATCATTGCTGATAAGCTCATCCACAAATTTTGGAAAATCGGCCATCAAGCCTTCATTCCAAACATTCATAGATTGGCCCGGCAAATCAATCGTCACCAATGCGATGCCATCAGCATCAATATCAACGGTTAATGTTTCATATGTCATATTATATTCCTAATTATCTCTGATGCTGGGCTCAAACGCGCTCTATAACGGTGGCAATACCCATGCCGCCGCCAATGCACAAAGTGGTAAGCGCGGTTTGTTTATTGGTGCGCTCGAGCTCATCCAATACTGTGCCCAAAATCATAGCGCCTGTTGCGCCCAATGGGTGGCCCATGGCAATCGCGCCGCCGTTCACATTCATCACGCTATGATCGACATTCATGGCTTCCATAAAGCGCAATACAACCGATGCAAAAGCTTCATTAAGTTCCCATAGATCAATATCGCTATTGCTCATCCCAGCACGTTCCAATGCCTTTTTAGCGGCAAATTCGGGGCCGGTAAGCATGATGGTTGGCTCGCTGCCGATTGAGGCCATAGACACAATACGCGCCCGTGGTTTTAGATCATATTTATCGCCGGCTTCTTTATTACCAAGCAATACAGCCGCGCTTCCATCTACGATGCCAGAGCTATTACCAGCCGTATGCACATGGTTGATTTTCTCAAGATCGGGATGCTTTAATAATGCCACATCGTTAAATCCTGGCATTGCCTCGCCCATCATTTGAAACGCAGGAGACAATGAACCCAAAGACTGCATATTTGCATCAGGGCGCATCAATTCATCATGATCTAAAATTACTTCACCAATCACATCTTTGATTGGCAAGATAGATTTTTCAAAACGATTTTCTTTCCAAGCCGTCGCAGCGCGCTTTTGGCTCTCTACCGCATAAGCATCTGCATCATCGCGGCTATAGCCATATTTGCTAGCAATTAAATCAGCGGAAATACCTTGGGGTACGAAATATTCTTGGAATGCCAATTTAGGATCAGCCATACCGCCCGCGCCATCGCTGCCCATTGGTACGCGGCTCATAGATTCGATACCGCCGCCTATGGCTAAATCTGTTTCACCTGATTTCACTTTGGCTGCTGCGATATTCACTGCTTCTAGGCCAGAGCCACAAAAACGATTCACTTGGATTGCCGATGTTGTCTCGGCATAGCCTGCTGCTAAAACAGCACTGCGTGATATAACCGCACCTTGCTCACCCACAGGGGATACGCAACCAAAGGCAACATCTTCGACTTCATGGCCTTCTAATCCATTACGCTCATTCACCGATGCAAGCACTTGCGACGATAATTCTAGCGCCGTAATTTCATGCAATGAACCATCGCTGCGTCCTTTACCGCGCGGAGAGCGCACTGCGTCATAAATATAAGCTTCGGTCATGTTTTAATCCTTCTTAATTGATACAATATTCGCATCGGCGAGTTTTGTAATATCATTTTCATCATAGCCCAATTCGTTGAGAATTTTATGGCCATCACTTCCTTTGGGGGTCAAAGTAAATTCATCATATATCGCAGAACCACTAAAGCGGGGTGCCATTTGGGGGTGGTTCCATGATCCATTTTGAATATAGGCATTCCTTTTCACATTAACAGGGTGGGTAGCTGCTTCTTGATAATTCAGCACCGGTGTCACGCACGCATCGGTCAGTGCAAATATTGCCTCCCATTCATCACGGCTTTTACTTGCAAAAACTTTAGCCAGCATTTCATGCTGCGCTGACCATTTGGAAAAATCATTCTGCTTTCCATATTCATCCTTATCAATCGGCAATCTATCCATCATTTCGGTAAAAAATTGCTTTTCGATACAGCCAACCGCCATATATTTTCCATCAGCGGTTTCATAACAGCGATAATAGGGCGCTGCACCGTCCAATAAATTGGCTGCTCTTTGCGCTTGCCATTGGCCGCGTCCAGCCATTCCGTGAATGAAGCTCATTAAGGATGCTGTGCCATCAATAATCGATGCATCAACAATATCACCCTGCCCCGTTTTTTCTGCTTTAAGAAGCGCCGCGAGCAAGCCCGTCACAAGGAACATGCTACCCCCGCCAAAATCACCAATCATATTGAGCGGCGGCGGCGGCGGCGCGTTTGCAGGGCCAATAGCATTGAGCGCGCCTGTCATAGAAATATAATTAATGTCATGCCCCGCCATTTTCGACCAAGGGCCCTCCTGCCCCCAACCCGTCATGCGGCCATAGATAAGTTTGGGGTTCCGCGCGTGACAGGCTTCAGGGCCAAGGCCCAGCCTCTCCATCACACCAGGGCGCAGACCTTCTATCAATATATCGGATTTTGCGGCTAGTTTGAGGATAATCTCAGCGCCTTCAGCGCTTTTAATATCAACGATGATGGATTTTTTGCCGCGTGCATCAATCCCTGCCATATCCATAGCGGGATTGCCCGATGGAGCGCGATCTACAACGGTGACATCCGCTCCTAAATCGCTCAACAATTGGCCTGCATAAGGGCCAGGACCGATACCTGCTAATTCTAATATTGTATAGCCTTTTAACGGTTTATCAGAATTTGACATATCATTCTCACTTACAAATAATGATTTACACCTGCACCACCGCATATTTCGGCAAAAAGAGCGTTGCAGTTTAATCACCTAATTAAAGAGAGTAATATAAGCAGAGTCGTAGATTGGCAAGGGAATTTACGTTTACGTCAACGACAAGCAAAAATAATATTATAAATATCTCTAACGCAAGGGATTTTTTTAGCCTTTATTTTGGCTTATTTAGTTTTTTTTGGACCCATAAATCCAAATAAATGCCCCGCCACTTTGCGCATCTGAATCTCTTCTGCGCCCTCGGTAATGCGATAGCGCCTATGATGCCGATAAATATGCTCAAAGGGTTTATGCCGGCTATAGCCTATACCGCCATGCACCTGCATCGCTTGATCGGCGGCATTGCACACCAATCGATTGGCGCGATAATTACAAATGGATATTTGATCCGATAATTGCATCGCAACATCTACTTTGCTCATTTGATCCATAGCATCGGCAGTGCTGTATATATATTGGCGCAGCATCGCTGCCTCGCTGTATAATTCTACCAATGGGAATTGGATTGCTTGATTGACCGCTAATGGCTTGCCAAAGGGCTTGCGCTCGCGCGCATATTGAACCGATTGGTCAATACAATATTGCGCCGCGCCAAGGGATGATGCAGCCTGTCTTATGCGGTTTTCATGAACAAAATGCTGCGCACAGGCCAATCCATATTCAGCATCCCCCAGCACATCTTCGGCTGGAATCCAAACATCATTATATGTGCATTTCGGATGGTCGGTGGGCATATTAAATGTCCATAAATATTCACCCACTTCAAATCCAGTCGCATCGGTCGGCACAATGAAACAACCAATACCCTGTGCATCACCATCTTTGCCGCTATGACGGGCAAAGGTCATAACATGGGTTGCTTTGTGCAGACCCGTTGTCCACATTTTCTCGCCATTAATGCGCCACCCTTCAACGCCGTCACGCACTTCTTTTACCGCAGTGGTTTCCATCCATGTCGCATCCGAACCATGCGCTTCTTCGGTTAAACCAAAAGACCAGCGCATTTCACCATCGAGCATAGCGGGTATATAGTCAGCTTTTTGTTTTTCAGTGCCAAAGTCTCGCACCATCAAGGGTTGCACCAAATTACCGACGATTGAATTTTCATTTTGCAGATCATTGTGTAGGCCAAGCCCTTTAGCTGCTAGATGCTCGCGTATCCGTGCCATCGCCAGATTATTACCATCTTGCCCGCCAAATTCGCGCGGCAAAGCAAAGCGGTAATGCCCTGCGTCATCGGCTAAGATGCGCATTTGATCCAATAATCCTTCCCATTCTTGGGTGGGCAGCCCCTGATTACCCCAATCGGTGCGCTCATTTTCACGCCTATGGTCAAAAAAGCGCATATTATCATCGGCCTGTTGCAACGGCTTAATCTTTGCCTCGATAAATATATCAAGCTCTAACAGATAATCTTCAATCTCTTTGGGTATAGAAAAATTGCTCATATTATGCCTTTGCTTTTGGAATGTTTTGCCATTTTTTTTGCGCCACTTTGACGGCGGCATAATGGGGTTGATCGATAGTGATTTTCTCTAGCGCGTATAGCCTTAGATGATTGATAACTTCGCTATCACCTTTTGCTGCTCGCTGCGCGATATTCTTGTCCGACAGACTAGCTATGTTCTGCATGCGCTCTCTTTGTTTACGCGCAAAAATAGCACCAAATTGCGCTGAGCGCTCTAGCATAGAAAGGGCATTTTTGGCCACCCGCGCTTCGAATAAATCGCGCCCTTTTGCATCGGCGATAACGCCTTCATCCCATTCATATAATGCGCGTATTAATTCACCAACTTTGGTTGCGCCGCTGCCCTTAAGAGTATGTTTAGGGCATTGCCATTCAAGCACGTCCCCAGAAACAGGAGCATCGCCCTCTAATAGCAAGATAAGGTCCAACTCTACCTCTGAAACGCGCGTTCCAATGACGGCGCGCTCTAATGTTCTTTCAGTTCCAGTGCGCCATGAATCGAGCATTCTCAGACATACTATGCCCCACCAAAGCGTTGAATATGATAGCCAAAAATCAAACCGGGCCCTATCAATTGTCCGAGCGCTTTTGATTTGATATGCATTAATAAATGCATCAATCTGTCCAAATCCACCTACCGGTTTTTCATAGCGGCCAAAGCGCCAAGACGGTGCACACATATAGGCCAAATCTTGTTCTGCATTGCCAATATGACAAAGCTCCCAATCGAGCACAGCGGATATGCCGCCATCATCAATCAGCAAATTCCCCATACGAAAATCACCATGCAAAAATACAGGCTCGCCTTCGTCTGGACATTGTTGTTCTAGGGTTAAAAAGGCCCAATCAAATATTGGCAAATTCGCTTCTAATTCTGAATAATCTTGGCGCAGCGCATGCAGCATTGCGCTAGGACTATCTTGCCTTAATTTTATGGGATCGGATTTAGGCAGATTATGGATAGATGCCAATTGCGCAGCGCATTGTTCTAATAAATCATCATAAAATTGAGCATCTTCATAGGTCTTAAAAATTTTATGCGGCAGAGCTTCTCCGGCAATATATTGCATGATAAAACCATGCCCCAGCGCATCGTTTTTTTCTATTCTAGCAACGATCTGCGGGACTTTTAGCCCCTTATCATGCGCTAGTGAGATAATATCCGCCTGAACCTCTAGGGTTAAAGCCTCCGATAATGGATTTTCTTCTTCTTCGCGCCGCATGATATAGGGAATATTATCATATTCAAAATACCAGCTTTGCGCACTGGCACCGCCGCTGAGACGCTGCAGTTTTTCAACTATGCTATTATTATTAAAAACGCGATTGCATAATCTATTCAGCTTTAAGCCAATGTCACTATTGGATTGCATATCTCTAATCTAAAAACCCCTCTTTTCAAAGGTGTATAGACTCAAGATACCAAATGCAAATCAGCTTTATTTTTATGGTTTAGAGCTTCTGAATCCGCTGATAATCCCGTTAAAATAACGGATATAATAGTCTTTAATTTTTCAACAGGCAATTTGTCCTGCATCTGAATCAGAGCATCTGGATTCACATAGGGATGCACCATTAAATTCACAAATGAAACAGCAGCATCAATCGTCAATCCTTTGAAATAACCATGATCCATAGCCTCTGATATGATCATAGCCAGATAATGATCGCCCAAATCAACATAACCAATGACCACATCATAATGTTGGTCACCCAGCTCACAATAGCTGCGGAAAAGTTCGGGCTCTTTCATAAAACTCTCACGCATCAAAATGAAACGACGCGCGAAAAATTCATATAATTTTATCTCTACTGGCACATCAGATGCTGTCACATCTTCCATTATCTTCACCTTATCGCTGAACCAATTTTCAGCAATAGCCTCCCATAATATTTCCTTATTCTCGAAAAAACGATAAATATTCGATTGCGACATATTGGCTTCGCGCGCTATTTCTTGGAGAGTCACTTCAACGGCGCCGCGTTTGCGGATCAATTGTTCAACAATATCTAATATCATTTTTTGACCGGCTTCTATGTCAGTTTGAGGGCGCGCCATTTCATACTCCGTTTTATATTAGTAAAACAGTTTTATGATAAATGAATAAATTCTTCAATACTCATTTTAAGAAAAATCAAAACTTTTTTGATTATCAGCAATAGCAGCATTTTTTACCATCGGTTTTTTGGCGACGCCCTCTAAATTTGTCAGCGTTAGACCCAATAATCTAATACCCTTTTCAGTGGGTAAAATACCATCCAAAATTTCCATGGAAATTTCCCTAAATTCGGCTTTATCAATGATATTGCGTTCCAAAGATTTTGATCGGGTGATTTGATGAAAATCGCTATATTTCGCTTTCAGCACTATGGTACGGCCTTGCGCATCATTCTTTTCTACGCGCTCCCAAACAATATCAATAATCCGCTCTAATGCTGTGATTAAATCTGTATTGCTCCATTTATCCTCGCTATAGGTTAGCTCCCCGCCAATAGATTTTCTAATGCGATTGGCCTTTACGCTGCGGTGGTCGATACCGCGCGCGGCAGAGAATAAATATTCGCCCCAACTGCCAAAATTTTCTGTAAACCAATGCTCTGGTTTATCCAATAAATCAGCACCTTTATGCACATTTAGCTTCGCCATTTTTTCGGCTGTGCGCGGGCCTACACCATGGAATCGGCGCACAGGCAATGATGCAACAAATTGCGGGCCTTGCTCTGGCAAAATAACACACATGCCATTTGGTTTATTTTGATCGCTCGCTATTTTGGCGATAAATTTATTATAAGATATTCCTGCACTGGCCGTTAATCCTGTTTCGGATTCAATATCTGCGCGAATTTTTTTGGCTATTTTTATGGCGCTGCCAATGCCTTGTTTATCCTTTGTCACATCCAGATAAGCCTCATCGAGCGAGAGCGGTTCGATCATGTCAGTATGCTGTGCGAATATCGCTCTAATCTGCTGCGATACTTGGCGGTAAACATCAAATCTATGCGGTACGAAAATCAAATCTGGGCATAAGCGCTTAGCCGTTACCGATGGCATAGCTGATTTCACACCAAATACACGCGCTTCATAGCTAGCAGCAGCCACCACGCCGCGTTTTGCACTGCCCCCAACAGCAACGGGTTTACCGCGCAATTCGGGATTATCGCGCTGTTCTACGCTGGCAAAGAAGGCATCCATATCGATATGGATGATTTTGCGGACATCATCCTGATTATCGTCATGCTGTGATTCATTGCTCATGCTTTTGATTTAAGAGCTAAGCACGGTGCGCGCAACTCTATCGATATAGAGAAGCCTACAATGACAATATATTTATCTAGCCTTTACCCTAGTCAAACCAAATAGAAAAGCGCATGGGGTGTTGATGAACGCGCAAACATCCCACGAATCCTCAGATAATTTTTCGCTTGGACCCATCGAATTAACATGGATGATGGCGCTGACTATGGCGCTTAATGCTATGGCCTTGGATTCGATGCTGCCTGCATTTCCAGCTTTGCAAGCTACATTTGGTTTGGGCGGTAATGAAGTCCAATATATTGTGGGCATATATTTGGTTGGTATGGGCGCAGGCGCTATAATCTATGGCCCATTATCCGATCGCTATGGCCGAAAGCCCATCATGCTGACGACGATTAGCCTATTTTCCTTTTTCAGCCTAGCCAGCTGCTTTGCGCCCAATTTCACGATATTTTTGTTGCTTCGGCTAGCCCAAGGATTGTGCGGCGCGGCTATGGGCGTGCTAGTCATATCCATCATACGCGATAAATTTGAAGGCGATGCAATGGCCAAACGCATGTCGCTAATATTTCTGACATTCATGATAGTGCCTATCATTGCGCCAAGCATTGGACAGGCCATATTATGGGTGGCTAGCTGGCATTATATTTTCTTTGGACTATCGGGCATTGCGCTGATGATGGCCTTTTGGATATCGCGCCGCTTGCCCGAGACATTAGATCCAGAAAATGTCATTCCTATCAAACCCAATGTCATTGCTAAAACATGGAAACATGTCGCATCTAATGGCCATGCCACAGCCTATGTAGGGGCTAGCGGCATGACACAAGCGGGGCTCTATGGATATTTGAGCAGCGCCCAACAAATATTTGACATCACATTCGATGCTGCGGATTTTTTCATATATGGATTTGCTATAATCGCCATAGGTATTGCTGTGACCAATTTCACCAACAGTAAAATTGTCATGCGCTTTGGCACGCGCCGCGTATCGCATAGCGCATTATTCATGTTCATATTCTGCGGGTTTCTGCAAATTGCGGCGGCCTATTTCTATCCGCAATCTTTGACGCTTTTTATCATAGTCATCACCATCAATATGGCCATGATCGGATTTACATCCTCTAATTTCAGCGCCATCGCCATGCAGCCATTTGGCGCAATGGCCGGCACTGCATCTTCGTTTCAGACATTTTTGCGCACATTGATAGGCGCATTATTGGGTGCGCTAATCGGCCAGCAATTTGATGGCTCTATGCTGCCCGTATCCATCGGTTTTGCAGCCACAGGCGTGATAGCATTAATGCTGATATTATATGCGGAAAAAGGTAAGTTATTCACCCGCCCCAATCTGGCACCCCCACCAAGGGGGATGGCCAGCGGGCGATGAAACAATCTAAGTTTTTTACGCTAATAAGCTTGGGAATAATCCAAAGATAAGGATCAAGCTAACCGCAATCGGGCTTATCCATGCCGTTAAGAAACGATAGAAAGCCAATTTACCACCGCTTAGTGACGTTTGGTCATCCACCAACTTTTTATCCGCTTTCCAGCCAATGAATATGGTCGTGATTAAGGCCGCTACGGGCAGCAATACTTTGCCAACAAAACCATCAATCGTATCCATTATATTGGCATCGGCAAATATACCCCAAAACCCTAATATCCGAACTTCGCTCCATATATTGAGCGAGAGCGCACAAGCAACGCCCACCAAAAAGATTACACCGCCAACGCCCCATGCCGCAATAGCGCGGCTGCATTGGAATTTCTTAATCGCCCATGCCACAACGGCCTCTAGCAGCGAGATCGAGCTAGTAAGGGCTGCAAAGAAAATAAGCACAAAGAATAGCAAACCAACAAAAGACCCGGCGGGCATTGTTTGGAATGCTATTGGTAAAGATTGGAACACCAATGTCGGGCCAGCCGCTGCATCAAGGCCAACAGCGAACACAATTGGGAAAATCATCAGGCCAGCCAAAATAGCAACGCCTGTATCCGCAAATGCAATCATACCAGCAGTGGGCGCCAATTTGGTTTCGTTGGGAACATAAGCACCATAGGTGATAAGCGCTGCGCTACCCACGCTCATGGAAAATAGAGCCTGACCAAGCGCTTCATTGACAACG
The DNA here is from genome assembly GCA_947492905.1 of uncultured Sphingorhabdus sp. Classification (GTDB taxonomy): domain Bacteria; phylum Pseudomonadota; class Alphaproteobacteria; order Sphingomonadales; family Sphingomonadaceae; genus Sphingorhabdus_B. The sequence goes on along the minus strand of CANLOL010000001.1, from coordinate 1,223,473 downwards.
CTCGCGCTTAATTTTGAAAAATCAGGCGTGAAAAGAAAGGCAATAGCTTTGCCAAATTCACCCACAAAAGCACCATAAATAGTGATACATACGAGCAGCACAAAAAATGTTGGCATCAAATAAGTTGCCGCTTTTTCAATACCATCGGTCACGCCGCGCGCAACAATGGCGATGGTCAAAAACATGAAAATCGTATGCATGGATAATAATAATGTATTATTCGCAAACAAATCAGTCATCCGTTTTGGAATATCTGTTTCACCCGCTAAAGCACCGGCAAAAGGAGCGCCAGACGTTAAATTTCCGAAAAAATCACCGATGAAAACGCCGACATAATATAGCACCCATCCAGCGACCACACTGTAAAACGTAAGAATCAGGAAAGCTGCACTAATCCCAATACCGCCAAATGAAGCCCAGCCTTTGCTAACATTGGAATCCGTGGCCAATTTCTCAGCGCTATGATAGGCATCAGTTCGGCCATTACGGCCGACCAAAACTTCGGATAAAACCAGAGGCAGACCAATTAAAACAACACAAGCAATATAGATAAGTACAAATGCGCCGCCGCCATTTTCACCGGCAAGCGTTGGAAAACGCCATATGTTACCTAGACCAACGGCCGCACCTACTGCTGCTAAGATAAAGGCGGTACGTGATGACCAGCCTTCTTGTTTTACTGCTACCATTACTCTCTCCCAAAAATCTGGCGTGTATCACCACTATTATTTTGTAACAAAATTACGTTTAACCATTATTTAGCATTGGGCCAAGAGGTTTTCCTGCAAAAATATGCACATGTAGATGCGGCACTTCCTGATGACCATCGCGGCCAATATTCGCCAATAAGCGATAACCGCTTTCCACCATGCCTGCTTGCCGCGCAACATGCCCCACGCCGCGCACAAATTCCGATATTTCTGTATCGCTGCCGCGTGCTGAAAAATCGTCCCAGCTTACATAAGCGCCTTTTGGAATAACCAAGATATGATGCGGCGCTTGCGGATTTATATCATGAAAAGCAAGGACATAGTCATTTTCATAAACGGTTTTATTGGGAATTTCACCGCGTAATATTTTCGCAAAAATATTATTGTCATCATATTCTAATGTTGGATCAATCGCCATTTTATCTGCCCTATTATCTGTCCGTTTAATCCCTATTGGCTTAGGCCATCATTGCGGCCTATTGGCTTTTTCAACTATGCCAGAAACACCTTCTCGCCTCTCAAGCTCTGCGCACACATCGGCGAAGTCAATGCCCATATCCGCCAGCAGCATCAAATGGTGAAACAATAAATCCGCCGACTCGGCCACCATCTCTTCTTTTGATCCTGTCATAGAAGCAATCACCGTTTCAACAGCTTCTTCCCCCAATTTTTTGGCAATCTCAGCCCGGCCCTTACTCGCTAGCTTTGCAACATAGCTCTCATCGGGAGAGGCTTCTCTGCGCTGCGCTATAGTCTTTTCTAATGTCGCTATAATATCTGTCATTATGTCCTCTAACCCAATTTGCGCAATGCTGCGATCATTGGTAAATCCTCTTCGGGGATTAATCCCTCTAACACACGCCAAAAACCAGATACGCTATCTTGTCCAGCCTTGGTATAGGCATTGGATAGACCTTGGCGCAAATCATCAAATAGCTGCGCCTCTAATGCTGCGCCGCTCTCGGTCAGGCGCAATAATTTTTGCCGTCTATCTGATGCACCGGGTCGCGTCTCGATTAAATCTCTATTGGTGAGTTCGCTTAATACGCGGCCCAGAGACTGTTTTGTTATCGCCAAAAATTTGAGCAATTCGCCTACGGTCAGATCAGGCTTTCGCGCTATAAAATATAAGGCTCTATGATGCGCCCTACCCAAACCCTGTTCAGCCAAGCCTTCGTCAATAGACGCGGTCAAACGTGTATAACCAAAATATAATAATTCTGCGCCGCGCCTTATTTCATCTTCGCGCAAAAAGAGCGGAGATGCGCCGATGGAAACATTGCGATCGCGTGATTCTATTTTATATGGGTCAGCCATGTTGACGTATATATCCATGATGGTAAGAGAATGGCAACCCTATCTTGTTAAGAAGATCATTATTCGCAAGAATGTAAGTATGCGCCCAATAGTTAGTATGCGCCCAATAGAGTGAGACTTTAGTATAATGAAATTTGACATTCACCCCAATATGTCCCCCGTATCGACACAAGAACGCGAAAATATTTTGCGTGACCCGGGTTTTGGTACTGTGTTCACCGATCATATGGCGATGATAAAATATAGCGATGATAAAGGCTGGCATGATGCGCAAATCACCGCAAGAGCGCCTATCGCCCTTGATCCAGCAACATCTGTATTACATTATGCCCAAGAAATTTTCGAGGGAATGAAGGCGTATCGCACCGAAAATGGCGCATCATTATTTCGCCCCGATGAAAATGCTCGTCGTTTTCAGAAATCTGCACAGCGCATGGCTATGCCCTTATTACCCGAAGATTTGTTCGTGGAATCGGTCAAGCAATTGGTCAAAATCGATCAAGATTGGATACCGCAGATCGAGGGAGGTTCGCTCTATTTACGGCCCTTTATGTTCGCGAGCGAGGTATTTTTGGGTGTGCGTCCTGCCAAAGAATATATCTATATGGTCATAGCATCACCAGCCGGCGGATATTTCAAAAGCGGCTCTCCCGCGATTAGCATTTGGGTGTCAGAAGATTATAGCCGCGCCGCCAATGGGGGAACGGGGGCTGCAAAATGCGGCGGTAATTATGCGGCTAGCCTATCGGCCCAAGCCGAAGCCATTGAAAATGGATGCGATCAAGTCGTATTTTTGGACGCAGCAGAGCGTAAATGGGTTGAAGAATTGGGCGGTATGAACTTATTTTTCTTATTCGATGATAAAACAGTCATCACGCCGCCTTTATCAGGAACAATTTTACCCGGAATCACCCGTAATTCGATTATCACATTGCTCCGCGACAAAGGCTATGATGTAAAAGAAGCGCCCTATTCCATCGATCAATGGCGCAGCGATGCTAATGATGGCGCCTTAAAAGAGGTGTTTGCTTGCGGAACGGCGGCCGTCGTCACATCCGTTGGACAAATATGTTCGCGCGAGGGTAATTTCACTATCGGAAATGGCGGGCCTGGCGACTTAACCGCTGAATTGCGCGACCAAATCACCAATATTCAAAGGTGCGCAGGGCCAGACCCCTATGGCTGGGCTGTAAAATTGGACGCATAAACATAGCTAAATATTGAAGTTTTTGAGAAAATTCCAAAAAAAGCGATACTGGGTATTGCTCTATTCCTATAAGTTCGATAATAGCCGCTCTCGTTGACGTAAAGTCGACTGCTGGGGTGTAGCCAAGCGGTAAGGCACCGGTTTTTGGTATCGGCATGCGCAGGTTCGAATCCTGCCACCCCAGCCATTTAATATTTGATACAAATTTTTGTATCAATTTCAGGCCTTTAGCAGATATATGCTGCTCCTATTAAGCGCCTATAATATAGTTATTCACAACAATCATGTTCACTATGAACCTAAGTTCAAATGTAAAGGTTTGTAACTGGAGCTTCTTTACAATTGTTCGATGTGTAAAATTTATGTAATTGTCCATAATCAGAAATAATAATAGTGGGAATTATTAATGCGTGTAGCACTAGCCGATGATCATCAGGATGTATTGGATTTCATGACTTCTATATTAGAAGAAATGGAGCATATTGTGGTTACTTTTCCAGATGGAGAACGTCTATCGCAAGGATTGATGCGCGATACATTTGATTTGGTAATATTGGATTGGAACATGCCCAAAAAAGATGGGTTAGCCGTTCTAAATTGGATGCAAGAAGCCATTAAAGAAGCGCCTCCTGTCATTATGATGACCAGCCGCACGGCCAAAAATGATATCACCGCTGCTCTTAATGCGGGCGCCGATGATTATATTACGAAACCAGAAGATCGTAATGTTATTTCGGCTCGTATATCTGCAATGCTGCGCCGTTCCGCCAATAGCGGTTCATTTGAAACAAAGGCTGTTTACGGTAAATATACGCTGGATAGAATTGAACATAAAGTCATGTATGACGATAAAGAAGTCACGCTGACCGCCAAAGAATTTGAATTAATTGATCTATTGTTCCGCAATCGCGATCGCACAATGTCGCGTGATTATATCATGGAGACGATTTGGCGCACCAATGCGGCTCTAACCACGCGTACTTTGGATATGCATATTTCACGCGTTCGATCAAAACTGAATTTGAAACCTGAAAATGGTTTCCGTATCTTCACTGTATTTGGCTATGGGTATCGCTTAGAAACTCTCAACTAAGGTCTTTGATTAGGTCTTAACTAGTGTTGAACCGTAAGAAATTACAAATATTTACTTGTACCTCATAGCCTGTTCATATTGGCACATTATATTAACGTGCGTTATTGCGATTTTTGATGTATGTAGTTCGCAATTGTTTAGGGGATGAACATGTATAATATCGAGCACATAAAATCGGCACAGACAGCAAAAACGGTATTTACCAGTTATAGACCCGCGCTGTTTATCATTTTATCTATGCTAATATTGGCAATGATGCAGCCTGCTCAGGCCAATACGCATCTTAAGAAAAATGCTATTCCCTATATCATTCAATCTGGCGACACATTGCTAGAGATTAAGAATAAATATATTCGTCCCGAAATTTCCTATCGCCTTATTCAAAAATATAATGGCATCAGCAATAATAAACATTTGCAAATTGGTTCTACATTATATTTGCCGCGCCAATATTTGCGTTTTGAACGAAGCCGCGCGGAAATATTATCACTTCGCGGTGACATATTAATCGCCGACAATGTTGGTGAACAGGGCAAGCGTTATAAAGTAGGGGATGTTATAAATGAAGGGGCTATCATTAACACTGGCCGCTCTTCATTCATGTCATTAGCATTAGAAGACGGCTCGCAAATCTCTTTGCCTTCCAATAGCAATGTAACCCTAAAACGTATGCGCCGCTATGTTATTGAACGTGCCATTGATTATGATTTCGATATTATGAGAGGCGGCAGCCGCACAAAAGTATCTCCGTTGCGCGGCAGCAATGATCGTTTCAGAATACGCACGCCAAAAGCAATTTCAGCCGTTAGAGGCACCGAATTTCAAATGCGCGTAGATGGTGATACCGAAAATGCCATTGCCGAAGTGGTCGAAGGCAGTCTTGCCGTTTCGAACACCATTACCAATGGCCAAATTCCTCTTCCTGCTGGCAATGGCTTAGCCGTTACAAAAACAGGCGGCGAGATTAAAGAGAAATTATTACCTGCTCCAGAGGTTGCCAATGGCACTAGCGTTCAAAAAAATGATCTACTTAGTTTCCAAATCACGCCTGTTGCTGGCGCCAAAAAATATCGTATTTCTCTTGCCAATGATCAGAGCTTCTTAGAACAGATTGAAGATAAAATCACGCAAGATACCAATGTCACATTGCCATCCATTAATAATGGCCGCTATTCTGTTAGGGTCTCTGCACTTTCTGAGAATGGAATAGAAGGACTTTATAATACCTATTCTTTTAAACGTTTGCAAAATAGCGTGACCGCGCAAGGCGCAAAGAATGATGATGGTTTTTCATTCAAATGGTCTGCTAATGGCCAAAGCAATAGAAATTATCACTTCCAACTATTCTCCAGCAGTGGCAGCAATAAGCCCGACAGCAATATTGCAATCGTTGATGAAAGCGGATTAACAGCAAATAATATTTTATTATCCGATATTGGCGCTGGCGATTATGTTTGGCGTTTGGGAACAACAATTTTTGACGAAGGCGAAGTCCATACTAACTGGACAGACTATCAAACATTAAAGGTTGGATCAGAGTGATGTCTTGCGCATTTACCTGCGCGCATTAATAGATAATATATGACATTTCGCCTGCGTCTTATTATCGAATGGTTTATTATTGCATTCCTTGCCAATGCCGTAGTTATCACATTCTTACAATGGGATATAACCGCATCATTCGATAATCTGCTCTATGATGGCCTTAGCGAAACTGCTCGGCCACCTGCTGATGACGATATATTGATAGTCGCTATTGATGATGCAAGCCTCAAAGAATTTGGCAAATGGCCTTGGGCGCGCGATCAGCATGCGCAAGTTATCAATAATATCAAAAAATTAGAACCGCGCTCAATATCACTCGATATTATCCTCAGCGAGACAGGCGAACCAGAAGGCGATAAAGCCCTGTCTGAGGCTCTATATGGCGCCCCTCTCAATCCAGAAGAAACACCATCCAATGGCCCGGCAATATTTCTGCCGCTCCATTTTGTTACGCCTGGCAATGATGGCAGAGCATTTGACACTATCCTACCTGCATCTCCATTTTTAGACCCGAAAATGGGGCAGAAGAACTTGGGACATGTTAATCTGACCTTTGATAGTGACGGTATTTTGCGCAAAAACAACATATGCTTTCAAGCATCAGAAGAAACACCTATGTGGCCGCATTTGATGGAGCGCATCTATCAAAACCGCCACGGCAAAGCCTCTCCTGCTATGGAAAAAGCGGTTAAAAAACCCTTTTGCGAAGCACCTGTCCTCATCCCATTTAGTGAAAGCGGCAGCATATCCACTATTTCCTATAGCGAGGCAGCCAATGGTACAATGCTCGCCGATTCCGTGCGCGGTAAAGATGTCATTATCGGAGCAACAGCAGCCGGATTAGGCGATAATTACCCGACCCCATCGAGCAATGGCAGCTTAATTCCGGGCGTTGAAATCATCGCAAATATGCTGGGTGCATTAGAGAGAGATGATTTCATCACACCGCTCTCATTATGGCAGAGCATATTAATATCCCTGCTTCCTATTTGGATATTATTGATCGGTTTTCTGCGCTGGCAACCGCGCCAAATTTTAATGGCTTCTGGAGTCATATTTTTAGGCCTATTAATATTGAGCGCGACATTATTATATTTTGGATTTTGGTTCCCCCCCGGCCCTGCTTTGGCAGCATTATTTTTGGCTTATCCTTTGTGGGGTTGGCGCAGATTACAGGCCATGAGCTATTATATGGGAAGAAAATTAAGAGAATTAGAGAGCGAGGAAGACAGCTCGCCACTGGGTTTAATTCAGAAAAAATCAATCGATTTAGTCGGGAAACAACGTGATACGCTCGATCAAGCGATTGACAATATACGTGATCTACGCCGCTTTGTAACGGACACTCTATCTGGTTTACCCGATCCCATGTTCGTTATTAATATGGATAATGAAGTCATATTATCGAATGATATTTTAAACCAACGCATCGACAGTAATTTGGTTGGTGGCGATCTATCCAATGCTATTGAAACAATGGTGCGCAAAGAAGATAGACCCTCGGTCTGGCAATATATAGAGGCAAGCGATATTGAGAGCGCCGACGTCATTATCGACCAAGAAGAAATTGTTCGCATGGTTGATAATTATAGCAGCAGCTATGTCCGTTTCACCTCTCCGCGCGGACGTAATTTCGTTATGCGCCGCGTACCACTGTTGAGCAATGAAGGCGAATATAGAGGCTATATTCATTATTTGGCCGATATCACAGCATTAGCACGCGCGGATTCCCAGCGCGAAGAAATGTTGCAACTCCTATCGCACGACATGCGCGCCCCGCAATCCGCGATTTTGGCTCTATTGGATGGTAAAATTGACGAACATGCCAAACAAAGCATTGCCAATAATTCAAAACGCACATTGCAATTGGCGCAAGATTTTGTTGAAATTGCCCGCATGGGCGAAACCCCATTTGATGGCGAAGAATTATTAATTGATAGTCTGGTCGAGGAGGTGATTGACTCGCTCTGGCCGCTTGCAAATGAGCGGGGCATCAAGATTGATCTTAGCAATATTAGCGAGGGATCCTTCATCATTGGCGAAGCTGATAGCCTGTCTCGCGCTTTTATGAATTTGCTGGACAATGCTATTAAATTTAGCCCCGATAATTCTAATATCGCCGTTAAAATTAAGAATATGGAGTTTGGGAAAACCACTATGGTGAGTATTACCTTAGAAGATCAAGGGAATGGTATCGATAGCGATATGTTGCCGATTTTATTTGAAAAATTCACCACAAATCGCGGCAATGAAGGGCGTGCGCAAGGCACTGGCCTTGGACTATCCTTTGTCTCGGCAGTGATTGAACGGCATCATGGCAGTATTTCAGCAGACAATAAACGCGATGGCGGTGCCATCTTCAGCATATTGATACCTGAGTCGATAGAAGGCGAAAGCTAATTAATTGGCAATAGATTTGATAAGGCAACGCTGGTTAAATAGCGCATGCTATTTTCCTCATCAATGTCGCACCTTCTCTGCTCAGCCGTCCCTTCATAATGAAGGCTACCATCGCTGATATTATGCATTTTTAGCGATAATTTAATAACATTATCATCGCAAAATTTCAAAAACACATCATCCGTAGATTCAGAGATAGTCTCTTCACCATCATTTTTTTGAATACTGACAGAGCTTGTCGCATCGCGCTCAGAAAGCGTAATCGTGACATATAAGCGGCCATCATCGGTCTGACGATACCCTCTCTTTATCAAATTATCTCTGATATTTTGTTGGGCCAAAACATAGGCATTGCTCCTATTATCAACCGTATTGGCCAATTGAAATGTTTGTTCTTGCAAAACAGTGGGCGCTGACAAATTGGTTTCTAACGGATGATTGCAAGCTGCCACAAGAGATAGAGACGCAAAAGCAATTGCGCGCTTTATAACTTTCATATTACCCCCTACCCTCGTTAAATTCTATTATTACTCCATTTGTAACAAAAATGTTACAAATAAGCTAATGCTTAATATATAAATACATTATTTGTCTAGATTTAAGACCGAGTAAGTATGAAGTAAATGATATAAAACCAAGAAAAAAGACCGTGAACAATCGCCCAAAAAATTGACTCATTCGTCACATAGCTGACCGCAATCGCCAATGTAGAACCAAATGTCACACCGCGTTGAACGGTTCGATTGGCCGTTACATAGTGATATAATGGCGGCTTACCAGTGGGTTGATCCATATCAATTAAGCCGCCAATTTATTGCGTTCAGAAATTTCGCGATTGAGCATTTCTGCCAATAGAAACGCCAATTCAATCGATTGCGCAGCATTTAAGCGCGGATCACAATGGGTGTGATAACGATCTGCTAGGCTCTCATCTGTAACGGCTACGGCGCCGCCTGTACATTCGGTCACATTTTGGCCCGTCATTTCACAATGGATACCGCCAGCGATGCTCCCTTCTGCACGGTGCACTGCAAAAAATCCTCTTACTTCGGCCAATATACGTTCAAACGGACGGGTTTTATATCCGCTGTCCGATTTGATAACATTTCCATGCATAGGATCGCATGACCAAGTCACAGGATGCCCCTCACGCATCACGGCGCGCACCAATTTGGGCAATCCAGCCTCAATCTTATCATGGCCATAGCGCGTAATCAGCGTCATGCGCCCAGCTTCACGGTTTGGATTCAATGTATCGAGCATACGCAGCAAAGCATCTGGTTCCAATGATGGGCCACATTTCATCCCGATGGGATTATCGATACCGCGCAGAAATTCTACATGGGCGCTGCCATCAAAACGTGTTCTATCGCCAATCCAGAGGAAATGTGCAGATGTGTCATACCATTTCCCCGTGATGGAATCTTGACGCGTTAAGGCCTGTTCATAGGGCAATAATAACGCCTCATGGCTGGTGTAAAATTGGGTCGCTTTTAATTGCGGCACAGTATCAGGATTAATGCCGCATGCTTCCATAAATTCTAGAGCTTCGCCAATTTTATCGGCCATATCAGAAAATTTCTTAGCCCAAGGGCTGCGGCCCATAAATTCTAATGTCCAACCGTGAACTTGCTTTAGATTGGCATAACCACCTTGGCTAAAGGCGCGCAATAAATTAAGCGTAGCGGCCGCTTGGCTATAGGCCTTGACCATACGCTCAGGATCGGGCTCTCTCGCATCTTTATCAAAGGCAATATCATTGATTATATCGCCGCGATAGCTTGGTAATTCAACGCCGCCAATATTTTCAACATCGCTGCTGCGCGGTTTCGCAAACTGCCCTGCCATACGCCCCAATTTAACAGTGGGTTGTTTCGAAGCATAGGTCAGCACAACGGCCATTTGCAATATGACGCGAAATGTATCACGAATATTGTTCGGATGAAATTCGGCGAAACTCTCAGCACAATCTCCACCTTGCAGCAAAAAGGCTTTGCCCGCTGCAACTTCGGCCAAATCAGCTTTTAAGCTTCTGGCCTCACCAGCAAACACAAGCGGTGGATAAGCGCCAAGCTTTTCCTCTGTCGCATTTAATGCAGCAACATCACGATAGGTTGGCATTTGAATACCATTATGATCGCGCCAGCTTTGCGGCGTCCAATTCGCCATTTTAATTCTCCGTTCAACTTAAATATTCATGTCACCGCTATAGACTATTTTGACAATCGCCTAGATATTATTAGTTTCAAACGACATCATATAAAGATTATCTCTCATAGAAATATCAGAGAATAAGCGGTGTTTTCAAGTGATATAAATCGATTTCACTAATCGCAAATATTATAATTTACTCTTCAGTCTCTTTTTTATCACTATCCGAGGCTGTCGCCTCTTCTGTTTTCGGTTCAATCTTAATACCGCGCTTCGTTATATAATATGTCGCGAAACTAGCCAGCCAATGACTGCCAGAATAATGTTCAGCCGATACAGATTCCAAACCAGACATAGCATGGGCTTTTTTCGCTGCATCTAATGCAGGCCTGCGCACATCATCCTCTGCTAATGCGCTCGCTATGCCATCAAGCGCCCAAGCGCGCGATAGATTGACACCATCCAGATGCACCAGCTTGCCATCGCTTGGGTCATTCACAATGCCGACTTTCAGCCAATCACCGCTGCCATCTTCGGGGATGTTAGGCAAAAATTTAGTCAGCCACGCCGAAAACTCATCTTTCGATAATATTCTGCGCATCAAATCCGCTTCCATCAAACAGGGCGAGAGGAAATCTTCGCCCGATGGTTCATAGCTTAAGGGGCAATCTACATCGTTACGATGAAATTCGAGGCTTTTGTCGCGCACAAGACGCCCTAGACCCGCATCACCGCCAGCGCGTTCCCAATCCAAAATCAATCCAAAAGCAAAGGCCGTTTGGTTGTGCGTGCCAATGCGCACAGGATATGCCAATTTCGGCAACCATTTTTTCAATTTCTCAATGATAACAAATTCTAATGGCGCCATAGTCTCTATAAGCTTTTGGGCTTTTTGCGCTTTTGCACCGCTGCCTTTGCTTATGTCACGCAATTCGGTCATCAATTGTAGATACCAAGCAACGCCATATGGTCTCTCAAAACTATCGCGGTCATTGCCAAGAAAATATTGGCGTTCAATCGCTACTTTTTCTGGCGTAAAACTATTATCCAATAAGGCTTCTATATCCGCATCTAATTCAGGAACATCATTTCGTCCCCATAGGCGCACCAATAGCCAATGCCCATGCACTGAGCTATGCCAATCAAAACAACCATAGAAAATAGGATATAATTGCTGCGGTGATTTCACATCTTCACCGCTAGATAGCACATGCGAAATTTTGTTTGGATATTGGCGTGCCACACAATCCAATGCTAATCTTGCAAATTTGGCTTCGGTGCTAGCAATCTCATCAGTTGGAATTTCATCCGCTACGGGGGCAAATTGCCCTGGGGTTTTTTCCGCAATTGTGCCGCCTTGTTCAACATCACCTTCATTGCCGCAGGCAGAAACCAGCAATAATAACGGTAGAGACAATATTATATGTTTATATTTTGGCATGACACAATCCTAATGAGATGCTTTATATCGCACCCTGAAATTTCACTTTTTATTTTTTTCAACGGTAACCTATCGCCGCTCTAAAGGCTAGTGATCTATTCAAGGATTCTGCAATTTAACCTGTTATATAATATGTTATTGAGCATCATTTGAACCAGATTTTTCATAAAATAGCCCTTTATCATTAACCATACACCGATTGCTTTTGTGGCTTTAGAATAGAAATTTTTACATTAAACCAAGGTTTTTCGTTGGTTAAATCATTGTAAATTAATTATGGTTGCACCAGTCGTCCCAAGCTGGCACATCAAATTTATGTAGAGTGATTCGGCTCGTGTTTTGGTCTAATTAGGCAGCTCTACATAATAGCGTCAGACAGTAGATTCGCGAAGGTTACAGTAGTTTGCCCAATAGTCAGATTAACATTCCGCCCATTAATGATGGCCAAAGAAAGAACGTAGGCAAGAAGCGACGTTTATTTGGTATGCGTGAAATTATAATCATCGGCATAGCGCTCTCAGTTGCGATATTGGGACCATCTTCGAGCAACTTTTTTTGGGCACAAGCGCAAGATGTGCGGCTCACTGAAACTGGTTTAGTTGACGCTGAAATCGCGTCTAAAAACTTCCCGGGTTCTGCATTTTATTTTACCGAAGACGAAGACGAAAGCACTGTTTCTGATAATGCGCAGCCCCAGCCTTTGGATAATTTGGCAGGACTGAGCGATGATAATCTCTTTGCATCTGATACAGATGATTTCTCTATTGCCGTTGCGAGCGATCAAGGCAATCAACCTGCACCCAACCAAAAAGGGGTTGCTCCATTTGTTATCAATCCGCGCAGCGCAGGATATACACGGGCGTTAAAATGCCTAACCGATGCAATATATTATGAAGCGGCAAATGAGCCAGATGCCGGTCAACGCGCTGTGGCTCAAGTCATATTAAACCGTTTGCGTCACCCAACCTATCCCACATCTGTTTGCGGCGTTATCTATCAAGGTTCAGAGCGCAGAACAGGATGTCAATTCTCTTACAGTTGCGATGGATCAATGGCGCGCACGCCTAGCAGATTTTATTGGAACCGCGCACGCCGCGTTGCAGCAGACGCACTCGCCGGCAAAGTATATGCACCCGTTGGCACAGCAACCCATTATCACACCACAGAGGTTAATCCATATTGGGCTCCTAGCTTAGATTTTATCGGCACAGTTGGCGCACACCGTTTCTATCGTTGGAAAGGAAGCGCCGGCAGACCATCCGCATTCTTCAAACGCTATGCTGGCAGAGAGCCATTCCCTGGCCCTAAAGCAAAGAGATATCAGCCGCGCAAGCAGCTTAATCCGATAGAATTGCAAAAAGAATATGAGCGTAAATTCCGTATAGCTTCTGAAAAGGCACAGCAAGAAGCCTATGCTAAAGAATTGGCAGCACAAAAAGCAGCCGTTGCAGCATCACCATTCTTATCTTCTACGCAGCCTGCTCCAGTGAAGCAATATGCAGCTCCTGATTATTCTGAAGAAGCCAAAAAAGCAGGTGGTGAAAAACAATTTGGTGGCTCTAACTTGCCCACCAATGGCAACATCAAGTCCGAATATCAAAATAGCGGTACTTGGAAGAAGCAGCCTTCTTAATCCTAATGCTTAACAGTTATAGTCCACAATAGATTATAATATTGGGCTGCTCTATCCATAATGGATTGAAAGCGGCCCTTTTATAGAATTTCATTAACCATAGACACTCCAAATATAATATTTGAAAAGGCAGGTCTCTGGCTAATCTAGTCACCCCTTTTCTGGATAAGGATTTGGATATGGCGACAATGGTTCAAAATGATAATCTAGCATTAAGCAGTGATAATTTAAGCGATCATAAGATTGTTCAGAGCAAATATGATAATCTGCCTGAAAAATTTGATTTAATCAGCAATCAAGACGGCAAGCTGCACAATAAACTTGATACATTATTCATCGGTAACAGCATTGCAGCGCGCAATGTAAAACAGATGATAGAGCTATCGGCAGCATCATCTTGTCCCATTTTAATCACTGGCCCATCGGGTAGCGGCAAAGAAGTCGCAGCGCAGGCCATACATGCATTATCGCCGCGCCGTAATGAACCAATGATTAGCATCAATTGTGGTGCTATCCCCCAAGAGCTTATCGAAACCGAATTATTCGGTCATAGCAAAGGGGCTTTTACGGGCGCACATAAAAATCATATCGGCTTGTTCGAGCAAGCCGATGGCGGAACATTATTCTTAGATGAAATGGGCGATATGCCATTGCATCTGCAAGTTAGACTGCTTCGAACATTAGAAGATGGGATGGTGCGCGCCATTGGCGGACAAGAGAAAAAAGTGGATGTGCGCATCATTGCCGCCACGAACAGAGATATTGGTCATGCTATTGGCAAAGGTGAGTTTAGAGAAGATCTATATTATCGGCTTTCTGTGCTCTCCATCGCGATTCCTAGCTTAAACGAGAGGCGCGATGATATAAAAGATTTGAGCGCATATTTTATCGATCAAATATCAGAGCAGCCCCTTACTATTCATCCTGCTGGCTGGGATGCTCTAATCCATCATAATTGGCAGGGCAATGTGCGCGAGTTGCGCAATTTGGTAGCGCGCATTTGTCTATTTCATCCATCGGGGGTTGTGGGTGAAGCGCGCATCAAATCTCTATTAAAAATGGGTATAGCCTCGCGAGAACAGAGTTTAGCTTATTATAATCAACCCGATATTATGGATGAAGCCGAACCTATGCTGCTAGAAGATGATTTTGATATCCGCAGCCACCTTAGAGAAGAAGAAATAAAATTTATGAAACTGGCCTTAAAGCAAGCCAATGGCGTTATAGCGCAATCGGCGCGCGCGCTTGGGATGAAGCGCACTACTTTTGTTGAAAAAATGAAACGTTATAATTTGTAATCTTTCTATATGAACATTTAATTTTTAGAGCATGATACCGTTCTAATATATGAGGCATTCATGCATCAAAAAATGGACTTTACTAGTCATTTTGTTCCCCTCTAAGCGGCTTCTGAGAGATCCCCACACCTCAGAGGCCGTTTTCTTTTGCCTAACGTCATATATAAATCTCGACAAAGTACAAAAAACCCAACCTTAAACATTAAGGCTGGGTCTTAGGTTGGGTGTCTGCTGTGCAATTGAGTAGGATGCTTATAATGCTGCCTCACTCTCATCGAACATATCAATATTATTGCGCATATTCTCAATCGCTTTTTTGCGGATTTGACAAACTCTAGCGGCACTAATCCCCAAATATTTACCGATTTTGTCGAGCTTCATTTCCTGGCCATAGCTCATCATGATGATTTGTGCTTCTATGGTGGGTAATGATGCAATCATTTCTTCTAATAATGCGCTGCGTTGGTTCATTTCCAATGCCTCATCTGGCAATAAAGAGTCATCGCTAAAATTCACATCATGATCGCTATAACTATTATCCAATGATGTTTTTTCTATCGGATTAATTTGAGATTGTAGCGACAGCCATGCCTTGCCATCCAATCCCAAGGACGCAGCCAATATTTTATCAGATGGCTTGCATCCGGTTTGGCGCTCTAATGTTTTTCGCTCTATCTCTAGCTCCCGTCTTTTTGTGCGGCTAGTGCGGCTCTCATCGCTGTGCGAGCGCAGAGCATCAATCATCGCTCCTTTAACGCGCAATTTAGCATAGGCCGCGAAACCCACGCCGCGATCTTCAAATTTTTCAGCAGCCTGAACCAGCGCCAACATGCCAATTTGTTGCAAATCATCCCATTCTATAGCGCGCGACATTTTATAGAAAATATCATTAACTGCGCCATCGACCAATGGTCTGTATCGCAATACCAATTGATCTCTTCTGCGAATCTTTTTTGCATTTTGCGAAACTTTGTTGCGAAATTGGTTCTTATGGAAAGAAAGATCGGCCATTTTATATCCCCTGTGTTAATATTGGGGATAGAATTGCAACGGCTGTGCCAGTTTGAAAAAATCAAACCTATGATAGGTTTCAATACCAAGTGAATGGGCAATATTTTTAATCCATCATTAATTTTTTGAGCAATGGAAATAATAATCTACAGAAATTGGCGGATCAGCAGCTCTATATAGATAAACAAAATATGACATAATTACATCATTCTGGATTAAGTCCAATTATAGAACCAACGCATGATAAAATTAAGGATTGTGCGGCGCATAAAACCGCCAAACATATGACGATAAGCGCCAATTTTATGACTTTATGTCAAAAATCTGTAAGTATTAAAATATTAACTATATGCCTTCACTACAAGTTACCGAATGTTACATATATAGAGATTATTCAATGAGATTACCGATTGAATATATGTTGAACATTTGTCCATGTTCAACTCTGTTTGGAATAGGGCGATCGTCCCACTTGTCCTTTTGACGGTTGCCCTATCCATTAGATTTCATTTTTGCGGTCTTCAATCATGGATAATATTTCGTTTTTGCGCACATCAGTCGCGCTAGCCCATTCCCCTATTTCCTCTAAAGTTCTCAAGCATCCTTGGCACAAGCCATTTTTGTTGATGCTGCAAATATTGATACAGGGAGATTGCGGCTTGTTCATAATTTATGATTTCATTTACAACATATTTGGGACAGATATTAGATAATTTTATCCGCTATAATATATCTATCATTGTTTTGAAATTAAATTTCATTAGAAACAAGAGAGAGATTGAGTTTCAGCAAGGATAAGCAATGGATCGTGCAAAAATTGTTCACGAAAATTTTCTACGATGCGTATCTGATGAAATTTTCCCGCACGGCAATAAACCAAATGGGCCGCTCACAAACAATATGGCTGTATCACTATATAGGTCGGCCTGCCTCAGCCGAGCGCTTGATCTCAAAAGCCGGGAATTACAAGCCCAAGGTGAAGGCTTTTATACGATTGGTTCCTCTGGTCATGAAGCGATGGCAGCGCTAGCAGCGGCAATAATACCCACCGACATGGCATTTTTGCATTACCGAGATGCAGCTTTCCAAATAGAGCGATCAAAACAAGTCCCTGGCCAATCGATCCTATGGGATATGTTGCTATCTTTTACATGTTCGTCCGAAGACCCAATCTCTGGCGGGCGGCATAAATTATTAGGCTCTAAAGCGCTTAATATACCGCCGCAAACTTCTACCATTGCTAGCCACCTGCCCAAAGCGGTTGGCACAGCCTATTCGCTTGGCCTAGCGAAACATTTGAAATGTACGGATAAGCCCCTTGCCAGAGATAGCATAGTGATATGCTCATTTGGTGATGCATCCGCCAATCATTCCACAGCCCAAGGCGCATTTAACACAGCGCAATGGACCGCATATCAATCCATCGCCATGCCGATATTATTTGTCTGCGAAGATAATGGCATCGGCATTTCCACCAAGACTCCGAAAAATTGGATAGCAGAGGTTTTTTCCAATCGCCCTGCTCTGAAATATTTTTCCTGCAATGGTCTGGATATTTATGAAACCTATCAAATAGCACAGCAGGCCGCTGAATATGTGCGCAAATATCGCAAGCCTGCTTTTCTTCATATCAGCACTATTCGCCTTTATGGTCATGCTGGCGCGGATATGCCGACCAGCTATATGCCGCGTGCAGAGATAGAAGCCGAAGAAGCCAATGATCCATTGCTGCATAGTGTGCGCCTCTTATCAGAGAGCGGCGCGCTCTCAAGCGCTGAGGCGCTGAGCATTTACCAAGAGACTATTAGCACCGTTAATCGTGTTGCCAAACAAGCCTTAAAGCGTCCGCGCCTGCAATCGGCCAGCGATGTTATGGCCAGTATCATTCCGCCTAAACGCACTATCAAAAAGAGCAATGGGCCAGATATAGAAAAACGAAAGCAAATATTGGGCAATGATATCCAATTGATGCAAGAGCCGCAAATCATGTCGCGCATCATTAATTGGACCTTGGCCGATTTAATGCTGAGCCATGATAATATCATCCTCATGGGCGAAGATATTGGTAAAAAAGGTGGCGTTTATGGCGTCACACAAAAATTATCGCATCGTTTTGGCGGTGCAAGAGTGATTGACACATTGCTCGATGAGCAATCCATTCTTGGGCTTGGTATCGGATTGGCTCATAATGAATTTCTACCAATCCCAGAGATTCAATTTTTGGCCTATCTGCATAATGCCGAAGACCAATTAAGGGGAGAAGCTGCTACACTGCCTTTCTTTTCCGATGGGCAATATACAAACCCCATGGTCGTCCGCATCGCAGGGCTTGGCTATCAAAAAGGTTTTGGCGGTCATTTCCATAATGACAATAGTTTTGCCGTGCTGCGCGATATACCCGGCCTAATATTGGCCTGCCCCTCCAACGGTGAAGATGCAGCATTGATGCTGCGCGAATGCGTCAGGCTAGCGCAAGAGGAACAGAGGTTGGTCGTATTTTTAGAGCCTATCGCCCTTTATGCGGCGCGTGATTTGCATGACAAAGGCGATGGCGCGTGGCTGTCGCATTACCCCTCCCCCGAAAAACGCGCCACATATGGAGAAACCCGTCAATATGGTGATGGCAAAGATATTGCGATAGTGAGTTTTGGTAATGGCGTCTTTCTATCATCGCAAGCGCAGAAAAGATTACAAAGCGAAGGCATAGAAGCGCGCATCATTGATTTGCGCTGGATTAGCCCGCTGCCAACGGACTCTCTGTTAGAATCCATTGCCGAATGTGCGCAAATATTGGTGGTCGATGAAACGCGCCATAGCGGCGGATTGGCCGAGGCATTAATGGCGTTTTTTGCAGAGAATAGCGATACAAAATGCAGCCGTTTGTGCGCAGAGGATAGCTTTATCGCAACTGGCCCTGCCTATGCCGCGACAATGCCATCTGCCGATGCTATTGTAAAAACTGTGCGCGATTTGGTGAAGGGTTCATAATGAAAACAGCGGTCGTCATATGCCCAGGGCGCGGTACATATAATAAGGCTGAGCTTGGTTATTTGCAGCGCCATTTCCCGGATGCAAATCTGCTCAATAGTTTTGATACAATCAGACTAGAAGCTCATCAAGCCAGCCTATCGGAGCTTGATGGTGCGGAACGCTATTCTATGGCTGTGCATACGCGCGGTGATAATGCATCCGCGCTCATCTATGCCGCAACGCTTGGTGATTTTATGGCCATTAATCGCGAGCATATTGATGTGGTTGCAGTCACTGGCAATTCTATGGGATGGTATTCAGCATTGGCCTGCGCAGGGGCATTAAGCGCAAATGATGGATTTCGCCTATCCAACATAATGGGCACATTGATGCAAGAAGCCCTTATCGGTGGACAATTAATCTATCCATTCGTTGATGAACAATGGTGCGCTATAGCGCAAAAACGCCAAGAGATTTTAGACAAAGTGATAGAGATTAATAGCCGCAAAGAGCATGCTCTATACCTCTCAATCGAACTTGGTGGGATGCTCGTTCTTGCAGGGAATGAAAAAGGCCTAGATGCTTTTGAAAAAACCGCTGAACCGGCATTGGGTAAATTTCCAATGCGGCTCAATAATCATGCGGCTTTTCATACCAGCTTGCAAAATCCAGTCGCTCTCAAAGGGCAAGATAGTATAGACAAGCAAATTTTCCATCAACCGCAATTGCCCTTGATTGATGGGCGCGGCTCTATTTGGTGGCCCAAAACTTGTGATATAGATGCATTATACGATTATACATTGGGCGAGCAAGTCACTCAAACTTATGATTTTACCCGCGCGATTACCATTGCTGCTCGTGAATTTGCGCCCGATTATTTCATAATTACAGGCCCCGGAACAACGCTGGGCGGAACGGTTGCGCAATCGTTAATCCTATCCACTTGGCACGATATGCACAATAAATCTGACTTTCAAACCCGCCAAGAAGATCAGCCATTGCTCGTCTCTATGGGCATGGAACAAAGAAATTTGGTTACATAATCATCATGACATAGCCCCATAACAGAGGCCCATCATACAGACCAAAAATATAGGCCCATCACATAAGCTACGATATATTGTAAGAAGTTGGAGCGGGTAAGGGGAATCGAACCCCTCTAGCTAGCTTGGAAGGCTAGAGCATTACCACTATGCTATACCCGCTTGTGCGATGCTATTGCCACCATGATGCGCACTAGTCAATCATAGAAAATCAAATCGGCTGCATTGTTTTGAATAATTTGACCATAGATTGGCACAATAAAAAAGAGCCGCCAATGGCAGCTCTTTATCTAATATTATCAATGATAATTTAGTCTTTGCGTTTTTGCGCTTTCAAATCAGCCCAAATATTTTGGTATGATAAATAGGCCAAGATAGTGAAAACGATCAAGAAACCAATCACGCCAAGTCCTGTGCTTTTGCGCACTTCTAATTTAGGCTCTGCTGTCCATGTAAGGAATGCAGAAACATCTTTCGCCATTTGGTCTACGGTTGCTTTGGTGCCATCATCATAGGTCACTTGGCCTTCGCTGTTGAGCGGCGGCGCCATAGCAATGTTAAGATTGGCAAAATAAGCATTATAATAAAGACCTGTGCCGGGGCGATTTTCTTCTGGAAGATCGCTTGGCGGATCCGTGTAACCCGTTAACAATGAATAGACATAATTTGTGCCATCATGACGCGCCTTGGTAATCAGGGACAAATCAGGTGGCAACGCATTATTATTCGCAGCACGCGCCTGTACATCATTCAAATAAGGTGAAGGAATTTGATCGCTCGCCAAAGATGGGCGGCTAGATGCTTCACCCGTATCAGGGTTAATCGATGGTGTTTCCGTTGCCCAATTTTTGGCAATCGTCTTCACTTGACCTTCGGTAAAGCCCAAATCTTCAAAGTTACGAAATGCAACCAATTCCATAGAATGACAAGCTGCACAAACTTCTTGATAGACTTTCAAACCGCGCTGTAATTGACCACGATCAAATTTACCTAAGACGCCTTCATGCGCAAAGCCCGGCTTTTCTGGATGCTTATGGAATTGATATTCCACAGCCTTCACAGGGGGTTCTTTGATGAAATTAATCGCACCAAAAGTGAACGAATAAAGCAATATTATAACGAAGCCAACGCCAGCAGCAATTCCAAATAAACGTATCATTATATTATTCCTTTATGCCGTCGCGTCCAGAGGCTTACCCGTTACCGATTCCGTGATGGAATTCGGAAGTGGCTTTGGCTTCTCTGTCATCGAAATGATAGGTAATATGATTAAGAAATGCGCGAAATAATAGGCAGATGCCAATTGTGAAAGCATCACATAAGGCTCTTCCGCAGGAGCGCCGCCCAAATATCCTAGCAATAAGATACATGGGATGAGGCCAAACCAAAAGAATTTGCGGAATACAGGACGATAATGCCCTGAACGCACAGGTGATTTATCGAGCCAAGGCAAGAAGAAGAGCAATAGGATTGAACCAAACATTGCAATCACGCCCAATAGTTTCGCCTCAATGAAGAAGAAATCAAAAGTGAAAGCGCGCAAAATTGCGTAGAATGGCCAGAAATACCATTCGGGCACAATATGCGCTGGTGTTGATAGTTCATTTGCTGGGATATAATTATCTGGGTGACCCAAGAAGTTCGGCATAAAGAATGTCAATATGCAGAAGAAAATTAGGAAGACACCCAATCCGAAACCATCTTTCGCAGTGTAATAAGGGTGGAATGGGATTGTGTCTTGCTTGCCCTTAATCTCTATACCCGTTGGGTTAGAAGAACCAGGAATGTGCAAGGCCCAAATATGCAATATAATCACACCGGCAATCACAAATGGAAGCACAAAGTGCAATGAGAAGAAGCGGTTTAGCGTAGCATTATCTGGTGAGAAACCGCCCAATAACCACTCTTGCAAAGCAGGACCGACCAGCGGAATGGCTGAGAATAGACCCGTAATCACTTTTGCACCCCAGAAGCTCATTTGCCCCCAAGGAAGCACATAGCCCATGAATGCTGTTGCCATCATAAGCAAGAATATGACGAGACCCAAGAGCCACACCATCTCGCGCGGCGCTTTATAAGAGCTGTAGAATAAGCCTCTGAATATGTGGATATACACAACGATGAAGAAGAAACTAGCGCCGTTCATGTGCGCATAACGCAATAACCAGCCGCTGTTTACATTGCGCATGATATGCTCAACGCTGTCAAATGCGACGCCAACATTGGCCGCATAATGCATGGCCAAAATAACGCCTGTCAAAATTTGAATGACCAATGCAACGCCAGCCAAAACGCCAAAGTTCCAAAAATAGTTCAAATTGCGCGGTACAGGATAGCCCGCACCAACGGCATTATAAATTAAACGAGGAAGCGGAAGACGTGAGTCCATCCATTTCATAAATTCATTTTCAGGTGTATATTGTTTAGCCCAAGGAAAACTCATTTTCTAAACTCCTTACCCTATTTTCATGACAGTATCGGAAACGAATGAAAATTCCGGTACTTCTAAATTGGTGGGGGCTGGGCCTTTTCTAATACGACCAGCAGCATCATAATGCGAACCATGACATGGGCAGAAATAGCCATCATATTCGCCTTTAATTTCGCCTTGCGCTGCACCTAATGGAATACAGCCAAGATGGGTACAAACGCCCAGCATCACCAACCAATTTTCTTTGCCCGGCAATGTGCGGTCTTCAAACGTCGCAGGATCACGAAGTTCACCAATATTAACGGCTTTTGATTCGGCAATCTCTGCTGGTGTAAGGTTGCGAATGAACACAGGCTGCTTGCGCCATGTTGTTTTGATCGCTTGACCAACCTCGATAGAAGACACGTCAACCTCGACAGAGGCTAAGGCCAAAACATCAGCACTTGGCGCCATTTGACTAACGAGCGGCAATGCTACCACCCCTGCGCCAACGCCTGCAAAGCTTACTGCTGCTATGTTGATAAAATCACGGCGACGGACTTCCCCGCCTTCGTTTGTTTCTGTCGTTTCTGGCTCAGCCATCATCCTGCCTTTTCTGCCTTATTAACCCGCATTAGATCAATGGATATAATGCAATGATAGTCCCCCGACTCCATAAAACAATGCGAAACAAATATTTCGCTAAGTTCATAGCCGATTCAAGGGCCTAATAGCCCTGTTTATACCCATTTGCCAACAGTGTTTTTTCATTATGATGACAAGAAATGTTTAGCTGTTATATAACTCCCATGAATCTAGCACTTTTTCAACCTGATATAGCAGGAAATGTTGGCACAATTTTGCGACTTACCGCCTGCCTTGGTGTCCCTTGTGACATAATTGAACCATGTGGTTTTGCATTTGGGGAGCGCGGATTAAAACGCGCTGGCATGGATTATGCTGCCTCTGCATCCATCACGCGTCATTTAGATTGGGAACATTTTGAAGCAAATGCCTCTCAAAATGGCAAACGCATCATTTTAATGACCAGCAAAGGCTCTGTTCCGCTGCATCACGCCACATTTGAACCTAATGACATCATATTGATGGGCAGCGAGAGCGCTGGCGTTCCAGATCATGTGCACAGCCGCGCCGATGCGCGCATCCATATCCCGATGCAAAGCGGGTTTCGATCGCTCAATGTTGCGGTTGCTGCTGGCATGGCATTGGGCGAAGGGTTACGGCAAACGGGACAATTTGCGCAAAGCTAAAAATTTATCAATCTGCTCAAATAATGTTGCCATTGGCCATGGCCTTATGAGATAAGATGCAGAGCCACAGCAGAAACAACAGTAAAGGCTACAGTTAAAGCCACACTTTATGGAATTATGAACATGCCCCTCGCCCTCGATACACAGCAACAATCTGCGCGCACTTGGTTCGAACAATTGCGCGATTCTATCTGCGCCGAATTTACGGCAATAGAGCGCGAAGCGGGCAGCGATGCCGAATTTGAATTTATCGAATGGGACCGTATCGAGGATGGCGGCGATGGAGAAACCAATGATGGCGGCGGCGGCGTGCGCGGCGTGATGAAGGGCAAGGTCTTTGAAAAAGTCGGCGTCAATGTTTCCACCGTGGGCGGGAAATTTAATCCCGAATTTGCGGCTAGCATTAATGGCGCAGAGCAAGATCCGCGCTTTTTCGCAACCGGCATTTCATTGGTGGCGCATATGGCCAATCCGCATGTTCCCGCCGTGCATATGAACACACGGTTTTTGGCGACAACGAAACGTTGGTTTGGCGGCGGTGCAGATCTTAACCCGCCTATCCCCTATGAAGCGGATACCGAAATATTTCATGCAGCCTATCGCGCTGCCTGCGCACCCTATGGGCCAGAGGTTTATGAGAAATATAAAAAATGGGCCGATGATTATTTCTATATTCCGCACCGCAATTGTCATCGCGGCGTTGGCGGAATATTTTATGACCATTTAGAAATTGATGATGACGCCGCTTTTGATCGTCATTTCCAATTTACCCGCGATGTAGGCCAGACATTTTTGGACACTTATCCAGCGCTTGTGCGAAAAAGAATGGATCAAGATTTTTCAGAGGCTGAAAAATTAGCACAGCTCAAATGGCGCGGACGCTATGCCGAATTTAATCTTATTTATGATCGCGGAACATTATTCGGTCTGAAAACGGGCGGCAATATTGATGCTATTTTAATGAGCCTGCCGCCCGAAGCGATTTGGGAATAATTATTCCTGATTTGGGTTAGCATTCGCAAAATTACCATCAACCTGTGGTTTCAAATGACGGTAAATTGCGATTACCAAAGTTGCTGTGACGACTGAGAATATAGCGCTTATTAATGACGTAAACGCTGTCAATAATAATGGACCTCCAAAATAGCTGGATATGAGACCAACGATCGCTCCCACAAGAAATCCAATCACTGCTCCTACTATTCCAACTATGAATATGATCAAAAATGCCATCCAACCTACATTGTGAGTTAGCGACCATCCATATTTGATAGAGCCAATGATGCCGCGCTCGGGCTCAGCGGCGACCACACCCGCCACGGCTGAAAAACGACCACTCAAATAAAATGCGCCAATGATGAAAGCGAATACCCCTAAACCCGTGAGCAAGCCCGTGATTATACTCACAATGAAAAATATTGGGAATATTGGTAATGCTCTTGCAATTCCAGCACCGATGGAATCATAATCTTTGCGCACTAAAATCACATAATAAGCCAAAGTCCCAAAAGATGCTAACAAACCAAATATAATCAATGCCAGACTATTTTCTGAGTAAAATTGCAGCATGATATCCATTGCTTTACTCGGGTCGGTGACCCCTCCAGTATCGGGTTCACCTACAAAATAAGCAAACATCCAGCTCGGTAGAAACAAAAATACACCAGCAATTGCTATTGCGGCTTCTTTGTGCGCGCTCAGCAATGCCATTGTATCATTCCAAACCGCCGTCAAATCCAATGTATTTTTGGTCATTATTTTACCCCTTTTTTCATCATATTGCGCATTTTACCCTAAGCATCAAGGCAGGTTTTAATATTATTCGCCAATCATAACCTATCTATCCTCTTTGCTTTACTCAGCGTGCAAAATATCTTGTATCGCTTCTCTATCAAGCATAGATGGTATGCGATGAATGATATGAGCAACATAATAGGCGATGATATAATATGGGAAAGCGCGCAAGAGCATATCCTATATCCCCATGCCGTAGAGCGCATGGAAAAACTTCAAGCCGATATATTCGCTCAGCACAGCAAAGAGCATATTTGGCTGATTGAACATCCACCATTATATACTGGCGGAACGAGCGCAGATCCGGCCGAATTATTGCATCAAAATTTCCCAGTCTATGACAGCGGGCGCGGTGGGCGCTATACTTATCATGGCCCCGGCCAGCGCGTTGGCTATGTGATGCTCAATCTAGGCCAAAGAGGCAAAGATGTTCGCCAATATGTTCATGCACTAGAAGGTTGGGTTATTGACAGCTTAGCAGTCTTTGGCGTTGAGGCGCGCAGAGCAGAAGGACGCATCGGCATATGGTGCGATAATAGACAAGGGCAAGAAGCCAAGATTGGCGCGATTGGTGTGCGCATCAAAAGATGGGTTACAGCACATGGATTTGCCGTCAATATCGACCCTGATTTGAGCCATTTTAACGGCATAGTTCCATGCGGCATAGCCGAATATCCTGTGACCAGTTTTCGCGATTTGGGTTTAGATGTGAGCATGGCCGATTTTGATGATGCCCTGAAACAATGCCTGCCAGATTTTTTAACCGCACTTTCCAAAAAATAAGTTTTATTGCAAAACTTAAATATATCCATTAAGCAAAATCTTGAGGACCATCAGAAATGAAACATTATAAATCAACCTTAATATTGATAGCAGCGATCAGCCTATCGGCTTGCACTAAAGAAGATAATAGCACCGATAATGATACAGTGGGTGATGCTGTTGTTACGGAAACCGTTTTGGATGATGTTGACAGCAGCGAAGGCACGATTAGCGATGCTATGATTAATGTCGAGGGCTTGGATGAAAGCACCGATACGCCAGAAGAGGCGGAAGATGCTGAAAATGACACAGAAGAGAAAGATAGCGAATGACCACAGCAGCCGATGCTCTTAATACGCCCGTAACGCTGCCGTGCGGTGCGATCCTTAAAAACCGCATCGGCAAAGCTGCTATGACCGAGGGACTTGCCACTATGGCCGGTGTTCCCACTGCCCATCTTGATACGCTTTATGGCCTATGGTCTGATGGCGGTGCAGGCATGTTACTAAGCGGCAATATTCAGATCGACAAAGATCATTTGGAACGGCCCGGCAATGTCATCATTGATGGCAGTGCTGATGAAGCGCTGAAAACTGCCCTTACCTCTTTTGCCAAAACCGCAACGCGTAGCGGTAATCATTTTTGGGCGCAGCTCAGCCATGGCGGTCGCCAGACTATGAAGAATGTTAACCTCAACCCTAAAGCACCTTCTGCGATAAAATTGGGATTACCGGGCGGGCAATTTGGCGAGCCTGTGGCCTTGAGCATAGATGAGATTAAGCAGCTTACTCAAAAATTCGCATTTGCGGCAAAGACATGCAAAGAATGCGGTTTTACCGGAGTGCAAATTCACGCTGCACACGGATATTTGCTAAGTTCATTTTTAAGCCCGCGCGCCAATGTGCGTAACGATGAATATGGTGGCAGCATAGAAAATCGCGCGCGATTCCTGCGCGAAGTCATTGCCGCCGTGCGCGCAGCCGTTGGCCCAGAATTTCCAATCGCCGTTAAATTAAACAGCGCCGATTTTCAGCGCGGCGGATTTGCATTTGAAGACAGTATCACCGTTGCAAAATGGCTGGAACAAGACAGTGTTGATTTAATCGAAATATCGGGCGGTAATTATGAACAGCCCAAATTGATGGGGATCGAAGGATTAGAAGAAGCCGAAGATCAAGAAATAGCCGATGCCGATAAAGATCATAGAGCGCAATCCACAATAGAACGCGAAGCCTATTTTGTAGAATTTGCCTTAGCTATGCAAAAACATGTGAGCGTCCCATTGATGGTGACGGGCGGGTTTCGCCAAGCATCAACGATGCAATATGCCATAGAAAGCGGAGCAGCCGATATTGTCGGATTGGGCCGCCCAATGTGCGTGATGACCGATGCCCCCAATGCATTGTTATCGGGACAAAAGAGCTTGCCGAGCTATGAAAATGAATTGGCTCTTATACCATCATGGCTTGGGTTTTTGAAAGCCATCAAAACAATCCGCACTATTGACAGCTTTGCTGTGCAATATTGGTTTTATGCGCAGCTTTCATCCTTGGGTCGCACCGGAAAAGCAAACACAAAACTCTCTGCATTTGCTTCGGCAAAATTGGTTGATGCAGAACAAAAAGCATTGCTCAAAACCCGTTAATGCCCCACTGCTTGTGGTTTAATTTCAACCCAATTCTTGCGCGCGCAATGCTTTTCGGTCAAGCTTGCCAATCATAGTTTTGGGCAAATCATCGCGTATCACAACAGCAACGCAGCGCTGATGCTTGCCAAGCTCGCTATTGAGCCATGTTAGCAATTCATCTTCGTCAATGCTCGTATCACTCTCTAGCACCACAAAGGCTTTGGGTCGTTCGCCCAAATAATCATCGGGAACACCAATAACCAGCGCCTCTTTAATAGCTTTATGATGATAAAGAATTTCCTCAACTTGGCTTGGAAATACTTTGAAACCGCCAACCGAAATCATATCTTTTATGCGGTCGACAATTTTAATGAAACCATCGCTATCAACTGTCGCAACATCGCCAGTGCGTAAATATTCTCCCATGAAGACTTCGGCATCAGCATCGGGCCTATTCCAATATCCCTGCATCACTTGCGGGCCTGCAAAGGTCAGCTCACCAGGGCCGCCTTTTGGCGCTGCTTTTGTATGATCTTCTTTATCGACAAGGCGGATTTTTGTGCCAGGTACGGGCAATCCAATCGTCCCAACTTTGCCATCGCCTTCATAGGGGTTGCAGCTAACAACGCCGCTGCTTTCGGTAAGGCCATAGCCCTCTATAAGGCGCGACCCTGTTTTGGTTTCAAACTTTTGTTTCAAATCACCAGAGAGTGGTGCACCTCCAGAGATACAGGCCCTTAATGATGAAAAATCGGTGCTGTCAATCTTGGGATTGTCCAGCAATGCTTGATACATAGTCGGAACACCCGGCATTGCTGTAATCGATTCTTTGTCAATAGCATCCAAAGCTTGATCGGCATCAAAACGCGGTAACATATGAATAGAGCCGCCATTATTGATCGTGCGATTAAGCACGCAGGCGTTCGCAAACACATGGAAAAATGGCAATGCGCCCAGAATTTTATCCTTCGCAGGTTCGGCGGGGTTGTGCATTTTCGCAAAAGGATCGAGCGTGTTAATCTGCCGCGCATTGGCGGTAATATTTTGATGGCTCAGCATTGCCCCTTTGGGTGTGCCAGTAGTCCCGCCAGTATATTGCAACAAAGCAGTGTCCGTTAGAGGATCAAATTCCTTAACATAATATTCTCCATCATTTTGCAATAAATCAAAATAATGGGTGATATTTTCGGCATCGGGAATTGGGCTCATCTCTGATCGTTTGAACAATCGATAGAGGATTGATTTCACAGGCGGCAATGCCTGTTCAATCGTTCCGACGATCAATCTTTCGAGCGAGGAATGCTCTAATACTTCTAGGGCCGTTGGCAGCAAAGCAGCCGCGTTAACGGTGAATAAAAAGCGCGTGCCGCTATCTTCGACCTGATGCGATAATTCCTCTGCCGTATAGAGAGGTGAGAAATTCACAACAATAGCGCCCATCGCCATCGCGCCATAATAAGCCGCCACATAATGCGGAACATTGGGCAAAAACAAACCAATACGATCGCCCGTCTTTACGCCCATTTCTTGTAAGGCTTTAGCAATTTTGCACGCATCATTGGCAACGTCATTATAGCTATATTTCCTGCCCATAAAATCGAGCAAATTATCATCACCATGTTGTTTCACCGCATCAAAAAACATGTCAGGTACGGACAAAGGAGCAAAATCATGCTCGCCCATTATCGGGTGCATATTTGATATAATATTTGTTTGCATATCATTCATAATAAAGCTCCATTACGCGGAATTAACCAGCCTCTGATTTGAACCAAGCAACGCCGTCCCGTATTTCGCACATTGCTCTGCCATCTTCCACCAAATATATAAGATGAGCCATAGCTTCACCGGTAGCCAGCCCATAAACGCTATCGTCTATAGGCCGCGAAAATAATAATTCAAATGTATCGACGGCTCTTAATTCATCTTTTTTCAGAGCCTCCGCCAGATCATCGAGCCGCTCATGATGCCCCTGCGCCAATCTATCAAGGCGCGAATATGCGCCCGTAAAAGGTTCGCCATGCGCAGGCAATATCAATGTATCTTCGGCCAATTTACCGCGAAATTTATCAATACTATCGAGCCATTCCCCCAATGGATTTGCAGTAGGCTCGCTGGTCATAAAGGAAACATTGGACGTGATACGCGGCAATATTTGATCGCCAGCAATCAACAGAGCATTTTCCTCATCATAGAGGCAAGTATGCTCAGGCGTATGCCCACCGCCCGTTATCATGCGCCACTTTCTATTGCCAATGGTAATAACTTGATCATCCATCAATCGCACATGGCCCAGTGGTATTGGCGATACAGCGCGAGCAAAATTGCCCCAGCCACGCTTTTTGAAAGCCTCCAATCGCTCTTCACTCCATCCACAATAACGCATCTGATCAATCGCTTCTTGCGGTGGTTCATCGCGAATATCAGCCGTGAGCATCCGCGCCATGAGCCATTCGGTGCGGTTCATCCATAAACGCACCTTATGCTTATAGCAGAGCCAGCCCGCCATACCGACATGATCAGGGTGGAAATGCGTAACAATTACGCGCGTAATTCTTTTGCCCGCTAGCGGCCCAGATAACAGCTTATTCCAAGCCGCTTTGCTATCAGGAAGATTAAGCCCTGTATCAACTATGGCGACACCCTCGCCTTGTTCATCACGATCAGCCAACAACCATATATTGATATGTTTTAATGCACCGGGCACAGGCAATCGCGTCCAACCAATATCGGGAGTGAGCGGATAATACTCGCCATATTCAGGGCCAAACTCACCCAAAGGATAAGTGAGACCTTTTAGCACATGGGAATCAAAATCATGATCCGTCAGCGACATATCATAAGCAGGCGGTTGCTTAGCCGATTGTGTAGGCGGTGTGTTCATAATGCCTAACTAGCGGTACTTATAATATAATAGCAACCATGCCCTTAGGTAAGGTAGCCAAATTAATTTTTCAGCTAAAGCTAATGATAGGATATTGCTTAGTTTTTCTTAAACAAATTATCGGCGGTCAATTCTTCTTTGACCTCTTCGCCTGCCTCAGCATTATAGGCCGCTTCAGCATCGCTCAATTCCTTGGCGCGTTCAGCATGCAATTGCTCAATCATAGCATCTTTGTCTTGGCCCAATCTCGAATCAACCGAAGGCGGCGCTTCCACGCCAGCTTTTTTAGCAGCTTTCGCAACAACAGCATCCAATTCGCGCTGTGGGCAAAGGCCGAGCGTCACAGGATCTTTAGGTTGGATTTCAGCACTGTTCCAATGGCTGCGATCACGGATGGCGCTAATAGTATTGCGCGTTGTGCCGATAAGCTTACAAATCTGGCCATCGGAAACCTCTGGATGATTGCGCAATAACCATGCAATACCATCGGGCTTATCTTGGCGTTTGGATACAGGGGTATAGCGCGGCCCTTTGGTGCGGCGCACTTGCTCTGGCCCTTTGCTAATTACCAACGCATAATCAGGATCATTTTGTCCTTTTTCAATTTCAGCCGTGGTTAGCTCGCCCGCTTGCACAGGATCGCGTCCCGTATATTTGGTGCTTGCTGTATCATCAGCCATCGCTTGCACTTCCAAAATATGTAAGCCGCAAAATTCAGCGATCTGGTCAAAAGCAAGTCCAGTATTGTCGACGAGCCATGTGGCCGTTGCGTGGGGCATTAAAGGTAACACCATCATTCTCCATAAAATAAGGGCCACCCCGCACGGGATGGCCTTCTGTTGATAGCATCTTTACGCCACATTTTCACAAACGGCAAGAGGCGAATTTGATAGGCCGAGAAGATATAGGATAATTCAAAAACCAGTCACAATGTGAATATCCCCATTCACCCCATCGTCAGGACGATTTTCCCGCAATGCTCACCGCTCTCCATATAATCATGCGCGGCTTTTACATCGTCCAATGCAAAACTCTTATCCATCACCGGTTTTAATTTCCCCTCGGCAGCAAAGGGCCAAGCCACGCGGCATATTTCATCGACAAGCATCGCTTTGAATCCATCATCACGGTGGCGCAGCGTTGATCCTGTCATGGTAATACGTTTCAGCATGACTTGAAGCATGTTGATATTGGCTTGCATCCCGCCTTGCACAGCGATGGCGACATGGCGTCCATCGGGCCGCAGGCAAGCAATATTGCGCTCCATATAATGGCCAGCCACCATATCCAATATGACATGCACGCCTTGACCATTGGTGATTTTCATCACTTCCTCGGCAAAATCTTGGGTTTTATAATTAATCGCATGATCCGCTCCGACATCAATCGCCTTGGCGCATTTTTCATCGCTGCCGCAGGTGACAATGATTTCAATGTCAAATAATTTGCACAGCGTAATCGCCATTGTGCCAATGCCGCTCGTCCCGCCATGCACCAGCACAGTTTCACCATCGACAACATAGGCGCGCTCAAATAAATTATGCCAGACGGTCATCAATGTCTCTGGCATAGCAGCAGCTTCCTCCATAGAAAGCGCAGGAGGCACAGGCATGCATTGCGCTGCTTTGGCAACGCAATATTGCGCATAGCCGCCGCCAGCCACTAAGGAGCATATTTTTTGACCAATTAAATCGGGCATTACGCCTTTGCCAACACCGATAATTTCACCAGATATTTCTAGGCCTAATACTGGATTCACGCCTTCGGGTAGCGGATATAATCCCATACGCTGCAAAATATCAGGCCTATTCACACCAGCAGCATGTACCTTGACCAATACCTCGCCCTCATCGGGAACAGGGATTGCGCCCTCAGCTACTATTAGGCCCTCTGAACCACCCGCTTTGGCGATCTCTATAAATTTCATATTATCCGTCAAAATATTATCTCCCCCCGCAAGAACATAAAATATTTATTTTTATCGCTCTTCAGTTCTATTGACTTATCGCTATCTAAGGTCAACAATTTGCATATGGATGATGATTCAGAAATAGCAAAAAAGCAAGGTGATTTGGCTGAAATGCTGAGTAAGGAAGATTTAGACCCTTATTCTTTGCAAGAACTAAAGGTCAGAAAATCTTTATTAGAACAAGAAGTTAAGCGCACAGAAGCCAAAATATTGTCAGCCAATGATCATCTGAGCGCGGCTGAGAATTTGTTCAAATAATATAGATAAGTTTACATTCCCACCTATTAAGGATCGGATGAATAAACCGTCATTCAATATATGTGGATATGTCATTGGCAAAATTAGCGTTTATTTTGCGCTCTTGCTATTGAAAAATGGCATTTAATGACAACATCTTAACAGAATATAGAATTAGCGTTTGCAAATCATTATAACTTGGTTCAGCTTTCATTAGTCATATATTGATATTAGTATCGAATAGAAGTTTGGAGAATATATATGCCGTCATTTGCAGAATCGTTAGAGGCTACGCTGCATCAAGCGTTAACCAACGCCACTGAGCGTTCTCACGAATATGCAACATTAGAGCATCTATTATTGGCGCTCATCAACGATAATGATGCTGCCCAAGTGATGCGCTCATGCGGCGTAGATTTGGGTGAGCTATCAGAGGCTGTAAAGCAATATTTGGATACAGAATTGGATAGCTTGCGCGTCGATGGCAAGATTGACCCATCGCCCACCAGCGGCTTTCAGCGCGTGGTGCAGCGCGCCATATTGCATGTCCAATCATCTGGCAAAAACCTAGTAACGGGCGCGAATGTGTTAGTCGCATTATTTTCTGAACGAGAAAGCTATGCTGTCTATTTCCTCCAACAACAAGATATGAGCAGATTGGATGCTGTATCCTTTATCAGCCATGGTGTTGGCAAGGATGGTAATGTCTCTGAGCCGCGCGAATTAGAGGGTATGGACGAAGAAGAGGCCGCATCTGCTGAGGGTAAATCCAAAAAAGAAAGCGCGCTTGATCTTTATACCGTTAATTTGAATGAAAAAGCGAAAGCGGGCAAGATTGACCCACTTATCGGGCGCAGCGAAGAAGTTGACCGTACGGTGCAAATCTTATGCCGCCGTTCCAAAAACAACCCTCTCTATGTTGGTGAACCCGGCGTTGGTAAAACCGCTATTGCAGAGGGTTTGGCGCGACGCATTACTGAAGGCGATGTCCCCGAAGTATTGCTGCCAGCCGAGATATTCTCGCTCGATATGGGGGCATTATTGGCCGGAACACGCTATCGGGGTGATTTCGAAGAACGCTTAAAAGCGGTCGTCAATGAACTTGAAAAAATGCCCGATGCAATTTTATTCATCGATGAAATTCACACAGTGATTGGCGCAGGTTCAACCAGCGGCGGCGCGATGGATGCCTCTAATTTGCTCAAACCAGCGCTATCCAATGGCACCATTCGCTGTGTTGGCTCCACCACCTATAAAGAGTTTCGCAATCATTTTGAAAAAGACCGCGCCTTGCTGCGCCGTTTCCAGAAAATTGATGTGAAAGAACCATCTATTGACGATACAATCAAAATTTTAGCAGGATTGCGCAGCGCCTTTGAAGACCATCATAAGGTTAAATATACCAACCCTGCGATTAAAACCGCTGTCGAATTATCGGCCCGTTATATTAATGATCGCAAATTGCCCGATAAGGCGATTGATGTGATTGATGAGGCTGGCTCTATGCAAATGCTCGTTGCGCCGAGCAAGCGCCGCAAGACGATTACCCCCAAAGAGATTGAAGCGGTAATTGCGACTATGGCACGCATACCGCCTAAACAAGTATCTTCGGATGACCGCAGCACGCTCAAAAATCTTGAAACAGATTTGAAACGCGTTGTTTTTGGTCAGAACGCTGCCATTGAAACGCTATCGAGTGCTGTGAAATTAAGCCGTGCTGGATTACGAGATGCAGAAAAACCCATTGGTAACTATCTGTTCAGCGGGCCAACGGGCGTGGGCAAAACCGAAGTCGCCAAGCAATTGGCCTCTATCATGGGTATTCCGCTCAAGCGTTTTGATATGAGCGAATATATGGAGCGCCATTCGGTCAGCCGCCTTATTGGTGCGCCTCCGGGATATGTGGGCTATGATCAAGGCGGTCTGCTTACCGATGCTGTCGATCAAAATCCGCATTGCGTATTGTTACTTGACGAGATTGAAAAAGCGCATCCTGATCTGTTCAACATATTGCTGCAAGTCATGGACAATGGCCGTTTGACCGATCATCATGGCAAGACCGTTGATTTCCGCAATGTGGTTTTAATAATGACCACCAATGCTGGCGCAAGCAATATGGCAAAAGATGGCATTGGTTTTGGTAATAATATCAGCAAAGAAGATGCCAGCGACGAAGCGGTCAAGAAAATGTTCACGCCGGAATTCCGCAACCGTTTGGATGCTGTCATTCCCTTTGGATATTTGCCAACAGAGGTTGTCATTCGCGTTGTTGATAAATTCATCATCGAATTGGAATTACAATTAGCCGAACAAAATGTGCATATCAAATTGGATGATGATACGCGCCAATGGCTGAGCGAGAAAGGCTATGATCGTCTCTATGGCGCTCGTCCGATGAGCCGATTAATTCAGGAGCGGATTAAAACGCCGCTCGCTGAGGAATTATTATTCGGTAAATTGGCACAAGGCGGCGAAGTATCTGTGCATATGAAAAATGGAGCACCCCATTTTGAAATATCGCCATCTGCGCCCAATGAACGCAAAAAGCCTAAAGGTCCAAATAAAAAGAAGACTGCAAAAGCAAAATAAAAACATATATTTTCAATGATATAAAAAATATTTTTATTTAAAGTCCAATTTTTTGAACCTTTTTTGGAACAACTGTAACTAATTACACGAGACTTGCGAATAGCTCAGTATAACCGCTTATTGGTTAGTTAGTCGCAAGACTCATTCTATAATTATTGGGCCAACACCCCTCCCCCCCCTTATATGTTGGCTCTTTAATCAGTGAATTTTTTAAAGGGTCAACACCTCCCCCTCCTCCCCCAATGTTGACCCGAAACCTTACACCCTGAAGTCATATTATGGCTTCAGGGTTTTTCTTTGCGCAAATATATCATTTGATAATAATGGCTTAGAAATTAATTATTATTTTATGTATATTTTTTTGAACCTTTTTTACATCAACTGTAACTAACTATATGAGACTTGCGAATAGCTTAGTATAACCGCTTACTGGTTAGTTAGTCGCAAGACTCATTCTGTTATTATCGGGCCAACACCCCTCCCCCCCTTACATGTTGGCTCTTTAATCAGTGAATTTTTAATAGGGTCAACACCTCCCCCTCCCCCAACGTTGACCCGAATACTTACACCCTGAAGTCATATTATGGCTTCAGGGTTTTTCTTTGCGCAAACCGACTAATTTGTTAGAGGAGATAATCTGCTCAATATGCTCTTTCATGACTGAGAAACATCCTTTGCCGCTTTATGATTTTCATCAGAATTATCTGAACTCATTGTCCCAATCTTCGCAAAGACGGCAATTGCAGAAATGTGATGGCTTATCATTCTCTTCCAATGATTATCTGGGCCTAGCCAATAGCTCCGCATTATTGGATGCTGCAAAAAGCGGAATTGCAAAAGCCATTCCCATTGGATCGGGCGGATCGCGATTATTAAGCGGCAACCATGAAGAGCATATAGCATTGGAAACCGAAGCTGCTGTTTTCTTTAAGGCACAATCCGCGCTCTATTTTGCCAATGGTTATGCCGCCAATATGGCTGTGCTCTCTACATTACCGCAAAAAGGGGATATGATTTTTTATGATGATCTTATCCATGCAAGCAGCCATGATGGTATGCGCCTTGCACGCTGCGCAGCGCAGAGCTTTGCCCATAATGATGTGCAGGATTTACAGAAAAAGGTAAAAGCATGGCGGGCTAAAAACCCTGATAATGTTATTTGGATATTGTTTGAGAGTTTCTATTCGATGGATGGTGACATCGCCCCCATTGATGCCATAGATGATTTAGCCAATGAATATGATGCTATCATGGTGATTGACGAGGCTCATGCTTGCGGCGTTTTTGGGCCTGACGGACGCGGCTTAGCGGCGCATTTGGATGGCCGTGACAATGTGATTATATTGCGCACTTGCGGCAAAGCGATGGGCAGTGAAGGTGCGCTATTATGCTTGCCCAGCATAGCCAAAGAATTTTTGATAAACCGAGCGCGCCATTTTATATTTTCAACCGCACCATCGCCCTTAATTACGCATATTGTGCGCGCCGCATTACGCATTATGCAAGCACAGCCTGAGCGCCGCGAAGCGCTGATGGATTTGTGCAATTATGCGGGTGAAATTTTATCGCCCTTGGGCGCTATCACCCACGGCGGCCCTATCATTCCCATCATCATTGGTGATGCAAAACGCACAGTGGATATTGCCATAAAGCTGCAAGATGCTGGATTTGATGTCCGCGCGATTAGGCCGCCTACGGTAGCAGAGGGAAGTTCGCGTTTGCGTATCTGCATCAGTTTGAATATTGATAAAGCAGATATTGATAAGCTTGCCTTAGAGCTTAGAAAAATATTATGAGAGAGATATTGTGAAAGCGCCTCAATTTGTTGTTACAGGAACCGATACAGATGTCGGCAAAACCATATTCGCAGCAGCGCTGTGCGGCGCATTAAAAGCAAATTATTGGAAACCCGTGCAAGCAGGCATAGAAGATGGCACCGATACCATAAGAACCAAAATGTTCAGCGGTTTGCCCGACCATCATATTTTGCCAGAGGCTTATTGCCTGACAACCCCATGCTCCCCGCATTTGGCCGCAGAGATTGATGATGTGGAGATAGATTTAGAGCGCTTAAACCCGCCAACCACCGAACGCACGCTCATCATAGAAGGCGCAGGCGGTGCATTGGTGCCTATTAATCGGCAAATCACTTATGCCGATATATTTGCCCGTTGGCAGATACCTACAATCATAGTCGCACGCACCGCGCTTGGGACAATCAATCACAGCCTTATGACTATAGAGGTTTTGCGCAGTAGAAATATTCCCATTCACGGCATTGCATTCATCGGCGACGAAGTGGCTGACAGCCAATTAACTATTTGCGAAATGGGCGGGGTAAGGTCTTTGGGCCGATTACCGATGATTAATCCATTGAATAGTGAAACCATCATTAAAGCATTTCACCAAGCCTTTAAGATTGAGGATTTCCAAGCATGAGCTCACCCATTTGGCATCCCTTCACCCAGCATGGTTTGGGCCATGATATACCAGAGGTCAAAAGCGCATCGGGTGCATTATTGCACACCAAAGATGGCCGCGACGTCATTGATGCTATTTCTTCTTGGTGGGTGACTACCCACGGCCATTGCAATCCAGATATTATCGCCGCCATTCAAAACCAAGCGGCGCAATTGGATCAGCTTATCTTTGCAGGGTGGACGCATGAACCCGCAGAGACATTAGCAGCATCCTTAATCGCATTAACTCCCGATAATCTGCAGCATGTTTTTTATTCGGATAGCGGTTCGACATCGGTCGAAGTTGCCTTAAAAATGGCGTTGGGATATTGGAATAATATTGGGGTTAAGCGAGACCGTATCATCGTCATGGAGCATAGCTATCATGGGGACACCATTGGCACTATGTCGGTGGGGGAACGCGGTGTTTTCAACCAAGCCTATAATGCATTAATGTTTGATGTAGATAAAATTTCCTTTCCTGCGGCGGGCCATGAACAAAACACACTTAATCAGCTAGAGCGATATTGTGCATCGGGCAATGCTGCGGCTTTAATCGTTGAACCGCTGCTATTGGGGGCGGGCGGTATGCTGATATATAGCCCCGAAACATTAAAGGCGATGCGCGATATATGCACCGCGTATGATGTTATATTTATCGCTGATGAAGTGATGACCGGATGGGGGCGTACAGGAACGATGTTTGCTTATGAACAGGCTGATATTACACCTGATATTTTATGCTTATCCAAAGGCATTACCGGCGGCAGCATCCCGCTGGCCGTTACATTATCGAACGCCGCCATTTTTGATGCGCATTATTCCACAGATCGCAGCAAATTATTTTTTCACAGCAGCAGCTATACCGCTAACCCAATCGCTTGTGCAGCGGCCAATGCCAATATAAAGATT
The DNA here is from genome assembly GCA_947492905.1 of uncultured Sphingorhabdus sp. Classification (GTDB taxonomy): domain Bacteria; phylum Pseudomonadota; class Alphaproteobacteria; order Sphingomonadales; family Sphingomonadaceae; genus Sphingorhabdus_B. Next base: position 1,184,740 of record CANLOL010000001.1, on the reverse strand, counting down.
TGGGAAAAACCCGAAACCCGCGCTAATCTTGATGCGCTATGCGCACGTCAGAAACAACATCTTGCGCGCATTGCGGTATTGCCCAATGTCCAAAACCCGCGCCAAATAGGCAGCGTCACCGCGATAGAAATCGCCGATAGCAAAGGTGCCTATATGTCCGAACTTGGCCCACAATTATTGGCATTTTTCAAAGCCAATAATGTATTATTACGCCCTTTGGGGAACACTATATATGTAATGCCCCCTTATTGCATCAGCGATGAACAACTTAGCAAAATATATGCTCTCATCGCTGAAGCAATAGATAGGTTTGCTGATTAATCATTAGGATTAAATGCAATTAAGGGTTTTTATCACCATATAGCTCTTGCCAGTCTGCCAATGCTTTTTGATAGGCTTCATAGCTGTCATAAAAATCGGTGAAAATAGCATCGATTTTTGGCAATGTAACTGCCGCATAATCTTTGAGATCAGCCGAATTTAACGCCGCCATTTCATCAGCGTGAATAATCATGCTGTTGCAAAAACGGTTTTTCACAGGCGGCAAAGAGTAATAATTATAGAGCGAAGTAATATGGGTATCGCGCGCACGGCGGCCTGCTGCTCCTCTATTTTCTCTTTGGAACTTAGCTTCAATGGCGCGATTTGCACGGCTCAATCTGGCGCTATGCTTTTTAATAAAGGCATTATAATCGCCAGCTAATCGGCCCCAAACTGCACCTTGGCAAATAAGCGCAGATACATTGAAGGACGAGCGCACATGCCATAATGTTTCCTCTGGCCCGAGGCCTTTATTCGGGCTGCTGCGGGTTCCATCTGCATCTAACCCAGGGATGGTAAGCGTTGCCGCTGCGCCCAATGGCGGCAAAGGTCTTGCAGGTATAGACGGTGGAGGCGGCACAAATACCGGTGCCGGCGGCGGCGTTGGTGCCACTGCCACTGGCTGACATGCTGCTATTGCTGCGAAGCCCAATAATAAGGTAAATTTTTGAGGGAGCTTCATAGCTATTTTTCCTGATTTTATATATTTTTGTGAGTTACTATTTCTCAACGCGATTCTCCTTTACGAGTAACCCCTTCGCGGCACATATTGAACAAAAATGTTAAATGTTTCAAGCCCTGTAAAACATGCACGAAAAAATAGCTTTATCAGTCAATATGCTTTCATAAAAAAAGGCCAGCATTTCTGCCGGCCTTTCTATTATAAAATAGCAATAATTTTAATCTTGGCTGCCCAAAAAGCTGAGCAAGAATTGGAACATATTCACAAAATCTAAATAGAGGTTCAGCGCGCCCATGATGGCCGCTTTGCCAAGCATTGATGTTCCAGCCAATTGGAAATAAGTGCTTTTGATTTTTTGCGTATCATAGGCCGTTAAGCCAGCAAAGATAAGCACGCCCAAAGAACTAATCACCCAATGCAATGGTTCAGAACCGAGAAAAATATTGGCAATGGATGCGACAATCAAACCAACCACACCCATTATGAGGAATGTGCCCAAGCCGCTTAAATCTTTTTTGGTGGTATAACCAAATAAGCTAAGCCCTATGAAAGCTGCGGCAGTTGCAAAAAATGTTTGAGCGATGGATTCGTTAGAGAAAAACATGAAGATTTGAGACATGGATAGTCCCATCAGAACACAGAAGGTCCAGAATAATGTATGCAATGTGCTAGTCTTCATCTTGTTGACGCCAAAGCTCATCGCCAAAATCATCACCAATGGTGAGAACATGATGACCATGCGAATTCCGCCACCCATATTTTGGGCAAATGTTGTTTGCGCAAACATCATTGCGACAATACCGGTTAAAAACACACCACTTGCCATGTAATTATACACTTTGAGCATGTGCGAACGAAGGCCAGCATCAAATGCTACTTCGGCATTTTGCTGCACGCCCTCTAAGGAAGCGCGTTGCGCTGTTGAACGTGTATCAAAAGGATCTGCCAATGTAATCTCCTGTAAATCATTAGGGACAATACCCTACTTGTTTAATATCGTATCAAATGCGGAATTTTTCAAGCGAAACATGGTGATTTGTCGATATAATTTGATACTCTATCGATCAGAGTCTTAATATTCCCTTATAATCGCCTCACAGGCTGCGCTGACTTGGCTCCAAACTGTCTCAAAATCGGAAATATCGCCATAATAAGGATCGGCCACAGATTGCGATTGGCCAATTTCTTCGAGCAATAAGCTCAATTTGGCTTTGCTGTTGGCGGGACGAATATGTTCTAAGTCGCGCAAATTTTGAGCATCCATCGCATAGATAGTATCAAAATGATTGAAATCCTCAGCCTGCACTTGCCGCGCCTTGAAATGCCCCATTTCAAATCCTGCATTGTGCAAGACAACTTGCTGCCCACGTGTATCAGGAGCTTTGCCAATATGATAGGCCGCCGTCCCCGCTGAATCGACCATTATATCAAGCCCAGCTTTTTCAGCATGATAACGCATTGCGGCCTCGGCCATGGGGGAGCGGCAAATATTGCCCAAACATACCATCAATATTGCGCGCATTATTCATATCCTTTGTAACAAAGCAGTTTATCATTTCATATCGCTATGCTAGCCCTGTTTTCCAAGACAAAAAAGGAGAGAGTTTTGTCCGATAATGAAATGAGCGCCAACAATAATCAATTAGGCAAAAATCCATCCGACAATTTAGAGGGAAAATCAGGAGATAATGCGCTCGAAGATCAAAAAGCCTCGCCTTATGCTTGGTATGGGCTTTCGGTACTTGTCATTGTCTATATGCTCAATTTCATTGACCGCAATATCATCTCTATCTTGGCAGAGGATATAAAAGCCGATTTGGGCATAAGCGATGCTCAATTAGGATTTCTCTATGGTACTGCATTTGCTGTTTTCTATGCTTTATTTGGTATCCCACTTGGCAAATTAGCCGATAATTGGCACCGTATAAGATTAATGACCATTGGTTTAGTATTATGGTCGAGCATGACGGCATTTTCAGGCTTTGCCAAAAATTTCGCTATGCTCAGCGTTGCCCGCATTGGCGTGGGTGTTGGCGAGGCCACTGCCAGTCCAGCCGCTTACTCGCTCATATCAGATTGGTTTCCCAAACATATGCGCGGCAGAGCGCTGGCTATATATTCATCGGGTCTCTATGTTGGCGGCGGTATATCATTATTAATCGGCAGCTTGGTCGTTGAAAATTGGAACAAAGCTTATCCTGTTGATGCTCCGCTAGGTTTAGCTGGCTGGCAAGCTGCATTTTTGGCGGTTGGTATCCCAGGAATATTATTGGGAATGTGGGTATTAAGCCTAAGAGAGCCAGAGCGCGGTGCTATCGATGGATTAAAAACAAAAAAAACCGAGCGCCCATTTAAGGAATTTTTCCAAGAATTAATTGCGATCATTCCGCCTTTAACATTAATCGGGGCCGCGCAAGCAGGACCAAAATCCTTTATAAAAAATATATTGGGTGCGATCATAATAGCGATAATCTGTTATTTATTCATCCTCATCACCGGTAATACCGCACAATGGGTCTTTATTGGCATAGGCTATTATGCCGTATTTTCTTGGGCCACAACGCTCAAAAGCCGCGATGCACCAACATTTGCACTGATATGGGCCAATCCTGCATTCCTTTGCACGATATTAGGATATGGTTGCGTTGCATTTTTAAGCTATTCCAGCTCATTCTGGGGCGCTCCTTATGCTATTCGTGAATTGGGCATAGACCGTGTTGATGCAGCATTATTGCTTGGCGCACCAAGCGCAGCGGCTGGATTTGCTGGCGTTATTTTGGGCGGATGGGCATCTGATTGGTTGTTAAAACGAAACCCTAGTGGCCGTATTTTGGTAATCGCATTTGGATTATTGGCCCCTGTTCCATTTTATATCATCACCTTCACAACCCAATCCTTGCCTCTATTCTATTTCGCAGCATTCACATCCACATTATTTGCCAGCAGCGCATTGGGGGCCGCAGCCGCCACAACGCAAGATTTGGTGATGCCCAGAATGCGCGGCACTGCAACGGCTACATTTTTCATTTCAACCACTATGGTAGGATTGGCACTTGGGCCTTATGCAGCGGGACAAGTATCAACAGCCACTAATAGCCTGTCCACGGGGATGCTATCCATCCAAGCCATCGCCCCGATCGGCGCCATATTATTATTCATAGCTTATAAATTATTACCGACTGCTGAGGCTACGCGTAATGATAGAGCGCGGGCTGCTGGAGAAGATATATAAGCGCGAGCGATTTTAAGAAAATAGTCTCAGACTATTTCCATAAATATATCGCGCGATAACATCGGCAGCAATTGCATCATCGCATTGCGGGATATGGCGACGCAGCCCTCGGTCGTGCGCGCATCAATGGGTTTTTCATGATTCCATAGGTGGAAAAATATCGCACTGCCATTGCCCGAAATGGGCGGATCATCATTATGCCCCAAAACAATAATAATATCATAAAGCGGATCATCACGGCGCAGCGTTTCCGCCGAGTGACTATGCGGTAAAAACACGGGCCGATTATAGCATGGATCGCCTAAGCCATCCGACCAGCCATCATTTGTGCGGCTCCAGCGCCACGGCAATTGCATAGCATCTGGCACGATTGAGCGGTTCGGATTGAATATAGCAGCGCGCAATGGATAACGCCCCAATGGCGTGCAACCATCGCCTTCGACCTTATCGGCTTCGCTGCACGTGCCGCCGCGCCCAATACTGCACGCTGTTTCATAATCCCCAAATCGCAGCATCAGAGCCTTTGTATCAACAATGATGTCATTCATGATTAAGGAATCTCTGTTGTTGGCCATTCATAGCTGATGGGCGTCTTTGTTGCTGGCCATTCATAGCTGATGGGCCTCTTTGTTGCTGGCCATTCATAGCTGATGACCAGTGCGATCGCGCTTAGTATCGAGATATTTTTCATTATGCGCATTAGGCTGCATCTGTATCGGAACGCGCTCAGTCACGGCTATGCCTTGTTCTTCTAGTCCTGCCACTTTTTCAGGATTGTTGGTCATTAATGCGACCGTATCGAGCCGCAATAATTTGAGCATCTTTGCAGCAATAGAAAAATCGCGCGCATCAATGGCAAAGCCCAATCGCACATTGGCATCAACCGTATCAAAGCCTTGGTCTTGCAGCGCATAAGCCCGCAATTTGTTGATTAATCCAATCGCCCGACCTTCTTGGCGCAGATAGAGCAGCACCCCCCAATTTTGCGCCATCTGATCCAAAGCATGATGCAGCTGTGGCCCGCAATCACATTTTAATGACCCAAGCACATCGCCCGTCAAACATTCACTATGGATGCGCGTAAGCGGCGCGCTATCATCGGCTGTACCAACAATAAGCGCCACATGCTCGCTGCCATCGGCATCGCTGCGAAAGGCAATGATTTGTGCATCTTGATGGGCCGTAATCGGTAATTTCGCCCGCGCTGCTATCCGCAGATTATCGCTATCCGTATAATTATCGACATGCGATGAACGGACATGCAGCGCATCATCATCAGCCGATAAAATTATAAAGGCTGGCAATAATCCAGCATGCCGCGCCAATTCCATAGCCGCTAGCGCAGCGTCTGGATGATCCAGAGCATGGGTGATAAATGGCCCTTTCATCGGATAGCGCAAATCCAAGACTGGATCGGCAATCGCTATTGCGCTTTGTGGTGATATAGGTTCACCAACAGAGAGGCATATCGGCAAGGCTGTATCAGCTGCGGCTATTTGATTGGTAATATTCAAGGTCGCCGCGCGGCCCGAAGATATGAGCATCTGATCGCACATTGTATCATCATGCCACATTTCAACCGCGCGCAGATAAAGCGCATTATCAATGCAAATGCTCCACCCCCGTTTCAGGGCATCAATGGCTTTTGCTGCGTTGCGTGCGCCATCTTCATTATGGGATGACGCCTCACTCAAAAAGCAAACTCGCTCGTTATCGGGATATGATCCGATGGTTTTTCCCAATCGCGGCAATATTCCGATACTTCATGCGATAGCACTTTGCTCACCAAATCGGGGGTAATCCACATATGATCAAGCCTACGGCCGCGATCTGAAGCGCGCCAATCCTTTGCACGGTAGCTCCACCATGTGAATAATCGCTCTGGATCTTCGATAAATTTGCGCCCTACATCGGTCCAATTACCAGCAGCTTTAAGCGCATCCATAATATCCACCTCGATAGGGGTATGGCTGACTACTTTGAGCAATTGTTTGTGGTTCCACACATCACTCGGCAGAGGCGCAACATTAAAGTCGCCTGTAACAATCGTTGGTTTTTCAATCATCTTTGACCATTCGATCATGCGGCCAAAAAAATCGAGCTTTTGACCAAATTTAGGATTTTCCTCACGATCAGCAATATCGCCGCCTGCTGGGATATAGACATTCTCTAGCCTAGCTCCGCTGGGTAAAGCTACGCCAACATGCCGGGCCTCGCCATTCGCCTGCCAATCAAATTTTTCTATATCGGTGAGCGGTATCTTGCTCAGCGTTGCCACGCCATGGTGCATTTTTTGACCATTAATGGCCATATGGACATAGCCCAATTCCTCAAACATGGCTTTTGGGAATAGTTCATCTGCTACTTTGGTTTCTTGCAAACATAATATGTCGGGCGATTCTTTTTTCAGAAATTCTTCGACTATGCCGATGCGGGCGCGAACGGAATTAATATTCCACGATGTAATGCGAACTTTTTGGGTCATATGCATGGCTTAGTATGCTGAACATGTTTCAGCAAGAAATAGTGCAATATACGCTCTATTTTTATCATCATAAAATAGCCCCCATCTCGGGGGCATGAGAGATGGAGGCTAAATATGCGTAAATTACGCCATATCAGATCGTCATCATGACTTAGTCAGGGGCATGTGAATATGACTCCGACCTGATTTGTAAAATATAGTATATTGAATCTTTCCCCAAAATGAACAAAGCCATTAATCTATGTTGTTTGTCGTCTAATTAGGTCGATTAAACGTAATAGAATAGAGCTTAACGCCTTCCTCTTGGTCCGCCGCGCCGTCTTGGATCGCGCCATTTAAACGCGCTATCACTGACAGCAGTGTTAAATTTAACATTATTCAGCTGTACCGTGGTGCGGTTATTTTTGGAATCCAGAGCAACCCACCCTGCCAAATTCAAACCAGCCGGCGCGCTCGCCTGACGATTAAAAAACATAGTGATAACGCCATATTCAGGACGTTTGGGATCGCGCACTTCGACGCTAATCACATTTTCATTCTTTGTCGGAATGATTTTACCAAATTTTGTTAAATCACGGTTGGAATCCAATAATGCTGATAAAGGGCTGTTTTTAATAGGCCAGCGCTGCACTTGATTGACCTCATAATCGATCATGTTCAGCGAATTACCATCGGCAACAATCAATAATGATTGATCATTTTTATATTCAAAGCGCACTTTGCCGGGGCGACGCATAACCATTGTGCCATTAACACGCTGTCCCAAACGATTGGTTTGTACAAAATTGGCCTTCATCGTTTTTACGGCCTTTAGATGCTTAGTGATTTCCGCCAATTTTTGTGATGATGTTTTCACATTTTGGGCACTCACAGCATAGGGAATAGCCAGCGCAGGTATTGCTGCGCATAATGAGATTGATACAATGAATTTGCCTATACTCTTATTGGCCATTTCTTAATCCTTAGCTTTCAATATATCCTATTGATATAATCATCTCACCCAACACTATCGGGCTTGAATATAGGCTGAACTTATCTGTCAGCTTTTATATTGGTAAATCCAAATTTCACTGATCCTATCATCAGCGATACTATCATAGAGGCTGTCCATTTTGATCGCGTAATACTTCTCTGCGGCCAATATGGTTGGGGGCTGAGATGACACCTTCTTCTTCCATACGGTCGATCAACCTAGCAGCACTATTATATCCGATACGCATTTGCCGCTGTATCCAGCTGGTTGATGCTTTCTGGCTATCGAATACAATCTGACAGGCTTTTATATATTGCTCATCCTCTGGGTTATTGGCTTTCAATCCATCAAGGGCAAAACCGCCATCTTCGGGTTCTTCGGTGACGGCCTGAATATATTCTGGCGTCCCCTGCTCGCGCCAATAATCAGCAACGCGGCGCACTTCTTCATCGGATACAAATGGCCCGTGAATACGGGTTAATTGCTTGCCGCCAGCCATATAGAGCATATCGCCCTTGCCCAATAATTGCTCGGCGCCTTGCTCGCCCAAAATGGTGCGCGAATCTATCTTTGATGTGACATGAAAACTTATGCGCGTGGGCAAATTGGCTTTGATAACGCCGGTAATAACATCCACCGAAGGACGCTGCGTCGCCATGATAAGGTGAATGCCCGCCGCCCGTGCTTTTTGCGCAAGACGCTGGATTAAAAATTCCACCTCTTTACCCGCTGTCATCATCAAATCGGCAAGCTCATCCACCACCACCACAATTTGCGGCATTACTTCATAATCGAGGCTCTCTTCTTCATATTGCGGTTGCCCCGTCATTTGATCATAACCAATTTGCACTTTGCGGCCCAACGGCTTGCCCTTGGCTTTGGCATTGCGCACTTTTTCATTAAAGTTCGCCAGATTACGCACCGATAGAGATGACATCATACGATAGCGTTCTTCCATCTGTTCCACCGCCCATTTTAGCGCGCGCACCGCTTTGGCTGGCTCTGTCACAACGGGGGATAAAAGATGCGGGATATCATCATAAATGCTCAGCTCTAGCATTTTAGGGTCAATCATTATCAAACGGCATTGATCGGGCGTCATGCGGTATAATAATGATAATATCATACAGTTTAGACCAACCGATTTACCCGAGCCTGTCGTACCCGCCACCAATAAATGCGGCATAGGCGCAAGATCGGCAATCACAGGATCACCCGAAATATTCTTACCCAATATAATCGGCAATTGGCCATCTTTGCCTTGGAAATCATCCGATTCCACCATTTCCGATAATGACACCATTTCACGATCTGAATTGGGCAATTCAATGCCCATCACGGTACGTCCAGGGATTACCGATACACGCGCTGATAATGCGGACATATTACGCGCAATATCTTCGGCCAATTGAATGACACGGCTCGATTTGATGCCAGGCGCAGGTTCCAATTCATACATAGTGACCACAGGGCCGGGGCGCACAGCCTTAATCTCGCCCTTAACGCTGAAATCATCAAGCACCGTTTCAAGCAATCGCGCATTACGCTCTAAGGCCGCTTTATCCAGCTTCGGCGCTGATTTCTCAGCAGGCGGATCGAGCAAATCAACCGATGGCAATGCATAATTGCTCAGGAAATCGCCTTGGCGTGCACCTGTTGAAAAACTCGCTTTTTTTGGCGCTTGGCTAGGCTCTGCAATCTCTGGTGCGGGGCGTTTATCGGCAACAACTTGTTTGCGCGGTGCAGGCTCTGATTTGGCGGCAACAATGTCTATATCGCCCGATTCATCGCCCTGCTCTGCTTGTGCATCGCCTTGTTTTCTCGCAAATGAAAAGCCTAATTTAGGACGCTTCATGGACGGAATAGTGATGATACGATCTTCTAATCGCAATGCACTGACTAGCAGATATAATCCGCCAATCAGCGATCCTGCTAGTAATAAAATCCTCACAAAACTCTGCCATCCAGCATTGGTTAAGGCTACCGCTTCATTGCCAAGTTTCGATAGCAAAAGTGCAAAAACACCGCCCCATCCCGCCGGCAAGCTAACCTTGCTCTCTTGCTGCCAAAAGGCCATTGCAAAACCAATGAGTAAAATACCAATCAACGTGAAAATAATCTGCCTGCGCCAATAAGGCTGCGCTGTATTTTTCCACATGCGATGCGTGAAAATCACCATCAAGGGTATGAACAATATAGAGGGCAATCCAAATAACAGCAAAGCGCCGTCGGATAAATAAGCCCCCAAAGACCCCAATAAATTATGGGACGCGCCAGAGGCTGCACTATTGAATGCATTATCTTCGGAAGCATAGCTGAGCAGAGATAATGTATAGATTATAATGAATAAACCTAGGACAATAGCCCCAATCAGCGTACCACTGCGCAGCACGCTAAGCTTTATCATTTCGCGCCAATTTACCGCCGAATTATTTTTGCTCGTTGATGCCATATTGGCAAATATCCTCAATTAATTGCTTCAATTGGATACCTTTTGCGCTTTATAAGGACTCCGCGTCAAGAGTCAGCTTCAAATGAAATGAAATTATAACAAATATCATAAGACAATTGCCCCATATATGATATATGGAAAATAGATTGAAAAAGGTAAATTTGATGAACAGAGCAGCGCATAATTTTGATGTCATCATTGTCGGCGGCGGATTAATAGGCTTGTTACAAGCTCTATCATTGGCCCAATATGATGTGCGATGCGCAATTATCGATCAGAGCGATGTAGCCACTATGCGTTCCCAAAGTTTCGATGGCCGCACATCGGCCATTACTAGCGCGAGTATGAATATGCTCAATTTGCTGAACCTTGATACATCTATTTTGGGTCAGGGCGCAGATATAGAAAAAATCATCGTGCGCGATGGCAATGATGGGCCGCCTATTATTTTTGATGATGGCGATACATTAGCCAGCGTTTTTGAAAATCAGAAACTGCGCATGGCTTTGCTCGATGCAGCGTTAAATCATGATACAATTACACCCTATTTTTCGGCGCAAATCACAGATCAAAATATTGATGATTATGGCGTAAACATTTTATTGGGCGATGGTAAAAATTTGCGCGCAAGCCTGCTTATAGGGGCCGATGGCCGTAACAGTCAGGTCCGTCAATCATCCAAAATCACCCTATCACAATGGCATTATGATCATATCGCCTTGGTTGGTGCGATTGCCCATGAAAAACCGCATGATAATATCGCGCATGAGCTGTTTTTTAACGAAGGGCCATTGGCATTATTACCAATGGCGCCCGATACTGATGCGCAATATCGATCTTCGCTTATATGGTCGGTTCCGCAAAGCCAGAGCAAAGCCTATCAAAAATTATCACCCAAAATATTTTCGTATGAGCTGAATAAAAAGACCAATGGATTATTGGGTAATTCTGAACTATTAGCGCCGCTCATCACCTATCCGCTTGGTTTCCACAGCGCCGTCAGCCTCACCGCCAAGCGCGTTGCGCTCATTGGCGATAGTGCGCATCGCGTGCATCCCATAGCGGGTCAAGGATTAAACCTTGGTTTCAGAGACGTAGCAGCCCTCACTGAAACATTGGTCGATGGCGTGAGATTGGGCCTAGAGTGCGGCGATGCGCAATTGCTCAACCGTTATGAACGCTGGCGCAGCGTAGATAATTTGGCCGTGTCGATGGCCACCGATGGCATTAATCATATCTATGCCATTCAAGGCAAAGCAGCCAAAAACATTAGACGCATGGGCATGAATATGATCCAAAAATCGGGCGGCATCAAAGCATTTTTATCGCAAGAAGCGCGCGGCGCGATGGGAGAAATGCCCAAAATGCTCTGCGCAACCGCGCTCTAAAATTGGTTGTATAGACTGAGCATTAAGACTGGTTTTAATCAGCCTTCCTCTGACACGGGCACAACACGGATTTCAACACGGCGATTGAGCGCTCGGCCTTCTTCGGTCACATTGCTCGCACGCGGCTGACTCTCGCCAAATCCGCGTGTTGCAAGGCGCGCTTGATTAACACCGCGCCCAGAGAGATAACCCGCCACGCTATTGGCTCTACGCTCTGATAATTGTTGATTATAGCTATCAGAACCCGTTGAATCGGTATGCCCAAGCACATCGACATAGGTTTGATCAAATTCCGCAAGCGTAGTCGATACTTTATCAAGAGACGCTCCAAATTGCGGATTGATGGTCGCACTATTCACGTCAAAAGTGACTTCAGATGGCAAATCCAAAATAAGATTATCGCCATCGCGCACCACATTAATGCCCGTGCCGGCCGTTTGTTGGCGCAATTTCTTTTCTTGATTGTCCATATAGCGGCCAATGCCAGCACCAGCGATAGCGCCAATGCCTGCGCCCAATAATTTCTCGGTTCGATCATTACGCCCGCCGATTAGATCACCGAGCAAATAACCGCCTAACGCTCCGCCAACACCGCCAATAGCCGTTTTAGAAATTGTTCTTTTACCCGTTTCTGGGTTTGTGACACAGGCTGAGAGCGAAATCATCATACCCATTATAGAGAGCGAAGCTATTGTATTTTTCATATTCATATACGCATTCCTCTTAAAAATAATTTCATGCTATGATCTGCATGACACGCTATATTTGCGCTTTTAAATATGAACGAGGGATGATTGATACAGATATTCTTGTAAATTTTGCATTTTCCGATAAATCACAACTTATGAAATATATTTGGCTGCCCCAATGACAGTTTTCCCATGGCTCGATGCCGCCATAATCATGGCTCTGATAATGCTCAATGGTGTGTTTGCAATGTCCGAACTCGCCATTGTATCAGCGCGCACGGCCAAATTAAGCGCTATGGCTGAATCTGGCAATAAAGGCGCGGCTATGGCCATTGAATTGGCCAAAGACCCAGGCAAATTTCTGTCCACTGTACAAATCGGCATCACACTTATCGGCATTATTGCGGGTGCTTATTCGGGCGCAAGCCTTGGCGGTCCTGTAGCCGAGAGATTAGTGGCATTGGGTATGGACGAATCTATGGCCAGCACATTTGGCTTTGGCTTAGTGATTGGTATCACCACCTATTTCTCTTTGGTCATCGGTGAATTGGTTCCCAAACAATTTGCGTTGGTAGCGCCTGAACGTTTGGCCTCTATCATGGCGATGCCGATGCGTTGGCTATCACTTATTGCCGCTCCATTTGTATGGATATTGGACAAAAGTAGCGCGCTTATATTCCGAGCATTAGGATTGCGCCGTGATAATAGAAGCGCCCTATCCGCCGAAGAATTAAAAATGATATTTGCCGAGGCGACATCGGAGGGCATTATCGAGGAACATGAGCAAAAAGTAATCGCAGGCGTTGTACGCTTGGCCGATCGTCCTGTGCGCGAAGTTATGACACCGCGCACGGAGGTAGATTGGATTGCCGCTGATGCCTCTTTCGAAGATGTCAACGCTACATTGTTGCAATCGCCCCATACGCGCTTGCCCGTTGCCGAGGAAAATGTTGATAATATCATTGGCGTTGTCCAAGCGCGCGATATTATGAGATCGCAAATAAAAGGCAGCACCACCAATATGCGCACATTGATGCGCCGCGCCACCATTGTCCCCGATCAGTTGGATGCTATGGATGCGCTGGAACAATTGCGCAGCGCCGAAGTGCCTATGCTGCTCGTGCATGATGAATATGGTCATTTTGAAGGTATTGTAACGCCCAATGATTTGCTCACCGCTATTGCGGGAGAATTTGCATCTGACAGGGACATTGGCGCAGCGCCAGAGATTATTACCTTAAACGATGGTAGCCGCATTATTTCTGGGGCTATGTCAGCGGATAATATGTCTGAAATGCTTGGGATTAACCTGCCAGAAGATAGAGATTATGCAACCGTTGCGGGGCATGCACTGCATGTGCTGCGGCATTTGCCATCAGAAGGCGAGACGTTCGAAGATCAAGGATGGAGTTTTGAGATTATCGATATGGATGGGCGCAAAATTGATAAGCTGCGTATCCAGCACATTGATCCTAAATCCTCATAGATATATGCGGCCATGCTATTTAGACTATGATAATAGGCTCACAATAGCGAGCCGATGATAATTAAAAATAGGCAATAAAAAACGCTCCAAACATTGTGCTTGAAGCGTTTTTAAGGACAGACGCTAATAGGCTGTCTCTTTATTTTTTAATCTCGGCTCCTAAAGAACCATATTTCTTCTCAAATCCTTTGACATCGCCCTTAGATAATAATTTGGCTTGATCCACCCAATTATCGCGGCTGATACGTCCGGCAAAGCTGCCAAGTTTGGAATCAACATCTCTAACGTCAGCGGCTTTCCAATTCGCAATTTGATCAAATGTCGTCACGCCTAGTGATTTAAGCAAGCCATTTAATTTTGGCCCAACGCCCTTTAACAATTCTAGATCATTTGGAATGACCGTTTTTGCCGCTTTCTTGGCTGCGGGCTTCTTAGCCGCTGGCTTTTTAGCAGCAGTTTTCGGTGCAGCTTTTGGCGCAGCCTTAGCAGTGGACTTCTTAGCCGCTGGCTTTTTAGCAGCAGTTTTCGGTGCAGCTTTTGAAGCAGCCTTAGCAGTAGTTTTCTTAGCCGTAGTAGCAGCTTTAGCAGTGGTTTTCTTGGTTGTGCTAGCCGCTTTTTTAGCTGTTGTTGTGGTTTTCGAAGCCGCTGCTGTCGTTGCTTTTTTGGCCGTAGCAGTGGATTTTTTAGCAGTGCTCTTTGCCTTAGAAGCAGTTGATTTGACGGTTTTGCTAGCCCCGCTTGCTGCTTTAGAAGCCGTTTTCTTAGTCGTGCTGGCTGCTTTTTTAGCAGTTGAAGTGGTTTTCTTTACCGTGGTTTTTGCTGCACTACCTGTTGTATCAGCCGCTGATTTGGCCGTTGATACTGTTGTATCAGCTGCCTTCTTTGTCACATCAACTGCGCCAGTAGCCGTTTTAGAAACTGTATCCGTCACAGAGTCCATAAGACCAGAGCCCATGCCCGCATTATGTTCATTACCATCAGCTGTTGGTTGCGCCCATGCCCACCACGCTGTCAGAACACCAATTAATAAAGCTATTGCTAGCCATATCCAATTTTCTGCTAAAAATTCCATCATTTTCTAAATCCCCATACTTACTATCATAGTCTATTATAATTAAAATTTATTGAGATAGATTAGCAATTCATTCATCTATTAATCAGATTCCACGGCGATGCCAAATTAACCTACCTATGAACAAACCTATTCCGAAAAACACCAACATACCCAATAATAATTCCATTGTTACTGGCATAAATTCTCTCCAAATAATCTTTCTTATAATAAGCGTTTGCAGCCATATATAGGACTGCTGCTTAATTCTCAATTATGAAATAACAAATATCGTACGGCGGTTTTTGGCATTGGCCGCTGATGTACGCGCATTTTCAACTGGCTGTGTGCTGCCATATCCTTTTGCAACGATACGATCTGGATCCAATCCGCGTTTGATAAGTTCATCCCTTACAGACGCAGCGCGCCCGTCTGATAGCCTCTGATTAACATCGGCTTTGCCCGTTAAATCTGTATGACCCTGCACTTCTAATTTGACGCCTTTGCAAGGTTTTATTGCCGCTGCAATTTCATCCAATAATCCAAAGCTGGTGGGCGGTACATAAAAGCTTCCAGAACGGAAATTGATATTTTTCCCTTCGGTAATGCTATTAATATCGCTTTGGCATTTTGCTACTACTGCTCTATCGGCAGGTTCATCAGCAATAGCATCTGCCCCATCATCCGAAGCTCCATCATCAGAAGCCCCATCACCAGCATCAGCCCATCGTACATTGCCAATACCCGGGATATTCTCTGCAATAGATAATGCCTTATTGCGTTGATCCTCTGTCACATCGCCGCTTAAAACAGCATTGCGCGTTATAGCAGGATCACGCTCAAAATTCACGGCAACTGCATCAAGGCCTGCATTGGACAGCTCATATTGCGTTTTACTCTCTAATGTATCAACAAATGAAGATCCTGTTGAGCCAATAGTATGCGCACCCAATGATAATAGAGCTGTTGCTACTGAACCGATTAAAATTTTAGTACTATTGTCCAAAATTATCCCCTCCCAATGAAGCAAAACGATATTATCATTAAGCTTATCACTCAAAAATTGATTCTCTCACCGCAGCTTAACCATAGTATATCAAGAGTCCAGCCCGCGGCCGCTATAATACGGGAAACTGTTCCGTGATGGCACAATATGCCCAAGATTATACATCTCACGCTCTAATCATCGCGCAATTTGCGCTTCAAGATTATAGCTGCAACTTTTTTGCTTAGGGTTTTTGATCATTTTGGGAAGCACTGCTCGCCAATTTCACAAATTCTTGACGCCAGAATATATCCTGCTTACCCGCTAGCGCTGAAATATCATCAAAGCTGTAATCACCCAAATATTTATCGCCGCGTAATTTTTGGCCAAATGCTCCAACAGCGACAGCAAATGCCATATCACCGCTTGGTGCTTTCGCGGCCTTCATGGCATCGGCTGATAGCGGATATTCTATCAAGGATGATGTGTCGCTATCGGGTAATTTATAGCGTAATTTCAAAAAGCCCATTTCGCCATTATGCGCCAATTTTACGCCGCCCTCATTGGCTTGATAGCGGCGCTGCGGAGCCCAGCCCTTGCCGCCCGCTGGAACAATCTCATACAAAGCTGTTACCTGATGCGATGCACCAATATCGCCTGCATCTATCTTATCATTGTTGAAATCTTCTTCGGCCAGCACGCGGTTTTCATATCCAATCAGACGATATTGCGATACATAGGCTGGATTAAATTCAAGCTGTAATTTCACATCTTTTGCGATGGTGAATAATGTAGAACTCAATTCTTCCTTCATCACTTTTTGCGCTTCTAATGTGCTGTCGATATAAGCATAATTGCCATTACCAACATTGGCGATGCCTTCCATTATGCTTTCATTATAATTGCCCTGGCCATAGCCTAACATCGTCAAAGTAACGCCGCTTTTGCGCTCTTTGGCTACTATCTCTTTCAGCTGATCAGTGCCCGTTGTTCCAACATTAAAATCACCATCGGTGGTCATGATGATACGGTTGATCGCATCTTTATCAAAATTGCTGCGCGCGGTTTTATACGCCATTTTCAGGGCATCTCCGCCGGCTGTCGATCCTCTGGCAACCATACAAGAAAGCGCTTCTCTAATATGGGATTTGTTCGATGTAGGTTTGAGCAATGTGCCTACTGTTCCCGAATAAACCACTATTGATACACGGTCATCGCTGCGCAATTGCTGAGAGAGGGTTAATAAAGTTTGCTTCACCAATGGCAGCTTATCTTGGCTACCCATTGATCCTGATACATCGACCAAAAACACCAAATTGGCGGATGGGCGCTCGGCCCGATCAATATCATAGCCGCGTAGTCCAATACGCAACAATTGCGTATCTTCATTCCACGGTGTTTGCGCCATATCGGTTGTCACGCTAAATGGTGTTTTGCGATCTTTAGGAAGCGGATAATCATAGCGAAAATAATTAATCATCTCTTCGCTGCGTACAGCGGCTTTGGGCGGCAATTGCCCTTTATTGAGGAACCTGCGCACATTGCTATAACTGCCCGTATCGACATCAACACCAAATGTTGAAACAGGAGCATCGGCAACGCGCTTTATGCTCGAAACCTCTTCGCCGTCATATTTTTCACCATTTTTAGGCGGCAACACAATAGGCCGCGGATAACGATGCTTAGGAAAAGGTAATGTGGAGATATTTTCTCTGGTCGGGGTTGATACTTCGGCAGTTTCTGCTGCTACTGAGGTCGATGCTGATATTTGAGATAGTGATGATTGTGACCTATTCACTCTGGTACCCGTAACCACAACAGGTACAGATTGCACCGATGGCGGCGGAGGTGGCGCAGGAGGAGGAGGCGGCGGTACAGCCGCTGCTGGCGGCGGTGGTGGCGCAGGAGGTGGTGTTGCTCCAGAAGCTGGAGGCGCGTTTTTGACACGCGGATTGCCGGCAAAGGATGCGGCAAAAGGCGGTCTTTGATTATCAAATATACCGCAATTCACGGGGCCCTCCTGCGGCGCGGCGCTGCTGTCAACTTGCTCTGATTGCGCCAATAACGGTGCACTTGTCGGCGCGAACAACATTGAAACTGCGGCTGCGCACATCATATATTTTGAAAATCTATTATCTCTCATATCATTTCCCCATCTAATACATAATGTGCACATTGCGTATGACGTTAATATGAACGGCATAATATTAGCTGATATTTACTTGCTAATATTATGCCGTTATGCAGCTTATTGTCTTGTTGTTTACTTTCGTTCGGATGCCAACGAAGCCAATTTAATAAATTCCTTGCGCCAATATTGGTTTTGCTCGCCGGCTAGCGCTGAAATATCGTCAAAGCTGTAATTGCCCAAATATTTATCGCCGCGCAATTTTTGGCCAAATGCTCCAACAGCGACAGCAAATGCCATATCACCCTTTGGCATAGCCGCTTTGGTCAATAAATTTGGCTTCAGAGCAAATTGGATCAGTTTTGATTCATTTTCCTTGGGCAATTTATAGCGCAATTTGATATAAGCCATCTCACCATTTTTCTGCGCAACTTTTTCTGATCCTTCATTCTTATAACGCCGTTCAGGTAACCAGCCTTTAACGCCGCTTGGAACAATTTCATATATTGCAGTGACCTGATGCCCTGCACCTATGTCACCAGCATCAATAGCGTCATTATCAAAATCTTCCTCAGATAACAGGCGGTTCTCATATCCTATAAGCCGATATTGAGAGACATAGGCTGGATTAAACTCGATTTGAATTTTAACGTCTTTTGCGATGGTGAATAATGTAGAACTCAACTCTTCCTTCATCACTTTTTGGGCCTCTAAAGCGCTATCAATATAAGCATAATTGCCATTACCGACATTGGCGATTTGTTCCATCAAAGCTTCGTTATAATTACCCGTTCCAAAACCAAGGGTAGTCAGAGTAATCCCATCATCGCGATTTTTTTCAACGAATTTCACCAAAGCATCTCTATCCGATATGCCCACATTGAAATCACCATCGGTAGCTACAATAATCCGATTAACTGCATTTTTGCGCATATTTTTACGCGCGAGTGCATAGGCCAATTCTAATCCTTCGCCCCCCGCAGTTGAACCACCAGCATTCAAACGCGATAGCGCAGCTTTAACCTCGGACTTGTCGCTAGTAGGCTCTAGCACCACGCCTGCATTGCCCGCATAGACCACGATTGACATACGATCTTGTTTGCGCATCTGACTAGCAAGCATAGTTAAAGTGGATTTTACGAGCGGTAATTTATTGGGTTCATCCATCGAGCCTGAAACATCAATCAAAAACACCAAATTTGCAGCAGGTCGAACTTTATGATCCAAATCATATCCTCTTAGACCAACGCGCACCAGCTTATGATTAGGATTCCATGGGGCAATTGCACTATCGGTATTCACGCTAAAAGGTTGGGATTTGTTTGTTGGTTTTTTATAATCATAGCGAAAATAATTAATCATTTCCTCAGTCCGCACAGCTTCCGCAGGAGGTAAATTCCCATTGGTCAAAAAACGACGTGCATTGGCATAGCTTCCCGTGTCCACATCTACTGCAAATGTTGAAACAGGCTCATGCCTGACGCGTTTTATATTGGACACCTCTTTGCCATCATATGTCTCTCTATCTTCGCGCTTTACGCTGCTAATATCGATTGATGGTTGATACCGATAAGATGGCTCTGCCTCTTTATTGTCCGTTTGCTCTCCTCTAATTATGATTCCATTTTTGTTAATGCTAATGGAATTGGGAGGAGCACTATAAGATATTACAGCTTCCTCTGCTGCAGATTCAGCTGGCGGCGCATAATCAGCAGCCATTATCGATTTGCTGGATGCTTGAGATTGCGTATTTTTATCATGAACATCATTGTCCTGCGAAGTAGAGCATCCAATGACTATCGCGACCAGTCCAACGGAACCCATCAAACTCGCAAGCTTTCTTTTTCTCGAAATAAACATATCTTCTCTCCTTAAGATAGATATGATATTACATCACATAAATATGAACCCAAGATGAACAATATTGTGAGATGTTAATTTTGCATGTCTTAGCAAAAGGGTCGAAATCACCCTTTTTCTTCTCGCGCGATTTCCCGATAGCCAATATCGCGGCGGTAAAATCCGCTTGGAAAATCAATTTTATCTATCGCTGCATAAACGCTTTTTTGCGCGGCTGTGACGCTATCGGCCATTGCCGTTACATTCAAAACGCGCCCGCCATTGGCCACTAATGCGCCATCCTTAAACGCCGTGCCAGCATGAAAAATTTGCACATCATCTTGCGCGCCCAAATTTATCGCGCCGCCTTTTTCTGGTGATGCTGGATAGCCTTTGGCGGCCATCACAACGGTCATCGCGCTTTGCTTTGAAAATTCCATCGCCTCATCAGCGCCCAAATCGCTATCGGCGATACGTTTGAGCAATAGCGCCAAATCGCCCTGATAGCGCATCATCAAAACTTGGCATTCTGGATCACCAAAGCGGCAATTATATTCGATCAGTTTTGGGCCGTCCTCGGTCAGCATAAGCCCCGCAAATAATACGCCATTATAGGCCATGCCCTCTGCGGCCATAGTTTTCACCGTCGGTTCGATAATATCGCGCATTACAGTGTCTTCGAGCGATTGCGTCAAAACTGGCGCTGGGGAATAAGCGCCCATGCCGCCCGTATTGGGGCCAGTATCGCCCTCACCCACGCGTTTATGATCCTGCGCACTGCCAAAGCGAATGATATTTTCGCCATCGGTCAGAGCAAAGAAGCTGGCCTCTTCGCCTTGCATAAATTCTTCGATGACGACCTGCGCCCCTGCATCGCCAAATCCGCCGCCGAACATATCTTCGATAGCATCCTGCGCCTGCTGATGCGTTTCCGCAATGATAACGCCCTTACCCGCTGCTAATCCATCGGCCTTTATCACAACTGGGATTTGAAAATCATCCAAAGCTGTCAAAGCCGATGCTTTATCGTGCAAATGCGCATAAGCAGCGGTTGGGATATTGGCTTTGTCACAAATGGATTTGGTGAAAGCTTTTGAACCCTCTAATTGTGCGGCGGCTTTATCGGGGCCAAAAACCGAAAAGCCGGCTTGGCGCAAATCATTGGCAAGGCCGGCTACCAAAGGAGCTTCTGGCCCAACCACCACCAAATCAATCGCATGGCTGCGGCAAAATTTAGCAACAGCCACATGATCAGATATATTCAAATCACTATTTTCAGCGACCTCCGCCATGCCTGGATTACCAGGAACCGTGAATAATTTATTTATGTTTGGGGATTGCGCGATTTTCCATGCCAGTGCATGTTCGCGTCCGCCAGAACCGATAAGCAGGATATTCATGAACGATTCCCTTTTTGATAAAAATGCTGCCAATAGTGATAGTGATTCAAGCCTAGTAGCGCAGCAAAAGGCGGGCGACAATGCCCAAGAATTATCTGTGTCAGAAATTTCTTCTTCGCTCAAGAAAATGGTCGAAGATCGTTTTGGTTATGTGAAAATAAGAGGCGAATTATCGGGCTTCAAACGCGCTGCATCGGGCCATTGTTATTTCGGCCTTAAGGATGATAAAGCACTGATCGACGGGGTGATGTGGAAAGGCAATGCAGGGCGATTGCCCTTTGCTGCCGAAGACGGACTCGAAGTTGTCGCAAGCGGTAAAGTCACCACCTATCCCGGACGGTCCAAATATCAAATCGTCGTCGATAGCATGGCGCTCGCGGGCGAAGGCGCGCTCATGGCCTTGTTTGAAAAGATTAAGGCGCGTCTTGATGCAGAAGGTTTATTTGATCCTGCACGCAGACGGCCGCTCCCTTATTTACCGCGCACCATTGGTATTGTCACATCGCCAACAGGATCGGTGATACGCGATATGCTGCATAGGCTGTCCGATCGCTTTCCTGTGCATGTCATTGTCTGGCCCACTATCGTCCAAGGCGATGGCAGCGCTGCAAAAATAGCAGCCGCGATTAAAGGATTTAATGCTATTGATGCCAGCCCTATTGAGAGCGGTGCAATTAAGCGTCCCGATTTGCTTATCGTGGCACGCGGCGGTGGTTCAATAGAGGATCTATGGGCGTTTAACGAGGAGGAGGTCGTGCGCGCTGTTGCTGCATCAGATATACCCATCATATCGGCAATCGGCCATGAAACCGACACGACATTGTGCGATTACGCCGCCGATTTGCGCGCACCAACTCCAACCGCTGCGGCGGAAATGGCCGTGCCAGTGCGCGATGATTTGCTCTATACCGTGGGCGAATATGGCCAGCGCGCCGATAATATTATCAGGCGTATTATCACATTGGGCCGCGAACGTGTGGAAACGCAAAGCCGCTTGATGCCGAAATTATCGGAAATTACAGCCCCGCATCAACAGCGCGCCGATGAATATGGGGAGCGTTTGAGACAAGCGCTCAAAAACCATATTGGCAAATCAGACGTGCGATTAGCAGGGCCAGCGAGCAGCCTTAATCCGCAAATTTTGAACCGATTGGTCAATGATAAGATGCGATCATTGGATGCGCTGCGCCTAACGCCAGCAATCGTTAAACGCGGATTGGACAATGGTCAGAAAAGGCTCGATTCACTCTGGCGATTGGCCGAAAACTTACACCCCGACCGCCCCTTATCGAAAGGTTTTGCCCGCGTCACCAATCGCAGCGATATGACATTGACCAGCGCCGATGCAGCGCGCGCGGCCCAGCATGTAAGTTTGCATTTCAGCGATGGCAAAGTCGATGCGACAATAGAGGGCGATACGCAAATATTAGAGCAGAATAAGCCAGCAGCTATTGCGCCTGCCAAAATCAAAAAAGCGGCAAAACCCAAAACATCCGACAATCAAGCTGATCTGTTCAAATAAGCATTTCGCCGGCAATGAAGAATTGCAAATAAGATGTAAATTTTCTGCAACCTGTCATTGCCAGATACAAAATTATTGGCCATTATAGCGGCATGTTAACATCTAATCAAAATAGAGCGGCAAAATTACACTTTATGCCCAATAATTTCAGATTGCTCTCACCGGGCGATCATATTGTCTGTGCCGTAAGCGGCGCGCAAGTGCCTCTTGAAGATTTACGCTATTGGAGCGTTGAAAAACAAGAAGGCTATGCCAGCGCAGAACTCTCTGTGCAAGCTGCCCTAAAAGACATAGTTTAAGAGATATATGATGAATATTAAACTCGCTCTTCTCTCTCTTCTCTTTGCTGCACCATCGTGCAACACAGTCCCTGAAGAGGGCAATACTGATATTAGCAGCGCATCATCAAATGCGGCTAGTGATACGCAAACAGTGCCTATCGAAGCTGGTGCTGCCGAAACTATACCTCCAGCGATTGAAGCCGATTTTCAAGAAACAACCGAAGTCATTCGTAGCGATTTTTGGATTGCCAAAGATGCGGAGCAAGGCGCGGTGATTAATGCGCGTGCGCCCAGCAATACCGCAAGCGTTGCGCTCAATGGTCTGAATTTACCGATTAGCGAAGATGGTTTTTTCCTGATGGGGTTTGACCGCGATGCAGGATCAGCCGCGACTTTGGTGGCCACTTTGACGGATGGTTCGAAAGTGCAAAAAACGCTGCCCGTTGCTGCGGGGAAATGGCGTCTAGAGCGCATTAATGCACCCTTTCGCGGTGGCCGATCTAGCGCCGCATTCCGAAAATTACGCGGCCCAGAGATTGCTCAGATTGTTGCTGCGCGCAAAATTTCCACCGATGCGCAAGGCTGGCGTCAAGATTTCATCTGGCCCGTCAAAGGGCGTATTTCTGGTCGTTTTGGATCGCAGCGCATTTACCAAGGCAAACCAGGCAGCTATCATAGCGGCCTTGATATTGCCGTACCAACCGGCACGCCCTATGTTGCGCCCGCCGATGGTGTGGTGATTTTAGTATCGCAAAAACCCTTCACATTAGAGGGTAATTTGCTGATGATCGATCATGGCAATGGCCTCAATAGTGCATTTTTGCATAGTTCCTCAATCGCCGTGAAAAAAGGCGATAGCGTCAAACAAGGCCAAGTCATTGGCAAAGTGGGTGCTACGGGACGCGCCACTGGCCCGCATCTGCACTGGGGCATGAAATGGAATACAGCACGAACCGATCCATTACTATTATTGCCGCCCCAATAATTTTGGGTACAATATATATATGCCTGCAAAACAAACTATCTTATTTGATATTGATGGAACATTAGCCTCTATCGATCATCGGCGTGTATTTTTAGAACAAGACCCGCCCGATTGGAAAAGTTTTAATGCTGCTATGGGGGATGATACGCCCAACGAAAATATCGTAAATCTTTATAGGGTTTTGCGCGATAGTCAGAAATATGAGATTATCATAGTCACAGGCCGTAATGAGCGTTTTCGGCCCATCACGGAAACATGGCTCACTTGGAATACAATAGAATTTGAGCGCCTGTTGATGCGCGCTGATAAAGACATGCGTGCCGATCATATTATCAAAGAAGAGATTTTAGATCAGCTTCTCAATGAAGGAAAAGATATTGCCTTCACCATTGATGATCGGCAGCAAGTTGTCGATATGTGGCGCAGAAGAGGCATAAGCTGTTTGCAATGCGATGTGGGTAATTTTTAAGCATCAATCATATAATGTGCGCATTTTTCTGAGCGCCTCTTGATGCGTTAGATCGAGCGTCAATGGTGTGACCGAGACATAGCCATCTTCAATAGCTTCTAAATCGCTATCATGACCAGATGTATGTTCAATAGCATTAAGTCCGAACCAATAATAAGGCGTACCGCGCGGATCTTTCCCTTCCGTTATGGCGACACGGCCATAATCATGAAAACCTTGCTTGGTAATTTTAATGCCTTTTATGTCATCTGCACGCAATGCTGGAAAGTTGATATTCATCAAGCTGCGCGGTTCAAAATCATGCTCTAATAAAGGCCTAATTGCTTTTGCACCCCAATGGGTTGCTGCTTGAAAAGGCATATCATCATAGAGCGGATCGCCAGAATAAACCTGACTGAGCGCGATGGATTTAATACCTGCAAGCGTGCCTTCCATCGCCGCCGCTACCGTTCCAGAATAGGTAATATCATCCCCAAGATTTGCCCCGCGATTAACGCCAGATAGCAATAAATCTGGTTTCAAACCTCCCATGATTTTACCAATACCGAGCATCACACTATCGGTCGGAGTGCCGGTTACACTATAGCGCCGCTTGCCATATTGCCTAATCTGTACAGGCTTAGTTATTGACAGCGAATGGCCAGCGCCCGATTGTTCTTCGGCGGGTGCTATCACCCAAATATCATCGCTTAATTCAGCCGCTATTTCCTCTAAGATTGCAAGACCCGGCGCGTTTATACCATCATCATTGCTAATCAAAATACGCATTATGAACTTTGCTCAATCTTGGTAATGCCGCCCATATAGGGCAGTAGCGCATCTGGAATGGTGATGCTGCCATCTTCTTGTTGATAATTTTCGATAATAGCCACCAATGTGCGGCCAACCGCTAAGCCGCTGCCGTTCAATGTATGCGCAAATATCGTATGTTTTTCGCCCTCTCGTTTATAGCGCGTATTCATCCGCCGTGCTTGATAATCACCACAATTAGAGCAGCTACTAATCTCGCGGTACAGGCCCTGCCCCGGCAACCAAACCTCTAAATCATAAGTTTTACGCGCCGTTGCTCCCATATCACCTGTGCAAAGGAGCATCTTGCGATAGGGCAGGTTTAGGGCCTGCAATATGCCCTCTGCCGCTTTCGTCATGCGCTCATGCTCATGCGCAGATTGTTCAGGGGTGGTGATGCTCACCATTTCCACTTTTTCAAATTGATGTTGCCGAATAAGGCCTTTTGTATCGCGGCCAGCCGATCCCGCTTCGCTGCGGAAACAGGGGGTTAATGCCGTTAAGCGAATGGGGAATTGATCTTCGGATAATATTTGCTCGCGTACTGAATTTGTCAAACTCACCTCAGCGGTGGGAATAAGCCAATGCCCCTCGGTGGTTTGAAACGAATCTTCGGCAAATTTTGGCAATTGCCCCGTTCCAAACAAAGAATGATCGCGCACCAAATAGGGTACAGCACATTCGCTATAGCCATTTTTTACCGTTTGTTGATCGAGCATAAATTGCCCAATTGCGCGGTTTAATCGCGCCATAGCGCCGCGCATGAAAGTAAAGCGCGCACCCGACATGGCTGCGCCCGTTTCAAAATCCAATCCCAATTCAGGGCCTAAATCAGCATGATCGCGCGCCTCGAAACTAAATATACGCGGATCACCCCAACGTTCTAATTCAACATTTTCTTCCTCGCCCTCACCGGTGGGCACATCATCAAGCGGCAAATTGGGCAATGCGGCCATTAAATTATTAAGTTCATCTTTTATCTGATGATCTTCTTCCTCAAGCTGCGGCATTTTTTCTTTGATTTCGGCAACTTCGGCCATCAATGCAGCTGCGCCTTCTTCATCGCCTTTGCCTTTGGCTGCGCCAATGGCTTTCGAAGCCTCATTACGGCGCGCTTGCAGGGCTTGTAAATCGGTTTGTATTTTGCGGCTTTTCTCATCCAAAGCTAATAATTCAGAAGATAGTGCCTCTGCACCGCGGCGTATTAGGCCAGCATCAAAAGCTTCGGGGTTTTCGCGTATTATCTTAATATCATGCATGTGCGCATCTATGCCGAGCAACGCAAATTATTGCAAGACTTTACGATAAGCATTGGAAGATGCCTTAGGCATAAAAAAACGGCGGGAAAAAGCCTAAGCCCTTGCCCGCCGTAAATCTTAATCATCGGTATATGATTATGCTTGTTCTAATATTTTCTTTGTTTTGCGACGACGTGCAAATAATGCTGCTGCCGCTGCGCCAAACAATAGAACAATTGGTGGTGCTGGAACATCGGTTCCACCGCCAGGATTACCTACAGCGCCGCTGCTACCACCGCTCGATGAAGAGCTTGAAGAGCTAGAGCTGCTTGATGATGAGCTGCTTGCACCAAAGCTAGAAGAACCGCTGCTGGTTGCACCTGAGCTGGTTGAAGAGCTAGAAGATGATCCACCAGAGGAGCTAGAGCTACTTGCACCAAAGCTAGAAGAACCGCTGCTGGTTGCGCCTGAGCTTGTTGAAGAACTAGAGCTGCTTGATGATGAGCTGCTAGATGATGAACCACCTGTGCTGCTAATACCACCAGTGCTTGTGTTGACACCACCAGTGCTTGTGTTGACACCACCTGTGCTTGTGTTGACCCCACCTGTGCTTGTGCTGATACCACCTGTAGAAGATGTCACACCGCCTGAGCTGCCACCAGAACTTGATGAAGAGCTAGAGCTGCTTGATGATGAGCTGCTTGATGATGAACCACCAGAGCTAGTGTTTCCACCTGTGCTGGTGTTACCGCCAGTGCTCGTATTACCGCCAGTGCTGGTATTACCGCCTGTGCTCGTGTTTCCGCCAGTGCTGCTAAGACCACCAGAAGAAGAACTTGATGATGAGCTAGATGAGCTGCTGCTTGATGAAGAAGAGCCACCGCTAGAAGATGAAGAACCACCTGTGCTTGTGCTAATGCCACCAGTGCTGGTGCTAATGCCGCCAGTGCTGGTTACTCCGCCTGTGCTTGTGACACCACCTGTGCTTGTAACACCACCTGTGCTGCTAATGCCGCCAGAGCTTGTGCTAATGCCGCCAGATGAAGAGCTTGAAGAGCTAGAGCTGCTTGATGATGAGCTGGATGAGCTGCTGCTGCTTGATGATGATACACCACCAGTTGAACTGCTAACACCGCCAGTTGATGAAGAAACACCACCGGTTGAGCTGGATACACCGCCAGTTGATGAAGAAACACCACCGGTTGAGCTAGATACGCCGCCAGTTGATGAAGAAACACCACCTGTTGAGCTAGATACACCGCCTGTTGAGGTTGATGATGAAACACCGCCCGTTGAGGTTGATACACCGCCTGTTGAGGTTGATGATGAAACACCGCCCGTTGAGCTAGATACACCGCCTGTTGAGGTTGATGATGATAGATCAGCACCACCGGTAGAGGTTGATGTAGAACCACCGCTAGAGGTAGATGAGATAACAATGCTTCCGCCGCCGCTGCCGCCGCCGCCAAAGAAACCGCCAAAGAAACCGCCGCCGAAGCCACCGCCAAAACCGCCGCTGCCGCCAATTACGACAGGAACGCTACCACCAGTGAATCCGCCTTGAACGGGAATTGGTTGTGGTTGCGGAATAAAGGGTACAGGAACAGGAGGCAATGGAACAGGAGCAGCAGCTTGACTAGCAACTGTTACTACAGTTGGCTGACAAGATGTTGTACTTGCTGTTCTTGCTCGCGTTACTTTACGTACACGCTTTACTTTACGAACTGGAGTACCACGCGCAATACGGCGTGCTTTAATTTTTTTACGTTCTTTTTGAACATAAGGTTTTGAGGTTGGTTCTGCGAGCTGAACAGCTCCCCCACCGATGAGCGCACCACCACATGTACATGCGCATAATTTTGCTAAAGCCATTCTAACCGACATAATATTAACCTTCTTTTGCTTACTCAAAATAATTTAGAGACAATCACTGTTACACTGCCCCTAACCTTTTTCGATAATTAGCGACTACAACAGAAAAGCGAAAAATAACGTTAACCTCAACGGTGTTAACCTTGATTTCTCGAATAGAGACTCTTTTTTTGATGATTTTTGGCCCCCATTTACAAAAACGTCCCATTGCGAGACTGTTTTCAGATTAATTATTTACCACTTTTCAACAACGCCACCCAGAATCAGTGATTTTGATAATGGAGTTAAGAATCACACCTTAACATTAATTTGGCGCTTGAATAGAAAAAAAGCGCCGTATATAGGGCGCTCTAATATTGTATCACTTTAATCGATCAATTTTCTTATTATCATTATCTTGATGCATAAATGTTGTTTGGAGAGCATCGTGTCTGGATCACTGAATAAATCAAATAATAGCAACAATAACAATGCTATAGAATTAGAATCAGATTATGTCCCATCTAGTGATGAGGAGTTTATGAACCCAAAGCAGCAACGATTCTTTGAATTGCAATTGCTCAATTGGAAAGCAGAATTGCTAGACGAATCACAAGGAACATTAAACAATTTACAAGATGGACCGATAAAAGAACCCGATCCCAACGATCGCGCATCGAGCGAAACTGATTGGGGAATCGAATTGCGCACCCGCGATAGGCAAAGAAAATTAATCTCCAAAATTGACGCTGCATTAAAACGAATAGCAGAAGGCGAATATGGCTATTGCACGGTCACTGGTGAGCCCATTTCTTTACCAAGATTACAAGCAAGGCCGATAGCGACTATGTCATTGGAAGCGCAAGAGAAGCATGAACGTAAAGAACGTATCTCTCGCGACAATTGATTTATTTACAAAAAAGCGCTTTTGATTAACCTTTTATCTACGATTATGATGTAATAAGTTTCTGAATGTAAAATTACATATCGGGAATCTAATTGCAATGAATGAGAAACTATCAAACTATTCTGGCCCAGATAATTCAACAAATGTTGATGATGGCGCTAATGGTGATAGCAGTGTAAAGCGCGATAATGACCGCGATAGCCTATTTGTAAAAGCGAATCTGAAATTTCAGAATGGCGGCGAAGAAGGGCAAGTCATTGTGCGCAACCTCTCTGAAGGTGGTTTGATGGCAGAAGCTGCTGTTCAAGCTCCGCGCGGATCGCGTGTAGAGATTGAGCTTAAAAATATTGGTTGGATTGGCGGCAAAGTCGCATGGGTGGCTGAGAAAAAACTCGGTATTGCTTTTGACCATCCGATAGACCCAAAAGTGGTGCGCAAGCCAACATCTGAAAAATCAGAAATACCAGAATATTTGAAAAAATTAGCGCGTCAAGGCAAACCCAGAACTTATTAAATCACTTCAGTTCTATAATATTGCTTCTATATTTTCTCGCCCTATTTATACGCCAAAAATTACAAATACCCTTATTTATCCAGGCAATAAATATCAACGGGAACGCTTAAAGCTCCAAAAACCCGGCCAATGGGAACATCGCTCGCTGATCCTAATTCAATAGCGCGTTCCAAAACGCCGCGTTTGTCCATTCCCTCAATCGTTACCATGACTGTTCTCGCGGATGCGATAGCATTGGCCGTTAAAGTCACGCGGTTGACGGGCGCATTATCGGGCATAGGATCAGGCTGCACACCAATGGCGCGGCGTTCATCTTTTACATCCAACGCCGATTCCATATCTGGGCCAGGAAATATAGAAGCAGTATGACCATCAAGCCCCATACCGAGCCAAACCAAATCTAGCGGCCATGCCATATCTTGGAGGCGCGCATCCGCTGCACTGCCCGCCAGATTATAGTCGGCGGCTTCGCTGGTGAATGGAACGACGCGCGCACCGAGCGGCAAGAAAATCTTGGCAATTTTTGCAATATTAGACAAAGCATCATCCACCGCAACCAAACGATCATCGGTAGGAATGATGGTGACATATTTCCATTTAATCGGCGCGCTGGCCAATTTATCAAATATAGGCATTGGTGTATTGCCACCCGGAAATGCAATGACAGCACTACCGCGTGCATCAAGCGCACTTTCAATGATGAACTGAATATCGCCAGTGACAGCATCTACCATCTCTTCGCTATTATCGAAATCCCACCATTCAATCTCTGTCACTTCATACTCCTTAATGTCATTGCTCTATTAGAGCCGAAAATATCTATATTGGGCTGTAAACATAATAAGCGTTTTAGACCATTATTTTTTGAAATCATTATCCAAAATTTTAATCTATCCGCCCAATGCGTCATTCGTGCCATGAAACGCCTTCGCGCTCAGTAAGCGCTATTGCGGTGCTAGGCCCCCAACCGCCGCTATTATATATTTTGGGAGACATTGCATTTTTGGTAATCGTCTCACGTATATCATCAATCCATTTCCATTGCGCTTCCACTTCATCGCGGCGCACAAATAATGTTTGATCGCCATCGATAAGATCGAGCAATAATCGCTCATAGGCGATTCTGCGGCGCGCCCCTGCAAAGGCTTGCGTTAACGACAAATCAAGCGGCACTTCGCGCAGCACCATTTGCCCTCTATCAAGGCCAGGTTCTTTCGACATAACCAATAATCGAACATATTCCTCTGGTTGCAAACGGATAATCAAAGTGTTGGATTCTAATTTTGCACCGCGATCTTTGAAAATATTATGCGGCACTTCTCTAAATTGGATAACAATCTCGCTGCGGCGTTCCGACAATCGCTTGCCCGTTCTCAAATAAAAGGGAACGCCCTGCCAGCGCCAATTATCAACAAAAGTTTTTATCGCAACATATGTCTCTGTATCCGATACATCTCCCAAATCATCCGCATAGCTTTTCACCAATGTTTCAGCGACCGCCCCTGCTCCATATTGTCCGACAACGATGTCATTCTCAGATACAGGACGAAGCGATCGTAATACTTTCACTTTCTCGTCACGAATTGACGCTGCATCAAGATTTGCAGGCGGTTCCATAGCAATCAATGCCAGCAATTGCAGCATATGGTTTTGCACCATATCACGCAAAGCGCCTGTATCATTATAAAAGCCTGCGCGTCCTTCTAGCCCAACCGTTTCGCTGATTGTGATTTGAATATGCTCAATAGCTTGCGCATTCCAGAGCGGTTCAAAAATCATATTGGCAAAGCGCAAGGCCATAAGGTTTTGCACCGTTTCTTTGCCCAAATAATGGTCAATGCGAAATGTGCGCTCTTCTGGAAATACTTGGTTCACAGCATCATTGATGATTTTCGAGGAAGCCAAATCATTGCCCAGAGGTTTTTCAAGGCCAATTAATACATTGTCGCCTGCTAATCCGGCGGATTTCAGTCCCAATATTGTGGGTTCAAACAAAAATGGAGCTGTCGATAAGAATATTGATAGTCCGCCAGAGATGTCGCCTATTTTATCGGCAAGATCGCTAAAACCCTCTATAGTGGATGCATCTAATGTTTGATAATAGATGCGCTGCAAAAACCCATCAATCTGCTGTTCGGCAATTCTATCTTCGGGCAGAAATTCCATCAATGCATCGCGCACCATATCCCGATAAGCCGCATCATCAAGATCGCTGCGCGCTGTGCCGAATATCCGCAAATCATCCTCAATCAGATTATCGGCATATAATGCATAGAGCGATGGCAACAACATTCTGCGGGCCAAATCACCTGTTGCGCCAAAGAGTAATAAAGTAGAATTGCGATTCATTTTGTTTCATCCTTGATAGGAATAGTGATATTTTATTTCACTATAAACATTATGCCGTGAAAATATTACGGTGCTTTTAGGGCCAATATGATGATTTATCTAGGGTTAAAATTAGAAAAATCTGCGAATTTCCTAGGCTCAATGCTACAATTATCATGGTAATTGACGCTTTCACCCAAGAGATGCAAAAATACAACATCATCAAAAAAATTTCTAATCATATAATTAAACCATAGCCAGCATCATTTTTTTTGTTAAGTTGAGGGAGTTATAGATTCATCTATGCAAATAGAAAGAACGTAACACTTTATTTGAATTGGGGGATTTAAATAAGGAATGGAAAGGGCTAGCACTAAAAGTGCTGGCTCTTTTTTTGTCCAAAATCCTGCCGATCTGTTGCATCAAATTTCAGATCTTGCGGCCTATTAATATTTATAAAGCGTACTGCCCTTCTATCATTAGGGTCGATGGCTTTTATAATACTGCCTTCCGATTCAATATATTCGATCCAAGCTTTCATAGAGCGCCGCTTTTGCTTTTGCAGCCAATCGTCTAAACCATCCGATAATATGCAGGGCCAATATCCAATCACCGGTTGGTCTATGTAATAAGCGACGCTATCACCTTTGAACCAATGTAAATTCTCAGCACTATTATCAGGCGTATCGGGCGTGATGGTATCTCCTATTATCGTATCGCCCAATATTGTATCGCCCATTATAGTATCACAGGGAAAGCTAATGATCGCATCAAATCCATGTTCTTTGGCATATTTAAGGGCCGCATTAATTGCTCCTATTGGGCCATAATCTGCTGGATCATCCTTTATGGATTGATACGCTTTATAGCGGCGTCCGCATATCACCATTGCATCGCATTGCGGTTTCAACAAAGCTATTGCATGGTCAATCAAATATTGCCCCTGATACATTGCAAAGGCTTTATCGCTGCCGAAACGTTCTGATTTTCCACCGGCCAATAATGCCCCTAAGACCTTCATGAGACTTGTTTCGATGGAATAGTTAAAATGGTTGGGGCATGCCGCCATTTGACTAGCATCTGCACCAGATTAAGCCCCGATAGGCTGAGCGTTGCGGTATTGCGCAGTGGATGCACATTCACGCACTGTGATGCGGCTAATATCTCGTCCAAGACTATACTCACTTTTATAGCGCCATCATTGATAGCCGCTAATGGCGTGACCGAACCAGGCGACACTCCTAAATATAACTTCATATCCTCTGCGCTGCCAAAGCTGAAACGCCCTGCGCCTAATATATTGGAAAGCCGCCCTAAATCGACGCGCTTATCGGACAAAACAGTGACCAGATAAAAACTGCCATGCGTATCTTTGAGGAATAGATTTTTTGTATGTGCGCCTGTCAAATTTGCATTGACTTGATCGGATTCAAGCACCGTGTGAACGGCTTCATGTTCATAGAGACTATAAGAAATTGCGGCTTCATCGAGCTGCTGTAATAATTGTTGTTCGCTATCTTTAATCTCATCCATTGGCCCAGCATAGCTATAGACATTCTTTAATCAATAGATTCAATCTATGCGCGCCCGAAAGCTTAGGGAAAAGCTTGGCGGTTCATCATCAAACGCCATCTGCCCTTTGGGGTTGATACAAATAAATTTGACATTAGGGTCATAGCCCGCTTGCGGATTATAATCACAGTCCGAAAAATTACGCGGTGGGCTGCTATTATTGGAATATCTCACATCGCGCTGCGCATCAAAATCGGTTCCGCTACCATTATCTATAAAGCCAATTGCGTGCGAGCCAGAGAAATTATTGCCGCCGCCGCTATCAATATCATCATTAAAAAACCGGATATTAGAGGGCATTCTATCCACCAGAAATATCGTGTCTGCATCTGTTGGGCCAGTGCCGACATTACGCACAGTGATTGTGTAGATTACATCATTTTCGGGCAAAGCAAATTGCGTGAAGCTGGCCGCTTCAAAAACTTGGGATTTTTTTTCAACCTCTAACTTTGCCCTAATTTCGATAACATTTACCGTTGCGGTTGCTGTAATCCCTGATGAATCCGCAATTTCATACACAAAGCTATCCGATCCAAAAAAACCGGTATTGGGCGTATAGGTAAAGCTGCCATCGGCATTGAGAACCACTGTGCCATTAGTAGGTTGCTGAATTGGCGTTATATTCACGATCAATGTAGAGCCTTCGGGATCATTATCCGCACCATTCCCATTATCGGCCAATATATTCCCAGATATAGGGGTGTTGGCTTCTGTGCGAAATTCATCATCAAATGCAAGCGGTGCAAAGTTTGGGAAATTAGCAGCACGGCAAGACGTACCATCATTGCTGCCGCTAGCATCACCCACCGCCACCAACACAGCGCGCGGATTAGGGGTCAGATAATCAAACAATTCATAGACATTACCGGTTGTGTTTTTAAAGAAAAATACCCGCCCGCTATTGTCCGCCCATATTGCGCCAGTCGTGCCCTCGTTAGGCAGATTATCGACATTCCTTATAATATTAGTGCCAAGCACTGGATCATAAATTGCCATAGTATTGCGGCCGACTTGGACTATTCTATCGCCCAACGGCGTGTTAACAAAGGCAATATCAGCCGAACCAGCGGGAAAGAAGCTTGAATCAACAGGGATGACATTTATAGCGCGCGTCACCACATTAATCACAGTGAAGCTATTGCCATCCCTAATCCACAATTGATTGTTCAAATCCATATCGCCCGCAAAGGAATTAATATCTGGATCAAAAATATCCACCACATCGCCATTTGCATCTATTTGGATGAGCTTTCGGTTTCTTATGCCATAAATCAGATTATCATTTTGATTATAACCAATAGCATTATAACTATTCCCTTGGCTGCCAACATCAACATAGGTGGAGCTATTAGGATCAAATATTCTTAATTGGCCGCTTTGGACTTGGTAAATATCGCCCGAACATGTGAAGGGCACTGCCGCCATAGCCACATTGCTGGCGAACATTATAGTAGCACATAATAAATATCTTATCTTAAGCACCAAATTCAACATGGTTATAATAACGGCTGAAACGAAAAAAAATTAACCATGGTTTAATCCAGTGATTAAATTGCTATTTGCAACCTTGCTAAAGCAATGGCATAAGAGGCTATAAGCGGAGAGAAAAATGCAAGAGAGTCATGTCGATATATTAATAGTTGGTGCTGGAATCTCAGGGATTGGCATGGCCGTGCATTTGACTGAGAAATGCCCCAACAAAAGCTATATGATTGTCGAACAGCGCGAAGAGCTTGGCGGGACATGGAATTTATTTCAATATCCTGGCGTGCGATCAGACAGCGACATGCATACGCTTGGTTTTAATTTTGAACCATGGACCGATGAAAAATCGATTGCCGATGGCCCTTCTATTATCAAATATTTGAATAAAATTACCGATAAAAATGGACTAAGAAATAAAATGCATATGGGCCATAAAGTCCTATCCGCTAGCTGGTCGAGCGCAGATGCATTATGGAGCGTCGAGATTGAGCAATCCGATGGCAGCAAGAGGATAATATGCGCCAATTTCTTATTCATGGGGTCGGGCTATTATGATTATGACGAACCTTATAAAGCGCCAATTAATGGGTTAGAAAATTTCTCTGGCGATGTGGTTCATCCGCAATTTTGGCCCAAAGATTTGGATTATAGCGACAAAGAAGTAACGATCATTGGCAGCGGCGCTACCGCTGTGACGATTGTTCCTGTAATGGCCGAAAAAGCAAAGCATGTAACGATGCTACAGCGCACGCCCACTTGGATGTTCTCTGCGCCTTCACGCGATTTTTTCGCCAATAGCCTGCGCAAAATTTTACCAGAGAATTGGGCCTATAAAATTACGCGCGCCAAAAATATTGTGATGCAGCATTTCACTTTTCGTCTGGCCCGCAATCGCCCAAAAGCCATTATCAAAAAAATAGAAAAACCCATGAAAAAGGCATTGGGTGATAAATATGATCCTGTGCATTTCACCCCGCCCTATGGCCCATGGGAACAAAGATTATGCCTGATACCCGATGATGATTTATTCAATGCCATCACGGCCGATAAAGCGTCCATCGTCACCGATCATATCGACCATGTTCAATCCGATGGGATTTTGCTGAAATCGGGCAATAAAATTAACAGCGATGTCAT
The DNA here is from genome assembly GCA_947492905.1 of uncultured Sphingorhabdus sp. GTDB lineage: Bacteria > Pseudomonadota > Alphaproteobacteria > Sphingomonadales > Sphingomonadaceae > Sphingorhabdus_B. The sequence goes on along the minus strand of CANLOL010000001.1, from coordinate 1,148,551 downwards.
AGTCACCGCCACAGGGCTCAAGCTTGCCGTTGCGGGTAAAGTCAAATTTTCTGTCGATGGCAAGGCTGTGAATTTTCCAGACCATTATTATTATAAGGGCTGCATGTTCTCTGATATTCCAAATATGACGATCGTATTTGGATATTTGAATGCATCTTGGACATTAAAAACGGATATTGTGTGCGAATATACATGCCGTTTGTTAAACCATATGGATCAAAATAGCAGCTCTATCGCCAATCCTATACTGCCCAAAGATGGCAGCATAAAGGACGATGAATTATTCGATTTTTCATCGGGCTATATTGAACGTTCCTTGCACGAATTACCGAAAAATTCGACGCATCTGCCATGGAAATTGAATCAAAATTATCTACAAGATCGCACTATTTTGATGAAAGATGATGTTGATGATAATGTAATTCAATTTTACGGCCCAAATAGTGTGAAAGAAGACCATAAATTAGAAGCAGCCGAATAAATTCATAATTTACTAGATAGTTATATTAATAATGGATAATGCGGTTTTATGACTGATTATTCAAAACTATTAATTGCCGACCAAGGCCAAGATGCCCACACTATTTTATTGCTAGATCCAGCACATTATCCCGAATGGCTATTAACCCAGCCGCAGAAAATTCGCGATTTATTAGAAGCGCAATCTTTTAAGGCTGGCCCATTTGAAATTGCCATCATCAATGATGAAGATAGTTGGAGCGTTGTCTATGGCATGAGCGATATTAACAATCCATCGCCATGGTGTTTGGCGGCTGCCCCTGCCAAATTACCGCCTGCAAATTATCGCATTTCTATTTTTGGTCAAAAAGATCAAGAATTGAAAAACACCGCGCTCGGTTGGTTATTGTCGCATTATAGTTTCGATCAATATCTCAGCAAAACTAGCCCAAAAGATCAGCATGTCTTGCTAAGCAAAGATGTGGCGATGATTGATGAAGTCGTAAAAGAAGCCCAAGCAACCGCATTGGTGCGCGATATGGTCAATACACCGCCCATTGATATGGGCCCCAATAATATTGAAAAAGAAGCTGAAAAAATTGCCAAAATCCACAAGGCTGATTTTTCTGTCATTCGCGGAGATGATTTGGAAACAGGCTATCCTCTAATCCATGCCGTTGGAATGGCCGCCATGCGCGAACATGCACCGCGCCTCATAGAATTAGAATGGGGCGATAAAAACCATCCCCGTATAGCGATTATCGGCAAAGGCATCAGCTTTGATACGGGCGGTTTGGATATAAAAAGCGCGGTTGGAATGCGCCTGATGAAAAAAGATATGGGCGGCGCTGCCCATGCGCTGGCGCTGGCCGATTTAATCATGAAATCACGCCTTCCTGTGCGCCTGCACATGCTCATTCCTGCTGCTGAAAATTCCGTATCCGGCAATGCATTGCGCCCCGGCGATGTCATCAAAAGCCGCAAAGGCATTCAAGTAGAAATCCACAATACAGATGCCGAAGGACGCTTGGTTCTGGCCGATGCATTTACTAAGGCTGCTGAATCCGAACCAGAATTGATGATTGATTTCGCAACACTAACGGGTGCAGCGCGCGTCGCCCTTGGCCCAGATTTACCAGCATTTTTCTGCAATGATGATGATATGGCACAATCCATGAGCACAGCAGGGCAGGATAGTTTTGATCCCCTATGGCAGCTACCTCTATGGAAAGGTTATAATGATATGCTTGCCAGCGATATAGCCGACATCTCTAATGCAGGGGGCAGTTTTGCAGGATCTATTACAGCGGCACTTTTCCTGCAAAATTTTGTCGAAGACACTATTAAATGGGGTCATTTTGATACATTTGCATGGCGGCCAGCCGCAGCACCCGGTCGCCCCAAAGGCGGAGAAGCCCTTGGGCTAAGAGCCGCTTATCATTATTTATCAAAACAATATCCTGCGCGTTAATGGGGCTATGCCAATGCTCATTCCCATGATAAGTGGAATTTTGATTCTAAGTAATTTTAAGGAAGCACAAGGGTGCAATCTGAGATGACATCAGTAAAGCGATCTCAATTTCGTTTGCGCGGGCCGCAAGAGTCTAATGACAGCCGCATCACTCCTATCAGAGGCGATTTGGCTGACATCACCCTTGCTGGCAAATATTTCGCCCCGCATTATGCCAAAGCAAAAATGGCGACATGCAAAGCTGCATCATCATTGATGACCAATGCGGCCCATGACACAGCGGTAAGCCAATTATTATATGGCGAATATTTTGCTATATTGGATGTATCGGGCGGATATGCGTGGGGATATAGCGCGCATGATGGCTATGTGGGTTATGTCGCTATGGATGATCTTGCGCTTGGTAATGCGCGCGCTGACCATCAAATCAGCAGCCGCAGCGCTTTGATATTTTCTGAAGCTTCGATAAAATCCATGGTCGTCAAACAATTACCAATGGGCGCGCGCCTGTCCGCTGATAATCATGATGAAAATTTCATGCAAACCGCTGATGGTTTCATTCACAAACGTCACATAAGCCCAATTGGCAAAGCCTCTGGCGATAGCATTGATCTGGCCCGAGAGCTTATTGGTGCGCCCTATCTATGGGGTGGCCGCAGCGGCAATGCCCTTGATTGCAGCGGCCTTGTCCAAATGATATTGGGTCTGCAAGGCATTAAAGCACCGCGCGATAGCGATATGCAACAAGCCATCGGCCAAGAAATAGCGCAAGATGCCCCCTTGCAACGCGGGGATATTATATTCTTCCCCGGCCATGTCGGTATTATGAGCGACGAGGCAAATATCATTCATGCCAATGCGCATTGGATGCAAGTCAAAGAAGAGCCTCTCGCCGATGTAGTAAGCCGCATAGAAGAGGGCGGCATTACTGCACGACGACGATTGTAATGCGCGGGCCATACAGGGCCAATCTTCAGATATTATATTAAATACACATGTTTCGGACGACATATTATGACGGCAACCTTATTTATTGATGGCGCGGTGGGAACCACGGGCCTTGAAATCGCACAGCGCCTGCAAGAGCGCAGCGAATTTACGCAAATCACTCTATCCGAGGATAAGCGCAAAGATGAAAGCGCACGGCGCGCAGCATTAAATGATGCCGATTATGTCATCCTTTGTTTGCCCGATGATGCCGCTATATCGGCCGCTGCTATGGTAGAAAATCCGCGCACCAAAATTATAGATGCATCAAGCGCCCATCGCACCGCCGAGGGTTGGAGCTATGGCTTTCCAGAATTTCGCAAAGGTCAGCGTAATTCTATCGCGGCCTCCAATCGCATTAGCAATCCGGGTTGTTATCCAACGGGGTTTTTGGGCTTGATAGCGCCTTTAATTGCAGGTGGGTTAATCCCAGCCGATACCCCTATCACTTGCAATGCCGTGTCGGGATATTCGGGCGGCGGCAAAGCGCTGATTAATCGTTTCCAAGATGAAGGCGACATTGGTTTTCGCGCTTATGGTTTGCAGATGGGGCATAAACATGTCCCAGAAATGACGCGCTATAGCGGTCTTGAAAATGCGCCATTATTTGCGCCATCGGTAATTGATGCGTTTCGCGGCATGTTTGTTGAAATACCGCTTATTAGAACCGCTCAAATGGCCAGCGCACAGGATATGCGCGATTGTTTGGCCGCCCATTATGCGGAGGGAAAAATGGTGCGCATAGCCGCTTTGCCCGATAGCGGCGAATTATTGCTGCGCGATAAGGATGATGCCAGCGATGCTCTGACGCTCTATGTTGCGGGCGATGACAGCCATATCCGCTTAATCGCGATGCTTGATAATTTGGGCAAAGGCGCGAGCGGTGCTGCGGTGCAGAACCTTAACATAGCTGCGGGCTTAGATGAAACATTGGGCCTACGTATATAGCAGCTTATTCCACTTCGAATAAAATTTGCGGGTTCATCATCGTTTTAATCTCCAATATATTATTATTGGGATCGGCGATAAAAAATGTCTCTTGCTCATATTTATCGCCTTTGAAACGGCGATAAGGTTCATCAATATATGTGAGGCCCGCCTCCGCAATGCGCTCTTTCACGCCATCAAAATCTTCTTGGGTCAGATGGATGCCAAAATGCGGAACCAGCACCGCGCCCATATCGACATCATGGCGCACATTGGGAAGCTGTTCCTCGCTCTGATGCAGGGTCAATTCATTGCCCCAAAAATTCACATCAACCCAGCGGCCTTCCTCGCCATTTCCAATGCTGCACCCCAGCACATCCGTATAAAATTTCACAGTATTTTTAAGATCGCCAGCAGGAATAGCGAGATGCAAAATAGCAGACATTATTGTACCTCATTTAATTTCATTTGTTACTTTATCCGCTCTAAACCATAATTTCGATGAAATCTAGTGGTGTAGTTTATGGGGTGGCGAAAAATACAAGCTAGCTAAAAAGAAGCTCCGTACTGGCGAGAATGAGAATTTTGTTTTGTGCATTTAATAAGCAACATCATCGTCATTCCCGCGAAGGCGGGAATCCATCATGGAGCATCAAATCGAACCGCATTCGTCATGCTGAACTAGGTTCAGCATCTCAGCCAGTATCAGCACATATTCCTCAAGATCCTGAAATAAATTCAGGATGACGAAAATTAGAATGCAGGGTAGAAAAAACCTAGATGACGGGCGCTATAAATATAGGGATGACAAAAGTCAGAATAATAGCGCTCAGTAAGGCGGGTTATTCAAACCTTTGGGGCTTTGCGTGAAAATCTCGCAGCCCGTTTCCGTAATCGCAATACTATGTTCAAATTGCGCCGATAATTTGCGATCGCGCGTTACAGCAGTCCAACCATCGGACAGCATTTTAGTCCCCGCTTTACCGCCATTAATCATCGGTTCGATGGTGAAAAACATCCCCGGTTTCAGCTCTGGCCCTGTGCCCGGATGGCCGACATGGACGACCTCTGGACTGTCATGGAACAAGCGCCCTAGCCCATGTCCGCAAAATTCGCGCACCACGCCATAGCGGTTTTTCTCGGCATGGCTTTGAATGGCGTGCGAAATATCGCCCAAAAAATTGCCCGGTTTTGCCTGTTCAATACCCAGCATCAGACATTCATAAGTCACATCGACCAAGCGCTTAGCCTTAATCGAAACATCGCCCACCAAATACATGCGGCTGGTATCGCCATGCCACCCATCGACAATCACGGTCACATCAATATTCACAATATCACCATCGCGCAGCACCGTGTCGCCGGGGATACCGTGGCACACAACTTGGTTGATGGACGTACAGCAGCTATGGGTAAAACCGCGATAGCCTAGCGTGGCGGGAACGCTGCCGCTGCGCAATGCTTGTTCGCGCACCATATCATCAAGCTCACCCGTGGTAACACCAGGCACAACATGCGGCACCAAATCATCCAATATCTCAGCAGCAATGCGGCCAGCTTTTCGCATACCAGCATAGCCTTCTTCGCCATGAATTTTGATAACGCCGTCGCGCGCGCGATAGGCTTCTTCGGGGGTGACTTTCATATATTGATTCATAAATTCCTCATAATATAATTTATATATATTAATACAAATTTCTGGGCTTTGCGAGAGGCTTATTTGTCTCTATGGCTATTATATGGAAAAAAATCGTATTTATACAGCAGCCTTAATCATCATCGGTGATGAGATATTATCGGGCCGAACACAGGATAAAAATATCGCGCAAATCGCATCTTGGCTCAATGTCCAAGGGATAAGATTGGCCGAAGTGCGGGTGGTGGCTGATGTGATGGATAATATTGTCGAGGCGGTCAATATATTGCGCCATCGCAACGATTATCTGTTTACCACGGGCGGCATTGGCCCAACGCATGATGATATTACCGTCGATGCCATAGCACAGGCGCTGGAGATTCCCGTCGAAATCCACCCCGATGCTAGGGCGATATTAGAACGTTATTACGAAACGCGCGGCGGATTAAATGAGGGGCGTTTGCGCATGGCCAGAGCCCCTGCTGGCGCAGATTTAATTCCGAATGAAAAATCGGGTGCGCCCGGAATTAAGATTGAGAATATTTTTATCATGGCTGGCGTCCCGCATATTACCGCTGGGATGCTCGATGCGCTAACGGGCACATTAGAGGGCGGCGCACAATTGCTATCGCGGCAAATTGGCGCATGGGCCCCAGAGAGCGAAATCGCCGCATTGTTGCGCGATACAGAAAAAGCGCATGAAGGGTGTCAAATCGGCAGCTATCCTTTTTTCCGCGAAGGCACAGTCGGCGCAAATTTTGTTGTGCGATCAACCGAGCAAGCCATGCTGGATAGCTGTACAGAGGCCTTAATTAGCGGACTTAGTGATTTGGGTTATGACGTAACCGATGGCGGCATATAGGGCCAAGTATCTTGGCACAATCATTCCCTAAGCGCGCGCAGAGCTGCGCCTGCTGCAAAGGGAGACACCATCGTCACAGCAAGGCTCGCCGCTGCCAATAATTGCAATGCACTGCCCGGTTCAGGGCTTAGAGATGCTGCGCCAAATATCAAAATCGGAATAGCAATCGGCACAAGCAGCAATCCGCCTATCGCCGATGCGCCGCTTAATCCCGCCGTTAGTGCAGATACAGTGACGCCCAATCCAGCCAGCGCAGGCGTGCCAATAGCAAGCCCCAATATGATAAGGCCCATGCGATCATCGCCCTGCCCGATTAAAGCAGCAGCAAAAAGGCTCGCGATGATGAGCGGCGGGCCAAAGGCGAACCAATGGCCGATGATTTTGGCTATCGCAATTAATTCATCGCTATAACCGCGCACGATTAATTGATCCAAAAATCCATTCTCTCTATCGGGTAATATCAGCCGCTCCATCGGCAAAAGCGATGCGAGCAAAGCCGCTATCCACAGCACGCCGCCGCCCGTAATAGCCAAAATTTTAGCATCAGGGCCAACCGCAAAGGGAAATAAAATAGAGATGCTGATAAAGAAAATTATCGGCATCCATAAATTACCGCCGCTCCATGCATTGCGCACTTCGCGCTCAATCAGCGGATATAGAGGCTTACTCATGATTGGGCCCCTTTATTGTGTTTATGCAAATGCGCTTGATCCAAATCCAATATATGGTCGACCGCAATTTCAGGCTTAATATGCGATGCAATGATGGTGATTCCGCCAGTTTTTTGATGGTGCCCCATAGCTTTATCAAGGGCTTTTATATTATCATGGTCTAGGCCATTATAGGGTTCATCGAGCAAATATATCTTGGCTTCTGATGCAAATACACGCGCCAAATTTGCGCGTTTGCGTTGGCCTGTTGACAATAATCGAATGGGGATAGTGCTGAGCATCACAAGATCAAATAGCTGCATCGCATCATCCAATTTGGATAGGCTGCTATCATCTAAATCTGCCCAAAAGCGCAGGGCTTTTTCAAGCGGAAGATTAGGATCAAAGGTCAATTTTTCATCGGTGAGAGCAATATCGCCCGAAACTTCTAATTGCCCAGCCAAAATTGGAAGCAGAGAGGCTATCTGCCGCAACAATGTCGATTTGCCAGAGCCATTGCGGCCCTTGACCCACAATATTTCACGCGCGCTAAGCTGCACCGATATATGTTGATATATCAGCCTATTGCTGCGCATACATGCCAAATTGTCCATCATAATCGATGTTTTATTTGATTGACCTTGCCCCATAGTTCCTAATAGGCATGTTTTTTCATTCTTGCCAAGGTTAGTAACTATAATGATTAGCGAATTAGATGTAAAAAGCCGCGAAATCGCGCTCTCCAATTTGACCGAATGGAGTTATGAGGAGGATAAAAAAGGCATAAGGCGCATTATCAAATTTGATAATTTCGTCAGCGCTTTTGGTTTTATGAGCAAAGTCGCGATATTGGCCGAGAAAGCCGATCATCATCCCGAATGGTTTAATGTCTATTCTACGGTTGATATTTTGCTCACCACCCATGATGCAGATGGATTGTCCCAGCGCGATATTGATTTAGCAACGCAAATTGATGCGCTGCTCTAAAGCGCACAAGGTCTAATGCAAAAACGTTTAGCCTAAGCTTTTATCAATACCAGCGGTTAGGCCATGCATTTGTTTGCGCAAACGCCCTGGGAACCAACGCGCGGCAAAGGCCAATTCTTTGGCCGTTTTATTAACCGTCGTATGCACTTTATTCCCATGCACAGCTTCCCATGCCGCAGGGCCGATAATTTCTACTGGGCTGACCTCTTGGCCAACCGATTGCAATACTTCCTTGCCCGTCATATTGCTGCCTTCGGTAACATTGGACAATATATTGGTATCAATGAAACCGGGCATTAAAGAACGGGATTTAATATCATGTTCTTGAAATTCTATATCATGCGCTTCGGTAAGGCCGCGTACTGCAAATTTTGTCGCGCTATAGACGCTTAATCCCGCAGCGCCATATATGCCCGCCGCCGATGCTGTATTGAGAACGCAGCTATCAGGGGTCCCTTTCAGCATATCAAAACACGCTCTAACGCCCGTAATAACGCCCGTGAAATTAATCGCAATCATCAGATCAATATCTTTATCATCCATCTCTTGAATAGGGCCGCCTGCGCCAATCCCCGCATTGTTAAACAGCACATCCATACGGCCATCGGTAGCTTTGCCAAATTCGGCAACGGCCTCGGCCCATTGCGCACGGTTCGTAACATCCAGAGCATGTTGCGATGTTTGACCATCGGCGATCATAGAGGCTGTTTCCGCAACGCCGTCCATATTCACATCGGTTAAGCCAACGAAATAGCCTTTTTCTGCAAAATAGCGCGACACTTCACGGCCTAAACCCGATGCTGCGCCTGTGACAAAAATAGTTTTACGATCCATTGCTCTGCTCCTGTGAAATCCTCTTTCGCTATTTGCACAGTGTTTTACGTTTGCGTCAAGCAGTTTAATTTTGCTTTGGTATTCATTCGCGTTAGAGTATGCGCCATATTCAAAATTCTTCATTAGGTTATTCAGAGGATTAAGATGCGTTCTATTTTAATATTTTTATTGGCGAGTATTTTATGCGTAACTCCTGCGCGTGCTGATGTTGATGTCACATTTTACAGCCATGATTTTGGCGACAGTTTCCCCCATGCTTTTTTCACTATGAAAGGCACATTGAAGGACGGTGATGTCATCGACACAAGCTATGGTTTTACGGCTGTGAAAGTATCGCCTGCGATTTTATGGAAATCTGTCACTGGGGCGGTGCAAACACCCAAAGATAAATATATCGACAAAAGCAACCCGCATTTCACCGTCACGATTAATGATGATGATTATGCCAAATTAATGGCTGTCGTAAAAAAATGGGAAGATATAGAACAAAAAAGCTATAGCCTGAAAAAACGAAATTGTGTTCATTTTGCCAGCGAAGCGATTGCGGCGCTTGGATATGAATTTAATCCCAAAACCAAATTTTGGCGCAAACCAAAAAGCTTTTTGTTGGAAGTTTTGGACCTAAATCCAACTTTGGTCGCTATTGATTATAAAAAAGTGAAAGAAGACATTAAGGCCGCGAACAAAGAAAAAGAAAAACAGGACAAAATGTCACGCGATGATGATAAATTGTCACCCGATGGGGACATAAGCTCTACAGATGCAGACACAATTTCAACAGATGAAGCGGCGCAAGATAATGAAGAGGAAAGCACCGCCGCGCCATTACGGGCCGTTAAATAGCATCAAATTCTACGTCATAAATATGCCATGCCATTATCGCCGCAGCCCCGCGATACGGGCGCCAATCCTCGGCAATCACCCTAATCTCTTTCTCGCTAGGGCGCGCACCCAAGCGCAGCATTTTGCCCACCGATTCTTGTATCGCCAAGTCCCCCGCCGGCCATATGTCGCTGCGTCCTTCGGCAAATAGGAAATAGATTTCAGCAGACCATCGCCCTATACCTTTAACCTTTGTAAGAAGCTTTATTGCGTCTTCATCATCGGCTGGAAAACTATCAAATTTAAGCTCTCCGCTGACCACCAATTCAGCCAAAGAGCGCGCATAGCCTTGCTTTTGTCGGCTTAATCCGCAGCTACGCAATTCATCAAAATCTTTGGATAATAGGACATCGGCTGGGCATCCCTCGCCCAAAAAAGCCTCCATCTTATTCCAAATAGACGATGCAGCAGCCACGCTAACTTGCTGCCCAACAATAGTGCGGAGCAATGTCGTATAGCCTCTATCTCTGATACGGGGTTTGGGATAGCCCGCCAGATTTATCGCCTCTTTGAAATAATCAAATTGCGCCGCCAAAGCATCCAAATCCGCTTTGATATGCTCTGCGCTCATAGACATATAATGGCTTCTATCATGATGCTTTCTTCTTCATCGCTTCGGCATAAAGCGCGATAGCACCAGCGTTAGAAACATTCAGACTTTCCATATTGCTATGAATGGGAAGCTTGGCCAATTGATCGCAATGCTCCTCAATATTATGGCGCATACCCTCGCCCTCAGCGCCCAACACCAATGCATTACGCCCGCCAGTTAGCGCCTCATCTAGCACAATATCGCTATGCCCCGTAAGGCCGATGCGCCAATATCCATGCTCGGCAATCTCTTCTAATGTGCGCGCCAAATTCACCACCCTTACCCAGGGGATAATCTCTAAAGCGCCCGATGCGGCCTTCGCTAACGTGCCCGATTCCGGCGGTGCATGGCGGTCTTGGGTGATAATCGCGGCTGCGTTAAACGCCGCTGCACTGCGAAAAAGCGCCCCGACATTATGCGGATCGGTTATCTGATCGAGCACCAATAGCGGCCTGTCTCCGCCCTCTTGGCTGTCAATCACCTCTTGCAACCAAATATCTTCTAGCGGCGCAACCTCGGCCACTATCCCTTGGTGCGGTGCATCACGCGATACTAGCCGCGCCAAATCGGTAACCTCGCAAAAGGCAATGGGAATGTCCGCTGGAACATCAAATTGCGCCAAAGCTTCGCGCGTTGCCCAGATTTTATGGATACGCCGATTCGGGTTCGCAATCGCGGCTTCCACGGCATGACGGCCCCAAAATTTGGGTGGCCCTTTTCCTGCACCGTCTTTTGCAGAACCTTTGCGGCGTCTTCTGTTCATAAAATCTTCCTAAAATCATTAATTGTTGCGATTTTTAACATGGTTTTTGCTTCTTTTCCACGTCAAGCATTGACAGGCAAGCTTCGTTTCGCCATTGACCCGTTTCGCATGTTTTTTATGCGCTTATCAACGGTCTTTTCTGATAAGAGAAATGACATGATAATGGACAGGTGGCCGAGTGGTTAAAGGCAGCAGACTGTAAATCTGCCCTCGTTAGAGTACATAGGTTCGAATCCTATCCTGTCCACCATTTCCTATTTTTGAATATTCTCAAACACCACGTATAAGCCCATAGGAACGCATTACAGAGACAATGCGGCAAATGTGGCAGCAACATTATTGGCAGGCGATGCGGCACAAAACAAAATATCAGACGCTAGGTTCAAAAGAAACAGTACTGGCAATCCAATTATAAGAGTTTGCGATATCCTTAACACGTGCAATGCATCTAGCAAAGATGCAGCATAGTAGGTCATAAATTATAGATACAAGCATTTCTAAATCTATGGGAGTTTTTCCATATTCTTCATCTAATTGACTTCACATGAATAGGAAATAATTGCGGTTTGCCCATCATCAAGATTACCAAGTGTAATACCCGAACCAGTAAGATCTGCGATTGAGAAAGTTCCAGCAGGAACCCCATCGCCTGAGAGCGTAACTGGATCACTCGCATTACAAGTTAACCCCGCCCCAGGTGCATCTCTAACAACGGCTCCCGTAATGGAATCAGGACCATTATTGGTAACCCTAATAGTATATGTGCTAGTACTACCACTGGTTACGGTATCGTCTGTTTGATCAACCTCACTATTTTCACCAGGAGTATTAGTCTTCGTAATCGATAAATCTGCTCGTGATAGAACCGTCACACTTTCTGTAAGATCATTACCATCATCAGTCGGATCAGGTTGGTCGCCTATAGCCGCAGTAGTGATATTCTCAATTGTATTGCCGCCTTCACCAGCATCGACTTCGCCTTCCAATGTAAGCGTAGCGCTATCACCATTGGCCAGATTACCGATGTTCCAGATTCCGCTCGTATCATCATAAATACCAACGGGATTGCCCGTGCCATCATCGGTCGTGCCGTTATTGGTAGTTGCTGTCAGACCATTAGGCAATAGATCGGTTAGACTGACATTAGTGGCATCAGCCGGTCCATCATTACGCACAGCGATTTGAAAGGTGACGGTATCACCTGCTGCTGGTGTGTCATCGCCAGATGTTAGAGTTTTGATTGTCACTAAATCAGCATCTAGTGGTGCAGCCGTTATCGTCAACGCATGGTCCTCAACCTCTCCGTCCAAAGCAAGAACAGATCCCGCTTGGGCATTAGTAAGTGGGGTTGTCGTCAAACGAAGTCGAACGAAAGTATCACCAGCCGCAATATTAGTTGTATCATTCCATTCCAATGTCACAGAACCAGAATCTGTGCCTGCTGGAACAGCAATGGATGCGAATTCATCTGGTTCAAATGTATTACTCTGGTCAAAGTCGATCCATCCATAAAGAGTAGCATCTGTTGTGCCTTTATTCGTAACCGAAGATACAACTGAATAACTGTCTGTTTGATCGTCAATCGGATCGAATGAAGCAACACCGTCTTCATCTGAACCATTCACGCCATCATTATCGTCACCGATTGCACCTCCGGCGGTAAACGCTGCGCGATCAACATCTTTGCGAGATCCAAGCAGCAAGTCATTTTCATATTCATGGGAGACTGCACCATAAGAGGTTGGAGCATCCGAACGATCTTCTGGGCAATAACGGATTGCTCCCCGACCATCTGATGCTTCATCAGTGATAATGTAATGCACAAAAACTTGACCATCATCCGGAACTGGTACAACAAATGCATTACTTGTCCATGACGCGCCTAAACGCAGATCATTTTGCTGGCCTCGCTGTCCACCGCCAAAATTGAAACTTGCTATATACTGCACGCCGCTGCCAACTTGGGCTGAAGTAGGATATCTAGCTATTTGTCGTCCCACACTATCAAAGGCGGCAAAAGCATGTCCTTCGAATAGACCTGGATCGTTAAGTGGAATGATTGTGTTAGTGCCCGGCTCAAGCTCATAATTGATGACCCCATAATGAGCTTCACCTGCATTATTGTTCAAAATATTTGGCTCGACACGTGAACTCAAATTCAATTGCTGTGCGTTTCGGGCACCTTGCGGTACATACCAGCGGTTTGCGCCCAACTCTGTTGTTCTAAAGCTAAATTCATGGAATCTTGGATTGAGAGCGTTTTGACTATCTATAAGCAAACGTCTCCGAGTAGTCCAACGATACCAATTGGCTCGACAACGAGCTACAGGATTGGGAGGCAGAAACGCTGAAGATGGCACAACAACCGTAAAGCCCTCGGTGAGATCATCACCCGTTGTCGTTGGATCAGGTTGGTCGCCTGTAGCAGCAGTAGTGATATTCTCAATTGTATTGCCGCCTTCACCCGCATCGACTTCGCCTTCCAATGTAAGCGTAGCGCTATCACCATTGGCCAGATTACCGATGTTCCAGATTCCGCTCGTATCATCATAAATACCAACGGGATTGCCCGTGCCATCATCGGTCGTGCCGTTATTGGTAGTTGCTGTCAGACCATTAGGCAATAGATCGGTTAGACTGACATTAGTGGCATCAGCCGGTCCATCATTACGCACAGCGATTTGAAAGGTGACGGTATCACCTGCTGCTGGTGTATCGTCGCCAGATGTTAGAGTTTTGATTGTCACTAAATCAGCATCTGGTGGAGGAGGTGGCGGTGTATAGATTGTCGCAATACCCGGTCCACCAGGATTGATCGTTGGGTCAAGACCTGTATTTGATAAGTCGCTAACACGATTATCAGTTGGATCGTCGGCTGATGCGGTTGCAGTATTGGCAAATTGCGTTGGAGCGCCAGAAGCACGTGGGTTAATTCGTACAGTGAAGGTAATTGATATTTCATCCAGCGGAGCGAGCGAACCAGTTGCGCCGTCGAAAAGATTGCCTGTACCGTTATAACTATTGGTTAGAGCTGTTGGCAAAGTTGGGTTGCCATTTGCAGTTGACACAATTGGCCCTGCTAATACACCACCCGAAGTGTCCGCTGCATTTGATGCAAGAAAAGCTGAACCAAATTGCGCGGCAATATTATCCACTAATTGAAGATTATCGAGCGTACTGTTGCCAGTATTGCGGATATTGACAGTATATGGAAGATCGACTGTACCATCACCATTTTCAATTGGTGTTCCAAAGGATTTGGAAACGCCGATCTGTGCTTCAGAAACGCAGGAAGCCATTCTTACAGTATCAAGAGCATAGCGCTCTGCTAATGTTGCATTGGGCAAGCCTGAAGAATCTTGAGTTGAAGAATCAGGGTAGTCAAAGGAAGCGATGCCTTCGACTTGGCTACCTATAGCAACGACATTCGCCAATACATTGGTGAAGTCTGCGGCGGTTGCAGTTCTAATTGCTCCTCCATTACGAATGCGGCGGTTTGTGTTGCCGCCGCCATCAGTCATAAGAAACCAGCCCGGCCCAGGTTGCAATCGAGCTTGAATGATTTCCCATTGCCCCGCTTCCAATGCGTCCGTTTGATCCGGTGCACTGTAGAATAGACGCTGTCCATTTGCGCCTAATATCATATAATCTTGTCCAACATTCCCGATGCCGCCAGCTGGAACGTTTCGACGCCAGTTCCATTTTTCCAGATAAATGACGCCGCCAACCGCAGCTGACATATTTCCTATACCTTCTCTAAGCCAATGAGCCGAATTGCCCGTATGGTCAAAGGCACTGACAAAAGCACCACCAGATGGACTGGCTGCGCCATTACCGCCATTAAGGGCTGCATCTATAGTAGCGTCGGTAGAAGTACCATTGTCATTATCGACATTATTTGTAGCTGCGCTAAATGGAAAAGGAGGGTTTTCACGGTTCTGCGCATTGACGCGAGCTAGCCATCCACCGTTTGAGCTGTCGTTAAAGGTTTGCTCAAACAACATGCTGTCTACGGTGCAAAAGGTAATGGGTTGAGGGGTTACAGGGTAGGGAGTTGCGAGACCGCTTGGGCCGGTAAACCCAACAACTGCTACTTCGCGCCATTGCAGAGGCGCTCGAGAGTGGGCGGCATCGATTACTAGGTCAAACGACCTTGCATTCAGTGCAGGTGATGCCAAAACAAATTGTTGTACTGCTTGCGCGGTACCTATTCTGCTAGCCGCACCAGTGAAGGATTGTTGGTAAACTTCATTGTCATTTACATCATAGAAAACCAGTGTGAAATTGAGGATCCCGTCAAGTTCACCATTTAGTAAATTCGTATCATTCGCCAGTTCAAAACGCGTTATGTCATAGCTAGCATCCAGCGTGTAACGTATTCTGTCACCAATAGTCGGCTGATTGGTTCCTCCAAATAGAACGCCATATTGTGGTGCTGTGGCTGTGGTATCAGTTTGTGTTGGGATTGTTCCGTCGAATGTTCCAGACAAAGTTCCAAATTGATCACCGGTTTCGGGAAAACTTATTCCGTCACCTGTCCCATCAATACCCTCTGCAGAGATTATGGTTTGTGATTGCGCTGGGGTAGCTAAGATGACTGCCAATGCAGATGCATTAATCAAAAGCTTGGTATAAAGAGATGTGCGCGCGTGTATTCCCGCATCAAACTTAAAATCACTTAGCAGGTCACTCTTTTGTATAATCATATTATAGTCTCCCCCAAGCTAAAATATTTATATTATTTTATTATTTGGATTTGTTTTATGGGCTAAAATAGCCATCATAGGATAGGTAAGAACAGGGCATCAGCATCCAAGGAGTGTTGGTTTTATAATCATCAATTCAACAGATTAATATTGAATTGGTGCATTATCACTTGGAACCGTATAAACTTGATTACGGCGCTTTTGGAGGTTTCAAATCATGCCCATCATCATTAAATGCCTTTGATGTAAACACGCCCAATACCATTGTTAAAATCAATGGTATTGACCAAAACCCATTTACCAGTTGATATACTCTTGGCGCCACGGAAGAAACAATATCAGCTGAAATATGCGTCATTGTACCAATAAGCTGAAAACTACATATCCACAGCAACCAATTTTTATCACTTTGTATTGCGATAATTAATAGTCCAATCAATAATGAAATATCTATCGATAAAACAATTAGATTAGTCGTAGTCCATTGGTCTAATTCATATACAAGGAACGTAAGAAGCGAGGCTACAAGTATAAACACACTCACTAGTAGCCCTTCTTTTTTACCAGCATAAGCTACATACCCGCATGAAACTAGGCATAGCAACCAATATAGAATAGCATTTGTTTGGTCTATTAATTCCATTTCCAACCAACAAGTTCATACGAACTTAGCCTATAATAGCTTCCTTTGAATGATCTGCCTTTGTAATATTCTCGTCTTTACCACGTGGGCACCCAAAAGTACGTGCTTCAAGGTTACTTGCATTTTTAGCGCGCGTAATCTTATCAACAAAACGGGTTACATTCCTTCTGGCTGCCACTGTATC
Organism: uncultured Sphingorhabdus sp.; assembly: GCA_947492905.1. Classification (GTDB taxonomy): domain Bacteria; phylum Pseudomonadota; class Alphaproteobacteria; order Sphingomonadales; family Sphingomonadaceae; genus Sphingorhabdus_B. Next base: position 1,131,968 of record CANLOL010000001.1, on the reverse strand, counting down.
TGCAATCATAGTGCTGCATTGTTCGATCAGAGGTTGATCAAGGGTTAATGGTGCATTTGATACTTCTGAAACTTCCAAGAGAGTATTCATCAATGACAGATTGTCACTAAGTGCTTTATTTGTACTTTTAATGGAATTGCGTGTGCTGTTAGCTAGGATATCTCCGTATCTCTCTTCAATATTCATCATAATCTCCTTACAATTACGATGTGGGGCTAACTCAAAATTTCCATAAACCCTGTCATAATTAATGTTATGGCAACAATCGCCATACTTACCACAATGCTAATTTGTAAAATATGAAGCAGTTTAGTCTTCCAAGTTAATTCAGCTGTTATTCCCCACAAAGTTGGTAAAATAAAAAATTCCCTCCATTTTGGAGGCTTATCCAAATTCTCAAAATTGTACGGAGTTGCAATAGCTTTAGATTGACTAGGTGAATTCTGCCTAATGCTATTTTGTGCTAATTTTCGAGCCGCATCAGCCCGCCCTTGAGCTCCAGTAACGGATACAGCTGTATTGATATGATTATCCACAGTCGAAGGAGATAGATTAAGAATACGAGCAATTTGCTTTGATGTGTATCCATCTGCAACCAATTCCAAGCATTCTCTTTGTCTTTTTGACAATTTATCGCTTAAGAAATCATTCAATATATAGCTCCGACTTATGTTCATTAAACATATTATCTCACATCAGATGATAAAAATAAAGTTAGATTTAATGGATTAATATAGAGAATATGCCTTGATAACATCGTCGCTATATATGACGGTTTTTATATAATATTTTTATTTTATTCTCAGTGACACTAGCCAATATTATGATACAAATCATATCTGCTTTTAATCCAAAAGCTGCGAACTAAACAGCAATGCGGATAATTAAGTATATTCTGTGAATAGACTGAACAAAAGCTTGTCTATAATTTTAACGTATGAAATATTTTTCAATGCAAAGCTATTACGCCCATAAAAACGCATTGCTATTAATAAAACTGCCTAACCATTCATGAAATAGTTTGCGCAATTGTCATGCTTTGTTAGGGATAGATGATAGAGGTTTAATCGGGACGGGGTTCGTGCAACTATTTAATAAGAAAACAATAGCGCGTCACATCGCCCATGCACCACCACCCGATGATGCTAAGGTGCAAAAATTGCGCGAATGGGCCGCCAATATTGTATCCAAACAAATCCATAGCCAAAAAGAAACCGCGTTAGCAGGTGAATTTAAGCAAAAAATCATGGTTGAGGTTTTGGGCTATGCCCCATCATCGCAATCGGGCGCATGGACTATTGACGTTGAAACGCAAATTGGCGGCGGGCGCGTTGATTTGGCCATTGGGCATTTTACAGCCAATGAAGCCAATATCATTGCCCCGTTCGAACTAAAGGGTGCAGATACCAAAGACCTAGACGCTATCATGGCAGGGCGCGCCAAAAGCCCCGCCGATCAAGCATGGGAATATGCCAGCAACAATGTGGGCAGCAAATGGGTGCTATTATCCAATTATTTGGAAATACGCCTTTATAGCTATGCCGATGGCAAACAATTTTATGAGAGTTTTGACCTATCCAAATTGCATGAAGCCGATGAATATCATCGCTTTATGTTATTGCTATCCGCCGATAATATATTGGGCGGTGCAACACTAGATTTACTGTCCGAAAGCCGCAAAGAGGATAAAGATATATCGGCGGCGCTCTATAGCGATTATAAAATATTACGCTCTGATCTTATCGGCGCGGTGCAGGCGGCAAAACCCGATATGGACGGGCTGGAAGCCATTGGCATTGGTCAAACCATATTAGACCGTATTTTGTTCATCGCCTTTGCCGAGGATAATGGGCTATTGCCCGATGATATTATTGCCAGCGCCTATGAATCGCAAAATGCCTTTGCCACCGTTGATGTTTGGCAAAATTTCATTGGCCTATTCACCGCCATAGACAAAGGCAATGAAGCGCTAAATATTCCCAAATATAATGGCGGCCTGTTCAAACGCAATCCTATCATACGCGAAATAATAATCCCCGATCATATTTGTGAAGGCTTTAAGCGGCTGGCAGAATATGATTTTGCATCGGAAATATCCGTCACCGTTTTGGGACATATATTTGAGCAATCCATTGCCGATGTTGAAATATTACAGGCCGAGGCATTGGGCGAAATTGCCCCCGAAAAGAAAAGCACTGGCACAAGCGGACGGCGCAAGCGTGATGGCGTGGTTTATACCCCCGATTATGTGGCGCGTTTCATTGTCGATCAAACATTGGGTGTGCATTGCGATGAAATATTCAACGATATATTGGCGCAATATGCCACCAAGGGCGCAAAGGCCGATGATGATCCAATCAAATGGAAATCAGCCAAGGCAGAACGGGAAGCATGGGCGGAATATCGCAAACGCCTAACATCATTGCGCATTGTTGATCCCGCTTGCGGTTCGGGTGTATTTTTAATCATGGCCTTTGATTATCTGAAAATAAAGCTTGGCCAAGTGAATAGCATAATAGCTGAATTATCGGGCAGCGGAATGGCGGGTGATTTGCTTGACCCCGATAGCGAAATTTTGACCCATAATCTATTTGGCGTTGATGTGAATAGCGAGAGCGTGGAGATTGCCAAATTAAGCTTATGGATAAAAACCGCACGGCGCGGCAAGGTGCTGGACAGTTTGGACAAAAATTTGCGCGTGGGCGATAGCTTGATAGAGGATTCAAGCTTTGCATATCGTGAACATGGCTTTGTCTGGAAAGAGGCTTTTCCAGAGATTTTTGCCGATCACGATGGCGCGGGCGGCGGTTTTGACATTGTGCTGGGCAATCCGCCCTATGTGCGTCAAGAATTGCTGAAAGAATTAAAGCCCTATTTGCAAAAACGCTTTGATGTTTATCATGGCGTGGTTGATCTTTATGCCTATTTCTTTGAGCGGGGATTGCGCCTGCTCAAAACGGGCGGTCGTATGGGCTATATCAGCAGCAGCACATTTTTTAAAACAGGGTCGGGCAAGCCCTTACGCGATTATTTGCGCAAAAATGCGGCGATGGAAAGCATCGTCGATTTTGGCGATCATCAAATATTTGAGGGCGTCACCACCTATCCCGCTATATTGACCATGCGCGCCGAAAAACCCGATAATGGTCATATGCTGCAATTTTGGACGATTGAGAATCTGCCCAAAGATAATTTTGCCGATGCCTATCATGAGCATGCCCAGCCCTATCCGCAAAAGGCGCTTACCGATGGATCATGGGAATTGGAAAGCCCAGCCCTGCAAGCCTTACGCGCCAAGATTGTGAGCGGCAAAAATACATTGAAAGAGGTGTATGGTTCGCCTTATCGTGGTATATTAACAGGGCGTAATGATGCCTTTGTCATTGACCGCGCCACCCGCGACCGATTGATTGCGCAAGACCCAAAATCAGCCGAAATATTAAAACCTTGGTGGGTAGGGGATGATACAAAACCTTGGTTTATAATGAGTGAAGATAAATATCTTATATTTACGCGTCGAGGTATTGATATTGATAGTTACCCCGCAATTAAAGCTCACTTAGCAGAGCATCGGGAGAGTCTTGAGCCAAAACCCAAAGGTTGGAAATCAAGTGAACCCAGCGAGAAATGGCAAGGAAGGAAATCTGGAAGTTATAAATGGTATGAAATTCAAGACAGTATAGATTATCATGAAAAATTTTCACAGCGTAGAATAGTATATGGTCACTTTTCGCCACGACCACTATTCTCCAGTGCAAATTTAGAAGCTTTATCCAACGATAAAACCTATATTATCCCAACTGAATGCAATACTTTATTAGGGTTGCTACATTCAAATGTATTGTGGCTAATCTTGACCGGACTAGCGCCTATTGTTCGTGGTAAATTTTACGAATTGCGAACACCGTATATAAATTCACTGCCAATCCCAGCCGCTACCGATGAACAAAAAGCAGCGCTTGGCGCATTGGCGGAAAAAGCACAAAGCTGCGCCGAAGAGCGCTATACGCTGCAACAAAGCATTACGCGGCGCATCCCCGATCTATCGGCTAATCCCGCCACCGCAAAGCTTAGCAATAGGCTCAAATCATGGTGGGAGCTGCCCGATTTTGCGGCCTTTCAAAAAGAGGTCAAAAAGACATTAAAAGCTGATATTCCTCTAAAAGAACGCAATGAATGGGAAAGCTGGATTTCCGAAACCCGCAGCCAAATCAACGCCTTAAGCGCACAAATCCAATCCGCCGAGGATGATATTAACGCTGCGGTCTATGCCCTGTTTGACCTAACCCCCGATGAAATCACGCTGCTAGAGGCCAATATATGACTGTGCTTGATGATGTTGACCAATTGATAAAACGTTTATCGCCCCATGCCATTTGCGATGATTGCATAGCTGAAAAGCTGAATTTAACGGTTCGCCAACATGCCAATCACAAAACCCGTCAATTGGCCGAGCAAAACAATTTTATGCGTGAAAAAGGCAATTGCTATAATTGCGGTAAAACAAAAAAGGTGATTAAAGCAAAGCACCAATGATAGCAGTTATCTTGCCTCTATGTGGTAAATACTGTGGTAAATAAATATTTATAGAAATATTTATCTATAATTATCAATGCTTTATTTAATAAGTTATAAGGATATCCTGTCCACCATTTACCTGCACATGATAATGATGAATATATTATTCTTATGCACTAAATATATGAAAGTTTCATTTGCATCTTAGGCAGCAAATAAATCATAAATTCACAGGCCCTCTAAAATAGAAATGCAAGCGGGTCAGCATATTTGAAACTATAATAATATTATGATGGGAAAGTGATAAAGTCTCGGATTTCTGGTGAGTTTAGTCCCAATGTGATAGGATTTTTAACGCCGGGTAAGACACATACATCGAACAATTCTGAGATAGCACCATCAAATCTTATCCAATGCGCGACATCACCACTTTGCAGGTTGATGATTTGCACACCGCACCAAGCATCCGCATCTTTCTCGGCCAATGTATCGGCTAATTTTAAGCCATCAAAACGTTTATAGCGCGGTTTTGATAATGTCGTAATGGCGTAATTATCATGAAAAGCTAAGCCTCTTAAAAATCCAGGAAAGAATGCAGCCGCGTTAAAACTTTTGTCATCAGGATTAATCCATCCCAATTCACCAGTCCCAGAATTTAACACCCATAATTTGCCATTAAACCAACGCGGGCTATGGGGCATAGAAAGCCCTTCGGCCATAATCTCATCGGTATCAATATCAATAATGACGCCCCCATCATCGCGCCGATCACGCCACCCATCAATGACATCGCTGCGGCATATAGCTGTGACATATTTGGGTTCACCATTAACCATAGCTAGCCCATTCAAATGACAACGATCTTCGGGTGCGAGTTTGGATATGAATTTAGGTTTCCAAATCGGTTTGAAGCTATGTTTAATATCAGGTTCGCACAAACAGCTATAGCGTGTGTTGATAAAAACCAAGCGGCCATTTTTACGGACACCAAGTTCATGAATATCAATATTACCAGTGGTTTGCATGTTGCGCGGGACATAGACTTTATCATGCGCTTTATTGGCCAATTGCCCAGTAGTGAGTACATTTTCTAAACGTATGACTTGGGTCAACGTACCAAGATAGATACGTTCATTATCGCCTTGAACACCCATTGCTTGCGGATATTGCACTTCATGCAATGCTAATTTCCCATCGGCGCTAGAACCAATGAGATAGAGCCTGCCCGTTTGGTAAGAGGTAAAACCAAGGGAGATATTATTGCTATGCAGGAAATTGGCGAGGCCAGCTGAAAAATTAATTTCAGTTTTACTCGCTTCTGTTTGAGCCTTATTAGGTTCGTCTTTTTGAGGTTTTTCTGTCTCAGTAGCAGCTTTTGAAGATGATTTATTATCAGCCTTTTTTGCTTCTTTTTTAACAGGCTTTTTGGTGTCACTGCTGCCAGTATTTTTGCTGCCAGTATTTTTTTTAGCCATCACAATATATTCCTCAATCTTTATATTACATCGCAAACAAAATAATCTTTCGCAACTATAACCTCATTGAGCATGTTTTCATTAGAAAACATAAATCTTTGCAATGATATGATTATAAAAGCATGATGGCCGCATCATGGTGAAAGCGGCCATCCTATATATAAATATTAGATTTGATCAAAAGCGTTTGCCTAGGGTAAATAATCCGCCGTAACCCTCTAGGTCACCAAATTCAGCATATCCATCTAGCGAAACGCGCCATCCTTTACCAAATTCATGTTCAACTCCTATATCGGCAATATATTGCGTTTCGATGTCAAATCCAGATGACAGGAAGGTTGCGCCATTTGGTGCCGCAGATAAGAAACGTGTCGTTAGGTTCGATTGGGTATCGCCCGTATGATAGAAGCCTGTGAAGCCTAATTTCAGCGATGTCGCACCCAATTTCTGATCAGCGCGGATACCATATCCAAAGCTAACACGATCAAGGTCTAATGCATCAATAGATATATCCGTTACTGTTGACCCTGTTAATGAAACAGCATCTTGGGAAAAACTATCATATGAAATGCTGACAAAGGGTTGAACAGGGAATTTTTTAGTATCGCTACCATCTAATGTGAAGCGCAGCGATGCCCCAAAAATATCGGTATTAGCATTGCCCGTTTGTACCCCGCCAAAACCAAATAATCCGCCAGCAGAGTTAATTGATATATCATTATCACCCGTGCCATAATCAACTGCTAAATCTATATGGCCGCTAAGGCCGAGGCCTTTGCTGTTAAAGCCTTTGCTGACATGAGCACCTAGGAAGAATAATTCACTGCTGATTGTATCACGAACACCGGTTAGATCATCAGTATCAAAGTCAGAATAACCTGCGCCAAAACCAAACTGCCAACCACCAGCATCAATATTTGAAATACCAACAGCTAAGTTAATACCATCTGCCCTATAGCCAATATTATTGGCTGTCGTGTCATTACGTTGAGCGCTATAGCCAATATTACCCCAAATAATTGGGCCTTTTTCAGCTTCGCTTGGCGCTGGAGTAGCGAATAGAGATGCCGTAGCTGCACCATCATTTTGATATTGCGGTGCTATATATTGGTTTAGCAATTGCTGACGGAAACGATTTTGATTGGATCGTGTTACTTCAATATTACTATTTACAATCTCTGGCGTAATTTCATCCAATGCCGCCGATAATACACTGCTATCTTGTAATAGCCCCAACCCAATGGTGAGATCGGAAAGCCCACCAGTTTGATTATTATTTGCAAAATCGCTCGTTAAAGCATTGGCTATTGATGATTGATTGGTCGATAAACCATCTATCGATGCTGCATCAACAATAGTTGTAACAAGATTGACATCAGCATTAACAGTATCAGTAACGATTTCTTGACCGAGCAATAATCCGCTGAGCAATCCATTAACAGTGGTGAAATTACCGCTCAATCCAGCATCACCGTCTATCAATCTAATCTCTTGAGCAAACATATCGCCTTGTATCAAATTTAAGGCTCCAGAAAGGCTAATGTCCCCGCTAACATTTATCAGATCATTATCAGACGCGGATACGATATTGAAAGTGACATCGCCATCTGCCCCTTGCGCGAAACCGCCGTCGATATTTAGCGTTCCCGTAGCACCAGCATTGATACCAAGGCTGCCATTATTCACAAAATTTCCAATGATGGATGTACCATCAGCAACTTGCAGACTTCCGCCCGATGCAACAGTAACATTGCTCGAACCAAGTGTTCCCATCAATATGGCATTGGTTGCATTAAAATTGGTGCTAGTTAAACCTGTATTGGTTCCAATTAGCGCTGCGCCATCAGAATTGAAGTTATAAATCTCAAACTCTGCAATACCATCGGCAGAAGTATCACCGCTATTGTTAATGACAGTATTTTCCAGATTAAAGTCAATTGTATCAATGCCATCACCGCCGCGTAATGCGCCCACTGTTCCGCCATTCAATACCACAGTATCAGAACCATCACCCAACATGATTGCGCCATTAACGGTGCTGCCATCAGCCAAGATGACCCTATCATCACCTTCAAAGGTCATGATTGCACCATTAACAGTTCCCAAAATGTTCAACGTATCATTAGAAGTAGCGCTGGCATCATATGCCATAGTCGCTATGCCAATTACGCCGCCACTGATAGTTTGACCTTCTGCAACAGTAAAATCGGTACCATTTTGAGTGACAGTGACGATGCCATTTTGACCACCAGTAACATCGCCGCCTATGTTGAGAGTAACAGTACCAGAAGCAGCAGAAGCGTATATGGCTGTGTTGCTGATTCCTGTTACATTGCCTGTGGTTATCGTAATATCACCGGTGCCATTATCCGTTGCCACAATACCATTCACGGCGCCCGTTACTGTGCCTGCGCTTGTATCTATGGTTATACCGCCGCCATTGGCAGAAGCAGATATACCCGTGCCGTTGGTGCTCGTAACATCAGCGCTGGTAACATTGATTGCGCCAGTACTAACATCAGAATTATCATCATTAATTAGATTGCCGTCCGAAGTAACACTTGTGACATAGCTCTCTGCGGTAGAAGCATAAATAGCAGTTTTGGTGGTTCCTGTGATATCAGCCATGGTTATACTATTATCGCCAGTACTATTCTCAGATGCTGCAATATTAATCAAACCGTCTATTGCAGAGCCGTTGCTATTATCAACTGCTATACCGCCATCATTAGTAGAATTAGAAATAGCAGAGTTGCTGGTTTCTGTTGCTTCACCCATGGTTATACTATTATCACCAGTGCCATTCTCTATTACGACAATACCATTCAGGTCGCCCGTTACAGTACCTGCGCTGGTATCAACTGTGATGCCCCCGCCATTGGTAGAGGCTGATATAGCCGTACCATTGCTGCTTGTAACATCGCTGCTGGTAATGTTGATTGCGCCAGCACCAGAGCTAATCGCAACAATGCCATTAGTATCGCCGGCTACATTGCCCGCTAAAGTATCAATTGTGATACCTCCTTGCCCAGCAACTGCATAAATAGCATTGCCTGAAGGACCATAGTCAACAGCAGAGCAATTAACTTCTACATCAGCTGCTGTGATAGTGATAGAACCGGCTCCATCATTAACTGCTACGATACCATTTACACCGCCAGATACACTGCCTAAGCGCGTATCAATCATCAAGTCAGCAAGCGATTGTGAACCCATCGTTGCCAAAATAGCATTGAGCCCACCCGATACATCTGCCGCGACAATATCAATACCGCCATTATCAGCATTGACTGCTATACCATTGCCATCGGTCGCTGATATGCTGCCGCTGCTGTCGATTGTGACATCGCCATTTCTAGCAGTAGCAACAATACCATTATTTCCAGCACTAATTGTACCCAATGATGTAATATCAATTGCTCCATCATTGGCGGATACATTGATAGCATTGAAACGATCAGTCGTAACATCGGCTACTCTCACCGTCACATCACCAAAATTAATGCTGTTTGCTGAAATACCAGTGAATACAGCGTCAACGCTTCCCGCGCTACTGTCTACCGTCACATTCCCACCGGCTTGTGCAATAATACCGCTACCATCATTGCCCGTTACATCAGCTGTAGTGACAGATATAGCACCGTTCAGCGCTTGAGCAAAAATCGCACTATTGCCGCTTACAGAACCCTCTTGTGTGTCAATTATTATACTACCAGATCCTGAATAAGCACCAATACCGTTTCCATAATTGCCTGCTATATCGCCATTGCTAGCAATTCCGCCAATATTGATGTCACCACTAGTAGTAGCCAATATTCCAAAACCATTGCTAAATTGTTGGCGGCCAATATTGAAACTGCCCGTTCCATCGCCAGTGATTCCACCTATAAGCCCGTTACCTTGGATAGAAATATCACCTGAATTGGAAATTGCCAAAATACCAGAGCCGCCGCTACTATTAATAGTATCTATATTGGTAATGTTAATAGCTGCGCTATCGCTTCTTGTATCAATAGCATTTAAGCCGCCTGTAACGGTTGAGCCAGATAAGCCATCTATATTAATATCGGCTGCATCGCCTGATGCAAAGGCGTTAATTCCAATATCACCGCCTCTGATCTCAGCCATTTCATTAATAGTTATATTAATATCACCAATACTACTATTTATGGTTCTTATACCATCGAGCCCGCCTGTAACATCAGATGCGGTAATGTTGGTATCACCCGTGCCAGTGTTTATAGCCAATATGCCATATCCAGAGCCGCTGCTTACGCTACCGGCACTGCTATCAATATTAATATCTGTGCCAAAAGCGTTCAAAACACCAATACCGCTGACATAGCTACCTCTGCCAGCGCTCATATTATTAGCGCTTGCGTCTGCGGATGTAATTGTGATTGCGCCGCTGCCATAGCTGCGTACACCGATGCCAGCTAATCCGCCATTGGCTGATCCAGCAGTAGTATCGATAGTGACATCAGTGCCATAATAAGCATTAGCGACATAGACGCCAGCACCATAAGTGCCCATAGTATCAGCCGTATTAATAGTCACCGATCCAGTGCCATTATTATCAACAACAATACCAGAATATAAAGCTGATGCTGTTCCAGCTGTACTGTCTATGACAATATCTGAACCTCTATTATCAATATTTATACCAACATTATCTCCGCCAGTAACTGTGGCTGTTGTGACAGATATTGCACCAGTGCCATTATTTGAAATATCGATACCATTAGAACCACCGCTAACCACGCCTGCGCTTGAATTAACAATAATATCACCCACAGCAGCAAAGCCATTAATGATATCAATACCGTCGTCCGAACCTGTTACATTACCAATAGCAGAAATACCGCCAATATTAACTGCGCCTGCACCTGAAGACACGAAAATGCCATCGCCATTTGTACCAGTAATGCCGCCTACAAGGCCGCTGCCCTGAATAGAAACATCACCATCATTGCTGTTAGCATGGATACCATTGCCTTCGACACTCAATACAAAGCCATTCAATGAAGACGTTAAAATTACACCGTTATTATTAGTTCCAACTGAAACGCTGTTGCCCTGAATAATAAAGCCGCTATCATTGTTGTTTGATAAGGCACTGCCGTTACCCAATATAGTACCAACGTCCGTAATGGTAATATCACCACCATTAGAAACAGCATCAATACCATTGCCATTGTTTCCGGTGACACTATCGAGATTCTGTACCAGGATATCTGCGCCCATTGTGTCGATATCTAGGCCATCAGTGCCGCCAACAATAGCGCCAGACATGCCTTGAACCGTAATATTGGCCATAACACCAACTGAAGATGCATTAATACCTTCGCCATCTTGACCAGTAACGAGTGCATCGGAGTCCAATGTGATAATGGTATTGCCGCTGCTCGATCTAGAGATAATTCCAGATGTACTGCCTGTAACATCATTGACGCTTATCGAAAGATCACCACTTCCATTATTGGTAGCATTAATGCCTATTGAATCGGCTGTTATAGTTCCAGCGGTTGTGTCAATGGTAAGGTTATCACCATTATTCACTGCGCGTATAGCATCACCACCAGTGTAATAACCACGCCCTCTATAACCTCCATAATAACCGCCACCATCGGCCACTTGACCGTTATTCACTTCGACATCGGCTGTCGTAATGGAAAGATCACCACTTTCATTATTGGTAGCATTAATACCTATTGAATCGGCTGTTATAGTTCCGGCTGTTGTATCAATGGTAAGGTTATCACCATTATTCACAGCACGAATAGCATTGCCGGTATATCTGCTATATGCAGCACAATTACTGGCTTCGACATCGGCAGTTATGATATTAATAGAACCACTATAATTATTTAGCGCTACGATACCATTGCTTTCGCCATATACTGTACCCAATGAAGTATCTATCATCAAATCAGAAAGCGATGAGGCAGCATAAATGCCATCAGTTGTACCACGCACATCGCCATTCACGACAATGTCCACCTCTATATCATCATTCAAACTACCAACGCTTATAGCTCTGCCATTAGTGCCCGTCACATTGTTAACATTGACATCAATGCTACCACGGATTGATCGTGTTAATATACCATTAGTGCCGCTTATATCGCCTGTAGCGGTAACACTATGCTCGCCATTACCGTTAGTGACTGTAATAGCCGTTCCATTGGTTGCAGTCACATCTGCAACATCGATAACATGAGCACCATTACTCCTACTATAATTTATTGAATTTATAGCACCCGAGAACGCTGAAATAGTACCTGTAGATGTGATATCAATATCGCCGCCATTAGATGCAACAGATATACCCACTAAATAACCTCCAGAAACATCAGCAGTGGTAACGCTGATCGCACCCATAGCGCTAGTTAACGCACTGATACCGCCATAGAGACCCGAAACTGTGCCAGCGCTGCTGTCTATTGTTATATCGCCACCATTGTTACTAGCGTTAATACCTCTACTTCTGCTCGTAACATCACCGCTTGTAACATTTACCGCACCCGTAACATTATCAATCGCAAATATTTCGCCCAATATCGCACCCGCACTGGTATCAATTGCCACACCGCCGCCTCTGCTCTGAGCATTTATGGCTGTAAAACCGCTAGTCGTAATATCCGCAGTGGTAATATTTACCGCACCAGTTCCAGTATCAATCGCCCTGATACCGTCAAAGCTAGCCGAAACTGTACCCGCGCTGCTATCCACGGATATACCTCCGCCATTGGACTGCACATCTATAGCAATATTATTATCAGACGTCACATCAGCCGCGACGATAGAAACAGCGCCGCTACCATTTTGATCGACGTCAATACCGTTACTAATTCCCATAACGCTGCCAGCACTGCTATCAATTATGATATCACCAGATGCAGAAAAGCCTGCATTCGCATAAATAGCATCATTACCATTACTGCTAACATCCGCTGCCGTGATGACTGTATCGCCGCTACCATTATTGCGTGTAAAAATACCAAAACGCCCGCCGCCCGAAACAGTTCCAGCACTAGTGTCAACAGATACACCACCAGTATTGCTAGTAGAATAGCTAATCGCTGCAACGCCATCAAAGCTTGTAGCATTCACATTGGCCGTGGTAACGCTAAGCTCGCCATTACCAGATACACGTGCATCAATACCGCCGCTTACGCCCGTAACCGTTCCAGCACTGCTATCGATGGTAATATCACCGTCGGAAAGTGCGAATATACCATTACGCATTCCAGTGACATTGCCAATCGCCTCAACACCACCGATATTGATATCACCGCCGCTAGAATTAGCATAAATACCATCACCAGACGGACCTGCGCCTATGATACCTCCAACTAGGCCTACCCCCTGAATAGAGATATTACCGCCATCAGTATCAGCTATTATACCATGGCCACCCCTGCCTCTGATTCCATTGGCACCCGTGATCGTAATGTCACCGCCGTTAGCGCGCGTATTAATGCCATCGCTGAGATTGCCGATAACGCTATTCAAATTCTGCACAAGGATATCCGCGCCAAAAGTAGCAATTTCAAGCCCCTCCGCGCCACCAAAAAGATCCGCATTCATGCCTTGAAGAGTAATATCTGCGCCTGAACTAGAGGAATTAGCAAAGATGCCTTCCCCACTAGAACCTCTGACAAGAGTGCCAGAAGTAAGCGTGATGCTGGTATCGCCTCCATTTGCAAATGTCCTGATACCTAGTCCGCCTCCAAGAACACCAGCGCTTTCAACATTTACAGCTCCAACGCCAAAATCGAAAGCATTAATACCAGTACTCGTAGCCGTTATCATGCCAGCACTGGTATCCACTGCGATACCACCGTTGGTAGATTGAGCAAATATAGCAGACCCTCTGTTAGCTATAACATCAGCCGTGGTAACATTAACTGCCCCCGCACCGTTGTCGAATAAAAATAAACCACCCGATGAACCAATGACCGTTCCATTGCTGCTATCAACTGTTACGCCGCCGCCATTGACTCTTACCTCTATGCCAGTGCCAGCGGGATTATTTAAGGTGGTTGGGGTCGCGTCATCGCCCACGATAATGGTTAAATCATCGACATTAGTATTAATACCGTCATTAATCGGGGTAGGAGAAACACAAGTAATAGTGCTGCCAGATGCTAGGGGACTTGGATCTACTGTACATTCAGCCGGAATGCTTTGCGCTCTAGCGTCGCTTGCAATAGATACCGACAAAACAGTTGCCGACACCGTACTGAGTAAAGCTAAGGAGAGATTGGCTTGCGATACCTTTGACTTAGTTTCCGAACGCGTACGACTAATTGCACCCAAAGGCGCACCCCCACTAATTACCCCCATTACAAACCCCTTAAATTGTAATTTTTATTTTGATAGATTTAATATTTACAATTTTTTAATCAATTGCAAGTTCAATTTACAAGTATATATAATTGTAATGGCAAATTATTATCCATCTGTAGGTAAAGTCCTCAAACATAGGGTTTATCTCATTTGTTAATGCTATCATAAATCCAAAATTTATCGAATTGAGCAAGAGAATTATTGAAGATATTTATGAATTTTTAATTTTAAAAAATAAAAACTCGAATCACCGCACCGACAATTATGTTTCAATATCTTTGGATAAAACCAGCAGAAAATAACCCTGTCTCTAACCTTTGATTTGCTTCATAAAGCGCTTTATGGGCTCTCACAGATAATTGTTTACAGGTCGCCAGTTTGGGCCATTACAACGCCCATAGCAAATATTACGCAATAGCCCATATTCGTCAGAACTAAGCACGATATGGCATCTTAAGAAGATTTGATTTTTAATGAATATCAGAAAATAACGATCAACAATATTGACATAGAAATGCATTATGTTAACGCTCACATTAATTATCAAACCTATAAAGAAGAGAATTTCATGAGCAAAATATTCACATTATCCTCAAGCGCTATTTTATTATGCTGTGCAGCAATAACAGGGTGCAGCGTTAGCGCATCGGACACGCAGAGCGAGAAAAAAATCTGTGATGGCGCCGCTGGAACGCATGATGGTAAATTCTTTACATTTTATTCTGTTTCAATGTCTGATGATACGTGCATGACAATATTTGATTCTGAATCAAAGCATTTCTCTTATAAATGGAATGGCAGCCGCGATGGTGCAGATGTGGTTGGCGGTATGGGCTGGGAAGTCGGCAGCAAAACGCGTGATATTGGCTATAATGTTGGCGATTTTAGCAATCTATATGAAAATCATGACGATGGTAAATTCGGCAGTATTTATATCTCCGTCTATGGATGGGATTGCACCGAAGCAGGTTCAAATATGGTCGAATATTATATTGTCGAAAATTGGCATGGTGATGAATTTAGGCCCTATGATAATAGCAAACAAGCTCCTGCTATTAAATTGCAAACTACAGAAGAAATCGATGGCTCTGTCTATGATATTTATGAAACCACACAAATTCAACAACCCAATGCTTGCGGGCCGGGCAATGCAGATTTCAAACAATATTGGTCCATCCGCCGCACCAAGGCACCGATTGGAGACAATAATATAATATCCTTTTCTAAACATGTTGATGCATGGAATAAAAGTGATTTAACATTGAGCAATAATATGGGCTATCAAGTCATGGGACCAGAAGGCATTGGCTATAGTTCTGGTCAATTGAATATGACTGTCTGGGAGAATTAAATATACCCCATTAGCGCAAAGGCAGAGTGATAATGACCCTTAACCCATTATCGCTCTGCAAGATAATTTCTCCGCCATGCGCACGGATTATAGCCCGCGAAATTGTGAGACCCAGACCGCTACCGCCGCTTATCTTATTGCGCGATCGCTCTAATCTCTCAAATGGTTCAAACACACTCTCTAATTTTTGCGGGTCAATCCCAGGACCATTATCGCTAATGATAATCGAATAACCATCATCATTAGCAGCCGTTTCAATATCAGCATTACCGCCATAGCGCAGTGCATTGCTGATGATATTACGCAGCGCTCTGCGTAACAAAACGGGCTTCACCGATGCTGTGATAGGCGCAGATGGAGTGAATTGAATATTCTCATCTTGTTCTGAAAAGTCATCAATCACAGTTTCGATAAGCGAAGCAATATCGGTTTTCTGCATCTCCTCATTGCTTTTGCCGAGGCGCGCGAGCATCAAGATATCATTCAGCATGACATTCATATCATCAATACTATGGATCATCTTTGCGCGTTCTTCATCATTTTCAATCGATTCAACTCTGACGCGCAGCGATGCCAGAGGCGTTTTCAGATCATGGCCAATCGCGCCAAGCATGACGTCTTTTTCCGATAATAATGCAGAAATACGAGCGCGCATATCGTTATAATTATCGATTAATTCGCGCACATCATGTGGCCCTTTAGAATCTATCTCTTGCCCTAAATTATTGGGGCCGAATTGCTCCATTGCCTCTTTCAAACGATCCAAGGGCCGCGATATTTGCCGTGCAATAATGGCCAAAACGCTCAGCAAAATGACATATAATAATAATGTCTGTGCAATAAGCGCCCATATTGCACGATTGCTCAGCGGGCGAATGGGACGCGCTGCATAAATCCATTGTCCCTTATTTTGAAAAGATATAATCATCGCTTCTTGCGGTAAATTCGCATTAGGACTGCGCAAATATCTCTGATTTTGTCGTTTAAATGCGCGGCCTTTCAAGGTTTGCGGCAGCATTGCAATCGGCCCTTTACCGATGATGACTTGCGTTGACATGATAGAGGAAGCACGCTCCGATAGCGCATCATCTTGGGCAAATCCGCTTAATATCAGCGGCTCTTTCGTCTGGTAATAATCCAAATTACGCGCACCTATAGCATTAAGGTTGCGGCGTTGTTCACGGCGTTGACGCCGAAGCGCGCGGCGGTCTTCGCGATTTTCTGGTCTTTCAGCCTCTTCAAAACCATCCGCCTGCAAACGGATAGCCGCGCTATTCATCAAAATATTACCAGCCTCATTCACCCCTCTTTCGCGCAAACTCCCCAATAAAAATATAGCATTGATGATTTGCGCAATTAACAGCGCGATCGCGGCTGCCATCAATATCTGACTATATAAGCTTTTGGGCCAAAAGATTTTCAAAAAGCGCATCATAGTGCGTCCACTTTAGCAGCAAATGTATATCCGCCGCCCCAGATTGTTTTGATAATCTCTGGCTTTTTAGGGTCTTTTTCAATCTTGCGGCGCAGACGGCTAATCGCATTATCTATAGCCCGATCAAAAGGCCCTGCCTCGCGACCTTGGGTTAAATCCAGCAATTGATCGCGCTCTAAAACTTGGCCTGCGCGTTCCAAAAAAATCTTAAGCAGATTGTATTCTCCTGTTGATAGCGTTATTAAAACACCTTCAGGATTGAACAATTTTTGCTCCCTGATTTTTAGCGTCCAACCATCAAAACTATAGGCTTTTTGCTCTGTATCAACATTAATCTTATTACCACCAACGCGGCGTAAAACGGTTTTGATGCGCGCTACCAATTCACGCGGAGAAAATGGTTTGGCGATATAATCATCAGCCCCAATTTCCAAGCCAATGATACGGTCCATTTCTTCGTCTTTTGCTGATAATAATATGACCGGCGGGCCATCGTTAGAGGCTATGCTGCGGCATAGACTTAGCCCATCTTCGCCAGGCATCATTATATCCAAAATCACCAATTCTATCTGATAGGATAGCAATGCGCTACGCGCCAAAGCGGCATTCTCGCAAGAGGTAATCCGAAAACCCTGTTTCTCAAGATATTGAGCCAGCGGCTCTCTTATAGAGGGTTCATCATCAACTAATAAAATGTGGGGGCGTGCCATATAATATCTCGATAAAAAAGCTGAAGGCGCCAAGGGTTAAATTGGCACACTTCAGCCTATTTGACCATATTATTTAATTGGCCAATATGGGAGAATTGCTTTTCAACAATGATAGGGTTTATCCATTTTGACGTCTTTGCGCGCGGCGTTCTTTGCGCTTTTCATTGCGCGCTTGACGGGCTGCCTTGCGTTCTTCTCTGGTAATTTGACCATCACCATTGGCATCAACCTTGGCAAAGCGAGCATCGCTATGCGCCATAAATTCTGCCTGCGTTACCGCATTATCACCATTGGTATCGGCTCTTTTCAACATTGCCAGTGCCCCGCGATTGCCGCGGCGCGCTTTCTTGCCTTTGCCTTTTTTGCCTTTACGCGCAGTTTTACGCTCAGCCTGTCTGGCTTCTTTTTTGGCTTGGCGCTCTGCTTTGCGGGCTTCGCGCGCCGCAATAAATTCGTTCTCGCTAACGCTGCCATCGCCATTCGTATCCATCTTAGCAAATCGCTCAGCGGCTTTTGCATCCGCATCAGCCGAATTTATAACGCCATCGCTATTTACATCCATTTTCGCAAATCTAGCTTGGGCTGCGGTAGTTGCTTCTGCTTTGGTTAAGATGTTATCGCCGTTCGTATCGGCTTTATTTTGCATCGCATGCAAGGCTGTTCCGCTGAGCAAAATAGCGATTGTGGCTATAGTGGGTTTCAAAAATTTCATATCTTCATCCTTTGGCTATTAAGCAATCAATCTATCGTTGACCGTATGAACCTTATGGACAATGATTGTCGCAATCTTATGTCAATGCAAACCCAAAATTGTCGCAAAATGTAATAATTGGCATCCTAGGTTCATAGTAGAGCAATATCCCCAATTATTTTAAGCCTAAGAACTACTCTATAGGTTCACAGATATAATAATATCTTGCGACTCTTTTATAAGCTAGTATATTTCAGAATATGCCAACAGCTATATTTGAAAATAATTCAGAAAAACCACTGAGGTTTGTGGTTAGTTATGATGAGAGTCAGTATGAAATTCCTTCAAGAGGTCAGGTTGGTATTCGCTACAACCTAGAAACTGGTGAAAAAGATCAAACAATGACAATTATGGGTGATGGCGAAATAGAATTTTGGTGTAATTCAGTGAATTATGAAATTGATATCGTTCCGCCTAGTAAGACGGACTTATTGCTCTATGAACTTTGCGTTATAATGGGGTTCTGTGGCTGGTCAGGTGATCATATCATGGACTTTATCCCAAAGGCAGGCATTGTAAATGCTACAATATTTGCGCAATCTGCATTTCTAGGGGATAAACATAAACTACCACCACAAACCGAGAGAGAGGCTCGCTGGTTTGAGGATATTAAATCACTCTTTATAAAATATTATGGTGATAATGAAATTCCAACAGAACAATTTCTTGATTATATTCGACTGCCATTTGAATCAGAATCCGTTTAATATTAGGGATAAAACAGGTCCATGTTCAATAAAATCTGGAAAATGGTGCCCCTGGCCCGACTCGAACGGGCACTCCGTTAAGAACCGCATTTTGAGTGCGGCGCGTCTACCAATTCCACCACAGGGGCGCCTTTTGCAGATATTAGCGGTGGCGCCAATATCCGAAATAGAGCGTCTCACTAGCGGGACACAGCATAGGATGCAATGCAAAAATGAGCCTCTTAGTTTTAAGAGGCTCATATATCGTATTTATGCCGCCTTATTTTTTCAATTCACGATTCAATGTGGATTGCGTTGATTTGCCATAAGGCGCTTTAAACCCGCCCATTGCAGCCACATCAACGCCCGTTTGGCGATACACAGCTTTGGTATGGCTGAATGTCTTAAATCCATCAAAGCCATGATAATTGCCCATACCCGATGGCCCAACACCCCCAAAGGGCAGGTCTTCCATTGCATTATGGAAAATAACATCATTAATCGTCACGCCGCCAGATATTGTTTTATCGAGCACTTGATTTTCTTCATCCTTATCTTTGCCGAAATAATATAGACCCAGCGGGCGATCATGATCGTTCACATAATCTACCACCTCATCCATGCTTTCATAGGTCATGATAGGCAATATGGGGCCAAAAATTTCTTCTTGCATGACCTTCATATCATCATTGACATTGCGCACTATGGTAAGCGGCATTTTATTACCGTTCGAGCTTTCAAAATCCTCATTGGCAGGATTGACTTCGATAAGCTCCGCGCCTTTCTCTTTGGCATCTTCCAAATAGCTTTGCAGGCGTTCATAATTGCGGCCATTGACCACCGATGTATAATCATCATTGTGCAGCAATGTGGGATATTGAGAAGCCACGCTCTCTTTTAATCCATCAATAACATCGCTCTCTTGATCCTTAGCCACCATTAGATAATCTGGCGCTAGGCAAATCTGTCCAGCATTCATCATCTTGCCCAATGCAACGCGCTCGCTCACTTTTTTAGTATCAGCACTGCGCCCGATGATGGTGGGCGATTTCCCGCCAAGTTCCAAAGTGACAGGCACCAAATTATCCGCAGCCGCCCGCATGATATGGCGGCCAACCGACGTCGCACCCGTGAATATCATATGATCGAAAGCAAGCGCAGAAAAGGCCTGTCCGACATCAGCTTCCCCCGTAAAGACGGCCATTTCTTCTTCGGCAAAATATTTGGGAACAATTTGCTCAAATAATTCTGAAACGCGCGGCGTAAATTCGGATGGCTTTATCATAGCGCGATTGCCAGCGGCTAATATACCCGCCATCGGCACCATCACCATGCCAACGGGGAAATTCCAAGGGGCAATCACCCCGACCACGCCCTTAGGTTGATAGACCACTTCGGCCTTTGATCCTATCATGCCCAATGGGAAAGTAGGCTTGCGTTTTTCATTGCGCGACCAGCTATTCAAATGCTTTTTCGCATGTTTAAGCGCGCTAACCGATGGCATAATATCCGTAAGCAAGGTTTGCTCGACGCTTCTATGGCCAAAATCTTCAGAGACTGCGCTAGCAAATTCATCCTTATGATCGAGCACCATCGCAATAGCGCGATCCAGCCTATCCTGGCGCATAGATAGGGGCTCAGGCAAAGCTGCGGTAAAGGATTTACGCTGCTTTTCCAATATGTTTTGCATATCTGCTTTAATGGTATCACTCATAATATCTCTCCTACTTTAATGAATTTATAGAGCAGTTTAATAAGATTGCAAAAAGAAACTTTCTTTATGGGATTGAAAAAAATTAGCGCCGATCAAATAAATATGAATGATGAATTGCAAACAACCATCTGCAACATTATAGAATTACCATCACCCCCATTGAAAAGGATTCCCAATGAGCCAATCTGATTCCGTTGTAATACTATCTTATGCCCGCACTCCAATGGGCGCTATGCAAGGCGCATTATCAGATGCCAGCGCAACGCATTTGGGGTCTACTGCCGTTAAAGCAGCCGTAGAGAGATCAGGCATTGATGGCGCAGATTTTGACCGCATCTATATGGGCTGCGTTCTGCCCGCAGGCTTGGGCCAAGCGCCTGCTCGCCAAGCAGCATTAAACGCAGGGCTGCCCAAATCCGTCCAAGCAACCACCGTCAACAAAGTATGCGGATCAGGCATGCAAACCGTCATTATGAGTGCAGAAGCTCTGGCGGCTGGCTCGGTAGATTTTATGATTGCTGGCGGTATGGAAAGCATGACCAATGCTCCTTATTTGCTCAAAAAACATCGCAGCGGTGCGCGCATCGGCCATGATACGGCCTATGACCATATGTTCCTAGATGGTCTGGAAGATGCCTATGAAGAGGGCCGCGCTATGGGAACATTTGCCCAAGATACAGCGAATGAATATCAATTAACCCGCGAGAGTATGGATCAATATTCTATAACATCATTGGAACGCGCTAAAGCAGCTATTGAGAGCGGTGCATTTGCCGATGAAGTTGTACCCGTTACAATATCAGGTCGCAAAGGCGATGTGGTTGTCGATACTGACGAAGCTCCTAGCCGTGGTCGCCCCGATAAAATACCGTCGCTACGCCCAGCCTTTGCCAAAGATGGCACAATTACAGCCGCTACCAGCTCTTCAATTTCTGATGGTGCAGCAGCAATTGTATTAAGCCGCGAAAGCGCCGCAAAAGAAAAAGGCGCGAAACCTATCGCCCGTATCGTATCCCATGCAGCGCATGCGCATGAACCATCCGCATTCACCACTGCACCGGTAGGCGCTATTCAAAAATGTTTGGAGCGTGCAGGTTGGTCAATCAATGATGTGGAATTGTTCGAAGTGAACGAAGCCTTTGCTTGCGTTGCTATGTTTGCCATGCATGATTTGGGTATTTCGCACGATAAGATTAACGTCAATGGCGGTGCGACAGCATTGGGTCACCCCATTGGTGCATCGGGCACACGTATATTGGTGACGCTTATCAATGCGTTAAAAACACAAGGCAAAACCAAAGGCGTTGCCAGCCTCTGTATTGGCGGCGGGGAAGCTACGGCCATAGCCATAGAGATTATGTAATAGGTTTTGGCCTGATTTTATTTGGTCTTATATAATATTTATGGGCGTTAGATTTTTTCTTCGCCCATAATTTTGCGAACATCAATATATCCTGCGCGGCCCGCTACATCCATGCGGCAATATCCATCTTTGCAATCTTCGATACGGCCCACTACGCCGGGCTCTGCACGCCATGCTACTCTGGCGTTAGGAGACGGCTCATCTAATAATTCGGCATTAGATTTGCCAATCACCATGGCGGTGCGCACAGGGCTAAGCAAGCGCACATGCATCCAACCTTGATCGCCATCAGGGTCTTCTATCTTGCGCCAGTCTTGATGAATATCAATGACTTTAATGGGAAGCTTTTCGCGCTTATAGACCCATTTCACCGGATATTCAGTGCTAGGGCCAGTGCGCATCCGTGCTTCTGGTTCATCAATAGATGCCCAATAAGGTGTCTTGCGCTTATTTTGAGCATCCACGGAAACGCTCATGGATAATCCAAATAAAATTGCCACGGACAATAATATTACATAGCGTATCGTTGACGCTGATATGCTAAGGGATTTGATAGTCATATTAATTGCTATTCCTCTGAGATTTTATTCTCTATAAAATAAAAATATAACATTGCACAAGATAGAGAAATATAGGTTTGCGTAAAAGAAAGTAAATTAGGGTAAATGAATCAAGGCAAAAGATCAGTAAAACCAAATGTCCTCGTTACGCGCAAGCTATTGCCCGCCGTCGAAGAGAGAATGGCGCAATTATTTAATTGTGATTTTAACACAGATGATCATGCGATGACACAAAAAGAAATCATCGATGGTTTGGCCAATAAAGAAGTGTTGGTTCCTACGGTCACCGATACAATTGACGCAGATTTCATAGAATGTTTGCCCGATAGCGTTAAATTAATCGCCAATTTCGGCTCTGGTGTAAATCATATTGATTTAGCAGCTGCGAAAAAACGCAATATTATCGTTACCAACACGCCCGGCGTATTCACAGATGATACAGCAGATTTGACGATGGCATTAATATTGTCTGTCCCGCGCCGCCTAGCAGAGGGCGAAAAATTAATGCGCTCTGGCGATTGGCAAGGATGGGACCCATCTTCTATGCTTGGCCATAGGATAAGCGGCAAAACACTTGGCATCATTGGTTTTGGCCGTATCGGAGAAGCCGTTTCTCGCCGCGCCAAAGCATTGGGATTATCGATACTCTATAATAAGCGCAAAAGGCTGCCAGCTTCGAGCGAAGATGAATTGGGCATTAGCTATGAAGAAGATATTGATCGCCTGATAGCGCGCAGCGATATTATTTCGATACATTGCCCCTTAACGCGCGAAACCGATAATCTGATTAATGCGGACAGAATAGCATTAATGCGCAGCAATGCCTATATTATCAACACATCGCGCGGCGAGATTATTGATGAAAATGCTCTAATCGAGGCTTTAGAGAAAGAGCAAATTGCTGGCGCTGGCCTAGATGTTTATACCCATGAACCAGCGGTGGATAAACGTCTGCTTGCTCTGGCCAATGTCGTATTACTGCCGCATATGGGCAGCGCAACATTTGAAGGACGCACAGCATCAGGAGAGCGAGTTATCGCCAATATTCGCGTTTGGGCCGATGGGCATCGACCGCCCGATCAGATATTGGATGGCCTTTCCTAGGAAATAGCCAGAGTTTAAGGTCTTGAGTTTAAAGACTAGAGTTTAAGCAATTGTCGGGTCTCATGCCCCATATTTTTCAACAATTATTTTCACTGGCGGCTATAAAATAGCTTTATAATTTGATTCTATATGTTTAAGTGAATTTATAACAATAAATTATTTATAAGCATAACCTTGAAATCAGTATCTGATAATCATGCGTTAGCATTATGTTTAGTAGGGGAATTTTAGTTCATGTTACGCAAAATATTTGCAGCTATCACGCTGTCTACAATATTCGCCAATATGCCATCATTTGCGCAAGAAGCTGTTGATTTGGCACAAATTGATGCAGCCGATAGCGGCGATACTGCTTGGATATTATCCTCTACTGCTTTGGTATTGCTGATGACTTTACCAGGCCTTGCCTTATTTTATGGTGGCCTTGTGCGATCAAAAAACTTTCTATCGGTACTGATCCAATGCGGCGCAGTGGCGGCTATAGCTTCTATTTTGTGGGTGATTGTCGGATATACATTGGCCTTTGGTGATGTCAGCAATGGTATCATTGGTGGCGGTAATGCTTGGATGCTTATCGTTTTGGGCAATGTACGCGATGGATTATTAATTCCAGAAAGCACCTTTGCAATCTTCCAAATGGCCTTTGCGGTTATTACGCCCGCCTTGATGGTTGGTGCATGGGTAGAGCGCGCACGGTTTGGTTGGGTCGTGGCATTCTGTGCACTATGGGGCTTAATTGTTTATGCTCCTGTAGCCCATTGGGTATGGGGCGGCGGCTGGCTTGCAGAAATTGGCGTTGTTGATTTCGCTGGCGGTATCGTTGTGCATACCACAGCGGGTGTCTCTGCATTGGTTGCTGCTATGCTGGTTGGCAAGCGCACGGGTTGGCCCAAATCAATGATGTTACCGCATAGCCCTGCGCTTACATTTGTTGGCGCAGCCTTGCTATGGGTTGGTTGGTTCGGCTTTAATGGCGGCAGCGCGGTAGCGGCTAATGATGATGCTTCATCGGCCATTTTGAACACACATTTAGCAGCATCAGTGGCTTCGCTGGTTTGGATTTTGATTGAGAAAATTAAGATTGGCAAACCAACAACTGTGGGTTGGGCAACGGGCGCGATTGCGGGCCTTGCTACCATCACACCGGCGGCGCTAAACGTATCCGCAGGCGGTGCTATCGTAATCGGTCTGTTGGCAGCGATCATCTGTTATTTTGCCATTGGCTTGGTCAAAAACAAAATGAAGATTGATGATTCACTTGATGTTTTCGCTGTTCACGGCGTTGGCGGTATGCTGGGTTCTTTGCTCGTCGCTTTCTTAATGAGCGAATCATTTGGCGGCGTTGGTTATGGCGATGACGGCTCTATGATGGGTCAATTCGTTATCCAAATTATCGGCATCGGTTCAGTCGCGCTTTGGTCAGCTTTCGGCAGCGTGCTTCTGGCTCTGGCGATTTCCATGGTCATCCCAATGCGCGTTAGCGAAGATGATGAGCGCGATGGATTAGACATTGCAAACCATGGTGAGCGCGCGTGGGATCTCGATAGCTAAAGCTTAGGGGATCTTGACAGCAAAAGCATAGGGAATCTTGACAGCTAAATACCGCCTTAGAGCGTTAAATGATAAAATTGATTGTAGGGGCTTTCACCATAATCGGCGAAGGCCCCTCCTTTTTGGAAACCATATTTTTTATAGAGTTGAACAGCAGGTTCAAATTCTGCCGCAGTGCCGGTTTCTAGGGATATTATATTATAATCTCTTGCGCGCGCTTCGGATATAATATGATCCAATAATAGAGCCGCAACGCCGCGCCGCAAAAAATCCACATGGGTGCGCATAGATTTAATCTCACCATGAGAGCTATTCAATTGATGCAGCGCACCGCATCCCATCAGAATATCTCTATCCCACAATGTCCATACATCAATATCATCAGCTTTTAGGGCATCAACATCCATAGCAAATGCAAATTCTGTGGGAGTTGTATTATGCATATTAGACACATGAGAGCTAATCAAAGCCCGTACATCTTCACGGCTCAGATCATCTAATATGATGCTATAAGAAGACATTTAGTCGCCCGTTAAAATGCGATCCACCAATTGCTTCACCGTTGGAACAAATCCATTTGAATAAAATGGGTCGGTGCTAAAATTATAGGCCGCATGCCCAGCAAACATTAGATTTTGTTCTGGATCGCCGCCATGGGCAATATCTTGTAAGGATTTTTGAATACAAAAACTGCGCGGATCAGCAAGGCGGCCTGTGGTGAAATTATCATGATCTTTCCATGATGAAAAAGCGCAATGCGATAAGCAGCCCATACAATCTTTTTGATCTTTGCGAATGATTTCGGAATCTTCTTCGGTGACAAATACCAAACTATTGTCTGGTGTCTTTAAGGCCTTGGTAAAACCAGCAGCCACCCATTGGCGCGCGCGTCCCAAATCTTCACCGCTCACCCAAAAATTTTTGCCTTTAACGCCAACATCCAATTGTGATGCATAGGTCTCGCATCGCTCTTTGCCATAGAGAATCTGACGCTTAGACCGAGCATCTAAATCCATCAAAAATTCCGTTTTAACGGCGCTAGAATAAAATCCAGTGGGTGAGAATTTATGCAGTAAAACATCACCCTCTTTAATGTCGGTTAATTTGTCTTTCCAACGGTCGGGGATAGGGCTTTCTTTGGTCAATAATGGTCGCGTGCCATATTGGAAAGCTATTTGCCCTAATTCTTCATTGTCAATCCAATCCGCCCAATCGCGCAAGAACCAGACACCGCCCGCCATAATGATCGGCACATCATCCGATATACCCTCTTTGCGCATGACATCGCGTAAATCTTTTACGCGCGGTTTCGGGTCTTGCGGCTGTCTTGGGTCTTCGGCATTCGATAGGCCATTATGCCCACCGGCGAGCCAAGGATCTTCATAAACAACGGCTGCTAAATATTCAGGAACTTTTTTATAGGAACGTTTCCAAAGCGCGCGAAATGCCCGTGCGCTGCTGATAATAGGCAGATAATGCACGCCATATTGTTTGGCGATTTCAGATAATTTATAGGGCATCCCTGCCCCGCATGTTACGCCAGCAACCATGCCTTTTGTGCGCTCTAATACGCCATGCAAAATTTCTTCTGCGCCGCCCATTTCCCACAATACATTGATATTTATGGCGCCCTTACCACCCGATAATTCAAAAGCTTTTTTGACCTGAGTCACAGCTCCATCGATACCATATTGGATAAGTTCGCGATGCCGTTCACCGCGTGTTTTGCCGTGATAAATTTGAGGGATTACATCGCCATTTTCATCATAGCTATCAGCATTAACCGCAGAAACAGTACCAATTCCACCAGCAGCAGCCCAAGCACCCGCGCTAGCATGATTGGTCGCAGAAACACCTTTACCACCTTCGATAAGCGGCCATACTTCTTTGCCGGCATATAGGATCGGTTTTAAACCTTTGAACACACACTTCCCCCGTAGTTTCGTCAAGCTTATTGCCTGTCCTCTATAGGAAAGCAATGCTTTAATTGAGATGGCATTAAGAATTATAAATTATGGCTATATATGACTTTACTTCGCAAAATTAGGACGTCCCATGGCCATGCCATATATCTTTATATATCTGGCAATCATAGTCTTTTCGTCAAACTCTATTTGCGCCTTAACTTGATTATCCTGACCAATTTTTTGGCGCAATTGTTCATCATTAGCCAGAGCCTGTAACGCCGCATTATAAGCATCATCATCATTGCGATCGATAATATAATCCGCATTGGCATCGCTGACCATATTGCGCACATCGCCAACATCAGTTGATAAAGCGGGAACCCCCGCCGCCATTGCCTCGGCCAATGAAATCGGAAATTGCTCGCTCAATGAGGATAAAGCAAAAATATCAAACAAACCGATAAAGCGCGATGGGTCGCGCAAAAAGCCCGGCATGATAATATTATCTTCGATACCAAGGCGCTTGGCCTCTGCTTCAATAGCCTCTCTATCAGGGCCTTCGCCAGCTACAGCCAATTTAACATGATCGCCAGCCGCAGCAACAGCGCGCACCATTTTGGTAAGATTTTTAACTGGGCGCAATCCCGCTACTGTGCCAACGATAACCTCACCATCGCGTTTTTTGAGACCGGGAAATGACCCGAATTGCGCTTTCTTTGCATAGTTTTTAAGGGCTATGCCATTGGCAATTCTTATCACCCGTCCGCTAGGCTGTTTCCATGTTTTTATGGCGATATTTTCTAAAATCGTCGATGGGACTATCACGCTATGGACGCGCTGTAATGCGATCGAGCGGAAAACATTACGTTTCCAATTTAATTTTTCAATCTCATCATGATTAAAACCATCTTCATGATGGATAAGCGGCGCTAACCCTTTTTTCTTTCCATAAATTGTATGCGCCATAACGCCATCCATTGATCCCCAATTATAGGATAATATGAGATCAAATTGTTTCATATAATCGCTAATTTCGCGGTAGCGGCTAAGCGATGGTTTACCATGCAGCGCAGGGCATTCACCATAATCTTCATTGGGAAATTCCACTGCTATTTTGCTATCAATAGCTTTGGCTGCTGACATAGCATCGGGCACAGCGGATATAATAGTATGGTGCGCCGCTTTGCCAAATTTATTCATCAATTGCACCGCGCGCGCTTCTTTGCCGCCCAGATCAAAACTGCTGTGAAGATGTAATATTTTTGCTGGTTTCACGATAGACCCCATAATCCAATTATTTCTATTTATTTTATAACCGATAAAAATTGCGCAATAGCAGCAACAGAATCTTTTTCATCTAGCGCGGGGCAATGCCCCACATTTTTAATCGTCGATAATGTAGCTTTGCGCAATTGTTTGACCATTTTCTCAGCTGTTTCTGCGCTCAAAATATCCGATATTTCGCCGCGTAATATTAATGTAGGAATATCCGAAAGCCCCTTAAATGCTGGCCAAAGATCAACACCTGCTTCGCCGCCCTGCACCTTGAAAGGTTCAGATATACGATTGTCATAATCAAGGATTATACGGCCACTCGATGATAATTTGCAGCATTTTTTCGCAAAGCCAATCCAATCATTCAGCGTATAATCTGGGAACATAATGTCCCCGCCTTCTGATAGGCCGCGCGCAGCATGCGCCCAAGTTTCATAGCTGCGCCCTTGACCCACATAATTTTTGATACGCTCTAATCCGCGCGGGTCAATATCGGGGCCAATATCATTGATAATCGCTCCCACCATTTTGCGTTGTATAGTCGCCGAAGAGAGCATCGTAACAATACCGCCAAGCGATGTTCCTAGCGCAATATAATGTTCCAAATTTAATTCTGCTAATAAGGCTTCTAAATCCTGAACATAGGTTAGCGGAACATAGCTCATCGGATCTTTAGCGTAAGCGCTCTCCCCGCGTCCCCTAAAATCAACGGTTATTACGCGCCACTCATCGGCAAAGGCATCGGCCACGGGCGCAAAATCACGGCAATTGCGGGTAAGCCCCGGCAAACAAATGATCGGCGGCCTCTCATCGCTCTGATGTGTCCCTTGCGCATAATCTCTATAATGCAAACGCAATCCATCATTGGACCACCAATACCCATCTTTATAATCAGCTGCACTTGCCATTTATCTGATCTCGCTCCAAATGATGTTCATGAAAATTAAAACCTCTGCATCTTCTTGCTCTCCATCCCCTTACAGGGCTGATCCAAAAATCACCAGCCTTGGCGATAAAATTGCTGATCCCGTTGCAGCATCGCAATTCCCCGAGACAAAATTGAGATTTCGTAACGATCATTGGGCGCAAAGCATTGGACTCGATTCTCTGTCCGATGAAAAATGGATAGAGCATTTTGGCCGCTTTAATGTTTTGCCCGATAATTTACCCCAGCCGCTTGCGATGCGCTATCATGGCCATCAATTTCGCTATTATAATCCTGATATTGGCGATGGGCGCGGTTTTTTATTCGCCCAATTACGCGATCATCTGAATAGGTTGATGGATTTGGGCACAAAGGGCAGCGGGACGACACCCTATAGCCGCCAAGGCGATGGACGCCTTACTCTCAAAGGTGGTGTCCGTGAAATCTTGGCCACTGAAATGCTAGAGGCCCTTGGCGTCAATACATCCAAAACATTGTCGCTCATTGAAACGGGCGAGCAATTAGAGCGTGGTGATGAACCATCGCCAACCCGCAGCGCCGTGATGGTGCGGCTAAACCATAGCCATATCAGATTTGGTACTTTTCAGCGCATTGCCGCTGAGGATAATAGAGCATTAATGAATAATTTGGTGCAATATTGCTTGGTCGAATTATATGGAGAAACACCCAGTGATAATCCAGCCGCGCAATTATTTGATTTGGTCAGCCTTGCCATAGCAGATCAAGCCGCAAGCTATATGGTCGCAGGGTTTGTGCATGGTGTTCTCAACACCGATAATATGAATATTACTGGCGAGAGTTTTGATTATGGTCCTTGGCGATTTACCCCGCATTGGGACCCGATGTTTACCGCAGCCTATTTTGATGAGAATCGACTCTATGCTTTTGGTCGTCAAGCCGAGGCAATGCATTGGAATTTGGCACAGCTTGCCATCGCGCTGCGCATGATATGCGATTCTGAACCCCTAATCGCGCTGCTAGATAAATTTGCAGATCGATTCCGCTCCGCCTTTGTCACTAAATTTTTAAATCGAATGGGGCTTAAATCCCAAGGTTCAGAAAAAGACATCGCTCTCGTCAGCGCTGCTGAAAAAGCTATGATGAAAGAGCAGATTAAGATTGATGATTTCTTCTTTCATCATCGTAGCGCAAATTCATCTGATACTATCTCATATAAAAGCTCAGATTATGAAGCTTTCATTATGCTATATAATGACTATGAGGCCCCAGAAAATGGCCATGAATATTGGTCTGGTGCCGCGCCTTGCTCTATGCATATCGATGAGGTGGAGCATATTTGGATGCATATTGCGCAGCATGATGACTGGGAAATTTTATATCAAAAAATAGAAGATATTCGCCATATGGGCGCAGCGCATCAAGAATGAATATATTATCGTTACAAGAGCCTGCATCGTTAATAAAATAGTAAGCATATATGATTAGTGCAGTTACTGTATATTATAAATGAAAGCTGTTTTTACATAATAGCATTTCAGATTTTTACGGTTAGGCATAGTTTTGAGCACAATAAAATCATATGAACCTGCGACGGGTGCCGAACTATGGACAGGCAATAAAGGCGATGTTGATAGCGAAATCGCAATTGCCAGAGAAGCTTGGGGCAAATGGGCTTCTTTTGGACTGTCTGATCGTATCGAAACCGTGCGTAAATTCTCCACCAGACTGAAAACAGATTCAGAACCTCTGATTGAACTAATCTCAAGAGAGACAGGAAAGCCGATTTGGGAATCGCGCGCCGAGGTTGAAGATATTATCGGTAAAGTCGATATTTCTATCAAAGCCTATGCCGAACGTAGCTCTCAAAGAAGATTGAATGGCGCTGCTGGTTCAAAGGCAGCACTGCGTCATAAACCGCATGGCCTATTTGCTGTCATTACATCTTTTAATGAACCAGCCGCAATTCCATGTGGCCATATCATTCCTGCGCTATTGGCGGGTAATGCTATTATATTTAAGCCTAGCCAATTTACCCCTGCTGTTGGGCAATTCATCACTGATTGTTTGCACCGCGCTGGTATTCCAAAAGAAATTATTCGCGTTCTACATGGCGGGCCAGATGTAGGCGCTAAAATTGCAGCACATCCAGAAATTGATGGGGTGTTTTTCACAGGCTCTGCACACAATGGCATTCAAGTGAATCGCCAATTTTTGAACCGCCCAGGCAAAATATTAAGCTTAGAAATGGGCGGCAATAATCCTATTATTTTTTGGGATACTGCCGATGTTTACAGCGCAGCGGTGCTCGTTATTAAATCTGCCTTTGCATCCGCAGGGCAAAAATGCACCTCAGCGCGGCGTCTTATCATCAAAGATAGCCTTTATGACACGGTTATACCAGAGATAAAGAGATTAGCAGACCGTCTAATCATTAATGATCCCCATGGAGACCCCCCTCCATTCATGGGACCATTGATTGATAATGATGCAGCCGATGGCTTAACCGAGAGCTTTCTGGCGCTCATGAGTCATGGCGGCAAACCCATTCTCCACATGAAGCGTCCCATAAAAGATCGCCCATTTGTATCACCCGGTTTGATTGATGTTACCGATATGCCAGAGCGCCCCGATATAGAATTGTTCGGGCCATTGTTGCAAATCATCAGAGTATCTACGTTTGAAGAAGCCATTATCGAAGCCAATAATACCAGATTTGGATTAAGCGCATCTTTATTGGGCGGAGATGCCACGCAATATGATCAATTTTGGGCCAATAGCCGTGCAGGCATTGTCAATTGGAATGCTGAAACGCATAAAGTTTCCAGCTCTGCCCCTATCGGCGGAAAGGGTCTATCTGGAAATGGCCGCCCCGGTGCATTTTATAGCGCCGATCATTGCGCCTACCCAGTAGCATCAGAAGAACATGATACGCCAAAAGCCATGATTGGCATTGGATTGAAAGATGATAATTATGGTTCAGAAAATGAACAAGGCGATCAAAACGCCGCAGCCTAAATAAATATCATAATATTTTTTCACAATATAATATCACCTTATCATATATTTATCTGACTTAAGATAGACAATAAAGCCCTTCTATCGCGCTGCAAAATTATCCTGTTTTGCAAATATGGCATAGATATATCATATAGGCATAATGGAAGAACAATCGAAAATATCCTATGGCACCGTTTATTTGGTTGGCGCAGGCCCTGGTGATCCTGATCTGCTGACCGTGAAAGCCGCCAAATTGCTCAGCAATGCAGCATTAGTGATTCATGATGGATTGGTCGATCAAGCGATTATGAATTTAATCCCAGCGGATGCGATTAAAATTTCCGTAGCCAAAAAAAGATCGCGCCATAGCGTTCCCCAAGATCAAATCAACAGCATGCTAGTGCAATATGCACTACAGGGCCATGATGTCATTCGCCTAAAAGGCGGTGATCCTTTTATTTTCGGACGCGGCGGCGAAGAAGTCGAAGATTGCCGTGCTGCTGGAATTAGTGTCGAAGTCGTGCCGGGTATTAGCGCGGCCGTTGGCGGAGCTGCTGAATATTTAATGCCCCTCACCCACCGCGATCATGCAAGCGCCGTGACATTTGTAGCAGGACAGTGCAAAGGATTGTCTGATCAAAATTGGGCAGGCCTTGCCGGTAAAGGCCGAACGCTGGTTATCTATATGGGTGTTGCAACCGCCGATGCTATATCCGAAAAATTAATTGCCGATGGATTATCGCCCGATACGCCTGTGGCTGTTTTGGAAAAAGGCACACGCAGCGACAGCCGCGCCTATCAGAGCCTGCTTACCGATTTAGGGGATATGATGCAGCGCAATCATATCAAAAGCCCTGCTCTCATCATTGTTGGTGATGTCGTGCAAACATCATTAGCAGCGCATGATTTTAGCGCATCACGGATAAGA
The DNA here is from genome assembly GCA_947492905.1 of uncultured Sphingorhabdus sp. Lineage (GTDB taxonomy): Bacteria > Pseudomonadota > Alphaproteobacteria > Sphingomonadales > Sphingomonadaceae > Sphingorhabdus_B. The sequence goes on along the minus strand of CANLOL010000001.1, from coordinate 1,098,384 downwards.
AAACTTATCGGTGAAACAGACAATATCGCATTAGAAAAAACGGAGAAAATGTCATGAAATTGCTCACGGGCAATGACTTAAAAAGCGGCCTAGTCACATGGTGGACTGGCAAAGATTGGTCCATCAATATAGAGGATGCTGTCGATGTTGGCGAAGAAGGCGAAGCGATTTTAGCCGCCGAACAAGAAGCGCAACGCGTTAATTCAGCCTATATTATTGATGGCGATGAAGATGCTGGCACGCCGCGCCCCGGCCATATTAAAGACCGCGTTCGCGCGCTTGGCCCAACGGTGCGCCCAGATTTAACCCTAAAACCCAATGATGCTAGCGCCATAGATAAGGTAGTTTAACATGTATAAATATGATCAATATGACCAGAGCATTGTCGATGCCCGCGTTGCCGAATTTCGCGATCAAGTAGAACGCCGTCTTGCGGGAGAAATTACCGAAGATCAGTTCAAGCCGCTGAGATTGCAAAATGGATTATATCTTCAATTGCATGCTTATATGCTGCGCGTTGCCATTCCATATGGCACATTGAACAGCGAGCAAATGAAGATGTTGGCGCATATTGCCCGCAAATATGACCGCGATTATGGTCATTTTACCACGCGCCAAAATATTCAATATAATTGGATACAGCTCGATCAAACACCTGATTTATTAGCTGATTTGGCCAGCGTTGAGATGCACGCCATCCAAACATCTGGCAATTGTATCCGCAATATTAGCTCTGACCAATATGCTGGAGCAGCCGCCGATGAAGTGACCGATCCGCGTCCTTGGGCAGAATTGCTGCGCCAATGGTCAACATTCCACCCTGAATTTGCGCATTTGCCGCGTAAATTTAAATTCGCAGTTATCGCGTCCGAAGAAGATCGCGCTGCTATGCGCCTGCATGATATTGGCATCCAATTGGTGCGCAATGATGCTGGCGAATTGGGTGCTAGATTTTTCGTTGGCGGCGGTATGGGTCGCACACCGATGATTGGCCCTATGGTGCGTGACTTTGTCGCGGCCGATGATTTGGTTAGCTATGCCGAGGCCTGCTTGCGCGTTTATAACCGCTATGGTCGCCGTGATAATAAATATAAAGCGCGTATCAAAATCTTGGTCCATGAATTGGGCAAAGATGAATATACCCGCCAAGTTGAGGAAGAATTTAAGCATATTAAAACGCTTAATCTTGATCCTCCAAAGGCCGAGCTAGAGCGTATCACAACATTCTTCCAAGACCCTGACTATGATAAATCCGCATCCGATGATTTGGATCTATCCGATCCTGATTTCGCAATATGGGTCGATCAAAATGTCAAAACGCATAAACAATCTGGTTATGCGATTGCCAATATTTCGCTCAAACCCATTGGCGGCATTCCCGGCGATGCAACATCCGCGCAAATTGATGTGATGGCTGATCTTGCTAAAGAATATAGCTTTGATGAATTACGCGTGACGCATGCACAAAATATCGTGCTGCCGCATGTGAAAAAATCAGACCTTTATACGCTCTGGCAAAAGCTTGACGAAGCAGGGCTTGCAACACCAAATCTTGATTTGATAAGCGATATGATTGCTTGTCCCGGCCTTGATTATTGCAGCCTAGCCAATGCCCGTTCCATTCCTGTGGCCCAAAAAATTGCACAGCGTTTTTCCGATGTTGGCAAACAAAAAGAGCTTGGCGAATTAAAGTTGAAAATCTCTGGCTGTATCAATGCTTGTGGTCATCACCATGCTGGCCATATCGGCATTTTGGGTGTCGATCGCAAAGGCGTTGAAAATTACCAATTGTCATTGGGCGGCAGCGGCGCAGAAGATGTGAGCCTTGCCAAAATCACAGGTCCAGGGTTTGACGAAGACGGCATTGTCGATGCTGTTGAAAAAGCCACCAATGTCTATTTGAAAGAGCGCGAGGGCGATGAACGTTTCGTTGACACCTATCGCCGTGTTGGCATGGCACCGTTTAAGGAGGCTTTATATGACTGATATATTTTCCCTGCGCGATGATAGCCCCGTAAGTGAAGCGCCCGTTTCTATCGAAGAATTTTTGGGCAATAGCAATGCGACGGCTGTGCGTATCGAAGTCGGCGAAGATGCACGGCAATTATTGCCTAATCTGGATCGTATTGCGATGGTAGAAATTAGCTTTCCTGCCTTTACCGATGGCCGCGGTTATAGCGCAGCACGGGTATTGCGTGAAGCTGGCTATGATGGTGAATTGCGCGCGCAAGGCGATGTCTTGCTTGACCAAATCCGCTATATGCACCGCTGCGGTTTTGACAGCTTTGCCCCTGAAAAACCTCTAAAAGCCGATCAGGTTGATGCGGTTCTGAAGCGTTTTGATGCTGTTTATCAAGGCACAGTTGATGGTCAAAATCCTGTTTGGAATTTGCGCCACGGAAATTGATATGAACGCGGAAAGCACAATAGCATCTCACGATCGCACTATTGATAGAATAGATAGCGGCGCCCGTTTCAAGCCCACCGACGCGGTGCGCCTGAACAATATGTTTCGGGGGCGTAGCACCAATGAAATGCTGACTTCTGTGTTCGAAGATGGCATCGCAGGGGATATTGCTCTTGTGTCGTCATTTGGCGCGGAAAGTGCGATTTTGCTTCATCTTGTTTCGCAAGTTAATCGTGACATTCCTGTGATATTTTTAGACACGGGCAAGCATTTTCCCGAAACATTAGCATATCGCGATTTGTTGGTGGAGCGCTTTGGATTAAACCTTATCAACCTAACCCCCGAAGTTGGTGATATAGAGGATAAGGATGGCAATGGGCTGCGCTGGTCGTTTGATCCCGATGGCTGTTGCCATATTCGTAAAGTGCTGCCGCTCGAAAAAGAGATGGCAAAATATGATGCCTCCATCAGCGGGCGTAAAGGTTTCCAATCCAAAACCCGCAATGCTCTGCCGCGCTTTGAAATTGATACTAGTGATGCCCAAGGGCGTCTCAAAATCAATCCGCTGGCCGATTGGACCAAAGAGCAATTGGATGCCTATATCATCGAACATGATCTGCCGCCGCATCCATTAGTGGAACAAGGCTATCCTTCCATCGGTTGCTCGCCCTGCACCAGCAAAGTTGCCGAAGGCGAAGACCCGCGCTCTGGCCGTTGGAAAGGCTGGGATAAGGTTGAATGCGGTATCCATGCACCGGCAAGTGCTATTCCAAATGCCGATGATGATGGAGCGAATGATCCTATTTTCTAGGGTCAGGCTTTACAGGACTTGCAACTAGCATTAGCCTAACTGCTAATGTCTATATTATTCTCGTCTCTTTTACTTTTAAGCACTGCGCAGGCCGCAGAACCAAAAGCTGTTGATTGCAGCTATGATTTGGATGCTATGTTGGCATTGGATCTGCAGAAATTTGATCAAGATCTAAAAGGCGGGTGGCGCGCACTATCCAGCAAAGGGTGTGACTTAGAAGCGGCTGAATTAATCCGCGAATGGCGTTTCCACAAACGTTCGCATGAAAATATTCTATATTGGCATGAGGGGCAATTACGTGCTTTTGCTGGGCAAACACAGCAGGCCATTGATCTATTTAGTTTAACATATGAGCCACAGGACTTTGATGATTTTGGCTGGAACCATTATGTCGATGGTACCATTGCTTTTTTAAACAACGACCGTAAGAGATTTGATATAGCTATACAAAGATTGAAAGCACTTCCCACGCCAGAAAAACGTGTGAGTTTCAAGGCCCCAGATGGTAAGATAATACAAATGGATTGGCCGCCAAATTTGCATGTGCTTGAATCATTTCAGCGCTGCTGGGGGAAGACTTATGAAAAAGCTTATAGCGGATGCCGCGATTAATAAATTTCTTTGAAAGTCCACCCGCTCAATCCCAACATCGCTATGCCGACATCGTAAATAGGCCCTTTATCCGGTGACCAACGATCAACAAAATAATATCCATCTTTATCAGCAATTTCGACTATCCATTGCGCACCATCAATTCCTAAATTACAATCACGAAAAGACTGTTCTTTTATTTTTTGTTTAATGAACAAAGACATTAAAGAATCTGTTTCTATGTCACTCAAATCACGTGCAATGCTGTCTATAGCTCTCTTCTCATCATCTAGACCTTGGTAGCTAAACCGACTAGCATTCAACCTATTTTTACTGCCCGATCTTGAAACTGTTATAACAGCACTGTCATCAAAACTTGTGATCCAAATAAATCTTATAACATAATCATCATTACTAACTTTTTGGTCGTAAATTGGCTTTAGACCCGTTGCAATCGGATACTCACTATACCATTTGTCGGTAAAATCATCCAGAATGGGCCATTTTTTAAACCCATTTCCAAAAAAATTACATCCCTGTGTGCGTTCGTATAGCTCCAACGGAAAATAGCCTGATGGCGTCTTCTCGCCTCCCATCTCAATAGGACCAAAAAATTTCTTAGACTCAAAAAATGAATATGTGAAAAGTGATAAAGTAACCATCAAAAAGGTTATTAAGATCGCTTTCTTACCCATCATATTGATCGTCCTGATAGCTATCGTCCGCCAAGTCAGAGAATCGCGTAATTTTCGCTTCAAATTTCATACGCACTTTGCCCGTTGAACCATGCCGCGATTTGGCAACGCCAAGTTCAGCCAGACCGTAAACCCGCTCCATATCCAATCGCCATTGTTCATAGGCTTCGTGGATTTTCGGATCATCCCCATCCACGGGTTCTTTGGGCTGTTTGGATGCGATATAATAATCTTCGCGATATACGAACAACACAATATCCGCATCTTGTTCAATCGAGCCAGATTCGCGCAAATCCGATAGCATCGGCGTTTTATCTTCGCGCTGTTCCACCGCACGGCTGAGCTGCGATAGCGCAATCACCGGAACATTTAATTCCTTAGCCAGCGTTTTCAAACCACGGCTAATTTCGGAAATCTCATTCACACGATTATCATTGGCGCGGCCAGAACCTTGCAAGAGCTGAAGATAATCAACTACAATCAAGCCAATATCATGGCGGCGCTGCAATCTGCGTGCGCGGGTACGCAGTGCCGCAATAGAGAGCGCAGGCGTATCATCAATGAACAAAGGTAATTCTTGGAGTTCGCGCGAGGCGCGCGATAATTCCCGAAATTCCTCTCGGCTGATTTTACCCATGCGCAAGGCTTCTGAGCTGATACCCGATTGTTCGGCCAAAATACGCGTTGCCAGCTGATCGGCCGACATCTCTAAGCTAAAGAAAGCCACTTTGGCACCGACGGTTTTTTCCATATCGATACCATCGGCTTTATCGCGAGCATAGCGGCTCGCAGCATTAAAAGCGACATTGGTAGCAAAAGCGGTTTTGCCCATACCCGGACGCCCCGCCAATATGATTAAATCACTATTATGCAGGCCGCCCATTTTGGTGTTCACACTGTTCAGGCCCGTGGTAATACCCGATAATCCGCCGCCCGATTCAAGGGCTTTTTTAACATTCGCAATCGCATCGGTAGATGCTGAGATAAAGCTTTTAACGCTGCCTTGTTCGCCTTCGCCATCGGCTACTTTATAAAGCGCGCTTTCCGCATTTTCGATTTGCGCTTTAGGATCAACGCTCTCGCTCGTGTCTAGAGCTTCATCGACCAATGTGCGGCCCACCGATACTAATTCGCGCAATAATGCCAAATCATATATTTGCTGGGCGAAATCACGCGCGCCAATCAAACCTGCGCCATCGGCGGTCATTTTCACCAAATAGCCCGCGCCGCCAAGCTCTTTCATCGTTTCATCGGATTCGAAAAAAGGTTTCAGCGTAATCGGCGTCACCACCATAGAGCGATCAACAAGGCGCAATATTTGATCAAAGATTCGGCCATGCAGCGGTTCAAAAAAATGTTCCGGTTGCAGCTTTATCTGCACCTCTTCCAATACCCGATTATCGATTAAGATAGCCCCCAAGAACGCAGCCTCTGCCTCAATATTATGGGGGAGCTGTGTTGGTTCGTCTTCGATATTATCATTGATGCTAATTGGTTCGGCCATAATGTATAATCAAACATATATGCTTTCAGCGCAAGCCATAGAAAATAATATAAGAGTGGGTAGAATGGTGGATGAATTGTGGATAAATTTTTTACTGCATAAATATTACTTGTTACAATCTCTATACAAGCTATCACAAAAATATGAACCACAATAACATCAGCCAGCGCATCGCAAAAGTTGAATTAGACGAAAGCACCATTTTGTGGCGCAATGCTGATATTGAACAAGAACGACGCATCGCGATTTTCGATTTAATCGAAGATAATATATTTGAACCGCAAAAAAGCTATGCGGATGATTATGCTGGCCCCTATAATTTGCAATTGAGTGTTCAAGAAGGGCGGCTGATTTGGGACATCAGAACGCAAGATGATGAACAATTGGAAACATTGATATTTGGATTGGCACGCTTCAGGCGTCCAATAAAAGATTATTTCGCCATTTGTGACAGCTATTATCTCGCCATACGCAAATCAACCGCAGCGGAGATAGAAACCATTGATATGGCGCGCAGAGCCATCCATAATGAAGCTGCTGAATTATTGATTGAGAGATTGTCGGGGAAAATCAATGTTGATTTTGCAACGGCAAGACGCCTGTTTACTCTTATCTGTGTTTTGCATATCAAAGGCTAAAGGGGTATAAAATGTTAGCGGGGCGCAGAGGTAAATTAACATTGGTCACTATCATAGTGATTCTGCTGATACTTTATATATTTTATTCGCTAGCAAAAGGCTGGGCTCCATCGCGCGATACTTATGCACTACAAGGCGTGTTGGTTGATGAAAGCCATGGCAATCCGACATGGTCAACCCTTGGCGCAAAAGGCGTGGATTTTGCATATCTTACCGCCAGCCAAAGCACCGATAAACGCGATGAGAGTTTTGCTACCAATTTGGCGGGCGTCAAAGATGCCGGAATACGCTATGGTGCTGTACATTATTTTGATGTGTGCCGATTAGCATCTGATCAAGCGACATTATTTAACACAACCGTACCGCGCGATCCCAATGCCCTGCCCCCTGCGGTCAAAATTGGATTTTCGGACAATTGCAAAAGCAAGCCCACGCGTGCCTTAATATTATCAGAAATTAGCACCTTTTTAGGACAGATTGAACTGCATCTTGAAAAACCTGCCATATTATTATTATCCGCTGATTTCGAAGGCCATTATAATATAAGCGCTGCTATCAATCGAAATATGTGGACGCAGGGCAATTATTTTGTGCCATCTTACACAGCGCAGCCGTGGAAAATGTGGACGGCCAATGATGCGCGCACCATAGATGGTATAGATAGTCCTGTGCCTTGGGTTGTGCTGCGATGAACGCTATAGAAGAGATATTACAAGCAGCCCATGATGCCAGCAGCAATGCCTATGCGCCCTATTCATCCTATCATGTTGGCGCGGCACTTTTATTGGACGATGGCAGCATCATCACTGGCAGTAATTTTGAAAATGCCAGCTATGGTCTCTCGCTATGTGCTGAAACGGTTGCCATTGCATCGGCCAATAGCCAATCCAAATTAAAACATATCACGGCCATAGCGCTTGCGGGCGGCAAACCCGATCATAGCGGCAAAGCAATACTCGATGAAAAAGCCAGCACGCCGTGCGGCCGATGCCGTCAGATTATCAAAGAAGTTTCTGATGTGACAAATATTGATACACCCATTTATTGTCTGCACGTTGGCGGATATAGCCGCTACACATTATCGGAAATTTTGCCCGATGCGTTTGGCCCAAAGAACTTAGCTTAAAATTAGAGGAATATAATGAGCATATTATCGGATAAATGGATCAGAGGTAAAGCCCAAAGCGACAATATGATAGAGCCATTTACAGAAGCTCAGCGGCGCGATGGATGTATTAGCTATGGCCTATCTTCTTATGGTTATGATGCGCGCGTAGCCGATGAATTTAAGATTTTCACCAATGTGAATTCATCCATAGTCGATCCCAAAGAATTTGATCCAGATAGCTTTGTCGATAAAAAAACCGATTGCTGTATCATACCGCCCAATAGTTTTGCCTTGGCCAGAACGGTGGAATATTTCCGCATACCAGAGGATGTATTGGTTATCTGTTTGGGCAAATCCACCTATGCGCGCTGCGGTATCATCGTTAATGTTACGCCGCTCGAACCAGGGTGGGAGGGTCATGTGACATTAGAATTTTCAAACACCACGCCGCTGCCCGCTAAAATTTATGCAAATGAAGGCGCTTGCCAATTTTTATTCCTAAAAGGAAATGAGCGTTGCGAAACCAGCTATGCCGATAGAGCGGGAAAATATATGGGCCAGCAAGGCGTAACATTGCCCAAATTATAAAAGCTTCCCATAGGGCATTGGGCCTTTTGGATATATAGTATGATTTATGCGTGACTTATGCTGGCTTAGCTGCATAATCAGGGGAAATTGAACGGGGAAATTATCATGACACAAGAACGCGAATTTGACATCATAGTATATGGCGCAACAGGATTTACAGGGCGTTTGGTCGCAGAATATCTGTCAAATCATTATGGCAGCAATGCCCCCAAATGGGCAATGGCAGGCCGCTCGCAAGAGAAATTAGAATCCGTACGCGATGAAATGGGTGTTCCATCTGATACGCCTCTGGTTGTTGCCGATGCTGGCGATGCCGCTTCTATGGCCGATATGGTGAAACGCGCACGGGTTATCATTACCACCGTTGGTCCCTATCAACTATATGGCAATGAATTGGTCGCAGCATGCGCAGAGCATGGCACAGATTATTGTGATCTTTCTGGTGAACCCGCTTGGATGCGCATGAAAATTGATGCGCATGAGGCGCAAGCAAAAGAGAGCGGCGCGCGTATCGTATTTTCCAGCGGATTTGATTCTATCCCCTTTGATTTGGGTGTGATGATGCTGCAAAAAGAATGTTTCAATCGCTATGGCCAAGCTGCGCCGCGCATCAAGGGCCGTGTTCGTGCCATGCAAGGGACATTTTCTGGCGGAACAGCCGCTAGCTTAAAAGCGACAATGGCCGCAGCCGCCAAAGACCCGATGGTGATTAAATATCTTACCAATCCGTTCAGCCTAGCCCCAGGTTTTGATGGGCCAGAGCAACCATTGGGCAATAAGCCTCTCTATGAAGATGATCTAAAAAGCTGGTCCGCGCCTTTCATCATGGCACCAATAAACACCAAAAATGTGCACCGTACCAATGCATTATTGGGCCATGAATATGGCGAAGATTTTGTCTATGATGAAATGATGCTAACCGGCGAAGGTGAACAGGGCGAGCAAATGGCCAATTTTGTTGCAAAGACAGACCCGATGGGCGGAGATGATGCGCCAAAACCAGGTGAAGGCCCAAGCAAAGAAGAGCGCGAAAATGGATTTTATGACATTTTATTCATCGCCGAAATGGCCGATGGCGCACGCACAATGTTATCCGTAAAAGGTGATAAAGATCCAGGCTATGGTTCTACGTCTAAAATGATAACGGAAACGGCAATGGCTTTGCTCGACAGCGATAAAGCCGGCGGTATCCACACACCAGGTTCAGCATTAGGCGAAGCTTTGGTTAAGCGTTTAGAAGCCAATGCAGGGCTTACTTTCACATTAGAGGGGTGATAAAGCGCTCTTGTTATGATTGCTAAATTATTCAAGAATAAAATCCCTGTTAAAAAGAAAAAACCCTCTGTGCCAGAGGGCAAGCGTATCTATGCAATTGGCGATGTGCATGGATGCAAGTCCTTGCTCGAAGATTTGCTGCGTCAAATAGAAGAGGATAATGTTAATCGCGGCCCAGCCGAAACCGACATTATTTTCTTGGGCGATCTTATCGATCGCGGCCCAGAAAGTGCTGGCGTCTTAGATTTTGCAATCGCGCTGAAAAAGGCCAATGCCAATGTTCATTTCCTAATGGGTAATCATGAAGAAATATTTTTGGATGCGGTCACAACTCGCAAGCCCAAGATTATGCGTTTCTTTTTGCGCATTGGCGGCACGGAAACTTTACTAAGCTATGACATATTAAAATCCGATTTCATCAATATGGATATAGACGAATTATGCGATTATATCCCGCAATTGGTGCCGCAAGATCATATTGATTTTGTGGAGAGTTTTGAAGACCATATCACCATTGGTGATTATATGTTTGTTCACGCAGGGGTAAAACCGGGCGTTCCGCTCGATGAGCAAAAGCCCAAACATCTGCGCTGGATAAGAGAGGATTTCATCGATCATAAAGGGTCGCATGGAAAGATAATAATCTTTGGCCATACTATTTTTGAGGAAGTCAGAGAGAAAAATACCCATATCGGCATTGATACAGGCGCGTATAAAAATGGGGTGCTAACCGCGATTGGCCTAGAAGGTGATGAACGTTGGTATTTGCAATCACAAATAGGTACATAATAGTTTCAATATTTAATATTTAATTTTTCTTTTGATTTAACCCTTCATTCTGGGCTTGAAAATTTGTTGCACATGTTACAATCATAGCGGCATGGACAAATTATTGAAAAAAATCGCGCTATGCGCCGCCGCTCCAATGGCATTATCTGCTGTTGCATTCCCCACCCCACTCTATGCACAAAGCACAGATGCACCCGATCCAGCATCGCTCAAAAATTATGTTGAGAAATTGGTCAGCTTTGGCACGCGCCATACATTATCATCGCCCGACCATCCGACCCGCGGTATAGGGGCTGCACGAAAATGGGCGGCTAGCGAGTTTCAAAAATTCTCGCAAGAATGCGGCAATTGCCTCGTCCAAGAAGATTTATCGCGCATATTTACAGGACCGCGCGCTCCCGATGGTGTAAATGTGGTTGATGTGCTTGCCATTCAAAAAGGCAGCGCAGGATTTGATCATGTTATCATTATCGCTGGCCATATCGACAGCCGCGTATCAGATGCGCTTGATTTCACATCAGATGCACCCGGCGCCAATGATGATGGTTCTGGCACCGCATTGGTGATAGAGACAGCGCGTCTTTTATCGAAACATAAATTCAAAGCCACCATTGTTTATGCTCTATTATCGGGCGAAGAACAGGGCCTATGGGGCGGCACATTATTGGCCGAAACTGCGCGGGCGCGCGGTTGGAATGTATCTGCCATGCTCAATAATGACATTGTCGGCAATACGCTTGCCAATAATGGAACAGTGGTTGATGATCGTGTGCGCGTATTTAGCGAAGGCATAAGAATATCTGAAAATCATGCCGAAAATCTTGCGCGGCGCGGCAGCGGCGGCGAAGATGATGGCCCATCACGTTCTTTGATGCGCGCGATTAAAGCGGTCAGTGCCAAAAATCCTGCATTAAATTTGGAAGTATTTGGCGTGCGCCGTCCAGACCGTTTCCGCCGCGGCGGCGATCATCTACCTTCTTTGCAAATGGGTTTTCCAGCGATACGTTTCACCGTTGGGGCTGAAAATTATAAATATCAGCACCAAGATTTGCGCACCGAAGATGGCATAACATATGGCGATACAGTGGATAGGATGGATTTTGATTATCTTAGCCGCGTAACCGCGCTCAATATTGCGACCATTAAGCAGCTTGGTAATGCTCCAAAAGCGCCCAGCAATGCATCATTAGCAGGTGCAGTATCATCGGACACCACAGTGTCATGGACACCAGTAAAAGGCGTTAATCAATATCGCGTCTATTACCGCCGCAATGACAAACGCGATTGGACAGGCAGCCGATTGGTTACCGGCAGCAGCGCCAAATTTGAAAATATGATCGTCGATGATATGTTTTTCGGTGTAGCATCTGTATCACCCGATGGACATGAGAGCATCATCACCTTTGCTGGTTTACCGCAACGCAGCAGATAATATCAAATGCGCATAAAAAAGTGGCAGCGCTATCAAGCACTGCCACTTAAATATTATATGCGTGGGTATTTAAATTTACGCTACCTGTGCGTGGTCTTCGCCTTCTTCCATGTCACGAAGGACATAGCCGCGACCCCATACAGTTTCGATGTAATTTTCACCGCCGCAAGCAAGGACTAGTTTCTTGCGCAATTTGCAGATGAAAACATCGATAATCTTCAATTCAGGCTCGTCCATACCGCCATAGAGATGATTTAGGAACATTTCTTTGGTGAGTGTAGTGCCTTTGCGCAATGACAATAATTCGAGCATTGCATATTCTTTACCGGTTAAATGAACACGGACGCCATCAACCTCAACGGTTTTAGCATCCAAGTTTACGGACAATTTGCCAGTGCGGATAACGGATTGTGAATGACCTTTTGAACGGCGCACAACAGCATGAATACGAGCAACCAATTCTTCGCGATGGAAAGGCTTAGTAACATAATCATCGGCACCAAAACCAAATGAGCGCACTTTGCTGTCCATTTCGCTGATACCTGAGAGAATAAGCACAGGTGTTTGTACTTTTGCTACACGCAATTTTTTCAAAACATCATAGCCATGCATATCAGGAAGATTTAGATCGAGACATATAATGTCATAATCATAAAGCTTACCCAAATCTAAGCCTTCTTCACCGAGATCGGTTGTATATACATTAAAGCCCTCAGTTGTGAGCATCATTTCAATGGCTTTCGCCGTTGATGGTTCGTCTTCAATTAGTAGTACCCGCATTTGGTAGTCCTTTTTATTCTTCAACCATAATCAACACGTAAAAATAAGCTTCGTGTTAATCCTCATATTTAATTAACCATAAGATAGATGAACTGAAAAGGTTAATTTCTCGTTAACCAAGGTAAATTAACGAGTCGCAAGCATCCTAAACTCTAATAAACGACTCATTTCTGCGGGTTTAAGCGCTATAAAATGTTAAAAAAATAATTTGAAAATAATGAAATATGATCAGGGTTTTTGGATAAATTTAACATTTATTGCAAAAATTTAGCCAAACTCTCTCATTATTTTGTGCAAATCACATCAAATCATTAACGATTTAGCTCTGCTCTTCCAAGCTTCTGCCAATGGTTCAAGCGCGATCAATTCTTCCAATTGCTCTGGATTTGCTTTGTGGCCGCCAGCGAATAATAAAGAGAATATCTTTGATATGGTCCAATAATGCTCTGGGCTATACACTTGTTCAATAATATCACCTTGCTGGATGACGCCCTCTTCGAGCACGCGAAAATATAATCCGCAATGACCATGTTTAATAATGCTAGAGACCATATTCTTTAGACCAAAATTATGTTCAATCTTCCAGCAGGGTTGCCGCCCGTGCGAACATTCTATCATAGCATCGCCTATAATGAATTGATCGCCAACCTTTATTTTATCCTCAACCATATTGCGCGCGCTAATATTTTCGCCAAAAGCACATGCTGTATCAAGCATAGGGTGATCGCCTATTAGAGAGCGCCATAGATCATAATGCTCATATGGATAAAGATGCAGCGCTTTATCAGCACCACCATGATTTTCTGTATCAGCACAGCTATCCCCCTCTAATCCCATTTTGGCCAATAATAATGGCGCTGCGCTCTCCTCTCTTCTCATGCTGCTATACGTGTCACCGCGAAAAGGGCGCGGCCCACCTATGAACAAATGAGATATTTTTGATTTTATCATTCAATAGCCATAAAAGGTTCATGTAAAAATTACTATTGAAATGACAAATATTGCGTTTAGGACTTTGCTCAGACTTAATGATTGGAATCGCAGTTCATGCAAATCGACGAACTAAGAATTGCTCTATTTAGCGGTAATTATAATTATGTTCGTGACGGGGCCAATAAAGCGCTTAATCAATTGGTTGGATATTTGCTTGGTAAAGGCGCAAAGGTGCGCATCTATTCACCCACAATAGCAAAACCTGCATTCCCCGCGACGGGTGATCTGGTTTCTATTCCATCCTTTGCCATTCCAGGCCGAGAGGAATATCGATTTCCGCTTGCTATCACTGCGCGCATCAAACAGGATTTGGCGGCATTCAACCCCAATATAGTGCATACATCTAGCCCTGATTTGGTGGGACACCGCGCCGTCACTTGGGCGCACCGCAATGCGCTGCCTATTTTATCATCGGTGCATACACGTTTTGATACTTATGCACGTTATTATGGCATGGGCTTTTTAGAACCATTGATGATAACATTGCTGCGGCGTTATTATCAGCGATGCGATGCATTGGTTGTGCCATCGGAATCTATGGCATCTATATTGCGCGAACAGGAAATGCATGACGATATAAGCATTTGGTCGCGCGGTATAAACCGAGATATTTTTGACCCTAGCAAACGCAGCAATGCATGGCGCGCATCGCTTGGCATAAATGATGATGATATAGTCATTGGCTTTTTGGGTCGCTTAGTAATGGAAAAAGGGTTGGATATATTTGCCCAAACGATTGAGAAATTGCGCAGCAGCAAATATAAATTCAAGATATTGGTAATCGGCAAAGGCCCTGCGCAAGATTGGTTCGCGCAAAAAATACCCGAAGCCATTTTCGCAGGATTTCAGAGCGGGCCAGATTTGGGACGCGCAGTCGCATCGATGGATATATTATTTAATCCATCCACAACCGAGACATTTGGCAATGTTACATTAGAAGCTATGGCAAGCGCTGTTCCTGTGGTTGCGGCCCGCGCTGCTGGCAGCGAGAGTTTAATCATAGATAATCATAATGGCATATTGGCAGCGCCCGGCAATACCCAAGAATTTGCTAAGGCATTAGAAGATTATATCGAAAACCCTGCGCTAAGAGATGCGCATGGCCAAGCGGGTGAAACCCTATCGCGCAGCTATGATTGGGATAATATCAATCAGAGCGTCGCCGATAAATATATAGATATTATAACATCTAAAAAGAAATGACATATTATCGCAGCACGCCGCTATCTTTCATATGGTAATTTACTTGCAAGATATGATGTTTAACTGACTTGCTGCTGGACCTTTTTCGGGAAATATTTACAATAGTAATATGAGCGATTTGTTCCAAGATGATCCCCCTGCACATCAAAATGCAATGCACCAAAAGAGTGTGCGCGATGATGCGCCGCTCGCGGATAGGTTACGCCCCGATAATTTATCGCAAGTCATTGGCCAAGATCATATCACGGGGGAAGATGGATCCATTGGCCGCATGGTGGCCGCTGGTAAATTATCCTCTATCATATTATGGGGCCCACCCGGCACAGGCAAAACAAGCATCGCCCGATTATTAGCCGCCGAAACCAATATGCATTATAAACCGCTGAGTGCAGTTTTTTCAGGAGTAGCGGATCTCAAAAAAGCCTTTAGCGAGGCAGAGAAAATAGCGCAAACGGGCAAGAAAACTCTATTATTTGTTGATGAAATTCATCGGTTCAACAAAGCGCAGCAAGATGGCTTTCTGCCCTTTGTAGAGCAAGGCATTGTCACATTGGTTGGCGCAACCACTGAAAACCCTAGCTTTGAACTTAATGCTGCTTTGCTCAGCCGAGCGCAAATTGTGATATTAAACCGGCTCGACCATGCTGCGTTAGAGGGGCTTTTATCGCGGGCAGAGAAATTGTTGCAACGCGCATTACCGCTCACCAATGAAGCGCGCGATGCAATGGTTGCATCGGCAGATGGCGATGGACGTTTTTTGCTGAACCAAGCCGAGACATTATTCTCTGTCAAAATTGATGCACCGCTAGACCCTGCTGCGTTGGCCAAATTTCTACAACGCCGCGTCGCCGTCTATGATAAAAGCGGTGATGGTCATTATAATCTTATATCAGCTCTGCATAAATCTATGCGCGGCAGCGACCCGCAAGCAGCGCTTTACTGGCTAGCACGCATGCTAGTGGCGGGTGAAGAGCCGCTCTATATATTGCGGCGTATTGTTCGTTTTGCATCCGAAGACATTGGCATGGCCGATCCTAATGCCCTCGCCCAATGTATTGCTGCGAAAGAGGCTTATGATTTTCTCGGATCACCCGAAGGTGAGTTGGCTATCGTCCAAGCTTGCCTCTATTGCGCCACCGCACCCAAATCCAATGCGCTTTATGCAGCGCAAAAATCCTCTTTCAAATCTGCTAGAGAGACTGGGTCGCTTATTCCGCCACGCAACATATTGAACGCGCCAACGCAATTGATGAAAGATATTGGCTATGGTAAGGATTATAGCTACGATCATAATGATGACGATGGCTTTTCTGGTGATAATTATTGGCCAGAAGGCATGGATAGTGCCGAATTTTACCAACCCGTAGCGCGAGGCTTTGAGAGGAAGATTCGAGAGCGATTAGACTATTGGAGTGAATTACGTGCAAAAAAACAAAGCTAAAACTCTCATGGGGAGCGCTATATTGCTAGCCGCATCTTATTTTTCCATGTCCACAGCCTCTGCCTATCAAAGCGCTAGCCAATGGCTATTGATAGATGAGCGCATTGGCGGCGCAAGAAATAATCTTTCTAGCCAAATATTATTTGCCGATAAAAATAGCTTAAGCGGCACAGAGGAAGAGCCAAAACTGTCCATTTCCAGTCTGAATTTCGGTGAAGAAAAAATTGATAGAAAATTTCAATTGCAGATTATCGATAGCCGAATGCAGATGAGCATAAATTGTGAAGAGCAAATGTATAGAGTGGAAAGCTTGGAACAATATGATCAAGATAATATCAAAGTAGAAAGCCCCCAGATAAAATTTCAAATTGGACAATGGCAACAAGCACAATCACAAAGCTATCAATCCTTAATCGAATTTTCCTGCAATCCCGATGATGGTGATTATCAACAGATCTTTGGTCCGAATATACAGCCCCTACAGGGATTGATTGGTTATCTCAGCGCAGATTGGAGCAAATGATATGCGTTTCCCCACATTTTTATTAGCCGCACTATCTTTATCGGCTGGAACTATAGTCTTTGGCCAAAGCAGCAGCGATTATGACAGAGCTTTAGCCGCTGGTTATAGAGCGCAATTCACATGCTCTGGCCTGTTTAATGGCAAAAAAGATATTTTCGATATTCAGCGCGATGAATTAAGCGGTATTTATGATCGGGTTGCCCCCATAGTAAATCAATTAGAAGCCGTTACTGATTTTACCGACAAACATGTTCGCGTTGAATATGGCGGCCCGCAGCCCCGATATTCCGTTTGGAATCCCAATACCGGCTGTACGGCCATGCCCATAGGGTGGAAAGCCCCCATGGAGGGCGGCGGTATAAATATAAAACGTCCAGATATTGATAGGATAGCGGCGGGTGCGCTGGATAGTAAGAACTGGCCCATGGGTGATAAGAGCTATCCTTTTATTGCCAAGCCAAAATCTGGACGTTCCGATTCCAATGATCTGGGCAAGAGCATAGCTTTGGTTGCTGATAAAGCTTTTGATGGAGCAACATATGGCAATGGAAAAACCAGCGCCATATTGATTGTCTATAAAGGCAAAATTATCAGCGAAAAATATAAAAAAGGCCATGACAAGCATACATCGCAGCGTACTTGGTCGGTTGCCAAATCCATCGGCGGAACATTTGCTGGCTATGTCGCCCATAAAAATGGATTAGATATGAACGCATCGCTCAACCTATGGGCCAATAAAGATGATCCGCGCAATGCAATCACCATTGATAATGTACTGCGCATGACAAGCGGCCTCTATAGCGATACCGCTGGCAATCGAACCGACCCTATTTATATGGGTGGCGGCAGCGCGAGCGAGCGCACCACATCTTGGCCAAGCCAATATTTGCCCAATAGCAAATTTCGCTATTCCAATAATGACATTTTATTGGCCTCTATGGCCGTGCGTAAAGCCGCACCCGATATTCACCCGCATCAATTATTCGATAAATTGGGCATGACGCGCACCTATGCCGAAACCGATTGGCAAGGCAATTATCTACTCTCTAGCCAAGTTTGGACCACAGCACGCGATTTAGCACGGTTGGGGCTGCTCTATATGAATGATGGTGTATGGCCCTATGGCGAAAATGGAGCCGAGCGATTATTGCCAAAAGATTGGTTAGAATATGTTAGCGCCGCATCAGGCCCACAACCAACACGCGATTTAGGCTATGGTGCAACATTTTGGTTGATGAACAATAGTGAAGGCGTTCCCAAAGACGCGATTTCGGCCAATGGGAATCGGGGTCAATATCTGGTTATCATCCCATCGCTCGATTTAATCATCGTGAGAAGAGGCTATGATACGCGTCAAAAGCGATTCAATTTACAACTCTTTACGCGTGATATTGTCAGCACACTCTAAATCATAATATTTACACCTGTTCAAATTCTTATGTTCATGTTAACGCTACACAATGAACTTAGTCTGTTCTTTTTGATGAAAGTAAGGGGATAAAATGTTAGATGGATTTAATATATTGGGATATGCACCAGATATGGAGCTCATAATAGAATGGGCTTGGAAGATTGGTGCTGCATTAATTATATGGATTATTGTTGGCTTATTAGCACGAGGAGCGAAGTGGGCTTTCGCTAAGCTAGTCGACAAACTTCCTATACTACAACATACATCGGGTAGCGGTGAGTCCATAGGTATCTCACTTGGTACTATATTAGCGCTGTTTATTAAACTTTTTGGTTTGATTATAATTTTAAGTATTTTTGGTTTAGAAAGTGCAGTAAAACCAATTGAAGGCATGCTAAATAATGTTTTATCTGCCTTACCTTCATTAATATATGCTGGTTTAATCTTCTACATCGGTAGCATATTTGCGAAGATTGCTCGTGAGTTATTGGTTACATTCCTAAGCACCGTAAACTTTGATAAGTTAGCTAGCAAAGGCGGCGTTGAAGAAGTAACTGGGAATAGCCAAATAAGTGGTATTTTGGGTTCAATTGCTTATGCGCTCATCATGATAGTCGTAGCAATTGCTGCATTTGATCAGCTTGGAATAGAAGCAATTAGTGGTCCAGCAATATCAATTTTAACGACCATATCAAATGCAATACCTCAAATTTTATTAGCAGTATTTATATTGGGTATCTTCTATGTAGTGGCTCGCTTTGTATCAACATTGATTGCTGATGTTCTGCCAGGCCTAGGTCTAGATAAATCAGTAGCAACTCTGAATGCTCTACCTAATGGCATGACTGCTTCTGGTCTATTAGCAAAGTTAAGCACAACGGCTATTATGATCTTTGGTGCAATCGCGGCAACCAATGCTTTAGAGTTTGAAGCATTGACAAATATTTTGAATGTTGTGTTGGCTCAAGGCGGCAAAATATTATTTGGTGCTGTAGTAATTGGCATTGGTTTCTTCATTGCTAATCTATTGGCTAATCTTGCAGAAGGCAGCGCATCAAAACTTATTCGCTATGCAACACTATTTGTATTTGTTGCAATGGGACTAAGCTATATGGACATCGGTGCCGAATTTACTACTTATGCGCCATTAGCAATAGTCGTAGGCCTAACCTTCGCTGCAACACTTGCATTCGGCCTTGGTGGACGCGATGCCGCAGCAAAGCTGTTAGCGGATATTCAAGATGATAAACCTGTTGCTAAAAAACCAGCGGTTAAAAAGCCAGTCGTTAAGAAATAAAAAGCTTCGGCTTTAATAAAAAGAGAGGCAGGGCTTTGGCTCTGCCTTTTTTTTTGGGGCTCTGCCTTTTTTTTTGGGGGGGCTTTTTTAGGTGGGCCTTTTTTTAGTGCTTATTAAGCTCTTAATTATCGACTAAATTAATCGCTCTAGGCAATTACACAATAGATGCTAATCATAACATATGAGCAGAAATTTCTCTTCTTTCGCTTGCATAGATTGGTCGGGACAAAATATTGCCCGCCCCAAAGGCTTAGCCCTAGCAATTGCATCTGGCAAAGCAGCGCCGCAATTAATAGCACCAACAGATAATAGATATTGGTCGCGCGCCGATTTGCGCGATTGGATGCTAGAGCAAGCCGCGCATAAGCGCGATATAGTGATAGGTCTTGATCTATCCTTTGCCCTGCCCTTTGCTGATAAAGGCGCTTATTTCCCACAATGGAGCGAAAGCCCAGCCGATCCCAAATCACTATGGGCGATGATCGATAGAGTCTGCGCCAATGATGCGCATCTATCGGCGGCATCATTTCTAAACCATCCAGAAACTGCACGGCATTTTCGGCACAGCAAAGAATATGTCGGCGATTTATTTGGCGATGATCCAACATCTAAAAATAGAGGGCTTGGACGCTTACGCACAGTAGAAAGCCATCAACGCACTACATCCCACGAACCCTCGCGCGGTGTAAGCGCAAGTTGCTTCAATCTGGTAGGCGCTGCCCAAGTCGGCAAATCCAGCCTTACGGGGATGCGCGTGCTGCATCAATTGGGCGGCACTATTCCGATATGGCCTTTTGACCCAATACCAAGCAGCGGCCCGATGATTATCGAGATTTATACCAGCATAGCTGCGCGAGCCGCTGGCGTAAAAAAAGGGTTTAGCAAAATACGCGATAAAGAGAGTTTAGAGGCGGCGCTCAAAAATTTAAATAGCCCCATTAGCGAAATATTAACCAACTATGACGATCATAGCACCGATGCGATAATTACCGCAGCTTGGATGCGAAATGCAGCCTCAAATCGTCAATTTTGGTCACCAAATGCGATGAAAAGTGAAATTGCTTCACAAGAGGGCTGGACCTTTGGTGTCATTTAAGGCTAAGGGCGCATGCATAAAGAATGAATCGGAATAAATACCAGTTTCCGTTTCCTGTGCCGAATTAGCTCAGCTGGTAGAGCAACCGCCTTGTAAGCGGTAGGTCATCCGTTCGAGTCGGATATTCGGCACCACTCAGTTCCCCAATGCTTTGGTCTCCAATATAAGTCTGGTAATGACCCGCAGACCCGCGCAGTTCAGGGGCTTTTGCAGTACGTATTTTATGAAATAGGCTAGAGAGAGCATTTTGTTAGAGAGATATACGCAGATTAAGAGTATTTTCTCTGCGTGACCAAAACTGTCCTAAAAGTTGATTTAGGCCTATTCAATCAGTTCGCTAATCTGAGCTTAATATCTGTCAGTCAAAGCCAAAAAATGCGCGTTGCTGCTTCCAACAAAGCGGGATATTTGTGGCGCGTATCATTTTTCTCGCTGTCAATAATGTTGGCTGTTTGCCTTCGAGTATGGCCGTAACGATGTCCGGTGCCAAAAACTTAAGCCGTGCGAGACGAACCAAATGCGGTTTTTCCGTGCGCGGGATCGCAGCATCACTTGCAAGTCTGTTGTAAGCAGCCTCAGCTTTTGCAATCAATCCGACCAGTTTGTTGTCGATCCGCGCTGGCGATAGATTATCGGATTGAGCAAAGATTAGTCGCAGCTCCTGCCCTCGCCGTGCGATGCGCATCGGTATTAATATAGAAATATCTTCGATGTGATTCTCGATTTGCAGATCAGGATATAAATATCTGGCAAGCTCAAATACGCTAAACTTCATCGTGATAGCCTCATCCGATAGATTAACGACTAGTCTAATAGCTAATAATAATTCTCTAAGCTTGGCTGGCGTTGCTGTGTTGATGTGTGCTGCGATAACGCCGCAATCACAAATGATCGTTTGGAGTGGTTTACTATCTATAATCGATACTAATTCCCTAATGATGCCAGCTTCGTCTTTAAACCATTTGATAAGATGCGCTTTTATGGCAGGTTCAATCTCTCCTGCGGGAACGCGCCATGTATCTGGCGAAGACTTACCATCGGTTCCATAGGGCCGCGTAATATAATAGCGGTAACGTTTAGTCCCTCGTTTCGCATGACTGGGTGTCATTGCCCTGCCATCACCGTCCGAGAGCATTCCTGCCAGCGGACTGGGTTGGTCTGCACGCGATTGATATTTGTGATTGTTGCGGTTCGCATGGAGCATGGCCTGCACATCATTCCAGAGCGACACTTCAACAATAGCATCATGTTCACCCTCATAACTTACTCCCTTATGCGTGATCTCTCCTAAAAATATTCGGTTCTGAAGCAGATGCGCTAGCGCACCTTTACCCAAGGTCTGGTCACCGCCACTTCTTCCATCACTATATATACGCTTCTTACTGCGTATATTATCGCGTTCTAATTCGCTTGCGAGGGCACCCACTGATCCCAAAGCCAGATAACGGCGATAGATATGGCAGACACGTTCTGCTTCATCAGCATTAATAACTAGCTTGCGATCAACCACATCATAACCTAGCGGCACCACACCGCCCATCCACATACCCTTCTTTTTGGAAGCTGCTATCTTATCACGGATGCGCTCGCCCGTGACCTCGCGCTCAAACTGAGCAAATGAGAGCAATACATTCAGCGTCAGCCGCCCCATGCTAGTCGTGGTGTTAAAAGATTGAGTTACAGATACGAATGACGCCCCTGCCAAATCCAATATATCGACGATTTTTGCAAAGTCTGCCAATGCTCTCGTTAAGCGGTCAACCTTGTAGACAATAATGATATCCACTTTACCTGCAGCCACATCGGAGAGCAGCCTTTTTAATGCTGGACGCTCCATAGTGCCGCCGGAATAACCGCCGTCATCATATAGCTCGTGCATCAGTTTCCAACCTTCATGCCGCTGGCTTATGATATAGGCTTCACAAGCCTCGCGCTGCGCATCAAGGCTGTTAAACTCCTGTTCCAATCCTTCTTCAGTCGATTTGCGGGTATAGATAGCGCAGCGCTTGGAGGGTGCTGCCTCACCGCGTCCCATAGGTTTCGGGTCATGCATGTTCGGCTGCCAGCTTCATAGGCTTCGCAGCCTTGCGCTTAACCAGACCAAAGAAACGCGGCCCTGACCATTTGGTACCCGTAATTAAAATAGCGATCTGAGTGAGCGATTTATATTTGCGCTCCTCAAACAAGAAACCATTATCAAGGACAAGCACATGGTGCGTTTTGCCATGCCAATCGCGAGCAAGACGCGTTCCTGGTTTCAAATCATTACCTGCAAAGGGCTTTACCGATAAGGTTCCTGCCTCGTCAAACTGACCTGCAATGCGTTTTATGTGCCTTCGCGACGCAGCCGCAAGGCTTCCAAACGCCCGCTCCTGCAGGTGATAAGAAATAGCCCGCGCCAAAATATCTGCGCTCACATCTGGCGGAACTTCACGAAACACTTTTGTCCATTCAACGCGAAGCTGCGAGACTGACATTATACTTATCGCATCCAGCCGTTTCTCTAGCCCACTCATAATGTTTTGAGCGCGTAGCACGCAGATTGTATAGTTAAGGTTATTTTTTCATTAAGCATTTTATAATCTCCGGTCTGAGCGCCGGACAATCCAGCGCTTTCACCCGAGAAGGCCACATGCCTTATTCAGACATTATGGCGATGCAGATATTATATGTGTTAAACACATAATGCTCGAACCAAACCGCAAGTCCAGTCCATTTGTTTGTGTTTGCGCGAATATTACACGCTCAAGTGACTGGAACCAAACCGTTACAAATACAAACAGACCTTAGAGTTGAGATTGGCCTCGATCTAATTGAAATTCTAATAGTTAATACGTTCGATTCTGCTCAGCTAATGGCAGAATACGAACTATTATGATCTTGCCTCTAGCCTATTTAAACATGTTTCATAACTCCACCAACCGAAGTGGCTTTCACAAATTTTGCGGGGTTGCTTTCTGCTTCAATCGCTTTGAAATGCTTCTCTCCGCATTTGATCTTTGCACCTTCTTGATGGCGCAAATCATCCCACCAACCACTGCTTTTCGTCTCCACTACAAAGAACAGTTTTTCTTCGCCGCCCTGCTCAACCAAGACTGCCCAGTCGGGGTTATAGGTGCCTAGCGGTGTCGGAATTTTGAACCATGCTGGGAGCTTTGCATAGACCTTCACGGCCTCATTGGCCTCCAAATCTTCTGCAAAGACCTTCTCAGTTCCAGCTGAATCATAGACTACATACTCAAAGACCGATTTATCGGCTTTGACGGCATTCTTCATGTAGCTCTTCAGCTCTTCCTGTTTGAACAGCTCTTGGCAATAAAAATGATCGTCGCCGATGCGCTGATATTTGATGCCATCGACTAAGGCGAGCCGCTTGGTACGATTGATCGCTTCGGCAGATTGATCGATGAATTGCTGCGGGTTGCGTTTGAAATCTTCGATCCGGTCGCTCTTCAGCAATATATCGACGATGCTGTTGCGGGTGAGTTGTGTCTTATCCTGCAAGTCGGTGATGATGTCGGGCAGTTCAATGTCATCCTCATTGATCGTTGTATAGGCGCTAACATTGCCACCTTCGCGAGCCTCAACGCCGCCTTTGCCTATTTCAAGGCCCGCCTTGCGGAAACGTGCACGCGTCTTGGTGATTGGCTCGCTATTGCGGATATTTTCCGCGCAGTCATCAATCAGCTTCGCATTGTCGAATTCGACGCGATAGGTGCTCTTGTGCTTGATACGGTCCCATAAAGCCTTAAATTCAGGGCTTTCTAAAACAGCCTCACGTGTATGGATAACTTTGCGGTCATCAGCATTCTTAATGTCCAAACGTCCAGCGAGTTTCTTCAATATCGCATTGATTTCCTCGGCTTGCGCGTCAAACTCTTCTGGAATTTCAAGCGTTCCGTCTTTCAAGGCAGAGCGCAAGCTGTCCTGAACACGTCCATTTGCATCAATCAATTCGGCTTGCTTCAAATGCTGCCAAAGCTTCTCGGAAGCAGTCGCGCCCAAAGGCTTGCTCTCGCCATCTTCGTTTTGAACTTGGATAGCGGCAAATTGATGCAGCTCTACAATGCCGAATTTGATGCCGGTGTCTTTCTCGATTTCGGTCTGAAGGTTCTTGGCAAAATCTTCATAGCTTTCGGTCGCCACCACAGTCAGCGTGTTGACATCATGCCCGCGCAGCCTCTGGCCTTGCTGATTCACACAAAGCCGCAGCCCACGCCCAATAGTCTGGCGGCGTTCGCGTTCGCTTCCCATGTCGCGCAGGGTGCAAATCTGGAAGACATTCGGGTTATCCCATCCTTCGCGCAGCGCAGAATGTGAAAAAATAAATTTAAGCTTCGTATCGAAACTAAGCAGCTTCTCTTTATCCTTCATAATCAGATTATAGGCGCGTTCAGCATTATCCCGATTAGCCTGATTATTCTCGGCAGTTTCGGTCCAACCGCCCTTTTTGTCGATAGAGAAATAGCCATTATGCAGCGCTTCTATATCCTGATCTCTATCAATGGACGCAAATAGCGTTTGATAATCGGGCTGCTTGGCAAGGCGCTTATATTCCTCTTCAAACATTTGGGCATATTTGCCCTTCACTATATTGCCATCCTCATCATATTGGCGATAAAATTCAACACTATCTATAAAAAATAAGCTCAATACCTTGATCGGGCGGCCTGTTTCGACAAAGCGCAATTCCTTGTCGAGATGCTCTTTGATCGTGCGGCTGATCATCATCCGCTTTTGCTCATCGCCGTCCACGCCGCCGTGCGACGTTCCGGGCTTCAACGCTTTGTCCAGTCCCGGCCCTTTCAGCTCGATGCTTTCATTCGGGCCGACTGTGATCGTGCCGATTTGCATGTCCGCATAGATATTGCGGCCCGTCAGCTGCTCCAGATCATCACCATCATCAACGGTCAGCACCTGTCTTTTGATATTCTTACCCCGCGCAATATCCAGCTCTACCTTAGCGATGATAGAACCTTGGCGGTTATGGGTAGAGATCAGCTTTACATAAGGCTTATTATGCCCGCCTTCGATTTCCAGCGAGGCGACCTCAATCTGCTTTACAAGGCCGCGCTCATAAGCGTCCACCGCGTCGAGCCGATAAACCATATGATGCTTATCGGCATGGGTCGCGGAATAACGTAGAGTGCAAAGCGGATTCATCGCAGCAAGCGCGGTTTTTCCTGCGCCTTTCAGGCCACCATCAACGCTTTGCGGTTCATCCACAATGATGATCGGATTGGTTGCCTTTATCAAGTCAATCGGCTTTTCCCCACCGGTATTCTCATTCTCTTTATAAAGATTGTTAATATCCTTTTTGTTGATCGCACCGACGGTCGTGACCATGATCTGTATTGTCGAGCTGGTCGCGAAATTGCGCACTTGGCCCAGCTTCGCGCTATCATAAGGAAAATATTCATATCCCTTGGCCTTAGGATAGAGGTTTTCAAAATGCTCGCGGGTGATTTCCAACGTTTTGTAGGTGCCCTCTTTGATCGCAACCGATGGCACAACAATCACAAATTTGGTAAAGCCATAGTACTGACTAAGCTCAAATATGGTGCGCAGATAGACATAGGTTTTGCCCGTGCCTGTCTCCATTTCCACGGTAAAATCGCCCGATTGCAGCACAATATCCTGCGGCAAGCCATTGCGCAATTGCACCGTAGCTAGATTTTCCAGCAATTCTTCGTCTATCAGTTGTAGCCGGTTGCCGACACCCAGATCGCTTTCGACCAAACCCAAATCCGCCTGCGGCCCGCTTTCGGGGCGATAGGTGATGGTAAATTCGGAACGGGATATTTCCTGCCCCTTGAACAGATCAACCACCGAAGCGATGGCCGATTGTTGATAGTCCAGATCATCTTCGAAATGCAGTTTCATGGGTTTTGGCATAAGGGGTGGCCTATCATTTCAAATTTACAGGCTGCGGACATGGGCAATGCCATTTTGCTCTAAAATTGCGACCATATTGCTTTTGGCGCAATCGTCGGCAAAGGCGCTGTCGCGGAAAAACACATGGCTGTCTGTTTCTGGTTCCAGCTCTTTGTGCCATTGCGATATTGCGCTAGCCACCGCATCCACGTCGTCCTTGGCGATGCTGGTATCGAGACAGGCGAACAGAACGCCATAGCCGATACTATAGATGGTTTTTCCTGCGGCCTCTTTTTCTTCGATCGGCACGGTGAGTTCAATGCCGCGTTTCAGCAGCAATTCATACAGCACGTCCTGATCGCTACGCCCTTCGACCAGATGCTCTTTGTGAGAAATCAATGTTTCTTCGAGATCGGTGCGATCTGGGTTCCAAGCATTTATGTTAGAAGAGGCAAGCTTGAAGACCCTAAAACCTAGATCTGAGGAAACATCGGAGTCTCGTTTCTTTTCTGCATCAGCCGCTCTGCGCAGACGCTCCATCGCTAATTCTGAAATGTTTGAATAGCCTAATTTCGATGCGATCGAACCCTCTGAGAATTCTTCAGGAAGCTGAGTCAATATAAAGCGCCTCTCAGCTCCGTCTTTGGCATTCTGCGAAAAAACAGCATGGCCCATTGAACCAGAGCCTGCGAAGAAATCTAAGATTACATCATCTTTTTCAGTCGAAATTTCGACGATGTTTTGCAAAAGTCGAGTTGGTTTGGGATGATCAAAAACCTTCGGCTCGAACATTCCCCCCATTTCGGCAGTGCCATCAGAGTTCATGCCGTGTGAGTCCCACCAAGACTCCGCCTTGAACCGTGTTGATGCTCTTTCGGAGAGGTATTTTTTTTGGACGGGAGCGGCATTCCCACTCTTTCCAAAAATTATTCTTCCATCATCAATTCGTTTGAGCACTTCTTTTTCGTTGAACACCCAATATCTTCCCTTAGGTGGATTAAACACTTGACCTGAATTTGGGTTTGTTATTGGGAAGTGTGGCCCTTCATGGTTCGCGGATAGGTCAGATGTTGTCCAAGCGCCGCGCGGATCATGATCCGGATTTTTATATGTTTTTTCTAGGAACTCATCGGAGATTGGGAAACCTAAAACGCTGTCGTCAGTAATGCTTTTACCGTATGCAACAATATAATCATGGACTGGCGGAATATTGCCTACATTGTTGC
Organism: uncultured Sphingorhabdus sp.; assembly: GCA_947492905.1. GTDB lineage: Bacteria > Pseudomonadota > Alphaproteobacteria > Sphingomonadales > Sphingomonadaceae > Sphingorhabdus_B. The sequence goes on along the minus strand of CANLOL010000001.1, from coordinate 1,070,702 downwards.
CATTTGTCTTTTTTTTCCAAACGATGCTTCCTGCAAAATTTTCCGCGCCAAAAACTTCGTCACATAAAAATCGAAGATTAGGAAACTCAGCATCATCAATTGAAATGAATACTAGGCCACCGGCTTTCAGCAGAGACTTCGAGACACGCAAGCGTGGAAGCATCATGCTGAGCCAGTTTGTGTGTTTTCTCCCCCCTGATTCAGTATTGGAAGTTAGCTTCAGCCCCTCTTCGCCCTTCTGCCCAGTGTATTTAAGATAAGTATCTAGATTGTCCTGAAAATTATCGGGATAGATAAACTCCTTGCCGGTATTATAGGGCGGGTCAATATAAATCATCTTCACCTTACCAGCATAACTCTTTTGCAAGAGTTTAAGCACCTCTAAATTATCACCTTCGATAAACAGATTCTGCGTCGTGTCCCAATCAACGCTTTCTTCTGGACAGGGCAGCAAAGTACCGGTGCTGGGCGTGAGCGCTATCTGCCGTGCTTGCTTCTTGCCATGCCAATTGAGGCCGTATTTTTCCTCGCCTTCCTCCAGCACTGCTGCATCGCCCAAAAGCTGGCGCAACACGGCAAAGTCGACCTTTTGCTCGCCGTCCGCGCCTTCGGTAAAGGCATCGGGGAATAATGCCTTCATCTGCTCAATATTCTCATCGATGATATTGGCGCTCTGGCCGTCTTGCTCCGTCACTTTTTCTATCGGCATATATTTCTCTAATACTCAATATTATTGGGCGAATATTTCAATTCGCTTGTTAAAGACAGTATAGCATCTTTGCGCGTTCTTATCGCGCTGTTCAAGGTAATTTTGCTCGCCATTTGTGTTTCACGTTTCAGCTTTGCTCTATGCTCGGCAATTTCCCGTTCTAATGCTTCAATTTTTCGCAATATGGTCGCATGTTGTTGCGATACGGCAATATTAACAGCTTGAAATGTTCCGCTGCGCTCAGCCGCGATTATGGCGATCACAAGCGCTTGATAGGCCCGATATAGGGCATAGAAATTGGTTGATGGCAGCTTGTGAAAGCTGATTGCTTCTAAAAAATCCCGCTGCACTTGTGTTGGTACAGATATATCTATCCAGCCTGTTAGCCAGCGATCTTCGATAACCAGCTTGGCTTTATCGGTCTGATTAATCCTCTTGTCGGCAGTGCTGATGCAGGCATTTGTGCCGTCATCAAATATCAGGATCAACGGATAGGGTATGGCCCGGTGCATCAGTCCCGCAATACGCCGGACGCGGGCCGTATTGTTAAGCGTCACGGTAAGCACCGCAATTTCCAGAAACTCGCGTTCGCCGTCTTGGTATGGGCTGATATTGATCGTATCCGGTTTCAGCGTGTAAAGCCAACGGATGCGCGAAACATCTTCGCTCAAGGCTTTACGGTCGGTGACATCCAGATCGCCGTGGTCCAGAAACATTTTCTTATACACCGGCTTATCCAGCAAGCAGCTATCAGGGATCGCCAAGGCATCAATCAGCGCCTGCATCATGAAGCCGCTTTGATGATTAAGAAGGTGACAACCTCAAAATTATTACCGCCTTTAAGATGGTCCTTGGTCAGCGCAGTGCCGCCGCGCGTGAATAGGCTTTCGACGCCTTTTTCTTCGGTCTTACCGATAATGCTTTCAACCGCCCGGTCCAGCAAGCTGCGATAATGCGCCATGTCGCGGCCATTTTTGGTTTCAGCGTTGACCGCTGCAATAGCTGGCTGATCCAGATCGGACGCCGTGGCCGCCAGCTTTTTGAAGATATCTAGGCTCTTTTTCGCTTGAAGGTGGTTGAACACAATCTCGCCGCTATCTGCGACATAAATTATGTAATGCGGGGCCAGCGCATAGCTGTCTTCAGTGCGGACCTTGCCCTTGGTATCGCGCAGGCAGAATATCGCCCCGGGCACTGCATCGGCAAAGCTGGTGGATATGCTGGCGCGAAGGCCAGTTGGCATTTCCTCTAGCATAGTAAGATTATCTCTCATAAACCCAGACAGGTCCATGCGGAAATCATTCAGCGTCATGTCGGTGATCGACACATTGCCGTCCATATCCTCCAAATCGACTACCGCATCCTGAAGCTGTTGCATCTGTTTGCGGCGATATTCCAAGTCATTCATCTGCTTGGTTTCGTCATAGTCGATGACGTTTTCTTCGCCGGTTGCTGAGATATCGAGCAGCACCATGCGACCGCTGACGCGGGCCTCCAGATTGATATATTCATCCAACTCCATATTGGGCCAGAAATTGGTCAGCTGGATCGCATCGTTTTTGGAGCCAAGCCGGTCAACACGGCCAAACCGCTGGATGATGCGAACAGGGTTCCAATGAATGTCGTAATTGACCAGCATATCGCAATCTTGAAGGTTTTGCCCTTCGGAGATGCAGTCGGTGGCAATCAGTATATCAATATCAGTGGTGGCGTCGGGATCAACCTTGTCCCGCTCCTTTGAGATTGGTGAGAAATTAGTCAAGATGCTGTTCAAATTCCTTGACAAGCCGTCAATAGTGCATTTGTTGGTTCCGCTACCCGTCACCAAAGCGCAATGCAGGCCATATTGCTCCAACGCCCAATTGTGGATATGCCGATAGAGATATTCCGCCGTGTCGGAAAATGCCGTGAATACCACAACCTTTTTGTTGTCGGGATTGATCGGCTCAGCAAGCTTGGCTGCAATCGTGTCCTTCAGCTTTTGTAGCTTGGCATCATCCTCAGCTGAGATTTGCCGAGCCTCGTCGAGCAGATAACCGAGCAGAGCATGATCTGCAGCCAAATCTTGACGCATACGAACAATGTCTAAATCTTGGATAAGCACCATCACTTTACGGCCCACCATCAAGTCATCCATTTCACCGGAATCGGTTTCAATATCCCCGATGGATATTTCCTCAATTTCCTGCGCCTCGTGAGCGTCAAATTTTTCGAGTAGGCCGCCGACCTGCGCATGGGTTTTTTCAACAGTGAGCGCAAAAGAATGAATGGAGCTTTCCATTCGTTTCAGCATATTAACCCGCATCAAATGGATAAGGCTGCGTTCGCGGTCCACCTGTTTCAGGGTCGATTTGCCGCCTTTGACCTGCTGATCATATTTACGGCTATATTCATCCTGCTTGTCGCCCCTCACATAATCGAGCGGGGCGTAGGCAGCCAATGACAGTTTCTTGATTGATCTGTTGATATCTTTAAGCGGTGGAAACTCGCCATCCTTATCGATGTCAGATTTTATATTCTGCGGCTTCAATCGCTCAGGAAACTTACCAATTTCCGCCGTGTCATAATATTTTTCAATGTGCCGCCTAGAGCGAGCAATGGTCAATAGATCGAGAAGTTTGAAATAGCCGAAATTGAGGCTCTCAAGCAGATTTTCAGTGTTGCGGCTTTCTTCCGGCAATTTCAGCCAATTATTGAACTGTGCCTGCGCCCGCCGCAATGTCACTTCGATACTGGGAATGCCTACATAATCAAGTGCCTTATCGCGACCTTCTGTTATAAAAGCTACTTGGTTTTTAAGGTCATTCAGTCGATTATTTACCGGCGTTGCCGATAGCATAAGCACCTTCGTCCGAACCCCCTTGCGGATGACCTCTTCCATCAAGCGCTGGTAACGTGTCACGCCATCTTTGCGCGGATTGTTGTTTCGAAAATTATGAGATTCATCGATAACGATTAGATCATAGTTACTCCAGTTGAGCGTTTCAAGATTGATCTCACCTGATTGTCCAGTTTCCCGACTTAAATCAGTATGGTTAAGCACATCATAATTGAAACGGTCGCCTGCCAGCAAATTGCGTTTGTCGTTGATTGTGTAAACCGTCCAGTTTTCACGCAGCTTTTTTGGAGCCAGTACAAGCACTCGGTCATTGCGCAGCTCGTAATATTTGATGACTGCCAGCGCCTCGAATGTTTTACCCAAGCCTACACTATCGGCAATGATGCAGCCGTTATATCGCTCCAGTTTGTCAATCGCTCCCAAAACGCCATCTTTCTGAAATTTATAGAGTTTGTTCCAAACCAATGTATCTTTGAAACCAGTCTTGGACTTGATGATATTATCTTCGTCGATTTCTTCTAGAAAATCCCTGAAAATCTGGAAAAGCGAGATAAAGTAAACAAGGTTGGCTAGCTGATCCGAAGCCAATTGATCAAGTGAGGCAAGAAGCTCTTCTTTGACCTTATTAATAACCGTTGGATCGCTCCAGATTGTTTCAAACCAGCCCAACAACTGCTTGGTTGCTTCAGGCTCACTAACAATCGTGTTCATGGTAAAGCTCTCGGATCGAACAATTCCTAAACCTTCAGCCGTAAAAGCGGACGTACCGCAAATGGCAATGGACGTTTCATCCGGTTTTTCGATGTGAAATAAGTTTTGAGCTATTGGCGTATCTGAGAGGCTTCGCACATCTACCCGTTTACGAACCCAATCAGCACATTCTTTCGAGACTCTCTGCAAATCAAGATTATTCTTAATATCAACTTCGCCCAAGCTGCCTGCTAACTTAGATATAGCCACTGAGCATTCATCCGACAATAGCATTCGAAGGTTCTCGATTTTTTCAAGCTCTGCTCTCAAGGCTGAAAAGCCGAACACCGAGAAGACACCTGTCAAAATCGACAATCGAGCATCTTTCGCGAGATGTAGTTTCAATTCATCAATGACTTTACCATGATTTTTATTGTCTAACAGCATACTATTGCGGCTTTCGTCATTAGGTTTTAGTCTGCGTTATCTTTGATTTTTCTTGCAAGAGATTATAGCAAAGTATTTCAGTGTGGATCGTGAAATTATGATATTGTCACATTAACTTTATGCGGTCAAATACAGTTAGCTGTTATTGCCTGCCCTGCTTCGGAACACCATCATCACCTTATCAATCACCCTTACTTCAAGCAGCTGAGGGACGATAAATACAGCTGTTGGAAATCCGTTAAAATATCTACATATTTTCTGCTGTTGATCGCGACTAGTGCCTTCGCAAAATTAATGTGACACTATCGAATGAATATAGTTAGAATTTACGTCTGAATATCTTTCAACAATTTGAACGGGTTGTGTATCCATAACAATTCGTGCTTTATAAGGATATGTATTTATCCTCTGGCCAACTTATATTCTCACCATCGGATCTGATTACTTTTATGGAGTCAGAATATGCATCGGCGATGGAACGGTTAAAGCTTGAAGATACCGCTATAGCTGAATTGATGGATTCAGAAGATGTGGTTTTGGCAAGCCTCCAGCAAAAAGGCTATGATCATGAAGATGCCTTCACGCAGCAGCTAAAGAATGAAGGCAAGGATGTATTAGAAACCAAACGTGCAAGCCCTGAGCAGACTTTTGACGCAACTTTGGAAGCTATGAAAGCTGGACAAGAGGTCATTACACAAGGCTATTTGTCTTTGGGGCAGTTTGGCGGGTTTACGGATTATCTTGTAAAAGTAGATGGCGCCTCAAATTTTGGGGATTATCATTATGAGGTTTGGGACACCAAATTATCCAAAAAGCTAAAACCTTATTTTGCAATACAGCTATGCTGTTACATCGAAATGCTCGAAGCCATCCAAGGTGTTCGCCCCAAACAGATGGTTATTGTGCTTGGAGATAAAACGAAAGCCAAGCTGAATGTAGATAATTATTTTGCTTATTATAGAAGTTTGAAATCGGCTTTTCTGGCGTTTCATGAATCGCCACCAACAGAGCTCCCCAATCCAAATATAAGCAAAAATTATGGCCGCTGGAGTGATTTAGCGCATAAGCAATTGGTTGAACTAGATCATCTATCCCTGGTGGCCAATATATCGCGTTCGCAGGTAAATAGTTTTGAAAAAGCGGGCATTCAAACCATGCAAGGCTTAGCTGACAGCAAGCTGACCACTATTCCCAATATGAATAAGGATGTGTTCCAACGCGCTAAAGCGCAAGCTAAATTGCAAATAGAGTCTCGGAGCAAAGAAAAGCCAGACTATATCATATTATCGCATGAAGAGGGCGCGCAGCGCGGTTTAGCCATATTACCGCCGCACAGCGCCAATGACGTATTTTTTGATATTGAGGGTTATCCCCATATTGAAGGAGGGCTCGAATATCTATGGGGCAATATATATTTTGATAAAAATGGTGCCAAGCATTTCAAAGAGTTTTGGGCGCATGACCACAGCCAAGAAAAAAAGATATTCATTGAATTTATAGATTGGATTTACGATCTTTGGATTGAAGATCCAACCATGCATATATATCATTATGCAAATTATGAGATTGCTGCCATTCGCAAATTAATGGGCCGCTATGGCGTTTGCGAAGAAAAAGTTGATAATCTCCTGCGCAACAAGGTTTTTGTAGATCTTTATAACGTAGTGCGTCACGGAATAATGATTGGCGAGCCGCGTTACTCCATCAAAAATGTTGAGCATATATACCGATCAGCGCGTGAAACCGATGTCGCATCAGGCGGCGAGAGCATAGTCGTTTATGAAAATTGGCGCGAAAATCCAGACGGTATGACTTGGGAAACCTCAGACGTGCTAAATTCAATCAGAGATTATAATATTGATGATTGCGATAGCACCCACGAGCTAACTCAATGGTTGCGCAATGAGCAAAGTGAAAATGCAATTTCGTGCATATTACCCGAAAGCGAGGGTGAAAAAGAAATCCCTGAAGAAGTGACGGCCGTCACGCAATTGAGAGATCGGTTACTCAATCTATCTGAAGAGACTTCAGACGAAAAAAAATCTGCCTTATTAGAAATATTGGCATGGTCCTTAGAATTTCATCGCCGCGAAAATAAACCAACATGGTGGCGGTTGTTTGAAAGATTGGGTTGGACGGAAATTGAGCTTTATGATGATATGGATTGTCTCGCAGGTTTAACCCGCACATCAACTAAACCTTATCTCCCCACACCGCGTTCTCGCAATTATATTTATGAATATAACTATGATATGGATCAACCTTTCAAAGGGTCGGCTAAGAGCTATTATGTGTTGGGCCAAGATGATATGAAGCTTACGTGCAAGGATTTTGATCCAAGCGCCGGCATAATTTCTTTTTCCTATAAAGAAGAATTGCCAAAGAGATTGAATATATTGCCCGATAATTATGTTCGGCCTGATCCCATTCCAGCCGCCATTAAATCCGTCATTGAGAATTTGTTAAAAACTGACTTTGCGCCATGCGCCATATTAGCTTTTTTGACGCGATCGCGCCCTCGCATTGCGGGCTCCGATACAGGCAATATCATTAAAAATGATGCTGACCTTTTGCCCGAGATTATTCAGGCAGCGACCAATTTAGATAATAGTTATTTGTGCATCCAAGGACCACCTGGCGCTGGAAAAACCTATACAGCCAAACATATTATAGGCGAGCTATTACGCCAAGGAAAACGTGTTGGCATTTCTTCCAATAGTCATAAGGCCATTATAAATTTGATGCATGGCGTGGCGGAATATACTCAAGATGAGAGCATTGATTGCGATATAGTCAAAGCGGGCGGCGATAAAAATGATCCTATTTTTGATGATGATGGTGTAGATTATGTGCAGAGCGTTACGCAATTTACGCCGCAAGAGGCTTGTTGTTTAGGCGGAACGGCATGGGCTTTTAGCAATGACCATGTCAAAGATGAATTTGATTATTTGTTCATTGATGAAGCGGGGCAAGTCTCTGTCGCCAATATGATTGCTATGAGCCAATCGTGCAGCAACATCATTTTGATGGGGGATCAAATGCAGCTTGGCCAACCCATTCAAGGCAGTCACCCCGGCGAAAGCGGTATGTCTATTTTGGATTATCTGCTTCAAGGCCATGCTACTATCCCGCCTGATATTGGCGTATTCTTGCCAAAAACATTCCGCATGCACAGCGATGTATGCGAATTGATTTCGCGGCAAGTTTATGAGAGCAAACTGTCCTCTGATGACTCAACCCAAAAACATAGGGTGCAAACGCTTGGGCCGTTAATCACCCGACAATCGGGCATCTGTTTTGTTCCTGTATCGCATGAAGGCAATACACAAGGCAGTCCAGAGGAAGTGGCCCAAATTGCGGCTATTGCAAAGGAACTTATCGGCAGTACTTATTGGCCCACACCCGATGGCACAGAGCGAAAGATTGGATTGAAAGACATATTATTTGTTGCGCCTTATAATTACCAAGTGAATTTATTACAGGCGCAATTGGGAGATTCGGCTAAAGTAGGCAGTATTGACAAATTCCAAGGGCAAGAAGCACCGATAGTCATTCTTTCCATGTGTGCATCAGACGCCGAGGACAGTCCGCGCGGTATTGATTTTCTATTTTCCAAAAACAGGTTGAATGTCGCCATTTCAAGGGCGCAGGCCTTGGCGATAGTGGTAGGCAATCCAAAGCTTGCGCAAACCAATGTAAAAAACTTGAAACAGATGGAGCAAATCAACTTCTTTTGCGACATAGTGGATAATGCAATATAGAAGATAATGGGCTAAAATTCCTCTTCGCGGATAACATACCAGCAATCATCACCGATCTTTGCAATATATTCGGCATAGCTGGGTTCTGTTAAGCTTCCGTGCGCCAAAAATTCTTTAAGCAATAGACCATCTATCGCTATTCTTAACCATGCATTATCAACATAGAAAATATCTAATCCTTTCTCTTTTGCAAATTGGGTGGCGCGTTTGGGGAAAGTATAAGCATTGAGCGAAATAATAGCAGGAAGATTAACACCAAGAACATAAGGGGCATGAGCGCTTTCACAGCTAGCATGGCTCTCAATCGATAGGGATCTATACGTCAAATATATTGCCTCTCATAATTCTCTAACAGATAGTCTAAAATTCGATATTTTAATGCGATAAGATACAAATATTGACCTTTAATCATAATCCTCAAAAATTGGGAAAGCTCTTATGTCTGCGCCTCTAAATATATTTCACAAAGCGCTTTGAGACGTTTTTGTACTTCGTTAGGGGATTGAGAGATATCTATGGTAGCAATAGATAATCTCTCGGGTCCCGCCGCCATACCATAATCTTTGCGTGTCCCGCACTTATTATTGGGCGTCTCAGGATATAATAGCATTAATTCTTTACTATCATATATGCGCGCATAGGCCATGAGTTGGTAAACATCGCTTTGTGATATGCCATGTTTCTTATTGAGAATATCCGAAGATAATTGTTTCCATTTGATGTCAATTATCGCCAAGTCTTTTCCCCCTCTCCGCAATATAATATCTGGTTTTGTTTGGAAAACTGTACCATCTTCAATATGTTTGCCCGTATAATCACCTAAGCAATATTTCCGTCCACCTTGTTCGATAACATCGATGCCTTTTGGCGCCAATGTGCGTCGCAACAAGGCCGCTATATAAGCTTCGAATAAATCATTCATCGGAAAAAGCAGCGTAACGCCATCGGGTTCATTCCTGTCACTGCGCGTTGTTTGCCATTGCTTATTAAGCAGTAATTTCGCCAAATTGAACAAATTCTCCCATCGCAAATTACTGCGATTGATGTGCACCTTTCCCCATGGCAATTTAGAAATTGGCATGATTGGAATATCGGCAAGCATAGTATGCAATTCATTTAATTTGCGCCGTGTGTCATGGTTTTTGCTGTGCCGCTTCAAAAATATTACTGCTGCTGCCATGATACGCATCAAGGGCGTGTCGCAATCCAATTGATCAAATCGGCAAGACAAACGATCTGGGCGCACCGCGTTAATGGTGAATTGGCGGGTCACATTTAATCGCCCGCGCAGCGCTGGCAAATCATCTTCACACTCTATATAGTTGCGCGCCAAACCCCGCTTTACCTGATCTGATAATTTATCCGCAAAGATACGGATGAAAATCTCTAATAATGTTTTATTTTGTGTTGCTAATGCGCTTTGACGCCCTTCGGATAGGTTAAGTTTATAAGCAATATCCAGCATTTCAATCAACTGTATGCGAGATTGCTTCTGATCCGGTTCTGCTGCGTTGGGATCAACTTTGGGCAATATTTCCAAACTACACCCTTTGGCCGCTATGACACCCACGACTTGCTGCGCATATAGATATGTTCGCCGATCAATCAATATATTCGTGCCATGTTTATTGGCGCAGGGATGCTCTCTCGCTGCGCTTAATAATGCCTTGGCCTGATCATCGGAGAAGGATTCATGACCCAACCCAATTTTCACTTTTCCCCATTCACTAATGGATAAATGTGTCACTTTACAGATACGTCACTATTGGTTTCTTGGTCGCTATTTTTAGAAGAGCCGCTGATATGATCATAATCAACATCTTCGAAATCGCGCTTAACGCTCCAACTTTCTCTAGCTTTATCCTCGCCCATTGGATCATTTATTTTTGTTACATCTAAAAAATTACCACCTTTATCATACTCGCCCAAGACAGCTGCCATACGCTTCCAATCATAGAAAAAATATTCTTGTAATAAGGGAATAATTTTATCGCGCATGACGGCATCAACATCTTTTTTATCTTCGCAGCCAATAAAAAATGCGTGGCCTATGCGGTGGTCACGATCAATGAAATATTCAATGCGTTCGTTAATCCTGTTTAATACTTTCCCTAATTCAATGCCCGTAGCATTTTCGGCGTCCTTAAATGCTTGAACATCTGTATCGGGTGCAAGTTCCTCAAACGTGAAGCGCCGACGCAATGCACTATCCAATTGAGCAATAGAGCGATCAGCCGTGTTCATCGTGCCAATTATATGAAGATTGCTTGGCACACCAAAATTTTTCTTAGAATAGGGTAATTGCACCTTAAGTTGATTATCTGCACCCAATCTCTTGTCTGGTTCAATTAAAGTGATTAATTCGCCAAAGACTTTTGAGACATTTGCACGATTTATCTCATCAATAATCAACACAAATTGTTTCGGACTTTTATTATCGTCTTCTTGTGAAGGCAGTAAGGTGGATAAACCCTCGCGATTTAAGTTGTTTTTATTTATTAGATAGCATGATTTCTGGCTGAAATTAACATGAGACACAATTGAAGCATCAATCGGATCGTCAAAATGTTTAAGCCAACGCACGCGGCGGCGATGGTTATAATCTGGAACTCCAGTAGGATTATATTCATAATCTCCTTCAATTTCAGCGATGGCACGAACCTTTTTATTACCATAGCTGATAATGACCAAATCTCCGATTTGCATATCTACGACAAAGCGGCTGACCTGCGCTATATTGGAATCTGATCCGTGCGTATTCGGAAAATCTTGATTCCATCGTTCATAGATGGCTTCGTAGCTTTTATATCCTTGCCAATCAATGTCCCCGCCCCAACCCAATGTGATATAATCATTGTCTTTGGCATCTTCAAAAATCTCATCTTCTATACCAGCACGGCCAAGCGACATTTTAAATATTTGTTTATGTTCATGGGAGAGAGATTCTGCACTAGGTACAGAATTTCGCGCAGCATCAGCAAGCGTGCATAAATTTCGGAAAATGCCAGACTCAGGTTTTAAACTAAAACCACTGCCGCCCTCAGCCGTATGAGGCCTCATCCCTTCAACAAATTCTTCATAAGCAAAATTTTGATGAAAGGTCACAAATTCAATTTGCTTGGCCTTTATAAGGCCTTCATATTGCTCCCTCAATTCTTTCCTATCTGATTCTGGTATTTTACTACAAAGCTCAACAGCTCGTTTCATGGTTTCATATGTTTTGCCCGTACCCGGCGGACCATAGAGGATTAAATTAATTGCTTTTTTCATGGGCTTTTCTTCGCTTTCATCATCCTCAATCGCGGCTTCTCCATACTTATCTGGCCAATATCCTTCACGCTTATTTTCGCCTGATAGCCTTTTGAGAATCTCATCCTTATTTTTGTTCAAAACATCAATGAAAGCATCAGCCCCTTCTTGATCGAAAGCATGTTTAGATAATGAACCGATATTATCAAATGAATGACTAAATGCCAGAATTGCATCCTTATTCAAAATTAATGTTCCAAATGTTGGGGTTGCTTTTTTAGCCTCTAATTCTCTCTTGCCAAAGCGAATTTCTGGAATATTGGTATGATACCAATCAAGGCCAATATCATGCACGGCGCGGGCCATTTTGCAAAAAGCATCACTTTGTTCATCACTCCATTCGCTGCGCCGTTGTTTAAATTTTTCACAAACATCAAAGCGATTTAATAATTCTTCATTTGTCATTTCATTCTCTTTCAATTTATCTTGACATGTGACCCAGATGAAACTTTGTACATCCCATAAATCGCGGGGTTTCCAATCCCAATCATCGCGCATGATAGCGAATATTTTTTTAGCCAATTTGTTTGTATTTTCTAATTCTGAGCGTGACAGCGGAGCAAATTTAAATAACTGCTGGTCTAATAAAATTTGATAGAAATTTTGGGTAGGGTTCGATCGGATTGCGATTATACTGTCTTGATCAACGAGAGCCCTCAGCATAGATGGTATCATGCGACTTTCAGCATAAGGCATACTCGGCAATTCAGCACTAAGCAAATCCCATATTTTATCAACAAATTGAAGAATGGCTTCAATAGCATCTTCAGCATATAACATCTTGCCAGCTGCAGCCTCAATAATCCCCGGATTATTCTCACAGGCTTTATCAAGAGTTTTCTGCGCTCGCCAATCGATTAGATTACTGGGCAATAGGGTTGTTCCCGCTAATAGAGCAATCATTGCGCGCCCTAACTCTTCATCACTTTGTTTTTGTTGCATCAATATCGAGGCTTGCTCTATCAATGCGCGCTTATAATCATCTTCTTCGCGATGGAAAGCAGACTGTCCTTCAAATGCTCTCTTCTTCTCAAAATCAGGAAATTTATGAAGAAAGCGCAATTTGAGACGGTTGAGGTTAGTTTTATTAATTTGCAAATTATCGTTCGCTAGGTATATATTTATTACATCGTTTAGTACCTCTCCATTTGGAATTTTTAATGAAGAGACTAACCGACTATCATTGCTTGAATGTTTCAGTCGCGAAGGTAAATTAGAATGTCTTGGCGCATCCGGTACATAAGAATTTAACTCTAAGTCAAGTGATGCAAAATGAGTGTCTTGTCCTTCCACCCATATTTGTGCTTGAGAAGCTTGGAGGTCCAGCGCCAGTTGCCGACCATCAGGCAATTCAAACTTAGCGATTTTTTTTGTTCGATCAAATGGCTGACCCAATTTTTCAATAATTATGTTTAATGCCCAATAATCGGCTTTATCTACTTTAAATATATAGCGCGTTGCAGAACTCTTTTTTGCTCCATATCTCTGCGGTGGATGGACATCTGCTAATGACTGAAATTTAGGACCTGTCATTGCTTGACAGACATTAGCCCAATTAGCATTAAGGTCTAATGCATCATTAATTGGTTTTACAATTATTTCAATGCTATCTTCACCACGTTGACGGGCGGGCTCTATATAATTCTCCAACACATAGTGTCTGATTCTATCGGCTGAAACATAACGATTTGGATCTGTCGATAGAAATTGGCCATATTGTCCTAACCAGCTTTTAAAATTAGATAATCTTTTCAGTGGATTTGCAGATTCTGGCATTAAAATCTGGAAATCCTTTCCTCCATCTATGAAGTCACTGCGCAACAATGAAATTTTATCTTTAATTAATTGGAATTCATCTACTTTCCAGGCATCATCTAAATCAAGATAATCAAATCCAAGTTCACCTAACTTTTTTTCAATTGTTCTTATCGCATAGACACGAGTAGTGAGGCCTGATTTGGAAGTGGCCCCTCTATCTTCTAACCAAGCCTTAAATTCTTCTTCTCTCATTTAAATATTTCCTCGATAGCCTATAAATGTGTATTGATAAGCTACAAATATACAAGGATTTTTAATTATTGTGACATTGATAATCATCCAAATAAGAGCATGGATACTTGCTTCTATATTTAAATTTTTAGCTATACGCTAAATTTCGTTTTGACTTTTTTTTAGGGGCTGCCCCATGATTGATCTGTTACATTTTTTTGACCATAATCATATGATTAAAGTGCATAACCCATTAAGCATGCAGAAGCGCCAATCGCTGCCAATAGCCTAAATGAGGATGTTTTGAGTTGAACTCGGTGATTGAAACTAGCACCTTAATTTATTGCATCTGTATATTTATCGCACGCAAACCAAACTCTATTCATAAAAACTTGCCTTACATTATATTCTTCAACCGCTATACCACCGTCACCCCACGAACGTTCAAATGCTGACACAATGGGAGCAGATAGATTTTGTTTAATCTTATCTTCTGGGCATTGGCAGAATAGGTCTTGCTGCCGATTTTCATTGCCTTCTCATTCCGCGTAATAGGATTTTCTTGCAGGGCTTATATTTGTTTTGCGCTCAGTCACTATTTTGGGAGTTCATATATAGGATAATCCCCACTCAAATATGCAACAGCATTTTCAGCATAATACCTAAGATTATTACAGCCCATAGAATTCTTCATTATAATAATATCGGCAATATTAAAAGCAGTCCTGCTCTCACTCTCAATTTCAAAACTTATAGCATTCTCTTTAATAGTAAATTTGGTAGGTAAAAAGCTAACTTTACCCCTTACATGGTTATTAAAAACATTAGGACAAACCTGTCTCATACCAGAGAGTTGATAGCGTAAAATATCATCAACTATCGATTTTTGTGCCAATTTCTTTCCAAAGAAGAAATTTCCAATAGCCCAATCATGCTCAACATTATCGCTAGCTTCGTTAAAGCGGCCTTCAAATATAGCTTTTCCAAAATCAGCTAAGCGTAATTTCCCATTGCCTTCCTTACGTTTCTGATTAGCTACAAAAAATTTATCCCATAAAGATTTAACATTAGCTGGTATGGCCTCTGAAGCATCTGCAGAAGTTGGTGCATAGGAAACACACATAATTGTCGATAATATAATCACTTTAAAACTATTTATTTTCATCCATAATTCTCCTCATTTTCAAGAACATTTATACACAATGCGTTCACTGGGTAAGTCGAGTAACAAAGCTTTCATCTCTTCATGATGGGCGATCAAGGTTTTAAGTTTTTCCTTATCAGAGGTGCAGTCTCTGCTTTCAGGTACTTTACCAAGCATTCTTCTCGCTTCTTCATCATTGAAAATATAACGCTCTGAAACTAATTCACTTTTTACGGGGTCAAATATATAATGAGTTGCTACGTTTACAGTCTTAGGCATGAGCAATACTTCATATTTATTGCCTACTTTAATATATTGTGTTCCACGTCCAATGCAGCCCGAATTCTTCCATATAAATGGAATGCTCTCAGGTTCTTTCACACTATATTGACTACGTGAGAGATTAGGGATGCATTGAAGTCGTTGATCAGATAGAGTGATTTCATCATTGTCATTTGCTGCAATGGGTGCTGAATTTGGCAAAAAATCAACTGCAGAAGGTAATATCGATATACGCCAAATAAGAAACATAATTAACAATCCAACCGTTGCTAAAAAAATGCGTTCTTGAGTGACGGATAATTTATTCCGCACAATCAAAAAGATTAGAGTAAGTCCGATCATGAAAATTATGATGATAGAAACTATTATCATGCTGTTTTTCCATGATACCTCATACTCAAATAAAGCTTTATCCATGGCTTCTTGACGTTCAATTCGATCTAACTCTATGGTTTCAAGCTTTTGTTGTGTTTTTTTGACTTCCGCTACTTGTGTGAGGCGGAACTCTTCCTCTTTAGCAGATCGAATTTGTTCCGCCCTGTCCAAACATGGTAGCTGTGTTACTTGAAATTCAACATTATTCTTTTTTAGGAAATCAATCAGAACTTGCGCAGAGGGCCCACCCCTATATGCAGCTTCACCCACTTGACCCGAAGTCGCATTTGCATTTACAGCAACCACTTGCCCACATTGGTTGAGTAAAGGGCCACCACTTGTGCCTTTTGCTGTATCGGCATTATGCAGATAGGCCGTAGGATACGCATTAGTTCCTGTGAAATTTGTTACTTCACCACGTGTCTGCGTTAGTCTATTTTTACTTTTATCATATTTATCAATATTCTTACGCGCAAAATCGACCAAGCTAGGATATCCTAATTGATAAACTTGTTCGCCCTTTTGAATGGGCTGAGAATGTAATGTTAATGGAGTTGCATCAATATCATTTTGTGATTTTAAAATAGCTAAATCTGAACTTTTATTTATATCTAATACTTTAACATCAATATTGGTCTGCGAATTTGATGGTTGAAACCGAATATTAAGACGATCGATATAATCTAAATAGGAACTTACTACATGTTCATTAGTTACAAGTGTATTCTTATTAACCAAAAAAGCAGTACCATGCCCTAATATTACCTCTTCACCCGTTGCTCGATAATATGCATATACTTCTAGCCGCCCCACAGCTTCCTCTGCAAGCATGACATCTCTATTTTCCTGTGCAAAAACTGCTGTAGGATTAACAACCATATATAATAATATAGCCTTAATATATATATTATTATATAAAAACTCTAACATAGTAATAACGCCCTTTATAATATATAATTTTCTTACATTATCAATAAGCTTATGAAATTTATTTGTTTTTTATCCTTCTATACTTAGTTGTTACGCCTGGTTTAATCATCCACGCATCGTCACTGTTAATATATTGATAAGCAGCAGTTAACAGAACTTTGCGATTTATTATTCTACAAGAATCGCTATCACCAATGAATCCAGGAATTACACCAGTTTCACACTTGCCCTCATGTACTGTCAGTTCATCACCAGCATGTCTTGCGATATAGTAGGTCCAATATTCACGGCCCGGAATTGCTATTATCATTAAGCCTGTGTTAGGAAGTCTGTATGTTTCAAAGATTCTTTCCTTTACATTGGGCTCTGTAGAACAATCTATCTCATCCCTCTCTTCAGGCTTTAGCTTTAATTTATCCGCTTTACATTTAGCGGCCTCTTTATTGAGAGTTTTTTGTGAACTTTTCATAAAGATTTTATAAGACCCTTGTGCTGTCTTAATGATATTATTAACCTCATCTAACGGCCCCGTACTCTCACCAACTGGGGCCCAAACTCCTCCAATTGCAAAATCTTTACGGTCAGACTCCAGCATTAGCTGGAAATCTGAAAACCAGCCACATCCTGTCAAGGCTAGCGATAATATTATTATTGTTATAAATTTAGTGAATTTCATCTAATCATCCTTTACTTTCTACTGCTCGCTTCAAGAGCCAAAAATGCCCCAAAAATACCAGCAGTAACGAGCGCGGGGCTCCAATTACTCTCAGAAAAAGGAGCTCTGCACCCAGTATCCCAGAATTTAATACAACGCAGTTTTCCATTGATAGTATGGAATTCAACATGCGCCGAAGCAGATGGGTTAAAGGGGGAAGCATAATCATAATCTGCTACCAGTATAATTTCTCCCTCAGAATTGCCTCGACGCATTCTGAGATTACGCATACTACCTTTGGCATACTTAAAAATTAGCCATTGTTTACTATCTGTGTGAACGGTTTCATCCATTGAAGATAAGATCGTATTTATATTTTTTTGCGTTTTTTCTCTCTTCCTTTGCTCAGGAGTTAAGGCAGCAATGCGGGCTTGCTCTGCTCTCGCTGCTGCTCTTGCACGTTGACGTGCCAATCTTGCATTTTCTCTTTGTTGCGCCTCTAACCTTGCTTGCCGTTCTTGCCGTTCTCTTTTCAATCGGGCTATACGTCTGCTTTCTTCTGCTGCTGCGAGAGCAGCTTCAGCAGCTTGACCTGCTTCGCGAGAAGCAAAATGTTTGGATCTGTAACGATCTGAGAACGTAAAAGAAAGACCCGAAAATACTCTTTGCAAAGCACCTTCACGATTGGTTCGAACAAATTCAAAACGACCGTCCATGCCATTGGCCAACAATGTTAGATTATACCATTCACCATTTAAATCATGGGCTTGCCCAACCATAGCAGTATGAAAATTATTATTATTTAGAGACTCTATAAATTGGGGGTGCGAATAACATAATAGCGATTTACCATTAACACGCTGGACAGTCTCTTTTAACCTATCGCAATATTTTTTTGTTTTTGAAAAAGAATGGACTAGACTTCTAATATTATTAGCTTGCGTCCACTTATCTCTAACATAATCAGCAGTCTTCAAACCAACACCACCAAAAAGAAACTGATTACAACTTCCATCCTTATTCTGAGAAGTAAGCCGCCAATTCCCTTCATCCACACCGTATAAATTTAGAGTTAAAGGCTGTTTTGTTGATAAGTTGCCAGTCCATATTAAAGGCAGATTTTTTGATGCATCACCAGTCGTCAAACAACTATTACCTGATGCTTTAAAATTAGCATTTATTACATCTGTGAAATTATACTCAATGGGTACAACTGGCGCATATTTCAGCCAGTTTGCAAAAATGTTACCATCTCCTGCTACATGTACTGATGATATAACGCGCCCTTTAGATGACTGCCAACCAAACCCACCTTCAGGATCGCTCTCCAATAATCCCATATTTCCGTTTCGATCACGGTAATAACGCCATATCGTCCTTTCTTGTGGTCTCTCCCTACCATTAATGTCATAAAATTGATTAACCATGCCATAACTAAGAAGACGCCCTTTTCCTTTTAATATCTTCTTTGGCAATGATTTTATAGGACCGCATATATTAAGGCTATTGCCACAAACATAGCCGCCAATTTTGTTATACAATAAGCCAGATTCATCAGGTTTTTTCCTCTTTTTTGATGAGTCGGCAGAGGTCCAACCAAAACCGCTTGCTTGCAATGTATAGCAAGCATTTGAAGGATTTTTTGCATTACTATATACAAAAAAGATACGTGATATTTTGTCGCCAATAATTAATTGGTTATATGGTGTGTCACTGTATAATTTAAAATTATCGACTGAAAACTCTGCTAAAATACTACCTTTTGTAGATAATTGCGCTTTTGTTAAACAGACTTGATTATTTTGGGCCAATGCATGATCAGAAGATAACAGCCATATAAAAACTACAATAGCATTCAATATAATATATTTCATCATCATTACCCCTCGCAAATTATTAATATGCGAATGATGCTAATAGATGTTTTTACATGTGCAACTTACAATCATGGTAAGGTTGAGACGGGCATGGTAAGGTTGAGACAGGAAAATATTTTGCTCCTAAATGATTTATATCCCTGCTTTATCGGCTAAAGCGAATATATAGCCCTCTTGAATTTCGCGCTGCCCTTCCCATTCGCGAATAGAGGTATAGGCGTCAACGCGCCTTTCTTTTGCTCTCAACAACAATCCTTGCAGAGCCAATTCATAATATTCATTGGCCAAATCTATATCGCCTTTTTCAGCGTAATAATTTGCAATATCGCCCTGCCAAACGATTAAGCGTAATTCCGTCGGGCGAACTGCTGTTACAAATTTTTCATATTGCTCTAATAATAATTTTGCACCCTCATCATCCCCTAAAGCAATCATATTTAGCGCACGGCTTCTATCTCCGGATATTTGTATGGGGTGGTTTTCAGGCAGAGTTTTGTCCAATATTGTGGCCATAAGATCAAATTGCTCTCGTGCTTCTGCGTGTAAACCTTGCTCATAATATGAACGACCAAGATTATGCCGCACTATGGCTTCGCCACTAAAATAATTAGCATTTTTAATATTGGTTTTTTGCAGATTTTTATATTCAGCTATGCCTTTAAAATGATATTCTCTTGCTTTTTCAATATCATTTAATCGTCCATAAGTAGCAGCATAAGCAGTATAGAGACGAGCAAGGGATTCATTAGTTCCTTTATAGCCATCAAATATTGGGGGGGCCATAGAATCCAAAAATACTAACGCTTCATCAGGTTTTCCATATTCAAATAGCAAAGTATAGGCAATGCCTGTAATGTGAGAGATTATGGTTGCCAAATTTTCATCACGCTCAGTTGCAATCTTAATTGCTTTTAGCCGATAATTTAATGCTTTTTGTTTATATCCAAGACCATCTAACACATCGGCATATTCTTGATATGCTATCTGTCTGCTTAAGGATATTGAAGGCGCCCGTTCTTCAGCAATCATTAGCGCTTTTTCGGCATCAATTAAGGCCTGTTGAAATTGCACCAGCCCCCGCTTCGCAGAAGATCGATTAATCAAGGCGGTTGTATAATAAAGTAAAGGCGTATCCTCTTTAGCCTCATATATAGCGATAGACTGATCGATCAATTCTATGGCTTCTTCATCTTTATCCTCCAGAATTAATAAAAACCCTCTTTGAAAGATTAAATTAGCTACAGCTATGCTATCATCCCCATCGGACAATCTATACTCTTTTTCTAATTTCAAAAGAAGCGGCACAGCTACATCGGTTCCTTCTTTTAAATATATTTGATTAATCTCTTCCAATTTTTTTTCATAACTCTGAATATCAAAATCTAGGGCCTTAGCTGGTGCAAAGCATAAGATTATCAATGCAATCTTTAACGTTAAAAATTGGAACATTTTCATGCGGATTATCCCTAAATTAGATACTATATTCATTGCCCACCTGCTATAAATATATAGGGTGCCCAATGGCGTGGATGTGCAAAACGCCCCCCTTCACTCTTCATCAGGGCCAATTGGCTTTGGCGCAGTGTTTCTGGGGTTGCAAGGTTGGTAGATATTAAATTATCGATCATATATTGTGACCAAGACGCGGCTGATGCATCCGAAATTGGCCAGTGGGTGACAATTAAATTTTTACTGCCCGCTTGAAAAAAAGACAAAGCTAATGTGGTTAATGCATCACCTTGCCCTTTATCACCTGCCCAAGTGTTACAAGCGGATAATATCACCAAATTACTATTCAAATTATATGCACTAATATCATCTGAAGTCATGAGCGATGCTTTGGAAACATCATCCGATGCCATAAGCAAACCATGATTGCCGATACCAAGGGAATCATCCAAAATAGCATGGGTCGAGAATAACAATAGTTCAGGTTTTGTGGACTTTATACTATTCTGAAACTGCTCTTTGCTGGCTGATGCTCCTGATAATACAATAGCTCTCTGAGGATAGCGGTCTTTGATTTGGCGCAATTCTGCTTCCGCTCCAGGTAAAGCACTCAACCATTGTAAGGCTGGATTATTTATCTGTTTAGGTGCACCAATCGCAAGAATGGAGTCTCTGTCACTAAGAGTAATAAGGTTATCACTTCGCGATAATGCTGATAGGCTGGGTAAAAATCCATAACTTCTATTTTCAATTTCGAACCTATCTGTCTTGGGGTCTATCAATGCAGCAAATGGAATGGACAAAAAATTTCCATTCGCATGGATATTAATAGACTTCTTGCCGGCCAAACGATCAGAAAAACTACCTAGGATTTTATCATGGATGATTTTAGCCGTATTTTTCGGAAATGGCTTATCCTTTTTTCTAATTTTGGATCCTTTATTATTTCCGCGTATATCTGACGTAGGCGATATACCTTCTCGCAATTGTGCAATTAATACATTTGAATTTGTTTTAGAAAAATCAGATAATCTCTCCCATCGAAAGCAATCTTTATCTATCCACCACGCGAAACTATCTTTATCGGTCTCTAATAATATTATTAAAGCTTCGTCATTCCTTAGTTCATTTTGCAATTCATCAACGGTAAGAGGGTTAAAGGTTAATCGCGACAGCAAATTTGGTGATATCTCCTCTATTTGCTGTTCAATATTTTTAATCTTTTCAAGGTTTTTTAGCGCATCTGTGCTATTCGGATTCTGATTATTGCTAGCCAGCCTCAATTTATCGCGCTGATGTAATAATTTGCGTAAATCATCCCCAATCGATGCACTTGATAACGCTTGATCTATCGCACGGCCTGGGCGAGATGTTAAATATTGTTGTGCCACTAGCAAGCTATCAGAGGCATAATCATAACTTTGATTATTTTTTACGAGACATGACGCTTGCGCCTGCGAAAAAACTAAACTTACTAATATAGATATAATAATAGAAAATGTTCGCACAAACAATGTTACGCTCCCCAACTTTTGATAGTAAAGAAACGTAAATAAGAATTTGGTAAAGTCAAATGCAAATGATAGCGGACATAATTACTGTCATTTCTAATATTAAACTGAGGGCCTAAGGACTTCTTCTCGGACGCCATT
The DNA here is from genome assembly GCA_947492905.1 of uncultured Sphingorhabdus sp. Lineage (GTDB taxonomy): Bacteria > Pseudomonadota > Alphaproteobacteria > Sphingomonadales > Sphingomonadaceae > Sphingorhabdus_B. The sequence goes on along the minus strand of CANLOL010000001.1, from coordinate 1,048,594 downwards.
TACACGCATCTTCATTCCCTGCCTGGCAATCCGCAGCAGCTATTATTGCATAAGCTTCTACAGAAGAACCATTATAACCAATATTCTTTATAGCGTATCCTAAGCCCGCAATAAGAAGAAAGCCAACAAACAAAATTAAGCAACCAGAGAAAAGATCATCCATTAAAATTCAAACCTTTCTATAAAAATATTATCAAAATGATTAATTTATGAATAAGTATCTATTTGTTTTATCTCATACATACGCTCCCCTTCACCATTAACTAGCAGAAGTTTTTTAGCGTTTTGATAAGTATTTTTCCAAAGCCAATATCTTTTAGAGATAGCAATATATAATTTATTTACAACAAAACCTGCCGTAAGAATAATGAATGTATATAATATAAATGATATATTATTAAATAAATCTAAGAGACTATTGTCCTGCAACCATATTGATAACTCAGTCATAAATTCACCATTTCTATATGTATTTTCAAATCCAAAAAACTATTCAGCTTGATTCTTTCCAAAAAGACCCAATAAGATTGAGAAGATTAGAGACGCAGTCATTACACCAATCATAGCCCGATTATTTTCGTTTCTTGCCGAGAGCACCATAGTTTCATTTACGCCCTCCCAAAGCCCAAATTTACTAATCATCAATTGCGGAATGAATGATGCCAATAAGAGCATTGGGGCTATAAATGCCATCCATGCTGGATATCCCAATGTCTTGTATCGCTGCACAAGTGCATAAAACATAGGCAATAGGCATAACCACTGGTGAGCATAGGCCAAATATAAAACAATTTCTGAATGACCTCTAAAAGGATGTATGTTTAGAAATAAAAAATAATTTATAAATGAAAAGGTCATCCAAACCATAAAACGTTCGATTGTCATTGCCACTCCTAAAACAAATATTTATTAAGAAAAGGATAGGCAATTTAAATTGTTACATCAAATTACAATTGCAGTAAGTTTCACGACAAAAATCAGTTTGTAAGTAAATTGAAAACAGCGCGTTTATCATTTAGATTTGTAATTTGAATTATGAATTGCGTTTGTTTGGTTGGCAGCAAACGGCAAAATGCAACGCCATTAGTAATCTTGTCTTCGCAATTTATTTGATTTTTATTGTCGGCAACGGACAGCTTTAGCTTTGCCGAAACAGCAGATATCATAACCAACCCGCTTTCATTGCCTCTGAATGGTATATTAAATACCATCTTTTTATTTGGGCCCACAGCATGAATAGATTCGCTTGGGCCATTATTGGCACCGCGCTGTAAATATTGCTCTACTTCATTTTCTGATACTAAATTTTCAATTATAATAGTTTCTTTAACATCGTCCCCGCTCAAAATATCTTCGCCCGAAATTGGCCTTCTTATGCTGCGCTTAATTCCTATCTGAGACTCTAAATTTGCCGCATTGCGTTTTTTATCAATATCATCAGAAAGAATGGCCTGATAACTTAAACGTCTTACGTCTGTTATATCTGTGAGAGATTTTTTTTCATGCGCGCAGCTAGCGAGCAATAATGAGAATATAATTATTGTGTATAATCTGAATAATAGGTTCATTTGCACGGGAATTCTATACATACAGAGAGTCCTAAATTATCTTCTTCAAATAATAATTTTGCATTATGCCGTATAGCGATAGAGTTTACAATCCGAAGGCCTAATCCGTGTTTAACATTAGTCATTTTATTTAAGCCCCTCAATTCTGCAAATAATTGTGTTGGTGTTTTGCCACTTAGTCCAGGGCCTTCATCTTTTACCGATATTCTACATTTAGAACCCAATCTATCAGTAGACACATAAATATCGCCATGTTTGGGACTATGCTTTATTGCATTCGACATAATGTTCCCAATTGCTGATCTTATAAGCCAAGGATCTCCATATATAGGAGCAATCTGATATTTACAGATTAGATTTATATGGGATTCTCTCAGATTATCAGAATAAAGATCGCAAGTATCTCTAGCAGCATCACTAAGATCAAAATATTGAAAATTTTCCGAATATTCTCTTCCAGCCTCAATCTCAGCTAACGACAATAATCCTCTATAAGTATCCTGCAGACTATCTAACTCGTCAATGATTTGCTCTAATTCTATAATCTGAGGATACTCCACCGATAGGGCGTCTATGCGGTCTTGAACTCTAGCAAGTGGTTCAATCAATTCATGCGCCATATTTCCACCGATTTGACGCAGGGTATCATGTGAATATTCAATATTAGTCAAAAGCATATTAATCTGATTGGCAATATGTCTATACATTGGATCTTCATATTCAGGAATTCGATTATATATCGATCCAATTGATGCTTGTTCTAATGCATCGGACAATGAATTTAGTAACTTATCGCTTTTTGATTTTGTTATTTTAAACAATATCAATCCCAATATAAAATTAATCACTAAAGCAGAGATAAACAAAAATATTATTCGATCTTTTATATAAATTTGCCTATTCAAAGATTGAGCAATTAAGAGCTCAAAGTCTGATCCAAATGATTTTCTCATGGCTACATAGGGCCTATCATTAATTGTAACATCAATCATGACACCGCGATTTCGAACTAGTGGCCATTTATCAATATTACCTGTGACAATTCGACCATCCTTGCGCTTTACAGAATATAATGCTCCATCATTAATAGTTAGCTTAATTCGGCGATCTATTTCATCAATAGGAGCAAGCGCTCCCATATTTTCTGTTCTACTATTTAGCTCTTCCTCAATCCTTAAAATTCTGTTTTGTGCATCCTCTCTCTCGCTATCAGAAACCAATTTATTAATAGCTAATAAGCTAATTGATAAAGAGGTAATCAGCATGATACATATAACAACTATAAATTGTTTGTGGTGGCGTGAAATAGATTTCATAATTACCCACCATTAATATCTAGCATAAAACCGCGATAGCGTTTGGTAACTATTTTAATATTTTGTGTGGTGATATTTAATTCTTTTCGTAATCGAAATATTGCTTGATCCATTACATCATTTTGTGGATCTGCTCGCCAATTCGGCCATGCCTTAGTCCATAAGTCACTGCGACTGATAATTTGACCGTGCTGACGTGCTAAAATTTCTAATATTGTGAAACTCAATGGACTTAAATTAAGAGGCTTATTGCTCCAACTTGCAGTGCGGCTATGCAATCTTAATTCTAATGAACCAAATTGGAATATAGCGGCTTCATCCTTTTTAAAGCCATACCGCCGCATTAAAGCATTGATTGCTGCAATTAGTTCTTCATCAACAAATGGTTTTTCAACATATATATCAGCACCAGCATTATAACCATTACTTCTCTGAAAAGCACCGCCAACAGAACTTAAGACGATGGTTGGCATATTAATTTCTTGGTCTCGTAAATATTCGATTAAATGTATGGAGTCTTCTCCATCACCAAGCATTCTATCCAATATTAACAAATCAAACGTTCCATTTAGAGATCTCTTTATAGCTTCATCCCGATGCGTAACCCATTCAAGATTCCATTTCTGGTTTTTGCTCAATTCAATGATATGATCAGCAACTCTCTCATCATCTTCTAGAAGCAATATGTTTGGAATTAGTTCCTTAAAAGTCATTGAAGCCCAATCGTAATAATGGATTGCTAATTTATTTATCATTTTTACTGATAATTCAATATTCTTTCTAATGCTTACTGAAGTTGTAAGGTTACAAATCGTCCAGCTTACAACTAGAAATGCTGGTTGGCCTCTATTCTTTCATTAGTATTTAAAATTATAATTATTTTCCCCGTCAGCACTTAGCTGTTTATTGCTTAGTCGCTCTAGCGCAGCTTCAAAGATCCATGGTTCGAGTACCCCTGTTATTTCGATTAAGCCCCCTGATAAAATCCATTGGGCTGCCTGTTCATGAGGATTAACTTCCTGTTTCATAGATTAACAGGGAAACGTCTATTTCTATGCATAAGCTAAGGTAAAGTGTTCCCCGTCAGCGCTTGTGGCATAGATTTAGGGTCGTAGTTTAAGTAGTATTTTGTTCTCGCCGTAGAGACGAAGGAACGAAGATGAGATCAAAATACTCAAAGCCCAAAGCAAGTACTGAACGGGTAGTAAAAGACATTCGCCGCAAGACACGGTAGCATTTTTCAGCAGAAGAGAAGATACGGATTGTATTGGAGGGGTTGCGTAGTTATGATAGCATTGCTGAGCTATGAAGCAAGGAAGGCATAGCTCAGAGCCTTTATTATACATGGTCTAGAGAGTTCATGGAAGCCTTCCAAGTTCATGTCTTTAAGCTGATCGTTTCACTCTTCCAAAGCATTAAAAAGTGCGTTCGAAATCTCACCTTCGAGGTCTCGATGGCGTATGCGTTCTGACACCCGATTTTCATATCATTGGCAATGTCCCTTTGCCGATGACCAGAGTCGATAAAGGCATACACCAAGTGAGGGTCGTCGCCGACAACTGCAAATTGGATATTATCTTTTCAGGACCGGGAAGTGTGATACCCTGGGGCACCTAAAATTGTTATCGGCAAGAACAAAATGATCAAGAAGCAGAGCTGAGACATTGGCTCAATTCCAGCATTTACAAAGTAAAACATTCAACTGGATGGATTTTCTCCAGCAGATTCGTAGGTATTGTCACATTAACTCTTCTGGTCAAATTGGACTTGTAATGGTTTTGCGCTGGTCACTTGAGAGTATAACACTTATACAAGGAGACAGGCGAGATGAAGAAGCGAACAGAAGATTTAAGGTGTTAATAATTCTAGATGTCCAACCTTTAATGCCAACGCCAGCTCATAAATTGTCACTATGGTTGGATTGCGCTTCCCACGTTCTAAATCACTGATATATTGTTGAGATAGACCAGAGAGCGCTGAGAGCTGCTCTTGGGTTAAATCATTGGCCTGCCTAATTCGACAAACATTATCCCCAACAAGTTTTCGCATATCCATACGAGAAACTATTGGCGCTTTTTTATCTTCTTGTTTATCAACTATAGTATGTAAATTATGAAGGATGGATAATGACTGATAAAAACAACTTTGATACAGAATTTAAAAAAGGAATGGAGATACCCTGCCCTAAATGTAGAGAGAATATGAATATGACAGCAAAGCGCTGTCCAAATTGCCAATATGATTTTTCTGATAACGAAGTTCACACAAACATAGCATCAAAAAGAACCAACCCTCTTGGATGCGTTATTATTGTAGGAATTATTACAGTAGTGGCTGTGATAGGTTTTGGGGTTTCATCAACTGGAGATAAAGCTTCAGATATCCCAAGCAGAACTACATCCAAAACTCCAAATTCTGGTGAAGTTTTTGCATATAAAGAAGCAGCTAAAACATTAATAAGTGCAAAGCTACGCGACCCTGATTCAGCTATTTTTTCAAATATGGTTGTTTATCCTGAACGTAAAGATAGATCTGTGATTATTTGCGGTTACGTTAATTCACGCAATGGCTTTGGAGGAATGACGGGAGCGCAGCGTTTCATCACTGGTGGCACGGTAATGTTAGAAGAAGAATTCACTGAGGAACAAATGTCAATTGCTTGGACAAGATTCTGTAATTGAATAATCTTCTATCAATATAAATAATCATAATCGGGATCATCATAATCGCCATGTAAGTCATGCCAATCATTTTCGGCACTGGGGCCTGAGCTATCATAATCATCACGCCCGTCAATAGTCACTATGATAGGAGCGTGCGGCACATTATTTTCTTGTCTGCCCATATGTTTTCGTATCCATGATAGCAATTGTGAGAGCGCATCAACCTGATCATCATGCTTGCCATTAGGAAAGGATAATAATTCTGATGTAAACGCGGTTAGCCAAGGCGCGCTTCGCGGCAATATCACCTGCCCGCCAGCAATCATTGCGCTTACACCTGCTACTCTGCTTACCTTATCACCTTCGGGCTGCTGCTTGAACGGCAGGGCCACACGGTGCGGTTGCTCATTACGCAGCGTTTGATAGAGCTGCGTGCCGCTGGCTGCATCCTCAATCAATATAGTTTCAGCATTATACTCCCGCGCTAGTCGGATGGACGCTTCTTTAAGATCTGGAAAGGTGAGTTTGCGGCGAAACACATCAATGATATATATCTTTTTGGCATAATATCGCGCTGTAATGCACACCGAATAATCATTATGAATACCATCCTTGCTTGCCGTATCCCAGCTTTGTACGATGATACCGCGCGGGATATTCTCTAAATCTAATGTTTCATAGAGCAGCCAGTCTTTTTGGATCATATTGCCGGTGGCTGGAACGGGATCTTGCTGATATTGCGCTTCAAATATAATAGGTCCTTGATCGCGCTTGATCCGCATCAATGTCTCATAGGGCTCGCGCATTGGATGTAGCACTTCTCCTTCATAGCGCTTATAAATACGGCCTCTGGTAAGCACTATTGTATGGCTTTCATTGGCGATAGCTGGAAGGTTAAGATGCGACCAGCCACCATCCTCTAGCATAAGGCCTGCCAAATCATTAGCGTGCAAACGCTGCATCACGCAGATGATCGCGCCGGTTCGTTTATCATTCAAGCGCGAGGTTAGCGTTGAGCGGTACCAATCATTAAGCGCGCTGCGGATAGTTTCAGAAAAAGCCTCATCCGGTTTAATCGGATCATCGATAATGATGATATCACCGCCGCGCCCTGTTAATGTGCCTGTGATTGACGTTGCCATTCGCCCGCCGCCAGCGCTGGTTTCAAAATCATGCGCTGCCGATCGCTTTTTGGATATAAGCGTTTTAGGAAATAACTCTCGGTACCAGTGCGATTCCATGATTGAGAGACAATCACGCGCAAGCTTACCTGCCAATTCACCAGAATAACTAATGCAAACGAAATTCTTGGTCGGATCACGGCCGAGCATCCATGCCACCCATGCAACAGATATGGTGATGGATTTTAGATTGCGCGGCGGGAGCGTTACCAAAAGACGCAATGCTGTGCCATCTTGGACGGAGTTTAATCCATGGACGATAGCATCAAGATGCCAATTCCAATCAAGCACCGCACCGCCAGATATCCATGGGAATGCTTTGCGCAGGAATAAAGTAAAATCATTGCGCATGAGCTCACTTAAAAATGCCTGTGGGTCATCCAGTTGGTCATGAGCATTTATCATGTCTCCAAGTCATCCTTGCCAAGGTCATCGGTGATAGCATTATTTTCATGCCCATCTGCTCTCCCCTCAGCGTTTGCCTGCTCATCATCAGCATGGCTGTCGTTACTGCCTTGTGATGTCACCATGCTCTCGAGATAACCATCCAATATAGATTGATCGGAAGCCGATAATATAGACTTACCTTTGCGCTCATCCTCAATCCCAAACATCTGAATCGTTAAAGAGGTGATTACCTCAATGGCACGCACATCACCCTTGGCCGCTTTGGCCGCCAATGTTTTTAATATCACTTCCTGCATACGCAGGTTTTTACGCTGTCCATTCTCTGTAACGGTTACCGTCGTTTTAAGCTGCGCGCCCAGATCACTCTTAATGCCCTTCGATCCTTTTTTGCGCCCTTTAGGGTTTCCTGATTGCCCCTGTTTGAATTGGCTATGCTTAGGAGGTTTGCCATAACCGATGGTATAATTACGCTTGGCCATCGGCTGCCTCCGCCGCTTGATGAAGCCTCTGCTGCTTTACTTGCTTAAAATCACGCCCATCAGCATGCATAACTTCAATGCCCATTGCATCGCTCAGCCGCTTAAGTGCTGTATCAACATAAAGTGGATCAATTTCTATAGCTGCGCCTATACGTTTTGTGCGCTGCGCTGCAAGTAGCGTGGTGCCTGAACCGCAAAAAGGATCGAGAATGATATCACCGGACTTTGAGCAGTCGAGAATAAGATCGGCAACAAGCGCGGTAGGTTTAACGGTTGGATGACTAGCAAGATCTGCATCGCGGCCTTTACGAAAAGTATTGGCGCCCGCATAATTTACAACATTAGTCCTATAGCGACCTGTCTCTCCCAAACCAAAATTATTGATATGCTTGGCCTTTCCCGATTTAAAGGCAAAGATAAGCTCATGCTGACTACGGTAAAATGAACCCATGCCCGCATTATCCTTCACCCAAACAAGCATCTGCTTAAACTGCGCATAGACCCCATCCGCTGCATCCAATATCTCACGCACATGACGCCAGTCCATACATTGAAAATGAATGGAACCAGATGATGAGAACATCACACATTGTTTAAACACGCCGCGCAAGAACTGAGTAAATTCACTCTGGTTCATTTCACCACTGGCATGCGCAAATTCGCGATGCTTATGTTTGCCAAGTCCAGATACATGGCCTGTGATCGGAACATTATAAGGAGGATCGGCAAAGATCATGGATGCCCGGTCTTCGCCCAGTAAAACCTCATAGCTATTTGAAACATGGCTGCTACCGCAATAGAGGCGGTGCGGACCTATATGCCATAAATCACCAAGCTGCGAGACAGCTACCTCATCTGGATCAGGAAGTTCAACCTCCTCTGGTTTCTCTTTTTCCTGCTCACCACCTATTGAAAAATCAATATCGCTTAAATTAAAACCGGTGATCTCTATATTATAGTCATGCTCAAGCAGATATTCCAGCTCGCACGAGAGCAAATCTTTATCCCAACCCGCTTGTTCGGCAATACGGTTTTCAGCCAAAGCAAAAGCGCGCCGGTCAGCTTCGGATATAAATTTAACACGAATAACGGGCACATGTCCTAAGGCTTTCGAAGCGGCCCAACGGCCATGACCCGCGACGATATTATTATCATCATCAATAATGATCGGCACAATAAAACCAAATTGGTTTATGCTCGCAGCTATCTGCTGCAATTGTTTTTGGCTATGCGTGCGCGGATTCTTCGGATTAGGCTTTAGGCTGCTGCGCTCTAATAGCTCAATATGCGGATGATTAGGAATAGTACCTTCGGTCATTGATTGCTCCTTTAAAAAACGGAACGGATCAATTGCCACCTATTTCGGCGAGATGCGAAACAATTAAATGGTCAAAAAATTCGCCATTTAATTATTCCCACAAAGCGACAAATCGGTCTCATCGACATGAGCTCGCATAATGGCATCAAGATCATCTGGATTTGGTTCGTCGACAGATTTAACTTTCGCAATCATATTGAGGATAGTAAAAGTCGGCATTTTAGGTTCCAATCCTTGAAACAGCCTGACGATCGCTTCTGCCGAAATTGCGCTCGGTTCTGCGCCGATATCCTTATTTTTATTCCAACTTATCTTGGCTTCAATCCCAGTCGCTTGCTCGATTGCTGGTAACGCTACTCGCATAGCATTTTCCAATGCATTGTTTCCATGCGCGCCCTTTCTCGGGATAAAGTTCTCAAGGAACTGATCTGCTGCGTTCGCAAGCCGAGCAAGATTGTTCTCAAACTGAATAATGTCAAAGTCTGCCATGTCAGGTTCTGAGTTTTTTTGCTGAACAGCTAGGTCGTTAAGCGCAACTTGGTAAGCTGGGGAAATCTTTGTTATCAGAAATCTAGTCTTGTCGAGTACGCCTATCAACGCGCGAATGTTTGCTTTCTGAGCTTTTGGAGAGCCTACAATTTCTCGTTCAAGCTTTCCTGATAGATACTCTTGAGCTGCATATGTTAAAACGCCCATGGTTTCATCTCGGCGGTCATTTGAAAGATCAAGGAACGAAACAACGGACTCTACCAATCCGTCAGGAACGTCGAATTCGTCGAGAACCTTCTCATCGTCTGAGTGTAGCTTATCTTGACTCTGTTGGTCTGCGTCCGGCATTTCCCTGTTACGCTCGTTTTCGTCCCTACTCACTTTGAAAAACTCCCTGTTCCATTTTTAGGGAATTATAACATAGCCTTGGCTGAATTGCGCGCTTCCACACGGATCATTTAAACAAAACTTGAATTCTATTACAAAAATTCCCTGTATTTACCCTGCATAACAGGGAAACCGATAAGAGACCAGTTCGCTTCAAACTGCGTCGCGCACCATTTTTTTCCTACAAAAAATTTGCTGATATAGATGCTATTAACTGTTTAACAGGCAAAATCTATCACCCGACTTTGCGGCGGAATAGCCGCGCTCTCGCACTTGGCGTGCTTCTGGTGAATTTTCAAAGCGCAGCGGGTTGGTGTGGTTCATATGAATGAAGCGCACTTTGCTTTTCACATCATCTGGCAAGGCATCAAACATATCCATAGATTGGGTGACGCGCGGATGGGGTATCAACGACATATCACGTCCCGGCAATTCATAATCGGAGAAAAATGTCGCATCCAAATAGGCTACATCAACCTGCGCAACCATATCGGCGATACGGATGTTAAAATCACGCCCCCATTCGTCCCAGCTGTCTATGTCCGGCAAAAACAAAGCATTTTTGTCTGGAGTGTTTATCACAAAGCCAACCGTTTCTGAATATTCATCGCGGTGCGGCACGCGATATGGAGTAATGCTCAACCCTTCCGATAATGTTACAGATTTGCGATCTGCAATGCTGTTAATTACAATATTATTGAGCGTTACCAATTGATCCCAAGGGCCATTATTTTTGAGATAATCCTCCATTCGCGGCATGGCATAAACGTCTAAGCCTTTTGCACCAGCGGCCTCTCGTCCGAACATCATAAGTCCAGCATAATGGCCGATATGAGCATGGGTGATAAATACGCCCGAGAGGCCAAGCGGGCCGTTTTGAGACGGCGATAATGTGTCTAATAAATTTAATTGCTCGCTTATATCTGGTGTCGCTTCGAACAAATATCGTCTATCATTGCGATGGTCGATTAATGCCGCAGAGGTAGCCGTTAATCGCTGCTTGCTATCTTTCCACGCGGGATCATCAGCATTGCCTATTTGCGGCGCACCAGCGTCTTGCCCCGTACCAAGAATGATAAATTCAATCTGACAATTTTCAGATGTATCAGCTGATTGCGCATCAACATTGCTTTCCTCTACGCATCCCACAAGCAAGAGCAATGCAGCGCCGTATAATGAGAAACCAATATGACATCGTCGCATTTTCATCTCCTAGCTTTTAATCATGCGTCTAATTCATCAGCGCGCAATCTCTTACCTTCTGCGCTGTAAATGAATATGGCGCGATTGCCGAAAATAAAGCGATTGCTCAACAGTGACACAGCAATAGATGAAAATAATATAAACACCATCACATCAATATAATGCAGCCAATCTAAGCCAATAGAGCGATAGAAAGTCGTACCGCCCCAAATAGTTTGATCGGTATAGAGGTAAAATGTGTGGAACGCATATATTAGCACCCCGTAAATCAATCCTATCACCGCCGCTTTTGCATCCATATTACGAAATAATAGTGCGGCCGCAAAAGCAGAGAGTATCGGCATAGAGAGAAGCCCGTTTAATTGCTGTAACAATTCAATAATGCTCGCTGCCCCTGCATACATTGGCACCAACATGATCGAAATTATCAAAGCGACTATGCCCACTATGCGGTTTAATTTCACCACATCAACGGCTGAATTGATAAATTTACGGTGAAAATCAACCGACCAAAGCGTGATGGTAGCATTCATAACCGCGCTATAGGTGGTCAGCACGGCGGCGGCGATCATCGCCGCAAAAATGCCCGACGTCCATGATGGCATAATATCCCCCACAAGCATTCCATAGGCTTTATCATTGGGAACAAGACCATATAATTTATAGGCCACTACGCCCGGTATTACCACAATAGGTGGTACGATTAATATCCGCACAAATGCCGCTGCTATTATGCCCTTTTGCGCCTCTTTTACCGATGGTGCGGCCAATGCTTTTTGCGTGATATTTTGGTTGGTGCTCCAGTAAAATATCTGAATGAAAATCATGCCTGTAAAAAGCGTATGAAATGGAATTTGCGAATCTTGATCGCCAATCATCGAAATTCTCTCCGATGGGACGCCATCGGTTAAGTTAAAGCCGACAGCTTGCAATGCCAAAAATACCACCACCAATGCCAGCGCCAAAATGCCAAGACCGCTGTAAGTATCCAAAACAGCAACAGCCCGCAGCCCGCCCAATATGGCATAGGCTGCACCCGCTACTGCAAATATTGCTGCTATCACGATGAGCGGTGTTTCAATACCAAAGAGGCTTTGCATGAACAAAGCGCCGCTATAAATGACGGCGGGCAGATAGATGAAAATATTGCCCAAGAGAAACAATCCCGAAATGACTGTTCTGACGCTAGCTCCGTCAAAACGTTTTTCCAAAAGCTCTGTCACCGTTGTGCAATTGTTGCGATAATATATCGGCACAAAAATAAAGGCGAGCATCATAAGGCCGATAAAACCAGCGATTTCCCACCATGCCACGAGCAACATTTGCGCACCGTTCATGCCGACCAATTGATCGGTAGACAGATTGGTAAGCGTTATGGCCCCTGCGACAAAAAACCAACTTAGCCCGCCGCCCGCTAAAAATATTTCTTTATCGGCGCTGCCTGCGCTTGCCGCTTTTTGTGCGCGCACTTTGCGCCATGTTAGATAGGCGACAAAAACCATAATCGAAACAAAGACACCAAATTGAACCGCAAAATTACCCGTTTCAAGAATTGAATTTTGAGCCATATTTGCCATTCTCCCGATGCAACGCGACATTATGCGCCGATTATTATTTTAATTTTTGGCGTTTAGTTTCATAACGCTACTTTCCTTTTGCAAAAACACAAGTATCAAATTTAAAATAGAATTTTCGATCAGAGCCTTGGTTAGAGTTTCATAGTCAGTACAATAGGCCAGAGGGCGAAACCAAAATAACGGAGAGAATTTATATATTATGGACCATATCCGTTTTGATTCTGGTGATATGACGATCATCATCGCTTGCGCAATTGGTGATGCGCCGTCGATCATCCATTGGGGCAAAAGATTAAGCGATGATGCACATATTGATGATATGCTTGCGCTTAATATGAAGCACCCTGTAAATGGCAGCACGGATCGCGTCATAAAACCATCAATGGCGATGGAAATTGGTTTAGGCCATGCCGCTCCATCGGGATTTGAAGCGCATAGAGATGGCCAATTTTGGGGTAGCTATTTTACAGTTTCCTCTGCCCAGCAATTGACAGATAGCGCGCGCATAATTTGCCAAGATAGCAATACGGCAATTCGCTTAATCTACGACCTAAAAGTGGACCTTATGACAGGTTTAATTCAACTATCCTCCTCTATCACCAATATTAGCGAAGATGATAGCGCGCCTGATCTAACACTCAATAAAATGGCGAGCGCAGTGCTTCCCATCAATGAGCATATGAGCGATATTATAGGATTTAATGGCCGATGGGCTAATGAATTTCAGCGCGAGAGATTGAAGCGTTTTTCCGGGTCTTATGTCCGCGAAAATAGGCGTGGCCGCACTTCGCATGATGCCTATCCCGCGATTATTTTGGCTGGTGCAGAGACAAATGAACAAAGCGGCGAAGCCTATGGCTTGCAATTAGCATGGAGCGGTAATCATTTCATGCGCGTTGACAGTCTGAACGATGGTCAAATTTTAGTATCTATGGGGGCTTTAACATTCCCCGGAGAGGTTCGCCTTAAATCTGGTGAGGCATATCAATCACCAACCATAGTAGCAGCGTATAGCAGCAATGGATTATCCGCACTCAGCCGGCAATTTCATGACCATGTCCGCAACGATCTGCTGCGATCACAAGTGCGTAACAGGCCCAGACCTGTGCATTATAATAGCTGGGAAGCCATTTATTTCGAACATGATATAGATACATTAAAAGCAATGGCAGATAAAGCAGCGGCGATTGGTATAGAGAGGTTTGTCCTTGATGATGGTTGGTTTGGATCACGCCGAGATGCCTCTTCTGGTTTGGGCGATTGGGTGGTGTCCAAAGATGTTTATCCGCAAGGATTAAAACCGCTTATCGATCATGTCACGGCTCTTCGTATGGAAATGGGCATTTGGTTTGAACCCGAAATGGTCAATCCGGATAGTGATGTATTTCGCGCGCACCCCGATTGGATATTGCAAATAAAAAGCAAAGAACAAGTGCCATTCCGCGGCCAATATGTGCTGGATATTGCGCGTCCAGAAGTATCCGAATATATCTTTAATGCGATTGACGCGATATTGAGCGATCATGATATTGCCTATGTCAAATGGGATATGAACCGCGACCTTAATCACCCCGGTGATGCGCAAGGCTATGCGAAACCCCATGCTCATATCATGGCGCTATATGCGCTAATAGATAGGGTCAGAGCAAAACATCCTGCTGTGGAAATTGAGAGTTGTGCCTCTGGTGGAGCTAGAGCGGATTATGGGATATTGGCGCATACGGACCGCGTTTGGACTTCGGATAGTAATGATGCACTGGATCGGCAGAATATTCAAAAAGGGGCGAGCTATTTCCTGCCGCTTTGTGTTTTGGGGTCACATGTTGGCCCTGCAAAATGCCATATAACGGGCCGTTCGCTGTCCATGAGCATGCGAGCCGCCACAGCCATGATGGGGCATATGGGCGCAGAGTTAAATTTGCTCAGCGAAGCAGAAGAGGATTTAGAAGCGCTAAAACATGCTATCACCCTCTATAAACAGCATCGCGCGCTTATTCATTCGGGCGACCAATATCGTTTAGACACGCCAGATTATCTATATGCTTTTGGTGTCATCGCAAAAGATAAAAGCGAGGCGATATATTCGCTGGCATTTTTATCAGGGATTGAGCATGCTTACCCGCCTATGCTTCGATGCGATGGATTGGATCCAAACCGCCGCTATAAGCTTGAATTAATCTGGCCAAAATCCTTTACATCATCGGTTATGGATATAGCGAAAGAGGATGAGGCTTTGTCATTTAATGGCTATTATAGCGGGGCTTTGCTGCGTGATATTGGCATAAAATTACCGCCTTCATTCCCCGAAATGGCATATTTAATCCATTTACAAGAGGTGCGCGATTAAGGATTTAGGATTGCGCTATTAATATGATCCTCTAAGAAAATGCGCTTAGGAAATGAAATTATGTATGATTTATTGGTTATTGGCGGCGGTATTAATGGTGTAGGCATTGCCCGCGATGCAGCAGGGCGCGGATTAAAAACGGCCTTGTGCGAAAAAGATGATCTGGCCAGTCATACATCATCGGCAAGCTCTAAACTCATTCATGGCGGTCTGCGCTATTTGGAGAATTATGAATTTCGTCTGGTGCGGGAATCGCTTGGTGAGCGCGAAACATTGCTGCGCGCTGCCCCGCACATCATCTGGCCCATCCGCATAGTATTGCCGGTGGAAAAAGGAATGCGCCCAGCATGGATGCTGCGCATTGGATTGTTCATTTATGATAATCTGGCCAAACGCGCCCTATTGCCGAGCACAAAAACGCTCAACCTGCGCAGCGCCAAACAAGGCGAAGCATTAAAGGAACATTTGGTCAAAGGGTTTGAATATAGTGATTGCTGGGCCGATGATGCGCGCCTCGTTGCTTTAAATGCTATGGATGCAGCGCACAGAGGGGCTGATATTCGCACGCATACCGAATGTATTGGTTTAGAGCGTCATGCCGATCATTGGAGCGCGACCTTAAAAAATGACCAAGGCATGAATGAGACTATCAATGCCAAAATGATCATCAATGCCGCAGGCCCTTGGGTTGATAAAGTGTTGGGTAAAGTTGGCAGTATCAATAATGCAAGCGGCGTTCGATTGGTAAAGGGCAGCCATATCATTGTTGATAAATTATATGATGGGGATCATGCCTATTTGTTCCAATCCCCCGATGGGCGCGTTATTTTCTCTATGCCCTATGAAAATCATTATACATTAATCGGCACGACAGAGGCTAAATGGGAATTGGAAAATGGCGAGGTTCATATATCCGATGAAGAAACCAATTATCTGTGCGGCGCGGTCAATGAATATTTTCAAAAGCAAATTACGCCCGATGATGTGATATGGTCCTATGCTGGCGTGCGCCCATTATATGATGATAAATCGGATAATGCCAGCACCGTGACGCGCGATTATGTATTCAATCTCGAAGAAGGCGATCGCGCGCCTATGCTGTCCATATATGGCGGAAAGCTCACCACCTATCGCAAGCTTTCCGAACATGCGATGGAAAAAATTTCGCATATATTCCCAAACATAGGCGCAGCATGGACCAAAGGCGCATCTTTACCGGGCGGCGATATAGAATTTGATGCTCTGCCTGCGCTCAAATCATCTATGGCCGCGCAATATTCATGGCTTGATAGCAAAATCATCCACCGCATGGTTGATGCTTATGGCACCAAGATAAATGCTATATTAGAGGGTAAAAACTCTATTGCCGAAATGGGCCATGATTATGGCGCAGGTCTTTACGAAGCCGAGATTGCCTATATGGAAGATCATGAATTTGCCAAAAGCATGGAGGCGGTTTTGTGGCGCCGTTCTAAATTAGGGCTGCATATGAGCGATGCACAAATCAAAGCCGTAGAAGCGCGTTTTGCGCAAAAAACAAATGCTTAAATGACAGATAATCCCGAAAATGAAAAGCCGCACAGAAGGCTAAATCCGCTTACGGGGCGGCATATATTGGTGTCACCGCACCGCGCAAAACGTCCTTGGCTAGGCCAACAGGACGTGCCCGAGCAAAGCAATCTGCCAAGCCATGATGCCGAATGCTATCTATGTCCGCGCAATGAGCGTATCGGCGGCGATCAAAACCCTGATTATGGGTCGACTTATGTTTTTGATAATGACTTTCCCGCCTTATTGGATGAAAGCCAACAGCATGAAGATGCAAGCGATAATCATCCATTGTTTCAATCGCAAAGCATCGCTGGCACGTGCAAAGTCATCTGCTTTTCCCCTGACCATAGCCTCACCCTGCCCAAATTATCTGCCGATGCTATGCGCGATGTAGTGGATTGTTGGTGCGAAGAAAGTCAAAAATTGGGCGCACAATATCAATGGGTGCAAATCTTTGAGAATAAGGGCGCTATGATGGGCTGTTCAAACCCGCACCCGCACGGGCAAATATGGGCCACCGATTTCCTGCCCAATGAGGCGCAAACCGAAGATGAAAAACAACGCGATTATTTCGCTGCGCAGGGCCGTGCTATGCTGTTGGATGTTGCCGACTATGAAATAGCCAAAGCGCAGCGTGTCGTTGTCCAAAATGAAGATTGGGTTGCCATAGTTCCCTATTGGGCGGAATGGCCATTTGAAACATTATTATTACCGCGCTTCACTGTTGCGCGAATTGATGAATTAAGCGAAGCACAGCGCAATAGCTTGGGCGATATTATCCAATCCCTGACGCGCTGCTATGATAATTTATTTGGCGTTTCATTTCCTTATTCTATGGGATGGCACGGTGCGCCTTTTGATGGTCGCGATACGCAAGCATGGCAGTTACATGCGCATTTTTATCCGCCCTTATTGCGATCTGCCACAGTGCGCAAATTTATGGTGGGCTATGAAATGATGGCCGAAGCACAGCGCGACATCACGCCAGAACAAGCTGCTGAGCGCCTGCGAGATAGCCTATCAAGAGATGCCCAATGAGCGATGCAAAAACACGCGCTATAGAGGCTTATGTTCGGGCGTATAAACGGCACCCCGATCATATCATCAGAGCCCCTGGCCGCGTCAATATTATTGGCGAGCATACTGATTATAATGATGGATTTGTGCTGCCCTGCGCCATTGATAAAGATACGGTAGTGGCCATTGGGCATAGGGATGGCAATGCGATTGAAATATTATCTTGTGACTATGATAGGCGCGATATATTTTCTATTGATGCAGATATAGAAAAATCACCAGAAGCTTGGGCCAATTATGGGCGCGGCATGGTAAAATATCTCCTACAAAGCGGCTATAACCTCTCCCCATCGCGCATGAGTATCGCCGGCGATGTCCCGCTTGGTTCGGGCCTATCATCTTCGGCGGCCCTTGAAATGGCAGTTGGCAGAGCCTTGATTGAACAATCAGGGCATAAAATTGATCCCACCGATTTGGCTCTAATAGGGCAAAAAGCTGAAAATCAATTTGTGGGTTGTTCGTGCGGTATAATGGATCAACTTATATCCGCAAAAGCGAGTGCAGAGCATGCCATGCTCATCGATTGCCGAACATTAGAATGTAGCGCCATTCCCATACCCCAAAATAGCGCCCTTTTGATCGTCAACAGCGGCATCACACACAGCAATAGCGATGGCGCCTATAATGAACGGCGCGCGCAATGCGAAAAAGCGGCGCGTCATTATGGCGTAAAAGCCCTGCGTGATATTGATGAAAAGCAATTAGAGGCTGGCAAAAGCGGACTCGATCATCTTAGTTATAGACGCGCACGTCATGTCGTTACTGAAAATGCACGTACATTGGCCGCAGCGGATGCATTACAGGACAATGATTTAAGAGAATTAGGTCAGTTGATGCAGCAATCGCATATTTCTATGCGCGATGATTTTGAAATAACCGTGCCTGAGATTGATCAATTAGCAGATATTATGAACGATGCTATTGCGCAATATTGTGACGGCAAAGGCGGCGCACGCATGACAGGCGGCGGTTTCGGAGGCTGCGTAATTGCGCTCGCCCCGCGCGAATATATGGATAAGATTATTGATTCCATTCATCATAATTACAGTAAAAATGATGATAAGCAGCTTGAGATGTTAATTTCTATCCCCTCAACAGGGGTCAATATTATTTAATCTCGCCATTGGTTTTAATATAAAACCCATCAACAAAAATCTATGTTGACGTAACGTATTAGTCGTTAGAGCCCACTAAATAACCGTCATTATAGTTGCACAAGTGCATCATATTTAATCTGTCTATGTCACAAATATATAAAAATGCTTGTATATTGCGCCAATGTTGGCACTTTACCTAAGTTACCCCATGGGAAAGAGGCATAAAAATGCCCATTAAAACGGAGAGCAATTATGAAAATTAGAAAATCAATCTTAAAAACTGCATTGATGACATCGATCAGCATGACGTCTGTTGGCTATGCATCAACCGCAATAGCCCAAGACGCAGCAGCCGAGGAAGAAGATGATAGCGATGTTATCATTGTGACGGCTTCTAAGCGTGAGACCACATTACAAGAATTACCGATTTCAGTGTCTGTAACCAGCGCAGAAACAATTGAAAATGCCGCTATTCGCGATCTACAAGATCTTCAATCTGTAGCGCCTTCCCTGCGGGTTAATCAGCTACAAAATTCATCCAACACCAATTTCATCATCCGTGGCTTTGGTAATGGAGCTAACAATGCTGGTATCGAACCTTCTGTTGGTGTTTTCATAGATGGTGTCTATCGTTCACGTTCAGCAGCGCAAATTGGTGACCTTCCCAACATTCAACGCGTCGAAGTGCTGCGTGGCCCGCAATCAACATTATTTGGTAAAAACGCATCAGCGGGTGTTATCAGCATTGTAACGCAAGCACCGCAGTTTGAATTTGGCGGCAAAGCAGAGATAAGCTATGGTAATTTTAATGCTGTAGTTGCAAAAGCCAGCATTACGGGCCCTATCTCTGATACATTAGCATTCAGCCTTGGTGGCTCGTACAATAACCGCGATGGTTTTGCGACCGAATTGACCTCTGGCGCAGATGTAAACAACCGCAACCGTTATGGCGGTCGCGGCCAATTACTCTGGGAACCCACAAGCGATTTAAGCTTTCGTTTGATTGGTGATTATGACCGTATTGACGAAGAATGTTGTGTTGCTGCTAACCTAACAGCTGGCCCAACCGTTCCAGCAATCTTTGGCGTAGGCGGGGCAGTTGATCCCGAAGCACCGTTCAGCTTCAACACATTTTTGAACGTATTACCCACCAATGAAATCGACAATTATGGTGTTTCTTTGCAAACCGATTATACATCGGGCGCACTATCATTCACCAACATTACATCTTATCGCGGTGTTGATCGTGATCTTCTTCAAGATGTTGATTTCTCTAGCGCGGACATTGTTAACGAAGCGCAGCAACAAGAATTTAGAACATTCACAACGGAATTTCGCGTAGCATCTGATTTTGATGGACCGCTTAACTTCTTATTGGGTGGTTTCTATTTCAACGAAGATATTGATCAAACCAGCCAGCTTATCACAGGCCAAGACACACGTTCATTCTTCAGCCTATTAGCTGGCGGTGGCCCAGCAGGAACACCTTTTGATATTTTCACAGGTGTAGAAGCTGGTTTAAGTCTTCCTGCTAACAGCATCTTCAGCCCAGGTTTGCTAACCGATGAAGTTTTCTCATTCAGCAATGAAGCATTCTCAATCTTTGGTACTATTGATTTTGAATTGACCGATCGCTTCACCGTCACAGTGGGTGCAAATTACACCGATGATAGCAAATCATCTGCATTAGCAATTAATGCATTGGATGAGCTGGGTCAGGTGAATCTGGTTGATGCTTTCATTGTCGGAGCGACAATGGGCGGCGTTACTTCGCGTGATCAATTCCAAGCGTTACCAGCGGCTCAGCAAGCTGGACTATTAGCAGCAGCGCAAAGCGCAGCTAACCCGCTATTCGGTCTAACTGCGTTTCAATTCCAGCCACCCTTCTTGGAAGTTCCAAATGTCGTTGAAGATGGCCGTACCAGCGATACTGATTTGTCATATTCAATTCGTGCTTCTTATGAAGTGAATGATAACATCAATGTCTATGCGACCTATGCAACGGGCTTTAAGGCCTCATCAATCAACCTATCCCGCGATTCCCGCCCATTTCCTGCTGACTTTGTCCCTGGACCAAGCGGAAGCGCATTTGCGGCACCCGATTCCAATATTGTGAATGCCGGTATAGCGGTTGCAAATGGCTCCAATGGTACGCGCTTTGCGGAACCTGAAGAAGCCGAAGTTTTCGAAGTTGGTATCAAAGGCCAGTGGGATAGCTTTGCATTCAATCTTGCATTGTTTGACCAAACGCTTGAAAACTTCCAAAGCAATATCTTTACGGGCACAGGCTTTGTGTTGGCCAATGCTCCAGAAGCATCTGTACGTGGTTTTGAATTTGATGGTTCTGTATCACCAACAGAAGGTCTAACCTTTAAAGCAGCTTTGACATATCTTGATGCTGAAAATGATGATTTCCCCAACTCTGCTGTTGGTGATCTCTCTGGTCTGCGTCCAGCTGGTATTGCTGAATTTGCTCTAACTGTTGGCGCTACCTATAATATCGAATTGGGCGGCGATAATGTCTTAACATTAAATGCTGACTTCCAGCATGAAAGCAATGTTCAGATCGCAGATGGTCTGCCAGCCTTTATTGACTTCACATTGGCTGATCCTTTTGCTCCTGCGCGTGAAGCAGCAGAGCCATTCCGCCGCGAAGTTAATCTGCTCAATGCCTCTGCGACATTATCACTCGCAAATGGTCTTGATATTGGTATTTGGGGCCGTAACTTAACGGACTCACAATTCATCAGCACTATTTTTGATGGCGTTGCTCAAGCGGGTACAATTTCTGGTTATCCAAACCAGCCCCGCACTTATGGCGGTGTTATTCGTTATAAATTCTAATAGAGCATATTATTGAATATGAGAGGGGGCTTTCGGGCCCCCTTTTTATTGTCTTCGCACTTTGCAATAATTACGCTACCCTTTGGCCATGCAATCCATTCGCCCCATCGTTTTCTTCATTCCCATCAGCATATTATTTGCCGCCGTCATTTGGTCACTGAATGATGATGCTGGCTTTTTTGCTTTTGCCAATGCGCTCAATAGCCAGATATTAGACAGTTTTGGTTCGCTATTCGCCTATGCCGTTTTTGGGTTTTTGCTCAGCTGTATTTGGATATATTTCTCGCCCATTGGGAAAATTAAAATCGGCGGAAAAGACGCCGTCCCATTATTATCGCGCTGGAATTGGTTCGCCATCACATTATGCACCACCATCGCCACGGGCATATTATTCTGGTCGATGGCTGAACCCATGTTCCATCTCTATGATAGCGGCAATAGAGGGCTAGAGGCCCAAAGCGATGCAGCACGCCAATTCAGCTTAGTCTCGCTCTTCATGCATTGGACATTATCGCCCTATGCTATTTATACCATAGCATCGCTGACCTTTGCTTTATCCATCTATAATCTGGGTAAAGGCAGTTCATTATCGGGGCCATTATCGGTATTATTCGGCAAAATACCCCCATTGATAACGGACATATTGGACGCGCTCATCCTATTATCATTGGTCATGGGCATGGCTGCCTCTATGGGTACGGGCCTATTGATGTTAGCGGGTGGTTTTGGTGAAATTACCGGAATAAGCAGCTCGCCATTCATCATGGCCATAGTCGCACTATTGATTGTCACTACCGTGCTTATTTCCTCTATCACTGGCCTCACCAAAGGCATTAGAATTTTATCCGACATCAATATAAAATTCTTCTTCGCTCTCGCATTTTTCATCCTTATCTTTGGCCCAACAGGGGCAATAATCAGCGAAGGATCGCGCGCCCTTGTTGGTTATGTCCAAGAGATTATACCAAGATCATTATTGTTGGGCGTTGCCGATGATCGCTCTTGGGCCAATGATTGGACGATTTTCTATTGGGCCAATTGGTTTGCATGGGCGCCAGTAACCGCGATGTTTTTGGGGAAAATTGCGCGCGGCTATACGGTGCGCGCTTTCATCATGATTAATTTAATATTGCCATCGCTATTCAGCATCGTCTGGATGAGCATTTTCGGTGTATTTTCTATGTCCATTAATGATGCCAATGGCGGGATATTGAAACAAAGTTTGGATAGCAATGGTGCGGAATCAGTTGCTTTTGCTGCGCTAGAATTTTTACCGCTGGGCAGCATTTTAATTATCGCTCTATTGCTGCTGGCCTTTATTTCTTATGTCACTGCTGCTGATAGCAATAGCGAGGCTATAAGGATGATTTGCCAAAAACAAGAAGATCAAGATGAGCAAGAGAATAGCGAGCCTGCCCTCTCTGATGAAACAGAGGATAAGAATATATTGGGCATCATCATCAAAACCATATGGATTGGATTAATCGGCATTGCAGCATGGGTGATGGTCAGCAATAGCGGCATAGATGGCGTTCGGATGTTATCCAATTTGGGCGGCTTCCCTGCTCTGTTCATTATTATTGCGCTCAACATTGTGCTGATAAAATTATCGCTGCGGCCCAAATTGCTCAAACGGTAAAGGGGGCATCATGCCTTATCGGATAATATTGCTACATTTTTTGCATGGGTATCGCGATCAATTTTATAGCGCGAGAGCATGAACAACATGAACGTCCAAATGATGAATAATGTCGGGGCATAGATAAGACCTAGATTATAGATATTCTCGCTAGGGATTTCCCCCGGACTTAATTGCCGTGGAAACTCTATTATTGCGAGCATAATGGATGCAATCATTACCCCGCTGCCTTGAGAGAATTTGCGCGCAAAAGTGATAGAAGCAAATAACACACCTTCGCTGCGCCGCTTGGTGCGCAATTCACTCGCCTCTACCACATCAGCCACCATCGATTGACCTAAGGCCAAGAAACATATGATTAAGGTCAAATCAACCAGAGCGAGCATAAAAATAATCGGGAATAATATTGGATCGCCATTATCGGGCATCACTCCCATCAATCGCAGTGCAACGGGCATAGGGGTTGTGCTAAAGGCTATGATACCCATGCCAATTGCCGTGCGCTTTTTACCCCATTTGCGCGAAGCCCAAGGCCCAATGAATAGAGCAAATAGTGCAGAGATAATCACCGATATTTGCAATAATGACACTTGCTCAGTGGTAAATTCCCAAAAGAAATTATTGATATAATAATTCAAACCCGCAGAAAGTCCCGTTGCCGTTGCCCCCACCAATGTCGTCAGAAATATAGCGATGAAACTTTTGTCGGATAGAGTTTCAAAAATCTCTGAAAATGTCCGCTTAATTGACATGGCCGATTTTTCAGGTGCTTTGCGCAAATAGGGTATCATTCTATGCGTGCCTAGCGCGCTAATCATAATGCAGATAAATATCGCAATCGATGCAACCAAGCCAAAGCTCTGATAGCCAGAGACATTCATAATCCCGCGTTCAATCGTGTCGGTTGGTACTAAGAAAAAAGCCAGACCAATAGAGCCAATGAGAGTTCCCCCTATCCATGCGAAAGATTGGCGATAGGATAATATAGAGGTGCGTTCATCATAATCATTGGTCATTTCTGCGCTTAGTGCTGATGATGGAACTTCATATAATGTTATCAGCGTGCGTATCCCGATTGACAATATAAGTAGCCATAAAAATAATTGCGTATCGCTTAAACTTGTGGGCGGTATCCATAGGAAATAATAGCTTATCGCAATGGGCAAAGCCGCTGCATACATAAATGGATGTCTGCGTCCCATTGGGCTGCGTATATTATCGCTCCAATATCCAATTAATGGATCAGATATTGCATCAAATAGCATGGCAATGAAAAGCGCTAACCCAACATATTGCGCAGGCAGACCCAAAACTTGCGAATAATAAATCAGAACAAAATAGCTAAAGCCGCCATCTTTTATCCCATAGGGAATAGAGCCAATACCATAAGCAAATTTGTTCCAAAAAGGCAGCTTAAATCCGCCATTAACATGTATATCTGCCTTAGATTTCACTGCATTTCATCCCCCATAAAGGCTTGAAACTATGTGCATAATCGCCACCTCTATATGGCATATTGGCAGAGAATAGAATATTAGCAAGCCCGAAATTTACCGTTAATGCTGCACGAATGCTGCAACAAATGCTGCAACAAATACTGCGCAGCATTTATATCAGATTAATCTCTTTTAGGCGCTGTAATAGATAATCATGCGCGCTTATCGGATCGGGATAATGGTTTATGCCATCCGCTTTACAATTCTCTAATGTCTCAATCATGAAGTCGGGTCTAAAGTGCAAAAAATAAGGCATTGAATAGCGTGCATGCGATGCACGCATCGGCGATGGATTGACAACCCGATGCGTGGTCGAGGGCAATATATTATTGGTCAATCGTTGCAGCATATCGCCGATATTGACCACCAATTGCCCGTCTTTGGGTTTAACATGCTGCCAATTGCCATCACGATCGAGCAATTCTAATCCTGCCTCTTGCGCTCCCAATAATAGGGTGATGGTATTTATATCTTCATGCGCCGCTGCTCGAACAGAGGGCGAATTGGCGGGCACAGGCGGATAGTGCAATAATCTAAGCACAGAATTTCCATCGCGCACCGTATCGGCAAAATAATCCATATCGATGCGCAAATAGAGCGCAATAGCCTGCAATATTCTGAGACCGCATTTATCAAAAGCTGCGAATAATTCCAAAAATACCGCGCGAAATTCATCAACCTCTGCGGGCCAGATATTCGCTGGCATATAGTCTTGAAAAGCATGCCCCTCTGGCAAATCACGGCCAATATGCCAAAATTCCTTTAGGTCAACTTTATCCGAATCTTTCGCTTTTTCTGTACCAAAGGGCGTATATCCGCGCGCGCCGCCATTGCCTAAATGATAGCGATGTTTCACCTCCTCTGGCAGTGCGAAAAATTGCCGCGATAATGTTTCAGCGCGTTCAATCAGCTGTGTATCAATCCCATGATTATCGATAATGGCAAAACCAGTATTTTGAAAAGACTGACCCAATTTTTGCGCTAAGCTGGGCAGATCATCCTTATCCAGATCAAGCGATAGTGACGATAATATTGCCATATAAATTACCCAATCTTACCCATCATATTTACCAAATCATCTGCGATTTTTTGTCATCACATGCTATGGTCAATTGATCCAATACATCACCAATATCATCACCCTCTATCAGCAAATTACGGCGCTCTTCCGACATAAATTTTTGCTGCGCCACATTGTTCAAAAACTGGCTAAGATGATGCCAATATCCATCCACATCAAGCAGCGCAAAAGGCTTATTATGATAGCCCAAAGAACGCCATGTCCATGCCTCAAATAATTCATCGAGCGTACCAATGCCGCCTGGAATAGCGACAAATGCGTCGGTTAATTCGGTCATCTTGGCTTTGCGCTCATGCATATCTTTGACGATATACAATTCGGTAAGCCCCTGATGCGCCACCTCATGATCGCGCAAGGCCTCTGGTATAACGCCATAGGCTTGCCCGCCTTGACTAAGCACAGTATCGGCAACCACGCCCATAAGGCCAAGCTTGCCGCCGCCATAAACCAGATCAATACCGCGCTGTCCCATCGCAATACCAAGATCATGCGCGCATTGTTCATAGTGCGCATTGGCGCCCATGCTAGAGCCGCAATATACTGCCAATCTTTTCATAATCGCCCTTAAGATTTCATGATAAAGGCATCGCGCTTTGGTTCGCCGCGTACTTTATTGCTCAGGATATAACTAATCGGGATTACCGCCAATCCAACATAGGCATGCACAGGATTATCGCCAGCATCTAGATACGCATAGGTCGCTGCGATCATGTTGATGAAATAGGCGCCATAAGCAATGTCTTTCAGGTTACGATAAAGATTAGAAGCAATCGCCAATAATGCGCCTAATTTCAGATAAGCCAGCGGATAGACAATATAGGTCGGATAGCCAAATTTAGCGAAAAAACCAGACATCGCCTCATATTGCAGATGATAATTTACTATGGCCAACAGCATCAATGCAAACATCAATAATGTTGCAACCCAATATAGTATTTTAATCGAAAGGCTGGCTTTACCGTGCATTATTCATCAGCCTTTTGCGGCACATTAAATTCAACAAATAATGAACCATCAATATTCAACTCGGTCACCTCGCCCTTAGCTTTTTCATTGGCAAAGGCTTGGACTTCTGAAAATTGCGTTTCTTTATCACCGACGATTAAATAGATCATCTCATCTTCTTTAAGATATTTTTTTGCAATGTTTTGAAAATCAGCTGTGGTCATATTGAGCAATTCTTGTTGTTCTTTCTCAATATAATCTTTGTCTTTTCCAAATTCGCTAATGTTGCGCAAAATAGAGCGCTTATTGGCTAAACTCTCAAAGGCACGCGTATTGTCTTTTAGCAATTTTTGGCGAGTAATCTGAGCATCATCATCCGAATAAACATTTCCATAATTGGTCAGCATATCATGAATAATATCCAGCGAAGCCTTTGTAGCATTCGATCTTACGCTGGTGATAACGCGAAAAATTTGTTCTGAATTGCCGCGTGTCACACCAGAAAAAGCACCATAGGTATAACCTTTCTCAATGCGTAAGGTTTGAGACAAATTACCGCTAATACCGCCGCCTAATTTTTCATTGGTATAATCAATTTTATTGAAATCAGCATCGCTAGTCGATGGGACTAATTTGCCAATACGCAATATACTTTGCTTACTGCCCGGCACATCGATGAAATAGACACGCGATTTAGTGCTTGGCTTTATCTGCAAATCTATGTCTGAAGACTCTATCGCAGAAAATAGCTGTGCAATTTTATCAAATGCTTTGGCTTTATCGGGCGCAATATCCCCAGCGATATGAATACGTGCTTTGCTATTCAACAAATGTGCATGGCGCGCTTTCACATCATCCAAAGTCAATCCGCTCACGCTATCTTCTGTGCCCAAAACGCTGCGGCCCAATGGGCTATCATAACCATAGAGTAATTTATCAAAGACTTGCGCCGAGATAGCACCTGATGATCCTTTATTACCCGTAATCTGGGTCAGCATTGCCGATTTTTGCCGCTCAAAACTCGCAGGCTCAAATCGCGGGCTGCTAAGCATTTCATGCACCAAATCAATCGTTGCTTCAAAATTCTTACGCGGCGCTGTTACGCTTATTACCGTGTCCTCATCACCAGATGAAGCAGTGATGCCAGCACCCAATAATCCAATTGCTTGCTCTAATTGCGCGGGTGTTTTGCTGGCTGTGCCTTCGTTTAAGATACGGCCCAACAGATTTGCAACGCCTTGTTTATCGGCGCTTTGTCCATGGTTATTTGTCGCAATGGTAATGTCATAATTAACTAAGGGTGTTTCATCATTGGTAATGCCCAACAGCCTAACATCATTGCTCAGCTCTTGTTCCCAAATATCGGGACTTGCGATGAGCGGCAATTCGCCAAATGGCGGTTCGCTACGATCAAATTTGCTCGGTGTTTTCTCAAACTCCGCGACCGCTCCAGCGCTTACTTCTTCGCTGGCGACTCCAGATTTCACTTCTTCGATCCAAACACTCGCTAAGCTTGCATCATTAACTGATAATGCTGCTTGGCCTTTGGGAACAAAGCTTGTGATAACCGAAGGTTTATTTTTGATATATTGATTATAAACGCGCATAATATCATCGGCACTCACCACATTGATGCGATCAACACTTTTCACAATATCAATAGGATCGTCGCCAAATTCATTGCCTTGTGCCAGCGCGCGACCTTTGCCCAACACAGTGCCCAATTGATTATAGACAATGGTTTCCTGTTCAACTTTGATGCGCTTCAAATCAACCGGATCAACGCCATTTTTCTCAAAATCAAGCAAGGCAGATTGCAGCGAATTTTTCACATCATCCAAATCAACATTGGCTTTACCGCGTACGATGAAGGTAAATTCGCCTGCTATTTCACCGCTATTGTTAAAGCCAACCACGCGCGGTGCTAATTTATCTTGATCGACTATTTTTTTGTGCAAAGGCGCATTTTTACTGCCCGCAACTATCTGCGCTAATAAATCAAGGGCAACTTCATCTTTATGCCCTGCTTCTACCGTTGGGAATGTCATACGCATTTCGGGTAATTTGGCAAAACTATCTTCAAAATATAGATTTTTGCTTTGCTCTAATGTCACAGGGCGCGGTTTTAATTTTTGAACCTCTTGACCGCGCTTAATCTCGCCAAACCATTGCTGCACCTTTGCCTTGGTCTCCGCAATATCAATATCACCCGCAATTGTTAGGGTCGCATTATTGGGGCCATAATATTGCGCATAAAATTCTTTCAAATCATCCAATGTTGCCGCTTGCAAATCGGGTAGCGAACCAATAACCGACCAATTATAGGGATGCCCCTCGGGATAGAGGGCTTTGCTAATCACTTCGCCCGTATATCCATAAGGCGCATTATCAACGCGCTGGCGCTTCTCATTCTTCACCACTTGTTTTTCGCGCTCTAATGCTGCGGTGGTGACGGTATTTATCATATAGCCCAGACGGTCACTATCGATCCATAATATTTTGTCAAAAGCATCTTTGGGCACGACTTCAAAATAAATAGTGCCATCGCGCCATGTACCGCCATTGCGCAGACCACCCCATTCTGGAATGGCTTTTCTGTTCCATCCGCGCGGTACATTTTCGCTATCATTAAACGCCATATGCTCAAAGAAATGGGCAAAGCCAGTGCGCCCGGGCTTTTCTCTATTACTGCCCACATGCACCACAGTGGTCATGGCGACTATGGGATCGGATTTGTCGACATGCAATATGACCTCTAGGCCATTTTCCAATGTGAATTTCTCATAATCAAGCTTCAGGCTGCTGCTTTCTGAATTTTCAGCGGTGCTATTATCTTGGCCAAACAAAGCACTCTGAGGGGCGGTTAATGCCAAAACAGCGGCGGTAGTAAACAATAATGCCTTAATCATAAAAAACCCTTTTTTGAAATATTCTTTCGCAAGCTCATTTCACTATGCGCAATATTCATTACAAATAAAAGTAGAATTTCAAAACTAAGCAAACATAAAAAAACGGGCCATTGTTCCCAACAGCCCGTTTCATTATATTATGATTTAGGTTTAGAATTTACCGCGTAATGTAACGCCGTAAGTTCTTGGGTTTTGCAAGAATGCAGACCGTGATGTTCCGCGAAGCACTGTGTTAAACGTAACGCCGCGTGTGTTCACATCGGTTAGATTATTCACAAAGAACTCCAGACCCCATGATTGATCTTGGGCACCAATGCCAGCGCGCATATTGATTTGAACGTTACCATTTTGAACATCAAATGGAACCAATGGAGACGCTGCGATAGCGGCTTGTAAATCACCACCTGCCGCTGCAATTGCTGCTGCATTAGGAACCACAGTTGCTTGCGTAGATGTCCGGCGATCGCTTTCCATACGCAATTGTGCATTGTAGAAGAAATTCAGGTTAGAACCGAAATCTTTGCTGTAAGTAGCACCGGCAATAGCCACAAATTCAGGAGCATTGGTTAGCGAATTACCGCACAATGTTGCAACATTAGGCACGTTTATCTGTGTACCAGCACAATCATCAGGATATTCTGCATCGGTATAGGTCAATGCAGCATTGATTGTGAAATTATCGCTCGGTTGAATGACTGATTCAATTTCAACACCCTGTGACACGGCACGCGGCACGTTAAAGGTTTGGAATTGAGCACCGGTAAATTCAAGCACTTGGAAATCGGTAAACTCTTCATAGAAACCTGCAATGTTCAATGTCACTGCATTGTTCAATAATTTTGCTTTTAAACCAACTTCATAAGCATCCACTTCTTCTGATGCGAAACGTGGGTCTGCGCCGCCAATAGCCGCGGTAGAATCCAAGTTAAATCCACCTGATTTATAACCATGGGTAAAGCTAGCATAGACATTTACAGGAACAGTGGGAAATTCATAACCCAATTTCACTGTCCAGATTAACTCATCATCGTTAAATTCATCAGCGCCAGTGCCATCAAATGTAATTGGCGTTGGAATGACACCAGCGGTTGGCAGATCAGCAGGAGCTGTAAATGCAAAACAACCAAGACCAAATAAGCCATTACCCAAAGCCGTACCCAATGGCGGTGCAGGAGCTGCGCCCGCAGGCGGGTTACCCGTTAAATTGCTCAAAATAGCTGGGCATAATGTATTGTTGATAACAGGTTGCGTAAAGCTGCCCTCTTTGCTCTCATCCGAATAACGCAGACCAAATGTGAAATCCAATCCATCGGTTAGCGCAAATGTATTGTGCGTAAAGACAGAGAAACTTGTGCTGTCTTGCGTGAATTGGTTGGTATTGGAAATACCATTTGGCGAAATACCGCCAGAGAATAATGCCAATGGCGCAGGGCCAGCCGCACCGCCAAATAACGCACCCGCAAGCCCATCAAAATCAGCGCCTAGTGAAGCGGTTGTTGTCGAGAAAATATCTTCGTTTGAATAGAATACACCAACCAACCAATCTAATCTATCATTCAGGGCTTCACCTTGAATACGAAGTTCATGCGTCTGTGTTTCAATTTGTGTATTGAGCAAGTCAATATCGAAAACATCTAGACCAGAGAAATCACTGTCATATGTCTCGCGCGATTCAAAATCACGAAAAGAACCAACATAGAATATATTGGCGCTATCCCCGAGAGGGATTTCCAATTCACCCGTAATACCCCATTGATCCACATCAACGATGGGAATGAAGTTGGCCGTTGCTGTACGATCATCTAATGCTTGACCAAGACCTGCTGTATCAAAAGGATTTGTTGGAACATTGGGGCCAGATTGACCGCCTCTTGGACCAAGGCCAACCAAATTGAATGCACCTGCGGTTTCTATGCTCGCCGTTAAAACTTCTACCGCAACGCAGCAGCTTGATGTGCTTTTCGAATAATCACCGATTAAACGGCCTCTAATGCCACCAGCTGTTTCAAAGCCCAATTGGCCGCGAACCAAAAATTGATCAACATCATTTGAATCGTCAATAAAATTACCATCGCCATCCAACACATCAACGGTACCATCGGCACGGCGATAAGCACCCGTTAAACGAAGTGCCAGTGTATCTTCTACGAGTGGTGCGTTAATTGCACCTTGGAGGCTGACCGTATTAAAATTGCCATAAGTAGCATTTACGAAACCACCAATCTCGCTCAAATCAGGGCGAACATTGGTAATGTTCAGCGCACCAGCAGAAGTGTTGCGGCCAAACAATGTGCCTTGTGGGCCGCGAAGAACCTCAACACGTTCCACGTCAACAAATTCTGATAAAGCCACACCAGGACGCGATTGATATGCGCCATCAATGAAAATACCAACCGCAGATTCGAAACCAATGTTATTTGATGTCGTACCAACGCCGCGAATACGCAGCACAACCGAACCCGATGCGATTTGCGCATTGGATGTTGAGAAACTAGATGAAACTGCTGTTAGATTTTGAACATTCACAACGCCCTGCTCTTCCAGCTGCTGTGGGCTAACGGCGGTAACCGCTAGCGGAATATCCTGAACATCTTGTGCACGGCGGGTCGCCGTAACGATGATTACATCTGAATCATCTTCTTCGGCTCCTTCTTGTGCATCCTGAGCATATGCTGGCATAGCCAAAGCGCTGCTGCACATCATAGCAATCATTGCAGATTTCATAATTCTCATAACATTCTCTCCCGTTAATTCTCTGACATATCTATATTTTTAGATTATGTTCGAACAAATTGGTAACTTCATTAACAACAATGTCAATCCCAGCACTGCATTAGCCATAATGTAAAAACCAAGCTAATTCTGTACTAAAATATTGATATTATTTAATAATCAAGCCCTAAAACCTCTATTCAATATAAACCAAACATATTAATTGTGTAATTAAATTCCATAGTGACACTAAAAAGCAACATTCATTATGACGGAGAGGGCTTCTGAAAATTAATATATTTCATCCAACTTAACGAGATTTTTTCACGCATGGCGCTATGCCTGACTAATGCTGATGTGCGCAAATAAATTAGCGACCCATATATTCTCTCTATAATATTCTTATCATATTGACGATTTATCATTTATCTCCAAAGGTAGATTAGAATAATTTAGAAAGTTAATATGTTATGAAAACGCGTGCCGCCGTCGCCTTTGAAGCTAAGCAACCCCTTGAAATAGTCGAGCTAGACCTAGAGGGGCCAAAACAGGGCGAAGTATTGGTTGAGATTATGGCCACGGGCATCTGTCATACCGATGCTTACACTCTGGATGGATTAGACAGCGAGGGGTTATTCCCATCGATACTTGGCCATGAAGGTGCAGGGATAGTGCGCGAAATTGGCGCAGGCGTGAGCGATGTCGCTGTGGGCGATCATGTCATCCCGCTCTACACCCCCGAATGCCGCAAATGCAAAAGCTGTTTATCGGGTAAGACAAACCTCTGCACCGCGATCCGCGCCACCCAAGGCCAAGGATTAATGCCCGATGGCACATCGCGCTTTTCCTATAAAGGCGAAACCATCTATCATTATATGGGCTGTTCAACCTTTTCCAATTTCACCGTTCTGCCCGAAATAGCGCTTGCCAAAATCCGCACCGATGCGCCCTTTGATAAAAGCTGTTATATCGGCTGCGGCGTTACCACGGGCGTTGGCGCAGTGGTGAATACGGCAAAGGTTCAAGCGGGCGATAATGTGATCGTTTTTGGCCTTGGCGGTATTGGGCTGAATGTATTGCAAGCGGCGAAAATGGTTGGCGCGAATAAAATTATCGGCGTGGATATTAATAATGACAAAGCGGAGTGGGGCCGCAAATTTGGCATGACCCACTTTGTCAATCCGAATGAAATTGACGGCGATATTGTAGAGCATCTTATCGCGCTCACCGATGGCGGAGCGGACTATACATTTGATTGCACAGGCAACACCATTGTGATGCGCCAAGCGCTCGAGGCCTGTCACAGAGGATGGGGCGTATCTGTGGTGATTGGCGTTGCGGAATCGGGCAAAGAAATTGCGACGCGCCCGTTTCAGCTTGTCACGGGACGCACTTGGAAAGGCACAGCGTTTGGCGGCGCGAAGGGGCGCACCGATGTCCCCAAAATTGTCGATTGGTATATGGATGGCAAAATCCAAATCGACCCGATGATAACGCACACCCTATCGCTGGATGAGATTAACCAAGGCTTTGATCTTATGCATGCGGGCAAAAGCATCCGCAGTGTTGTTGTTTTTTAGGCAACAACCTCATTGCTGCGCACCTGTCTGCTATAGAGCCAACCGATACCAATGAGGCTAAAGCCAAGGGCTACGAAGGATGCAATGCGCAGCAACCCATCTAATCCCGCAGCATCAAAGATAAATACTTTACCAACAGCCCCCAACATTAAGAATAAGGATGCAACGCGCCAGCTGCGTTGTTTGCTTTTTATACCCCAGAGCAGATAACCAATGGCCAAGACTATTGCCAATATGGATCGCGCAATATCTTCAAAAGGCTGTAATTCAAAGAAAGCTAAAATCGAACCGTGGAAAAATTGCCTCAAGGTGGTAAATGCAAATATTGTGACAAGCGCCATCAAGATAAATTGCCAATAATGGCCATATTTACCCCATAATGATGGCAGGATGCGTTTCAATAATATTGCGCCCAATATTATTATAGCAAATGTAGCTATGATTAAATTTACAATGGGCCATGGCCCGACGGCCTGTGCCACAAGTAATGGATTATGAATTATGACGGAGTAATATAGTCCATGCAGGCTCGCTGCACCAATGAGGCTAGCTGCTATATAATGCAGCACTTTATGCGCTCCAAATAATCGCCAGAGTGTCCACCCTATCGCAATTAATAATGCTCCCCATATCACCCGTTCTAATAATGCATGGCGGACGAAATCACTGCCTATGATGTTAGAAAATGCAATCTTATAGGCGCTATGTAGTGCCACAAATGCTGCAAGTCCGGCAACGCTGGACGCGATAAAGAATATGTTCGATGGAAGCTTGGTGCGCATGCTGTAAAGCGCAGCCGATATAAACAATAGTGGCGCTATTAAATAGGCGGTTATATGGCCAAATGAGTATAATGCCTCTACTGTCATAGGGTTGCCCGCTAATGAATAAGCAGCCGAGATGCTCCAATATACTATGGGCTGTGCGGCCCACAAAACTATTAGCGTTGATATAACAGTAAATGCTGGCGCGAACATAGGCCATGCCGAGCGATGAAGCGCCATAACGCATGCTATTGCCCCTAAGATGAGCGGCAAATAATCATTGGCGATATATTGTGCTAACAAGCCATAAGCCAGAAGCATCGCAATGGCTTGTATGAAAGATTGGATAAATGTGTCGCGCACTTTATAAGCAAATAAAGAGAATAGAGCGGCAAGACCACCCCATCGAAATAATGGATAAATATCCCAGTCACCATCGCTGCCTTGATAGAGGCGCGAAAATTCTTGTTCCCAACCAATATTATATAAAACCATAAGCGGCAGAGCGATAAAGGCGAATATTGCGCTGACCTTCTCTAAGCCTATATCGCCAGCCTTATGACCAAATAAAAGCAGAGCCGTTCCAAAGAAGGCCATACCCAAGGACCAAGCCCAAGTCGGCGCAACGTAGAAATAAGCAAAGCATAATAATGCGGTGCATGTTGCACTGAGCAGGGCAAAACTATTATCCGTATCGCGCTTCGCATTCCATCCCCTAGCAAGAGCAATAGCGCTGATGGATGCTCCGCCAATAGCAATGATAGACCATAACAGATCGGTGATATTAGGATATAATAAAATATTATCAAAATGCAACTTTGGTATCACCAGAACCGCAATACTTATGAATGCTATTTCTATCGCTTTTTGGAAACGGTTTGCGCTTAATAATTTCTCAAGAGACGGGCCTTTTTCACCGCCCTCTTTTTGGCTGCCTTCTTCATCAACTTGCCATAATATTAGCAGCAGCGGAATAGCATGGGTCAGCAATAATATGCTCGCGACTATAACGAAAACAATAATGTCTGGATTTGGCCATAGCATTAATAAAACTGCACTTATGCCCAAACTCACAGATCGCACGATATCGAATTTGCTCTCGCGATATGCGATATATTGTGCGGCCAGTGCCATAAGACAGAAAATGCCCCATTGCAGAGGCTCAAACCCGCCTTTTGCGACCAGCAATGCCAATTGCCCTGATCCGATTATCACAGATACAAGCCGCAGCAAGGATGCCCGTGCACCAGCATAGGTGAAAAATGGTACAATCAGAGCAATCAATAATATCAATGCACCAACCGAGAGAGAGGTTGCGAAATCAAGCGCGCTCGTCGCTATTAGGATTAAGCCCCAACCTGTGCCGCCTATCAGCGCACTAATCCCAAGCCATGCCCATTTTTGAGATTTAGAAACAGCCGTAAGGCCGCCAATAGTCAGCGCCAAATATAGGGTGAGCATAGGGATGTTGGGTTCTGTACTATCAATAAGTGCAGGTGTTACCAAACCCCCTATTAAGCCCAATACAGCGCTCGGCGCGCCAAAGCGTAATGATAGACCAAGCGCACCTGCGGTCACCATAGCCATCCCAATAAATGCCGTTAATGGGCCAAATATATCATAGACATTATGGCCGACGTAAATCGCAGCATATAATGTCGCTATACCAGCCCCGGATAATGCTTGGCGAACGCGCGGATCTCTGACCCAATCTTCTTTGCGAAATGCTAATTCTGCGCCAGCGATTAAACCGCCGCCAAATATAAAACCAAATATGATTTTAACCTGCGCAGAGAGATAGCCATTGTCGGAAGCATATTTGGCGATCAAAATACCCGCAATTGCAAGCGTAATACCGCCTGCCCATATCGGCAAACGGCGACCAAAAAATTCTTCAAAGTCTAAATTGAAACCAGTTTTTTGTGGTTCTTCATCCGGTAATGTGACAAAGTCTGTATCACTTTCATTTGACTTTGCGGCTGAATGTAGAGAATATTCATCTATACTCTCGTCATAATCAACCGCTTCATTTTCTATCTCTTCCTCAATTGAATTTTGCGATTTTTGTGTGATTGTAGCAAGCTGTTGATTGGCAGCTTCATCCTCTTGGGGAATTTCATCTTCGGTTTCTGGTTCAGAACTTTTAGCATATTCGGCTGCATCAAAATTATTTTCATTTTGCTGAAATTGCTGCAACTCTTCGCGCAAAACAGCATCATCTTCAAAATATTTAAGGCGCTTTTCAAGCTTTGTTATGCGTCCAAATAAGTGTACGAATATAAAACAGAAGACTAAAAAAACTATAACTTCTGCCATTAATATCCCCCAAAAGAAAAGCGAAATGAAAATATATTTATTTCTGCTTCATACTTCTCTAAGCCTTATAATGAAGACAATCAAGAAGCACAATCATGCTAGAGAGTAATTGATTATAATATTAAAATGATACTATGTTTGATAGCAATCGCCCAAATAGCCAAGGAAACCCCATGATTACATTATATGACTATGCAATGGCGCCAAGCCCTCGCCGCGTGCGGATATTTTTGGCCGAAAAGGGCATTGCCCATGAAACGGTGCAAATCGATATGCGCAAAGCGCAGCAATTGAGCGAAGAGTATCGCGCGATTAACCCCGATTGCACAATCCCCGCGCTGCGCCTTGATGATGGTCATGTCCTTACCGATAATGCGGCGATTACCGCATGGGCCGAGGCAAGCTATCCAGAGCCTGCGCTGCTTGGCAAGAGCGCAATTGAAAAGGCTGAGATTGCTAGCTGGAATGCAAAAATTGAACAAGCGGGTTTCATGGCCATCGCCGAAGCATTGCGCAACAGCAACCCCGCTATGAAGGATCGCGCCCTGCCCGGTCCGCATAATTTTGCCCAAATCCCAGAGCTTGCAAAACGCGGCTTAGAGCGATTGGCCATCTT
Organism: uncultured Sphingorhabdus sp.; assembly: GCA_947492905.1. Classification (GTDB taxonomy): domain Bacteria; phylum Pseudomonadota; class Alphaproteobacteria; order Sphingomonadales; family Sphingomonadaceae; genus Sphingorhabdus_B. The sequence continues at coordinate 1,011,031 of CANLOL010000001.1, read as the reverse complement.
TATGGATATGCTCAATGCGCATATGGAAGGCCGCGAATTTGTTGCAGGCAATGCTTTTAGTCTCGCCGATATTAGCGCCGTTATCGCGGTTGATTTTGCTAAGGTAGTGGGCGTGAGCTCCGCCGATCATGCGCATATATTGGCTTGGCGCACGCGCATGGCAGATCGGCCTAGTTTTTCTTTATAGGATGCTTTTCTTTATAAGGTGTTTTTCTTTATAAGGTGTTTTTCTTTATAAGGTGTTTTTCTTTATAAGGTGTTTTTCTTTATAAGGTGCTTTTCTTTATAGGGTGTTTTTGGCTATAAGGCTTTCTATGGTGCGCCCTAATTAGACGCACCCCTGCATGAAATATCAAACCGCATAATAGGTTGGCGATCCTGGGCCAACGGGCAGCCCCAATGCAAATACCCATATAAAGAAGAAAAGCGACCAGAGAATTAAAAATGCAATAGTATAAGGCAGCATCATCGCAATCAGCGTACCAACGCCCAATTTCTTATTATAGCGCGTTGCCCATGCTAGGATAAGGCCGAAATAGCTCATCATCGGGGTGATGATATTGGTGGTGGAATCGCCAATACGATAGGCTGCTTGAATAACTTCTGGCGAATATCCGATCAGCATCATCATCGGCACAAATATCGGCGCGGTAACCGCCCATTGCGCAGAGGCCGAACCCAATGACAGATTAATAATCGCGCATATCAGGATGAAGGCGAAAAATACTATCGGCCCTGTCATCCCTGTGCTGAGTAGAAATTGAGAACCCGTTACGGCGGTAATCGCGCCCAAATTGGTCCAACCGAAAAAGGCGACAAATTGCGCTGCGAAAAATACTAGCACAATATAAAGCCCCAAAGATGCTAGCGCCGCCGACATAGCGTCAATCACATCACGGTCGCTTTTCATCGATCCTGTGACGCGGCCATAAGTATAGCCCACCACAATGAAGAAGATTAAAATCCAAACGACAAAGCCTTCAAAAAAGGGCGACTTCATTCGATCACCCGTTTCTGGATTACGCAGCACGCCCCATTCGGGCAGCAATGTAAGTGCCATAAAGCCCAGCACACCAATCACCGCTATCCCTGCCCAGCGCAGGCCTTTGCGTTCGGTGTCACTGATTTTATCCATCATACGATCATCAAGGATGGTAGGATCAGCATCGCTGGAATCATATTTGCCCAGCTTTGGCTCGACAATATAGAGCGAGATTAATGAGCCAATGATGGTGATTAAAAATGTAGATGCGACCATGAAATACCAATTGGACGTTGCCACAACTACATAGTCAGGATCAATCAAACGCGCTGCTTCTTGGGTAATGCCCGCCAGCAAGGGATCAATCGTGCCGATGAGCAAATTCGCGCTATAACCGCCCGACACTCCGGCAAAAGCAGCCGCCATGCCCGCCAATGGGTGCCGCCCTAATGCATAAAAAATCGCCCCAGCTAGCGGAATGAGAACCACATAACCAAGCTCTGATGCCGTGTTGGATATAATACCCGCAAACACAATGGCGACCGTCACCATATAGGGTGGTGCCGATAAAACCATGGCGCGTACAGCCGCTGATAATAGCCCTGATTTTTCAGCAACGCCCACACCGAGCATAGCCACCAACACAACGCCTAGCGGTGCAAAGCCGGTGAAATTATCAACCAAATTTGTGAATATGCGCCGCACGCCATCGCCATCTAACAGGCTGACTGCGCGTATCATGCCATCTTCGGCAACGCCCTTTGAACCCGCAGGGCGCGGATCAGCAACGGCGACTTCCATCCAACCCAATAGGCCCGATAACAAGACTATGCCAACCGCGAGCAAAGCAAATAATGTCACAGGATGGGGCAGTAAATTCCCAAGCCATTCGACACCATCAAGGAAACGGGTGAAACGATTACGCTGTGGTAGGTCGGAGGCTTTTTGGGTGTCGGACATATTATCTCCATTAAACGCGAGGGGCACATAGTAAATATCTTGCCGCTATGGGCCGACTATAAGGCGCGTCTGAATGATTACAATATGGAAGATTGCAGCACCATCAGCAAAATAAGAGAAAAAGCTAGCTCGCCGATGCTCACTTATAGAGCTGCATGATAGAGCTGCATTATAGAATTATGCCGGTAAAATATTATAACGATAATCCAGCAATATGGGGCTGAGCCAAGGTCGCCAAGATAGATTTTAATTGCTTGGCATCTTCGGGCGGCAATTGTGATAATTTTTTCTCTTCATGCTTTTTGGCTTCGGCAATTAAGGGAGAAATAGTTTTCAATCCCTTTTTAGTGATTCTGACATTCACGCGCCGCCTGTCGGCTGCATCGGCGACTTTCTCAACCAAACCTTGTTTGCACATTTGATCGGTGACTTTGGTAACATGTGATTGTTCCAATAAGGTGTTTTTGGCCAAATCCGTCAAATATAATCCGGGCCGATCCACGAGGTTGATCAAAATACGCCAGACAGTTTTAGACATATTTTTGCTGCGCAGAAATTCATGAAATTCTTGCGAGAAATTATTACTTACAACCGCCAGTTGAAACAGAAGATAGTCATTAACAAAATTTGTGGCCATGGCAGAATGATTCTCTTTGCTGTTAATTAAAGGTCAAATAAGTGATAAATATACAATATAATATGCTATATAATCCATATTATATGCTATTTCATATGAATTGCAATCTGTTATTTTTATAAAAACCCATCCCATAATCAATATGCTATTATATTATATTTATCACACATGATATTGTTTTATAATGTTAAATTATGATTATAAAAATGTCATTTCTCTTAATGTATAGCTTTTAAGGCTAATTTTTGAATATTTTTCTTAATTGACAATTGAAAATTTATATGAATAATCATATATAAATTAACACAGTGAGATAAAGAGAGAGAGTTTCACCATGATTAATCAAGCCAATGTCATTGACCTAAGCGAACAATCATCGCACCAGCCTACCGTTATAAAGGCCTCTTCCCCTGACATTTGGAACGATATATTATTTAAGAAATTTGGCTCTGTTCACGCCGAACCCCGCAGCGGCACAGAATTTAATGCAAAAATCACCTCAATCCTAATCGGTGAAACACCATTGGTTCAATGCAAATCCACACCAGCATGCGTCTCCCACGATCCCAATAGTGTGAAAAAAGGGGAAACACCCGAATTCATCCTAAAAGCGCAAATTGAAGGCAAATCCTATGTCACCAATGGTGATAAGCGTGTCAAATTAAACGCTGGCGATTTTCTAATTTGCGATAACAATCAATCCTATGTGTTAGATTTTGATTGCGACACATCGATCATATCTATCCCATTATCCGAAAAATATATTCGCCAATTTACTAGCTTTCCAAGCGATTTAGCATTTTCTACTGTTTCTGAAGATAATCCTATTCGCAAAATTACATTTGATTATTTCAATTCACTATGGCGCAATCGCCAAGCAGGCATGAGCAATGCTGTATGCGAAAAACTATTATCGACTTTTCTTGAATTGGCCGTTTTATCCATTTCCGAGCAAGAGGGCAATGCCCCAACGGGTGCTAAGACTTGCCAAGATTTGTTCAAACGCTGCTGCGCATTCATTGATAATAATTTGGAAGATGAAGAATTAAATTCGGCTGCTATTGCAAATGCTAATGGTATTTCTTTACGTCATCTACAATCAACATTTGCAAATAATGGTTGGACGGTCAGAGATTATGTTTCCGATCAACGTTTATATAAAGCAAAAATGTTACTGGAATCTTCGCTGCACGAAGGCCGCACGATTAGCGAAATTGCATATTCAACTGGCTATAAAAGCTTGGCCCATTTCAGCCGCTCTTTCAAAGCAAAATATGCGCTCTCTCCTTCTTTGCTGCGCCATTAAAATATTCATCAGATAGATTATAAAATATATAATCTAAAAGCATTATTTGCAGATATTAAACATGATGATGCCTCCATTAATTCATGGATCAATATCCTAACCATCTTTGAAATTTAGCCCTTCATAATCTTATTGTGACTTTAATTTGTCCCTGTGATTTTTAAATTTGTCCCTGTGATTTTTACCAGTGATTTCCCCTGTGATTTTTCCTGTGATTAAGGGTCGATACGCCATCGGATTCCAATCAAGATTTTGCGCAAAAAATCAAAATAAAATCATCTGTGCGCATTTCGTCAAATCATAGTGCGCCTACAGCAAAAGCCATATATAAAAAGTCTGCTAATCAATGGTTTGTAACATAAGGGATTACAAAAAAACCATAAAGAGGCGAACCTCCAAAATGGTAATTGTGAGAGGAATGAACATGAAAAATTATGATAGTCACATCCGGTCTAAACGGGTTTCTAAAATGCTAGGAGCCTCATTATTCACTTTGGCACTTCTGACATCTGCCCCTGCTTATGCACAAGCCGATGACAGCGCAGATCAAGACAATGCGGAAGAGCGAGAGACAGGCATTAGCGAAATTGTTGTTACTGCACGCCGCGTTTCAGAAAATCTGCAAGAAACACCGGTCACAGTCTCTGCCTTTGATGAACGCGCATTGGAAACACGCGGCATTACAGACACTTCAGAATTAGGAAATTTCACACCTAATGTTACCTTGGACACAACTTCGACTTTCTCCGGGGCATCATCAACATTTCAAGGCTTTATTCGCGGTATCGGTCAATCTGATTTTGCCATCAATACCGATCCCGGCGTTGGCGTTTATGTTGATGATGTCTACATTGCACGAACAGTTGGTGCGGTGTTTGATCTTTATGATGTTCAGCAAGTTGAGGTGCTAAAAGGGCCTCAAGGCACATTATTTGGTCGTAACTCCATTGGCGGTGCTGTCAATGTTCGCACGGCACGCCCAGACAGCAATTTTTCTGCACGCGGATCTATTGCTTATGGCCGCTTTAATTATATCGGCATTGACGGCACTGTGAATGTGCCATTGGCTGATGGCCTATATTCATCAATAGCATTTTCATCGCGCCAGCAAGATGGTTTCCAAGAACGTATTCCATTTACTGGCCCTAATGCTGCTAATTTGACCACATTAAGCCAGAGCAATGTATCTGACACCAATGGATTAGATGGCGGCGGTTTGGACAATCAAACCATTCGCGGCAAATTATTATGGGAAGTAAGCCCAAGATTTGAAACAACATTTTCTTTCGATTATTCGCGCATTAGAGATGCTGCTCCTCCGGGAACATTAGTAGCAACCATTGGCGGCGAAGAAGCTGAATTTGTAGGTACCGATGGCGGCGGCGAATTAGCGAATGGTTCATTATCATCGCTATTCAATGCCTGTACCATAGAAAGCGCACTCCCCCCTGGTGCCTTGCCACCAGTGTGCTTTCTAACGGGTGTAGCTAGTGTAAATTCTGATGCAAATCCAGATAATGATATTCCGACATTTGGATCGCAATTTATCACCGGTGATCCTGACACTACATTTGCAACCGGTGCTAATTTCTCTAACATTGATTCCTATGGCATATCCAATGTTTCAACCTTTGAAATTAACCCCGATACAGAGCTAAAAACTATCATTGCATATCGTGAATTATCCGCCAATTTTGGCCGCGATATTGATGGCTCCCCGCTCGATATTGACCAAACCAGCTTTATTTTGGATCAAAACCAATTTAGCGCTGAACTACAAATCAGCGGTGGTTTGGTTGATAATCGCGTGAAATACACCGTTGGTGCTTTCTACTTCGAAGAAGAAGGCGAGCAGTTAGACCAAGTGCCTTTGGCTGGTGGTTTGCTCAATATTTTTGGTGAAAATATCCAAGACACAAGAGCTTTCGCTCTCTTTGGTGAAGCCAATTTCGACATCACAGAGCGCCTATCTGTATTTGGTGGTATTCGCTATACTGATGAACGCAAAGAATTGCAGCTTAACCAAGCCAATACCACGCCATTTTTTGGTATCGTATTTGCAGGATTGGTTGATGCAGATGGCGATACACCTTTCCCGCGCACCAACCCCGATGGCACGCCAAATGTGAATTTCCTCGGCCCAGAAGAATTGCAAGTTGCCAATTTTGACGATGTGTCCTTCCGTGCTGGTATCAACTATAAAGTCACCGACGATATTTTCACCTATTTCACATTTTCTCAAGGCTTCAAATCTGGCGGTTTCACAACACGTCTAACCGCGCCCTTCAATCCTGAATTTGATGGCGGTGTTGGCTTGGGAGATTTGGATAGCATTGTTTTCCAACCTGAAACATCTGATAATTATGAAATCGGTATTAAAGCAGATTTATTTGACCGAAAAGTACGCGCCAATGTTGCTGCATTTTGGAATGAATATGATGATATTCAGATCGTGGTGCAACGCGGTATTACGCCTGCGAATGAAAATGCTGGTGATGCCCGTATCAGAGGCATTGAATTAGAATTGGAAGCCTATCCAACCGATCAACTATCTTTTGTGGGTTCATTTGGTTATTTGGATGCGGAATATACCGATATTGATCCATTGGCATTCCCCGTTGAAATTGACGATGCTTTGCAGAATACGCCTGAATTTACCTTTGCCATTGCAGGCAATTATGTGCAGCCCATTGGCAATTCAGAGCTAAGCCTCAACGTCAATTATAGCTGGCGCAGCCAAATCGCTAATGATGCGCAAAACACCCCTGAATTAATCCAAGACAGTGTTGGGTTATTGGGTGGCCAGATTAAGATTAAACCTAATGATGGAAATTGGGCTTTCTCAGTCATCGGCCGCAACATTACCAATGAACGTTTCATTGGCTCAGGCTTTAACTCTGGCCCTGGTGTCAGCTTTGTGGAAGCGACGTTCAATCGTCCCGGCGAATATCGTTTCCAACTTGATTTTGAATTTTAAAAAATGGTTCGGGGCTGATCCTCTGGATTGGTCCCGTCCCAAAATTTAAGTCCCCAAAAATTTGAATCCCCCAATTTTAAATCCCCCAATTTAGGCAATTCAAACATCATCCGATAATAAGAGACGCTACCATGGCCCGTTCAAAATTTTTATCCGCATTTGCCCCTCTATTCATTGGCGCAGCACTATTAGCAGGCTGTTCAGAGGATAATAAAGTGAATGATGCCAATTGGGCTATGCATGGCCGTAGCGCCGACGAACAACGCTTTAGCCCCAATACGCAAATTGATAAAAACAACATCTCTGAATTGGGCCTGACATGGTCTTATGATTTGGATACGACGCGCGGCCAAGAAGCAACGCCTATCGTTGTTGATGGCATCATGTACACCAGCAGCGCATGGAGCAAAGTGCAAGCATTTGACGCGCGCAATGGCAATTTATTGTGGCAATATGATCCCGAAGTTCCGCGCGAATGGGCGGTTCGGGGTTGCTGTGATGTTGTTAATCGCGGGGTCGCATATCATGATGGAAAAATATTCTTTGGATCATTTGACGGGCGTTTAATCGCGCTTGATGCGAAAAGCGGTAATCCCGTTTGGACCACCGATACAATTGTGGATCGCGATAAATTTTACACCATTACCGGTGCGCCGCGTATCGTTAAAGGCCGTGTGCTCATTGGCAATGGCGGCGGCGAATTTGGCGTGCGCGGTTATATTTCTGCTTATGATGCCAATAGCGGCGAATTGGACTGGCGTTTTTATACGGTACCGGGTGAACCGGGCGTAAAAGACGGCGCAGCATCCGACGATATTATCGAGAAATTGACCCGCGATACTTGGAATGGTGAATATTGGAAACAAGGCGGCGGCGGCACGGTATGGGATTCTATGGCCTATGACGCAGAATTAGATATTCTCTATATTGGCGTTGGCAATGGATCGCCTTGGAATCCAGAAATACGCAGCCCCGGCGGCGGCGATAATTTATTCCTATCTTCTATATTGGCATTGCGTCCAGAAACAGGCGAATATGTCTGGCATTATCAAACGACCCCCGGCGATCAATGGGATTTCACAGCCACACAGCATATGATTTTGGCCGACATAGAGCATGAAGGAGCGCAGCGTAAAGTCATTATGCAAGCCCCGAAAAACGGCTTCTTCTATGTCATTGATCGCGAAACGGGCGAATTTCTATCTGGTGAACCCTTTGTTCCTGTTACATGGGCAAAGGGCATAGATAAAGAAATGGGTCGTCCCAACATTGTCAAAGACGCATTTTACCATAAAACGGGCCAAGCTTGGGTCAGCTCTCCTGGACCAATGGGCGCGCACAATTGGCACCCTATGTCCTATAATCCAGGCACGGGTCTCGTCTATATCCCTGCCCAAGAATTAGAATTTCCCTATATAGCCGATAAAGATTTCAAACGCAGCGATTTGGCCGTTAATTTGGGCATCGATCTAGCTGCTGTTGCACTACCAGATGACCAAGCCATTCGCGATCAAGTGCGCAAATCACTCAAAGGTTCGCTCATGGCGTGGGACCCTGTTAAACAAAAAGAAGTCTGGCGCGTCGAACATGGCGGCCCGTGGAATGGCGGCACATTATCAACCGCAGGCAATTTGGTTTTCCAAGGCAATAGAAATGGTGAATTGGTTGCTTATGATGCCACAAATGGTGACAAATTATGGTCAACCAAAGTGCATACGGGCATCATCGCGGCTCCCATTAGCTATACGATTGATGGCGAGCAATATATCGCCGTCATGGCAGGATGGGGCGGCATAGTTCCGCTATTATTGGGCGAATTATCGCATAATGATGATGGTCCAATTGCGAACAGATCACGGGTGTTGGTCTATAAATTGGGCGGCACGAAAAAATTACCTGAACCAGAGCCAGTGACACTCACCGCGCTTGATTTGCCCCCACAGTTTGGCGTGGAAAGTATACAGGCTGGCGCTAGCACCTATGCGCGCTATTGCTCTGGCTGTCATGGAGACACAGCCGTCAGCGGCGGAGTGCTGCCCGACTTGCGCCATAGCGTTGCCATTACCAATCAGGACGTTTGGGAAAAAATCATCCTAGAAGGCGCGCTTACCCAAAATGGCATGGTGAGTTTTGCAAAAGAGCTAAGCCCGCAAGATTCAGAAGCTATCAGAGCCTATGTCGTATCGCGCGCTTATGCCGATCCAAAACGTAAAAAATAATAGAGGTTAAGCCCAAAAATTCGGAGCTAATGATATGAATAAAATGATTAATAAAGCAGACCAAATGAGCGGTATCAGCAAATTCCCAATGACGATAAATGGGCAGACTGTCATTAGCGATGATTATAGCGAAATCACCAATCCCTCGACTGGCGAAACCGTTGGCTTTAGCCCCATTGCCACTATTAAAGATTTAGATGCTGCTGTCGCTGCGGCAAATGCTGCAAAAACAGATTATGCTCTATTACCCGATGCAACGCGCAAACAATATTGCCGCGATGCCGCCACTGCAATTGAAGCAAATAGCGCCGAGTTAAGCCAATTGCTAACCTTGGAACAAGGAAAGCCCCTAAAAGGATTAGGATCTGAATTTGAATTGGGCGGTTGCGCCGCATGGATGAATGCAGCAGCAGATTTTGATTTACCGGTAAAAATCATCCAAGAAGATGATAATGGACGCATCGAACAGCACCGCGTTCCCATTGGTGTTATTGGTTCTATTACCCCTTGGAATTGGCCATTGATGATTGCTGTTTGGCATATCGCACCTGCTCTGCGCGCAGGCAATTGCATTATCATTAAACCCTCTCCGCTTACCCCGCTTAGCAGTTTGCGGATGATAGAAATTATCGCATCCATCTTTCCCCAAGGCGTGGTCAATATTGTCGCTGATGGCGATGATATTGGACCAGCCATGACCGCACATAGCGGGATTGATAAGATTATCTTCACAGGTTCAATCGGTACTGGCAAACATATCATGCGCAATGCATCTGATACTCTGAAACGCTTAACCCTAGAATTGGGCGGTAATGATGCTGGCATTGTGCTGCCTGATGCTGATCCAGCAGCCATTGCAGAGGGTTTATTTTGGGGTGCGTTCATCAACAATGGTCAAACCTGTGCCGCGATGAAGCGTCTGTATGTCCATGATGATATTTATGATGATGTATGCGAGCAACTATCCAATTTCGCTACTAAAATCCCAATGGGTGATGGCATGGATGAAAATAATATTTTGGGTCCAATCCAAAATAAAATGCAATTTGATATTGTTAAAAATTTGGTCGATGATGCTGTCTCTAATGGCGCCAAAATATTAACGGGCGGACAGCCCATAGAAGGCGCAGGCTATTTTTATCCAATCACATTAGTGGCCGAAGCAACCAGCGGGATGGCCATTGTTGATAAAGAACAATTTGGCCCTACCCTGCCCATCATACGCTATCATGATTTGGATGATGCTATTGCGCAAGCCAATGGATTGGATTTCGGTCTTGCGGCCTCTGTTTGGAGCAGTGATGCAGATAAAGCGCAGGCAGTAGCTGCGCAATTAGAAGCAGGCACAGTCTATATTAACAAACATGGAGAGGTTGCTCCTCATGTTCCATTTGGCGGAATTAAATCCTCTGGCTTTGGTGTCGAATTTGGCATTGAGGGGCTTGAAGCCTGCACCAATATTAAAATTTATAATATCGCAAATTAACGCCACACGGCGAAACTAAAAAGGAAAATAATATGGCCAAACCATTTGCGTCTTCGACAGATATGGCTGAAAAAACCGAAACATTAGAAATATTGGATGATGGTGTTTATGCTTTAACCGCAGAGGGAGACCCCAATGTTGGTGCAATCGAAGGCGAAGATTTCCTAGTCTGTATCGAGGCCCGTGCAACCCCAGCGGCAGCACGCGATTGGCTAAGCAAATTACGCGAGCATACTGATAAGCCTATTAAATATCTAATCCTGACCCATTATCATGCGGTGCGTGTATTGGGTGCTAGCGCATTTGATGCTGAAAATATTATCATGTCAGATACGACATTAAAGCTTGTTAATGAAAGAGGCATGCAAGATTGGGATAGCGAATTTGGCCGCATGCCACGTTTGTTCAAAGAGCCCGATGAAATTCCTGGTCTAACCCGCCCCAATATCACATTTAGCGATCATATGAGCATTGAATTGGGCGGTGATCGCGGCACGCTCGACCTGCAATTTTGTGGGCGCGGTCATACGGCAGGTGACATTGCGGTTTGGCACGATAAATCAAAAACATTGTTCGCGGGAGATTTAGTAGAAGCCCAGGCTGCGCTCTATACTGGTGATGCTTTTCATATGGATTGGTCATCGGCAACATTAGATCGCGTTAAAGCATTTCGCGCAGAAAAATTAGTCGGTGGACGCGGTGCAGTGGCCTTGGGCAATCAAGCTTGTGATGATGCGGTTGAACAAACACGTGAATTTTTAACGGGCATGATCGAAAATGTTCAAGCCGCGCATAAAAATGGTGGAACATTAAAAGAAGCATTTGAAGCCACCCATACAGCATTAAGCCCTAAATTTGGTCATTGGCCAATTTTTGAACATTGCCTGCCGTTCAACGTCCAACGCTTATGGGATGAATTAGACGGCATAGATTGGCCGCGTATTTGGACAATGGAGCGAGATCGCGAAGTTTGGGATCAATTACAAGACTAGGCCATTTATGAATGTTTGGAGATGATTATGGCCCATATGCTGCCATTAGAGAATGAAGAAATTGAGGACGAATTTATAAAAGAACGTTTTGCCCATTATGAGCAAACACGTGGTTTTACGCCCAATTCAATTCGCACAATGGCACGGCGGCCTAATGTCGTAAAAGCATTTATGGCGCTTAATCAGGCCGTACTTTATGAAGGTACAGTATCAGAGCAACTCAAAATGATGATAAGCCTTGCTTGTTCATTTTCTTCGGGTTGCCTCTATTGCCAATCTCATATGGCAAATTTGTCAGATATTTATGATGCACCCGCAGAAAAAATTGCCGCAATATTAGAATTTGAAAGCTCTGATTTATTTTCCGAAGCAGAGCGCGCTGCGCTCGACCTAGCGTTTAAGGCTGCGCAAGTTCCGAACCAAGCCACGCAAAAGGAATTTGATAGGCTGAACGCATATTTTAACGAGGAACAGATTGTAGAGATAGTCGCCTCCATTTCATTATTTGGTTACCTAAACCGTTGGAATGACACGATGGCGACAAGTTTGGAACCTTTGGCCAATGAACAAGCCAATCGGCTTTTGAAATCAAGCGGGTGGAAGCTTGGAAAACATAAAGATGCGACAGAGATTGGGGCTATTTAGATATGACATTTTCAGACATTCCTAAATTCAAATTAAAAGAATATAGCAAGGCCCCCGAACTATCTTCCAAAACCATTGCACATAAGCCTGTTATCATCGTTGGTTCAGGGCCTGTGGGATTAGCAGCAGCGCTTGATTTGGCCCAAAAAGGGCATGAGGTTACCATTTTAACGGCCTTTGATTTTATCGCCTTAGGCTCAAAAGCCATTTGTTTTGCCAAACAAAGTCTCGATATTTTCGATCGATTGGGCATTGGCGAGCGCATCATTGAAAAAGGCGTCATTTGGAATATCGGCAAATTATTTTGGAAAGACCAAACCAATCCCGTTTTTCAATTTGATATGCTGCCTGTCACCAACCAAAAAAATCCCGGTTTTGTAAATATACAGCAATATTATGTCGAAGATTATCTGGTCGATGCTCTCGAAGATATGGACAATGTAGATATTCGGTGGGGTCATTCGATTAGCGATATTGAAGTGCGCAATGATGGCGCGCGGCTTGATGTAGATACGCGCGATGGTTCCTATCAAATTGATGCTGATTATGTGCTAGCCTGTGACGGGTTTCGGTCAAAAATACGCGATTCAATGGGATTGGATTTCGAAGGACGTATCTTTGAGGATAATTTCTTAATCGCCGACATTAAATTCAAAGGCAAAGCCGCTGAACAGCGCCCTAGCGAGCGTTGGTTTTGGTTTGACCCTCCATTTTGCCCAGGAGGTACGGCGCTGCTGCATAAACAACCTGATGATGTCTGGCGTTTAGATTTCCAATTGGGCTGGGATATTGACCGCGAAGCCGTATTAAAGCCTGAAAATGTAGAGCCTTATGTTAAGGGCATGCTCGGCGACGATATTGAATTTGAACGCGAATGGTACAGCGTTTACACATTCCAATGTCGCCGCATGAATAGATTTGTTCATGGCCCCGTTATTTTTGTTGGCGACAGCGCCCATCTTGTCTCTCCTTTTGGTGCGCGCGGTGCGAATGGCGGATTATCCGATGCCGAAAATATAGCATGGAAACTTGATTTGGTGATGCGCGGAATTGCGCCGCGCTCCCTCATTGAAAGCTATAATGATGAGCGCATCATGGGCGCGGATGAGAATATCCGAAATTCCTCGCGCTCGACCGATTTTATGTCGCCGAAAAATGAACAGTCTTTAGCCTTTCGTAATGCCGTTTTGGAACTATCTAATGATTATAGTTTTGCCCGCCCCTTCATCAATTCAGGACGATTATCAACGCCAACGCCCTATCATGATAGCCCGCTGTCAACGGTGGATAATGATGAATGGGATGGCGGCCCTAAACCGGGTTTCCCATGCGTCGATGCGCCCGTGAATGACAATGAAGATTCCAATTGGCTATTGGAAAAATTGGGCAATGATTTCAAATTGCTGCAATTTGGCGGTAAAGCCCCCGAAAGTGATTTGGATGTCATTAACATTCCCATCGATAGCCTAGCGGCGCAGCGTTACGATGCGCACCACGGAGCAACCTATCTTATCCGCCCCGATCAGGTGGTGGCGGCGCGTTGGAAAGAAGCGCAAGCCGATGACATTAACGGGGCTTATCAACGCGCCATAGGAGCGGCATGATGGATAAATTCAACGACACAGTTAATATATCTGGTCATGATGATATTTATCAAATGATCGTGGATTTACATGCAGACGGCAATGAAGAAAAAAGCCAAAAGATTAATGCCAAACTCATCATTGCTATGATTAACCAAATTGGATCTGAGCAAATAGTGAAAGAGATTATCGAAATGGTTAGACTCAACGAAGAGAAATATAACCCAAGATCATCTACTCATTAATATCTGAGATATTAATATGCGCAGGATAAGATAATATATCCTTTAAATCAATATTTTACAGAAAATCACCATATCATATCCGATATGCTGTGATGGCTATGTTGTATGAAAATCTTATTTTGCAGAAGTGCAAAAATGGTGACCCCTACGGGAATCGAACCCGTGTTTCAGCCGTGAAAGGGCCGCGTCCTAACCGCTAGACGAAGGGGCCATAGCATGAAATGCTTTGGAATTAGCGCAGATAGGGGCAAACATGATTCTGGTCAACCCCATTTTACTGCCTTTTATTGGCATGTTTCGATTATTATGACACTCTATAGTTAAAGAAGCCTAAAAACTGGTTTTTTCTTACCAATGTTCAAGCTTCATATTAGGCCTCTGCTACATCATCAATATGCATTTCTGCCTTCAGCTGCGCCCCCCAATCATCAATCTTTGCACGGCCCGCCAGCCAAAAACGTTTATCTTTATCAGCATGCAATAATGTCTGCCCCAACAAGCTATCCCCTTGACGAAAGGCCATAGCCTTAAACGATGCACCATCGCCCCCCGACACAATAGCGCGCACATGATCTTTGCCAACTATATCGCATTTTATAATGCGCACAGGGCCCGTTACGATGCGCGGTGATGGCCAGCCCATACCATAAGGGCCAGCACCATCCAATGCGCCGACAAATTCTGGATTGAGCCCGCGCGGCGATAATATTGCATCGCATAATAAAGCCCTGCCATCCGATGCATTGCTAACGTCATTGGCCAATTTATCGTTCAGCCATTCGCTTAATGCGGTTATTTTATCGGCATCCACCGTTAATCCAGCCGCCATCGCATGACCGCCGCCCGCCACCAATAATCCTGTCTCTCGCGCCCCGATAATAGCAGCGCCCAAATCAACGCCGCTTATGCTGCGGCCTGATCCTTTGCCTATGCCGTCATCATCCAATGCTATGACGATAGAAGGCTTGCCTGTTTTTTCTTTGATACGCCCTGCCACAATGCCAATGACGCCCGGATGCCAGCCCTTACCCGCCAAAACCACCACGGCTTGATTGGATTGGCTGGCGAGCATCTCTTCGGCTTCTTCTTGCACCATAGCTTCGATTGCGCGGCGTTCTTTATTATATTGGTCGAGCTGCAAGGATATTTCCATCGCCTCTTCGCGGCTCTCAGTCGAGAGCAGCCTTACCCCCAAATCAGATTCGCCTACGCGCCCACCCGCATTAATACGCGGACCAAGAGCAAAGCCCAAGTCACTAGCGATTGGCGCGCGGTTTAATCCGCTCACCTCGATAAGCGCCGATATGCCAACATTTCCGCGCATCGCCATGACTTTGAGGCCTTGAGCAACAAAAGCGCGGTTCAGACCCTGAATTTTGGCGACATCAGCCACAGTGCCCAATGCGACAATATCGAGCAATTTCATCAATTTGGGTTCGCTGCGATTTTCAAAATATCCGCGCGCCCGTAACGTGCGCACAATTTCAGCGGCCAAGATAAAGGCCACACCAACAGCCGCCAAATGGCCATGTGCTGCTGCTTCGTCATTTTCATCCAACCGATTGGGATTCACCAATGCCAAAGCTTCTGGAAGCTGCGCCGCGCATTTATGGTGATCGACCACAATCACATCTAATCCTGATTGTTTGGCTTGCGAGAGTGCATCATAGGCCATAGCACCGCAATCAACGGTCACGACCAAATCGCTGCCTTGCGCACCTAGTTTAACCAAAGCTTCACCCGATGGGCCATAGCCTTCCATCAGCCGATCTGGGATATAATAGCCCGCTTCAACGCCCAAATCGCGCAACAAGCGTATCAACAGAGCCGCGCTGGTTGCACCATCAACATCATAATCGCCGTAAATGACAATTTTTTCTTGAGTTTGGATAGCATCGCAAATCCGCCGTGCCGCATTTTGCATATCTTGAAATATAGAAGGATCGGGCAAAAAAGCGCGGATAGTCGGTTCTTTATGCCGCGCCAAATCTTCGCGCGCTACGCCGCGTGCCATCAGCAATTGATCGGTTAAATCATCGGGCTTAAAATCGGGATCACGCGCATCCGCGCCCGTTGATCGCCAATGCCATGCTTGGCCTAATAGGGATTGTTCAATATTTAATACGCTGGTCATAAAAATAGGTTAGGCTCGCAGCAATTAAGCCGCAAGCCTTCATTCATACAAATCCATCAAATTAATTTTTGCTTTTATTTCTCAAAAGCAACCGTAATACCCAATTGCACTTCATCAGATACCAATGGAATTGCGCCATTCACACCAAAATCACTGCGCTTGATAATCGTATCGGCCTCAAAACCAACGGTCAGTTTTTTATTAAACGGATTATTGCCAACGCCAGTGAAGCTCGCATCCAAAACTACGGGCTTGGTAATGCCTTTAATGGTCAAATTGCCATCAATTTTGGCAGCATTGCCATCCACAGTGACTTTGGTGGAAACAAAGCGCGCGGTAGGGTGCGTCTCTGTTTCAAAGAAATCAGCGCTGTTCATATGCCGTGTGAGGCCCGCGCTAGCCGTGGTCAATTTATTAACAGGGATTGTGATGTCGACTTTTGCCGCCGCCAAATTAGCAGGATCAATTTCAAGCGTTCCGGTGGAGTCGCCAAAAATACCAAAATAATCATTAAAACCGAAATGATTGACCCGAAAACCAACCAAAGTATGCGATGGATCAACAATATAAGTGCCGGCAACCACCTTTGTTGGATCAACCGATCCTGGTAATTTGGGCGCATCTTGCTGCGCAATCACAGAGGGAATAGTTGGTGCAATCACCAATAGGGCTGCCGCAGCAGAAAAAACAGATTTACGCATATTCAAACTCCAATCATTTACAATCTACTTGCATGAATATAGGCATTCATTTCTAATATGCAAAATAATAGCGACAAATATATTCTCATCATCTGGGACAGCATGACAGGCGGCTCAAAAGCCTTGGCACAAAGCGCAGCGGATGGCGCGCAAAGTGATCCCGATTGCCGGGTTCGCGTAAAACTATTGCATGCGGATGATGCGAACCATGATGATATGTTGGGTGCATCGGGATATATTTTCGCATTTCCAGAACGACTCGCTGCTATTTCTGGGCCGATGAAAAGCTTTTTTGATCGCTGCTATTATCCCTGCCTTGGCCATATAGAAGCCCGCCCCTATGCCATGATGATATGTGCTGGCAGCGATGGCGAAAATGCACTGCGTCAAGGGATGCGAATTTGCCAAGGATGGCGGCTGAAACCTATTGATGATAATCTCATCATATGCACACATGCCCAAACGCAAGAAGAAATCATGGCCGAGAAAATCATTAGCGCTGATGATTTGCGCAAATGCCATGACAGAGGTGCTGCTATGGCCGCAGGTTTGGATATGGGGTTATTTTAAGAGCGGTTAGCGATTAGGGTTTGCACTCTTTTTTGCAGCTCAGGAATAACCTCATCTTCGAACCAAGGGTTAGCCTTAAACCATCTAATGTTGCGCGGCGAAGGATGCGGCAATGGCAAATTATCGGGCCAAAATTCTTCCCAGCGTTTTACTGTATCGGTGAGCGTTTTCGATTTCCTATCACCGACATGCCAATCCAGCGCATATTGCCCCAATATCAGCGTCAATTCTATATTGGCTAATGTATCAAGCACGGGCCGCCGCCATGCTGCTTCGCATTCTGGGCGGGGCGGCAAATCACCGCCCTTGCCTGTTCCGGGAAAGCAAAACCCCATCGGGACAATGGCAAATATGTCTGGATCATAAAATTGTTCATCACTGACCCCCAGCCATTTGCGCAATCTAATCCCGCTTTGATCATCAAAGGGGCGGCCTTTTACATGGGTTTTTGAACCCGGAGCTTGACCCGCTATTAATATTTTGGCCGATGCGCCAATTTGAAATATGGGCTTTGGCCCAAGCGGTAAATCTTTGCATAATGTGCAGGCCGAAATTTCTTTCGATAATATGCTTATATCATTTTTCATATGTGCAATCGTTTATAGCATCGCCTTCATTTAGGCGCCAGATATTGCCTTTGCCGATGGAACGGCGGCGTGTATCGCTCAATGGCATATCATTAATAACCGCGCTAAAATCACTGCAAGCCTCTGGCGCATTTACAAAGTCACTATGGCCATTATTGCTATTGCTTACCTCTGTAGTGTCAATGATATGCAAGCCATTACGGCGCTCTGCGCTCATGGTATCGGGTAAGTTCGCATAGCATCTCGCCTTAGCCTTACGATCAATTGCAATTAAATCATCATCGGCCAATGCATTGGGATCATCGCATCGTGTTCCGCCCAGCCGTTCATAGCCATTAATGATATGCGACAGCCTAATCGCTTTGTCTTTGGCAGAGCTATAGACGGTGATACGGCGGCCATTGGCGATTTTTTCATCGGTCATAATATGCTGTGATGCTATGGTTTCAAATATCTGCTTATCAATATCGGGCGATGCCAAAATAACATTGGTGATTTTTTTGCTATAATCGATGCTATTGGTTTTTTTCGCAGCCAGATCAATTTCCTGCAATCCATGCAATAGCAGTTGAGAGCCAAGGCTATGGCTAATCAATATCAAGCTCTTAATTTCTGGAATAGCGGCTAATTTTTGAACCGCTGCTGCATATTGCGGTTTATAAAGCTCTAAATTCGTTCCATCGGTAGCATAGCGTAATGCTTTGCGGTGTGATGGCCAGCTATATTGGATAATCGGGCCGTTAAATTGCGCTATTTTTTTGAAGCGCGCCAATCGCGATGCTGTCTCAAGAAATGTCTCATTATAACCATGAGTATAGAGTATCACGCGGCCATCATTGAGCGCCGCTTGCTGCGCTATTTGCTGCGCCCAATTGTCGGGACTTTGAACTATAATGTCGCTATTTTCAAACAGCACCTCTTCTTTTTCAAATTTCCGACCTTCTTCTATAATATCAAAACGGCCATAGCGCATTTTATCAGTGCGTTGCAGCGTCATGCGAATTTTACCCGCGCAATAGGGTAGTCTGCTGCTGATATAGAAATAGGGCAAAGAGGCTTCGCTGCGCCGCGATACTATCTTATGGCTTTGCTGCGCGCACAAATCGCTATCAATACCAACAAAATTACGCCAATCCCCACCATCATAAGTAGGAGGCGTGATGCAAGATGCCGCAAGCATCGATACAGATGCAACCGTCATGATACGCAGATATTGTCGGATTCTATGCTTCATATTTCAACTATAGTCTCAATTAGGAATAAGACACTAATTAAAATATTCAGATGAACGCAATATGATCAGATTATTTTATTTTATGCTCGCCCTTAACCCAGCGCACCGTACCCGATGATGAGCGCATCACCACGCTATCTGTGGTCATAACGCCGCCGCGTAATTTTTTGACGCCGCTCAATAAAGAACCGTCAGTAACGCCCGTTGCGGCAAAAATGCAATCGCCCTTGGCCAATTCGGTTAGATCATAAATCTTATCTAAATCCTCGATACCCCATTTGCGCGCGCGGCCGCGCTCATCATCATTGCGGAACAATAGACGTCCTTTGAATTGTCCACCAACACAGCGCAATGCTGCTGCGGCTAAGACGCCCTCAGGTGCGCCGCCGCTACCCATGTAGATATCGATTGTTGTTTCAGGGTTGGTAGTCGCAATAACGCCAGCGACATCGCCATCAGGAATTAATACGATACCGCAGCCAATCTCGCGCAGCTCTGCGATGATTTTATCGTGGCGCGGACGATCCAGCACACAGACGATAATATCCGATGGCTTAACGCCTTTTTCTTGCGCCACCGCCGTTACATTTTCGGTGACGCTTTTGTCTAAATTCACAATATCGGGCGAATAGCCGGGGCCACATGCAATTTTATCCATATAGACATCAGGCGCATTGAGCAGGCATCCCTCTTCGGCAGCCGCCAATACCGCCAATGAATTTGGCCCTGCTTTTGCAGTAATGGTTGTGCCTTCTAATGGGTCTAATGCAATATCAATCTTTGGCCCTTTGCCCGGTGCGCCGCCAACCTTTTCACCGATGTAGAGCATAGGCGCTTCATCGCGCTCGCCCTCACCAATGACAACAGTGCCGTCCATATATAGATCATTAAACGCCATACGCATTGCCTCTACAGCGGCAGCATCAGCAGCTTTTTCGTCACCACGTCCAATCCAAGAGGATGCAGCAACCGCCGCAGCTTCCGTCACACGAACCATTTCCAAAACCAGAACACGGTCAAGCATATTGCCAGTATATTCAAAATTTTCTGTGTTTTCAGATGACATAAATTGTTCCTTATGTAGAATGTCTTGCGCTTTATAATCGCTATAGCTGTAAATTACGTCTTTTGGATGAATAAATTCACTACAGCATCTATTATCCTGATAAATAAGATGCGTTTATGCCCCCCAAATCAATGATGGGCATCGGATAGGCCAGACTAAGTGCAAAGTCGAGAGCGTATCGGTAATTTCACATAAAGTGATTGTAAAACATATTATATTTTACAGACAGTGAATATGGGGCATTGGCTTTAGAATATTAGCTTTTGGGCCTAATCGCCTAATATGTGCATCACCATTGGTTCATCAATCATACTATCCGAATTTGACAGAGTTTCGATAGTTTGCGTAATCGCACTTTCTGGGCCGCTATGCGTCACCATAGCAATCAGCGCTTCGCCCTCTTTTTGTCCTGCCTCTTGTTGAATCAAACTCTCTATCGACACATTGGAATCGCGCATGACGGCTGCTATTTCCGCCAAGACACCCGGCTTATCAGCGACAATCATTCTGATATAAGATTTGCCAATACGTTTACCCGATTCAGCACTATGGCTGCAGCGCAATTCATTGCTTGGCATACCAAATATGGCGCCATCTTCGCCGCGCGCAATATCAATAATATCGGCCACCACTGCGGACGCCGTTGGTTTATCGCCAGCGCCAGCGCCTTGGAATAATAATCTGCCAGAGAAATTACCCTCGGCCACCACTGCATTGGTTGGCCCCGTCACATGCGCCAAAGGATGATCGCGTTTGACCAGATAAGGCTGCACGCGTTGAAACAGTGCACCTTGCGCATCTGCTTCATCTACCTCGGCCAGACCCAGCAAGCGGATATTATAACCCAATGCTGCGGCTTGACTGATGTCAGATGCAATTAATTTTCTAATGCCATTGGTTTCCACAGCATCAAAATTAATCTGCGTGCCAAAACAAAGGCTCGCCAATATTGCCAGCTTATGCGCAGCATCAACGCCATCAATATCGAAACTAGGATCAGCCTCTGCATAGCCTTTGGCTTGCGCTGCGCTTAATACATGCGCAAAATCACTGCCTTCGCTCTCCATTGTGCTAAGAATATAATTGCACGTGCCGTTCAAAATTCCGTAAACACGGTCAATGCGATTGCCAGCCGCGCCATCACGCAGCCCCTTAATAATCGGAATACCGCCAGCAACAGCCGCTTCATATTTCAGCGTACATGCACTTTCTTCGCCCAGTTGCGCCAGTTCGTAACCATGATGCGCAACCATTGCTTTATTCGCCGTCACCAGCGATTTGCCCGCAGATAGGGCACTGCGCGCTAATGATAATGCAGGGCCATCGCTGCCGCCGACCAGCTCGACCACAATATCAACATCATCACCAGATGCCATTGCGCTCATATCATCAACCCATTGATATGCCGACAAATCAACACCGCGATCTTTGTTGCGATCGCGCGCGCTCACCGATATGATTTTAATCGGGCGGCCCGCTCTTTTTGTGATAATATCTTCATTCTCTTGCAGCAATTGGATCACGCCAACCCCGACAGTGCCAAGGCCAGCAAGCGCAATATTCAAAGGTTTATTCATATCTATTTCTGTTCTTTATTGGAGTCAGGATTAAGCATTGGGCATTATAGATTTGCACCTATGGTATTCACCTTAGGGATGCAAGATAGTTATGATTACGATTTTTACTGTTTTTGGAATATCTGCGCTTACATTTTTGGAATATCTGCGCTTACAAAAGCATGAACCATTCCAAAGCCGGATTAATTAATGGTCTACTGTTTAGATGAAATTTACAAAAACCAAAAACACACGCTAGCGATTTAACATCATATCAGCTAGGCGTATCGGCTAAATATATCTTAATATATCCAAAGGAGCTTATCATGCAATCAATCACCGTTATTGGCGCTGGACAAATGGGCGCAGGGATTGCGCAAGTCAGCGCCCATGCTGGCATGAAAGTCTTGCTTGCGGATCGCACAGTTGAGATTGCCGAAAATGCCAAAACAGGCATTGCTAAGCAATTAAATCGGTTGGTTGAAAAAGAGAAAATAAGCAGCAGCGATGCCAATGCGGCCTTGGATAAAATTATTCCTATCAGCAATTATGATAGTATCGGCGATTGCGATATGATTATCGAAGCCGCGACCGAGCGCGAGGAAATTAAGCGCGTGATTTTCGAAGACGTCGGAAAGAAGATGCATGATAATGCTATTTTGGCATCGAATACTTCATCAATTCCCATCACCCGCCTTGCGCAAAGTTCGCCCGATGCATCGCGCTTTATCGGCGTGCATTTTTTCAATCCCGTGCCAATCATGGGTCTTATCGAAATCATTCGCGGGCTTGCCACTTCCGATGATACGGTCGCGCGAGTAACCGCTTATGGTGAAGCATTGGGCAAACAATTGGTATTTTCACAAGATGCACCCGGCTTTATCGTCAACCGCATATTAATGCCGATGCTCAATGAGGCCTGCTTTGCATTGGGCGAAGGCGTGGCCAGCATCCGCGATATTGATACTGCGGTACAGCTTGGCCTCAATCACCCTATGGGGCCTTTGACGCTGGCTGATTTTGTTGGGCTGGATACTTGTCTTGAGATTACCAATGTCTTGTTCACGACCACCGGTGATCCCAAATTCCGCCCTGCGCCAATTTTGCAAAAATATGTAGAAGCAGGATGGTATGGCCGCAAATCAGGACGCGGATTTTACGATTATTCGGGCGACACCCCCGTGCCAACGCGCTGAATTAGGATAGGTGCTGATCTATGTAATGATTAGATAAGAGGAATTGTATTACCACCTAATTGTCGATATAAGCATTAATATGCATTATTTATCTAAGCTTTTACAAAAGCTCTTTAAAAATAATTTAGCAAAACCACTTGATACTCTTGTACAAAGTACGGAAATTACACATCGCATTAAACGTTATGAGCAGAGAGAAACTGGGTTAGGTATTAATTTACTATGCGAAGGTTATCGGTTAGATGGTAACTTTACTCTAACTGAGATATATCAATATCTCTGTGAGTTAAGATCGAAGCATCCACAAGATATATTATTAGCAACTTTAGATGATGTCTATCAATCAGCCTATACCTGCTATCATTCACGAGATACGCATGACCTTGATAGCGTTATCTCATATGATCTCTCACATTTACCCGCAGCAGCCTTTGAAGACCATCAGGGAGATACGAAACATATCGGTTACCTAAGTCTGACCGAAGAATTTCCGATCAGATATAGTAATTTTATGAAGAAAGCTTCGCAAGCAAATATTACCAGCTTAACAGCCAGCTTGCCGTGGAAAACGAAAGGCCATGATAAGTCTATAGTTACAGACGATGATATTAAAAATTTTCCACGAGAGAAGATCAGCTTCATTCAGATCGTACCTGTTAGGACATCACCAGAAGCAATAGCGGCCTATCCAAATGGTTATTTCGTAGACGATCTCAATCCTTTTCAAAACTATATATTGTCAAAGCAGATGTTGGATGGATTTGGATTTAACTTATTTGGTATTGGCGCAACATATTTGGGTTTTATGCGCGATACACTCATCACAAAGGATGAGGCAGATCAACTTGGGCTATTTTTAGCTGGGATATATTATGGTTATGAAAACAATGAACCTCTCGATAATATTATCAGTAAACAGTTAATTGGTAAGAGCGAATTTTACATAGCATATGCTTTAAGAGAGGAGCCTTAAAAAGTAGCTAGGTCAAGGCTAGAATAATCTTCCGAATATCCATGCGTTCATAACTTGTCCTTATCTGATGAAGGTGCCATGATAGACAGATAAGGAGAAAATATAAGTGGCAAATGATAATATTCGTCGGTTCGAAATTTCCATAGCGCAAAGTCAATTGGATGATTTGAAAGAGCGCCTTGGCAATGCACGTTTTCCTGAGCGTTCGCCCGCTGATGATTGGCAACAGGGTATTCCGCTGGATTATGTGCAAGAACTAGCTAGCTATTGGCGCGATCAATATGATTGGCGGCGGTGTGAAAAAGCATTGAACCGATATGATCATTTTATCACCGAAATTGACGGGCTTGATATTCATTTCATGCACATAAAAAGCTCGCGCCAAGACGCAAGGCCGCTTATCATGACGCATGGTTGGCCGGGCAGCATATTGGAATTTATGGATGTCATTGAACCGCTGACCAATCCTAGTGATAGCGATGCACAGGCCTATCATCTTATCATTCCATCTTTGCCCGGATATGGATTTTCGGGGCGTCCAACAGAAACGGGATGGGGCGCAGAGCGTACCGCGAAAGCATGGGATGCGCTGATGCTGCGGCTTGGTTATGATCGCTATTTTGCCCAAGGCGGCGATTGGGGGTCTTTGGTCACTTGTATGATTGGCGTACAGAACCATGGGCATTGCGCTGCTCTGCATGTGAACCTTGTCGTGGTTGGGCCGCCTAGCGCAGAAATTATTGGCTCTCTAACGCCCAAAGAAGCTGCATCATTAGCGCATTTTGGTGAATATCAGAGCACAGGTTCTGGCTATGCTGAGATACAGCGCACCAAACCGCAAACATTAGGATATGCATTGGCCGACAGCCCCGTGGGTCAGATGGCTTGGATTATCGAAAAATTCCAAGGTTGGACCGATACGCAAGCCGATAATCCTGAAGCGGCTTTTGATCGGGATAGGCTGCTCGATAATGTCATGCTCTATTGGCTCACCAATAGCGGTGCATCATCGGCGCGTTTTTATTGGGAAAGTTTTGCCAACCCCAATATTGATCCGATCACTATTCCATCAGGGTGCAGTATTTTCCCGCATGAAATTATGGCCCCATCACGCCGATGGGCGGAAACGAGATTTAAGAATTTATCCTATTGGGGAGAGGCAGAAAAAGGCGGACATTTTGCCGCAATGGAGCAGCCCGAAATATTTGTGAATGAAATAAGAGGCTGTTTCGACACATTGTCACTTTAGGGCGATATTTTGTCATTTTTTCGCGACAATGTATCACGGTGATTATTGACGGTAAAAATATAAGCGCTTCAACCTAGCGTGATGCTATTTACGCACTATTGGGATTGTAAAAAGGGGCATAGACTTCTTCGCGCACGCGCAGCAATCGATGCGTTGCTTTATCGATCATCGCCCAAGTGCTATTGGCGCTCACCATCACTTTGCCAGCACTATCGGTGAAATCAACGCGGCGTTCAAAGCGCGCACCGCGAGGCGGTTTTTCGATCCAAGTCGCGCCCATAACGCTCTCGCCCAATTTGATATTGCTGCGATAATCAATCTCGTGCCGCGTCACCATCCAGATGATAGTTTCCAAATGCTCAGGCGCGGCTTTGGCGTTCCAATGTGCGGATGCCATGTCCTGAATCCACTGCACCCACACCGCATTATTCACATGCCCTAGCTCGTCAATATGCTGCTCTTGCGCCGTAAAATTAAGGGTGTAGGGTTCCATCAATATAGAGAAATACTGCTAAATCATTCTAGAATAGTAAAGTCGAATATTCTTGCAGATGCTATTCCTCGCCCATTGTCACCGTTGATTGCAAAAATAAAACCATATTCACCAGGCTCTAATTCTTCTCTTGGTGACACTTTATAGACACCACGGCGTACCTCTTCATGATCGAAAGCAATCTGATCTTTGTCTAAAACCCCTGTTTTAGCACCAGTAAAATTGAATTTACCAACTTTGGCTTGTCTTCTTCCTTTTTTAACTTTCAGTGATATAAGCGTAAATTCTGATGGAGATGTTACAATAGAAGCTGAACCTGATGCCCAATTGCTATTTTGTATTTTTTCTTCTGAATTAGAATCATCAAAAAACATATAAAAAACAGGCTTAGCAGATACTGAATTTGTAGTTGCACTAGCATTAGGAATTATGGCTTTCAAACTAGTTGAGGCAATACCGCCTGTAAGAGCTGCTCCTAAAAAACCACCTGTTTTGACTTGGTTCGAGACCGTGTAATTAATTCGTGACATTTTGGGCTCTTCTTCCCAATCTGCCAGCAGATAAACCCCTGTAGGATGCGGTAGCATAGGATCAGGTGATTCTGGGACCATAATTATTTCATTACTTTTCTCACCATCTACTGAGATCATTGCCGCAATTATTTTACTTGATACACCTTGATTTTTAAGAGAGGTTAAGTCCTCAATAGATAATTTATAATTAGGATCTGAATTCTTGATTTTTGCAACTATTGCTTCTTCACCTAAACCCAATTCTACAAGCGAAACAACTGCTTCATTGTTTAATGTCTCTGCAAAGCTAATGCTAGAAGATAAAAACAAACCAGTTGCAATTATATATTTAAATTTCATAAAACCCCCTTTATATTCGAACTTTCAAGTAATAACTATAGCTTGTCAATAAATAAATAGTTTAATTGTATATTAATTTGTAGCCACCCCCAATTGCCACAATATAAATGCTTGTTCTTCTGCGGTTTCATAGATGCTGTTCCATCGCCCAGATTTGCCGCCATGCCCCGCGCCCATGTTAATCTTCATCAGCAGCATATTATCATCGCTCTTCATATGGCGTAATTTGGCAGTCATTTTCGCAGGCTCCCAATAGGTAACGCGCGGATCATTTAGACCGCCCGTGAGCAGCATCGGCGGATAATCCTTGGCTTCGATTTGATCATAAGGGGAATAGCTTTGTATATATTCAAAATCCTCTTTTGAGGTAATCGGATTGCCCCATTCGGGCCACTCACCCGGCGTGAGGGGTAAGCTCTCATCGAGCATCGTATTGAGCACATCGACAAACGGCACATGCGCCACAACCGCGCCAAACATATCTGGAGCTTGATTAACCACCGCGCCCATTAATTCGCCGCCAGCCGACCCGCCGCTCGCGGTTAATTTGCCGGCGCTAGTATAGCCCAAATCAATCAAGCCTCTTCCTACATCAACAAAATCATTGAAACTATTGGTGCGCTTTTTCAGCTTGCCATCCAAATACCATTGATAACCCAAATCATCACCGCCGCGAATATGGGCAATGGCATAAGCAAAGCCGCGATCGACCAGAGAAAATCTGGTGGTGCTAAAACCGGGCGGAATGGCAATTCCATAGGCTCCGTATGAATAGAGATGTAGCGGCTGCGAGCCGTCTTTTTGAAAGCCTTTTTTATAGACTATAGAGACTGGGATTTTAGTGCCATCGCGCGCTGTAATCATCAATCGTTCGCTGTCATATTGGCTAGCATCATAGCCCGATGGAATCTCTTGAACCTTAAGCGTTTCCAGCTGGCCGCTCGCCACATCATAATCAAACACAGTGCTGGGCGTCAGCATGCTTTCATAGGAAATACGCAATTTTTTGCAGTCATATTCGGGGTTGTTGCCGCTCGACGCTTCATAGCTTGCTTCTGGAAATTCAATAGCTTTCGCATTGCCGCCGCCATAATTTCGGATCGTGATTTGATCGAGGCCATTAACGCGGCTCTCCGTTACAAAAAAATCTTTGAACAGCTCAAATCCTGTTAAATATGTCCTTTTGCTGCCCGATATTATGGTCTGCCATTGGTCAGCTGCTTTCATATCAGCTACCGCCATATGGAAATTCACATGGTCTGCATTGCTCAGAATATATAAAACACCATCGCGTATATCGACGCTATATTCATGGCCCTCTTTGCGCGCTTTCACAAGCGTGGGTTTCGCCAGCGGATTAGCAGTCGGCACAAAATATATCTCGCTGGTGACATGATCATTGCTATTGATAATGATATAATCTTCCTGCGCAGATAGGCCTACATCAACACGAAATCCTTCGTCAGCTTCGCGAAATATTTCTGTTGGCTTAGACGTATCATCACCCAATCTGTGATATTGCAAATTATCGGTGCGCCATTGTTCATTCGCTAGGCCATAGACAAAACCGCCGCTATCTGCGGCCCAAACAATGCTGGATAACATACCAGCTATGACATCGGGTAATTCCTCACCGCTGCACAAATCACGCACATGAATTTCAAATCGTTCAGAGCCATTATCATCATAGGCATAGGCCATTAAATTATCATCAGGGCTTATCGATAATGCACCCAATCGAAAATATTCTTTGCCATCAGCCAATATATTTTCATCAAGCAATAAAATATCATCACCGCCGCTAATAGCTTTGCGATAATGTTTACGATATTGGCTACCAGCTTCAAATGCGCTCCAATATATATAATCACCGTCTTTTTGCGGAACACTGCTATCATCTTCTTTGATACGCGCTTTCATTTCAGCGAAAAGTTCATCGACTAGAGGCTTTTGTTCGCCCATTTGATGCTCAAAATACGCATTTTCTTCGCGCAAATATGATAGGATATTCTCATCCTCTACCTTTGGGTAGCCAGCATCTCTAAGCCAATTCCACGGATCATCTACGGTAATCCCATGATGCGTGAAACTGTGCGGGATTTGTTGTGCAATGGGTGGCTTCATAGAGAATATGCTTCTTTTCTAGTTGGTTATTTTAATATTGTGCGGCCTCTAGCATAGCGGATGATTATCCACTATATTATCATTAGTAATTAAATTTAATCAGAAAGCCATAGCCATGTTGATGTCCACTTATGAATCGCGATTGCATGATTTACGTGAAGAATTAAAACGTCAGAAATTAACCGGCTTTGTTGTCCCGATTTGCGATGAACATATGAGCGAATATGTCGGCGATTATGCACAGCGTCTGGCGTGGCTTACGGGATTTGGCGGCAGCGCAGGTAGCGCGATTGTGATGTCTGAAAAAGCTGCGATTTTTACCGATGGCCGCTATACTATTCAGGTGCGCGATCAGGTCGATGGCAAATTTTATGATTATGTCAGCGTTGCCGAAACCAATACAATTGCATGGATTGCTCAGAACAGCAATGAAGGCGACACTATAGGTTTTGATCCATGGCTGCATACTTCCGATTGGGTAAAACAAGCCAAAGCCGCTGCTGCGAAAACAGGCGCAAAATTGGTCGCTGTAACGCAAAACCCAATTGACGCGGTATGGAGCGATCAACCACAAAGGTCCGATGCAAAATTGCGCAGCCATAGCGAAGATTATACAGGCAAATCATCCGCTGATAAACGCGCCGATATGGCCATATGGATGCAAAATGAAGGCATTGATTCATGTATCATAGCAGCGCTAGATTCTGTGGCTTGGACATTTAACATTCGCGGCGCAGATGTTGATAACACCCCTGTCCCGCTTAGCTTTGCATTAGTCCATAAAGATGGCAGCGCCGATTTATTTGTCGCGCCCGAAAAATTAACCGATGAAGTGCGCGCACATTTGGGCAATCAAGTGAGCTTGCATGATTATGATGCTTTGACCAATCAGCTCTCTAATATGAAAGGCAAGACTGTCGCCGTTGATCCCGAACGTTCGGTCGCAGCATTATTCGAAGCCTTAGAAGAAGCGGGCGCAAATATTGTCAAATTACGCGATCCTGCAGTTTTGGCAAAAGCCATTAAAAATGAAACCGAACGCGCAGGCACAAGAGCAGCCCATATCAGAGACGGTGCAGCCCTGTCTAAATTCTTACGCTGGGCCAGTATCGAAGCACCAAAAGGCGGCCATGATGAATTATCATTAGCAGCCAAATTGCGGGAATTTCGCGAAGGCACGGGCGCATTAGAAGATTTATCGTTCCGCACTATTTCCGCCACTGGCCCGCATGGTGCATTATGCCATTACTCGGTAGATACAGACAGCAATATCCCGGTTGAAAATGGGCATCTCTATTTGGTTGATAGCGGCGGGCAATATTTAGATGGCACTACAGATGTCACTCGCGTTCTTGCCATTGGCGAACCGAGCGATGAAATGCGCATGCGCTATACACAAGTTTTAAAAGGCCATATTGCTCTGGCTGTTGCAAAATTTCCAAAGGGCACAAGCGGCGGGCAATTGGATGTATTGGCGCGTCAACATCTGTGGGCCGATGGCGTTGATTATGCCCACGGTACAGGACATGGCGTTGGCAGCTTTTTGGCCGTGCATGAAGGGCCACAGCGCATAGGATTAAGCGCAGGCGTACAAGCAGGCACGGGTGAGCCTTTACAGGCAGGGATGATATTATCCAACGAACCTGGCTATTATAAAGCAGGCGAATTTGGCATTAGAATTGAAAATCTCGTGCTTGTAAAAGATGCAGAGATAGATGGAGCGGAAGGCGAATATTTGGAATTTGAAAACCTCACATTCGCGCCGCTTGAACCAAGATTAATTGATACATCTTTGCTCAATGCAGCAGAAATAAATTGGGTGAATGCATATCATAAAGAGGTATTGGAAAAAATTGGTCCGCAGCTATCGGGCGATGATTTGACATGGTTGAAAGAGATTTGTTCGGCCATATGATTGAGGCTCTATTGACAAGCCAGTCACAGGTTGCAAGGGCAGATTAATGACTGAAACTTCAGAAATAAGCCGCGAGGATTTTCGCGTTATTACACCGCTGCGGGTGCGTTATCACGAAGCTGATATGCAAAATATCGTCTTTAATGCCAATTATCTGGTTTATGCCGATATTGCATCGACCGATTATTTTCGCGCGCTCAATGATTTTGCAAACCCTGGCGAGAGCCATAAAACGATGGAATTGTTTGAAAATCTTGGCGGTGAGATTATGGCGCGTCATGCTGATGTAGATTTTCGCGCCCCTGCAAAATTCGATGATATCTTAGATTTGGCTGTCCGTACATCGCGCATCGGAAAGAGCAGCTTCACGCTCCAAACGGCTATGATGAAAGAGGATGAAATCATCAACCTCGTACATGTCACTTATGTTTACTTTGATATGAAGGCCCAAAAAAGCGCGGCTCTGCCAAACTCAATTCGTGATATTATTACAAATTTTGAAAGAGTAGCTCCAAGCAGCTGAACCAATAAAGAGGATATGCAATGAGCGATACATTAAACCCCAAATATTTGGGACAAGATAGCAAGCTACCGCAAACACCCGAAGAAGCCATATTGGATTATGTGCCCAATCCGCGCTCAGAAGAGCTTTATCTGACGCGCTTTGTAACGCCTGAATTTACTTCATTATGCCCCGTAACGGGTCAGCCGGATTTTGCGCATATCGTCATTGATTATGCCCCCGAAAAAACCATAGTTGAATCCAAATCCTTAAAATTATTCTTGGGTTCTTTTCGCAACCATGCTGCTTTTCATGAAGATTGCACGGTGGGCATTGGCAAAAGATTATTTGATGAAATGCAGCCTAAATGGTTACGTATTGGCGGATATTGGTATCCGCGCGGCGGCATTCCCATTGATGTTTTTTGGCAATCGGGTGAACCTCCAAAGGGGCTGTGGCTGCCCGACCAAGGCGTACAAGGCTATCGTGGCCGAGGGTAAATAAACGCGCTCAATACATTCATTCAAACCACAATTTTTGACAACGCTCTACATAAGGGCTGAAATTATCAAATTGTGATGCTGCATCTACCAATGGTCCGTCAAATTCTTTTAACAATGCATTGGCAATCATGGGATAAGCAGTCGTATCTAAACTGGTGGGAGTGTCACCAAACATAAAATCTTTATCGCCCAATTGCGCCGACATTGCAGATAGGTCTTGCGCACCGAAGGCATAAATATCGCTTGCAGAATGATTGCCTAATCCATGCGCTTTGATCCTTGCTCGAACTTGTTTTTGTGCGATAATGGGGATGATATTGCGCACTATTGGCGGCATAGATGAAAACCAAAACTCTTTTATTGACGGCCAATTTTTCTTATCAATCCACCTGTTATAAACAATCACCCAATAAAAACGCTCCTCGATCATTCTAGCGAAAGCATGGGAAATTGCTTTTTGCTCGCTACTCAAACCTGCATCAAAATCAACTTTATAGTTTTTTTCCAAATAGATTTTAATCAATGCACTATCAGCGATAATATTATCACCATCCGCAATATAGGGTAATTTGCCTTTGGGTGCTTTGCTAGGGTCGGATATTATCACTTCATCATAATTAATATCTGCCATTTTCAAAAGGATGGCGGCTTTCATACAAAATGGACTGAAATTAGGAACACCGCGCCCTGCTTTGAACTGGTATAATTTCATATTTTCCTCTCCTCAATGCTTTACTGGTTTATTGTATGAATAATCAGCATGGTCAAATTAGCTCTATCAATTTTTATTAATTGACACTATTGTCAGTAAAATTTTGTGAGTATTTTATAGTGTCAACAAATAAGCATCAGCATCCTATCTCTATATTGCCGCGTGACATTGATTTCATGGGCCATGTTAATAATGCAAATTATCTAACATGGGTACAAGATGCCGTAATCGCGCATTGGGAAAAATTTGCACCATCAGAGGCTGTTACGACCCATCTCTGGGTTGCCCTGAAACATGAGATTACCTATCGCAAGCCAGCGTTTTTAGAAGATGATATTATCGCCGATGTTTTATTGGAAAAAATTCATGGTGCACGCGCATTTTACCAAACAGTGATTCGCAGAGGCGAAGATGTCGTTGCTGAAATCACATCCAGCTGGTGCTGTGTTTGCGCCGATACACAGCGCCCCGTGCGCATTGCCAAAGATATTTCAGCACATTTCCTAAAATAAACTTATGTTCTTGGCCCATAAAGCTGAAGGCAATAACAATAGAGAATAGCTATGACTGATATTTTATACGCCGCCCCCCTGTCGCTATATTCGGGGAAAGCCCGCGCCTATATGGACTGGAAGAATATCGACTATCGCGAACAATTGGCGCATCCCGATATTTATCGTGACATAATCATTCCTGCTGTTGGTCGCCCTGTTATGCCCGTAGTGCAAACTGCTGATGCATCAATCCTCCAAGATACAACGCTTATTATCGATCATTATGAAGCCATTACCGATGGGCCGTCTATCTATCCTGATACACCCAAACAAAAATTGGTAGCGCTCTTGCTCGAAACCTTTGGCGATGAATGGCTTGTTATTCCCGCTATGCATTATCGTTGGAATTATAACGAAGAATGGGTCTATGGTCAATTTGGTAAAGTCGCATTGCCCGATGGCGATAAAGCAGCCCAATATGCAATGGGCAAAGAGCGCGGTTCAACCTTTCGTGGTTTTGTGCCAATGCTTGGTATCAATGATGTAACTATCCCTGCGATAGAAAAATCTTACGAAGCCTTGCTTGGCGATCTCAACGCGCATTTCACCCAATATGATTATCTATTGGGATCACGGCCTTCCATCGGTGATTATGGCCTTATTGGACCGCTCTATGCGCATCTTTATCGCGATCCAGCCTCTGGCGAAATCATGCATAGATTGGCCCCAAAAGTCGCTAAATGGGTTGAGCGTATGGTCAATGTGGAAAGCCCTTTATCAGGTGATTTTTTACCCGATGACGAAGTGCCAGAAACATTATTTCCTATCTTAAAACGTATGATGGATGAACATATTCCATATCTGCAAAACACCGCTAATATGCTACGAGATTGGTCAACACAAAACCCAAATACAGAGATTCCTCGTGCTGTTGGCATGACAGAATTTACGGTTGAAGGCACTATAGGCCAGCGCATAGCAATACCATTTAGCCTATGGATGTTGCAGCGGCCCTTGGATCATTATGCATCGCTGTCTGATAGGGCTTCGTGCGATGCTATGCTCGATCAAATCAACGGCCTTGGGTTCAAAAAATTCCAATCTGGTCCGCGATTAATATTTGAAGATTTCAAAATTTCTATCGCTTAAATAGCCATTAAAATTTTATCAACTTGCTGCTTCTGCTGTATCTAAAATCGCCTGAACGGCCTCATCTTCATCTGTCTTCTCATCTTTATCGAGCAAGCGTTTTAATCGCCGTTCTGATACAGTATCGCCCGCTGTTGCAGCTTTGCGATACCATGTGATTGCCTCTGGAATGTCTTTCTCTACTTCGGCGCCATAATGATAAGCCTGCGCTACATAACGCATCCCTCTGGGGTCACCCAGTTGCGCCGCTTTACGATAAAGACGCAGTTTTTCGCCATTGCCGCGATATCTGAGCAAGCCATAATCATAAGAGCGCGCAAGCTCTATCATAGCAAAACTACTGTCCGCTTCTATCGCTTCTTTATAGAGCGCCAGCGCTTTTTGCTTATCCTTATCTAAGTCCTTACCATCCAGATAGAGATCAGCCAAATAAACCTTCGATGGATTATGGCCAAGATCAGAAGCCTTGGTAAACCAAGTGATGGCCATTTCAATATCTTTGTCAAATCCCTCGCCATCGCGGTAATTTCTGCCCAGTACAGACATAGCTTCTAATTCACCATTTCCCGCCGCCAGCATATACCATTGATTGGCCAAATCATTATTTTCGACCATACCAAAAGCACCATCAAAATGATTGCCCAAATGATATTGCGCATAAGCATTGCCAAGGCTGGCTCCTTTTAAATACCAAGCATTGGATAATTCAATATTAGCCTCTACCCCGTCACCAATTTCATAGGATTGGGCAATATAATTTATGGCCTCTTGATGATTTTTATCTGCTGCTTTCTTGGCCAAAATAAAGGCTTTATCCAAATCTTTTTTAACGCCTTCGCCATTGGCATAGCTTTGCGATAATAGATAATGGCCTTCTTGATTGCCATCATCGCTGGCCAATTGATAATATATAGCGGATTTTGCCAAATCTTTTGCAACGCCTTCGCCATTGGCATAGGCCTTACCAAGGATAAGATAAGCTTTTGTATATTTGAGATCAGCCGCTTTTTTATAATTTTGAAAGGCTAATGCTTTGTCTTCTTTGGTGCCAATTCCCTTTTGATAAGCATCAGCAAGTTTGAAAAAACCTTCTCCATCTATCAATGTTGCCCAGCGATTATAGACCAAAAACTGCTTTCCAAACTCTTCCTCTTCTTCATATTTACTAGCGAGCTTTTTGAGAGCCTTAATGGTATTTTTGCGCTTTAATTCGGCAGTTTTTTCTTCTTCTGTTCGGGTATCAATCACGCAGTCTTTTTCTTCGGATGCTTCTGCATCTTCTGCTTCTTCGACTTTAATTTCATCATTGTCTTCGCAATAATTGACTTCCCCATTTTGAAGAACAGCTAGTGCAGCACCTTCGGCCTCTGTATCGACGCTATCATCTTGCGCCGATAGAGAAGCGCAGGCGAATAGTGCAAAAATTGATATAAACCCCAAACGCATAAACCACTCCTTTACCGCATTAGACCACCGATTAAATTGCGCACAAAGCGGCCCGCAATAGGGCCTGCCAAATCGGTCACAATGGACCCCACAGCAGATGTCGCCGCCGTTTTACCTGGATTGGCCCGCGATTTTTTACCCAAAATAGCGCCTGCCGCTACACTTGCAGCAGACCCCATGGCAGCCTTCGATCCGCGCTCCATAGCTTTTTGCCAAATTGATTTGCTTTTGCGCGAGCGCTTACCAACTTCTTTTTCGCCTTTTTCTTCTACTTCTGCTGCTGTTTCGGTGGCATCTTTCACTTTTTGCAGCAAAATTTCTTCGGCAGACTCGCGGTCTATCATCTCATCATATTTACCATCATAGGGCGATATGCTGTTGATGATTGCGCGTTCTTTTTTCGTCAGCGGGCCAAGGCGAGAGCGCGGCGGTTTAATCAATGTGCGCTGCACAATAGAGGGCGCACCATCTTCTAATAATGTTGAAACCAAGGCCTCACCAACCTTTAGCTCGGTAATAGCTTCCTCGACATCCAAATCTGGATTGATACGAAATGTATCCGCCGCAGCTTTAATCGCTTTTTTATCGCGCGGCGTAAAAGCCCGCAAAGCATGCTGAACACGATTGCCCAATTGTCCAGCAATATCCTCTGGAATATCAATTGGATTTTGTGTGACAAAATAGACGCCAACGCCTTTGGAACGAATGAGGCGCACCACTTGTTCAATTTTATTTTCTAATGCTTTCGGAGCATCTTCGAATAATAAATGCGCTTCATCAAAAAAGAACACCAATTTGGGTTTTTCAGGATCGCCAACTTCTGGCAATGTTTCAAATAATTCCGATAAGAGCCAGAGCAAAAATGTTGCATATAATTTTTGGCTGCGCATCAATTTATCGGCGGCTAATATATTGATATAGCCGCGCCCTTGTTCATCACATTTTAGAAAGTCATCAATTTCCAATGCTGGTTCACCAAAGAAATTGCCCGCGCCTTGGCTATCAAGCGATAAGAGCTGACGTTGAATTGCACCAACAGAGGCTTTGGTAACATTACCATATTTAGCAGAGAGCTCCTTGGCATTTTCCGCCGTATAAGCCAGCATCGATTGCAAATCATCAAGATTGAGCAAGAGCAAGCCTTGCTCATCGGCATAGCGAAACACAATGTTGAGCACGCCTTCTTGGGTGTCATTCAAATCCATCAATCGCGCCAATAATAATGGCCCCATTTCGGTGATTGTTGTGCGTATAGGATGGCCTTGCTCTCCATAGAGATCCCAGAATATCGCTGGATTATCGCTATAGCTATAATTATCCATGCCCAATTCTTTGGCGCGGCCTTCTAATTTATCAGCATGTTTGAAACTGCTGCTGCCTTCCATAGCTATGCCCGATAAATCGCCCTTAACATCGGCCAAAAATACTGGAACACCTTGCGCAGAAAAACTCTCAGCTAATCCTTGGAGCGTGACGGTTTTACCCGTGCCGGTTGCCCCTGCTATCAACCCATGCCGATTGGCACGGCTAAGGTTCAGGCTTTGTTTTTCTCCATTGCCAAGGCCCAAAAATATCTCGCTTTGATTATCCATTATATCCTCAATCTATTGGCTCATTACGCGTGAACGAGTCTTAATTCATACATCATGGCGCGAAAGCGGCTATGGTACAAATGTTTTGATGTCCAAAGGACGTAAAAAAGATTGTATAAATTATTTTAACGCAATTTACCGTTTGTCATGAATCGTTCATCGCAAATATGGTTACAGAGTCTAAGTCCCAGTATTTAGTTGAGTATTGGATTAATGATTGCGTGTTAATATGGGAATGATTTTATGAATATGGTGCGGTATTGGGCGATAATAATTACGATTACGATGCTGTTGAGTGGTTGTATTACATCGGGCAATGAGCCTAGCACTTCGCAAACCCAGCCCCCCAGAACCAGTCAGACTAATAATAATGCCCAGCAACCAACCCCACCAAAGCGCGATATTGCCAGCGAACGGCGCGCAGCAAAAGCGGCATTAGAACGCGACATCCATGAATTATGGCGCAAATTTCCGGGTAAAACTGGCATAGCGGTGCGGCGCATTGATGGCGATTGGACCATTGGAAAGCGCCTCAATGATCTCTTTCCGCAACAAAGCGTGTCCAAAGTCTGGGTTGCTATGACGATATTAGATCAAGTCGACAAAAGGCGTTTATCGCTCGCTGATCCCGTGAAGATTACGAAAAATGACTTGGCCGTTTTTCACCAACCCATAAGAACACAAGTCATCCGTAATGGCGAGGTTACAGAATCCATTCGCAGCCTTATGGAGCGCGCAATAATTAAGAGCGACAATACAGCAAATGACAGCCTATTGCGCACCGCTGGCGGGCCAGAGGCTGTACGCCGATTTATCTCTAACAGAAGGCTAGGCCGCATACGATTTGGCCCTGGTGAGCGCTTATTACAAAGCGGTATCGCAGGTATTGAATGGCGCCAAGAATATAGCGTGGGCCGGAAATTCTATACCGCTAGAGCCAATTTACCGCGCGAACAACGCAAGCGGGCTTTGGACAAATATTTGGCTGACCCAATAGATGGCGCAACGCCCGATGCTCTGGTCAATGCACTAGATAGATTATCCAAATATGATTTATTATCGTCGGCATCATCCAAATTATTGCTCAACCTTCTGACACGCGTCACGAGCGGGCCTCGACGCCTTAAGGCTGGCGTTCCTGCGGGATGGCAGTTTCTGCATAAAACTGGCACTGGCCAAGACTTACCGCCAGTTTCAACAGGCTATAATGATATTGGTATTATGACCGCTCCCGATGGAACGCGCTATGCAGTGGCGGTGCTATTGGCTGATACAACGGCTAGCGTGCCAGAGAGAATGCGCCTCATGCAATCAGTTACCCGTGCTGTGGCGCGCCATCATAGATAGGATGCGGATAGTCTATAATAACGCATATGCAGCGTGGTTGAGAGATTATTCTTCTTGTCCTTCGGAAATGCGTTCTGCGCGCGCTTCGGGCATTTGCTCATCCAGTTTTTCGGCGGCCTCATCGAGCATCTTTTGATCGCGCTCTGATACAAGATCGGTGCTATCATCGGCGCACGACATCAATGCTAATGCCATAGCCGCAATCCATAATTTGCTTATATTATTCTGTTTCATCTTCGCTCGAATTAGCAACCGGTTCAGGGGCTACTTCTGGTGCAGTAGCATCGGATAATTCCTTGCCCATTGCATCGGCTGCGCTTTCGGCATTTTCAATAGCATCTTCTAACGCATCTTCTTCGCTCGTTTCCACCTCTTCAATCTCTGGTTCAACGGGCACTTCTTCTTCGCTATTGCATGCCGCAAGAGCTAAGCTTGTTGAAACTAAAAGGATTATTGATGCTTTTTTCATGGATTGCCTCTTGATGTTATTTGCGCAATATATGCCATTAGGCGGCTGACTTAGCAATGCTCTATGCGTAAAACATAATGATATGCCGAAATTTGGGCCATAAAACCCCGCTATAATATTATATTTGCTAAAATATGCATCTTTGATTGACCTCATATAAAGATATCTTTATATGATTATGATAATGGATAATTTACTCAATATAATGCGCGCCCTAGCCGACCCTACGCGTCTGCGTATGGCGCTATTGGTTAGTGCTATGGAATTGTCCGTCGGTGAAATGGCATTGATTTTGGATCAGAGCCAACCTCGCGTTTCCCGCCACATTCGTATCCTCGATGAAGCTGGCATTATCAAACGCCGCAAAGAGGGCAGTTGGGTATTTTTGCGCAATGGCAATTTTCCGCAATTGGATAAATTAAATGCGCTGTTTCAATCCTCTGAGATTTTTCAATCTGATATTGTCAAATCCGACATGGAAAAATTGGAAAAAGTGCGGGCCGATCGCGCTGAAATGGCAGAAGCTTATTTCGCGAACCATGCTAGTGAATGGGATCAAATCAGATCATTGCATATCGCCGAACAGGATGTTGAGCAGGAAATGCAGCGCATCTTGAGCGCCTATTCGCTTGGCAGATTGCTTGATGTCGGCACAGGTACAGGACGGATGATCGAGTTATTCGCTGAGCAATGTGAATATGCTGCCGCTATTGATAATAGCCCAGAGATGCTGCGGGTTGCGCGCGCCAAAATTGATCGTCTTGCTGGTAGTAAAGTCGAAATGATGCTTGGTGATTTTAATGATCTACCGATTGATAATAGCAGTTTTGATACGCTGATATTGCACCAAGTATTGCATTACGCCCAAAACCCACAGCGCGTTATTAAAGAAGCTTCGCGTGTATTATCAGAGGGTGGCCGTCTTATGATTGTCGACTTTTCGTCACATAATGTCGAAGATTTGCGCAAATATCATGCGCATGCGCGTCTTGGTTTCTCCAACGACATGATAAAACAAAATTTTCGCAATGCTGGATTGCATTTGGTTCATCATACGGACCTATCCAACAATGAAGTCCAAAATAAAGTCAAAGATAAGAATATCAATAAAAATAGCGATGATGCATTAACGGTATCAATTTGGCTGGGTCAAAAAATGGGATCAAAAAGCATTAACATTAGCGAAAATCAGAATGAAGACATAACCAATAATTTATCCGATAAATTGCCGAATAGATTGCCTAATAAATTGCCAAATAAACTGAAAGTCATAAAATGAGCGCGAACGAAAATAACAATAGCCATCAACCTCTCTTTGCAGGATTGCCGGGCGATGCTGAAATCTCATTCGAATTTTTTCCACCTAAGTCAGAGAAAATGGAAGCCACATTGTGGGACAGCATTAAAACATTAGAACCGCTCGACCCGCGTTTTGTTTCGGTGACTTATGGTGCTGGTGGTTCAACGCGCGAGCGCACCCACAATACTGTTGCGCGCATTGCCAAAGAAACTAATATTGCTGCGGCGGCGCATCTGACCTGTGTAGAGGCGAGCAAAGCAGAAATTCGTGAAATTGCAGAAGCCTATTGGGAAGCTGGCGTGCGCCATATTGTGGCCTTGCGCGGTGATCCGCCTACCGAGGGACAAAAATTTGAACCCCATCCAGAAGGCTATAATAGCGCGGCTGAATTGGTAACAGGCTTAAAAGAAATTGCTGATTTTGACATATCTGTGGCCGCTTATCCTGAAACGCATCCTGAAGCCGATTGCCCGCAAAGCGACATTGATAATCTAAAACGCAAATTAGATGCAGGTGCAAACCGTGCCATCACGCAATTTTTCTTCTCGCCCGACGCGTTTTTCCGCTTCAGAGATGCAGCCGTAGCAGCGCATATTGACGCCGAATTGGTGCCCGGAATATTGCCCGTTTCAAACGTCAGTCAAACGCGCCGCATTGCTTCTATGTGCGCAGCGCAAATCCCTGATTGGATGAATGATCTGTTCGAAGGGTTAGACGACCATCCAGCAGCCCGCCAATTAATCGCCGCTACTATTGCAGCTGAAATGTGCCAAAACCTCTATGTTGGCGGGGTAAGGCATTTTCATTTTTATACGCTGAACCGCGCCGAATTATCCTATGCAATATGTCATTTATTGGGTAAGCGCCCCACTGTAATAGGAAAAAATATATGACAATCAGCCCTGCCGACTATGTTCGTCAAACCACGCAAGATCGCATCATGGTGTTTGACGGCGGCTATGGCACAGCCATTCAAGCCTATAAGTTAAGCGAAGAAGATTATCGCGGTGATTTGGATTTACCGATGGACCAAAAGGGCAATAATGATCTGCTCTCCATCACTAAGCCCGATATTATCAAAGCCGTCCATATGGCCTATTTAGAGGCTGGCGCAGACATTATTGAGACCAACAGTTTCAGCGCAACACAGATAAGCATGGCCGATTATGGATGCGAGCATTTGGTGCGCGATTTGAATATCCAATCCGCAAAATTAGCCCGTGAAGCAGCCGAAGAAGCGCAAGCAAAGGATGGCGTAAGACGTCTTGTGGCGGGTTCGATTGGCCCGACCAACAAAACATTGTCGCTATCGCCCGATGTGAATGATCCAGGGTTTCGCGAAATTGATTTTGATTATCTGAAAGGCGTATACCGCGAACAATGCGATGCTCTTATCGAAGGCGGCGTTGATTTTCTATTGATTGAAACCATATTTGATACGCTGAATGCCAAATGCGCAGCTATGGCTGCAAAAGAAGCTGGCGATGCATCGGGGCGCGATGTGCCGTTGATGATTAGCATGACCATCACCGATATGGCGGGACGCAATCTTTCGGGCCATACGGTCGAGGGTT
This sequence comes from uncultured Sphingorhabdus sp., assembly GCA_947492905.1. Classification (GTDB taxonomy): domain Bacteria; phylum Pseudomonadota; class Alphaproteobacteria; order Sphingomonadales; family Sphingomonadaceae; genus Sphingorhabdus_B. Next base: position 969,241 of record CANLOL010000001.1, on the reverse strand, counting down.
TTTGGAATGCTATCCGTCATGTCAAACCGCTAACCATTGGTTTGAATTGTTCTTTCGGTGCGGACTTATTGCGCCCATTTTTAACCGAGCTTTCCAAAAATGCGGATACGCTTATCATGGCCTATCCTAACGCTGGACTGCCCAATGATTTGGGCGAATATGATGAATTGCCCGAACAAACAGCAGAACTTATTTCCGAATGGACGCAAGAAGGTCTGGTTAATATCATTGGCGGATGTTGCGGTACAACGCCCGGTCATATTGCTGCCATTGCCAATCGCGTAAAGGGCGAACCTGTTCGTCATATTCCCACCCTTGCCACTGCAACACGCTTATCGGGCCTAGAGCCCTTTAATATGCAAGCTTAATTTTTTACAGCAAAGATAGATTATGAACGCACAAACCGGATCCAGCTTCGTTAATATAGGCGAACGCACCAATGTAACGGGCAGCGCTCGGTTCAAAAAACTCATCCTTAATGATGATTATGAAGCCGCCGTAGAAGTCGCGCGTCAACAGGTCGAAAATGGCGCGCAAATCATTGATGTTAATATGGATGAAGGCTTGCTTGACGCGCATCATGCAATGACGACATTCCTGAAACTCATTGCTGCTGAACCTGATATTGCGCGCGTTCCGGTGATGATAGATTCCTCCAAATGGAGCGTCATCGAAGCGGGTCTAAAATGTGTTTCTGGCAAACCTATCGTCAATAGTATTTCCATGAAAGAAGGCGAAGAAGAGTTTCTAAAATATGCGCGTTTGTGCATGAATTATGGTGCTGCGATTGTGGTGATGGCATTCGACGAAGTAGGCCAAGCAGATACCAAAGAGCGCAAAGTAGAAATATGCCAACGTGCTTATAAATTGCTTACTGGCATTGGGTTTCCGCCCGAAGATATTATTTTTGATCCCAATGTTTTTGCTGTCGCAACAGGCATTGAAGAGCATGATAATTACGGCGTTGATTTTATAGAAGCCACAAAAGAAATTACCGAAACATGCCCGCATGTGCATATCTCAGGCGGCTTATCGAACCTCTCTTTCAGCTTTCGGGGTAATGAGCCTGTGCGCCGTGCGATGCACTCAATCTTTCTCTATCATGCGATACCCGTGGGTATGGATATGGCGATTGTTAATGCAGGGCAATTGGATGTATATGACACAATTGACCCTAAATTGCGCGAAGCTTGCGAAGATGTCATCTTAAACCGCGCTCCCAAAGATGGGGGCAATGCGACCGAAAACCTTATCGCTCTCGCGGAAACATATCGCGGTAAAGACGCAAAAGCCGAAAAAGAAGCAGCCGAATGGCGCAGCTTAGACGTTGTGAAACGTCTTGAATATGCGCTGGTAAAAGGCATTGATGCGCATATTATCGAAGATACAGAAGAAGCACGGTTGCTAAAGCCCCGTCCTATTGAAGTTATCGAGGGGCCATTGATGGACGGCATGAATGTCGTCGGTGATTTATTCGGATCGGGTAAAATGTTCCTGCCGCAAGTGGTCAAATCCGCCCGCGTTATGAAAAAAGCCGTTGGCCATTTGCTACCCTATATCGAAGCCGCCAAAGAAGAAGGCGCAAAGGGCAAAGGCAAAATCATCATGGCCACCGTAAAAGGGGACGTGCATGATATTGGTAAAAATATCGTCGGCGTCGTTCTACAATGTAATGGATTTGAGATTATCGATTTGGGTGTGATGGTGCCATGGATGGATATTATCAACGCTGCTAAAGAACATGATGCTGACATTATCGGACTGTCTGGATTAATCACCCCATCATTGGATGAAATGGTTACCGTTGCAGAGGAAATGGAGCGCGCTGGCCTGACTATTCCATTGCTGATTGGCGGGGCAACAACATCAAAAACGCACACCGCTTTGCGCATTGAACCAGCCTATAGCGGCGCGACTATCTATGTGTTGGATGCTAGCCGCTCGGTCGGTGTTGCATCCAATTTATTAAGCGATACGCTGGCGGATAAATTTATCGCCGATACGCGTGCTGATTATGAAGAAGTGCGCGTTGCGCGTGCTGGTAAAACCGCTAAAAAACTGACCTCCTTGGTCGATGCGCGCGAAAATTCATTCGCAATTGATATGGCGCAAAAACCAGCAGCGCCCAATAAGCCCGGATTGCATATTTATGACGATTGGGATCTCAATCATCTGCGTGATTTTATTGATTGGACACCTTTTTTCCGCGCATGGGAATTGGCGGGAACCTATCCTGCTATATTAACCGATGAAGTGGTGGGTGAGAGCGCTAGTGATTTGTTCAAAGATGCGCAAAAAATGCTCGATACTATCATTGCAGAAAAATGGTTAACCGCCAAAGCCGTGGTTGGTTTATGGCGCGCACGGCGTCAGGATGATGATATTATGGTATCGCCTGACAATGAAGAAATCAGCCTGCCTATGCTGCGCCAACAAGTCATAAAACGCGGCGGTAAAGCCAATATGTGCCTTGCCGATTTCATCGACACCACAGATGATTGGATAGGCGGATTTGCAGTAACCACAGGTCATGGCATTGATGAGCATGTTCAGCGGTTTGAGGCCGACAAAGATGATTATAATAGCATCCTATTAAAAGCATTGGCCGATCGTTTGGCCGAAGCATTTGCAGAAGCCATGCACCAACATGTGCGCACCGATTTATGGGGTTATGCCCCTGATGAAGCGCTTGATAATAAAGCTCTGATCCAAGAAAAATATAGCGGTATTCGTCCCGCCCCCGGTTATCCAGCCTGTCCCGACCACAGCCTAAAACCAACATTATTTGATATGCTAAATGCTACTGAGAACACGGGTATCGAATTGACAAGCAGCTTTGCCATGACACCAACAGCCGCTGTTTCTGGATTTTATTTTGCGCATCCGCAAAGCGAATATTTTGGCGTGGCCCGTATTGATGAAGATCAAGTCGAGGATTATGCTAAACGGCGCGGTCTGAATATGGACTTAGCCAAACAATATTTGCGCCCTAATCTGAACGATTAATTCGCCTGTAAATATTTCGCACATCTATTGTCCGAAAATGTGACGCAATTTGTAATATCTGGTTAATCGGCTAGTTTTTATGGATAGTTGTGATAAATCGAATCAATTCACAGTCTCTGAATCAGAAGTTTTCATGGATTTCTGGGCTTTTTCAGACCTGATGTAGCGTAATATAAAGGATAATATGATGGCGAATTTTAATTTCTCAGCTAAAAATATTGCAATAGCTTCTGCTCTTTCACTCGGCTCATTGGCCGCCACTGTGTCAGCACAGGGCAATGTCCGTGACTTTCAAGTCGCAGAAACAGGCAAAAGCTATAACAGCTTGCAATCTGCCGTAAAAGCTATTGGCGGCGGTACAGGGACTATCATCATCGCCGATGGTCGTTATGCCGATTGCGCAGTTCAAACCGCTGGAAACGTCACTTATAAAGCAAGAAATATGGGCCGCGTTATTTTTGACAAAGCCGTATGCGAAGGCAAAGCTACATTGGTTATGCGCGGTCAGAGCGGCACTGTTGATGGTATTGTGTTTCAAAATATCGGCGTCAGAGACGGTAATGGCGCAGGCATCCGCCTTGAAAAAGGCGATTTGACCGTTACCCGCTCTGTATTTCGCAACAGCGAACAAGGCATTTTAACCGCCAATGACAAAAATGGATCTATCTTAATCGATCGCTCAACATTCTCTGGCTTGGGCCGCTGTGATCGCGGGCTTTCCTGTGCACACAGCATCTACATTGGTGATTATGGCGCATTAACAGTTACTAACACACGATTTGAACAAGGGCGCGGTGGTCATTATGTTAAAAGCCGCAGCGCGCGCGTAAATATTAGCAATAATGCATTTGATGATGTGCGCGGCCGCACCACCAATTATATGATTGATTTGCCCGCAGGCTCAGTCGGCAAAATCCATCGTAACTATTTTGTGCAAGGGCGCAATAAAGAAAATTATAGCGCCTTTATCGCTATTGCTGCCGAAGGGCGCGTGAACAGCAGCAATGGTCTGCAAGTCACCAATAATGATGCAAGCATAGCACCAGGCATAACGCGCAATAGTGTGTTCTTGGCCAATTGGTCACGCGATTCCATCGCTTTGCAGTCCAATCGATTGGGCGCTCAGCTTGCCCGTTACGAAGAGAGATAAGCGCGCAAACGCCTCTTTCATCTAATTTTCTGCTATAATCTGCGCAATTCGCTATGCAATTGTAACGAAGATGATTAGATTGCGAATATGAGGCTTATGACCATATTGCGCTATTTCATAATCATTCTTGCTATGCTGTCGCTGCACAATGCAGCGTCGGCGCAGCTGCCCGATTTTCCGCTGAACATAAAAGCGCAGTTAGAATCCGAAACGCCGCAACCTAAAGCAGGAAGCAGCGTCACCATTGCCATAGTGATGAACCCCGATGATGGGTGGCATGGCTATTGGGAAAACCCCGGTGATGCTGGTGTTGGTCTGCAATTGGATTGGAAGCTGCCAGAGGGCATTACTGCTGGAAAACCGCGTTTCCCCATACCAGAAAGATTAATCATCAGCGATTTGATGAATTTCACTTATGAAGGGCCGCATGCCTTTTTGGTTGATCTTAACATTGATGAAAATATAGCGCTCGGTACCAGCCTTGCAATTAGCGTTGATGCGCAATGGCTGGCTTGTACCGATAGAATATGCGTCCCGGAACAAGATATATTAACGCTCAATTTGGTGACAGGTGACGGCGCTATCACCCCAGCGCGTGCAGAGCAATTTGGCGAATATCGGGCAAAATTAGCATCGCCTTTGGATCAAAACGCAACCTATCAAATCCAAGGCGAAGAAATAGCTATCTCTATTCCCTTACCGACTAGCGTTGCAACAGATGGCCTCTATTTTTTCCCCACTGTGCAATCTTTATTTAATTATCAAGCCCCGCAAAAAGTGAAACGTGATGGCAATAATATCATCATAACAACGGCATTGGATCAATATCGCGATAAAGAAACCATCTTTAACGAAGAGCTTCGCGCTATTTTGCAGATTGGCACCGATAGCGGTATCGAACTAACCGCTCAGCCAGGCATAGTAGAAGGCGGATTTGATCGCGGTTTTGCCGAAGATGTAAGCTCTATTTGGATATTATTAGCATCAGCCATTTTGGGCGGCCTTATCCTCAATCTAATGCCTTGCGTATTTCCGATTATTGGCCTCAAAGCCATTTCATTGGCCAAGCTAGGCAATGATGATAAAGCCGCACGGCGAGAGGCGCTCTCATACAGCGCGGGCGTTATATTCAGCACCTTAGCATTGGGCGCAATGCTCTTGCTCTTGCGCGCAGGCGGCGAGCAAATCGGCTGGGCTTTTCAATTACAATCGCCTGTCATGCTCTTTATCTTATTCTTGCTGATGGTCTTTATAACATTAAACCTGCTTGGATTATTTGAACTCTCTAGCATCACTATGGGGCAAAAATTGACCCAAGGTAGCGGCGGTTCATTTTGGACAGGCGTATTGGCTGCCTTTGTCGCAACGCCCTGCACTGGGCCATTCATGGCATTAGCATTGGGCGCGGCTTTAATATTACCCATATATCAAGCTTTGATGATATTTTTTGGGTTGGGTTTTGGATTAGCCCTGCCTTATTTGGCCATCGCTTATATCCCTGCATTACGCAATAAAATGCCCAAAGCTGGCCCATGGATGGAGGTCTTCCGCAAGATCATGGCTATACCAATGGCCCTGACAGCTGCCGCATTATTTTGGTTGCTTTACCGCGTTGGCGGGACAGATGCTCTATTGGTTGCATCGGTCATGACGCTCCTGAGCTTAGCGCTAATCTATATCATTCGCCGCAATCAATCTGCGCATAAGAAGATTGCGATATGGCCCATCATTATGTTTGTCATTGCCACCTGCATAGGCGGATATTTCATAGCGCAAGCAAAACCGCCATCCGCAATTGAGACAAAAAAATGGGTGCAGGTCACCCCCTATAACGCCGAGAAATTACAACAGTATCGAGACCAAGACCAAAAAGTCTTTCTCTATTTTACGGCTGATTGGTGCGTCACCTGTAAAATCAATGAAGCGTCCGCCATTCAGCGCGAAGAAATGGCGCAATATTTCACCCAAAATAATATCATCGTTATGGAAGGCGATTTTACGCTCAAAGAAGCGGGTATCGCCAATGTCTTAAACCAATATGGCAGAGCTGGTGTGCCGCTTTATGTCTATTTTGCGCCCAATCAAAAGGATAAGATTTTACCGCAATTACTAACTGTAGAAGTTTTGAAATCAGAGCTTAATCCCTAATCAAATATCTATCACCTTGTCACCATTTGCGCCAATCAGCATTATACCCTTTGATCCTTTAATGCTATTGATGGGAATAGATAATTGATATCCATCTTCATTTTCGGTAGCCGAATTTTTAATATCTTGCCGACTGCGCACCTTTAATATTTCAACATCAGCATAATCTGGAACGCTATGGTGAATGCGTGGCGCAAGCATAGCTTGCCAACCATCTTCTGGCTTCGCACCTGCAACATAAAGATAGATTTCATCGTTAAATTGCGTCGATCTTATTTCAGCATGTTCAAAATCTATCAACTTCCCATGCGGGGCGCTAGACAATGAATTTACACTATTATCCTGTGTCATTTTATGAAATCAACCATATTATTGTAATTTTATTCTAAATTTTTATACTATTCTATATACAGAAGCTTCACCTTAAGGTAAACTGTATATGTTAGTAAAAAATTGTAACCTAGCGTAAATGTATGATTGTGCAGTGCAATATATATTGCATGTGATGAAAATCTGCTCGCATTTCTACACAAAGGGACGATTGCATTACCTATGTCTTGGATCGGCAATTCAGGGCGACAGGCTTAACAAATATAGGATGGTTTGTAACGAATTGAAAAATCTACTCGAACCTTATCATGGTTAGTGGAGTATTTATGTCTGTTTCAAAAGAAAAATTAATATTTGTGTATAATGCCGATGAAGGCGCATTTAATACTATAATGGACACCGCACACAAAATATTTGCACCTAGCACTTATGAATGTAATTTATGCGCCTTAACACATGGCGTGACTTCCATGAAAAGTGAGTGGAAAAGCTATATGAGCACGCTCAATTACGAAACGCGCTTTTATCACCGCGCTGGCTTTAAAACCGAATGGCCGATGCTAGATATTGAATTACCTGCGGTCATGATTCAAAAAGATAGCCATCGCCCAGAGGTGTTGATGGATGCTGCGCTGCTGAATGAACAAAAAAGCCTAGCCCAATTAATGGCCGTCATGGGCAGGATGCTAATAGAACATAAATGAAGAGCAAATTAATCCACTCATATATTTCTATGCTCAGTGTCTGTCATAGTAAGAGCAGCTTAATAACGATTATACTGTATCCAATGATTAGGGGTGATTATTTTATAACATGATTTTTGCGCAATATCTCTAAACCATCATTGGTCAAAAAACCTTGAAATAGAGGATTATCACCTTTTTCGAGAATTATGATGCCCTCTTCATCTTTACGCAATTGTCCAGCTCCGCACAAAGATGTGCCTATGGTTCTTAATTTTAGATTTTTTCCTACACGCATATCACCATATAATGTCTCAATTATTTTAACGCGACCAGAGGATAGATTTTCTTCGGAAGAATCTATCACACGCACTCGAACGATAGCCAAAGACCGATTGGCTGATGATATGAAAGCCTGTTCCCTCTCTTGTTGCTCCGCGATTTTTTCTGCTTCAGTTTGGTTGGGCGGAGGCGGAGCAATGGAGCATGCTAATGATGCCGGAGCATATAAAAATATCGCTATAGCGCTTATAATAGATATATTTTTCATTGTACTAATATAGAGTTGATCTAATCTTCGTCAAGCTAACGGGCCCCATAAAGGCTATGCTTAAAACCATATGTGATGACCTAGCCAAATTTGCGTTGGATTTTGCCATATTTTTTGCGCGTTCCCGGACGCCCTTCGGTAGAGCGACCTTTAGGGCCAGCAACTTGATCCTCGGGCGGCAAGCCTAATTCTTGCGATTCCAATTTGCGAATTTTATCGCGCAGTTCGGCGGCTTTCTCAAACTCTAAATCGCCCGCTGCTTTGCGCATATCTTTTTCCAGATCTTTGATATAGCTGCGCAAATTATGCCCCACTAGATGCGATGTATCATCATCAATATCAACCAGCACGCTGTCGCGCGATGCAGTATCGCCTACAATATCGGCAATATCGCGCTTAATAGTTTGCGGCGTTATACCATGCTCTAAATTATAAGCCTCTTGGCGTGCACGGCGGCGATCGGTTTCACCCATCGCCCGTTCCATTGAGCCAGTGATTTTATCAGCATAGAGGATAACGCGCCCATCGACATTACGCGCGGCGCGGCCAATGGTCTGCACAAGTGATGTTTCGCTGCGCAAAAACCCTTCTTTATCGGCATCCAATATCGCTACCAATCCGCATTCTGGAATATCCAATCCCTCTCGCAGCAAGTTAATGCCGATTAAAATATCATAGACACCCATGCGCAAATCACGGATTAACTCGATGCGCTCTAATGTCTCGACATCGCTGTGCATATAGCGCACGCGCAAGCCTGCCTCATGCATAAATTCGGTCAAATCTTCGGCCATTTTTTTGGTCAAAGTAGTCACAAGGCTGCGATAGCCCTGTTCAGCGACTTTGCGCGTTTCATTGATAAGGTCTTCCACCTGACTATCGACAGGACGGATTTCTATCGGCGGATCGATAAGCCCCGTTGGGCGAATAATCTGCTCTGCAAATACCCCGCCCGTTTGCTCCATCTCCCATTTGCCCGGCGTTGCCGACACCGAGACAGTTTGCGGGCGCATGGCATCCCATTCGTTAAACCGTAGGGGTCTATTATCGATGCAGCTAGGCAGGCGGAAACCATATTGCGCCAGCGTTAATTTACGGCGATGATCGCCCTTTGACATAGCACCAATTTGCGGCACGGTTTGGTGGCTCTCATCAACGAATAACAGCGCATTATCTGGCAAATATTCAAATAATGTCGGCGGCGGTTCGCCCGGCAAACGCCCCGTAAGGAAACGCGAATAATTCTCAATCCCTGCGCACGCACCCGTTGCCGCTATCATCTCCAAATCAAAATGAGTGCGCTGCTCCAAACGTTGGGCTTCCAATAATTGCCCTTCTGCATTTAATTCTTTTAAGCGAACATCTAGCTCAAATCGTATAGCCTCCATCGCTTGTTTCATAGTCGGCCCAGGGGTCACATAGTGCGAATTGGCATAGACGCGCACATAGTCTAGCTCTTCGCCTTTTTTCCCCGTCAGCGGATCAAATTCGCAGATCGATTCCACATCATCGCCAAAAAATGAAATACGCCACGCCATATCTTCATAATGCGATGGATAAATCTCTAAACTATCACCGCGCACCCGAAAATTACCGCGCATAAAGGCCGTATCATTGCGCTTATATTGCAGCGAAACTAGCTTTGCGATTATCGAGCGCTGCTCTATCGTTTCATCTTTTTTAATGTCGAAAATCATCGCGCTATAGGTTTCGACACTGCCAATACCATAGAGGCAGGACACCGACGCGACGATCAACACATCATCGCGTTCCAACAAAGAGCGCGTGGCGCTGTGGCGCATACGGTCAATGGCCTCATTCACGCTACTATCTTTTTCAATATAAGTGTCAGAGCGCGGGACATAGGCCTCTGGTTGATAATAATCATAATAAGAGACAAAATATTCCACCGCATTATTGGGGAAAAAGGATTTAAACTCGCCGTATAATTGCGCTGCCAAGATTTTATTGGGCGCCAAAACAAGCGCTGGCCTTTGCAATTCCTCTACCATTTTGGCCATTGTAAAAGTCTTGCCCGAACCCGTAACACCCAGCAGCACTTGATCGCGCTCACCCTCTTTTGCTCCTTTAACCAAGTCAGCAATCGCGCTAGGTTGATCGCCTGCTGGCGAATATTCTGAAACAAGTTCAAACCTCTTACCAGGGTCAATTTTTTCAGGACGCTCAGGCTTATGCGGGGCAAAATCTTGCCCCGTTTCGGGTTCGTCCAGTCCGCGTCTGATGATAATTTCGCTCATAGATTAAATATGGTGACTATCACCCAATATGTCACGCAAATTAATTGCGGCCATCATAGTATATATAGCCCTAAGCTCTATTTTATCCATTGCCCAGCGGCGTAATATAGAGCAATGTTAGCAGGTTATTTTTAATTAGGAGAAATTTGATGATCGCATACACAATGGTTGGCTGTAATGACATGCCCAAGGCCCATGAATTTTATAATGCTTTGTTCGCTGGAACGGACGTAAAGCCGCTGTTCAAAACACCGCATGGCGGCCAATTTTATGGCAAAGGCAATGGCTCTCCCATGGTCTGTGTTGGTTTTCCGTACAACGAAGAAGCTGCCACCGTTGGCAATGGCGGCATGATCGCCATTAGCTGCGATTCCACCGAAGAAGTTGATGCTTATTATAAAAAAGCCATAGAATTAGGCGGCAGCGACGAAGGCGAACCCGGCTGGCGTTTGGAAAATGTTTTTTATGGCGGTTATTTTCGTGATTTAGACGGCAATAAATTATGCTTTTGTAAAATGAACATGGGATAAGCCTATTGGGGTGCATCAACCTGCACCCCTTTATTTATGGATAGGCATATTGCTGTCCAATAGTTGCAATCTTTGCGATAAATACCATGCAGATATTAATCGAATGCAAGGTACTTATCTCTTCCCCAAATCAATAAATATTGAATTATTTTTAATCTAATATAGTCTGTTTGAAATGTTATGAAATAGTGCTGCGGATTCTCAAGGGGGAATCTTATCGCATATCATAGCTTCTCTGCTTAAGGGGGCGGAGTGCAATTATGATGAGATGTATATTCTCTAAGCCACATGCAATAATCGCTTGCTTTGCTAGCGCACTATTGTTGGCTGGGTGCACATCTCATAAAATATCATATATGGGCGTGAATTTTAACGATGCTTCTGTACCGCCTCAAAAACAATTATCAGAGACTGAAATCCGATCCAAACGATTGAGAGAATTGCTTAACCCGCGTCCAGATGTGTTGGTTAAGTTAGTATCTCTTGATGAGATGGAATTAGGGCGCTTGGCGCAGCGTGCCAATACTGGCGATAAGCACGCGCAGTTAGAATTGGGTATCAGGTTCGAAGAAGGGCGCGGCGTTGAGCGTGACCTGAAAAAAGCACGTAAATTATATGGTAAAGCCGCAAGCGATAGCGGCGGCACTATATGGGTATATTCCCCGCCCGTGGCCAATAGTCCAGGGCGCGTTATCCCGCTCAACACTGGCCCAAAATTCAAAGGCCTTACCGAAGCCAAGAAGCGTTTAGAGAGGTTGGAGGGTGAGTTTAGCAGTGTCGATGGACATGTAATAGCTAAGGATCCTAGGATTGCTGGGGGAGAAAAAGATCTTCCTACAGATCTTTTTTATGAAAAAAAGATTAGAACGCCTGATTATAGCAAATATATCGATAAACTCGATAAGTCTAAATATGAGCACCCAATTCTAGTGCCAGTGGATGATGATCATATCATAATCGTAGAGTCATTAAAAAACGTACTGGCTCCTAGATATAGGGAAGGGAATTTTGGCAAAGCTAGGTTAGTAAACATAGACTCCCAGCATGCAGAGAATTTAGATGTTTATGTTTATAATATCGATGTAGCTATGATGAAAAATTTAGTTAAGAAGTACTGTCCAATATTATATCCAGATTCTAATGAAACGCATATGTATTTTAGAATGATATCTACGAAATGTTGGCAAAATATAGTTGATGCTGGGAATGATGGATCATTTAGTCAGTATCTATATAGTAGGTTTTATTTGACAACGCAGGCTATTGTGAACAGTGCAGCCAAAATTGTTGCAAGTGAATATGATAATGGCAAGAAAGAACCATCTTCGACTTATAGGACTGGCATTCACCATCATCATTTGATTAAATTTAAGCCGGAAAATGAACTGCACTGTATTATCAGGTTTGAAGGTTATTCTGACCCTCAGTCAGGAATAATATCCACCAGTAGAAATTCAGAGAATACCATCGGCTATCTGAAATCATGTATCAAGCAGTTTATCAATTTAAGAGGTCAGAAACATGCAAGACAGTGAAGTAGCGCCACCACCACCTCCTCTCTTTGCAAGGGACTATATTAGGTCAGCGCAGATAGCGGCGGCACGATATGGGTATATTCTCCGCCTGTGGGGAATAGCCCAGGGCGCGTTATCCCGCTCAACACTGGGCCAAAATTCAATGGTCTCACCGAGGCCAAGAAGCGTCTAATCGCGTTGGAGGAAATGTGAAATTTTATAGTCCACTTTTAATTGCGCTATTGGGCGCGCTTGGCTGTGCTGCTCTGCCTGCTGATAGTGATCAGAAGCTCTCTGATGATAATTCTTTGAGTTCTCTGAAAGATGTGTCAATATGCTCTCAAGCTTATAAAGGAGTAAAGCATCCAAATCTTGATGATTTGGATGCTGCAGATATTCGAAGTCACTATCTAATGGCTGATGGCCATTCGTCATTAGAAACCAAACATGCTTTTTATGAAATTATTAAGCATGTACCAGCATTCTTAGATCAATGTAATGGAACATCTAATGTGCCATTGCAAAAATTTTTGGATACCGCTTATCGCGATGAAATACCTCATCCACTTCCTGCTACTCTAAAAAGGGTGGTATTTAAATGTTCAGTCTATGCCAAAGCAAAGCAATATCCAACTGAAATACGTGAGATTTGTGATGGATATCGCGGGAAGTTAGAAACAAGTTTTTTTACTTCTTCTAGGCGTTCTATAGCTAGTACGACAGAGAGTAATGTCATCAGTAGAAAAAACTCTGAAATAAAGTTCCTTGATTTAGAGCAGAAATTTCAAGATATTGGTTTTATTGCTCAAAATCCCATCAAATCAAATCCTGATCATTTTGCTATGCAATTTATTACTCACCCTTATTTTAGTGAGTCAAGGCAGATGGTTATACATATTACTGCGCGTTCGAGGGTCAATGCACTTCCAGAGCATTATCTTTCCGTGTCATCAATTACAATATATAGAAAAATTGAGAGGTAAGTCATGCAGACTCCACCGCCACCATTAAGTCCAGAGCAGCAATTGACCAATGCTGGTCTCGATCCTATAATTGTTGCGCAGCTATCTGCTCAAAGAGTCATTTATAATTCACCCATTAATGGGTAATCCAAATATCCCTCTGGGCCTCGGCTATACCATGTTTTCATAACATCTTGATTGAGCGGGGCATTGGCCTTGAAACGTTCCACCAAATCGGGGTTAGCAATATAGGTTCGGCCAAAGCTAATCGCGTCAGCAACGCCTGCTGCCATTTCTTGCTCGGCCCGTTCTTGCAAATAATCGCTATTGAGGATGAGCTTGCGCGTAAATACCTTACGGATATCGGGCGCTATCGGCGGCAATTCGCTGCGGCCATATGTGCCATCAAGCGGCGGTTCGCGCAATTCCAACGATGCAATACCAAGGCCATCGAGCAAGGCAGCGGCTTTGGTAAATGTATCCACAGCATTGCTATCATTTGCGCCTTGGCTGTCCCCATTGGGCGACAGGCGCACATGAGTGCTATCTTTGCCCCAAATATCGATCAAGCGCTGCGTAACCTCGCCCAATAAACGCAAACGGTTTTCAACTGAGCCGCCATAATCATCGGTGCGAAGATTGGTTCCATCGCGAATGAATTGGTCGATAAAATAACCATTGGCGGCATGCAATTGCACACCATCAAAGCCTGCTTTTTTTGCATTTTCCGCAGCAAGTGCATAATCGTCCAAGACGCGTGGCACTTCGGATATATCTAGCGGACGCGCTGTATCATATTCTTGGCGCGACATATCGGGGGCATAGGCCTTGCCCGGTGCTTTGGTGGCCGAAGATGACACAGGGGGCTTACCATCGATAAAGGCCGATGGAACAAGCCGCCCCATATGCCATAGCTGGCATAAAATACGTCCGCCCGCTTTGTGGACAGCTTCGGTGATGGGCTTCCATGCCTCGACTTGGTCATCGCGCCAAATACCGGGAGCAAATGGAATACCAAGCCCTTCTTGGCTAATGCCTGTGGCCTCTGAGATTATCAGCCCAGACGATGCACGCTGCGCATAATATTCGGCCATCATCGGAACAGGAGTAAAGCTCTGATCGCATCTTAGGCGCGTACATGGAGCAACAAATATGCGGTTAGGTGCATCAATGCTGCCCATCTTTATGGGATCAAATAATGTATGCGTCATGGATAGAGCCTCTCTCTTAGCTTTAAGGGATTAATCGCGTAACAATTCGTTAATGCCAGTTTTACTGCGCGTTTGCGCATCCACCGTTTTCACAATGACCGCACATGCTAAGCTTGGCCCTGCGCTGCCATCGGGCAATGGTTTGCCGGGTAATGTACCGGGAACAACAACCGAATAGGGCGGGATATGCCCGCTGATGATTTCGCCCGTTTCGCGGTTCACAATTTTGGTCGATTGGGTGATGAATACACCCATAGAAACAACGCATCCCTCGCCCACAATCACGCCTTCCACAATCTCACTGCGCGCGCCGATAAAGCAATTATCACCAATGATCGTTGGGTTGGCTTGCAATGGTTCGAGAACCCCGCCGATTCCAGTACCAGCTGAGATATGACAATTTTTGCCAACCTGTGCGCAGCTGCCTACCGATGCCCAAGTATCGATCATCGTGCCATCACCCACATAAGCGCCAATATTCACAAAGCTTGGCATTAAGACAACATCTTTGCCGATATAGCTGCCTCTGCGTGCTGCTGCTCCGGGCACAACGCGAAAACCTGCGCTGCGAAAATCACTCTCACCCCATCCTTCAAATTTGGATGGCACTTTATCAAAAGCAGGAGAACCAGCAGCACCATTATCCATGATGACATTATCATTCAAACGAAAGGATAAAAGCACCGCTTTTTTGAGCCATTGATGCACCACCCATTCGCCGCCTTCTTGGCTGGCCACGCGACCTGTACCGCTGTCGAGCATATTGAGTGCTTCATTAACGGCATCGCGCACCTCACCTGTGGTTGATAGGCTTAATCCATCGCGTGCATCCCATGCTGCTTCGATAATTTGCTCTAATTGCTTGCTCATATTTAATTCCCAATCTTTGTCACTATGTCGGTTAAAAAAGTTTCGATGCAGTCTGTGGTCGCATCGATAAAATTGCCTTTGCTATCATTTTGATCATTCCAATTGGGCCGCCCCCAATCAGAACCGCCATCAATCCAGACTGTCGTCATGCCTAATGATTTAGCAGTTTCTAAGTTACGGGCCATATCCTCGAAAAACACAGCCCGCAAGGGGTCAATGTCCGTTTTGTTCAAAAGCGTCTGATAGGCTATCATCTCTGGCTTTGGTCGGTAATCGCTGGCGCATATATCGCATATAGAATCGAACAAACCATCCAACCCAAGCCTCTCTATTACCCGCTGCGCATAGGGTGTATCGCCATTGGTGAAGATATATTTTTTACCCGGAAGGGATTGTATTAACGGTGCTAGTTTTGGGGCTTCATCCAAAATGGATAAATCTATATCGTGCACATAATGCAGATAATCTTGCGGATCGACATCATCATTATGCATTAATCCGTTCAATGTGGTTCCATATTCGATGAAATAGGATTTCTGAATCGCCTTTGCCTGATCCAAATTGCATCCGAGATGACGCTGCACATATTGGGTGATACGCGCGCTTATTTGATCGAAAAAGGCATAGCGCGATGGATAAAGCGTATTATCCAGATCAAATATCCAATGGTCGATCTTTTCCAAATCCATCTATCATGCCTTGCTATTGTTTGGTGAGCTGAGACAATGATAATATTATCAAATTGTCGCTCTGTTTTAAGGAAATGTTAATCGCGCATCGTCTCTATGATAATGCATAAATTAACAAGAGAAAATCCGCATTTTCAGCACCAATGTAAAAAATCATAGCCACCCCCTTGTAATATAGCATAAATTGCTGCTAGCCTAGCTATGTTGGGAAGTGAGTAATGTGTAAAGTGAGACCCAGTATGAAAAAAGATATTCAAAAAAATATTCCGGCTGTTTCAGCCTTAATTGCTGTATTGGCGCTATCTGCATGCGGTGGATCAGGCAGCGGCAATGGTGCTAGCACGTCTCCAACAATACCACCACCAGCGGCACCGACTCCCCCGCCGCCACCGCCTCCTCCTCCACCGCCGCCTCCAGGCCCTGCGACAACACCGCCTCCACCTGGTACAAATTTTGACACAGCAGAATTTCGCCGTTCCGATGGCCCCGAATTTCATGGCGCAATTGCCGCTTATGAAGTCGGCGCAACGGGTGCGGGCATTATCGTTGGCGTAATTGACACGGGCATTGATCCAGACAGCCGTGATTTCGTAGGGCGTATTTCCGATGATTCAATTGATGCCACCGGATTAGATCGCGGTCTGCAAACTCTTGATGGCCACGGCGCGACAGTATCACGCGTCATTGGCGCTGCACGCGACGATAGCGGCATTCATGGCATAGCTTTTGATTCAACAATTTTAACATTGCGCAGCGATACCGAAGGAACATGCGAAGGCACTGGCGATGATGAACCGGGCTGCACATTTAACAATGCCACATTAGCAACAGCATTAAACGCTGCCGTTGATGCGGGTGCGCGAATCGTAAACCTCTCTCTGGGCGGTCCTGGCGGTGTTGGCACGGCCCTTAGGCTTGCTATCGAAAGAGCAACGGCCGCAAATATTGTAATCGTTATCTCTGCTGGTAACGAAGGTAATCCAGACGATGACGAAGAACCAGCTTTTGATCCCGATAATCCAAGCCCCTTTGCCCAAGCATTTTTGGCCAATGGTAATGGCAATGTTATCATTTCAACTTCGGTCACCGATGATCGTGAAATTTCTGATTTCAGTAACCGTGCCGGCGATTCCCAAGATTCTGTCTTATCCGCTCTCGGCTCTGGCATTTGTTGTTTGTTCGAAGATGATGAAATTCTCATCACCACCGATGATGAAGGCAATCGTTTTGTAAATGTATTCAACGGTACTTCTTTCTCTGCGCCTCAAATATCGGGTGCAGCGGCATTGTTGGCGCAAGCTTTCCCAAATCTTACCGCGGTAGAGATTGTCGATATATTATTGCAATCTGCCGATGATGCTGGCGAGGCTGGTACAGACGCAGTCTTTGGACGCGGCATATTAAATATTGCATCTGCCTTTCAACCCATCGGAACTACTGCGCTTGCATCCACATCCATACCGCTGCCTACCACAACGACAGCAGGGTCTACTGGCTTTTCAATGGGCGATGCTGGTCTATCAAGCGAACCGCTTAATGCTATCATCACCGATGAATTTGACCGTCCTTTTGAGGTAAATTTAGGCGCTGGCATTATTGCAGCTCAGCAAAACCCACGCCTTACCCAAGGGCTAATCAATAATGGCCGCGCGGTTGCCCTAAATGCTGGCCCTGCGCAAATCGCGTTTAACATTAGACAAGATTCCAGCGAGCCTATTCGCGGATTAAATCTTAGCGAGAGCGATGAGCGCGCTGCCCGTATTATTGCGGGCCGTATCACAGCAAAACTTGCAACAGACACTAGCGTTAGCCTCGGCATTCGTCAGAGCGCCCAAGCGCAATTGACCGCCCTACAAGGTCAAGGGGGCAGCAGCTTCCTGATTGCGCGTAATGCTAATTTTGACAGCGGCTTTACCCGCAGCCCCGATGGATCATTTGCGCTGCGTCAGAATATCAATGGTTTTGGCCTAACGCTTAGCGCAGAGGCTGGTCAAGCCCGCGTGTTAGAGAGCAATGAGCTACAATTTGGTTTGCCTAGCAACAATCAATATAGCTATGGCAATGTCGGTGTCGCGCTCGATCGCAGCATAGGCAATGCTTGGCTCTCGCTCGGTGCGAACCTACTCAACGAAGAAGAAACCGTGCTGGGCGCGCGTTTCAATAGCGCGATTGGTCGCGGCGGTGCGCAGAGCATTTTCCTTAATGCCAATGGCCGTTATAATTTGGGCAAGGGCTTTAATCTAAACGCTGCATGGCGCGAAGGTTGGACTGATGCACGCAGCACATTAAACAGCGGCGGTACGATTGATGGCAGCGGCCAAATCCGCAGCAACAGCTTTTCATTCGATGTCAGCAAAGCCGGTGTTTTTGGTACATGGGACCGTATTGGTTTGCGCATCGCCCAACCTACCCGCGTGACCAGCGGCGGATTAAACCTTAATGTTCCTGTCAGTTTTGATTTTGCGACCGAGAGTGCTACCTTTGGCGTTAGGCAATTAAACCTAGCGCCTCAGGGCCGCGAAATTGCGACCGAGCTATCCTATTTCTTCCCGATTAAGGGCGGCACGGTCTCCACCAATTTCTTTTTCCGTCAAGAGCCTGGGCATTTCCAAAATGCGCCCGATGATATTGGCGCGGCAATACGCTTTACGTTCGGATTGTAATTGGCAATTACGCAAAAAATTCATCAATATATATAACCCCAGCGTGAAAGCGTCTGGGGTTTTTATATGCAACGATGACCTTCACTAATGAGTATAAATAAAACCATAGTCTGTCATGCTGAACTTGGTTCAGCATCCATTTGATCTGAGGATTTGCCCAGATAGATCCTGAAATAAATTCAGGATGACAAGAGTATAAATTTTCGTCCTAAAGAACTAGAGCAACACTCTGGCCTTACCCATCAAACCGTAAAGCTCTCTCCGCAACCACATGCGCCTTTGGCATTGGGGTTGTTGAATGTGAAGCCTGCGACAAAATCATCTTCTTCCCAGTCCATAGTTGAACCAATCAGATAGAGCACGCTGGCACTATCAACATAAAATGTGCCGCCGCTGGTTTCGATTTTCTCGTCAAATTTTGCCTCTTCGGTGACATAATCAACGCTATAGGCAAGGCCGCTGCACCCGCGTCTAGGGGTTGATAATTTCACGCCAATGGCATCTTCGGGCGCTTTGGACATAAGATATTTCACCCGCTCTTCGGCGGCTGGTGTCAAAATAATTGCTGCTGGGCGTTCTCTTAATGTGGTCATCACAGCTCCTTTGTCCAAAAATGATAGGCGCCTTGCGGGGTATCGCCATATCCTAATGATGCGTATAACCCCTTAGCACCATGGTTATGATGCAGCACTTCTAAAGTGATTTTACCAGCATCTAATGCGCGGGCGCGTTCTTCTATGGCGGCGAATAATGCTTTGCCTACACCTTTGCCGCGCGCGCTTTCTAGCACTGCAACATCATGAATATTCACATCTTTTTTTGCCTTAAAGGTTGAAAATTCCGTCATGCAATCGGCTATGCCAACGGGTGTTTCCCCATCATAGGCCAAAAATGTAAAGGCTCCGTGGTGCGCAGCGAGACCCGCAACCACATTATCCTGCGCATATTGCGATAAATCTTCGCCGCCGCCCATAGGGTCCATCGCATAAGCCCGCAACAGAGCAACAATAGCATCGCCATGTGCTGGATTATTATAATCAGCCTCGATGATCGTAATGCTCATAGCATCCCCAATTCTAACTTGGCTTCATCGCTCATTTTTTGCGGGTCCCATGGTGGGTCCCAAACCAAATTCACCTCGCTATGGCCAACACCCGGTACGCTGCCGACTTGCAGCTCAATCTCGCCGGGCATACTCTCGGCGACGGGGCAATGCGGCGTGGTGAGTGTCATTGTGACAATCGCATGATTATCGGGCGTAATTTCCACGCCATAAATCAAACCAAGGTCATAGATATTTACTGGAATCTCAGGATCATAAATGGATTTAAGCGTATCAATCACGGCATCATATAGCGCGCCGCCGCTCTCATTGGACGGAGTTTCAGTGGGGGTTTGCGCCAAAAATCCCTCAAGATAATCGCGCTTACGCTCTAGTTTGTCGCCTGCTGTTTCATCTTCAGGGCCGCTTGCCGAAACGCTTTGTGCATTATTTTGCATAGCCTCTGCCTCTACTGGCGATGGCGCAACGATATGATCTGGCATATCGCCAACGCGCACTTTTGGTGGTGCTTCTACGCTGTCCACTTCTTCGACATTAATTTTACGTTCGCTCATCCGAATATCTTTCTAACTCTTTCAATGCCTTTGACCAGAGCATCAATATCGCTCTCATCGCTATAAATACCAAAGCTCGCCCGCGCCGTTGCAGCAACGCCCATATAATCCATTAATGGTTGGGCGCAATGATGGCCCGCGCGAATGGCAACGCCCTCTTCATCCAATATAGTGGCTACATCGTGCGGATGCACCCCCTCTACCATGAAGGATAATATACCAGCAGATTTTTCTGGGCCATAGATAGTAACGCTGTTGATAGAGGATAGAGCATCGCGCGCTTTTGCGACCAGCGCTGCTTCGTGCGCAAACACCGATTCCATATCGTGTGCCTCTATATAATCAATCGCCGCATGCAGGGTGATAACCTCTGCTATCATCGGTGTTCCTGCTTCAAAACGTTGGGGTACAGGTCCATAAGTCGTACCATCAAAGCTCACCCGATCAATCATCGCGCCGCCGCCTTGATAGGGCGGCATAGCATCCAATATATCATGGCGCGCCCAGAGCACGCCAACGCCGGTTGGCCCATATAATTTATGCCCAGACCAGACATAAAAATCACAATCCAATTCCGCCATATTAAGGCGCATTCTTGGCGCGGCCTGACATCCATCGAGTAATAATTTCGCACCCACAGCATGCGCAGCTTTGGATGCGCGGCGCACGCCCAATATGCTGCCAAATACATTGGACACATGGGCCAGAGCCACAATCTTATGCCGCTCGGTCAAATTGGCCTCTAACCAATCCAGATCAATACGCCCATCATCGGTCAATGGACAGACATCAATATGCGCACCAACGCGCTGTGCCAACATTTGCCATGGTACGATATTGCTATGATGCTCCAACTGAGAGAGCATGATGCGATCATCTTTGCCAACATTGGCATCGCCCCAGCTATTGGCAACCAGATTAATGCCTTCGGTAGCACCGCGCACAAAGACAATCTCATTATCAGATGCAGCGCCCATAAATTTGGCAGTGCGCGCGCGCGCGGCCTCAAATGCCATCGTCATATTGGCAGAGCGGGCATAAACACCGCGATGCACAGTCGCATAATCGCGGCCCATGACATGCACCATCGCGTCAATTACAGCTTGGGGTTTTTGCGCGGTGGCCGCAGTATCCAGATAATGCCAATCGGCATCAATCCCCGGGAAATCTAATCTATCGGGTTTTTTAGTATCGCTGTTTAAGGACATGGCGTCAAACTCCAATCGGGGATTCCATCTCGGCCCAAGCATTGAAAACGATGTTCCGCCGATGCAATACGCCAATCTTTATTTGCGGCGATGCTCTCAATACGGATGCGCCATTGTTCACCATAATTTCTGCCAACCTCAAATCCGCTGGCTGTAATCAGCATAGTGAGATGCGGCGCAATTTCTGTTTCACGGCCAATTTTCACGTCAACTAAGGGACGTCCCTCTAATACCATAGGATAAGCACCTACATAATATTGCGCAATATCGAGCGGTGTTTCAAAAATAGTCTCGGGCGTCTCTATCTTATTATATTCAAATTGCTTCTTAACGCTGACAATCTTGCGTTTAATAACATTATCTTGCGCATTATGCGCCGCGCTCTGACAGGCTGGCAGTGCAAGCAATGCACATAAGATAAAGGTCCGGTTCAAGACAGCGCCTCCAATATTGTGAGCGCTTTGCCCTCAATGGCTTCACGCACATCATCCGCTGCCGAAACAAAAGCATCGCCAATAAAAGCTTGCAACATTAAACGCTTGGCCGTCTCTGGGTCTAATCCGCGGCTCGCCATATAGAAGAGCGCTTCTTTATCCAATTCGCCAACGGTTGCACCATGCGCACATAAAACATCATCGGCGAAAATTTCCAGCTCTGGCTTGCTATTCGCGGTTGCGCTGCGGTCTAATAACATAGATTTCACCGACTGCGCGGCATCGGTGCGTTGGGCATCACGGGCCACATGCACTTTGCCCATGAATGTTCCTGTGGCTTTGCCGCCAAGAACGCTGCGCACCACTTGGTTCGATGTCGCTTCGGGTTTCGCATGAATGGTTTCCGTCACAATCTCGAGCGACTGATCGCCATTCCCAAGGATAGCACCGCCCAATTCAAAATGGCTACCTTTGCCCAAGGTGGTTTTGATGTTGATACGTCCATATTGCACAGCAGCCGCCAAAACATGCAGCGTGAAAGTAGCGCCATCCTCTATCACTATATCCAGATCAGCCATAGCAACGCCATTGCCAATCACGGGAATTTCGCAAATTTGGCGCGCCATGCTCTCACCCGCTTTGACGGTGATTTGCTCTGGCGAAGGCACATCTTGCCATACATCAGCAAGCAATTTCAAATCGGCATAGCGCCATGCTTCATCGCCTTTGGTTGGTAATGCGTTCATGCGGCTACTGCCTCATAGCCATGCTCTTCTAGCTCTAATGCTAATTCGGGACCGCCAGTTTTAACAATCTTGCCATTCGCCAGCACATGCACAAAATCGGGCTTCACCAGATCCAACAAACGTTGATAATGGGTAATCAGCAATACGGCCTTATCGGGCTTTCGCATGATGCTGTTGATGCCATCACCAACAATGCGCAGCGCATCAATATCAAGGCCGCTGTCGGTTTCATCCAGTATAGCGAGCTTGGGATCAATGATACCCATTTGCACCATCTCATTGCGCTTTTTCTCGCCGCCAGAAAAGCCAACATTGACCGCGCGTTTTAGCATCTCCATGTCCATTTTCAGCAAGCCTGCTTTTTCTTTGGCAAGCTTGATAAATTCCGCGCCCGATAGCGGGTCTTCACCGCGAACCTTGCGCTGTGCATTCAAGCTCTCGCGCAAAAATTGCAGGTTAGAAACACCGGGGATTTCGACGGGATATTGAAAGCCAAGAAATATACCAGCAGCCGCGCGCTCATGCGGGTCCATATCCAGCAAATCCAATGTCTGATCCGTTCGCCCTGAGCTTGTCGAAGGGTCATCCGTTTGTGCATCGACAGGCTCAGCACGAACGGAAGTTGTGAATGACACGGAACCATCGGTTACTTCATAATTGGGGCGACCGCCGAGTGTATAAGCCAGCGTTGATTTACCCGCACCATTGGGGCCCATAATCGCGTGAATTTCACCCGCATTAATGGTGAGCGAAAGACCATTTAAGATTTGCGTAACGCCAACATTGGCTTGTAAATTTTCAATTTTTAACATTATCTTCTTTCAAATATTTCTTGTGCTTTTCACGACCTGCCACTTCAGGAGCGGTTTTAAAAATAATTTATATTCCTTCAAATCCAATAACCGCGTCACCCTGAACTTGTTTCAGGGTCCATTTTTTCGCGCAAACCATCATCAACCCACGCGCCATAGATGCTGAAATAAATTCAGCATGACGATATGGTGTTTGATAAAAGTCCAGTGACATAAGGCTAGCCCACGCTTCCTTCCAAGCTAATCGCGAGAAGCTTTTGCGCTTCAACCGCAAATTCCATTGGCAATTCTTTCAGCACTTCTTTGGCGAAACCATTGACGATCAATGCCACCGCTTCTTCCTCATCTAGGCCGCGCTGCTGTGCATAGAACATTTGATCGTCAGAGATTTTCGACGTTGTTGCTTCATGCTCAATTGTCGCGGTTGGGTTTTTTACCTCTATATAGGGCACAGTATGCGCCCCGCATTGATCGCCGAGCAGCAGACTATCGCATTGGGTAAAATTACGGACATTTTCTGCATTGGCACCCACGCGCACAAGACCGCGATACGTATTATCAGACTTACCCGCGCTAATTCCTTTTGAGATGATGGTAGAGCGGGTATTTTTGCCATTATGGATCATTTTAGTGCCAGTATCGGCCTGCTGATAATTATTGGTGAGCGCGACTGAATAAAATTCACCCACACTATTTTCACCATTTAAAACGCAGCTTGGATATTTCCAAGTTACCGCGCTGCCCGTTTCCACTTGGGTCCAACTAATCTTGCTGTTCTTGCCTTGGCATAGGCCGCGCTTGGTCACGAAATTATAGATACCGCCTTTGCCATTTTCATCACCGGGATACCAATTTTGCACGGTGCTATATTTAATCTCGGCATCATCCATCGCCACCAATTCAACAACGGCAGCATGCAATTGATTTTCATCGCGCATTGGCGCAGTACAGCCTTCAAGATAGCTAACATAGCTGCCTTCATCGGCGACAATCAAAGTCCGTTCAAACTGGCCTGTATTTTCTGCATTGATACGAAAATATGTGGACAGCTCCATCGGGCAACGCACGCCTTTGGGGATATAAACAAATGTCCCATCAGAGAAAACCGCGCAATTGAGCGTCGCAAAATAATTATCCTTCATTGGCACGACTTTGCCGAGATATTTTTTCACCAGATCAGGATATTCTTTAATGGCTTCGGAAATGCTGCGGAATATTACGCCAGCACTTTCCAATTCTTCGCGGAATGTGGTCGCCACGGAAACGCTATCGAACACAGCATCAACGGCCACTTTGCGCGCACCTTCTACGCCAGCGAGAACCTTTTGCTCCTCAATCGGAATGCCAAGCTTTTCATATATGCGCAAAATTTCAGGATCGACTTCATCCAGCGAATTAAGCTTAGGCTTAGCCTTAGGCTCGGCATAATAATAAGCATCTTGATAATCGATGGCAGGAAAATTGACTTTGGCCCAATCGGGGCTCTCCATTTTCTCCCACATACGAAATGCTTTTAGGCGCCAATCGAGCATCCATTCCGGCTCACCCTTTTTGCCCGAAATAAAACGAACCGTATCTTCGGTTAGGCCTTTTTCAGCAAAATCTTGCTCAATATCGGATGACCAACCATGCTCATAGGTCGAAGCCGCATCAGCCGCTGCCTGCGCCTCTGCATTCATTTCGGCGCGTTCTTCGGCGCGGCGCTGTTCTTCGTTTAAAACTTTATCATTCATAATTTCTTGTCCACGGCATGATTGGCATTGCTATATTTAAGCGGAAATTTGCTCAGATTGATGGGCATGTAGATCAGATACACCCGTTTTTGATGGTGCACCGGTTTTCGAAAGTGCAATCAAACTGATGTTAGCCAATGTGCTGCGTATCGATGCATTCACAAGGCCCCAATGCGGTTTGACCATACAATTATTTTCCATACCGCATTGGCCATCCCCATTAACACAGACGGTCATAGCAATTGGCCCTTCTATAGCCTCTATGATGTCCGCTAAATTTATCGCAGCAGCAGGGCGAGCAAGACTAATACCGCCGCCTGTTCCGCGCACAGAGGTTAGCAAAGCTGCTTTGCTTAATAGGGTCACTAATTTTTGAGTAGTAGGCAGAGCGATGCCCGTTTCATTTGCCAAATCAGTCGCGGAAACGCGCGTGCCACCACAATGACGAGCAGCAGCGCACATCATTACAACAGCATAATCGGCCATATTTGATAGACGCATTTCATCACCTTTAATTACTATACGCTGGGAATCGTTAATAAGAATGATTCACTCTTATTAGAGTAATGGCTATTTTACAGCCATAAATCAAGCCTATTCGCAAAACTTAATAGAAAATTCTAATGAATTTGATCCCGTGACATTGTGCTAATCTATGCTAGTAAATATTATCATCCATCAGTAAGGAGAGTTAAATATGAAATATTTTCTATCGGCTATCGCATTGGCTTCAATGACAGTTTCATTCCAAC
Source organism: uncultured Sphingorhabdus sp. (assembly GCA_947492905.1). GTDB lineage: Bacteria > Pseudomonadota > Alphaproteobacteria > Sphingomonadales > Sphingomonadaceae > Sphingorhabdus_B. The sequence continues at coordinate 943,375 of CANLOL010000001.1, read as the reverse complement.
CAATAGCAGCGCAGGAATATCAAGCTCTTAAAAGAGATGCCAATAGTTATCATCAAGTTGCTTATTTCAAATATAAAAATGGCAGCAAAAATAGAGCAGCAGAATTAGCCGAAATCTTCAAAGAAGCTGATATAGCCGCAGGATTAGACCCTGTAATCGATATTTGGATGCTCTCTGGCGAATGGGATCATGTGGCCATATTCACATTAGATGAAGGCCCAGCTGAATTGGGTTATGAAGTAAGCAAAAATAATGCAAAATTTCGTGATGCTCTTGCCAAAATGGTTGGCAGCACAGAAGAAGCTGAAAAATTGCTCGCAGAGTTTGAATCTCTAATCGAAAAATCTGACAAAGATTTGGGCTATAGAGGTTTTTAATATTTTAGGCCCAAATAATAATATGACCATGATATCATGCTATCTCTTGAAAATTTAATTATTATCAGGGGCTAGCAGATCATCTATCGATTCCGGCCTAACAGCTTGCTCTGGTTTGGGCGCCTGCAGCTCTGGTTGGCTTGGCGTGGCTGGTGCATCTGGTGCATCACTTTGCCTTCCCAATACGCGGTCTATCCATCCTTCATCCAATAATTCAGGCTCTGTTCCTTGCAAGCCGCCGTCAGCACCCAATTCAGGCAGGCCTTCTAATGGCATACCATTTTCATCAATGAAGAGATTTTCTTCTTCATTTCCGAAAGCCAATGCATTCTCATCATCTTCGCGTTCTGGATATTCCACTAGGGCAAATTGCGAAGCTGGTCGTCCCGATACCGCTGCCCGCATATAAGAAGAAAATGCGCGTGCAGGTGATCGGCCACCTTCTAATCCGCCCACTGGTTTAGCATCATCGCGGCCCATCCACACACCTGTTGTGATACCGCTAGAAAACCCTAAGAACCAGCCATCTTTGTTGCTGGATGTAGTGCCTGTTTTACCTGCCGTAGGTCTGCCGATTTGTGCCGCGCGGCCCGTGCCAACCTCCACAGCATTTGACATTAAATCTGTCATACCTGCTGCGACCCAATCTTCCAAAATTTGTTTAGAAGTAGATTTACGATGTTGGTAGAGAATATCATCATCAATAGTGGTAACCTTGGTGATGAAATAAGGCTCAACATCTCGGCCCTCATTGCCAACAATCGCATAGGCACGCACCATTTCGATAACCCGTGTTTCCGAAGATCCCAATACCATAGCAGGTGAAGTATTTATCGGCGTAGTTATGCCCATGCGCCGCGCCATACCTGCAATGGTAGATGTTCCAAATTCATTGCCGATTTGAGCTGCAATGGTGTTTTTTGAAAAAGTGAATGCTGTTTTTAATGAAATAGTGCCTGCATATCGATCACCGCTATTACGCGGAACCCAACCATTAATCTCAACGGGTTCATCGACAACCAAATCATCGGGGCGCAAACCAGCCTCTAATGCCGTCAAATATACAAATAATTTCCATGAAGAACCGGGCTGTCGAACCGCTGTTACGGCTCTATTATAATTGCTAGCAACATAATCAGCCCCGCCAACCATCGCCAAAACTGCGCCATCACGGTCCATAGATACTAATGCACCCTGAACGCCGCGCGGCACGTTAGAGCGTATCGCATTTGTCGCAGCGCGCTGCAAACGCAAATCAATCGTGGTCCATACATCAATTGGTTTTTCAGTCTCTTCGATTAAATTATCCAACAAAGGCAGCGCATGATCGGTGAAATAGCGCACGCTATTTTGTGGTTTATCAGCCGCTAATTTAACTTCTGCTGGCTTCACCTCATTGGCCTGCGCTGCGGTAATCATGCCAGCATCTTGCATCACCTCTACAACAACAGAAGCTCTATCAATAGCCGCTTGCGCATCAGCAGTGGGCGAATAGTTGGACGGCGCTTTCACAAGACCAGCGATGATAGCCGATTCTGCTAAGCTCAATTCGGTAGCACTATGATCAAAAAATGTGCGGCTTGCTGCATCAACGCCATAAGCCCCGCCGCCAAAATATACTTTATTGAGATAAAGTTCCAAGATTTGTTCTTTGGAAAATTTGGTCTCCATCGCGGTAGCCAATATCATTTCACGGATTTTACGCGTGAAGGTGCGATTATTATTCAGGAACAAATTACGCGCCAATTGCTGAGTTATTGTCGATCCGCCTTGTGTGAAACGTCCGGCTTGAAAACGTTCATAAAATGATCTGGCAATACCAATTGGATCAACGCCATAATGATATTCAAAGCGGCGATCCTCAACCGCGACCATCGCATCTTTCATATTTTCAGGGATATCGTCAATGGATAGCCAACGGCCAAAACTGGGGCCTAATGTCTGTATGATAGTGCCATCAGAGGCCCTAACACGGATCATCTGTCCATTGGGCGATTGCTTCAATTCCTCAAAGCTTTGCAATTCAGAGCGGGCTATTGATACAAATACACCGGCCACTATTGCGCCAATAATGGCGAGCAACAGTCCAATGATAAAGAGGCGCTTAAACCATCTTCCTATAAATCCACTAGAGGATTTTTTTGATTTAGCTTTCCCCATTCAAACACCATTAATTATTATAACGCGCATAACAAGCTAATTTCACCCTAAATGTTACAGTTAGAATGTAACTTAGAGTAGATTAATCTTTTTACATTGCCCTATTATGAACGCCTAATCATCGTCAAAAGTAAGCGCGCTACTATTGATACAATATCTAAGACCATTTTCTGCTGGGCCATCGGGGAATACATGGCCCAAATGGCCATCACAATTGCCGCATTTAACCTCTGTTCTTACCATGCCAAGTCTATGATCGGTAATCAAGGTCACCTGCTCTTGGTTCATTACATCGGTAAAGCTAGGCCAACCGCTGCCGCTGTCATATTTGGTATCCGAATGGAATAATGCTGTACCGCATCCTGCGCACAGATATTCACCCTCTCTTTTCTCATTAAGCAGTAAGCCTGTAAAAGCTCTATCGGTTCCACCTTGGCGTAATGTAGCATATTGCTGCGCGGTTAGACGCTCGCGCCATTGCTCGTCTGTTATATCTTTATCATTCATGCATTATAGATATGCCTTTATATATATTAATCAAGATATGCCTCTATATTGGAGGCAATCGGATATACATCTTAACTAAATATTTAGAATGTTCGTCGATACTTTGATAATGGGTGGAATTTCATTCTCTTGCTATGCACTATCAAGCATATTCATTGCATTATCGCTTTCTTCTAGCGTTAATGCCAATGGCTGTCGTCTTTGCAACGCGCCGCAGACCGAAGAAATAGAAGAGAAAATCATCCCAATTAAAATTGAAATTACCACCAATTTGAATTTTAGCCGCGCCGCTCTATCGGGCAGAGGCCAAGGCCGTATCGCCGTAAATGAGCGCAATGGTCAAAAGCAGATTGCCGGTCAATTGGTTGATTTGGGCGGATATGCCGTGGCAGGATCGGTACGCATCACGGGGGAACCGGGCCGAGAGGTTTATATTGAAATGCCTAACTCCATTACCATGCGTTCGAACAAGGGCGGGCAGATTGACATCCAATCCCTACGCACAGACTTACCGCCAATTCCTCGCCTAGATTTTGCAGGCGAATTGCGGTTTTCCTTTGGTGGTGATTTAATCGTCAATGGCGATGCATCAGGGCGTTTTCGGGGCCGTATACCAATTACGGTAAATTACGAATAAGCGTTATTTTTGCGTCTTGTGCTTGCCGCAGCCCTAGCGATACGTATCAACTCTTGTTCTAATAATATCGGCGAAAACTCAGCTTTAGCGGCCATAATTTCACCTTCCATTTTTAGCAAATGACTTATCAATGCGGCCAATCTCTGCGAAGTCCATGTGGTCAATTGTATCGCGACAACGCTTTCTTCTTTCCAGAAAATAGCCGGGTTTCTCTTAACTACCTCTGCAGCGCTACGCCCGCCATCCACCTGTGGTCGCATAGCTGCCAACATTGTTATTCTGCGCTGCAAAGCCCGCACAACAGATATAGCATTCAGGCCTGCCTCGCGCGCTTCGCACAATTGATCCCCCGATTGCTTTATATTGCCGCTCAATATTGCATTAATCAAATCCCCTTGATTATCAGCAGCAGCATCAGCAGATAATTTCTCAAAATCTTCTTTTAGCGCTTCTATCAAATTACCAGAGGGCGCTCCATTGGACATCTCATCACTGATTGGTGCATCATAATAAAGCGATAATTTTTCCACCTCAATCAAGGCCAAAACACGGTTATTATTGCAGCTTTTAGCAATTTGCGATGCTAGGCTTCGATCAAGCTTAAGCCCTTTGGCACGCGCATCATCCACCAACAGCGGCACCAAATCGCGTTCATTGGCTTGATAGCAAATATGATAGGCAATATGCGGCGAGCTTTGCGCTAATTTCCTCAATTTGCTGGCCTTAGTCAAATTACCTGCTGTCGCAATGACAATATTTTCGGCTATTTCGACATCCATTAAATTTTCAATCGCTGGCATAGCCTCATCGCGCTTCAAGGATAATCTAATATAACGCTTGTCCCCAAATAAAGATTGTGAAGATGCTTCATCGGCCAATAAGGCTGGTTCTGATTTCAGCATATCGCCATCTAAATCAACACGCTCCATATGCGATAATTTTTTCGCCATATTCATGGCAATGGCATGGGCCGCCGTTTCATCAGGACCAAAAACCAACAGCATTCGTGGGCCATTGGGTTTGTCCATCGCATTCATTAACTGCGGCTCGGATAGCCCCTCAGCCATATTTAACGTTCAAGAGCAAATAGCGACAAGCGCGATATGATTTTGTCGGCCACAATTTGCGATAGATTTTCAAGCGCAGTATCTTCGGCAGCAATCGTTGCAAATTCGCTGCTCACTACATCAATACCAGCATCACTGCCGGCTGTTGCATCCAATAATATATTACCGCTAGTCAATTCTACCAATTGATAACGGGCGCGTAATGTGCGCCGCTCTCGGGTGACGGTATCATCGGCGCGCACCCCAAATCCCTCTATCTGATCATCCAATACAACCACCAACCTATAGACTGCGTCGCTGCTTTTTGCAGCATCAAGGCGATCATTGAGCGCATTGGTCATCAGCCAACCATTTTTGCCCTCAATAGGGTCAACTGTGACTTGACCTAATACAGAGGAAACAGCACCATTACGCCCGTCACCATAGAGCGGTTTTAAGCCACAAGCGGAAAGCGAGAGCAGCAGGATAATCAAAAATGATGCATTTAATTTCCGCATAATAAACCTTATATTACGATATTGACCAAACGATCAGGAACGACAATCACTTTGCGTATCGGCGCACCATCAATGATATGCTGCACCTTATCGCGTCCAAGCGCAAGGGCTTCTAATTCATCATTTGCCATTCCAGGGGCAATTTGAACTTTATCTTTCACCTTACCCTTTATCTGAATCACCACCGTGATTTCATCTTCGGTCAGCATGGTTTCATCAAAATCGGGCCATGCAGCATTGGAAATAAGGCCCGTCTCGCCCATCTCGCTCCATGCTTGTTCGGCGATATGCGGCACCATAGGAGCACTTAACATAAAGGCGATTTTAATCGCCTCATCGCGGCTTGCAGAGGGTTTTGCTTTTTCAATCGCATTTACCAGACCATATATTTTCGCAACCGCTTTGTTAAAGGCTAAGGCTTCGATATCCTCTCCTACGCCTGCGATGCTCTGATGCATTTTGCGCATCAAATCTTTATCATCAGAACCGCCATCATCGCTAATAAGAGTTTTCAGACGCCATAGACGTTGCACAAAACGCCAGCATCCCTCTATACCGGCTTCGGACCAAGGCAGATCACGTTCGGGTGGGCTGTCCGATAGCATGAACCAACGCACAGCATCGGCCCCATATTGATCGATAATTTCATCGGGATCGACAACATTTTTCTTGGACTTGGACATTTTAATGACGCGTCCAATATCAACATTGCTGCCATCGGATAGCAATGTTGCGCTCTCTGATGTGCGGTTAATTTCATCGGGGCTGAAATAAGTTGGCTTCGCATCGCCCTCGGCTTTGCGCGAATAAGTCTCATGCGTCACCATGCCCTGCGTAAACAGGCTTTCAAACGGCTCTTTGACATCCAGCATATCAATATGCGCCAATGCCCGCGTCCAAAAACGCGCATATAATAGATGCAAAATCGCATGCTCAATACCGCCAATATATTGATCGACTGGCATCCATTTTTCGACCAAGTCCCGATCAAAGGGTTTATCCGCTGGCTGGCTGGCAAAGCGAAGGAAATACCAGCTACTATCTGCAAAAGTATCGAGCGTATCTGTCTCGCGCCGCGCCGCTTTACCGCAGCTTGGACAATTGGTCTTGCTCCATGTTGGGTGCCGCTCTAGCGGATTGCCCGGCACGTCAAAGCTTACATCTTCGGGCAAGACGATTGGCAATTGGTCGTTAGGAACAGCCACGGGACCGCAGTCTTCACAATGAATGATCGGTATCGGCGTACCCCAATAGCGCTGGCGCGAAACGCCCCAATCACGCAATCGCCAAGTGACTTGAGCCTTGCCCCAATTTTCACTTTCTGCACGATCAATCACGCTTTTTTTGGCGGATTCAATATCCATACCATCCAAAAAGCGCGAATTGATGATTGTCCCCTCGCCTGTGAAGGCTTCATTTTCAATCGGCGCATCTTGTCCATCTTTGGCAACAACGCGCGTCACGGGTAGCATATATTTGCGGGCAAAATCTAAATCGCGTTGGTCATGCGCTGGCACACCAAAAACTGCGCCTGTGCCATAATCCATCAACACAAAATTGGCGACAAATACGGGAAGCTTCCAACTTGGGTCTAGCGGATGCAAAGCGGATAGCCCTGTATCGAAACCCTTTTTCTCCATCGTTTCAAGCTCAGCAGCTGTGGTGCCCATTTTGCGGCAATCATCATAGAAATCGCTAAGCTGTTGATTATCTTTAGCTAGGCTTTGCGCCAGCGGATGGTCGGCAGCAATAGCGACAAAACTCGCGCCAAAAATAGTATCAGGGCGCGTAGAGAATACCTCAACTTTGTCGATTGTGCCATCATCGCTTGTCACACTATTTTCAAGATCGAAATGAAATTGCAGGCCGCTAGATTTGCCAATCCAATTTTCTTGCATCAAACGCACTTTATCAGGCCAATTTTTCAAATCGCCCAATCCATCGAGCAGATTGTCAGAAAATTCGGTGATTTTCAAAAACCATTGGCTTAGCTTGCGCTTCTCAACGGGAGCACCGCTGCGCCATCCGCAACCATCAATGACTTGCTCATTGGCAAGCACGGTCATATCGACAGGGTCCCAATTGACGCTGCTTTCTTTGCGATACACTAATCCGGCTTTATAAAGGGCTAAAAATAACGCTTGTTCTTGGCCATAATATTCGGGCTCACACGTTGCTATTTCGCGGCTCCAATCCAGAGCAAACCCCAATTTTTTTAGCTGCGCGCGCATGTTGGCAATATTTTCGCGAGTCCAAGTGCCTGGATGCGTCTTTTTCTCCATCGCAGCATTTTCAGCAGGCATACCAAAAGCATCCCAACCCATAGGATGCAGCACTTCATGCCCCGTCATGCGTTTATAACGCGCCAGAACATCGCCCATCGTATAATTGCGAACATGGCCAATATGAATGCGTCCCGAGGGATAAGGGAACATCTCTAATATATAAGACTTTGGCTTATCACTATTATCGTCAGCGTTAAACGTGCCTTCTTTATCCCAATGCTCTTGCCACCGCGCATCAGTAATGTGCGGATTAAAACGTGTTGGTTCGCTCATAAAATTATCCGTCGATGGCGCTGCGGCGCAAATCACGGGCCTTTGTCAAAATGATAGATTCTAATTTTTGTACTGTTGCTGCTTGTATAGGAGCATCAATCCATTGACCATTTTGTGCAACTTGGCGCGATGCAGCAACACGCAGCCCATCAGCACGCAAATCTTGGTCCAATATCGTAACGGTTAATTTAACACGGTCCGTTGGGGTTTGCGGATTCACATACCAATCGGTGATAATAACACCACCATTAGAATCTGCCTGCAATAAAGGCATGAAAGATAGAGACTCAAGAGAGGCTTGCCACATATAGCTGTTAACGCCAATCGTCGTGATTTTACTAGCCGCTATATCTGCTTTTGGCCGATCACTGCCCCCACAACCGCCCAGCATGACCAGTGCGCCAAGCGCAGATGCTGTTATAATATGGGTTGCAATTTTATCTTTACGCATGGCTTATCCTTAATTTCATTATGAAATATGATGATTTTATACTTAGTACAGTATCTCTATATCGCCTTTGATGCAGGTATCAAGCTTTCAACGAGCTGAACAAGGCAGATTTTCATTTTTGAAGTGGTTTTTGATAGAAATATGCCCAAAATGATAAGAGCGTTGTTATATTCATGTAAATTATGATGTTCTTTTACAACAGAATAAGGTTAAAATGAAAAATCATCTATAGAATATGGCGAAAATATGATTATTTGCTTTTATATGAACCATAATCATGTAAATTAAAAATATGGAAAAGGTACAATCATCCCACAACGACATAAAGGTCGATGCAAAGCGTAAAGTTGCGCATAATGGGCTTATGGTGCCAGCCATTGTCGGATTAACGGCGATATCAATGGCTTTTTCGCCTATTATCGTTCCTGCTTTTGCCGCAAAATCATCTATCAGCAGCAAAGCTGTTTCTGATTGGAATTTGCAATTCACGCCCTCTGGTGTTGATAGCCGAATCGCTAAATTACACCAAGAACGATTTGGCAATCAAAACGCGGCTAAAACCAATAAATTATTTCGTTTCACGCCCGCTGGCTTGGACAAGATTTCCAACCGCACATTAACGGTCGCGGCGCGTACCAATGAAACTTCGAAAGCTGTCACTGTTCGCAACATCATTTCAAAGGATGCTCCAGCAACGGGTACTTTGGCAGCATTGCAAACAACCAAATATAGCTTGAAGCAAGATAAAGGCTGGAAAGGTTTTGAATTAACCGCTCTGCCCAAATTGCCAGAAATAAAAACAGCTGGCCGCTTGAACAGAATCTCTACGCCTACAATTAATTATAAATTGAAAAGCGACAAAGAAGATAAGCCAAGCAAATTTAGCACTTCTATGAAGATCGCTAAGCCAACCGATGCTGCACCAAGTCCGCTTGGTAATGCTGCTGGTGAAGATTATGTATTGGATTTGGGCGGTAGCTTCTCAATTTCAAAACGTATCGATCTTACAGCGGGTGTTCGTTATGATCGCCAAAATGATATTCCGCTTTCTTCCAGCGATAATCGCGAAGATAGCGAAGCTGTATATGTCGGAACAAAAATCCGCTTCTAAATTTTCAATATTATTGTATCAAACCATCAATGGCTGCATAGCCATGCACATTGCTTATTGACTGAAAGCGCGCTTGATTCATTCCGCCCAGAGCAATCACGGGCTTGTTACATAATTGGCGCAATTGCCTAAACCGCAGCAGGCCCAACGGTCTCTGTCCTTTATGGCTATTGGTAGAAAAAACCGGTGACACCATATAAGCATCTGCGCCCAATATCTGTGCTTTTCTTATTTCATGCGCATCATGCACGCCAAATAATGTGATATTATTATAGCGCTTTGTTATTCTCTGCGGACGCCCATAATAATAGCCCTCTATATTATGCTTCATACAGCCTTCTATATCACCAGCAAAAATCAGCTTAAGCCCGCGCCTGCGGCATATTTTGGCAATGTCATGAAACATATTTAGCCGATTGGGCGCATCATAATTGCGAAAAATTACGCCCGCTCCTTTGGGCAATTTTTGTATAGAGGGCAGCAACCTCTCTCCAAAGCGTGGATCAGTCATCAGCCATCGCGTGGGTAATTTGAAGGATTGGCAGCCATGCATTGTGCGCTTATAGCCTGTACTTATGATAGAATCACCCAGTAAAATGCTAATTGATGTTCAAAATAATATCGCCGCTGCCGCTAAGCGCGCGCAGCGCGATACAGATGATATTAATCTGATAGCCGTTTCAAAAACCCGCCGCAGCGAAGAAATAATCCCATTATTGGAACAAGGCCATAAAAGTTTTGGTGAAAACCGGGTCCAAGAAGCGATGGAGAAATGGCCCGCCTTGCGATCCCAATATGACGGGATAGAACTTCATTGCATTGGGCAGTTACAATCCAATAAAGCTGCCGAAGCAATTGCAACCTTTGATGTCATCCATTCGCTTGATCGCATATCACTTCTTAAAGCTTTGGCCAAAGAAATGAAAAAAGCAGATAAATATATACCCTGTTTTTTACAGATCAATATTGGCGATGAAGAACAAAAAGGCGGATGCGCGGTTAAAGATATAGCCAATCTATTGGAAGCAGCGACCAATGCCGACATCCCCATAATTGGCCTTATGTGCATACCGCCAGCGGATATGGAGGCAGCACCATTTTTTGCGCTCTTGGCAAAGCTTGCCGATGAACATGATCTGCCCAATCTGAGCATGGGTATGTCTTCTGATTATGAAACTGCGCTGACCATTGGCGCAACGCATATACGCGTTGGCACTGCATTATTCGGGCCTCGTATTCGGAATGCTGAATAAATAATAAAATAGTAATCAATAAATATTATAGTGCATATATGATATATGCATGGATATTATTGGGGGTATTGGCCAGCGGAATTGCCTTGCTCATTTTCATGGGAATCCGCTCGCGCCATGATGGCTATGTTGGCATGCCGCCTGCTGATAATCCCCAGCAGTCGAAAGCTGACATAATGAAGCAGAAAATTAGCAATCCATCAGACATTTCTGCAACCATAGAAGAGCATGATTTATCATATGAGTCTATGATCGATGAGCGCAGAAACGATGCCCATCAAAGCAATGACGAAGTGGTTGATGGCACTTTGGAAATTGAGAGCGATTATGAAGAGGCTCTCATCATGCTGCGCGAAGTCAAAGCAATGTTATTGCAAGGTCGCCCCGATCGGGCCGTTGATTATATTCGTCATTCCTCTGGTGTTGACCATATAGAAGCAGCCCAATTCGTAAACGATGTGGAAACAGGCAGGCTTGGATAAAAACTCACTTTCGCAAAGCTAGCGTTCAGAATTTGCTACGAATCACTTCTTGCGGGCCATTAATTCCTCAGGCGTTTCTTCCTGTATATAGCTGATAATCTTATCGCCCGTTTCAATTGAAGGCCTTTCGGCTGTGGCAAATAATAGCAGACGTCTATCAGGTTTTAGAACCGCTAAGGGTTCCTCGCCCGGTTTCAAATTGCTGCAATAATCTTCCCAGAGGAATTTTTCGGTTAATGTGGTTTCAGAAAAATACCAATTTTGCGCATGGCGATCGAGCAAAACATCATAAGGAACACCGCTTTCAAATAACACACGAGAGCGTCCGCTATGGTCATTACTGGCATCACCATCGGACACTATAGTGATATTTTCATACCCGACCTCTGGCCCCAAATCATTAGCGACCAATTTATTATAGCTCTCATTCTCGGTACAAACGATCAAATGCTGGAATTGGCCAATATCAACATCATGACCATGCGCAGTTTCGGTGATGTCGCCATCTTGCGTAGCTAATTCAGCTTTATGCGCATCACGCAGTGCATATTTGCTCATATCGCTAACTGTGACATTCAAACCAATTTGCGTCAGAAATTTACCAAGAGCAATATTCCAATCATTCGCCCCGATAAGCATGATATCTTCGCCTTTGCCTTTGTCGATGCCAAGGCGTTTTGCCACCCAAGAAGCAGAAAAACCATGTGCTAAAATAGTTGCAATAACGACACCAAATACCAATGGCACAAGCGCATCCGCTCCTTCATAACCAAGCTCTACCAGACGCAGCGCAAAGAGAGATGTTACAGCGATAGCAACAATCCCGCGCGGCGCGATCCAGCCAATGAACAATCGCTCTCGCCATGGTACTTTGGTGAACATAAGGCTGATGATAACGGTTATCGGACGTACCAAGAATAACAGCATCAATAAGAATATTAAAAAGCGCCATTGGAATTTTTGTATGGTTTCCCAATCGAGCGTTGCCGATAATAATATGAACACACCCGATATCAGCAATACTGCTAAATCTTCTTTGAAACGGCGCAAAGCACGGCTCGAATATGTGGGGCGATTAGCCATGACAACGCCCATGATTGTTACTGTGATTAAGCCTGTTTCATGCATCACCAAATCGGCAACAACAAATCCGAAAATTACGGCAATCAGCAAAATCGGCGCTTTCAAAAATTCTGGCACCAAACCGCGCGGGAATAACCATGTAAGCGCATAACCGAGCGCTGCACCAATAATGGCCGCCAGCATGCTCGCGCCCAATACGCTAAACCCTACCTCTGCCACATCAACTTGCGGGCCATGAGTTTGCGCATAATGAATATAGGCATAGATAGAGACCGCCAGCATCGCGCCTATGGGATCATTGACAATCCCCTCCCATTTCAAAATATCGCGCACCCGTTTTCCAACGCGCAAGGAGCGCAGCATCGGCCCAATAACGGTTGGCCCTGTTACCACCAATATACCGCCAAATAATGCAGATACGGCCAATGGAAGCCCTGCTCCATAATAGACCGCCGCAGTGCCTAGCGCCCATCCAACAGGAACGCCAATGAAGACAAGGCGCAAAACACCGCTACCCGCATGGCGCAAATCTTTGAAATTCAGGCTGAGGCCGCCTTCGAATAATATTACAGCAACCGCCAATTTAACCATAGGTTCTAATAAATCGCCGAAATCTTCTTCGGGATTGAGTAGCCCCAATACAGGGCCAGCGATAATCCCAGCAAATAGCATTAATGCTATAGCTGGTTTATTAATGCGCCATGCTATCCATTGTGCGCCAACGCCTAATAAACCGATAAGCGTGATTTTTATCATCAAAGAATCTATTTCAATCATATCCTTACAATGGAGCAATTGCGGATCCATTGCTAGGACTAATAAGAGAATAGCCCCTATTCCCAATTCATTAATTCATGGCTATAGAGTGGCGTATGAATGCCGAAACTCACATAAATTATCATGTCGCTGCGCTTTATCATTTTGCGTATCTTCCAGATTATCAAGACCGTAAAGAGCCGCTCTTAGCTCTATGCAAAGCGCATGATATTATGGGCACTATCCTGCTAGCTAGCGAAGGGGTTAACGGCACTATTGCAGGCAGTGAAACGGGTTTGCAGGCCGTAATTCAATATCTATCCTCTTGGGATGGGTTTGATGGGTTAAGCGCGAAATATTCTACCGCAGAGGAAAAACCATTTTTCCGCATGAAGGTCCGACTGAAAAAAGAAATTGTGACGATGGGCGTGCCAGAGGTCAATGGCGCTGTGAACCCTGGCCAATATGTCAAACCTGAAAATTGGGATGCATTAACATCTGATCCATCCACAATCGTCATCGACACGCGCAATGATTATGAAGTGGCAATTGGCACGTTCGAAGGCGCCATTAATCCCAATACAAAAACATTCCGCGAATTTCCGAAATGGTTCAATCAAAAAGCCGATGAAATCAGAGAAAAAGGCGAAACTCCAAAAATAGCCATGTTCTGCACCGGTGGTATCAGGTGCGAAAAAGCCACAGCCTATGTCAAAAGCCAAGGCTTTGACGATGTGTTTCATTTGCAAGGCGGCATATTAAAATATCTGGAAAATATAGACGAAGATAAGAGCAGTTTTAATGGCGATTGCTTTGTTTTTGATCAGCGAGTTGCCGTTGGCCATGCTTTGCGAGAAAGCGATTATATCCAATGCCATGCTTGTCGTATGCCGCTGTCTCCTGATGAAGTGCTAAAGGCCGAATATAGCGAGGGTATTAGCTGTCATCATTGTTACGATGCGCGTGATGATGAGCAACGCAAGCGCTATAAAGAACGGCAAAAGCAAATGGAAATTGCAGCTCAAAAAGGTGTGACCCATATCGGCTCACCATCATGACAGTAGAAACTACATCATTGCCCATATTATATAGTTTCCGGCGCTGCCCCTATGCGATGCGTGCGCGGATGGGGCTCATGATAAGCGAAACCAAAGTGATTTTGCGCGAGGTTGTTTTACGCGACAAACCCGATGCTATGATTGCTTCATCTCCAAAAGCCACTGTGCCAGTGCTAGTGCTAGCCGATGGCACAGTAATAGAACAGAGCATAGATATTATGCGCTGGGCTTTGCGCGGCAATGATCCTCAAAATTGGCTTAATCATGAAGATCAAGCCAATGTCTTAATCGATCAAGCCGATGGGCCCTTTAAGACAGCGTTAGATCGGTATAAATATCATACGCGATATGAGGATGCTGATCCCGAAATCGAGCAAGCAAAGGCGCTGAGAATATTACAGCAATGGGATGCCATCATAGGGGATAAGCCCTGTTTCTTTGGCACGCATAATGGCATTGCCGATTTTGCTATTTTCCCATTTGTTCGGCAATTTGCTAATCATGATAGAGATTGGTTTAATGCCCAAGACATTCCTAATATACAGCGCTGGTTGGACGCACATCTTAAAAGCCCATTATTTCAGAGCATCATGTACAAATATCCGCAATGGCATAGCGGCGATGAAGTCACATTATTTTAATCTATTTGCACACTTCTAGTGGGTGTAGAGCTGAAGTTTTGCGTATTTTCAGGTAATAAGAAATAAATCCTGCGATCTTCAAAATCAATCGCTATACGATCAAAAGTGCGCAGCGCATCCATACCCAAAAAGATAGAAGGCTTATTATTAATGTTAAGCACTTCAAAAGGAGCAATGTCGGCAAATGCAACGGGCAACGATGATATACGCGCGCGCCCTATCCTTAAATCGTCAGTAACGCCATAAAGCGCAGGAACTTTTTGACCACGCACATCCAACAAATCAATGTTTAACAAATTTTTATCGCGAAGACGCAGTTTGCGTTTTAATGCCAAATTGCCAATCGAAGAATCGCTGCCGGTATCAATAATGACATTCACTTTGAAGCCATCCATTGTTGCATTGGTAAAGATTAATTGTCCATCACGACGGCGGGCACGTACCACAATCTCTCGGCCATTATTCCTACCTAATTTCTCACCCTGTTTCGCAATTGAGATTTTCTCAGCTTTAAAATCAAATAATATGCGCTGCCCTTGCAAACTATCTAACCCTAATATGCCATCCGCACCCAATGCTGAACGCCGAAAAGTGGGGGCTATCAACCCTATATTATCCTGCTGGCCCAAGGTTAATTCAGGGACATAAACCGTTCTAATTGGTTTGGTCCCCGATAAGGTAGTGATCTTTAATTCTTTTTCTAAATCAAATTCCAAATTATCAGCCAACTCATTGGATAAGATGGTCCTTTGCGCAGCTGTATCAATGATGAATTTATAGGGGCTTTTATCGCGCTGACTATTATCATTATGCGGGATATTAACATTGATTGTCATGCGATCATTGCGATCTTCACCAATTTCAATCTCATCACCATCATTAAAGTCGGGCAGTTTATTTACACTATCAATCGAACTGTCTTCGAAAGCGGGAGTCGATTGCGCTTGTGATAATGAAATTGGTGCTAAAACGGCTATACCCAATAAAGGGAGAGACATTACGAGAGATGAGAAATAACGCTTCATACCCTTTTATAACTTAAAATAATCGCTTCTGCAATGTTGATAGCTTAATTTATATCACGCAATCTGCGAACAGGATAGCCATTCCAATTTTTAATTCGGCGTATCAAAAACTTAGTTGTCATCGATGCAACGCCAGGTAAATCCGACAAGCAATTTCGATGTATATCATCAAAATCATTAAGGTTAAGTGCCGCCACGGTGAGCATATAATCGGCACTGCCCGACATTAAATAACATTCCAAAATATCATCCAAATCACTAACAAGCTCTTCAAACTTATCCATGCTTTCGCGGCTTTGATCTTTTAGGGTGATCTCAATAAAGGCCTGTACACCAAGGCCTAATTTATCTGGATTAAGCCGCGCAGAATAGTTGGTTATAATGCCGCTATCTTGCAAATTTTGCACGCGCCTATGCGCTGCTGAATTACTGAGCCCCGCGGCATCACCTATTTCAGTTATTGTTGCACGCGAATCTTTTTGTAGCGCCTCTAATATTAGAATATCAATTCTATCCACGGGATATTATCCTATAATTTTATAATATATCGGATATTATCCTAAATTATTTGATATCTTTGTGCAAGTTTAGGAATTATTTTCAGAAATATATCTCTATAACAACTCAAATCCCCCAGGTTCAGGGTCTGCCTTCCACTTGCAGGCCCTGAATTCTTATCAGCCTTATATTGGAGAAAAGCCATGATAGTCGGCAGCGTTAAGGAAATTAAAAATCATGAATATCGCGTTGGATTGACCCCCGAAAGCGCTAATGAATTAACCGCTAATGGCCATGATGTTCTAATCGAAACCGGAGCAGGTCTTGGTATTGGCGCTAGCGATGAACATTATAAAGAAGCAGGCGCACAGATTATTGCAACCGCCGCTGAAATTTTTGAACGTGCTGAAATGATCGTCAAGGTTAAAGAACCGCAAGCTGCCGAGCGCGCTATGCTTCGCAAAGATCAAATATTATTCACTTATTTGCATTTGGCTCCTGATCCAGAGCAAACCAAAGATTTAATCGCGTCTGGCGCAACCTGCATTGCCTATGAAACGGTGACGGATAATCATGGCGGATTGCCGCTTCTGAAACCTATGAGCCAAGTCGCTGGACGCATGTCAATCCAAGCAGGCGCAACCGCATTGGAGAAAGCCCAAGGCGGACGCGGTGTATTATTGGGCGGAGTTCCCGGCGTTGCCCCCGCAAAAGTAACTGTCATCGGCGGCGGCGTAGTTGGTTTTAATGCTGCGCAAATGGCGGTAGGCATGGGCGCGGATGTGACCATATTAGATCGCAGCCCAGAAACACTAGAAAAGCTAGGTATCTATTTTGAAGCGAGCGCCAAAACACGCTTTTCTAATCGTGCTAATTTGGCGGAATGCGTTGCCCAAGCTGATCTGGTGATTGGCGCTGTGCTTATCCCAGGTGCTGCTGCTCCAAAACTTGTCACGCGCGAAATGCTGTCTACTATGCAGCCTGGCGCAGTGCTAGTCGATGTCGCTATTGACCAAGGCGGTTGTTTTGAAACCGCGAAAGCCACCACCCATCAAGACCCAACCTATGTAGTTGATGATATTGTCCATTATTGTGTCGCCAATATGCCCGGCGCTGTATCGCGCACCAGTACCTATGCGCTTAATAATGTTACGCTGCCGCACACATTACGCATGGCCAACAAAGGCTGGAAAGAAGCATTGCGCAGCGATGCGCATTTAGCCAACGGACTTAATATCTGGAATGGCAAGGTAACTTACAAAGCCGTTGCCGATGATTTGGGCTATGATTATGTATCGCCCGAAGAGGCGTTGGGATAAAAGCTGCTCTAAAAAGAATAGGCCGAAAAATAGGCAAAAAACAGGAGGGGCTTTGCGGCCCCTTTTTTTATGCTAAGCTATCCATTATTGCTCTCATATCAAAGAAAGAGATTATCTATGGTTCCATCAGCTTTAGCGCAGCAAGAAGTTGGAATTTCTTGGGATCAAGCTCAACCAATAGGAGAGCAGGTTAATCCTTTTTTATTTTCCCATCGCATTGCCATGTATAAAGAGCTGATTATAGCCAGCAATGGTCATGGATATTGGGGGAAAGAAAATAATCATAATCCATTATGGGGATTAATATATCAGCTACAATGGCAAAAAAGCAGCAATCGTTTAGGCATTGATATAGCTGAAGATGCTATTCATCCCGATGCGGCATGGGGGTATGGCAATTATTCTTTATCGCTCATCCCCTATTTGGCAGCAATTAAAGCTGATGTGGTTCGCGATGTTGAAATCCTTGCACCAGAAAATAGTATTTTTGATTATATATATGGCCCCAATGGTGAAAACCGAGTGATACCTGCCTATTGGTTGCCGGCCATAGAAGAATGGCGCGCCTATTTCACTATGAATGCGGATTATAGTGCCGATGATGATGAGCCGCTGAGAATTGCATTATGGAAAGCGCATAAAACCAGCCTTGATATTGTGACAGAGAGAATAAGGGTTTTGCCCGCGACGCAATATGAAGAAACTGAAATGATATTTATCAGAGGCTGGTGCCGTATGGTTGATTTTCTGAGTGCGGCGGCTTGGCGAACAGATCATGATGCTGTCATAGAAGCTGGTCTTGATGTGCTCCCCGATCGTCCCTTAACGGACAATGATGCACAAGATCAATTCACTGCTTTTCGGGATGATATTCAACATAATATTCAATCCGTGATGCAAACATCGCATATGTCAAAAAACAGATTTAAATTTTCGCTATGGCTGTGGCAACGCATGATGCGCACACGAAAAGCACGCGATGAAGCGCCAGAAATATTGCATCAATTATTCGATAAAAATACTAGCTCGAAAGAAAAACGAAGCCTATTAAAATTATTATTATAGAATATTTACAGCAATTGCTGCGGATAAGATTTTATCAAATTTCAAACCTCATATGCTGCTGTTGTTTTGGCCGCTACTTCATCGGCGGTGACATCAGGCGCTAGTTCGACAAGTTTGAACGGCGCAGCATGGCTTTTCCGTCTAAACACGGCTAAATCGGTGATAATCATATCCACGACATTCGCGCCCGTTAGTGGCAGCGTACAGCTTGGAATAAATTTGGGTGAACCGTCTTTGGCACAATGATCCATCACCACGATGATTTTTTTGACACCAGCCACCAAATCCATAGCACCGCCCATGCCTTTGATCATTTTGCCTGGTATCATCCAATTAGCAATGTCACCATTTTGCGCAACTTCCATCGCGCCAAGGACGGTCAAATCAATATGGCCGCCGCGTATCATAGCAAAACTATCAGAGCTGCTAAAATAAGAGGAAGACGGCAATTCGCTGATTGTCTGTTTGCCCGCATTGATAAGATCGGCATCGACTTCATTCTCATGCGGGAATGGCCCAATGCCGAGCATCCCATTTTCTGATTGCAAAGTTACCTCTACTCCATAGGGAATATGATTGGCCACCAAAGTTGGAATACCAATGCCAAGGTTCACATAATAACCATCTTGTAATTCTTGCGCAGCACGTGCCGCCATTTGATCGCGAGTCCATTTTGCCATTATACCGACTCCCTCACCGTTCTAAATTCGATTTTCTTATCATAGGGCGCGCCGCAAATCATGCGTTGCACATATATACCCGGCAAGTGAATGGCATCCGCATCAAGGCTGCCTGTGGGTACAATTTCCTCGACCTCAACGACGCAGGTCTTGCCGCAAGTGGCCGCAGGTTGATTGAAATTTCGCGCCGTTTTGCGAAATATCACATTACCGCTTTCATCTGCTTTCCATGCTTTTACGATTGCGAGATCCGCAAATATACCTTCTTCGAGAATATAATCATCTCCATTAAAGCTTTTTACTTCTTTGCCCTCGGCAACCTGCGTACCAACACCAGTTTTTGTATAGAAACCAGCGATGCCAGCACCGCCGCTGCGCATGCGCTCGGCCAAAGTCCCTTGCGGGCAAAATTCCACCTCTAATTCACCTGCTAAATATTGCCGTTCAAATTCTTTATTCTCACCAACATAGGATGAAATCATCTTTTTAATTTGTTTGGTGCGCAGCAATTTGCCTAAGCCTTCACCATCAATCCCCGCATTGTTAGAGGCTATGGTTAGACCCTTTACGCCGCTATCGACAATCGCATCGATAATCCGTTCCGGAATTCCGCATAGGCCAAATCCGCCAGCAGCAATCACCATATTATCTTGCAGCAACCCTTCTAAGGCCGCCGTAGCATCAGGATAGATTTTTCTCATATTATAATCTTTCGGGAGATATAGAATTAATATTAAACAGATTTAACCTCTTGGCGAATGGAACCAAAAATACTCTTGCCGTCTGAACCAAACATTTCGATCTTCACTGTATCACCAGCCGCCATGAACGGTGTTTTCGCAGCGCCATCATTGATAGTTTCAATCATACGAATTTCGGCAATACAGCTATAGCCCAATCCGCCCTCGCTGCATGGTTTGCCCGGACCGCCATTTTCATCTTGGTTCGATACGGTGCCGCTACCAATCACGCTGCCAGCGCACAAAGGCCGTGTTTTTGCAGCATGGGCAACCAATTGCGCTAGGCTAAAGGTTGCATCAACGCCTGCATTAGCGCGGCCAAAAGGCTCTCGATTATAATCAACATGCAGCGGCAGATGAATGACATCACCCGACCAAGCATCCCCCAATTCATCGGGTGTCACGCATACGGGTGAAAAAGCAGATGGCGGCTTAGATTGGAAAAAACCAAATCCTTTGGCAAGCTCTGCGGGGATAAGGCCGCGCAAAGAAACATCATTACACAGCATGACCAGTTTAATATGACTGGAAGCATCGCTATCGGATACACCCATCGGCACATCATCGGTAATTACCGCTATCTCGCCTTCCATATCACAGCCCCATGCTGGATCACCTAGCGGTATATCATCACGGGGGCCGAGAAATGCATCGCTGCCGCCTTGATACATTAGCGGGTCACTATAAAAACTCTCCGGCACTTCGGCACCACGCGCTTTGCGAACTAATTCGACATGGTTGATATAGGCGCTGCCATCAGCCCATTGATAGGCGCGCGGCAATGGCGAATGCGCATCATTCTCATGAAAACGCTCACACGGAACAGCCTCATGTTCAACATCGCGATAGAGAGCTTCTAATTTAGGGGCGCATTCACCCCAATTATCAATCGCTGCTTGCAATGTGGGCGCTATATTATCCGCTTCACAGCAGCGCGTTAAATCTTTGGACACAACAACCAATCGACCATCGCGCGTTCCGTTTTTTAATGTAGCTAATTTCATGGTAATTCTGCCCTTGCAAAGTCTCTCCAGCAATCATCATAATCTTGTTGTAAGAGAGGTGTTTCTAATGCCCATTTCGTAGGTCTTATTGCATAACAGCTCTCAAACATGAAAGCCATTGTTCCGTCAATTTTATGCGGTTTTAAATCCGCCGCCATTGCATTTTCTGTGGAAATCTTATCCGGCCCATGCGCATTCATGCAATTATGAAGGCTAGAACTACCAGGGGCAAAGCCGCCCGCTTTGGCATCATATTCACCGTGAATTAAGCCCATATATTCGCTCATGATATTGCGATGAAACCATGGCGGACGGAATGTATCTTCGGCAACCATCCAGCGCGGCGGGAAAATGACAAAATCACAATTGGCTGTGCCTTCTATCGCGCTGGGAGACGTCAATACAGTGAAAATACTCGGATCAGGATGATCAAAACTAATGCTGCCGATCGTATTAAATCGTGACAGATCATAACGGTAAGGCGCATTATTGCCATGCCAAGCCACCACATCAAATGGGGTATGATCGCTCATGACGCTCCATAAAGAACCACCAAATTTTTGAATGATCTGCGTTGCTTCATTCTCTTGATAGGCAGCAACGGGCGTTTCAAAATCGCGAGCATTGGCCAGACCATTTGAACCAATTGGCCCCAAATTGGGCAGATGAAAAGCTTGGCCATAATTTTCGCACACATATCCGCGCGCTTCATCATCCACCAAATCTACGCGGAATTTTAGCCCCCTTGGTATTACGCCAATATGATTGGGCGGCACATTTAACACCCCCATTTCGGTAACCAAATCTATTGCTCCGCTCTGCGGTACAAAAAGTAATTCCCCATCAGCACAGAAAAATGCACGCCCCGTCATGGATTTATTAATCGCATAAAGATGCACACCAATACCATTATGAACGGCCGCATCCCCATTGGTCGCGATAGAGATTAATCCATCCACCCAATCCGTTGGCTCGCTTGGCATAGGCAGCGGATCCCAACGCAATCTATTGGGCGGGAAAGGCGCATTTTGGGTTGGCCCTGTTTCTATCGATTTTTGCGTGTAGGGAGTATATTCACCGTGCAGTGCCGATGGTAATTTACGGTAAAACCAGCTGCGCCGATTATGATCGCGCGGTGCAGTAAATGCGGTGCCGGAAAATTGTTCTGCATAAAGACCGAAAGCAGGTTTCTGCGGACTATTTTGTCCTTCTGGTAAAGCACCAGCAACCGCTTCGCTGGCAAATTCATTACCAAAACCTGTCAGATATTTATATTCCATAAATGATAACCCTACGTAATATGCGATGCATTTAATGTCATTTATATGATTTCAAAAGTAATCATATCAGCCCATAGGTAGCAAATAATATTACGAAAAAAAACATGAAAATTCATATAATTTTTATCATTATTTTTCAGTGCTTTGGCTTTATATAACAGGATTTATGACGAATAGGGTGAATTTCACTCCCTCCAAATACGCCATAAATCCCATGCGATTCACATATAAATTAAATCGCTATTATTTTGGACTATATATAAAATCACTCTTATCATCCGAATTTGAATTTCTCAGGCATTAGAAATAATATCATATTTTTGGTTAATTATCGGGCTATCGAGCTGTATCTTTCATACTTTAAAAAATGGAATGACAAGCTTGTCATAGCGCGTTAGACGTTTGGGCATATTTTATAACCGGTTTTCAGGAGAGACCATGACACAATTAATGATGAATCGCCGTATCTTAATGGCTGCCGTTGGCGTAACAGCCATAGCGGCTTGCTCACCCGAAACAGCTGTCAAAGCAACTTCTTATAAAAAGTTCGGTTCTGTCGAAAAATTAGATGATGAGTTGGATGAAATTATCGACAGTGGATTGCAATTAGAAGAATTAACCAATGGTTTTTCCTGGTCAGAAGGCCCTGCTTGGGATGCAAAAAGACAGCAGCTTTATTTCTCTGATGTCCCCGAAAATACATCCTATATTTGGTCCGAGGAAAAAGGCTTGGAAATTTTAAGCAAACCATCGGGCCTTGCGGAGGGCGATGGAACCAATGGATTGCTGATGGGCAAGGATGGTAATTTGCTCACCGCCAATCATGGCAAACGCTCTGTCACATCGCTCAACATAGATACGCGCGAAGACACAATATTGGCCGATCAATTTGAGGGCAAAAAATTCAATAGCCCTAATGATCTTATCCAGAGCAAAGAAGGCGTGATTTTCTTTACCGATCCGCCCTATGGTCTGAAAGAACAAGATGATAGCCCCTTAAAAGAATTATCCTTTAATGGCGTCTATCGCCTAAGTTCTGATGGCGCATTATCCGTCATCGACAAAAGCTTAACCCGCCCCAACGGTATAGTACTCTCGCCTGATGAAAAAACGCTCTATGTCGCGCAATCGGATTCAGAGGCGCAAATCCTTAAATCATATAGTATCGATGGCGATACTATTTCCGACAATGGCATATTTTATGATGCCACCCCATTGGCGGGCGATGATGCACCGGGCCTGCCCGATGGTATGTGCGTTGCCGAAACTGGGCATATATTCGCAACGGGGCCAGGCGGCGTATTAATATTATCACCAACAGGGAAATTATTGGGCCGTATCTTAGCCGAAAAAGCCACCGCCAATTGCGCATTCGGCAATGATGGCAAGATGCTTTATGTGACCTCTTCTGATCGGTTGGGCCGCATAGCCATAAAGGTCAAAGGCTTGGGCACATATTGAGCTTAGCAATTTAAGCAGCTTAGCCTGCAATCACATTCAGCATTAAAAAAGGCTTGAGAATTGCTCCTCAAGCCTTTTTCTTTGTCTATATACTTGCGTTTACAGAGCGCAGCTCGCTTCACCAGTGTTGGTCACCAATCTTGCATTTTTAACGCCAATGGTGAATCCACCATCAGAGTTAAGCGCGAATGGTGAGGTCAGACTTGCCATCGAGACGCCTGCGTCATTTAAGCAGCTCAATTTGATATTAGCAGTTTGCCAACCTTGTCCGTTTTTAGACTTAAAGCCATCGGTCAAGTCCAGTTCACCGCCGCAATTTTCGCCGCAACGTCCGCCAACAGCCAATTTAGAGCCAGTGGCCTCATCAACGCGATAATCGAATTGAACCACCATGTCGGCGTTGGATTCGCGCTGAAAGTCAAATGCTTCTGTTTCGATGACGAATGAACCTGTGCCTGTGAATTTCACCAAACGCATATCTTCTTGCGTCTGATCATCAGCAGAGGCGACATTCACAGTACCGCTTAACGAGCCGCCGCTGTTAGCGGGCAATACTGTTAAACCGCGTTCATCATAAACATGCATGGACCAAGGAGCTTGTGCAACACCAGCCAATAATAATTGGCTAAACTCAAGCTTGCTTACGCCTTGCAATTCTTCGTCAGTTGGCAATTCAGCAACATCACCACCCTCTGCATAGCTAAGGCCATAGCCAAATGCGAATAAGGGATCATATTCCTCATTGTCATAGTTTAGCTCAACATCTTGTGATGATTTTGGCCAGCTAAATGTTAGCTTGCCTTTGAAATCATATGCTGCTTTGCCATCAGCTCCAGCAACCAAAACATCAGCAATACCATTGCCAGCTGTTCCTGGGAGCCATGCCGCAACAAATGCATCCGATTGATTCAATTCTGGGTTCACCCACATTGGACGGCCTGACAAAAATACTGATACGGTGCTTATGCCCGAAGCTTTCGCTTTGGTTAGCATATCCAATGCCTCAGTTGGAACAAAGTCCACATGATCGCGATCGCCTTGGAATTCAGCATAAGGATCTTCGCCATAAACGATAATCGCTACATCAGCCTCTGGCATATCACCAGAATCGTCCATCAAAATAGCTTTACCGCCAGAAGCTTCCACAGCCGCTTTGATACCATCAAAAATGGAGATACCATTCGGGAAATCTTTAGCGCTGTTGCCTGTGCCTTGCCAGCTGATGGTCCAACCACCAGATTGTTTGCCAATATCATTAGCGCCATCACCGCCGACCAATACTGTAGCACCGGGTTTAATTGGCAATACACCTTGGTTTTTCAGCAACACTAGCGATTCGCGTACCGCTTGACGTGCTACTTCCATATGCTCTTCATTGCCGAGCAAATCCCATTGACCTGCTAATTTGCGTTTTGATGGCAATCCAGCTTCGAAAAGGCCAGAGCGAATTTTGACGCGCAAAATACGAGCAACAGCCTCGTCAAGGCGTTCCATAGAAATATCACCAGCATTCACTTGCTTGAGAGTGTTGGCATATAAATCTTTCCAGCTATCGGGCGCCATGAACATGTCCAAACCAGCATTTACAGATTGCGCACAGCTTGTTGCATCACAACCTTTAACTTGGCCATGACCATTCCAATCGCCTACAACCAGCCCATCAAAACCCATACGGCCGCGTAATACATCGGTAAGCAGAGGTTTATGGCCGTGTAATTTTTTACCATGCCAGCTGTTAAAGCTTGCCATGACTGATTGAACACCCGCATTAATCGCAGCAGGATATCCAGCGGCTTGGCTATCGCGAAGCTGTTCTTCGCTCATAACATTATCGCCTTGGTCTTTGCCATCGACTGTTCCGCCATCACCGACGAAATGTTTAACGGTGGCCATGACATGCTCCCCTTTTAGGAAATCATTATCATCTGGACGACCTTGCAATCCATATACCAATCTAGGAGCATAAGCTGCTACAATATCAGGGCCTTCTGAATAGCTCTCATATGTACGGCCCCAGCGGTCATTGCGCACAACGGCGATAGTAGGAGCAAACGTCCAATCAATACCTGTTACGCGAATTTCTTTCGCTGTGATTTTGCCAATTTCTTCCATCAGATCGGGGTTATTTGCTGCGCCCAAACCAATATTATGCGGAAAAACAGTAGCACCAATTATGTTGCTATGACCATGCACAGCATCTGTACCCCACATGATAGGAATAGCGGTACGGCCGCCTTCTGTATCGGTAGAAGCATTCCAATATTCATCCGCTAGTGCAAGCCATGAAGGCGGTAGAGAATAATTATCTTTGCCCGGCGCACTATTACCACCATTCAAAATTGACCCTAAATGATATTCTTTAGCTTCGGCAGGGGTCACGCTGTTAATATCAGCTTGTATAATTTGCCCTACTTTTTCTTCGACGCTCATCTTTGCCAATAATTCAGCAATTTTCTTTTCTGCTGCTGGATCTTCTGCAAATGGCGATTTGGCTTCGGGCCAATTATCAGGGTTGATAACGCCTGGCGTGCTATCTGACGATGGCGAACAGGACATTAATGCAATTGCTGTTAAAGCAGCAGGAACAAAGCCCTTCAAGCGCCCTATATTCAGGCCGCGTATAAAAGTTTCATTATTATTTTTCAATTTTCACTCCCCAAGGCTTAGTCGCCTATTTAATCTCAGTAGCAATATATCAACAAGGTACATTCATTTGACCGATTCACCTATATTAATAATATAACTTTATAATCAGCTTTTATGACAAGCTTGTCAATCCTAGATTCTTGGGCTAAACATGGTTTTATAAAAAAATAAAATTCTGGTTTTAGGAGGCCTTATTATGAAAATTAAATCTATCATTTTATCTACAGCAATCGCTGGGGTAGGTATTGCGAGCGCTGCAATTGCGCAGGATGGACCACCAAATGGTGTCCCATATACATCCGTTCCCGCTATTCCGGTTAAAAAATGCCTGAATATGGGCAATATGTTCGAACAACCCAAAGATTTATCATGGAATGGCAGATTGCCGACCGAAAAAGATTATCAAGAAATTGCAGCATTGGGTTTTGATTCGGTGCGCTTGCCTGTGCGTTGGTCAGCCTATGCTGATAAAAATGCGCCATACACAATTGATCCCAAATTTTTTGCAACCATAGATGCAAATGTAGCCTATGCCACAAAATATGGATTAAATATCATCGTCAATGTTCATCATTATGATGAGATTTTCGATGACCCCGAAGGGCATAGTGATCGTTTTGTTGGACTATGGAAACAGATCGCCAAACATTATCAAAATCAACCAAAGTCTGTATTATTTGAACTGCTCAATGAGCCGCATAAAAAATTGACCAATGATGTTGTCGAACCATTAATGCAGCGCACATTGGATGAAGTTCGCAAAACAAACCCGACTCGAAAAGTGATCGTCGGTGGCGAAAATTATAGCAGCATTGCTTCGCTTAAAACCTTTGATCCGCCAAAAAATGATAAAAATATCATCGCGACTTTCCATTTTTATGAACCGTTTAAATTCAGCCATCAAGGAGCAAACTGGGTCGAACCAACACCGCCGCCAGCACCAGCGAGTTTTGGCAGTGACGAAGATTATCGATGGATGAAGAGAATGGAAGATGCTTCCATTGATTTTATGGAACGTACTGGTGTCCCCCTATTGCTTGGTGAGTTTGGAGCTATACAATCTGCAAAGCTTCAAGATCGGGCAAAACATAGCTATGCTATCAGAAGAACAGCCGAAAATTTGAACATAGGCTGGTGCGCTTGGTCTTACACCAACACATTCCATGTCCGCAATGATAAGGGTTGGATTTTCGAAATGCTTGCTGCTCTTGGCATGGACAAAAGCGTAGCTGAGAAAACGAAAACTAACAGCGGCAGATAAATTATAGCTGTATCATTCTCAAAAATTTAGATATTTGAGTTTCAATAAAAAGGGCCGCCCATGATGAGCGGCCCTTTTTTAATGCAGTATTTTATAAAGCGATAATGTTAAGCTGCTGCTCGTTTCTTATTTGTGTAAATGCCATAATATCCAATGATCGCATAGCATATCACAGGCACAAATAGCGCCGCAGTTAAGCTTGTCGCATCAGCAACAGAGCCATATACAAATGGTAATATAGCCCCGCCGACGATAGCGGTCGCCAATATACCCGATGCTTGTGAGGCTTTATCAGCCTTCATACCTTCGGTCGCTAGACTGAATATAGTTGGGAACATGATCGAATTGAACAAACCAACCATTGTCAATGTGTACCCCGATAATGCACCGCTGGTAAATGCAGAGATAGCAATCAATGATATTGCGACAGCTGCAAAGGTTAGAAGCACTTTGCCTGGATTAAACAAACGCAATAAAAATGCTCCTACGAAACGGCCTATTAAAGCTCCGCCCCAATAATAACCTAATAATATAGCGGCATCTTTTTCTTCTAGTCCCATCACGCGGCCTTCACCCAAATAGCCTATTAAATAGCTGCCAATAGTGACTTCCGCGCCCACATATAAGAATATGCAAAGAGCACCAAATTGAAGGCGTTTATCATTCAGAAATAATGTTAAAATACCTTCTGTTTTTACATCTTCTACCTCTGCGCTATCTAATGCTTTGCGGAAAATGAAAAACAAGCCTGCAATCAACACCATCGCAATGGCCACAGCAATATAAAGATCAGTTATGACTTCTGCCTCTCCGACACGGAACGCATTTAATTCAGCGGCTGATAGCGTAGTAACATCTACTTCTTTTTTCTCGCCCAATATATATTGCGCACCAAAAGTCACAATTAGCCATGCTCCAAGTGAATTAAACATTTGCGCAAAGGTAAGGCGGCTATGCGATGTTTCTGGTGGGCCAAGCGTCGTTACAAGCGGGTTCATCGCCACTTGAAGCAAGGTTATACCGCCGCCAATCAGGAATAATGCACCCAAGAAATTAATATAAGCCCCACTGCTGGCCGCTGGAATGAATAATAGAGATGCAGCCGCAATTATCAGGAACGCCAGCATAAAACCGCGCATAAAACCAATACGGCGCAGCAATAAACCTGCAGGAATTGAAAATAGTGCATAGCTCATAAAAAATGCGAACTGAACCAGACCAGCCTCTGCATTGCTTAACTGAAACATGCCCTTAAACTTAGCAACTAGCGCATCATTAATATTGGTAACGCCTGCTAAAATGAAAAATACTGCGAACACTAAGCATAAAACCAATGTAACATTTTTGCCTGTCACATTGGTACCGCCGCTGGATCCTCCAACTGCTCCTGCCATAACTACTCCCCTTTATTTTGGTAATTTACTATTTTTGCAAATGTCACATGTCACAGATTGACAAGGATGTCATTACAAGAATTTAAGACTTTTAGCATTATTACCCATTTGATAATATGCATAAAAGCTATGCAATTGGTCAAAGTCATAACAATATTAGATTTACCACTAGATTTAACGCACATGACGATTATACATA
Organism: uncultured Sphingorhabdus sp.; assembly: GCA_947492905.1. Taxonomy (GTDB): domain Bacteria; phylum Pseudomonadota; class Alphaproteobacteria; order Sphingomonadales; family Sphingomonadaceae; genus Sphingorhabdus_B. Next base: position 914,165 of record CANLOL010000001.1, on the reverse strand, counting down.
TGTATAAGGGTGGGAATGATGTCAGATAGAAAAATTACCAAATCAGTGACAATGGTTGATGTCGCTAATGACGCTGGTGTATCGCTGAAAACCGTATCGCGGGTCCTCAATAAAGAAGAATATGTCAGCGATGCCGCGCGCAATGTAGTATTGGCTTCGGCCAGTAAATTAGGGTATAAATTAAACCAAGCTGCGCGTACTTTACGTTCGGGTGCAGCGCAAATTCTCGCCATATTGGTTGATAACCCAAGCCGCAGCTATTTGGAAAATATTCATTTTGGCGCGCTTAAAAAATGCCAACAATTATCAATGCAATTGATTTTGGATGAATGCCCCAATGGCGTTGATGATATCAAAAGGCTGATGAATAATATCTCGCCGGCAGCATTCATTGTTACGCCGCCGCTTTCTGATGACCCAAAAGTCATTAAATTTCTGAACGATAATCAATGTACTTATGTGCTGATATCTCCGGACGATGTTAAAAATGCTCCTTTGTCTGTATGGATGGATGACGAAAAAGCATCATCAGAAATAACCGAATATTTAATTGGATTAGGGCATGAGCGCATAGGGTTTATAAAAGGTCATCCCGAACATAGCGCATCAACTAAACGGATGAATGGATATTATAAAGCGCATGAAATTCATAATATTGAAACAGATGATGCTCTTATTACCCAAGGATATTTTGATTATGCATCGGGGCTTCTCTGTGCCGAAAAATTATTGAATTTAGAGCATCCACCAACAGCCATTTTTGCCAGCAATGATGATATGGCCGCTGCTGTTATTGCTGCCGCTTATAAACGAAATATAGCAATACCATCGGGTCTTTCTGTTGTGGGATTTGATGACACACCTATTGCGAGCATTATTAGTCCGCAGCTTACCACGATCCGGCAGCCAATTGCCGAATTAGCAGCCAATGCGGTCGAGCTATTATCCAAAAATATCAATCATAGCTATTCCGATCAGAGCAATGATAATTTTATTACTTTGGAATATTCTTTTGTTGAGAGAGATTCTTCTGGCAAATTGGATCACTAGATTTTCTAAACCAATATAATAATGTGGTTATCGCATGATCGTTATTCATAATCTAACTATCCAATAAAAATCCATTGATAGTAAGCCGGCCAACCGATGGGTCAGGCGAGAAATTCGCATCTTTTGATATGCTACCCGAATGCAGAGTCTGTCCGCGATATAATATGAACCGATTAGGCTTTGATTCAATATCACCGATCATTTCAAAACGATCATTGCTGCCATAAATATAAGCAGGCTCTGGCATAGATTTGTTTTCATCCTCTGCTTTCAATGCTTGACGATACTGATTTTCGCGCTCTGCCGTTATAGTTTCAAAGCCAGTTTTTTTGTGCCGATAAAAAGCTGTCCCGCCGCGCTCATTGCTGTGCACATAATGCATGAAGGCCAGAATATTATTTTGCGGCGTATCATAATGCGGAATTTGTTGGCCAGGGGTTAAATCTTTTGGCTTCGTTGTGACGATTGAATAATCACAGCTTTCACATTTAATACCGCGCGTAAAACCAAATATATTCTGCACAATTTCAGATAATATAACACTGCGTTCTGATAAATATTGCGCATTCAAACCTGCCCTTATTCCGGGATAAGCAGCCATAGCTTTGTTATAAGAAGCATTATTCGCGGCTTCAACTATAGCCGCAAATTGACTGCTGAAATCTTCGATAATGACAACGGGCTGTTGTTCATCACCATGTCTAACGATGTCATATTTCATTTTTCATTTGCCAGACGCTGTAATTCGTACATAATCGCTACAATAGCTATAATGTGATTCCAATCAATAATTCATTGTGATTATACACAGAAGTAGAGCGATTTTATGGTTCATAAGAAACCAAAAGTCACAAATTTAGGAGGCTGATTTGTTAAACCCCAATATAGGGACTGACACAATCAACAAAGATGGTGCGATTGAAAATATCGTAATTGTGGGCGGCGGCACTGCGGGTTGGATGACAGCAGCTGGCCTATCATCTATGCTGGGCGAAACAGGCTTAAACATCACCTTAATCGAATCAGAAGCTATTGGCATTGTCGGTGTTGGTGAAGCAACCTTGCCGCATATTAAATTTTTCAATGAATCCATTGGTATTAATGAGGCTGAATTTATGGCGGCCACGGCTGCTACTTTCAAATTGGGTATAGAATTTGTGAATTGGGGCCGCATTGGCGACAGCTATATTCATCCCTTTGGTGAATTTGGATTGGCCAATGCTGGGGTTGGTTTTCACCATTATTGGCGCAGCATGATGGACGATGAAGCCACAGGTGCTCTGGATGAATATTCATTGCCAATTATTGCCAGCCGTATGGCCAAATTCAAACCGCCATCCGAAGACATTAGATCAGTACATTCCACCTATCGCTATGCCTATCAATTTGACGCTACAAAATATGCTCCATTTTTACGCAAACATGGTGAAGCACGCGGCGTTAAACGCATAGAGGGGAAATTAACTCAAGTGCATCTCGACCCCGAAAATGGGGATATAACATCTGTGGAATTAGAAAATGGCGCTGTAATACAGGGCGATCTTTTCATAGATTGCACTGGATTTCGCGGTATATTAACCCAAGGCGCACTCGAAACAGGCTATGACGAATGGACCAATTATCTGCCCTGTGATCGTGCTGTTGCAGCCCCATGCGCATCGCATGGCCCATTGCTTCCCTATACGCGTGCAACAGCCGATTCATCCGGTTGGCGCTGGCGCATTCCATTGCAACATCGCACAGGCAATGGCCATGTATATTCCAGCCAATTTATCAGCGATGATGAGGCGCAAAAATCGCTGGTTGATAATTTAGATGGCGATCTATTATCCGAACCGCGCTTTTTGCGTTTTACCACTGGCAAGCGCAAGAAATTATGGAATCGTAATTGCATATCCATCGGCTTATCGGGTGGTTTTTTAGAACCCCTAGAATCGACGAGCATCTATTTGATACAAGAAGGCATCACCAAGCTATTAGAATATTTCCCCAACAAAAATACACTCGCAATAGACCGAGATGAATATAATCTGTTGATGGATTTAGAGTTTGAAAGAGTGAGAGATTTTCTTATCCTCCATTATCACGCAACACAGCGCGACGATAGCGACTTTTGGAACTATATGCGCACAATGAAGATACCAGACAGCCTGTCTGAAAAGATGGAATTGTTCAAAGCCAGAGGACGTGTTGCCTCTTATGATCGCGGGTTATTTCTGCAACCCAGTTGGATAGCCGTCTATTTAGGGCAGCGTATCATTCCCGATAAATGGGATGATCGTGTGGCGCTATTACCAGAAAAAGATGTGAAGCATCATTTAGCGGGCCTCAAACAATTAATGAGCCAAAGCGCGAATGAGATGCCATCGCATGCTGATTATATTGCGCAATATTGTCCCAGTGAAGCGCGCGCATGAACCAATTGCGGCGCATAATCATTATTGGTGATAGCATAGAGGCATGGTTGCCAGCGGCTTATCTGCGCGCGCGATTGCCGAGCGATGATTATCAAATCACCCTTATCGAAACCGCTGAAAATAGCATCGCTAATAATGGTGATATATTAGCCAGGCCAACTTCGAAAAACCTGCATCACACAATAGAAACAGCAGAGCATGAGCTAGGTAGTAAGGCAAAGGCACGCCCTGCCCTGTGTGCTGCTATTACAAATGATAAAGGCGCGACAATTAATCTGCCTTTTGGTAATTATGGTGTTGATCGTGAAGGGACTGAATTTCAGCATTTATGGAAATTTAGCGGATCAGAAAAACCACTATCTGAATTTAATCTAGCGCTTGTTATGCATAAGGCATCACTATTTATTCCAGAAGCGCCCAAGGGCGCACCAGCATATGACTATGGATATATATTGGACGAGCAAGGCTATAAAAATATATTAAAAAGCAAAGCCAATGCTAAGCATATAATGGCTGATACTCTGTCTGTTAAACATGGTGTGCATGGAATAGATGAAATTATTTGCAATGATATAAGCCACTGCGCTGATCTTTATATTGACGCGCGAAATATTGATTATGAGACGGCTTGGCAGAATAATCATCTAAAAATCATAGGGGGTTTTGATGCATTTGATCATCAAAGCGGCATGCGATTACACCGTATACAAATGGCTATGGAGCGATTGTTCAAACTATGGCCTGACAGAGAATTTGCAGCGATAGAAATTGCAGAATATAATAGATTAGAGGCAGCGCAATCTGTTCATATGAAAGATATGAATCTATTGTTGCAGCAAAATGTTCAAGGGTGCAGCGATGCACTAACCCGAAAAATCAAATTATTTGAATCGCGGGGCCGCATAGCCATTGAAGATTTTGAAATATATAGCAAGGCTGAGTGGATAGCGGCTTTAAGCGCGATGGGAATAGTAGCGCAAAATTATGACCGTTTGGCCCATAGAATAGATGCCATCGCATTGGCGCAATGGGTCGAACAATTACATGCAGCAATTGCCAATGTGGTGAAACAATTGTCTGATAGAAAAACAAGGAAGCATTAAAATGGACAATGGCCGAGTAAAAAATATCGTCATTGTTGGCGGCGGTACAGCGGGATGGATGAGCGCAGCAGCGCTCTCAAAACTTATGCCGAAAGGTCAGGGCAATGTGACATTGGTCGAATCCGAAGAAATTGGAACGGTCGGTGTTGGCGAGGCGACTATTCCGCAAATTGCTACATTTAATGAGAGGCTTGGTATCAATGAAGATGATTTCATTCGCGAAACTCAAGCCACATTCAAATTGGGTATTGAATTTGTAGATTGGGCCAAAAAAGGAGACCGTTATTTTCACCCCTTTGGCACACACGGTTTTGATTTAGAAGGCATTGAGTTTCATCATTATTGGAACAAGTTACGTGAGCAAGGCGACAATCGCAATATCGAAGATTATTCGATTAATGCAGCAGCGGCCTATAATGATAAATTCATCCGCCCACAAAGTGAGCATGGACCGATTATCAACAAACTTGGCTATGCTTTTCATTTTGATGCTATTCTATATGCGAAATTTTTGCGCAAATTTTCTGAAGGAAATGGCGCAAGGCGGATAGAGGGCAAAGTCGAAAAGGTTAATCTGCGCAACGATAATGGTTTTATCGAGAGCATAACATTGGCTGATGGTCAGGTGCTAGAGGCAGATCTATTCATTGATTGCACTGGGTTTCGCGGTTTATTAATCGAAGAAGCATTGCAGACTGGCTATATTGATTGGAGCGAATATTTACCTGTTGATAGTGCAGTTGCCATCCCGTGTGAGAAAATAGGCGAGCCTATACCCTATACGCGTTCAACCGCGCGCGAAGCAGGATGGCAATGGCGCATCCCATTGCAACATAGAACGGGTAATGGTTATGTCTATTGCAGCCAGTATCAGAGCAAAGAAGAAGCTGAAAAAACATTGCTATCCAATCTGGATGGCAAACCATTAGCAAGTCCGAAACATCTGCGGTTCAAAACAGGGCGGCGCAAGAAATTCTGGTCAAAAAACTGCGTTGCTATCGGATTATCCGCTGGATTTATGGAGCCGCTGGAATCAACCAGCATCCACCTGATCCAATCGGGCATTTCAAAATTAATTGCCCTATTCCCCGATAAGAGTATGAACCCTGTTGAGCGCGATGAATATAATAGGTTACTCGAAGTTGGCTATGCGCATATTCGCGATTTTTTAATATTGCATTATACATTGACCGAGCGCGATGACAGCGCGTTTTGGAACTATGTTCGCACGATGAGCATTCCCGATAGTTTGAAACGCAAAATGGCGTTAATTGAATCGCGCGGGCGATTTTTCAAATATGATGATGAATTGTTCAATGTAACGAGCTGGATGGCAGTTGCGATTGGCCAAGGATATACGCCAAAAGGTTATAATCCAATGGTCGATAGTTTGAGCGAGGAAAATATTACGCAAAGCCTACGCAATATTAGAGCAGCCATAGATAAAGCCGTTGAAGCTATGCCAACGCAGCAAGCTTTTATTGATAGGTTTTGCAAAGCCCAAGATGTTTATACTGCCGCTGGAGAGAATATATAATGAGCGAACAAATTAAAAAGATTGTCATTGTGGGCGGCGGAACCGCAGGCTGGATGGCGGCCTCTACATTGTCTCATATGCTCAGCGGAATGGATTGTGATATTAAATTAATCGAGTCCGAACAAATTGGCACAGTCGGTGTTGGAGAGGCAACAATACCGCCTATATTATTATTCAATGAAATGCTTGGTATTGATGAAAATCTATTTGTCAAAGAAACACAAGCCACATTCAAATTGGGCATCGAATTCGTAAATTGGAAAAAAATTGGCCATAGCTATATCCACCCTTTTGGTGATTTTGGTGTGACTTTTGATGTTCGGCCCTTTCACCAACATTGGCTTAATCAGCGATCCAAGGGCTATGGACGAGATTTGTTTGATTATTCGCTCATGGTTCAAGCATGCCATAAAAAGAAATTCATGCGCCCTCTGCGCGATCAGCCCAAATCCGCATTAGCGGGTATTAATTATGCGTTTCAATTTGATGCTAGCCTCTATGCTAAATTTTTACGGCAATATTCGGAAAAGCGCGGCGTTGAGCGTATAGAAGGTAAGATTGAAAGCGTAGCCCAACATCCCGAAACTGGATATATTGAATCAGTTACCACCGATGATAAACGCACATTTGATGCGGATTTGTTCATTGATTGCTCTGGCTTTAGGGGCTTATTAATCGAACAAACATTGAAAACCGGATATGAAGATTGGAGCAAATGGCTACCGTGCGACAGAGCCGTTGCTATACCTTGTGAGAAAATAGCAGAGCCTATCCCTTATACGCGGGCAACTGCGCATGAAGCTGGCTGGCAATGGCGCATACCGTTGCAACATCGCACCGGCAATGGTCATGTTTATTGCAGCCAATATATGGACAGCGATAAAGCCACTGACATATTGTTAGAGAATCTGGACGGCAAGCCAATTGCCGATCCCAATCATTTGCGCTTCACAACAGGGCACCGCAAGAAATTTTGGAATAAAAATGTCATAGCCTTAGGCCTTGCTGCTGGGTTTATGGAACCGCTCGAATCCACAAGTATCCATTTGGTGCAAACGGGGCTGGCGCGTATCATGTCGCATTTTCCAAATAAAGGTTTTGTGCAGGCCGACATAGATTCTTTCAACGAACGCACCCTTTATGAATATGAGAGAGTAAGAGATTTTCTGGTATTGCATTACAATCTCACGGAACGCGATGATAGCGAATTTTGGCGCTACTGCCAAAATATCGAGCGGCCAGAGACATTAGACCGGAAAATAGAGCAATTTGCAGGGCATGGCCGTATTTTAGAGAATGGAAATGATCTGTTTGGGACTGCAAGCTGGTTAGCCGTAATGTATGGCCAAGGCATAACTCCCAAATATTATGATCCCATAACGGATCAAGCCGACCCGCAAAAAGTAAATGCCGTAATGGAGCAAATATTCTCAGCGATTAGTAACGGTGCTGATTCTATGCCAAGGCATTTTGATTTTATAAAAGAAAATTGTTTGACATTATAAGTAAATTTATTAGCTTAATCCCCGTCAATAAGCGTATTTTATGGCATTTCAGCAACAGTTAGCTGACAATTATCATCTGTTAAAAAATCCGCTTGACAAATAGGCTGCTAGTTTACAATCTGGCAGTCTGATAACGTTGTCAACAAAAGTTGAAATGTTTTTTGGATTCTGTCTGTGGAATTATAAATTTAAATAAGCAGGCTATATTAGGAGGCAATATAATGAAGTTAAACAAAAACACCACGAATCCGCATTTTGTGGGTCGCGCATTATTACTCGGTGCTTCAGCGCTGGCTATGAGTGCCGCCATGAGCACAACTGCTTATGCACAAGAAACAGAAGAACAAGTAGAAACTGAAGACGATGATGATGGCATTGTTGTTGTAGGTATTCGTAAATCTCTGGAAAGCGCAGCGGATATTAAACGCGATGCTGATACATTTGTTGATGTTATTACAGCATCTGACATTGGCGCACTTCCCGATCGTTCTGTATCAGAAGCACTGCAACGTGTCCCTGGTGTTTCAATCTTGCGTTTCGCTGGTCCTGATGATCCAGATCACTTTGCTGTTGAAGGTGCTGGCGTTGCTATTCGCGGATTGCCATTTGTACGTTCTGAATTAAATGGACGTGATGTTTTTGGCGCTGGCCCTGGCGGTTCATTGGGTTTCGAAGATGTTTCTCCTGAGCTTCTTGGTAGCGTTGTTGTTTTCAAAAACTCAACGGCCGATCTTATCGAAGGCGGTGCTGCAGGTACTGTCGATCTTCGCACACGTTTGCCATTTGATTCAAATGATCGCGTTATCGCATTATCAGGCGAGCTGAATTACAGCGATCTTGCAAGAGAAGTTACACCAACCGTTTCTGGCCTTTATTCACAAAATTGGGATACTGGCGCTGGTCGTTTTGGTATCTTAGGCAACATCTCATACAGCCGCTTACTATCGCGCGCTGACGGTGTATCTATTGGCGACTTCCGTGCTGATAATACAGTTGGCTTCAACTTCTTGGATGCTACAGCTTTAGATCCAAACAACCTGCCCGACGGCGTTGTACTTAACACAAACGAAGCGGGTGAATTGCAATTTGTGCCTGGCGGCGGCGGTATTCGTTCACAAGAATTTGACCGTGAACGTCTATCTTATGCTGGTGCCCTTCAATGGGAAAGCAATGACGGTCGATTTATTGCTACGGCTCAATTCTTGCGCTCTGAATCAGAATTACTCTGGGGTGAGAATGTTGTTGAAACAGTAATCGACAATACATTGGATCGCACCACATTTGACAGTTCTACTTTCACATTTGATGAAAATGGCATTTTCACTGGCGGAACAATTTCTGATGACAACCAATGGCGCGGACCAAATGCGACTGCTGCATTGCTACCCCCTGCGTTTACACCAGGTACTGGTGGTCAGCAAATTGCAACATTCCGTGAGCGTTTTGAACGCGATGTTACTACAGATTATGCATTTAATCTGAAATTTGCTCCAACAGACAGTCTGCGTTTCAACTTTGATGCGCAATATATTGATGCATCAACTGAAATTGTTGATGTTCAATTGGTATCATCATTCTTTGCTCCTATCACATTTGGTGCTCCGGTAGATGGTGTTCCAGCTGTGAACTTTGAGCTTCCCGTCACTACTTCCGAAGGTTTTTTCCAAGACCCAAGCAATTTCTTCTTACGCTCTTTCTTGGATCACAACACACAGAATGATGCCGAATCTTTCGCTTTCAAAGGTGATGTTGAATATGATTTCTCTGGCGATGGTTTCTTAAAATCAGTCCGTGCTGGTGCGCGTTATAACGAACAACGTACAGATATTCGAGAGTCAGACTTTAACTGGGGCAACATCTCAGAGGTCTGGACTGCTAGAGATATTAATGGAAACAGCGGCGGAGATTTCAATTCAATCGAATCTATTCTCTTGCTGCAAGGAAACTCAAACCCTGACCTAGATGCTGCATTGGCGGGATTGTTTTCGCCATTTAACTTTACCCGTTTCCAACGTGGTCAAGATGTTGGCTTTGGTGGCCCTATCCCATTCTTCTCTGGCCCAGGTGCTGATGATTTTGAAGGATATCAACAGGTCTTATCAAATATCTTGGATGCAGTTGGCGGTAGCCCATCCGGAGCAAACCCACTATCACAGCGTCCTGGTAATATTCCAGGAACGAATTTCTTACCAACAGAAATTGGCAATATTGATCGTAACAATTTTGCGGCATATGTTCGCTTTGACTTTGGATTAGATAATTTCTTGGGTGGTAATTTAGAAGGCAATGTTGGTGTTCGCTATGTACACACTAGCAGAAGCATTGATTCTTCGGTTTCAGTGAATGCATTTAACATGGTTTTCCCAAGCGCTAGTGAATGTGATACTGCACCAACGCCAGGCAATCCACTACCAGGCATTTGTGCGCTGGATATTGATACTATTGAAGCAGCAATCGGTGGAGGTATCTTCGCAGAAAACACAACTGACTCCAGTTATGATTTCTTTTTACCTAGCTTCAATGCTAAGCTTGATGTAGGCGGTGGGCATCTATTCCGTGTTGCCTATTCACGTACATTGACACGTCCAAGTGTTACAGAGTTGAATGAGCGTGTGTTCGTGAACCAATTGCCTGATCAGGTCATAACCGATGCTGATGGCATACCTATTGAGAATGTCTTCACAGGGATTGTCGGTAACACGACTGGTAATGCCAACTTATTACCACAAGTATCAGACAATTTTGATATTTCTTGGGAATGGTATTTCAACAATGGTGGTTCATTGACGGTTTCTGGTTTCCATAAATCTATCAACAATTTCATTGCCTTTGGTGGTGTACCCGTTGAAGTCGCTCTGCCTGGATTACCAAGCCAGTTATCCAGAAATACGCAGGTAAATACAGAGGAAAATGGCCGCGTTACAGGTGTAGAGGTTGCTTATCAGCAATTCTATGATTTCCTACCCGGTCCATTGAGTGGATTAGGTCTGCAAGCAACATATACTTTCATTGATGCTGAGGGCGTAGATAATACTCAAGACGAGAGCTTCTTATTCACCGATCCACCGGAAGATGTTCCTGCAATTGCACGTTTTGAAATTGATCGTCCAATATTCCCTCAGGTTTCTCGTCATAACTTCAACATTATTGGTCTTTATGAGAAATATGGCATCGAGGCACGTGCAGCGTTTAACTGGCGCAGTTCATTCCAGTTGACCCAACGTGATGTTATCTTCCCGTTCAACTCAATCTTCCAAAGAGCTACGGGTCAATTGGATGCTTCAATCTTCTATAACATCAATGAGAATTTCAAAGTTGGTGTTCAGGGCGTGAACTTGCTGGATGATATCACAGAAACAGAACAGACTGTTGCAGGGGATGGCAGACGTGCTCCGCGTAACTTCTTCCGTAATGACAGACGTTATAGCTTGATTGCACGCGTACGTTTCTAAATCCTAGAAACTGTTCTTAAACGAATAAATGAACGGCCATCTTCACAGGTGGCCGTTTTTTATTGGACTATAGAAAGTCATTGATGGTTTTATTCTGACATTGTGCATTCATATGATAAGGTTATAATATCAAAGCCACTTGCAAGCATGATTGCCTAGTGTATTAGAGGCTAAATATAGAGCATAACCATATATTGGAAAATGGGTGTATTATGACAGATAAACAGATTGTTATTTTTGGCGGTAGCGGGTTTTTAGGCCGCTATGTATCGCAAGCTCTTTTAGCAACTGGTGCGCGCGTTCGTATTGCGGTTCGTAATCCGCTAAATGCACAATTTATAAAACCTATGGGCGGCCTTGGTCAGACCCAATTCATTGCTTGTGACATTAGCAACCCCAAACATGTAGCCGCTGCTATGCAAGGATGCGATATCGCCGTGAATCTTGTGGGCATTTTAAAAGGCGACTTTGAGAGATATCATGTTGATGGTCCGCGCAATATAGCCCAAAGTGCGGCGCAGCTTGGTATAGATAAATTACTGCATGTCTCCGCTATTGGTGCTGATTTAAATTCTGAATCAGCCTATGGACGCAGCCGCGCAGCTGGCGAACAAGCATTATTAGAATATTTTCCTAATGCAACCATAGTGCGTCCTTCTATCATATTTGGCCGCGAAGATAATTTCCTCAATCAATTTGCAGGAATGATTAGCAAATTGCCCATCGTACCTGTCATTGGCGGCGACACCAAATTTCAGCCTGTTTTTGCGCCCGATGTAGCGAAAGCAGTTGAAGCTATTATCACCAGCAATGGTCATGCCGGTAAAATATATGAAGTTGGCGGCCCAGAAGTTATTACCATGCGCGGTCTGAATGAATGGATTGCTGATGCGATTGGCCGTGATGTAGCATTTTTCGATATGCCTGATGGTGCCGCATCCGCGATGGCGACATTAACGGGATGGGCGCCAGGCGCTCCTATCACCCGCGATCAATTTAAGATGCTAGGCAATGATAATGTGGTCAGTGATGATAAAGATGGTCTAAAGGCGCTGGGTATAGCGGCAACGCCATTAGAGATTGCTAAGCAAGAATGGCTTGTGAAATATCGACGCAATGGCCGTTTCTTTGATTCTGCCAGAGCTTGAAAAGCAGCTAATATTCTCAGAATAAAGCCAGCAACGCTATGCCCATCGCAATGCGGTAGATTACAAATATCAGCATAGAGGCTTTGCGCAGGAATCGCATCAAAAAGGCCATTGTTAATATGGCAGCGATAAATGTCAGTCCGCCAGCGATTAAGGCATCCTGTAATAATGCTCCGTCCGCTTCTAATAAATCTGGGATGATTAATACCCCTGCCCCTGCAACAGCAGGCATGGACAATAAGAATGAAAAGCGAGCCGCTTCTACGCGCGTATATCCCAAAAAGCGTGCAGCCGTCATGGTCACGCCGCTACGGCTCGTTCCGGGGATTAGGGCTAATGCCTGTGCAAGACCAACAATGATCGCATCCTTCAGCGTTAGATCTTCATATTTTTTAACCTGTTTACCGAAATGATCTGCAAGTCCGAGCAATATACCATAGACGATCAAATTCACGGCCACCAAATCGGTAGAACGAAAGCCCTCTAAATATCCGCCTTGTTTCAATATCAACCCCACAATGACAGCAGGAATAGTTCCAATGACAATCCACCAGAATAATTTCTTTTGCGCTGGCGCATCTCCGACATTGCTCTGTATGCCGATGCTCGCAGCACCTCCGCGCACCAGCCCCCAAGCATCTTTGAAAAAATAAGTGATAATGGCCAATAATGTACCGACATGCACAGCGACATCAATCATTGGGCCTTGGTCTGATAAATCGGTCAGCTTAGGAATAAGGATGAGATGTCCTGATGATGAAATCGGCAAAAATTCTGTTACGCCTTGGACTATGGCAATAATCAGCATTTGAGTGAATGTCATAATATTATCCCTGTAATTTTCCGAATATCCCAAAACCATTACCATTTAATAGTCAAGCGATGTTATTATATGATGGCACATGATACAAATGAGATAGTACCGTTATGGGACTATCAATCTTCTTATACATGCTTTGAAAATAGCTATATTACTTTATATGGCATTATTTAGGTCATATTCACTTACCTATAAGCTGATTTTTGCGTGACATGTCCAGCTATAACGACTAATAAAAGCAAAAATAAAGGAATCACCCCCACTTCCGATATTATTTTACCAACCTCAATGTCCAACCCCAACGTTAAACCCCAACGTTCAGAAGGGCAAAATTTAGAGACAGATATTAAAAAATGACTGAAAAAGTAAAAATTGAAAAAAAACCAATGCTGAAATTTGTCGATCTTGGACAGGAATATCCTGACAAGCGCGGAGCTGAATTACGCGCACAAGATTTCAAAGAAATATCTGATCGCTACAATGGGGACAGCGCACAAGACCAATCATCGCGTTGTTCACAATGCGGAGTGCCCTATTGCTCGGTGCATTGCCCGCTACATAATCATATTCCAGACTGGCTTAAACTGACCGCAGAAGGACGCCTGCGCGAAGCTTATGAGATGTCCGCCATGACATCGACCATGCCCGAAATATGCGGCCGTATTTGCCCGCAAGATCGCCTGTGCGAAGGCAATTGTGTCATTGAATTTTCTGGACATGGTGCCGTAACAATAGGCAGTGTTGAAAAATATATTACCGATAGTGCATGGGAAAATGGTTGGGTTGAACCCATTGAAGTCGGCCCATCGCGCGGACAAAGCATAGGCATCATTGGTGCTGGCCCTGGCGGACTATCCGCAGCGGAATATATGCGAACAGCCGGTTATGATGTGCATATCTATGACCGTTATGATCGCGCGGGCGGCTTGCTTACTTATGGCATACCCGGTTTCAAACTTGAAAAAGACGTCGTGATGCGCCGCATAGAGAGATTATCGGACGCAGGCATAATTTTTCATCAAAATTTTGAAGTCGGCAAAGATGCGACTCTGGAAGAATTGCGCAGCAAACATGACGCAATATTAATCGCAACAGGCGTCTATAAAGGCCGCGAAGTAAAAATGCCGGGCGTTGGTTTGGGCGGTGTTGAAAAAGCATTGGATTATTTAACAGCATCCAACCGCAAAAGCTTTGGCGATACTGTGCCAGACTTTGACAATGGTAAACTCGATGCCAAAGGAAAAGATGTTGTCGTCATCGGCGGCGGTGACACGGCAATGGATTGTGTCAGAACCGCCATTCGCCAAGGCGCAAAATCCGTAAAATGCCTCTATCGCCGTGACCGCGACAATATGCCAGGATCACAACGCGAAGTTGCCAATGCCGAAGATGAAGGCGTAGAATTTATCTGGTTATCTGGCCCGAAATCTTTTGATGGTGATGTCAATGTGCAGACCGTAAATGTTGCTAAAATGGTATTAGGCGCAGCAGATGCCTCTGGCCGTAGAGCGCCAGAACCAGATCCATCAGGCGATTTTTCTCTTAATGCAGATATGGTGATTATGGCATTAGGATTTGAACCAGAGGAATTGCCAACATTATTTGATGCTCCAGAATTGGGTGTCACTAGGTGGGGTACAGTGCGTGTTGACCATCAAAATATGATGACTAATTTAGATGGCGTTTTTGCCGTGGGTGATATTGTTCGCGGCGCATCCTTGGTCGTGTGGGCTATTCGTGATGGCCGTGATGTGACCGAGCATATGCACAATTATTTGCATCACAAAGCTACTAATGCAAAGAATGCTGCTTAATATAAACTATGCAAAACTTGTCGCACATTAGAAGAAGGGGAATAAAATGTTGAAAACGAAACTAATCCAAACCACCGCAATTGCGGCGGCCCTTATTCTATCTCCTCTATCTGTTAATGCACAAGAAAATGAAAAGCTGGTTGAACAAACTTCAATAGAAAAGGCCCATTATGAAGCAGCCTATGCCTTAGCAGATTTGCGTCAAGGCGGACCCAAAATGACACCCGCACTTATCAAAACTATGCGTAACCAAATACATCAGATTATAAAATCAGACCCTGATATTGCTATATTAGAAAATGAATATCCTGGCCTTATCAATGCTGGCGTTGATGCAATGATGCCGATTGTTATACGCCAGACTGAAGCAGGCATGCCAACATTGTTCGATCGTCAAGCGGTCTTATTGATTAAAAACTTCTCATTACGTGAGATTCAAGAATTGGATAAAATTTTTAAATCACCCACATTTCGGCGAATAAGAACAGCGGCCCAAACCAACACAAATTTAAGTGCCGTTGAAGATGTTGTTAATGAAGACAGAGACATTAACACGTCTGATATTGATCGTATTCAAAAAGATACTGTTCGCAATATTGTTCCAACATTAAGCAGCGCAGATAATGCTTATCTCATCAAAACTTCTTTGAATCCAACTTTTAAAAAATTTCAAAAACTAATGCCGCAACTCAATGCCATAGAGGCACAATGGTCCAATGAAAGTACGCCCGAACAAGATGCCGAAATAGAAGCCGCTGCTACCAAAGGATATGAGGAACATTTTGCAAAGTTTGAAGAGGGAGAATAAAATGTTGAAAACGAAACTAATCCAAACCACCGCAGTTGCGGCGGCTCTTATACTATCTCCTCTATCTGTTAATGCACAAGAAACAACCGCAGAAGCCACAGAGACTGCAGCAGATGATTCTGAAGCCGAGGTTGTTGAGCAAATATCTACTCCTGAATCAAATAGCGATGAGCAAAATATTGACGATGAGATTGATGCAGAATTACAGGCAGAACTTGAAGAAATTGAGCGGTTAGAAAGATTATCTGACCCCAATGAGTTTCTGAAAACATTCGCTCTTAAAAAACCATTGATAGAATTGCCTACCCCCGATGCCGATCGGTTGGAGGTCGCCAATAAAATCGTTGCGCGCTTTTACCCAGTGGGGACCAATGAACGCGTTATGCGCGATGCGTTTGACAATATGATGATCCCTATTGTCGATCGTACATTAGAGCTAACAATTACTGAAGCTATGGATTTATTTGGCCTGCCCGATGAACTTAATCCGCTTAGTGATGATGAAGAAGCTGCTAATAAAACACTCGGTGATTTAATGGCCGAATTAGATCCTGAATTTCGTGAAAAAATGACCACCGTTATGGATGCTTATGCGGAAATCACAGGGCTTACTTCTGAGCCATTAGAACCCGCATTAGCAGGCGCAATGGCGAGAGATTATGCGCGTAAATATAATCTGCAGCAATTGAGAGAAATGGAAACCTTTTTTGCAACGCCTACGGGTGAATTATTTGCGCGCGATTTCATGTTGAGCACTGCCAGTATTGATATGATCCAAACCGCATTAAAAGAATTTCCCGCAATCACCGAAAATTCTGATGCTATCGAAGCTGCTGGCAAACGTATTGAAGAAGCCTTTAAAACCGAACCAAAAATTGAAGAAGAAACCGAAGAAAATTGCTCCGAAGATGATGCGGTTTGCGATGCTACAGAAGATGCCGCCGAAGAGGCTGACGTCAATGATGCATTCGCCAATGATTTAGGCAATGAGCCGTGGTTCGATAAAGATAATTGGGATGAAGGCACCCGCAATAATGTTGCTCAGCTAGAAGATACTTATAATGAATTAGCCGAGCTCAGCGAGCAAGCCTATAACCAATATGACGAAGCATTTGACGCTGCTGTCCTAAAAAGCCGTGAGCAATATATCGCTGATGGCTGGAGCCGTGACGAAGAATGATGCGATATCGTCTCTCTTCAAAGTTATAAAAATCAAACTACTCCCATATATGAAATGACCAACATGACACATTATCCAACCCCAGACCATAAACGCCTAGAAACAGAAGGCATGTATGAACCAACGAGCGAGAAAGATGCCTGCGGTGTCGGGCTGATCGCAGCAACAGATGGCAAAGCATCACGCCGCGTTGTCAGCAGCGCTATCGAAGCCCTAAAAGCTGTATGGCACAGAGGGGCCGTTGATGCCGATGGTAAAACCGGTGATGGCGCTGGATTGTTGGTTGATCTGCCCGTGCGCTTTTTTGATGATGCTATAGCACGTAGCGGCCATAAACCATTGGACAATCAATTGGCGGTTGGGATGATATTTCTGCCGCGCACCGATTTATCGGCACAAGAGAATTGCCGTACCATTGTCGAGAGCGAGATCATTGACGCAGGCTATACTATCTATGGTTGGCGCCAAGTTCCCGTCAATGTGTCCGTAATTGGTGAAAAAGCAAAACAAACCCGTCCAGAGATTGAGCAAATTATGATTGCTGGTCCTATGGATGATGAAGCTAGCAAAGAAGAATTTGAGAAAAACCTCTATCTGGTGCGCCGCAAAATCGAACGCAAAGTAATAGCCGCACAGATTCATGATTTTTATATCTGTTCGCTCTCATGCCGCAATATCGTCTATAAAGGACTTTTCTTGGCCGAGAGCCTATCGGTATTTTATCCTGATTTATGCGATGAATTATTTGAAAGCCGCATTGCCATATTCCACCAACGTTATTCCACCAATACATTCCCGCAGTGGTGGCTGGCGCAACCGTTTCGCGCTATTGCCCATAATGGTGAAATTAACACCATCAGGGGTAATAAAAATTGGATGAAAAGCCATGAAATCAAAATGGCTAGCCTCGCTTTTGGTGATCAATCCGATGAAATTAAACCGGTTATTCCAGCAGGTTCATCTGATACGGCCGCTCTAGATGCTGTGTTTGAAACTATGGTCCGCGCTGGCCGTGATGCGCCGACTTCTAAATTAATGCTGATACCAGAAGCATGGCAAGCCAATGAACATCTGCCAAAAGATCATAAAGATATGTATCGTTATTTGGCCAGCGTTATGGAACCTTGGGATGGTCCAGCCGCTCTTGCAATGACCGACGGGCGCTGGGCGCTTGCTGGTGTAGACCGCAATGCGCTGCGTCCTCTGCGTTATAATATCACAAACGATAATCTGCTTATCATCGGCAGCGAAACGGGCATGGTGATTGTCACTGAAAGCGACATCATTGAAAAAGGACGACTTGGACCCGGTCAAATGATTGCTGTCGATTTGCAAGAAGGCAAAACTTATGGCGACAGAGAATTAAAAGATAAAGTCGCTAGCGAACAAGATTATGGCAAAATGGCCTCTGGCTTTTTGAATGAAAATGATTTGCCAGATCCATCTGATGAACCCTCTATGCAATGGAACAAGGCTGAATTGACTAAGCGTCAAGTAGCCGCAGGCATGTCCATAGAAGATATTGAAGTCATATTGGCGCCAATGATTGAAGATGGCAAAGAGGCTATCGGATCAATGGGCGATGATACGCCTATGGCCGTTATAAGCGACAAAAGCCGCTTAATCAGCCAATTCTTCCGTCAAAATTTCAGTCAAGTGACCAACCCGCCGATTGATAGCTTGCGCGAACGTCATGTGATGAGCCTGAAAACGCGCTTTTCAAATCTTGCCAATATTTTGGATGATAATAGCCAGAATGATAATGTATTGGTGCTGGATAGTCCGGTATTATCCAACCATCGCTGGCAACAATTACGGACATTATTTTCAAGCATAGCAGCAGAAATAGATTGTACATTTGAAGCCGATGGCGGCGTCAAATCTATGCGCGAAACCATTGCCCGTATCCGTAAGGAGGCCGAAGCGGCGGTTCGCGCAGGTAAAACAGAAATCTTCCTCACTGATGAGAATATAAATGATGAGCGTATGGCTCTGGCCATGATATTGGCCACAGCAGCCGTGCATACCCATTTGGTTCGCAATGGCCTGCGTTCTTATTGCAGCGTCAATGTGCGCACTGCCGAATGTTTGGATACGCATTATTATGCTGTGCTCATCGGCGTTGGCGCTACTACGGTTAATGCTTATGTTGCCGAGGAAACGATCAATGATCGGCATTCTCGCGGCCTATTAGGTGATATGCCTCTATCGCAGGCTATCGTTAATCACCGCAAAGCGATTGACGAAGGATTGTTAAAGATTATGTCCAAAATGGGCATTGCTGTCATCTCTAGCTATCGCGGTGGTTATAATTTTGAGGCCGTTGGTCTATCACGCTCTATCGTCAATGATTTCTTTCCTGGAATGCCCAATAAAATTTCTGGTGAAGGTTTCCCATCGCTCTATCTTAACGCCAAACAACGGCATGAAAATGCCTATGACGCAGCGATTACACGTCTGCCTATTGGTGGTTTCTATAAACAGCGTGATGGCGGCGAAACCCATGCCTATAGTGCTGGATTAATGCATTTATTGCAGAGCGCCGTTACCAATGATAGCTATTCCACTTATTTGCAATTCGCCCAAGGCGTTAGCGAAATGCCGCCAGTATATCTGCGTGATCTGATGGAATTTAACTATACCGATACATCCATAGATTTGGACGAAGTTGAAGCGATTACTGAAATTCGCAAACGCTTTATTACGCCGGGCATGTCTTTGGGCGCATTATCCCCCGAAGCGCATGAAACGCTTGCCATTGCTATGAACCGTATCGGCGCCAAAGCTGTATCGGGCGAAGGCGGTGAATCCGTTGAGCGTTACACGCCTTATGAAAATGGCGACAATGCCAACAGCGTTATCAAACAAGTCGCATCGGGCCGATTTGGTGTGACCGCTGAATATTTAGGTTCTTGCGATGAGATTGAAATTAAAGTCGCACAAGGCGCAAAACCCGGCGAAGGCGGGCAATTGCCAGGATTTAAAGTTACCGAATTTATTGCAAAATTACGCCACTCAACACCGGGTGTCACATTAATCTCCCCGCCGCCGCATCATGATATTTATTCTATCGAAGATCTGGCGCAGCTTATTTATGATTTGAAACAAATCAATCCAAAAGCGCGCGTATGCGTAAAGCTCGTCAGTGCATCAGGCATAGGCACGATTGCCGCAGGCGTTGCCAAAGCACATGCCGATGTAATCCTAATATCGGGCAATACAGGCGGCACAGGCGCATCCCCGCAAACCAGTATTAAATATGCAGGAACGCCATGGGAAATGGGCCTTAGCGAAGCGAACCAAGTCTTGACGCTGAACAAATTACGCCACCGCGTAAAATTACGCACCGATGGCGGTTTGAAAACGGGCCGCGATATTGTCATCGCAGCTATATTAGGTGCAGAAGAATTTGGCATTGGCACATTATCATTAGTGGCGATGGGCTGTATCATGGTGCGTCAGTGCCACAGCAATACATGTCCGGTCGGCGTTTGTGTGCAGGATGAAAAATTGCGCGAGAAATTCACTGGTACGCCTGAAAAAGTTATCAATTTGATGACCTTTATCGCCGAGGAAGTGCGCGAGATTTTGGCGCGTCTTGGCTATCGTTCGCTCGATGAAGTCATTGGCCAAACCCATCTTCTGAAACAAGTTAGTCGCGGGGCAGAGCATCTTGATGATCTTGATCTCAACCCTATTCTCGCCAAGGTGGATGCTGATGACCATGAGCGCCGTTTCAACATTGAAGGGCATCGTAATGAAGTGCCCGATAGCCTAGATGCGCAAATGATCCATGACGCCAAACCTGTGTTTGAGCGGAGGGAGAAAATGCAATTAACCTATACTGTGCGCAACACGCACCGCGCCGTTGGCACGCGTTTCTCAGCAGAGGTCACACGTCTCTATGGCATGAAATCGCTCAGCGAAGATCATGTCCATGTGCGGCTGCGCGGCAGTGCTGGCCAATCTTTGGGTGCTTATCTGTGCCAAGGCATTACGCTAGAAATTTTTGGCGATGCGAATGACTATGTAGGCAAAGGTCTCTCAGGCGGCAAGATAGTGGTCCGTCCTACGGTAAGCTCTCCATTGGAATCGCACAAAAACACCATCATCGGCAACACCGTTCTCTATGGCGCGACTTCGGGACAGCTCTATGCAGCGGGACAAGCAGGTGAGCGTTTCGCAGTGCGCAACAGCGGCGCAACCGTTGTCGTCGAAGGATGCGGGGCCAATGGCTGTGAATATATGACAGGCGGTAACGCCATCATATTGGGCAGCGTCGGCAGCAATTTTGGTGCAGGTATGACGGGCGGAATGGCCTTCATTTTGGATATGGAAGAAAATTTCGATAAAATGGCCAACCCTGAATCGATTATATGGCAGCGCTTTGAAAGCGAGCATTGGGAGAATGTTGCATTAGACGCCATCAAAGCGCATGCAGCAGCCACTGACAGCGTCTGGTCAAAATCTATCATTGAAGATTGGGAGCATATGCGCGGTAAATTTTGGCAGGTTTGTCCCAAAGAAATGCTGAGCCGTTTGGCCCATCCTATTTCCGAAAATATTGCCATTGAAGCAGCAGAATGATATTTTGGCCATAAGGAGACTATAATGGCCAAAATAACTCCCAATTATATCGAAATGAAAGCGCATGATCTGCCTGCTAGTAAGGCATTTTATAGCGAGGCATTGGGATTAGGTTTCACCGATTATGGTGATGGCTATAGCTGCGATGAGAGAGGCCCGACATTTGTTGCCATTGCAGCGGGCGATGAACCGGCTGTGCCAATGCCCATTTTTGAGAGCGATAATCTTGAGGAGAGTCTCGCAGCGATACAAAAGAGCGGTGCGCCTATTGTTGCTGAAATTTTTGAGTATCCTGGCGGTCGGCGTTTTGAATGTTTAGACCCATCGGGCAACCGGATCGCCATCTATGAAAATAGCGCTGAATAAAACCATATAGTGTATTTTACATTCATTTACGATGCTGTCACTAAGCTGTCATTGCTATTCAGCTAGGGCACATCCTCCTTGTGCTAATTACAAATTAACGAAGGAAGAATAGTCAGTGCATTCCATCTCCCTCCTCTTGGGTATGCTCTACAGGGTTGTCAGTCTCTTCTTAAGCTAAAGCTCGACTATATGGGGCAGTCGAGCATGCCGCTGACAACCCGTTTTATATATTATGTCATATAAATTGTAATAATATCAGAAATTTTCTGTTGTGTTTCTGATAATTACAAGAAAAAGGAATTAATGTTTTTTATTGCGTAACCTTTTTCACGACTATGGCGAATATCATAGTGATGCTCTGTTGATTTGCGTGTTATCAGGACATCATGCCCTTTGTATGGGCGCTCCCGGGTCGCATCTGGGATGGGGTGATATAGTCCCGTGTTTCGGTTGATTATATCATCCCTTATTTTATCCACATTAAATTTCATTTTACCACCTATGGTGCTTTGCATTTAAGCCAGAGGTGATTATGAAGGAATGATGTGGCAAATTTATCAATTCCCGCTCTGTCCATTTTCCCGTAAAGTTAGATTGCTTATGGGTGAAAAAGGCGTTGCCTATAGCCTAGTACGAGAGGACCCTTGGGAATTACGCGATGAATATTTGCATATGAACCCTGCGGGCCGCACGCCTGTTGCCGTTCATGATGAACCCAAATTGGTATTAGCGGACAGCGCCGCCATTTGCGAATATATCGATGAAACCGTTGAAAAAAATAGCATGATTAATGGCTCTGCCAAATATAGAGCAGAAATCAGACGTCTTGTTGCGTGGTTTGATCAGCAATTTTACGGCGATGTTACGGGGCCATTGCTCTATGAAAAAATGCAAAAGCGCATTGCCCATCGTCAGCCACCCGATGCCCGTGTGTTGCGCGAAGCTATGCGTCTCGCCAATGGCCATTTGGATTATATTGATTATCTAATCGATCATCGTGCGTGGATGGCTGGTTCTACCATGAGCCTTGCCGATTTAGCCGCTGCAGCACAAATATCGGTCGCAGATTATTTGGGCGGCATTGATTGGAATGGCCATGAACAGACCAAAGCATGGTATAGCATGTTCAAATCGCGCCCTGCGTTCAGACCATTATTGTCGGAGCGCATGACGATAATCGCGCCGCCGCCCCATTATGAACAGGTTGATTTTTAACAATCTAGAGCTGCGTTAATTTGAGGCAAGAACCTTAAGCTTTTTTAGCGCTCAATATATAATTTAACTGCATATCATCGCTGAGATGCAATCCATCGAGCAAGGAATAAGCAAGTCCGCTCATGTCCGTGACGCTCAATCCTGCATCGGCAAGCATTTGCGAGAGCTCATCGGGCGTAATGAATTTATCATGGTCATGCGTGCCGCGCGGTACTTTGCCCAATCGTTCCGCGGCCTCAACCAATAATAGTTTGGATTGGGTGGTGCGATTTGGCGTTGATAATAGTAAAATAGCATCATCATGCAGATGCTGTTTCAATGTTAGAATGAAATCCATCGGGTCATTCACATGCTCAATCACTTCCATAGAAGTGACAATATCAAATTTACCCAAATTTTGCTGCGCCAATTCCCCGGCTCTATAGTCAATATCAAGCCCCATAGCATCGGCATGCATCAGTGCTGCTTCTATATTTTCAGGCGCTGCATCAACCCCTGTGACATGAGCGCCAAGACGCGCCAATGGTTCGCACAATAATCCTGCACCGCAGCCAACATCCAATATTGATTTGCCCGCAAGCGCGTTTCGATCGCGATAATCTAAACCAAAATGTTCATCCAATGCACGCCGAATATAACTCAATCGCACAGGGTTTAGAGCGTGCAGCATAGCCGATGAGCCATCAGCGTCCCACCATTCTGAAGCCAGCGCGCCAAAGTGAGCGGCTTCATCTTGATTAATAGTATCATTTGATACGCTATTATCTTGCAATATATCGTCCGATTTGCTTGCCTTTACCATAGAGCATCCCTATCAGTAGGCGACTTTAATTCAACCCCAATGCGTTGAATTGCGGGAATAGTATAAAGGTTTTTTGCGATAATGAAATCATATCGCATAACCATAAATATATGAAGGAACAGACCATCATGGCGCGTATCGTGATGAAATTTGGCGGCACTTCAATGGCCGGAACTGAGAGAATTAGGCGGGTTGCGCAAATTGTACAGCAACAATGCGCCAATGGCGATCATGTTGCCGTTGTAGTATCGGCCATGGCGGGCGAGACCGATCGGTTGATTAATTTTTGCCGCGAAGCCAATCCGCTTTATGATCCAGCCGAATATGATGCTGTTGTTGCCAGCGGCGAGCAAGTCACCAGCGGGTTATTAGCAATGACTTTACAAGCCATGGGAACGCCAGCGCGCAGTTGGTTTGGCTGGCAATTGCCTATTCATACTATTGGCACCCATGCCAAAGCCCGCATAGAAAGCATAGAAAAAGACACTCTATTGGCCTCTATGGAATCTGGCAGCGTTGCTGTAATTCCTGGCTTTCAAGGGGTAAGCGATGAGGGACGTATCAGCACATTAGGACGCGGTGGTTCGGACACATCAGCGGTAGCCGTAGCTGCCGCCATTAATGCTGATCGCTGTGATATTTATACCGATGTTGATGGTGTATATACTACCGATCCACGCATCGTGGCACGCGCCCAAAAATTGACCAACGTAACCTATGAAGAGATGCTAGAGCTCGCCAGTGTTGGAGCCAAAGTGTTGCAAACACGGTCCGTTGGATTGGCCATGAAAGAGGATGTGCGCATCCAAGTATTATCATCCTTCACCGATGAAAATGCGCCATCAGCAGACAGCATCCCCGGAACAATGATTATTAGCGAAGCAGAATTAGAAGCTTTGGAATTGGAGAATAGCAAAGTGGAACGGCAATTAATTACGGGCATTGCCCATGACAAAAATGAAGCCAAAGTAACATTGACGCGCGTGCCCGATGAACCGGGCGCTGTGTCAAATATTTTCACGCCTCTATCAGAAGCGGCTATCAATGTGGATATGATTATTCAAAATGTTGGCCGTGATCGCGGCGAGACAGATGTGACCTTCACCTGCCCGCAATCTGATCTAGCGCGCTGCACCGAGATATTAGAAAATGCCCAAGAAAAAATCGGCTTTAACAGATTAATTTCAGACACCAAAGTATCCAAAATTTCCGTAGTTGGTGTTGGTATGAAAAGCCATGCTGGCGTTGCATCCGATATGTTTAGCGCTCTTGCAGATCGTAAAATCAACATATTAGCAATTACCACCAGTGAGATTAAGGTCAGCGTTCTTATCGATGAAGATGAGACCGAATTAGCGGTAAGAATTTTGCATACCGCTTATGGGCTTGATGCCAAGTAAATATAGCAAGTGCATTTTTTTACTGTTAGATAAATTTACCATCAGCAGCTATCTATTAGGGAGAGAATTATATGAAACTACCTCATAAAATAATATCTATAGTAGTTTGTTCAGCCTTCTCAGTAACAGCCCTCGCCATTCAAGACACAGAAACAAAATCAGGCTTTGCTTCTAATGTTGGCCCTTTATGCGTAACGGCATTATTATCCTATGGTGTTGAGGTTGGGCGCAAATGCTTGCCTGAACAAAGCGCAGAAAACCAAAAAAAATTAGAAGAGACCCAAGCAATATTGGATGGATTTATTTTAAATGATCCAGATTGGAATGAAGCAAGATTAATTGCATTTAAAAAAAGGCAAGGTGGGACAGAATTGAGCAAAGAACAATTATGTAAAGGTGATGCACTGCTAATCGGTAAAGATATTGCACTAGCAGATCAAAGAGAATTACAGGCTAGTATAAATGATGTAATATCTCGATATGATAAAGTAATATGGGGCACTTGTTTATGACATCCAATATTGATACATTAATGAAGCGTGGTGCTGATTTTTTAGGATGCGAAAGCGCGATAATGTGCGGGGCGATGAGCTGGGTATCTGAGCGCAATTTAGTATCGGCGATCAGCAACGCTGGCGGCTTTGGTGTTATTGCCTGCGGTGCTATGACAACCGAGCTTTTGGACACGGAAATCACAGAAACCAAAAAGCTTACGGACAAGCCTTTTGGCGTGAATTTAATCACCATGCACCCCGATTTATTTGATCTGATTGCTGTCTGCGCAAAGCATAAAGTATCGCATGTTGTGTTAGCGGGCGGATTGCCGCCCAAAGGCAGCCTAGAAGCAATTAAAGAAATGGGCGCTAAGGTAATTGCTTTTGCCCCTGCTCTGGCTTTGGCGAAAAAATTTATCCGTAGCGGCGTTGATGCTCTGGTAATAGAGGGCATGGAAGCGGGCGGGCATATTGGCCCTGTTTCAACCAGCGTGTTAGCCCAAGAAATCCTACCTGAAATTGCCGATAAAATCCCAGTATTTGTTGCAGGCGGCATTGCCAAAGGCAGCGCCATAGCGGCCTATTTGGAAATGGGCGCAGCAGGGGTGCAGCTTGGAACGCGCTTTGTATGCGCCCATGAATCCATCGCCCATCCTGATTTCAAAAAAGCCTTCATTCGCGGAAATGCTCGCGATGCTGTGGCTAGCGTTCAAATTGACCCAAGGCTTCCCGTTATACCAGTGCGCGCTCTTAAAAATAAAGGTACAGAAGAATTCACCGCTAAACAGCGCGAAGTTGCCAATCTATTGGATGAAGGCAAGGTTGATATGAATGAGGCCCAATTGGAAATTGAACATTTTTGGGCAGGGGCTTTGCGCAAAGCCGTTATTGATGGTGATGTCGAAAATGGATCGATTATGGCGGGTCAATCGGTTGGTATGGTGAAAGCAGAAGAAAGTGTTGCCGATATTATCGCAACGCTGCGCAGCGAGACACAGGCTGCTATAGCCTAAATATAATGATATTAATCGAATGATATAAGCGGTTAATTTTATAGCTCTTGTCTTGCATGCTTTGCATGTTCATAGTCGGGTTTATGAATGATGATAGCCCGCAGCAAATGCATAATGAACCGTCCCAAGATACCGATACGAATGCAGACATTCGGAACGCTATGACGCAATTGGACCCTGGTTATATTTTGGTATTGCGTCTGAGCGCATTTATATGGGCGCTTTTTTTAGCTATCCCAATTTTCATTGCCGATGCAGCCATGGCCAATGAAGATCTGATCGAACCATTTGTTGTTGCTGCCCCTATTTCGCTAATATTCCTATTGATGATATTCTTATTACCGCGTCGCCGCTATAATCGCTGGGGTTATGATATGAGTGATGGTCAAATTCAAATTGTGCGCGGCTATTTATTTTATACCGATACCATCGTTCCCTTTAATCGCGTTCAACATATTGACGTTGCCCAAGGGCCGATTGAGCGATTATTTGGACTCTCCTCATTAGTGCTACATACTGCCGGCACGCATAATAGCACCGTTGTGCTGCC
Source organism: uncultured Sphingorhabdus sp. (assembly GCA_947492905.1). GTDB lineage: Bacteria > Pseudomonadota > Alphaproteobacteria > Sphingomonadales > Sphingomonadaceae > Sphingorhabdus_B. The sequence continues at coordinate 886,904 of CANLOL010000001.1, read as the reverse complement.
TGGTTTACGGCGCGAAATTGCCGAAGAGATGCGCGATACTATCCGTGAATATATCAAAGCGGATATGCTGTAGCATGGTAAATAGCATAGATACCCCTGATAAACCTATTGAGGCCACATCAGAAAATAGCGCACATATTATTGATAATGATCGCTTTCATCTATCACCCCTATCTCTAGTGGTTAATACTATAACCACTTTACGCCGCCTCATATTCCCCATATTGGCGATCACTTATGCACTGAGCGATAAAATTGGATTCATGTTCATATTAATCGGTTTTGCTATTATTGCTCTCATAACATTAGGGTTTACCTATTGGGCATGGAAGCGTTTTTCCTATCAAATCGGGGCAGAAGAAATTCGCATTGAAAGCGGCATATTAAGCCGTAACGCGCGTTCAATCCCTTATGAGCGCATCCAAGATGTAAGCTTAGAGCAAAGTCTAATCCCGCGATTATTGGGCATTAGCGCGGTGAAATTTGAAACAGGCGGCAGCGAAGGTGATGAAGGGGCCTTAGAATTTGTTGCGGTAGATGAAGCAGAAAATCTGCGTCAATTAATACGGACCCGCAAATCTGGTGCCGTGCCAATAGTCGCTGATACCGTTGATCCTCCATCCCAAGATAGCGCCGCAGCCGTTCAAGATGATGTCATTTTCTCAATGGATATAAAACGCATCTTCACATTGGGTATATTCAATTTCTCGCTTATATTATTTGCCATCATTGCAGGGGCTGTGCAGCAATTAGACTTTCTTTTGCCAGGAGATTTAGGCGATATAATCGGTTATGTCGTTGACTCTTTCGATGAAACAAGCGCCCAAATAAAAGGAATTACATTCTATTCCCAAATAGCTGCCGTCATCGGCCTTATCTTTGGTTTGATAGTGATTGGCTTATTAAGCGGACAAGTGCAGACATTTTTGCGCGAATATGGCTTCACTCTTACCGCTACAGAGCGCGGCATTAGGCGCCAACGCGGACTTCTTACCCTAACCGATGTAGTAATGCCACTGCACCGCGTACAAGCCGCAATTGTGCAAACAGGTCTTATTCGCAAGCGCTTTGGATGGCATGCGATAAAATTCACTAGCCTTGGTAGCGACACAGGCAAAGAAAGCAGCCATATGATGGCACCGCTAGCCAAATCAGAAGAATATTGGCCCATTGCGCATCGCGCCTCTATTCATGCCCCCGCAGAAGAGACAGATTTTCGCCATTCTCATTTCTCTTTTATGGCGGGATCACTCTTTTTTAGCGCCTTTATAATAGCGCTCATTTTCTCCTTATCGCTAATCCTGCCAAAGACACTCGATGAGGATAATATATCTACTAGCTTGACCATATTGAGCTGGGTTTGGTTAGTCGCGGTCTTCCCAATATTATTTGGATTTATTGCATGGCGCTATCATTTTCATGCTATGGATGATAAACAAATTTATGTGAAATCTGGCTTTTGGAATCAAAAAATGACGATATTGCCGATGGTCAAAGTACAGACAGTTGATCTTGCCCAAGGCCCTTTGTCGCAATATTTGAATGTCGCCGATGTTAAATTTGGCATAGCAGGCGGCAGCGGATTAACTGTTTTGACTATTCATAATGTCCCTATTGATACCGCACGTGATATTCGCCGAAATTGTATCGAAGCGGCCAAGAATATTGATTTCTCTGACCTGATTAAAGAACCAAAAGGGGTGAAGTAATGAAGAATATAAAACTCACGCAAACAGCATTATTTGCCATAGCAATGGCGACAACAACCATGATTAGCGCTCAGGCCCAGCACAGTGAAATTAGTAAGAGCCAAAATAGCAGCGAAACATTAAAACAATTAATTGATGAATATTGGCAATATAGCCTAGAGCAATCCCCGACCTTTGCCAGCTCTCTTGGCATTAAAGAAGCCGATGGGAAATTGGCAGATGTCACATTGAAATCCCAAGATGAAGCCGTGAAAAAGGCCCAATCATTTCTAAATAAATTACAAGCAATCTCAACAAATAGCTTGAATGCGTCACAAAAAGCGGATTATGGAATATTAAAGCGCACATTAGAGGAAACTATAGAAAGTCAAAAATATCCGCAGCGCGCTGTCAACTTTACCAACCGTAGTGGCTGGCATCAAAATTTTGCAGGAATGGCGGGTAACTTACCGTTCCGAACGGCCTCTGACTATCAAAGCTATAATGATCGTTTGCGCCAATATGATCGCATCAATAAACAATCTATCGATGTTGCCAATGTTGCGATTGCAAGCAAAGTCACACTACCCTGTGATGCCATTGTTGGTTATGAAAAATCAATATCGGGCCTATTGGCTGATGATCCGCGCGAAACTCGTTTTTATGCGCCTTATGCAAAAGCAAAACCGAATAATATTGATACCGAAAAATGGCAATCTCTTGCCAATGATGCACAGAAAATTATTGATGACATAATATTCCCTGCCATCAAAATACAGGAACAATGGTATCTCAATGAATATAAGCCTGCGTGCAGCGTAGCGCCCGGAGTATCGCAGCAACCATCGGGTGCGGAATATTATGATTTCCGTATCAGACAGATGACAACCACCACGATGAGCGCTGATGAAATTCACAATTTGGGTCTATCCGAAGTCGCCCGCATCAGAGCAGAAATGGTCGAAGTGTCCAAATCTGCGGGCTATGAAACGCGCGAAGCATTTATTGAGCATTTGCGCAACGATCCAAAATATTATGCTAAGACACCAGAGGAATTAATGCGCTATGTAGCGCGCGTTACCAAAGATATTGATGGGAAGATGCCATCGCTATTTGGCCGCCTTGCCGTGCTACCTTATGGTATAAAAGAAATACCGGCTGAGATTGCAGAAGGAACAACCACCGCTTATTATAATCCAGGGTCACCAGAGATTGGGCTAGCAGGATTTTATTTCGTAAATACATCAAAGCTCGATCAGCGCCCACTATGGGAAGTCCCTGCTTTGAGCGTGCATGAAGCAGTCCCCGGCCATCATCATCAAATTGCATTACAACAAGAATTACCATTGTCTGATTTTCGCAAAAATGGTGCGTTTTTTACCGCATTTGTCGAAGGATGGGGTCTTTATTCAGAACGCCTTGGTATAGAGATGGGTCTCTATGATACGCCAGCTAAAAATATGGGGCGTTTATCTTATGAAATGTGGCGTGCATGCCGCCTGGTGGTTGATACCGGTATCCACGCAAAAGGGTGGAGCAAACAAAAAGCCATTGACTATATGCTCGATAATACTGCCTTAACACAGGCTAATATAGAAGCAGAAGTGAACCGTTATATTAGCTGGCCGGGTCAGGCACTGGCCTATAAAATTGGCGAGCTGAAAATCCGTGAATTGCGCACAATGGCGGAAGAAAGCTTAGGCGATAAATTTGATATTCGCGAATTTCACGACATAGTATTAGGGCAAGGCGCTGTGCCGCTCGAAGTATTAGAAAATCAAGTCAAGGATTGGCTAAAGGGCAAATTAGCCGAATAATTGCACTGAATTACGCTTATTGATCCTGCACAATTTCTGGCAGGTCTTCCTCAGGTTCTGCTGTGAGTTGAGGATCAAGCGTAGCCTCTGCAGCAGCTTGAGCGGCAGCTATCTCAGCCGCTTCTCTCTCTGCGCGTGCTTTTTCAATTTCAACTATGCGGCGCTCTACATCTTCGGCTTCGGCATCAATAAGCTCTAAGCGCTTTTGGCGCTCTTCTGCAATTAAGCGTCCAGCCTCTACATTTGGTGCATTACGGCGCTCGGCATAAGCTGCATCAATCAAAGATTGGGTGCAGCCTGTAAAACCACCAGAACCAGATGGCGAACAACTATTGGTCCCGCTCGCGCCTAATGTGCGAATAGAAACGGCACGTTCTGTCCAAGATTGATTGGCGGGATCATTGGGATCATTGCGCAAATTTTTTGGAATACGGTAACGCTCCCCTTCATCAAATTCTGGGCATACCACAATCTCATCTTCGGTACTCTCAGGACATGGATCATTGCCATAAACAGGCACAAAGTTCACCTTTACATCATCAGGAAATGCAATCTCTTGCTCAGCATCTGGCTGCCGCGCTTCTTGCTGAGCAAAAGCAGGCATGACCAATGCGATAGACGCTATATTTAATGCTAAAAATGATCCTAATTTCACAGATTTTCTCCAAATTTTTATGGCAACTACCATGGCTATGCTGAACCATTGCTGACCAGTCTGTCGCTATCTTAGGCAATTTATTGTCAAATATAAATATATTAATCTTTTGACCAGAATTTTAATTCATTGTTTGACGCATTCAGAGGCTTTAATTTCCGCTCTTTCGACAATATTGCAGCACTTAATACTCCCGATAATGCTCCAAAAATATGCCCTTCAAATGAAATAGGAGCAGAGGAAGGTACTAATCCAACAATCATGCTACCGTAAAATATAAGCACGCCTATTCCGACCATAATGTTCAAAAAACTGCGATCAAACCATGCCAGCGCGATTGTTAAACTCCATAATCCAAATATCCATCCGCTCGCGCCAATATGAATAGCATTGCGGCCAAACAACCAAACCAATAGCCCCGAAACGATGATGATTATCGCACTTGCTCTCACGAAATAGCGCACGCCTTGCAGCAAACATAAAAATGCCAAGACTACCAAAATCGATAAATTACTCAGCAAGTGGGTCATATCACCATGCAGCCAAGGCGATAATAATATCGTATATATACTGCTTAATTCTCTGGGTTCGAGGCCAAAGTTGCGCAGATAACCGCCCGTTAAAATATTGAGAAAATGGACACCCGCCATGATTGCACAGATTAAAAAGATGATTTTTATACTATCAAATAATTCTGATTTGCTTCTCAAACTTCACATCCTGTCTACACAATAAAACCTTCTTAAATTCTTTTGGAAAGGCCTATCGCCACTTTACATCCCATGCGGATAGCCATGCTCATCAGCGGGTAAGCTGGTGCTTGTTCGGCACCCGATTCTAATGCTGTTTCTTTATGTTCTAATTCTTCTTGGCGAAATTCTTCGATTTTCTCAGATAATTCGATATCGCTCTCGCCCAATTCTTCTAATTGTTCACGGTAATGATTATCAATTTCTGTTTCCACTGCCACTGTGCAGGCCATAGCCGCTTCTGGGCCAATAGCCGCCGTAACTGCCCCCAGTGCAAAGCCCGCTTTTTCCCAGAATGGCTGTAATAAGGTCGGACGCACCCCACGCTTAGCGATCATTTCATTAAAAAATTGCAGGTGCCGTTCTTCTTGTTCGGCCATATGCGAAATGCTGCGCGCAGCTGGCGTGCGGTTGCCCATAATTGCGAGCTGCCCAGCATAAATTTGTTTTGCCCCATATTCGCCAGCTTGATTCACCCTAATCATGGAATCAGTTGATTCTTTTTGCTGAGGGTTTTGATCCAATGTGTTGGGGTCTTGCGGCATATATCATCCTCGATATTTTAGCGTTTCAATATTGTCTTCATTATCAATATAGCAGCCAAAAGAGAAAAAATGAAATTATATCCTGCCAATGAGATGCCAAATAATTCCCATGGCGCAACATCGCAGCGCACCAAAGGAGCATTCATTATCGATTCCAATATATCAACATCTGAACTGGCGGTCACAGCGCATCCCGTTATGCCTTCCCACCAGCCATATTCCACGCCAGCATGAAAACCGCCTATTAATCCGCTAAGTGCAATGGAAAATGCCGACAATGCAATCATTAGCTTTGCATATTTCGGTGTGAAATAAGCCAAGAGGCCAAATAAGAGCGCGGCAAAATGGGGATAGCGTTGCCACCAACACATCTCACAAGGATAAAGGCCAAAGCCATATTGTAAAATATAAGCACCGCCCAGTAAAAAGGCTGGAATGGCAATCGCAATATATATCGCCATTCTCATAACATATTCCTTTTATACTTGGCTATACTCCTATGATTTAAGAGCTGTTTAGCGCGTTATTTTTGGCTAATAGTCGCGCCTTTGTTGCGCGCTAGACCAATTGTACCTTTACCAAGACGGCGTAGCGTGTCCATAGCATAATGTAATTGAAAATCTTCAATACCTTGTGCTTTTAGCTCCTCAACGCTTTGCGAGAATCTAGGGTCAGGGTTTTTATCTTTTTCCAAAGATTCATCATCTTGTTTTAGATCATTCACCAAATGACGGCGCAGATCAGATTCGCGAATAGTTACGCGCTTTGCATAATCAGGATCAGAGATTTGCGGCACTTTAATATCGGGCGTAATGCCGCCTTCTTGTACCGAACGCCCTGATGGCAAGTGATAACGGGCTACGGTTAAACGTAGACCTGTCTCACGGGTAAGTGGCAATACATTTTGCACGCTGCCTTTACCAAAGCTGCGTTCCCCCATGACCAATGCACGGTGATGGTCTTGCAAAGCTCCTGCTACAATTTCAGATGCAGAAGCACTGCCCGCGTCCACCAAAATAATAACTGGCAAACCATCGGCGAAATCACCTGGAGTAGCATTCCAACGTTCAATGCTGCGGCGCGTGCGCCCGCGCTCTGATACGATTTCACCGCGCTCTAAAAAGGCATCGGTAACTTCAACGGCTTCGTTCAAAAGACCGCCAGGATTAGAGCGTAAATCAACGATATAGCCCAATGGTTTTTTGCCCAAAGATCGTTTTACGCTCTTCAGCGCATCCACCACATCAGCGCCTGTTCTGTCAGAAAAAGCTGTAATATTGATGATGCCGATATCATCTTTGACTTCCCAATTCACAGGCTTCAAATCAATAATGGCGCGCGTGATTGTGACATCAAATGGCGCATCGCGGCCCGGACGCACCACGGTTAATTTGATAGAAGTATTGGGCTTGCCGCGCATTTGTTCGACGGCCTCATCCAATGTACCGCCAACAATTAATTTTCCATCCAAATGGGTAATGTAATCGCCGCTTTTCATACCCGCTTTATCGGCAGGTGTGTCTTTGGTGGGAGCGATAACTTTTACCGCGCCATCTTCTAATGTTACTGATAATCCGAGGCCACCATATTCACCATCAATTTGGGTTTGAAGGCTTTGGAAATCGCTTTTATCCAAAAAGCTGCTGTGCGGGTCGAGGCTAGAGAGCATCCCTTGGATAGCACCTTCGATTAATTTTTGATCATCCACCTCATCAACATAGCTTGAACGGATTTTTTGATAAACTGAGAGAAATTCTTCCATATTACGAAATTGATCTCGGTCGGCAGATTGCTGTGCATTAACATAAGCAACCGATCCAACTGGCAATAGGGCTAATGAACCCCATAATGCAATTTTCGGTAATATTTTCAGTTTCTTCATCTCATTTTCCGATCATTAATTTACGCGCACACAAATATCTTCACTTTCGATAGATATTTTCACCTTTTCTCACTCAGATGAGTCGTATCATAGTCTATATATTGTTAGCTATGATGGTGAAAGCATCTTAACCATAGATGATAATATCGATAATATGAACATAGGTGAAACGAAGCGATAGACAAGCATCATTGCGTAAAATTTATGCTGTCATTTCCAAAATTAAAATGGGAAATTATCCCGATACTAGAGCCATTATATCCATCGGCCGTCCATTACGGCGCAGCTCTATTAAAATCTCATTATCCTTAGACTTGGCCGTTCCTATATCATCACCCTGATTAATGGCTTGCCCTTCATTCACATAAACAGCCGCCATATTGGTAATTAATGTGGACCATCCACCGCCATGTTCAATTATGACTATGCGGCCAAAATCACGATAAACGCCAGCATATTTTATAGTGCCGCTAGCCGGTGCCTTGATAGCAGAAGAAGCAGGAACCATCATGCGTATGCCGCGTTCGCGATAACCATTGACGCTTAACTCGCTAAAGCCCGATCGTATTTGAGCGCGTGTGGGTAATATATAAGCTGGATTTTCATTTTGCCTCTTAATTGCGCCATCATTGCCTAAATCATTGACTGCATCATCGCTGCGCAATTTAGGGCCATCGAGCACAGATAAAGCCGCTAATGCTTCATCATCTTGTTGAATATTTTCGATATTTTCTACAATATCGCGCGCCCTCTCTCCGGCGGCTATTGCCCGTTCAAACTCCAAAGCAGCATCAGCATTTAACGCGCCCGATGCATTGCGGCTTCCGCCCTCTAATTGTGCGAGCGATGCTTGCTGTTCGGCCAAATCGCTTTGCGCATCTTCCAAAGACTCTAATGCTAATTTTTGTTGATTGCGCAAACTTTGCTGCAAATCTATTTGCGCCCGCAATCCAGCGGTTTGCTGCTCAATCTTTGGCTGAACAGAGGCCATGACAGCTCGCAAATGCACATAATCATCGAGACTTTGTGGTTGCATAATCATCAGCGATGCTGGACGGCGTGTCATATTTTCCAAAGCACCCATCAGGCGTAAGATCGGCGATGTTTGCTGCGCTAACTCTCTTTGTTGGATGCTTTGGCGCTGGGATATAATCGCGATACGTGCCCTTGCAGCATCCAAATTGGCCCGCGCCGCATCTATATCCGCATTAATGGCTTGTTTTTCGAGATTGAAACGATTTCTCTCGCTATCCGATTCTATTGCTCTATTGCGGAGCGCATTGCTTCTTTCCAAAGATATTCTATTTCGCTCTTTTGCAGCGCGTAACTTGCGCTGCTCTTGTGCCACTTGCGCGGATACAGACTGCCGCTCAACATTCTGACTGAGCAATGACGCTGTCACAGAAACACCCATTATCAGGCAAATAGAGAGGATGATAATGCGCATTAGCCCTCTCTATGGTAAGGATGGTTGGATAATATAGATATAGCACGAAACAATTGTTCCGCCAGCATAGCCCGTGCCAAAAGATGCGGCCATGTCATCGCGCCAAAGCTTAGCAGCATATCTGCTTGTGCGCGGTCCTCATCATCAAAGCCATCAGCCGCGCCAATCATGAAACGCAGCTCATTTGCGCCATTATCGCGCCAGCCTTCGATTGTTTTTGCCAATTCCATAGAAGAAGGTGATTTACCCTTTTCATCGAGCAAAATCAATTTCATTTGCGCAGCGGCAGGCGGTATTTTGCCGCCGACATCTGGTAATTGTGTGATTTTATGAGGCCATTGTATCCGCTTCATATAGCGGTCAACCAATTGCGCTTCGGGCGAATTGCCTATTTTTCCTCGCGCAATAATATGAAGCAGCATATCAATCTCAAATATTCTAAACTGCTCGCCTTATAGTCACAAGACGCCATTCACGCCATAGCGTTAACATTTAACCCATCTGCAAGATGCAAATATTTACGCGCTTTCCTCATCTTGAGAGCTATCTTCTAGCAATCCATCTTCATCAAATGCCCACATGCGTTCCAGATTATAAAAGCTACGCACTTCGGGACGGAATAGATGAATGATAACATCACCAGCATCAATGAGCACCCAATCGGCATTGGTCATACCCTCTATGCGACAAGAACCGCCTTGCTTTTTAATGCGTTCGGATAATTTTTGCGCCATAGCCGCAACCTGCCGCGTCGATGTACCCGATGCGACAACCATATAATCGGCTAAGCTGCTTTTCCCTGCTAAAGGGATAGAAACAATGTCTTGCCCTTTATCATCATCAATCGATTTCATAACAAGATCATGCAATTGCGTGGCTGATAATTTTACCGAACCTTGCGCATCATTTTCAGCGGTGTCGGTAGTGTTCAATTGAGTCAAAATTTTTCCTTAAACATATAAAGCATAGGTGAGGTCATCTTTTACGGTTTGATTATGATAGGAATCAAACCAATTAGGATTCGCCCTTCGCTCCTTAGTAGCCGAACGGCTATCGGGACGAAAGCGCAAAAATAGCAATGCCGGAGTAACATGATTATTACAGCCATTTCCTATCTTATAATATTCTATTTTTTTCACAAATTTTCGAAAACAGGCCATGGCAGGGCTAAAACGCGCTCGATCATTATAACCGGGCCTCTCAATCACTGCGATTGGCAGGGTTTGGGCAATCTCTCTCCATTTGTGCCAGCGATGAAATTGCGCCAAATTATCAGCTCCCATCAACCATATAAATTCATGCTTAGGATATTTGCGCTTTAATCGTTTCAGCGTATCAATGGTATAGCGCGTTCCCAATTGTTTTTCTATAGCGCTAACCTTTATTTTGCTGCGGCGCGACTGCACTTTTGCTGATGCGATGCGATGCGATAATCGGGCCATGCCTTTATCGCTCTTTAATGGATTACCGGGTGAAACTAGCCACCATATTTCATCTAGCTGCAATGCATCCATAGCAAATAGGCTGATAGAGCGATGCCCCCCATGAGCGGGATTGAATGACCCCCCCAATAAGCCTATAAGATTACGCATTGAATAGCCTATTAAGGACGCACATGACCATTACCCCGTGCTATCCATTTATAGGTAGTTAACCCTTCCAAAGCCACAGGTCCACGCGCGTGCAAACGTCCTGTGGCTATGCCTATTTCAGCACCCAAGCCAAATTCGCCGCCATCGGCAAATTGGGTGGAACTATTGTGCATAACAATGGCGCTATCTACGCTGCGCAAAAATATCTCTGCGGCGGTTTTATCTTCTGCAATAATCGCATCTGTATGCCCGCTGCTATGATTTTCTATATGCTCTAGCGCATGATCTAAATCGCTCACGATGCGGGCGGAAACAATGGCATCCAAATATTCGGTATCCCAATCCGCTGCATCGGCAGAAACAGTCCTACTGTCCAATTCCATTATCATATCATCGCAGCGCAGCTCGCACCCTTCTGAAATTAGAGCATCTATCAATTGCGCAGGCTTGGGATAGTTTTGATCGATTAATAATGTTTCCATAGCACCGCAAATCCCCGTGCGCCGCATTTTTGCATTCAATACAATTTCGCGCGCCATATCTGGATCGGCGCTAGCATGAACATAGATATGGCAAATACCATCTAGATGCGCCAACACTGGAACGCGCGCTTCATCTTGGACTCTTTTGACCAGAGATTTCCCACCGCGCGGAATAATCATATCAATCAATCCTTGTGCGCGCAGCATATCGCCCACATGCTTGCGGTCTTGATCGCCGATAATTTGCACAATATCTGCTGGTATATCAGAACTGGATAGAGCCTGATGAAAGGCTTTATATATCGCATGATTGCTATTCACGGCTTCGCTGCCACCGCGCAATATAGCAGCATTACCAGATTTAATTGCAAGCGCAGCAGCATCGGCGGTTACATTAGGGCGGCTCTCATAAATAATCCCAAGCACCCCAATAGCTATGCGAACACGCGTTAGCTGAAGGCCGTTTTCAGGCTGAGTTTGATCTATAATATCGCCGACTGGATCGGGCAATGAAGCTACATTTTCTATAGCAGATGCAATGGATTCCATGCGATCTTCATTCAATAATAGACGGTCTAATAAAGCTGCTTCTAACCCTCTTTTTTGGGCAGCCTCCATGTCCAAAGCATTGGCCGCTAAAATAGCATCGCTGTTGTTGCGAACCGATGCCGCGATAGTATGCAATATTTCATTTTTCTGGTCAGTAGAGGCAAGCGCTAATTTCTTAACGGCTTTACGGGCATTAGTAGCAAGGTTTTCGATTATATTCTGAGTCATATAAAAGCTGTAATGGTGATAAGAAAATACATCAAATTCTATCTGTTAAATTTGCGTATTTTATCGCAGAAAAATCCATGAACAGTCCTCTAAATTCCATATTATATATTCAAAACCAGACAAAAGAATCGTTTTATATGGTTATAATGATTCGTGTAATATTGGGTAAATTCTGACATTATTTTCAGATATTTGTGGTTAACAACTCAATTCATCGCGTCAAAATGTCGATTCATCTCGACTCATCGTTAACGGATTCGCCCGATCATAATGCTTCTGATAGCCAAATCACTCTTTAATGAAGGTACAAAAGTACCAAATTAAATATTTGGGTGAATAGTAACATGAGTAGCAAATTTATCGGTTTCAAAAACCGAATTGCTGATTTGTTTATTGATCGTGAGTTTTTCATGCGGTCTAATGGGGAAATCAAGTTTTTAAAAATATCTGCTAGGTTGCAACGTATAGTCGCAACTATAATAGCGCTCATCCTATGCACATGGGTTATCGCTACTCTGTTCATGGCCGCCAATCAATATAGCGTATCTCTTGAACGCATGGCGCTCGTCAAAAAAGAAGAGCGTATTCAAAGCAAAGCAGAACGGGTCGCAGCCTATAAAGATGATATTGATGAAGTTGCCGAAGATCTCAGCAAACGCCAAGATTTGATAGAAGCGACCGTAGCACCTTTTTTCAACGAAGCTGATATTACCACCGAAGATGAAACAACTGAAAAAAGCGAATTGGTTGATAAAGTCGGTGCATTAGCAGAAGAAGCCGCATCTTTGGCCAAAGTCGAAGCGCGCCAATTAGCATTTGCACAGAAAATTACTAATATTGCAGAGATTAGAGCCAAGCGCGCCGAAGCAGAAATCCGCAAATTTGGTTTGAATCCGAAACAATTTGCCCAAACAGAAGCGCGAGGCGGTCCTTATATCCCGTTTTTTGACGATGGCAGAGCTGAAGACCCACGCTTTACCAAAATGGCCGAAGCTCTAGAATATATGAAAGCTTTAGAAGCTGGCCTTGCTTCTATTCCATCAGCGATGCCAGCTGAAACATATAAATTGTCTAGCTCTTTTGGATATCGCCGTGATCCGATTAACGGCAGAGGCGCCATGCACAGCGGCTTAGATTTTAAAGCAGCCTATGGCACACCTATTTTAGCAGCAGCAGATGGCACCATCACAAAAGCCGGTTGGATGGGCGGTTATGGTAAAACTATTGAAATTACCCATGGTAATGGCTTAATGACTCGCTATGCTCATTTGAGTCGCCTTAATGTCAATGTTGGTCAAAAAGTAGAGCGTGGTATTCAAATTGGCCGGATGGGTAGTACTGGGCGTTCAACAGGTACACATCTACATTTCGAAGTTCGCCATCATGGTCGTGCAATTAACCCCCACAAATTTCTGAAAGCTAACCCTAATGTTCTCAAAACCAAAGCAGACACCAACATCAGCACCAAAAAGCAATAATAAGGTGAGTGGTTCTAATCACACATTCTCGATCATTGCGTCGGATGTTGAAATTATTGGTAATCTAGCTGCGAAAGTGGACATTCATATTGATGGCTCTGTGCAAGGCGATATTGCATGCGGTGCATTGGTACAGGGCAGTGATAGTAAAATTGCTGGTAAAATTATCGCTGAACAAGCTCGATTGGCTGGAACAGTCGATGGTTCAATCGAAGCACGCGATCTTATCATAGAAGCAAGCGCTCACATCAGTGGCGATATTCAATATGAGACATTGACGATTGAACAGGGCAGCAAAGTTGAGGGTAAATTCAAACATATCTCTGGTGGAGATACGCCCAACTTAGCCAAGGCCACCATCAATCGTGATAGCGAGCCGAACGAAGAGCCTCTCATATTATCAAACGAAGATAGTTAAACCCAATTCTGGTTTTTAGTCTCAATCAATAATATACTGATTTAGCTAAATTGGCACTTACCATTTGCCGTAGTAAAATGAATATCTGCGAATGCTGCGGTAACGCTTCCGCCCGCATTATCCGTATCGCTTGATATAGCAATAGATTCCACCTTAGCAGCATTTGTCTTGAATTGACGGCTAATATCTTGTGCTAAATTACGGCGCTCATTCACCCATTTATTAGCAGCACCATTTCCGCTTTGCATCACGATAATCTTGGCCTGTTTCGTATAAACATTGGGACGGGCCGTTCCGACCGGTAATTTATTATCCCATACATAATTAATCACGCCATCGGGTATACGTGTTTTGCTACCAGAGCGCGCCGCAGCAAGTTTTACGCGTGTGCCAAAGGAAATTGCACTGCGCGGTAAATCTAAACCAATATAGATACGGGCGGCTTGGTCATCGCCTGACTTTTTGGTGATATCAGCAGCGGACATAGTGCGACTAACCCGCCAGCGCCAACATAGAACAGGCGTTTTCGCCAAATTAACTGTCGTTTTCTTTACCAACAAAGCCATGCTGTTATTAGAATAAGCTTGAACAGCAGAAACACCGTCTATTTTTTTGGCAGAAAATACAGTGGCTTTCACTTTTTTATCAATGCGCTGTACGCTCCAACCGCTAGTCCCGTTTGCAAAATTGCTAATCTTCACAACAGCAGATTGACCATAAACAGCAGCGCCGCTCAACATCACGCCGCCCAGAGCCATTATCGCTATTGGTTTTACGGATATATGCATTGTAACTTCCCCAGAATAATCAGATTATATGCTATTGAGATCCCAATCATAGGATGTCGATTTAATTTTAATATCGCCACTTACTAACGCCCGCACTTGGTCATCATTTAACGAGAGCGACTCCCGATAAAGCGATAGAAATTCGGCTAAACTATTCGCGCCGCCCCAGCCTTGTTCAAAATCTTTACGATACCAGCTGAATATTTTGGAAACATTTAACCGCTTACCATCATAAAAATTACGGCTTTTATCAGATAAAAATAATTTGGTAGAGGCCTCTAATTGAGCATCCAAAGTTTCGCCTTTATAGGCTGCATTTAAAAGCGGCGGACACCCAATACTTGCGCAATTAACGGCAAAATGGATGCGCGGTTCATTATAACGACCACTGCCACGGATCATATCATGTTCGATATTATCCAATGAGAATTTTTTACCAAAAAGACTGACAAATTTCTTACCCCATGGCGATGAAATTTGACGAATAGACTTTAGGTTAGGATAGCGCGTTAAAATCAGCTCAATCGTTCCTGCATTATAAGCATTGATAAGAAAGGCCAATTGATATTCATTTGACCAACTATCAAACATCTCTTGCGATACAGTGGAAAGCGATTGCAAATAGTTTCGTAATATAGTCCTGTCTCTTTTGAAACCTTCATAATCCACAGCACTGCTGCCCGAAATAGGCTTCACATGATTTTGCAATAATTGGTCAAAAGCACTATGGTCAAACGCTATAGCGGGATCAGCGACATTATAAAAAAGCACTTCAACGGGCGCTTTGCTGCGTTCCAAAGACGCATTTTCTCTATTCTCTGATGCATGACTTGGTATTGGCGTAACCAATAAAGCTGTGAAAAGGGCAATACTCGCCTTCATAATGAATCCCATAAAATATATTCTATAATGAAACATTCGCTCCAATTGGCTAATTAGTTGCAGTTAGTAAGAAAAAAGTTCATTTTCTAACATGATTTTACAAAATTAATTTATCGGAGATGTCCGCCGATACGATAATGCCTCGGCAATATGAATGCGCGATATATCTCTATCGCCTGCTAAATCTGCTATTGTCCGCGCAACCCTTAGCACCCGTGTATAGCCACGCGCCGATAATCGCATCGCATCTGCTGCTTGGGTTAATAATGTCTGTCCCGCTTCATCAGGATGGGCAAAATTTTGCAAATCATCGCCATTAATATCAGCATTCGTCCGCGCTTCACTATTTTCATAACGCGCGCTTTGTCTTTGCCGTGCTGCGGCAACTCTCTCTGCCACTTGCTCTGATCCCTCAGCAGGTGGCGGCAATATCATATCAGCAGCGCTCACTGCTTCTACCTCGACATGTAGATCGATCCTATCGAGCAATGGGCCGGATATTTTGCCTTGATAATCAGCAGCACAGCGCGGTGCTCTTGAACAGGCCAATGCAGCGTCCGCCAAATGGCCACAGCGGCATGGGTTCATCGCCGCAATTAATTGTACTGATGCAGGAAAAGTCACATGGGTATTCGCCCGCGCGATGCTGACTGTTCCAGTTTCCAATGGTTGGCGCAAACTATCCAGAGTTGCGCGCTGAAATTCGGGCAGCTCATCCAGAAACAACACTCCCAAATGTGCTAAGCTTACTTCGCCGGGACGCACTTTTAATCCGCCGCCAACCAAAGCTGGCATTGATGCGCTATGGTGCGGTGCGCGAAAGGGGCGTGATCGCACTAATTTTCCGCCCTCTAATGTCCCTGCGACCGATGCCACCATAGATACTTCTAGCGCTTCTGCTGGTGATAGCGGCGGTAATATGCCGGGCAAACAAGACGCCATCAGAGATTTACCCGCACCAGGTGGGCCTGACATCAGCAAATTATGCCCGCCAGCCGCTGCAATTTCTAGCGCGCGTTTGGCCGTTTCTTGCCCTTTTACTTGACGCAAATCTGCCTCTATTTTGGGGGCATCCGCAGACAATGGTACAGGCGCGCTCAGTAAGCTTTGCCCTTTCATATGATTGAGCAAAGATAATAAATCGGGCGAAGCCAGCACATCAATTTCCCCTGCCCATGCTGCTTCGCTGCCTTGACTGGCGGGGCATATCAACCCCATTTCGTGCGACGAAGCATGAAGCGCGGCCAATAATACACCCGGCGATGGTGCAAGGCGCGAGTCTAAGCTCAGCTCTCCAACCGCAAAATATTGCGCCAATATTTCTGCATCGATTAAACCCATAGCGCCCAATAGAGCCATTGCTATGGGCAGATCATAATGCGATCCTTCTTTGGGCAAATCAGCAGGCGATAAATTAACAGTGATACGTTTTGGCGGCAGCGATAATCCAATAGCAGATAGAGCTGCGCGCACACGCTCGCGGCTCTCTGCAACGGCTTTATCGGGCAAACCCACTATTACAAAGGCTGGCATTCCCGGCGCAATTTGGCATTGCACTTCTATGCTGCGGGCCTCCAAACCCAAATAGGCCACTGTTGATACGAGTGCGACGATAGTCTTGCTCCTATATTCACTATTTGTTCTTGTTATGGAATTTATTGTGATGAGTCCAGCAGCAAATTACATTTTATTTATTGTATAATAACAATCGTATAAATATTAATATTGAAAGACACAATTATAAATATAATAATTATAACAGTTGTGGATAATAATGATCTATTACTTGTAAATCACTCTATATTCACCAGTGGGAATTAGGCCATATTGACAAACAGGGTTTAGGGAACAGATTATATTGATTACATGAACTTTATTATGCGATGCTAGGTAATTAATTATGAAAAAACTTGTGCTAATACTAACATTATCAATTTTATCTGCTTGTAACGATAAAATCGAAAAAAATAATTTAATTCATTTTTATGGAAATGATGACTCAAAATTCTTAAAAGCAAAGGAAATGCTTAGACTTGACAGGCCAAATTACTTTAAAATAATTAAAGAAGAAAATGTAGTAGGCTTAGTTGTTTATACTGAAAAATATGAATGTGTTTCAATAATGCATACAACAGATGTATTATTTGAAAATACCCCTCCATTATATTGTTTCGATTTTTACTCTGGTGAATTTAAAACTAAAATTTAGAGGCTTGCATAGGAAGTTTATTTTTATAGGGTAAATTTTTTCTTCACTATTGTTGTGAAACAAATAGCAGGGATGGTTTTTTATACCCATCCTCATGATAAAGAATCTATTCCTTGATAGCGAAACCAATAAAGCATCGCATAGCCAGTATTTTTATGGCTTAATGATGGCGATATTATTGTTTTCGCCTAACCTAATATCCACTGCCTATGCGCAAAATATTAGCTTAGAAGTTGATAATAGTGCTGGTCTAACCAATGATAGCGTTACATTTCGCGAAGTGATAATTTCCGACAATGGCACGACGGAAACAATTACGACCTATGAAGAATCCTATATCTATACGGACACAGTAACGCGCTATATTCCCGATCAAAATTTTACCGCTGTTCCTAACAAAGCTATAGCGACCTATGGTAGTTTCCGCGTTATTTCATCGGATCGCGCCGAAATGGTTGGGACAACCGATAGCTATAGCATGGATCGTTTTAACCAAATGATCGCCGCTTATCCTTCGGTTAAGCAAATCGATATGGTCGATGTTGCTGGTACGGTTGATGATGAGGTTAATCTAGCCCTCGCAGCCAAGATTAATGCACTGGGTATAGCAACCCACATCCCGCAAAATGGATCCGTGCGCTCTGGCGGTGTAGAGCTATTTTTAGCCGGCAAAAAACGCACCGCTCATCCAAGTGCTAATTTTGCTGTACACAGCTGGATAGATGAAGACGGACTAGAGCCGCATGATTATGACGCCGATCATCCTGTGCACAAAAGCTATATTGACTATTATCGCAGCATAGCAGGCATGAGCAATAAGCAAGCGCAAGATTTCTATTGGATGACCAATAGCGCGCCGCATGATAGTTTTATCAATCTTACCAAATCTGACATCGCGAAATATGTTCCTGTTGGATAAAATATTTAGGGCCTTAATCCTAAATAAATAATAGAGCATCTTGCGTATAGAGTGTCGATGCACCAAATATAATGTGTGGGACACAATAATCATCAGACTGAGGGCGATAAAGCCAAACCTAACATGCCAGATAAAAATGCGCATGATAAGGCTTCGCCTGCGCTCAATATAGATGATAAACCATTATCCAAACGTATCATTAACAAGCAAACTCGCCGCATTGCTATGCTGTGGCTTGGCTGGTTTTGCATAATCATATCCCCCATAGTCGGCGCAATTCCAGGGCCAGGTTTTATCATCATATTCCCAATTGGTCTGGCTCTTGTTCTGAAAAATTCACGCTGGGCAAAAGGGCTCTACATAAAATTTAAACGCAAATTTCCTGAATATGGCCGCTGGACAGATTGGGCTTTGCGCCGCAAAGGGCAAAAGGAAATGCCGCCGCTCCCGCCTTTCAAAGAACAAGTGAAGCGTTTATTCGGGCGTTAATTGCTATCGCTCTTGTAAATTGATTAAACCATACACATTTTAATGGCATCTTATCCCCCAACATAGGAGCATATTATGGCGTCATTAAAAGAAATTCTTGCTGAAACATCGGCCCAAGGTATCAAGCGCATACCGCCAGAGGCATTGAATATCATGATGGAAGCTGCCGCAGAATTGGATGCGCAAGGCGTTGGTGATAATGCCCTAAAAGCTGGCGATATGATGCCTGATGTGAAATTAACCGATGCTATGGGTAATAGCACCTCTTCTGGTGCATTATATGCGCATAGCCCTGCTATCATCACTTTTTATCGCGGTGGTTGGTGTCCTTATTGCAATTTGGAACTAAAAGCTTATCAAGATTTGCTCAGCGACATAACATCATTAGGCGCAACATTAGCCGCCGTCACACCAGAAAAACCCGATAATTCACTCAGTACAATTGAGAAGAACCAACTCTCTTTTCCTGTGCTGACCGATAGTGGCAACAGCTTTGCCAAAGAAATTGGATTGATGTTTGAATTGCCCGAAAAATTACAAGCCGTATATAATGGCTTTGGCATGGATCTGGCCGCCTTAAACGATAATAGCGGTTGGACATTGCCTATTCCTGCGACATTTGTGGTTGCTAAAGGCGGTGAAATAATCTTGGCTGATGTGAACCGCGATTACCGTCTGCGTTTAGAACCAAGCGAAGCATTAGCAGCCCTTAAATCTGCTGGATGATAAATAATTTAGGGCGTTTTAATCGCATGTGATTTTGCAAAACTGCTAAAATTATAGCGTATGACGCCCTTTCTATACTTGACTTATCGCCGCTTCCGTCATATTTGAGCCGCAACAGTGACTGCGCGTTATCTATTAGCGGGCAGTTTTTATTTTTACGATATATATTTTTTTGAGGATTACAGCCATGAAACGGACCTTTCAGCCAAGCAACCTTGTACGCAAGCGTCGCCACGGATTCCGTCATCGTATGGCAGATGCCAATGGCCGTAAAATCCTGAATGCGCGCCGTGGACGTGGTCGTAAAAGCCTTTCAGCTTAAACATATCATTGTTAGCATTGGCCATAATGATAATGTAATGGCCGCTATAGCGCCTAATGATTGTGCGCTATGAGTGTAAAATTCAAACCTTATAATATGATTCAAAACCGGTCAGATTTTCTGGCCGCCAATAAAGGTCGCCGATTCGCTACCAAAGGTTTTGTTTTATTGGTCCATGATCGCAAAGATGGAGACGATTCGCTGCGTTTGGGCATCACAGTGACCAAAAAAATCGGCAATGCGGTTGTACGCAATGCCCTGAAAAGACGTTTGCGTTCATTGGCGCGAGAATTTTTGGCCAATGGCGGGAAAGCAGGCGCTGATCATATATTAATCGGCAGGATTGGCGGAATAGACCGCGAATATGCATTGATGCGCGAAGATATGATATTGGCACTGAGCAAAGTCGGAAAAGCTAAGCCTAGGGCCGACTCTCAAGACATATCCCAAAGCGATACTCAAGAAAAAAACAGATGATAGGACAGGCCATAATCTTGATTGCAAAATTATGGCAATGGGGCCCATCGCGGATTTTACCGCCGTCTTGCCGTTATAGCCCAAGCTGCTCCAGCTATATGATAGAGGCTGTTCAAAAATTTGGCGCAATTAAAGGTGGATGGCTTGGCATTAAACGGCTATTGCGCTGTCACCCATGGGGTGGATGTGGATATGATCCTGTTCCATGCAACAGTAACGACAAAGAAAAATAGGGAATTTTAACGTGGAAGATCGCCGGAATTTGATATTGGCCGTCCTGCTAACGGGTTTAGTATTATTTGGATGGCCCTATGTAGCAGATTATTTCTTTCCACAGCCTGAGCCTACGGCCGAGCAAATAGCAGCGCAAAAGGCTGATAAATCTGGTGCCAGCACGGGCAGTTCATCTGATATTAGCGGCCTGAATGCCAATGCAGCGCCCAAGAAAATATTAACAGTAGCCCAAGCGCTAAAAACCAATGCGCGCGTTAAAATTGAAACGCCTAAATTATCAGGCTCTATCAATCTTGAGGGTGCAAAAATAGATGATATATTGTTGCTTGCCCACCGTACAGAATTGGCCGAAGATTCGCCCAAAGTACGTCTATTCGCGCCAGTAGGCACCAAAGATGCTTATTATGCGAGCTTTGGTTGGGTTGGTAAAGGCGCGCAATTGCCCGATACGAAAACGGTCTGGACGCCTTCTGCGACCACATTATCGCCAGGCAGCCCTGTCACATTGGAATGGACCAATCCCCAAGGTCAGAAATTTGAGATATTATTTTCTATTGATGAAAATTATATGATCAATGTCACGCAAAAATTCACAAATAATGGCGGTCAAACAACTATCCAAAACGCAACAGAAGAAAATGCGGAAAATGATGGTGATACAGCGCCTCAAAACACTGTAGCGCAAAATAAAGCGGCTCAGGATGTTGAAATTGCGCCCTTTGGATTATTAAACCGTGCAACCGTGCCCGAAGATCAAGGGTTTTGGAATGTCCATGTTGGCCCAATGGGTGTGTTTAACGATGTTGCCGATTATGATTGGGAATATGATGATGTCGATGAAGCGCCCAATGGCGTTGATTTTGCTTCAAAGGGCGGCTGGTTAGGCTTTACCGACAAATATTGGCTCGGCGCTCTTATCCCCGATCAATCCGCCTCTATCAAAGCCAAATTCACCGCGCCCGATGGCAATTATCAAACCATCATGGTACGCGAAACCCAAGATAAAGTCGCAGCGGGTGCGAGCATATCGCATGATAGCCGCCTATTTGCTGGTGCAAAAGAAGTTGTGATTTTGGATAAATATACCGATGAATATGGCGTGCCTAAATTAGACCTCGCCATTGATTGGGGCTGGTTCCGTGTGATTGAGAAATTCTTCTTTCTCATATTAAACACTTTTTTCGGATGGTTTGGTAATTTTGGCTTTGCCATCATTGGCCTAACTGTTGTGGTGCGTGGCCTGATGTTCCCCATCGCACAAAAACAGTTTAAATCCATGGCCGTTATGCGCACATTGCAGCCTAAGATGAAGAAAATTCAGGAAAAATTTAAGGACGATAAACAAAAGCAGCAGCAAGCTATTATGAACCTCTATAAAGAGGAAAAAGCCAATCCTTTGGCGGGTTGTTTGCCTATATTAATCCAAATACCAATTTTCTTTGCGCTCTATAAATTGCTCTTGCTATCGATTGAAATGCGCCACCAGCCATTCATTCTATGGATTAAAGATCTCTCGGTTCCCGATCCATTAACGCCAATCAATTTGTTTGGTTTGCTACCCTTCACGCCGCCATCTTTTATCGCCATTGGTATTTTGCCAATCTTATTGGGTGTATCGATGTGGGGCATGATGCGTCTTAATCCGCCGCCAACCGATGAAATTCAAAAGCAGATATTTGGCCTTATGCCGTGGTTCTTAATGTTTGTGATGGCACCTTTTGCCGCAGGATTGCAGCTTTATTGGGTGGTTTCAAACCTACTTACCATTGCACAGCAAAAATGGCTCTATTCGCGCTATCCGCAAATCAAAGAACAAATGGCCAAAGAAGCTGCTGAAAAAGCGGCCGAGAAAGCTGCCAAAAAAGCATCAGGGTCTTAAATTCGTCATGAAAGAGGCAGAAGAGAGCAGCGCAGAACGCGCCAATCGGATATTCTCTGGGCCCATTGCATTTTTGCGATCGGCCCCGAAATTAGAATTTCTGCCTGATCCAGAAGTGATAGAAGTCGCATTTGCTGGCCGTTCTAATGTGGGCAAATCGTCATTGATTAATGCTGTCACCAAACGCAATGGTCTGGCCCGAGCATCCAATACACCGGGGCGCACCCAAGAATTAAATTTCTTCGACGTTGGAGATCCATTGCTTTTTCGTATCGTCGATATGCCCGGCTATGGTTATGCGAAAGCGCCTATTCAAACGGTCAAAAAATGGCGGCATCTTATCAATGATTATCTGCGCGGACGTCAGGTCTTAAAGCGCACATTTGTCCTTATTGATAGCCGGCGCGGCGTAAAAGATGTTGATCATGATATTATGAAAATGCTCGATGAAGCCGCAGTAAGCTATCGCATCATCCTCACCAAAGCCGATAAGATTAAAAATAGCGAATTAGAGCGTGTCAAAGCGCAGACACTAGCAGCTTTGGCGAAACATCCTGCTGCTTTTCCAGAAATATCGGTAACTTCTGCGGAAAAAAAGATGGGAATTGCGGAATTACGCGAAACTATATTGGACGCTGCATTAGGCTATTAAATTTTATAATCTTCATATAATTTGGGACATATTATGAAATTAATCATTGGAAATAAAAATTACTCTAGCTGGTCATTGCGCGGTTGGCTCGCTTGTAAACAGTCGGGCATAGGCTTTGAAGAAGAGACTGTATCGCTCTATGGTAATGGTTGGGAAAAGCGCAAAGCGCAAAAGGATTTAATCCCATCAAACGGCAAAGTTCCAATATTATGGGACAAAGATATAGTCGTTTGGGACTCGCTTGCCATTATCGACTGGTTAGCTGAAAAAGTTGGCAATGATAGATTTTGGCCAAAAGATCCATCCGCCAATGCTATGGCACGCAGCCTATCAGCAGAGATGCATTCAAGCTTTCAAGCCCTGCGTTCAGAATGCCCCATGAATATCAAACAACATTATAATGATTTTGAGCCGAGCGAAGCGGCGAAGCAAGATGCTATCAGGATAGTTGCTTTATGGGCAGAGGCAAGATCGCGTTTTGGCGGCAATGGCCCTTATTTGTTTGGCACATTTAGTGCGGCTGATATTATGTATGCGCCAATCGTCAGCCGTTTTAAGACGTATGGCTTTGTTTTACCCGGATTTGCCCAAGCCTATTGCGATGCGATATTAGAGCATAGCTGGATTGAAAATTGGTATGAAGATGCATTGGCTGAGAAATGGATACTGGACCGTTTTAAGCGTTAACATCTTATCACTATTGCAAATATATAGCGTGGATTTGAAATATAATTATCAGAATCATAGCTTTATCTTTTAATGAATCATGAACATTCTTCGTCCGATTCATTCAAAAATTGTTATTTTTTCGAAATTTTATCACAATTGCAAAATAATTTACATTTTATTCAATATAAAAAATGATTATTTTTGAATAACTTAAGTGATTTAACCTTAATTTCCAACAAATTTTATCTATACTAAGCCGTAAAGGTGTTGTAGCCGAAAGTTTCGTCGGTCGCGTTTAACTCGATCGACGGCCATGATTTTAGATTGTACAGGAAAAAACCCTGATCGATTGTTAACAATGAGTGGTGATCGAGTAGGAAGGAAAGGACCAAAAATGAGAAAAACTAAACTTGCATCTATGCTAGCAGTAGCTGGCGGTCTTGCAATCGCAACAAGCGCATGTTCATCTGAAACTGCAACTGACGCAGCTTGTGCTGTTGAATGTGCAGCATGTGACGCAGCTTGTGCTGCTGGTTGTGCAGCATGTGCAGCTGGTTGTGCAGCGTGTGCAGCTGGTTGTGCAGCATGTGCAGCAGCTTGTGGCGCAGCATGTGCAGCAGCTTGTGCAGCTTGCGGCGCGGCATGTGCAGCATGTGGCGCAGCTTGTGCAGCTAGCGATGCAGCTTGTGCAGCTAAAGACGCAGTATGCGGCGCAGCTTGTGCAGCAGCATGTGCAGCTAACTAAAGCTTAGCTTAAATTTAAAAGAAGGCGGCGCTTCACGGCGTCGTCTTTTTTTATGGGCGATAAATAAATTAAGCTAATCGAAAATTTCGCTTATAAATTATGAAATAATCCCTATATTATTCACATATCATAATGGCCTAATAATTCGGAGTGTTTTCAATATGGCAGATAAACGTAAAGTGCAATTGGCTGCAGCTGAAACTGTAATTGAAACGATTGTGGCCATGGCCCAAGAAGGTAAGCCTCTGATGCAACGCGTGTTGCCAGAAGATGATATTAAATGGTGGGAACATTATCCCAAACTAGATGCACGCAGCAAAAGCTGCCAGGCGCGCTGGTATTATCATGTTCACAAACCGGGGTCTCGCAGTCCCGATGAACATGGACATTTCCATCTGTTCCTTGATAAAACACAGATTAAAAAAGCATCACGCACCATTGCTAAGCCTGTTCATTATAGAAATAAGAAAAAAGCCCGTGTGTCGCATTTGGTGGCCCTATCCATTGATAAAAATGGAATACCGCGCGAATGGTTTACGACCAACCGCTGGGTTACGGATGAATGGATGTATCCTGCCAAGACAATGACCAATCATATGCCTCTTTATAATGTCGATGACACAAGAGAGGATAAGCTGGTCAATAAGCTGATTACCGCAATGGTCCAACTTTATAGCGATGAGATAGAAGAATTATTATATGAGCGCGATGCCAAGCTTAAGGAGATAGGTGCTGGCCCAGACACGCCTGAACTCTATAATAAAGGCAATGAAGTATTGTCCACACGGATGATAGATTTGGATGCTAAGATAGAGTCTTTGGAAGCCGAATGAGCCTTGCCTGCGATATTGCTAAAAAGCTTATAATATGCCCAAGTGTCACCCCTGCAACAGGCCAAGTTTTTGACAGCTTAGAAACGATCCTAAAGCCATTAGGATTTAATGTGCATCGTTTTATCGAGGGGGAAGCCCCCGATGGCCCCGTTGAGAATTTATTTGCCATTCGCGGATCAAGCGGCCCGCACTTTGCCTATGCAGGGCATGTTGATGTCGTGCCGCCCGGCGATGGTTGGACCGGCGATCCTTTTGTTCCCGAAATACGCGATGGTCTGCTCTATGGACGCGGTGCAGTAGATATGAAGGGCAGCATAGCCTCTTTCATTGCAGCATTAGAGGATATCCCATCAGATAAGGGGATTATCAGCATGATTATTACGGGTGATGAGGAAGGGCCAGCAACCTATGGCACCAAATCCATCATGCGTTATATGAAAGAGCAGAATATAGTCCCCGATCTATGTTTGGTAGGGGAACCAACATCTGTAAATAAATTAGGCGATATGATTAAAATAGGCCGCCGCGGAAGCGTCAATATGTGGATTACAGTTGATGGTATGCAGGGCCATGTGGCCTATCCGCATTTGGCCGATAATCCAATTACCAAATTAACCGCGATCATGAACGAAGTTGATGCTGTTGTATTGGATGAGGGAACCGATTGGTTTCAACCCAGCAATATTGAATTTACCGATCTGACCGTTGGCAATCCTGCGCATAATGTCATTCCAGCAAAGGCACAGGCAAGGCTCTCAATCCGATTTAATGATTGCCATAGCGGACAAGAGTTGGTGGACCAAATCAGCGCCATAGCCCAAAAATATGGAGGCTCAGTAGAAGCGCGCATTTCTGGAGAACCTTTTCTAACGCCCCCCGGTGAATTTTCTGATATAATTAGCAAAGCCATAAAAGATACGGTGGGTATAGACACAGAATTATCAACCAGCGGCGGCACTAGCGATGCACGATTTTTATCGGCTATCTGCCCTGTTGTGGAATTTGGCTTGCGTAATGCGACTATGCATAAATTGGACGAGGCTGCCGAAGTCGAAGATTTGGATATGCTAGCAGTAATTTATTCTAAAATAGCAACAGCTGCCCTATCACGCTAATCACCCTATTTGCGCAATATTATATATAATGCCCCTGCTCCGCCATGGCGCGGATGAGCATTGCGCACGCTCGCAATATATTCGCTGTGCCGCGATGCAGAGAGCCAATCGCTCATCACGGCCCTTATACCGCCACGCCCCTCTCCGCTAGCACGGTCATATTGACGTTGACGGCCCGTAACCAGCAATATTACGCGCAGCTTTTGCGCCCTTGCCTGTTCCAATGCGCCATCCAACCGATCATAGGCGCTTTGTAATCCAGCCCCATGCAAATCAATACTGATATCTGGAATGACCACACCTTTGGTAAAGCGTTTTTCCCAATGACCATCCAAACCATTATGCGCAGATCTTTGAGAGTTTCTCAGCGCATCTTGATTGATTAGACGATTTGCACGTTTAACAGGAGTATTAGCATTAATTGGCTTGCTCAGCGCGGCGGCTAAATCTGCGCGCGTTGGATTGGCTTTATTTAGGCTAGCTTGATTATTTATCGGCTTGGCAATGCGCTTAGCAGGAGCAGCGGTAAATTCACCCTGCGATGCCTTATGTTTTATCCTGTTGCTTGCAATAGGCGTAATACTCTCGACAACTCTGCGCCATAGCTCTTTTTCATCATCTCTAAGATCGCGCGCCATCATGCATCAAATATTAAAAACACAGGCCAAGCATCATTGGTCAAGTGACTCAGAATTAAGACCTAGGCGCTCAACAGAGGCTTTGGGTAAGAATAATAATGCGCTACCGCGCGCCGCCATACCGCCTGAAATCGCTTTTGCGCGCTCACCAGCACCCCAAAAAGTATCGAAACGATTGGCCCCTTTAATAGCACCGCCAGTATCTTGCGCTATCCACATACCATTGGGCTCTGAACGGTCCATCGATATCCAAACAGGCGCACCCAGCGGTGTAAATTTCGGATCAGCGGCTACGCTACTCTCTGCCACAACCGGAAGGCCCAGAGCGCCAAGCGGGCCAGCGCCCGTCAATTCTTGAAAGAAAACATAGCTTTTATTTTCTTGCATAATTTTGCGTCCCTCTTCGGGATTACGCCTAAGCCATGCCGTTATACCTTGCAGTGAAGCTTCGCCCGGAGCAAGCAAACCACGCTCATTCATCAAACGCCCAATGCCCGTATAATCATGGCCATTTTGGCTCGCATAGCCAATCCGCATGATAGTGCCATCGGGTGCTCGCAAGCGTCCTGAACCTTGGATTTGTAAAAAAAAGAAATCTATCGGGTCTTTCGCCCAAGCTATTTCAAGGCCGCGCCCTTCGAGCGAACCATTTTCAATCTCTGCGCGGTCTTCGTACAGCGTATAGCCATCTTCACCAAAACGCTTGCCTCTCACTGTTTTAGCGCTCACCGATTCTACATTGAAACGCGCCAAATCTTCTTGCGATAAATCTTCTGATGGGATGGTTAGCAAATCATCAGGCTTTGCATATACAGGAACATCAAATCCCGTAATTTTCTCTCTTGAGCCTTCTATTTCAGGTTCAAAATATCCTGTTGCAAAGGAACGACCATCGCCCACTTGCACCGCCACCAATTGCGTTGCAAAGAAAGATACCGCATCATCATTCCATGTTTTGGCCGCATCACAAGGCTCGCGCCAATCCGCACCTTCGGTTAGGCCGCTAACGTCCTTGCGCCAAATAACCGATCGGCATGATGTAATAAAAGCAGCCAATGCGTCGCTAGCATCTTGGTCATTGATACCAAGTTCTCCAGCATTTGGACCCAATTGCACCCCTAAGCTTGCAGAGGTTGTACCATCTCCGGGTTGCTCTGGAGCTGGCAGTGGTTCGCGGGCCACAGACCCAATGGGTTTAGCCGCTGTTTCGGCCGCAGGCACAGAAACAGGAACATTCGTCCCAGGAGGAATGATAGTCGAGCAAGACGCAAGTAACAGGCTTAATCCACCTATTGAAACAAGAGGTTTAATCTGCATTAGGCAGCATCTGTCGCAGTCAATGTCCAATTTCTATCGCTGTTTTTAACATCGCGTTCAAATGTCCAAATATCATGCGTTTCAATAGCATCAGAGAGTGAGCCGCCGATTACATTACCATCTTTGTCGCGCGTAAGAGCCGCAATATCAGCATCGAAACGAACAGTGACCCGTGCAATTGGTCTATCAAATTCGGCCTCTACAATGCGCACTTTTTCAATGCGAACAAGTTTATTTTCTACAATCTGCCCAGCTTGTTCCCGTGCTGTTATCACAGCTTCGAAATCGGCATAAACATCAGCATCGCATAATTTTTGCAGCTCTTCACGATTCCCGCTCCAAAATGATGCAAGGGTTAGCTCATAGGCTGCTTTTGCGCCGGCGCTAAATTGGGGTAGATTAAAGCCTCTGTCGGCCGCCATAATTGCGCGTAAAGAATTTTCAGCAGCAGGGTCAACCATTTCAGTTTCTAAAGCTTGTGCTTCTATTTTCGCAGCCGCACGCTGCATGATGTCAGCAACATCACTATTAGCATTTTCATTGGCAGATGCTTCATCTTGAGGACCAGCAATTGGTTTTTGCTCATGCCCTGTTCTTTTACCAAGAACCGAATAGAGGCGTAAGCCCAGAAATGCAGCTACCATAGCTAACAAAACAATATCAAAAGTCACACAACCTCCGTGTTGCCATCCCTTTTGGGATATTGGCCAATAAAATATGGTTCACCGTCTCTCTTGGTGACCTATATCACTTTAATAGTTGAATATAGGTTTAACGGGATAAAATCTTGCAAAATCTATGACGATAAACATCATGCTTGAAGCCAATAAATTTTGGCCTGTATATTTGGCCCGTATATGATGCATATAGTTACTATTGCTGATAAATACAAACATCTAATCTTGATATTATCTGATAAACAGCAAATTGTTGCTCTTAACCCAAAGCCCTGCTAGGCGGTTTTCAAACGCATGGCATTTATATGCTAAGCAAATTCAACCCTATGTCACTCTATTTTAGAACGGAAAAGAAGATATAATATGGCAAAGAAAAAAGCCGAAGATGATAGCGCTGTAAAAGAAGATGATGGCGCTGTAAAATCAGAACGATTGAGCGCGAATGGCGAAGATAATCAACCGCATGTTGGATTATTGTTTCAATATGTTAAAGATTTATCAGTAGAAAATCCAAATTCTCCTTCTAGCTTAAATTGGGAAGACCAACCACAGGTTGATGTTCAAGTGAATATCCAAGTCCATAAAGTCAGCGAAGAAGTGAATGAAGTGGAAATGATTTTGACCACTAAAGCAACATCTGAGCAAGGCGTTCTTTATGCTGTTGAGCTTTCTTATGCTGGTTTGTTTGGAATCAGAAATGTTCCTGAGCAACAAGCCCATGAATTTCTATTTGGCGAAGCACCGCGCTTAATTTTCCCATTTGCACGCCGCGTAATTGCCGATGCAACGCGCGATGCAGGCTTCCCGCCGCTCACTCTTGATCCAATCGATTTTAACATGCTGTATATGCAGCAACGGGCACAGGCCGAAGAATTGGCCAATGAACAGCCTGCTGGCGAAGCTTAAATTAGCGATATAGTGCAGATGGAACGCATATGAATCTGCTAAAATCCACAGGAATCATAGGCGGTATGACTTTGGTCAGCCGCCTATTTGGTTTTGTGCGGGACATTTTGGTGGTGCGTTTATTGGGCGCTAGCGCCATTGGTGATGCATGGCAAATTGCCTTCATGCTCCCCAATATATTTCGAAGATTATTCGCAGAAGGCGCATTTTCCGCTGCTTTCGTTCCCTTATTCAACCGCAAGATAAGCGGCAGTGATGATAACGAAGGGCGGCGAAAGGCCGAGCTTTTCTCCATTGAGATATTATCAATATTTGTCCCAATTTTGATATTTTTTTCCGCCATCATTATGATCGCGATGCCAGGTGTATTATGGTTATTTGATGATTTTGGCAAAGGTGAACGTATCAATGCAACATCCATTGCCTTGGCCCGCATAACATTTCCCTATCTTGCGCTCATCAGCCTCACCACATTATTCGCAGCAATTCTCAATTCCGTCAGCCGCTTTACGGCCGCTGCTTTTGCTCCTGTGTTGCTGAATATCTGTATGATTAGCGCCTTGCTCTATTCATTATGGGCATATGGCGAAAATGGCAGCGCCGATATTGCCTATGCTTTGGCTTATGCCGTAACCATTGCGGGGCTGTTGCAATTGCTCTGGCTCTATTATTGGACCAGAAAAGCGGGGTTCAAAGTCACAATCAACCGTCCAAAATTCACGCCAGATGTTAAAGAATTGGGCGTATTAATCATTCCGGCCATATTCGGTGCGGGCGTCTATCAAATCAGCCGCTTTCTCGATTTATTTTTTCTAGGGCAATTGGAAACAGGGTCATTTGTTTATTTAGCAGCAGCAGATCGATTAAATCAATTACCGCTTGGCATGATTGGCATTGCGTTGGGCATTGCGATATTACCCTCTTTATCCAGATTTATCGCCAAAGATGATATAGCGGGCGCACAGCGTGTTCAGAGCAATGCTATTGAATTGGGCCTCTTGCTCACCATACCAGCAGCCGTTGGATTATTTTTTGCAGCAGAGCCTCTGATTACGGCTATTTATAACCATGGCCGCTTTACTGCTGATGATGCGAGCCAGACTGCCTCGGTCGTCATGATGCTCGTGCTTGGCTTACCCGCTTATGTATTGGTAAAAATATTAACGCCCGGATTTTTCGCGCGCAAAGATACAAAAACCCCAGTTTATACAGCGGCCATATCCTTATTGATCAACATCACCCTCAATATCATATTCATTGTTATTTATGATTATGGAGTCGCTGGATTAGCATTAGCTGGTGCGATTTCCGCATGGTGCAACACAATATTACTCTATTTCATTCTCAAAAAGAGAGGTCATTTTTATATTGAAAATGATCTATTTGGGCGGATTATCCGTATCTTCATTTCTGCGATCGCAATGGGCGCTATTCTCTATTTATTAGAGGGCTATGGCACAGATTATTACAGAGGCACTATTTTAGAGCGTTTCACATCCATCACTTTATTGGTAGGCGCTGGGGCCATTGTTTATTTTATCATGGCATGGTTTACAGGCGCTATTGATCGCACCAAAGTTAATATATTAAGAGGCCGAGCATGAGGTTCAGCCGCTCACATAAATAAGGAAAAATTATGCGCGTCGTATCAGGCATTCAGCCAACTGGAAATTTGCATTTGGGCAATTATCTGGGTGCGATTAAAAATTGGGTCAAAATGCAGGAAGAAGCAGAATGTTTTTTCTTTCTTGCCGATTTGCATGCCATTACCGTGCCCAATGAACCTGCGGCTTTATCGGCCAATACCCGCGAGATGGCAGCAGCGTTAATCGCATCTGGTGTTGATCCTGATAAATCCACATTATTCAATCAAGCACGCGTTAGCGGCCATGCTGAATTGGCTTGGATGTTATTTTGCAGCACGCCATTGGGTTGGTTGGATCGCATGACTCAATTTAAGGAAAAATCGGGCAAGCACAAACAACGGGCGAGCATGGGGCTATATAGCTATCCAGTTTTACAAGCTGCTGATGTCTTGATTTATCAAGCGACCCATGTCCCCGTGGGTGATGATCAAAAACAACATCTTGAGCTGGCCCGCGATATAGCCAGCAAATTTAACGGGGATAGCGGCCAAGATATATTCACCTTACCCGAAGCCTATATCAATGGCCCAGCAGCGCGCGTTATGTCATTGCGCGATGGCAGTGCCAAAATGTCAAAATCTGATCCATCAGATCTAAGCCGAATTAACCTGTCTGATGATGATGATATGATTAGCAAAAAGATCAAAAAAGCGCGCACCGATGCAGAGGTATTACCATCTGAAATAGAAGGGTTAGAAGGGCGTGCTGAGGCCCGTAATTTGGTCAATATATATGCTGCTATCACCGATAAAAGCACTGATGCTATATTGGCAGAGCATGCAGGCAAAGGGTTTGGAGACTTTAAACCAGCGCTTATAGATGCCATGATTTCTACCTTAAGTCCGATTCGGGAACGTTTCATTGCGCTGAAATCTGACGATAAAATGCTAGACGCTATTTTGGAAAAAGGGGCCAAAAAAGCCCAAGAAGAAGCACAAAAAACGGTAGAATCAACCTATAAGGCATTGGGATTATTACGAAATTGATCATTTACTATGATTTTTCTCTTTAGATTTAACAAAAACCCTGATTTTCTGCTATGTTCAAATAAGGTTCAGCTTTGAAAATCTACCTTATCCTATAGTAAGCGTTCAATTACGGAGTTATGACATGTCTAAGAAAATCACCAATCGTTTAGCATTATCCTTTGCCCCCATCATGATGCTCTCATTAGGGGCTTGTGCGACACCATTTCAAGCGGACGTCTCGCGCTTTCAACAGCTGCCAGCACCGCAAGGACAGACATTCTCTGTAGCCACCAATAATCCCGACCTTGAAGGCGGCCTTGAATTTGCAAATTATG
This sequence comes from uncultured Sphingorhabdus sp., assembly GCA_947492905.1. Taxonomy (GTDB): domain Bacteria; phylum Pseudomonadota; class Alphaproteobacteria; order Sphingomonadales; family Sphingomonadaceae; genus Sphingorhabdus_B. Next base: position 853,948 of record CANLOL010000001.1, on the reverse strand, counting down.
CCGGTTTAGTGGCAGAACAAATGCAGGAAATTGGCTATATCCCAGCTGCAAATGCCAGCGAAGCTGATTTGGTTGTGAACTTAGATTATGGAATTGACGATGGTGAAGAAAGAACGGTAGTGCGTTCAACAGGATTTAATTCTTTCCATGGCGGTTTTGGGTTTAACAGATTTGGCCGCAGTCGTTTTGGCAAAAGAGGTTTTGGTAGACGTGGATTTGGACGCCGTGGTTTTGGTAGAAGAGGTTTCAGAAGCAGCTTTATCTTTGGTTTCCACGATCCTTATCTATTTGGTGGTCATGGATTCGGCGGATTTGACAGCGTTCGCAGCTTCACCGTCTATAAAAGCAATATTGATTTAAGAATCGATAATAAAGCAACGGGCGAGCGTCTTTTTGAAGGCAAGGCTAACGCAGAATCGCGTTCAAACAATTTAACATATTTGGTTCCAAATTTGGTTGAAGCCATGTTCACCGATTTCCCAGGCGGTAATGGTGAAACATTACGCATTTCTATCGCTCCAGAGAGTAACAAGAAAAAAGTGAAAAAAGTTAAAGTGAAAGAATGATAATCATTCCCAATATTTCATAAAAAAGGCGCTTTAATCAGCGCCTTTTTTTATATCCAAATTTTGCTCACTTTGAATGAAATTTCGTATTTTAATGTTTGAGCTTAAGCCTCTAATTGACGCAATAAAGCACGCACATCATTATCCATATCGCTATCACTTTGGCGCAAATCTTCTACCAAACGAACAGCATGGATTACGGTGCTATGATCGCGTCCGCCAAATTTACGGCCAATCTCTGGATAAGAGCGCGGTGTCATCACTTTTGCGATATACATAGCAACCTGACGCGGGCGCACCACAGCACGAGCACGGCGTTTAGAAGACATTTCACTGCGATCAATTCGGAAATATTCGCAAACAGCGCGCTGAATTTCATCAATTGTAATACGGCGGCGGCATGCGCTTAATATATCTTTTAATTGCTCTTCGGCCAATTGCTTAGTCACGGGACGTCCCGTCAATTGAGCATAAGCGAGCAATTTATTAAGGCCGCCTTCTAATTCACGAACATTACGGCTGATTGTACGCGCTAAAAATTCAACCACATCTTCGCCAACACCTGAATCGGGCATACGGGCAAGACGCTGCTCGAGAATAGAGCGGCGCAATTCCAAATCTGCGGGCTGAATATCAGCTACCAATCCCATAGAAAGACGCGATAATATTCTTTGATCGACACCATCTAAAGCTTGTGGGGCGCGATCAGCAGCGACAACCAGTCTTTTGCCCGCGCCCATTACGGCATCAATAGTATGTAAAAATTCTTCTTGGGTTGATGTCTTACCAACAATGAATTGAATATCATCAATCAATAAAATATCGGCAACGCGCAAACGCGCCTTGAAATCCATCACTTCTTTGCGGCGCATCGCCGAAACAAATTCCATCATGAATTTTTCAGCCGACATATATAATATGTGGGCATCAGGATTAACCTTGGCATATTCATGACCGATAGCATGCATCAAATGCGTTTTGCCTTGGCCAGTTGCTGCTTGCAGATAGAGCGGATTGAACAATGGCTTTGCGGTTGCTGCAACGCGTTTCGCGGCGCTCAATGCCAATCTGTTGGTTTGCCCCTCGACAAAATTTTCAAATGTCATGCTAGGGTCTAAATGCGCTTTTGCAGGGCGCTTTGCCTCGCTAGCGAGTTTTTTAACATTGGCTTCGCGATCAGACATTAATTTTTCTGAACGTGGGCCGCCTGGTTTTGCGCGCAATTTAATATTTTTAACATGCTGATTGGCCGACTTCCAAGCCAGAGTAATGCGCTCTGCATAATGATCGGAAACCCAATTGGCCGAAAAATCAGAAGGAGACATTAATTCGAGTGTGCCTGTCAAAGGGCAAAAATCGCCAAGCTCAAGCGAGCGAATCCATTGACCATAGACATGCGCACCAAAATCACGGCGCAAACCTGATGTAATAAATTGCCAATCATCCTCTAGACGTGATGTTGTTTGCGCCAAATTCCTATCCGAAGAATGATTAGGACCCTCATCACTATTTAGAAGATGATTTTTATCATCAGCCATAGCCTTTTCATGGTCCATATTCATTCTGTCTGTCATTGCCACCCTCTCAAATTTTACTCAACACTATCATGCGGAATAACATCTGCCTCTCCATCATAGAGCAGATATAATCCAATCATCATAAGATGATTAGGAACATGCATTAAATTTTCACAAGCAACAGAAAGTCGCCCATGAAATCAGCAAATGCCGTTTCGTAAGTCACCCCAAAGATAATGTATTGGTACAGCTTTATGCTGCCTCATATTATTAACATCTATTAAGCGCGATTCACAGATTCTCACAAGAAGATAATTTTTAAATAATCAAAATATTCATATTGACTCAACTCAAAGCTAGGTTTTGCGTAAAATATGATTAAACCATTGTTAAACATATAAAAATTCTTAAACGCTTCAAGAAAACTTTTCCGAATCGCCAGAAAAGCTAGACTCTAGATTTGCAGCATTGCGATAGGAAAATTAGCAGCAAAATTAAAATATCTTCACGGCTTATTTTCAGCAAATAATGCCGCTGAGATGATAATGAAAGTTAAGCTATGGAAAACATTGAAAAACCCGCCACAAACAAGTTGGACGGGTCAAATCTTTATAATGTGTGAAACGAATCAGATGCTCTGAAAATTAAGGGCCTAAAATTAAAAGGCTCAAAATTAAGAGGCCAATAAATTAAAGCGCAGCCACTTTTTTGTTAAGGCGGCTCAATTTACGAGATGCCATATTGCGGTTCAATACACCTTTAGCAACACCACGGTCTAATTCGGGTTGCATTGCGCTAAGAGCTTCACCAGCAACTTTTTTATCGCCTGCTTCAATAGCACCTTCAACAGCTTTGATGAAAGTACGGATGCGGCTCAAACGGCTACGGTTAACTTCGGTACGGCGTCCGTTGCGACGGATACGTTTTTTAGCTTGTGGCGTATTAGCCATAAAAAAACCTCTAATTCATTAAGATAAAGCAGGTTGAGTCGCACAGACTCTTCCTTTGAAGCGCTCGCCACTAGCCTTTCCCCTTATCAACGTCAATGAAAAACGTCTTCTTTCAATGAAAAACAGCATATCTGCCCTTCATTGCCTATTTTCATAGCCCCTTTAGGTTCATCTTTGGCATTTAGGGCAGTAAAATGTTGAACGTCCGCCATCAACCTTGCGCATTATATCATGGCCTTTTGAACAGGATTCATTCTCGCGCCCGTAAACAAGCCATTGATTGGAAAAATAACCCAATTCACCGTCAGGGGCTGCAAAATCGCGCAAAGTAGAACCACCCGCCTCAATTGCCGAGGCTAGCACAGATTTAATCGCCAAGACCAATTTCTCTAACCTTAGCTTTGAAATAGACCCAGCTTTGCTGCTGGGCAATATTCCAGACATATAAAGAGCCTCGCACACATAAATATTGCCAAGCCCCGCCACAACCCGCTGATCCAACAATGCGGTTTTTATTATAGAAGATTTACCAGAGAGTTTTGATTTCAAAATTAGCGCCGTAAAATCATCGCTTAACGGTTCAGGGCCCATGGTCACAAAGGCTTTATAATCATTGAGCTGTGCATTGCTGACAATGTCTACAGAACCAAAGCGGCGCGGATCATTGAGCGCAGCAACACGCCCGCTCTTCGTCTCTAATATGAAATGATCATGTTTTTCTATAGTTTCCGGATCAATGCGCCATCGCCCAGACATACCCAGATGAAAAATCATTATATCATCGCGGTCGGTATGGACTAAACCATATTTGGCGCGGCGTGATAGACCTGTAATCTTTGCCCCCGTTAGGCGTTGCCGAAGATCTGCGGGAAAAGGCCATCGCAAATTATCGCGCCGCGTTTCAGCACGGACAATTTGTTCACCATCTAACACTTGGCGCAATCCTGCAACGGTGGTTTCAACTTCTGGTAATTCAGGCATTTCTTATAATCCAATCGCCTCTCTTAATATGCGATAATAGTTATGCAGCAAGTTTAATATAAAAGTAGGTAAAGTTTAATTTGCCGATATCCCTCTCACTCGCTAAAGCCCTTAAAAGAAACATTTAAGGCGATAGTGCGATGAGCGAAGAAAAAGTTTCCTTTGGTTATAAAGATATTGATGCTGCCGAAAAAAGTGGCAAGGTTGGGGAATTATTCTCTAATGTTGCCGAAAATTACGACATAATGAATGATGCCATGACAGGCGGCACGCACAGGCTATGGAAAAATCAATTTGTTCGCCGCGTAAAGCCTAAATCTGGCGAAGATATTTTGGATGTCGCGGGCGGCACGGGCGATATTGCTTTTCGGATGTTGCCATCGGGAGCCAATATCACTGTATCCGATATCAACCCCGATATGTTAGAGGTTGGCATGCAGCGCGCCGTTAAAAAAGGCTATGATGGATTGGTATGGAGCGAACAAAACGCCGAAGAGCTTAATTTTCCAGACCAACATTTTGATGCTTATACGATTGTCTTTGGCATTAGAAATGTCACCTATATCGACAAAGCCCTAGCCGAAGCGCACCGAGTGCTGCGCTATGGTGGGCGCTTTTTCTGTATGGAATTTTCGCAAACTGAGTGGCCCGTATTCGACAAAGTCTATGAACAATATTCGCACAAAATATTACCGCAAATCGGCAAAATGGTCTCCAATGATGAAGATAGCTATCGCTACTTAGCCGAATCTATCGACCGCTTTCCTAATATGGAAACCTTTGAATCAATGATTAAAAATGCAGGGTTCACCCAAACCAAAGTCGAACCCATTATGGGCGGATTGGTTGCAATACATAGCGGATGGAAAGTATAAATTGACCAGGCCAACCACCCATATAATAAGGCTGCTGAAATGGGGCAGAGTATTAGCCAAGCATGGAGCATTGCGCGCGCTAGAAGCTGATCGTAATACACCGCGCCCTGTAAAACGCCTGTTCCGCATCGCACGCATTGGCACATTCCAACCCAAAGAACCTGATTATGCTGCTGCTTTTCGTGCGATTGGCCCTGCTGCTATTAAATTAGGGCAGACGCTAGCGACCCGCCCCGATATTGTTGGCGAAGGGCCAGTGCAAAATTTGCTAATGCTGCAAGATGATCTGCCGCCAGCCGATTTTGACGATATATATCATGAAATTAACACCAGCCTGAACAAAAGCGCCGATGAATTATTCGCATCTATAGACCCTGTACCCGTTGGTGCTGCATCAATTGCTCAGGTGCACCGCGCCGTTACTAGCGATGGCAAAGATGTCGCCGTTAAAGTATTGCGCCCCGGTATCCGCGAACAATTTGCCCAAGACATTGAAACTTATGAATGGGCAGCAGCGCATCTCGAAGCATTTGGCGGTGAAGCCACACGCTTGCGCCCTGCTATGGTGATTGCGAACCTCAAACGCTGGACGTTGCGCGAGCTTGATCTGCGCCGCGAGGCCGCCAATGCATCAGAGCTGCATGATGCGATGGAAGCGGTTGGAAATTATCATATCCCCGCGATTGATTGGGACAGAACATCGGGCCGAGTCATGACGCTGGAATGGGTTGATGGTATCAAAATATCCAATACTGATGCCTTAAAAGCCGCTGGCCATGACCTAGAAGAATTGGCCAAAACATTGGTGCTTACATTTTTGCGCCAAGCCATATCCGAAGGCTATTTTCACGCCGATATGCACCAAGGCAATTTGTTCGTAAATAGTGACGGCAGCATCACGGCGATTGATTTTGGTATCATGGGGCGGATCAATAAAAAGGCGCGCTATTGGCTTGCTGAGATTCTCTATGGTTTGACAACGGGTAATTATAAGCGCGTCGCCGAAATTCATTTCGAAGCGCAATATGTGCCCAGCTATCATAATGTCGATGAATTTGCGACCGCATTGCGCGCTGTGGGTGAACCAACGCGCGGCAAACCAGTGAGCGAATTATCGGTTGGGCAAATGCTCGATAGCCTGTTTGCGATAACGCGCGATTTTGACATGCAGACCCAGCCGCATCTTCTATTGCTGCAAAAAACAATGGTGATGGTAGAGGGGATTGCAACGCAGCTGCATCCGGGTATCAACATGTGGGATATAAGCGGCCCTTATGTGAAAGATTGGATCCGCGGCGAGCTTGGCCCAGAGGCGGCGCTGGCCGATGGTATCAGAGACAATGTCAAAACATTAGCAATGCTGCCCGATATTGTTAGGCGTTTGGATGAGCAAATTCCGCGCAAAGGGGGCGCACCCGAAGCCCCGCCCCTGCCCGAAGTTAAATTGATGTGGGATAAGAATGCCAGTTCAGGCGGTGGTTTTTGGCGCAGCTTTATCTTTGGCGCACTATCCGCCGCCGCTGGTGCATCCGCCATGTGGTTTTGGGGGTAAAATCAATATGCATTATAAGTCATTCGGCATTATAATTATGGCAATGGCTGCATCGCTATTAGTTGGTTATAATGTTAATGCTCAGCAGAGTGACGATAGCCTCTCTCATATATTGTCACATATTGCACCAGAAAAGCCATGTGATACCAAAACCATTGGCATATGCGAATTGATACCGAAAGATGATAGTGATTGGGAACCCTATCTTAAAAAGCTAGTGCAAATGGATGATTATTCAGGTGAATTTAACGTTCAATATGAGCCACCTATTTTAAAGGTATACGCTCTGAACCCATCTTCTGTCTCTTTTATTTGTTGTGATATACAGTCCCCTTTACGCATTATCAAAAGACCAGATATTGGGAGTTTCCATTTTGCACAATTTAGGCTGCCTATTGATAGCTTTTTCGAAATTAGCTTATTAGGACAGAAATCATTTATAGGGGACAAATTTATTTTCAATGAGCTCGATCAATATCAAAGCATATATAGCAATTTATCAGATGGTATTGACCAAGATAATATAAATAAGTTTTCTTCAGATAATTTCGATAGAGATATATACATCTACAGAGCCTATCCAGACCGCAGTCCAGATCATATCATATATGCAAAAGATGGATCTGACATTTATCCATATGTTCGTTCTCTAATAGCTTTCTTTAAATCAAAAAAAGCAGCCATACCCAATATAGCATTTGTAGGTTTTGAATCAGGAGATAGTGACACGCGATTGCTTGAATATATGAAGAGTAATTCTATTGTTGATTCTGACGGATCACTTTATGCTGCTTATGCGTCAAATTTTCGTTTGAAACTTGTTCCAGAAATTGAAGCCCATTTAGGGTATGATGAAGGGGCCTCTGGAAGAATTTTAACTGGAAAGTCAGCAGGTGGTGCATGGGTGGTTAGTTTTGCAACCGAATATCCAAAATTTACAGAAACCGTATGGTCTTTTTCACCAGCAGGAACTCCCAGTGAGGTCATAAATAAAAGCAACTCTAGAAGCTTAAACTCTATTAATTTTAGTTTTGGTGCAGGGAAATATGAAGAGGCCTTTGCCGCTGATACAAAAATATATGCGCAAGAGATTGAAGCCTTAGGATCAACAGTGGACATACGATTTGAGAACTCAGCGCATAATCATACGTCATGGGTTCCATTATTTTTGAGAGCTTTTGAAAAAAAGTTTATGGATGAGGGGCAATATTGAAACAAGCGCAGGGTGATCACTGTTAATTCGTGATCTGAACACTATACATTTGCATATCACCCCACTATGAATGCCCAAACTTTATAAGGGCTTATTTATGACTGACGTTGTTCGCACTACCGCCAATCCTGATGAAGCATTAGAGCTGCTCATTGAGGGCAATAAACGCTTTTTAAGTGGTGAAGCGCAAGATATTCCCGCCGATCCCAAATTACGCCTTGAACTGGCCAAGGCCCAAGCGCCTATGGCAGCCTATCTGAGTTGTAGCGATAGCCGCGTATCACCAGAGCTTTTGTTTGGCCGCGGATTGGGTGAATTGTTCATCGTACGTAATGCTGGCAATACCATTGATACAGTGGCGCTCGGTTCGATTGAATTTGCCGTTGGTCCGCTGGGCGTGCCATTGGTCGTGGTGATGGGGCATCAAAGCTGCGGCGCGGTAGCAGCGGCCATCAGTGTCGTGCAGGATAATACTATATTCCCAGGCAGCATTGGCCGCATGATCGAACCGATTATCCCGTCCGTATTAAAATCCGATGGCAGCGATGAAGATGCATTGCTGGAAAATAGCATTCGCGCCAATGTTAGCCGCCAAGTGCAAATGTTGCGCAATGCCACCGATCCTATTTTGCGCGAGCCTCAAGATGCTGGCACTCTAAAAGTCGTTGGCGCTTATTATAATTTCAATACTGGCGAGGTTGATTTTTTTGATCGGCCATAAATAACAGTCCCGCATCAAAAAAGGCCCCGCATCGCTGCGAGGCCAATTTTATTGATCGAGTAGATCAAGGGGTAAGATTATAATATACGATCGTTTAGCAGTTGAACAGGACGCGCATTATTGCCCATTAATCCGTTCAAGGCTTCAATCTGTTCCTTGCTCGCTGTTACTGGCGTTGTCGCAACATGCCAATTAACACCTTCGCTACATGGCGGAGTAGTCAATGAACCAGCGAAATTATAAACATCTAGGCTTGCTGGTAACATAGCAGCCACATCGATGCTGACTGCGCCATCAACATTATCAAGCATTGCTTGCAATTGCGGATTGGCTTCGCCTTCTTCGAACATCAGACCCAAAACAGCTAAGTCGCCGCCTTCTGTCGCATGCACAAGATGCGCCGTTAATGGAAATGCTTTGCCGGCAATCGTATTTTCCGATGGTGTGTGCATATGGAACTGAACCAGACCATATTCAGTTTCACCAGAGGTCATTGTGAAACCAGATTCAAAATCGGCTTGTACGGTATAGCCTTTGTTGACAATCTTGGCTTCGCTTGCACCATAGTTAACTGAAACTTGCGTAATATTTGCATCACTTGCAGCAGGTAGATCAATCGGTGATTGCTCTTTGCCTGTTTTGCAGGTTGCATATTCTTCGCTCAAATCGCCCCAAGCTGATGGGCCATCAGCCTCGCCATAGCCCCATGCTGCTTTTTCAGTTTTGGCTTCTGTTTCTGTGGTTTCGCTATCATCAACTGATTCTGTTGAGCATCCAGCAATAACTAGAGCAGAAGCTGCTGCAAATAAAAGACCTGTTTTCTTAGAGAATTTCATATTTCACTCCTTAATAGTCAAAAAAAATAAACAATCACAAATCGAATATCTGTGCACCATTCTAATAAGAACAAAATGTTCGCATTACAAGATATAATATTAATTTTCTTGACCTTAAACGCTCTTTGCCTAAAGCGGAGTGAATTTTGCAGCGCAACATAAATTATCAAAACAATATATATTCAGAGGCAATAGAGCATGGCAATTCACAGCGATTTTAAACGCGATTGGTTATCCAACCCAAAAGCTGAATTTTTGTCCGGCCTTGTCGTTGCACTCGCGCTAATTCCAGAAGCCATCGGTTTTTCCATAATCGCAGGCGTAGACCCGCGCGTCGGCCTCTATGCTAGCTTCTCAATCGCTGTTATCATTTCTATCATTGGCGGTCGCCCCGGCATGATTAGCGCGGCTACGGCGGCTATTGCTGTTTTGGTGGTTCCGTTGGTGCGCGATTATGGTGTCGAATATCTGTTCGCCGCAACCATATTGATGGGAATTTTCCAAGCCATTGCTGCCCTGCTGCGGCTCGACTTGCTGATGCGTTTTGTATCGCGCAGTGTGATAACGGGCTTTGTTAATGCGCTCGCGATCCTCATATTTATGGCGCAATTGCCAATGCTCATGGGTGATAATTTCACAGCAACAACCTATATTATGGTCGCCGCTGGCCTCGCCATGATTTACGGCATACCCTATATTACAAAGGCCGTGCCAGCGCCATTGGTGGCGATTGTTTTAATCGCAGCAGTTTCTATTTATTTCAAATTAGATGTCACCACCGTCGGCGACACAGGGAAATTACCGGAGACAATTCCTTGGTTTCATATCCCCGAAATTCCAATCACTTGGGAAACACTACAAATCATAGCGCCTTATTCTCTGGCGATGGCGGCTGTTGGTTTGCTCGAATCCCTGCTTACCGCATCAATCGTTGATGATATGACCGAAACACGCAGCGATAAAAAGCGCGAAACTTATGGCCAAGGCATTGCCAATTTCGTGACTGGCTTTATCGGCGGCATGGGCGGCTGTGCTATGATTGGTCAATCGGTGATTAACATAAAATCAGGCGGTCGTCGCCGTCTCTCTACTTTCGTAGCGGGTGTCATGCTGCTTATCCTCATTGTTGCTCTGGGTGATTGGGTCGCGCAAATCCCAATGCCTGCCTTAGTCGCGATCATGATATTCGTATCGATCAGCACATTCCGCTGGCAGAGCTTTACCGAAATTCGCCATCACCCTTGGCCTTCTAGCGTAGTGATGGTAGCAACCGTCGTCATGGTGGTCTGGACGCATGATCTGTCTATCGGTGTGCTAACGGGTGTATTGCTCAGCGGTATATTCTTTGCCTATAAAGTGCGCCAATTGGTCACCTTCAAAGATCATATCGAAGATAAAACCCATCACTATATTTTTGGCGGACAAATTTTCTTTGGCTCGGTTGATATGATGTATGAAGCGATGGAATTTAACGAAGAGAATATCGACAAGGTTGTAATCGATATTCATGATGCGCATTTTTGGGATATTTCCGCAACGGGCATATTAGATAAAATCGCTGAACGCCTCAAAAATGAGGGCAAGCAAGTTGAGATCATCGGCATGAATGAAGCTAGCGCGACTTTGGTTGAAAAATATAGCGATCATGAAAAGCCGTTCAAAAGCCTTGGCGTTATCGGGCATTGACAGGAGACGCTTAATAGCCTTTCATATTTGATATTTTCCATTAACATAGCAACAAAGCGATAATGGAGGAGGTGTATGACTGATAGTGAATTAAGCGACGCTTTTTCAAATGCACGAATAGGTCTTACTACATATATAGCATCATTGATTACCGCGACCAGCGCATTATTTGCATTTCGTAATGATTTATATTTGGGCGCACCCTATGTAACTGAGGTTCCTCGATTTATTATGAGTGAATTAATATTCTCCCTTTTCTTGTCAATTTTCTGGTCACTTTTCTGTTTATGGCCATTGGTATTATTCATAACAAGCCGGTGTATAAAATTAATCAAACAGCACCCAATATTCATCAAATTTTATGTTTGGGCACTAACAGGCGCATTGCTTGGTATACCATCTATGTTTTTTTATGCCTTCTTCTTGAGACTGGGCTATACGAAATGGTTGGAACTATCAGCAACTGGCATGATATATGGACTAATTTGTGCTAGTCTTTCTTGGGGGTTAATAAGACTTCAAATTCGCAATCGAACCGTCTAAATTCAATCGGAATGAACCAATAGCATCATAATCAATACTATCTATATCAATGTCATCATTAACAAGTTTTTGCCTAGGACGCTCTATTACCAATATCTTATAATCCTTATTTCTCTGTAATTTTTGCGGGGCTACTGTGACAGTTGAAGATATAACTTCTTGACCATAAGTTACAGGATAGGGCGCAAATAAACCATTCGACATAGTGAAAGACCAAATGATTTTATTATCGCTAAACACAAACAGCGTTTCTATTTGATGATTCTCATCATCCCATCCAAAAACCTTATCAAGAAACAAACCTGGATAACGAATGTGGAACATGATCTTACTGTTTTCTATTTCAGCAATAATCTCTCCATACGGGCGACTACAGCTGTTAAGAGAGAGGCATAAAAGTGCCAACATTATTATTTTACGCATAAAATCTCCTCACTTGAGACAATAAATAAAAATCTAGAAAAATACAGGGATTATAGACTCTAGCTGTATCCTTGTGGCATGAAGGTTCCTATGAACGATAAAAAACAAATACTCCTCATCGTCTCAGGCGGAATTGCGGCTTATAAATCGCTCGAATTGGTGCGCATATTGCGCCGCCATGATATTGCGGTGCGCGCCGTAATGACCAAAAGCGCAGCCGAATTTGTCACGCCGCTGTCATTGGGCGTGATGACCGAAGATCATGTCTATGGCGATATGTTCAACCTAAAAGATGAACGTGAAATTGGCCATATCCAATTATCACGCCAAGCAGACCTAATCGTCATTTGCCCCGCCACGGCCAACCTTATGGCCAAGATGAATGCAGGGATTAGCGATGATCTGGCCACCACCATATTGCTGGCCACTGACAAACCCGTTTTGGCTGTTCCCGCAATGAATGTACGCATGTGGAACCATGCCGCTACGCAGCGCAATATCAATCAATTGCGCGAAGATGGTGTGATGGTGATGACCCCCGATAGCGGGGCTATGGCGTGCGGTGAATTTGGCCCAGGTAGGCTACCTGAACCACCCGAAATCGTACAGCATATTTGTAAGCAATTGAACGTGACATTTGATGCGAGCCTTTGTCATGGCCAATCCCCAACAACTCAGAGCAATGCGCAGGACACAATAGCAAACAACCAAGCTCTTGCTGGCAAGCATATCCTCATCACTGCTGGGCCAACGCGCGAAGCCATAGACCCTGTGCGCTATATCGCCAATCGTTCGAGCGGCAAACAAGGCTTTGCTATCGCCGATGCAGCCGCCAAAATGGGCGCAACAGTCACTCTAATCGCTGGGCCAGTGAACCTGCCCACACCAACAGGCGTAGAGCGTATTGATGTGGAAAGCGCATTGCAAATGCAGAGCGCCGTTGATGACGCGCTGCCAGCCGATTGTGCTATCATGGTGGCCGCAGTTGCAGATTGGCGTGCTGCCAATAATGCAGAGCAAAAGATAAAGAAAGATGGAGATGCCCTTGCGCCGCTGCAACTGATTGAGAACCCCGATATTTTAGCAGAGCTATCAAACCATGCGCAGCGCCCAAAACTCCTTATCGGTTTTGCAGCAGAGACTGAGAATGTTCTGGATCATGCCCGCGCCAAATTGTCGCGCAAGGGGTGCGATTGGATTATCGCCAATGATGTATCCACCACCAATGGCCAAGGCGTGATGGGCGGAGACCATAATGACGTCCATATCATTACGGCCGATGGCGAAGAAAATATTGAACATGCGACCAAAGAAAGCGTCGCCCAGACTATTATGGAGAGAATAGCCAATGTCCTTTGACCCTATTAACATTGCCGTAAAACGATTACCCAATGGCGCAGGCCTATCGATCCCTAGCTATGAAAGCGCTGGAGCTGCGGGCATGGACATTTGCGCCGCAGAAAGCACAGTCGTGCGCACAGGTCGCCGCGCCGCTATTGCCACTGGTTTTGCTTTTGCTATTCCCGAAGGATATGAAATCCAAGTGCGTCCGCGTTCCGGTTTGGCTTATAAAAATGGTATGACAGTGCTAAATACGCCCGGCACTATCGACAGCGATTATCGCGGCGAGGTTAAGGTGATTTTGGTCAATTTGGGTGATGAAGATTTTCAGGTCAATAAAGGCGATAGGATTGCGCAAATTATTGCAGCCCCCGTGCAACGCGCCAATCTGAATGAAGTAGATAGCCTTGATGATACCGAAAGAGGCAGCGGCGGTTTTGGATCCACGGGAGTATGACGATACTCGCTAGCCTTTTATTGCTAGCCAACACTATTGTTGTAACCACAGAAATGCCATTAGGTGAACTCCAGCCGACGCAAAAACCTCCACGTAACCAGCAATGGGTATATCGTGATACTCTCGGCAGTGGTGATAAATATCCTACTGCTGTTTTTCTATCATGGGATTATTCATCGGTAATTTTCCTAGCCGAATGCAGCAAAAACAGCGTTGATAATATTGAATCAATCAATGGTGCTGGAATTAGATTATATTATTTTTATAATTCTGATGAAGACGATATCATTTCTTCAATGATTCTAAATCGAGGTATCAAACATATCGAGTCTGTGGCAGTTAAGGATAGTGAGGTTTTCTATTCAGATTTTTCTATATCAACCAAGCTGCTAGAAATTTTGAAACCCAATAATGTTGAACTAGAAATTGATGCCCGCAATGACATGGGTGAACCATGGTATGTCGGGCAAGCAGAGCCATTATATCAATTAGCTAAGACTTGCGATAAAAATGCCGTTAAATGACGATCAATTAGACCGCTATGCGCGCCATTTGGTGCTGCATGAAATTGGCGGCGCAGGGCAAAATGCCATATGCGCTAGCCATATTGCAATCATCGGCATGGGCGGCATTGGCTGTCCAGCGTTGCAATATTTAGCAGCAGCTGGCGTCGGGAAAATCACATTGATTGATGATGATCTGATATCATTATCCAATCTGCAGCGACAGATTTTATATAGCGATGCCGACATTGGCCACCCCAAGGTAGAGGCCGCCAAAATTGCAGCGCAAAAAATCAATCCCAATGTCAAAATTAATGCTCTGCAAATGCGCATTACCGAGGAGCATCGGCAAGGCGGAGCATTCACACAAGGCGTAGATGCTATCATTGATGGAACGGATAATTTCCACACCCGCCTTATCGTGAGCGATCTATCGGTAAAGACGCAAATCCCGCTTATTAGCGCGGCCATTGGCCAATTTCATGGCCAGATAGGTACATTTTATGGCTGGCGGGATAATGCGCCTTGCTATCGCTGTTTCGTTGGCGATGCGCATGACCCTGATGATTGCGATAATTGCGCCGAGCAAGGCGTATTGGGCGCAATGGTTGGATTAATGGGCAGCTTTGCCGCGATGGAAGCCATTCGCGTGCTAACAGGTTTTGGCCAAGACCAAGTCGGTAAATTGCAAATATTTGATGGTTTAAAACCTGCGATGCGCACGATCAATCTGCCTAAGGATAAAGCTTGTACAAGTTGCGGAAATTAGCCTAGGCTCTCAATTAGAGGGAGAAACAAAATGTCATTGCCAGTTACCGCTTTAACCGCCGCATTTTTGGCGCTGCTTATATTAATCACCGCCATACTGACGGTCAAACAACGTTTTAGAACGGGTGATGCCTTTGGTAATGCTAATGATGATGGTGCATTAACCGCAGCTACGCGCAGCCATGGCAATTTGGCCGAACATGCCCCTATGTTTGTTATCATGGTCGCTTTATTGGAACTTTCTAATGCCAATCATCTTGGTCTTATGGCGCTTTGTATTTTGTTCATGAGCGCCCGCTTAGCGCACATCATTGGCCTGCATATGAAACATGCTGCCAGTAAACCTCCGCTGCCACGTTCGCTAGGCGTGATAGGCACATGGATCAGCTATGCTTGGGCGATTGGCTGGATTGGCTATATGATTGCCTTGGGTAATTTATAGTTTTTAATTACCCAAAATTTCATCGACCCAAGCGGGTACAATCTCACTCGCTTTGCCATAACGGGCTTCATCAAAAAAATGGCTTCCTTGCGATGGTTCTAGATTAAGCTCCATCGTTTTAATGCCTTGGCCGCGCGCTTCACGTACAAAGCCAGCCGCAGGATAAACCGCGCCAGATGTTCCAATGCTCACAAATAAATCCGCAATCGATAGGGCAGCATATATCCGTTCCATTTCATAGGGCATTTCGCCAAACCACACCACATCGGGCCGTAAATGCCCAGCCTCTCCGCATAATGGGCAAGCGGGCCGTTCAATCAATGTGCCGCGCCATTCAGGCCGCCCGTCACAGGCCGTGCACCATGCGGTCAAATGCTGTCCATGCATATGCAGCACATTATCCGCACCGCCGCGTTCGTGCAGGTCATCGACATTTTGCGTCACAATGAGCAGGCTTTTATCCTGTGCTTTCAGGCCCTGTTCCAAACGCGCCAAAGCAATATGCGCATCATTGGGCTGTGCTTTTTGAATAGCCTCACGCCGCATATCATAAAACCGCAGCACCAAATCTGGATCGCGCGCAAACCCCTCTGGCGTGGCGACATCCTCTACCTTATGTTGCTCCCATAAGCCGCCTTCGGAACGGAATGTATCAATACCGCTCTCTTGGCTAATGCCCGCGCCCGTTAAAATTATAATATTGTTGATTTCTTGCATGAGGATAGTCAAACAGTGAAAAGCTATTTTGGCAAGAGCGAAATGAGGAAATGATGAGCGCAATTGGTATTATTGGAAGCAAAGGCCGCATGGGACAAGCTATTGCCGCTGCCATAACAGAGGCTGGACAGGATTTGGCTGGCGGAGTGGACCAAGGCGATGATGCCAGCGCCTTAATTTCTGCAAGCGATGCTTTGGTCGATTTCTCATCACCCAATGCTTTAGAGGCCACATTGGATGCGTGCGTAAAGGCCGGTAAACCTATTGTCATTGGCACAACGGGCCTCGAAGAACGGCATCATTTTTTAATCGATGATGCGGCGCGCGATATAGCGGTGCTGCAAACGGGCAATACATCATTGGGCGTCAATATGCTCAGCCATTTGGTGGAACAAGCCGCCAGCCGTTTGGGCGAAGATTGGGATTTAGAAATAGTGGAAATGCACCACCGTCATAAGGTTGATGCGCCATCGGGCACGGCCCTATTATTGGGCGAAGCTGCGGCAAAGGGACGGCAGATTGATTTATCGCAAAGCTCTGAACGCGGACGCGATGGTATAACGGGCGAACGGCAAAAAGGCGCGATTGGTTTTGCATCTTTGCGCGGCGGCAGCGTTGCCGGCGATCATAGCGTGATATTGGCAAGCGAGGGCGAGAGCATCACCCTATCGCACCGCGCAGAAGACCGTATGATATTTGCGCGCGGCGCAGTGAAAGCGGCGCTGTGGCTGTCTGGGCAGCCTAATGGTCGTTATGATATGAAAGGCGTCTTGGGGCTTTAACCCTCATTATCCAGCCATTTTTCAGCATCTTCGAAGCTTTCAAAAAATTGTACTTTATCGCCTAAAGATAATCTTTGGATTTGCATTTTATAAAGGACGCTGTTGAGAGCAGTTCCAACTCTATTGATGTGATTTGCCAATTCAAACATATAAGCATTGTCTTTTGCTACTTCTTGGGACTGAGTCATAGCGGCCATCAAATCAAATAATAGATCAACTCTCTTACCATCTGTGGCCATTTTTTTGACAGCCGCAGTAACATTATTTTTGAAATGCTCATGCGATTCAGCGGTAAAATACCCTTTCACTGTGACTATGATTCTGCCAATTTGAGGCTTCATTTCAATATCATAAATATCTTGGTAATTTTCCATGCTCAGATCCTAATTATGCATAATGATGCACTAAATTCACAATAGCATGTCTTAATATGCTATGAAACTCAATAAAGGGCGAGCAAGAAATTAAATATTTATTCAAAACTATAATGCTGCAATTATTACGAAGCGGTGGCTCTCAGATCAAATCAAAGGCCATGAAGATTGATGGGCTTAATCCTCTTCGTCAATCCATCTTTGCGCATCTTCTATGGTCTCAAAATATTGTATATCATCGCTGACAAGAGTTTGTGATCTTTGCAGCTGCATTTTATAAATGGTGCTTTCCAATATATTAGCATTTTTATTAACATATTGTTCAAGCTCTTTTTTCCAATCATTATCATTGGCAATGGCTTGCGTTTGGACAACACCTTTTCGAAGATCGGTCATAATGCTAATTTTTTTGCCATGCGATGCAAGTGTCTTGGTCGCGCTAGTCACATCCATAGCAAATTGCTTATAGGTCTCGGTGGTGAATTGCCCTCTCACCTCTACAAAAATCATATTTTTTGCTGCAATAATCTCAACGCTGTAAATATCATTTGATACCGTCATTTAGGGATATCCTCATTCTAATTTACCAATATTATGGTGTTAAATATTATCCTTTGATTAACACATATTAGAGTTTAAACCAATATAATGAAAAAAGATGATATTTTTGAATTTTATCGCCGCCTAGCCGAAGATAATCCTGAACCAGAAACAGAGCTAGAATATGGCAATGTCTATCAGCTCTTAGTAGCGGTTACGTGCAGCGCACAATCCACAGATATAGGCGTCAACAAAGCCACTAAAAAGCTTTTCGAAACAGTAAAAACACCACAACAAATGGTAGATTTGGGCCTTGATGGGTTGAAAGACCATATCAAAACTATCGGGCTGTATAATAATAAAGCCAAAAATGTGATCGCTCTGTCACAAATTTTGGTTGATGAATATGGCGGCGAAGTTCCCTCGGATAGAGATAAATTAAACGCCTTGCCAGGTGTGGGCCGTAAAACCGCAAATGTGGTTATGAATTGCGCTTTTGGAGCAGAGACTTTTGCTGTCGATACGCATATTTTCCGCGTTGGAAATCGTACCGGATTGGCCGTCGGTAAAAATGTCGATGCGGTGGAAAAGAAACTCGATAAACAAACGCCCAAGCCATTTCGCATTGGCGCGCATCATTGGCTTATCTTGCATGGCCGTTATATTTGCAAAGCGCGAACGCCAGAATGTTGGCGATGCCCAGTGTCGGATCTGTGCCGGTTTAAGAAAAAGACACCTGCGCCCAATGCGCCCGCAAAGTCATAATCCATGTTCAAAACCGATTGCCAAATGAAATTAATTTGTTCATCATTGGGCAAGATATAAAAGACTATGGATGATTTGGGGGAATGTAATTTAGGAGTATATTATGCGTTTTATAGTGAAAACTTCTGCTACGGCTTTAACTGCGATTGCGGCGCTATCTGCTATTGCCATCAATGCCCAAGACAGCGAAGAAAAAGCCGATACAAAAGGCAAAAAAAGTGACGAATTTCAACTGGTAGGCGAACCAATAAATTGTATTCGGCCGCGCAACATTAGCAACACCAATGTTATCGACAATCAAACAATAGAGTTTCGCATGATTGGCGGAAAAATATTGCGCAATGATTTGGGCCGTCAATGCCCCGGCCTTTCAAAAGGCGATCCTATCTCCTACACTGTGCGCGGCACACGTTTGTGCAATGTTGACCAATTTAGCGTCTTACGCACAACAGCTGGCAGAGTAGAAACCAGAGGCAGATGCGGTTTTGGTAAGTTTCAAGAAATCAAAAAAATTAAAAAAGAAAAATAAGCTTTCACAGTTAGCTTTCACAATTAAGGAATTTGAATATGCGTTCTATAATCAAATCTTCAATGATATTAGCCGGTGTCTTTACGGTGGCCGTTGCCACGCACGCACAGGATGAAAATAGCGAAGCAAGTGCAGAAAATTCTGTAAAAGAGATTGGCGAGCCCCAAAAATGTATCAACAGCACGCGCTTAGCCAGAACCAAGGTTGTCAATGACATAACCGTCGATTTTACTTTGCGTAATGGCAAAGTCTATCGCAATACATTGCTCACCAATTGCTCGTTAATTAGGAATAATAATAGATTTACCTATCGGCAAGAATCTAGCACGCGCCTGTGCAAAGGCGACAGAATATCCTCATTAGAAACTATTGGCGATAGGTTGCAATCCTTTGGGCTTTGCGGTCTGGGCGATTTTCAGCAGATAGAGGCTGAAAAATCTGAATAAGTCTAATCGCTTATTTTTAACAAAATCATTCTCGCCATAAATCTGCCTTGGTGTTATACTATTAATCCCTATATTGGGTTAAATAGGTCCATCAATTTCATTATGCGGAGCAAGAATGTATAGCCAAGCATCTTATATAAAGCTGACTAAGCCATTTATGGCGCGCAATATGTTGCAATATTGGGTCGATTTTTTATGCACATGGTCATTGTTCGTTATGGGCATGGTAGCATGGCTTTTTGCGCCTATGGCTCTGTCAATTGTTGGATTGGTCATTGGCATATTCGCAGCCTATCGTTGCGGTAGTTTCATGCATGAAATAGTGCATTTCAACCGCCGCAATAAAGAAGAGATGGCTTTTAAGGCTGGCTGGAACTTATTATTTGGTATCATCATATTATCGCCATCGCGGCTCTATGATGCGCATCTTGAACATCATATGCCCAAAAGCTTTGCTACCATAGAAGATCCTGAATATGTGCCGATTACCAATCGCTCTTTCTTTGGGCTAGCTTTCTTTGTTTTTCATCATGTTCTGGGGCCTATCACATTAGTCGCGGTGCGCATGTTCCTTAATCCTATCATCTGGATGTTCCCTGCATTAGGCGCCAAATTAATGAATGGCAAAGGCACCTCATTGGTCATCAATTGGGATTATATTCCTACCGATAAAACCAAAGCAACTGCATTTGACCGCTTTGCGATAGTTGCCTCTACGGTCCTATTATATGTCTATCTTGGCGCAATTATTTCGGGATTAGTGCCGCTCGCGATAGTAGCCAAAATATTGGCTCTCATCATTATCTCTATGGTGCTAAATGGCGTTCGCACATTGGTTGCACATCGCTATATTAATTATGATCGTCAGAGCGTTTCGCGCGAAGAGCAATTGCTCGATAGTGTCAATTTAATGGGCAATCCTATAATCGGCGGGCTGCTCGCACCCGTTGGTTTGCGCTATCATGCGCTGCATCATTTGGTGCAAGCATTGCCCTATCACTCGCTCGAACCAGCGCATAAGAAATTGGTCGCTGAATTGCCAGAAGATGATAGCTATCATCAGGTCAATGTCTCGCTATCTCAGGCCATGCGCGAGTTAAAAAGCGGCCAGAAAACAGAGGCTGGCACCGTTATGGCGGCGTCCTAAGCTTTTCAAAGCGTCTTTATAATCGCAGAAAAGTCTTTGTCTGCATGTCCAGCTTCGACAAATTGCTCATAAAGCTGCGCAGCTTTTGCACCCATGGGCGTATCTGCGCCAGCTTGGTTTGCCGCCTCCATAGCAAGGCGTAAATCTTTGAGCATAAGAGCGCTAGCAAATCCGCCTTGATAGTCATTATCAGCAGGAGAAGTCGGGCCAACACCGGGCAACGGACAATAGCTGGTCATCGACCAATTCTGCCCCGAAGAAACTGAGCTAATGTCATAAAAATTCTGCGGGTCTAAACCTAATTTTTTGGCCATAATAAAGGCTTCACAGGTCGCAATCATCGAAGCTCCAAGCAGCATATTATTGCATATTTTGGCCGATTGCCCTGCACCATTATCGCCCGCATGAATAACCGCTTTGCCCATGTCGGATAAAATTTTCTCAGCGCGCGCAAAGCCCTCTTCGCTGCCGCCAACCATAAAGGCTAGCGTGCCTGCATTGGCCGCCGCGATACCTCCCGAAACTGGAGCATCGACCATAGTATAGCCCGCCTGCGTAGCGGCAGAGCCAACCGATTTAGCCGTACCAACATCAATGGTTGAACAATCAATCAGCAATGCACCCTCTGGCGCATGACCAAATACATCAGCTTGATACACAGCATCGACAATTTTGCCATTGGGCAGCATAGATACAATCGCATCTACCCCTGATACCGCGTCGCGAGCCGCAGAAAATGGAGCGCAGCCGCTATCTTTGGCAGCGGACAGAGCATCGTTCGATAGGTCAAATGCGTTGACCGCATGACCAGCATTGACCAGATTAGCGGCCATACCGCCGCCCATGTTACCCAAACCAATGAATGCTATTTTCATATCATGCCCTTTTTAAGCAGCTTATTTGCCAGTCCATTTATTTGCCAGGCCATTTATTTACCAGTCCATTGGCCTTCGCGTTTTTCGACAAAAGCCGCCATGCCTTCTTTTTGATCTTCGCTGCCGAATAATCCATGGAAGAGACGGCGCTCAAAATCCAATCCTTCGCGCAATGATAATTCCTGTGATTTATTGACCATTTCTTTAACGGCAATAGCCGCTAACGGCGCTTTCGATGCGATTTCTCCAGCCAATTGCATGGCTTCATCTAACATATCATCGGCCTTAATCACTTTAGCAACCAGTCCGCTGCGTTCCGCTTCATCGGCCTTCATCATCCGCCCAGTTAAGCACATTTCCATCGCCTTGGCTTTACCAATAGCTTTGGTTAAGCGCTGCGATCCGCCCATACCAGGGGTGACCGCCAAATTAATCTCAGGTTGGCCAAATCTAGCGCTATCGGCTGCGATGATAAAATCGGCCATCATCGCCAATTCACAGCCGCCGCCTAGCGCATATCCTGCAACCGCTGCTATCCAAGGTTTGCGCGTCGCAATGACATTATCATAGCCCGCAAAGAAATTGCTGCCATACATATCGGCGAAGCTTTGCGATTGCATTTCCTTAATATCTGCGCCGGCCGCAAATGCTTTTGCATTGCCGGTTAATATAGCACATCTCTGTGTTGCGTCCGCATCATAAGCCGCAAAAGCCGCCGTTAAATCGGCCAAAACTTGGCTATTAAGAGCATTAAGCGCCTTAGGCCGATTAAGCGTAATCAGCGTCACGGCATCGCTTTGCTCGACGATTATGGTTTCATATTTCGGCATTATATACTCCTAAAATTTCTGGCTTTACAGCTTTAACGGCTTCCACTCTTCATCCGCAGGCAGCGGCTCAAATATGGCGTCAATCCATGCATCGCTGACATCTGCTGGGGTAAGTGGATTCCACACAGGTGCATGATCTTTATCGATAATTAGAGCGCGCACCCCCTCTAAAAAGTCATGCATAGAAACAACGTGCGAGCCAATGGCATATTCTTGTTTCATCTGATCGGCAAAGCTTTGCATTTGTGCCCCTTCGGCCAATTGCCGCAGAGCCACTTTGCAGGTTTGCGGAGATTTTGTCCCCAAAGTATCGCGCTCTGTCGCGGCCCAATCGCTGACACCATTTTCCAGCGATTCCAAGATTTCTTCGAACGTATCAAAAGCAAAATGTTTATTCACTTTATCTATATTTTCCATAATTTTAGCGGCAGGAGGCGTGACCGACAAATCCCCCAATATGCCCGAAATACGACTTGGGTTTTGGGCGATACGCTCTTTGGCTTCGTCTAATTTTTCGCTTGGTAGATAGTGGGTGGCAATGCCCAAAGCATGACATTCTGCGCCATCAAGACGCGCTCCGGTTAGGGCTAAAAATTGTCCAACACGCCCTTCAAGGCGCGGTAAATACCACCCCCCGCCAACATCAGGGAATAATCCAATGCCCGTTTCTGGCATAGCAAAGCGCGTGTTTTCAGTGGCTACGCGAAATTTTGCGGGCATCGAAATACCGACCCCGCCGCCCATTGTTATCCCATCCATAAAGGCCACAACGGGCTTTTTATATTCAAACAACAGATGGTTTAATTGATATTCCACATAGAAAAATTCGCGCGCTTCCTTGCCCTTTGCAGCGCCTTTTTTCGCCCCACTCTCGGCCAGCATCCTTATATCACCGCCCGCACAAAAACCGCGCCCTTCGCTATGATCAATCATCACAACGCGCACGGCATCATCCTTTGACCAATCCAATAAGGCTTGAGTCATGCCCTTGCACATATCAAGGTTCAGCGCATGCAGCGCCTTTGGCCGATTAAGGCTAATATGTCCCGCATTGTCAGTAATTTGTGACAATATGTCGTTATTAATCGTATCTTTTGTCATAAAAAGCTCAAATCATTTGATGGATATTGACCTTACATTGTAAAATCTATTGCCGCAACAAATCCCGACCAACAATCATGCGCATCACCTGATTGGTTCCCTCTAAAATCGAATGCACACGCAAGTCACGCCAGAACCTCTCAATCGGATAATCTTGCAAATATCCATAACCACCAAAAAGCTGCAAAGCATCATTCACAATCTTGCTGCCATTATCGGTTGAGAGCCGTTTCGCCATCGCTGCAAATCGGGTCTTATCGGGCGCACCTTCATTCACTTTGCACGCGGCTAAATAGAGCAAGGCACGCGATGCTTCTAAATCGGTTGCCATATCGGCCAATGTGAATTGGGTGTTTTGAAATTCGGAAATCGCTTTGCCAAATTGCTTGCGCTCTTTGGTATAGGCAATCGCCTCATCCAGACAGCGCTGCGCTCCGCCAAGACTGCATGCGCCAATGTTCAGACGTCCACCATCAAGGCCCGACATAGCAATGCGAAACCCTTCGCCTTCTGCGCCAACACGATTGGCCACAGGAACGCGCACTTCATCAAAATTGACTTGCGCCGTGGGCTGCGAATGCCAACCGAGCTTTTTCTCATTGGCGCCGAACGACACTCCGTCCATATCTTTTTCAATCACTAAGCATGTGACACCGCCAGCACCTTCATCAGAGGTGCGCGTCATTACAACATAAATCTCATTTTCGCCGCCGCCCGATATAAATTGTTTCGCGCCGCTGACCACATAATGATCGCCATCCAACACTGCCTTAGTCTTGAGCGATGCCGCATCTGATCCCGCGCCAGCTTCGGTCAAGCAATAAGAGGCAATTTTATCCATTCCAATCAAATCAGGCAGATATTTATCTTTCACCTCTTGCGATCCGAATGTATCAATCATCCAAGCCGCCATATTATGGATCGATATAAAGGCCGATGTTGATGGACAACCATAGGCCATCGCCTCCATGATAAGCGCGCTTTCCAAACGCCCCAAACCAATGCCGCCGCTTTCTTCGGACACATAGATAGAGCCAAAACCAAGCTGCGCTGCTTTTTGTATCGTATCGCGCGGAAAAATATGTTTCTCGTCCCACTCCGCCGCAAAAGGCGTAATTTCATCCGCCGTGAATTTCTGCGCCATTTCTTGAATGGCGATTTGATCTTCGTTCAATGCAAATTGGTTTATCATTATTTTTCAATTTCCTCATGCAATACACGTTCATTAAATAATTTCGTCATAACAGCAGGCGCATTGCGTTCATACCAACGCGGCATGATGTTTTTCTCGCTAGCCAGCACTTCCAATATTGATCCGCCCACATAATCGGCATTGGGTTCGATTTGCGATAGCGGGTCAGCAAAAGCTTCGTCGGCCGATACAATTTCCCAGCCATCTTCCTCTAATGCTTTGGCCAATTCTTGAAAAAATAATACGCTCACATCTGCTTCATGCAACAACATCATTTGCACCGGTGCACGGTCCAATGTTCGCAACGCAAGATCATGCGCAAAATTAGCCGCTTGCAGATGCGATTCTACGAACAATATACCAAGCTCTAATATATCAACGGACTTACCCTCTTTTTTGGCATCTGCGGCCAAACTATCGATTAACCAATCCGATGAACCAACAGTGACATAGCCATTTATGAGCGACCTTTGTTTCAATCCTGCTCGAACTTTTTCACGCTTCGCTCTGTCTCTTTTTCCCTCATCAAGATATGGATACCGCATCCATGGCCGATAATTGGGCCTTTGTTTCAGCCATTTTTCGGCTGCATCGACTTCAGCCAAAAATTCTTCTGCACTCACATCGGAAAGCCTAATATGATCGGCAGTATGATTGGCAAAAACATGGCCTGCTGCTGCATAGGCATTAATATTATCCATATGAATATCTTTAAATTCATCTTTGTCTATGCGCGCGGGATTGAGGAAAAATACCGCTTGCTCTACCCCCGCATTTTGCAGGCTCTTGATAAGTATTTCGCGCCGCTGCGTTTGCGATAAAAATGCCCCTTGATGGCGCGGCGTATCATCAAAACTAAAGGCGATTTTTTTATTATCCTGCGCATGGCTTTGGCCCGAGCAGACCAATATTAATGCCGCAAAAATAGATGAAATTATGGAAAAGATTTTCATCACAATGCCCCTATCAAATCCCATTTATTGCCATATAAATCTTTGAAAACCACAACCTTGCCATAGGGCTCAAGGCGCGGCTCGCCCATGAATTGCACATCATGCTTAACCAGATTTGCATGAAATTCATCAAAATCTTTCACATGCAGAAAATAGGCAACGCGCCCACCAGCCGCATTGCCAATAGCCGTTATTTGCGCATCACCCTTTGCTTTTGCCAATAATAAACCGCTACTTTGGCCGCCACTTTTGCCATTATCGGGCATCATGACAACCCAACGCTTGCCGCTTTTATCATCCGAGCTTATGTCTATATCTTCGGCCAATGCAAACCCCATAACGTCCGTGAAATAGGCTATGGCTTCGTCATAATCCCGAACCAAATAAGTAGAATAAGCAATATGCATATATATTTATGCGAGTTTCGCCATCACATCGCCAAATAGCTCTTCATCGCTAGGCAATTCTTTGTTCACCGCAAGAGGCTTTGATACCCAAGTCTCATTAATCAAATCGCGCCATGTGATATTGTTATTGGTGCCATTGCCGCCCCAACTGCCGCAGCCCAGCGAAAATGTCTGGCGCATACCATTCCACAAATTACCGCTGTTCGATGCAGCCTGTGGTTGGTTCACCATCACACGCGATGTGCGCGTTACATTGGCCAATTTCATGATATTTTCATCCGATGTCGAATAAATACCGCAGCTATGGCCCTGCCCTTGATAGGCTTGGATATTATTGGTCAGCTCTATCGCATGATCCAAATCGCGGGCCCGATATAGCGCCATGGATACGGTCATTTTCTCGCCAGAAAAAGGATGCTCTGGGCCATACCCTGTCTCAGGGATGATGAAAAATTGCACATCATCGGCAACCTCAAATCCCGCCATACCAGCTATGAATTGCGGCGTTTGCGCCACGACTTTGGCGTTGATATGGCCATCAACCCACAGCACATCTTGGAATTTTTGTTTCTCTTCATCGCTCAAAACATAGCCGCCCTTAGCGATTAATTTGGCCAACATTTCATCATAAATAGCATCGACCAAAATCACGCTATTATCCGATGAACAGCTTGCCGCTAGATCAAGCGTTTTGGAAATCCGTATTTTCTCTGCTGCATCATCCAAATCTGCGGTTTCATCCACCGTAATAACCGCATTGCCAACGCCCACGCCCAATGCTGGTGTGCCGCTGCTATAGGCCGCATGTACCATAGCACCGCCGCCGGTTGCCAACACGCGGTCGCATTGGCGCATCAATTCATTGGTCTTTTCCACCGATGGAATATCAATGCTCAAAACCAAATCTGCGGGTGCGCCCATTTTCACAATGGCATCACGCATCAGATCGCATATTAATTTATTGGTCAATTTGGCGCGCGGATGCGGCGCAATGATGATAGAGTTGCGGCCCTTAACGGCCGAAATCGCTTTAATCACGGGCGTTGCTTCTGGATTGGTGGATGGCGATAGCGCCCCAATAACGCCCATAGGCTTTGCGATTTTAACGATATTACGAGCGGGATCTTCTTCGATAATACCAACCGATTTATCATCAATAATATCGAATAATGTCGCGCGGGTTTTGCGGAAAATTTTCAGATATTTGCCATCATAATTGCCAAGCTGCGTTTCCTCAACGGTATGCTTTGCTATTTTCTCGGCAATTTTTTCTTCAGCCACGGCCCATACCATAGCGCGAATCAAATCATCGACTTGGCTCTGCGTATAGTTTGAAATCTGCTCTTGCGCTTTGCGCGAACGTTCTACCAATGCAGCTATTTCTGTGCTTTCTGCGCTTGGTTCAATGACACTCTCAATACCCATAATGGCCTCCGATTAACATAATGGCGTGCAGGATTATGAAAACTTCCTGCCTTTGATCCTATATTTATGCCATTTTTGACCTGCTGGCAATGGGTGCGATCTGCGGCTGATTTATGAGCAAAATTTTGAAATGAGGCTAATTTATCCGGCCAAAAAACGTAATAATCCAATGAGGATTATCTAAATATTGTTATAATGATGCGCGAAACCATGTCTAATTTCCGTACCAAAACATTTTTAATGTCTATACTCCGCAACACTCTATGCCCGTTATATACTGTAGCGCGTTACAATCTGTGGTCTGAATATTCTAAAGCCCACAAAAATCTATAACCTCTACAAACCTGTAACTCACAAAAATCTGGAAGCTGAAAAAATTTGAAGCCTGAAAATCTGTAGTTAGGCAAAAAATAGATACTAGCGCCGCCCCCGCCGCTTTGCTAAGGCTCTGCCACTGGCGGCCATATTATGCCACCGCAAGCACCCATAGCTCAGCTGGATAGAGCGCTGCCCTCCGAAGGCAGAGGCCAGAGGTTCGAATCCTCTTGGGTGCACCAATAAAATCAAATAGTTATTGTATCTCTAAGCGCCTTTCCTAAACGAACATATTCACCAACCGACAGTCTTTTAGTACGCATATTATATGCAGGTTATATGCAGGTTATATGCAGGCCGCTTAATTCCCCAAACTGGATTATGTTCAATGAATCCCTCAGAAACTGCAAAAGACATAATTCCGCTCAATAGACCTGTTGTGCGAGTGGCCGTTCCATTACCCCCAGTAACGATTGCCTTACCCCTGAGATTCTCAGTATCTTTGATCATGGCGGTTTTACCTGAGGCCACATCTCTGACAAATCGATTGATATCAGACTTATTCAAACTCGTAATTTTCTTATTCCCTAATAACGGAATAATATGCCGCAAAATCCTACCTTTATCCGTGCTAATTGTACTAGGCTTCTTTGGGCGGTTAGATTTCCCTAAAATCAGACCTTTCTCGGCCATTTCAAGATACTGCTCACAAAGTTGTTTCACAGTAATCGATTTGCGCAACTCATCACGTCGACTTGCTGGATCATCGCCTTTAACAGCTGATCCAAAAGTTACGATAGCAAGCCTTCTGGCTTCTTCAGTTGTGATTTTTCCATGTCGTCCAATTGTTATTCTTCTACGTATATTTTCTGCATTTCGATAATCAACAAAATATGTTTTTGTACCGCTAGGCATTATATACACTCCGAAGCCTTTTAGTTCACCACACCAGACGGTGTATTGCTTGCTTCTAGGTAAGGATTTATCGATCAATCGCTTCGTTAATTTCACTTTTATCTGCCCTCTTCAAACTTAACATAGATGATCATATTCACTGACCGCTTAGTAATTTATCGGAGTTATTTTTACAGATACACCTATTTTTCAATATGTTATTTGAAAGCGTAGGCATCCATAGTAAAGTGTATGGAATGATAGTTAAATAAATATGCTTCATTGTACTAAGGCTAATACAATAACCTCAAAGAGCTACTCTACATAATCAAAAGCAACTGTTCCCCGTCAGCGCTTGTGGCACAGATTTAGGGTTGTAGTTTAAGGAATATTTTGTTCTCGTCGTAGAGACGAAAACAAAATACTCAAAGCCCAAAGCAGGTACTGAACGAGTAGTTAAAGACATTCGCCGCAAGACACGGCGGCAAGGTATTTACGCTTCCAGTACCAGACACAGGATCAGACACCCTCATTCCGATAATTGCCTATAAAATACAACCAGATAGTATCGTTTATACCGATAGTTATCGCAGCTATGCTGTGCTTAATATTACAGATTTCAAACATCATCGGATTAATCATTCAAAGCTGCTTGCTGACAAACATGATCATATCAACGGCATCGAAATTTCTGGAACCAAACAAAGCGCCACTTACGTGAATATAATGGCATCGCAAAGAGAAGTTGCATGGCAATGTCCATATGGCCCTTCCAATTAGTTGGCAAATTATTGGCGGATTAATATTTTCTGCTATTATTATTGCGATAATATTTCTATCCTTAGCAAGCTATTCACGCATTGAGACGGTCACAGGGATCATCACCCCTACGGGCGGTATTTCACAAATTACCTCGGCACGAACAGGTGTTATTAAAGATATTAAAATAGCAGATGGGCAAAGTGTTGAGGAAGGTAATGCCCTGATCGAGATTAATGCCGATCAACGCTTAGCAGATGGCGGTAGCAGCAATAACCTTATATTAGATTCCTTATCTTCCCAAGAAAGCGGATTACAACTGCAAAAGCGTCAAGTCAGTGCTGCGATGCAAGCGGAACAATCTCAGTTGGCTGCGCGTATACAGGGGTTAAACGCAGAAATATCAGGTATAAAAGAACAGATTTCTGTGCAAGAGGGCTTGGTTGTTTCCGCGAAAGAGCAGCTCGATCAAGCCCGTGTTGTGGCGGAACGCGGTTTCATATCCAAACGTGATATATTAACACGCGAAGAAACATATCTTTCGCGCCAGCAGCAACTATCGGGACTGCGTCAAACATTAGCGCGTCAACAATCCGCTGCAAGAGAGGCAGAATTATCTATTCGTCAAGCGCGCGCCAACGCGGGAGCTCAAATATCATCTTTGGATTCCCAAAAATCAGATATAGCGCAGCGTATGGTGAATACGCAGGCATCATCCGCCTACCAGCTAAGCGCACCTATTGATGGTAAAGTTACTGCTCTTACGGCCCGCGTTGGCCAAGCCGTAACCGCAGGACAGCCGCTTATGGCGATCATTCCCAAAGGATCAAAATTAGTTGCCGAATTATATGTCCCAAGCGCCGCCACTGGCTTTATCGAGGTTGGACAGAGCGTCGGCCTTGCTCTTGATGCATACCCCTATCAGCGCTTTGGAACAGTGAAAGCGCGCATAAAGTCCATTGCAAGTGCACCGATCACACAAGCAGGCCAAAACGGTTCTACTGTTGCCGTTTTTCTTGTGGTGGCAGAATTGGATGAAACCTCTATCTCTGCCTATGGCGATAATAAGCCGCTATCCACAGGCATGTCTTTAACCGCCAATATAGTGACCGAAGAGCAAAGCCTCATCAAATGGCTGTTTGAACCCTTATTTGCCGTGCGCAACCGTTAGAGTATAAATATGCAAGATAATCTCAAATTAGGGTTTTGGTCCAGATCAAAAGTTAAATTGGTCCGTCAAACCGAAATTGCAGAATGCGGCCTTGCTAGCCTTGCTATGATTGCCAACTATCACGGCCTCAATATTGACCTTGGTACTATGCGCAGACGTTTTGCACCCTCATTGCGCGGTGCGGCTCTAAAATCGCTAATAGCATTGGCAGATCGCGTTGGCCTAGCGCCACGCGCTGTAAAACTGCCACTCGAAGAATTAGAAAATCTACAAATGCCCGCCATCTTGCATTGGGATTTAAACCATTATGTGGTGATAGAGGCGGTCAAAAACGGCAAAGTCTTAATCCATAATCCAGCATCTTCAAGCAAATGGTATAGCTTTGATGAAATCTCTAATCATTTTACGGGCGTTGCATTAGAATTACGCCCTACCAATGATTTTACCAAAAGCGATCAGCGCGAGCGATTAAAATTATCGCAGCTATGGCAAAATATGACGGGCCTTAAGCGTGCCATTGTTCAAACGCTGATCCTAACCATTGTCCTGCAAGCCTTCGTCCTTGCATCGCCCTATTATATGCAGCTTGCGATTGATAGGGTATTGCCCGCACAAGACTTTGATCTACTCGCCGTATTAGCAATCGGCTTCGGCTTATTCATGCTCATCAATGTTGGCGCTAGTCTATTGCGATCATTTGTTTTGCTCTGGGCCGGAACATCGCTGGGCTATGGCCTCGCGGTCAATATTGCACGGCGATTATTCAGGCTGCCAACCGATTGGTATGAAAAACGTCATGTTGGCGATATATTATCACGCTTTCAATCAATAGGTCCAATCCAAGACTTATTACTAACTGGAGCAATAGCAGCACTGGTTGATGGTGCACTTGCCATTTTAACATTGGCAGTAATGTTTTTTTACAGCCCCACGCTTGCGTTAATCGCGTTAATTGCTTTCATTCTCTATCTAATAGTACGGCTTATATCTTATGCTTTTGAACGTGATGCTATTGAAGAAACCATTGTAACGAGCGCCGCCGAACAATCCAACCTAATTGAAACACTGCGCGGTATCACGACATTACGGCTTTTTAATCGTGAGATGCTGCGTCATGCTCTATGGCAAACCAAATTATCCGATAATGTGAATGCCGATGTGCGCCGCGCGCGTATTGGTATCTGGCAAAGCACCGCCAATGGATTATTATTCGGTGTTGAAAATGTCTTTACCATCTACCTTGCTATTAGTTTTGTGTTGGGAGGCGGCTTTAGCGTTGGTATGATCTTCGCCTATATGGCCTATAAAGGACAATTTACCAGCAAAGCGGCGAGCTTGGTCGATCAATTCATTGCCTTTCGTCTGATTGGGCTGCATTTGGAACGCTTATCCGATATTGCCCTTGCCGAAGAAGATATAAGTTTTGGCCCTAGCGCAGAAGCGGAGACCGAACTCAAAGGTAAGATCGAGCTTAAAGATATTATCTATCGTTATTCACCAAGTGATCCGATTGTATTAAACGGTCTCAATCTGACAATCGAACAGGGCGAGCATGTCGCCATCACGGGGCCTTCGGGCGGCGGAAAATCAACATTGGTGAAAATCTTACTGGGCCTTGCCGAACCCGAAAATGGAGCAATGCTTGTCGATGGATTACCATTAAGCCGCTTTGGCTATCAAAGCTATCACAAACAAGTGGCCGGTGTCTTACAAGATGATGTTTTATTCGCAGGGTCATTAGCTGACAATATTGCACTGTTTGACGATGCGCCCGATATGCAAATCATTATGGCAGCGGCCCAGATGGCGGCTATTCACAACGATATCGCCGCCATGCCAATGCAATATGAGACATTAGTCGGTGATATGGGATCAACCCTATCTGGCGGTCAAAAACAGCGTGTGCTGCTTGCCCGCGCTTTATACCGCCGACCAAAAATGCTCATCATGGATGAAGGTACAGCCCATTTGGACAGCGCCCACGAAAAAGCTGTGAACGAGGCCATTGCGCAATTGGGTATTACGCGCATCATCATCGCTCACCGTAAAGAAACTATCGAAGCGGCGGATAGAATAGTTTCAATTGAAAATGGGAATATTGTAGAATAAATAACTAACAATGATGTAGATAATTTTATTTAAATTAATGATTGGCATATTATCATAAATATCTAGCATTTTAAGCACAACTCAATAGAGTTGAATAGCAGTATAGTAATTAGGAGGAGTATTTATGTATATTCAAAAAAATGAAGAATTGTCTGGCATTCTAGAATTAACGTTCGATGAAGTTGATTTAGTTATCGGCGGTGGCGATAAGAAAAAATCTGATGATAAGTCTTCTGAGCCTGTTAGGAAATTAACTCAACAAGAAATCGATCAGTTAAATGAAGCATTTGGAAAGGGCGGATCCGCACCTCCTAGTGGAGGAGGTTCATCCATTAAGGGTGTTGGACCAAAAATTAGTGTTGGCAAAAACACTACCATACAAGGTGCTAGAACAAAATCTAATGCTCCTTCTGGAAATAGTGGTTCAGGAGCGGGAGTAGTTGTTACTGTTAGTTTTTGATTAAGGTTGTTTTTGTGATACGTTCCTCGTTTCTTTTATATTCAAATTTGTTGATTTTGTTATTTGTTGGAATGCAAAGTCAAAGCTTTGCGCAAGAGAGAAACGAGGAACTCGAATATTCCATCTCAAGACCTGGGCTTATTGCCCCCAATAGTTCTGGATTGCAGCTAACGAGTGAAGAAGTATTAAGTCAAAAAGTGTTAATTGATTTTACCACTTTCCCATTTACCCAACTTAAAGATAACCCAGATCAATCAGCACAGTTGAATGAAATATCATGTGTTCGTCGTTATAAAATCACTTGTTTATTACGCATCAGCTTGGACGGTAATCTAAAGATATTTTTAGCAGAAAAGAATGAGCAATCATGGGTAACGCGTCTTATACCCGCGGGCATTATTGAAAAATACACATTCGCTAATAATTTTCTTAGCTTAACAAATTCTTCTGATGTAACAATGGCATTTAATGATGAAGATGAAAGGCGCATTATTTCATGGAGTATAGAAGGAAATAAAACCCCAAGAAGTATCCCTATCAAAGATAATGAATTTGCGATCTTAAGGAATGTCTATGATAGCGATAAAATCTCAGGCTTTGCTTTACTGTCTCCAAACACCCCTTTTGTAGCGGCAACATCTGCAGAAAAATGGTTAGTTCTTTACAAAGATGGAACCTTCAAAAAATTAAAATCTAATAGTGAATGCCGACCCGTTACCGTTTTAAACGATAGTATAATTTGTGTTTATTGGGGGGATAAAAACTTTCCAAAAGAATTAGGTGCTGTAAGAGTTTGGCAAGAAAAATATGAAGATCAAAAGCTTATTTATATAGCCCCTACACAAGGAAATGATATTTATACTGAGGTAGATGGAGAATATGACAGCTTTCATTATATCGATGGGAAATTGGCATTTACCCTTTTTGAGAATGGCTGGCAGCGTCCTTATATTCTTGATCATGATCAAAGTACTGTTAAGCCGTTGATTGATTCAATGTGCACGTTAAACCAGCAACATATTTATGCTAAAGCTACTACAGCAAAAGGTGATGCTATGATTCTGGAACATTACAGCCCTTTGCAACCAAGCAAATTAAATATAGCAAAATTGGATAGCTCGTTTAATAAAGCTTGCATATCAAATGAGAGAGTTTTTAATAAACGACAAAACCAATTTAATGCCAATGATTTCGTTATGGAGCGTATTACAACTGAAAAGCGCAATGTTCCAATGCTATTCATTGAGAGCAAGGTAAAAGGGCCTTTAAGCGGTCAGTTGATGATTATGGTTTATGGTGCTTACGGCAAATGGCTCAATGAAGGTTATTTGGGAGCTTGGGGTAATCAATGGTTAGCCAAAGGTGGCAGTATTGCTTTTGTCCATGTTAGAAGTGGAGGTGGATATGGACCATCTTGGTGGCGCTCTGGAATAAGAACAACAGGTAAAAAAGAGGCTGCCAAAGATTTGATCGACACCGCCTTCTATTTGCAAAATATAGATGAACGTTTTGTTGGAAACACCTCTATTTATGCTCAAAGCGCAGGCGGTATATTGGCATCATCAGTTGCTTTACGAGCACCTAAATTAATCCAGAATGTTATCTTAAGAGCACCGTGTATGTCTTTTTCCACTGGTTTGCGATATGAATGTTCTGGTGACAATGAGTTTGGCGATCCGCTCGATCCAAGAGATGCCGAACAAATGTTAACTCTCTCACCTCGTGATATAGCTTCGGAAACAAAAATATTCCCTAACTTTATATTTTTAATTCCCGAGTTTGATAGTCTAATAGACCGAGAGAATATCATATACGGTTCAGAACCTATCCCTGAAGAAAATAAAATTTTCATAGACCTTAAAGGCGTGCATCATACAGACTTATTAGCTGATGAAGAGGAAGAAACACTGATTGCTCGAATTACAACAATCATTAAGGACGCTAGCAATTGAAATATAAAACAATCCTTCGCTCAAATTCATTCGCAATCTTTTTGGCAATATTCCTCTCTTCTCTATCTAATAAATCCTATGCAGCCAACGAACAGCAAGTCGTAGCGCAAGTTTTAGACCATCAAAATTGGCTATCTTATTCCATGACTGCAATTAATGAAGCTACTAATCAAAAATGGAAAACCACTACCAATTGCGAATTGCCTTTTGACGCTTTATTGCTCAAGGATAAGAAAAATATATTACTTGATTGTGATATATTACACGCTGCATCACAACAGATAGAGGTTCAAGCTATATTGATTGTTATAGCAATGCAGCATGTCGAAAGTCACCAACCTGTATACCATAGACCTAGTACCGCTGAAAAAGTTTTAGGGACTGTTGCAGATGTTGTTGCGCGCGATCCAGAACATGATTCTTCAAAACTTGGTAATCATTTTCCTAAAAATGACATTAAAAGGCCTCGCCAATCTTCTACAACAAATATCGTTGCAACTAAGTCAATTGCTTTGTTTAAAGAAATGAATATTTGTTTAGCTGATTTTAGTGATTGGCTTAATAAATTGCAAGAAGATACAATGCTAAACTCAGGACATCCAGTGCGTAGATGGGTTAACAGAGTAAAGAGGCAATTTGGCTCAACTTTATACCATCCCGATAGAAGTTGTACAAGCAGCAAAAATTAGTTATTTTTTCAGATTCATAATATTCTATAATATATATTTTTAAAAACTTTTATGAACCAAGTTCATATCGATCATTCTTATATTTGATTGAAGCACTGTCTTTTCTGGCAATGAATTTGCAGTGTTAAATTGTGTTTTTAGATCAGCTTTTAGAGCACATAATTCTTGTTTTGATAACCCCGATATGGATTTAATTATATCGTCTTCAGAGGCAGCCTCTATCCACAATGATATTATGGCAATGCCGATGCAATATGAGACATTGGTCGGTGATATGGGATCAACCCTATCTGGCGGTCAAAAACAACGCGTGCTGCTTGCCCGTGCTTTATACCGCCGCCCTAAAATGCTTATCATGGATGAAGGGACTGCCCATTTAGACAGCGCGCATGAAAAAGCTGTGAATGAAGCTATCGCGCAATTGGGTATTACGCGGATCATCATCGCGCACCGTAAAGAAACTATCGATGCTGCGGACAGAATAGTTTCAATTGAAAATGGGAATATTGTAGAATAAATAACTAACAATGATGTAGATAATTTCATTTAATTAATGATTGACATATTATCATAAATAAAGCTTGTATTAATAAACTCAACCTTATGACGCACATAAGGTTAAGTTTATGCTGAAACGGAATATATATGTTGCGCAGAATATTGAGCATTTTTTTAGTTATTATTTTTATTAATAATGCTGCGTTAAAAGCCCAGAACATTGAGCCTTCTTTTGAATTTGATGCAAAAGAAGCGGTCAAATGGATCGCAATGCCAGAAACACAAGAAGATGCCATTGCACTGCCTGTTTTTATAAATGGTAAAAAATATAATGCGCTCATAGATACAGGGTCCACTGGACCCATTCCTTTTTCTATCACTGATAGAGTTAGAAAGGAGATGCAACTTACTAAGGTTTCAGAACAAAAAGCACGGGCGTATGGAGGGCGCATAACATCGGACATAGTTCAGATTCCGACAATAAAAGTGGGCGGCATGACTCTGGAAAACACAGAAGCCACAGTCATTCCACATGGTTTTTATGATGGCAGCAATGTCGATATTGTCATTCGGCAAGCTTTATTAAGATCATTATTATTGCAGGTTGAGTGGGATAAAAATCGGCTGCGTTTATTGCTAACTGGCGATAGCCCTGCAACAAAAGATCAGGCTTCAATCATATTTCGAGAAGGCACCGATCAAGTCTTTACCTCTGTGGGCATTTGTGGGTCTCAACATGACTTTATATTGGATACAGGGCTTGAAAATG
The DNA here is from genome assembly GCA_947492905.1 of uncultured Sphingorhabdus sp. Taxonomy (GTDB): domain Bacteria; phylum Pseudomonadota; class Alphaproteobacteria; order Sphingomonadales; family Sphingomonadaceae; genus Sphingorhabdus_B. Next base: position 816,875 of record CANLOL010000001.1, on the reverse strand, counting down.
CCATTTCAATAAACCCAAGATTTGTCTCTATAAAAGATTGTATTGGTAAAGTGCGAAGCGATATAGCCTCTTCAGGTTATGGCGGGTCGCTAACCAGCACCTTAGCGACATTCCCTCAACTAACATCGGGTTCTGCCGCATTTAACAATATTATTGCAAGCCTCGAAAACCCAAATGGCCCTCTTGATGAGAGAGATATTGCAGGGTCTATTGGCTATGGATTAATTAACAGATCAAATTTCATCATGGATATCGGAGGCGGAAAATTACAATTTTATGGTGCAATTAGATCGCAACATATACCACAGCGACCAACGATTGGATTGCAGGTCTCGATATCATCTAACATATTAAAAATCACGCATATCATGTCAAATTCACCAGCAGAAAACAGCCCATTAAGAGTGGGTGATAAAATATGCAAAATAAACGATCAAACCATTATTGAAAACGAATATTGGACATTAAACCCAAAAGCTGAAACAACATTATCACTGCTTTTGTGTAATGGAGAAAATATCAAGATTAAAGCGATAGATTTTTTAGAAACCCACGATCAAATTATCAAAAATACAATGCAAGCAGAAATTGATCTCAGTAAAATAGGGTCATCCACTCTGGCTCTAGGCCTTTGTGAAGATTGGCATAATGCCAATATATCTCTGATTAAACATTGTACAAACGTGATAAATAATCCGCAAATACCAGATTATTATAAATCTGTCGCTCGTTCTAACCGCATGCAGCTATTGCCTTATACAGGGCGTTATCAAGAAGCCATAAATGATCTTACTAGCTTTATGAGAGAGCAAGGAGAAACTGCACAAATACTTGCATGGCGGGCCGAGTCCAGAATAGAAATTGGCCAGATCAATGAAGCAATGGCAGATATAGATTCTGCGATCGCATTAGATGCAAATATAGTAGCAGCCTATATCGCGCGCTCATCCTTATATTATAAATTAGGGCAATTTAGTGAAGGTCTCAAAAATATAAATTATGCGCTGACTTTATCACCCGATGATAGCGATGCTTTGTCTATATTAGCCTTAGGCTATTATTATTTGGGTGACTTTGATCGGGCATTAATAGCCATAAACAAATCATTAGATATTGAAGATGAATATGCTGAAAACCATATAATTCGCAGCGAAATACAGAAAAAAATGGGAAATATAGTGCGCTCAAATATCGATTATCAACATGCTTATAATCTCTCAAAAGATGAAAGTGATTACGCTATAAAACAATGGTTCCCAAAGTCATTATAACGTTTATTTCCTATCCCTTGCTATACAATATGAAATATATTGCAGCACAAGATATAGAAATAATTGACCCCCGCAAACTTCATCCAAACTCACCGCCGATGATAATATATGATGGTCTTCTGTAGGAAATCATAGGAGTAGTATTTTAAGATAAATATATTTATTCAATGCCTTATACCAAGGAATAGCTTATCATAGTAGAGCATAGTAACGTTTAAACCTTCCCTCCGAAGGCAGAGGCCAGAGGTTCGAATCCTCTTGGGTGCGCCAAATTTCATACGTTATATTATTCGGCCGTAATGCGCTTTGCATGCTCTTTTATTATTTTATGCATGCTCGTATCATTATCGAATATACCATACCAGCCTTGGGGTTCATGCGGGGGGTCTCCCATATAAGAAGTATCACCATCCCTAAATCTATAATCTTGATTTGATGTTCGGGCCTCTCCATTCCATGCCCAAAAATTACTGCCTGCAACAGGGCCATCATTTTCAACACTATCCTCAACGGCCTGATAAATTATATTATAAAAATCTTCTCTGAAAGTCGTCGGCACATCGGGCTCATATAATTCTCCATCTCTGGGAAAACCAAATTCTTCAAACACCAATGGCTTATCCAATTGCTGAGCAAGATCGATATGTTGCTTCACATAATCATCTACTTTTTTTGCACCTTCTGCCCATGTCCCTGTCAAATTTTTGCCATCGACCCAGCCCCAATTTTGTGGCCAAATATGAGCAGTAACATAATCAATTTTGTCATGCGCCCTGATAAAAACATCTTCACGGCCATTGCTGGCTGCTGTACCTTCTTGACCCAAAGATATCAGATGATTGGAGTCAATAGAGCGGATAAGCTCTGCGGTATCATCAATCCAAGCATAATAATCCGGCAATGTTTTTTCTAAGATAGCTGGCGTAACCCCCGGCCGAGGTTCATTGCACAATTGCCAAGACATTATTGATGTATCGTCTTTATAAGGCTTTCCTGTTACACTATTGGTCCGATCCACAATGCGGCGGACATGCTGATGATACAGTGAAATAGCCGCTTCTGAACGATAGAAATCACTATTATGGTCTGGAAACATTGGCCATGGATGCTCTGGATCATTCATATCGGTAAATTTGCCAGTGGTATAATATAGATAGGTCATCATACCACCCGACCATTCCCAGAAATTGGTCAAATATAACACAGCCTTCATACCGCGTTTTGCGACTTCTGCCATGCAATAATCTAAACCTACGAATAATGTGTCATTCCAGCTTTCATTGGTTCGGAAACCTGGCTTTATACCAGCTTTAAGTGGCCCTTCTTCAGATGAAGCCAATATGCGTAAATTGGTGACGCCAATGGCCTTAAGCCGATCAAGCTCGCGCCCCAATCGTTCCCGATCACCAAAAGCAGCATCAGCCCCCAGATAAGCTCCATACCAAATATTAGCCCCTACAAAACGATAGATATTGTCACCGAGCATCAATTTATTGCCCTGACGGGTGATGAATATATCAGGAGTTTCATCCTGTTTTTTACAACCCAATAGAGCCAATGTAGTAAGGCTTGCGCCTGCCACCATTAAATTACGCCTAGTGATTAAACCCATTTAGCCCCCCCAATCTTTATCTCTCCTCTTGGGCATATAAAATATTTCGATAAATCACAATAGCACCTCAAAAGAAGAAATTTCTGAACCATTTAATTATGGATTATAGCTGGAACCCCTTCTCCATTTCTTTATTTGTCGCTTAATGGCAATAATGCTATATTATGCGATACGCATATCGGCGATGGGAAGAAATATGCCTGATGAACCAATTATCGGCGCTATTGAAGCAGGCGGCACCAAATTTGTTCTCGCCATTGGCAGCGCCCATGACCAAATTATCGCGCAAACCATAATCCCAACAACGACTCCAGATGAAACATTATCAGCAGCAATATCGTGGTTTCAGGAACAAAGCGCGCAATATGGCAAAATATCCGCTCTAGGTATATCATGCTTTGGCCCTGTTGAACTGGATCAATCTGCGCCCAAATGGGGATATATCACGCAAACCACAAAGCCCCATTGGAGCGACACCGATGTTGCGCCTTATTTGGGAAAAGCATTGGGTTGCCCCGTCGGGTTTGATACCGATGTTAATGGCGCTATATTGGGCGAATATGCCCATGGCGCAGCACAAGGATGCGATGCAATATATATCACCGTTGGGACGGGCATAGGTGCGGGAGCTATTGTGAACGGCGCATTGGTGCACGGCGCTGCGCATCCTGAGATGGGGCATATCTATCCGCGCAGGCACAAAGAGGATATGCAATTTAAGGGCATATGCTCTTTTCATAGCGATTGTTTAGAGGGATTAGCATCGGGCCCTGCTATAATGGCGCGTTGGGGCGCATCATTATCGGACCTACCAAATAATCATAAAGCGCATGGCATCATCGCCGATTATCTGGCGCAACTTTGCATAACATTGTTGGCACTATATTCACCGCAGCGGATCATATTGGGCGGCGGTGTGATGCAAAGCGATGGATTGCTGGAACGTGTTAAAATGAAGGTCGAAGATTATTCTAACGGCTATTTTGTTTATGACAAAGATAGATGCATAACAGCCCCCTTATTAGGGAACCTATCTGGCATCACAGGTGCATTTGAATTGGCTTTGCGGGCAAGCTCTAATAATGTTGATTAACCCGATTTGATTATTCGACGCCTAAAATATGAGCCTGTAAATTAAGGGCTGATCTGCCCATGGTTTGATGTATTTATTCTAAATAGCATGCATAACTATACCAATTATTATATTTGGTATGAAGTTTTGGGATGATATAATCAATTTATTGGTTGACCTTTACCTTTGATATTATACTAATCTCTTAAATAATAATAATTTATAGAGGAGAGCAATATGCACAGATCGTTAAAGAGTGAGAGTAAGTTTAATGAAGGCATCATAAGAAAGCCATCTAAATCAGTATTAATGACATCGGTGGCAGTCATTATGTTCGCAGCCGCATCGCAGCCTGCGCATGCTCAAATCGTAGTAGAAACTGGCAGCACTCCAATATCAAATCCAGGTGGTACTCCCGTTGATGTGCCCGTCGGCGTTGTACAAACCATTGATGATGGCGATAATATTGAATTAGAAGATAATACCAATGATGGCACCGTGATTACGATTGCTGGCGAACTTATCAATAATGATACTTCTGATGAAGATGTGGTTATATTCATTGATAACTCAGAAGATGATGTTGTCATCACTATTGCTGATACAGGCATATTGCGCGGCGCAAATGGCGTGATTTTCCAAGAAGGCGATGGATTGACGCTTACCAATAATGGCTTAATCGAGGGAACTGGCAATGCCACCGAAGGCGTTGTTTATTTTGACCGTGATTCCGATGGTGCATTGAACAGCATCACCAACAATGGAACAATAACCAGCCTTGGCGGTGGCCCAACCATCGGCATTGATACGCTGCTTGGTGACGATCCTAGCTCTGGAACTGTCGGCGACGAAGAAGGCATTGCGCGCGTTACTATTGTCAACACGGGTACAATTTCAAATCTCGATACAAATGATTCCGATAGCGATGCCATTAATTTTAATGGTGACCCAGGAACAACAGGTGGCGTCAATCGTGGCTGCTTAGAAGGGGCCTTGGTATTATGCCAAGTGGAATTCAATCTAACCAACAGCGGTACTATTTCGGCCGCGCGTGATAATTCATCCAATGCTGCCATTCGTGTTGAACAAGATGTTGTAATCAGCGGCACCATCACAAATGAAGCTGATGGTATGATTATTGGTGCAAGCAATGCTATCAATATCAATGGCGCACATGCAGACCATGCCCTCACCATTAATAATAGCGGCACAATAACAGGTACATCTGGTGCAGGCGTCGTCATTACCGGTGCTGGGGTTACATTGAACAATCTAGCTGGTGGCAATATTACTGGCGGTGATGTCGGTGTTCGCGTCGCTGATACAGTAATCACCGTTGATAATGGACCAACCGATACATCTGACGTTGCAGTCATTGCCATGAATAATGTCTTTGTTAATGCTGGAACGATTAGCGGCACCGATGCTGCTTTTGATGCAACAGATGCTGGTGCAGCCTTAACGTTTGAGCAACAAGGCGGCGGTGCATTATTGGGTAACTTTTTAGGGACCACAGGTTTTGATGATATTTTCAATGTTACCGCTGGCACAGGTGTTTTCACTCTGACCAACGATATTTTGCAAACTGTGAATGTGAATGTCGCATCAGGCGCAGAAGTTGCTATCGCTGGTACTCGTATGATTGATGGTGATTTAATCTCTGATGGCACTCTCTCATTCATTGTTAACGGCATGGATGTAAATAGTCTGAGCGTGACAGGCAATGTAGTGTTAAACTCAGGCAGTTTTGTCAGCGTGAATGGTTTCACAGCAATTGATCAAACCTTCACCCTCATCACAGCAGGCGGTACCGTTACAAATAATGCCACTGCTATTACGGATGACAGCTTCTTGCTTGATTTCATAGTGACAGAGGTTGCTCCTGGCTCTTTAGCGGTAACATCAACTGCGGCAACGGGAACACCGCCGCCGCCTCCTCCGCCTCCGCCTCCTCCGCCGGCACCAACACCGCCGCCTCCGCCACCGCCACCGCCGCCGCCAACAGCGTCGACATTATTCACATCATCTGATGCGAATATTCAGGCACTTGGCAATGCAGTCGTATCATCATTTAACGCGGGTGAATTCGATTCATCGACCTTTATGTTCCTTGCCGCAATTCCAGATGCAGAGGCTTTTGCCGAAGTCGCAACTGATTTGCTGCCAGCCATCAACACTGGTGTTGAAAGAGAGATTTTTGAAACTCAGCGTCTCTCTAGCGCACTATTGAACAATCGCTTAACTGGCGAAGCAACGGGTGTCTGGGGCGAGATTACATATCGCGATGTAGACCGTGACGGAGAAAGCTTAAGCGTCACTGGTTATGATGCTGACAGCCTCAGCTTTACTCTGGGCGCTGATGTTTCTCTGAGCGAGAATGTCAAAATTGGTCTTTTTGGAACCTATGCTGACATTGAGATTAATAATAATTTGGCCACAGCTGGGCAAACCAATATTGATAGCTATCAAATATCAACTTATTTAGGATTCAACTCAGAGCGCAGCTATATCAATGCGCAAGTGGGTTACTCCTTTAATGATATTAGAACGGATCGTCCTGGCCTTGCCAATACTATCCCAGGATCAACTTTGGTAGCACCCATCACTGGCAATATAACAGGATCTACCGATGCTGATGGTTTGATATTGCAATTAAATGCTGGTTATGACGCTATCTCTAGTTCGTTTGTGGTCACACCTTTTGGCGGATTGCGCTATGCAGGGCTCTCTCAAGATACTCTGACCGAGGATCGTGATTTGGGCCTTACTATTAATCGTGAAGACGTTGACTTTTTCGAAGGCACAGTTGGCATTCGTATTTCTGGCAAAGAAGATACCTCCATCAAGCCTTATTTATCGGTTGCTTATGCTTATGATTTTGTCGGTGACGCCGCAATTTTGGATGCTAGCTTTATCAATAGTAGCAATGCGTTCCGCCTAACTGCGCAAGATCCATCACAATCACGCGTTGATCTTGCGGCTGGCTTAACAGTCATCGATTCAGGTGGCTTTAGTATTGGAGCAGAATATAGAGGCCGATTATCTTCTGATTATAATGCCCATTCAGCCAATGTGAATTTCCGTTTCTTATTCTAAAATAAGAAAATAATAGAATCGAATGAACCGGTGAGTGCATTGCATTTGCCGGTTTATTTATGTCAATTTTGAAGGACAGATATTCTTGAATCCATTGATTTTCTAGGCTTAGCGAGTGTTATAATTAAAGGGTTCACAAATGGAAATATCTGTCTATAGTGAGCCAACATTTTGAAAGTCGTATTCGCCAGGGGACAAGATTAGCGGCTTTGCAATGGGTTCGATAGGCATATGCTGGTCGGATGTGTTTTTCCCTAAAATTTTAATTAAAACCAAAAGAGGTTTTCTTGCTATATTTAAAAACGACTGCATCAATTGCGGTCATCGCAACTTTGACTGCTGCGCCTGCAGTAGCTCAAGAATCAGAAACACAAACAGAAGAAAATGAACAAAGAGGGGTCGATGTAATAGTTGTGACTGCGACAAAACGAGCTGCAGATTTGCAGGACGTTCCCGTTGCCGTTCAAGCATTAGGCGAAGAGTCACTAGACCAATTGGGCGTTACCGTATTTGATGATTATCTTCAACAACTCCCCGGTGTTACAGCCGGCGGCGGCGGCCCAGGCCAAAGCACGATTTACATTCGCGGCCTTGCTTCCACTACGCCTAACTTAACCACCGCTGGTGTTGCAGGTCTAGCGCCCAATGTGGCGCTTTATCTGGATGAACAACCCGTTTCACAGCCTGGTCGTAACCTAGATGTTTACGCAGCGGATTTGGAACGTGTTGAAGTATTATCTGGCCCACAAGGCACATTATTTGGTGCATCTTCACAGGCTGGTACGGTTCGTCTTATTACCAACAAACCGGTAATTGGCGAATTTCAAGCCAAAGTAAAAGCTGGCATCTCTTTTACCAAAAGCGGTGATCCTAGCCAAAATATCGAAGCTACATTTAACATCCCAGTCGGGGATCGTTTTGCCATTCGTGCCGTTGGTTATTATGACAATAAAGGCGGCTATATCGACAATGTAGCTGGCACGCGCAGCACAGCCGAAAGCGGTCGTTTCCGTCCTGCGGGCACTGTGCGCCAAAATGGCGTTCCCGTTAGCGTTGGTCGTCAAGGCTTCCAAGCAGGTGCGGATTTATCTGCTGTTAATTTCATATTAGCGGACAATAGCGCCCTTGTTGAAGACAATATCAATGACACGCAATATTTGGGCGGCCGGATTAGCGGTAAGTTTGAAATTAATAATGACTGGAACATCACCGTTGCTTATGCGCGTCAGGGCCTCGATTCTGATGGTGTGTTTTTCGAAGACCCAACATTGGGTGATTTGGAAATTCAGCGCTTCGAAGAAGATAGTATCAGCGATGATTTCAGCAATGTTAGCTGGACCTTAGAAGGCCGTATCGGCGCTTTGGATATTGTTTACACGGGTGCTTATACCAACCGCGAAACTAACCAAAGAGTTGATTATTCTGACTATCTATTTGTTGGTCAATATCTGCCTTATTATATTTGTGATACCGCAGTTGTATATCCGGGCAGCGTGATGACTGCTCCTGCAGATCCAACTTGTCAGGCGCCAAATCTGTTCGTGAACAGTAGCACTGATACCCAAGTCTTTACGCAAGAATTTCGTTTCAATACGCCAGAGGAAAATCGTTTTCGTTTAACCGCTGGTGCATTTTATTCGGATCTAGAATTGCGCGAATTAAATGATTTCACCTATCCGGGTTCAGAATTTGTGCGTGGTTCAGATGGCGTAACTTTGGGTTTCTTACCTAACTTCCCATTGACCAATATCAACACACCCGCTGGTACAAATGGTAATGCGTCCGCTGGCTTCTTCACAGATGCAGGGCCTTTCCCTGCTGGCGTGATATTCCGTAATGATATTTTACGGACCGACGAACAATTTGGCATCTTCGGTGAAGCATCTTTCGACATTGTTGAGGATGTTCTTACCTTTACGGGTGGTGCGCGTTATTTTAATGTGCAGGTTGATTTAGAAGGCAGTGCAAACTCCTCCTTCTTTAACCTTGCATCACCGGTCTTTGGACCAAATACAGGCGTTGCCCCTGGCTTGCGCACAGATGCGCAGCTTGCCGGTACAAATATTAGCGCAACATTTGCACCCAATAACACCGCTGGTGCTCCTGATATTGCCGAAGCAGAAGGCGTCATTTTCAAAGGGACGCTGACATATACGCCCAATGATGATTTGCTATTTTATGCAACCTATTCAGAAGGCTTCCGTCCTGGATTGTTAAACCGTCCCGGCGGTGCAGCGGGTCCAAACGGATTTATCGTTCCTTTTGCACTCGATACCGATGATGTTCAAAATTATGAACTTGGGTGGAAAACATCTTTGTTTGATAATCAGGTTCGCTTTAACGGTAACGCGTTCTTTGTGGATATTAGCAATCTTCAAACCACCATTTTTGACCCAAGCATCACCAATTTATTCTTCTCGGATAATGCGGCCAATGCAGAGATTTTGGGTTTAGAGGGCGACATCACAATCGCTCCTTATGCTGTGGAAGGCCTCACCATTTCGGCTGGTTTCTCATTCTTGGATACGGAAGTAACCGAAGTTTTGACACCAACCAATGATGTTTTGGTCGGCAGCACATTGGCATTTGCGCCAAGCTTCCAAGGCAATTTAAGAGCGCGTTATGAATTTGACGTTTCCAATGATTGGACAGCCCATATCCAGCCGCAAATTACCCATTCTGGGTCTGCTGCTACTGATATTATCGAAATCAACCGTTTGATTTTGGATAGCTGGACCACCGTTGGATTGAGCGCTGGTGTCAGCAGTGAACGCTATTCAATTGAGATTTTCGGAGACAATTTAACCGATTCCCGTGCTCAAATTAGCGGTAATTTCATTAATGACCGTGCACGCATAACCGTGAACAGACCGCTCACCGTGGGTGCGCGCGTTTCATTCACTTACTAATTAAAACTAAGGGAGGGTTCAGACCCTCCCTTTTTTTACCTTACAACTCAGGCAATAATCTATAAGCTATTCATCCAGCCTGAATTTTAGGAAAATGATAGATTACATGTCTGATTTGGATATCGAAGAATCGCTAAAAAAGATACGCGACGACATGTATGCGGGACGTTTTGATGACGCCCTCGCCAGTTCTAATATAATCATAAGCCAACATCCCGATAATATAGATGGCCTTTATATGAAGGCCGTATGCCAGCGCTATTTGGGGCAAAATGACAATGCCTTAACCACTATTGAGACGCTCAAAAACCATTCCCCTGATTTTGGCAGAGCCCATCAAGAAGAAGGCCATATTTACCGCGCATTAGAGGATTATCAAAAAGCCCTCACCGCCTATCGCCGCGCTTGTCAATGCAACCCTAGTCTGCAAGCAAGCTTTAAGGCGCAGGCGGAAATATTCCAAATGCTGGGCAATGCAGCCGCAGCCACAGAAATGCGCAACCAAGAACAGCGTATATTGGCCATGCCGCGCGATTTGGTCGCAATCTCGCATCTCTTATATGAAGGCAAATTGATAAAAGCCGAAAATGCGGCGCGTTATTTTCTTCAGAAAAATCCAAAGAATGTCGAAGCCATGCGGCTATTGGCTGAAATAGGGTCGCGCCTTGGTGTCTTGGAAGATGCTGATTTCTTGCTCGAAAGCGCGATTGTCTTTGAGCCTGAAAATATCCAAGTGCGCATCGATTATATCCAAATATTGCGCAAAAGACAAAAATTCGTCCAAGCGTTAGAACAATGCAAAACGCTTTATGCCCAAGACACAGGCAATCCTGTTTTCCAATCGCTCTATGCTATCGAATTAATGCAAACAGGCGATTATGAAAAAGCATTGGAGCTATTTGATAGCGTCTTAGAAAAATTACCTAATGATCCCATCACGCTGACATCGCGCGGCCATGCACTAAAAACATATGGTGCGCATGAAGAAGCCGTTGGCTCTTATCAAAAAGCCATTGGCGCAGATGCTGGTCATGGTGATGCTTATTATGGCCTTGCCAATTTGAAAACTTATCAATTTTCCGATGATGAACTTCACCAAATGCGAAACCAAGAAAAAGGCAGTGCATTAAGTTATCAAAACCGAATTCATATCTGTTTTGCACTCGGCAAAGCCTATGAAGATCGCAAAGATTATGAAACATCATTCGATTATTATGAAAAAGGCAATATGTTGAAACGCAATCAATCGCGTTATGATGCCGATCAAATGACCAGCGAATTAGAGGCGCAGATAAAAGCCTGCACTCCAGAATTATTCGCTAAGCAAGGCGGCAAAGGCTTTGATGCGCCAGACCCTATTTTCATATTGGGACTGCCGCGCGCTGGCTCTACATTATTGGAACAAATTTTGGCATCGCACAGCCAAGTGGATGGCACTTTGGAATTGCCCAATATATTGTCCATGGCACATCGTTTACGCCGTCAAAAACAAGCCAGCAATGTCTCGCTCTATCCTGATAATTTGCATGACCTTGATGCACAGCAATTTTATGACATGGGAAAAGATTTTATTGATAGCACCCGTATCCATCGACAGGATGCTCCGTTTTTCATCGATAAAATGCCCAATAATTTTCGCCATATTGCGCTGATAAAATTAATATTGCCCAATGCCAAAATCATTGATGCCCGCCGCGAACCTATGGCTTGCTGCTTTTCTGGATTTAAACAATTGTTCGCAGAGGGCCAAGAATTTACCTATGGCCTAAAAGAAATAGGGCAATATTATAGCGATTATGTGCGCTTAATGGATCATTGGGATTCCGTATTGCCGGGTGCTATTTTGCGCGTCCAACATGAAGATGTACTGGATGATTTAGAAGGCCAAGTGCGCCGCATGCTCGATTATCTTGGCCTGCCCTTTGAACAAAGCTGCATCGATTTTTACAAAAATAAACGCGCCGTTCGCACCGCAAGTTCGGAACAAGTGCGCCAACCCATAACCAAAGCCAGTGTAGATACATGGCGTCATTATGAAAAAAATCTAATGCCCTTAAAAACTGCTTTGGGGTCTAATATAGTGGAGAATGTTGCGTGAGTGATTCAAATAGCGAAAGTGATATTCTGCTCGATAGTGATTATGAAACCGACTATGAAGCGGGTCAGGATAATGTGAATCCATTTGGATTGGAAATGCACAATCCTGTATTTTTTATCAGCGCATTGCTCATCATAATATTTGTAGTTTCAACACTGGTTTTTCCGGCCCTTTCCAAAGAATGGTTCGAAGCTACCAAATCTTGGACGCTGCAATATTTTGATTGGTTCTTTGTCATTGCATCCAATATTGTTCTGTTTTTTTGCATCAGCGTAGCCGTTTCGCCATTGGGCAAAATCAGGCTGGGCGGCAATGATGCGAAAACCGAATTTGGCACAGCCTCTTGGATAGCCATGTTATTTTCGGCGGGCATTGGCATCGGTATGGTTTTCTATGGTTCAGCAGAGCCTATGGCCTATTACACCGATTGGGGCGGAACGCCGCTGAATGTTGAACCGCGCACTGCAGAGGCGGAAAAACTTGCTCTGGCTGCTACTATTTTCCATTGGGGCTTAACGCCTTGGGCCATTTATGCTGTCATTGGATTGGCACTAGCATTTTTTGCTTTTAACAAAGGATTGCCGCTGACCATTCGTTCGGCATTTTATCCCATATTGGGCGAGCGTATTTGGGGATGGCCGGGTCATGTGATTGATATTTTGGCGGTTATAGCAACCCTATTTGGACTGGCGACATCTTTGGGATTTGGCGCGCAACAAGCGGCCACAGGCATTTCATTTTTATTTGGCGGAGATGCCACGCTCAATTCTCAATTAATATTAATCGCACTCATCACGGGACTAGCGATCATATCAGTCGTGCGCGGTATGGATGGCGGCGTGAAATTACTCAGCAATATTAACATGGTGCTAGCGGCGCTATTATTGGCATTTGTATTCATCACAGGCCCAACGCTCAATATCGTATCAGGATTTGGCACAACCATCGTCAGCTATGCACAATATGCCATTCCATTAAGCAATTGGATAGGCCGAGAGGATATAGATTGGTATCATGATTGGACAATATTTTATTGGGCTTGGTGGGTGAGCTGGTCACCCTTTGTTGGTATGTTCATTGCCCGCATTTCAAAAGGTCGCACAATCAGGCAATTTTTATCTGTGGTGCTTATTGTCCCAACAATCGTGGCAATCATTTGGTTCACAACATTTGGCGTTACGGCGATGGAGCAAGTTAAATCCGGCATTGGTCAATTAACGGGCGGTATCACAGAGGCGCCTCTGGTATTATTTCAAATGTTAGAAAATATGCCGCTGCCCTATATTTCATCAACATTGGCTATCATATTATTGATCGTATTTTTTGTGACATCATCGGATTCAGGATCATTGGTGATCGATTCTATCACCGCTGGTGGACGCACCGATGCCCCTGTATCACAGCGCATATTTTGGGCTATCATCCAAGGCATGGTCGCAGCAGCATTGCTAGTGGGCGGCGGCGCTGGTGCATTGGGCGCAATGCAGGCTGGCACTATCGCCAGCGGCTTGCCTTTTACCTTTGTGCTGCTGATATGCTGCTATAGCCTGTTTAAGGGATTAATGTCGGAATATCGATTATTACAAGTTGCCACAAAGGAACAAGCAGCCGAAAGCGCGCGCGTATGAAGGGCGCATAAAAAAGGCCAGCTTAATCTGCTGGCCTTTATTTTGAAGCTTAATATATTTTAGCGTTGTACGCGGCCAGAGCCATCGCCGCCCATCAATTTTTCAACTTCGTCAACGCTGACGCGGTTAAAGTCACCCAAAATTGAATGTTTCAAGCAGCTAGCTGCTACTGCAAATTCAAGCGATTGTTGGCGATCTTCATAGGCATTCAGCCCATAAATAAGTGCAGATGCGAAACTATCACCGCCGCCAACGCGGTCAACAATATCGGTGATTTCATAATGTTTTGATAATTTGAAACCGCTCTTGCGATCGCGGATACACGCAGACCAACCGTTACGATCAGCGCTCTTACTCTCGCGCAACGTAATCGCAATGGTGCTCATATTGGGGTAAATGTCCAAAACTTTTTCGGACAAGGCTTCATATTTTTTTGTATCCAATTCGCCAGCTTCCACATCAACATCAACGCTAATGTCTAGTGATTTTTGGCAATCTTCTTCATTGGCGATACCAACATCAACATATTTAACCAATTCGCGCATAACTTCTGGTGCGCTCTTGCCATATTTCCATAATTTGCCGCGAAAGTTGAAATCGCAAGAAACGGTTACGCCCGCTTCTTTTGCAGCCTTCAAACATTCTAAGCTCAGATCAGCGGCTGATTGGCTTAACGCTGGGGTGATGCCCGTAATATGCAGCCATTTAACGCCAGCAAAAATTGCAGCCCAATCAAAATCTCCGGGGCCACATTCGCAAATAGAGGATGCTGCGCGGTCATAAACAACTTTGGATGGACGTTGGTTCGCACCCGATTCCAAATAGTAAATACCAACGCGATCGCCAGAGCGTTTCACATTGCTAGTATCCACATTAAAGCGGCGCAATTCGCCAATGGCAGCATCGCCAATATCATTATCGGGAAGCGCGCTGATGAAACCAGAGGACAAACCATAATTGCTCAATGCTACAGCAACATTCGCTTCACCGCCCCCGAAGGTTGCTTCAAAAGTTGGTGATTGAAAAAAGCGCTCATGTCCCGGTGTTTTCAACCGCAACATAATTTCCCCGAAGGACAGAAAATCAGCCATAATATCTCCCAGCTGTTAAATTAAATCAGACACGCATTATACAATGGATTCCCTAAAGTAACCCACTAAATAAAATAATGCTGTATATTAATGATTGCTAATGCAACCAAATCATTTTTTGCGCTTAGCCAGTTGATAACTGTGCAGTGATGGAATCGTATCAATCGATTGATTCAAGGATTCCAAATATCCGCCCGGACGATAATCTAAATCAATTGGACGGTTACCATGCATGCCAACAATGCGCGATTCAGGCCCTTCGGATTTTCCAACAATGTGAATTTTATCACCCGGTGTGGAAGCCCCATCAACCAAAATATTTATATTCCATTGCGTATTATAACGGCCATGACCGGGCCACCAATAGGGAGCGCCGCCAGCTTTATATAATTCATAAGATGGTGTGCCATCCGCCGTTTTTTCATTCGGAGTGATATGCAATTTTATATTGTCATAGAGGTTTTGGTGATTCGCGCCCGAATGTTGATCCAATGTTGGATTAATCCAAGCCGTTGAATTTTTATAAACGGATTTGCTCGATAATGTGTTGAAAGAAAAAGTATGCTGGGTTGGGTTTTTCACTTCTAGATTATCAACCAAAACATTATGCACGCTGCCAACATGGACGCTATAATGCGCTTTATGCGCACCATCTGTTACAATATTGGATATGGTAACATTCGCCAAATCATCGGTTAAAATAGCGGTATCTGATTCAGTAATTGTTACATTTTTAATCCAGCCATTATGGACGCCGGTAAAATAAATCCCGTTAAAGCCTGCTTCATTATGATGTTGGAAATATGGGTTTTCAGGAAATACCATCGCAAAATCCTGTAATCCGACATTTGAGATATGTTCCCATTGGGCAAAATAGGCTGGGACTTTGTCGTTAATATTAATCACCAATGGATCTTCGATTTCAACTCTATTGCCCTTAATAGATTTGATTCGTGTGGGTTGACGCACCAATGGCACATCAGGATTCTCCCAATGCCGGCTGCCGATAGTCTCTTTGGTATCGCCGTATAATTCTTTAATCAGAGGCCCGCCTTCCCCTGCGCGATTGTGCCAATGAATTTTCAAAACATCGCCTACTTTAAGGTCCGATGCATTTCTTACGATTAACTGGCGCGTTCCTCTTTTCCCGCTTTGAATATCCGCAATCTTTACAATGGGCTTATCATAGCTTTTTTTGTAAGCGCGATGACGGCCATTTTTTGCACGCGTCCATATGAACCCGCCCGTCCAACTATATTCAGAAAAGATAACTTCTAAATTCTCATCTTTCACTCTTTGAATTTTGTCATTTTCCACCAAATATTCGCGAATCTCTTTGAGAGCGCCTTTATCATCAATCTGATTAAGCGGGCGCGGCATAAACAGCTGTGTACCGCCCGTGCCGCTGCCTTTGCCAGAGAGCATAATATTGCTGGATTCTATCCAGAGAATTTCGGTTAATTGATAGCGTCCTGATTCAAATTGAACCCGAACTGCTTTGTTCATTTTAGAGGCTGCCTCTATCGCCGCTATAATGGCTGCGCTATCATCTTTGCCGTCATCGGGTATGGCCCCGTGATCCGCAACATTGATAACAGTATCAAAAATAGGCGTATCGGAAAGACCAAATTCATAACCCGCATATGAAAAATCGGGCAAATATGTATCTTTATTATTTTCCGATAATATCTTGGGTGAAGTCTGCGCATAAGCGACGCTAGGCGACAATGCCACGATAGAAACCGATAGTAAAAAACTCTTAAAAACTGCCATCATATTCATCCTCTATAATACTCTCTGTGGTATTTTTGCACTATTTTTAAATTCATTACAACTTCTATTGACCTATAATGATAGCGGTGTCAATTAGTTGGTAACCGGTGTCATAGCAGTAGAGTTATTTATGACAACACGGTAGTAGTAGTGGAGAGTAAAATGAAAAGTATAAAACAATCTAATCCTGTATCCCCCCATCAAAAAGCGCAGGGCCAATCAAGGCTTCGTGCATTGCGATATTCATTATTAGCATCAGCCGTATGTTTTTCTTCCGCTGTTTATGCTCAAGAGACTGAAAACCAACAAGAAACCGAAGAGGAAATTGTTGTTACAGGCGACATAAGCAGAACCATTGAAAGTTCATTAGAAGCAAAAAGAGCATTGCCCGTTATTGGTGATGCTATCGTAGGCGATGATATTGGTGACCTGCCTGATTTGTCGGTTGCCGAAACATTAGAGAGAATCGTTGGCGTTTCTGCTGACCGTTTCCGTGGACAATCCCAAGAAATTTCTATTCGTGGTTTGGGCGCATTTTTGGGTGCTTCTTTCATCAATGGACGTGAAATTTCATCGGGCAGCGATGGCCGCGATGTCGCCTTTTCCCAATTCCCATCAGAGCTAGTGAATGGCGCTATCGTCTATAAATCACAACAAGCAAGCTTCATCGAGGGTGGTGTTTCTGGTATTGTTGAATTGCAAACATTGCGCCCATTAGACTTTGGTAAGCGCAGAATTTCCATCACTGGACAGCTTGGCTATAGCGATTATGAAGGTCGTGTTGTCGGCGGCGATGATGTTAGCACGCGTTTCACAGGTACCTATATTGATCAATTTGATCTTGGTAGTGCTGGTGAGCTTGGTATCTCAATCGGTGGTCAAATTCGCCGTGATACCGCTCCTGAAGAATCATTTTTCACCAGCTCGACTTTCCGTCCTTGTAATACCATCGAGGGCATAGATAGCAGCAACAATTGTTCTTTCTCGCGTGATGAAAATGGTGTCCCTGATGGCGCGTCTGAAACATATTTTGTATCGAATCAATATATATGGCGCGCTTTGCAAGAAACACAGGCCGATCGTGATTCGGTTATTGGTGCTATTCAATGGCAATTTTCTCCAGACTGGGAATTCAACTTTGATGGCCAATATAGCTTTCGTGATGATGTAGAAGATCGTCAAAATTTTGTAATCGCAGATGGACGTCGGGACATCAATCCTATCGCTATTTCCGATCAAGGCGCATTATTGGCTTGGACCGGTGAGAGCCGTATCGAATTACAACAAGCCTTGCGCGAGCGCGGTGAGCGTTTCCTTGGTTTAGGCGGTAATCTTGCCTATGATAATGGTCGTGTGAAATTGGCATTTGATGCAGCATATTCGCGCACAGAACGTCGTCAAGATGAGCTTGATTTGCGTATTCGTACAAATGATCGCGTGACATTCGAGATTGATACGCGCGGCTTTGATGTGCCTTCCTTGACATTTTTAGATGTCTCTGAGGTCGAAGACGATACAGGCTTAGCCTTTGATTTAAATGATCATAATTTGTTTGATAATGGTGCGCGTGCGCGTCGCCGTCTTGAAAATGTTGATGATGATATTCTCTCATTCCGTTTCGATGGTAGTCTTTATTTTGAAAATTTCCTAACTTCGATTGATGCTGGTTTCCGTTTTTCCGATCGTCAACGTATCCGCGATGATGGTATTGATAATAATGGAATATCACTGCTTCCCGGTGGTTTTTTCAGCGATGCTGCCATTGCCTCACGTCAAGATTTCTTTCCCGTTCAAGGATTGTTTGAAAACGCCAATAGCGGCGGTGTGATTGATGGCCTGGAATTTGCAACTTTTGATACCGAAGCTCTATTCGTAGCTGTTACTGGGAGCAGAGATGCAGGCCTGCCAACAGGATCTACATTATCTCCCGAAGATACAGATGTTACTGAAACCATTTACGCTGGCTATACGCAGGCAAATTTTGACACAGAATTATTTGGAGCACGAGCAACTGGTAATTTTGGTTTGCGCGTTGTTCGTTCTGAAATCACCTCTGTCGGTGTCAGTTCTGCATTGGCAACTTCGCCGGATCCCGATGATCCAGAAGCCCTTATTGTGACACCAGTAGGCGATCCTATCGTGAATGTGGAAAGAAATGGTTTTTGGAATTTCTTGCCAAGCGCGAATATTTCACTTGAAATTTCTGATGATAAAATTTTGCGTTTAGCGGCTTATCGTGCTGTTGCTCGTCCTGAACAAGAGGGCCTATCTGCGGCGCTTAACTTTGACAATGAAGCCGAATTGGAAAGTATTGGCGATATTGTTAGCGCAAGCGGCAACCCATTCCTTGAACCATTGGAATCTTGGAACGCGGATATTTCTCTTGAATGGTATGCGAATAGTACCAGCTCATTATTCCTAACGGCTTATTATAAGCGTCTGCAAACGGGTATTGAAACCGATATTGAGAATTTGACAATCATATTAGATGATACACCAACCGATGTATTAATCGGCCGTAGTGTGAATTCTGATGAGAGCAGCACTATTTATGGTTTTGAAATCTCTGCACAGCATAAATTTGATTATTTGCCCTCACCATTGGATGGTTTTGGATTTCAAGCAAATTACAACTTTGCAGATTCAAACTTTGAATTCCCAGATCCTACAGTAGTGGCTGGCGAAGCACTTGCAGATTTCACGACACCAGCCAATATTTCTGGTTTCTCGCGTCATACTGCAAATGCCACATTATTCTATGAAAAAGGCCCAGTATCCACCCGATTGGCATATCGTTTCCGGTCTGAATTCTTCCGCCCATTCCGGAATTCTTCTAATCGTTTCAATGATGATGCAGGATTACTTGACTTTTCTACTAGTGTGAATTTATTCAAAGGTTTGCAAGCACGCTTCCAAATATTGAATCTTTTGGATGAACCTGTCATACAAAATCGTCCAACCAATGACAGCAGAGCAGAAGCATCATTTGGTGGACGACGGTTCTTCGTAAGTTTAAGAGCGCGTTTTCAATAAATAGAATTTGGGGAGATTATGACTGTGCAGATAAATGAAGTGAATGAATCAGAAGATAGTAATGAAATATCAGCTATTTCAAGTGCTTTGATTAATGCCCGTCATAACTCCCAACTTCTGAATAATTTTCCGGGTGCTATGCCCGAAACATTAGAAGATGCTTATGCCGTTCAATCATTATCCATCAACAGATGGGATGATGAAGTTTGCGGTTGGAAAGTTGGCGGTGTACCGCCAGCCTATCTTGACCGCTTTTCGGACAAGCGTTTGGTAGGACCAATTTTCAAAAATAGCGTTGCCTATCCCAAAGAAGGTGAAACCGCTATTATGCCAGTTTTTGATGGCTTTGCTGCTGTCGAAAGCGAATTTGTCTTTGCATTGGGGGAAACAGCCGATCAGGATAGATTGTTCATCGGTGTTGAAATAGCCAGCAGCCCCTTAAACGCCATAAATGATATGGGCCCAATTGCGGTTATTTGTGACTTTGGCAATAATCGCGGGCTTATCGTTGGTCCTGAGATTAAGGATTGGCAAACGCTTTCACCCGAAGAATTTGAAGTCAAAACAATCATTAATGATGAGGTGATTGGCACCAAAACAATCACATCATTCCCAGGAGATGCCTTAGAAGCTCTGGCATTTTTCCGTGCGCATGCCGCAAAAAATAATATTGAAGTGCCCGTTGGAACCTATATTTCCTCTGGTGCTATTACAGGGGTTCATGAAACGCGCGCTGGCGCAACCTCAATTGCCGATTTTGGTCCTTTTGGATCGATGAATATTGAATTGGTACCGTTACAGGGAACAGAATAATGAGCATCCGTAAATTGCCTTCATTCCCCCCGCATAGCATAAGCCGAAGAAGCTTTGGCAAATATGCAGCTATAGGGGGCAGCTCACTCTTATTAGGCGGTTGCGGATTACAATTATCTGGCAAATTCACGGCCTCTGATACCCATTCTAATGATTATCCCACTGTTTTGGCCGTAAAACATTTCGGCAAATTGCTCGAACAGAGAACAGCAGGGAAATTAGGGTTGCAAATGTATGCTGGCGGTCAATTGGGTAATGAACGCGATACATTAGAAATTACCACATTTGGGGGCTTAGATTTCAACCGTGTGAATTTAGCGCCGCTCAATTCGATAGAGCCGCTCACTATTGTTGCTGCTTTGCCGTTTTTGTTTGAATCCACCCAACATATGCGCACCACATTAGATGGCCCTATTGGTGATGAGATATTGGCATCATTAGAACAACATGGTCTCATCGGACTATGTTTTTACGACAGCGGCGCGCGCAGCTTTTACAATACGCGCGGCCCGATAACCAAGCCAGAGGATATGGCGGGCCTTAAATTGCGCGTTCCCGGTTCTGATTTATATGTGGCTATGGTCAAATCATTGGGGGCTGATGCAACGCCAATGCCGCTCGATGAGGTTTACCAATCTCTTGCCCAAGGTGTGATTGATGGCGCCGAGAATAATTGGCCTTCGTTTGAAAGCGGACGGCATTATGAAGTGGCAACTTATTACAGCTTAACGCAGCATTTGCTCGCGCCAGAGGTTTTTGTAATGTCAAAAATTAGCTGGGATAAATTGAGCAGCAAAGAACAATCCATATTGAGGCAATCTGCCAAGGATTCGGTTCCGCATATGCGCCAGCTATGGGATACACAAGTCGCAAAAAGCAAAAAAATAGTGCTCGATTCTGGTGTCGCGGTAAACGAAGTCGATCCAGCAGCATTTACAAATTTAATGACAGGTATGTGGGATCAATTCATCACCACAAACAAGCAGCGCGAGCTTGTCGATAAAATATTATCCATGCGCACGGGAGGCATCTAATGTTAGACAAATTATCCGATTGGCTTATACGCCTGAGCGCCGCTGGATTGGTCCTCATGACTATCGTGATTGGCTGGCAAGTATTTGGCCGCTTCGTGCTGCAATCTAGCCCCTCTTGGTCCGAACAAGTCGCGCTATTGCTAATGATATGGTATGTTTTATTTGCAGCGGCAGCGGGCGTAAAAGAAGGCTTTCATATCCGCATATCTTTGTTGGAAGATATTAGCTCCCCTGCATTATCCCATAAAATAAGACTATTTTTGCATATATTGGTGGCGGTATTCGGTGTGATCTTGCTGGTATATGGTGCACAATTGGTATGGTTGGTGCGCGATCATGTTATCCCATCTTTGGGTCTTAGTCGCGGCATTGCTTATATCCCTCTTCCCGTAACGGGCTTGCTCATTTCAATATTCTCGTTGGTCCATGCTTATAATGATTGGCGCGCACCAGCAGGAGGAGACAAATAATGGAAATATTAGTCCTTATTGGTGTTTTATTCTTATTGTTATTTTTGGGCGCTCCGGTTGCTTTTTCATTATTGGGCGCAGCAGTTGCAACATTTTTGGTGATTGATATTCCATTAGTAGTGGCCGTTCAGCGCATGGCCGCTGGCATTAGCGTCTTTACATTAATGGCCATTCCATTCTTTATATTTGCAGGCGATTTAATGTATCGTTCGGGCATAGCCGATCGGCTCGTCCAAGTTGCTGATGCAGCATTTGGCCGCGTGCGCGGCGGATTGGGCTTAGTAGATGTAGGCGCATCCATGATGTTTGGAGCTGTTTCTGGATCTGCTATTGCCAGCGCATCTGCCATTGGTTCAACCATGGTCCCTTTGATGAAAGACAAAGGCTATCCTGCTGATTATGCCGTTAATGTTACGGTTACTGCCGCAGTCGTTGGCCTGTTAATTCCGCCTTCGCATAATATGATTATCTATGCTGCTGCATCTGGAGTGGGTGTATCCATTGGCGATCTATTCTTAGCGGGTATTATTCCCGGACTATTAACCGGTCTTATGCTGATGCTAACCACATGGATTATTGCGCGCCGCCGCAACTTACCGCGCGGTATATTCCCTGGCTGGCGCTCATTCTTTAGAGCTCTAATCTATGCCATCCCCGGATTGATGACAGGTATCATCATCATGGGCGGTATTTTAAGCGGCATATTCACTCCCACGGAATCTTCGGCAATTGCGGTAATATATACCGCTATCATTGGTGTCTTTGTGTATCGCAGTCTAGGTTGGAAAGGCTTTGCCGAAGCGGCTCAAAAATCTGTGCGCACCGCATCTATGGTGTTGTTCATCATCGCAGCAGCAACAGCCTTTGGTTTTGCTCTGGCCTTATTAGAAGTTCCTTCACAGCTAGCGGGTTTAATTGGCCTGATGACCGATAATCCAATTTTGACATTGTTGATTATCAATGTGATGCTGCTGCTATTGGGTACATTTATGGATATGGCGCCGTTGATTGTCATTACCACGCCGATATTCTTGCCCGTTGCTGCATCAGTGGGCATTGATCCGGTTCATTTTGGTATTATCATGATGCTCAATCTTGGCATTGGTCTGGTAACGCCGCCCGTCGGTTCGGTGTTATTTGTTGGTTCTGCGGTTGGCAAAACCCCCGTTCCAATATTGGTAAAAACAATATGGCCTTTTTATCTGACTCTGGTCCTTGCTCTATTAATCATTAGCTATGTACCTGCATTGTCACTTACTTTGCCCAATGCATTTTGATGAAAATTCATTCTTTCTATTTTAATGCTTATTATTGCAATCACTTGACGAGAACAAAATCCTTATTAAGATTAAGATGATGGGGCAAAGGGGAAATTCAACAATTAATGATGTGGCGCGGCTAGCCAATGTTTCAAAAAAAACAGTGAGCCGCGTTATCAACAAATCATCGCATCTAAGCGATAAGACGCGCAGCCATGTCGAAAAGATAATTGCCGATATTGGCTATGTCCCCAATCCGCAAGCGCGGGCCTTGGCGCTGCGTCATAATTTCATTATCGCCGTCATTCACGACAATCCAAATGCGCAATTTTTGGTGAGCGTGCAAAATGGTATGCTAGAGGGTATCAAAGGTTCCGATTATGGGTTGATGGTGCAACCGGTAAATCGCAATTCCCCGACCATAGCAGATGAAATCAAAAATTTCTTGGAACGCCATCGTCCCTATGGGGTGCTATTATTACCCCCAATTTCGGATAATGATGAATTGGCTGAGCTCTGCGCAAGCTATGGAACGCGCTATGTGCGCATGGCCTCTATCGAATTAGATGCACCAGAGCATATCGTCACATCAAATGACAGGGCCGCCGTAGAAGAAGCGGTGACCTATTTGATTGAAGAGGGGCATGAAAATATTGCCTTAATCGAGGGGCCAAAGGGTTTTATATCAGCCGCAGAACGGCGCGCAGGATATGAACAAGCTATGGCAAAAGCCAAATTACCAGTGACAAAAGATATGATAACCCCTGGGGCATATACGTTTGAATCTGGTTATGAAGCTGGCGTTTCCATTCTTGATGCCGATAAAAAACCAACAGCTATATTTGTCGCCAATGACGAAATGGCGATTGGTGTGATGATTGCTGCGCGCGAGAGAAATATCAATATACCGGATGATCTTTCTATCATTGGGTTTGATGATACACCTTTATCAAGCCATGTATGGCCGCCCTTAACCACGGTACGCTGGCCCATTAACGCTATGGCAAAATCAGCAGCCGAGAGATTAATCGCAGAGAAACAAAATGTTCCGAGCAAAGATGTATTTTTATCTTCTGCGCTAATCAAACGGGGTTCCGTTGCTAAAATCATAAAGGTTTAATCATGAACCGTAATAGACATCATTACAGAGTGAAAACAAATGAAGCTTGCGCAATAATACCCTTGCATCAAACCCTGACACCGGTTACCTATTCATCCATAAATTATATAAAGAGCATGGATAAATTGCTCATCATCGCATCATAAAGGAATAATATATGAAAATCGCACTGATAAATGAAAATAGCCAAGCCGCAAAAAATACTATCATCCATGACGCGCTAACATCTGTCGCAGGATCATTTGGTCATGAAGTTTTCAACTATGGCATGTATAGCGCAGAAGATAGCGCATCATTAACCTATCCTATGAACGGTATACTGGCAGGCATTTTGCTCAATTCAAAAGCTGCTGATTTTGTAGTAACTGGTTGCGGTACAGGCACTGGCTCTATGCTTGCTTGTAATGCAATGCCGGGCGTATTTTGTGGCCTCATCATCGATCCAACCGATGCCTTTTTATTCAATCAAATTAATGCAGGTAATTGTATTTCTATGCCTTATGCCAAAGGCTTTGGCTGGGCTGCCGAGCTTAATCTAGAAGATTGCTATCGCAAATTATTCGAAAATGAAGCAGGTGCTGGATATCCGCGCGAACGTGCAGCCGTCATGAAAGTGAATCGTGATGTGATTTCTGATCTGAAAGCAGCGGCTTGTCATGACATGCTCACCGTTCTTAAAACAATCGACCAAGATCTGCTTAAATCAGCGATTGCTGGTGAAAAATTTGCAGAGCTTTTCTACCCCAATTCACAAGATGAAGCGATTAGCGACTATTTGCGCGGACTATAAAATTAGGCGCACTATAAAAGTCTAATATAATCGCATCTCTATACTTAAAAAAGGATGAGCACTATAATGTTCGATCTCACCGGAAAAACCGCCATTGTAACTGGTGCCAACACAGGTATTGGTCAGGGTATTGCCATTGCACTGGCGCAAGCAGGAGCCAATATTGCATTGGTTGGACGCAGCGATGCCAATGAAACGGCAGAAAAAATTCAAGCGCTTGGCCAAAAAACTGCAATCATTCGAGCTGATTTATCATCAATAGAGCCTTGTGATTATGTGATTAAGGAAGCCATTGAGAAATTGGGCGGCGTAGATGTTTTGGTCAATAATGCTGGTATTATTCGCCGCAATGATGCGCTCGATTTCACCGAAGATGATTGGGATTCTGTGATGAATACCAACATCAAAAATCTGTTTTTTCTATCGCAAGCCGCTGCAAAGGTGATGGTAGAAAATGGCGGTGGTAAAATCATCAACATTGCATCCATGCTAACTTTCCAAGGCGGCATAAGAGTTGCCAGCTATACGGCATCAAAAAGCGGCGTTGGCGGTCTTACCAAATTATTGGCCAATGAATGGGCTGGTAAAGGCATTAATGTCAACGCTATCGCGCCTGGATATATTGCGACCAATAACACCGCTGCTTTGCAGGCAGATGAAAAGCGCAATAGCGAAATATTGGGCCGTATTCCCGCTGGACGTTGGGGCGACCCTGCTGATCTTGGCGGCGCTGCAGTATTTTTAGCATCCGATGCTGCTCAATATGTGCAGGGTCATGTTTTGGCCGTTGATGGCGGCTGGCTCGCGCGCTAATGGCTATTGCGGCATCATTGCTTGCTATGCTGGCTGTGTCTCAGGCTGATGCCGTACAAAACAGCTCTGCTGTTCCAATTTGTGATGGTTCCAAAGGATATGCCGCTAGCTTTGGCGGGCGGCAAACCTATTTATGGCGTCCCCACTGGTTAGAGGCTATTGCAAACGATAAAGATGCACGGGCCAAGGCTCTTGCTAGCGGCGAAAAAAGTCTCTCAAGCCCGATATATAGCGTAACCGACAAAAGCCGCACTATTCCCAATGCTAGCCTGCATGATTATATCTCTATTGGCCCCTATTGGTGGCCCGATCCAAATAGCAAAAATGGGCTGCCCTATATACGCCGTGATGGTGAATTTAACCCAGAGCGCAATGGTGATAATTTTGACAAAGCGCGCATAAGAAGTTTGGGCAATGATGCTAAGGCCTTATCCGTTGCTTATTATATCAGCGGCGATGAACGATTTGCCAAACATGCAGCCAAACAATTACGCGCATGGTTCATAACCCCCGAAACACGCATGAACCCGAATTTTAATTTTGCGCAGGGAATCCCCGGCAGAGTTAATGGCCGCCCGTTCGGCATTATTGAATCATCATCATTGTCCACCATCGTCGAAGCATTGGGCCTATTGCGCACCTCAGATGCCCTTAGCGAAGAAGAGCATAGAGCCATTCGGAAATGGTATAGCGATTTCACGCGCTGGTTAGCCACTAGCAAGCTTGGCAAAGAGCAAATGGGCAAACAAAATAATCATGGTATATTCTATGATTTTTACCTCTCTCACTTTGCATTATATACAGGCTCAACGAGCGTCAGTGAAAAGCTAGCCACGCGATTTTTGGAACAGCGAATTGCTGTTCAAATGGATAAAAAGGGTCGGTTTCCCAAAGAATTAGATCGCACGCGCAGTTGGCATTATTCCCATTATTTAATGAGCGGCGCGCTACAATTGGCTACGATTTCAGAATGTGTGAATGTCAATTTATGGACGGACACATTGCCGAAAGGACGCTCTATGGGAACTGCTATCGCATTTCTCTCTCAATATTGGAGCGGTGAGAAAAAATGGCCATATAAGGATATTGGTTTCGCCAAATCGGCTGAGAAACCCCTATACAGCAAAACTGTGAAGGCCGTTCAAAAAATGACAATGGATAAAATATATCAACCATCAAATCAGGATGGAAATCACCTTATATTGCCTTAACTAACTGCCTTAATATTATGCCTTAACTAAGTGCATTAATCGGCCTAATATTAATGCTCGCTCAGCTCATCGCCTGTTAAACGAACGATGTGCAGCAAATTGGTGGAACCTGGTACACCAAAAGGAACACCTGCCGTCACAATAAGGCGTGATCCGCCCTTACCCATTCCATGACGCAAAGCCATACGCTTACTCTTGGCGATCATTTCTTCAAACGAAGAAACATCTTTGGTGAGCACTGCTGTCGCGCCCCACAAGAGGCCCAAACGGCGCGCTGTTTGCTCTTGTGGGGTGAGCACCAAAATCGGCACCGCGGTTCTTTCTCTGGAGATACGCCGCGCAGTTGATCCCGATACGGTAAAGCAAATAATCGCCGACGTATCCACCGTATTGGCTATGCTGCGTCCTGCAACTGCCAGAGCATCGGACGTGGTTGCATCGGGTTCAATTTCCATGAAATGCACGCGCGCATAATATTCGGGATCGCTCTCTACATTGCGGGCGATACGGTCCATTATCGACACAGCTTCTACCGGCCAATCCCCCGCAGCCGTTTCTGCGGATAACATGATAGCATCAGCGCCATCATAGATTGCAGTAGCAACATCGGACACCTCGGCGCGCGTTGGCGTTGGCGCGGTAATCATCGATTCCAGCATTTGCGTCGCCACGACCACAGGACGGCCCATGCGCCGCGCTGCGCTAACGATTTGCTTTTGCGCAACAGGCACGGCTTCGGGCGGTAATTCCACACCCAAGTCACCGCGTGCCACCATCACAGCATCGGCAATTTCCAAAATCTCATCTAGGCGCTTAATCGCCGCTGGTTTTTCGATCTTGGCCAATAATGCAGCTTTGCCCTCTATCAAACGTTTCGCCTCGGCAACATCTTCAGGGCGCTGCACAAAACTAAGCGCAATCCAATCTGCGCCTTGGTCAACGGCAAAAGCCAAATCGCTGCGGTCTTTTTCGGTTAATGCCGCCACAGGGATAACCGCATCGGGAACATTAAGCCCCTTGCGATTGGACAGTGGGCCGCCAACTTCAACCTCGGTTTCGATCTCCTCTTTATTTGCGCTTTTTACCCGCAAAACCAATTTACCATCATCAAGCAATAATTTTGAGCCAGCCTCTACCACTTCGAACAATTCAGGGTGCGGCAGCCTTACGCGGCTCTCATCGCCCGCTTCATCGCGCTGATCGAGGGTGAATTTTTGACCCGTTTCTAATTTAATCTTATCATTTTTGAATGTCCCAATCCGTAATTTTGGGCCTTGCAAGTCCACCAATATCGTTGATGGGCGATTATATTTTTTTTCCAAAGCGCGGATGTTTTGAAATAGGGCTTTCTTATCCTCTTGCGCGCCGTGGCTCATATTGATGCGAAAAGCATCAGCACCAGCAACATATAATTTCTCAATCATTTCATATGTATCGCTAGATGGGCCTAGGGTAGCCAATATGCGAACCTTGCGGCCGCGTGTTTCAATTTTATTATTCACTATTATGCCTTCTTGCGATTTAAAATGTTGCGCTAACTTCATTCAAGCCATAGCCTTGCTATATCAAAGTTTGAAGCCTTTAATATCATTTATGGGAAATAAAATGAGCGAAAAGATTAGCGATGCCGTAGCGGCGCAAGCATTTCATCGATTGGTGAAGCATTTGCAACATAGAAAAGATGTTCAGAACATCGATTTGATGGGCCATAGCGGTTTTTGCCGCAATTGCCTCGCGGATTGGATAATGGAGGCTGATAATGCAGAGGGCGGCGCGATGGATAAAGAGCAAGCACGCACCATTATCCACGGCATGCCCATGGCGCAGTGGAAAGAAAAATATCAAAGCCCCGCCAGCGATGAGCAATTGGCGCGTATGAAGGAAAGCGTCGCCAAAAATGCGTAAGCTTTGTGATTTTTAATAGCTTCAAAAATTATAATCATAGCCATATCTTTTTGGCCCTATTAAGAGGCTCAAAGAGAATTAAGAATGATTCGAATAGTACCAATAATTAGGTTTTTATATTTTAATTTCTGGGAGACCATATAATGGCTGATGAAGCAGTATCCAACGATCAATTGCGCCTTTTCATAGAACGTGTTGAACGTTTAGAAGAAGAGAAAAAAGGGATATTAGACGACATTAAAGACGTATATAGTGAAGCAAAGTCTAACGGCTATGAAACAAAAATCATGCGCCAAATTGTGCGCCTTCGTAAGATGGAAACACATGACCGTCAGGAAATGGAAACATTATTGGAAATGTACAAAGCAGCAGTTGGATTAGCATAAGCCAAAAAAGCTAATCTTCTTCCAACGCTCTCTGATACATAGCAAGATATTCAGGATCATTATCTTTTAGCTTTTGTATTATCATTTTAAGTTCGGTTAAATATGATTTCTGAGTGAAAATAGATAAGCTAAGACTTTTCTCGACTGAAGCCATCAACCACAAAACACCTTCCCACATTGCCTCTATATCACGATCTGATATGGTTAAATCTGATGCCTTTTTGGGGTGTGTTATTCTATTTCGAACTTTTTGAGCATCTTTCAAACTTTGCCATCCAGCTGTGTTGAAATCGATTTGTAAATTGGGGTTGATTTTTTGTGCTATTCTTGATGCAAATCTAAACATAGTAAGTGTAGGCATAAAATTATCACTTGCTTTTAAAATTCCCGTATCTGCAACTTTATAACTTTTCTCGTCAAACGCCATTTTTGTTGATGAGTCTAATACCCCAATATCTGATGCGATAGATTTAATGTCTTCTTTATAAAGCCAGACATATCCCTCAATAGCAGCATATATAGTGCGTAATAAATCTCGTTTATGTGTCTCTAAATTCTCTTTTTCTAACCTTTCGGCAGCCACCAAAATATCATCTATAAGCATTTGTAAAAAGCTTTTTTCAAATGATAGATTCGTCTGATCGGAATCATTGTTCATATCTTCTCTTCCCCTAACCTCCTGCGATTGCAGACATGGTAATCAATATGCCATTAAATGCAGCGTGCATTGCTATGGCTGCTAATAATCCAAAGCGCAGACGTACATATCCAAATAACAGGCCCGCAAAGCATTGCGTCATAACCATAGGCAATAATTCTATTGTGCTATGATGCTCATAATTAATGATATGAATCAGGCCGAAACCAAAAGCTGAAACATAAAAGATAATAGGAAAATAACGCTCAAACATCTCAATTGGTCGCCCATCATGCCATATATTTTTAAGGCGCGTAAAGCCTTCGAATGCAATCAAAAATGCCCATAAAAACATAGTGATTGCGATAATATTTTCATCACTACCAAAATTATTCAATATGAAATAACCAATCCCAATAGATAGAAACATAGCTACAGTAATTAATGCTCTTCTTGTACCTCTCAGCCATCCTCTGAATAATGCCTCTTCTATTAAGGGCGCTAGAATCACAGCCATGAGGAATAATTCCCCAAATGGAATATCTTCATCCGCTAGAGCATTATCAGCGATGCCGATGGCCTCTTGATAAGGCGCCAGAATTAACGCCGCCACGAGTATTGAAAATATAATATTCAACCCTGTTAACAAGGCCAATTGACCTAAAGCCAATTTATTCAACTCTTGGCTTTGAGCTGATAAAAACGGCCGTCTCAGAAACACAAAAAAATCAGGAACGACCCGCCAAACATTATCCCACGTCACAATATCTCCATCGCCCTTTGGCGTTAAATTGTCCTGATGGTCATTATGTTGCAAAACGCGTCCAATTATCTATGGTCATAAATAATGACATGATATAGATGAATTGCAAATGCTATTCGCAAATTAAGGAAACCAGATGATAGTCAGCACCACCCCAACCTTAGAAGGATATGTGATCCGCGATTATAAAGGTGTGGTAACGGGCGAAGTCATCGTCGGCGCGAACCTGTTTCGTGATTTATTTGCAAGCATTACCGATATTGTTGGCGGACGTTCTGGCAGCTATGAAAATGTACTCCAGCGCGCCCGCGAAGAAGCATTACAAGAAATAAAAGCAGAAGCCTCTGCAAAGGGCGGCAATGCCGTTGTGGCTATCGACATTGATTATGAAGTGCTCGGCAAAGCAGGATCAATGTTAATGGTGTCCATAACCGGTACGGCTGTATATACAGAATCGCTCGCGCTTAATAATTAATAAAAGGAAAGTTGGACCATGGCAGGCCATAGTAAATTTGCAAATATCAAACATCGCAAGGGCGCGCAGGATAAAAAACGCTCGGCAATGTTTTCTAAATTAAGCCGCGAGATTACCGTTGCGGCCAAAATGGGCACACCCGATCCCGACATGAATCCGCGCCTGCGCTTAGCCGTGAATAACGCCAAAGGGCAATCCATGCCCAAAGATAATATTCAACGCGCTATCGACAAAGCCGTTGGCGGCGATGATGAAAATTACGAAGAAATCCGCTATGAAGGATTTGGTCCGGGTGGCGTCTCTCTAATCGTCGAAACATTGACCGATAATCGCAATCGCACGGTTACCAATGTGCGTACAATATTCTCTCGCGGTGGCGGTAATATGGGCGAATCTGGTTCGGTAAGCCACGGTTTTGATCGCGTCGGTTTGATTGTCTATCCCGCCGCCGCTGGCAGCGAAGACACAATATTAGAAGCAGCCATAGAAGCAGGAGCCGATGATGTTGAAAGCAGCGAAAGCGGCCATGACATTTGGACCAGCATGGAAGATTTGCACGAAGTTGCAGGCGCGCTAGAAAAAGCATTGGGCGAAGCCGAGAGCGTTAAATTGGCGTGGAAGCCATCTGTCGAAGTCGAGCTAGATGCTGAAAATGCACAAAAGTTGATGAACCTTATCGACACATTAGAAGATGATGATGACGTTCAAACTGTGTGGGGCAATTATGATATTCCCGATGATGTAATGGCCGGCATTGAATAAATTCACATGATGATTTTGGGTCTTGATCCGGGCCTCGGTACATCGGGATGGGGCGTGATACGCAGCGAAGGCAATCGCCTCACCCATATTGCCAATGGCCAGATTAAAACCAGCCCCAAAATGCCGATAGCCAGCCGCCTGTTGCAACTTGATTTGGAATTGGCCGATGTCTTAAAAGAATATCAGCCCGATGAATGTGCGGTCGAAGAAGTGTTTGTGAACAAAAATCCGCAAAGCACGCTCAAACTCGGCCAAGCGCGCGGCGTTATATTGCTCGGTGCAACGCGCGGCGGCGCGGCGGTGAGCGAATATTCGGCTAGGCTAGTTAAAAAAACGGTGGTCGGCGTTGGCAATGCCGATAAAGATCAAATATCGGCCATGCTGAAAATTTTATTGCCAGGCGCCAAAGTCGCTGGCCCCGATGCCGCCGATGCTCTGGCCGTTGCCATCACCCATGCGCACCATGGATAGGCATTAATTCGTTTTTGCGCAAAAAGAACAAGGTAAAAACTCGACACGGGCAAACTTTGCTATAAAAAAGAAATATGATTGCAAAATTAACCGGTAAAATTGACGAATTGGGGATCGATTTCCTCGTCATTGATGTGGGGGGGGTTGGATATTTGGTCCAAGCCAGCGCGCGCACATTATCCGCTATCGGCTCTATTGGCGAAATCACATCCATCTATACGCAAATGCAAGTGTCCGAAAATGACATGCGCTTAATTGGTTTTGCCAGCAAAGAAGAGCGTGATTGGTATGTTCTGCTTACCAGCGTTCAGGGCGTTGGCGGCAAAGTCGGCCTTGCGATATTATCCGCGCTTGAACCTGCGGAACTGCAAAGCGCGATTGCCAGCGGCGATAGTGCATCGGTCACGCGCGCCAATGGCGTTGGCCCCAAACTCGCCAGCCGCATTGTTAATGAGCTGCAAGATAAAGTTGGCGGCCTCGCTACCAGCGATGGCAAAGGCATTACATCCTCAAGCGCAAGCGGCAATCATAGCGGTGATGCTGTGGGCGCGCTCACATCGCTTGGTTTCAAACCCGCCGAAGCGAGCCGCGCTGTATCCTCTGCCTATGATGAATTGGGGTCTGACGCGACACTAGATGCGCTCATAAGGCGTGCTCTGAAATTGGCGGGTAAGTGATTACAGGGGACACAAAAAAGAAAAGCACCCTAAGGTGCTTTTCAGGCCATGGAGCCCATTACGCGAGCGTAATGCAGACTTATACCCGACCTTTCAATTACAATAATAGGAAGAAACCTATAAAATGTCAAGAGATTTGATGACTGATCTAGATATAATGAATACAATCAGACTCCTATCAACAGAGAGGCTCGCCACGGTCAGAAAAATTACAAATAATGATGTGGAAGCGATAAAATTGCATCATCAAATGCTATCAGTTGCATCTGCTTTAATGCCAGTAACTGCCATTTTAGAAATTTGTTTGCGAAACGCAATCGACGAAAAGTTAAAAGCATTATTTGGCATTGATGATTGGTTGCAAAACCCTCCTACCCCTTTTATTTGGAAGAGAAATGAAGCTACAAGCATAAAGCGAGCAAAACAACAAATGCGGAAAGCCGCTTATGCTAAAAAAAATCAATATGAAAAAAGTTTACTTGATTCCGTAGCCTATCCCAATGGATTACCTCCTAACCTATCTCATCAAGATCGTGTCAGCGCACGTAGAAACCAAATACCTATCATTTCTGGTCAACTCATTACACAACTCACTCTAACTTTTTGGAAAAGCCTACTGTCATCTGATTATGAAACCAGTTTATGGAATACAAGTCTCAAGAAAATTTTCCCAGATAAGAGCATTAAAAGATCGCATATTGCTAGAGAAATGGAGGTAATTTATCAAACGCGTAACCGCATTGCTCACCATGAACCCGTTTATGGGAAACGACTTGTCGATACTCTGTCAGCAATAGAATATATTATAACGAATTTTGGTGACAAAAACGCACAATCAAAAACTCTCGTTGAACGTATGCTTGTTAAAAATCGTGAAGCCCTCAATAAGGAAGTTGAAACCCTTAAAGAAATGATCCGAGGCTACCAATAAATGACCGAAACTGACCGCCTATCATCTGCTGAACGCAAGAGCGAAGATATTGACGCAGCCTTGCGTCCGAAAACGCTGTCTGAATTTATCGGGCAAGAGGCAGCACGGGCGAATCTGCGCGTTTTTATAGAGGCCGCAAAATCACGCGGGGAAGCCCTTGACCATGTGCTATTTTTCGGCCCGCCGGGATTGGGCAAAACCACGCTTGCGCAGATTATGGCGCGCGAACTTGGCGTTGGGTTTCGAGCAACATCTGGCCCTGTGATTGCCAAATCGGGCGATCTTGCGGCGCTGCTGACCAATCTAGAGGAAGGCGATGTTCTCTTCATTGATGAAATTCATCGTCTCAACCCGATTGTCGAGGAAGTATTATATCCCGCAATGGAAGATCGCGCGCTCGATATTATGATCGGCGAAGGGCCAAGTGCGCGCAGCGTGCGTATTGATTTGCCAGCCTTTACTCTCGTGGGGGCCACAACGCGGCAAGGCCTGCTAACCACCCCGTTACGCGACCGCTTTGGCATTCCTGTGCGGCTCAATTTTTATACGCATGATGAATTGGAATTGGTGGTAAGGCGCGCAGCCAAATTGCTGGACCTCGGTATATCATCCGATGGCGCGATTGAGATTGCTCGCCGTTCGCGCGGCACGCCAAGGGTTGCTGGCCGCCTGCTACGCCGCGTG
Organism: uncultured Sphingorhabdus sp.; assembly: GCA_947492905.1. Classification (GTDB taxonomy): domain Bacteria; phylum Pseudomonadota; class Alphaproteobacteria; order Sphingomonadales; family Sphingomonadaceae; genus Sphingorhabdus_B. The sequence goes on along the minus strand of CANLOL010000001.1, from coordinate 782,091 downwards.
CGCGATTTTGCCAATGTTGGTAATATTAGCACCGTCGATGCCAAGGCCGCCGATCATGCGTTGACACAGCTAGAGATTGACGCGCTGGGCCTTGATAATATGGATCGCCGCTATTTGATGATGATTGCCGATATTTATAAAGGCGGGCCCGTTGGCGTTGAAACAATCGCCGCTGGATTATCCGAACCGCGCGATACGATTGAGGAAGTGATTGAGCCATATCTGATACAGCTTGGTTTGGTGGCTCGCACAGCGCGCGGCCGCGCACTCAATGATCGCGCATGGAAGCATTTGGGGCTTAATCCGCCCAACAAACCGCAAGATCAATTATTTGATTAGAGCAACAATGAATGGCTAATCCCATAGCATAACTTCTATGAAATGAGTCTGACAGACGACAAAGTGCATGATTAGCGGTTTTTCCCTCTTTTACTACAAATCCCTAGCGTCTAAACTATGCGGCGATGAAGCACGATATTAAACCCTTTGAAGGCCATTATGACGGCGCGCATCATATGTTTGCTGTGCGGGTCTATTATGAAGATACGGATTTTTCTGGCATCGTCTATCATGGCAGCTATGTTCGGTTTTTGGAACGTGCGCGTTCCGATATGCTTGCGCGTATTGATATTGACCAACGCAGCGCATTTGAGAGCGGCGACGGGGCCTATGCTATCACAAAATTAAACGTAAATTATAAGCAAGCCGCAAAATTTGATGATGCCCTAACCATTATCAGCCACGCCCATAAAGTAACGGGTGCGCGCGTTTATATAGCGCAAAATATATATCGCGGCGAAGAGCATATTATTGCGGCCGAGATTGAGGCTGCTTTCATCCATCCTTCTGGACGGCCTGTGCGCCAACCCAAAGCATGGGTGGATGCTTTCAAAAGCAAATTAACCGATCAAGATTATATTCATAATTAATCATGTTATACGGTAACAAATTAAACGCAAAATTCGAACCAAGCTATGAAGCCAATAGGATATAATAAAATATGGATTTAACAATTTTAGCAAGCGGCGCAGATTTTTCTCCATTGGGATTATTCTTACAAGCCGATTTGGTCGTAAAAGCGGTTATTGTCGGCCTAGCATTGGCCAGTATTTGGGTCTGGACAATCATTTTTGGATTTTCATTCAAAATATCGCGCATCAACAGCAATAGTGATAAGTTTGAAAAAAGCTTTTGGAAAAGCGAAAATATCGATCAATTTTATGCAGCGCATGGCAAAGATGATCTGCCGATTGCCCGCGTTTTTTCGTCTGGCATTGCCGAATGGCGGCGCTCCACCAATGGCAAAGTGGTTGATCGCGCAGGAACGCGTGAGAGGCTTAGCACCACAATGAATGCCCGTATCGCGCATGAAGTTGATAAATTGGCAAACCGCCTGAACTTTCTGGCGACTACGGGTTCGGTTGCTCCCTTTGTGGGCCTATTTGGAACGGTATGGGGCATTATGCGCAGCTTTACCGCGATTGCAGCAGAGCAAAATAGCTCGCTCGCCGTGGTTGCTCCGGGTATCGCAGAAGCATTATTTGCAACGGCAATTGGCCTGTTTGCAGCGATACCAGCGGTTATTGCCTATAATAGATTTTCGCACAGATTAAACCAATATGAAGCCAAATTGGGCCGCTTTGCCGATGGTTTCCACGGCACGTTAAGCCGCGAATTGGAGCGTGAAGCCTAATGGGTATGAACGTTTCAGGAGGGGGCGGAGGCCGCCGCTCTCGCCGTGCACCCATGGCGGAAATTAACGTCACACCCTTTGTGGATGTGATGCTAGTGCTGCTTATCATATTCATGGTGACAGCCCCTTTGTTGGTAGCGGGTGTACCGGTTAATTTGCCAGAGAGCAGCGCAAAGCCGCTTGAACAACAAAATGAACCCATTGAAGTTGCCATAGACCAAGAAGGTGCAATTTTCATTGATGGCGAAGAAACACCGCCTAGCCAGTTGGCCACCAGTTTTGCCGCAATCGCAGCAAAAGACGCAGAGAGCGAAGAGAAATCTCAAATATTATTGCGCGGCGATAAAGAGATTAATTATGGCCGCGTTGTTTTGGTGATGGGCGAATTAAATGCGGCGGGGCTTAATCAAATCAGCCTGCTTACCGGACCGATTACATCGAGTGCATCTGAGAGCGCGCCTGCGGAGCCAGCGCCTGCAGAAACAAGTGCACCCAGCGCAGCAGAAACAAATGCTCAGCCTAGTTCTGATGCGAGCGTATCGCAAACCATATCTGAGACATCAGTCACAGACGGTTCATCTAGTGCGGAGTAAATAGGCCAAATGGAACGGTTTGAAAAAATTGGTTTGGGAGTGGCTTTGCTAGGCCATGCTGGGCTGATGGGCGGATTTTATATCGGCTCTCTTTCCGATGAGAAAGTGGAGCCGCAGCAAGCCTCTATCTCGGTCGATATTGTTGCCGACATTGCCGATATTTCAACCGCGCCTGACGCTATTCAAGAAGAGCCAGCGCCATCTGAGGAATTGGTAGAAGAATTAGCGGTCGATGAACCTCTGAAAAGCGAAGCGGTTCTGGAAGAAGCGAGCGAGCCCGCAGAACCAAAAACTATCGTAAATGATAATAAGGCGGCGGAAGAACGAAAGAGAGCAGAAGCTACTAAAAGAGCAAATGCTCTGCTTCGTGCCGAAGAGCAAAAGAAGGCAGAAGCCAAAAAGAGGGCCGATGCTCAAAAAAGAGCAGAAGCAAAGAAAAGAGAAGAGGCTAAGAAGCGCGCCGAAGCCAAGCGCCGCGCCGAGGCCAAGCGGCGCGCAGATGCGAAAGCGAGAGCAGAAGAACGCCGGAAAAAAGGGTTTGCTGGACGCGGAAGTGCTTCTGGAACACCCGCATCGCAGACCGCTGCTGAGGTAAGGCGTTCCGTCAAGGTAAGCCTTAGCTCTCAAGTGGAGCGTTTTTTCAGACGCTGTGCTCCCACGGGTGTCGATGTTAATAAAATCACCACAGCGGCTACTTTAAACCTGAATAAAAGTGGCGGCTTAATCAGCATTACTGGCATTAGCCAACGCGGCATTAATAGCAGCAATAGAACCCAAGCAGGGCTGCACAAAGAATGCGTCAGTGATGCCATAAGAGCCGCCGCACCCTTCAAAAACCTGCCCGAAGATAATTATGCCGTTTGGAAAAAATGGCCAATGGAGTTTAACACAAAATGACCGCATATAAATTATCTCATCTGATAGCCTCGACCTCTTTGCTCGCAATCTTTGCCATGCCAAGCCATGCACAAGAAGAAGCGCCTCCTGCGCTAGAGGTTGAAACACCGCAAGGCCCTGAAGTCGTTACAGTAGATGTTAATGAACAGCGCGTGGTGGCAATACCAGCACTTGTTACGCCCAATGTTGTGCGCACCAATGCAGGCAGCACTGCACAATTGGGCGAGAACATCGCCAAAGTCATTGCCGATAACCTCAACAATAGTGGGATTTTTAATGCTATTGGCCCTAATGGGGTTAAGAAAATATCCTTTCCCGAGGTAACAGCGCCGCAATATAGTCATTGGCAAGGCCGCAATGCCGATCAATTGATTCAAGGCTTTGTCCAAAGCGCAGATGGCGGCAATATTACCGTAGGCTGTTATCTCTATGACGTTACCTTTAGCAAAGAAACCACGCGCAGCGGCTTTACCGTTTCCCCTGGAAATTGGCGCAGAGCAGCGCATAAATGCAGTGATATTATTTATTCACGCCTAACGGGTGAAGCACCTTTTTTTGACAGCCGCATAGCCTATATTGCCGAAACAGGGCCTAAGAATAAACGCGTAAAGCGCCTTGCCATTATGGACAGCGATGGCGCTAATCATCGTTTCATTACTTCGGGTCGCTCCACAGCGCTTACCCCAAGATTTTCGCCCAATTATAAAAGCTTGCTCTATCTAAGCTATGTCGATGGCAATCCACGTATCTATGTCTATGATCTTAATAATGGGCGGCAGCAATTAATAACGCAAACCAACAATCCAACCTTTGCGCCGCGCTGGTCTCCCGATGGGAAATTCATCCTCTATTCGATGGCGATTGGCGGTAATACCGATATTTATAAAATATCTGTAAATGGCGGTAAGCCTCAGCGGCTTACGTCTAGCCCGCGCATTGATGTGGGCGGCAGCTTTTCACCCGATGGCAAACAAATTGTGTTTGAAAGCGATCGGTCGGGCAGCCAACAACTTTATATTATGAATAGCGATGGCAGCAATCAACGCCGTATCAGCTTTGGTGGTGGCCGTTTTGCGACACCTGAATGGTCTCCGCGTGGTGATTTAATCGCCTTTACCAAGATTGGTGGCGGGTTTCGTGTTGGCACAATGCGTCCCGATGGCAGCAATCAACGCTTGCTCACCAATAGCTGGCAAGATGAAGCGCCAACATGGGCGCCCAATGGACGCGTCATTCAATTTTTTAGAACCGCGCGTGGCAGCGGTAAAACAAGCATCTGGCAGGTTGATCTTACCGGTAAATTTGAGAGAAAACTGCCTACGCCCGTTGATGGATCGGATCCATCATGGGGACCAATTCGCCCCTGATAAAATATATTGTGTGATACATTAGCATATATCGATTTAATTCTTAATTTCATGTAACATGTGCAAAATTAGAGCGAATATGATAGTATAGAAATATAAGGAGAAAATAATGACCCAGAATAAAAAATTGATCCGTAATATTGGCCTCACCATGGCCGGTGCTGTCCTTATTACCGCTTGCGGGAAAAAAGAAATTGATATTCCAGTTGGGGCTACCCAGCCAACGCAAACCACAGTGCAAAATAACACTAATGATAACAATGTTATCACAAATGCTATTGTTCCTGGGTCTCAAGAAGATTTTATCTCTAAAATATCATCGGACACAATATATTTTGATACCGATAAATTTGATATTGATGCGCAAGACCAGTCAACCTTGCGCTCGCAAGCTCAGTGGTTGCTGCAATATCCGAACAAAAATATCACTATCCAAGGCCATACCGATGAGCGTGGTACACGCGATTATAACTTAGCTCTGGGCGAAAGACGCGCCAACAGCGCCAAAAACTTCCTTATCTCCCTGGGTGTAAGCTCTAATCGCATCAATACGGTTAGCTTCGGTAAAGAGCAGCCTATTGCTCTAGGGTCTAATGAGAATGCTTGGGCGCAGAACCGCCGCGCAGTGACCGTCACGGTTCAGTAAAGCCGGCCACATTAGAATATAAAAAAGGCCGGTTAATCTCCGGCTTTTTTTATGGAATATCAGAAATTTTCTCTGCTCATTTGGTTTTTGTATAGGGTATAAATTTACCAAATGCACAACTGCTCACCGTAATATTAGCCTGAAAATCAACTACACTCGCAATATTTCCATTACATAATGCAGTGTCTGGCCGTTGATAGGTCAATGAATGACGTTTTGCGCCATGACATCCATTCCGCGGCTTATTAACATAAATTGTCTTGGCATTTTTCGATGATGAAAAAATCAATACATCATCACTAATGGTTTTGAAATTTCTCTGATCTCTTAACTGTATGCAGCTTCTTGCAGGGCCAGCAACGCGTCCTTCTAACTCTTTGTCGAGTTTAGCTTGCTCTTTTTCAGACAAATTAGAATTTTCAGCATTCACACTTTTTGGAACTGTATTCTGAGCATTTACGCCATAAAAAGCGATAGAAGCCACCGATATTGGCAACATAAGAGCTGTAATAAATAGTTTTTTCATAATCATATCCTTATCGCAGATTAAAATGCCCCGCTTAATTATTAGTACATCATATAGCGCAAAAGGTTCAATATTTAAAAATTATCTTTCGCCGTTCTGCGCTCTGCCAATATTTCAGCGCTTTGCGCCCGCATGAAAGGATTGGTCGCTTTTTCCAGTGCAATCGTCGTAGGGACAGTATATTCACCGCGCGAACGGGCAGCTATCACATCGCGCATACGCTGTTCTATGGCCTTATTCTCTGGCTCTGCAACCAATGCATATTCGCCATTGCTTTGCGTATATTCATGCGCACAATAAACCACAGTCTCATCTGGCAGAGCAGCCAATTTTTGCATATTGTCGTACATTTGCTCTGGCGTTCCTTCGAACAAACGACCACAGCCCATGGCGAATAATGTATCGCCGACAAATATAATATTCTCGCTTGCAAAATGAAATGCGATATGGCCAGCGGTATGCGCTGGAACATCAATCACATCGGCGACATAATCACCCATAGAGAGGGTATCTCCGCCATTCACCATCACATCCAAAGTCGGTATGCGTTTTTTTTCAGCCTCTGGGCCGCTAATACGGCATCCAGTGGCTTCTTTGATTTCAGCATTGCCGCCGGTATGATCTGGGTGCCAATGGGTGTTCCAAATCTGCGTTATTTTCCAACCGCGTTTATCAGCTTCTTCTAACACTGGTTGAGAAACAGCAGGATCGATAACCATAGTCTCCCCGCTTTTATCATCATGGACCAGCCAGATATAATTATCGGAAAGAACCGGAATAATGATAACTTCTAACATATAAAATCCTTACCAGCTTCCGCTATTTTCCATAGAGGCCCAAGGTTCTTGCTCGGGCAAATTACCTTCTTGTAATAATTCAATCGAGATACCATCGGGCGAGCGCACAAAGGCCATATGACCATCGCGCGGCGGGCGATTGATAGTAACGCCATTATCCATTAATTTCTGGCATGTGTCATAAATATTATCAACCCGATAGGCCAAATGGCCAAAATTACGGCCGCCATCATATTGCTCTGGAGCTTCGCCTTCGGTCGGCCAATTATAGGTCAATTCAACTTCGGATATGCCCTCTTGCCCTGGCGCGGCCATGAAGACTAATGTGAAACGCCCTTTTTCAAATTCGCGGCGTCTTACTTCTTCTAGGCCGATCATTTTGAAAAAATTAACTGTAGCGTCAAGGTCTGCTACGCGGATCATTGTATGTAAATATTGTGCGGGCATGGGGGGCTCCATTTTAAAATATAAGGTGTTAAATTAATCTGTTCCGATTCAAGCCTCACTATCACGAGAGATAGTGAATTGAAAACTATCTTTACATCCAAATCATGGTTCTACCGTTGCTTTGCCTTCTTCAAGCTGTTTCAATAATGCACGAGCATTATCAGCCACGCGGCCAGTAGAACGAATTTCCAATGCGTTGCGCCAATGCGATTCAGCCGCAGCATAATTGCCATCAACTATTTCAATATTGCCTTGTTCCAGCGCAATAGATGGGTCTCTAGGCGCTAATTGAGCCGCAACATCAACATCCAAGCGCGCTTGTTGTGTCTTACCCAATCGGCGATTAAGCGTAGCCGATAAGAGCCAAACAAGCGGATCTTGCGGAGAATGTCTTTGCGCCAATAATAATTCAGCACCTGCTTTTTCTTCTAATTTAATGCCCACCATAGCACGCGCTTTATCCAAATGCGCCTGTCCTAATTGCATGCCATCTAACGTTCCGAGCGTGAGAGCCGCATCAATAAAGCCAATGGCCTCTGTTGGTCTTTGCCCGGCTATGGCCGCATTCGCCGCTTGCAACCAAAAACGTGCAGCGCGGTCATCTTTCTCAGCAGCAGCAGCCTGCGCCGCATTATCAAAAGCGGTAATGGCTGCATCAAATTTGAAATCCACTGCATATGCAAAACCAAGGCAATGATCGGCAAAAAAACCGCCGCCTTCAATTTTCCACTCATTGGCCGCCACTATGCCGCTGTTGGGATCATTCACGGCCAGATCCAAACATTCATTTAAGCGCACCTCTGTTAAATTTCTAGGCACAGTCAATTCGCGTTGCGCCGCCGGATCAGAAATCTGCGGCGCATTGGGTTGAAATGTTTGCAGTGCCATGACGAGTGCAATAATCATATAATCTATGTCCAAATTTGCTCTAGCGAAGCGATCAACAGCGCAATATCACTATCACGCGAAAAACGATGGTCTCCATCTTTAATCAAATTTATATGCACATGCGATGAACGCAGCGCGCCCGCCAATTGCATGGAAATATCATAGGGAACATCATTATCCATTTGTCCGTGGAATAATGTCACTGGGCAATCAATAGCAATTTGCGACTTTAACAATAAGAGATTCTGGCCATCTTGATGGAATTTATGATGCATAGGGGTAGGATCATAGCCATAATCATTATCCCGATAGAGCACGCCTTTGCTATTAATGAGCGCTTTATCATCTGCATTAAAATCCCAATCGGTAAAATCGGGCGCAGCAGCAATACCCATTAATGCATGCAATTTATCAGCCCCATAATTTTGACAAAGCCGCAGTGCAACCAATAACATTAGCCAACCGCCCATAGACGATCCGATTAATAGGATTGGCCCTTGCGCTTTATCTTCGATTAATGCGCAAACCTCATCGCACCACAGCGACAGATACCCATCGGCAAATTCACCATCGCTTTTACCGCAGCCCGAATAATCGAGCAGCAAGCAACTGCGATCATTTTGCTGCGCATGGGCAAAAATTGCCTGCGCTTTGCCGCCTTCCATATCCGACATATAGCCCGGTAAAAATAGGATTGTTGGCTCAGCCGCATCGATGCCTTGTGTATATTGGTATGCGGTTTTTAGGCCTGAGCTTTGGGTGAAATATTGCACATCATCATTCATAGACTCTATGTGCGTTTATTCTTCCCCAAAATCAAACCCAAAACCTGATTTCACATCTTTATCATTGGCACACATGGACGTGATGGCCGCCCATTCGTCCTTCGTTAGCGCAGGCCTATAATCGCGTTCCTTATCAAAACTAGCATCAAATTTTGCTGCACGTTCCGAAGATAGCGGGTGGCTCAACATATAAGATGTAACAGATGATATGCCATTTTCTTCATTGGTCATTTCAGATAATTTATTGAAAAACCCTTTGGTCGCAATGGGTGATATATTGGCTTCATTGAGCACTTCTATCGAATGGCTATCGGCTTCTCTCTCGGCATCGCGGCCATAGCTATTGGATAATGCGCTGCTAAAAACGCCGCCAACATTTTCATTCAACCCGCCCAATATCAGAGACAGACCCAATTGCCGCAACAACCCTTGCATCACATGGCGCTCACGCACATGGCCAATTTCATGCCCTAATACGCCAGCAACTTCATCAACGGACTCTGCCTGTTGAATCAAACCATTAAACAAAAATACTTTGCCCCCCGGCAGAGCGACTGCATTGAGCATATCAATATTAACAACCTCGACTTGCAGGTCATCAGGATTAGCATCTAAGCTATTGGTGAGCTTGGAAAGCGCCGCCTTGCCCTCTGGAGTGCTGCAAATACGGCCGCCAAAGTCGCCAACCAAAGCATCGCCCAAATTATTTTCAATCGATTGCGGAATTATCGGGGCAAGCCATTGCGGCGCGGTAATAATGACCGCCAATGCCGCTGCACTGGCGGCAATGAATGCCACTGATGCTTTACCCAATCCGAGCTTATCTATCAAACTACCATAGGTGCGCGTAGCGGGCAAAAGCGGTTTCAAATCCTCTGGTATTGGCCCAGATAGAGTCAGGCGCCAGCCGTCAATATCTTCATAGCCATAAGAGATATTGCCCTTAGTCTGGCTTACAAAGTGCATATACTCAAACGCAAAGGGGCCGTGACGGCGTTCATTTTCTAACAGGAAAAAATTCTTACCTATCGTCTGAATCTCGACCTTACGCCGAACAGCCGTTTTCCCATCAAAATGCGAAACCGAAAAAAATGGATCGACGACCTCATTTGCCATATTTATATAGCCCCCACATCAAATGCATCTAACAAACCTTCACCATGCTTAGAGCGAGTAGTTTCAGATTGAGTCAATTCATCCAGATTCACTTCTCCATAAGCTTCCATATGTGTCACAAAGAATTTCCAATTGCGATAAGGAAGCATGATATAACCAAGTCCCAATGTGAAAACGACCAGAGCAATATTGCCGATAAATAGCAGTATCCAGTCCTTTGAACGGGCCTTGAAATCAAATTCCAACTTATGCAAACGCAATCCACGCACTGCTACTCGGAAATATTTGCTGTAAAACATCAGCGCAATCAATGGCAAAGCGATGTAAAATAGGATTAGTAAGAGACCTATTGCGCCCAATGCAGTAGATTCACCAGTGCTAATTTCACCACTGGCGGCGCTACTAATATCAATATAAATGCCTGCTAAAACCCCAAGAAATGGTAAAAGATAGAATAGCATATAGCGCTTCATCAAATCTTGCCAATCTGCATTTGAATGAAATTTATGCGCACCAAAGCTCATATGATTCCAGCGCTCATTCCATAATGAAATCATCGCCCATGGCACCAAAAGATAGATTGGAATTACGCCCAAGACATTTTTCCAAATATAGGATAGACCATATTTGAATCCTGGTTCATCGCTACCGCCGCGTATCCCGCGCCAATAAGTGCGGCCAAGCCTATACCTTAGGGCTCTAAAATAGGCCACACCAATCAAATAATAGATTAATAATGAGAGACCAATGATAATCGTAATAGCTAATTTAGGATTATCTTGTATCATGGCCCCTTGAACCACAAAACTTAATATTGAGATCGGCAAGACCAGCAATATACTAACCATGATCGCCCCGATGAACAGTTCCATTCCTGTACCAGTCCATTCTATGCGTTCATCAATAAATTCGGTTTCAGACCAGAGATATTCGCGTTCCCGCGTTGTCGCCCAAAATCGATATATACCCAGCGTTATAATACTGAGCAGCAAATTCACGATCGCAATTTTGAAAAAATCAACCCAATTACCATGAAATTGGAACGCGCTTTTTTTCGTATCTTCTGTCATATGTAAACCCCTCTACTCAGATCAACATAGATAAGTTTACAAAATAATAAATAGCTTATTTCTGATTATTTAAGAAACGCATTACTTGCCTATTAAATATTTCATTTTGATCGAGCATGATAAAATGACGACTATCCTTAATCGGTATCAGCGTCGCAGTCTTTGCATTGCTATAGCCATGCTCATAAATAGCTTTGATACGCGTAGGCGGCATGACTGTTTCGTCAATGGGATAGAGCATCATGATCGGCGCAGTAATAGCCGGCAACTCACCCCGAATATCGGTAGTCGCGACTTCGTAAAATAATTGTGCCATCACTTTTGGATCAGCCGTTTTCGACCAATTTTTAACCTGTTCGCGCCCTTGCACAGAGATTGACTGCACCAATAACCCGCGCTCATCGACCTGGCCCTTGGGCTGAGATGCGATACTATTGCGCAAAAATTCTGCTTGGGGTCTCATTGCATCGGCGGTCATGGTTGGGCCAAATAGCAATCCAAAGAATGGCAGACTATCCACCACCATGATCTGAGATACTTCGCTTGGATAACGCGCCGCGATTATCATCGCACTTAATCCGCCCAAGGAATGTCCTATGATCGATGGGGCATCGCGCCCTTTATCGGTGATTTCATCATCAATATAATCGGCAAGTTCCAACACAATAGCGTCCAACAACGCATCGGAATCGCTATTGCTTTGCGGGGCATCGCCAAAGCCTCTTATCTGCACACTATGCACCCGGTGTGTTTTGCTAAGCAGGGCACGTAAAGGTTTCCAAACATCGCGCGGAGTCGCCAGACCAGGAATTAAAACCACATCTGGGCCATCGCCTTCTACCAGCACGGTAAAGCTTTTGCCTTCTAATATCTTATGACTTTCAATCTCTTGCGCATGCACAGATGCAGCATTTAATAACATTAAAACCGCTATAATGTTCAGTAAAACACGCATCCTATTTTCCTTATCCTGATAATTTATCAGTGAATTTTGTTGTAATGCCGCTAACGAGCCACATGCCGTACCAGAATCCTACAAAGCCAATATAAGCTTGAGACGGATCAAAATCAGGAATATTAGCAAAATAAAAACCCATACTAGCTGTCCAACCAATGGCCGATAGTGATGCAAATAATGTCTGACGCATAAGCAACAGTCGTAAATACTCATCATCGGCAAACTGTTTATGGCGCCTGCTAATCGCCAAGAAGGTAAGATAGATAGGAATAGTAGTAACTAGGCCCATAATGATAATGAGCCGCGGTGATGTTATGTCATACTTATATATCGACACGCTCAACGTGAGTGCCAAAATTAAAAACATGATGCCAAGCGCAGCAATCAACACATTAAATAGCCAAGCGGGCCTTATTTTGGATATTTTATTCATCAATAGCTCCTTTTCCGCGCATCAATCGCGGGTAAAAATTTCTTCGATAGAAAGGGCGAATAAATCTGATATTTTGAACGCAAGCGGCAAGGATGGATCATATTTGCCTGTCTCTATCGCATTGACCGATTGACGCGATATTTCCAGCGCATCGGCCAAATCGCCTTGCGTCCAATCACGCTCTGCGCGCAGCACCTTTAAACGGTTTTTCATCAAACATCGCCCAAGGTGATTTTGTTAAAAGCCATGCCCACGAACAAACCCAAAAACCAAGTGACCGACCAATAATAAGCGGGAATATGGAATACCATTTCAAATTGTTCCAAAAACCCCCAGATAGTGGCTAGCGATAGGGCGAAAGCCGTCGCGACCAATATCTGGCGCGTAAATAATGTTTTGCGATATTCGTCTTTGGTCTCGCTCAGCAATTTGCCGATAGTCCAAAACAAGGCAATGGTGGGCAAAGCTGGCAAGGCACCAATGACATAGCCCAGCATTCCCGATGCCTTGCCGCTGTTGAACATATAAACTGTGAAGGCAAGCGTTATGAAATAAAGCAACATCGATATTGATAGACGCTTTATATAGTTTCGCATTGCGATGGGCATAGTGGATGACGTCATTTGACAAGCTTCCTTTTATTTAAGTCAAGGGAGCTTTACTTTGATTCGATTGCAATGTCAAGGAAGGTTGACTTTTTAAGTAATTTCATCATATTAAAACTTGCTATGTGATATTATTTATCCACTATATTAATTATTTAGAAACCATCTGGGGATAAAGTGTTGACAAATGTTAACGGAGCAGTGATAAAAGTGCTTGTTAATGGCTAGGCCAAGTCATCCTAACAAACATATTGAAACTGCTGTTGCTTATGCTGAGTTAAATGGTTGGAACGTTAAAATCTCAAGAGGACATTCGTGGGGTAAGTTATATTGCCATTTTCACGACAGAGAAGGTTGTATTATAGCGGTTTGGTCCACACCTAAAAATCCGCAAAACCACGCTAAAAATATTACTAGGACAATAGATCGATGTCCACATGATGAAAGGAAGGATTGATATGGAAAATTTTGAATTCGCTATCATTGCTTCAGGCGCTAGTTTGGAAGATGATACATTTCTAAATACACTATTTGAATCAGGTTGCGATGATGCAACTTTATCTTTTCAAAAAGGTGTTATAATTGCAGAATTTAATAGAGAATCCATCTCATTTGCTCAGGCCATAATCTCCGCCTGCGATCAGATCCATAATGCAGGTGCCAAAATAGAACGCATCGAACCAGATCACTTAATAAGTTTAAGCGAGATATCTGAACGTTGTGAATTAAGCAAAGCAGCCATATCACTCTACACTAAAGGCAAGAGACAGGAAGGTTTCCCATACCCGTATGCGAAGGTTACATCAAAACATCCTCTGTGGGATTGGTATGAAGTAGCATCTTGGCTAAATAAAAATGGCTACCTTGATGAAAAAATTGTCAATCAAGCCAAAATAGTTAGAGATGCGAACGCTATTATCAGCCAATCTGATATTTCAGATCTCGATATCATTGATAGGTTATCTGAACTACAACAAGTCGCCTAATCTTCCAAAGCAGCGGCTACGACTTGGCCCAAACGTTCTTTGCCCCAGAAAATATCACTATCTGAGTCATTGGCATCAATACCCCCCACAAAGAAGGTCGGCACGCCAAAGGTTCCGCGATCAATGGCCTTTTGCGTGTTCGCGGCCAATTGGTCTTTCACGGCTTGGTCTTGGGTCGCGCTCAGCAGCGCCTCGGCATCCAATCCCGCATCATTCAGCACTTCGGCGATAATATCCGCATCGCCCATATTTTTGCCCTGCTCCCAAAACGCTGCCATTGCCGCATCGACAAAGGGCATTAATTGACCAGCATTTTGCGCTGCAACCGCCGCGCGCATTGTGGTAATGCTATTGATTGGGAAATTGGGATTGAATTGGAAATTTGTGATATTATGCGCTTCCTTAAACCGCTGAAACTCCAGATTTTCATACGCCATTTTCGCTGGCGTTTCTTTATAGCGCATCATCGGCGGTAAATTGCCGGTGGCTTTGAATATACCGCCAAGCAGCACAGGCACATAATTAAATATTATATCCGTTTGCGAAGAAAAACCGGGCAGCGCCTTATGCACCAAATAGGCATTGGGCGCACCGCAATCGAACAAAAAATCTACTATTTTGGGCATATTATTTCCTTATTAAAATTTTTCGCTAAAGGGGCGCAGATCCAATTCATGCGTCCATGCGCTGCGCGGTTGATTGTGCAGCATCACATAATTTTGCGCGATATGCTCTGGGTCAAGCACCCCATCGCGCGCTTTTACTTCGTCAAAATTCGGCAGAAGCTGACGAATGAAACGCGAATCTATCATCCCATCAATTACCACATGTGCGACATGGATATTTTTGGGACCAAGCTCTCGCGCCATAGATTGCGCCAAGGCCCGTAGTGCAAATTTCGCCGATGCGAAGGCCGCAAATCCATCGCCGCCGCGCATGCTCGCCGTTGCGCCCGTGAATAGGATGCTGCCATGGCCGCGCTCTACCATGCGTTTTGCGCTCTCACGTCCCGCAAGGAAACCAGCAAATGCTGCCATCTCCCATACTTTGCGATACACGCGGCTGGTCATTTCCAAAATGCTGAATTTCACATTCGCGCCGACATTAAAAACGCTCACTTCGATAGGTCCAATATCTGCCTCTATGCTATCAAACAAAGCGATCATCGCCTCTTCATCGCGCGCATCACATGGCATAGCATGGGCGCGTCCACCCGCAGCCTTGATCTCATCAGCCAGTTTTTCAAGATCCGCAGCGCTTGATGGGCGGCGCACCAAACAGGCAATATAGCCTTCCTTTGCAAAGGCGCGCGCCACAGATGCGCCTGTATCATCGCCAGCACCTATCACCAAAGCCACCGCATTTTCATTTTTCTTGGGCATCATGCTCTCCTATAGTATCAAGCCTAGTCATGACGCTGCAACATGCAAATAAAAAGCGAATATGCGGCAATTTGAATGCGGATTTACAAAGCTTTCTATTGAAAGGGCGCATCGGCTCGGCTAGCGGTATTTTATGAGTGAAATGATACAAATAACCCTACCCGATGGCAGCGCCCGCGAAGTGGCCGCTGGTACGACCCCTGCACAAATTGCTGCGGATATTGGCCCTGGTTTGGCCAAAGCAGCCTTAGCCGCAAAAATTGACGGTGAAGTGCGCGATCTTATGATGCCGCTGCATAGTGATACCGCATTGGCGCTCATCACAGCGCGCGATGAAGAAGATGCTCTGGAGCTAGCACGGCATGATTATGCACATGTATTGGCAGAGGCGGTTCAAGCCCTGTTCCCCGGTACGCAAATCACTTTTGGTCCAGCGACTGATGATGGTTTCTATTATGATGTTATGGCGCCCGAGAGCCGCGGGCCATTCACTATGGATGATCTGCCCGCGATTGAGGAAAAAATGCGCGAGATTATCAAGGCCGACAAACCATTGGTCCGTGAAGTTTGGGAGCGCGATAGGCTGATTGAAAAGTGGAGCAAGGAAGGCGAAACTTTTAAGGCCGAATGGGCCGGCGAATTACCCGATGATGAAGAATTAAGCGTCTATTGGTCGGGTGAGCCGAATAGCGAAGGCGCTTGGCTCGATATGTGCCGTGGCCCGCATCTGCCTAGCACGGGCAAACTTGACCCGAGAGCGTTCAAGCTGATGCGCGTTGCGGGCGCTTATTGGCGCGGCGATCAAAAAAATGCGCAATTAACGCGTATTTATGGCACGGGCTGGCTGAATAAAAAGCAGCTTAATGCGCATCTATTGATGCTCGAAGAAGCCGCCAAACGCGACCACCGCAAATTGGGTCAAGAGATGGATTTGTTCCATTTCCAAGCCGAGGCCCAAGGATCATGCTTTTGGCATCCAAAGGGCTATGTCATTTGGCAAGAGCTAGAGCAATATATGCGCCGCAAGATTGATGAGGGCGGTTATAAAGAAGTGAAAACGCCGCAGCTTATGGATGCGCGCCAATGGGAACAATCGGGTCACTGGGGCAAATATCGCGAGAATATGTTCGTCGTTCCCGATGAAGTGCCCAATGCCGATGATGATGAAGCGATATTCTCTGGCAAGGCTGATTTGATGGCGATGAAGCCGATGAATTGCCCTGCCCATGTGCTGATTTTCAAACAAGGCATCAAAAGCTATCGTGACCTGCCGCAGCGCATTTATGAAAATGGCTGTTGTCACCGCAATGAACCGCACGGCGCTTTGCATGGATTGATGCGCGTGCGCCAATTCACCCAAGATGATGCGCATATATTCTGCCGCGAAGATCAGATCGTCGATGAAGTGCGCAAATTCTGTGAGCTCGCCGATGGCATCTACAAAGACCTAGGTTTTGAAAAATATAGCATCAAATTGGCGACCCGCCCTGAACAACGGTTTGGTAGCGATGAAGATTGGGACAAAGCCGAAGATGAGCTGCGCGATGCTGTGGTGGCCGCTGGTATGGCAACCGAAGAATATGGCTGGGAAATATTAGAGGGCGAAGGCGCATTTTATGCTCCTAAATTGGAATGGCATTTGACCGATGCCATTGGCCGCACTTGGCAAGTCGGCACAATCCAATCTGACCGCGTATTGCCCGACAGATTAGACGCCACTTATATTGGCGAAGATGGCGCGCGGCATCGCCCCGTCATGCTGCATAGGGCTATCTTTGGCAGCTATGAGCGCTTCATTGGCATATTGATTGAGAGCTTTGCTGGTAAATTACCGCTCTGGCTCGCCCCGACGCAGGCGGTTGTCGCCACCATTGTCACCGATGCGAATGATTATGCGATGCAAGTGGCCGATAAATTACGCGCTGCTGGTATTCGCGTAGAGAGCGATTTGCGCAATGAGAAAATCAATTATAAAGTGCGCGAACATAGCGTGGGTAAAATACCCAATATATTAGTCGTGGGTATGCGTGAGGCCGAGGAAGGCAAGGTTGCGCTGCGCCGATTGGGCGAAAAGCAGCAGCAGTTTTTAACCATTGATGAGGCAGTAGAAATGCTAAAAGAAGAAGCTACTGCGCCTGATTTACGGGGATGATCATTAAGATATTTATTCGTGATAATTTGAAGGAGTGTTTATGAAAAAAAGCATCATTTTAAGCTTAGCCATTTTTTTGAGCGCATGCGGAACTGTCGTTAAAAATGACGGAGCACCTGCAGCGGATAGCGAAACAACCGCCGCATCAAATGCCAATCTAAATGAAGCGCAAAAAGCCTACACAAAGGTCAATGCGCAAATGCACAAAGGCATGGGCATCATTCATGAAGACGCCGATATTGCATTCATCCAAGGCATGATACCGCATCATCAGGGCGCAGTGGATATGGCCAATATCATATTAGAGCATGGCGATGATGAAGAGGCCAAAGAATTAGCCCGCAATGTTATCAAGGCCCAAGAAGAAGAAATAGCATGGATGAAAAATTGGCTAAAAGAACGCAATCTAAAACCAATAGAAATCCCACAAGATATAGACCATAGCGCTATGGGTCATTAAGGGTTCATCAAAGCGCCGCTATGTTGCCAATACAGCACGTTAGATGGATTATTAACCAATAGGCTTTATTAATAGATATAACATCGCTACCAAGCATTAGATTAACAATTACGGAGAATGTATTATCGCTACCCCAACGACCCGGCGTGGACCCACGCCTCCCACGAAAAGTGGACCGCGCTTCAATGAACTTATCCAAGCTGAAAAAGTGCTTGTTATCGATGGCGACGGAGAAAATTTGGGCACATTATACCGTAACGAAGCGATAGAGCAGGCAAAAGCAGCGGGCCTCGATTTGGTGGAAGTTTCCCCCAATGCCAATCCGCCCGTATGTAAATTTCTAGATGTCGGTAAATATCGATATGAAGCGCAAAAGAAAGCCAATCTGGCTCGTAAAAGCCAAAAGACTCAAGATATTAAAGAAATTAAAATGCGCCCCAACATCGATACCCATGATTATATGGTGAAGATGAAAAAGGTGAATCAATTTATCGATAATGGCGATAAGGTGAAGATTACTTTGCGCTTTCGTGGCCGTGAAATGTCGCACCAACAATTGGGCATGGAGCTGTTAAACCGCGTCCAAGAAGATACCAAAGAAACCGCTAAAGTAGAGGCTATGCCGAAACTCGAAGGCCGCCAAATGTTGATGGTATTATCACCGCGCTGATAATATTATAATCGGAATTTCTAATTGGCTGGATCGCTGGATTCGGCCAATTTTTTTTGCCTCATTTTCTTACGCGCTGCAAATATATAAATTATCGCTGCGAAAAATGCGAATAAGAACCATTGTATCGCATAGAGGAAATGATTGTTGGGTATATTGGCAGGATCAGGTGCTTTCAGCATCTCCAAACCCTCTACTGGTTGCTGCACCGTTAATTTTATCGGCTGCACGCGGCCTTGGGATATAATGCCATTGACCAATCCCCCTTGCCATTTTGGATTGTCTGGAGACTTGCTCCACCCCACGGCGACTTCTGCACCGGGCCCTTCTGCGCCAGCGGTTTTGCATTGCGCAATATGGGCAATACCCGATTCATCGCGGACATTCTTACCCGATACAGACGACCAGCTTATAACCTCGAAACAATTGACGGACGAGCGGCGATAATAAGGCAAATCCTCGCTATCATAAAGTGTCGGATAGGTGATTTCTTCCAAGGAAGAGGCATTGCCATATTTTTCTAATATTGCCTGTTTCTCATCCAATCGATCCAATTGCCAAAAGCCAAGACGGATCATCGTGCCAATAGCCAATAATGCGATTATCGTTGCTATAATGGGTATGTTACGCATCATTACCATCCGTTGATAGTGCCTCTTTCTCATCCGCTGATACTATCTCTTTAACAGCCGCAGAGACGGCTTCTTTGGCCTTGTTGCGATATTCGAGCGTAATGAGCGCGCCTTTGGCCACGCGCAAAGATAATATCGTCATCACTATAGTAAGCGGCACCCATAACAGGACATGCACATAAAATGGAGGTTGGAGCGATAATTCGAGCGTTAGAGCCAATGTGACTATCAATGCACCCATAAGAAATGTGATGAATGCTGCTGGCCCATCGCCAACATTAAAAGCGTCATAATCCAAATCGCAATGCGTGCATTTCGGAGCAAAATTGGCGCCCCCGCCGATCATCACGCCATCAAATAATGTGCGCTCAGCACACCTTGGGCAATTACCAAAAAAGGCAGCCGCTATTAACGACTGCCTCTCTTTAATATCTGGATCGATGCTATCGTTCATTAATGAACCGGTGCGCCCCAACCGCCCCATACATAGATGGTGGCAAAGAGGAACAACCATACAACGTCAACGAAATGCCAATACCAAGCAGCAGCTTCGAAACCAAAATGCTGCTGCGGTGTGAAATGGCCTTTGTAAACGCGCACCTGACAAACGATTAAGAATATTGTGCCAACCAATACATGGAAACCGTGGAAACCAGTGGCCATATAAAATGCGCTGCCATAGTTTGAACCTGCCATACCAAATGGCGCTACAGCATATTCATATGCTTGGATGAAAGAGAATAATACGCCCAAACCGATGGTGAGCCACAGGCCTTGTTTCAAGCCTTTGCGGTCGCCATTGATAAGGCTGTGGTGCGCCCATGTTACGGCTGTACCAGAGCAAAGCAATATAAGCGTATTAAGCAATGGTAATTTAAGTGCATCCAAAACTTCCATGCCCTGTGGTGGCCATTGCGCTAATAAATCAGCTCCAGGTTGGCCAAACATGTTGGTGACAGCACCATCTTCGAAAACTAGAGGTTGCGGGAATAAGGAATAATCGAACCAAGCCCAAAACCAACCGACAAAGAACATCACTTCGGATGCGATGAATAAAATCATGCCATAGCGCAAATGCAATTGCACCACAGGGGTATGATCGCCAGCATGCGCTTCGTTAACAACATCAACCCACCAGCTGTAAAATGTGAACAATACAGCAATGAAACCAGCTCCGCCCACTAATGAGGCATATGGTGCGCCAGTAAACCACATGACCAGTCCGCCAAACATGGTTAGCGCCGCAAATGAACCAAATAATGGCCAGATACTCGGCGGTAAAATATGATAATCGTGATTTTTTGCACCTGACATGGCGTTATCCCTATTTAATTATTAATCATCTCTTAGCTTCCCTTTTCCTCTGGGTCTACAGGGAAGAAGGTATAGCTTAAGGTTATTTCTTCGATATCTTTTGTATCTGGATCTGTCAAAATGGCTGGGTCCACATAATAAAGCACTGGCATGCGCACTTGCTGGCCTGCTTTTAAGACTTGTTCGGTGAAACAAAAGCATTGAATCTTATTAAAATATTTGCCCGCTTGAACGGGTGTTACATTAAATGTCGCTGTGCCCGTCACATCTTTGTCGCTTAAATTTTTCGCGATGAAGATAGACATATCACGCGCACCAACGGCCACACGCTCTACGCTGCGCTCTGGTCTAAATTCCCATGGCAAAGCGCGGCTGTGATTCGCATCAAAACGCACATTCATAAAGGCTGCACTGGTTTGCACTGCGGAAGCAGTAGCCGCATCAACGCGCTGCGTCGTGCCGCCAAAACCGGTTACTTGGCAGAATATTTGATATAATGGCACGGCTGCAAAACCCAAACCAACCATTCCAACGGCCAAAGCACCAGCCATTAGTCCAGTTTTAAGATTATCCTTTTGCTGAGTGCCATTGGGTAATAAGGTTGTGCTCATCCCCATACTCCTATTTTCACTATCGTTATTGCAAAGAATAAAACGCACAGACTCATTAATATGATACCCATCATATTGGAGCGTGCTTTTTGGCGTTCTCTGATTTGCTGTGATTGCTCAGCATTAAAACGGCCAATGATTTTGGCTTCCCCATCAATGATTGGGGCAGGCTTTTTATCGGAGGCGCTTGCTTTTATGCTATTGGGATCATCGCTCATAGATAAGCAACCTTAGCAAAGCTGAGCATATTATCCGCAGCTAATACGCCAAATAATATAAACAAATATAATATTGAAAAAGCAAAGAGGCGTTTTTCGGGTTTCATAGTAGCAATATCATCGCTCTCATTGCGCCAAACCTGAGCCGCAAAAATAAGGAAAATTGCATTGAGCACAGCAGCGGTAATGCCATATAAAATACCCGCATAGCCCAATATGAAAGGCGCCAGTGCAGCCAATATCATCGGGAATGTGTAATAGAAAATTTGATTGCGTGTGGTGCGGCGTCCAGCAACCACAGGCAACATAGGAACACCCGCATTGCCATAATCAGACTTCATAAATAAGGCCAAGGCCCAAAAATGCGGCGGCGTCCATAAAAATATGATCGCAAATAATAATATCGGCATGATGGTCACATCACCGCTTACCGCTGCCCAACCGATGAGCGGCGGGAATGCCCCCGCTGCGCCGCCAATGACAATATTTTGCGGGGTCGAACGTTTGAGCCATACCGTATATACAACAGCATAAAAGAATATTGAAAAGGCCAAAATGGCGGCTGATAAATAGTTAACGGCAACGGCCATAATCAATATAGAGAATGCCGCCAAGCCAACACCAAAATGCAAAGCCGATTGTTTTTCCATACGGCCATCGGGCAATGGGCGTTTCTCGGTACGTTTCATTTTTGCATCAAGATCCGCTTCATACCATTGGTTAAGCGCCCCCGATGCACCCGCGCCCAATGCAATGCATAAAATAGCAGTGAACCCAATCACGGGATGGATATTGCCCGGAGCCGCCAATAGTCCGCATAAAGCCGTAAATACAACCAAGCTCATTACACGCGGCTTCGTCAACGCCCAAAAATCCCGCCAATCGGCAGGAATATAATGGTCATGTGTCAAAGCCTGTTTCATTCAATACACCTGATGCAATTAATGGACCCGCAGGCCCATTAATATTGTGTGGCAATAGTGCCTTTTATTACGTCAACCTCTTTACTTTTGGTCGTTATTTAACCTCTGGCAATGTTTCAAATTGGTGGAAAGGTGGTGGGCTAGACAATGTCCATTCTAGCGTTGTGGCACCTTCGCCCCAATAATTACCTTCGGCTTTTGGACCAAAGAATAGAGAATAAAATACGTTGATAAAGAAGATTACAACACCAACCGCCATGATGGCATAGCCTAATGATGCAATTTCATTCCAATAAGCATAGGCCGAGTTATAATCTGGAATACGGCGCGGCATACCATTGTTACCCAAGAAGTGCATGGGGAAGAATAATACATTCACACCGATAAAGAATATCCAGAAATGCAGCTGACCCAAAAATTCATTAATCATACGGCCGCTCATTTTACCAAACCAGTAATAGAAACCAGCAAAGAGTGAGAATACCGCACCTAGCGAAAGCACATAGTGGAAATGCGCCACCACATAATAAGTATCATGATAAGCATCATCCAAACCACCATTGGCCAAAACAACACCTGTTACGCCGCCTACGGTGAACATGAAGATAAATCCGATAGCCCATAGCATTGGCGTTTTGAACGATATTGAACCGCCCCACATAGTGGCAATCCAGCTGAAGATTTTAATGCCCGTAGGCACAGCAATAACCATTGTGGCTGCTGTGAAGTAAATTTTCACATTGGCTGTCATGCCTGTGGTGAACATATGGTGCGCCCACACAACAAAGCCAACCACGCCAATCGCTACCATAGCATAAGCCATACCAAGATAACCAAAGACAGGCTTGCGGCTAAAGGTTGATACGATTTGTGAGATGATACCAAAACCTGGTAAGATCATAATATAAACTTCGGGGTGACCAAAGAACCAGAATAGATGTTGGTATAAAACAGGGTCGCCGCCTTGGGCCGCATCAAAAAAGCCTGTTCCAAAATTACGATCCGTCAATAGCATGGTAATCGCCGCCGCCAATACTGGCAATGCGAGCAATAATAAGAAAGCCGTTACAAGCACAGACCAAACGAACAATGGCATTTTGTGCAATGTCATGCCCGGTGCGCGCATGTTAAAGATGGTGGTGATAAAGTTTACAGCACCCAAAATCGAAGCTGCACCCGCCAAGTGGAGAGAAAAGATGGCCATATCAACAGCAGGTCCAACCGATCCGCTGGTGGATAATGGAGCATAGACCGTCCAACCCGTACCAGCGCCAAGGCCAGTACCGCCGGGGACAAAGGTTGAACCCAGCAACATTATGAATGCTACAACAGTAAGCCAAAAGCTGACATTGTTCATACGCGGAAACGCCATATCAGGCGCACCAATCATAAGCGGCACAAACCAGTTACCAAAACCGCCGATAATAGCAGGCATCACCATGAAGAAGACCATGATAAGGCCGTGCGCCGTTATCAACACATTCCACATATGCAATGCTTCATTCCATGTCGCCTCTGAACCAGAGAGCCAGCTTGCCCAAGTGCCCAAATATTGAACGCCAGGTTCAGCGAGCTCAACCCGCATCATGCCAGAAATAGCACCGCCAATAATACCCGCTATAATGGCGAATATTAAATAGAGTGTGCCAATATCTTTATGGTTGGTTGACATAAACCAACGAGCAAAAAATGCGGGCTTATGGTCTGAATCATGTTCATGAAGATCAGATGGATTTGCAGCTATTGTTGTCATATTTTTGACCTCACTATCTCTAATATCTTAACCGGCTTCTGCCGCTACTTCATTCTTAGTTGCTGGCTCTGTTGCTGGTTCAGCAGCTTGCGCGTCTGCAACGGCGTCTGCTGGCATGCTGCCGCCCTGCTCTTTCACCCAAACCGCAAATTCTTCTGGCGGCAAAGCTTCAATCGCTATTGGCATATATCCATGCAATGCACCGCAAAGCTCACTACATTGACCAAAGTAAACGCCCGGCTCTGGAATCATCAGAGCTTTTTCATTCAATCGACCCGGAACAGCATCCAATTTGAACCAAAGCGATGGAATAGCAAAGCTATGGATCACATCAGCCGCTGTTGTTTGCAAACGAATGGGAACACCAGCCGGCACAACCATGCGATTATCCGTTGCTAATAGTTGAGGGCCATCTGCATCGGTACGATAACGCTCGCCTTCGGCTACATCTTCTTTTTCTTTGAGCATATTGGCAACCACTTCGAAATCGCCATGATCGGGATAGTTAAAACCCCAATACCATTGATAGCCAATCGCTTTGACCGTTACCGCATTTTTGGGCGCTGGTTCAAATTGCTTTGCCAATAAATCAATCGATGGGATAGCAATACCAAGCAAGATAAGAACCGGTATGCCCGTCCACAAAATTTCAATCATGGTATTATGCGTTGTTTTTGAAGGCTCTGGATTAGCTTTACGGCGATAGCGAACGATAACCCAAAACAGCAATGCCAAAACAAAAAGCGAGATAACCGTAATGATTGGCAATAAAATATAATTGTTAATCCAATAAGCACGCTGGCCCAGATCATTTTTTTGATCTTGGAAATCTATCGCTTTATCGGTGGGCATGCCAAATCCTGGCGTCGCATCCATAGGAACATATTTTGCGCCATCAGAGGCTTCAGTTGCACTATCTGCAACAGGTTGAGCGTCATTTGCAACGGGGGCTTCAGGAGCTGGCGTCACTGGCGCTACAACTGGCGCTTGTGGTTCTTGCGCTGATTCCTGTGCAAATAGCTGTGATGGTAGTAGCAATAATCCAACAAGTAAGAGTAATTTATTACTAAAATTCATAGTGTTAGCCTTTTAAATTTTTGCAGCCTTACGATAAAGACCTTCCCCGCAATAAATGACAAGCGCATATTGTGAGCCTGATTATGCGGCTGCTTATAGGCTTGTAATTTCAAAGCCTCAAGCACTTGAATGGCTTTTTTTCACTTTTTTGTCGATTTTTTTCTGGTTTTTTTGCGGATTTTTTATAGTGGTTTTTCAAACGCCTCTTGCACTGCACAAAAGTAACGTCCAAATACGCGACTTAGAGTTTTACCACTGCAATCCTACTGCTTATAATTATGACGCTACGTCATTATATTAAAACGAGTTGATACTGATGCTTGATGCCGATTATATCAAGGGGGATTGCGCCAAAAATCACTTATGGTAAAACCCACAAACAATGATAAACATTCCAAAGAAAGCCCCCCAATTTTATGACTGAAGAAGAAATATTATCTGAATTTCGCGCCGCTAATGCTCTATTAGAAGGTCACTTCTTGCTATCATCAGGTCGTCATAGCGCCCATTATTTACAATGCGCACGTGTTTTGATGAATCCCGATCGTGCCGCCAGACTTGCTACCGCGCTAGCCAAAAAAATACCGCGCGAGCTGCGCAATGAAATCGACTTGGTAGTCTCTCCTGCCATGGGCGGCCTCATAATAGGCCATGAAATGGGCCGTGCATTAGAATGTGATGCAATATTTTTAGAGCGCCCAACGGGTACATTCGAATTGCGCCGCGGTTTTGAAATCGAACAAGGCCAAAAAGTGCTGCTGATGGAAGATGTCGTCACAACAGGATTATCATCTAAGCAAGCGATGGAATCGGTAAAAGCAGCAGGAGGTCGCGTCATATGTGCAGGCAGCGTGGTTGACCGCAGTGCTGGATCAGCCGAATTTGATGTTCCATTCCACTCTTTATTATCGCTTAATTTTCCAACATATGCGGAAGATGAAGTCCCCGCCGAATTAGCAGAAGTCGAGATTACCAAACCAGGTAGCAGAAAATAAATGTCCGCTAATCTGAATCCCAATAACCGGCCCAATAATCTGCGGTTAGGTGTCAATATTGACCATGTAGCCACCATCCGCAATGCGCGCGGTGGCCTGCATCCTGACCCTGTTAGGGCCGCAGAAATTGTGGCTGCTGTTGGCGGCGATGGCATAACAGCGCATTTACGCGAAGATCGGCGCCACATAAGGGATGCTGATATAGAGCGTATTATGGATGCGACTGATTTACCGCTCAACCTAGAGATGGCCGCCACCGATGAAATGCTTGAAATCGCATTGCGTCACAAACCCCATGCAGCCTGCATTGTGCCTGAGAAACGCCAAGAACGAACCACCGAAGGCGGATTGGATGCTGCTGGTCAGCATAATCATCTCACCTCCTTTGTCAGCAAATTGCGCGATGCCGACATAAGAGTAAGCCTCTTTATCGAAGCAGACCCGCGCCAAATAGAGGCAGCGATGATGCTCGGCGCGCCCGTTGTCGAATTTCATACAGGGCGCTATGCACATTATGGGTTTGATGGCGATGCCGCAGGGGTTGAGAGCGAGCTGAAACGTATCAGCGATGCTGCTGCTTTAGCGGCTAAAAATGGTATAGAGGCGCATGCTGGTCATGGATTAACCTTTGACAATGTCCAGCCGATTGCGGCGATTGCGCAAATCGCAGAATTGAACATCGGTCATTATCTTATCGGCGAGGCGATATTCCTAGGCTTAGAAGAAAGCGTTCGCAAAATGCGCAACCTGATGGATGAAGCGCGATGATTGGTCTGCTATGATTATCGGTTTGGGGTCAGATTTATGCAATATTGAACGCATCCAAAATTCGCTGGATCGTT
Organism: uncultured Sphingorhabdus sp.; assembly: GCA_947492905.1. Taxonomy (GTDB): domain Bacteria; phylum Pseudomonadota; class Alphaproteobacteria; order Sphingomonadales; family Sphingomonadaceae; genus Sphingorhabdus_B. The sequence goes on along the minus strand of CANLOL010000001.1, from coordinate 755,255 downwards.
TTGGAGAGCGATTTGAGAATCGTGTCTTTACCGAAAAAGAACGCGCCAAGGCCGCGCGGCGCCCTTTTACCAAAGCTGGGACTTATGCGAAACGTTTTGCCGCCAAAGAAGCATTTTCCAAAGCCGTGGGCACAGGGTTTCGCAACGGTGTATTCATGAAAGATATTGGCGTTATCAATGCGCCATCGGGTGCACCCACATTAGATTTACGCGGCGGTGCAAAGACGCGGCTCGACAGCATGATACCAGATGGCTATGAGGCATTTGTTCATCTTACGCTCACCGACGATCATCCATGGGCGCAAGCCTTTGTCATTATCGAAGCTCGCAAGATATAAATAATTATGGATTTAATATAATGAGTGACGCCCGCCAAAACGGTAAAAGCAGATTTCGCATTATTTTGGATGAGCTTAAGGGCTTTTTCTGGTTGCTATTGGCCGTCTTATTATTCCACAGCTTTGTCGCTAAGCCTTTCTATATCCCATCCATTTCGATGATGCCAACATTGTTGGTGGGGGATCGTTTGGTTGTATCCAAATATCCATATGGATGGAGCTATGTTTCGCCCACTATACCAAATCCAGCCGCTATATTTAAGTGGTTGGTATTGCGTGATGACGAAACATCACTCGCCTTTACCTTACCAGAGACTAAGGGCCGCGTTTGGGGTTCATCACCCGAAAGAGGGGATATTGTCATATTGACTCACCCCGAAAATAAACAAGATTATATTAAGCGCGTCATTGGTATGCCCGGGGAAACCATCGAAATGCGGTTGGGCCAAGTTTATATTGACGGCAAACCCATTACGCAGGAAGCACAGCCCTCTCTGAAATTACCTGCTGATGAAAATAATGAATGCAGCTCGATAGAGTTTCCTAATGCTCTGCAATATGATGATGAAGGCGAATTACATTGCATAGTATCCATTGTCAGAGAGAAATTACCCAATGGCAAATATTGGGATACAATTGATGCATCCGACAGCGAAAATGATAATGTTCGCCCCTATAATATACCCGATGGCCATTATTATCTGATGGGGGATAATCGCGATAATAGTGCCGATAGCCGTGTTGATTGGCCGCTTGGTCTCGGCGGTGCAGTGAAATGGGAAAATATTGGTGGCCGCGCATCCTTTATCACATTTTCAGTCGATGGCACGACAACATTTAATCCTACCACTTGGTTCTCTTCATTACGTTCAGGCAGAGCGGGCAACAGCTTGCGCACCAAAAAAGAAGAGCAAGCCGAATAAATTCATGATATAAGAGCTAGTACAGCATTATACTGAACAAGAAGGAGGCCGTGTTGAGTAAAATATCCAATGATGAAGATACGGCATCTCATACAGAATCTTCCCGAACAGAAGCCGTTGGGCCAACCGAATTTTATGATCCCATCATACGCAGTGAATTAAAAAAAGCGGCGGTATGGATTGGTATGATAACCTTGGTTGTCGCCATAATATTTTTGGCACAGCCTATATTATTGATCGTTGGCGGCCTTGTATTGGCCGCTATGTTAGATGGCGGTGCGCGCTTATTGGGCAGAATATTGCCTTGGCCGCGCGGTATTTTGCTAACTATCGTGATATTGGCCGTTACTGCATTTTTAGTATGGACGGTAATATTCGCTGGCTCTGAATTGGTCGGGCAAGCCATTAGCCTCAAATCCACAATCTCCAGCCAATTAGAGCGTATTGGCGTGATGGCCGAAGAAAGCGGGCTTGCCTATACTTCGGTAGATTTAGAAAATCTAGGACAGCAAATATTCAATTCAGTGGGCCGCGTAACAGCAGCAGTCACCTCTGCTATTGGCGCATTGGCCAGCATAGCTATCATGCTAGTATTGGCGATCTTCATAGCCGCAGAGCCGCGCATGTATGAACGCGGCGTTGCATGGATGCTGCCATTATCAGAGCGCGAGCAATTTTATGGCAATATGAACAAAATTGGCTTCACATTGCGCCGCTTAATGGCCGGACGTTTGCTCGGTATGGCTGTCGAGGGTTTTGGCACATGGATATTATTATGGATTGGCGGCGTGCCTTTGGCGGCCCTGCTTGGTATCTTAACGGGTCTATTGGCATTTTTACCCAATATTGGCGCTATCATATCAGGGATATTGATCATTTTGGTTGGTTTTTCTGGCGGTGTTGAAACTGGTTTATTCGCGCTTGGCGTTTATATATTTGTTCAATTTGTCGATGGTTATTTAATTGTGCCAATGATTGCAAAACGCGCCGTTGATCTTGCGCCAGCATTGGTCATTGGGGCGCAAATATTATTCGGCACATTATTCGGTATTATCGGTTTGGCATTAGCGGATCCGATTATTGCGATGATCAAAGTAGCTCTCGAAAGCCATTCTGAGCGGGTGCGCAACAATCATAAAAATGCGAAGAAGAGAATATTGGAAGCATAAATGGGATTAATATTATGCTTTTTATTCGGTATCACCAATTTTTCATGTCATCGCGCCGTGATGGAATCGAAACATCCATTTGTCGAGGATACGAAACTATATTTTGGACAGCATATCGGTAAATATGCAGGATATATTTTTGAATTTATAATATTACTGGGCGCATTGGTTTATAATGAATCCTTTATATTCGTTTTGATTTACATGACATATACCGCGCTCAATATGACCACGGCTTATTTACTGCTGAACAATAAATTATAATGGGCAGGATTGATGTTATTTATCCCCCTTTGCTCACCGCTGGTCGATAAACCATGTCGCAAAGCATATTTATTTCATAGATGGCTTTTTAAATTACAACATCAAACTAGTTTGCTGAACAGAAAGCCCCCCTCTTTGTTTGCTAATCTCACCTTTCCCGAAATGATGAATGATTCATCTCGCTTTTCATTGATGCATCAATGTTCTGCTCTCGCACTGATGTGCCTTTTCGTATCACCCGCCTATGCTCAAGAAACCCCTGCGCCTGTCACAGCAGATGTAGAGGATATTGCAGCAGATAGACCCATTAACGATCCCAATAATATAACAATGGCCCCCACTATCGTTGATGGTAAAGCCATATATTCTCCTGCTTTTTTTGAGCGTTTTTCGCCCCAAACCGCCATTGATATGGTCGAGCAAATTCCTGGGTTTTCAATATCCAATACCAGCGGAGATCGCGGTCTTGGAAATGCCTCTCAAAATGTTCTTATCAATGGCAAGCGCATATCAGGAAAGAGCAATGACGCCCGCACAATTTTAGGGCGTTTAGCCGCATCGCAAATTGTCCAATTAGAGATTGTGGATGGCGCATCATTATCCATCGCAGGATTAAACGGACAGGTCCTCAATGTTATAACCACTACAAAAGGCATTAGCGGTAATTATCGCTGGCGCACACAATTTAGGCAGAGACTACCCGATAATTTATTAGATGCGGAACTGAATATTAATGCGCCTCTGGGCAAAGGCGAATTGATATTAGGCATTAATAATAATGGCGCATTTCGTAATGGTAATGCTGGGCCAGAAATCGTCAGCGATGGTGATGGGAATTTATTATTCATTCGCGAGAGCAATAATCGTTTCCGGCGAGAAAACCCCACTATCAGTGCCTCTTATGGCGTAACCGGTGATGGTGGCTCTATATTCAACATCGGCGGCTCCTTTGCTTTGTCAATTTCTCGGCGGGATAATGACAGCCCCATAACAGGGCCTGATATTGCGCCGTTCAATGAACTGCGGGCCGGTAGCGAAGATGAAATTAATTTCGAATTGAATAGCGATTATGAATTTGATTTTATCGGGGGACGGCTAAAGTTAATCGCCTTTCAACGCTTTGAACATAGCCCAAATGACAATTTATTCCTGCAAACATTTACCGATGGCAGCGCATCAGAAGGCTCTCAATTCAACACTATCCAAGACGAGGGCGAGAGCATATTGCGCAGCGAATTGCGCTGGAGCGGCGGACAAAATGATTGGCAATTATCGCTCGAAGGGGCCTATAATTTTCTCGATCGCACAAGCGAATTTTTAGTGCTTGATGCCGATGGAATATTCCAAGAAGAACCGCTTGATAATGCTTCTGCTCGCGTCGAAGAATATCGCGGAGATGCATCTCTATCCTTTAGCCGCCCATTATCATCAACCGTCAATTTACAAACTATTTTTGGCGCAGAGGTCAGCAATATATCACAAGATGGTGCCAGCGGCCTGAGCCGTACATTTGTCCGTCCCAAAGGATCATTGGCCCTAACATGGCGGCCAAACAGCGTTTTGGATATTAACGCCCGTATAGAAAGACGCGTTGGTCAGCTAAATTTTGGTTCTTTCTTGGCCTCTGTCGATATTGGCAATAATGGCAATAGCAACAGCGGTAATCCCTTGCTTGTACCGCCGCAAAGCTGGGTTGGTGAAATAGAATTAAACCGTTCTCTTGGCGATGCTGGCTCTATTAAATTAACTTTAGAAGCCGAGAGCATTAGCGATCTTATCGACCAAGTTCCCATTGGTCTTGATGCAGAAGCCGTTGGCAATGTTGATGGAGCGCGCCGTTTAAATATTGGCGCAGATGCTACATTTTTGCTGGATAATATTATTGGATGGAAAGGCGCTAAACTCGATATACGCGCAGAATATGAAACCAGCAGCGTTCCCGATCAGATTTTTGATTTCCGCCGCTCCATCAGCCGGTCTTTAATTGGGCGCTATAGAGTTGATTTTCGCCATGATATTATCGGCAGCAATTGGGCATGGGGTATAGAAGCTCGTGATGGTCGGCGTAATGACAATTTGCGACTAGATTTCCTCTCCAATGGATCGAATAATCTTCCCTTCACCACAATATTTGTCGAGAATAAGGATGTGTTCGGATTGCGTGTGAACCTGCAAATTCAAAATCTTTTGAATCAAACCGAACGGCGCGAGGAAATATTCTTTACCGAGCGCCGCGATGGGCCGATCAGCACAACAGAAAGCTTTCGGGGTCAAGCAGGGCAATTCTATCGTTTCATTATCACAGGTACTTTTTAGATTATATATAAGCGAGGTTAAATATTGATGCGCCGATCAAGAATGAGTGGCCATAATCATCAATGCATTGTAACAGCCTATCAATGCCACCCGATCATAATATCAACACTATAGATGGCGTAGAGCCCGAACTCATCCCAACCTTGCGCCGCTTTCTGCCGCATCTGTGGCCCAAAGATGCGCCCGAATTAAAGCTGCGAATCTTATTCGCCGCCTGTTTTGTTCTTGCCGCCAAAGCCTCTATATTATCGCTGCCCTATAGCTATCGTTCGATCGTTGATAATATGAGCGATGATAGCGTGATTGCTAGCAATAGTGCGATAGTAGAGGTCGTATTTCTGCTGGTTGCCGCCTATGGATTGGCGCGATTTGGTCAGATATTATTCGATAATTTGCGCAATTTCACGTTTGAGCGCGTTGGCCAATATGCCACCCGCAATTTGGCCCAACAAGTTTTTAGCCATTTGCATAATCTATCGCTGCGCTTTCATTTATCGCGCCGCACGGGTGAAGTCACCAAAATCATTGATCGCGGCACCAAGAGCATCGACACAATGCTCTATTTCTTGCTTTTTAACATCGCGCCCACCGCAATAGAATTAACCGCAGTGCTTATCATATTTGGTTTTGAATTTGGCTTAGGGTTGGTTTCGGTCACTCTAGCGGTTGTTATATTCTATATCGTCTTTACCAGCAAGGTGACCAATTGGCGCAATAAGCTGCGTCAGCAAATGAACAATATGGACAGCCGCGCCATTGGCCGCAGCGTCGATGCATTGCTCAATTATGAAACGGTGAAATATTTCACCGCCGAACAGCGCGAGTCCGAACGTTATGGCAGGGCTATGGATGAATATGCCAATGCTGCGGTGAAATCTGAAAATTCATTGGCCTATCTGAACATTGGTCAATCCATCATTACCAACGCCATGATGATTGGTGCAATGAGCTATAGCGTATGGGGTTGGTCAAAGGGCATTTATAGCGCTGGTGATTTGGTCTTTATCAACACATTATTGATGCAATTATTCCGCCCGCTTGATTTTCTAGGCACTGTATATCGCACCATCCGCCAAGGGGTGATTGATATGGATGCAATGTTCCGCCTTATAGATACAGAAGCAGAAATAGTGGATGCCCCAAATGCGCGCGCCATTGATGTAAAACGCGGCGAGATTATATTTGAGAATGTGGATTTCAGCTTTGATGATGATCGGCAGATATTATATAATCTAAGCTTTTCCATTGGTGCAGGACAGACCCTCGCCATTGTTGGTCCTTCGGGCGCGGGAAAATCAACCATCGCAAAATTATTGTTCCGATTTTATGATCCGCAATCGGGGCGCATCTTGATTGATAACCAAGATATAAAGCTATGTACCCAAAACAGCCTGCGCCGCGCCATTGGGGTTGTGCCGCAAGACACGGTTTTGTTCAATGATAGCATCGGTTATAATATTGGCTATGGCCGCGAAGATGCCGATCAAAGCGCCATTGAAACAGCAGCAAGAGGCGCATCAATTGCCCCCTTTATTGAGCGCTTAAGCGATGGTTATAATACGCAAGTGGGCGAACGCGGCCTGAAACTCTCTGGCGGTGAGAAACAGCGTGTCGCTATAGCCAGAACCCTAATCAAAAACCCGCCATTGCTGATTTTAGACGAAGCCACATCAGCACTCGATAGCCGCACAGAAGAAGATATTTTGGACACGTTACGTCAACTATCCCAAAGCCGCACGACATTGGTCATAGCGCACCGATTATCCACCATCACCCATGCCGATAAAATCATTTTGCTCGATAATGGGTCTATCGCCGAACAGGGCAATCATAAAGAATTGCTTGCGATGAAGGGGCTTTATGCGCAAATGTGGCAGAGACAAGCGCAAGAAAAGCCATAGAGCATAGAAAATAGATAGAATAATAGGCCGAAAAAAAAGCAAAAATATAGGCCAAAAGCAGGAGTATATATGTTCACCAAATTAGATGAGAATATTTTTGTATCGCCGCAAATTACCATCGATCAAGTGGCTAATGCCAAAAATATGGGCATCACTACGATTATTAATAATCGCCCCGATGGCGAGAGCGCCGATCAAACCGAGGGTGATGCGATTAAGCGGGCGGCGATGAAGGCTGAGATTGATTATATCTCTATTCCGATTACCCATGCTGGTTTTTCCGCGCCGCAAGTGGACGCGATGATTGAGGCTTTACAGAATGTTGAAGCAAAAGATGGCACAATATTGGCCTATTGCCGTTCGGGGACACGATCCACATTCCTATGGTCCCTCGCCAAAGCCAAAATGGGCGAAACACCAGCCGAGATAGCACGGCTGGCCGGTAATGCTGGATATGATACAACACCCGTTAGAGCATTAATCGAAGCTTTATCGGGTCAGGCTTCATAAACTTTAATCACCCAGTTAAAATCCGCTAGACAGCCATTAACATCTATGTCAGTTGATAATGATGGAGAGTTTACCATCCCCAACGACATGGGCGATACCATTTTTCGTCATCACCATCATAGCCGAATGGCTATGGTCGCGCCGCAATGCGCGGATAAAATATGAAACCAAAGATGCTGTAACATCTATAGCGATGGGAACGGGCAGTATTATCGCGGGAATCCTTTTCGGATCTGCTATTTTTGCGATGGCCGGCTTTGTCTATGAATATCGTATTTGGGATATAGAATTAACATGGTCCAATGGATTTTGGTTGTTGCCGATTATCTTCATCCTTGATGATCTAGCCTATTATTGGTTCCATCGCAGCGCGCATCGCGTACGTTGGTTTTGGGCAGCGCATGTTAATCATCACACCAGCCAGCATTATAATTTAAGCACAGCATTGCGCCAGACATGGACAGGATTTTTTGCGCTAAGCTTTATCTTTCGCATGCCGCTATTTCTAATAGGCTTTCCGCCAGCACTGATATTTTTTCTAGCAGGCCTTAATCTTGTCTATCAATATTGGATTCATACCGAAGCCATTGATAAAATGCCGCGATGGTTTGAGGCGGTTATGAACACGCCTAGCCATCACCGCGTTCACCATGCCACCAATGCACGCTATTTAGACCGCAATTATGCGGGCGTATTTATCATATGGGATAAGATATTTGGTACATTTGAAGCTGAAACTCAGGATGAGACAATCCAATATGGCATCGTCAAAAATCTGGAATCGCATAATCTAATATGGGTTGCATTTCATGAATGGGTCGGCATCGCGCGCGACATTTGGAATGCGCCAAGCTGGCGCGATAAATTAAATTATTGCATTCGCGAGCCGGGTTGGTCGCACGACGGATCACGCGATACGAGCAGCAGCATCAAAAAACGCTGGCAACAAAAACAAAGGGAAGAAATCCATGGTCCAACAGAGCGCATATGATATTATCGTAATTGGCGGTGGATCGGGCGGCAGTGCAGCCGCGGGTCGCCTTGCCGAAGATCGTAGCAAAACAATTTGTTTGCTGGAAGTGGGCGGCAAAAATAATAGCTTTGTCTATACCACGCCAGGCCTGCTCCCCTTCATTCCTAACAGCGGCAATTATAAATTTGATACTGTTCCTATGAAAGGGCTGAATGGCCGCATTGGCTATCAACCGCGCGGTCGCGGCATGGGCGGATCGAGCGCCATTAACGCGATGGTCTATATTCGCGGCAATAGATGGGATTATGACAATTGGGCCGATATGGGCTGCGATGGTTGGTCCTATGATGATGTATTGCCCTATTTCATGCGATCAGAGGGCAATGAACGCCTCAGCGGCGATCATCATGGTACGGATGGCCCGCTTAATGTGATGGATCAAAAATATGCAAACCCATCTAGCCTCGCCTTTATCGAAGCGGCGCGCAATCTACAGCTTAAAATCACCGATGATTTTAATGGCGGCGATCAAGAAGGCATTGGCCTGTATCAAGTCACCCAAAAAGGGGGCGAACGTTGGTCGGCCGCCCGCGCCTATATCGACCCTGTTAAAGATCAAGATAATATTGATGTGCGCACCAAAGTCTTGGTTGAAAAATTAATCATTAGCGAAGGCCGCGTAACGGGTGTGCAAGTGCGCAAAGGCAATTCATCCGAAATTATCAACGCGCGCGGCGCCGTAATATTATCAGCCGGAGCATTTGGATCCCCGCAAATATTGCAATTATCGGGCATTGGCCGCACCGAAGATATTAAACCGCATGGCATTGAAATGACATGCGAGAAACCAGAAGTCGGACAAAATCTGCAAGATCATATTGACTATGTTGGCGGCTGGGCATCACCATCGCGTGATTTAATCGGCGATTCTGTGGGCGCGAATTTCAAAATGCTCAAATCCATTATCGAACATCGCCTCCAGCGCACGGGTATCATGACCACCCCCTATGCCGAAGCTGGCGGATTTTGGTCATCTACGCCCGATTTACCAGCGCCAGATACGCAATTTCACTTCGTCCCCGGGCCACTCGAAAACCATGGCAAGGAACGTCCAAAAGGCCATGGCCTGAGCATTCATACATGCGTGCTGCGTCCCTATAGCATGGGCAGCGTTGGCCTCTATGAAAATAATGCCGCAGCCCCGCCGCGTATTGATCCAAATTTCCTTGATGATGAACGTGATATGGTAACGATGCGCGCAGGCGTTCGCCAAATCCACCGCTTTGCTGAAACCGCTCCCTTATCAGATTTCGGACTCGAAGATCGCTATAATACGCCCTTGCACGATGATGATGCACTCGATCAGCTCATCCGCGACAAAGCCGACACTGTCTATCACCCTGTGGGCACTTGCCGCATGGGATCGGATAAAGATGCCGTGGTTGATGCGCGCCTGAAATTTAAGGGATTAGAGGGCCTTTATATTGCCGATGCTAGCATCATGCCCAAGATTGTGAGCGGCAATACCAATGCGCCGAGCATTATGATCGGCGAGCGATGCGCCGATTTCGTCAAAGCCGATTTGGGGTAATATCAGAACATTAAATAAAGCAGCGTTAGTAAAAAATCGTCTATAATTATCATAGGTAACTATACAAAACTTGCGATTATGCTCGCATATCGCTAACCGCTTTGCATGGAATATATTAGCACCCGTGGAAATAGCCCTGCGCTAAACTTTGCAGACGTAACGCTTGCTGGCCTTGCCCCCGATGGCGGTTTGTTCGTACCCGAACATTGGCCGCGCTTTTCATCGGATGAAATTGCCGCAATGCGCGGTCTGCCTTATGCGCAATTGGCAGCGAAAATCATGGCACCCTTTGTTGCGGGCAGCCTTAGCGAAGCCGAGACATTAGAGCTATGCGAGGCCGCTTATGGGAGTTTTTCTCATAAAGGCGTGACACCATTGGTGCAATTAGATCAGCAACAATGGATATTAGAATTATTCCACGGGCCGACATTGGCATTCAAAGATGTTGCCTTGCAATTGGTGGGTCATTTATTTGAAAAATTCCTAAGCGGTAGCGAAAAAAGCCTAACCATCGTCGGTGCAACATCGGGCGATACTGGATCTGCTGCTATTGATGCTGTTGCTGGCCGCGAAAATGTAGAAATTTTCATGCTACATCCGCATGGCCGCATATCCGATGTTCAGCGCCGACAAATGACAACGATCCTTGCCCCCAATGTGCGCAATATCGCTATTGAAGGCAGTTTTGATGATGCGCAAGCCATGATTAAACGCATGTTTTCCGACAGCGAGATTAATGGGCCGTTGCAATTATCTGCGGTCAATTCGATCAATTGGGCGCGCCTCATGGCGCAGATTGTCTATTATTTTTATGCTGCCCTGCAATTGGGTGGGCCAGAAAAAAAGATCGCCTTTTCCGTACCCACAGGCAATTTTGGCGATGTATTTGCTGGCTATGTCGCGGCGCAAATGGGATTGCCGATTGAGCGTTTGGTGGTCGCCACCAATGTGAATGACATATTGTTTCGCGCGCTGAGCAAAGGTGATTATTCGGTTGGCAATGTTTATCCAACGGCATCGCCATCAATGGATATTCAAGTGTCCAGTAATTTTGAGCGTTTGTTATTCGATCTAGAAGGTCGCGATGGCAGCACAACAGGCGCGCGCATGAAATGGTTTGAACAGATGGGCAAAATGGTGTTGAGCAGCGATTTACGCCGCAATGCTTCCATCTTTACCGCTGCCCGTGTTGATGAAGATGAAATGGCGCGCACCATGAATATGACGCATCAAAATTATGACATGATTATTGATCCGCACACCGCAATCGGCCTGCATGCCGCGCAGCAGCAAGACTTGCCATCCGATATAGCTATGGTGACATTGGCAACAGCACATCCTGCGAAATTCCGCGATATTGTCGAACAAGCAACGGGCCAACGCCCCGCTTTACCATCGCGTATTGGCAATTTGTTTGAACGCGAAGAACGTTATGATGTTCTGCCCGGTGATTATGAAAGCGTGTCCCAATTTATTTTGAACAATGCACGCAATGGCCGAAAATAATCCACCCATTTTCACCACTATGGTCAGCGACCCGCGCGCCGATTATACATTAATCGACAGCGGCAATGGCCGTAAATATGAACGCTATGGCCGCTATCATTTCATCCGTCCTGAACCGCAAGCCATGTGGGAACCTGCGCGCGATGATTGGCCTGCTGATGCCGAATTCATTCCCGCTGCGGATGCCGATGGTGGTGGTCGCTGGCATTATGAGGGCGATATTATTCGCGGTTGGCCGCTCCAATGGAATGATGTGCATTTCACAGCAGAATGCACCCCTTTTCGCCATTTGGGATATTTTCCCGATATGGACCCTGTATGGCGGTGGATGGGCGAAAAAATCGCTGGCATGAGCGAAGCCGAATGTATGAATTTATTTGGCTATACTGGCGTTGGCAGCCTTTCACTTAGCCAAGCAGGGGCAAAAGTAGTGCATGTCGATGCGTCCAAAAAGTCGGTTGCCAAAGCACGCGAAAATGCAGCTCTATCTGAAATGAGTGATCGGCCGATACGCTGGATAATCGATGATGCAGCCAAATTTACCGCCCGTGAAGTAAGGCGCGAGCGCCGTTATGATGGCATATTGCTCGACCCGCCAAAATATGGACGCGGCCCCGATGGAGAGGTATGGCGGCTCGAAGAAGATTTACCCGAGCTGATTTCCAATTGCCGCAAATTATTGGATGATGATTCTAAATTTCTATTCCTAACCGTTTATGCCGTGCGCATGTCCGCAATGGCCATCGGCAATTTGGTGCAAAGCTATTTTGCAGACTTAGGCGGAAAAGTTGAATTTGGCGAACTAGCCGTTAAAGAAGAAGCACGCGGCCATTTATTGCCCACAGCTATTTTTGCTAGATGGTCAAAATGATCCAATTACGATGATAATCAAGACCCTGATATTTGCGGCTTGGCCTATGATAGGAATGAAATGACAGATAGTTTAACCCTTGAAATGCATGATTTAGAGGTCAATGTTTTAACGGGTATATACAGCCAAGAAACGCATTTGCCCCAACCTCTGCGCATTTCAATCAGTGCCGATTTGGAAATGGCCGATCATTATGCGCCCACAACGCCGCTCGATGCTTCCAAAAATTATATGGACTTGAAAGACGCGGTGACGGGCCTGCCCAAAGATGTCCATTTCACTTTGATAGAGGCCGTTGCCGATCATATTATCGACGAGATTTTTTCGGGCGATACGCGCGTTTCTAAAATTACCATAAAGATCGTCAAATTGGCCATTGCCGAAGATGGCGAAGCGATTGGCATCACTATGACACGCGCTCGCAAATGAGCGATGCAACCGCCATTGCTGCTCCATTGGCATTAGTAACGGGCGGATGTCGGCGCGTTGGTGCGGTCATATCAACATATTTGGCGAAAGCGGGATATAGCCTTGCATTGCATGGTAATAGCGATGCTATTCCAGATATTTTGCTGCAAGAGACACTGAAAGAAACCAATGTCCAATGGCAAGGCTTTACCGCTGATTTGCGCCAAGATGAAGCTGCTGAAATATTGGTTAAACAGGTGGTAGAGCATTTTGGCCATGCGCCCGATATCGTGATTAACAATGCATCCTTATTTCAATATGATGATGTCGATAGCATGAATAGCGAAATGCTGAATAAGCATATGGCGATTAATTTTATCGCGCCTGTGATGCTGACCAAGGCCGTGATAGAGCATCAACAAAATAAGCAGCCAAGCATCATTCAGATTCTCGACCAACGGATAGGCAATCCCAATCCCGATCAAATCAGCTATACTCTATCCAAACAAGCATTGGCGCAATCCATTCGCACCCAAGCCATAGCCTATGGCAAGCGCGCGCGCATAAATGGAATAGCCCCGGGTTTTACACTGGCCCCCGATGATTTTTCTGTAGAGCATGAACAGCGCATTGCCGATTCTATGCCGCTGAAACGCAATTCAAACCCCGATGATATTGCGCAGAGCATATTATATCTTATTCAGGCGCAAGCGGTGACGGGGCAGATAATATATGTTGATGGCGGTGCGCATCTGAAAAGCTATGCCAGAGATTTTGAGTTCATGTGATTTTGCAATTATACAGTCTTGGTCTATATATAGTCTTATTCTATATAGGGCCCAATAGGAGATTGTGATGCAATATTGGCTGATAAAATCTGAACCCAATGCCTATGGTTGGGATGATTTAATAGCAGAGCATAAAGACCCCAATAAAAACCCCGATGATGATCCCAATGATAATCAGGGCATGTGGGATGGGGTGCGCAATCATGCTGCAGCGAAAAATATGCGCGCCATGCAACTCGGCGATCAAGCCTTTTTCTATCATAGCCAAATTGGATTAGAGATTGTTGGAATCGCCGAAGTCACGCGCGAACATTATATCGACCCCACCGATCCCAAAGGCAAATTTGTTGCCGTGAATTTCAAACCCGTTAATAAACTATCTCAGCCCGTCACTCTAAAAGCTATTAAAGCCAATCCCAAGCTTGCCGATATGCCATTGGTGCGCCAATCGCGCCTGTCGGTTAGTCCAGTGAGCCTATATCAATGGGAAGAAATCATCCGCATGTCGGATGATTAAATCATCCTGCTGGCGTTAATGGCCCGCCAATTTCAATCGCTTTCTTATAGGCATCGCGCGCCATTAAGCGTGCTAAATAGGCTTTGGCGTTAGGACGTTCATTCAGCAGTCCAACCAAATTGCCGAGCTCTAATAAATATTCCATATTGATATCCGCACCTGTGATGGAATCGCCCACCAGAAATTCGCGCCCTTCCATATGACCATCAATATAGTCAAGCAATTTTCCAACTTCGCCTTCGATAAAGCCTTTCATAATGGGTAAATTCTCTAAGCCGCCAAAGCGCGGCCCAAGCAATGTCATCAACATCGGCATAGCAACAGTGCCCTCTGCAAAATGGAGCCATTCCAAATAGGCGCTGCGGTCTTTTTCGCCGGCATTAATGGCCAATTTTCCGCCATTAATTTCGCACAAATATTCAATAATCGCGCCCGATTCAATCATGATGCGGCCATCCACTTCTATCGCGGGAGCTTTGGCAATGGGATGCAGCGCAAACATATCGTCTTGCGAACGATTGGTTTGTTCATGGCGATGATGCTCGACAATTTTATAGTCCGCGCCCAATTCTTCCATCAGCCAGATGATCCGAGTAGAGCGTGAAAAACGAAGATGGTGCAAGGTAATGGTCATAATTTTGGCTTTCTAATATTGGATATAATAAGGTGATGGTTAAGCAATAAGTTCAGGCATATTGAGATATTCGGCAAGATCATTAAGCGCTTGTTCGCCACTGGTAACTTTGATGGCGGTCATACCTAGCGCCGCCGCAGGTTTGCAATTGATACCTAGATCATCGAGATAAATACATTGCTCTGGCCGCACCGCCAAGGCTTCGTAGCTCATTTGATAGATGCGCGGATCGGGCTTTCTTATCCCCGCTTTGCTGCTTTCGATAATATGGTCAAAACGCGCCATAACATCGGACACGGCGGCGGCCTTTTCATCGCTAATCGCCATGCCAGCACCCTTTAACCCACCAGAACCAGAAGGCACATTATTGGTGATACAGCCCAATGCAAAACCTTTATCTTTGAGCAGATCAAGCGTCCGCACCATAGCGGGGCGTATATCCCCAGCAAGGCACGCCAAAACATCCGCGCCGCGCAGATTAATATCCAGCATGGCTGCTTCATTCGCGAATAGCATATCAAATTGCGCCGCATCAATTTCAGCCCGTTCAAACAGCGCCCAAGCATTACCATCGGGGTTGGTGCTATTAATACGCCGCACGCTATCTTTGGGGATACCGCGCTGCTGCTCCATATGGTTGAACGCTTCGAATGGTGATGATGTTATCACCCCACCAAAATCAAAAATGATGGCCTTTATGGTCATTCGAACAAAGCCTTATATTGAGCAGGCATCGATTTAATTTCTCTAATCGCAATATCCTTAAAAAAAGCCTCTGTAGCCTCGCTTTGCAATTGAATTTGCCCCTCGCGCAGCGGTTTTTCATCACCATTTTCATCAATGTAGCGCGAATCTTTTAAAATCATAACCACTTTGCCATTCACGATATGCAGGCTCTGCCCTTCATAGGTGATTAATTCCAATTCGGTCCATTCGCCTGCGGGGCTCTCAAAATTAGCAGAGCGCATGGCGTAAATGCCCTCTTCGCTTTTATTGCCAATGTCGAGCCAACGGCCACGCTCATCCGCAACGGGGCTTTTCACATATTCTCTTTGATACCCCTTAACCGAAATTTGCGAGCTAGCTTGGCTCCAATAATCACCCATATGGCCTTCCATGATTTGAAATTCTTGAGACAATTTCCAGCTACGGTAATATTCGGCACCCGCATTACCAATGCTGTGATATAATATGCCTGTATCTTTTAGCTTATGAAGGCGCGGTATCCATTTTTTGTCGCCCCACTTAACCTTTAATCGTAAATGATAATTGCGATATTTCTCCTTGGTCATCAACATGCCATAATATTCGCCCGTTACCCGAATATGAATATCATCATCTTCTTTTAGAACTGAAAAAATATTTTGATCTTCTAGGCCTTTATAGCCAAGCGGTTCAATGGTCTTGCCATTTGAATCTGTGGGCGGTTTGCCATCATAATCATCGGGTATTTTATAGCTTAGATAGATATCCCATTGACTTAAATTTTTATCTACTAAATCGGTCCAATCTTGCGCTTGCGAGGAAGTGCTCCCTATAAAACAAATCGCAATAATCATTATTTTATTAAAAATATTCATGTACCACTCTCTCAATTCAAATCTTATGCCGTGCAATATTCATTTCTCCCAAAGAGCTTAGCAAATTGCTAAACCATTTTCTTTGCTCCGCACATTAGAAATTCAGCTTTAACCCAGGCCGTTTCCAGCGCATCTTCATCAATTGCCCACTGCCCGAAAGACAGATATAAGCATCCATATTATCATCACCGCCAAAGCAAATATTGGTGGTGAAAATATCGGGCGTTGGTACAAATTCAACCAATTCTCCTTCGGGTGAAATCACGCTGATGCCGCATTCGCCAATTGTCGCAACGCAAATATTGCCGCATTCTTCCATGCCGAGGCTGTCAAAGAATTTATAGCCCGCTGGACGATAGAGCGGAATGCCCGGACCACCCGGCCCCATATCGGGGGCAACCTTGCCCGGCTCTGTAATGTTAAATTTCATCAAACGGCATGTATAGGTTTCGGCCGCATAAAGCGTTTTGCCATCAGGGGATAATCCGATTCCATTGGGATTATTCGATGGGAAAATCACTTCTTCCAAATGGCTGCCATCGGCTTTGGCATAGAATATACCCACAACATCATGCACGCGTTTTTCATAATCTATCTTGCCATGATCGGTGAACCAAAACCCGCCATGTTCATCAAACACTATGTCATTCGGTCCGCGCAATATACAGCCAAAATCACCGCTTTTATAAAGCGTCTCCACTGCGCCCGTTTCAATATCAATACGCTGGATACTACCGCCGCTATAATCTTTGGCAATGCCGTGCGGTACAAGAAAGCCATTTTCATCCTGCCATTCGAACCCGCCATTATTACAGCAATATAATTTACCATCAGGACCAACTGCCAAGCCATTTGGCCCGCCGCCCGCTTCGGCCACTGTGCTTTTGCCACCATCAGGCGCAATGCGGGTAATATGTCCGCTTTCTATCTCGGTTAATATGATGCTGCCATCGGGCATAGCCACTGGCCCCTCTGGAAAACGTAACCCGCTTGCAATCATTTCCATAAATAGCTCTCCTCTAGCTTCACACGCACGAAGATGCTAGCAACGGGCAAGAGACGCAAGCCAAAAACATGATTTCGACTATATTGGTTTCAAAATTGCGAGGGGATATGGACTATAAATTAATCACAGCGAACCGCAATTATTCCAGTTGGTCGCTACGGCCTTGGGTGTTGATGAAGGCTCTGGGCATTGATTTTGCGGAACAGATTATCTGTTTTTCTACCCCTGCTGAAAATTATGCCAATTTCAAAGCCATCAGCCCCAATGCTATGGTGCCGGCATTGCATCATGGCGAAAATATCATCTGGGATTCGCTTTCTATTATCGAATATTTGGCAGAGCATCATGATGGCATCTGGCCTAGCGACAAAGAAGCACGCGCATGGGCGCGCAGTGCATGCGCGGAAATGCACGGCGGGTTCAATGCTTTGCGCGAAATTTGCCCCATGAATATAGGTGTCCGTGCCAAAATATATGAAAATATCGATAGCAATTGCAGCGTGAATGATGAATATCAACCTGCGCTCGATCAGCGCAAAGTTGCTACGCTTAATGCCAATATACGCCGCATTAATGAATTATGGTGCGATGGGCTGATGCGATTTGGTGGGCCATGGCTAGCGGGCGAAAGTTTCAGCGCCGCCGATGCTTTTTACGCGCCGGTGGTGTATCGGTTTCGCACCTTTGGCCTGCGTGCCGAAGGGCCAGCAAAAGCATGGATGCAATCTATGTTAGAACATCCCGCCATGATCGCATGGGAGCAGCAAGCCTTAGCCGAAACATGGCGCGAACAATCGCATGAGGATGAGATTATGGAGATTGCACTCATCACCGAAGATTATCGCGCAGCAGCTATATGACGATCCGTATATTAGCTCTATTGATACTCGCGCTAATCGCCTTTGCGGGCAATAGCCTGCTGAACCGCGCTGCCCTAGCTGGCATAGGCTCAATAGACTGGGCGAGCTTTACCGCCATACGCATCATATCGGGCGCCCTATTTCTCACTCTGCTCATGGCGGCAAAACATGGTTTGAAAAACACATTGCCTGTTCGAGGCGACCTTATTTCAGCGGCAGCTTTATTCCTTTATGCCGCTGCTTTTTCCTTTGCCTATATTTCATTGGGCGCAGGATTAGGCGCATTATTATTATTCGCAAGCGTCCAAATCACCCTACAAGCGATTGGTATATCAAAGGGTATCATCCCATCATGGTTGCAAATATTGGGGCTATTATTCGCCTTTGCAGGGCTGCTCATATTCTTAGCACCCGTTCTAAATTTTGACGGCAATATATTTGACGGCAATATATTTGACGGCAATATAGGCGCATCGCTGGGCTATGTGATGATGATAATCGCAGGGATAGCATGGGGCATCTATAGCTGGATGGGGCGCAGCGCCACCGATGCATCGCTCTCCACGGCGCGTAATTTTATCGGGGCCGCGCCGCTATGCATACTATTAATCCCCTTTATCATGCCAGACAGCATCACATGCTATGGCGCATTATTGGCCATAATATCGGGCGTGATAACATCGGGATTGGGCTATGTCCTATGGTATGCAGTGCTGCCCAAAATATCGGTCAGCCTCGCCGCAACCGCGCAGCTATCCGTTCCTGCCATCGCAACTATCGGCGGTATATTATTTTTGGATGAAGCGATTACCAAGACTTTTCTGCTAGGCAGCGGATTAATTTTCACTGGCATTGGTTTGACGATTTGGAACAATCGCCCGAACAAGCGCAAAACATAAAGTAATAAACAGTTGCGCCCCAAGCATAGCCTATATTATGCTTGGCCTATGGTTCGTATATTATCTATTTTTATCGCATTGCTCTTTACCAGCAGTTGCTCTTCCGATAGCAAAAAGCTTGATACTTTAGAGGCGGAATTACAATCTTCTTACCCAAATATTGGGCATCTCAGCACGGGCACATTATCCCAATGGAGCGCGGATAAAAAGGATGTAGTGCTGATTGATGTACGCGAAGAAGGCGAATATGCGGTCAGCCATATTGATGGTGCGCTGCGCATTGACCCCAAGGCATCGGCCAGCGAAGTCGCCGCGCAAATTGGATCAATAGCATCGGGCAAAGATGTGATTTTCTATTGCTCTGTCGGGGTGCGCTCTTCGCAATTAGCGGACCGCGCAAAGGATGAATTGCAAGCAATGGGCGCGGGCGATATATATAATTTAAGCGGCGGTATTTTCGCATGGCATAATGAAAAACGCGCCCTGAAAAGCGATGCTGGCGTTACGCAGATGGTGCATCCCTATGACCGCGTCTGGGGCAAATTGGTCAACCGCCAAGATTATATATCTTATGAACCTTGAGGGTTATTTCTATAAATAGCTAACCAACGCTATCCCGAACAATGGCGATACCTGCCTCACGCTGTGCTTTTAATTCGGCTTTGAGTTTCGCAGGATCGCGCGCCCAGACAAAGCCAAAACTTACCCCGCCTTCCTTGCCAATGGTCGCATGGTGTAATTTATGCGCTTGGACAAGGCGTTTCAAATATCCGCGTTTAGGGACATAGCGAAACAATCGGCCATGCACCAAACCATCATGCACGATGGTATAGATTGCCCCGTAAATGGTCACGCCCAGTCCCGCCCACCAGATCGATTCGGGCCCGTTGCTGCCAATGATGAACAAAAAAATGCCCAATGCCGCGCCAAATAATCCATAGAGATCATTTTTTTCTAACAGATTATCATGCGGTTCATGATGGGTGCGGTGCCATGCCCAACCAAATCCGTGCATGATATATTTATGCACGGCCCATGCGATACATTCCATCGCAATCGCACTGCTAAGCACAATGGCTATGATGACCCAAATGCTCATTTTGATGGCGCTCTGTATCGCGGCAAAGCCCACCACGGAACATGCGGGCGCACATGATGTTCATGATGATAGCCAAAATGAAAACAGCTCAGCAAAGATGCCAAATAGCCATAATCATTGCTCCGCGCATTATGATGATCGGTAAATTTATCCGTCCCATGATGATGCGGCAAATAGGTCCCAAATCCAAAGAGCTGCACCGATGATGCTATCGCGGGGATGCCATAAAATAGCACAATATTGACATAAGGTGCATCAAATAACAGCATATAGATGGCCACTACCGCCAGCACATAAAGCACTGACCATAGGCCAAAATAGGTGCTGAAAAATTTTGCATACCAAGGCCAAAAACCGCTCGGATTTGCAGCATTAAAATCGGGGTCTTTATCGCTGCCGCTATATTTATGATGGTCCCAATGGGCATCGCGCATTTTGCGCCAGCCAAAGCCCGCATAGAGCGCCAAAATCACAGCGCCAATCGCATCATTAAGCTTTGGGTAGCCAGGAATGAGCGAACCATGCATGGCATCATGCGCGGCGATGAACAAACCGACCGAAAGCCAGCATAAAACAGCCATGATAATCGGGATGAACAATATATTTGATAGGCTGATTTCAAAGAAAAATACCGCGTAAATATGCAGCGCAATCCAAGATGCCCACAATGCCGCAAGCAAGGATAGACCAATGCTTTTTTGCCATTTTATTTTGGAATCAACTGGTTGCGCCATACTCATGATGGTTTAATAGCGCCAAATTATAAAAATTACCAACAAAAGTAGCAGTGGAACTTGCATATTATAATGATAAGATTAAAGCCTATTTCATAAGGAAATATCAAATATGCCAAAGACTTTATATCAAAAAATATGGGATGCTCATGTTATCGAGAGCAATGGCGACACGGCGCTCCTCTATATTGATCGGCATTTGGTGCATGAAGTCACGAGTCCGCAAGCTTTTGAAGGGTTGCGCAACGCAGGGCGCATAGTACGCCGACCAGATTTAACGCTGGCCGTGCCCGACCATAATTTGCCCACCACAGCGCGCATGGACCCTAGTGGCACTATCATTCCTATCGCTGATCCGCAAAGCGCTGCGCAATTGGCGGCGCTTGAAAAAAATACCGCTGAATTTGGCGTGCAATATATTGGCGCAACCGACCGCAACCAAGGCATTGTCCATGTCATCGGGCCAGAGCAAGGCTTTACTCTGCCCGGCACAACATTGGTCTGCGGCGATAGCCATACCGCAGCGCATGGCGCATTGGGTGCACTGGCATTTGGCATAGGCACAAGCGAGGTTGAACATGTCATGGCCACGCAAACATTGATGCTATCGCAAAGCAAATCGATGGAAGTGCGCGTTAATGGCGCATTGAACAAAGGCGTATCGCCCAAAGATTTAATCCTGCACATCATTGGTGAAATAGGCACAGCGGGCGGCACGGGCCATGTCATCGAATATCGCGGCAAAGTGTTTGAAGAGATGAGCATTGAGGGCCGCTTAACCGTGTCCAACATGTCGATAGAGGGCGGCGCGCGCGCAGGATTAATCGCCCCCGATGAAAAGACATTTGCTTATTTAAAAGACCGCCCGATGGCTCCAAAAGGCGCGCAATGGGATGCGGCGGTTCAATATTGGAAAACACTACACAGTGATGAAGGCGCAAAATTCGACAAGAGCGTAATCATCAACGCTGCCGATGTCGCGCCATCGGTCACATGGGGGACAAGCCCCGAAGATGTTGTGCCGATTACGGGCCATGTGCCAGACCCGATGAGCTTTGCCGATCCATCAAAACAAGCGGCGGCGCAAAAGTCGCTCGATTATATGGGGCTAAGCGCGGGTACAAAAATGCAAGATGTAGAGATTGAAAATATCTTTATCGGCAGTTGCACCAACAGCCGCATCGAGGATTTACGCGCTGCTGCATCAATTTTGCGCGGCCGCAGTAAGGCCGATAGCGTGAAATGGGCCATCGTTGTGCCGGGCAGCGGTCTGGTCAAGGAACAAGCCGAAGCGGAAGGGCTAGATACAATATTCACCCAAGCAGGCTTTGAATGGCGCGAACCAGGATGCAGCGCCTGTTTGGGTATGAACCCTGACAAAGTCCCCGCTGGTGAGCGCTGTGCTTCGACCAGCAATCGTAATTTTGTTGGGCGCCAAGGCCCCGGATCGCGCACGCATCTTGTATCCCCCGCGATGGCCGCCGCCGCCGCTATCACAGGGAAATTAACGGATATAAGGGATATGTGATGGGATTTAGGCGCGGTCTATTGATGGGGTTAAAAAGCTGCTTAGCACTGACCGCGCTGTTAATCACAAACATAGCATTGCCTGCGATTGCTTGTTCGCCTGCAGAAGGTAATTATATACCACCTACCAATATGGAATTGGTTGAGATGGCGGACGTCATCATCGTTGGCAAAGTAAAGGGGCGCGGAGGATGGATGTCACCTTCTGACGATATTTTGGTCAAACCGTTTGCTTTGCTCAAAGGCGAAAAATTACCTGAAGTCATTTTATTAGACGGTTGGTTAGTAGGCGAAAGTCCTTATAATCTCGATTATAGAGTAGAAGCCTATCATAGTGATCCTGATAATATTACGTCACCACACCCTGAAGCTGGCTATGCTTGTTCTAGATATAGTTTTGCAAAGAGCATGAATCTAGTCATATTTCTTAAAAAAACTGATGCGGGATATAATGTTATCAATCCCCCTCTTTCAAGGAGCCTAGAAGATGTGCCATCACTTAATGCACCCTGGGTTAAGGCGGTTAAACATTATATCACTATATCTCGCCTACCAAAGAATAAACGCTCAACCGCAGCTATGAATATAGCAAAATATTATCGAAAACAAACCTACTCACGGAGCAATGAGGCACTTGCCGATTTGTTCCAATATCACGGATTAAATTGCCATAATTATCTCTCTAATAATTTATTTCCTCTTTGGTTTAAATACGATAATCCAGAGAATAACCCTGATAGTTCAAATATAGAGCAATGCATCAAATTTGTAACGACCGATACCAATAGCTTTTTTCCAGATGAAGAGTATGTTAAAACCCGCAAAGCCAAGCCTGCGCCTTTTGAACCCGAATGGCCGCGCACTCTTGCTGGGCTATTACTTCTGTTTTTATTTTACGGCGCATTAATATTCCTTAGCTTTAGCAAACAAGAGAAAAACAACGATATTTGAATAATCATAGCTATAATATCAGCAACCTATAAAATGACATAAGTGATTTTGAATGATATGATAGAATATCAGTCGTCATAAATTTGTTGCATTTTGGCGCTAAGGCCGCTTTACATTAAAGCCTCTCAAAAGCGCATAAGAAGAATGACCATGACCGATAAAAATGACAAGAAATGGAAAACCAGCACCAAAGTCGGTGCAGCAGCCATTGGCTCTGCTGCGATAGCCGCAGCCCTTCTTTATGCGAGTAAACGCAAGAAAGATAAAGCAGCGCCAAAGCCATCCAAAGATGCCCCAGATACTGATTAAAGCCAGAAACTGATTAAGGCCCAAACCGATCAAGAAACTGATTAAGGATTAGTGCATGAAAGCGATTAGCAGCGTATCCGGCCGCGCCTATCCATTGGGCCGCGAAAATATCGACACCGATATAATCATCCCTGCGAAATGGCTAAAAACCATTAGCCGTAGCGGCCTTGGTGAGGGTGCGTTTGAAACGATCCGCGCCGAGGAAGGCAATATATTTGACGATCCCGAATATGCAGGCAGCCCGATTTTAATCGCAGGCGATAATTTTGGATGCGGATCTAGCCGCGAACATGCGGCTTGGGCGATGGCTGATCTGGGCATAGAAGCCGTTATCGCGCCGAGCTTTTCCGATATATTTTCAGGCAATGCGTTCAAAAATGCACTGCTCGCCATAGAGCTGCCTCAAGAGGCAATTGATCGTTTGATGGAAGTTGCCAAGAGCGATCCCATTCATATTGATTTGGAAAACCAAGTCGTGACAACAGCATTTCAAGATCGCTTTCCTTTTGAGATGGACCCATTTCGCAAAAATTGCTTGCTCAATGGGCTTGATGAAATAGGCCTTACAATGCAACGTGATGATGCTATCACGGATCATGAAGCGGGTTTACAGCAGGGGCAACCTTGGTTGGTGCCAGCCCAATAAAATATTGGTTTAATAATATATTGGCCCAAAAACTATATAAGTGAGAGAGATTATGCGCGCATTATTATCCAACGCCGTTGGCGGCCCAGAAACATTAGAAATGGGCGAATTGCCTGATCCAGAAGCGACTGCGGGGCATATTGTGGTCGCTGTGAAAGCATGTTCAATCAATTATCCCGATACTTTGATTATCAAAGATATGTATCAGTTTAAACCGCCGCGTCCTTTTGCACCGGGCGGCGAAGTCGCTGGCGTCATTGAACAGATTGGCGATGGCGTAACAGGATTTGAAGTCGGTGACCGTGTAATTGGGCTATGTGGCCATAATGGTCTGGCTGAAAAAGTCTCTATCATGGGTTTCAACTGTTTCAAAATTCCTGATAGTATGTCGTTTGAAGACGCATCGGCGATACTCATGACCTATGGTACATCGGTGCATGCACTTAAAGATCGCGGTCATATGAAAGAGGGAGACAATGTGCTTGTGCTTGGCGGTGCTGGCGGCATTGGGATTTCCGCAATAGAATTGGTAAAAGCCTATGGTGGACGCGCTATTGCAGGCGTATCGAGCGAAGCCAAAGCGCAAGTGGCGCGCGATGCTGGCGCCGATGATGTTGTGATTTATCCTTATCAACCGCTGGATAAAGATGCTTCAAAAGCCCTAGCTGGCGAATTTAAAAAAGCAGCAGGCGGCGATGGTTATAATATCATCTATGACACTGTGGGCGGCGATTATAGCGAGCCTGCCGTGCGCAGTATTGGATGGGAAGGCAAATTTCTTGTCGTAGGATTTCCCGCAGGCATTGCCAAATTACCGCTCAATCTAACATTGCTTAAAAGCTGTGATGTATGCGGCGTATTTTGGGGTGCATTTGCAGCCAGAGACCCAAAACGCAATCATGCCAATATAGCGCAACTGTTTGATTTTTATGATCGCGGACTTATCAAACCGCGCATATCAGAAGTATTTGATTTTGCCGATGCTCCAAAAGCAATAGCAAGATTGGGCAATCGCGAAGCCGTCGGTAAATTGGTGGTCACGCTATAGGCTGCTCAAACAATATATATTGAAACAAGCCACAAAAATCATTGTTGTTGGGGCTTGTTTTGCCCGTAAAAAACACTAAATTTATAACAGAAACTCTGCCCTATCATGGGGCATGATAAAATTGGGGATATTTATGTCTGGATTTGATGACCGCGAACGCGCTTTTGAAAATAAATTTGCGCATGATGAAGATCTAAAATTTCGCGTGACGGCGCGCCGCAACAAATTATTGGGCCTATGGGCGGCTGAAAAAATGAAACTCACCGCCGAAGAGAGTGAAGCTTATGGCAAAGCTGTTGTACAGGCTGATTTCGAAGAAGCTGGCGATGAAGATGTATTGCGCAAAGTATTGGGTGATTTAACATCAGCTGGCGTCGATGCAGATGATGCCGCTGTGCGCAAAGCGATGGATGATTTGATGGCCGAAGCGCGCCGCCAATTCATTGAGGAAGCTTAAACATCATGCCCATGCAAGCCCAAGAAATTGAAGATATGATTAAGGCCGCCATTCCCGATGCGCAGGTCGAGATTACCGATTTAGCGGGCGATGGCGATCATTACGCCGCCAAAGTGATTAGCGAAACATTTCGCGGCAAACCGCGTATCAAACAACATAAAAGCGTATATGATGCATTGGGTGGAAAAATGGGCGGGGTGCTTCATGCCCTTCAATTAACTACTGCTGCACCAGAGTAAGGATGATATTATGAGCGAAGATATAAATGCAAAGATCGATACATTGGTGAAATCCAATGATGTGGTTTTATTCATGAAAGGTACGCCTTTATTTCCGCAGTGCGGCTTTTCCAGCAAGGCTGTGGCAATATTAGACCATTATAAATTGAAATATGAGACATTTGACGTTCTCCAAGACATGGAAGTGCGCCAAGGCATTAAAGAATATAGCGAATGGCCGACCATTCCGCAGCTCTATGTTAAGGGCGAATTTTTTGGCGGTAGCGACATTATGATGGAAATGCATGATGCTGGCGAAATGGCTACATTGGCCAAGGATAATGGTTTAGAGACCGTATCGGAATAAGCGCTTAATCTATATATAAAAGGGCCAAAGTTGCATAACTGAGGCCCTTTTTTTTGCGCTTTATAATAATGCTCAGAAGCTTATTTTTATAACTTCCTACTTCTATGAAATTCTTACCCCTTTGGCGGTAATGGGATAAGCAAAGATGTATTTTTCACATATTCTTGATAATCTTTATCATCGCCCCAGCGCTTTTTAGCAGTGCGCTGCAACGTTGGAATACCGCTGATTTTGGTGAGCAATAGTATCACAAATATTGGCGATATGAGCGTTACCCATTGCCAACCTGATAAGAGCGGAAGCGACATGATTGTAATGCCCGTCCATAGGGTAATCTCTCCAAAATAATTGGGATGGCGTGACCATGACCATAAACCGACATTGATAAATTTGCCTTTATTGTCCGGATTGTTGCGAAATTGTTTTTTCTGACGATCGGCAATAACTTCTATCGTAAAGCCAAAAACCCATATGGCCATGCCCACATAAGCAAATATATCCAGCGGCAATCGTGCAGAGCTCGTGATGATGGCCAATGCACTGGCACTGGTTAAAAATACCCATGTGCCTTGTAATGTCCATGCTACCAAGAAGCGCATAGGGTTGACCTTAATCTCATCAAAGCGAATATCTTTGCCATCGGCATGTATGCGCATGAATAAAAATGAACCTAAGCGCAGCGCCCAAATTATGACAAAAGCGCCAACAATCATCGCGCGCCAATCAAGAGGCTGTGACAATGATGATATGATGATAATGACCGATAAATAGGTAATAGCCCCCGTCAGATCATAAAATTTTTCAGTTTTCAAAATATTCGCAGGAATGAAAGCGATCCAATTCACAGCAAAGGCAATCACGGCCGCAACCAGAAATAATGAAGTACCGCCTTCTGTTATTGCGCCGCCCTGACCAGCGGCAGATGCAATGCCCAAGGAAATAAGTACGGCTATAATTATCACCATCAATGCTTTAATATTCATAACTTTTCCCTCGATAAATAGCAATATTCCTATAATCTATCAGAGGCTTGGAACAATTGCTAGGGCCAGAACCTATTAAATGAAAAACCACAACGTCAATATGATAATATTGTCCATGGCTAACAGATATTCGCATATTTTGCATTCCTAACAATTATTATTAGCTTGCCAAACGGGATATTTTACACGCAAGTATCAGCATAAATAAGATAGAATATATTCAGAGGATATAGAGCATAATGAGCGATAAGGCGGAAAATAATAGATTATCGCGTGCCTTTTATGGCCTTGCTCTTGTCACATTGATTGGCTGGCTCAGCATCATCGGAAAATCAATCATCGTGCCTGTTATGATTGGAATAATCGGCGTTTATCTCTTTGTGGTCGCCGCCGATGCTCTTAAGAAAATACCCCTGCTAAAAAGCGCGCCAAGAATAATCAGACGGTTATTAATATTAATCCTCTTTGCTATCATATTAGTGGGTCTCATCTTATTCATAACGCAAAATGCACAGGGTATATCAGCCGCTGTCCCCCGATATGCGAGCCATTTCGAAGAGTTAGCAGTGCGCTTATTTAGTATTTTTGGTGTCGTTGACGCCATTGATTGGGACATGATCATCGCAAGGATTACAGAAACTATCAGCATATCAAGCATGATGAATTATGCGGTTTCATCTGTATATTCCTTTGGCACTGTATTGGTAACAGCGCTGCTATATGCTGTATTTTTGGCTGCTGAGTTAGACGATTTACCCGAAAAAACACGCAAAGCATTTGGCAATGATAATAAGGCCGCTAGCGCGATTACGCTCGCCAATCGGATTAATCAACGGGTCGGCGCTTATCTTGGCGCAAAAACATTGGTCAATTTAATATTGGGTCTTATATCTTTGATTATTCTATTATTATTAGGGGTCGAATTTGCGCTATTCTGGGCATTGTTAATCGCATTGCTCAACTATATCCCCTATATTGGCTCTATCATAGGCGTGATATTTCCTGTGAGCATAGCATTATTGCAAACCGGATCATTATTATCAGGAGCATTGGCATTTGTAACATTAATGGCGGCACAAATTTATGTCGGATCTTTCCTAGAACCCAAAATGCTGGGCCGCTCCGTCAACCTTAGCCCGTTTATGGTTTTACTAGCCCTATCTTTTTGGGTTGCGATATGGGGATCGATAGGCGCTATTTTGGCCGTGCCGTTAACCGCTGTTGTTATGATCATCCTGTCGGAAATCGAATCCACGCGCCCCCTTGCGATATTAATGTCAGAGCGCGGCGAAATATAGATTATCAGAAATAATGGAGGCCCGAGCCGAACTTCGTCAATCCATTATTATCAATAGGTTAGCCAATTTATACGACCCATTTTTGATAACGGCGGTGTGCGGTGTCCCAAACGAATTGGCGAACCTTTTTAGGGCCATATTCCTGATTAAAACAAAACTAAAACCAAAAACCGCCGATCAAGCTGGACACAAGATCGACGGAACATATCAAAATGTTGGTGATAATTTTGATTACGCAAATTTGATTGAAAATGCAAGCCTAAGCTTTGCGAAGGTTGGTGCATTATGAGCACCTCTTTAAAACATGAAGGCTTACGTGAGGGCGTTGGCCGCTTTGATTTGCTGCAACTGTTCCTGCGTACAGCAAAGCCAGCCTTTGGTTTATCCCGAACCGCCATTGCATTAATCCGCCATGCCATCGGGCGAACGCAAGATGGTGATTATAAGCGCGGCGCTATTTGTTCCGTGTGGACCAAAGTTTCCACCATGGCTGACGAACTGCAGCTAACTTCGCGGTCCATCAACAATGCAGAACGTGAATTAGAGACATTAGCAAGCAAATTAGACAGGCTGATAAATGTCCAATAGCTTCTCTGAGAGGTGAAAGCAGGTCTCTAACTATCAATTCATCTTTGCCAACGTCTGCGCTCGTTAGACCATTTTCTGTTGGATAATGAAACTCAGATACTATTAACGACAATCATTTTTAGGATCTAGGCGCTTGAGCCAAAGCTTCAGATTTTCATGGTATTTTTCTTCTGACCCTGAGAGATTATCTGGTTTTTTAATATCATCAATCGGTTTGCCTATGCGCAGCATCATTCGATCCCAACTCCGGAGGTTTACGGCGTAACGATTAGACTTACCTGCAACAAATTCTCTCTCTATTGCCAACATTTTTGGAAGCGCATTTTTAGCCTTTGGACCCAATATACACATTCCCGAAACAGCTGCAGAAACAGCAGCTCCATGTGCTTCATGCCCTACAAATTTACTACTTCTTTGCACGCTAGGTTTCTGCTTTAAAAATACAGCTGGCGTCTTTAGATGATATTCAATAATGCTAATAAGAAGCGGAACACCTCTATCACCCATATCTGAAATTCTTGTTATCAAACCTTGTGCATTAGGGCGCTTGATAGGGTCGCGCAGCAATGCCAAGGTTGCTTCATCAGGATTCGCAAACATACCATCTGGCCAATATCTAATCTTTTTACCAAGCTGACCTTCATAGGGAGTAAAGGATTCAGGAAGGTTTTTTAGCTTAGTGATGATTAACGGAAGCAGTTCGTCAAGCTGTTCACGCGTGAGGATATATGGCAATTGTGAAACGCCATCAAAATCATACAAGCGCTCATCCATAATCAAACGTTTAATTAGATCAAAATCTTCTTGTGTAGGATCATTATTTCTAAGTGCATCGACATAATTACCAATAGACTTAAATGCGGTGCTGTTGGTGTTCAAATCCTTATCATTTAGGATGATCGTAATGGCTGAACGTGCTTTATTAAGAGCATTTTTAATATCAGCTGTACGTCGGACATCCAATATATCATTCAAGTCTTTACTATAGTCATCCCAACTATCGTAACTTTTAGATCCTAATGTTTGTTTATTCCAACCCCAACGAGTATCCAGCATCGAGGCTTTAACACTCACGCCGAAGGGCACACCTAAAGACAATGACTGAACATTAAAGCGGCGAAACAAAATCTTTTGCCCTCCGGTTCTTATTTCGCTAAAATAGCTATTAGCATTATCTGCTGGAATCCACCACTGCATGTGGTGTCTATTTGCGCTATATTTAGTTTCCCATTTTCCTTCACGTAACAAAAAATCAAATGTCTTTAGGGGTTTTTCAAGCGTTAAGCAGAATTCAGTTGCTAATTTCTCAGCCCATTCAAACCTCAAAGCACGAGCATCTTCTATAGTTTTGACAAACGGATTATTCTGCCCGTTAAATCTTGGAGAAAAATCCTGATCGGTACATTTTGATTTAGGAAGCAAACGATATGTATGCGTATATTCATCATCTTTTACTACTCCATCACGCAGTTGCTCAAAACTAAGTTTTTCTGATGTATTGATTGTAACACTTTTGATATTGGGTTCAAACAACAGCGCCAAACATCTAATTCCACAAGAATAATATCTGAAGAATTCTTCTCCTCGCTTGACCCTGTCCAAGTGAGGAATCCTAGTTTCGATTCTAATATCCCCACTAAGCTTTATAAGATTATCTGGAGTGATATTGCTTAAAGCATAGCTTTTTAAATTTGAATTTGCGGATTTAATCGTTGATTGCGGGATTGCCCAGAGAATTACTGCGACGCATGGAACTGCAAACAACGCCGCTTTGACGGGTGTAAGTATATATTTAAGTAAACACCAAATTATAACATAAAACACTCCCCACATAAATGCTGTAGGTGCAAGCGACAATATTATGCCTGGAATTAAAAATAGGAAAAAACCAATAATAATAAGTGTAGGAAAGGACATAGCCAAAAAAGACAATGAACCAGTTACCACAAAATATGTTACAAAGAATTTATTCAAGGCATCTGTTTTCATTGTCTAATGATAGGAAACCATTCTTAATATTCATTTAAAACATATATTAGTATTTAATATTAGGAATATACATTAAAAAGTTCTATGAATATCCATAGATAAATCATAATCTCAGCAATATTTATTCTTTGTAAAGAATTGAGAAACGTTATGCATATTGTGAGTTAGTATTCGGATGGTATCTGAATGGCCATACGCCTTATATTCTGTAGGGATAATTATATTGACACAGATTGTTCGACTATTTTGTAATCACGTCCCATAAAGGTTTGCATATTACCGATAGTCTGCGATAGAAAAACATTATGTCCGCTATGAAACTCAACACCATTTCAGAACTTGCGCAGCTAGCCGGTGTTTCAACAGCAACTGCTTCGCGGGCCCTAGCAGGAAGCGACCTCGTCAATAAGAAAACGCGCGATAAAATCATTAAAATCGCTGAACAATATGATTTTAAACCGAATGAATTAGCGCGTAATTTACGACTGAAACGTACATTATCCATTGGTGTTGTTTTGCCATTGGGCCATGAAACGGGGCAAAATTTTTCAGATCCATTTTTCATCACCATGCTGGGGCACCTTGCCGATGGTTTAACCGCACGCGGTTATGATTTAATGCTATCGCGCGTGTTGCCAACAGACGCCAATTGGCTTGATCGCATTGTAAGCAGCGGGCGTATTGATGGCATCATTGTTATCGGTCAATCCAATCAATTAGAGGCAATAGAACGCGCTGGACGTAATTATATCCCTATGGTGGTATGGGGTAGCGATATTCCAGGAAAAAGCTATTGCTCGGTGGGCAGCGATAATTATCGCGGCGGGAAAATGGCAGCGCAGCATTTAATTGCGAAGGGGCGTAAAAACCTCATTTTCTTGGGCAATATTCATGCCCCTGAATTTTCAGAACGCCAACAGGGCTTTGCGGATGCATGCAAAGAGGCCCATATAGATAAAGCACGCGTTCTTGATGTGCATTTAACACCAGAGGCGGCCTATAGCGCGCTGGTTGATCATTTTGGCAAGGGTGATTTGCCCGATGGGATTGTTGCCGCATCCGATATTATTGCGATGAGCGCAATAAGAGCATTAACCGAACGCAGATTAAAAGTACCCGAAGACGTGTCTGTTATCGGTTATGATGATGTTGCATTAGCACAGCATACAACACCGCCGCTTACGACCATTAGGCAGGATTTAGCAAAAGGCGCCGCCTTGCTCATCGAATTATTGTTCAAACGCCTATCCGGGGAGGTAGCCGGATCGGTTGTGATTGAACCTGAATTAATAGAGCGTAGCAGCGCCTAATCCATGGGCAATTCGCCCAATCTTTAGTGCTAAAATATTAGTTCGTAATTTTCACTTTCTGATCAAGCTTAATGAACATAGTAGCAATCGCACCGCATATCATTAACACACCCCCAAACATGATTGCGTTGCGCGCATCGCCGCCCAACAATGGCTCATAAATTAAGGGCATGGTCAGTGTCTCAATCAGCATTGGAATCACGATAAACATGTTAAATATACCCATATAAATACCGGTACGTTCGGGCGGAATAGAATTGGCGAGCATGATATAAGTATTGCCCATCATACCAGCCCATCCGATACCAATGCCTATCATCGGAATGAAGAGCCAAGCTTGATTGTCGATATTTGGAATAACGAGCATTGCTGCGCCAGATGCTATTAAACATGCCGCATGAACTGGCTTTACGCCCATTTTACGAACGATGGGGATTAATGCAATTGCCCCAATAAAAGCAATAAAGTTATAAAAAGCACCAATTTGCCCGACAACAAGGCCAGCTTCTCTGAAACCTTCGGTGCTGGTATCTGATGTTCCAAATAAGGAGCGTGAGAGTGAGAAGGCGATGAACTGCCAATATATAAACATAGCATACCATTGAAAAAACATGGCTAATGCTAATTGCCGCATCACAGGAGGCATTTCGCGGATGGCCGTAAAAATATCAACAAAAATGGACAACATACCACCAGGCTTATCTTCTATGGCTTTAATTTCTTCTTCTTCCAATGGTAATTCTGGCACGCGAATTACCGACCATAATATTGTGCTGATCGATAATATCGCACCAATGATAAATGCGATGCGAACGACCACAGGAATTCCATTGCCATCCAGCATATTGCGATCAACAACCATGGCCAATAATGTGGGCGCAAGATAGGACAATGTCTGCGCAAGCCCCGTAAAGGCGCTTTGTGTCAGAAAACCAGCCGACCGTTGATCCTCAGCCAATCTGTCAGCGACATAAGCGCGATAAGGCTCCATCGTAATATTATTACCAGCATCCAATATCCACAACAATGAAGCAGCAACCCATAATGTAGGCGATAAGGGCATGAAGAATAGACAGATGGTGCAGAGAATAGCGCCAATAAGAAAATAAGGGGTACGCCGTCCAAAGCGTGACAAAGTGCGATCGCTCATAGCGCCAACGATTGGCTGAACAATCAGACCGGTCATAGGCCCAGCAAGCCAGAGAAGCGGCATCGTGGCCTCATCCGCCCCTAAATAACCATATATAGGGCCCATATTGGCCTGTTGTAGACCAAAACTAAATTGCAAACCGAAAAAGCCGATATTCATTTCGACAATGCGCGGCAGTGAAAGCCGCGGTTTACTTGCTACGCTCAACATATATTCTCTCCCAAAGCCATTCCGATCAATGAATAGTCTTTAACGATATGCTAGGGCTAATAAGCTTTTAACAGCACCGCAAGACTCAATCGTTGTTGCAGAATGTGATATTCTCGCAACGCTTCTAAACTCATTTGCAAACGATTGCAAATAATTCTTGCAATCGATTGCAAGATTGGATTACTAAAATGTGAATCACGATAGAAATGCAAATTTAATGCATAGCGTGAGGGGATTGAAATGGGAGAGAATGAAATGAAATTTCGTAATATTTTAATAGCAAGTACAGCATTATCAATGTCAGTGGCGCCTGCATATGCGCAAGAAACCCCCGCCGAAGAAGAAGAGGGTGACATCATTGTCGTAACAGGCGTAGCTAGAGGTCAAAACCCATTGGAAGCCAGCGTTACAGTAAGTTCGCTTGATCCAGACTTTATTGATCAAACAGCTCCGCGCTCAGTCGCAGAATTATTTCGCAACTTACCGGGTATTCGTTCTGAATCCTCTGGCGGTGAAGGCAATGCAAACATCCAAGTGCGCGGCCTACCCGTTGCATCTGGTGGTGCAAAATTCCTACAGCTACATGAAGATGGATTGCCTGTATTAGAATTTGGTGACATTACATTTGGTAATGCCGATATTTTCTTGCGCTCTGATTTCAATGTAGCGCGCGTCGAATCTATTCGCGGTGGTTCAGCATCTACTTTTGCTTCAAACTCACCCGGTGGTATCATCAACTTGATTTCTAAAACCGGCGAACAAGAAGGCGGATCTATCCAATTGCTTGGTGGCCTAGATTATGGCGAGTTTCGCATTGATGCCGATTATGGCGGTGAATTGGCCGAAGATTTATTCTTTCACATCGGCGGCTTTTATCGCCAAGGCGAAGGCCCGCGCGAAATTGGTTTTGACGGCAATAGAGGCGGTCAAATCAAGCTGAACATCACCAAAAAATTCGACGCTGGTTATTTCCGCGTTCATGGTAAATATCTAAATGATCGCGCAGTTGCTTATTTGCCAAACCCTGTTTTGGTAACGGGTACGGATGCGGACCCTGAATTTAATAATGTTGCTAATTTTGACATTAACGAAGACAGTCTGCATTCTGCGAACTTCATCAGCTCTGTAAGTTTGGATGCCAATAATAATCCAGACACGTTTGATATTCGCGATGGCCAACGTCCATTAGTAGCAGCGCTTGGTTTTGAAACAGAAATTGAAGTGGCCGATGGTTTGTTTTTGACCAACCGTTTCCGCTATGCTGATGTTTCAGGTTCTTTCACATCACCGTTCCCAGCATCCATTGATACAGCAGCGAATGTTGCGGGTGATTTTGGCGATGGTGCAAGCTTGCAATTCTTTAATGGTGCAAGCGCAGGTCAAGCCGTTGACCCCAACAGTTTAGTAGCGCGTATCGTATTGTTTAACGTGAACCTAAACAGCCTAGACAATATAACCAATGATTTCCGCCTAACCAAAGAATTTGATTTCGGCAGCAGCAGCTTAAGCCTAACCGGTGGTTTCTATAAATCATTCCAAGACATTAATACCGAATGGCTTTGGACATCGCATCTTCTTGAAGTGCGCGGCGATGGTGAAGCCGGTTTAATCGATGCTGTTGATGGCGATGGCAATGTTGTAACGCAAAATGGCACTGTGGCCTTTGGCGCATCATTCTTTGGCAATTGCTGCCGCAGAGTATATGATGTGAATTATGATACAAATGCTCCTTTTGCAGCAGCAACATTTCAAACCAATAATCTAACCCTAGACGCATCGATCCGTTTTGATTTCGGTTCAGCGGACGGCGAAGTATTTGGTGCTGATTTAGGCGATGGCCGTGTTGGTGTTGCCGCGATTGATGTGAATAGCGATGGCGTTATTTCTCCTGCAGAAGAGCAAACCAGCATTATTCCATTGGGCAATCCTGGGCTTGTTAATTATAATTATGATTATACCAGCTATTCCTTTGGTGCCAATTATCTGCTGAATGATGATCTGTCGGTTTTCGCTCGTTATAGCCGCGGTGGCCGTGCCAATGCGGACCGTATTTTGTTCAATAGCAATAATATTGATAATGCGACAGGTGCGCTATTAAACACAGATGTAGCGATTGATTTTGTTGAACAGGTAGAAGCTGGTGTAAAATATAGAACTGGCGCTGTTCAATTCTATGGTACATTTTTCCATGCAACAACAACCGAGGAAAATTTCGAAGCTACCACGCAAACAGTATTCAGCCGAAGCTATCGCGCCAATGGTGTAGAGCTAGAAGGTGTTTATAATATCGGGAACTTCTCTGTTTCTGCTGGCGCTACTTATACCGATGCCATCATTACCAGCGATTCTATATCACCCGCTAATGAAGGCAATAGACCGCGCCGTCAGGCTGATTTCATCTATCAAATCACGCCGCAATATGCGAATGACTTCTTCACGGTAGGTGCCAATATTGTTGGTACTACCTCTAGCTTTGCGCAGGACAATGAAGGATTGGTATTGCCTGGATTTGCCCAAGTGAATGCTTTCTTCTCCGTGCGTCCAGTGGAGCGTGTGCAATTTTCGATTAATGCGAATAATTTGTTCAACACCACTGGATTTACTGAAGCTGAAGAAGGGAATATTCCGGGCAATGGTATAGTGAGAGCACGTTCGATTAATGGTCGAACAATCTCTGCCGCTGTACGTTTCGATTTTTAATCCCTAATAAACGGCTGGGCTGTATAGTCAGTCTGGCCGTTTGCACTATATATTCAGGAATCGAATAACCATGACATCCGCGTGGACAGCCGAACATGTTTCGGGAATTGCAAATCAGCAATTTTCTACCGTACCGGTTATAACCAAAGAACAGACTATACCGATAATATCAGACCTGATGTTATGGGATATGTGGCCCATCCAAACCATCGATGGCAGCATCGCTGAAATAGCAGGCGGCTCTATCTGGATGGCACTTTCAGCCACTGATCACGGAGACCCAGCGCGCCGTCACTTTGAAGCAAAAATCAGATTATTGCATTTCGTGAATAATCAATGGCATGATCTAGGCCCTACTTTGCCCGATCAAATAGACTGTTATGAACGCGAATGGGCTGGCTCTGCGATACTCAAAGATGATAAAATATCTCTTTTTTTTACCGCTGCTGGCAATGCGAATACACCGCGCGGTTATCAACAACGCTTGTTTGAGACGCATGGAATTTTGCAGGCTGATGGCCAAATTAGTGATTGGTCACAACCCGTGGAATCCATCATAAATACGGGCGATGATTATGAATGCGCTGATCAACAAGATGGTGAACCTGGTAAGATTACAGCATTTCGTGATCCTGCCTATTTTTGTGACCCTGCTGACGGTAAAGAATATCTGTTATTTTCTGCATCTCTTGCTGGGGCGAAAACCCATTATAATGGAGCAATTGGTGTCGCGCAGCGTGATAATGACGGTGCGTGGCAATTATTACCGCCATTATTACATGCTGATGGCGTCAATAACGAATTGGAACGCGCCCACATAGTCGTCAAAAACGGTTTATATTATCTGTTCTGGGTGACCCAATCAGAAACATTTGATCCCAGTGGTGCCGTCGGCCCAACAGGATTATATGGCATGGTCGCGGACAGTTTATTTGGTGATTATCAACCCTTGAACGGAACAGGGCTTGTGCTAGCCAATCCTGCCGAAGAACCCAAACAATGTTATAGCTGGAACGTCACGGCAGAATTATTGGTTAGCAGTTTTATCGATCATTGGGGATTATGTGGTCGCTCTATAGAGAATGATAAAGCATTGGCTGCTTCCAGCTTTGCCGGAACCCCTGCTCCATTTCTATATTTGTCGCTTAATGGCAATAATGCTATATTATGTGATACGCATATAGGCGATGGGAAGAAATATGCCTGATGGACCAATTATCGGCGCTATTGAAGCAGGCGGCACCAAATTTGTTCTCGCTATTGGCAGAGCATATAACCAAATTATCGCGCAAACCATAATCCCAACAACGACTCCAGATGAAACATTATCAGCAGCAATATCGTGGTTTCATGGACAAAGCGCGCAATATGGCAAAATATCCGCTCTAGGTATATCATGCTTTGGCCCTGTTGAACTGGATCAATCTGCGCCCAAATGGGGATATATCACGCAAACCACAAAGCCCCATTGGAGCGACACCGATGTTGCGCCTTATTTGGGAAAAGCATTGGGTTGCCCTGTGGGGTTCGATACCGATGTTAATGGCGCTATATTGGGCGAATATGCCCATGGCGCAGCACAAGGATGCGACGCAATATATATCACCGTTGGGACGGGCATAGGTGCGGGGGCCATAGTGAACGGCGCATTGGTGCATGGCGCTGCGCATCCTGAGATGGGGCATATCTATCCGCGCAGGCACAAAGAGGATATGCAATTTAAGGGCATATGCTCTTTTCATGGTGATTGTTTAGAGGGATTAGCATCGGGCCCTG
Source organism: uncultured Sphingorhabdus sp. (assembly GCA_947492905.1). Classification (GTDB taxonomy): domain Bacteria; phylum Pseudomonadota; class Alphaproteobacteria; order Sphingomonadales; family Sphingomonadaceae; genus Sphingorhabdus_B. Next base: position 716,841 of record CANLOL010000001.1, on the reverse strand, counting down.
CTATAATGGCGCGTTGGGGCGCATCATTATCGGACCTACCAAATAATCATGAAGCGCATGGCATCATCGCCGATTATCTGGCGCAACTTTGCATAACATTGTTGGCACTATATTCACCGCAGCGGATCATATTGGGCGGCGGTGTGATGCAAAGCGATGGATTGCTAGAGAATGTTAAAATGAAGGTCGAAGATTATTCCAACGGCTATTTTGCATATGACAAAGATAGATACATTACCGCCCCCTTATTAGGGAACCTATCTGGCATCACAGGTGCATTTGAATTGGCTTTGCGGGCGATTACTGATTAATGACAGTATTAGTTTTTCTATCAACATCCTTATTTATGTAGATTGGTCACCTGTCTGAACCTAGTGGAAATTCAAAACATAACTCGTACTGCGGCCACCAGCGGCTTCTTTTTTCAAAATCGAATGGCTGATGAGACCATTAATATCTCGGCTTGCGGTGTCTTGCGATACCTTCATAATCTTTGCCCATTTAGATGATGTGAGCTTGCCATCAAACCCATCCAACAGGCGATTAAGCATTGCCCGCTGCCGTTCGTTCAAAGCGGTGTTTCTATGGCGGTCCCAAAATTGCGCTTTCTGGAATATTTTTTGCAATTCATCCTCTGCCAAATCGAACGCATTGGCTAAGGTCTCTAAAAACCATAATATCCAGTGGGTGATATCAAGGCCGCCTTTTTGGGTACGTTCTAATATTTCATCATAAGCTTTGCGCTCTTTCCTAATTTGCGACGACATAGAATAAAAACGCTGGGCGCTGTTTTCAGAGCGAGCGAGTGACATATCGGATATCGCCCTTGCAATCCGTCCATTACCATCCTCAAAAGGGTGAATAGTCACAGAATATAAATGCGCCAAAGCGGATTTCAAAACAGTGTCAACATCATTTTTGGTTTCAAACCAATTGAGAAATGCGGTCATTTCCGAATTAAGATTAGCCGCTTGTGGTGCTTCATAATGCACTTTCTCACGTCCAAAGGGACCAGAGACAAGTTGCATACAGCCATCACTATCATCACGCCAATTGCCTGTTATAATTTTGGCCATGCCGCTGCGCCCCGTTGGAAACAATGCAGCTTGCCAGTCAAACAATCTATCCGCCGTGATCGGTATATTAAAATTCTGCTTTGCATCCAGCATCATCTCAACAACGGCCTCGACATTGCGATCCGCAGGAACAAGGCCGTTTATGTCCATTCCCAACCTGCAAGCGATAGAAGAGCGCACCTGAGCCTTATCGAGCGCCTCGCCCTCTATTTCGTTAGATTTAAAACATCATTTGTAAGAGTGGTTAAAACCGCCTCACCCCGGAAATCAAAACCAAGGGCTTCCATCCGACCAATCAAGTGCCCTTGATGGTAGCGAACGGTAATTAGGGCCGCATTGACCACATCATCTTGCCAATTGAAATTGGGCCATTGGTCATATTGATAGATATATTTCATATTGTCTGCACTTCTTGCGGAGGTTAATATGCTTATTCTCCGCAAGACGCAAATCATTATCCTCAAATCATGCGGATATTGAGGATAGTTCACCCAAAACGAGAAGGCCCATGAAGAATCTGTTCCGCCTTTTGATTTCGGGCAAATATTTCAATCACCAACCAACATAAAAGCATAGAGATATTGGCCATCAAATAGCTTTGCCAATTTGTATAAAAAACGTCAGGTGAGATAATGACGACCAATAGGGTAATCATTACAGCGAAAGACAATGCTATATTAAGCAGAAAATTATTGTCCATTCGTATTTCTAGATAATTATATAATCGAGCGATCTAAAAAACAACCTGATGGCACTGGCGGACCAGAAGCCGCCAATCGTGATCGAAAGACTCTCAAAAGAATGTTTGAATATGCAATAAAAATTGAAATCAGGCCTGATAACCCCATGATACTTGTTGAAGCGATACCAAATAAGAGTGAAGGATTTCACTGCTGGACCGAGAGCGAAATAGCGCAATATAAAAATGCACATCCGATTGGTACAACCGCAAGGCTGGCCGCAGACTTGATGTTATGGACAGCCCGAAGGCCTACAGATGCCTCTTTGTTAGGCGCAGCTAATATAATTAACGATAATTATATGGGAGGTGTTGATAGTAAAACTGGAAAATCATGGCATGTTAAGATTTCTAGAGAATTACAACAAACGCTCAACGCTAATGCAAATATTAAGAATGAGTATTTTATTACAAAACATAATGGAAAGCCATTCTCTTCAAAGGGTTTTGGCAATAAATTTGCTGATTGGGCAAAACAAGCCAATTTACCCGATAAATGTCGCGCTCACGGACTGCGCAAAGCCCACATGAGACGATTAGCTGAGTCGGGGGCCTCTCAGCAGTGTCAAACCACAGTAACGATAGAGAGGTCGAACTCTACGTAAGAGACGCAAATAAAGCAGAAATGGCGCGGCAAGCTATTGAGCTGCTTGAAGAAAAATTTGGAGCAAATGGCTAACCTAAAATTATAATATTGGCTAACTTAGGAGAAAAGCAATGAAATACAATGGTATAACAAACAAGGTGGAGGCCCGAGCCGGAATCGAACCGGCGTACACGGATTTGCAATCCGCTGCGTCACCACTCCGCCATCGGGCCTCATTTTTGCGGTGAGAGCGGCAGATAGCGATTCTTTTGCGCCTTGGCAATGCGCAAATGCATCATCATTTCAAATCACCCTATAAATAAGGCCCAATTTGATGCTTTTTGTAAGATATTAGAGCAGAAAATTACCGTTAATAGTTTCAAATAGCCACTTTATCGGAAACTATTATGGAAATATTATGATGTGAAGCTAGGTCAACATTGTTATTAGATAATAGAATGTTTTGCGCTAAGCCATCATCAGGCTATAGAGGCATCATATTTGATTCAGGATCTACTTATGCCAAACAATGAAACCATATCTAATTCAGAAACTACATCTTCTTTGGTGAGCGCCAAAGCCCGTAAAGCCATGATTGACAGCCAATTGCGTCCCAATGCGGTAGAGGATAAGTGGATATTATCCGCCATGGCAGAAATAGCCCGTGAAGATTATGTACCTGCTGATTTTCGCAATTTGGCCTATATGGACCGTTCCGTACCGCTTGGTAATGGCCGATTCCTCCCGCCTGCTCTTACTAGCGCATTGATGCTACAAAAAGCTGCGATAAATCCAGATGATAATCTTCTCTATATCGGAGCAGCGAGCGGCTATAACGTCATGGTAACAGCCCAGCGCGCGGCCAATGTTGTAGCATTGGACACTGATGTCGCCACCACTTTAAGCGCAGATAATGTGACACAAATACAAGGGCCATTGCATCTTGGCGCACCCGATCATGCGCCTTATGATGTGGTGATTATTGAAGGTGCAATCGAGCAAGTACCACAAACTATCATAGATCAAATGGCTGAGGGTGCTCGGTTAATTTGCGGATTATCCAAGGGCAAGGTTAGCCATTTATGCATAGGTTATAAACGCGGAAATTCCCTAGCCTTGGTAGCATTTATGGAATGTGAGATAGAGAAGTTTACGGGACAAGTTGCGGTTGGTTTCGAAAAAGAGAAGGAATTTAGCTTTTGAATTTTAACTGCAAGCCTCTTCATAAAATCACTTTTTACGCTTCCACTGCTTTATTCACAATGGTTGCAACCTCTACTCCAGCGCAAGCCGAAACATTAAGAGAGGCACTAGAGAAAGCCTATAAAAGCAATCCAACATTAACGGGCGCGCGCGCAGGGCAAAAAGTCATTAATGAAAATGTTCCTTTGGCAAAAGCCAATGGCCGGCCTAGCTTGAATATTCAAAGCAATTATCTAGAAAATATCCGCACCAACCCAAATAGCTTTACCGCGCCTAGCCGGCTGACCTCCAATGACGCAACGCTAACGGTTCCAGCGTATCGCGGCGGTGCCGTTAAAAATAATGTCCGCGCCGCCAAAGGCCGTGTTCAGGCCGGTTTTGCCAATTTACGCGCAACCGAAAGCTCCATTTTTTCAAATGTTGTCGCAGCCTATATGGACGTTATACGCGATGAGGCCGTTGTGCGGTTAAACCGCGCTCAAGTCGGCGTATTAAGCGTCAATCTAGAGGCGACCCGCGATCGTTTTGAAATTGGCGATCTAACCCGCACAGATGTTGCACAATCCGAAGCGCGCTATGCAGAGGCATTGGGCAATTTGCAAAATGCCCGTGCAAATTTAATCCGCAGCAAAGAAATTTATATCCAATTTGTCGGCAGCGAACCCAATGCATTAGAAGCGCCTCCGCCTCTGCCCGATCTGCCCGATGACCCTATTGCGGCGGTGGAAATAGCATTGGCTGAGAATCCCGATCTCTTATCCGCACAGGAAACCCGCGATGCTGCGAAATATGATATTAAAGCAGCGAAAGCATCGCGCCTTCCAACGGTAGATGCTTTTGCCCAAGGCAATTATACCAATTTCCTCAATACTTTGGGTGGCAATATTCCTGGAGCTAATTTCATACAGGCGACAACCACAGCCACTATCGGAGTACGCGCGACTATTCCTCTGTATCAAGGGGGGCGTCCATCGGCGCAGATTCGCCAATCGCAATCGCGATTAAGCCAAGCGCAAGAACAAGAAATTGCCGCTGAGCGCAATGTCATTGCCCAAACACGCGCATCGCATGCTAGCTGGAAAGCATCGTTAGAGCTGACCAAAGCATTTGAGCGCGCCGTAGAAGCCAATACCCTCTCGCTCGAAGGGGTGCGTGCCGAGAATAGCGTAGGTAACCGCACGATTTTGGACATATTGAATGCTGAGCAAGAATTGCTTAATAGCCGCGTTCAATTGGTAACCGCGCAGCGCAATGCCTATGTCGCTGGCTTCACTTTATTGGCTTCAATGGGCAAAGCCGAAGCGCGGGATTTAGGGTTAGATAGCGGGATTTTATATGATCCAATGGCCGACTATGACAAAGTCAAAGGCAATTTCAACGATTGGTCATCGCAGCCCAATCCAGAAGAACAGGCAAGCCGCACCACAGATACACAGGCGCAAGACGCCCCTATCGAAGCTCTGCCCGATAATTGATGCTATATTTGACTTGAAAAGCACAGTTTTCGAAAAAAGAGTAAATTTTAGCGAAACTTTTTGATTTTTATAGATCATCGGTTATGCAAAGATTATAAATATGGTTAATTTTGGGGCTAAAAGAGGTAAATTATAATGGCTGAACGCCAAGCAGAACCCTCAATAGATGAGATATTATCTTCGATTCGCAAAGTGATTGCGGAGGACGATGTGCTGGATAATCAACGCGATGAAGCCGCATTTGATACATTATCATCAGACAGTAGCGCGCCCAAAGAAGAAAATGCTGAAACTGATAGTGATGATATATTAGAGCTAACGTCTCCTGACGAAGAGAATTTGGTCAATCAAGAAACCGCCCAAGGGCTGCGCCAAAGCCTCTCAACATTAGCAGCATTAAGCCAGCCTAGCCCGCGTCCGCAAATTGTCCGCACGGGTGAAACATCATTAGAGAGCCTCGTCACCGAGATGCTACGTCCCATGATGAAAGAATGGCTGGACCAGAACTTACCGACATTGGTCGAATCTATGGTGGAACGCGAAATTAAGCGCATCACCAAAAAAGACTGATATTTCTCTTATAATTATCGTCGAATAACACCCGCAGCAGTTAATTTTGCTTGCGCATGTATCCTGTGTTGATAATCTGGTTTCATGAGAAATTATAAATATGCGGCATTGGCCGCCCTCGCCAGCACAGTTTCAATATTTGCTACACCCGCCATTCAAGCTCGGCCTATGACCGCTGAGGATTTGGCGACGCTCAAGCGGGTTGGCGCACCCGCCATATCCCCCGATGGCAAGAGCATGGTGTTCACTGTCACCAGCACCGATTTGAAAGACAATGCGCGCAATACGATATTGCACATACAAAAAATTACAGAAAATCAATCAAGCCCCATAGCAACCAAAGGGTCTGCGCATAGCCCCGCATTTGCACAAGATGGCAGCCTATATTATATCAGCGATGCCAGCGGTTCAGAGCAAATTTGGAAGCATAAAGACGGCAGACATAGCCAAGTGAGCGATTTCACTGTCGATGTCGCAGGCTTTAAACTATCAAGTGATGCGCGCAAAATTGCGATTTGGGCTGATGTATCAACAGAATGTGCAGACCTGAATTGTGACAAAGATGTGGTGGCCAAAGATACCGCCCTTCCTGGCCCTGGCACGGGACGCGAATATGATAAATTGTTTGTGCGCCATTGGGGGAGCTGGGAAAAAGGCGATCATCTGAGCCGATTATTCGCCTATGATATGGGCGCACAGGGCCTAAGCAATGGTAAATTGATCAGCACCCAAGTGGGCGATACACCTAGCAAGCCATTTGGCGGCGGAGAAGAAATTGCTATAACGGATGACGCTGTTTTCTATACATTGCGCATCGCGGATAAAAATGAACCGCGCTCCACCAATTTGGATATTTATCAAGCATCCGAAGATGGCACGACAACCAATATAACCAAATCTAATTTGGCAACCGATACAATGCCAACGCCATCACCCGATGGACGGTATATCGCCTATGTGGCTATGGAGCGGGCTGGATATGAGAGCGATAAGCTCACCCTTAAAATCCGCGATCTCAAAAACAGCAAAGTACAAAGCCTGACCCAAAATTGGGATCGCAGCGTTGGTTCGATAAGCTGGAGCGCGGATAGCAAAAGCCTCTATATCACTGCGCAGGATATATTGGATCATCCTGTTTATAAGATATCAGTGAAAGGCGGAACACCGAAGCGCCTATCCAAAGGCGGCAATGTTAATAATGTCGTGCCGCTAAAAAATGGCTCTATCGTCTATACCAAAAATGATATTAATGCGCCCAATGAGATTTTTCATTTTAATGAGCAATCGGGTGAGAAAAAACTCACCACTATCAATGATGTAGTGCTAGCCGAAATTGATAAGGTGAATGTTCAACGCTTTGATTTTGCGGGTGCGAATGGCGATCAGGTTTGGGGCCAAATTATCAAGCCTGTAAAAAATGAAAAAATCATAGCTGGCGAAAAATTACCTGTGGCGTTCCTTGTCCATGGTGGGCCGCAAGGCAGCTTTGGCAATAGCTGGTCATTTCGTTGGAATCCAAAGGTTATGGCATCACAGGGATTTGTAGCGGTAAGCGTCGATTTCCATGGCAGCGTTGGATATGGGCAGGAATTCACCGATAGCATCAACCAAGATTGGGGGGGCAAACCATTAACCGACCTGAAACTCGGATTAGCCGCTGCAGGCAAAATCGACCCACAAGCAGACACTAAAAATGCCTGTGCGCTCGGTGCATCCTATGGCGGATATATGATGAATTGGATCGCGGGCAATTGGAGCGATGAATTTAAATGTATCGTCAACCATGCAGGATTATTTGATCTGCGCCAATTTGCCTTTGAGACAGAGGAATTATGGTTTGACGAATGGGATCATGGCGGCCCGTGGTGGGCGCGTAAAGATGGCGAAAAATGGAATCCCGTCAACCATGTCACCAAATGGAAAACACCAATGCTCGTCATTCATGGCGAATTGGATTTCCGCGTTCCTTATTCACAGAGCATCGCCGCTTTTACAGCCTTGCAACGCCAAGATATTGAATCAAAGCTGCTTATTTTTCCTGATGAAAATCACTGGATTAATAAACCGCAAAACAGCCTCCAATGGCATGAAAATGTCTTTAGCTGGCTGAAAAAATATACGGTAGAAAAAAGCGAGTAAATATAGGACGCGCTCTATATTTATAATTACATAGGCAAAGTTACGAAAAAATGGTGGCGATTCCGATGATCGCCGCCTAATAGCCTATATATGACTATTGATAAAAATTTTGACCCCGCATTGATTGAAACCAAATGGTATGAGCATTGGGAGAGCGCAAATAGCTTTCGCCCTGAACGTCCCGACGCACAGCCTTATACTATCGTAAATCCGCCGCCCAATGTCACGGGCAGCCTGCATATTGGTCATGCTCTTGATAATACATTGCAGGATATTATGATCCGTTATGAGCGGCTGCGCGGTAAAGATGCTTTATGGGTGGTTGGTACCGATCATGCGGGTATCGCGACACAAATGGTGGTCGAGCGGCAGTTGGAAGCCGCTGGCGATAAACGCAGCAATTATAATCGCGAAGAATTTATCGACAAAGTATGGGAATGGAAAGAAGAGAGCGGCGGCACGATAACGCGCCAATTGCGCCGCCTTGGATGTTCTATGGATTGGTCGCGCGAGCAATTCACAATGGACCCGCATTTCACAAAGGCCGTGACCAAAGTCTTTGTTGATCTCTATAATAAAAAGAACGCTGATGGTCGCGGCATGATTTATCGCGACAAACGATTGGTCAATTGGGACCCAAAGCTGAAAACCGCAATCAGCGATTTAGAGGTTGAGACCAAAGAGATTAATGGTAAGTTCTGGCGATTCAAATATCCGCTTGCTGACGGCATTACATTTGATGGCCCCGATGGCGCGGGCCAAGATTATATCGAGGTCGCCACCACACGCCCCGAAACCATGCTCGCCGATATGGCCGTAGCGGTGCATCCCGATGATGAACGCTATGCTGATGTGGTTGGTAAATATGTGCAGCTGCCTATCACGGGCCGCCGCATCCCCATTGTGGCCGATGAACATGCCGATCCAGAGCTTGGCAGCGGTGCCGTGAAAATTACGCCCGGTCATGATTTTAACGACTTTGATGTGGGCAAACGCGCGGGCTTTGCTCCTGCTGAGATGCTCAACATGTTTGATGGCGATGCCAATGTTTGCCAGGTCAGCGATGGCCTAATCCCCGATGAATTTATCGGGCTGCACCGTTTTAATCGGGGAAATCCCGACGGCAAAAAAAGAACCGTATCTGAGCAACTTGAAAATATTGAATATAGACGAAACCATCGAGAAATTGGTGCACGAGAATTAGTTATTCAATATCTGAAAGTTGCTGAACTACTTATCCCGCACATTATCAAGACTAAAAGTGGTGAAATACGAAAAGTTGAATCGGAACCGCGCATCATTCAAACGCCCTATGGCGATCGCGGCGGTGTAGTGATTGAACCTTGGCTCACCGATCAATGGTATGTTGATGCGGAAACACTCGCTAAGCCAGCGATTGATGCGGTTAAGAATGGCGACATCGAAATCGTCCCCAAAACTTGGGAAAAAACATATTTCAACTGGATGGAAAATATCCAGCCATGGTGCGTGTCACGACAGCTTTGGTGGGGGCATCGCGTTCCTGCTTGGTATGGGCCAAAGCTGGAGCATGAATTCGAACATGAGCATGATTGTGAACGGGTGCCTCTTGTCGCCAAAGATGAGGATGAAGTTCGCCAACTAGCGGCAAATCGCTACGAGGTTGCTACATCTGAAATCGTAATCGTCGATAATGAAGAAGAATATGCAATAGCTGTGGTAGAAACATCGAATGCTACTAAAACCATATTGGTCAGAGACTCCGATGTTCTCGACACTTGGTTTTCATCGGCGCTATGGCCTTTTGCAACATTGGGCTGGCCCGAAGATGCGACCGTTCGTGCTGAGCCTGTCGAAGTACGAGCGGGTGAAGACACCGACCCTTTGACAAGCTCAGGGCGAACGGAGTCTCTCTTACACAAACATTATCCCAATGATTTGTTGATTAGCGGCTTTGATATATTATTTTTCTGGGATGCGCGTATGGCGATGCAGGGCATCGAATTTATGGGCGAAGGCGGTAAAAAACCCATCGAAGAATCGCGCCCATGGAAGACATTATATCTGCACGGTCTGGTTCGCGCCGCCGATGGGCAAAAAATGTCCAAATCCAAAGGCAATGTTGTCGATCCGCTGGGCCTTATTGATGAATATGGCGCCGATGCTTTGCGCTTCTTTATGGCGGCGATGGAGAGCCAAGGGCGCGACATCAAGATGGATGATGAGCGCGTCAAAGGCTATCGCAATTTTGCAACCAAGCTCTGGAACGCAGCGCGCTTTGCCCAATCCAATGGCATAAGTGCATCACAAAGCCTCTCTGCACCATCCGCTACGCTTGCTGCCAATCGTTGGATCATTGGCGCGGTGCAAGAGACAGTTACCGCGCTGGATAAGGCGCTGGCGGATTTGCGTTTTGATGCAGCGGCGAACACCATCTATCATTTCACATGGGATCTTTTTTGTGATTGGTATTTGGAGCTTATCAAACCGATTATCCAAGGCGAAGATAATGATGATGCAGAGGAAACACGCCAAGTTGCGGGTTGGGTGCTCGATCAAATCTTGGTCATGCTGCATCCATTTATGCCGTTTATTACCGAGGAATTATGGCATGCGATGGCATCGTCAGAAGGCGGAAAATCGGCGCGTAATTATGACATCATCCTTGCCAAATGGCCTGCCCCTAATGCACAAATTGATAGTGATGCAAAGGCAGAGATTGATTGGATTATCGCCTTTACCGGTGCTATGCGCAGCGCGAAAAATGAATTGGGTATAGCGCCCGGTGCAAAGCTGGATTGTATATTCCCTGATGCATTACAGACGCGCGTTGGCACATTGCAAAACACATTAGAGCGGGTCGCGCGGATAGCATCTTCCTCCTTTGGCGATGCACCCGATGGCGCATCCATGCAATTGGTGGTTGATGGGCAAACAATCATTGTGCCGCTAGAAGGTGTGATTGACATAGAGGCAGAAAAAGCGCGTCTATCCAAAGCATATGAAGCGGTGAGCAAAGAGGCTGGTTCGCTGAAAGGGCGTTTGAGCAATGAAAACTTTGTTGCTAGAGCAAAACCCGAAGCGGTAGAAAAAGCGAAATCTGATCTTGCTGAGAAATCAGCAGAAGCCGAACGTTTGAAAATAGCGCTAGAGAGGCTTGGCTGATTGTCATTGCGATACTGTTATCCTGAAACGAGTTCAGGATGACGGTGTGTGGTTTCAGTATGACGGTCTTTATTTTTGAGATGTCAGAGTTTTTACCTTATGTCCTTCGACAGGCTCAGGACGAACGGACGTTAAAATTATAAATCATACAGGCCAGCGCCTAAATACATTATCGAACGAGGAAAAGCTTATAGCGCAAAGAAATAAAAGGAGTGTATCGCAGGGAGTATATAAATACTTCCAAGATTAAACGACATATTATTTCGCAGTGGTATAAGCTTTTTAGCGTCCTTGTGAGCGCCAGCGGGTAACAATCCGCTCCAACATCTCAGCCTCGCCGCCCGATTCTTGCCATAGTTCAGAGAAAATCGGATCTTCCGATGCAGGACGTTTTTCTTCTTCCAACGTATCAAGCGACACACGAATAGGAATAGAAACACCTTCGCCGCATACAATGATTTCTCGGTTACGAAGCGCAGGAATAGCATCCAAGAAACCGCGCGCGCCCTCGGGCATAGCGGCTCTAACAAAGGCTTGGTCACGATCATTGTTCAGACGCATGGAAAGAATCGTACCGCATTGCGATAAAACACCTTCGGCCAAATCTGATGGACGCTGAGTAATAAGGCCCAATGATACACCATATTTACGGCCTTCTTTTGCGATACGCTCCAAAATTGTACGAACCGCAGAAGTCGCAGCAACGCGCTCATTCGGAATGTAACGGTGCGCCTCTTCGCAAACCAATAGGATTGGGCGCTGTGGTTCATTACGCGACCAAATCGCATAATCAAAAACAAGGCGCGATAAAACAGCAACAACCGTTGAGGTAATATCCGATGGCATAGAGGATACATCAATGATGGAAATGGGCTTGCCTTCGCTGGGAAGGCGGAAAATTTTGCTGATAAAATCCGCCATTGTATCGCCAACCAACATGCCAGAGAACATAAAGCTATAGCGGGGGTCAGCCTTTAATTCTTCAATCTTATTTTTTAAACGCATGAACGGCGCAGAGGAAGAAGATTTGTCCAATTTGCCCATCTCGGTTTGAATGATATTTGTCAAATCAGACAGTAGATAAGGAATGGGGGAATCGACGGTTAATTTGCTAATATTCTCTGCCATACGGCTTTTTGAGCGCGCTTTTAGCAGACAACGAGATAGGATTTCACAATCTATTTGGCGATCATCACCATTAGACGTCACAAAAACTTCGCAATGCTCGCTGAAATTCATCAACCAATAAGGCATCGCAATATTGTTCACATCGAACAATGCGCCATTGCTCTTAAAAGCCGCGCTATATTCACCATGCGGATCGACCATCACAATATGGCCCTGTGGCGCAAGATCGCAAATACGGTGTAATATCAAAGCTGCTGATGTTGATTTACCCGTACCCGTTGAACCCAATAATGCGAAATGCTTGCCCAGCATCGCATCAACATAGAGCGCACCGCGAATATCTTTGGTTGGAAATACTGTACCAATTTCAGTATTGGCGCGGCTATCCGCAGCATAAATCTGTTTCAAATCTGCGCTGCTAACGGCATAAACTTCGCTTCCTGGAACTGGATAACGCGTCACACCACGGCGGAAATTATAAATTTTACCTGTTAATCTCTCTTCATCGCCTTCGCCCAAGAAATCCACAAATGCAGTGATTGAATTGCCATCGGTCAAATCTAATTTTTGCGTTCTTATGCTGGCTAATAGCCATATTGAACCAACGCGGATTTTAATCTGCGCGCCCACTTGTCCTGCCATTCTTATGCTGGGATCATCATGGGAATCCAATTGCGCCAATACTTTAGGGTCAACACAAATTTGCGAACCAGAGCCTGCTATCTCCGTCACAAAACCGATATTATAGAGACCACGAGTAGAGCGCTCACCATTACTAGAAGGAGCCAGTGAAATATTGGGTTCTTGCGATTCCATTTCTTCGGCTTGTGGCGTCAGATTATGGGATGCTAATTCTTCTTCTGCATTGGATGATAGTGACTCATCTTGGCTTTGATGCTTTTCCAAATCATCCTCCATATTATCAGCCTCTACATTATCAGCCTGTGCAATATCATGAGCTTTATCTTGTGGCTTTAAACCATCAAGATTGCTATTTTCTGTGCTATTGACTGCGGTATTTTGGGTCGGGTTCGCAGGCTTAAAATGTACAGGTGTGATTTCATCATCACTGTGCGAATTTTGTGGCTCTGCCGTTGTTTTCTCTACCGGGGGTTGCTCTGCCGGGTGTTGATAGGACATGTGGCGCTGCGCACCACTCTCGTTCACTTTGGGTTTTGGGCTATCCTCTGACGGCGTTTGTCCAAATACTCTATTTCTCATATCCCACCATTGCTTGACAATTTAACAGAGGTAATGGTTAGATAATTAAAGTTAATATTTGCTTACTTTACGATGCATTACATATAGCATTTCAGTAAGTAAAATGACTAACTATACGATTTTGTTCATAAAATGATTATAGTCTTTGGAAAATATATCCTGCGGCTAAGCCAAATAATACAGAGATAAGAACAGCTATTAAACCATAGAATAGAGAATATTTATCGGCCAAGGTCGTAATAAATGCTTCAAACCCAACCTTTTTGATTGATATTTGCACATTATCATCAGCCGCAATAACTTTGCCGCTCTGTATTAGCAATGTCTCTGCTGTATAATCCCCCACTGGTACAGAAGAGGGAATATTAAGCCGAGCGCGATAGAGAATATCTTCGCTTATCTCAACGCCATTGGGGTTATCGCGATATAATCCGCCTCTCTGCCTATTATCCACCAACCCATTCACAAAATGACGTAGCTTCTTGCTATCAATCGAACCAGTAGGTGATAGCTGTAGCCTATCGATACCCAATTCATAAATGGCCGCAGTCTTAACATCGACAATATCGGATATTTTGCGCGAAGAAGCGATTGCATAATAACCAGGGACGGATTGAAAATCACTACTATCAGCATTAATCCAGATACCCGCGACTTTCTTTTTCTCGCGCAATATTATGGGTTCTGTGGGGCCGCGCAGCACCACCACAACATCAATCGCATCTTGATTATTCGAACGCTGCGGATCAACAATCGCACCGAATAGCAATAGTTCAGCGCCAGTAAAGCCAGATTGAATAGAGATTTGGCGTTGAGAAACATCAGGCACTAATTTCGGTTGAGCGTTTAATTGAACGCCGCTCAACACCATAATCAAGGCCAGTAAAATACGCATCATGCTGGTTGCACCGTGAATATTTCTGGTGGTTGGAAACCCAATCCTATCGCTAGCCGTAAAGCCACTATCAATACTAATGCTGCTAATATTAGTCGCAAATATTCGGGCGGTAATTTTTGGGCGAACCGTGCCCCTATTTGAGCACCAGTAACGCTGCCAATCAGCAATAATACGGCCAATACTATATCTACGGCTTTGGTGGTAAGAGCATGCATCATAGTCGAAGAAATCGTCACGAACAATATTTGAAACAATGATGTGCCAACCACAACTTGAGCGCCCATACCCAGTAGATAGAGCATAGCAGGAACCATCACAAAGCCGCCGCCAACGCCAAGTAGCATCGTTAAGATACCAGTGATAAAGCCAAGGAAAAGAGGTGCGAGCGGGGATATATAAAGCCCCGATCTGCGAAAACGCCAACGCAGAGGTAGGTTTGAAACCAATGGATGGTGCCGCCGCTTTTTGGCTTGGACTTTTTTGCCAGAGCGCACAGCGATAACGCTCGTGATGCTCTCTTTGAACATCAATCCGCCAATACCACCCAGCATCAATACATATAAAATATTAATGACAGTATCAATTTGCCCCAAAGCTTCCAATGTTTCAAATAAGAGCGCGCCAAATAAAGTCCCAATTATGCCGCCAACCACCAGCACGCCGCCCATATGGAAATCAACACCATCGCGTTTCATATGCGCAAAAACGCCTGAAATACTCGCCCCCGTAACCTGTGTAGAGGCTGATGCAGCCGCAACCGTTGGCGGTATTCCGTAGAATATCAATAATGGTGTGGTCAAAAATCCTCCGCCCACGCCAAACATACCCGATAGCACGCCTACTAGAATGCCGAGTAAGATGATGACGCCAGCGTCAACCGATAGATTGGCTATAGGAAGATAAATATCCATATATTATCATCCTATCTAGCTGATTAATGCGGCTTTATAAAGGCACAGATGAGGGCTTAATAGTGATTATTATCAAAAATCCGTGGATAGAGTAATCACAGCCCCGCTATTGGGCGATGCATCACCGCCTATGCGCTCTCGCCAATCCCCAGATATGCGATAATTTTTCTTGCCTTTAGATAATTTGATACTGACGCTAGGCCCAATATCAATCCGCTGCGCACCGCGTTGACCGCCGGCCCAAGCACCGCCGCCTGCTAATATCTCAATAGCGTTGTTTTTATGGACTGACTTTTCAGCAATAATTTGACCATCGAAAAATAATGTATCCCGGCCAGCAGTGCTAACGCCAGCCTGTCCATATGCATTTAATTTGAAATTCGCAGGCAAAGCTATGTTGGACTTCCCACCAGCAACATAGAGCGCATATCCATCGGGGTTAGATGGTCTAAACCGTCTTTCCGCCACAAGAGCCAATGGGAATTTCTCATTTGGCTTAAATCTAACCCCCGCTGCTATTTCTCTGTCACTATCGCTGAGAGCGCTTTGCGCGCGCACCGTAGCATCAATGACTGTGCTCTTATTGGGATTAATGCGATAGGCCAATTGAACCGCAGCCTGAGAACCGCCATAGCGGCCACCCAAAGCATTAGCATCACCGCTATTAGAACGCGCAAAAATATAGGCATATCCGCTAAGACGCGATGCTAAATTAGAATGTTCGCGATTATCGCTCTGATTGTTTGGATTTAATTGTACCAATTTATTGCCATTGCCCGGCGGTAAATTCCAACCAGAACCTGCATATTGTTTAGGACGCATGAGAGAATTGCTTCTCTCTTCAATAGCGCCAAGGAATAAAAGCGGATAATAGCTTTTGGGCAGGCCATTAGATGCTGCTGTAATATAAGATGAAGCAGATGGTATTGATATAGCCTTTGGGACATCTAAAAATTGTGCTGCAAAATCATAGGGCGAAGTGTTTTTTCTTAATTCTGTCTGTCTATCTGAAGATTGTCCTGCTTCTGATTGCCCTGCTGATAACTGGCCAATTTTAATATTTTTTGGTTGCGAATTTTGATTAGAATTTTGCTCCGCATTCGCCAATGGTGATTGTATGAATTTCATATCAGCGTCATTGGCCTGTGTCGTCGAGAGCGTGAATATTATCCGCGCAACAATCCATGCGCCCAAGAGCATCATCAGATAAATAAGCGGCTTAGCCTTGCTGATGCCATTGGATTGAGACAAATTTATCATGACTGCTTCCCATTGGTCACTGTAAAGCGATGACCATCATAAGAAGGCGGCATTATATCATGCTGCGTTTTTTCCCATATCATTGTGCCGCCGAAACAATATTTATAATATAATATTACTGCCCGGCGCGCGGCTAATATTGCAATGATGTTAGATGTAATCATTCTTGGCAGTGCATAACAAGCCTGCACAAAGCCATAATGATAATATAAAAACGCGCTGCGCATGAATAATCTCCAAAGCATCAACAAACTGCTGCATAAGATCATGAACTGCATATTTTCGCTAAGCGGTTCAAAATTGAAATAACCCGCATATTGAGCGATGAATAATATCCCGCTGAGCACTGCCAAAATATAGGCAAAGCATATTGTGAGCGCCGAGAATATCCCGCGCCTATCGCGCAAACGCATCCAATTTTCTCCCATATTAAATGGAAGGCGCAGTGGATATTTTTTGGTCGAAGCGCTTCTTCGTTCATGCGTAATGGGCTGTTCTGACCTCTCAGTTGCCCAGCCCAATCTGTCCCAACCAGACAGAGCAATGCCCATAACCCATCTTGATTTTTGTTTTATGGCAGCATCCAAACTTGTTGGGAAATAAGAAGATGTGCCTATTAATTGGCCATCTTTATCCTTCATTCGCACCATGATAGCACCGCGTCCAGCAGAACCAATTTGAATGCCAAGCTCATAATCTTCGGTCACGCTATCCCCAGCAAAGGGCAAACCATTTTTATTCAAAGCCCAGCGGCCAAGGCAATTACGCTCAATGGCGCAACCAACGCCGGCTAAGGGGATAGCCGCTCCTATTGCTTCGCGCACGACCATAGCTTTGCCATGGCTTTCGCAAAATTCATCGCAATAATGGCCGCTCACCAATTGTGATCCCGGTGCTGCTATGGGAATGACAGGCAATTGAACAATATCATTTTTACAGATTAACCTATCAAAAATCGCCAATGAATCTGCATGCGGGCGATCTTCGGCATCGTGCAAAATAACGGATTTCGCCTTAATACCCTGCTTTAGCTCATCGCGCAGCATGGCCCGCCATAATTGATTTAAGCAATCTGCTTTGGTTGTTGGCCCATCATTTTTACATAATATCAGCGAAATATTCGGATTAAATTTCGCCGCCTCAATCACTTGGGCAATTGTATCATTGTCATTGGGATAGCAACCGACATAAATACGGTGCGCAATAGTGCTGTTCATCCATGCTCGTTTGCAACCATTGAGCATCTCGCCAATAACATCAGCCTCTCGCCATGCAGGAATGAAGATTGCGTGATATTCATACTGTGTATTTTGTTTTTCCCTAAGGCTCGAATAATTTAAATCATATTTATGCTTAAAAGATTCAATGTCCATCGGTTTTTTATGGCGATAAAATGTTAAACGCCTATAGCACCAACGTATCATCCAAATAATATCGACCAATAGATCATCAATACCGCCAATTAAGAACCATATCACACAGAATAATAATAATTCTGTTTGAACAACTCCTAAAATATACAATATTGTATCAATCACAAAACACCCCTCCCTCACCTATATTTGCTTTTACAAGCAATACAATAGGCAAAGGATAAGAAACATTTTTGAAAAGATACTTGTATTGCGACATTCGCCTCAATATTAAATGAGCTATCTCTCTCTTAACTGTTGTAGTTGGCTGTGAAATTCGTCATAGCTGTTTGCAATATCGAAAGCCAAAATCCCATATTATTTGCGGATTTGAAAAATTAGAGGAAACGCCCCTATGTCAACCCCGACGAGCAAGCCATTATCCGCAATGCGCGACTTTTTACAAAGCGAAGCAGCAGGTGGTGTATTGTTGATGATCGCCGCCGCTGTTGCAATGATTATCGCAAACAGCGCTTGGGGTGATGCTTATTCTGCATTATTGCATAGCAAGATCGGCCCAGAGATTATGCTTGGAGCACAGCTGAAAAAATTCACCATTCATCTCTGGATCAATGATGGATTGATGGCGATATTCTTTTTCTTGGTTGGTTTAGAAATTAAACGTGAATTTGTTGATGGGCGGCTCTCCACATGGGAGAAAAGACGCCTGCCCATCTTAGCAGCGATAGCAGGCATGGCGGTTCCTGCGATTGTATTTTTATCTATTACTGCTGGCAACCCTACCTTTGTGAATGGTTGGGCAATTCCGGCCGCAACCGATATTGCTTTTGCCATTGGGGTGCTAGCTCTTTTGGGCAAACGCGCGCCAACTTCGCTTAAATTATTCTTGGTCACGGTTGCCATTGTCGATGATATGGGCGCCGTAGCCATTATCGCATTGGTCTATACCGAAGGCTTGCAAACTGTGTGGCTTGCCGCATCAGCCGGTATCCTAGCTTTGATGTATATCATAGGCAAATCAGGGGTGAAAAACATTCCTATCTTCCTAATATTATCCGTCATTCTGTGGTATTTTGTATTGCGCTCTGGTGTTCATGCCACAGTAGCAGGTGTGTTGGCGGCGATGATGATACCTATCATTAAAACGCCTGGTGCACCTGATGCAAAAAACAGCCCACTACATATTTTGGAACATGCTATCCACCCTTGGAGTGCTTATTTGATTATCCCGATTTTCGGTTTTGCCAATGCTGGTGTGAATATCGGCGGCTTGGGTATGGATGAGATATTCAGCCCACTACCACTTGGTATCGCAGCAGGTTTGTTTTTCGGCAAACAGTTGGGTATTTTTGCCGCTGTATATACCGCCGTTAAACTCGGCTTTGCTACAAAATTACGCGGTGCTACTTGGGTGCAAATTTATGGCGTTTGTATGCTTTGCGGTATTGGTTTTACCATGAGCTTATTCATCGGCGAATTGGCCTTTGTTGGTAACAGCGATTATATGATGCTCCTGCGCGAAGAAGCCAAAATCGGCATATTAATGGGCTCTATTGCTTCTGCGATTATTGGTTTCTGCTTACTCAAATTTGCGCCGCTCCACAAAGACCATGACGCGATAGAAGCGCAAGGTGATAGTGAAGTTGAAACCGATGGCCATGTTTCTTCTATGACGGAAAGCGAAACAGTAACGAAGTAATCAGGTCCATTAAAAAAGATTCAGAAAAGGTGATTATATGACAAAGAAAATTTTATTTTTAATATCATCTTCTCTTATCATCAGCGCCTGCTCAGCAGAAAAAAGCGCTAATGGGGAAACTGCTCTGAGTAATGAGCAGAGTAAAGCCGATAAGATTTTAGACCCGCTCGCGCTTGAATATATCAAACTTTCACTCGAAATGGGAGAGAGAGAAGCGGGCTATGTTGACGCTTATTATGGCCCTGCATCCTACAAGGAAGAAGCGCAAAAGTCTGAACGCGGTTTAGAAGAATTGGGCAGCGCAATTGATGATCTCAAAGCGCGCATTGACTCTATACCCAGCGATGGTCTTTCTTCCTTATCCCAGCGCCGCAAAGATTTTTTGATAGCGCAGCTAACCGCGGCGCAAACTCGGCACAAAATGCTATCGGGTGAAACATTAGATTTTCGTACCGAATCTCTAGGCCTATTTGGTGTAACGCCTGATATAAAGCCATTGCGTGATTATGATGATGTCATTGAAAAGATTGATGCTATCGTTCCCGGTGAAGGGGCTTTGCCAGAGCGCATTAATGCGTTTGAAAACCAATATAATATCCCCAAGGACAAGCTGAAGCTAGTTTTTGACGCCGCTATTGCTGAATGTAAAAAACGCACGGCGCAATATATTACATTGCCCGAGGGGGAGCGTTTCACATTAGAATTTGTAACCGATAAAAGCTGGTCAGGGTATAATTATTATCAAGGCAATTATGAGAGCTTGATTCAAGTGAATACTGACCTTCCAATTCGCATATCCCGCGCTGTGGACCTAGGGTGTCATGAGGGTTATCCCGGTCATCACACGCTTAATATGCTCTTAGAAGAAAATCTTAGCAATGATAAAGGCTGGAAAGAATTTTCTATCTATCCCCTCTATAGTCCGCAAAGCTTAATTGCCGAGGGTAGCGCAAATTATGGCATTGATTTGGCATTTCCAAATGATGAAAAAATAAAATTTGAACAAGAAATACTCTATCCTTTAGCAGGATTAGATCCAAAAACGGCAGACGCCTATCAAGCCCTGCAAGAAGCGCGTCAAGATTTAGCAGGGGTTCGTTTCACCATTTCCTCTCAATATCTAAATGGTGAGATTGATCGCGATCAAGCCATTGCATTGACGCAAAAATATGGATTGGTGAATAAAGAACGCGCTAGCCAGAGCATTGACTTTACCGATCAATATCGCAGCTATGTTATCAATTATGGACTAGGTCAAAAAATGGTCGCTGATTTTATTGAAAATAATGCTAGCGATCAAAAAACGCGCTGGGGTCTCATGGAAAAATTACTCAGCGAACCAAGTCTGCCAGATGATTTGAAATAATCTGGGGTCAGGCCGCCTAACCATCCCATAGGCAATGATATAATCATTGGTGCTGATTTTGTGCTAGTCTTTGCGAGTGCCTTCTGGGCGTGTCCATATCCATGTTCCGCCAATCAATGCTGCCGCTATTGGGATATAGCTATAGGGTGCTTTGGCAAAAATAAGGGCTATTATAATGCTAACAACAAATGCAATTGAGGCCATGATTTTGCCCTTACGGCTAATCGCTCCATAATCGCGCCATGCTCTGATATGGTGACCAAAATTTTCATGATCTAACAGCCAAGCTTCTAATTTGGGTGAACTGCGCGCAAAACAAAAAGCCGCTAAAATCATAAATGGTACTGTTGGCAATAGTGGCAAGAATATGCCCAAGCCGCCCAAAGCAAGTGCCAGCCATCCCATTAATAAATAAGCATATCTTTTGACCATGCCCTATAATGACGTATCAATGTCGCGAAAGGAAGTCAGTTAATATCATATCGCTATAATATATTATAACATAGTGTTATATTTGACTTATTTCTAAAACCTCTTACCCTTACAATTATGTCAAACCATCATCACAGCTGCGATGCTAGCCATAATCACCATCATGTACCCCAAGTAGATGCTGCCAATAGCCGAGCCGTTGGCATAGCGGCTATCATTACTGGCGCTTTTATGGGTGTCGAATTTGTCGGAGGCCATATCTCTGGGTCGCTAGCGCTTTTGGCGGACGCTGGACATATGCTCAATGATTTTGCGGCTTTGCTTATTGCTTGGTTGGCGTTTCAAATCAGCAATCGTGCTTCGCAAAAAGAGAATAGCAAAATTAAAAAACTGCCGCTTTATGCTGCTGCGTTTAATATTATCACATTATTCCTAATAGCAATTTGGATCATTTGGGAAGCCTATGAACGCTTTAATAATCCCGCACCCATATTAGGAAGATTAATGTTTTTCATCGCGGTATTAGGTTTGATTATAAATATAATTGTGCTGCGCGTATTGGCCAAAGCCGATGGCAATAATCTCAACATAAAGGCAGTGAATTTGCATGTCATGGGTGACTTGCTAGGCTCTATTGCCGCTATCATAGCCTCTATCGCTATATTGCTAACCGGTTGGACGATGATTGATCCCATATTATCGGTAATTGTTGCATTGCTAATTTTACGCGGTGCTTGGTTCGTTGGCAAAGAAACATTACATGAATTAAAAGCAGCGCATTGATTATTTAATCGGATCGCGCACTAAAAAGCCCCGATGCGAACATCGAGGCCTTATAATCAAACTAAAACGCAGTTTAAAATTATTTTTGGATTTGTTTACGGCGACGATTGCCAAAGGCTAAGCCCGCTGCACCAAGACCGAATAATAATAATGCGCCAGGAGCTGGAACATCTGTTCCGCCGCCTGTGCTGCCACCTGCTCCACCTGTTGAGGTTGAGCTCACGCCGCCAGTGCTAGAAAGACCACCGCTTGAAGTCGATGAAGATGCTGGCGTGAAAGTGTAACCTGTTGGAGATGCTCTATAATCACCATAGCGGTTACCGCCCCAACGTGCCCATAGATTAAGATCACCATCGCGATTAAAGTTTAAGCTGTAAGGATGATCCGCTACATTCTCAGGCGTTGCAGGGATGGTTCTACCATTTATAACACGTGTACCTTGCAAATTATCGATTGGAATTGATATTCTTGATGGGCTCTCACCACCCGTGAAACCAGAAAAATCACCAGTGAAAGTTGCGTTAATGTCTCTACCGACTGCGCTGCCTTGTCCTGTGGCAGAATTGACTGTTAGGATAGTACCATTGTCAAGACTATATGTATGTACTGTTGCATAGGCTGAGCTTGATGCGCCAAGCGCTATTGCTACTAAGATAGATTTTGATAATATTGTTTTCATTATATTCACCCCGAATTTACGACCATTAATAATTTGTCAAATGTAATTAAACGCTACATCGACAGTTTAGACTGGTGAATGATACGCAAACCCTATGCCAAAAAATGGAAAATATATTAAAAGAGGCATTTAGATGGTTAATAAAAATTAGTGTTTTTATTAACCGTAAGAATTATCGACACATGAATCTATAATTTTGTAAATTAACCATTAAATTCATATAGTTAATAGACATTTAACCATCGCCATATTTACAGGCGAAGATACAATATGCGCTCTAATATTGTCTGTCATGGACAAATAAAAACCCCAATGCCGCAGCATCAGGGTTTTCTATTTTTCAACCCAGTCCTTTAACAAATTGGCACTATAATCCCAAATATGGATTAAACTTTGCTCGTAAGCTCTGGCACGGCGTCGAATAAATCAGCAACCAAACCAATATCAGCAACTTGGAAAATAGGCGCATCTTCATCTTTGTTGATAGCAACAATGACCTTACTGTCTTTCATACCCGCCAAATGCTGGATAGCGCCAGAAATACCAATCGCCATATAGACTTCTGGGGCTACAATCTTACCGGTTTGACCCACTTGATAATCATTGGGAACATATCCGGCATCCACAGCAGCGCGCGATGCGCCAATGGCTGCTCCCAATTTATCTGCTAATGGTGTGATAACTTCCTCAAACTTCTCGCTGCTGCCCAATGCACGGCCGCCCGATACAATTGTTTTAGCAGAGGTTAGTTCTGGCCGCTCTGATTTAGCAATCTCTTCGCTGACAAAAGCCGAAGTGCCAGCATCGCTCGCACCGCCAACAGCTTCAATAGATGCACTACCGCCTTCGGTAGCCGCTTTGTCAAAAGCAGTGCCGCGCACAGTAATCACCAATTTGCTGTCAGATGTCTTCACGGTGGCTATTGCATTGCCTGCATAGATAGGACGCGTAAAAGTATCCGCACTCTCAACCGAGAGAATATCCGAAATCTGCATTACATCCAATAAAGCCGCAACGCGCGGCGCTATATTTTTGCCGGTCGTCGTCGCAGGCGCCAAAAATGCATCATGACTATCCATAAGTCCCGCCACCAAAGGCGCTACATTTTCAGCCAATCCATTCGCAAGGGCCGCATCATCGGCCACATGAACGGTTGCAATGCCATCCACTTTCGCCACTTGATCCGCAACGCTAGCGCATCCGCTACCAGCGACCAGTGCATGGACTTCGCCTAATTTTGCTGCCGCCGTAACAACAGCCAAAGTAGCATCTTTCATTGATGCATTATCATGTTCTACCCAGATAAGCGTCTTCATTATATCGCTCCTACTGCTTTTAATTTCTCAACCAATGCATCCACATCAGCCACTTTTTCACCTGCCTGACGCACAGGAGGCTCGCTCACATTTGTTGTGGTAAGGCGCGGGGTAATATCAACGCCATAATCCGCCACTGTTTTTTCATCCATTGGCTTTTTCTTGGCCTTCATAATATTGGGAAGGCTAGCATAGCGTGGCTCATTGAGCCGCAAATCGGTTGTCACAACAGCAGGTAAATTTAATTTCACCGTTTGTAATCCGCCATCAATCTCACGTTTAACATCAACGCTATTGCCGTCCAATTCCACTGTATTGGCAAATGTGCCTTGGCCCCAGCCCAATAATGCGGCTAGCATTTGGCCTGTTTGGTTGCTGTCATCATCAATGGCTTGTTTACCACAGATTACCAATTGTGGTGCTTCTTCTTCGACGATTTTCGCTAATATTTTAGCAACGCCCAATGGCTCTACTTCTTCGTCTGTATTCACAAGAATAGCGCGATCAGCACCCATAGCAAGCGCTGTACGTAATGTTTCTTGGGCCTTTTGCGGACCAACAGAAACAGCAACAATTTCTTCGGCTTTACCAGCTTCTTTCAAACGAATAGCTTCTTCAACACTAATCTCGTCAAATGGGTTCATGCTCATCTTTACATTCGCTAGATCAACACCGCTGCCATCAGATTTCACCCGAGGTTTCACATTATAATCAATCACCCGTTTTACGGGTACGAGAATTTTCATGTCATTTCCTTCCATTTGAACAATCATGAACTGCACTTTGCGCCGCACGATACTATGTCCTAAGAACGGAGCAAGGCTTTAATGATATTAATTGATTCCTATCTAGTTGACGTTCACGTAAACGTCAAGAGCAATTTCATCTTATTCTCAATAATTATAGCAATA
Source organism: uncultured Sphingorhabdus sp. (assembly GCA_947492905.1). Lineage (GTDB taxonomy): Bacteria > Pseudomonadota > Alphaproteobacteria > Sphingomonadales > Sphingomonadaceae > Sphingorhabdus_B. Next base: position 691,932 of record CANLOL010000001.1, on the reverse strand, counting down.
CGATAAAATAGGGTTAGAATATCGCCAATATATAAATTTAGGACAATATATGACCCATAATACCGCCCCCTCTAAGACCGCTAAAATTGCAACTGTTGTTCAAGCAGGCTCTGATCCGTTCAATACGCCGGCTACCATAGAAAAATTTGCTGATCTCCTCTCAGATGCCAAAGCTGCCAAGAGCGATATTGTCGTTTTTCCAGAGGCCTTTATCGGCGGCTATCCCAAAGGCGTGGATTTTGGCGCACGCGTTGGCTCGCGCAATGATGCGGGCCGAGATCTTTTTCGGCGCTATGCCGATAATGCCATCGCTCTGGAGTCATCGGAATTTAACGCGCTGAGCGAAGCCGTTGCAGCCAATGATGTGACCTGCGTTGTTGGGGTTATAGAAAAAAAAGGCGGCACGCTTTATTGCTCCACATTTTCCTTTGAACGCGACGGCAGCTTATTGGGTGTCCACCGCAAATTAATGCCCACCGCGATGGAGCGTCTTATTTGGGGATTTGGCGATGGCAGCGATTTACCGATTATGGACAGCAGCGCTGGGCGATTGGTTAGCGCGATTTGTTGGGAAAATTACATGCCGCATTTGCGCAGCTATTATTATGATGCGCAGCCGGATTTTTATTGCGTATCCACCGTAGATGATCGCGATATTTGGATACCATCCATGACAATGATCGCATTGGAAGGGCGCAATTATGTCCTCTCATCCTGCCAATATTTAGAGCGCGGTATGATAGGATTAGACGCTAATGAATTTGATGCTGTGCAAGGCAATGCACCCGATATAGTGCTGATTAATGGCGGTAGCTGTATCATCAACCCTATGGGTGAGATTATTGGCGAGCCGCTCTATGGCAAAGAGGGTATGGTGAGCGCGCAAATAGACCCCGACATGCGCACGCGCGGACAATTTGATCTGGATGTTAGCGGCCATTATGCCCGCCCCGATATTTTTGAATTACAGGCCGATGTGAAGCCACAAAAGAATATATCTAGCACTTGACCTTTCCTATTAAAATTGCGATGACTACGCATGTAGATATATAGGGGGCTCTGTAATGCGAAATTTAATCCATCGGTTCATATTGATATTATTTTTCGCACTGCCTCTCCAGACCTTACATGCCAATCCCAATCAGCAAAAATTGCAAAACTTGGTTGATAGCTATGCTGTAAATCAAGGGTTTAGCGGCACTGTTTTATTAGCCCGCGGCGACAGGATATTGGTTCATTCTTCTTATGGGCAGGCCAATAAAGAATGGGATGTAGCCAATACGCCCTCAACCATTTATCGGCTTGGTTCAATCAGCAAACCCTTTACCGCTACTTTGGTGATGAAATTAGCAGAAGACGGATTATTATCGCTGGATGGTAATTTAGGGCTATATTTGCCAGAACTCTATGCTGGTACTTCTATTGAGAATGTTACGGTTGAACAACTATTAAGCCATACATCTGGCATCAAAGATTTCCCAGGTAATGTTAACGACCCATGGTGGCAAACCACAGCACGGCAAAGCTATGAACCTGAAAATTTTGCTCGCGAATGGATTAAACCTGTATTGATAGAAGAATCCGGGAGCAAATGGCGCTATAATAATTCTGGTTTCATTCTTTTGGGCCTAATCATCGAGAAAGTGACAAAAAAGCCTTATATTGAGGCAATGCGTGAACATATCTTCGAACCTGCCGGCATGAAGAATAGCGGATTATTCAATGGACGTGAGATTATACCAAATTTAGCCTCAGCCTATAGTAGAACCCCAGATGGCGGTTTTGAACAACCATTTGTTGTTGACCCCAGCATATTATTCTCAGCTGGCAGCCTATATTCCAATGCTATGGATATATATCGTTTTGATCGAGCATTATATAAAGATAATATCATAGGAACTGAGACGCGCAAAAATATGATGAGCGTGAAAGCACAAGGCCCTTATGGCTTTGGTTGGGGTGTTGAAGAATGGACACTCAGCGATAAAAGAAAATTACCGATTGCTTCCCATACTGGCAGTATTCCTGGATATCAGAGCTATTATTTGCGTTCAGAACCCAATCAAGATTTTATATTCATCATGAATAATAATAATTATGGGGCAATAGTACTCGACATGGGGAATGCCCTGATGCGCGCACTTAATGGCGAAGAAGTCCCGCTTGCTAAAAGAAAATTAGAAGATTTAATCATGACGATAGCACTGAAACAAGGTTCAGAAGCTATGATAACAGCCTATGAAAATTTATCGGATGAACGCAGCGGATATAGCTTAACACCGCGCAATTATATCGCCTTGGGTTATAAATTATTAGGGCTAAAAAAAGTTGATGAAGCTATTTTAGTTTTTCAATGGAGTGTTTCAGATCATCCCAATCATGCCAATTCTCATGATAGTTTAGGCGAAGCTTATCGTATTAATGGACAACTGGATAAAGCATTAGCGAGTTACGAAAAAGCAGTGATGATAAACCCTAAAATGGATTCTGCGAAAAAAGCTGTGACTGAATTGCGTGCAGAAATTAATTCCAACTGATTGATTTCATAATCGATTAGCTTTCCAACGATAATCCACCAGCCGAGCAATTGCTTTACCCTAGATTAAGTGCCAAAATCCTTATATGGATTGGCCCACAATAGATATCATCATTCGTTTTATGGCGATTAGCAACCTAATCTTGCTAATCATATTGTTGTGGCGCGATCATAATAAAACATTGCCCGCAAAATTAGGGATAGCTTTATCTATTGGCGTAATCAGCTATTTCATATTTGAAATACCCAATTCTGATTTCAGCATTACGCCTATCAACCTGATTTTATGCGCTGCAATGTCCACTATTTATAGTATATTTTGGTTATTCTCGCGCAGTTGGTTCAATGATGAAACGCATATAGGTTGGAAAAGCTGGAGCATAGTATTGCTCACAACTATCATCTCTGTTGTGCTTTGGATGGCGCGCGTAAGCGGATATGATCAAGGCGTTAATATACCAACGCGTATCATGTGGATGGGCTTTAGCATCTGGGGATTATGGATTGCTTGGCAGGGCAAAGATAATGACCTTGTTGAGGCTCGCCGAAAATTACGAATATTATTTATCGTCACTGTTGGCAGCAGCATCGGTTTGATTACGATCATCTTTTTTATATATAATTTATTTTTAAAAATGATTACGCCATATTTGATAACGATTAGCGTCAATAGCATCATCCTTATCATCACCTATTATTTGTTAATTTCACTGGTGCGATCTTATCCGATAGATTTATTTGCACCGATAGAAAAACCAAATTTAGACAGCGCAGATAATATTTCCGAAGAGGAACTCGCCCTACAAGAAAAATTGGAAAATTATATTAGCTATGAAAGGGCCTATCGGAACGAAGGGCTAACCATTGCTATATTATCGAAATCATTGGGCGAGCAGGAATATAAATTACGGCGATTAATCAATGGACGATTGGGTTATAGAAATTTCTCTTCTTTTTTGAACCATTATCGTCTGGCTGAAGTTAGAGAGGCGCTTAAAGATCCGCAGCAATCTCAAGTCCCCATATTAACAATAGCCTTAGATTCGGGCTTTGGCTCGCTCGCACCATTTAACCGAGCCTTTCGTCAAGCAGAAGGAATGACACCCAGCGAATATCGTCAAATAAATTTACGTGCTGCCTGATCAATTTCATAATCAACCAATCATTTCCGAAAATAAGCAGATGGGATTAATCATTCGTGCATATAGCCATTTAAGATGTCCGCTTAACACGCTCTCTATTGCACCATCTCTCATAAGTGGGCATCTTAATTTTATGATGAAAGACGATTGATATGCAAGAATTAGAAGCTAATATATTGGAATGGGGCATCATATTTTGGAATAATTTTGAAAGGCAATTTGGCCGCTATTTCATCGCTGCCTTTCTTACGATTGCTTTGGTTTGGTTGTTAAAACGTACCGCTTGGAAAAGCCGTAAAATCCAAAATCGAGATGCAAGCTGGCGCGATATTAGGCGCGAAATATTATCTTCTATTCAATCCAATATTGTTTATCTTGTGATTACGGTAATTATGATATTGGGCATGAAAGTCGGCATATTTCAACGTGTAGAGGGCAGCCTAGGTCTAGGCATGGACTTGCTTTTACTAACAGGAATGATCTTTGCCCATGATGCCTATTTTTATTGGACGCACCGTGCAATGCATCATCCAAAGTTATACAAAAGCTTTCATCGTCATCATCATAAATCGGTCACTCCAACGCCCTTTGCCGCATACAGCTTTGCTCCGCCCGAAGCATTGCTCAACGCGATGTTCATTCCTTTATGGCAGCTATTTGTAGCAACGCCAGTGACTGTCCTGATTAGCTTTCTTATCATTCAGATCATTCGCAATACAACGCAACATGCTGGATTAGAATTACATCCATCTTGGTGGCTAAAAAATCCTATCAGCCGTTTCATCAGCACCACTACCCATCATGATATGCACCATAGCGGCGGATTTCATTATAATTATGGTTTCTATTTCACATTTTGGGATCGGTTAATGGGGACGGAACACCCCAAATATCACCAAAGGTTTCATGAGGTGGTCGGCCATGCAAAGCCTGTGCAGGCTGCGGAAAATACGCTAGAACCAGTAACAGAGCGGTAATTATAATTCAGACCTTGCCAAAGACCCATTTTTTCGCACTATTCACAACAAAGCCCCGCCGCAAAGAACGGCGGCCAATCAATATAGGAAACGCCATAGAGCCGCGATTAGCAAGCGTCATTTGGCCATTCCATTGCCGTCCAGCCAATATGATTTTTATCGCTATGACATAGCGCAATTGTTCATGACCATTAGAACTTTTAATCTTTGTTTGTTTCAATATCGGGGCCTCGCATTGAAATGCAGGTTGCGACGATGATTTGGGAATACGAAAAGAAACATAGGCGATACCATCCTTGATAAAGGGCTTAATATCGACCGCATGTAAGGATGATGTATTCGCGCCGCTGTCCATTTTGCCATGAATATTTTCTATGCCAAATTCAGGCAGGCCGACCAATTCGCACCAACCAATTTCTACTGGATTTTTCTTACTAGGTTTCTGGTTCAAAATAGCATTCCAATAATTTGGATGTCGTGTCAGATTGGCGTTAATCACATCTAGTCATTGATGATAGTGTTTTTATAGTGCATTGAGATTATATATACAAATTTTGTCACAGAGATTAGACAATTTGTCACATATATATAAACTCAATCATGGCGAAAATTTATGAAAATCGGAATCCTATCGCGTAATCCAAAATTATATTCGACGCGCCGTTTGGTGGAGGCTGCGAAAGAACGTGGTCATGACGTAAAAGTTGTGGACACATTGCGCTGCTATATGAACATAACATCAAACCGCCCGAGCGTATATTATTCAAGCCGCGGTGAGAAACAAGTGCTGAAATTTGATGCCGTTATCCCGCGCATAGGCGCATCCATCACTGGCTATGGTACAGCAGTGTTGCGTCAATTTGAGGTCGCCAATGTATATTCGGTCAATGAATCTATCGCTATCGCCCGCTCGCGCGATAAATTACGCGCCCATCAATTATTGGCGCGGCGCGGTATCGGCATGCCCATTACAGGATATGCCAATCGCGCAGATGCAACCGATGATTTAATCAAATTTGTCGGCGGTGCGCCTCTGGTGGTAAAAGTATTAAATAGCACCCAAGGCAAAGGCGTATTGCTGGCTGAGAGCACGAAAGCAGCTGAAAGCCTTATCAATGCATTTCGGAATTTAGATGCCGATTTCTTGGTCCAAGAATTTATCAAAGATGCTGGCGGTGCTGATATTCGCTGTTTTGTCATTGGCGACAAAGTGATTGCGGCAATGCAGCGCCAAGCCAAAGAAGGCGAATTTCGATCCAATCTGCACATGGGCGGCACGGCCACTATTATTAAATTAAAGCCCGAAGAGCGCGCGCTTGCTATCAAAGCCGCTAAAGTTATGGGTCTGGATGTCGCCGGTGTGGATTTGGTGCGCTCGGCCCATGGACCATTGGTATTAGAAGTAAATTCATCCCCTGGATTAGAAGGGATTGAAAAAGCGACAGGCAAAGATGTAGCAGGCGCGATTATCGCCTATATAGAAAAAGACTCTCAAAAAGGGCCTAATAAATTAAAAGGCAAAGGATAAGTATATTATCATGTCTGATAATGATTTTGAAATTATGGGCACTCCCATAGCAAGGGGAGAGCGCAAACAAATTGGCATGCATGTCGCCCAATTATTTGATCAAACCGATGTCATCATCCCAGTCGAGGTGATCCGCGGCAAGGTTGATGGCCCTATAGTTTTTGTCTCTGCTGCCATCCACGGCGATGAGATAAATGGCGTAGAAATTGTCAAACGCATGCTCTCTAGCCGCCGAATTAACAAAGCAATTCATGGCACTTTAATCGCGGTTCCGATTGTTAACACCATAGGGTTTAACCGCAATATCCGTTATCTTCCCGATCGCCGAGATTTGAACAGATGCTTCCCCGGATCAGAGAGAGGATCTTTGGGTGGGCGTATCGCCCATATTTTCATGCAAGAGATTGTTACCAAATGCACCCATGGTATTGACCTGCATACGGCCGCTATTCATCGCACAAATTTGCCGCAAATTAGGGCCACTATAGATAATGATGAAATGGACAAATTGGCCCATGCTTTTGATGTGCCGATCATCATTAACTCAAAAGGCGCTGCAGGAACATTGCGCTATGCCGCCATAGAGGCAGGCGTCAATATGTTGCTCTATGAAGGCGGCGAGGCATTGCGCTATAATGAGAATGTAATCCAAAAGGGACTTAAAGGTATATTCTCTGTCTTGGAGTCTATTGGCATGTTGCGCGAAGGCAAAAAAATTCGCCAACCCAAATTAACAGGCAGCATCATAACCAAATCATCCTATTGGGTTCGCGCACCGATTAGCGGCAGTTTGCGGACAAAGATTAAAACAGGGCATACGGTGGATGACGAACAAATATTGGGATATTTGTCAGACCCTTTTGGTAAAAACCGCACCGAAGTGTGCGCGCGAAAAGGCGGCGTTATCATTGGTATGGCGGTCATGCCATTGGTCAATAATGGTGATGCTTTATTCCATATCGCTACTTTTGATGATAATGATATGGCTGAAGAATTGCTGGAACAACATGATTTTGCAACGGTCTAAAACCATTTTAGCAGCGTCTTAGTCTTATAGCATTTCGTCCATTATGGACAAGACTCCACTATCTATATCTTAATGTTTTCATTACTTAATTCTCTCTATTTAGGGGGTTTAATAATGAAGATATTAGCAATCGCAGCCATGATATGTGTGATGGCATCCGCGCCATCCGAAGCTCAAGTTTCAGAATCTAATGATATACAGAAAATTGAAACTACAGAATCAACTCAGCAGGCCATAATATCAGAACCCATCGGTAATGTGCTGAGAACGGGAACACCGATTACATTAAGAATGGTTGATACATTATCTTCTAAGAAGAAAAAGAAACAAAAAGTTGGGGATCGCTTTCAAATGGAAGTTGCCGATGATTATATTGTCAATAATCTGGTGGTTATTCCAGCAGGCACACGTGCAACGGGTGAAATAACTTTTGTGAAAAAATCTGGTATGTGGGGCAAAAGAGGTCGGCTAAATGCACGTGTTTTATATATGACATTAGGCGGCCGTCAAATCCGCCTTAGCGGTGCATTTGATGAATCGGGCTCTGCTGGAACAGCTGGCGTAGTTGGCGCTGTTGCCGTTTTGCCTGTCGCAGGATTTTTTGTTAAGGGCAGCAATGCTGAAATCACACCTGGCACCAAGGTTGATGCTTTTTTAGATGAAGATTTAGCATATAGTTTACCAGCTTCTGAGACGACACTACCAGCCGCTACTGTATCTGATAAAGCTGTTCCTGCGACGCCTGCTTCTACGCCTGATGAGGATGAAAGCGCTCAGTAATACTCAATTAACTGCTCTCAAACTTGCTCTAATCCCCAAAAAATAATGTCGCATCAAAAGCGCAAACCCACTCATCATTGCGGGCGAGATTGCGTTTTTATAACACCGCTGAAAAAGTCTAATTTAGGCAGTCCATTAGTAGCCTCTTGAATGCCTCTGATTTTTTTGGTTCGGGTGTTGAATATAAAGCTATGGATGCTGCCAGGTCTCACGCCTTTTAATGTAACAGAATCTCTAGTTCGGCTGACCACCCTATATTGTGATTGAGGTTTTTTAAGATCCTCTCGGCTAGCACCATTTCTGGGGCCCGTAACATACCAATTCCAGATATTAGACCCTTCTTCGGTAATTACAAAACGCCCCCATTGCGAAACTTTACCCTCATTATCTAAGCGGTCATAATATACAGCGCCAACGTTGAGGCCAGTTACACCTGCGGGTGTCCATTTTAATTCTTCAGGGGTACGTGCCTTTGATCCAGCGGATGGTTTTTGACCAAATGCTAGCGCTGGTTTTGCGCGCACCACAGCATAGGATAATACATCATTAAAACTATGGTTGGTTAAACATGGGATATTTCTATCAAATGTCTTATTCACGCCGCCGCGCGCATAGTCATTCGAAGATGCGGTGATTTGAAAACCTGATAATATTTTAATGGATGAAACTCTATCATTCTCCATGCCAAAACGTCTCAAGGCCGCCGTATCCCATTGCCCTTCATATATGCCAATGGCTTTACCGCGATAATTACAATCTTCATATAATATGACTTTATTATTGCCGCCCAGACGCAAATTGCTCACCGCTGCTGGAGCAGTGGCTGTAGTTCTGGTTGGCGTTCTTGCAGGAGATTGAGATCTACTATTATTGGAAGTAACTGCATTATTGCTGGTACGAACACGGGCATAAGAAATAACATCATTGAAACTATGGTTGGTTAAACAAGGTATATTTTTGCGAAAAACTCTATTAACCCCGCCGCGCCCATAATTATTGGAAGATGCGACAACTTCACTGCCATTGAGTATTTTTATTGATGAAACTTTATCATTTCCCATACCCAAGCGACTCAAGCTTGCTGTATCCCATTCACCCAGAGATAGGCCCACTGCTTTGCCGCCATAATTGCAATGCTCATATAATATTACTCTGGTGTTTCCGCCCAAGCGCGGCACGGAAGCAGCTCTAGTTGATGTCCCTGACGTGGTCGGGCGCGATGACGTCTGGCGATTAGCATTGATACGGTCTCGCTGCGCTTGTTGTTCTCTGCGCAATCGCTCTTGATCGGCTTCAAACTCACGATCTTTTTTACCTTGCTCAACGGCTCTTCCGAAATCTTCTAATGCTTTCGCGAATCCAGATTTTTTCGGGGGCGCGGCTCTAGTTGGAACTGGGGGCGCAGAGGATGTAACCGTTGATGTATCACCAGCAGAAAATACTTTGATGCTATCACTATTATTGGATGCAATATTCTGGTTTTGCGCCGGTACCAAATTCAGCCCCATTGCATAGACTTTTTCTTTATCTGCGCGCACCGTTAAACCCGCAAATTGAAGATTATTGCCAAAAACCTGTTTAGATTTGCCATTGGCCAGCGTAGATAAGAAACCACGCTTTGCGCCTTTTTCAGTCGTTAGTAAAAAGGAAGCCAACGCACCGCCTGGGCTAGTCTCTACCTCTAATCCGTTGATGACATCATTCCAATCAACATTGATACGGATTAACTTGCCTTCTTGTTTTCCAACTGCGTTACTGCGCACTGGATCAGTGTCTATATTAGGCTGATAATAAATGAACAAACCATTGATTGTGTCATTGCTCTCATCAAAAAATACAAGCATCTCGGTGATATGGGCGCTCGGGGGAATATAGATAGTCTCTTTTTGACCTTTCTCTATACCATAAGGCTCTGCGAATGACGCCATAAGCGCCTTATCTTGATCGCTAATTTGTGCATATACTGTGGTTGACGCAATCGCCATTAAACCAACAGATAGCGATAATATTATTTTATTTTTCATAATTAACCCCCTCATATAGCCCCCCTGAATCAGCAACATTCCTAATGTTTTACGCTAAATCAACAAATTTTACATATCATATTTTAATAGGACGCGCAAAAGCTATATTTGCACAGAAATCATAGAATCTGATATCGACAGAGTCGGCGCTTTGTTAAGAGCAGCACATTGAGGTTGCAGGCTAGCGCCGCTTTTCGCATCAAATCTATAGCCATGCCAAGGGCAGGTTAAAATACCATCACCGCCAAGCATATCGCCATCCAAAGGGCCAAGCATGTGCGGGCATATCGCGCTATGCACTATCCAGTCCCCATGATGATGGCGCAGCACAAAACGCCCCGATGACAAGATAATCGGATAGGTTTTTGCTTCATCCAAATCGCTTAATTTAGAGCTCCATCGATCGGGGGCTTTGCTTTTGGATTTATTATTATCCAGCGCCTGTTGCCGCCCGAGCATCAGCTCTTCATCTTCATCATAAAGCCGCTTATACTGACGCTTCATATAGGCCAATGTCAGCGGGCCCATAATCATATTAGGCTTTTCAGGCAGATAAAAACGCACATCAACATTGATTTTATTGTCATCAATCTTAGTCGCTTGCGTATGGATTTCTATGCCCTCACCAAAACCATAAAACACCGTTGATACCCAATAATGATTGGCTTTATCAACGCGCAGATCGAGCAATTGATAGCCGCCTCTTGGGACACCCAATTTCGCACGCCATCCCCATGCGCCGCTATCAATTATATCTATCGCAGAAAAAGAAGAGCTATGCACAAAGGGCAGATGCTCCCAATCATAGGCATTTTCCATCATACGCGTAAGCGAAACGCCTATATCGCGCATATAATTACCCAGATAATGTAGGTGGTTTAGATCATCATAATCAACGGCATTGGGACGTTCTTGCACCAATGCCCATTGTTGATTGGTCAAATCACCTTGCATAATTTATGCGCTCTGAAAGCCCTTAAGCCGTTCATTGATAATCGCATCGGCCTCAGCCATAATATTATCGATTAATTCCTGACAGGTTGGAATATCATTAATCAGGCCCGCAACCATACCGCATGACCATGCCCCCGCATCCATAGTACCTTCTTGCATGATTTTAGGATAAACGCCGGCGACTTGTTCAATCACATCAGTGAATTGCAAATCATCACCTTTTTCTTTTTCAATTTCGAGCAATTTCTCAACCGCTTTATTGTTCATTACTCGCTCTGTATTGCGCAGCGGACGCATGACAAGGCGCGTATCCAATTCGCTAGCTGCGACAATCGCATCTTTCACATTTTGGTGCACAGGCGCTTCTTTGGTGGCAATGAAACGCGTGCCCATATTCATACCATCAGCACCCATAGCCAAAGACGCCACTAAAGATCTGCCATCGGCTTGACCGCCAGATGATACAAAGGGAATATCCAATTCATCGGCAGCACGGGGCAGCAAAATCATATTGGGAATATCGTCTTCACCAGGATGACCGCCGCACTCAAACCCATCGACACTGACCGCATCACAGCCAATGCTCTGCGCTTTGAGCGCATGACGTACCGAGGTACATTTATGGATCACTTTAATGCCCGCCTCATGCAATGCGGGTAACACTTGGACGGGGTTATTACCCGCAGTTTCGACGACTTTAACGCCGCCTTCGATAATCGCTTTTACCATACCCGCATAATCAGGAGAATTGACGACAGGCAAGAATGTCAAATTCACACCAAAAGGCTTATCCGTCATTTCGCGGCATCGCGCAATTTCATTGGCCAATGCTTCGGCGGATGGTTGCGTCAGCGCAGTGATAATCCCTAGCCCGCCCGCATTGGAGACCGCCGCTGCCATTTCGGCAAAGCCAACATAATGCATACCGCCCTGAATGATCGGATGCTGGATATTAAATAATTCGGTAATTTTCGTTTTCATGGCCAAAGCCTCCTTTATTTTACCAAGCGCCAGTGGTGACACCACGCCATAGATTATCGCTGTCTTTTTGCGCCAAATCATCGCCTAATTTTTGCGCCCAAATATGTTCATTGCCCAATGCTTCACGCCACGCCCAGAGCCTGCGTGTATGAAGATGCAAATCATATTCCATCGTATAACCAATAGCGCCATGCACCTGTTGAAAAGCCGCTGTTGCGCCTTCGATACTATCAGAAATTTGTACTTTAGCTATTACGGCTTCATGCCATGCGCTTTCAATATTGTTGCTCAAGGCCGCACATGCTTGCGAAGCGGCCATATTGGCTGCTGCAACCTGAGAGGCCGCTACCGCCAATTGATGTTGGATAGCCTGAAATTTAGACAGCGGCCTGCCAAATTGCTCGCGCGCCGAAACATGGTCAATCGATAGCGATAAAGCTCCATCCAGCGCTGCTGCCATTTGCACGCTGCGCAATGTCAAAATAATCGCCTCTATCATGGGGCGCGATATGTTGGTTTGCGCGCTGTTGATGGGATTGGTTTTTGAAAAATCGGCAACCCCATCTGTATCAGGGGATAGGCTATCTAATGCTGTGCCACTTAAATCGCTGCTTTTATAATGCGCAATTTGACCCTCAGAAAACAACACCACATCATCCACTTGCTGCGCAAAGGGAATGATATGCGTCCCATCTGCGGCGCCTATCGCGAAACTTGCGCGTCCTTCGGCCAATTCCAAACCGCCCAATTCTAGCAATTTATTAGCAATCAAAGTTTCCACAAAGGGCAATGGCGCAGGTGTCATATTCCATATCGCGCCAGCGACTTCTGATAAATCCGCACCAAAGCCGCCCGATTCTTCCGAAGCCCAAGCAAGATGCAGCCCATTTTCGATAATCGCATCCCAATAGCTATTTGGTGCAATTTCGCCATGTAACAGCGCGCGGCCACCATTGCGTTCGTGAATCTTCGCAGCGCTTTGCGCGATTAAGCTCTCTATATCTATCATGATCGCGCTTCTCTCATCCTAAACTTTTCATCGCAAGCCCAATTGCCGCGCGATAATGCCGCGCATCACTTCGCTTGTGCCGCCGCGCAAAGTGTTGGGCGGACTACGCAATATGCCGATATTGATAATCCGCTTCATCGTGTCGCTTAATTCATTCATAGGTAATTCGCTCAGCATAGCGCGGACATTTTGCGTCACTTTATTTTCCAAACTATTGCCCAAATCTTTTACCAAAGCAGCCTCTGTTTCGGGAGAGATTCCCTGTTCCAACAGGTTCGCAATCCCAAAAGACATACCGCGCAATGTGCGTAAATTAGCATAGATTAAACCCAATCGCGCTCTGGCATTGCTGCCCATTTTGCCTTGTAATTCTATCACCGCTTGTTCCAGCGTAGCGTAGCTGCTCAAAAATCGCTCTGGGCCAGATCGTTCCATAGCAAGCTCGCTCGTCACTTGCTTCCAACCGCCGCCCTCTTCGCCCAATAATGCATCTGCGGGCAAGATTACATCATCATAGGTCACTTCGTTGAAATGGGCATCGCCTGCCAAATCTGTAATTGGTTTCACGCTGACACCCTCGGCGCTCATATCGATTAAAACTTGCGAAAGACCAACATGGCGATTGCGGCCATCGGGCGGCGATGTGCGCACGAGCGATACCATATAATGTGCATGCTGCGCCCCCGATGACCAGATTTTCTGGCCGTTTAATTTCCATCTGCCATCGGGCAATTTCTCAGCCTTAGTCTTTACAGCCGCCAGATCAGACCCAGCGCCCGGTTCGCTAAGACCAATAGCAAAATAACATTCACCCGCTGCGATGCGCGGCAATATATCCTCTTTTTGCGCTTCTGTACCATGTTCCACCAACATCGGTGCATGCTGCCGATCGGCTATCCAATGCGCGCCCACAGGGGCACCAAAACGCAAAGTTTCCTCGGTGACTATATACCGTTCTAAGGCGCTGCGATTATGGCCGCCATAGCCTTTCCAATTCATCCCTATCCAACCGCGCTTTCCCATTTTACGCGAAAATATAGGATCAGAAGAGGACATCCAGCATTCAGGCTCGCTTTGAAAATTTCCCGCTTCTTTTTCAGCACGCAAGTACGCCTGTACTTCGCTGCGCAATTCTTCGAGCGCAGGATCAGGCTTGATAGTAGGAAAATTAAAACGGTTCATATCATGCTTTCTGGTTTTTCATGAGCGGCCAATATTCATTATGGCGTCACAATATCAAATTGCGGATTGACCGGATCAAGCGAACCAAACAAAGCTGTTAAGAGCGCAGTGTCGCCCGATATTTGCATATCACCCGATTGAATAAGCGCGAGTGGATTGGCTGTTCGTAGCAATATTTTCGTAAAATTCTCTCGGCTTATTGTCACGCTTGCATCTGATGTAACGCTATCTCCATCAACGGCACGCGGAAATAACACGCTCTTGCCCAAATCAACGCTAATCGCACTGCTCGGAAAATTAAATTGAATCACGCCGCCATCGCCCTGCATCTTTGAAGGATTAAAACGCGTAGCAATGGAATCAAACAGATCAATTGCAGGAATATTATTCAGCACCCTCTCATTCGCTGTAGAGACAATCGCATTACCCACATTTCCCTCGCGCAGCTCCTTAGCACCGCTGAGAAATATATTACGCCATGCACCAGATTCGCTTTGGAAACCAAGCTGCTCATAAGAAGATGCGAGCCATTTTTTGGCCGCTTCATTGGTCGGATTAGCATAGACGATATGATTGAATATAGTCGCCGCCCAGCGATAATCGCCATCCTGAAAGGCTTTTTCGCCAATGCTTAACGCTTTATCTGCGCCACCAAAAGCCTCTACATATTTAACCGCTGCTTGCACGGGTGGATGCTGATAATAATTTGCAGGCACGCCATCCCACCAACCGAAATAGCGTTGATAGACAGCCTTACTATTATGATTAAGCGTGCCATAATAATCGCGCACGCCAAAATCCGTTTTGGCAAAATCAGGCTCACCAATATTTTCGGCAATTTCGTGCAATGTTGCCCCTTGATTGGCTTGGCGCATGGTTTGATCATGAACATAACGATATAGGCCGCGCTGATTTTTCAAGGCCTTTCGTACATTATCATTGCCCCATGTTGGCCAATGATGCGATGCCAATAATATATCAGATTTCACGCCATAGCGGGTGAGCATATCATCAATTACCTTGCTCCATTTCAGCGTATCGCGCACCAATGCGCCGCGCGGAGTCAGCACATTATGGAAATTGCGCGTTACCACCTCGGCGCTGTGCAATGCTTTGAACTGCGGCAAATAAAATACCAATTCCGCAGGTGCTTCGGTTTCCCCAGCATCCATAAAATCAAATGTAATGCCATCGATTTCCATGACGCCGCCATCAGCACCCACAGTTTTTGTAGGCGGGATTAACGCAACATCACCGCGCGATAATGCTTGCCCCAACCCTACGCCGACATGTCCATCTTTACCCGCTGGTAAACCTGTTCCAAATTGAAATTGGACACGGCGGTTCATTGCTGTTCCCGCTATGACGCTCTCTCCAATGGATTCGCGCAAAAAACCATGCGGGCCAATGACATCAATTTTACCATTTGCATAATCGGCTTGAGACATCACACCCCATACGCCGCCAAAATGATCGCCATGACTATGCGTATAGATAACGGCGCTCACGGGGCGCTTGCCCAATATTTTATTGGCCAGTTCAAGGCCTGCTTTCGCTGGCGCAGGCGTGGTAAGCGGATCAATGATAATCCAGCCGCTCTTGCCAGCAATCAGCGTCATTTGCGCCAGATCATAGCCGCGAATTTGATAAATGCCTTTGGTCACTTCAAACAGGCCATGAATATTATTCAACTGCCCTTGCCGCCATAAGGATGGATTAACCGTATCGGGGGCAGCGCCTTTCATGAAATCAAATTGATTCACATCCCATGCAGTGCTGCCATCTGCGTTTAATATTGGCTTTTCAATCTTGCCCAAGAAACCGCGCTGCGCATTTTCAAAATCTTTTTGGTCTGCAATTGGTAATTTTGCAGCAAAGGCTTCATTCGCTGCTTTTGTCGCCGCAGTCGCTTGCCCCCGTGGGGCTTCATCCCGTGGGGCTTCATTTTGCGCAGATAGGCTATATATTGGCATTGCCGATAGGAATAGCGCGCTACTTATCATCCATTTCATATATTCTCTCCCACTTTCCTCTTTTGGCCAATCTCTCTTTTTATTAGTCTCTTTAATGCTGGCTATTTATGAGCTTCTTTAATGCCCCTTAAAATTGGGCTTACGCTTTTCTAAAATTGCATCAATAGCTTCGCGATGATCATCCATTTGCTGCAACACGCCCTGATAAATGGCCGCTGTGTCTAAATTATCCTTCAGGCTTGCCGATGCAGCACTGCGCATTAATTCCTTTGTCTTGCGAATGGCCATTGGCGGGAATGAAGCCACTTGCTGTGCCAATTCCATAGCACGTTCCATCAATTTATCGCCCACCACAACTTCGGAGATTAACCCATAATCATACGCTTTTTGTGCATCGATAAATTCACCAGTAAACAGCATATGATTGGCCCGCGCTGTGCCAATGATACGCGGTAATAACCATGCACCGCCATCACCCGGAATGATACCAACGCGCAAAAAACTCTCCGCAAATATCGCATCATCCGATGCGATGCGAATATCGCACATAGTCGCCAAATCATTCCCTGCACCAATGGCATGCCCATTAATCGCAGCAATCACAGGAACTGATATTTCCGCCATAGTCAGCGGAATGCGCTGAATACCCTCTTTATACCATTGTTCAATTTGTAGCGGCGTCATTTTTTGATCCGCCGTCATGGCCCGAATTTCTTTGATATTACCACCAGCGCAAAAGCTCTTACCTGCTGCCGCTAGCACAATGCAGCTTATATCTGCATCACTATCCACGGATTTGAGTGCATCAACCAGCGCAGCACACATGTCGCTTGCCAAGGCATTGCGCGTTTCAGGGCTGTTTAGGGTGATAGTCGCTATATTGGCGCTTTTCTCTATGGTAATGATGTCGGCCATGAGTCTCTTCCTATTATTAATATTGCCAACTGCATCCTATAATTGGAACCATTTGTCACCTTGATTTTCAATTTAATCGCACAATTAAATAACACTAGCAATAGTGAAGATTATGTGAAAATATGCAATGAGAGAAATTGAGAGTCTATTAACGGAGAGAATATAATGCATCCCAGCGTTCACGCTATGCAAAACCCGAACAAACCCGCGATTATCATGGCAGAGAGCGGCCTAGCTTTTACCTATAAAGAATTGGATAAAGCCTCGAATCGTCTGGCGCATTTTTTTCGGCAGCAAAATATTCAAATAGGCGACACCATTGCCATATTGATGGAAAATCACCCACATTATTTTGATGTCACATGGGCAGCGCAGCGCGCAGGATTATTTTTTGTATGTATCTCCAATCGCCTAACGGCCGACGAAGCTAGCTATATTATAAAAGATAGCGGCAGCAAGATGCTCATCTCTTCTGCCAAAATGCGCGAATGTAATGACGCATTGTTAGATTTAAATCCTGACGTATCCCAATTTCTATATGATGATGAAGAGCGCGCTATTGAAAAACATCTGGCCGAAATGCCAGATACGCCGATTGCCGATGAGAGATGCGGCACAGATATGCTCTATTCATCCGGCACAACGGGGCGTCCCAAAGGCGTTCGTATCCCCATGCCCGAAGATGAAAATATCGCTGGCCCGAATATTCTAGTCATGCTGGCCACACAGATTTTTGGATTAAGCGGCGATAGTGTCTATCTATCGCCTGCGCCGCTCTATCATGCTGCGCCGCTGCGCTGGTGCATGAGCGTTCACCGTATGGGCGGCACCGTCATCGTGATGGAGAAATTTGATCCTGAAAATGCTCTGTCCGCTATTGAAAAATATAGCGCAACAGATAGCCAATGGGTGCCAACCCATTTTGTGCGCATGATGAAACTGCCAGAAGCAACAAGAGCGCAATATGATGTCTCTACGCTCAAATGCGCTATCCACGCAGCAGCGCCCTGCCCTATTCCCGTAAAAGAAGCGATGATCGATTGGTGGGGCCCTGTTTTACACGAATATTATGCAGGCTCAGAGGGCAATGGCATGACCTATATCAATAGCCATGATTGGCTAAGTCATAAAGGCTCTGTCGGCAAACCTATTTTGGGCATACCCCATATATGCGGCGAAAATGGCGAAGACGTTGCCATTGGCGAAGAAGGGCAAATATATTTTGAGGGCGGCACGCCTTTTTCTTATCATAATGATCCCAAGAAAACCGCAGAAGCCGCCAATGCAAAAGGCTGGACATCGCTGGGGGATATTGGAAAGCTAGATGATGATGGATTTTTATATCTCACCGACCGCAAGAGCTTTATGATTATCTCGGGCGGCGTGAATATATATCCGCAAGAGATTGAAAATCATCTTATTACCCATCCGAAAATCCAAGATGTCGCCGTCATTGGCGGGCCACATGATGATATGGGTGAAGAGGTCATCGCCGTCATGCAGCCTATCGATATGAATGACGCCAATGATGCATTGCGCCAAGAATTGGACGATTATGCGCGGCAAAAATTATCGGGCGTGAAAATACCGCGCCGTATTGATTTTATGGCCGAGCTGCCACGGCATGATACAGGCAAATTATACAAGCGCCTGCTACGCGATGAATATTGGGCCAAAGCATAAAATGCCAGCTTTCACCATCAGGCCAGAGCAAGCTAGCGATTATAAAGTAATATATGATATTACCAAACGCGCCTTTGCCCCTATGCCATTTTCTGGTGGTGATGAACAAGATTTGATCAATCGCCTGCGTGATAAGGGCGCATTAGAAATATCTCTGGTTGCTCAAATTGGTTCAGACATTGTGGGCCATATTGCTTTTTCGAGAGCCTTTCCCAAAAATGAAGCTGCTAAAAATGAAACTGCTCATGATATAGCGGATTTTTACGCGCTTGGACCTATTGCCGTAGAACCGGAATTACAGCGATCTGGAATTGGCAGCGCCCTCATATATGCTGGCATTGATATATTGCGGGAGCGCGGAGCAGCAGGCTGCATATTGATTGGCAATATAGATTATTATCAGCGTTTTGGTTTTGAAACAGCGCCCCATTTATGCCCCAAAGGCGAGCCCGCTGATCATTATATGATATTGCCATTGGCATTAAAAAATATCGATTCAATCATTGGGTTTCATCCCCTTTTTCACAGTTAGGAACGGACATAAGGAATGACCATGGAAAATAGATTATCAGACAATATATCTTATGCTGTGATTGACCCACAAGCCTATGGGCAGTGGGATGAATTGCTGGATATATTTGAGGGATTGCGCAACGACAATCCCGTTATGAAAATTGAAAATGATGATTTGCACGATCCTTTTTGGCTGATTACGCGCTATGAAGATGTGATGCGCATCAGCAAGGATAATCAGAATTTCCTTAACAGCCCGCGCGGTATCGTCTTTGGATTAAAAGCTGGTGATATGATGATAAAATCTATCACCGGCGGTAGCCCACATTTGGTCAATTCATTGGTGGCATTAGATGCGCCCATCCATCCGCAATATCGCCGCCTTACCCAAGAATGGTTCATGCCCAAAAGCCTTGGTAAATTAGAAAATGAACTGAAATCCCTGGCCAAAACAACGATTGATAGGTTGATGGATAATGGCCCAGAGGCTGATTTTATTCCATTGGTTGCTGCTCCCTATCCGCTGCATGTTATCATGCAAATATTGGGCGTTCCCGAACAGGATGAGCGGCGCATGCTCTTCCTCACCCAACAAATGTTTGGCGGCCAAGATGAAGATCTCAACAAAAGCAATATGGCCGATATGACCCCTGAGCAAATCACCCAATTGGTGATCGGGGCGGTTGCCGATTTTGAGCAATATTTTGCAAAGCTTGCCAATGAAAAACGGGCCAATCCAAGTGATGATGTCGCTAGCATAATCGCCAATGCTAAAATTGCTGACGAAAATGGTGATATGCACTATCTAAGCGATCGTGACATGGCGGGCTACTATATCATCATTGCGAGCGCAGGCCATGACACCACATCGGCATCGGTTGCAGGGGCTATGATGGCGCTAGCCAAAGATCCAGAGCAATTTGCCCGCCTAAAAGCGGATCGCAGCCTATTGGCCGGTATTGTCGAAGAAGCCATTCGTTATACATCGCCTGTGCAACATTTTATGCGCACCGCAGCAACCGACATAGATGTTGGCGGCACGCAAATATCCAAAGGGGATTGGATCATGATTAATTATGTATCCGCCAATCATGATGAGCGTATTTTTGAAAATCCCCGTAAATTTGATGCCAGCCGTTCGCCCAATCGTCATCTCGCTTTTGGTACAGGGGCGCACCAATGTTTGGGGCTGCACATGGCCCGCATGGAGATGAAAATATTGTTCAATGAATTGCTCGATAGGATAGAAACTCTAGAATTAGCGGGCGAGCCCAAACGATCCAATTCCAGCTTTGTCGGCGGATTAAAAACACTGCCGCTAAAATTTACCGCATCAAATTCCTAAGAATAGGAAAATTAATTATAGGCTTAACGTTGATAAATACACATAAATAACCCACATTAGGCTAAAGGCTTTTAGGAGATAAGAATATGACCACCCAATATAAAAATTTAATCAATGGCGAAATGGTCGCCACAAGCGCATGGCTCGATGTTCTAAACCCTGCTAATGAAGAAGTGATGGGCCAAGTCCCCGATGCGACAGAAGCTGAGCTTAACAAAGCCGTTGCTGCTGCGCGCGCTGCTTTCCCGAAATGGTCAAAAACTCCCATTGATGAACGCCGCGCCGTCATTCAAAAAATCTCTGCCGCCATCAAAGAAAATGCCGATGAGCTGTTTCGTCTGCTCACCACCGAACAAGGCAAGCCGCACGAACAAGCCCAAGGCGAAATATACGGAGCCGCTGCTATGTCGGCTGCGCAATCCACCCTCTCGCTTGATGATGAAATTAACGAAGATAGCGAAGAACGGTTCAGCCGCACCCGCCGCGTTCCCGTGGGCGTAGTTGGCGGCATTGTGCCATGGAATTTCCCTGTGATGATGGCGATCCAAAAAATCGCCCCTGCGCTGCTGTCTGGTTGTACCATCGTATTGAAACCATCGCCCTTTACCCCCGTCACCACATTGCGCATTGCCGAGCTTATCAAAGACATTGTTCCTGCGGGCGTCGTGAATATTATCACAGGTGATGACAGCCTAGGGCCGCTAATTACGGCGCATCCCGATATTGATAAAATCACCTTTACCGGTTCAACCGCAACAGGCAAAAAAATCATGGAAGGCGCATCAAAAGATTTGAAGCGCATCACGCTGGAACTTGGCGGTAATGATGCCTCTATCGTGCTGCCCGATGCCAATGTTGAAAAAGTCGCTGAGCAGCTTTTCTGGTCTAGCTTTTCCAATGCAGGGCAAATCTGTATTGCTGCTAAACGCGTCTATATCCACGAAGATATTTATGATGATCTTAGCGCTGCTATTGCGGAATATGCGAAAAACGTCAAAGTGGGCGATGGCGCACAACAAGGAACAGGCGTTGGCCCTATTCAAAATAAAAAGCAGTTTGAGCGCGTCAAAGAATTGGTTCAAGATGCCAAGGATAATGGCTATAAATTCTTAGTCGGCGGCGATCATGATGATAGCGTGCCAGGATATTATATGCCCATCACTATCCTTGATAATCCACCCGAAGAAGCGCGTATCGTGGCCGAAGAACAATTTGGCCCTGTCATGCCGCTAATGAAATTTAGCACCGAAGATGAAGTGATCGCGCGCGCCAATGCGTCCGAATATGGCTTGGCGGGTGCCGTATGGACAGCAAACCCCGATAAGGGCGTTGAAATTGCTGAACAGCTTGAAACGGGGACGGTTTGGGTCAATGAATTTTTGCACCTTTCTCCGTTCGCGCCTTTCGGCGGGCATAAACAATCGGGCTTTGGCGCGGAATATGGCCAAGAAGGCTTAAGCGAATTTACCTATCCGCAGGTGATTACGGTTAAGAAAGATAATGTCCCTGCTTAAACGGTAATAACGCAATAAAATACAAACGAAGCCCTGCATGAAAATGTGGGGTTTTTTTGTAGATACTTACTCAAACAAATGTAATATTGCTGGTGGTAGTCTATTTCTAATAAAGGTAGTGAATATGGGTATATCTTTTGAGGAAGCAAAGAGAATAGCAAATCAATGGCTTCTGGACCAGAACTGTGATTTTGAGATTGTTCTAATTGATGAATCTACACTTAAGGAAGACTTTGGTTGGATATTTTTTTACCAGTCAAAAAAATATTTAGAAACTAAAAACTTTAGGGATATGTTGGCAGGAAATGCACCGCTTATTATTGATCAGGAAACAGGAGAATTAACTACAACAGGAACAGCTTATGGTATTGATTATTATATTGCTGAATATAAAAATTCAAAAAAAATAAACCTTTAATACCATATTCCCTAAAAATGCCTTTATATTATTTGGGAGGATAGATTGATTACATTAAATGTCGTAGAGGCCAGAATGCGTCGCCAAAAGATATGTGAACGTGAGGTCGAAAATTATCTTCACAAAGATAATATCATCGATAAAATCCCCTATCTAAGAAAATTTAAAGAAGAACAATTTTTATTCGGTATATATCAATCACCAACAAAATGGACAGTTTTATCGGTTGGTTTTCTCTTTGCGGCCTATAATGATGAACCATTTGCGTTAGAGATAACAGAGCATGCAGATAAAATTCACAATTATTTCGCTAACGGAAATAAATTTAAAAGTGATGCTTTGCTAGATACTGGACAGCGTATTTGGATGCAGTCACCTGGTATGCATTGCACTTTCCAAAATATGTTGCTTATGCTGCAAGAACTTCCCAAAGGAATTAGATTAAAATCTTAGCCACACGATCAACAATTATAGCGTAACGGCCGCCAATGCGAATGGCACACCCGCTACGGGCAGCGCAGCCATCACCTCTGCATCGCGTGTGGGCTCATCAAGCGGCAGCGTCTTGGCAGACAGCAAGATCAAATATTGGGTCACAGAAAATAGCGGCTGTAATCATGAGCCCGTATTGCTTATCTTTGCCATTGACGCCTTCTTAGATACAGTTTAATCAAGCGATTAAATTTACCAAGGAGAAGAATCATGGCAGAAGCCTATATAGTAGATGCAGTGCGTACCGCTGGTGGACGGCGCGGCGGCAAAGTAGCAGGCGTTCATGCCGTGGATTTGGCAGCCGTCACATTAGACGCCATAGCCGACCGCAATGATTTTGATCATAGCGCCATCGAAGATGTCATCACCGGTTGTGTGATGCAGGGCGGTGAGCAATCGGGCGATGTGGGCCGTAATGCTGTGCTAGCTTCTAAATTGCCCGACTCTATCCCCTCTGTTTCGATTGACCGCCAATGCGGATCATCGCAGCAATCCATCCAATTCGCAGCCCAAGGCGTGATGAGCGGCGTGCAAGATATGGTTCTTGCCCACGGCGTCGAGAGCATGACCCGCGTCCCTATGGGTTCGACGTTTAAGCTTTTCAAAGATGCAGGGCTTGGCAATAATAAGTCCGAGCGTATGGAAGAGGCCTATCCCGGCATTCAATTTAGCCAATTTATGGGCGCAGAAATGATGGTCAAAAAATATGGCCTGACCCGCGATGATCTAGACGCCTATGCGCTTGAGAGCCACAGACGCGCGATTGCCGCCACCGAAAGCGGCGCATTTGCCAATGAGATTGTCGGTATAGAAGTGGACACACCCGAAGGCAAAATCATCCATAATATTGATGAAGGCATTAGATTTGATGCGACTATGGAGAGCATCGGCGGCGTTAAAATCTTGCAAGAAGGCGGCGCGATTACGGCGGCCAATGCCAGCCAAATCTGTGATGGTTCTTCGGCGGTGTTGGTGTGCAGCGAACAAGCGTTAAAAGACCATGGCCTAACCCCGCGCGCAGTAATCCGCAATCTCACCGTTACCGCTGGTGATCCGGTTATCATGCTCGAAGAACCATTGTTCGCGACCAACCGCGCATTGGAACGTGCTGGCATGAAAATTGATGATATTGACCTATATGAGGTCAATGAAGCTTTTGCTCCAGTACCTTTGGCTTGGATGCAGCATACAGGCGGCGATCATAGCAAATTAAACGTCAATGGCGGCGCTATTTCATTGGGGCATCCATTGGGTGCATCGGGCACGAAATTAATGGCAACATTGCTGAACGCGATGGAAAATCGCGGCGTAAAATATGGTTTGCAAACCATGTGCGAAGGCGGCGGACAAGCCAATGTCACCATCATCGAGCGTTTAAATTAATAGCGATTATAGAAAGCGAATATTATGGAATTAAATGAAAATGTCTCAGCCGTTATCACGGGCGGTGCATCGGGTTTAGGCGCAGCAACCGCGCGTTTATTGGCATCAAAAGGCGTGAAAGTATCTTTGTTCGATATGAATAAAGAAAAAGGCGAAGAAACTGCTGCTGAAATTGGCGGCACATTTTGCGAAGTGAATGTTACCGATGACGATAGCGTTGATGCTGGGTTTGAAAAGGCTCGCGCTGCCCATGGTCAAGAGCGTATCTTGGTCAATTGTGCAGGCATTGGTAATGCGATTAAGACCGCTAGCCGCTCCAAAGAAGATGGCAGCATCAAACATTTTCCATTGGATGCATTTAATTTTGTCATTCAGGTTAATTTGGTTGGCACATTCCGCTGTATCGCCAAATCAGCCGCTGGCATGTTGTCATTAGACCCGCTGTCTAATGGTGATCGCGGCGCAATGGTGAACACCGCATCCGTGGCCGCCGAAGATGGTCAGATCGGCCAAGCAGCCTATAGCGCATCAAAAGGCGGCGTTGTTGGTATGACATTGCCAATAGCGCGTGATTTATCGCGTGAAGGCATAAGAGTGAATACTATATTGCCGGGTATTTTTGATACGCCATTGCTCGCAGGGGCACCGCAGCCTGTGCGCGATGCTCTGGGTGCTATGGTGCCGCATCCGCCGCGCCTTGGTATCCCCGATGAATATGCAAAACTTGCTCTGTGTATGATCGAAACCGGCTATTTCAACGGCGAAGATGTACGTCTTGATGGCGGTATCAGAATGGCTCCAAGATAAACCAATGATTTGCTGAATATAAAGGTGCATGATTATGACGGATTTTACCCAAATACTCTATGATGTGAGCGATGGCGTTGCCACCATAACCATGCACCGTCCTGAAAAAATGAACGCCTATACCAATGTGATGATGCAAGAAATTTGCAGCGCATTGGATATGGCGGATGCAGATGATGATGTTCGTGCTATAATCTTTACAGGCTCTGGCAAAGCATTTTGTGCAGGTGCTGATTTAACGCCAGATAGCGGGCGTAAACCTTTTGCCAATAGCGATCCCGTTGATAGTTATAGCGATGAACGGGTGCGCGATACGGGCGGCAAAATGACGCTGCGTATGTATGAATGTCATAAACCGATTATTGGCGCAATCAATGGCGCGGCCGTTGGTATTGGCGCAACGATGCAACTGCCTATGGATATGCGTCTTGCTAGTACAAAGGCGCGTTTTGGATTTGTTTTCGCACGGCGCGGTATCGTGCCAGAGGCGGCATCTTCGTGGTTTTTGCCGCATCTTGTAGGGCGCGCGCAGGCGCTTGAATGGTGCATGAGCGGCCGTGTTTTTGATGCACAAGAAGCGCTAAACGGTGGATTGGTGCGATCTATCCATGAACCCGATGATTTAATGCCAGCCGCCCTAGCATTGGCGCATGAGATTCGCGATAATACAGCTCCCGTTTCGGTGGCCCTTACGCGTCATATGATGTGGCGTAACCCGGCCGCTGCTCATCCAATGGAAGCGCATAAAATTGACAGCCGAGGTATATATACCCGCGCCAAAACAAATGATGCCAAAGAAGGCATCGCTAGCTTCTTGGAAAAACGCGATGCGCAATATCCCGATAAAGTTAGCCAAGATATGCCTGATTTTTTCCCATGGTGGGATGAGGTTGACTATCAATGATGCTTCATTATAGCTAACGCTAGGGCATAGCTATATTTCGCCTATTGGGGCATAAATTATGAATGATATAAATAAATCAGCAGAAGCAAATTCAGCAGAATTGCAGCTATTGGATGCTGCATCTGAAATTATGCGCAGCGGCGATACAATCGACCTATCTCTAAGCGAATTATCTGCGAAAGCAGGCCTTAATAGTGCTTTGGTGAAATATTATTTTGGCAATAAAAATGGTTTGATGCTCGCATTATTGGAACGCGACATGAGCCGCATTGTCCATGATTTGGCGGCGCTTGTGAAAATCGATATGCCCGCCAAGGACAAAGTTGCGCTGCATATTAGCAAGGCGATCGATACCTATTATGATTATCCTTATTTGAATCGTTTGCTGATGCGCATGGTGCGCGATAATCCCGCAAAAGAAGCCAAAAGTATCGCCGAAAAATATCTGATCCCAATTTCAAAATCATACGCCACATTGGTCGAGGATGGCATCACGGAAGGTGTATTTCTCGATATTGATCCGCAGATGTTTTATTTCACAGTGACGGGCGCAGCAGATCGCTTTTTCTCAGCCCGATTGGTATTGCGTCATTGCTATAATCAATCCGACATTACCGATAAAATGCGCGATGATTATCGCGAACATACGGTTGGCCTTATCATGCGCGGAATATTAAAATAAACGCGTGATCCATACTTTATGCAGGGTTTTTAAGGCCCAATGCTTCATATATTTCTTTGCTATCCCCGCCCAATGGTGATGGATCACCATAGGTGGATGCTGGGGTTTCGCTATAATGGACGGGATGACGCATGGACCTAAAATCGCCCATAGTTTCATTATGGCGCTCTTGAAAGAAATCAACGGCCGTCAAATGCTCATCATCAAGCACATCGGCAACACGGTTATAACGCATGGCAGGAATATTATTTTCATCCATTAACGCAAGCCATTCATCGGTAGTTTTGGTTGCTGTAGATTCCTCAATCAGCGCATAAAGCGCACCAATATTTTTGGTACGATTGCTATAATCGGCAAAACGAGGATCGCTAAAAATCCCCGGTTTTCCTGCCAATTCAAAAAAGACTTCCCATTGCGTATCGCTATAGGGAACAAGCGCAATATAACCATCGCTAGTGGGATAAGGTCTGCGGCGCGGGTTGATTGAACGTGTATAGGCAAGCTTGCCATTACCAGGGATATAGGTTTCACCCCAGAGATTTTCCAACATATTAAACCAAGTGAAACATTCAAACATTGGCACTTGGACAAATTGCCCGCCATGACCATTTGCGCGTGCTATATAGGCCGCCATAATTGCGTTGGCCGCGAACAACCCGCTAACTTTATCAGCCACCAAAGACGGTGCATAATTGGGGCGCTCACCATCGCGAAGCTCCGACAATGCGGCAAAGCCCGATGCGGCTTGGATCAAATCATCATAGGCTTGACGCTCACCATAAGGACCATCTTTACCAAAGCCGGCGGCATGAACATAGATGATATCGGGGTTAATTGCTTTGACCTCTTCATAGCCAAGGCCCAGACGCTCCATTCCCGCCATACGGACATTATGAAAAAATATATCAGCGCCTTTCAATAGCTTTACGATCAATGCCTTGCCTTCATCGCTTTTAAGATTGGCTTTGACCGATTTTTTATTGCGGTTCAGCGCTGCAAATATTGGCCCCAAATCCCCCGTGGGTGAATCCCCAGCATAGCGCATCATATCGCCCGCAAATTTGCCTTCACCATTTTCAATTTTGATAACTTCAGCGCCTAGATCAGCCAGATTGAGCGTTGCCATTGGCCCCAAGACCACCGTGGATGCATCTACGATTTTTAGACCGGATAAAGGCCCGCTTGGTAATCCATCCCATGATAATTTTGGCCAATTGCTCATTATGTCTCTCCTAATCCATATTTAACTGCACGATTAAGATATGAAAAGCAACTATGCTTTAATACAGCGCGTTCCAGCTGCTGGCGGATCAACAGCACGACCCGCGAAACATTGTGCAAATTGCATCCAGCGCGTTGCAACATCGCCTTTAACGTTCAGGCTGGTATCTGCAATATTGCGCACTTGAGTTACCACTTGGCAAAACTCCTCGGCCAATCCCTCTATGCGTTCTGAATCGCTCTCTTCACCAAATGTCCATTGCGCACCAGAGGGAGCATCCAGCACAAGATAGGGCATAATATCGGGGACTTCTTCGCGGCGATTTTTGAACGTCCAGCCAAATGTATTGCCCCCTAGTACAGCGATATTTTTGATGCTGTCCATATTAATACGTTTCACACCTAGCGCATCATATATCGCCTGCGCATGCGCCCATGTTTCCATTTGCCGCGCAGTGATGGATGAGCGCGCAGACATGCTAGGCCCAGCCCAAGGCAAGCGCATTTTTGGATCAACATCGGCAAAAGCCTCAGCGATTTTGGGATAATCATTGTGCCAGCGATTGAGCAATTCTCTACCCGATAGGCCGCCCAAATAATCATGTTCAAAATCTGGCAAAGCCCCTTTTTGAAGGCTCTCTCCTACTTTTGCAAAAAAGCCCATAAATTGGCTATCATCATCATTTAATGCGCCAGCGAGCGATAAGGCCGCCGCGCCATTCCATATATAGAGATGCCGCAATATCATATCAAAGGTCCATCCTTTGAAACCTGTTTCTTGAGCAAAATCGCTAGCACCCAGCGGCTCTAATAATGCATATAGTGCATCGCAATCGGCTTTGAAATCATGGGCCTGCTGCATAATAGTTCTCCTCTGATGTAGGCGTAGAAATCATAGCTTCATATATCAAGCTATATGTGCTTAATATTGTATAGAGAGGGTTTGATTAATGGATTATAGCGGGAAAGATATAGTAGTTGTTGGTGGATCGAGCGGCATCGGCAATGGAATAGCGCAAGCCTATCGTGCAGCAGGGGGTAATGTGCATGTGTGGGGAACAAGGTCGCAAGCCAGCGATTATAAAAAAGAAGATGGCTGCGATTTAGAAGGCCTGCACTATAACTGCGTCGATGTAAGCGACAGCAATGCAATTGCCAATAGCCCTGATGTTGATGTAGATATATTGATATTAAGCCAAGGCATCGTCAAATATAAACGCGGCGAATATGATCTAGATGGATGGGACAAAGTGATAAGTGTCAATCTTGACAGCTTGATGCATTGCGCGATGCGATTCAAAGCTGCTCTGACCAAAAACAGCGGCAATTTAATTATCATTAGTTCGGTTGCTGGATATAGAGCGCAAATGGGAACGCCCGCTTATGCAGCATCAAAATCAGCGGCGATCAGCCTGACTAAATCCTTAGCCCAAGGATGGGCGCGCGAAGGTATAAGAGTGAATGGCATAGCCCCTGGAATGGTCGCCACCAAAATGACCAAAGTAACCACCGAAGACCCAAAGAGATTAGAGGCAACATTGCGCTCTATTCCCGCAGGGCGGCTAGGCACTGTGGATGATATGGCCGATGCAGCCTTATTTTTAACATCAGATAAGGCACGCTATATATGCGGCCAAACTATTTCCGTCGATGGCGGTCTAACGCTCTAGCCCGCTATAATCTCATAGGTCAGGTCGATCAAATTTTGACATCTCTCATTCAACAATAATCCGGGACCCATTTTGTTCATAGTGTAGCTGAAAGCTAGACCATGATCGGGGTCTGAAAATCCTATGGAACCACCAGCACCAACATGACCAAATGCCCCTTCACCCATTAGGCAGGTCATATGCTCGCCGCCTTTGTGCGCGCGATTATCCATAGATTTCATAAAACCCGAAGCAAAGCGTGTTGGGACTAATAATGTCGCATCAATTTGCGTTGCTGTGGAAACGCGGCGCATTTTATCAATATAATCCGCAGATAATAATGTAACTCCATTGTGCGACCCGCCATTAGCTAGCACCTCATATATTGCCACTTGAGAACGCGCATTGGATATGCCCCCAGCACCGCCAATTTGCGCCTTATGCGCTGCAGGATCATTGGGCGACCAACCGCCAGTATTCATAAAGGATAATGCCTGAATAGAATCAGGCTTCGTCATCAAATTTTGGGCAAATTGCGTAATCATATCTTCGGGCGTAGGCATGTGCGGGATAATAGGCGCGATATGCGGTTTTGCATCATCGGGCAAACCAATCCAATAATCTATACCGAGCGGCACGGCTATTTCATCGCGGAAAAATTCGCCCAACGACTTGCCCGAAACGCGGCGCACCAATTCACCAACGGTCCAGCCAAAACTCACCATATGATAACCATTGCGCGTGCCCACGGGCCAATGCGTTTCTTCTTTTTCGATACGGCCGATCATATAATCCCAATCATTAAAGCCGCCTGCTGGGATAGGGTCGCGAAAAGCAGGAACACCGCTTTCATGATTAAGCATCATTTGGACGGTGGTATTTTCTTTGCCATTTTGCGCAAATTCAGGCCAATATTCAGACACCAAAGCCGCTGGGTTGAGCTGACCGCGCTCAATCAACATATGGGCGCATAGCGCTGTGGCCGCTTTGGTGCAGGAAAAGATGATAGAGACTGTATCGCGCGTCCAAGGATCATCCGTATCGGCCATACCGCCCCATAGATCAGCGACAGTTTCGCCATTGACGCTAACGCATAATGATGCGCCCATTTCACCTCTATCGGTGAAGTTTTTTTCAAACGCAGTGCGCAAAGCCGAAAATTTATCCGCGCACTCGCCGCTCACATATGCTGTCATATTCTATTCTCCTCATCTCAAGCGCAACTAAAGCGCAAAAGATTGCGATATGCAACCGAAACAATATTATATAAAATTACTGGAATATAAAAACGCATCCGCCTATCAAATGCTATAATTAACCCCCAAACACGGCATGAAATATTTAATATGACCAAAGCACCCCATGACGAATATATTTTGACTCTAACCTGCAAGGACAAAACAGGCATTGTTGCCCATGTTAGCAGTTTTTTAGCACAAAATGATGGCTTCATTCTTAGCAGTCAGCAGCATGCCGACCTTGCAACAGGGCAGTTTTTTATGCGTGTGCGTTTTCATGATGCTGGCCGTTGCCCAACATTGCAATGTTTGCGCGATGATTTTCTCCCGCTCACTGAAAAATTCCAATTCAATTGGAGCATCGAGAGAGCGGATACAAAACCAAAGATCATTATCGCCGTTTCCAGAGGCAGCCATTGTTTGAACGATCTGCTGCATCGCTGGCGTACCGGTTCTTTGCCAGTAGAAATCGCAGCGGTTATTTCCAACCATCAAACGCTAGAGCATATGGCAAAATGGCATGATGTGCCCTTTATATATTTACCAGTTACAGATGATAACGCGCGCGCCGCGCAAGAAGATGCTATTGTTGCATTAATGGATGATTTGGATGCTGATTATCTGGTTCTAGCGCGCTATATGCAGATTTTATCAGACAATTTGGTCGAACGTCTTGAAGGTCGCTGCATCAATATCCACCACAGCTTCTTACCCGGTTTCAAAGGCGCACGGCCCTATCATCGCGCGCATGATCGCGGGGTGAAATTAATCGGTGCAACAGCACATTTTGTCACCGCTGATTTGGACGAAGGGCCGATTATCGAGCAAGCGGTTGAGCGCGTTGATCACCGTGATAGTCCGGAAGATTTAATCCGTATGGGCCGCGATATTGAAGCACGCGTTTTGGCCCGTGCTGTTGGTTGGGTTGCCGAAAAACGGGTATTTGTTAATGGCAATAGAACAGTAGTATTCCGATAAAGGGCGCATAGAGTATTGTATCGAACAGCAAACCATTGATGGAAATTTCGCCGATGGTTTTGCACTCATTAATTCAGCTCATATGGCTAAGGTCATCCTTGATGGAAGCGATGCTGCAAAAGCATTGATACATTATCAATATATTATTTATGCGATGAGAAGAGTTGCTTATCTATACTATATAAATTAGCCATAGATGATAATATTAGAGTGGCACATATAATATAGGGAATTGCTATGTCATCGACGCCTTTCATTCGTCACATCATGGTTTTCATATCTTTGATATTCTTATCATCCTGCGCAACCGATATTGCGAATGTCAAAACTACTGAATGGGAAACATTATCCGCACAAGGGCAGCCAACGGCCAGACATGAAGCAGCTCTGATCGCTTATAAGGATAAATTATATCTTATAGGAGGTCGCCGGATTAACCCCGTTGATGTTTATGATCCCGCCACCAATATATGGACTCAAAAAGGGCCTACGCCCATAGAGCTGCATCATTTTCAAGCTGTCGTTTATGGTGATGCCATCTATATTATGGGGGCAATGACGGGCGGCTGGCCCAATGAAAAACCGCTGGATCGGATATTAATCTATTATCCCGAAGAAGATCGTTTTGAATATGGCCCAGAAATCCCAGAGGCACGCAGGCGCGGCGGAGCTGGTGCGATATTGCATGGCAATAAAATATATATGGTCGGCGGCATTACCAATGGGCATCAAAATGGTTATGTCCCATGGTTAGATGAATTTGATCCAGCTACGGCTCAATGGCGCGTTTTACCCGATGCCCCGCAAGCACGCGATCATTTTCAAGCGGCGATCTATAATGACAAATTATATGCATTTGCAGGCAGACGATCCGAATATGCAAAAAAGCTAAGCTTTGAACAAACCACATCTATCGGTGATGTTTTTGATCTTTCTAGCGAGACTTGGCAGGAGATGGATAATATCCGCGCTATCCCAACACAGCGTGCTGGCAATATGGCTTTATCTTGGAATGGCCATATCATTATCGGTGGAGGGGAGAGCGGCTCTCAACAAATCGCGCATAATGAGGTCGAGGCCTATAATATAGCAACGCAAAAATGGCATGCTTGGCCATCGCTCAATCGCGGGCGGCATGGCTCGGGTTTTGCCGTGATAGGCGATTATGTTTACACAGCCTCTGGCACGGGCAATCGCGGTGGAGAACCAGAATTAACAAGCCTAGAGCGATTAAGATTAACGCCTTCGCTTAATGATGCGCCCATTATCCCCGCCAAAGAAAGCGGCGGCCCTGTGGTTATGCAATGGCATAAATTACAACTTTCTTTTAATGGGCCTGAAACATCCGAAACTGATGCGACAAACCCGTTCACAGATTATCGGTTAAGCGTTACTTTTACCCAAGGCGAAAAGCGCCAAACTATAAGAGGATTTTACGCAGCAGACGGAAATTCTGCGCAAACAGGAAGCAACACGGGCGATATTTGGCAAGTGCGCTTTAGCCCCGATACTATCGGGAAATGGCAATGGCAGGCGCGGCTATCAAAAGGCAAGAATATCATACTCAATCCAGATCTGACCGCTGGTGAAACCATAGCATTATCCCAGGATAGCGGCGATTTTTTGGTTATAGAATCGGATAAAGCTGCACCGGATTTCCGCAATGCTGATAGAGGCTTCCTCACTGCGCATAATGGCCTTTTTCAATTTGCTCAGTCCAAAAAATATTGGCTGAAAGGCGGAACAAATAGCCCAGAGAATTTGCTCGGTTATGAAGATTTTGATGCGACATATCGGATAGATGATAATGCGCGGGACGGCGAATCCGATGCCGGCGGCACCATCCATAACTTTGCGCCGCATCTCAAAGATTGGCAAGCCGGTGACCCTGTATGGCGCGGCGATAAAGGAAAATCTATCATTGGCGCTATAAATTATCTGGCATCGCAACAGATGAATACAGCCTATTTTCTAACGCTGAATATAATGGGCGATGGCAAAGATGTATGGCCCTATCATGACCCAAAAGATTTTACCCGTTTTGACAGCAGCAAATTGGATCAATGGGAAATATTATTCGATCATATGCAATCCAAAGGAATCATGTTGCATATCGTCACCCAAGAAACAGAAAATGAATTAATGCTCGATGGCGGAGACACAGGATTTCAGCGCAAATTATATCTTTCAGAACTGATCGCTCGTTTTGGTCATCATAATGCCCTTGTGTGGAATTTAGGCGAAGAAAATGGGCCAGTGCATTGGCGACCCGAAGGACAAAATGACGATCAACGTCGTCAGATGATTCAATATTTTCACGCTACAGATCCCTATAATCATCCTGTTTTATTGCACACACATGCCGAAGCCCCTGACAAAGATAAAATCGCTGGCCCATTGATCAATGAAGCGGGTTTAGA
Source organism: uncultured Sphingorhabdus sp. (assembly GCA_947492905.1). GTDB lineage: Bacteria > Pseudomonadota > Alphaproteobacteria > Sphingomonadales > Sphingomonadaceae > Sphingorhabdus_B. The sequence continues at coordinate 657,657 of CANLOL010000001.1, read as the reverse complement.
TGGGCTTTCTTTTCAAGTAGCCGAGCGGGAGACCGTCAATTCCGAAGTACAAAAATGGCGCGCGCTTGCTGCGAAATCGGGCCGTGAATGGCTGATTACTATGGATGAAATTGGCAAATGGGATGTTGGCGCTCTGCCCGATTCTCTGGACCCTGATAACCATCAAAGTCTGCGCCGTCATGCGCTTTGGGGGCATTTATTGGGCGGCGGCGGCGGTGTGGAATGGTATTTCGGCGCAAAATATCCCGCCAATGATCTATCATCAGAAGATTGGCGTTTGCGTGAGAGCCTCTGGAAACAAACTGCGGTTGCACTTAATTTCTTTGATAGCCACCTGCCATATTGGGAGATGAAGCCCTGTAATGCATTGGTAAATAGAGCCGATGTTTATTGTTTGGGCAAAGACAAAGATATTTATGCCCTCTATTTAATCGATGGCGGCACAGCAATTCTTAATATCGCCAGCGCCGGACAATCTTATGAAATCTCCTATCATAATCCTATCAATGGCAAAATTATTGATGCGCAAAATGCTAGGGCTGATAAGGATGGTATATTGCAATTAACCGCACCGTCAAAAAGCGAAGATTGGGTGATACTCATAAAATCTGTAAATTAGCGGTTAGAGATAATCTATAGATAGGCAAATATAGTATCATTTTGAATGTTGGCGCTAGTTTTTCCAAAAATAATCACTAGGTTGGCATCACTATAAATATAAGGAGAATAAGATGTTTAGCCATATCATGGTCGGTGCAGATGATATCGATGAAGCGAAAAAATTCTATGATGCAGTATTGGGAGCCATGGGTCACCCCGAAGGTGTAATCGACGATAAAGGACGCTGTTTCTATATTACGCCAACAGGTATTTTCTCTATCAGCAAGCCTATTGATGGACAGCCAGCATGCGGCATGAATGGCGGCACAGTTGGCTTTGCAGCAGCCAGCACTGAAGAAGCCGATGCATGGCATGCGGCTGGTGTTGCCAATGGCGGTACTGCAATCGAAGACCCTCCTGGTGTTCGCGAGGGCGGCATGGGCCCTCTATATTTAGCATATTTGCGTGATCCAGCAGGCAATAAAATTTGCGCCCTGCACCGTATGGGCTAAATAAACCTATGTCTGAAACTGCATATTCCGCCTTACCATGAAAGCGCTGATTATCGGCGGTGGTATTGGCGGCTTATGCAGCGCTCTATGCTTGCTGGCCAAAGGCTGGCAAGTAGAGGTGCTTGAACAAGCCCCTGCCATAAGCGAAGTTGGCGCAGGGATTCAGCTCAGCCCCAATGCAATGCAAGTGCTGCAGGCATTGGGCTTGGGCGATGCCATTAAGGCCGCAGCTTTTCGCCCCGTAGCCTCGCAAATGCGCGATGGCATGAGCGGCAAAGTCATTATGAGCAGCCCAATGGGAAGCCAGATGGAGCGGCGTTATGGTGCGCCTTATTTACACATACACCGCGCCGAACTAATCTGTATTTTGTTGGACGCGCTCAGCGCGCAATCCCCCGATGCTATTACCTTAAATGCGCCTGTCATTGGTTATGAACAAAATCAGCAATCGATAACAGCAAAGCTAGCCGATGGCAGCGCAATAGCTGGCGATATTTTAATCGGTGCAGATGGCATTAAATCGGTGATTGCCCATCAAATATGTGGCCCTGTAAGACCGCGATATACTGGCAATATCGCATGGCGCATGACTGTTCCATTGGCGCGGCTTGGCCGTAATATCCCGCCGCCAGCCGCCAGCGTCTGGATGGGGCAAGGCAAGCATGCTGTTACCTATTTATTGGGCAATGCGTTGGCGAATTTCGTTGGCGTGGTTGAAACTGATAACCCCCAAGAAAGTGATGGTGAAGATTGGCATCAGCAAGGCAGCAAAGAAGAAGTACTGGCGGATTTTGATGGATGGCATCCGATTATCACATCTTTAATTGATAAATCGGATACGCATTTCAAATGGGCTTTATATGATCGCGAACCTCTGGCGCACTGGCATGATGGCCGCGCAATCCTATTGGGCGATGCCGCCCATGCTATGTTACCTTTTATGGCGCAAGGGGCGGCTATGGCCATCGAAGATAGCTATATATTAGCGCAATTATTATCAGCCTATCAGATTGGAGGTCTAGTGCAATTCTATAACCACCGAATAGCACGCACATCAAAAATGCAAAAAGCCGCGAATGCCAATATGCAAACATTCCATAATAAAGATGAAGCTAGTCGAATCCGCAAGCAAACATCGCTACGATTAGCCGATAAAGTGAGCGGAAACAAAGTCACTGCTATGGCGCTGGATTGGATATATAGCCATGACGTAACGGCGAGAGAATATTAATCAAGAAACCACCGAATAACTTTGCTTTTCAGGACAACCTGCCTAAGATATTAATCAAGAGATTAAAGTGAGAGAGATGTTATGCAGCAACGCCATATATTAGTGTTTTTAGTATTTGTTGCGATCTTCATTTGCTTTATCGACCGCGTTAATATCTCTATTGCCATGATCCCAATGGTCGCAGACTATGGCTGGGACGAAGAAACCCAAGGCCGTATCTATAGCAGCTTTTTCATTGGCTATGCTTTATTGCAAATCATTGGCGGGCGATTGGCCGATAAATATGGCGGTAAAATTGTCCTTGGAATAGGGGTTGTCACTTGGTCACTCTTCACGATTTTTACACCACCAGCCGCAGCCATAGGTTTAACCGCTCTTATCATGATGCGCATATTAATGGGCATGGGCGAAGCCGTTGCTTTTCCATCATTTTATAGCCTTTATGGGCGCTGGATACCGTTGCTCGAACGTTCCCGTGCTGTTGCTATTGCCAATAGCGGTATTGCTGCTGGTACTATTTTCGCACTATTGGTAACACCGATTATCGTCATTAAAATGGGGTGGGAATGGTCATTCTATCTGTTTGGCGCTGCAGGGTTTATATGGTGCATAATTTGGCATTATATGGTGACAAGTCAGCCCAAAGATCATCCCAAAATAACCAGTGATGAGTTGAAAATCATTCATGATGGGACGGGCGGCGATACGCAACCAGGCAAATTACCTTGGGGCAAAGTCATGAAAAATACGTCTGTTTGGGCTATCATTGTCGCCCATTTTTGCAACAATTGGACCTTATTTTTGATATTATCATGGCTGCCAACATTTTTAAGCGGCGCTTATGGAATAGATATTGCCGATGTCGGAATATTGGCGATCATGCCGCATATCTGTACCTTTCTATTCCTCAACATTGCCGGCTTTAGCGCCGATCATCTGATTAAAAATGGTATGGCGGTTATCAAAGTGCGTAAATTAATGATGCTGATCGGATTTGGCGGCATTAGCATATCTATGTTGAGCGTTGGTTTTGCTCCCGATGCCTATGTCGCGATTGCCATTATGAGCGCTGGGGCCGCCCTTGGTGCATTTGTGACAGGCGGTTTCTCGGTCAATCATATGGATCTTGCCCCGCGCCATGCAGGTTCATTGCTGGGCATTACCAACACCGCAGGAACATTTGCAGGGGCGATTAGCGTATATTTCGCAGGCTGGATATTGAGCGAGACAAGCTCATGGACCTTAGTGTTCCAAACTGGCGGCGCCGTCACTATATTTGGATTAATATTTTATTTGATATTCGCTAGCAGCGAAAAACAATTTGATTAAATTGTCTATCAATCCAGCGTTGGACCAGTGAAACCCGATAAATCAAGGCCTTTGCCGGTTTGGCCTTTTTCTTCAGCCTCTTTCTTTTTCTTTTCTTCATGGGCTTCAATCATTGCTAATAATCTGCTTTTACGCGGATCACGCGCTGCATATTCGCGGGCTGAAAGGCCTTGAATAATATCATTACGATCAGGATCAGCACCTGCATCTAATAATATCTGCACCAAATTTGGACGCCCCAATTGCACCGCTTTAATGAGCGGCGTTTCACCGCTACGATTAGGATAATCAACATTAGCATTGCGCGATAAAATAGATTCAACGCCTTCGACAAAATTTAACTCCACAGCGCGCATTAACGGAGAGAGCCCATCGCGATCCTTAACGTCAGGACGTGCTTTTTTGGCCAATAAGAAATTCAACCATCTCGAGTCGCGGCGCTCGACCACAATGTGCAAGGCTGTACGGCCTGTTATGCGTTGTTTAGTATTCACAAGGCCTTGATCGATAAATTTAGTGGCTTCTGCGCCATCGCGCTTATCAACCGCTTCCAAAAATTTATCACTATCGGTATTTGTAAATTGGGCTTGCGCTGTATTTTGAAGGCCAAAAAATACAGATAACATTATTGCTGATTTCAAAAATATGCCTTTGATAGATAGAGACGACATGCACTAAACCCCAAATATTATATGTTAAATCTTATTCTGGCTCTATAAAGCCAAATATCGATTCCCTTATTAGCATTATCACTATGGATTTCAAATGAACAAAAATAATCATATGGGCTCATCCCAGAAACCCAATAATAGATCGCTTAAAAATATAGCCTTAACAGCGTTATTTTCCATGTTCGTTATAGGGTGCGGTAATGAACAAATCCCATTATCCGATGCACCGCTAGCAGGGGCAACCATTGGCGGTGATTTCACATTAACCGACCAAAATGGGCAAGCACGCACCTATAAAGAATTTGATGGTCAATATCGTATTGTCTATTTTGGCTATACCAGCTGTCCCGATATTTGTTCTCCGGATATGCAAAATTTAATGGCTGGTTTGATTGAATTTGAAAATGATGAAGCCGAGCTTGCCGCCAAAATCCAACCCATATTCATTAGCATTGATCCAAAGCGCGATACAGCCGATATACTCAAACAATTTACCGCTGCCTTTCATCCGCGCCTCATTGGCCTCAGCGGTAGCGACGAAGAAACAGCGCAAACCGCGAAAAAATTTGCTGTTATATATAATAAGGTCGAGCCAACAGAGGGCGCTGTTGACCCAGAGAATAATTATTTAATGGCGCATTCGCAGCTTGCCTATTTAATGGCGCCCGATGGTTTACCATTGGCGCTGCTGCCGCTTGATGATCCCAACACAGAAATAGACGAAGGTTCGCCAAAATTGGTCATGCAAGAACTTGTCAAATGGGTGCGCTAGATTGAGCGCGCCTGAGACCATAAATTTTTGGGAACTTCCACTTGAGAGCCTAGACCGCGCCCAATGGGAAGCATTATGCGATGGATGCGGAAAATGCTGTCTGCATAAAGTTCAAGACGAAGACACTGGCCGCATATATCCCACCAATGTCGCCTGTAAATTGCTTGATACGCAGAGCGGCCAATGCAGCGATTATCGGCGGCGGCGCTTCTTAGTGCCCGATTGTATTCGGCTTACCAAAAATAATGTCGATGATTTTCCTTGGCTTCCCGATACATGTGCTTATAAATTAAGGGCAGAAGGCAAACCGCTCTATGATTGGCATTATCTGAAAAGCGGCAGCCATGAAACCATAGTTGAGGCAGGCATGTCCGTTCGCGGACGCGCTATATCGGAGGATCATGCTGGACCGATTGAACAGCATATTATCGAAAAACCGCTCTAGCGAACCCGATTCTATTACAATCGAGGGGCGTGAAATAGGATTGGTATGGAAGCGCAATCCGCGTTCGCGCAATATATCGCTGCGTACTGATGTTGTGCGTGGCGTCATTAAAATATCGCTGCCTATGCATGCGCCTTATGATAGTGCGATTGAATTTATCCACCGCAAAACACAATGGATAGCAACCCGTTTTGAAACCGCCCCAAAAGCGGTGGAGATTAAGGATGGTGCACAAATTGCATTTGAAGGTGAAACGCATATCATCGAATGGGATGAAGATTTAGGCCGTAAAATAATCCAAGAATCTGGCATCATTCGTCTTGGAGGGCCAAAAGACCATATCCCAAATCGCATAATAAGATGGATGAAAGAACAAGCGCGTATAACATATAGCGACGATATTGCGCATTATTGCACTATTGCCAAAGCTCCTGTTCCTAAATTATCTATCGGCGATGCGCGGGGCCGTTGGGGGAGCTGTTCAACGCGCGGCACTATTCGGCTCAATTGGCGCTTAATAATGGCGCCTGTTTCGGTGCGGTGTAGCGTGATTGCCCATGAAGTGGCGCATATCAAACATATGAATCATAGCGCAGCTTTCTATGAATGGCTCGACACCATATATGAAGGCGACAGATTAGAGGCTGATGATTGGCTAAAACGCCATGGGACTGGATTATATATGATTGGATCAAATCCTTCATCTGCGATTTAACAAGTGATTTGTTCTTCATTCGCCATAAAATTGTTACAAAAATACATCATTTAAGAGCAAAATCCAAAAATCAACATCTGGCGTGAACAATGCTCGACTAAAGCAAATTTCGCTTATAGTCTTAACGCTATAGATTCACTATTAAGGGGCGTGGAATATGGAACAATTGGTATCAACAGAATGGCTAGCTAATGAATTAGGAGCATCTGACTTGCGGGTTATTGATGCCACTCTTTTCTTGCCTGGTTCTGGACGCAACCCTGCGGCTGAATATGAAGGCGGCCATATACCTGGTGCTGTATTTATGGATTTGGCAGAAATTACGGATAGCAGCTCTGATATTCCCAATATGCTGCCAACTGCTGAAAAATTCGCGAGCCGTATGCAATCATTGGGCCTTGGTGATGGCAGCCGCATTGTAGTTTATGATGATAGCCCCTTGAAAAGCGCCTGCCGTGCATGGTGGATGCTAACTATATTTGGTGCGCATGAAGTGGCCGTTCTGGATGGTGGATTGGCCAAATGGAAAGCCGAAGGCCGCGCGCTTGATACAGGCAAAGAAACATTACGCCACCGCCATTTCACCGTGTGGAAAGATGATAGCGCCGTGCGCACTAAGGCCGATATGCTGTCCAACCTGCATAGCAAAGATGCCGCCGTATTAGACGCACGTCCCGCAGGTCGTTTTAATGGTAGCGATGCCGAACCTAATGCAGCACTTCCTTCTGGGCATATTCCTGGCAGCTGTAATTTGCCGCATGGCTCTTTATTCAATGATGATGGCACATGGAAAACTGGTGATGCATTAAGTGCTGCTTTTAGCGGATCAGGCGTTGATCTATCCAAACCCATGATTACCACATGCGGTAGCGGCATGACAGCATCCGTGCTCATATTTGGCTTGAAATTAATGGGCAAAGAAGATGTATCGCTCTATGATGGTAGCTGGTCAGAATGGGCAGCCGATAGCGATACGCCAAAAGAAAGCGCATAATTAGGAGCGGATTTGAGCAAACCACCTAAGGATGGCTCTAATAAAGAGCATAAGGACTCGGATAAAAGTGCGATAGATAATAGCGCACCCGATACCAAAATTGTGACCGCTGGCCGTGATCCAGAGTGGACAGGGCCAGTTGTGAACACCCCTGTTTGGCGGGCCAGTACGCATTTATATGATAATTGCGCCGATCTAGCCGATGGCGTTAAACGCGGCGGGGACGAAGAATTTTTCTATGGCCGCCGCGGCAGTCCAACCCAATGGTCGCTGGCTAAGGCCATTACCGAAATGGAATCGCCGGAAACCTCTGGTGCTTATGGGACATTATTATTTCCATCAGGGGTAGCTGCTATTAATATCGCATTATTATCGGTGTTAAAGCCCGGTGATGTCTTGCTCATGAGTGACAATAGTTATGACCCATCGCGCGGGTTTGCCAATGGATTGTTAAAAAGAATGGGCATAGAAACCCGCTTTTTTGATCCCTTAATTGGCAGCGCTATAGAAGAATTATTCTGCGCCAATACCAAGGCCATTTTGATGGAAAGTCCCGGCAGTTTAACCTTTGAAATTACCGATATTCCAGCAATTTGCGCAGTTGCGAAAAAACATAATATTATCACATTGCTCGATAATACGTGGGCAACATCCTATTTTTATCCTGCCTTAGAAAAAGGTATTGATATTAGCATTATCGCCGCCACAAAATATATTGTTGGTCATAGCGATGTGATGATGGGTTCGCTTACTACGCATGAGAAATATTGGTTGCGCCTGAGAAAAACGGCGCGCCAATTGGGTCAAGTCGTATCCCCCGATGATGCATATTTGGCAGCGCGCGGTCTGCGCACTATGGCGGCGCGTTTAAAAACGCACGAGCAATCAGCCCTAAAAATAGCGCATTGGCTGGATAAACGCGACGATGTCGATAAAGTGCTTCACCCCGCATTGCCATCATGTCCGGGGCATAAAATATGGAAACGTGATTATAAAGGGTCATCCGGATTATTCTCCTTTATCATTAAAGGCGATAAGAAAAGGGCAGCGCATATCATCGATAATCTCAACCTTTATGGGATTGGCTTTAGCTGGGGTGGGTTTGAGAGCTTAGCGCTTCTTGTTCATCCCGAACAAAACCGCAGCGCAACCCAATGGCAAGAAGATGGCGCGGTCATTAGACTACAAATTGGCCTAGAAGATTGCAATGATCTTATCGCGGATCTAGCGCAAGCAATGAACAAGGAAATGAAATAATGGCCGAATATTGGATGGACTTGATTGCAGATTTTCCAACGCAATCTGAATGGGTTATGATTGCCATAGCTGTTGCAATAATAGCTGCTGCAGTTTGCATTGCTTATTTTATTGGCCGGTTTATTGGTCCTAAATTATATCAACTTGTCGAAGGGCATGAGGAAATCAAACATGTTGATTTGTTGGAAGTCGCCAGCTCGATTACCACCAATTTAATATCTGCATTGCTATTAGCTGTGGCATTATATCTCTATCCTTGGGATATATATCCGCAATTATTATTAGCATTAGCGATGACTTTTTGTATCGCAGCAATGGCACAAAAATTACTGCGCGGGTTGAAAATCGGCTTTTGGAGCGCAACAGCGGTTTCATTCGCCTTATTCATCTGGACAATGCACAGCACATTGACGGGATTTGGTCATAAATTATCTGCTGTGAAACCAGATGAAGCGGAAACTATTGGCGGATTTCCACTCACATTAGAATTTGCCATAACCGCAGTCTTAGTCGTTATTGTCTTTATTGCTGCCATAAGATTGGGCGGGCGATTAATCTCTATACTCTTAGAGCGCAATAGCCATGTTGATGATGGGCAGCGCGTATTGGTAGAGAAATTATCCAACGTCGCGATGATCGTTGTCGGCTTTTTATTGGCTATGGATATATTGGGTATCGACTTAACGGCATTAGCATTTTTCTCTGGTGCCTTTGGTTTAGCAATTGGTTTTGGTCTACAAAAAACCTTTGGTAATTTAATCTCAGGCATTATTTTGCTCATGGATCGTTCGATTAAACCAGGCGATGTTATTGCCATTGGCGATAGTTTTGGCTGGGTTAACAAAATCGGCATTAGAGCGGTTTCCATCATAACCCGCGATGGCAAAGAACATTTAATTCCAAATGAAAATATGATGACCAATGAAGTTGAGAATTGGTCTTATTCCAGCAAAAATGTGCGCGTCCGTATTCCTGTTGGCGTTGCTTATAATAGCGATATTAAATTAGTAGAGAAAATATTGCTGGAGCTTGCAAAAGATCATAGCCGCATTTTAAAAAGGCCAGAGCCTAAGGTTTTGATAAAAGAATTTGGCGATAATAGTGTTAATTTTGAATATCGAATTTGGATAAAAGATCCCCAAGCAGGCGTTAGCAATATAAAATCTGATATCATGAAACAAATTTGGTTTGAGTTTGAAGAGCATGGTGTGGAGTTCCCATTCCCACAACGCGATGTCCATCTGGACATTACAAAGGAAACATTAGCCGCATTAAAGAAAATCAAGTGATTTCATTAAATCATTATTTTTTAGCATAATTTAAGCAATTAAATTTCACTAGAAACCATCGCTCTCTTATTTTGTTGTAATAGGGCAACAATGCTGCACTAATTTTTTATGCATGGTCATTTTTCACTTGTTAGCAGGTGCACAATCGTCCACTACAGCATCACTGGTAAGCAGGTAAGATAATCAGCACCCAGTTCGCAGGATGGAATGTGTATAGCAATTTTAATTAAGGAATAATCATGCGCACATCCATAATAGCCTTAACAGGCAAAGTATCTCTTGCTGCTCTTTTAGCGACAGCAACCCCTTCTTTTGCTCAAGAAGCCGAAGAAGAATCATCAAGTGAATTTACAGTATCTGGCAATGCAGCCCTTACAACTGACTATCGTTTCCGTGGCTTAGGCTTCTCTGACGGTGATATCGCTGTTCAAGGCGGTATTGATGTAAACCATGACAGCGGTTTTTATGTTGGTGTTTGGGGTTCATCATTAGAAGATTCAGACACATTTGGTCATACCGAAGTTGATATTTATGGCGGTTGGTCTGGCGATATTGGCGGCGGCTTATCGGCTGATGTTGGCCTATTATACTTCTATTTCCCAAATGGTAACGAAGAATTAGGCGGACCAAGCGACTTTTTCGAGCCTTATGCTTCTATCTCTGGTGATCTCGGCCCAGCATCTCTAACCGTTGGTGCTAATTATGCTTGGAGCCAATCAGCAATCGCTGATAATGACAATATCTATCTTTATACAGATTTATCCGTTGCCGTTCCAGAAACACCCATCACATTAAATGCGCACTTTGGCTATAATAATGGTTCTTTGACGATTTCTGATGACAATGATTATACTGATTTCTCAATCAGCGCTGATTATGCCGTGACAAGCAATCTTACTGCTAGCCTCGCTTACATCTCAACTGATACTGGATTACCATCAATTGATGGCATAACTGACGATGCAGTTGTATTTACATTGGGCGTAAGCTTCTAATAATAAATATATTAAACAAAAATGGATCGCAGGGCTTTGGGGGCACTGCGGTCCGTTTTGTTTCTAGCGAACAATTTAATGGCTATTGTGAATCAGCGCCTGAGTTGCTTCGTGCTGCGGATTAGCAAATAAACTTTCTTTGGATTGATAGTCCACCAATTGCCCGTCTTTCATCACACCAATTTGATGCGCTATACGGCGTGCCAATGCTAAATCATGCGTCACCATCATGATAGCAAGACCCCGTTTTTCCTGTAAATTTTGTAATGTCTGAGCAATGCTATGCGCAGCTAATGGGTCGAGCGCAGAAGTCGCTTCATCCAAAATCAGCAGCTGCGGATTTACCGATAACGCCCTTGCAATAGCAACGCGCTGCGCCTGACCACCCGATAATTGTGCAGGCAAACGGTCAAGAAATTCTGAATCTAATCCTACTTCCATAAGCAATTCTTCTGCGCTCAATATATCAGACATATCATCTAGTAGATATTTTTGCGGCTCTAAAATAATATTGCGCACGCGCCATTTAGGATCAAGGCTGGCAATTGGGTCTTGAAAAACGGGTTGCATCAAGGCCCGGTTTTCGCGGCTTCTTTTTGCCGGTAACACGCTATCTTTCCAGACTATTTGCCCTTCGCTCATGGGTCCCAGTCCAGCGATTGCCCGCGCCAAAGTAGATTTGCCAGAACCAGAGCCTCCCACTATTGCTAACGTCTCGCCTTGGGCAATAGTTAGCGATACATTACGCACGGCGCGCACCATATTATCCTCGCTTTTGTTGCGAAAAAATTGAAAAGGTCGCGAAAAATTAACGCATATATCACGCGCATTCAACAAAGTGTCACCGACAGGGGGTGAAGGTGATAGTTTTTCGTCCATGCGCGGCGTTGCCGCCATCAAACGCGCGCCATATTCGCTTTTGGGTTTTTGCACTAATAAGCGGGTCGGACTAACCTCCTCTATACGCCCTTTTTGAAGCAAGATGGCATCATCGGCGCTGCTCTCAATCGATGCTAAATCATGGCTCACCAGCAACATTGCCATATTTTCTTCGCGGCAAATATCGCGCAGCAATAGCATGATATCACGCCGCAATTCGGCATCTAGCGCGCTGGTAGGTTCATCCGCCACCAGTAATTTTGGATTGTGCGCAATCCCCATAGCAATACATATTCTTTGCCGTTCGCCGCCCGATAATTGATGCGGATATTGGCGTAATTTATCTGCTGGCCTGGACAACCCAACCCTCTCTAACATGCTGATTAAGCTCTCGTGCGATGGCGAAATACCAGCTTGCATAGAAGCTTCTGTTAGATGCGCGGCTATATTAAGGTGCGGCGTTAAGGCCGTAAGCGGCTGTTGAAAGATGAAACCAACATCGCGCGCACGAATGGGCGATAATATATGTTCGGATAATCCGATAATGTCTTGGCCCAATAATATCGCGCTGCCAGAGGCTTGCCCTGCGTTTAATCCAAATGGCGAGAGACAGGTCAATGTTTTGCCCGATCCCGATGCCCCCGCTAATGCCAATATTTTGCCTGCTGCTATATCAAAATTCACATCATGCACCAAAGCAGTGCTATCAATTTCAATCGACAAGTTGCGCGCGCTATAAATCATGATGCGCCCGCATTGGGGTTTTTAATAGCGCCTGCATTAATCCTATCGCGCAGCCTCTCCCCTGCGATAGTCAGGCTGATGATTAATAATATCAATACCCCACCTGGCAATAGCAATGCCGCTGGATTAATCTCCATCTGGGCCGCCCCTTCATTGACCAATATGCCTAGCGACGTCATTGGTTCTTGAACGCCCAAGCCCAAGAAGGATAAAAAGCTCTCAACCATAACGACTTGCGGCACCGTCAGCATTAAATAGGCAATGGCGACGCCCATTATATTGGGCAATATATGCCGCAAAATGATAGATATTGACGATGCACCGCTGGCTTTTGCCGCCAAGATAAAGGGCCGCGATTTTATCGCTTTTACCTCGCCGCGCACGACCCGCGCCATCGTCAACCATTCCACAGCACCAATGCCAATGAATACCAATAAAATTGAGCGTCCAAACACCACCATCAATACAATCACGATAAACATGAATGGCAGGGCATAAAGCGCATCAACTATGCGCATCATAATATCTTCGGTGCGTCCGCCAACCCATCCCGCAATAACGCCCCATGCAATGCCGATTATCATGGCAACCGATGCAGCAGCGAGTGCGACGCTCATTGTAATGCGTGTTCCCGCCAAAATTCGTGCTAACCGATCACGGCCAATATCATCGCTGCCCAAATAATGCCCGCGCTGCCAGGCTTCGGTTGATGTCATATCCAAGTTAACGCCATCCCAATCAATCTGGGCATAGTCCCATGGCAATAAAAAGGGCAAAAACACAGCGAGCGCTGCCATGATAGCAACCAATATGATAGAAATACGCATCATGAATCGCGCATCCGCGGATCAAGCCAGCCATAAATAATATCCGCCAGCAAGTTAAAGGCGATAATCAGCCCCGCATAGAGCGTCACCACGCCTAGCACCAATGGATAATCCCTGTTGAGTGCTCCTTGGACAAAATAACGGCCCAAACCGGGCAAACCAAAGATAGTTTCTATGACAACTGCGCCCGTCAATAATCCTGCTGCTGCTGGCCCCAAATAGCTTGCTGCTGGAACAAGGGCTGGCCTTAATGCATGGCGAAATAGGCGGTTAACAGGCGATAAGCCGCGCGCCTTTGCGCTGCGTAAATGATCTTGACTTAATTGCACCGCAAGGCCCGCGCGGACCAATTTCATAATCGCACCTGCTATGGGCAATGATAATGCTATTACTGGCAGCACCAGCCACGATATGCCTTCATCCATGCCCGATACTGGAAACCACCCCAAGGTAAATGCAAAAATAAGCACCAATAATGGCCCCGTCACAAATGTAGGCAATGCGGTTAGCAATGTTGCCAATAGCATTAAAATTTCATCAATCGCTTTGCCCGCTTTTGATGCCGCGATTAATCCGCCGCTTATGCCTATCACGCTAGCCAACACCAAAGCCAATCCACCAATTAACAGCGAAATAGGCAGCCCTTGTGCAATTAATTCATTGACGGTGAAATCCCGATAAATAAGGCTGGGGCCAAAATCACCCTGCACTATCCGCCCGACATAGAGCATGATTTGCTCCCATATAGGTTTATCTAAACCATAGCTGCTTTCAAGAGCAGCTTTAGTCTCTGGCGATAAGGGGCGCTCTCCATCAAATGGGCCGCCCGGTGCAAAACGCATCAGCAAGAATGAGATGATAATGATGGCAAATAATGTTGGTATCGCCATCCATAATCGGCGCAATATTAGCCGCAGCATGTGCGCACCATCCGCAATAGTGTAACAGATGAGAGACGTTTAGAAATCAATAGCAATCCCATTTTTCTCCCAATCACCATATCGGGTTGGCCCTTTTTTCAGGCGCTCATTTTGCTCTTCTTCAATGTCTTGCGGCTCTGGTACATCGGTATTTTTGCGCAAATAATCAGGCGCATCCAGATGCTTTGGTCGTTTGGTAGATCGGGTGATTTCTTCGTCAGACATGGTAAGTCCTATGTTTTGCTCTCTCAATCTTATAGAGGTTTTTAGACAATAGGCCAATAATAATAGCATATTGGCAGAAATTACTATAACCGCGCTGCATGTCAAAAAATCCAAATTTTCAGAATAAACCCAAACCCAATGATGATGTAGCGGGAGTAGAGAGCCGCCGCGCAGCTTTATCCATGATGCAAGCCGTGCAATGCCGAGCCCAATCATTAGACCAAGCCGCCATTGATGCTTGCCGCAGATTGCCGCCTAACGATAAAGCACATGCCATTGCAATCATCCATGAAGCTTTGCGTTGGCAGGTGGATTTAGACGCTATGATTGATAGCAAGACGCAAAAAATATTGGACCATGATGCCAAAGCCCGTATGGTGCTGCGCATCGCATTAGCGCAAATGTTGGTGCTCAAAACGCCCAGCCATGCCGCCATATCCACGGCTTTGCCCTTGGTTGAAAAAGGGCCTCGTAAATTGGTGCATGGGGTGATGGGCGCATTATATCGTGACCAAGCCACATTACCCGAAACACCATCATTGCCCGATAAAGCCTTAAAAAGATGGAGCAATAATTGGGGAGAAGATGCAATTAAAGCGGCATCAAAAGCGCTATTATCACCACCGCCATTAGATCTCATGCTTAAAGACCCAGCCGATCATGATGATATTATGGCGCAGATGCAGGATTATAATCCTATTTCTTTTGCTAAAGGACACATAAGATTAGGGCGCGGCAGCGCGGTGGAGCATCTGCCCGGATATGATGATGGTATATGGTGGGTACAAGATATAGCCGCCAGCTTACCTGCGCGTATCACCGGTGATGGAACAGGCAAAACGGCATTAGACCTCTGCGCAGCCCCCGGCGGTAAAACTATGCAATTAGCAGCAGCTGGATTTGATGTGAGCGCGCTGGACATTAGCAAAAGGCGCATTGAACGTTTGGCGCAAAACCTTAAACGTGTGGATTTAACGGCCGATATTGTCTGTGCGGACATCAGCAAATGGGACAATGAAACATTATTTGATATAGTCTTACTCGATGCGCCCTGCACAGCAAGCGGGACTTTCAGACGGCATCCCGATGTGCTGCAACGCATAGATAAGGATGATATTGATCGGCTATCTGAAAAACAAAACGCCTTACTATCGCGCGCTGCTAATTGGGTAAAGCTTGGCGGTATCCTAATCTATGCCACTTGTTCGTTAGAGCGCGAAGAGGGTGAAGATCAAATCAATGGCTTTTTATCGGATCATAATGATTTTATTCTGGCTGATATAGACGAAGATAATATCCCAATTAATGATGCTGTTGCTGCTGAGGGGTGGATCAGAACATTACCGCATATGATGATAGATAAAGGCGGCGTTGATGGCTTTTTTGCCGCCGCACTCAAACGCATTAAATAGGCTTATGCATCGTTCCAGGTTTAGATAGTCATTATCTTTTGTAAATATACCCGTGACTTGCCAAAAATAAGGGCAAAATTGCCCACATTTCCACAGGCAATCGCTATGCTAAGCTTGAAGGAAATAATTGCACTGGCTATGGCCTTAACATGACCAAAGAAATAATCATTTCACCCTCTATTTTATCCGCCGACTTCGCAAAATTAGGCGAGGAAATTCAAGCCATTGATGAAGCTGGCTGCGATTGGATTCATGTGGATGTCATGGATGGGCATTTTGTACCCAATATCACCATAGGCCCCGCCGTTGTAAAAGCATTGCGCCCACACAGCGACAAAATATTCGATGTGCATCTGATGATTTCACCGGTTGATCAATATATTGATGCTTTTGCTGATGCAGGGGCCGATATTATTTCATTCCATCCCGAAGCAGGGGCGCATCCGCATCGCACTGTTCAACATATTAAATCTTTGGGCAAAAAAGCAGGAATCGTTCTAAATCCCGCAACATCGCTGGATTGTCTAGAATATTTAATTGATGATATTGATCTGATTTTAGTCATGAGCGTGAACCCAGGCTTCGGTGGGCAAAAATTCATACATAGCCAATTGGATAAAATACGCGCTATTCGCGCCATGATAGATGCAAGCGGACGTGATATAAGATTAGAGGTTGATGGCGGCATTGACCAGAGCACAGCACCGCTAGCCATCGAAGCAGGCGCCGATACATTGGTGGCTGGGACTGCGACTTTCAGAGGCGGCCCAGACCATTATGCCGAGAATATCAAGGGATTAAGAGGGTAATATCAATGCCATCATCCGATGAAAATGATTTATTCAGTTCAATGGATGCCTCGCCAGAACATAAGAAAACTGCCCGCCAAGAAGAAGTCCCCTTACAAAATGAACGCTCAATAATGGTGCGCAAACATTCTGCATCACAATCGCTAACAGAAAAATTATCCTTTGCATTCCATCGTTTGACATGGCGCACGCCCATATCAAAAATGCGGCTCCGCGGTAATGTTCCTTTGCGCCTATTGGCGAAGCCCAGCGACCCTGTACCGCCCAATCCAGAGCGCGGATTATCAATCAAAATGGGTAAATTTACCTTTCGCGATATGGATATCCATATTGGCAGTGCCGATTTCCAAGAATTGGTTTTGCCGCCATCTTTTGTGAATTATATTCATAGATATGATTGGATGCGCGATTTAGAAGCCGCCACCAATCGCGGAGAAGCCATTGCATTGGCCGAAAAAATCAATGAAAAATGGCTCAATGAATGTGGGCAAAAACCAAAAGGTGATGCTTGGAAACCCGATATATGCGCATGGCGTTTCCTTAATATGGCGGCGCATTCCCCGCTTATATTATCCAGCCGCGATCCTGTTTATCGCTCGCTTACGATCAATCATTTCGCCCGAGTTGCCCGCTATTTAGACCATAGCGCCGGCAAAGCTGAATTGGGCTTACCGCGTCTGACATCTTGGTGCGGCGTTGTTGCAGCATCATTGCTATTGCCCGAAAATAATGCCCGCCGCGTAATGGGTGAGCATGGTTTGGAAACGGCCATATATGAGGGCGTATTTCCTGATGGCGGTGTTATATCCAGATCGCCTTTGCATCTGATAGCGGTGATAGAATTGCTAACCTATGTCAGCCGTTGTTACCAAATACGCGATGAAATACCGCCCGAATTTATCGAAGATGCCCTAACCCGCAGCGTATCAGCTTTGCGCGGTCTATCGCATGCGGATGACAGCGTGGCTGCTTGGCAAGGATCGCCGCATATTAGCGGGCAGACGGCTAATGCCATAATTGAAGCCAGCAATGTTCGGGTACGTCCGCAGCGACAAGCGCTTGATTGGGGATATCAGCGCGTGCCCGCTGGCAACTCAGTATTGTTAATAGATGCAGCGCCTCCGCCGGCCGCGAAACAGTCGGCAACTGGATGCGCCTCTACCTTAGCATTTGAATTTTCGCATGGAGAGCAGCATATTTTCCAAAATTGCGGCGGCGCAGCCATGCTCAGCAAAAATATAACCGCAACGCTGGCGCGCGGATTACGCACCACCGCTGCGCACAGCACATTGTGCATCGCCGACAGCAATAGCACTGCTATATTGGTGGGCGGTAAATTAGGGCGCGGCGTTAACGAGGTCGAGCTTGATAGGCGCGAGGTTAACAGCGGCACACGCATTGAATCCAGCCATGATGGCTATTTGCGATCCAATGGATTTACGCACCGTAGAATATTGATATTGCGCGATGATGGTTTAGATTTGCGCGGTGAAGATATATTGCTGCCCAATCCGCAAAAGAAGGTCAAAAAATCGGTTCCCTATCACATCCGTTTTCATCTGGGTTCCAACATAGAAATATCACCCAATGGCAATGATAATTCTATGATATTGCGCATGGCCGATGGCAGCTCTTGGTTGTTCCATGCGGGCGGTGAAAATATATCTATTGATGACAGTCTTTGGATTGATGAAAATGGCTTGGCGCATCCATCACAGCAATTGGTTATCACTGGCGAAACGGGCAAAGGCGGCGCGAGCAATAGCTGGCAATTACGGTTTATTAATTAAAGGAATATCATGACATCTATTACCATTAAACGGGCATTATTATCTGTGTCTGACAAAAGCGGCGTTGTTGAATTGGCGCAAAGTTTAGCACATCATGGCGTAGATCTAATCTCAACTGGCGGTACGGCAAAAATTTTGCGCGATGCTGGTTTAGAAGTCAGCGATATTAGCGATGTTACCAATTTTCCAGAAATGATGGATGGCCGCGTAAAAACATTGCACCCCAAAGTCCATGGCGGCTTATTAGCGGTGCGCGATAATGAAGAGCATGTATCGGCAATGAATCAGCATGACATAGAGGCCATTGATCTGGTGATTGTGAATTTATATCCTTTTGCCCAGACCGTTGCAAAGGGTGCCGATCGTCCAGAAATTATCGAAAATATCGATATTGGTGGCCCGTCTATGGTGCGCAGCGCAGCTAAAAATCATGGGTTTGTTACAATCATGACTGATCCTTCTGATTATGAAGCATTGCTGAGTGAACTGAATGAAAATAAGGGCGCGACCAGCCTTGATTTCCGCAAGAAAATGGCGGCCAAAGCCTTTGCTGCAACAGCCGCCTATGACAGTATGATTGCCAATTGGTTTGCTTTTGCCGATCAAGGTGAAATGTTCCCGCAATCGCTAACATTTGGCGGAACGCGCAGCGATATATTACGCTATGGAGAAAATCCGCACCAAGCCGCCGCTCTCTATCTACCCTATGGCGCGAGCCAAGGCATAGCCGCCGCCGAGCAAGTTCAAGGCAAGGCGCTATCCTATAATAATTATAATGATGCAGATGCCGCGCTTGAACTGTTGAGCGAATTTAAGGATGGCCCGCCAACCGTGGTTATCGTTAAACATGCTAATCCGTGCGGCGTTGCCAGCGCCGATAATATCATTACTGCCTATCGCAATGCATTGGAATGTGACAGCGTATCGGCCTTTGGCGGTATTGTGGTTTGCAATCGTCCGTTGGATGGCAAAACTGCCGAAGCCATTACCGAGATTTTCACCGAAGTCGTCGCAGCTCCCGCCGCTGATGAAGATGCGCGCGCTATCTTTGCAAAGAAGAAAAATCTACGCCTCCTGATTACTGGCGAATTACCCGATCCTAAGCGCCCCGGCCTTGCGATTAAGAATATCGCAGGTGGTTTATTGCTGCAATCGCGCGACAATGGTCATGTAGCGCAAAGCGATCTGAAAGTCGTTACAAAACGTGCGCCCACAGCCCAAGAGCTTGCCGATTGTCAATTTGCATGGACAGTCGCAAAACATGTCAAATCCAATGCGATAGTCTATGCCAAGGATGGCGCAACCGCAGGGGTTGGCGCGGGACAAATGAACCGCCGTGATAGCGCGCGTATTGCCGCTGCAAAAGCCGCTGAAGCTGCTGAAACTTATAGCTGGGATGCCCCCAAAACCCATGGCAGCGCCGTGGCATCCGATGCATTCTTCCCATTTGCCGATGGATTATTGGCCGCTGTGGATGCTGGTGCAACTGCGGTTATTCAACCGGGCGGTTCGATGCGTGATGATGAAGTCATTGCCGCCGCCGATGAAGCTGGCCTTGCTATGGTATTCACAGGAATGCGCCATTTCAGGCATTGATATGCGCAAGGGCGATGCTTTTTATATCGGTTACTCAAAGCCATATGCATTTTTTGTGCTCATTCTCTGCGCCGGCTTTGTCTATATGTGCTACTGGGGCTTTCTTTATAGTGATCGATCTTCAGAACTAGTGAGAGGAATAATTCTAAGTGTCTGCGCTATATTTGCTTTATCTGGTATTTTAATTTGTATTAGAAGATTATTTACCAATAGCTTTTTTATGAAAATTAGCCATCAGGGTATCATATTCAGGCCATGGAGCGACCAAATCATTCTCTGGCAAGATATTCAATCAATATTTGTTTACACAATGGATTTACCTCGAACATTCGGTCTCATAAAAATGAAATCTTTAGGCATTTCACTTATTGATCCTGAAAATAATTCTAAACCTAATTTCTATTTCAAAATGAGAAATTTAAACAAGCCTTTTGGTGCGGATATGTTTATGGAATTCAGATCTTGTGACAAAACAATAGATGAGATCAATGAAGCCATAGCTCATTATTCAGATCAAATATTTAGACCTAATAATAATATAGAAGAATAAACAATGTCGTCACCCTGGCTTCCGACAGATCGCTGATTCAGACTCTATTATGCCGATACTATAACTATCGAATTTATCTCAATGCTTTTCTAATTTTGCATATATTCTCTAAATAACACTTGTTTCAAAACTATTGATACGATGGTTTATGAATTTTAAAACAATTCTAGAACTATTTTATTACAGAGTTTACGCCCTCTTTGTTAGAATTAGGTTTTTAACTCAGGATAAATATTTAAAAAATCTTTTGCTCTTTTATCACCTTTTGATGCCAAAGCATTAAGTAGAATTACAGATTCATCATCCTTACCTGCTTCACTAATACAAATTGCAAAATCATAACCTTGATACTTTTGACATGAACAAACCTGTCTTTCTCCACTCACTTCTTGATTCACACACCCGTATAAAAAAATAAATGTGAACAGGACAATTATACTTTTTCTTATAAGCGAAGTCATTTTCTATTTACTCCTTATAAACTTATTTTATCATCTTGCTCCATAATGGATGCTGAAACAAGTTCAGCATGACGAAGCTATATCAATGTGTCGACGCTATACGAACATGACGGTGCTATATCGACGTGAAGATGGTATATTAGCGTGTTTGGCGCCTGCCAACACCGTTCGTCCTGAGCCTGTTGAAGGGTGAAAAGAAGCTTTGGACTTCCATACCAAAAGCACTGAAACTAGCTATTAACCTCTTTTGTCGTTCGGACGATAGCTGCCCGTGCGCTTGCTCGATGGACGGCCGCCATTAGGACGCGGGCCATTGGGACGATTGGCATTGGGTTTTGCACCCGCTTTGCCGCCCGAGGGTTTATTGGGTCTGCGCGGTTTATCGCCTGATGAGCGCTCACTGCTGCCTTCAGAATCGCGATTGCCGCCGCTGCGATTACCACTTGGCTTGCCACGGCCACCGCCGGGTTTGCCGCGTCCGCCAGAGCGCCCGCTACCTTTGCGGTCTCCACCGCCAGGGCGTCCACGACCACCGCCGCCATCATTTTTCTTTTTCGCAGGAGGCGGCATTTTCGCAACAAAATCGCGGAAATTCTCTGGAAGCGGCATTGGGATACAACGCACATCGGTTAAACGCTCAATATCCTTCATATAGGCACGCTCATCACCCGGCGCGACATAGCTAATCGCGATACCATCTGCACCCGCACGCGCAGTGCGGCCAATACGGTGCACATATTGTTCGGGCAGATTTGGAATTTCAAAGTTAAACACATGGCTAACGCCCGGAACATCAATACCGCGCGCCGCAATATCAGTGGCAACAAGGATTTTTACTTCGCCGTGCTTGAAACCTTGGAGCGCGGCAGTGCGCTGACCTTGGGATTTATTACCATGAATAGCGCGGGCTTCGATACCGCTGCCTTGTAAATGTCGCACCACACGGTCTGCACCATGCTTGGTGCGGGTAAATACTAATGCGCGTTCGACATCATTATTTTGGATATAATGCACTAAAAGCGCATGTTTTTCTTTTTGATCAACTTTGGTCAGATATTGTTCAACCCGTTCTGCTGTGGTTGATTGCGGGGCAACTTCAACGCGCAAAGGATTATCGAGGAAACGATTGCCAAGCTCGGCAATTGCTTTGGGCATAGTGGCCGAAAAGAAGAGGCTTTGGCGTTTTTTGGGCAGTAATTTATCCACCGCTTTTAGAGCATGAATAAAGCCCATATCCATCATTTGATCGGCTTCATCGAGAACAAAAATCTCTACATCTTTGATGGTGAGCGCTTTTTGGTCGATTAAATCGAGCAAACGTCCCGGCGTAGCCACCAATACGTCAACGCCATTTTTTAATTTATTTTTCTGCTTATTCACCGGAACACCGCCAAATACGCATTGTACCGATAGGCCCAAATAACGGCTATATTTGGCAACATTCTCTGCAATCTGCGCCGCCAATTCACGGGTTGGAGATAAAATTAGCATCCGGCACCCTTTGTGTGGGCGCGGCTTTACATTGCGCGCAAAATAATCGAGCGATGGCAGGCTGAATGCCGCCGTTTTACCTGTACCGGTCTGTGCAATACCGCATAAATCACGGCCTTTAAGCAAGGAAGGTATAGCTTGTTCTTGGATAGGGGTTGGTGTGTCATAGCCATCTTCTTCAAGGGCTTTTAAAATTGGCTGGGCAAGGCCCAAGTCAGCGAAATAGGACATAATCATGTCTTTCATTTATGCAGCGCAAAAGGCGCAGCGGAGTTCACAACAGAAAGGCCGATTGCCATTCTGATAACGACCCGCGCGATAAGGGAAGCTTTTATTAGATGACGCTTTGTTCGTTTGGCCGGTGCCATAAGCACTGCTCGCGCTGCCAAATCTATGAGCTTTCTATTGGCTCATCTTTGCGTTGCAGTGGCCAATGAAGCTTTTTTGCATAAATAGCAAATGAATTGATATGAATAATGTGTCTCCGATCGCAACATAGAAGCGTCGGAGACTATGATTTAAGCTTTTAAGCTATGTTATCATGCCAAATTGCCGTTTTTATACAGGCTATATTATGGCTACATTCGGGTCGCATTTATTAGAATATGATAATTTATATATTTTGGGTTCCTAATGGGGTCCACAATAGAGGGAGAGTAGTCTTAGGCCGCAGACATTGCAAACCCCATTAAGTTCATAAGCAAATGTTATAAAACGCTTTGTGCGCCAATAACCAAAATTGCTGCCCATGAAACCAGATACACTGGTGTTCTTAATGCTGGGATTGCCAAAATATAGACAATCGCATGCACAACGCGCGCAAAAAAGAATATTTGCGCCCATTGTGCTACTGTGTCTGCGTTACTGCCATCACCCAATAGACCAGCCGCAACAACTACAGCGATAAAAGCTGGCATTGTTTCTACCATGTTTAAATGCGCGCGCTTTGCACGGTCCATCCATAATGGTGTTTCTGGTTCTTTTGCTGGGAAACCCTCTGGGTAATTGTGTAGAAATGCCGGGATACCCCAAACAAACATTCTACCAACAATATAAGGTGACCATAATAAGACAGTCAAAATACCGCTTAATGCTAGATAATAATATGCTGTTTCCATTTTTTCCTCCTATTATATTTATAGGGGCAGGATGACCCCACCCCATTTATATTTATAATTCAGTAGCAGCAGTAGTGCGGATTTTTTTCCAATTGGCTTCTGCCTTAGCAATCGTGCCAGCAGGATCTTTTTGATAAGCATTAAAAATTGCTTCGCTTAGAAATACATATAATTTGCCATCACGCACATCGGCCCAACGAGGATCACCATCAAATTTTTTGCCCACTGCAACACCAAAGGTACAAAAACCGCCATTTTGCGGCAAGAAGCTAGCAGGAGCTGCCGTGAATGCATCTAGATTCTCTTGCGTCGAGAAATAATAAGCTGCGCCATCATGTACGGCAGTAAATTTCGCTGCACCAGCAATACGATTGCCAGTTTGTACAAAAGCAACTGTGTCAACACCATGCAATGCTAGCGGTGCACCTGCTGCGGTTAGGCCTGAAGAAAGATTATATTCATCAGCAGCGGTAGCAGGGATAGCCACCATAGAAGATAGTGCAATTGCGGACGCAATAGTCATTTTATTAAACATAGTTAATTCCTTATAATGTTGTTGGATTATAGGCCTAACGCGCCCTGACAATTCTCAATCAGATGATTAAGAATGACCAGATTGTTTAAATATCTGATGTGGAAATCGTGATACTATCTTTAGGTAATACAACAATATAAGGGTTGTTTTTACAGACACTATGCAAAGTTGTTTGGACGATAGGCAATGAATAGCGATTACCGCCTATATTTAGTGGGGCTTGTTCCAAATTTGGCCGCAAATGCGCGCGTAAAAGCCGCTGGAGATTTATAACCTATCATTTCCGCTATCTGTTGAACCGATAAATTTCTCTGATCCAAAAGATATAAAGATTTTTGCAACCGCCATTCAGATAGATATGACATAGGGCCTTGGCCAATAAGTTCAGCAAATTTATCAGCAAAGCTACTGCGGGACATACCCACTTCTTTTGCCAAACTCTCCACTGTCCAATGATAAGAAGGATCATTATGCAATAAAGCGAGCGCTTTCCCAACATGGGGCTCTTGAAACCCTCTTAAAATGGGTTTGATTTCTTTTTGATCCTCTATCGTCATCCGCAACATTTCAATGAACATCACTTCCGATAGACGTTTCACCGAAGCATGTGCCCCGACATGACCCGAAAACATTCTTCCCGCAATAAGGCGCAAAACATCATCAAGCCAAGGATTTTGTGCGCGTTCTGATGATGTCATGAGCAAATAATCGGGAAGCGCCCTTAATATGGGGTGGTCTGCATTCTCTCTAAAGGTGAAATGGCCGCAAATCAGTTGCGTGCTGGCTGATTTATCACCTTCGCCAACTATTAACACGCCTTCACCATCATATCCGGCTTGATCTAATATTGTCTCCAGTGGCGGCGCAGTTTCAACTGGGCTATCCGATAATATATGTGTTTGTCCGCGCGGGATAAGGATTAAATCCCCAGAGTTCAGCACTATATTGGGTTTGTTGGGCACAGAGATGGTGCACTTCCCCTGCACCACAAGATGAAAACGCGCAGCTGCTTCTAATCTGGGGACAGTGACTGACCATGGGCCTGAAAAATCTGTTCTGAAATATAGGGCGCCATTAAGATCAAGCGTATCGAGTATGTCGTTTAAAATATCCATAGCCTATATAATATGGACTTGCCGTTCATCCTTCAACATAGAAAATATAGACGAATTATCCGTAAAACTATGCAGATCGTCCGAGCCAAATAATCTTCATTTGCTATTTTCATCCATTAAAATTTTTAATTTCTGGGCCAAGCAATTGGAGAAATTAATAAAAAAGTTAAATTTCCTAACGCCGCGTTAACCATCTGTTAGCATATTTTGTTCATTACTTTCTTATCAGGGTTTTTCGGCAAGCTTTTTAGCCAGCCTATTAATGACGAGGAAATAGTTGATGACACAGGAAAATAGCGCATCTGAAGTGGTTCAAAATGATCCAAATAATGTTGATGTGGCCATTATTGGGGCGGGTCCAGCTGGATTAACAGCGGGTTATTTGCTGTCAAAAAAAGGGTATAGCGTCACTATCATCGAAAAAGATGAGCAATATGTTGGCGGTATTAGCCGCACAGTTGAATATGAAGGTTTTCGATTTGACATCGGCGGGCATCGCTTTTTCTCTAAATCAAAAGAAGTCGTCGATTTATGGGATGAAATATTGCCCGATGATTTTATCCGCCGTCCACGCATGAGCCGCATTTATTATGAAGGCAAATTTTACAGCTATCCGCTGCGCGCATTCGAAGCTCTGTGGAATTTGGGTGTCTTCCGTTCAACGCTTTGTATGTTGAGCTATATAAAAGCGCGCGCCTTTCCAAATAAAAATGTGAAAAGCTTTGAAGATTGGACCGTTAATCAATTTGGTCACAAACTTTACTCGATATTTTTCAAAACCTATACGGAAAAAGTATGGGGCATGCCTTGTGATGAAATGTCATCTGATTGGGCGGCGCAGCGTATCAAGGGCCTCTCACTATGGAGCGCTGTGACCGATGGTTTGAAACGCTCATTAGGTCTGAACAAAAAACCCAATGACGGCATGGAAACCAAAACTTTGCTCGAAACATTTCGTTACCCGCGCCTTGGCCCTGGTATGATGTGGAATGCAGCGCGCGATAAAGTAATCGCAAAAGGCAATAATGTATTGATGGGTCATGGCCTTAAACAGCTAGCCCAAGATACGAATGGTGATTGGCGCATGAGCGCCACAAAAGCCGATGGTAGCGAATGCGTTATCACAGCAAAACATGTGATTAGCAGCGCCCCGATGCGCGAGCTATCCGCCCGTATCCACCCTCTCCCAGAAAGCAGCTTTCAGGCCGATAATCTGAAATATCGTGATTTCTTGACCGTTGCATTGATGATTAAATCCGATGATTTATTCCCCGATAATTGGATCTATATCCACGATGATAAAGTCCAAGTGGGCCGCGTTCAAAATTTCCGCAGCTGGTCACCCGAAATGGTACCAGACAATAGCATAGCCTGTGTAGGGTTAGAATATTTTTGTTTCGAAGATGATGGTCTATGGTCATCAAGCGATGAAGATTTGATCGAACTTGCCAAAAAAGAAATGGCTATTCTTGGTCTATGCGATCCCAAAGATGTGGTTGGCGGTAGCGTCGTGCGTCAAGAAAAAGCATATCCCGTTTATGACGATGAATATGCCGCAAATGTTGAACATATGCGTCAAGAATTAGAAGAAAAATATCCTAATCTGCATATGGTTGGTCGTAATGGTATGCACCGTTACAACAACCAAGATCATGCTATGATGACATCAATGCTAACCGTTGAAAATATTGAAGCCGGCAAACGTGTTTATAATATTTGGAACGTCAACGAAGATGCTGAATATCATGAAAGCGGCGGCGAAGGCGAGAAAGCACAAATCACCAGTCAAATATTGAAAGAAGCTGATAAAATTATCGCACAAGGCGGAGCAAAGGCCCATAGCCCAAGCATAAACACAGGCCAAGTGAGCGCAGATCAAGCTCAGGCTCTCAATTCTATGCGCGATGTGCCAAAACGCATTGCAAAAGGCGATGATACGAAAGCCGCTTAAATGATTGCTGAACCTGCATCACCCTTGCTTCAAAAGCTTATCTCCTTTTGGCGCAGCTTCACATTTGCCCGTTATTTTGGAGCCAGTGTGATTGCGCTAATCGTTGATATGCTCATCTATGGCGGAGCAATTTTGCTTTCTGTCATTCCCTCGGTTGCATCGGCCATTGGCTATAGCATAGGGATTATCGTCCATTGGGCCATGAGCAGCAATTTTGTATTTATCGGCAAGAAACAGCAAGGCGCGAAATTGCAATTACAGCGCGCTTTATTCGCAGGATCAGCCATTTTAGGCCTTGGCATCACCATAGGAACGGTACAGATTTTAACCAGCGCCGATATAGGGCCGATAATCGCCAAATTATGCGCGGTCATCATCAGCTTTTTTACCGTTTATGCGTTGCGTAAATGGGGGGTTTTCAGATGACTATCGCGGTTGACCCATCAGAATTTAAAACACCTAGCCTATGGAATAAAATCCATAGCGCACTGAGCACAACCGATATGAAACGGTTCTGGAATTGGGTACTCATTTGGGTTGTGCTAACCAATATTGGTTTTGCAGCTCTATGGTTTTTTGGCGCGCCGCCGCGTGGACATGAAATATTGATCGCAGGCTTTACCGGACTATTAGCGCGCAAATTAAGCTTTGCTCTGCGTTATTTTGCCTTTGTCAGTGTTATGACATGGTCAGTGCTCAAATTTTTGGGTGGTTTATTCAATCTAACAGCGGCGTCCTTATTCTATTCCATCAGCTTTTTGGCCGAAATTAAACCCAGCGACTCTATTGAATATCTATTTGTCGCTGCTGCGTTAGTAGTCATATTCTTTGTCGCATATCGCATGATGAGCCGCGATACTGATTTCAAAAACTTGTGGTTAAATATCGTCGCAGCCATTTCTATTTTTGCAGTGGCGGGCATGGATATATATATGGGTCTCGATATGCGCGGGCATTATTTCCGCTCTCCGCCGCCTGGTGCAGAATTTTCATCAGCCCGCGAGGAATCTGGCTTTGCCGTGACGCCCGATGGACGGCATATGGTGATGATTATGGTGGAATCGCTGGGCGTCCCGCGCGGCAATCCCGAAATGGATCTCAAAACTTTTGGTTTATATAAAAATAATCCAGCCATTACGCAGCGCTATGAAATCACCCAAGGTACATCCCCTTATTATAACAGCACAACCGCTGGTGAAGTGCGTGAATTATGCGGGCGATGGGGCGATTATTATGAATTGGTAGATAAGATAGATTCAAGCTGCTTGCCTGCAACTATGGCTAAAAAAGGCTATGAAAGCCACGCCATGCACAGTTTCAAAGCACCATTTTTTAAGCGCTCTACATGGTATCCCAACATCGGGTTTCAGAGCCAAGAATTTAGCAAAGACCTGCAAGCCAAAGGCGCTGGCGCGTGCGATGGCGTGTTTCCAGGGGCATGCGACCGCGATGTCCCCAAACAAATATCTGCGCATTTAAAAGCAGCCGAAAAACCCCAATTTCTCTATTGGCTAACGCTTAATTCGCATCTGCCTGTTCCATTGGCCGAGAGTTTGCAGGTGGATAATTGCGAGACTGTATCGCCTTATTTAGCAGAGAATTATCCCATGATATGCCGCCAGTTCGCCATTTTTGATGCCGTGGACAGTGCGATTGCCAAAGAAATTACGGCTAAAGATTTCCCCAAAAGCGATATTTTAATTGTCGGTGACCATATGCCGCCCTATTTTGATCGGCATCACCGCAC
This sequence comes from uncultured Sphingorhabdus sp., assembly GCA_947492905.1. Lineage (GTDB taxonomy): Bacteria > Pseudomonadota > Alphaproteobacteria > Sphingomonadales > Sphingomonadaceae > Sphingorhabdus_B. Next base: position 628,677 of record CANLOL010000001.1, on the reverse strand, counting down.
GCAATTTGATCCAGAGCATGTGCCTTGGATATTACTCAAAGCCAAATAAAGACACGCATTTATGAAAAGCCGTAATCCATTTGATGATAAACCAGCGGGTATCGCGGGGCCATTATGGATTATTGCCGCTATATTTTCATTTCTATTCATTTTTGGTAGCTTAGAGACTATCCAATCCCGCGCAGGTTGGGGGCCTGATGACCAATTGCGTATGGTGCAAATTCGTGATTTTCTCAATGGGCAAAGCTGGTTTGATTGGACACAATATCGCATGAATGCCCCCGATGGCGCGCCCATGCATTGGTCGCGCTTAATCGAATTGCCGATTGCGTTTCTCATTCTGATTTTCACGCCCATATTTGGCCAAGATATAGCAGAGATGATAGCTGGAACCGCTATACCTCTCATTGGTCTCGCCCTTACATCCTATATGATAGGCCGCGTCGCATTATCGCTGTGGAATCGCCAAGCGGCAATATTTGCGATCATTATGACATGGATTAATCCGGCCATTGCTTTTCAGTTTCGGCCCATGCGCATCGATCATCATGGTTGGCAAATCATGTTGGCATCATTGGCATTATGGAGCATGTTTTGGCCCAGCAAAAAGAGCGGCGGCATAGCATTAGGAGCGGCATTAGCATTTTGGCTGCATATCTCACTGGAAGGATTGCCCATAACGGCTGCGTTTTTCATCCTGCTTGGGTGGCGCTGGATAATTGAAAAAGCACATGGCCAGAGGCTGATTTGGACTATCACCTCCTTCACGATAGTAAGCTTCGCGCTTTATATCATCACCCAAGGATTACCCGCTGGAGCGGCAAGCTATTGCGATTCCATATCGCCACCTTATTTGGCAGCAACCGCCGCAGCCGCCGCCATCATGTTGATCGCTATCAACAGCACACCCGAAAAAAGATGGATGCGCTTTTTATCTGCTGCTTTAGCAGGCGCATCTGCCCTTGCTATAATGCTCTATATAGCGCCGCAATGCAGCGGAGGGGCATTTGCGCAATTAGATCCGCTAGTCCATGATTATTGGTATGTGAATGTTAGCGAAGGGCTGCCTCTTTGGTATCAAAAACTACAGGCTATTTTGCTATCGGCGGCCATACCCTGCATCGGCATTATCGCTATGTTCCTTATAACGCCCAAAATAGCATATAGCGCGCGCGGCAATCTATATATGATGGGGTTTTTCTTACTCTATGCCGCTTTATTATCTTGTTTTGTATTTCGCACTATCACCGTGGCTAATGCCTTTGCGCTGCCATTGGTGGCCATAATATTATCGCAAATTTTTGATGGCTATCGCCGTTCGCCTTATCCAGCAAAACGAATTGGGTTGATAATGACTATGCTTGCAATAGCCGTTTCAGGACCATTTTTGAGCGCCTTGGCAGCGCCATTTGTTAACGTTGAAAACGACAAACAAGCCGAGAAACCAATCGCTGATGCAGCTCTCTCTATCCCTTGCAAATCGGCCCAAGGCTTAGCTGCGCTCAATAAATTGCCTGCACCTGCCAATATAATGGCGCCGTTCAATCTTGGGACTTTGATATTGCTCAATAGCGATCATCATATCATCGCCAGCAGCCATCATCGCAATGAAGCAGCGATGCGCGATCAAATTGCGGCGATGATCGGCAGTCCCGATGATGCGATTGCTACCATCAAAAAGCGTAAAATAGACTATATCGTTACTTGCCCCACCACACAGGAATGGGGCAATTATCAGAGCAAGCATAAAGGCAGTTTAGCCGATGTGATATTGCAAAATAAACCGCCTAAATGGCTGAAGGCTGTAGAGCATGATGGCGATTTAATGATCTGGCGAGTCGATTTCAACACGCCCTGATGCAACGGCTTAATGTCATAGCTTGATGTCATAGCGCCAATAGAGCTATGATAGCGCAAGGGAGATATAATATGGCAAAGATAACAGGCTTAGGCGGTGTTTTTTATGTGGCCAAAGATCCAAAAGCAACGCGCCAATGGTATAGCGAAATATTGGGGATTGATGGTGAATATGGCCCGCAGCTGAATTGGTCAGAAGAAAAAGGCGAAAAACCCTATAGCTTGATTAGTCATTTCTCTGATGGAGAATATCTAAAGCCCAGCAATTCCGGGTTTATGATTAATTTGCGCGTTGATGATTTGGATGAATTTGTCGCACAATTAAAAGCCAAAAATGTCGAAATATTGGGTCATGTCGATGAAGGCTATGGCAAATTTGCATGGATCATGGATCCTAATGATGTCAAAATTGAATTATGGCAGCAAATCATGGCCCCTGATTAAGAGGCCATATTGCTCATCTATTGGTGTGATTAATGGTTAGGCTTCGACCAAATCATTAACCCAAAACAGCATCGCATCGCCATTCATGCAATAACGTTTGCCGGTAGGGCGCGGGCCATCTGGAAACACATGTCCCAAATGTCCGCCGCAATCTGCGCAATGGATTTCAGTGCGCGGATAGCCAATATCATAATCTGTTTTTTGACCGACAGCATCATTTAATGGCTGCCAAAAACTCGGCCAACCTGTGCCGCTTTCATATTTATGGCGCGACGAGAAAAGACGGTTTTCGCATCCCGCACATACATAAATACCTGTGCGATGCTCGGCATTAAGCGGGCTGCTGCCTGGATATTCCGTCGCAGATTGGCGCAAAACGGCATATTGCTTTGCGTTTAATTCAGTGCGCCATTGCGCATCGCTCTTGGTGATTGGAAAAGTAACGGCGGCTTCTGCCTTGCTTGGCTGTAACGCTTTAAAGGTTATACCGCTAGCAATTGCTATTGCACCGCCAGAGAATAATAATTCTCTCTTTGAAATTTGCATATCGACCCTCTACTCGGATTAACTAATTCATCTATAATAACCACAAAATTATGACCAAAGGGTGAATATACTCTGGCCATAATATGGATAGTCTAATTTATATTCGATCAATAAGTGCTCAAAGTTACATCCATCTTCTTATATCCATGAACAAAACAAGCGGCAACGCGCTCCACTGGCCCATCGACATTAGCGCGCAATCGTCTAGCGGCCATTTCTTCGAGCAATATTCTTATCTGAAGTTCGGCCAAACGCGCTCCAACACAGCGGTGAATGCCATAACCAAAGGATAGATGGCGGCGTGCATTTTCACGATCCACAATAATCTTATCTGGATTTTCAAAGACGCTCTCATCCCGATTAGCAGAGAGATACCATAGGCCCAATTTATCGCCTTCGCGTATCTGTTGCCCAAATAGATCATAATCCTGCAATGCAGTGCGGCGCATATGCGCCAATGGTGTTTGCCAACGGATAATCTCACTCACAGCATTAGGAATCAGATCAGGGTTTTGCTCTAATTTTTCCCGCTCATCGGGAAATTGGTTCAATCCATAGACATAGCCCGACATGCTGTTACGCGTGGTATCATTACCGCCCACAATCAACAGGATTAGATTCCCAATATATTCCAAATGCGTCATATCGCGCATCCCGCTATGTACCATGCGAGAAATCAGATCGGGTGCTTCACCTTTTTTCAGGCGTTCATCCCATAGGTTTTGGAAATAAGCCCCCATTTCCAACATCATAGCGATGCGTTCGGGACGCTTGCTATCATCCATTGCCAGCTCAACATCGCCTGCCCAATCGGACCAAAGCGTCAATTTACGCCGATCTTCCCATGGAAAATCGAATAAAATAGCGAGCATTTGCGTGGTAAGCTCAATAGACACTTTATCCACCCAATCAAAACTCTCTCCAATCGGCAAGCTATCAAGCACTTCGCCTGTGCGCATCCGAATATCTTCGGTCATCCGTGTCATTTCAGCAGGGGTGAACGCAGGGGCAATTACGCGCCGTTCAGCGGTATGTTCTGGCCTGTCCATCGCAATGAACATCGGCAAAATAAAGGGCGTGCCATCGGGTAAAGTTTCCTGCAAATCAGGCAACAATGTGATGCCGCCATGTTCATAGCTCGATGAGAAAATATCGGGCAATGCTTCGACATGTTGAATAGCTTTTGGTGTTGTCACATTCCAATAATCACCCAAATGCGAATCTTGGACAAAATTTATCGGTGCAGTTTCGCGCATTTCCTTAAATATAGGACCCCAACGGTCTTCGGTATATATTTCGGGCTTGCTAACGTCCCAATGTTCTGGCGTTTGATTCCCGCGCGTTTCCAATTGTGTTGCCATAATGACTCTCCTCAATTGAGCAGAATGACCATATTTACACCAATGTCAATAATAGGTTGCGATAAGAAACTCTATAGAGCAATCCGCCTCGCTCTATCCTCTGGCGAATAATCCAAAAAATTTGCGTTTCTTTTTATTACCGCTACCCGATTTCATCACATTGCGGCGGAACATGGTGACACCAATGCGCAATATGAGCAGAGCAAAGAAAGCTTGGCCGATAATCGCAATGCCGTGATGCCACAATATATCCACCTGCGCAGCGCGTGATAACATAGCGAGCGGAGAGCTAAATGGGAAGATAGAGGCGAACATTTCAATCGGTTCGCCCAATTTATTCGCGCCAAATATCGCTACGAAAAACACCACCATTTGCAACATAGTTGCTGGCATAGATAGGGTTTGTACTTCACGAACCGTAGCTGCCATAGCCCCTATGCCCAAAAATAGGGATGCGAGCATCAGATAGGACATAGAGAAATATATGACGCCTAATGTTAAAAATATTGGCCAGCCGACCGCAGGTGTCGGCAAATTAGGAATACCAGAACCCCAAACGCTTAGGCCAATATAGGCCATAGTTGACCATACAATGATACCAACAAAGGCCATCACTAGCATTGCAAATATTTTGCCGATAAAAACCGAATCCATAGGAATTGAGGCTGCCAGAATCTCAATGATTTTGTTCGATTTTTCTTCCACCAAATTGGATAATACCATACCCGCCAGCAATGTGGTGAGCATGAATAAAACCACCATGCCTGCTTGTCCTGTGGCTTGGCGTAAATCCTTTAATCGATTAGCGCTGCTCTCTACGCTGTTGATTTGCACTTCGGGCAAAATAGTTGATTGCTCATTATTGGCATATCCCGACAATAGGGCAATGCTAGCTTTTTGACTATTCAAGCTGCCATCTGTCCCCGTTAATATAGGTTTATCCAATGTCCCGCTGAGGATCACGGCATAATTAACATCGCTGTTGGTGAGCAAAGATTGCGGATCTGGCAGGGCATCAAAATCATCAATACCGACCAATTTCATTTCTGCGAAATAATTCGGGCCCATTTCTTTTGATAATGATTCGCGGGCTTTCATTATTTTTTCCGCCTGCTGCACATCCATCATCACCCCAATTACAGGAGTGTCGCGGTTCTCGGCCAATTCTTTGCCTAAATTGCCAGCGATTAACGCGACAACCAATGGGAATAATGGGCCTAGCAAAAAGAAGAAAAATGCTTTGGAAAATATAATCGCAGTGAAATCGCGGCGGCCAATGACAAAGGCTGCTCTCAATATCTCTTTCATAGCAACTCTCCTGCGCTAATTTCTTCATCCATTGCAGCGGCCACCGCCTCGCCGGCGATTGATACGAATGCATCGTGCAATCCTGGGCGTTCTATTGATAGCGATTTAATACCCGCCTTGCCATCAATCAAAGCTTCTAATAAAGGTTCAACACCCGTTTCGGGCAATTCAAAATGCCACCAATTCCCCTCGGCCTCAGTGCCTTCGGGTAATGCTTTGCGCCAAGTGCCATCCAAAGCTTCGGTTTCCAAATGTACTTGCGGGCGCAGCCTGTCCCTTGCTGTTTCCACCAAACCATCAAAGCTAATTTTGCCATTTGCGACAATAGCAATATTCTCGCACAAACGCTCTGCATGGGCGATTACGTGGGTTGAGAAAATAACGGTGACGCCATTAGCGGCTTGCGCCCTAATGAGCCGCTCTAGCTTGGCTTGGTTGAGCGCATCTAATCCAGAAAAAGGCTCATCCAATACAATCAATTTAGGATCATGCACAATCGTACCCATTAATTGGACCGTTTGCGCCATACCTTTGGACAATTGCTTAATCTGCATATCCGCAGCATGACCAAGGCCCGTTTGTTCCAGCAAAACTCTGCCTTTTTCACGCCCTTCGTTCAGAGCCATTCCGCGCAATGCGCCCATGAATGCAATTGTATCGACCGCTTTCATTGATTGATAAAGGCCGCGCTCTTCGGGCAAATATCCTACATAAGGTGATTGCGATAACGGATCATCGCTGCCCAATAATGAGCGGTGCCCTTCATCGGGATCAATAATACCAAGCAATGTACGCAGCATCGTGGTTTTACCTGCACCATTAGGGCCCAATATACCATATATACTGCCCGCAGGTATTGATAGATCGACATTGTCAACGGCGCGAAATCCATCAAAGATTTTTACCAATCCGCGTGCTTCGATTGCATTCATAATGATGTTAGCCCTAATTCTCTCTACTCGGTAATCTTTGACGTGAATTGCAAAAGCCCGAATTGCTTAATCGTAACAACCATATACGGCGCGGATGTAAATAGAAACAAGGCAAATATAGTTAATGGTCGAAAATTATAATAGATCTATCGAAGCATTACGCTTTGCGTTACATTAGAACTTCGAAAAATATTAGGTAAGGCAGTATCATCTTAACAGCAGAAACTATCAAGAAACAGGCAATATCAGAGGGGTTTTGCGATGTTGGAATTGCACCAGCAGCGCTCAGCCCTCATACCCAAGCGCGGTTTCGTCAATGGATAGAGGATGGCAAACATGGTGATATGATTTGGATGGAAAGCCGCGTCGAACAGCGCACAAATCCGCAAATATTATGGGATGATGCCCAATCCGTCATCATGTTGGGTATGAGCTATGCACCTGCATCGGACCCTTTTCTGTTAGAGGATTATAAATCCAATGGCCGCATATCAGTTTATGCGCGCGGCAAAGATTATCATGATATTGTCAAAAAAGCGCTTAAAAGACTGGCCCGATGGATCGTTGATGAAAGCGGTGAACAGGTAAAAGTCTTTGTCGATACAGCCCCCGTCATGGAAAAAGCCTTAGCCGCCAATAGCGGCATTGGATGGCGCGGCAAACATAGCAATATCGTTAGCAAATCGCATGGCAATTGGATGTTTCTTGGCGCTATTTATACGAGCGCGAAATTGGACCAATCCACGCCGCTGCGCGATCATTGCGGGTCTTGCAGTGCCTGCGCACAAATATGCCCCACCAATGCACTTGATACGCCCTATACTCTGGATGCACGAGCCTGTATCTCTTGGATGACGATTGAAAATAAAGGGCCGATAGCGCTTCAATATAGAGAGGCTATAGGCAATCATATCTATGGCTGTGATGATTGTTTGGCAATTTGCCCTTGGAATAAATTTGCCGATAGTGCAGCGACGCATAAAGCATTTTTACCGCGCGCAGAATTGGAAGCACCAGAGCTTGGCGATTTATTGCGCCTAAATGATGCTGAATTTCGCACCATATTTTCCGGATCACCGATAAAGCGCACTGGGCGCGATAAAATTATCCGCAATGCATTAATCGCAGCGGGTAATAGCGGCGATATAAAGCTTATACCCCCCATCATAGATTTATTGGACGATGCCAATGATATAGTAAGAGGAGCCGCGATTTGGGCGCTTAAGATGCTAGATGAAGGCCGGTATGAGGTTGAAAAAGCACAGCGCTATGCAGATGAAACCCATAAAAATGTTCGCGATGAATGGGATGCTATTTGTCCAACATTAAACGCCTAAGCCCTGCGTTAAATATTATCGTGACAAAGCATTAACGCATGATGCGCGATCAACCTCTGCTCCATCGCTGCGCCGCGCATCAATATGCGTTGCCACTTCGCTTTTATCATTGGCTGGGCTGCCATCGGGCGTATAGAGATAGACATCCATAATACAGGCTTTGCCATCAAATTGGAGCTTACGGCCATTCGCTTCGCGCACATCCAAACGCGGCGTTCCAAATTTTCGCTTCAACTGCGAAACGTTCAGACCCAGAACAGATTCAAGCCCTGCCCTTGATTGCGGAGCTGGTGCAGCAGGCGAGCTGATAGTCGGAACAGGCGGTTCGCTCACCGCAGTTTGTGTGGCTGCACAACCCGATATTGCGAAGGCGCCTATGGCTAAAATGAAAGGCTGCGCTTTTAATTTACTCATGCTTATATTTTCTCTTATCCATCAAGCTTATCACCAGCTATCACTGTATTGGGCGGTGCATCATATGCGTTGCCGTTGCAACTCCAATAACAGGAATGAAAAAATTCACAAAAGGAATCATCATCGCAGCATTCATGGCAAAACCCAGAGTAAATCTCTCAAATTTTCCCATTGCCCAACTATCCCCTGAATCTATGGGCGATTGATGGCGCAGTACGATCATTTCTTCCAATTCTTTTCCCAATAATAATCCATTGATAATCAAAAATATAATAGGTGTTCCAAGCACGGTGAACAGCGCAATGAGATAGAGCGGTAATGCCAAGAGATTATAGAGAATAGCGCGCAGCAAAGATCGTAATCCTATCGCCAAGCTTTTTAGCCAATTTGGTTTGGTAGCGGTGAGCGCGCTATGGCTATAATGCTCCCATTCTATTGCCTCCACAATATCATCGGCAAACATCCATAAGATTAAAACGGCTACGCTGCGAAATAAGAACCAAGTTAAGAGCGAACCCATTATCAGACCCATTAGATAAGACCATGTCCCCAAATCCATGCCCCAACCCCAGAGTGATAAGAGATAATCTCCCCCTAAAAAGAGACCAATGGCCAATGCAATAAGGACGGCTAAGGTCAATAATATGGACTTCACCAATATGCGGCGCACCGCTTTATTATTGAGCGAAGATAGCGAGAGGAGGATTGATTTAATCATAGATCAACTGTATTATATATATAACTCACGTCAAGGCCTGAAGCATGATTTTATCAGCAATTCACAGCCGCTTGTCGAAAAGATACATTAGAGAGTGATGCATGTTCTTTTGATAATCTCGCCTTTGATAATCTCGCCTTTGATAATCTCGCCTTTTATAATCTCGCCTTTTATAATCTCGCCTTTTATAATCTCGCCTTTATAGTCTCACCTTGCGATTGTTGCCCCAAGAGGATAATGGGGCGGCATATATAATATTTTTAAGGATTAAATATGGCCCAATATGACGTTTTAGCAATTGGAAATGCTATTGTAGATGTTATCGCAGAATGTGATGATAGCTTTATTACCGAGCAAGGATTTTCCAAAGGCTCTATGCAATTGGTCGATCAAGATCAGGCAGAGACGCTTTATCAGGCTATGGATCAAGGCAAAGAAACTGGCGGTGGTAGCGCGGCCAATACTTTAGCAGGCCTTGCGCAATTGGGACAAAAATGCGCCTTTGTAGGCCAAGTCGCCGATGATGCATTGGGCGCATCATTCGCCAGTGATATGCAAAAAGCAGGTATAGATTTTGATTGTGCAAAGCGCGGTGAAGACCCATCGACGGCACGTTGTCTTATCTTTGTGACGCCCGATGCACAAAGAACAATGAATACATTTTTGGGCGCCGCCCAATATTTACCCACCGATGCTATCGATCAAAAAACCATAGAGTCCGCCAAAATATTATATTTAGAAGGCTATTTATGGGATCCTGCCGAGCCGCGTGCTGCTATGCGCCGCGCTATTGACTATGCTAGAGGCGCTGGCAATCGCGTTGCTTTAACGCTTTCTGATGCTTTTGTAATTGACCGCTATCGCGATGATTTTAATGCGCTATTGGACGAAGGTTTAATTGATATATTATTCGCTAATGATGTTGAAATTTGCTCGCTTGCCCAAAATAATGATTTTGATGCGAGCGTCAATATGATCGCGCCCAAAACCGAGATCTTGGTCGTAACGCGCGGAGAGAAAGGCGCTATCGCTATTAAAAATGGCGTGCGCAGCGAAGTAGCAGCACAGCCCGTTGACAATTTGGTCGATACCACAGGGGCCGGCGATTTATTTGCGGCGGGTTTTCTATCGGGTGTCAGCCAAGATAAGAGCATTGAGCAATCCTTGCTGATTGGTAGCATTTGCGCGGGTGAGATTATTTCTCATTTTGGCGCAAGGCCACAAGCAGACATTGCCGCAATGGTTGAAAAAGCAGTTTAACGCATTTTATTTAAGCGGATTAGCGGCTTCGCTTTGCGCGGCCACTATTTTCTTATTCTTCTTAAACAACACCCTATCTTCTGGGCCGAAACCGCGTGTCCAAATAACATATCCATAGACGCCTAAGATAATCAATTCCCCAAAGGATAGTTCAAACCAAGTCGGTGTTATTAGGACAAATTGACCGACAATGATGGCGGCGGCTATCCCCCAAAATAAGGCTGGCCTGAATATCTTAATGGGCGTATCGAGCAATCTTTCCAAAAAGCGCAACTTTATGAAAGATGAGACCGCCAATGATATGGCCAGCGCTAAGGCAACTGATGCGGCATAATAGAGATTATTCTCTGGCGTAGCGACACCCCAATAATCGACCAAATATATGAATATAAAGCTTAAAGCAGCCTGCAAAGCTAGCACCGAGAGAGAGATTATCAAATTACGGTGGCGCGCCATATAAATAAGCGCAGATTCGCTCACCACCGCAGTTGCCGCCACCACTTCGGCGACCAATAAAAATATCAGTGCCAGCGCAAATCCAGATATGAGCAGGCCATCTTCAATATTAGAATCACCGACAACGGGCAAAACAGATTCGCCCGTTATACCAAAACCAAGCGCCAAGGCCGTTTGAAATGCAATAATCCAAAATCCGACTTGGCCGACTTGCTTTGCAATATCTTTATAGCGTTTTTCCTTAACGCAGCGGGTGATAACGGGGCCCAAAATAGGATCAAAACTGGTTTTTAATTTCTGCGGAATACTCGCAATCTGCTGTAATATATAATAGGTGCCAACAATGCTGGGGGACACGAATAAGCCCAATATTGCCAAATCCATGCGGCGACTTCCCCATTCTATCGCATCGGTCAGCGCTAATGGCGCGTTGCGCTGTGCCGTTTGCCATAATTTAAGCGGGTTTAACCGCCATTTCTGCGGTAGGCCATAGCGGCGATAAAGCGGTATGAGCGCCGCTATCAAGGCCGATGACATGGCAATGAGATAGGCAATAATCAATCCATCGCGCGGCACGATGTAAAATAGCACCAATGCGGAAATACACAGCATCCAAGGCTCTACTATGGCGCGCGCGCGCACCGCAGAGGCAATATCAAATTTATAAGCCAGTGCCGCCAGCGATATTTCGGTGCTGACAATCACGAAAATAATCAATGGAAAAAATCGGTCCATCCCATTCACTTGGCTATTTTGGAACATGATTTGGGGGAAAGCGACCAATATTATCACACCAATTGATGATGCCAAAAGTCCTAAAAATAGGCCATCGACTATCACATTAGCTGGTTCTCTATCATCATTGGATAATAATTCTGCAAGGCCGCGCCGCAGCCCTATTGCTGATAATTGAGCCGTAAATTCGACCACAAGCACAGCATAAGCAAAACGGCCAACATCTTCTTTGGTATAAAGCCACCCAATAATGAATAGAAATGGTATGCGCGCAGCCAGACGAAGGATAAAACCAAGCACATTGGTTTTCCCGCCTTTGGCCAAAGCAGCTATTTCATCATTAGACTGCCCTTGCGTATCTTGAACCTTACCGTTCAAATCATCCTCTACCATCTTGGCTGTTTTTTAGCCTGATTAATTTACCTTATTATCCGATATTCAAAATATTAGATAGTCATTAAGACTATCAATCCCATATATCAAAAAAAATAGCTTATTCAGCCCTTAAAGGTCTAGAAAGTAGCGCCTTTACAACATTTTCTACATTAGAGTGCCCAGATAATAATGCACAGACTGCATCTACTATTGGCATATCAACGCCCAAAGACTGGGCTGATTTTTGCAAAACAGGCGCTGTTTGTGCGCCCTCGGCAACGCTCAACCGATTGCTGAGCAATATTTTTGCCGATTGCCCCTGTCCAAGGCCAACACCCAAAGCAAAATTACGCGAATTTTCGCTACTGCATGTTAACACCAAATCACCAAGGCCGCTTAATCCAGCCATTGTCTCTGCACGCGCACCCTTTGCCAGCCCATAGCGCAACATTTCAGCATAACCGCGCGCAATCAACGCAGCCCGTGCATTCAGGCCTAGCCCAGCGCCATCAACAACGCCGCATCCTATGGCCAATACATTTTTGACCGCACCGCCTATTTCTGCGCCTATTACATCATCGCTATAATAGGGACGAAAAGTCGTGGTTGCTATCGCCTCTATCAAGGCTTTCCCGCGATCAGAATTATCGCAAGCAAAGGTCACAGCCCCCGGTTTATTGGCAGCAACCTCATGCGCAAAAGTTGGTCCAGAGAGCACAGCAATATCATTATCAGGGCAAATCTCAGCCGCCACTTCGCATAATAATTTCTGGCTTTGCGCTTCTATGCCTTTTGCACATAATATTAGCGCTGCTTGCGTGGGCATAAGTGCATTTAATGTAGCGCGCACATGCTGCGCTGGCGCAACAACCAATATGAGATCACGGTCCCGCAATTGCGCAATATCTTGCGTTGCATGTATCGCAGAGGATAAGGGGCTATTGGGTAAAAACATAGCGTTGCGATGATTATCATTAATATCGTCAACCACTTCTTTTTCGCGCGCCCAAAGCAGCACATCATCATGATTTTGCGCCAGCATCATAGCAAGCGCCGTTCCCCAAGCACCCCCGCCAATAACAGCCGTTTTCATATTATTGCTCATGCCTTTACCCCTGCTCCGCGTGCTGGCGCTGCGTCATTATCAAGCGGCCAACGCGGTTTTGCGGCAAAATCTAGCCCATCGGTAAGCCCTGCTGCAAATCGTTCAATGCCCGCCCATGCAATCATAGCCGCATTATCTGTACATAGCCACGGCGGCGGCGCAGTGAATCGCATATCATGGCGCTGGGTCAGATTTAATAACATGGCGCGTATCGCGCTATTAGAGGCAACCCCGCCAGCCACAACCAAAGTATTTATCGGCTCTATGCGCGCTAAGCTATATTCGATACGATCTTCCAAACAATCAACCACAGCGCTTTGAAATGATGCTGCTATATCTTGCACAGCATGTTGGCCGCTTTCATGGACGCGTACCACAGCGCTTTTGAGGCCCGCAAAGGAGAAATGCGGCTCTTTTGCGCCCAATAATGGTCTTGGCAAATCGACTTTACTGGCATCGCCTAGCTTGGCTGAAGCCTCCACCGCTGGACCCCCTGGAAAACCAAGGCCCAATATTTTCGCGCTTTTGTCAAAAGCCTCACCAGCAGCATCATCAATAGTGGTTGCTAAACGATTATAATCACCAACCCCATTGACGCGCAAAAGCTGGCTATGGCCACCAGAAACAAGGAGAAGCAAATAAGGAAATTCAACGCTATCATCAGCAAGTCGCGGCGATAAAGCATGACCCTCTAAATGGTTAACCGCAATCAGCGGCTTATCCCATGCCATCGCCAGAGCTTTGCCCGTCACAAGACCAACCATCACTCCGCCGATTAGCCCCGGGCCAGCCGTTGCCGCAATCGCATCAATATCATTGGGGCCTATCTGCGCTTCCTTCATCACTTGCTCAACAAGCGGCGCTGCATATTCAGCATGCGCGCGTGCTGCTATTTCAGGGACAACACCGCCAAATGGACGATGCCGCTCTTCTTGACCCGCCAGCGCATGCGCAACGATAGTGCGATCATCGCGCACTAAGGACGCGGCAGTTTCATCACAGCTGGATTCAATTCCTAAAATTAATGTCATAATAGTTTCCCATAGGGCCATGCTGCGCTATGAACAAGCGTGATGAATCAGTTTCAATCTCAAATCCGCTTTACCGCTGCTAATCCATTGCGCATTGGCACGCGAAAATCTCCTTTGGCCATGGTACAAAGCCGCATGGTGCAAGCACAATTAATTGCGCATTATCAATTGACCGAGGATGCAATCATCCTAGTGCCTATGGTCGCTAGCGGTGATAAAATAACCGACCGTCCTTTGGCGGATATTGGCGGCAAAGCCCTATGGACCAAAGAATTGGAACGCGCCTTAATCGATGATGATATTGATATTGCGGTCCATTCGATGAAAGATGTGGAGACTGTAAGGCCAGATGATTTTTCAATCGCTGCTATGTTACCGCGCGGTGATATATCGGACAAGATTATAGGTGCATCATCGGTAGAAAGCTTAAAACATGGCGCACGCGTCGGTACATCTAGCCCCCGCAGAAAAGCTCAATTGCTGGCAATGCGGCCTGATCTGATATGCGAGTCCATTCGCGGTAATGTGGCTACGCGTTTGGGGAAACTCAACAATGGTGAATTTGATGCCACATTATTGGCAGCTGTTGGATTGGAACGCCTTGGCATGGGTGATTTAGGCGAGGTAATAACCACTATGCTGCCCGCAGCATCCCAAGGGGCGATTGGCATTGAATGTCTGAGCAGCCGCAGTGACTTAAGAGAATATGTGGGTGCCATTGGTGATCATGACACTATGATATGTATTACTATGGAGCGTGCTTTTTTGGCGCGCCTCAGCGGTGATTGTCATTCTCCAATAGCGGCCCTAGCAATACGCAAAGAGGGGCAAATCTATTTATGCGGCCAGATATTATCACCCGATGGTAGCGAACAAGAAAGCGGCGATATATTGTGCAGTGATGCCGATTGCACCAAAGCTGCGTATGATTTGGCCCAGCAATTATTGGACCGCGCTAGTCCTAATTTGCGGCGCCATTTTGAAACATGACACAGTTAATTTTATTGCGTCCCACAGAAGGAGCAGAACAAAGCGCCATCATTGCGCGCGAAAAAGGATTGAATCCGATCATAGCCCCTGCCACTGAAATCAGCGCATTGGCTTGGGATGCACCACCATCACAAGAGTTTGACGCTATCATGATAACCAGTGCAAATGCGCTGCGTCATGGCGGAGAGGCAATACACCAATATAAGCATCTGCCTTTATATGCTGTTGGCAAGGCTACTGCGAAACTCGCCGAGGAAATGGGCTTTACTATTGCCGCCATTGGTAAAGGCGGAGCAAAGGCATTATGGCCTCTCATCAAGCAATCTGATGCGAAAAATATAGTGCGTCTTGTGGGCCGTGATTATGTGCCAATATATGATGAGCATATCCAAATATGCACTATGATGGTGTATGAAGCGCGCGCATTACCAATGCATAAGGGATTACAATCATTATTGAGCGAAACCCAAAATAAGTGCCCCCATATATTTGCATTTCATTCCGCAAAAGCGGTTCAGATATTTGATGATTATATAGAGCAAATGGCAAAACAAGGTCTCATATTTGATAAAAGCGCCCATTATGCCGCTGCATTAGCGCCAACTATCGGCGAAGCTATCTACAAAAATGGTGATATATGGAAAAAAGTCATTATCAGTTCCAGCGCCAATGATAGGGTGATGATAGAAGAAATATCGGAAGTGCTTGGCGCATAGCCATTTTGCGATTATAGCCAGACTATGAACGCTAATTATGAAAAAATTAATCCATCACCCAATGGTGGCATTAAATTTCGCACAATCATCCTATTTTTGCTAATCGCCTTCATTGGCGGTACAGTTGCAGCAGGCTGGGCAATCACCAAATATGACCTGTTTCAAACAAATTCTGAAAATGAAGCAATTGTGGTGGATCGTGATGCTATTGCTAATGAACAGGCCGCTTCTAATGAGCAGGCTGTGGCCTCTGAAGCAGCCAATAGTCAATCTGTTGTATCGCGTGAAAATATTGAAAATCAAAATGATACTATCAACGATCAATTGATTAATGAGCGCGTTGACAGTTTAGATGATCGGCTCTCGCGCATCAATGTTCAAGCCCAGCAAGCATCGGGCAATGCCGATAGAACCGAATCAATGTTGATTGCTTTTTCTGCGCGCCGCGCAATCGATAGCGGCAGTGCGTTGGGCTATGTTGAAAATGAACTACGATTGAAATTTGGCAACAGCAATCCAGACGATGTAAGGGCCATTATCGATGCGAGTAATAATCCTGTGCGATTAGCGACATTACAAAATCAATTGGACATAGCATCTGAAATATTATTAAGCCCCAGCAGCGATGCCAGCACATGGGATATCATCCAAAAAGAAATTGGTGAATTATTCGTCATTCGCAAAGCAGGATCTCAGCCCCCTCAACCAGAACGCAGATTGGCGCGTATAAAAACGGCTTTGGCCAATCGTGATGTGAAAACCGCGATATTAGAAATGGAGCAAATGCCCGGAGCAGAGAATGCCCGCGACTGGATTGCCTTGGCGAGACGCTATATAAGGGTTCAACAAGCATTAGATGCCGTTGAGAAAACAGCTATTTCTATTCCATCCAATGCATTGCCTATCAGGCCCGTGGCGCAGCAGCCCGAAACAGAGCAACAAACGCAACAACCTATTGAAAATGCGCCGCGTGCTACTGGCAATGTTCTTAATTAGCAGATATGAGCTAAGCTCTAATCTTTTTTGAGCAAAAACACGGCATGTTCTGCCAAAATATTGGCGCCCGCTCTTGATGTTTGTTTATCGCCGCTCAAAAACCATTGGTTTTCCTGTATCCATTGCCTCTCGCGCACAATGGCGCGAAAATCATCTATGGTCACATGGTGGATATTGGGCGTATTATACCATTTTTCTGGTATCAAACGGGTTACCGGCATGCGCCCACCGAAACCCAATGAAAGACGCACGCGCCAATGGGCAAAGTTAGGAAATGAGACAAAGGCATATTTGCCAATACGCAGCAGATTATCAATCACTATATCGGGCCTATGCGTGGTTTGCAGCGTCTGGCTCAATATAGCATAATCAAAACTATTATCCGGATATTCGGATAAATCTGTATCGGCATCGCCCTGCACAACAGACAGGCCACGCGTCACCGCTGCAGATACATTGGCTGGATCAATTTCTATCCCGCGTGCATCAGAATTTTTTTGATCCCGAAGCGCCGCCATCAAAGCGCCATCACCGCAACCTACATCTAAGACGCGCGCATTTGCGGTAATATTATGAGCAATAATCGCCAAATCAGGGCGCAATTTATATTCAGGCTTATTCATGGAGCCGCCTTTAAGAAACCATTGATGATTTCATTCATTTCAGGGGCAGGTAATAAAAAACTGTCATGGCCAAATGGGGATTCCAATTCAACAAAACTAACATTGCCCCCTGCCGCATTAATCGCATGAACGATACGCCGCGATTCCGAAGTTGGATAGAGCCAATCGCTGTCGAAACTAATCACACAAAAACGCGTTTTCGTTCCCTTAAATGCATTGGCCAAAACACCGCCATAATCATCGGCCAAATCAAAATAATCCATCGCTCGCGTGATATAAAGATAGCTATTGGCATCAAATCGATCGACAAAGCTTATCCCTTGATGGCGTAAATAGCTCTCAATTTGAAAATCAGCATCAAAGCCAAAGCTTTTTTCATCGCGATCTTGCAATCGCCGGCCAAATTTTTTGGTCAGACCTTCTTCGGATAAATAGGTGATGTGCGCCGCCATGCGTGCAACGGCTAGCCCCGATGTCGGAGGGTCGCCATCATAATAATCACCCTTGGCCCAGCGCGGGTCTGCCATGATAGACTGCCTGCCAACCTCATGAAAAGCAATATTCTGAGCTGATTGGCGCGCCGCTGATGCAATGATTATAGCAGATTTGACACGCTGCGGGAATTGCACGGTCCAGCTTAATGCCTGCATACCGCCCATCGAACCACCAATCACGGCGGCTAATGTCTCTATTCCCAAATGGTCGAGCAAAATAGCCTGTGCGCGGACCATATCGGCAATGGTAATCACTGGAAAATCCATACCATAAGGTTTCTCTGTGGATGGATCGACACTCGATGGCCCCGATGAACCAAGGCAGCTACCAATCACATTGATACAGATTATAAAATCATGATTAGGATCAACGGGTTTGCCTTCGCCTACCAAATTCAGCCACCAACCATCTTTGCCTGTTACAGGATGAGTAGATGCGGCATATTGATCGCCCGTCAGCGCATGACATATAAGCACCGCATTGCTTTTGTCGCTATTGAGCGTTCCATAGGTTTCATAGGCACATTCAATAGGCGCAAATTCAGCACCGCTATCCAATTTCAGCGGGCCCAATAAACGGACATTTTTGTCCAAACCAAAGCGTTCATCTTGATTCATGCGCTATGGCATATCATCGCTGTGTTTATAGACAATAGATAAATCGTTTATTGGCAATCGCGTCCAAGGCGTATAAAGCGCCTCTATGAGCAAATTGACACCCAAACCTTATATATCCGAAATTCACGCCTATGTCCCTGGGAAAGCAGGCGGCACAAAGCCAATGGCCAAGTTATCCGCCAATGAGAACCCGTTGGGATGCAGCAAAGATGCTAGCGAAGCCGCTGCAAAGGAACGCGAAAATTTTGCACGCTATCCCAACCCCGCTTCCAATGACCTGCGCGAGGCATTAGCGCATCATTATGGCCTAGAGAGCGCACAAATTGTGTGCGGTACAGGATCAGATGAATTGCTGAACCTTGCTGCCCAAGGCTATGCAGGGCAAGGCGATGAGATTATCCATGTCCGCTATGGTTTTGCAGTCTATGAAATCGCAACCCGCAAAGTGGGCGCAACCACCATCATAGCTCCCGACAAAGATTATGGCACCGATGTTGATGCTATATTGAATTTGGTGACAGAGAAAACCAGACTGGTGTTTTTAGCTAATCCAAATAACCCAACTGGTACATTGACGCCGCAAAGCGAAATTGAACGGCTGCATGCTGGATTGCCCGAAAATTGTCTTTTTGTGCTCGATCAAGCCTATGGCGAATATATGGATGATGATGGCCCAAGCGCTTTTGATATGGCGCGCAAGCATGATAATATCCTTATCACCCGCACATTTTCAAAAATCTATGGATTAGCAGCAGAGCGCATTGGTTGGGCCTATGGTCATGCTGATATTATTGATACGATTAATCGGATACGCGGGCCATTCAATGTTACAACCATCGGTCAAGCCGCCGCCATAGCAGCATTAAAAGATCAGCAATTTGTTATCGATAGCCGCGCCCATAATGCGAAATGGCGCGATTGGATGATGCAAGAGCTAGAGAGCCTGAGCAATCATGGCCTAACCGCCATACCATCAGCGGGTAATTTTATCATGGTTATTTTTGCCGAGAGTGAAGACAGCTTGAGCGCAGCTACGGTTAATGGGGCGCTGATGGACGCGGGTTATATCGTGCGGCATTTGCCTGGTCAGGGGCTTGCCAATGGGCTGCGCATTACCATCGGCAGTGAAGATGAAAATCGCGGTTTCATTGAGGCTTTGCGTGCGATATTAGAGAGTGGCGGACAATAAGATGGCCTTTGAGAATGTGTCGATTATTGGCCTAGGGTTAATTGGCTCATCGCTATCAAGAGCCATAATTCAGAGCGGGCTTGGCAAAGTAAGTGGTTATGATGCTAGCCCCGATGTTCGCAAACGCGCAGCAGAAATTAATCTATGCTCTACTATTGCCGATAGTCCTGCCAAGGCGGTACATAATGCCGATTTGGTAATATTGTGCGTGCCCGTTGGTGCCATGGGTAAGGTCGCTGCTGAAATTGCCGAACATTTACCAGCCGATGCCATCATCAGCGATGTCGGTTCATGCAAGCAAAGCGTCTATGAAGCATTGCGCAATATTCTGCCGCACACCATCATCCCTGCTCACCCAGTAGCTGGTACAGAAGAAAGCGGCCCAGATTCCGGCTTTGCAACATTATTTGCAGGCCGCTGGTGCATTTTAACCCCGCCCGAAGATGCCCCAGCTTTGGCAGTAGAGAGGCTGACCCAATTTTGGCAAACCATCGGCGCGAATGTTGAGATTATGGATGCTCGCCATCATGATATGGTGCTCGCCGTAACCAGCCATTTACCGCATCTTATCGCTTATACTATTGTGGGTACGGCCAATGATTTGGAAGAGGTCACGCAAAGCGAGGTGATAAAATATAGCGCTGGCGGTTTTCGCGATTTCACCCGTATAGCAGCATCTGATCCCGTTATGTGGCGTGATATTTTCCTATCCAATAAAGATGCAGTTTTGGATATGTTACAGCGTTTTTCCGAAGATTTAACCGCGCTACAACGCGCCATTCGCTATGAAAAAGGCGAGGATTTAGAAGCTCTATTCTCTCGCACGCGCGATATTAGGCGCTCTATTGTCGAACAAGGCCAAGATGATGAAGCGCCTGATTTCGGTAGAAAACACTAAACTTTATAAACACTAGAACTGATCGTTTCATTTGGCCTTATTATTAGCTGCTCTTTTAAGACCAACCAAAGGCAATAAAGTATCAGGCAATAACCTACCTTGCTTTTTTAACTCTGCTTGCACTTCTGGATGGTTCTTAAATCGATCATAGATTGAAGGCAAAATACTGTGGTTATAAAATAATTCAAATTCGGTTTTTTGAAGGCTTGCTAACATCAAAATCCGATTATTATCATCATTTAAATTTTTAATGATAACAGAGCCTGCGCGTTCATCTTGACCAGCACATATCAATGCTTGAATGAACACAATCTCTGCATCATCCTCTTTTTCTGTCATTTTATTCAATATTTTTTGCGCATTCATATAGTCTTTCAAATTAGAATAAGCACAAACTTCTGTGCGCCAAATTAGCATTTGCGCATAATCAGACTTCGAAAACTGCTGAGCAAATGCAGCTGCTTCTAGAGCGGCTTCCCATAATCCTTTATCTGCAGCGTAAGAAGCACGGTTAATAGCAAAATTTATAATCCAATCTGCACTTTCTGGATTATCGGCAGCAATCATTATTTTATCTAAAATTTCCATTGCTTCCTTGGTTCGTCCTAATCCATCAAGAGAATAGGCTTCAATGTTCATTGCCCAAGCATCATCTTCTGTAAGCGTAAAGAAACCGGAATTACTATGATCATAAGTCTGAACCAGTTTGATTGCCTCATAAAAATCACCATTAAAATGAAGAGCATGAGCTGCTTCCTGAAATGCCTTACGGTCCGTTTCATCCTCTTTATATTTAGCCAACATAGATTTCTTATATTTACCAGTAATAACTGATAAATTCTTACCTGCTGCTGCTTCTAATTGAGGCCATATAGTCTTGTAATTTTTATCGGTCAAAGGGCCAATTAAATTATAGGGCGATGTGATGAATACTATCAATTGCTCTACATCATCAAAGTTTTTATTTCTTACTCGATAAAATAATACATCAGAAACAATGGCTGATTGGAATGTTGTGTCGAAATTATTAAAATGAGGTGATGAATATATTCCATTGGCAAGTTTTGCATGTAGGTCATTTTTATCAAGCTTAAATAATTCTCTATTAATTTCCCAAAATAAAGTCTTATCAAATTCTAATATTGCCTTTGAGTCTTTTTCTTCGGCCATTAATAATATACGTTCAACCGTATCATCATATTGCTCAGCCAAATAAGCAAAAAGAATGGAATCAGAACCGATATCAACATCTAATTCTTTTTCTAATACCAACAGAGATTGATAAACTTCAGGCCATTCCTCGGCCTGTAATGCACATAAAAATTTATAGCGTGATATTTCAACATTTATTGCAGATTCCGACCCACTACGGCGTAATAATTCATCCAGCACAGGGAATATCACGGCACAGTCATAGCCATCTTCCTCACTCTCTATAGCTTTTGCTAGGAGATCGAGCAATTGGTCGTCATTGTAATTTCTATAAGAAACTTGTTCGTTTGTCTTCGAAGTGTCGCTCTCAATATCTGTTTGCGCATAAATAGTTGCGGGCATCACCAATAAGATCAGCGCGGAAATTATCACTCTATATATCATAAATACTATCCATAGAATAAAGCATATTAAACTAACAAATTATATGAATAGAAAATATATATGTCTATATGTATAATAAAATTTTGAATAATAATAAGATAGCTATTCATTCAATGCATTAATGGCTTCATGGACAAGCGCACGGATTTCTTCTTTTGGAATGCCTGGCTGGAGTTCATCGCCGATTAAATATGTTATCGTACCAGAGCGTTTCAAAAAGCTATTCTTTGGCGCAACTCTGCCGCTATTCAAAGCTACGGGAATGGCAACAATATTAAAAATCCGATAAATGCCTGCAAAGCCGCTTTGCAACAAAGGGCGTTGTCCGCGCTCAATGCGCGTGCCTTCTGGGAATATTACAATTGGCCGCCCTTCTTCGATAGCACGATTGGCCTGACGCATAATCTCGCGCATTGATTTGGCACCTGCTTCACGGTCAACACCCAAGAGCCCATGGCGCGTTGCCATCCAGCCCCATACTGGAATGCTCAGCAATTCTTTTTTGGCAATCACAATAGGGTCTTTTAATATCCGCAGCGTATCAATGGTTTCGAACATGCTTTCATGTTTGAAAACATAGAGCAATGTTTCGTTGCGAAATTCGCCTTTAATTTCAACTTTTATGCCCAAAAATATCCGCGCACACAGATAGTGATATTGGCTCCAAGTGCGCGCAATACGGCGCAACCCGCGTGTTGAGAAATAAGCAACTGGGACACCGAGTAAGATTATAAAGG
This sequence comes from uncultured Sphingorhabdus sp., assembly GCA_947492905.1. Lineage (GTDB taxonomy): Bacteria > Pseudomonadota > Alphaproteobacteria > Sphingomonadales > Sphingomonadaceae > Sphingorhabdus_B. The sequence goes on along the minus strand of CANLOL010000001.1, from coordinate 605,941 downwards.
TTGAACCAATATAGAAAAAAGCAGTGAAAAACACGCTGCGTATGAATGTTAAAATTGTGATGGCAATATTCATATCCCTATCCAAGCCGCCATTTGCCGTAATATATATTTATTATATTCTTTGAAAAGGATATTCAAACTTGGTTCTGTTTTCACCGCATCATTTATAATGCTCACTTCTTTATCGACGGCATTGTCTAATTCTAGACGCGCACGGCGCATGTGCCAATCATGCGTCACCAGCAATAAAGATTTAACATCATGCCGCGCCGCCCAGCGCGCGGTCTCTAAGGCATTAGAGCGGGTATCGACGCTGCGAAACCCCAGATCAATGCAGCATGAGAATAATTCTTCGTCTCGATCATATTCGGCGGCCAATTCTCTGGGTTTCACATCTTTATCAACGCCCGAAATGAGCATTTTTTTGACCTTTTTCTCTTCTAATAAGGCCAAAGCACGGTCAATACGGTTTGCGCCGCCCGTCAGCACAACGGCTGCATCAGCCGATTCATCGGAACTTTGTGGTAAGGACAAAGCAAACCAAGCAAACCCCATAATATAGACTAATATGACAAAGGCGATCAGACGTTTAAACATTATATATCACTGAAAATCCTCATAAGATTTTCTTCATAGCACGGCGGACCGTCCATCGCGCTATTAATATCGATAAAACACCCATTAATAGAGGAATCAGTGCCAATATAATCCATCCATACCAAGGCATAGATATCTGGCTTGCAACGCCCGATACAATATTATTCAAGCGGCTAGAGATGAACCAAATCGTTAAGCAACCAAGGATGAAACCAATAGCGCCGCCAAAAAAAGCATCCACGGCTACGCGCCGCTGAAACAATCGTGAAATCTGGCTATCGGTGCTCCCCATAAGATGCATGATATCCAATGTATTGCGGTGCGTATCCAGCGCACTGCGCACCGCCAAAACAACGGTAGCCGAAGTCGCGGCGGCCAATAATAGTACAAGTCCAAAAATTAAATAGATAAAGGATCGCATGAGATCATAAAGCGGCGCAATCCAGCTTTCTTGTGTATCTATACGCACCGATGGGGCAATAGATTGCATGCCCAAAAGCATTTGATTGCGCAATTTCTCATCCGCTATCACTTTCATCTGTACATCAATGATAGCAGGCAATGGTATCAAATCATTGGATTCAAAAGCGGCATCATCATTCAAGCCCAACCAAGGTTCTAATAATTCTACGACATCCGCATCGCTTAAAGGCCTAACCGTCTCGGTTTGCGGTAATGCGCGTAAATATTCTGATATACGTGTGCGCTGATTATCGCGTGCAACAGGATCTTCTTCTAAAATTTGCACGGTCATTTTGCGCGCTAATATTTCACTATTTTGCGACGCAGAATCCGCAATAGCTATGCCCGCTGCACCAGCCAATATCGTCAAAAATACCATGATTGCGATCACCCATGGCATTGGGCCAGCAATCCGACCATCGGAAAATGTCTTGCTATCATCGCGCGCTAAAGTTGACTTGAGGCCCATCGATTAATTATTCAACACCAAAGGCACCGCTGGATTTTTGAGCGAACCTGTAGGATCGGACAATTGCCCATCTTTTAAGCGCATCATCTGCGCACCCTCTATTTCGCGCAATAAATGTATATCGTGGGTTGCGACAATGACTGTTGTCCCCAATTTATTCAGGCCAGCAAATAATTGCAATAAACGCACAGCCATTTCTGGATCAACATTACCCGTAGGCTCATCGGCTACCAAAATTTCTGGTCTGCCAATCACGGCACGGGCTATCGCAACGCGCTGCTGCTCTCCGCCAGATAGAGTGGTCGGGCGCGCACTCGCGCGATCCGCCAGCCCAATCCATGATAATAATTCGTTGACGGGACCTTCCAAATCTTTTTCTTCTATTCCCGATATCCGCAGTGGCATGGCAATATTATCAAAAGCAGACAGATGGTTGAGCAGCCTAAAGTCCTGAAAAACGACGCCAATACGGCGTCTGAAACCTGGTAATCTATCGCGCGGCATGGTGACAATGTCTTCACCAAACATTTTAATCATCCCACGAGAAGGACGGTGCGCAAGATATAATAATTTAAGCAAGGATGTTTTGCCCGCACCCGATGTACCGGTTAAAAAGTAAAAGCTCCCCGCAAACAGCTTAAAGCTTAAGCCCGAGAGGGCTTCTGCACCCGCGCCATAGCGTAAACCAACATTTTCAAAATCAACGACAGTCTGCATGAAAATTCCATGACACAAAGCGCAGCGACAATCAAAGATTCTATCATCGCTTAACCAAAAATTTTTACCAATAGAGCATCATCACCCTTGCAACTCTTCGCTAGCTCATGTTTATGGAGTATATGATTTTAGTATGTCCCAATTGCGCCACGCGTTATGTTGTCCCTGACAATGCCATAGGCATTGATGGCCGCCAAGTACGCTGTGCAAACTGCAAACATAGCTGGTTTCAGGAATCCACACCCATTAAAATTGAAGAGGTTGAGACGCCGCCAGCGACCATTGCCCCAAAATCGGTACAACAAGAAACAGTAAAGCCAAATGAGCAGAAAACAGAAGAAGCTAAAGGCGCAAATAGAGAAAAACCTGAGCAACAGGCCGAAACACAAGAGTCTGCAGCTTCCAATCCTGTCAATACTCCATCTGCGGAAAAACCAGCCGAATCATCCACCGATGATAAGATAAGCAGCTATGATGCTCCTTCTATAAAACCGCAAACGCCTGAACCCAGAGTTTCAGAACCGAAAAAAACTAAAGACAATAATAAAGATAATCTATTTAGCGATGAGCGCCTTAATAGTGGCAATACAGCCGTTAATGATACGCAGCGCAATGAATATCGCGAAGCCCTAGCGCCGCCGCCGCCTGCGCCATTTGACCATGAACCACCTTTTAAACCGCGCCGTAATCCAGCAAAATTATGGACTATGGCTGCCATAGCATTTGCTTTGATAATCGCCATCATTGCTGGCGCATTATGGTATAGCGGAGCATTAGAGGGTAGCTTAGCAAGTCAAACAACAACGTCGCGCCTCGAAATAACGCTCGGTGAGAATAATGAGATTAACGAGACAGTTGATGGCCGCAGATTCTTCATTGCGAGTGGTACTATTATCAATCCTACCAATGATACTTTGAAAGTACCGGACATGATCGCCACATTGTTGGATAATGATGAGCGGGAAATTTACAGCTGGGAAATACCGGCGCCTGTCGATGAATTAGAAGCAGGCGGGCGCATTGATTTTTCTGGCGCCGCGCGTGACAATGTCCCCAGAGCCGCCTCTAGCGTTGCAGTGGCATGGAAAAGCGATCAATAGGATTTTCTGCGACAAAAAATTAATCGTCAAAACTTAATAAAATTCCACATAGGGCACGCCAGATTTCACCGTGCGCTGCTGTGCAATGGGCCGTATAACTCTGTCATTCGGCTTTGATGGTATAATGAGCGGATTGACTGTTTCGCGGCGGATGATCGTCGCGCTCGCAACGATAGACACTCTCGCCTTTCTTCGTGGAGCCGTCTTTGAAGCTACCGTATTAGCTGACCTATTCGCATTTGATGCACTATTGCTTGGTATCGCCGATGGTGTTGGCGCACCTTGTAATGCTGCAGCAATGAAGATCAATAAACTCATTACCTATAAGAACGGCAATTGCCCGCTTAATCATAGGATATTAACCATGATTACAAAGAGAAAAATAACATTAATTATTAAACGCAAGGCATTAACTATCAACATGCCCCATTTGTGGACATTTGCGCTCTCAAGATTAATCAAATTGTTGGATAATGTTATTAATTAGATCGGATACAGTTAATTTTGTGCCCATATTATAAGCAATATTATAGTCCATATTGCAAGCAGCAAAGGCCTATGAATCGCACCAATATCATCTGTGCGCACAATAGACGTTGCGCGCCTATCATTGCTTTGCTAATGGCAGCTTCCTACCTGATCATAGGCATGCGGCCGTGGCGGAATTGGTAGACGCGCAGCGTTGAGGTCGCTGTGGGGTTAATACCCCGTGGAAGTTCGAGTCTTCTCGGCCGCACCATCTTTTCCCATATAAACCAACACTGACCATGGCGGATATGAAAATGCCTTACCCAATTTCTCAGGCAAGGCATTTATCATTATAGGATTTTCACCTTATTTTGCTTTTGACGCCTTAGATTGCGCTTTGGATAATTTCTTTAGCACTTTTTTGGGCCAAGTGACTGGGAATTGGGTTTGCGGATTAAACACTTCCCCTTGGTTCGCAGCTTTAGCAGCAGCAATTTCATCCGCCGTTAAAAATTCGCTAGCTTCTAATTCAAATACATCAATACCGCGCGCAATCTCTGTCGCATAGATGCGGCCATTGTACCAATAGGCTGACCAATATCCGCCCGTGATAAGTTGATCTTTGTCAACTGGACCGCGGTCAAAATAGGCTATTTCAAATGGATTTTTAGCATCGGTAAAATCAATCACGCTCACGCCGCCTTGATACCAAGCTTGCACAAAAATATCACGGCCCGGCACTGGAATGATAGAACCATTATGCGCTACGCAATTTTCTTTATCGCTTTGCGGTGCAGGCAATTTATAAGTGCTACGAAATTCCAATTTATTATCAACAATTTCATAAATAGCATTGGCCCCCCAAGTTTTGGGATCAGCCGCTTGACAGCGCGGACGCGTACCGCCGCCCCATTCATCGGTGAATAACACTTTTGTGCCATCATTGCTAAAGGTCGCAGAATGCCAATAAGCAAAGCCTTTATCCACCACTTCATCTATGCGCTTTGGTTTGCGTGGATCGGTAATATCAAAAATCACGCCATTACCAGAACAAGCCCCTGCTGCTAGATTCTTGGATGGAAATACGGTGATGTCATGACAATGGTCGGTACGGTTTGTATCTTGGGTTTCCTTACCTTGCTTATCTTTGCCATGATCGCCGCCTTGCCATAATCCCGCCAGACGCCCCGTTTTTGGATCGGCAAAAACCGCAGGGCTATCAATCACTTTGGATTTGGATGGATCGGCAAGTGGAATTTCAATAACATCAATGCGGAATAATGCGGTGCGATCATCACCTGATACTTCGCCGATACAGCCCGCCAATTCTTCTTTTTCGCGAATGCGCGCATTTCCTGAATTATATATGATTAAAGAATCCGCCGTTTCCTTTACAACCGAGTGTGTGTGCGATCCTCGGCATGTTTGCACCTGACCCACTTGGACAGGTTTAGTAATATCCGATATGTCAAAAATCCTCAGGCCGCGAAAACGATCTTTACTCACCTTGCCTTCAACGCCTTGGAGGCCGCAATCCAGCCGCGCGCGTGTATCTTGGACGCTCATCAACAATAGATCACCAACAATGGAAACATCGCCTTGGCCGCCGGGGCAAACAACAGAACTTACCAATGTCGGCATGCCGTCATCGTCCAGCTCATAAGCATTCCAACCATGATAATTACCGGCCACCATCAAATCACCGGAAAAAGCCATGTCGGTATTGGTAAAACTTAATAAAGGAGAGCGTTTCGCAAATTCAGGTTTTTTCTCTTTATCGCTCTTCGCTTTTTCTGCCTGAGCACTCGCTGGTTTTTCATCTTCTTTTTTCTTAGCTTTCAGAGGCTTTAACCCAGCTGGATTCGCTGGATTAAAAAATCCAGCAGGCTTGGGCAAACTAGCAATTTTACGCAGGTTTTTAATCGCTTCTCCTGCATCGGCAAAACCTGGTTTTAACCCCGCACGTGGATCGGTTGATAGGCTGCCATAGACTGCGTTCATACGTTCAATTTCTGATGTTTGATCCCGATCAACATCATCTACAAATTGCGCCATTGTTGGATCATACGCACTGCCCGGATATTCGAGCAAAGTTTCCACCATATCAAGAGCACCTTCATGGTGCGCTATCATTAATTTCAGGAATAATTTATCAAAAGCTGCACCGCGAGCTGCCGCCAATTGCTGCATTTGTATGGGGCTCGCCATACCGCGCATTGTATGATGCGCATGGCCAAGGCCCGCCATAGTTGTAGATTCACCGCGATCATCAAGCCAAGTGCGCATGAATTTCATTTCATCTTTTTGGCTAGCATCAATGCGCCCAGCAACGGTTATAATATCTTCTTGATTGGTGCGATCCTTAACCAATGCTGCCATATCAACGGCTTGTTGATGGTGAACGATCATACCTTGCATGAACAATACATCAGCAGGAGAATAACGATTATCAGCAAGCTTAGTGGCTTCATCACTGCTCAGATTTTTGGGGTTTTGACCAACACCGCCCGGTTGCACAATTGGCGCTTCGCTATTGGCAAAAGCATTGGGCATTATCATTGCCGCGCTTATCAATGTGGCTGTTACTAGTGACTTTCTCATTACCTAAACTCCTAAAGATATATCAGGACATATTGCTAATCTAATGCATTATTGATGTCGAGCATAAATGACAGGCAATAGGCCGCAATAGGAGGGATTTGACCGAATAAATTTAATATGGCAATGCCACGCAAGAGGAGCAGGCATGGATTGGATTATAGACAATAGGCCATTAATATCGATGCTGTTTAGCATTGTAGCATTGTTGGTTTTAATCATGCGAGCGCGCATGCATCCATTTCCAGCCCTCATTATCGCATCAATAGCCGCCGCCATTGGTGCAGGACTAGCCCCGCCAGCCGCGATTGAGGCCGTATCAAAAGGCTTAGGCGGGACATTGGGCGGGATTGCCGCCGTAATTGGTTTGGGGGCAATGTTTGGTATATTGGTTGAGCATGGCGGCGGGATTAGCGCATTAGCGCGCTATGTAACTCAAAATACAGGATCAAAAGCAACGCGTTGGGCGCTTGGAATTGTTGGCGTGATAATCGCCATCCCCGTATTTTTTGATGTAGCCTTCATAATATTATTTCCGCTCATTCTAGCATTTGCAAAAAAATTCAAAATGGCACCATTGGCTTTTGGCTTGCCTTTATTAGCAGGCTTAGCCGCCGCCCATGCCTTTATACCCCCTACACCTGGGCCAATAGCCGTGGCGCAGCAATTGGGCGTTGATCTTGGTTGGGTCATGCTATTTGGTCTGATTGCTGGCGTGCCTGCTGCATTATTGGGCGGGCCGATATATGCACATTATGCGCAGCGCAAAGGATGGCTGCCAATGGGTAATCCGCTAAAAATTTCATCCGCAGCAGATGATAGCGGCGAATTTAATCCTAAAGTCGCAAAAACGGCGCTCATGCTCGTGCTGCTTCCTCTGTTGCTCATAATATGCGGTGCTGTTGCTGAGCCTATCGGAATAAAGTCTGGCCTAATGCTGGATATTATATCTATGGCTGGGATTCCAGTGGTTGCATTGCTTATCGCATGCGGCGCTGCTTTTTTTATATTACGACCAACCAATGATGCAGACAAAGCAGCATTGCGCAAAGCTATTGAAAAATCGCTCGAACCTGTCGGCGTTGTTTTATTGGTCACGGGCGCGGGCGGTGCTTTTAAACAAGTGTTGGTTGATACGGGCGCTGGAAAGTCGCTAGCCGATATTGCCTTAGCAGCGGGATTCACGCCTATATTATGCGGTTTTATAATCGCCTTGCTGCTCCGTATGGCGCAAGGGTCTGCAACAGCAGCCATGATTACAGCAGCAAGCCTGACCTTTCCAATTGCCTCAGCCGCAGCATTAACCCAACCACAACTTGCACTAGTAGCCGTCGCCATAGCTGGCGGTGCAACAGCATTCAGCCATGTGAATGATAGCGGCTTTTGGCTGATTAACCGCTATTTTGGATTAAGCACACCAGAGACATTTAAAAGCTGGACCATCAGTTCCACGATAACGGGCTTTACTGGCCTATTGGTTGCGCTAATCCTATATCCATTTGTTTAATGGTTTAGGGCGTGTTCAATAGCGCTTTCATGATATTATCGCATATCTGCGAAGGTGCTAATGTAGCATCCATTTGCAATGCATCTTCTGGAATTTCTAGCGCATCAAATTGCGAGGACAATAGAGACGGATTCATAAAATGACCCTCTCGTTCTGTTAAGCGTTGTTCTACAATAGAGGCTGGTACATTCAGCAATATCCATCGGCAAGGGCGCTTTATTCCCTCTATTAATCGTGCTCTTACGGCGTTATTTAATGCAGAACAAGCAAGGATATTGGGCCCCAAGGGTTGATTATTTACCGCATCGGCTATCGCATCCAGCCACGGCATGCGATCATCATTAGTCAGCGCTTGCCCCCGCGCCATTTTTTCAATATTTTCTTCAGGATGCAAATCATCACCCTCTATCATTGGCCAATTTTGCCTATGCGATAATGAAGCTGCAATAGTCGATTTACCACTGCCCGACACACCCATGATGATGATTAATTGGTTGGTCTCATTACCCAACATAAATATCCTTTGCTAGATTGGCTCATGCATAAATGACAACCTTGTCTTGCGGCAAGTCTTATGTTTATGGTGCTTCATAGACTATGGAGAGAAATTATGAAAATTCGCTTTGCAATGCATTCCGTTTCGGCCTTAGCCCTTGCATGGGCAGCGCCCGCTAGCGCGCAAGATCAAGACCCAGGGCCAGAGGCGTCTCATATTGTAGAGGAAGCCAGCGTTATGAGCATTGCAGCGCCCGTTCCAACGCAAGCCAGTGCCCGCGTAGAAGCCTTGTTGGCGCAAATGACATTAGAGGAAAAAACTGGGCAATTAACGCAAGCCGCCGGTGGCCGTTCCAAAACATTGAACAGCAAACTTACGCCCGATGAATTAAACCGCGTTCGTTCTGGACGTGTTGGTTCTTATTTACATGTCGCAGGCGCAGAGCCATTACGCGAATTGCAAAGAGTTGCAACCGAGGAAAGCCGCTTAAAAATACCATTATTATTTGCAATGGATGTTGTGCATGGATATCGCACCATATTCCCTGTTCCTATTGCTATTGCTTCATCATGGGAGCCTGAACAGTGGGAAAAAACAGCGCGTGTTTCAGCCATTGAAGCTTCCAATAGTGGTTTGCATTGGACATTTGCACCGATGATAGATGTGGCGCGTGACCCGCGTTGGGGCAGAGTTGTCGAGGGCAGCGGCGAGGATGCATTTTTGGGCAGCATCATGGCCGCAGCGCAAGTGCGCGGCTATCAAGGTGATAAGTTGGATGGCGCGGGTACAATGATGGCCACTGCAAAGCATTTTGGAGCCTATGGCGCACCCATTGGTGGGCGTGACTATGGATCAGCGGAAATTAGCGAACGGGCCTTGCACGAAATCTATCTGCCGCCCTTTTATGCGGCTATGAAGGCTGGCACTGGCAGTTATATGACAGCATTTAACGATATTGGCGGAGAACCCACCACGGGCAATGCCGATCTGATAAATGGCACATTGCGGGCCAAATGGGGCTTTGAAGGCATGTTGGTCAGCGATTGGAATGCCATCGCCGAACTCATCAATCATGGGGTGGCGGCTAGCCGTGCTGATGCAGGGGCATTAGCCGTAAGTGCAGGCGTTGATATGGATATGATGAGCTTAGTTTTTGCTGATGATTTGGCAAAAGCAGTCGCAAAAAACCCTAGCTTGATGGTGCATGTTGACAATGCTGTGCGCAATATCTTGACCGCCAAAGAAAAGCTTGGATTATTTGACAATCCTATGGCCTATCATGATGTAGCCGCCGAAAAAGCACTCATCCGATCCGCAGAACATCGCAAAGCGGCCCATGAAGTGGCGTTGCGCTCTATGGTGCTTTTGAAAAATGAGGCAAATATATTGCCGGTTGCCGCCAATGCCCAAAAAATTGCTGTGATTGGCGCACTCGCCAAAGACACGCAAAGCCAATTAGGGTCATGGCGCGCGCGCGGTGATAAAGCTGAGACTATCTCTATATTTGATGGTATTAAAGCAGGGGCAGCGCAAAATGCCACGGTCAGCTATGCCGAAGGTGCATCCCCGCTCAACGAAGATTTAAGCGGCATTGCTCAGGCCGTTGAATTGGCGAAGAATAATGATGTCATATTCCTTGTGGTTGGAGAAGATTTTGATAAATCTGGCGAAGCGCGCAGCAATTCCACATTAGAAATGCCGATGAGCCAGCGCGCGCTATCAAAACAAGTGATCGCAGCCGCTAAGGAAGCAGGCAAGCCGGTCATAATATTGCTAACGGGTGGCCGTCCAATGGCTATCCCTGATCTAGCACGCGATGCCGATGCCATATTAATGACTTGGTTTTTGGGCAATGAAGCAGGCCCTGCGGTGGCGGATATCGTCTTTGGCCGAGCAGCTCCGGGCGGGAAATTGCCCATTGCATTTCCGCGAACAACGGGCGCTGTTCCATATAGCTATGGTGAATATCCAGCCGGCCGACCCGCTGATCCAGACCCTGTGAAAGATAGCAATAGATTCAAAGATCTGCCAATCACGCAGCTATTCCCATTTGGCCATGGATTATCCTATGGCGATATTAAGATCGGGGATTTGAACGTCAGTAGCAAAACGCTTGATCCTGATGGTGATATAAAAATATCGGTTACGCTAACCAATAATGGTGCAAGAGCGGGAGACGAAACAGTACAGCTTTATTTGCGCGATCTAGTCTCTAGGCAAGCGCAGCCCAAAATGATGCTGCGCGGTTTTAAGCGTATGACAATTACCCCCGGTCAAAGCCGTAAAGTGACATTTACGCTGACACCAGAGCAGCTTACTTATTACCAAAAAGATGGAAGTTGGGGCGTTGAAGCAGGGCGTTTTGATATAATGATAGGGGCATCTGCCGAGGATATTCGCGCGCGTAGTAGCTTTAATTTAACATCGGCCATAAAGAGCAAAACGCCCGCCGCCGCTATGCCAACTAAGGTCGAAGTAGAATGATACAGCGTTGAAATTTATTTATAGCCGTCCAAAGGCATGCTGAATTTAGCTTTTATTCAATAATGCCTTTAGCAATAGAAAAATCAGCAAAGCGCGCCTTTTCTTCTGCGCTACGTAGGCTTTCCTTATTTTTGAGCGATCTATATATGCCCCACTTTGGGCGAGAAAAATCATCATCTGCCTCACCCCGCCACATATCAAGATTATCATTTTTATAATCTACCAATAATGCGCCAGTTTCTAGATTCTTGGCCTGAAAGATTAACTGCCCTTCTTCTTTATAAGAGATTTGTACAAGAAATTCGATCCATTGCCCCGTAAATAGAGTCATATCTTTTTGGACTAGGGATTGAAATTTGCTTCTATTGCCATTTTCATCCAGACTAGGGCTATGGCGCAGTTGGAATATATTCCCACGCGCACCTCTATCAGCGCCCGATATTGTGAGAATTGGAAATTTATCGCTATCTTTGGGATTGGGGTTTTTGCTCACATTTTTGGCTTTAATCTGAAAAAAATGCGTGAAGTTTTTGGAAAATTCAAAATCATCATCAATCTTAAATTTCCAGCGATATTGCATCACTTCATTTTCATAAGCTTTCAAACTATCATTGGATTTATCATAAACCTTAATCTCGTTACGCTGCCTATCTGTGAAGTCTTTATCCCGGTCTTTATCATCATCACGATGCGCCAGAAATATAAAATGAGGCCCGACTATATCATCCTCATCTTCTATAATATGCAATAGATCATTATGGTTTTCATCATATAAGTCAGGGGATTCTATTGCCCTACGGCCAAAAGCTTTTTGTATAATAGCATAGCTGTCTAGCCCCTTATCAACGCCATCAGAGGCAAGATGATTATTTAGTTTTGGCGTAAATGATTCCGCCGCCAATGGTACAGAGGCAATAGAAAGTGCAGCAAGGCTGATTATATATAATTTCGTCATTGCTGTAGTTAATACCCTCTTCAAAACCCTGTCAAATTAAATAGTTACAAACCAAACTAAAGATCTTCATAATACCTTATTTAGCTTATGATTATACCAATAAACACCAATTAATGGTTACCAATTAACAGGAAAATTGGTATTTTGGTTATATCAATTTCCTTGTTTATTACCTTTAAGCACTATTTTTAGGATTTTTATCTCCATCATTTGCATCGCAATAAATGTTAAAAGATGGCTATATTGAAAATTCATAATCATAGTTTAACATATTGATAATATGATATATATTTTTCTAATGTCAAAGTATGAAACTAATCTATTACGCCAAGCTTAATGTGGCAAGAATATCACCTATACCAATTTATACTACCAATTTGGTTGTAATTTATAGTTATTGGTTGACACTAATCGTGTAATTAGTGCAGTCTGTGATTGGTCATGAGGGTAATAATAAGTTTGGGGATGCTAAAAGGTCATTTTTGTAAAGACCTAGTTTACACTAAATCATTGAATAAATTGCACGCCAAATGATGCAGTATCTATGAAAAAAAATTCATTAATGGGAGAACAGAATGAAAAATTTCACTAAGAAATCAATTAAGACCGCGTGTTGGCTTACCGCCTCCACTAGCGTTCTTATAGCTGCTAGTGCGATGCCGTCCGCGGCAATGGCACAAGAAGCTGAAGTAGCAGCTGAAGAGGAAGAAGATGTGATTGTCGTTAGCGGCATTCGTAGCTCATTGGAAAGCGCACTTAACGAAAAGCGTAATGCAGATAGTCTTGTAGAGATTATTCAGGCGGAAGATATTGGTAAGCTTCCCGATCAAAACCTTGCTGAGGTTTTGGAAAATGTGACCGGCGTTCAAATTACACGTACAGCCGGTGTTGGTACAGGCGTTCAAATTCGCGGTACCAATGATAACCGCATCGCAATTAACGATGTTTCAACATTGAGCGCTGGTGTTGGCCGCGGCGGTATTAGCTTTGAAGATATTAACCCCGCAATTATTGCTTCGGTTGAGGTAATTAAAGCCCCTGAAGCGAAAACTATTGAAGGTGCTGTTGGTGGTACAATTAATCTTCGTACCATTCGTCCGTTAGATTTAACCGATCGTATTCTTTCTTTGCGTGTGCAAGGGGAATATAGCGAATTATCTGACACTATTTCACCAAGAATTTCTGGAAGCTTCGGGGATATTTGGGAAACAGGTGCTGGTGAAATCGGTATCGTATTAAGCGGCAGCTATACAGAGCTTGAAGCTACATCATTCCGTCCACGTGTTGACCGTGACAATTTGATTAATGCTAATGGATCAGTAACGGCTGCTGGGCTTCCTGGCCCTGATTTTCCATTCCTTGGTATTCAATTCTTAAACCAAGAGACTGAAAATTTTGAGTTTGAGACCATCAACTTTGCTGGTACTTTAGAATGGGCACCCAATGATAATCTATCATTCTTCTTTGATACGATCATCAATGATCAGACCCGTACACAAGATAGCTCGCGTATCCAAGGTTCTGGTGTTAGTGCCGTTGATACAATCAATGTTCCTGATACTTTCGAAACGGTTGATTTTGGTTCATTAGACGGTGTTGCTTTAGGCAGCATTCAAGCCGCTTTAACGGGTACTATTCAACCCAATCTTGCACAGGATGATGATGATCCAAACTTGCGTTTCTCTGGTGATGTTGGTGCTCGTGTAACGAATAGCCAAGTGTATCGTTTGGGCACGGAATTCGAATCAGGCAGATTTACTGCTCGTATCGAAGGTTCGCGTGCAATCTCTAATACAACCAATCCTAACCTCAGCACTCAGTTGAACTTCATCAACCCAAATCCGCTAACGCCACTTGATGGCACTAGCAATGATAATAGTGTACCATTCATATTTGATTTGACAGATGGCGCATTAACATTTGGCGTTGATTTTGCATCACCATTTGCACCGACAGTGGCAGATTTAACAAATCCTGCTAATGTGGTGTTAGATCAGGTGCAAGCTGGCAACAACCGTACTGAAAATAGAGAAACCGCATTCCGTCTTGATACCACATTGGATCTCGAAGATATTGGCGGTATATTCAGCTCTGTTGATGTTGGCTATCGCTACAATGACACATCTACCGATTTTCAGCAAATTGAAACAAATTTTGGTACTGGCGCAATTGCAAATAGTCCATTTGGTACTGAATTTGCTGACTTGCTTGTTCAAGGTCCAGATAATTTTGGTGAATTTGATGGCCGTGAATTGGCTTTCCGCAACTTCTTGTTGATCAACCCTGATCTTTCATTCTCTGACCAAGCAAATGTATTCGCACAATTGCAAGCTGTCCTTGATGCAACACCGGGTGGTCAAGCTGCTATTGCTAATGGCGGTAGATTGCTGAGTGATCTTGATCCTAATACAACAAACAATTTAGGCGCTTCTTTCCGCGTTGAGGAAGAAACCCACTCTGTATATGGTCAGGTGAACTTTGAAACTGGTCGTTTACGCGGTAACTTCGGTTTGCGTTGGGTCAGCACAAATATTACATCTATTGGTAATGCCATTGGTAATGGTGTTGTTGATGAGCAAATAATTCGCGGTAATTACCAAGAATTGCTACCGCGCGTTAACGTGATATTTGAAGCGACGGACAATTTAGTTTTCCGTGCCAGCTATGGCGAAGATATTAACCGTCCTGACTTTGATGATCTATCCATTTCGTTGAACTTCCCAACGGGTGGTAACAGCACAGTGAATTTGGGCAACCCGAGCCTGGCACCAGAAACAGTGCGTTCTTATGATGCTTCAGTATCATATTTCTTCGCACCAGCTTCTGTGATTAGCGTCGGTTTCTTCCACAAATCGCGTACGAACTTGTTCGTATCGCAATTGGATGAACCTTTTGAAGATGCAAATGGCTTCCGTGATATTACTGATCCATGCGAAGGCGGCGGTATTTTCAACCCAATCGCGGGTCGTAACGTACTTTCAGATGTCCCAGGTAATGGTATCTGTGCACCGCTATTAACAACCATCAACGATACGGGTACAACACGTCAAACCGGTATTGAGGTTGCATTCCAATATGATCTTTCACAATTTGAAGATACATTAGGATTTGCATCTGGTTTTGGTGTGATTGCAAACTATACCTATCAAGACTTTAGTGGTGGTGAAGCAACCAACTCTAACTCTGGTCGTGGTGAAGATATCTTCCAAGCAATTAATCCAAATATCGAAGTGCCTGTAACAAGGGTACAAGGTCTATTGGATTTCTCGCCTCATGCTTATAATATCACTCTATATTATGAGAAATTTGGTCTCTCTGCCCGTGCACGTTACACATGGCGTGATGATTTCCGCACGCTGGATACAGCGGCTGGTGCAACACTAAACTCTACACTTGGCTTCCCGCCAGTAACAGAGTCTCGTGGCCAGCTAAACGCCAGCATCAACTATGATGTCACAGACTTCCTAAACATCGGCGTTGAAGGCGTTAACATCACCAAATCACGCATCACACAAAGCTGTGTTAACAGCGGTGCCCTGCTCTGCTTCCAAGGTCTTCCAGATCGTCGGATTCAGTTCGGTGCGACACTATCTTTCTAAGATAAGGTCAAACTCCTAATTAAAGAGAGAGGGTGCTTCGGCATCCTCTTTTTTTTGTTCTAAACAATTAATCTTTTTTCAAATTTATCGATAATAACTATTGCGAACCATTCTTAATTGTTTTATTGCAAATGCATCTCAATAGGAGAATCACGTGATTGTTTGTTTTTGCAATGCCCTAAAGGAAAAAGAAGTGCGCGACGCAGTTCGCGGCGGTGCGAGCAGCCCACAAAAGGCTTATCGCAAGCTGGGCTGCAAATTCCAATGCGGTCAATGCATGCCTTTAGCGCAACGCATTATCAATAATGAGACCGCTACTGCTTGCTAGTCGCATTAGCCTAAAAACCCCAGAAATCAGCCGTTTTTTTGCTTTACAATAGCCTATCATGCCTGTTAATCAGGCTGCAACTTACCCCTATGCACAAAGGAAAAAGCCATGAAGGGCGACAAGAAAGTCATCGAACATTTAAACCACGCGCTGAAAAATGAACTCACCGCGATCAACCAATATTTCCTCCATTACCGGATGCTCGATAATTGGGGTATGACCAAACTCGCCAAGTTTGAATATGAAGAATCCATTGATGAAATGAAGCATGCTGATCTGCTGACAGAGCGTATCTTATTTTTGGACGGCATCCCCAATTTTCAAACATTGGGCGCATTGCGCATTGGTGAGAATGTCGAGGAAGTCCTTAGATGCGACTTTGAGCTAGAAAAAGAAGCTCTACCTCCATTGCGTGATGCCGTTGAATATTGTGAGAGCGTTCGTGATTATGTGTCGCGCGATCTGTTCGCCAAAATATTGGCAAGCGAAGAAGATCATTATGACACATTAGAAACACAGATTGAATTGCTAGAAAAAATGGGCCTGCAAAATTATATTCAATTACAATGCGAACCACCGCAAGGGTGATAGCATTAGAGGTTAGTAAGGGCTGGGTTTTATTACCCGGCCTTTTTTATGCCTGCAATCTGCATCACTAGACTCGGACGCCAATTGGGCATAGTCAGATTATAGGAGAGACTGAATATGACACCATCCCCCAAAATCACGCTCTATGGCTATGCAACAAGCCCTTTTGTTCGCAAAACAGGCGCATTTCTATATTATAAAGGTCTGGATTTCACCCATATCCCCGTAAACCCTATCAATCCTGCTGCGACCATAGGGCATACCAAGCAAACTATGGTGCCCGTACTGGAAATAGACGGTGAATGGCGTACAGAATCATCCGATCATGGACATTGGCTCGATGCAATATTCCCCGACAAACCCCTTTGCCCAACCGAGCATGAACAAATTGTGCGCGATAATGATGCATGGGCATCCGCATTTTTACATGCAGGGTTTCGCGCCCTGATAGATACAGATTTAAATGCGGCGATGCGCGCGCGATTATGGCGCTTTGCTGAAATCCTGAACAGCGATACGCCCATACCCAATGAAATTCGCAGCCGTTGGCCTGACCTTGTCGCCAATGCACCCTTCATCAAAGCTATGGGCGAGAATATGGATTTAACCGAAAGCTATAGCGCGATGCAAATGCGCCTAGTCGGTGAATTTATAGAGCGATTAAAAGGTGGGCCATTCTTGGGAGGGCTTGATAGCCCTAGCATGGCTGATCTAGCGATTTTCCCCAATGCGGCTTTTTCCTATATGGTGGGCTGCGAAGATGAACCCGCCATCACCAAATTAGAGCCACTTAAAAATTGGTTTTACGCGGTGGCACAGCATTTGCCCGCAAATCCTATCTTGGTTCAAGATTATCTGGTGGTGAATAGTTTGTAGGATGGAATTTAGAGCGATAATATTTCATTTAGAAAAACTAGAGCTGCCTCTTGATCAACATCATTCTCACCGCTGTGTAGAATCTCTGCTATAGTTTTTCCTTCAAATTGAGTCACACCACGCGAGTTTCTGCCCGCCCAATGATTAAAAACAAATGTCTTGGATAATAGTTTCGTTTGAAAAATTGAGACCAAAGCTGTATTTGTTATTTTATTTGAACCAATTCCTATAAAGTAAAAAAGAAACACTGATCCTTCCTCAGCAAGAAATTCTAGCATTTTATCTAAATTATAAGCCTTTGGATTAGAATTAAGCACCATAATTTTAGTTTTAATATCTGTTTCAGTTATGTAACTGTCTAATATCCTCTGATAATCGCCCAGCTTATTATCAGTTTTGAACCGAGGTAAATTATGATCTGGGTCTTTAAGTCCCTCAATAATTTGATTGCGAAGCTCATCATCTTTACCTGCAATTAAATATTCAATAACCCTCCCTCTAACATTCACATTTTCAATCAAGCTAGCAATTATAATCTCATTTGAATAATCACTTACTTTTTTATCTAATTCGTTCTTTAGTTCATTGTAATGTGGAGAGTTAATAAAATCCAACGCTCTTTTAGGAGCATTCAGAATAGCATCGATTTGAGATTGCTTAGCATCAAACTTATTACCTTTTGGCGTTATATTATTTGTCGCTTCTACTAAACGAGGCAAATTTTCCTGAAAGCCTAGTTCAGCATGAAAACTATATAATTGATCAAAATTGTTAGGCTTATTGTCTAAGCCCTGAAATTCAGTGAAAATATCTGAACCATTGAAACTACCTTTGATATTATCAACTCTCAGGTGTTGCGAGCTATGGCTGATCTTTTTCAAAAAACTGCTATTTGCTATATATAAATAATTTTTTTCTGGCGTTACCAAACAGACAAAGAAAGGAAGGTGATCATACTTCCTTAGATTAGAAAGAGATAATACAGTATTGCTAAAAGATTTATTTTTACTTGAGCTGACCCTAAATGAAAAGTGATCGCAATAGTATACAGAACGATCCTTCGTTAGATTGAAATTGCCTTTAAGAAGATTGATTAATGAAGTTTTATTATCAATACCATGATGATCATTGATAAAAGTTATAAATTTATTTATTTCATTATGCATCAAAATAAACTTCCATTTGAATTATGTGATTCTTTGATAGCTGTTTCTTGTGATTTTTTTTGAAGATTGAGAGAATTTCTCTCCCAAAAGTAGCCTTCGCTATAGCCTTGTATGCTCTTATCCACATCGGCATTAATCAACCGTTTTATAGCTAACTGACAATAATATTCTTCTCTTTCAATAGCTATAAAATTACGGTCCAACTTTTTGGCAACCACTGCTGTTGTTCCTGAACCTAAAAATGGGTCAAATACAACGTCGCCTCTCTTAGAACTTGCTAAAATTAATTTTGCAATTAGCTTTTCGGGTTTTTGGGTAGGGTGATCGGTATTCTCTGGCATTGACCAAAAAGGAATAGATATATCTGACCATAGATTAGATGGAAAGGTATGTCTGAAATTGCCATCGCCTGACTTTTTCCAATCT
This sequence comes from uncultured Sphingorhabdus sp., assembly GCA_947492905.1. GTDB lineage: Bacteria > Pseudomonadota > Alphaproteobacteria > Sphingomonadales > Sphingomonadaceae > Sphingorhabdus_B. Next base: position 587,105 of record CANLOL010000001.1, on the reverse strand, counting down.
TTTGGGACCCCATTTTCATCTTTATATGGAGCTAGGACTCTCTTCTTTAATTTAACTGCATCCACATCAAAAATATATTCCTCTGAATTTGTACAATACCAAATATCCTCAGAGCAATTTTTCCAATTTGACTTAGCGCCACGCCCTTTCTCACGTTCCCATGTAATTCTATTTCTTATTATAAAATTTCTATCAAGTATTGGGAATATAATATTGGAAGTTCTCCAATCAGAGCAGATATATATAGTAGATGTTTTTTTTAGTGACTTCTTAAGTAATAAAATCCACTTTTCAAACAACGCAACATATTCTTCAATATTAGCTTTCTTAAACTTTGTTTTCCCAAATACTTTATCCAAGAAATATGGAGGGTCTAAAATTAGAAGGTCAACACTGTTTTCTGGAATAAATTTAGCGCAATCTAATAAATCTTGATAGATTATTTTATTAACAATTTGATCTAGCGTTTTTCCCGACTTTATCTGTATCGTCAATTTCATTAACTTATCAACTTCATCTTCGCTAATTGTCAGGGTTCTATTTCTAGGAGCGCGTTTTTTCATGAAGATCGCCTTTATAAATATTGATATACCGAATTAATGAATTTAATTACCACTAAGCTGTTTTATCTATTAATAGAATATTATTATAATGGAAACTTAACATAAAACCACCCACTCAATCACTCTGATCGAAAAATAAAAATGCCTGTAACCTTGCATTGCGCAAAAACGAACTGCATATCGTGACAATCATTTACCCACGCAGACAGCTGTGCAATCCCGCGCAGCGCTGTTAGGAGGAAAGGACAAAAAATGCTTACATTATTATCCCCCGCCAAAAAATTAAACTATGATGCGATTCCAGAAAATCTGCAGCAAAGTGCGCTGGAAATAACAACGCCGCGCCTAACCGATGATATAATCGAGATTGCTAAAGTCGCCAAAAAGCAAAGCGCGGCTGATCTCAAGCGCCTCATGCACATTAGCGATAAATTGGCCGAATTAAACGAAGAACGGTTTAAGGCATTCAACCTTGATGGCCAAAGCAATAGCGCCAAGCCCGCTGCACTGACATTTGATGGTGATGTCTATTGGGGGCTAGAGGCCAAGAGCCTATCCGCCGATACATTATCCTATGCGCAGGATCATTTGCGGATATTATCGGGCCTCTATGGTGTGCTGCGCCCTATGGATGCGATACAGGCCTATCGCTTAGAAATGGGCACTAAGATGATCAACCCGCGCGGTAAGTCGCTCTATGAATTTTGGGGCAGCAATATTGCCGATAATCTGAACGAGGATTTGGCAGATCATAAAGATCAAACAATTGTCAATTTGGCATCCAACGAATATTTCAAGGCGGTGGACCGTGATACATTGGGCAAGCCGGTGATTGAAGCTGGCTTTTTGAACGTGAAAGACGGCGAAGCGCGTAAGCTTATGTATCATGTGAAATATGCGCGTGGTTTAATGGCCCGCTGGATATTAGAAAATCGGATTGAAAAAGCCGATGATCTAAAGGCATTTGATTCCGAGGGCTATAAATATGACGCCAAGGCATCTAGCGAGGGCGAATTAATTTTCAGCCGCAAGCAACCACCCACCAAAAAATAACTTGAAATATGGCCTCTTATATCTTGTTATAGGAGGCCTAAAATATTGCTAGATATGGCCAATATGAATTAATTGCTTTAATCAATCAGTAATTATCAAAAAATTGATTGGATCGATTAGAGAATATTGTCTAACCCCCACTTAATATAGAACGCAAATAACAAAATGGAGCGATTATGAGCGAAGAAAGAAAATGTCCGATGTCATTTGAAATGAATGGCGCAGCTGGCGTTAACGCAGATACCAGCGGCACATCAAATTCCAAATGGTGGCCCAATCAGTTGAATCTGAAAATATTACATCAAAATTCGGCAAAGTCTGACCCAATGGGCACAGATTTCGACTATCGCAAAGAATTCGCAAGCATCGATATGGATGAATTGGTCGCCGATGTGGACGCATTGATGACCGATGAGCAACCTTGGTGGCCTGCCGATTTTGGTCATTACGGCCCATTTTTCATTCGTATGACATGGCATAGCGCCGGTACATATCGTATCCAAGATGGTCGCGGCGGCGGCGGCACCGGACAACAGCGTTTCGCGCCGCTTAACAGCTGGCCCGACAATGGCAACCTTGACAAGGCACGCCGTTTGCTATGGCCTATCAAACAAAAATATGGCCGCAAAATCTCTTGGGCTGATTTGATGATCCTAGCCGGTACACGCGCTATGGACACAATGGGCTTTAAAACTTATGGTTTTGCCGGTGGTCGTGCCGATGTTTGGGAGCCTGAAGAAGATGTTTATTGGGGTCCAGAAACCGAATGGCTTGGTGATGAGCGTTACAAAGGCGATCGTCAGCTAGAAAATCCATTGGGTGCTGTGCAAATGGGTCTTATCTATGTGAATCCAGAAGGGCCAAATGGCAATCCTGATCCGCTGAAATCCGCATATGATATTCGTGATACGTTCGGCCGTATGGCAATGAATGACGAAGAAACCGTAGCTTTGGTTGCTGGTGGACACACATTTGGTAAAGCCCATGGTGCGGGCGATCCTGACAAATATGTCGGCCGCGAGCCAGAAGCTGCTCCTATTGAGCAAATGGGTCTTGGCTGGAAAAATGAAATGGGCAGCGGCCACGGCGGCGACACCATTACCAGCGGTATCGAAGGCGCATGGACAGCAAACCCAACGCAATGGGACAATGGCTATTTTGATGCACTATTGGGCTATGATTGGGAATTGACCAAGAGCCCTGCCGGTGCGAACCAATGGACACCAACCGCAGCATCAAATGCAGAGCAAGCACCTGCCGCAGCGGATGCCTCTAAAACCGAACCATTGATGATGACAACCGCGGATATGGCGCTGAAAATGGATCCTGATTATGCCAAAATCTCTAAGCATTATCATGAGAATCCAGAAGTGTTTGCCGAAGCTTATGCCAAAGCATGGTATAAATTAACCCATCGTGACATGGGCCCTTATAACCGCGGTCTTGGCAAGCTTGTTCCTGCTGAGCCTGAGCTATGGCAAGATCCTATCCCAGCAGGTAGCGCATTAAGCGACGCTGAAGTATCAGAGCTAAAAGCTAGCATTTTAGCAACAGGCCTTAGCGTAACGGAATTGGTAGAAACAGCATGGGCATCAGCAGCCACATATCGCGGAAGTGATATGCGCGGCGGTGCAAATGGCGCCCGTATCCGTCTATCTCCTGCGAAAGATTGGGAAGCCAATAAACCGGATCAACTGTCCAAAGTATTGAGCGCATTAGAAGGCGTTCAAAGCAGCTTTGGTGGAACAGTATCAATGGCTGACCTTATCGTCCTTGGCGGTAATGCGGCGATTGAAAAAGCATCGGGCAAAGACGTAGCCTTTACTTCAGGGCGCGGCGATGCCAGCCAAGAGCAAACCGATGTTCAATCCTTTGCTGTGCTAGAGCCTATGGCCGATGGTTTCCGTAACTTTACCAAAGACGGTATCACAACGCCTGCTGAAAAATTACTGGTCGATAAAGCGCAATTATTGGGCTTAACCGCACCAGAAATGACAGCATTGGTTGGCGGTCTACGTACCCTTGGCGTCAGCAATGGCGATCATGGTGTGTTCACCGATAATGTTGGCACGCTCAGCAATGACTTCTTCAAACAGTTGATGGACATGAATATTTCATGGTCAGCAGCCAATGACGAAGAAAGCCTATTCGAAGGCAAAGACGCTAGCGGTGCCGTAAAACGCACAGGAACGCGAAATGATTTGGTCTTTGGATCAAATTCTCAATTGCGTGCTTTGGCCGAAGTTTATGCGTGTGATGATGCAGCCGACAAATTTGCGGATGATTTCATTGCAGCATGGAATAAAGTTATGAATGCCGATCGTTTCGACTTGGCATAAAGATCACGTAGCACAGCCTCCCCCCTTCCTACTGTGCTTGTGATAAATATGGCGGCGTTCTTCGGAGCGTCGCCATTTTTGTTGGCGCACTATTTATTAATCAAAATTTAATGATAGGTGTCTAGTTATTTCGTTTAATTCGAATATTGCATTAATTGCGAATATAGTATAAACATAGTGAAAATAAACAAAAATTACCGGAGAATAGTTATGACAGTGCCAGCAACAGCATTACCATTTGGTAATAAACTTCCTTCTGCCGATGACAGACAGGTCGCCAATCAGTTACGCCGTATTTTAGCCGCACAAACCAATGGAGAAGCAACTCTAAAAATTCCAGACCCTAACACAAAAAGACCAATAGAAATTACACTTACGCCTAAGATGTCCGATATTTTCCTACGACTGCTTCGCCATATTGGTAGTGGTCATGCTGTTACTCTTGTCCCTACTCATGAGATGCTTACCACACAGCAAGCAGCAGATCTTTTAAACGTGTCCAGACCATACTTTATAAAACTACTTGATAGCAAAGATATAAACCATACTATGGTTGGGCGCCATAGACGTGTCAAAGCAGAAGACGTATTTGCCTATAAGGCGACAAGAGAAAAACAACGGTCAAATGCACTTGATGAACTACTTTCCAGTGACTCCGATTTATACTGATACAAACCCCTTATGTTTGCTAATCGGTATACTGCCTTAATAGACGCCTGCTCTTTAGTAAGTGCTCCAAAGCGCGATTTATTATTAACTCTTGCTGAAGCAGAGTTCTTCAGAGTGCGTTGGTCTGAAAAAATATTAGAAGAAACAAATGTTGCGCTCATAAAAATATTTAATAAACGTAAAGAGCCAGATTCTATATCACGGTCAGCAAAGTCTATACAGGCCATGAAAACGGCATTTCCAGAGGCTCTAGTTGAATTAAACGGGAAGCCATTTGTTACAGGTTTACCCGATGAAAATGATGAGCATATCATTATGAGTGCCATTCAGACGCAAGCTCAATCAATAGTCACCGAAAATATCAAAGATTTTCCTTCGGACATATTGAGTAAGTTTAATATGGAAGCCAGAACGGCAGACGACTTTATTGCAGACACAATTGCCTTAGATGTAGGCAAAGCAGTAGCGAAAATTAAAATATTACGCTCTAGATTGCAAAAGCCAGAAATGACTCCAGAAAAATATATATTGTCCCTAGAAAGCCATGGCTTATTAGAGACAGTATCAATATTATCGGATCACATAGAGTCCATATAAAACTAATCAGTAATACCAGCCGCTGCCAGCACAGCTAGCGACATCATTTTTGATGCGCTGGATAAGATACTGCCGACTTAATCGGTGGCCCAATTCGCTACAACTTCTGTTTCTTACTTTTTATATTTCTGATATTTTTCCAACAGAATATAGGCATAATAACAGCTACTAAAAATAAAATAAGTTCATATAGAATAAGTAGATAATTAAATTCTGCACCGCCAATAAATGGCGCTTGGTTTAAAGCATATGCTACCCATAAAATGTAAGTCATCGTTAAAAAAATAGGGAAAGATAATATACCTATTATGAAAAAAATAATATTGACCCTCATTACCATTGCTTTTCGATTTCCATATCTCTTCGTTTCATATCAATCAGTAATGCCCGCTGCTGCCAATACCGCGAGCGATACCAATTCCGAAGCGCTAGAGGCCATAGTGGCGACTTGGACAGGTTTTTCTATGCCAATGAGCATCGGCCCAATCGTGCGGTCCCCACCCAATTCGCGTAAAAGCTTTGCCGATAGATTGGCCGATTGCAACCCCGGCATAATCAGCACATTGGCTGGGCCAGAAAGGCGCGAGAATGGATAGTTTTTCATAACCTTTGGGTTTAGCGCCGTATCGGGCGCCATCTCGCCTTCATATTCAAAATCAACGCCGCGCGAATCCAATAATGTTACCGCTTCACGCAGATTCTCTAACCACTGCCCCGCTGGATTACCAAAGTTAGAGTAAGATAGAAATGCCACGCGCGGTACATGGCCCATACGCCGCGCAACGGCCGCTGTTTGCTCTGCAAAATCGGCCAATTCACAGGCGCTTGGCCGTTCATTCACAGTCGTATCAGCAATGAAGACGGTATGGCTTTTGCCCACCATCACATGCACACCAAAGGCGGTTTTGCCCTCGGCAGGATCAAGCACACGGCGCAGCTCGCGCATGGATTGCGCAAAGGTGCGCGTGACACCGGTAATCATGGCATCTGCTTGCCCCATTTTCAGCATTGCCGCGCCAAAAATATTACGATCGCGGTTCACCATGCGCTGTATATCGCGCATCAAATATCCGCGCCGCTGCAAACGTTTATAGAGCATTTCAACCATATCGTCGATCAACGGGCTGCTGACACTATTATGAATTTCAAAGCTGCTTGGATCTTTAACGCCCAATTTTTCGAGCTGCTCGATTACCTTTTGATCGCGACCAACCAATACAGGCGTACCATAGCCATCATCACGAAATTGAATGGCGGCGCGCAATACGACTTCTTCTTCGGCTTCTGCAAAGATAACGCGTTTCGGATTTGCACGTGCATTTTCGGACACTTGGGTCAGCGCCGAAGTGGTTGGGTTAAAACGGCTGTTTAATTCGGTGCGATAGGCATCCATATCTTCAATAGGTTTTTGCGCAACTCCGCTATCCATAGCCGCCTTTGCCACAGCAGATGAAACAATCGCGATTAAGCGCGGATCAAAGGGTGATGGAATGATATAATCTTTACCAAAGCTGTGATTAATGCCGCCATAGGCTGCTGCCACTTCTTCGGGTACGCGCTCACGGGCCAATTGTGCAATGGCATTGGCGGCGGCAATTTTCATCTCTTCATTAATTGTTGTTGCCCGCACATCCAAAGCACCGCGAAATATGAAGGGAAAGCATAGCACATTATTAACTTGGTTTGGAAAATCGCTCCGTCCAGTGGCAATAATCGCATCGGGCCTAGCCTCGCGCGCCAAAGGCGGAGAAATTTCAGGATTAGGATTGGCCATCGCAAATATGATCGGATCTTTGGCCATATCGCGTACCATATCCTGACTCAAGGCATCCGCCGCTGATAAGCCCAAAAATACATCTGCGCCTTTAATGGCTTCGGCCAAGGTGCGTTTCTCGGTAGGCACAGCATGCGCCGATTTCCATTGGTCCATACCTTCGCTGCGTCCTTGATATATGACGCCTTGGCGATCACACATAATCACATTTTCATGCGGCACGCCCATAGCTTTAATTAGCTCGGTACAGGCAATAGCAGCAGCGCCAGCGCCATTGCAGACCATTTTTAAATCTTTCAGCGATTTGCCCGAAAGCTCGCACGCATTGATAAGACCAGCCGCAGCAATAATGGCCGTACCATGCTGATCATCATGAAATACGGGTATATTCATTTTTTCGCGCAATGTTTGCTCGATAATGAAACAATCTGGCGCGGCAATATCCTCTAGGTTGATGCCGCCAAATGTCGGCTCTAATAATTCAACCGCCTCGATAAAGCGTTTATTGTCGGATGTATCGACTTCGATATCAATCGAATCCACATCGGCAAAGCGTTTGAATAATACAGCCTTTCCTTCCATCACAGGTTTAGAAGCCAAAGCCCCCAAATTGCCCATGCCCAAAATGGCGCTACCATTTGAAATAACTGCGACCAAATTGCCCTTTGCAGTATAATCATAAGCAGCAGAAGGATCATCAGCTATTGCTTGAACGGGAACGGCGACTCCGGGGGAATAAGCAAGGCTAAGGTCGCGCTGCGTGGCCATAGGCTTTGTGGCTATAATTTCAATTTTACCAGGGCGGCCAGAGGAGTGAAATGATAATGCTTCTTCGTCCGTAAATACTATGTCTGTATCGCTCATATTAAACCTTTATCAATAGTCCTATATATTGGCCCGCATAATATTATTAGCTATATGCGCAATATAATCCCAATTCTATAGGAGGTTTCCTAGCCCCTGTGACCGATGAGAGCAAGGGCGGTGATAGCGCAGCCATGTTGCAAAACACCATATTTAATAATTCTGTGGACAATATCTATCTAATCATTGGCAAGCATCAACATGCTAGGCTATCGTCAATTCATGGGGTTTCATGGCGAATAATTTAGACAATAAAACCAGTGATGATGGCATGATAGCAAAGGATAAAAAGCCTGCTAACCCAAAAGCTGCGGCCAAAAAAAAGAGCGGCCCGACACCAATGATGGTGCAATATTTGGCATTAAAAGCCAAAGCTAAAGATTGTTTATTATTTTATCGCATGGGTGATTTTTTCGAATTATTTTTCGAGGATGCAACGCTCGCAAGCCAAATATTAGACATTGCCCTTACATCGCGCGGCGAACATGATGGCGTCCCCATTCCGATGTGCGGAGTCCCCGTACACAGCAGCACAGCTTATTTGGCTAAGCTGATAAAAAGCGGTCAAAGAGTGGCCATTGCTGAACAGGTTGAAACTCCTGCTGAGGCCAAAGAGCGCGGGGGATATAAGGCTTTAGTTGAGCGCGATATCATTCGCTATGTTACCGCTGGAACATTAACCGAAGATAGTTTGCTGGATTCCGCGCAAGAAAATATATTGATTGCGCTTGCGCCTATGGGCCGCGAAATAGCGATTGCAGCTGCTGACATTTCAACGGGGCATTTTGAAACATTCACATTATCGGCTGAATCCATTGACGGTGAATTGGCACGGCTCAATCCTAGTGAAATCATCCTACCTATCGGCCATAATTTGAAGGTGGATGCCATTAACAAAGGCCTATGCTCCATCATCGAGCGACCCAAAGATGAATTTGATTCCTTAAAGGGCGAAGATCATATTATATCGCATTTTGATGTGGCGTCTTTGGATGGTTTTGGCGATTTTTCACGATCAGAATGTTCAGCAATGGGCGGACTAATGTCCTATTTGGATTATGTGGGTCGCGGCAATATGCCCTTTCTTAAACCGCCAATACAGCGCCCTATAAATGCCCATATGCTGATTGATAAAGCAACGCGCGAAAGCCTAGAGATTACTTCGACACAAAGCGGCGAGAAAAAGGGCAGTTTGCTGCATGACATCGACCGCACCGTCACGGGCATAGGTGCACGGCAATTAGCACGCGATGTCGCTGCGCCGCTAATGGACAAAGCCTTGATAAGCCAGCGGCTTGATTTGGTGAGCTGGTTTCATGACACGCCCTTGATGCGCGATACTATACGCGGAACGCTGCGCCAATTGCCCGATATAGCCCGCGCCATAGGCCGTATTGTCGCAGGGCGCGGTAGCCCCAGAGATTTAGGGCAATTGCGCGATGGGTTAAACGGTGCGCGTAATTTAAGAGAGAATCTCGCCGAAATATCGGATCGACCCATATTATTAGATAATTTATTACCCGAATTTGACGGGCATGGCGATATGGTCGATCTATTATCACGCGCATTGGTTGATACACCGCCCACCGAAACAGCAAATGGCGGCTATATTGCCCAAGGCTATGATGCTGCATTGGATGAGTTGCGCGAAACAGGGCGCAATGGGCGCAATGCTATCGCCCAATTAGAAGCCCGTTATCGCGAAAAAACTGGAGTCACCAGTCTGAAAATCAAACATAATGCGGTGCTCGGGTATTTTATCGAAGTCCCTGCCAAACATGGCGATATTTTAATGGCCGAAGATAGCGGTTTCACCCATCGGCAAACGATGGCAGGGGCCGTGCGCTTTAATGCGCTCGATCTACACGAAGAAGCGATTAAAATCACCCAAGCGAGCAATCATGCGCTTATCGCAGAGGCTGCGCATTTAGAAGATTTAATCGCATTTGCCTTTGAGAGGCGCGATAAAATAGCCCGTAGCGCCGATGCAATTGCGCGTTTGGATGTGGCGGCATCGATGGCGGCCCGCGCAACAGAGGGGCAATGGTGCCGCCCAAAATTTGCCGATGAGCCGATGTTTCACGTGAAATCTGGCCGGCACCCAGTGGTAGAAAGCGCACTTATCAAGGATAACGAGCGTTTTATTGCCAATGACGCAGCGCTCAATAATGATAATCGATTATGGCTAATCTCTGGCCCTAATATGGGCGGTAAATCCACCTTTTTACGGCAAAATGCGCTGATTATCATCTTGGCACAGATGGGCGGATATGTCCCCGCAGCCTCTGCTCAATTGGGGATAGTAGACCGATTGTTCAGCCGCGTTGGAGCATCGGATAATCTAGCCAAAGGCCAATCAACATTCATGGTCGAAATGGTGGAAACATCAGCCATATTAACGCAGGCTACCGAAAATAGCTTTGTCATTTTGGACGAAGTAGGGCGCGGCACATCGACTTATGATGGGCTGGCTCTGGCATGGGCGGTGGTGGAATCAGTTCATGAAAACATAAAATGCCGCTGTTTGTTCGCAACCCATTATCACGAATTAAACAGATTATCAGATAGCTTAGACGCTCTATCGCTGCATCATGTTCGCGCCAAAGAATATAAGGGCGATTTAATATTGCTGCACGAGCTTAGCGAAGGAGCGGCAGACCGCAGCTATGGCCTTGCCGTCGCAAAATTGGCGGGTATGCCCAAACATACATTATCACGCGCCAAGACAATATTGACAAAGCTGGAAAAAGGACGGCAAGATACAGGCGGTATTGCCGCAGGACTGGGCGAGCTCCCATTATTTGCAGCCGCCGCGCAAGAAGAAGAAACAGTCGATGAATTGCGCAAATTCCTAGAGGCTTTGGATGTAGATGCTCTAAGCCCGCGTGATGCATTAGAAAAATTATATGATATCAAACGGCTATTATAGCTTTTGATGCTATAAATTGCCATTTTAGATAGAATATTATCGCGCTGATATTGCGCGGCTTTGCTAATATTTGCCTTGCTATTTTAACCCCAATTTGGCACGTCTCAGGCCTTATGAGCACAGATAATCTTGATCCATCCATATTGGCCAAAGCAGAAACTTTAACCGAGGCCCTTCCCTATTTGCAGCGCTATGCGGGCAAAACATTTGTTGTGAAATATGGTGGTCATGCGATGGGCGATGCAGCCTTAGCACAGCAATTTGCAGAGGATGTTGTCCTCCTAAAAGCGGTAGGAATTAACCCCGTTGTTGTCCATGGCGGCGGACCGCAAATTGGCGCAATGCTGGAGAGGGTGGGCGTAAAAAGCGAATTTATCGATGGATTGCGGGTTACCACCAAAGAAACTGCCGAAATCGCCGAGATGGTGTTATCGGGTGCTATCAATAAAGATTTGGTGAGCTGGATTAGCAAAGCTGGCGGTAAAGCCGTTGGCATTTCTGGCAAAGATGGTAATTTTGTGCGCGCTCATAAATTGCGGCGCACCCAAAAAGACGAAGATAGCAATATTGAGCGGATTATAGATTTGGGCTTTGTCGGTGAGCCGCATAGCGTGGACCGTAAAATCATCGACAGCATCAGCAGCGATGGCATGATCCCGATCATCGCCCCTATTGCCATAGGCGATGATGGCAATACCTATAATATTAACGCCGACACAATGGCAGGAGCAATTGCCGCAGCACTTGATGCAGCGCGCTTATTCTTGTTAACCGATGTCGCAGGTGTTTTGGATAAATCCGGTGAATTACTTACAGATTTAAGCTTAAAAGATATTGAAACCCTGCAAGGCGATGGCACCATTTATGGCGGTATGATACCGAAATTAGAAACTTGCACCCATGCTATAAAAGGCGGCGTCGATGCAGCCGTAATATTGGATGGCAGAGTTGCTCATGCGATGCTGATCGAAATGTTCACACGCAGCGGTGCGGGCACATTAATCCGCCGATAGAATATCGGCAAAACTTAGCTATATATTGGTTTTAACTGCTCAATTTTTCGAAAATATTCGATTAACTGTTTTATAGTGTTGATACAGTTGAAATAGTGATATATTGACCCATATAAATCATATGGAGAATTTCATGTTAGTCGCGCTCATACAGATAATATCATTATTGGCTAATGTCTTTGTTACGATAGTCATTGTGTCATTCGTCATGGGTCTATTGATCTCATTCAATGTCATCAGCCTATCCAACCAATATGTGGAAGCGATTTATAAATCCGTTAATGCACTTATCGATCCATTAACGCGCCCAATCCGCAAATTTATGCCCGATACGGGGATGATTGATTTTTCACCTATGGTGCTGATTATTGGCTTGCAAATATTGCTCATAATTTTGGGTAATTTAGAAGTATCGATGCGATAATAATATGAATGCCCCGTCAACACCATCCTCTGCGCACATAATCGACGGCAAAGCCTTTGCCCTAAAATTACGCGAAAATATCGCCGCTAAAGTTCCAGAATTTATCACAGCATCGGGCCGAAAACCCGGCCTAGCTGTCATATTGGTTGGGGATGATCCAGCCAGCAAAGTCTATGTTGGATCAAAAGGCAAAGCCACGATCGCTGCTGGCATGAATAGTTTTGAGTATCTTTTGCCCGCTGATGTCCCGCAAGAGGATTTAATCGCGCTGGTCAAAACATTAAATGATGATGATGCGGTCGATGGGATATTGGTGCAATTGCCCCTGCCCGATGGTTTGAATGAACAAGAGGTCATAGCCGCATTAGACCCCGACAAAGATGTCGATGGCCTGCATGTTATGAATGCAGGGCGTTTGGTTTCTGGCCAAAAAGCGATGGTCCCCTGCACCCCGCTGGGCTGTCAAATATTACTCAAAGACTATTTGGGCGATTTATCGGGCCTCAATGCCGTGGTTTTGGGGCGCAGCATATTGGTTGGCAAACCGATGGCGCAATTGTTGCTCAATGAGAATTGCACCGTCACTATGGCGCACAGCCGCACCAAAGATCTGCCCGATGTTGTGCGCGCCGCCGATATAGTGGTTGCAGCCGTTGGTAGGCCCGAAATGGTTAAGGCGGATTGGCTCAAACCGGGTGCAATCGTGATTGATGTTGGTATTAATCGGCTTGCTCCTGTGGGCGATGCAAAGGGCAGATTGGTCGGCGATGTCGATACGCACAATGCTATGGCGCACGTAAAAGCCATAACCCCTGTACCGGGCGGCGTTGGCCCGATGACCATTGCCTGTCTGCTGCGCAATACATTGCTCGCTGCGCACCGCCGCAATTCTATGGATGATCCTGAAATTTAACGGCTGCGCAAGACGCTATCAATTGACGCATATTTTTAATGTGATAAGGGCGGGTTATGTCCGAACTCTTCATATCCGCATTTATCACATTTTTCGTGGCCATTGACCCGCCCGGTTGTGCCGCCATTTATGCGAGCATGACACAAGGGGCAAGCGCTGCACAGCGCCGCAGCATGGCGATACGCGCCGTATTAGCAGCAGCTGCGATATTGCTGATATTCGGATTTTTTGGCGAAGCTTTATTGGGCGCAATGGGCGTATCATTGGCTAGTTTTCGTATAGCGGGCGGCATCATGCTGTTCATCATTGCGCTGGAAATGGTGTTTGAAAAACGCACCCAGCGCCGTGAAGATCGCGCCCAAGAAATTATCGACACACCCGAGGTCGAGGATGTCTCCATCTTCCCTATGGCCATACCGATGATTGCTGGTCCTGGGACTATCGCGGCTCTCATGCTCTATATTGGCCGCAGCGAGACATGGAATGATAAATTCATCGTGCTAGGCGCTGTGGCTGCTATTTTAGTCATCATGCTTGTCTCGCTATTGTCCGCTAGCTGGATCATCAAGCTATTGGGGCCAAAGATCGAAACCGTATTAACCCGCGTATTGGGCGTTATTTTGGCCGCTCTCGCGATTCAATTTGTCGTCGATGGCATTCAGCAAAGCTTTGGCATCACGGTTGGGTAAGATCACCGCAACCAATCGATAAACATTGCAGGCCAATTGGCTTGCTCTATCGCGATTAAATAATCCAATAGTCCAATTCCATAAATAGGGCCTGCGAAAAATAAAAATTTCAGAACAAAATAATTTATCGCCAAACCCAATAATACGCCCAATGGTAATTGTACCCCCAACCAACAGGCTGCTCCAAAATGACCACGTCCTGTAAACCCGTTTTTCATACCATCAACCACCCAGCGATTCAAAGGGCCCGCGCCACGCATCAATGCAAATGCACCAATGGCAATATTGAGCAGGCTGGGTATCATTGTCGAAAATAGCATAGCGTAAATCCAAAAATATTGCGAATTGCTGCGTTGGGCCGGGTTGTTCATGCCCATTAATATATCATCGGTCGCCAATGTGGCCCTACCCGCAACGCCCAATATTTCCATAGCACCAAATAGCTGAACAGATAATAATGTTACCACGGCTAATAAAAATATAAATATAAGAGCAGCAATAAAATCACCTATTGCCAAAAATATTGGCCACAATCCCTTTTTTTCTAAACCTAGTCGCAACAACCATCGCGTCACCCCAACGGTTAACCAATCAAATGGAGCATTAACGAATATTAATATACCAAAGAATAACAATAATGGCCCCGATTCATCGCTATTCGAAAATAATGGAATCATGAGAAATATGGAAAACATAAGGATGGTAAACGCTATGTAAATATAATGTTCAGCTTCAAGTACTCCTATGGCTATAATTACGACAATTGCGGCTATAATTACGACAGCGATAGCGATAGCGATAGCGAAAGCGCCAGCGATATCACCAGCAAGAGAAAATCCGAGAGCAAATGAGAGAGCGCCAAGGAAAACGACAGCGTAAGTGATAACAAAAGAGATCGCGAAAGCGACAGCGAAAGCGCCAGTAAAAAACACAAACAAAAACAAACTAATTATATGGGATTGCAATATAATAGATAAAATAACAAACGCTGATAAAGACAATAACCACCATATCCCTGTACCATTATTTTCGATCAATTTATAACAAGATATTATGAATAATAGGAATGAAAAAGCAGCAAAAAATCGCTCTAAATTTGATAATCTTTTCAATCCTATTGCAGTTTCAGCCAACCCCAATTGGTTGGTAATCAGCCAGATAGAAAAACATAAAAATATAGGATAGATGAAAGCAATCAATAAGGAACGATCATAGCTTTCTACCGTCCATAAAGCCGCAGGCTTTTGTAGCGCAAAACGTTTTGAAAGACGACGCTGCACATTATTTTTATCGCCATAAAAAATATCAACTTTATTCAGTAACCCTGTAATAATTCTCTCATAAATACCACCTATGCTTTCACCAGCTCCTATTTGTTTGCCAATATTCATATAACGTTTGGATTTATCATCCGTACCCAAAATTGGTTTTCCAGCAGTGCTGCCACTACTAGCACACAAAATTTGATAATGATCATAGATCAGAAACAAAGCGGAATAGAAACAAAAACACAGAATGATAAGAATGATAAACCCAAAAAAACCTGGGATCATTGCTGCTATTGCCAACCCTGTGTAGCAAGTCGCGGCTATCCCAGCTATTGCGATCAAAGCCTCTTGGCTTAAGGGTTTATATTTTGTCACTGCATCAGGCTTAGTTTTTTGATTCCCCATATCAAAAGACTATCAATAAAATAATGACTATCAATGCTTTTATAACTAATCTTTATTTTCGGCCAAGCATTCTCGTTATGCCGCCTTTCCATGCAACCCCTCTAAAAATTGCTTGGCCTGTTTTTGGTGATGATCTTTTTTATCATCATCCATATTTTCGGCCATGCGCACCATCATCGCCCAACGCGGGTTTTTGCGCAAGTCATCGGCCTGTTGCAATATCCAGCTCCAATAGAGGCCATCCCAGCTATCGCACCAATCGCCCTTCGCATAATGGCTCATCTTGCGCACATAGTTGGATCCAGAAAAATAAGGCTTGGTGGTGATTTGTCCGCCATCGGCATGCTGGCTCATTGCATAGACATTGGGCACCATCACCCAATCATAGCTATCGATAAAGAGTTCCATGAACCATTTATAAATTTCATTGGGGTCAATTTCGCACAAAAACATAAACCCACCCAGCAGCATGAGCCGCTCTATATGGTGGCAATATCCCGTTTCCAATATACGTTTGATACAATTATCAATCGGCAATATTCCTGTGCTGCCATCATAAAAAGCCGCTGGCATAGCGTGTTTGTGCTGCCAATGATTGGTGGTGCGCATGGAAACGCCCAAATCAACATAGGTCGCGCGCATAAATTCGCGCCAGCCGATAATCTGCCGCACAAACCCCTCTAGGCTGGGCAGCGGCACATCATGTTGATCGGCATACTCTATGGCGGCATCAATAATCATCTTCGGATCGAGCAAGCCAATGTTGAGCATCGGCGTGAGCAGGCTATGATAAAGATAATTTTGATCTTCGACGATCGCATCTTCATAAGGGCCGAAATTCGCAAATCTATGCTCTAAAAAATCGGATAACCAATCTTTGGCGCTGCTATGATCAATCGGATAGAGGAAATTTTCATCATCGCCTAATGCTTCGGGGAAGTTCTCAGCCACATATTTCTTAGCATCCCGAACATATTCATTGTCAGTTGGGCTTGGCAATTTAGGCAGATCATCAATCATTTTTTTGGGCAGCTTTTTGCGATTATCCTCATCAAAGCTCCACTGCCCACCAATGGGGCCGTCATTCTCTATCAATAGATTAAGCCGTTTACGCTGATGCTGATAAAAATCGGCCATAAACCAACGTTTCTTGCCTTTGCGATAGGCACTATTATCAGCATTTGTATTGAGGAAATTTGGGCTATCCAAAACCTCAAATGTTGATGCGTTCAGATATTTTCTTATGCGCTTTTCAAGGGTGAAATCCACTACATCGCAATATAGGATAGTATCAAAATCCGATAATATCTGCGCGATATTATCCCAATGCGCAGAACCATATTCGATATATTCCACATTTATTTCGCGCTTTTTCAACCCATCATAATGATGGCGCATCGATGCGCGGTGCAATATTAATTTCTGCTTATGAAAATGACAGGGATATTGATCATCGCCAAAAAACAGGCGATCTTCTATCATTACGACTAAATCAACTTGATGCGCAAAAGCAGGATGGTCTTCATATAATTGGTGCGGAAAAATGAGCAGCGCGCTCTTCACAATTGCACCTGTATTGCCATCCTCATTGCCAAACTCATTGCTGGCATCACTGTAATGTCACGCGATCATTATCATCATCATGCGCCCCAAAAAACTGCATCAGCTGAATGATAAGCTCGCTGCGTTCCGATAATTTCTTGGCTTCTAAACAGGCCTGTTTTGCCGCTGTGTCAAAAGGCGCAACTTGTGCAATGGCATTGACCAATGCTGTATCATCAAGCTGCGTTACCGCATCCCAATCAACGCTATAGCCCAAAGTATCGGCAAATTTGCGCGATTCTATCTCTAATGATGCGCGCTCTGCGCTTGCTAAACTCTCATCTTCGCCTTCGGCCCATAACGTCACCTCTGCTTGGCGAAAAGCCGTATTCACGTCTAATTCTCGATCAATGGTGAAACGCCTGACGCCCTCTAAAATGATATTATAGCGCCCATCATCCATAGCCTCTATATCGGCCATGCGGCCCAAACAGCCCACGGAAAATAGCGCAGGCTGCTCGCTTGGTGAGCGACTAGATTGCGGCTGAATCATCCCAATCATTCTGTCGCGGGCCAGCGATTCATTAATCATTGCCTGATAGCGCGGTTCAAATATATGAAGCGGCAGCTGCATACCGGGAAATAATATTGCGCCAGGTAATGGGAAAAGCGCTATTTTCATTTGATTCATAAGCTTATTCATCCGAATAATATGGCCGATAATTTGCGTCTATTTTGGGCTGTCCAAGGATCAGTAAGACCAACCAATTCAAATATTTCCAGCAGCCTGCTGCGTGCAGCGCCTTCGTTCCAATCGCGATCATGGGCAATGCTCGCCAATAATATATCGGCAGCTTCATCGCGCATGCCGCCAGCAAATAGAGCATTGGCAAGTGCAAAAGCCGCTTCCCCATCCTCTGTGTTTTGCGCATAGGCATTTCTGAGCCCCTCTAATTCATCGGGTGTCTTGCTCTCTGCTGCAATTGTAATAGCACTTTGCGCGCGCGAGATGGCGGTTTCTTTTTTCTGCTCATCGCTCAATTGGTTAAGCATCTCTTGGGCTTTTTCCGTCTCTCCCAATGCAACCATAGACCGAATCATTCCCGATAAGGCATCAATATTATCGGGCAATACCGTCAATATTTGGCGGTAGATTTCAAAAGCGGCCGGCGCTTCGTTACCGCCAAGTGCTTCTTCGGCCGCCGCTATCATCGCCGCCAATTGCTCAGGCGGAACTCCGCCATCTCCGCCGCCCTGAATCGGTAATTTTTCTAGCAATTCGTCCAATGTCTTGGTCAATTCTGCTTCGGTCCGCGCTTGGGTTAAATCAGCTACCGGCTGCCCTTGGAACATAGCATAAACCGTTGGTATGGAACGGATCTGAAACTGTGATGCGATGAATTTTTCAGCATCAACATCTATTTTTGCAAGCAACACACCTTTGTCCGCATATTGCGCTGCTACTTTTTCCAAAATAGGGGTGAATTGTTTGCAAGGTTCGCACCATTCAGCCCAAAAATCTAATATGACCAATTTTTCCATAGAAGGTTTGATGACATTATCTTGAAAAGCGGTCAGGGCCTGCTGTTCTTCTGTCGTCAATGATGCTGTGGCCACTGTTGTGCTCCTTAAAATGAAATGCTCAATTGGCTAAATCTATAATCTAATTGGTTGAAACAGGCTTAGCAGTGCAAGTCTCTTGTCTATCATATAGGATATAATGGTAAAAAATGAAGTCTAATCGCGCTAAAATGCCTATGATTCAAATAATAATATAATTTAAGCCCATTTTATACCCGTTAATAGACGTTTTAGGCTTGCAGCTATGAAAATCCCATGCTAACCGCCCTTTTCTATTGTTGGAATCACACCGACAATGAGCGGGCGTAGCTCAGTGGTAGAGCATCTCGTTGCCAACGAGAATGTCGAGAGTTCGAATCTCTTCGCCCGCTCCATTTTCTCTATATTGATACTCTATTTTCGCGATGGCCAGCATGCTTATAACGGATGGTTTTTAATGCATGCCTAACTATCAAATAAATCGCCTTGCCGTTTTATCTCTTCCATAGATTCAGACTTTTTAGCTTGAGATTTTTTAGGTTGGGCTTTTTTACGCTTGCTTTTTCTCGGGCCACGCCGCGAACCATGCAGATCTAATACGGTTTGACTGGCTTTTTTGCCTTCAAAGCTGCGCCGTATAGCAAATATTTGATCCTTCATTGCTTTGGCATTGGATTTAAAATCTACGATAGGAGCAGGGTAGTTACCCAATATTATTTGTTCATAATTTTGAATTTCAGCCGGACTAAATTCAGATAATTCATCGATCCACTTTCTGATAAAGATGCAATCAGGGTCTTGGTCGATAATCTGCTTCGTTGGATTATACACTCTAATCGTATTGATACCGACAATACCAGCCTGCATTTGTAATTGCGCGATATGGATACCCGGCTCATAATCAAGAAATATTTGCGCAAGATGCGGATGAATAGTCTTCCAGCTCAGATGCAGGCCAAAAATAGCAAAGCTCACTACCATCGCGCGCATACGAAAATTAAGAAATCCAATCGCTTGTAAACATCTCATGCACGCATCGATAATCGGAAAACCGGTGCGCCCATATTTCCATGCTTCTAATTTGGCGGTATCATCTTGATATATAATATTTTCATAGGCAGGGTTAAGGCTCTGAAATTCCATCTCTGGCGCGGATTCCAGCCGCTGTATAAAATGGTCATGCCAATGTAATCGGGACGAAAAAGCCCTCAAGCTGCGGCCCCATTGACCCGATTGCGTATTATCATCCGCTTTGCGCCGTATCTTGGCTTTATACGTCTCATGAAATATACGGCGCAAACTAATCGTGCCCCATGCTATATGAACACTCAGCCGAGAGCCGTGAGTGAATGCGCTATTGGGCGATGATATGCCGCCCGAATAACCCAAACCACGATTCTCTAAAAAACTATGCAAATCGCGCTGGGCTGCACCTTCGGATATATTTTGCATATTATCCCAGCGAATATAGGGATATTCTTTCAGATTAAAAAAATCCTCCGCACGAGCGATAGAGCGATTGGCGCATAGGCTATTAAATTGGCTAGGAAACTTAATATCTTCTGGAGGCGCTAGAGGGTCACTCTCAAATAAGCGTTGGCGAATGGTAGCTTGGCGTTTGTCTCTATTTTTAAGGCCCCGTACCACACCATTTTGCGGAGTTTCATGCCAAATAATATCGTTTTCTTTGCACCATTTTGCTACTGATATATCGCGCTCAAAAGTCCAACCTATACCTGTTTCTTCATGGCTATAGAGGCGGTCAAAATCGTATTCTTTCCGCAAAGACGATAATATATCCAATATATTACCCGTCGAAACCAACACATCGGCCCCCATATTGCGCAACCGCATTTGCATATCCGTCAGGGCTTGTTGCCATGCCCATATGTGCATTGGGGAAATATCGGGCTGTTTTATATAATCAGGTTCAAAAACAAATAGAGGCAGAATCTGGTCATTTTCAGCGATAGCACGGTGCAAAGCCGCATTATCATTCAAACGAAAATCACGCTTAATCCAATATATTGCTTTCATTTAGGAACGAAGAATATTAGCGAGCACCGCCGCCGCCAACGCCAGGAGCTCCCACAGTGCCAATATTGCCGAATATATCTTGAAAGAAATTACGGTCACGGCCCAATGTAGGGGTTTTATCGCCATCAGGGTTAATTTTCACAATAGTCTCAACGCCGCTTCTGGCAACATTGGTAACATTGCCAGCATCATCAAAGCTGATCGTCATTAACAGTTGCGAAGTAGCCTTTGGGCGTGAAAATGCCAATTGCTCTGTATCGCGAGCGATATAATACCATTGGTTTTTATCAAATTGGCTTGCAAATGTTGGGCGGCCAAGCGTGGATTGTACAGATTCTTTATTATCAACGCCCACTGCAACTGTTTCCGCCAATGTTGGGTCAACGATATAGCCTTGGTGTGTCCGCAAACGCGAACAGCCCGAAACCGCAATGACGCTGCCCATAAGCAATATATAACCAACTGTTTTTCCGCTAATGAAAGCCATTGAGTCTCTCCGAAACCAAAAAATCTATAAATAATATAAAGATGCCATTGCATCCTTAGCTGCTAAGATCAATATATAGTGTTAAATGAACATATAATGACCATGACGCAAAAGCGCAATTCAAAAGACTGAAAGATAAAATTCTATGTCCCTATTCTCGCGCAAGTTTTTTTCAAACCTGTTTAACCCACCGCAACCCAAAGATGCGCTGATTCCGCTATATCAAAAAATTGTTGAGCAAGGACGCAATCCCTATTGGTATGAACAGGGCGGTGTAAAAGACACGCAGGACGGGCGATTCGATATGATTGTTGCCATATTGTCGATCATATTATTGCGGTTGGAAAATGACGAAGATATGATAGAAAATTCCGTATATCTCACAGAGCTATTTGTCGATGATATGGACGGACAAATGCGCGAATTGGGCATGGGTGATGTCGTCGTCGGAAAACATGTTGGTAAAATGGTGGGCGCATTGGGCGGCCGATTAGAGGCTTATAGAAAAGCCTATAATGCAGCTGATATAGACGATGCGTTAATCCGCAATCTTTATCGCGATGAACCGCCTAGCGATGATCAATTGCATGTGGTCAGAAATGGGTTGATATCAATATATGAACAAGTGCAAGCTATGCATTGTGCAAAGATAGTGAATGCAGAATTGAATTGGTAATGGCCAAAGAATCGCCCCAAGAAAAAATATTCATGCAAGCGCCAGAAGGCGCATCATTTGGTTCAGAATTTAGCCATATTATCACCCTAGCCGAATTAAAACTCAACCAAGGCTTAATCGCGCTAGAAGCCGATAGCGATCAATGTGCTGCTCTGGCGCTGCGCTTTGATTTGCCTGCTATTTATAGCCTTAAAGCCGATGTCATAATGTCGGATGATCCGATTCAATTGCGCGGTACAATGCATGCCCAAATTGATCAAATATGCGTTGCCACCGGCGAAATTATACCCTGTTCAATAACAGAAGATCTAGCCATTAATTTTCTGGAAACACCCAGCGTTGATCCCAATGATAGCGAGGTAGAATTAGAGGATGAAGATTGCGAAACAATTTTCCATAATGGCCGTGATATTGATATTGGCGAAGCCATTGCGCAAAGCCTTTATCTAGCAATTGATCCATTCCCACGCATCAAAGATGCTGATGCAATATTGGCAAAAGCAGGCGTCATAAGCGAAGAAGAAATGACGGCAAAATTAGCGCAAGAAAAACAAGATAATAATCCATTTGCAGCTCTGTCTCAGTTAAAAAAATGATAGTCTGCTCCTATATATTGGTCGCCAATAATGTTTGATATAACTCTGCAAAAACATTTAAAACCAATAGTCCATAAAATGGGCAAAGCATTAGTATCAATGGGCATTAGCGCCAATATGATAACTTTGTTTGGGGCATTATTGGTTATCCCAGCTGTCATTGCTATCTCCCAGCAATTATATGGACTTGGTCTATGTTTTATATTGCTAAACCGCATCATTGATGGGCTGGATGGTGCAGTAGCTCAGATTAATGGGCCTACGCAATTTGGCGGCTATTTAGATAGCCTTGCTGACTTCTTTTTCTATGCGGCCATACCGCTAGCATTTGCATGGGCAGACCCTGAAAATGCAAAATGGGCAGCGCTATTGCTGGCAAGTTTCATGGTAACCGGCGTTAGTTTTTTGGCCTTTGCAGCTATTGGTAGCGACAAAAAAGCACCCGACGAAGGGCGCGGTCATAAATCATTTCTATACACTATCGGTTTGATGGAAGGCACTGAGACCATCATCACCTTTACATTAATGTGTTTCTTTCCAGCCTATTTCGCATGGATAGCTATCGCAGCAAGCCTATTTTGCGTTCTCACCATAGCACAGCGTTTGAAAATGGCGTATGATCTACTAGATTGAAGGTATAAAAAAGGCAGCCCGTGAGCTGCCCTTTATAATCTTATCCTAAGCGCCACTTAAAGAATTTAGCGGCATATTTTTGTACCGTTTCTGGTTGGCGTTCCAATCGATATTGGCCTGCTGCAAATTTATTCGCTTCGCTCCATGTCGGATAGCTATGAACGGTTGCCATAATCTTACCAAGGCTCATTTTATGACGCATCGCTAGCGCAAATTCAGCGATTAATTCACCCGCATGGCTGCCCGCTATCGTTGCACCCAAGATTGTATCTTTACCCGGTGTGGTGAGCACTTTTACGAAGCCTTTTGTCTCGCTCTCTGCGATGGCGCGGTCAAGATCGTCCAAACCATAAGTGGTCACTTCATAGGCAATATCTTGCTCTTTGGCGTCATCTTCGGTCAAACCAACGCTGGCCACTTCTGGATCAGTATAGGTAACGCGCGGCAATACCCGATAATCTGCTTTGAATTTGCGCGCAAAACCAAACAGCGCATTAACAGCAGCAAACCAAGCCTCATGCGCGGCGCTATGGGTCAGCTGATAATTGCCAGCCACATCACCAGCAGCATAGATATGCGGCATTGTGGTTGCCAAATATTCATCAACGACAAGGCCGCGATCAACCTCTACGCCAATATTTTCTAAGCCAAATCCATCAAGACGGGCGCGGCGACCAACAGCAATTAGCAAATCGTCATGCGATAGTTTAATTTCGCCATCAGGGCCTTTAATCATCAAGGCTTTTTTACCTTCGGCCCGCAATGCTTGATGTCCAACCAACACATTAACGCCATCTTCCTCTAGGCTGGCTTTGATAATCTGCGCTGCATCGGCATCTTCTTTGCCCAGCAAACGATCAGCCATCTCTACCAAGGTTACTTGCGAACCTAGGCGCTGAAAGCTCTGTGCTAATTCGCATCCAATAGGGCCGCCGCCCAAGATAGTGAGCGTCTTAGGCGCTGCTTTACGCTTTGCCATCGTATCCCACAATGTATCGCTGGTTAAATAGCCAGTATCTTCAATGCCAGGAAGCGGCGGAACAAATGGGGCAGCGCCAGTCGCAAGTACAAATGCTTTACTGGTAAGACGTTGAGTTCCGCCATCATTTTTGGCAATTTCAATTGTCCATGGATCAATGAATTTTGCATAACCCTTGACCACATCAACTCCAAGACCAGTATAGCGTTCGACGCTGTCATGCGGTTCGATGGTTTTAATCACATCTTGGACACGCTTTATAACAGCAGGGAAATTCACCTTAGCGGCTGTTTTTTCAATGCCATATTTATCGCTATGGTTCACAAAATTCGCAACTTTAGCGCTCTTGATTAAGGCTTTTGATGGAACGCAGCCCGTGTTCAAGCAATCTCCGCCCATCTCATTGGCCTCAACCAATGTTACATTAGCTTTTACCGCTGCAGCTATATAAGATGAAACCAATCCACCTGCACCGCCGCCAATTGCTATTAAATTACGGTCAAATTTCTTGGGCTTTTTATAACCTTTATAAGCTTTGTTGCGTTTAAGAATGCCAAGAAAGAATTTCGCAATCCAAGGGAAAATAGCGAGCGCAAGGAATGATAATAATAGACCAGGGGATGCAACATCACCCAATGATTCGATTTGCGCCAATTCTTTACCCGCATTCACATAGACAAATGTGCCGGCCAACATGCCCAATTGGCTTACGAAGAAATAGGTCAGCGTTTTAATCTTGGTAAGACCCATAAGCAGGTTCACTGCGAAAAATGGAACAGCCGGTATGAGTCGCAATGTGAAAAGATAGAAAGCGCCGTCTTTTTCAAGGCTGTCGTTAATACCTTTCAGACGATCGCCAAATTTGCCCTGTACCCAATCCCGCAATAGAAAACGCGAGCTTAGGAAAGCCAATGTCGCACCAATGGTGGATGCAAAGCTGACTACAATCGTTCCTGTCACAACGCCAAATAAAGCACCAGCCAATAGCGTTAATATAGATGCACCAGGCAGCGAAAGCGCCGTCGATACAATATATATAGCAGCAAATATCCCGATAATGAGTATGGGGTCGGCATTATAAGCTTCAATGAAGCTCTGTTGCTGAGATTTTAGATAATCCAAGGACAAATAAGTCCCAAGATCATAATAGAAGAATGCAGCAACAGCGGCTGCGATAAGGGCGAGCAGGATAAGTTTCTTTGTCATGGTCTCTCTTTCGCAATTATTTGTAAAATAGTTACGCTGATAACCACGCTATCAATAAATATTTGATTTTTCTTGTCTAATTTATAATCATATTATCATATTTCAGCATGAAATTGCTTGTTATCAATAAACTAAAAACGATCAAAATGGAACATCATCATCCAGATCATCATCAAAACCACCACCTGAATTTCCGCCTGATGACCCGCCAGTTTGGCCCCAGCTACCCGATTGCCCACCTTGATTGCCGCCCTGATTATATCCGCCAGATTGACCACCGCCAGATTGACCACCGCCCGAATTTCCGCCCCAGCTATCACCGCCACCGCCAGATTTAGCACCATCGAGCATTGTCATAACAGCACGCGGCCCCGATAAAACAACTTCGGTTGAATAACGATCATTACCGCTATTATCTTGCCATTTGCGGGTTTCAATTTGCCCTTCGAGATAGACTTTGCTGCCTTTGCGCAAGAATCGTTCTGCAACGCCAGCAAGGCCTTCGGATTTAATCACAACTTGATGCCATTGGGTTTTTTCTTTTTTCTCACCCGTTGCACGATCATTCCAGCTTTCTGATGTAGCAACGCGAAGATTGCATATCTTGCCGCCATTTTGAAATGACTTAACCTCTGGGTCTGCGCCCAAATTACCAACAATAATGACTTTATTGACGCTTCCCGCCATGATTCAACCCCTTCTATTAATCCTGTTTGGGTGCTAATTTTATAATGCTATCCCAAACCAAATGCTACTGCTGTCCAATACGTAGCTGCCGCTGCTACATAAGCAAGTGCAAATAAATATGTTAGCATAAAAATAGGCCATTTCCAGCCGTTCGTTTCGCGCCGCGTTACTGCTATCGTCGAAATACATTGCGGGGCAAAAACAAACCAAGCCAGAAATGCTAATGCTGTTGCTAATGACCATTTGCCGGCTAATCTCTCACCCAATTGCAAAGAAACCTGATCTTCATCATCTCCATCAATAGAATAAGCTGTGGCCAATGCCGCCACAGCCACTTCACGGGCCGCCATTGCAGGGATTAAAGCTAAGGCTATATCACGGTTAAACCCAATCGGTTCCACCACAGGTTCAATCGTACCCGCAATGCGCCCAGCAATGCTATAATCCACCTGTGATACACCTTCATAGGCGGGATCATTAATCGGCACTTTGGGATAGGTTAGCAATAGCCATAGCACCACAGTAGCGGCAAAAATTATCGTACCAGCACGGCGTAGAAATACCCAAGCTCTCTGCCATAGGCCGATTAAAATATCGCGCGGGCGCGGCCATTGATAGCGCGGCATTTCCATCAAAAATCCTGAACTTGCGCCCTTTGTGACGCTGCGCCGTAACAATAAAGCCGCTAGCATCGCGCCCAATATACCCGCTATATAAAGGCCAAATAATACTAAGCCTTGCAGACCAACACCGCCGCCAACGCTTTGCGCAGGAATAAATGCCCCGATTATCATAGTATAAACGGGCAATCGCGCTGAGCAGGTCATTAGCGGTGCTATCAATATGGTGGTCAGGCGATCTTTTTGATCGGATATGCTGCGCGTCGCCATAATGCCAGGGATAGCGCACGCAAATGAGGATAATAGCGGAATGAAGCTATGCCCTGATAAACCAACCATGCCCATAAGCCGATCCATAACAAAAGCAGCCCGCGTCATATAGCCCGTGGATTCCAACAGCAGTATGAAAAAAAATAGGATAAGAATTTGCGGCAAGAATACCAGCACCGAACCTACACCCGCAATGATACCATTAATCAAAAATGATTTGATAAATCCATCAGCCATTGCACCATCGATAAAGCCGCCAATAGTCTCAAATCCAGCTTCGATAAGATCCATAGGCGGGCCAGCCCAAGCATAAACCGCTTGGAACATTAAGAACATTATTGCCAATAATATTAATATGCCGCCAACGGGGTGCAGCAATATCGCATCTAAATTTCGTGTCCATTCGCGTGTCAAAGTCTCATTAACAATCGCGCCCTTTGCCAATATATTGGCCTTAGCTTTATAAGATTCGCGTGCCGTATCAGATATAATAGCAGCAAGAACATCATCACCAACGGTTTGAACGGCTAGATCTGATGATTGCGCTTCTAATAATGTTTTTTGACAAACAGCAGTGAAATCATCAAGACCGCGTCGCCGCACAGCGACCGTCTCTATTACCTCTAAGCCCAATTGATCGATCAAATATTGCGGCGATAATTCTAAGCCATCGCGCTCTGCCAAATCTGACATATTCAAAATTATTATCATCGGCCTATTGAGTGCTTTTATCTCTAGCGCAAAGCGCAATCCGCTCTCAATATTGCTAGCATCAAGCACCACCGCCAATATATCAGGGCGCGATTGCCCCGCTTGACGTCCCAATATCACATCACGGGTGACCTGTTCATCAAGGCTGGTCGAATCAAGGCTATAAGCACCAGGCAAATCCAGCAGCTCTGCCTGTGTATCGCCCAGCATAATCTTGCCAGCCTTACGCTCCACCGTGACACCTGGATAATTGCCAATTTTTTGCCGTGCACCGGTTAAAACATTGAACAAAGCGCTTTTACCGACATTGGGATTGCCAACCAATGCAATGATAGGATTATCCATGGTGCATAGCGCCTTTATCATCCGATAAGGATTCTATGGTGATTGCAGCTGCCGTTTTTGAACGCATAGCGATGCTCATGCGGCCAACGCGCACAGCAATAGGGTCTCGCCAGAATAATATGCCGCGGTGCAGCGCCTCTATTATTGCGCCCGATTCTATGCCGAGCGCCCGCAGACGACGGCCTTCATTATCCGAAATTTGAGTCCAATCAATGGAGGATATGCGCACTTTTTGGCGCAGGGGGAGTGTGTCTAAATGCATCTTGTCTATTTGCAACCGATTCGCATTAACATCAAGAAAAGAATCGCCTTAGTAGCGCATATTGAAATGCATTTATTTTTCAGGATAGCGCAAACGGCCAATAAAGCGCGAGAGGCTCGGTCTATTTTCCGTACGCGATAAAAAACCAGCCTTGGCTTTTTCAAATTGCATCACATTGTCAATCCGCCGATCGACAAAGGCCCGTGTTTCAGCAAAATTCTCGCTATCATCATTAATGAAGCGCATCAAAATCGCCGTGTAAATGCTGCTTAATATCGCGCGCTTCGTATAATGATTATAATCAGTGGCTGTATCACCCGCCAATTTCCACATAATGTCCGCGCTATTCCAGCCTATTTTCATGCCAAGGCGAATATTTCCAGGAAGCGCCATGACAGAAATAGCGCGCCGCTGCGCCTCTCTATGCGGCTCTGCTATTTCAAGACGGGTTATAAGCAAAGCCGTTATCCGCTCGCGTATCTTCATAGCGCTCAATTTTTCGGGCGTTAAAATCCGCGCCATTTCATCATCAACATAGCCAATCCAGCTTTGCACCAATTGCATAGCAAGGCTGCCCTTTATATCCGATGTTTCAAAAGCCAATTTGGCAATATCATGGTCTACAGCTGCTTCATCAGCAGCCGATAATAAGCAATCCTCATTCCAACCATCAAAAGCCGCATGCGCAGGCAATTTCGGCGCAAGAAATGCTATGATTTCATCCAATGTCATATCATCGGGTGAAGGACTATTGTCTTGAAGATGTTGTTTTGCTTGATTCATATTCCCTAATTAAGCTATTTTGCTTGAATATCAAAATATAATCGCCAAAGTGGTCGCCTATTTAGTTTTCAGAGTAGAGTTTATGGATTTCATCACCAATAATATTGCGCTCATAGTTCCAGCCATTTTATTTTTTATCTTGGCAGTAGCGGAAATATTTTCTCCGCGCCGTCCCAGAAATCTGCCGCGCAAATGGCGCTGGATTACGCATTTCATATTTTTGGGCACCAACAATATCATCGGCCAATTATTGGTGTTTATTATCGTCATCCCTACGGCCGCCAATTGGGCAGCGGATAATCAATTTGGATTGTTCAATCTAATCAATCTTCCATGGTGGGTCGAAGCTTTAATGGCTGTAATATTATTGGATTTTGCTGTTTGGTTTCAGCATCGGATCATGCACCGCTATCCTTTATTATGGCGCCTGCACAGCGTCCACCACAGCGACCGTGATTTGGATGTTACTTCGGCGCTGCGCTTTCACCCGTTAGAGCTTATTCTATCTACTCTCTACAAATCAGCATGGGTGGTATTGCTGGGCGTGCCACTTTTGGTAGCGATATTTTTCGAAATATGGCTCAATGCTTGCGCTATGTTTAATCATAGCAATATTAAATTGCCCAAAAAGTTTGACAGAGTATTGCGCCTATTCATCGTTACGCCCGATATGCATATTGTCCATCATACGACCAATATGGATGAACAAAATAGCAATTATGGTTTTGCGCTCAGCCTATGGGACCGCATATTCCAAAGCTATAATGGCCAACCAAGGCAAGGGCATGATAAGTTAAAAATTGGGCTGACTGAGGCACAAAATGAAGCGCCATCCAAACCGATTTGGAGCCTGTTACAGCCGTTCCGTAACGTTAATTAATCGCGGTAATCCATATAATATATAAAGCTTTGATAATCTTGACCTACGCCCTGCTTTGGCGCACATTGCAGACATAAAATATGTTCTGGGGAGAGAATATTATGAGAAAATCTGCACAATATTGGGCGGCCGCACTAGGAGCAATAGCATTAGCAGGGTGCAGCGGAACAGAAACAGCCAAAGATTCCAGCCAAATCGAAAATAGCGAATATCCAGAGCAAGTTTATTGGGGCGATACCCATGTGCATACCGACAATAGCATTGATGCTTTTGGTTTTGGCAATAGGCTAGACACAGAAGCCGCCATGCGCTTTGCCAAGGGTGAACAAGTCACATCGACCAAAGGCGTTGAAGCACAATTATCTCAGCCACTGGATTTTATTGTGATCGCGGACCATGCCGCTGCGCTTGGGGCGACCAAAGCGCTTTATAATGCGCCTCGCATTGCCCTACTCGGTGATGAATTTTTGCTGCGCTGGTATGATATGATGCACGAGAGCGAGGAGGGCTCTTTGCGCGTAACGGCAGAGCTTATCGATGGGGCTGCCAATGGCACATTGCCCGATAATTTCACCGACCAAGAAGCGCAAGCAGAGCGCGTTGGCGAATTATGGACCGAACATGGCAATATAATAGAGCGCTATAATGAGCCGGGTAAATTTACCGCTTTTATGGGGTTTGAATATACGCCTATGCCTGGCGGCGATAATCTGCACCGTGTCGTGATGTTTCGTGATAATGCTGAAAAAGCCACACAAGTCATCCCTTTCTCTTCGCAACAATCCCTCAATGTAGAGGATCTCTGGGCCTATATGAGCGCTTATGAGAAGAAAACGGGCGGGCAAATGCTCTCTATCCCGCATAATAGCAATGTCTCTAATGGACAGATGTTCTCTATGAACAAATTTGATGGCAGCCCCATTGACGCAGCCTATGCCAAAACACGGGCCATGCGCGAACCTATTATCGAAGTCACGCAAATTAAGGGTGATAGCGAAACCCACCCCTTTCTCTCGCCCAATGATGAATTTGCATCCTACGGCGTCGCGGGTTGGGATAAATATAATCTAAGCGCTACCAAGCCAATGGCCGAATCAAGCTATGCTGGCAGCTATACGCGTGAAGCCTTAAAAAGGGGATTGATATTAGAAGGTCAAACGGGCGCTAATCCGTTCAAATTTGGTATGATTGGGTCCAGCGATACCCATACATCTCTGGCCGATGTGCGCGAAAAGAATTTCACTGGCAAACATACGGGCAATGAACCCAATGTAAAAGATCGCGCCTTAGCACCGCAAAACCTTGGTACGCGCGAAGGCCGCTTTGGTTGGCATTATCTATCAAGCGGATATGCTGGTGTTTGGGCAACTAGCAACACGCGCGAAGCTATTTTTGACGCCATGATGCGCCGCGAAGTTTATGCCACCACAGGGCCGCGCATGCAGGTTCGTTTCTTTGGCGGGTTTGATTATAGCGCTGATGATGTCAGCAATTTGGTATCCAACGGTTATGCAAAAGGCGTTCCTATGGGCGGTGATATCAAGGCGTCAGAGGATGGCAAAGCACCGACATTCCTTATATCGGCATTGATGGACCCTGAGAGCGCCAATCTGGATCGTATACAAGTCGTCAAAGGATGGATTGATAGCAATGGCCAAACCAATGAAAAAATCTATAATGTGGTTTGGGGTGGCGATAGAAAAGTCAGCGGCGATGGCAAGCTCCCAGCCGTTGGTAATACGGTTGACCTTAGTAAAGGCACATGGAGCAATGATATAGGCGCAGCTGAGCTTATGACATTTTGGCAGGATCCGGATTTTGCAGCCGATCAAAATGCATTTTATTATGTGCGGGTTTTGGAAATTCCGACACCAACTTGGCCCGTTTATGACAGCATCAAATATGGATTTACTTTGGGGGATGAGGTGATAAAAATTCAGCAAGAACGTGCCTATACTTCGCCCATTTGGTATAATGCCAAGGGCTAAATCCGCGTATAATTAATTTATAAGGACGTAATATTAGTGCCCAAATTGCTAAAAGAACCTTTGGTCCATTTTTTGGCAGGGGCGCTGCTCATCTTTGCATATTTCTGGTTAACTGGGGCAAGCCGCGATCCATCTAGCTATGAAATAAATATAACAGCCAGCGATATTGATCGCATTGCCGCCGATGCCATCCGCACGTCGAACCGTTTGCTCACCCATGATGAAATCTCTGCATTGGTCGATCAAAATGTCCGCGAAGAGATATTATATCGCGAAGCTTTGCGACTAGGTTTAGATGATGGAGATGCCGTCATACGGCGGCGATTGGCCAATAAAATGCGCAGCCTGAACACTAGCGATATTGGCAATCCTAGCGATTCAGAATTAGAAGAATTTATCGGGAAAAATCCTGCTCAATATAAAGAATATTATCGCTATGCATTTGATCATATTTATATTGGCCGATCATCTACTGATCAAAAAATATGGCTCAAAGGCCTGCGAGATGGGAGTATTAAGCCCGATGACATAAGGGTGAGTCTATCTCTCGACAATCAACAAAAACTAGCCGATGAAGCAGATATTGGCCGCAAATTTGGGATAAATTTCACCAAAGCTTTGGGTGGATTGGAGACACAACAATGGGCTGGCCCTATTGAATCTGGTTTTGGCCAGCATTTCATTATGATTCAAGAAAAACAAGCCATCACTTATCAAATAGATGATATTCGCCAACGTCTAACCAATGATTGGCGTGCCGCTCAAATAGAGAAAAATGAAAAAGCAGCATTTGATGAATTGGCCGAAAGCTATGCCATAGAAATAGCGCCCTTCAAATGATGCGCCTATTTTTCGCGCTATGGTTATTCATCATGGCTATACCCGCACATGCAGATGAATTGCGCCCTGCCTATATTGAGCTGAATCAAACATCACAGAGCGCGTGGAATATTATCTGGAAAGCATCAGCCCAATCTCCATTGGCCAAGGCTCAAATCATATTGCCCGATAACTGCAAAGCCATAGACGAACCGCAAAAAAGATTTGATCAAAATAATATCATCACCCGTTTTCCCATGACCTGCGATGGTGATATTATCAATCAAAATATCGGCCTAAACGGTCTGCAATTTAGCAATAGCGATGCATTGGTGCGTATATCCTATCTAGAGGGCGCGATTCAGATCATTCGCCTTACCCCCAATGAATATTTTGCTCTCATTGAAACAAAGCAAAAGAGCATCATCACCAATGTTGCTAGTACATATACGCTTTTGGGGTTTGAACATATATTAGAGGGGTATGACCATTTGCTATTCGTTTTGGCGTTGGTTTTATTAATCCCGTCGCTGCGCTTAATCGCATGGACGGTGACTGCTTTTACGCTAGCGCATAGCATCACATTAATCGGTACGACTTTGGGTTATTTATCCCTGCCATCACAGCCCGTTGAGACGGTGATTGCGCTTTCGATATTATTTTTAGCCTTAGAAGTTGTAGGCGCAATAAAGGGTAAAGACGATAAGCAGCGCCTATCAGAGCGCTATCCGTGGATGGTGGCTTTTCTATTCGGGCTATTGCATGGATTTGGTTTCGCAGGAGCCTTAGCAGAAATTGGTTTGCCCCAAGATGATGTCCCGCTTGCGCTTTTGACCTTTAATCTGGGTGTAGAATTGGGCCAATTGCTGATTGTTATTATCGCTCTGGCTTTGCTGCGCATAATAGGTCATTTCAAACCCCAATATCTCAAGACTGTAAAATTGATATTAGCTTATGCAATTGGTATCATCGCAACATATTGGTTTATTGAACGATTGTTCGGATAATCATTCGCTATTTTTGCGCATAATATCGGGATCAGCAGCCCGCATAATACGCCGCATCGCTTTAGCGGCTAAATTTTGCACCTCTACTTTGCGGCGCGCAGGGGCTAATGCAATGCGTTTGGCTGGTCTTATCATTTCGGCATCATAGCTATCAGCTATAATTAATCCGCATCGCTCTGGCATTAAAAAATCTTGATCGAAGGGTGATAAATCAAAGCCCATAGGAACTGCCCAATAATATTGATCACAATGTTCCAGATATTCTTGCCATTTTTGATCCCCCAATAGATCAGAGCGCGAGCATTTAATCTCGACAATCACTACATCGCCCTTGGAAGTAACGCCCATTAAATCGGCCCGACGATGTCCTTTCAATGTCACTTCGCTCTGAATCATAATATCATGACGATAAAACATACGGCTAACACCACGCGCAACCTCGGCGCTGCCCAATATAGGGGTGATTTGTGGTGAAGAGGTCATAATATTGTGCCCATCATTGTCAGATTTATATCGATTCAATAAGTTAAATTAGAACATAATAAGAACAAATAAAAGTTTTTTATCAGACACAAAAAAACCCCAAACCCGATAAGGGCTCAGGGTTTTAAAAATAATCTGTGTTTAGCGATAAAAAATATGTTTATCGACGCGGCCTACGCGTTTTAATTTCCAACCTGGTGAAACATAAGTCGCATGAAAGAATAAAGCGCCTTCCACACGGCTTTCCCATAAATCTTCCGTTGCTATTTTCGCAATAGCAACAGCATTACGCCATGTTTTACGGCTCTTATGGATTTTGGGCATTCTGCCATTGCGCACGAAAGAGAATTGACGGCGCTGATATACAACACCGCAGATGCTGTTGGGAAAGCGGCTAGAAGCAACACGTTCCAAAACGACTTTAGCGACTGCCAATTGACCATCAAGCGATTCGCCTTTTGATTCAAAATATACGGTGCCAGCAAGACATTGCATCTCTTTGGATAATGATCCGCTAGTATTTTGTTGGCTGACCAATTGACGTAATGATGATGCTGTTTTTACATTTTCAGCTTCTAAAGCTGCGGCTTCTTCAGCTGCTTTTTGAGCGGCTTCATATTCAGCCGTACCAATTTCTGGATTGACTTGTTCTGGGATCTCTTGCTCAAAATCACCAGTACCATCGACAAATACAACGCTTTCATTTGTTGTTTCTGCGGATGTTTCAATATTAGTTTCATCGGGCGATTCATTGATTAAGTCTGCATCAATGATGATGTCAGAGGCGTCAATAATATCAGAATTAGAATTTAGAGCAAAACCAGACTCACTATAAATTGTGCCCGCAGCAAGAAATGTAGCGGCTACGATGAGCGCTTTAGAAGTAATTGTCATGTATCAAACTATTTGTGCGGCTATAATAAGGGCTAAGGCAACATCTATGAACGGATATTATGTCCCAGATATGATCCTTGCTTATTAAATCCGACTTGCGTGTTTACCAAGACGATAATCTGTCTCTTAATCGGCAACCTTCGCTATCAACTCCCGCCCATCTATGCGTTGGTGTAAAATTGTCAATCATTAAGAGCCAAAATTCGGACGAGGCGTTGTTCATCAGAGACGTTCAACTCTATTAACCATAAATCAGGGTCTCTTTGCACTAATTTCGCTATATAATTGTTAAAAAACTCTTTATTATCAATATCTTTTAATGTCCGCTCTTCCCATTTTGATGGGCCATCTAACATAGGGGCTTTGGCAAAGAATCGCTGATATTCTCCCCTTATGAAGCTATTAATGAATATCTCGCCCGATGTACCATCTCCTTTGCGAATCACCATTGCGCTATCGCCAAATTCATTGGCAGCGCGAATTAAGGCGCTCACTTGAAATTCACTGGTAAGACGAGCTTCTATTATAATGCACCTGATATAATATTAGGATGATTAAGGATGACCGCTCTGGGAATCATAGCGGTTTAAGCTGCGCTTAGTTCGCTATTCATCGATAATAATGCAAAAATCGAATCAGCATTGTCGGTACCGCGCAATTGCGCACAGCTTTTTTCATCGCGCAACAAACGTGATACTTCGGCCAAAGCATGAAGATGAGCAGCTCCATTATTAGCGGGTGATATTAGCGCAAATATAAGATCAACCGATTCGTCATCGATGGCGTTATATTCTATGGCTTTGTCCAATGATATGAACACACCCAGCGGCGATTCTATGCCCGCAACTTTGCAATGCGGAATAGCTATACCTCCGCCGAATCCTGTTGATCCGAGGTTTTCGCGTTCCAACATAGCATCCAACACTTCGGTTGATGATAATCCATAAACATTATGAGAAATGGACGCTATTTTTTCTAAAACATCATATTTTTTTACGATATTTTGTTTGCAAGCAATGGCTTGGCTGTCGATCTGACAATTAACTTTCAACATATATAACTTTCTACCCCCCCTAGTTACGCGTGGAGTGAACATTTATAAGAGTTTGATATATTATCTATCTGATAGATTTTGCATTATGGCCGAGTTCTAAGATGTGGGTTCCACCCATCCGATCGTTCCATCTTCGCGCCTGTAAACCATATTATGGCGTCCAGTTCCAGTATTTTTGAAAAAAAGTGCATTTGTATTGCGCAAATCCATCATCATTACGGCATCTGAAACGCTCGTTTCGGGAATATCAACCTTTGTTTCCGCAATAATTACAGGAGCTTCGCCAGAATCAGGTGCATTATCTTCTTCGGGTGCGCTAAAAATTGTATAGGCCGCTTCTTCCTCTTTAATGGCATGGGCGGCTTGCGCATGATGATCATGCAAACGGCGCATATAGCGGCGCAACTGTTTTTCAATCTTATCAGCTGCACCATCAAAAGATTGATGCGCATCATTGGCATCGGCGCGGCCTTTTAATACCAATCCTTGCATCACATGCGCCACAATATCACAGGAGAATTTATCGTGCGGGGCCTTACCAAATGTAACATGCGCAGAAATTGCTTTAGAAAAATATTTGTCAGCAATAGCGGCAAGTCTGTCTTGAACATGGCTTTGCAATGCTTCGCCAGTTTCCATTTGATGTCCTGATACCCGTACGTCCATATATATTCTCCTTATGAAATATTAAGATAATTCTACTGTAATTTGGCTATGCAATAGTTTGAAATTTATCTGGCTAAGACTGCCAAATCGGATTCTCTATAGTTGCCATAAATTTTTCATGTTGTTCAAGCTCTGCCGCTGAAATTTCAAAATGCCGTGCTTTTCTTAACGGCTTTGATTCCTTATTTTGAACATGGTCATGATTCTTTATGTCGGCTTTCACGCCATTATCGCTCGCTAAACAAAGACCAATTTGGCGACCGCCGGTTAATTCTATGTAAAGTTGCGCCAATAATTCTGCATCGAGAAGTGCGCCATGTTTGACTCTGTGGCTTCTGTCAATGCCATAGCGCGAACATAGCGCATCCAAAGATAATTTAG
This sequence comes from uncultured Sphingorhabdus sp., assembly GCA_947492905.1. Classification (GTDB taxonomy): domain Bacteria; phylum Pseudomonadota; class Alphaproteobacteria; order Sphingomonadales; family Sphingomonadaceae; genus Sphingorhabdus_B. The sequence continues at coordinate 550,039 of CANLOL010000001.1, read as the reverse complement.
CGCCAGGGTGAAGTTTCTTGGCAATCGCCAAAGTATCCACCATCCGATCCATGGCAACAGGCGGCAATTCACAGCGAACAAGCTCAGCATTCAAAAAACCAAAATCGAACGATGCATTATGCGCTACTAAAGCACTATCTTGGATAAATTCGAGCAATTCACGGGCTTTTTCCGAAAATAATGGTTTTTCCGATAAGAATTTTTCTGAAAGTCCATGCACTTCTTCGGCCTGAGCGGGCATATTACGCTGCGGGTTATAATAGCAATGATAGCTGTTGCCCGTCGCCACACGGTCGATCATTTCAATACAGCCCATTTCCACCATTCTATCGCCAGAATGCGGGTCAAATCCCGTGGTTTCTGTATCAAATATTATTTCTCTCATATGGTAATATATTGGCTTATATTTTGAATTAAGCAAGGCTTTGACGTAAATTTTTTACGATATTTTCAATCTGCGCCCGCATATCATCCAATGGCTTTGCGCTATCAATAATATAATCTGCTTTTTCCCGCTTAATCGCATCGGGTGTTTGAATCGATACTATATGATTGAATTTTTCTTCGGTCATATTGGGCCGCGCCAAAGCACGCTCGCGCTGTATATTGGCGGGAGCAGATACTACCACCACCTTATCAACATTTGCCTCTCCGCCTTTTTCAAATAAGAGCGGTATGTCGAACAATAATAAGTCATCATCCTTATGCTTTGCGACAAAATCACTGCGCAATTTAGCAACCATCGGATGCAATATCGATTCTAGCTTTTTAAGGTTTTCCGGATTTCCGAGCACATATGGCGATAATTTTTGTCGGTCCACACCCTTATCATCGCATGTCCCTGGAAAGAGAGATTCTATCGCATCGACCGCTGCGCCCATGGGATAATCACCCTTAGGCCCTTGTAAAATATGCACAGCAGCATCCGCATCAAATATAGCAACGCCAGCATCTTGAAACATAGCAGCAGCCGTGGATTTGCCCATCGCAATCGATCCAGTAAGCGCAACAATGAGCGGCTTATTCTTCATAGCGATTTTACCAGTAAAGATCGCAGCTCTTCCTCGCAATCAGCAGGGGGCGGCGCACCAAAAAATAGCTCAAAAGCAATAGCAGCCTGTCCAATTAACATATCCAAGCCATCAATCGCCAATAATTGCCGCGCTCTAGCCTGTTTCAAAAGCTCGGTTTTCAGGGGGGTATAGACTATATCATAGACAATCGCATTTTCAGGCAATGGGCTTAAATCAATCTCTAATGGCTCTTGGCCAACCATTCCCAAAGGGCTGCTATTTACTAATAAATCAGCGCTAGGCAGCATTGCATCCATCGGTAATATCTCGCCTTTAAGGCCAAAATGCGCCAGCAACCCCATCGCTTTCAAGGCATTGCGCGCCAAAATAGTGACCTTGCCTATACCTGCTTTTGATAGAGCAAAAAGAATAGCGCGCGCTGCGCCCCCTGCACCGATAATGACAGCATGTTTGCCATTCCAATCATCCGCAGCAATAGGAGCATAAAAACCGCCAGCATCGGTATTCGTACCCGTCAATAATGCGTCTTGGCGAAACACAGTATTCATTGCGCCAATGGTAGATTTCAAATCACCGGGGTCGGCAACAAGGTCTAACATCGCAACTTTATGCGGTAATGTGGTGTTACAGCCAAGCCAATCAGCATCACTACTGCGTGTTTTGATATAATCTGCTAGATCTTCGGGTTTAACATGATGGATTTTATAATGTGCATCAATGCCCAGCTTTTTAAGCCAAAACCCGTGAATGATTGGGGATTTACTATGTGCAATTGGATCGCCTATCACTTCGGCATATTTCATGACTTCAATAACCCTCTAATGCGGCAATAATCCAATATCGCCAATAATGGCAGCCCCATGACCGTGAATAAACTGCCCTCTATTTTGCGAAAAAGCTGCGCTCCTTCATCTTCAATAGCATAGCAGCCCACATTATAACGCACAGCACCCCAATGTTGAGCAATATAATCGCTTATGAATGAATCGCTCAAGCTTCGCATATCCATTTTTGCTATATCTATATGACGCCAAACCGCTTTGCCGCCTTCGCAAATAACCGCAGCACTAATCAAACGGTGTATTTTGCCAGACATTATGCGCAATTGTTCAATGGCTTCTTCTGGCGTTTCAGCTTTATCGAGCATCGTACCATCATCAAGAGCCAATATTTGATCAGCGCCAAGCACCAGAGCATCTGGATTCTTCATTGATATTTTGAGTGCTTTTTGTTCGGCCAATATATCAGCAATCATACGCGCATTCGCCCCTTCTTGGCGCATGGCATGTTTAACACTATCTTCGTCAAACAAAGATGGTTGAGCAAGCACGTCTACCCCTGCACGTTTGAGCATGGATAATCGGCTATTACTCTGAGAGGCAAGGATCAACATTTAAGCTTTATTGTCCTGCCATTCTTGATAAAATTTGCCAATAGCAGCAGCGCTTTCCTCTATCGAACGACGCGTAACATCGATAACAGGCCAGCCATTATCGGCAAAAATCCGCCGTGCATAGGCTATTTCTTCTTTAACTTTATCAACATCAACATAATCGGTTTCTGGCGTTTGATTTAATGATAGCAAGCGATTGCGTCTGACTTGCACTAGCCTATCAACGCTTGTTACCAAACCAACAACCATCGGTTTTTTTAAACTATAGAGAGATTCAGGCGGCGGGGATTCAGGGACCAATGGAATATTGGCCGTTTTATAACCGCGATTAGCCAAATATATGCTGGTTGGTGTTTTTGATGTGCGCGATACGCCCGCCAATACAATATCAGCCGCTTCCCAATTTTCCCAACCGATGCCATCATCATGGGCAATGGTAAATTGAATCGCATCAACGCGCGCAAAATAAGCTTCATCCATCAAATGCTGACGGCCCGGACGCGATTTTGCTTCTTGGCCAAGCATATTTGATAATGCATCACTCACAGCATCAAGCGCAGCAATGGCGGGCAATCCCAATGCACGGCATTTTAATTCGAGCTTTTGCCTTATGTCGCCATTCACCAAAGTGAATAGGACCAAACCCGGATTATTGCTCACATCCTCTAAGATACGTTCTAAATGCGATTCAGATCGCACCATCGGCCAAAAATGTTTGACAATATTCTCCGCACCATCAAATTGCACCAAAGCCGCTTTAGCCAGATTTTCTAATGTCTCGCCCGTAGAGTCAGATAAGAGATGAAGATGATATTTTTGCGTCATGGGACTCTTTTGTGCATTGCTTGGGGATAAATCAAGGAAAGAACAGGGGATAATATAATTACCCCCATTATCCGTGACTCAATCCGATAACATCTCACAGGCCATCAACAAGCGAATATCATTATCAACATGTTGGGGATAATAAGGATAAAATAATGGAATCGCGTAAAATATGCGCATTTAGCGAGTCAATATGTTGGCTTTTTCGGGAAAAATCGATAATTGGCTTTTTATCAACGTCCCATCATCTATCATCATCTATTTAATATATTATATGTTGTTATGAGTGACTCCCACTGTATGGAAAATATAATGACTGAAAAAAAACTGCTCAACGTTTTAAAAGGCAATCAAGAAAGTCCTTTGCCGCTATGGCTTATGCGCCAAGCAGGACGCTATTTGCCTGAATATCGAGCTTTGCGTGCTGAAAAGGGCGGTTTCCTTGAATTGGTACATGATAGCGAAGCAGCGGCAGAGGTTACTTTGCAACCGATAAAGCGTTTTGGATTTGATGGTATCATATTATTCTCTGATATTTTGGTCATTCCCCACGCTATGGGACAAGATCTCTGGTTTGTGGCAGGAGAAGGACCTCGTCTCGCACCAAAGCTCTCAGAAGCGCAATTAGAGGATTTAACGCCAGATCATTCGCGTCTTGATGATATTTATGAAACGGTGCGTTTGGTAAAATCGCAAATGCCCGAAAATGCAACCTTTATGGGTTTTGCTGGCAGTCCATGGACAATTGCAACCTATATGGTCAATGGCCAAGGCAGCAAAGATCAAAATGAAACGCGCCGATATGCCTATAATGATCCACAGAATTTCCAAAAATTAGTGGATTCCATCATTGATATTACCGTTCAATATCTATGTGGTCAGATAGAGGCTGGCGTTGATGCGCTACAATTATTTGACAGCTGGTCCGGATCATTATCACCTGCTCAATTTGATAAATGGGTCATAGCCCCCAATAAAAGCATTATTGAACGTGTAAAAGAGCAATATCCTAATGTTCCGATTATTGGTTTCCCAAAAGGTGCTGGTGGAAAGCTGATTAAATATGCGCAGCAGGTTGGTGCTGATGCAATTGGAATTGATGAGAGCGTTGATCCGCATTGGGCGCATGAAAATCTGCCCAAAGACTTGCCTGTTCAGGGTAATTTGGATCCTTTAGCTTTAGTCGCAGGCGGAGCAGCTTTAGAAGAAAGCGTTGAAAATATTCGCAATGCCTTTCAATCACGCCCGCACATTTTCAATTTAGGTCATGGTATCGTGCCCGATACGCCTATTGCACATGTTGAAAAGCTGATTACATTGATACGGGATTAAAATAGAAATATAAAACCATGATTGAAATTTTATCTATGCTCTATCTTTGGCTAAAAACCGCTCATATTATCTTTGTCATATTCTGGATGGCAGGATTATTCATGTTGCCGCGTTTTTTCATCTATCATCAAGAATGCGAAGTTGGCAGTGAAGAAGATAGCAAATGGATAGAGCGCGAATCTCGTTTGCGCAAAATCATATTAACGCCCTCGCTTATCATTGTTTGGGTTTTGGGCATTGCCTTAGCAGGAACATTAGGTTCAGCGGTTGCAGGCGGCTGGTTTGGCTTAAAAATATTGGCCGTATTGGGTTTGACCGCTTATCATGGGGTGATGGCAGGTTATTCCAAGAAATTAGCGCGCGGTGAGCGCCCATATTCGGATAAAAAATTACGCTTGCTCAACGAAGTGCCAGGGGTGGCAGCTGCTATCATTGTGATATTGGTGGTGGTGAAACCTTTTTAGAAGAATATTCTTTTTCATAGTTTGACAGAAAAACAGCTATCCTCTAGATACTCTTTCATAATCTCGTCCTGAGATATTTTGCTTTAACCAAAAGCGCTTATAAATTTTCAAAACTTATTATTTTGGCTTTTTACGCCACAAATGGATTTAATATGCATTTACAAGACCTTAAAAATAAAAAACCTGCTGAACTAGTCGCTATGGCAGAAGAATTAGGCATCGAAGGTGCATCAACATTGCGCAAGCAAGATTTGATGTTCGCGATCCTCAAAGAAATGGCCGAAGATGGTGAGCAAATCATGGGTCTTGGCACTATTGAAGTGTTGCCCGATAGCTTTGGTTTCTTGCGATCTCCTGAATCCAACTATTTGGCTGGCCCTGATGATATTTACGTATCACCCAATATGGTGCGCCAATATGGTTTGCGCACGGGTGATACTGTCGAAGGTGAAATTCGTGAACCACGTGATGGCGAGCGTTATTTTGCCTTGACCAAATTACATAAAATTAATTTTGATGAACCCAATGTGGTGCGCCAACGCGTTAATTTTGACAATTTAACGCCGCTTTATCCCGACCAAAAATTAAATCTTGATACGCTTGATCCGACAATTAAAGACAAATCGGCGCGCGTTATCGACATTATATCACCACAAGGCAAAGGCCAGCGCGCGCTTATCGTTGCGCCGCCACGTACAGGTAAAACCGTGTTGCTGCAAAATATAGCCAAGGCGATTACCGATAATCACCCAGAGGTTTATTTGCTCGTGCTTCTTATTGATGAACGTCCCGAAGAGGTGACCGACATGCAGCGCAGCGTGAAGGGTGAAGTTGTAAGTTCTACATTTGATGAGCCAGCGACCCGCCACGTACAAGTTGCTGAAATGGTTATTGAAAAAGCAAAACGCCTAGTCGAACATAAACATGATGTGGTGATATTGCTCGACAGTATCACGCGTCTTGGCCGTGCTTATAATACGGTTGTTCCATCGTCGGGTAAGGTTTTAACCGGCGGTGTCGATGCGAATGCATTGCAGCGTCCAAAACGTTTCTTTGGTGCCGCTAGAAATATAGAAGAAGGTGGCTCACTCTCCATCATTGCTACCGCTCTTATCGATACTGGTAGCCGTATGGACGAGGTTATCTTTGAGGAGTTCAAAGGCACCGGTAATAGCGAGATTGTGCTTGATCGTAAGGTTGCTGATAAACGTATCTTCCCAGCGCTGGATGTTGGTAAATCGGGCACACGTAAAGAAGAATTATTGGTTGAGCAGCAGACTCTATCGAAAATGTGGGTATTGCGCCGTATCCTTATGCAAATGGGTACTATTGATGCGATGGAATTCTTGCTTGATAAGATGAAAGATAGCAAAACCAACGAAGATTTCTTTGACAGTATGAACCAATAAGCATGTACCAGTAATTTGGGAAATTTGAATGTTTGAAATTTTAGCGCAAACCGCTGGTGGATTGGGTTCTCCTGCTGAAATGTGGGATGCTATTGTCTATGATTTTAGCAATTTAGGCGCACCTGGCGCTATGCAAGCTTTTATAACTGTTTTGTTCATCGATCTTGTTTTGGCAGGGGATAATGCAATAGCCGTTGGGGCTTTAGCGGCTGGTTTGCCTGCGGATCAACGGCGTAAAGTTATCATCATAGGTGTTGCTGCGGCGCTCGTGCTTCGCGTGATATTTGCGCTAACGGTTACATATTTGCTCTCCATTGTTGGTTTGAAATTTGTCGGCGGATTATTGCTTGTTTGGGTGGCTTGGGGAATGTGGCAAGAGTTTAAGCCGCAAAAACCAATCCTCAACAATGACGATGAAGCTGCTCCGATTAAGGTAAAAAGCTTTGCTGCTGCGGCTTGGGCTGTGGCAATTGCCGATGTTAGCATGAGCCTTGATAATGTGTTGGCTGTTGCTGGCGCGGCAAGCGATCATCCGGGAATTTTGATCGTTGGCCTCATTATCGCGGTTGTCCTTATGGGTGTAGCAGCCAATATCATCGCCAAATATATCGAACGTTATAAATGGATAGCCTATCTGGGCATTGCTGTGATTGTGTATGTTGCGGGTAAAATGATTTATGAAGGTATTTTCGATACAAGCGTAGGTATTTTAACGCTCTTTGGGTGATAAATAATTAATTGTCAGGAGCACACTATGCTAAAATATATGATGATATTCTCATTATTTGGATCTTTTTTTATAGGATCGGCTTGCGCTCAAGAGACAATCGATCAGCCCAAATATAGCATATTGAAAACATCACCTGATATTGAACTGCGCTTATATCAGCCGCAAATTGTTGCCGAAGTTACCGTAAAAGCCAACAATAGCAACCAAGCTTCTAGTGTGGGTTTTCGAAAATTAGCTAGTTTTATCTTTGGGAATAACAAAGGTAGAGACCAAATAGCAATGACTGCGCCTGTGACAACGCAGAAAAAGATAAATGACAGAGTACAGATTGCTATGACTGCGCCAGTAACAACATCCCAAACAGATAGTGATCAATATCTTATACGGTTCACAATGCCAAGCAAATGGACAATGGAAACATTACCAATTCCTAACGAGAAAGATGTTAAAATCACCCAATTAGAGTCAGAAAAAAGGATTGTTTACTCTTTCATAGGGAATAGATCGCAAGCGATTAGAGACGCAGCTAAAAAGAAATTAGAGGCTTATATATTATCTGAAAATCTGAAACCCATATCCTCCTTCATCATTGCGGGATATGATGGACCAAATGTTCCACTTTCCCAGCGGCGTTGGGAACTTATGTATATCGTTGAATGAATTATTTTAGATTAGCGAGCTGATTGTATAATTTGACACCTTATTTTGAGTAGTTTTCAATATATGTGAACCCTAGGGCGTCGCACATATCATATATGTGTTATAACCCATTTCTAACCTTTATCCTTCTCCAACATTGCGGCCATTTTTTCCCAGATTTTATTCATTGCTTTCATCGGACGGATGAGGACTTTGAATTTTTCAATCTTGCCCGCTTCGTTCCAATGAATAATATCAATACCATTGATATGAATCCCATCAATTTCACAGGTAAATTCCAACATCGCTTTGCGGCCATCGGCAGATAATATTTCATCGCTATATTGAAAACCTGAATTAGCAAAGGCGCCTTCGGCTGCGTTAAGATAAGCGAAAGTCATGGCTTTACCATGTTGCGGGCTATGCACTACGGGGGAGTGGAAAACGGCATCATCAGCCAATTGGTCTAATAGGCCGTCATCGCTTTGGGCCTTCATATAATCATACCAAATGTCCAAATTAGCACGCTTTTGACTTTCCATAAAATCACTCCCCTTCATCAATTCATTTGTGATGCGTCGATTATGCTATTACACAATAGCTATCGTTAAGGAAAATGCTATGAAAATGAATATTGAAATAGACTGCACCCCCGAAGAAGCCCGCCAATTATTGGGGCTACCCGATGTCAGCAAAGCCAATGAAATTTATGTTGATAATGTCACAAAGGCAATAAAAGGTGTGACAAATCTTGATCAATTGAATGAATTGTCCAAACAAATCGCACCAATGGGGCAGATGGGATTAAAATTATTCCAAGGTTTGGCAGAAGCGGCCATGTCTGGTGGGAAAAAGGATAGTGGATCCGATAAGGATTGAGAATGAACGACACTATTTATGCCTTATCTTCAGGTGCGCCTCCTGCTGCGCTTGCTATCATAAGGATAAGCGGGCCAAAGGCATTTGATGCGGTTCAATCCTTATGTGGAGGCCTACCAGAACCGCGAAGGGCTTCGCTGCGGACATTGAAAGATGCTCAAGGCCATATATTAGATGAATCGATCGTCATCCTCTTTCCTGGCCCCAATAGCGCCAGCGGTGAGGATTTGGCAGAATTACATTTGCATGGAGGCAGGGCGGTTGTTCGCGCCGTTGAAAATGCTTTATCTTCTATGGACGCTCTGCGCCAAGCAGAGGCAGGGGAATATACCCGCCGTGCATTTGAAAATGGCGTTATGGATTTGAATCAAGCGGATGCACTATCAGATCTATTATTCGCAGAAACAGAGAGGCAGAGAAAATCGGCCATCACTATGATGGATGGGTTTGGCAATAAAATATTAGAGTGGCAGCAGAGCCTTTTGCAAATATCCGCACTGATAGAGTCAGAATTGGATTTCTCTGATGAAGATGATGTAAACAGCGGAAGCCGCGATAAATTGCTCCTGAAAGCAGCAAGGCTATCCAATGCGATTGATACTTTGCTTAGCGCTCCGCCGATAGAGCGATTGCGCGATGGTGTGAAAATAGTGTTGGGCGGCCCGCCCAATAGTGGGAAATCGACGCTTTTGAACGCTCTTACGCAAAGAGAGGCTGCGATTGTTTCTGATATAGCCGGCACAACGCGCGATATAATAGAGATTCCCATTTCTATTGAGGGTATTGCGTTTTTATTCCTAGATACAGCTGGAGTGCGCACAGATAGCCATGATGATATAGAGAAGATTGGAATAGAACGCGCACAGACAGCTTTTGAGGCTGCTGATATAATATTATGGCTGGGCGATGAGCCGCCCAAAAGCGATGCTAAGATCATTGATATTGCTGCTAAATCGGATTTGGAAAATCACCGTGATAGTGGCAAATTATCGCTATCTGCCAAAACTGGCGAAGGGATTGAATCGCTTAAATCAAAATTAATCGAAATGGCGCAAGATATTATTCCCGCCGAAGATAGTTTTGCGCTCAATAAGAGACAGCGCGAAGCTTTGATGGATATTTCTGAATGTCTATCTAATTTATCGCATAGTGATGATTGGTTGATAATGGGTGAGCATGCGCGCATCGCAAGATCTGCTATGGACCGGTTAACGGGTAGGGCGCACACCGAAGAGCTATTGGACACAATATTTGGCCAATTTTGTATTGGAAAATAATATTTTGCTAGCAATGTTTCACGTGAAACATCAAACTATCTTAATAAACATTAAACTCTTTTGACCTGCCTAAATGACTCGTCTATGCGAATGTTATGAGTAATTTTGATGTCATAGTGATCGGCGGTGGCCATGCTGGTTGTGAAGCAGCAGCAGCAGCAGCGCGCATGGGTGCGTCCACGGCGCTCATCAGTTTTGATAAAAGTAAGATTGGCGCAATGTCCTGTAATCCAGCAATTGGCGGATTGGGCAAGGGGCATTTGGTCAAAGAAGTAGATGCGTTTGATGGTCTTATGGGCCGTGCTGCTGATGATGCCGCTATACATTATCGCATGCTCAATGCCTCGAAAGGCGCAGCAGTTCAAGGGCCGCGTATTCAGGCAGATCGAAGATTATTTACGGCTTCGATTCAACGTCAATTGGCCGAATATGAAACGCTTACTATTATAGAAGGCGAAGCTGCGGCTTTATTGTTTGATTGCGATACAAAGATATCTGGCGTGAAATTGGCAGATGATAGCGAAGTGAAAGCACCATCTGTCATTTTAGCAACCGGCACTTTTTTGGGCGGTAAATTATTTCGCGGCGAAGAGCGCCTTAATGGCGGCAGAATAGGGGAGAGCAGTGCGCATATATTAGCACAGCAGATAAGAGGCGCTGGTCTGCCTATGGCTCGGTTGAAAACGGGTACTCCGCCGCGCCTTGATGGACGCACTATCAATTGGGCAATATTGGATGAGCAACCCTCAGATGATGGATCGTGGACCATGTCGTCCATGACGCAAAAGAGGGTTAATCCGCAAATTTTCTGTTCCATAACGCGCACTAATGCGCAAACACATGACCATATTAGGGCTGGTTTAGATCGCTCACCGCTCTTCGGCGGTGCGATACAGGGCGAAGGCCCGCGCTATTGTCCTTCGATTGAGGATAAAATATTTCGATTTGCCGATCGTGATAGCCATCAAGTATTTCTGGAACCTGAAGGATTGGATAGTGAGTTGATTTACCCCAATGGTATTTCGACATCATTACCCACCGATATTCAATTGGCGATGATTCGCTCTATGACTGGATTAGAGACAGCCGAAATGGTTGTGCCGGGATATGCTGTTGAATATGATTATATTGATCCTCGATCCTTGGATGCGCAATTAGCAGTGCGCGGCTATGAAGGATTATATTGTGCGGGGCAAATTAACGGTACAACGGGTTATGAAGAAGCATCTGCACAGGGATTGGTGGCTGGATTAGCAGCGGCCAGCAAAGCATTGGGCAAGGATGCAGCCGTTTTTGATCGCTCTAATAGCTATATTGCAGTGATGATAGATGATCTGATTTTGCAAGGTGTTACCGAGCCATATCGCATGTTAACCGCAAGAGCAGAATATAGATTGAGGTTACGCGCTGATAATGCCGCAACACGTTTAACGCCGATAGCTGATGCTTTGGGGGTTGTTCGCAAAGAGCGCAAAGCAAGTTTTGATATACACATATCCCTAAAACATAAAATTGAGACAGCTCTTACGCAGGAGGTTGGCGCAGAGCAATTAAGCGAATTTGAGATAAAACGCGATGCAGGTAAAATGTCCCTGAAAGAGTGGTTGCGTTTCCCAGCGGTTGAATTGGCAAAATTAGAGCGTTTCATTCCCGAAGTAACAGAGCTCGACAAAATGCTATTGGGGGAAATAGAGCAAGATGGCCGCTATGCACCCTATTTAAAGCGGCAAGACGCTGAGATTAAAGATGTGGCTATGAATGAGAGGTTGTCTATTCCTGATACTTTAATCTATGAAAATATCGCAGGACTATCCAATGAAATGACCGAGAGATTATCTAAGGCACGTCCAGAGACATTAGGGGCTGCCGCAAGGGTGCGCGGTGTTACGCCAGCAGCTTTGGCAGCGATTTTGGTGCATGCTAAGCGTGCCAGTGAGGCTGCATGACGGAAGATGAAGCGAAAGCAATATTGTCTAATGAGTTCAATGTTTCACGTGAAACACTGGAGAAGATTAATCTCTATATAGAGATGCTTAAAAAGGAAATGCAAAATCAGAATTTAATATCTGCTGCCAGTTTGGACCATATATGGGTTCGCCACATTTTGGATAGTGCCCAGCTATTACATGCTGATATTTTTCCAGCAGAAAAGGCCAAAGGATTGCAGTCAAGCGGCACGGGGGCCAGTTGGTTGGACATGGGTAGCGGTGCAGGATTCCCAGGTATCATTATAGCTATTATGAGCAATTGGAATGTGACTTTGCTCGAATCGCGGACACGAAGGGCTGCGTTTTTACAATCTGTTATTGATGCACTTGATTTGGATACCAGCGTCGCTTGCGCAAGGGCGGAAACTTATGATGGAGATAAATTCTCTGTTATTAGCGCACGGGCGTTTGCTCCATTGCCCAAATTATTACGATTGGCATCTCCTTTTTCCACAAGAAAAACGCAATATTTGCTCCCAAAAGGGCGTAATGCTGAAAATGAATTGTTGGAAGTCAGGAAAAAATGGTCCACAAAGATGAAAGTCATCCCTAGCATGACAGATAGCGAAGCAGGAATCTTGGTGGGAACGGTTAAACAACATGATTAAGATAGCTATAGCAAATCAAAAAGGCGGTGTTGGCAAAACCACCACAGCTATAAATATTGCCACCGCCTTAGCCGCGAGCGGATGGCGCACATTATTGATCGATTTAGATCCGCAGGGTAATGCTTCAACAGGCCTTGGCGTCAAGCAGTCAGAACGTGAGAATAATAGCTATAAACTCTTGATAAGTAATACAAGTTTAGTTGAATCTTACAGTGAAACCAATGTCCCTGGGCTAGATATTATTCCAGCAACGGTTAATCTGTCGGGTGCTGAGGTGGAATTGGTTGATTTCCAAAACCGGACACATCGTTTGCAAACTGTTCTGGACGCAACCGATGCTCAGCAATGGGATATATGCATAATAGACTGTCCACCATCGCTAGGATTATTAACTATAAATGCATTGGTGGCCGTGGATTCAATCGTGGTTCCGCTGCAATGTGAATTTTTTGCATTAGAAGGCTTAAGCCAATTATTGCAGACGGTGGATCGCATCCAACAGAGGTTCAACCCCGATCTATCTATATTAGGGGTGGCGCTGACTATGTATGACAGGCGTGCCCGATTAACCGATCAAGTGGCCGACGATGTGCGGTCTTGTTTGGGCGGCCTTGTGTTTGAAACTGTCATACCGCGCAATGTTCGCCTATCAGAAGCGCCAAGCCATGGGATGCCAGCGCTTGTTTATGATCATCGTTGTGCAGGATCAGAAGCTTATATTAGCCTTGCCCGTGAATTAATAGCCCGCTTACCAGAAAAAGAAATGGTCGCATGAAGAATAGTGAATCTCCGAAAAAATCGAATGTTGTTCGCCGCAAAACCGGATTAGGCCGCGGTTTGGATGCTTTATTGGGCGAAGCGATAAATGATAAACCGAGAGATGAATCCTCTAATAGCCCTAATGAGCGCGGCGATAATCAGCTAAACAAAAGCAATATTTCTATGGTGGCGATAGCAGATATTAGCCCGCACCCAGATCAGCCCCGTCGTCAATTCAAAGAAGATCAGTTGAATGAGCTTGCGCATAGTATAGCGCAACATGGTGTTATTCAGCCGATTGTATTGCGTCCTTTCCAAGGAAAATATCAACTGGTCGCGGGTGAGAGGCGTTGGCGTGCTGCGCAAAGAGCGCGATTGCATGAAGTGCCCGCGGTTGTTCGGCCTTTCACGAATAAGGAAACAGTGGAAATTGCGCTGATTGAAAATATTCAGCGCGAAGATCTAAACCCTATAGAAGAAGCCGAGGCTTATAAGAAACTTGGCGATGAATTTGGCTATAATCATAATGAGCTGGCAAAATTAGTCGATAAGTCACGCAGCCATATCACCAATATGTTGCGCTTGGTTGATCTGGATGATGATGTCCGTTCAATGGTGATTGATGGTGATTTAAGCATGGGCCATGCACGGGCTCTATTAAAGAGCGAGAATATGACACATCTTGCTCGGCAGGCTGTTAAGCAGGGCTTATCTGTTCGTCAGGTTGAAGCTCTTGCCAGAAAAGGCAAACCAAAGCGCAAAAATTTGAAGCCGGTCGTGTTGGGCAATCAAGAATCCTCTGCTGACGTTGCAGCAATAGAGAATCATTTGGGCGATCTATTGGGCTTAAAAGTAAAAATTGATCAGAGGGAAGGCGGCAGCGGCGTTGTTGCCTTTGAATATAAAAGCCTCGATCAGCTTGATATGTTGTGTCAGCGTTTAACAGGCGAGTCTTTTTAAGGCTTTTTGCACATTGCTACGCTTTATTTTCATTCTGCAATAGGGCTTATAGAATAAGCTCTTGGGCACGGAAAAAGTGCAATAATATTAAATATTTTATTTTTAATTTTTACAGCATTAACTAAATTAATTGTCCAATAACAATTATTTGGTTTGATTTTTAGTTGTGAAGAAAAAATTATGTTAACTATTAAAACACATAATATCTTATGATTCTAACCGCATAACAGTCCACAGGATGCAGTGGGGCATTCCAAAATTGCAAATATGTATCGCAGCTTTGTGATGCTCAAATTTAAAGGACTAAATATTATGTTGAACAAGTTTAAAACCGTAATCGGCGCTTCTGTAATCGCAGCTGCTATGATGTCAAATGCTGCTCATGCAGCAACCGAAACCGCTTCTGCTGAAGCTGAAATCATTGCCGCTGTTGAGCTTTCTCCAGTAGCTGATCTTGATCTTGGTCTAGTAGCTGTTGGTGCTGCTGGCGGTACAGTAACTCTAGACGAAGTTTCTGGCACACGTACATGTTCAGCTGAGTTAACTTGCGTTGGCGGTTCAACGCGCGGTAGCTTCCAAGTTACAAATGCTGCTGATGGCCTAGTAGTTGCACTTACCGTTGACGCTTCAACAACTTTGACAGGTGCAGGCGCTGATATGCTTCTTACTTTGACACCTTCAACAACTTCAATCACTTTTGACTCAGCAAATCTTGAAACAGTATTTGTTGGTGGTGAATTGGCAGTGGGTGCTTCACAAGCAGCTGGCGTTTACACCGGTACTTACAGCGTTTCTGCTGATTATCAGTAATATAATAACTGCTAAATAGCAGCTAATAAACCTTATACCCCGGCTATGAAAATAGCTGGGGTTTTTTATGTCTTATATCCCGCTCTATTAGGAAAATAGTAACCATATGTGCCTAATGTAAAATCTGAAATATAGGATTAGTGGCTTTTAAAAGCTTCTAATCATGTGCAAATTTTCGGAGAATTGAGTATGACAATATTGGGATCGCAACTATCTTCATGGGTGAAAAGGGGGGCAATTGCTCTTACATCACTAATGGCTTTTCAATCACCAGTTTTCGCAGCGGGTGATTTGTTGGTGGCGCCTACGCGCGTTATTTTGGATAGCCGGCGCGGGGCAGAGGTCATTCTTAGCAATATCGGCAGTGAAGAATCTACCTATCGTGTTTCTTTGGTGTTGCGCCGAATGAATGAAATTGGAAAATTGGAAGATATTGAAAAAACTGATGCAACCGATGCAGAGGATAAAGCGCTTTCATTGGTGCGTTACGCGCCGCGCCGCGTGACATTATTGCCCAATCAACCGCAATCCATTCGGCTGAAACCTATATTGCCAGCGGATCTCGAAGATGGTGAATATAGAGCCCATATGTTGTTCCGTGCAATTCCAAAAACCGAATCTGCGGCTGAAGTGGCTGCGGGTAACGAAGGATTGCAAATCAGATTAATCCCAATTTATGGTATTTCTATTCCTATTATCGTGCGCAAAGGCGTCTTAGAAGCGACTGCGGCGATAGCAAATCCACGCGTTGTGACAGATGAAGGCGGTAGCAGCTTTCAATTGAATATGTCGCGCACGGGCGATCGTTCGGTTTATGGTGAAATTCGCGTTACTAAGCCTGGCGTTAAAGAGCCTGTTATGATTGCAAAAGGCATCGCCATTTACCCAGAGGTTCAAGAGCGTTTGGTTCGTATTCCGATCGATCCAAAAATGATTCCAGCCTTTAAAGGCGAAGTGGTTGTTTCTTATTATGAAGCTGAAAATGCTGGCGGTAAGCTTATTAGCCAAACCAGAGGCGTTATAAGATAATTTCTTATTTCATCTTATGAAAAAAACCCAATCCCTCTTTTCTAATGCTTTGAAAGCATTTGCGATTGCGGCTGGAGCTTATATGCTTCCGGCCGCTGCTGCTTATGCGCAAGACAATGCAGAAGCGGCTTGGGTTGCAAATGATGATGATGCCCTATTATTTGATATTCGTTCGGGCAAATATCGCTTAGGCGATGGCGTTCGCGGATATCAAACCAGTACGGGCATATGCATTGATTTCGCTGATACTATATTGGCGATGGATCTTCCGATCAGATTGGATAAAAAGTCGCGCCGCGCAACCGGTTGGTTATTTAGTGAGGCGCGCACAATAGTGATTGACCGCGATCAAAGTATAGTACAAATCGTGAACAAAACAAGCAAATTATCCAATAGTGATATTTATGATGTTCCTGAAGGCTGGTGCATCAATGTTGATAAATTGGCCAGCTGGTTAGATGTTGAGCTCACTGCTGATCTCTCCAATGCATTGCTGATATTAAAGTCAGAGAATAAATTGCCTTTTGAATTGGCTGAGGAACGCAAAGAAAGAGCTGGCCGCGTAAGGCCTAGAAGTAATTTTGATATTAGCAAATTACCCCAAGCCAAAGACCCTTATCGTTTATGGCGCACCCCATCTGTTGACGTCGTGGCGTCAGCAGGGGTACAAAATGATGCGATTGGCGGAACTAGCGCCGATGCACGTTATGAGATTTTTGCAAGCGGAGAGGTGGCCAAAGCTTCTTTTGATGCGCGTATATCCTCTGATAATCAGGGCGTTCCTAGCGCTGCACGGATTCGCCTGTATCGGACCGACCCTAAGGGTGAATTATTGGGCCCGCTCTCTGCAACGCATGTGGCAGTAGGGGATGTCTCGACTGTATCTACTGCATTGGGAGCGCAAAACACTGCTGGGCGCGGAGCGTTTATTACCAACCGGCCTGTTGAACGTCCTGCTAATTTTGACCGCACTACATTTCGTGGAGAATTGCCCGATGGATGGGATGCTGAACTCTATCGCAATGGTGAATTAATAGCATTTGTGACAAGCCGTGGTGATGGGCGGTATGAATTTATCGATGTGGCATTGCTCTATGGTCAGAATAAATTTGAAGTGATTTTATATGGACCGCAAGGCCAGGTTAAAAAAGAGGTGAAGTTGATACCTGTTGGGCTAGATTCTATTCCGCCTAAGGAAACATATTATTGGGCCACTGTACAAGATAGTGGCCGTGATTTGTTTAACTTTAACGATGTTGGTAGCAGTAGCTCGCAGGGGCTGCGCGGCGGATTTGGTTTTGAACGCGGAATTAATGCAAAAACATCTGTTGCAGCTTCTGTTTTCTCTTTGCGCTCGCTTAACGAACGGCAAAATCAAATAGAAGCCTCTATTCGTAGAGCGATTGGGCCAACTCTGGTGGAGCTATCGGCGGCCAATGATTTTGGCTCTAGTAATGCGTTTAGAGCGCAGGTATTGGGTCAATTTGGCAAGACATTATTCCAGCTAGAGGCAGCAATATTGGATGATGGTTTCCGATCAGAACGCTATAATGCCAATGTCAGAGAGTTGGTCCGCGCAACTTTAGATCAAAATATAGCTATTGGTAATAATTTCCTGCCGCTCCATTTTGAAACCAGCTATAGCAAGGATAGTAATGACACGGTTAATTGGGAAGCATTGCAGAGAATAACATTCAATATCAATAAGTTGGGTATAACCAATGAATTGGCTTGGGAAAAAACCAAAACTGCAAATGGTTTGGACCCACCCGATTTACTAGAAAATAGAGTCCGTCTCAGTGGACGTCTTGGCCGCGTTCGATTGCGCGGGGAGGCGAGTTTCATTCTCAATGGCGGAATTAATGGCACGGGCTTTAGCGAATCGCAGATAACGGCTGATTGGCGTAGCGGGGAAAATTCTGCTTTCCGCGCTGAACTGGGCTATCAGGCTGTATCGCGCCGTGCACGTGTGGCTCTAGGATATACGCGTAATTTCAAAAATGTTGCTCTCACCGGCCAAGTGGAAGCCGCAAGTGATGGTTCTGTGGCGGCGGGGATAAATCTATCTTTCAGCCTTGGACCAAAGCCCAACGGGCGCGGTATCCGGCTTACCTCGAACAAGCTTGCAGTGACTGGACAAGCATTTGCAACGGTTTTCCATGATGATAATGGTGATGGCATTAGGCAGGATAATGAGAGAATAGAAAAAGATGTTGAGCTTACTACGGGTGTGTCTGGAAGCTCAAATCCAACCGATGAAAATGGCGAAACGATCATAGATGGGCTGCAACCTTTTGAGCCTATATTAATCGGTATTGATTCTTCGACATTACCCGATCCATTTGTACAGCCAGCCAATAGCGGTGTTGTGATTACGCCGCGTCCGGGCGTTGCATTTGAAATAGCATTGCCCTTGGTATCGGCTGGTGAGGTATCTGGGACGCTCGTAAAAGAAGGCGGAGGCCTCTACACAGGCGTTGATCTGGAATTAATCGATAAAAATGGCATTGTCATAAAGAAGACACGCAGCGAATTTGATGGTTTCTTCTTATTCGAGAGCGTTGCCTATGGTGAATATAGTATCAGAGTGAATCCGCTCGTTGCGGATATTATCGGCGTTCAATCTCAGATAGAAGAGAAAGCAATATTGAATGCGGATAATCCGATTTTTGACTTTGGCTCTTTGCCAGTATCACCGAAAATAAGAATCGCTAGCGCCGATAAGGCAAGCAGCGAAGAAGAAGCGCAAGAAGCAGCGGGTGGCGGCTTATAATCATGACGTATAGGGCTATTAGCCCGTTACAAAGTCTACGGCTTTTTGCCATTCCTGTAAAAGAGGGTTACGTTCATTCTCATCCATAGCACAGGTAAAGCTCTGAACATCGCCAATCATAGCGCTTGCCGATTCAAGATCGGGATAAATGCCAGCCCCTATAGCGGCCAACATGGCAGCACCAAGAGCTGTCGTCTCAACAAAATCGGGCCTATCGATGCGTACATTGAGGATATTGGCCAAATGCTGAACCATCCAGCCATTGTTGACCATTGCACCATCGACGCGCAATTCGCTCCATGCAGCGCCATCTTGGGCAAAGGCGGATTGTAAATCATAACATTGATAGGCCATCGATTCTAATGCGGCGCGAATGATATGGTCTTTTCCGCTCGCAAAACTTAGGCCGCATATCATAGCACGGGCATCGGCTTTCCAATGCGGCGCGCCCAGCCCTGATAAGGCCGGCACAATATAAACACCGCCATTATCCTTTAATGATTTGGCTATTTCTTCGCTTTCATGCGCATGTTCGATCAATTTTATATCATCGCGCAACCATTGGATTAAGCTGCCAGCAACAAATATTGATCCTTCGATAGCATAATGACGTACCCCGCCTATTTGCCATGCGATGGTCGATAATAAACGATTTTTTGATCGATAAAATTCGCGCCCTGTATTGGTAAGAATGAAAGCCCCTGTTCCAAAAGTTGCTTTGCTTTGCCCAGGATTTAAGCAGGCTTGCCCTATGGTTGCGGCTTGCTGATCGCCAGCGCATCCGCTTATTAAAATGGGATGACCCACGACATTGGGATCACAAATCCCTAATTCTCCAGCGCAGTCGGTTATTTGCGGTAATATTGCCATGGGGACATTAAACATATCGCATAATTCGCCATCCCATTGACCATGCTCTATGTCCATCAAGGCCGTGCGCGATGCGTTTGAAGCATCGCTGATATGCGTTCCATTGGTTAAACGGAAAATCAAATAGCTCTCAACCGTACCAACGGCCAGATGTTCACCAATATCATTAAGCTGGGGCCAATGTTTTAAGGCCCATCCAATTTTACTGCCAGAAAAATAGGGATCAAGCCGAAGTCCAGTGCGATTATGCAGCCAATCTTCGCGGCCTTCATTTTTGAGTGTATCACAAATATCGCTCGTGCGACGATCTTGCCAGACGATTGCTTTGCTGAGCGGTTTACCCGTCCGTTTATCCCAGAATATTATAGTCTCACGTTGATTGGTGATGCCGATACTGATGATATTCGCGCCGCCACCGGCTTTTTCAATCATAGCTTTGGTACAGTCTAGGCTATTTTGCCATATTTCTTCGGCATCATGCTCAACATGGCCTGGCTCTGGATAATATTGGGTGAGCGGTAATTGCTTGCTGTCTGTGCATCCTCCATCAGGGGTAAAAAGCATGGCCCGTGTGGAGGTGGTTCCTTCGTCAATGACCAAGATAAATTTGCTCAATTTCTCATCCCTTATCCCAATGGAGGAAGTTTTTTCCTTAGGGCGTATTTATGCGCGTTTATGATAATATATCAAGCAAGGAGTTATCGCGCTCTAAGATGAATAGCGGCAATCATGCATCTAATACTCCCGCCAGCCATCTCTATGGTTTTCACATCAATAGGTTGCAGATGTGCATGCGCCGATATTCGCTCTAATTGATCATTATGAAGCGCTTCATAACTGGTTTGCGACAATATTAGATTGGGCCCATTAGTTCCGGTTAATTCAATAGCATTGCCCGAAAATTGAAAAATTTGTTCCTCAGATAGAGTGATAATCTCTTTCCCAGAGTTTTCTAATGAAGCAAGAACCTCTTTACGCTCTTTCTCATTCGGTAGCATATCGGGTGCAATTAGCACAAAATCATTGGCGATGCACATCATCACATTGGTATGATAAACGGCTGTGCCATGCTTATCTTGGGCATCAAACATTATGGGTTGATAGTTTAGGTCGGTGCAAAATTGCTGAAATGCTGATGGATTGGCACGTTTTGATCGCGCAGCATAAGCTATGCGGTTTGCATGATCCAACACCATTGCCCCTGTACCCTCTAAGAAGATATTTTGCTGCTCCATTGCGCTATAATCGATTATTTTGTGAACTTCATAATTGCTTTTCAGCGCTGCGATTATATCTTTGCGCCTTTCATTGCGGCGATTTGGGACAAACATAGGGTATGTCACAATTTTACCGTCATCATGGGTTGAAAACCAATTGTTAGGAAAGACGGAATCGGGTGTTTTGGACCCTGTATCTTCAAATATATGAACGGTGATGCCCAAGGCTTCTAATATTTCTGCGGCTTGGCTAACTTCTTTATAGGCGGATTTCGCTATTTCATCATAATCATCATGGGATGGCTTTTTTTGAAAGCCATTATCTTGGGCGCTCATAGGATTGGGGTGAAAATTATGAGGCCGCACCATGATAACAGTATGAGGTGCCTGTATAGATTTATTTATGCCGTGAATATCAATGAACATAGCCTAATATGCATAAAGCAGCGTTTAGCGTAAACTTAGCTAATTGACAAAATGATTAGTTAAATTATGCATAATGATAAGTGTGATTATACATAATGGGATATAGGTGCAAAATTGCTAGATGCGTTGGATGATAAATTATTGACCTTGTTAGAGCGCAATGCACGCGAATCTGTCGCTAATATTGCCGCGCAAATGGGCGTATCGCGCGCTACTATTAAAGCGCGGATCGATCGTTTGTTGAAACGCAATATTATAGAAGGTTTTACCATAATTAAGGGTATGGAAACGCGGCAAAGAACTGTAAAAGCTATTGTTCAAATAGAGGTACAGGGCATGTATGCTGACAAAGTGGCAGGGCATTTGCAAAAAGTTGATGCAGTTCGTGATTTATATAGCACCAATGGCCGTTGGGACTTTATAGCGCAAATAGAGACGCTCGATCTGCCGTCTTTTGACGAGGTTTTGCGGCAAATTAGGATGATAGAAGGCATATCGCTGACAGAGAGCAATATATTATTGTCCAAAAAATAGAAGTTGGCGTTATGACATATAAGACGTCATATTAAAGTTAAACATTATATATCAATATATTATCAGGTTATAAAGTAATGGAAAATGCAGAAGAATCCAGCTGGAAGCTAAAATTGCAACATTGGCGTGAACAGATAGGCCATTATTTATTATTACCGGATTTGGCGGGTCAAACTGGCAAAGAGTTGCGCGAACAAGTGCAATCTGATGGAAAATCTACACCAGGCTATATGCTAATGTGCGGTATTTCTGCGGGTATTGCTATGCTTGGGCTTTTACAGGGCAGCGTAGCCGTTGTGATCGGCGCAATGTTGGTATCGCCGCTAATGTCGCCAATTGTGGCTTTGGGATTTGGATTTGCATCCTTGGACGGCAAACGAATTAAAGATGCTGCTCGCGTTGTCATGGTAGGCGCGGCCATTGGGATAATAGTGGCGGTATTGCTGACAGGATTAAGTCCGATACGCAATGCAACGCCAGAAATTATAAACCGCACAGAGCCTAGTCTGTTGGACTTATTGGTTGCTTTATTATCGGGTGTAGCGGGGGGCTATGCCGTTGTAAAACGTTTGGGCGCAACGGCCATTGGCGTGGCTATTGCTACGGCGTTGATGCCGCCGATTGCCACAATAGGCTATGGATTGGCCATTTGGCGTCTTGATTTCGCAGGCGGTGCATTATTGTTATTTCTCACCAACTTAGCCGCGATTGCATTTGCCATTACCGTAGTGGCACGCTTAAGCGGTGCGGCGCGGCCTTTATCGCATGTAGAGAAAAACCCCTATTTTCTTATTGCCGGTATATTGGCCTTCTTAAGCTTAGCGGCGCCTCTTGGGTTAACTTTAGCGAGATTGTCGAACGAAGCTGGCCTGCGCAGTGCAAGTCAGGCGGTTTTGACCAGCGAGCTTAATATCAATCAGCGCAGTATCAGCCAATTGGATGTTTCTTGGCCGCTGACGGGTGGCCCCGAAGTTGATGCCATTGTTATCGCCCCTAAATTTAGCGAAGATGGGCAAGAGTCTGTATTGCGGGAGCTGACGAAAAGAATTGGCGAGGCCCCTAAGGTGAATTTACAACAGATTATCGCGGCCGATATTGAATCGCAAACGCGCGCTATTGTCGATGCGGCTATGGATCGCACAAGTGCTAGTCTCATTAGGGATGTTCCGCCCTTTGATGAAATTCGCGGGGCGATAGGAGTTCCTGTGCAATCGATATGGCCCAACCGTTCCGAACGTATTGTCGATATTGTGCCCATAATTGTCGATGGTTGGTCGCTTCAGGATTATTTTGACGCTGAGGCTCTGGCGCAAGAGAGCGCAGGCGGGTGGAAAGTTCGAATCATTCCGCCATCACAACAAAGACTGCGTGTAAATATGGCCCAACTATCAGCGCTACAAGCAGAACAGCCCCGTCAAGAGGATGAAGCGCCGCAAGAGGACAATGCCGATACCATTTCTGCCGATAATGGGATTAGCCCATCTTTGGCGATATGGGCGATTGAGCGTTGGGGATTGCGCAATATATTAATTGAACGCCCCAGCCCGCAAAATGGAGATGCACCATTAACAGATGAGCAAGCAAAAGTGGCGGATGCAAGATTGCAATTGGCTAAGCGCTTAGATGCGGCTGGTATCAGCTCAGCCTTTCAGGATAATGATGCATTATCAGAGGAATCGATTGTATCGATAATTACATATGGGCTAAAACCATCTGAACGTTAAATGCTGTCGTGACGCCAAGATACTAAAATAAGATATTGAATATCAATGCTTCTTAGCAATCCATATTGTATGACACGCGCCTTTACCATTCGTGCGTGCTCTTACAATATGCTCGTGTGTTTCAAAACCGCATTGCTTTAGCCGTTTGGTGAATTTGGACGAAGGATGCGCGGACCAAATCGCCAATATACCGCCGCTATTGAGCGCAGATTTCGCTGTCATCAAACCGCTTTCGCTATAGAGGCTATCATTATCGGCCTTGGTTAAACCATCGGGGCCATTATCAACATCGAGTAATATTGCATCATATCGGGCACCCTCTTTTCCTTGGATAATCAATTCTCTCACATCAGCTATTCGCAGACTGACACGATTATCATCTAAGGCGCTTCGCGTTAATAATTTCATCGGACCCTTGGCCCATTCTATAATATCGGGGATTAATTCTGCGATTATGATATGCGCATCTTCGCCTAGAGCATCTAATGCGCTACGAAGCGTAAAACCCATGCCATAGCCGCCAATTAAGATATGCGGGGATGATATATTTTTAATCGCGGCGCAGCTTAATTCAGCCAATGCTTGTTCAGAGCCATAGACGCGGCTGTTCATCAGCTCATTATTACCAATGGTAATCATAAAATCATCGCCGCGCCGATATAATTGCAATGCGCCTTCGGTATCGCCTGCTAAATCTATGGCGGCTGGTATATTGGCGGTGGCGAGTAGTTCGCGTGCTATCATAGATTTAGCCTATCATGGCTTTAAGGTTTCGGATTTAGATTCTGCTCGATCTTTAATCATATTCAACAGATTATCATGAATATCACCGAGCATATGTTCGCCCCATAATGCAGCATAACCGCTCAGCGGCACTTGCATCCAATATTGCGTATCGAGCGAAACTTTGGTGCGGCCATCATTCAGCCTTTCCATGCTATAACCGCCCGATATGACTTTGAAATAATTGCTATCAGGCATTAAATGTTTGTCATCAAATTCCCAATTTTCAGTATCATCAAATTTGAACTTCCATCCAATGCGTTCATATTTTTTCCATTGGGTGATTTCTTCTTTGAAGCTGATATTTTTATCCCATTTGGCATAGCGCTGCGCCCCTATGCCATCACCGACTAATTTGGCCCCTATTGGGCGGGGTACTTCGATAATATCCTGTGTAATATTCCATTGCCCCTCATTGGGTGCAACGGTTTCAACACCGCGCAGCAAAGGCCAAATAGTCTCTGGCGAAGCATTTATAATTATTTCACGTGAAACATTCTCGATCCGTTCATTAATGGGGATGCTATTTTCTATGGGTATAGCGATGAAGGGAATTAATAATAATGCACAACATTGCACGCGCGATAATTTGATGGCGTTACGTATTCTATAGGTAATGAATGATCCTATAAAACTGAGCAAAACCCAGAAGGGCAAAAGCATGAGGATGCAGACGAGGCCTTCTTTCAATATGAAAGCAGATACAAATGACACAGCTATAATGAAGAGTATGGGTGTTATGACATAGGCTTTAAACCCTTTTTTGAACAAAGGGTCCGTAACATAAGCGATAAATGATGAAATACAGATGGGGGTGATAATCAAAAAAGTGACGGTGATAGTGCCGCTATTATTTACGCTTTCGAGCAGATAATATATTCCCAACATGGCGGCGAAGGCGCACGCCAGTGCAAATATAGCCCCGCCTATGCGGATCCATGCGGACGAAGCGGGGTAATGATCTATTATTTCTCCATCGCTATTCATGCACCCTAGATAGCAATATTGATAAATGAAGTCACATATTTAATATTATGCAGCTGCGTTTATACCATGAGTCTTGATAAGATCATCGAGCACGGATGATATTTGCGGAACCGTGCGAATATTGGTCATATTGGCAATAGGTTTGCCGCCGTGGATGACATAGACAGTCGGCATAGATCTGATTTGATATTGTTGCGAAATAAATTCCTCTTTATCGACATCCACTTTCACCAATTCCACGCCGCGTTTCGCATATTGATCGGCTATTTCCTCTAATACAGGCGTTAATTGTTTGCATGGGCCGCACCATTCAGCAAAAAAATCTAAGATTATCAATTTGCTCTGTGATGGGATAACAACGCGCTCTTGAAAGCTTTGTATGGCTTGTTTGTCTGTAGGGCTGAGGGCCATGTCTTTGTCCTTTGGTCATGCTTGTGTCACTTTGTTGCTCATGTTTCTGTGATTTACTCTATTTCGTTACACATAATCTTCAAGCGATACGATAGATAGATTGTTACAACATTTGCTAATTTCATTACAACACCCTATCTGATAATGGTTCAGCCCTGATAACCCTATAGGAAATCTATGTCACTTTTGCCCTCTCATCTCGCTATGGTTCCATTTGTGTCGGTCGATAATATGATGAAGCTTGTGCATCATATCGGTTTAGAGACTGTATTGCGCGATATAGCCGCAGCGCTAGAAAATGATTATAAGCGCTGGGAATTGTTCGATAAAACCCCGCGCGTAGCATCGCATAGCGATGTCGGCGTCATAGAATTAATGCCAGCATCCGATGGTACGCATTATGGCTTTAAATATGTTAATGGCCACCCCAGCAATACGAAGCAGGGTCTGCAAACCGTTACCGCCTTTGGCCTATTGGCGGATGTACAAACGGGTTATCCAATATTGCTGAGTGAAATGACGATGCTGACCGCACTGCGCACTGCAGCTATGTCTGCTTTAGCGGCTCAGAATTTGGCACCCAAAAATGCTAAAACTATGGCGATGATTGGGAATGGAGCACAAAGCGAGTTTCAATGCACAGCGTTTAAGGCTCTGCTTGGTATAGAGAATATTCGTCTATTTGATACCGATAGCAATGCTACAAAGAAATGCGCGGCAAATTTGGCTGCAAGCGGCCTTAATATTACGCAGTGCAGCAGCAGCGAAGAAGCTATAGAAGGTGCGCAAATTATCACCACCTGCACCGCGGACAAACAATATGCGACAATATTGACCGATAATATGGTGGGCCCCGGTGTGCATATTAATGCGATTGGCGGCGATTGCCCAGGCAAGACAGAGCTGCATAAAGATATATTGCTTCGCAGCGACATTTTCGTCGAATATACCCCGCAAACCCGTGTAGAGGGAGAGATTCAGCAGCTCGATAGCAATCATGACGTCACCGAATTATGGCAAGTTATTGCTGGTAAAACAGCGGGACGCACCAGCGATAATCAAATCACATTATTTGATAGCGTGGGATTTGCCATCGAAGATTTTAGTGCGCTTTGCTATATCCATAAAATGATCCAAAATAGCGATTATTATATCGAATTGGATATGCTAGCCGATCCTGATGATCCGCGTGATTTGTTCGGCATGTTGGAACGCGCCAAATAAATATCTTGCTGGTATAATTCTATCTAAAAACAGCGCCCAACTGTGATCTATTGCTCAGAAAATATAAATTTACTCTGTCATTTTCGCGATATAAGAAAAATATAGCCAATCCGCACTTGGCATGGCATTAGAGCGATAAATTTCTGCTAAATGGAGGCAGCATTGAAGATATTAATATTTGGTTTGGGTTATGTGGGCTGTACGGCGGCTGCCTGTATCACCAAACAGGGGCATCATGTTGTCGGAATCGACGTTGCCCAAGATAAGGTAGACATAATTAACGCAGGTCAAAGCCCAATTGAGGAGCCTGGACTTGGGGATTTGATAAAGGCTGCTCGTGACGAAGGCTTATTAGAAGCCAGAACCTCTATTGGTGATGCGCTCGATGATGCGGATGTAGCCATTGTTTGTGTTGGCACGCCCAGTGCGGCTGATGGCGCACATGATATGCGCTATATTATCAGCGTGACCAACGATATTGCGCGCGCGCTTGATGATGATCGGGCGAAGGTGCTGACGATAGCCTATCGCTCTACCATGCGTCCTGGCACGATGGAGGATCTTGTTGGTCCAGTGATTGAAGGCGCGTTAAGCTATAGTGCAAAATCAAATGTAGAATTGGTTTATAACCCTGAATTTTTGCGCGAATCCAGCGCTATTCAAGATTATTTTGAACCACCAAAGATCGTTATCGGCACGCATGATGGAGGCCCAAGCCAGAATATGGATGCATTGCATGATGGTATTGATGCTCCTATTTTCCATGTTAAATATCGCGAAGCAGAAATTACCAAATTTGTTGATAATACTTGGCATGCGGTAAAGGTTGGTTTTGCCAATGAGATTGGCCGTATTTGCCAGAAACAAAATATTGATCCGCGCACAGTGCATGATATTTTCAAATCAGATACCAAATTAAACCTATCAGCTTATTATACCCGCCCTGGTGGCCCATTTGGCGGGTCTTGTTTGCCCAAAGATGTGCGCGCATTACAATATATGTCGAGCGATTTGGGTGCCAATACACCAATGATAGATATGTTGATGCGATCCAATGATGCGCATAAACATTTTCAAGCTGATCGTGTGAAAGCTCTATTGCCTGAGGGCGGCAAGATACTTCTCGCTGGGCTAGCCTTTAAAGCTGATACTGACGATTTGCGCGAAAGTCCCAATGTTGATTTGGCCCGTAAATTATTGGAAGCAGGTTATGAATTGGCCATTTTTGATCCTGCGATTGCGGCCGAAAAATTGGTCGGACAAAATCTAGGATATGCTTATTCCAACTTGCCGTCTTTGCGCCAATTATTGATTAGCAAAGATGATGTTCAAAATGGTAAATTTGATTTGGTGATTAAGGCCAATCGCACCTTTGACCAGCTTGATCTGGCGGATACGCAGGTCATAGACCTTGATAGTATGGATTGACCCTAGCTACGATGACCCATGCACCAATGACACAAGCACCGGCGACCCAAGCATCGGCAATTATCAAAGAGGCTGATTTACCAGAGACTATCGCCTATTTGCGCGATACCAGTGTTATATTGCAGCAACAGCCACTCGCGGGCAAAAAAATTCTCATTATTGTAGAGAATCTGCCCGTTCCTTTTGATCGTCGGGTATGGTTAGAAGCCCGTACATTACGCGCTGCGGGTGCGGAAATATTCGTAATTTGCCCAACCGGCAAAGATTATAATGAACGCTATGAATATTTAGAAGGCATCCATGTGTACCGACATGATCTGCCTTTGGAAGCTGATGGTCCCATAGGGTTTTTGGTGGAATATGGAGCAGCTCTATTTTGGGAGAGCTGGCTAGCATGGAAAATATATTTTAAGCATGGCCTAAATGCTATTCACGGATGTAATCCGCCCGATTTAATATTTTTAGTGGCTGTTCAATTTCGTCTATTTGGTGTGAAATATTTATTCGACCATCATGATATAAACCCCGAATTATTCGAAGCTAAATATGATAAAAAAGGCTTTTTCTGGAAATTGATGAACCTGTTTGAACGGGTGACATTTCGCATGGCCAAAGTGTCGATAGCAACCAATGAAAGCTATAAAAATATAGCCGTAACGCGCGGCCGTAAAGATCCGGATGATGTATTTGTCGTGCGCTCTGGGCCCGATTTGAGCCGCGTAAAACAAGTGCCTCCCAATGATATGTGGCGCAATGGACGCCAATATATGGTTGGTTATGTTGGCGTGATGGGCCAGCAAGAGGGATTAGACCTATTATTAGAATCTATGCATCATATCGTTCATAAATTGGGACGGCATGATGTTCAAATGTGTTTGGTAGGCGGTGGCCCTGCGCTAGATATGCTCAAAGATATGGCGAAAGAGTTTAATATTGCCGATTATGTGACTTTTACGGGCCGCGCCCCCGATGCTGATTTGTTTGAAATATTATGCACATCGGATTTATGCGTTAATCCAGATAAAGTGAATCCCATGAATGATCTTTCGACTATGAATAAGATTATGGAATATATGGCCATGGGCAAACCAATCGTACAATTTGAAGTGCGCGAGGGGCGTTTTTCGGCGCGTGAGGCTTCGCTCTATGCTAAGGCTAATGACCCCATTGATATGGCTGACAAGATTTTAGATTTGTTGGCGGATGAGAAATTACGCAAAAAAATGGCTGATTTTGGAAACAAACGTGTGCGCGAACAATTGAGTTGGCAACAGCAAATTAAACCGCTTATCAATGCCTACCGCCGTTTATTTGACCAAAGTCCAATAGAGGATAATCTATCAGAGACTGATAATGCATAATCCCGAACCCCGTCGCAGGCATAAGACTAAGAATCATAGCAAGAATAGCATGTTTTCGGCGAAGTTTTTAAGTTTATGGGCAGTGCGATCGGCTATTATGCTTTGCTATATATGGTTACTAATATGGGCCGCATTTGGCGATGGCTTGCCCAATTTGGGTTATATTAATGCTGGTGCTATTCCCATTGCTGTTGGCGCGGCCATATCCGCTTTGGCTTTATTATTTTGGCGCAGCTATATTTGGGCAACAGCAGGAGCGGTTTTTTTCTGTCTTATCTTTGCCATGGGAAGCGGTTTTAATTTCAGCGCTTCATCAGAGGTAAAAGCTGGCGATATACGTATCGTATCCGCTTCTTTGCGCGGTTTAAACAAAAATATGGATGCGGCGGCGCAGCGGATTGCTGGGTATGATGGCGATATTATCGCAATTCAAGAAATTTCAGATTTCCCAGCTTTCATGAAAAAACTAAACGCTATCACTGATGTGAAATGGTATAGTGCCCGTGAAAATACTTATGCTATCATCTCTAAATTCCCGACAATCATTGATGCGGGTGACAGCAAATATTGGAACAGTGCAAAAGTCGAAACGCCTAAAGGCTCGTTGGTCATTTGGAATATCCATGCAGCAAAAAACTTTGGCCGCCCTGCGGCTAATCGATCCTTTTATGTCAATCTGCTGGATGATCTTAATATTAAAAACCCTGATATTATATTGGGAGATTTTAACGCAACCCCCTGGAATTATGGCTATCACTTAATCAATAAGAAAATGACCAATGCGCATCAAGTCGCGGGATTAGGCCCTGGCGCATCATTCCCTGCGCGTGGCCGTTCCATAGGATTATTAGGGGCATTCAGTCGTATAGACCATATTTTTGTAAAGCCCAAATATAGAGCAGTTAATGCATTTACTGGAGAGGCTAGCATAGGTTCAGACCATCATCCGGTGATTGCGGATATTGAAATATCAGCCCGATGATAGGGTAATATTATCCAGCCTAATCTCAACATCTTTGCGCAGCCCCGCTGGATTTACATGCAATTGTAAATAATGGGCATCGCAGGGTAAAGCACTAATGTTAGCTGCCCATAATTTATCTCGGAGAGGCACTGCATCTAATATCATCTCTTCACGGCTATCAATACATTTCACAATCCAGCGCAAAGAAGAAGAAAGTTCCTTATTCTGATTAGGCGATTTGACAGCCAGCTGAATATTAGTAGGCGGTAATATGATTGCCCTATAAGCCATCAAGCCATTGGCTCGCTTTTTCATATCGAAATTAGCAATGGATGTTTGGCCATCTTCATTATCTTCGAAATAAGGAAATACATCTTCAATGTTGGTCATAGTCCAATCTGATATGAATCGATCTTCGCTGCGATTAGAATGTGCCCAATTTAATGTGACTTTGCTATTATTGTTCAGTACAGATGGAAATTGTTGGGACTGTTCATTCCAGAAACGAAGCGCACGAGACCGTGATGTTTTTGCGAATAGCGTTGATGCATAGCTATTGATTTCATCAACCTTTGGCGGCGACTTCGTTTGATTTAAATGCGAGATGATTTGCTCATAGCTGTTCATATTTTCTATACCCTCCCACTTAGTGAAGGTGAAGAAACGCTCTCTCCAAGTTGGGTTTTGCGCCAATTTTCCAGCAATTAATTTAGCAATATCATTTTCTTGTCCGCCTAATAAATAGATTGATAATATCTCATCGGGCGCAACATTACGGCGTAATAATGCGTCCATATTATCCAATCCACTTTTGATATCTGCATTTTTGATCGCTGTTTCAAACAGGGCCAATTGTGTTTCGCTGTCGCGCCAGCTTAATGCACCGCCTATTTTAAATAATGCTAATGCTTCATCATTGCGTCCTTGTTGTGCGTAGCTTTGCGCCAAAGTACGAATAGCACGGTTATTGGCGAGTGATTTCGATAGGGCTTTGATGGACAATAATGTGGCTTGCTGGCTCTGTGTTTGCCGTACGGCTCCTTCTGCATATAAAGCAAGCGCACGGCTGTTGCTGAGTGATGGAGAGGCCGGGATTTTTCTATCGATAGCGATACGCGAAATTGCGCTGATGATTATTAGTACCAAAGCGATGAATAGAGCGAGCATTGCCCAATATCCATTTTTCTTATTAGGACTTTGAGTTGATTTCTGCTCTGCTCTATTGGTTTGCATGTAGGTGCCTACTTTATATTGGGCATAAGTTGATAGGCTTTATGCTTTAGCACTATTTCCATATTCATAACTATATTCATAATCATAGCCATAACCTTGTGTATTGCTGTCATATTGGCATAGGATAACACCAACGACTTTTGCATTGGCCGCCTGCAATCGCGTAAGGGCATTTTGCGCTTGACGACCTCGTACAACCCCTGTTCTGGCAATTAATATAGTGCCTTCAACAACGCTACTGATTTGCGGAGAATCGGCTAACCCCATGATGGGCGGACCATCCATGATGATATGATCATAATGATCTTTAACGCTGTCTAAAAATTCTTCGATATTGTGCGCTATTAAGATTTCAGCAGGATTAGGGGGTGCATTACCCGCTGGAATAAAGTCTATATTCGTATCTTGAATTTTTTCCACCTGATCCGAAAATTTTCTGTTTTTGGTTAGTACACTTGCAAACCCATCATTATTTTTCTGCATTATATATTTATGCAGCGATGGATTGCGTAAGTCAGAATCTATCAACAATACTTTCTTACCAGCCTTGCTAAAGCTAATGGCCAATGCAACAGATGTTGTTGATTTACCCTCGCTTGGCTGTGAACTGGTAACGAGCATCGTTTTGGGCGCACCATTTGAGGTGCTAAACTCTAGTGCTGATCTTATGGACGTATAGGATTCAGATATAGGCGACTTTCTATCGCTAATTTCTTCCATCAATCCGCGATTAAACACAGTGTAGGGTGTAACGCCTAGTAATGGCATTCTTAGCTTAGAAGCAATATCATCAGGCGCCCTAATAACATCGTTCAGTATTTCACGGGCAAATGCAATAACGGCTGCTAGCGTCATACCCAAAAAACCACCTATAATGAGGTTAATCAATAGATTAGGAGATATTTTATATCCAAATTCGGCTTTATCGATAATGCTAATATTATTGGTAACAACTTCGGATGCTGAATTCACTTCACTAAACCGTTCTAATAGAGCTTGATATTGTGAACGCTCAGTATCCAAATCACGGCTTAATAAGTTTAATGCGACACGTTTATTTTGTTCATCTAGCGTATCAGTTTTGAAATTAGCCAATTGCTCTTTCAAAGATTGTTCTTGCTGCAAGGCTGTTTGATATTCAGCGCGAATAGAATTGCGGATATTGGTAGCTAAATTGCGCATCTGGCCATCAATTAGTGAGATTCTACCTTCTACTTTTTGATAAGCTGGATGCTGCGGTTTATAGACATCGCTTAGCCCATTAAGTTCTGTTTCTGCTTCTGCTCGACTGGCCTGCAGCGATTGAATGGCGCTATTTGATAATACTTCTGGTAGGCTAAATAAAGGCGTTACAGCAGCCTGGTTCCAGCGGCTTTGTGCTTTCACTCTCTCTGTACGAGCCACGCCAAGGTCAGCATTAGCTTGGACTAAATTGGCGGTTGTTATTGATTTCGGTGAACTTTCACCATCAGATGTTGAAACACCGTCGCTTGCATCGATGATTTGCGAATTGCGTGCGAAATTAAGCGCTTCTCTCTCCGCCTCTTCCAATTGTTTTTTGGCAACCGTGATTTCTTCTTCTAGAAATTCGCGTGCGTAAGACGTGGTCTCAAATCTTTTTTCAATATTGACCCTAATTAATTCTTCGGAATAAGCATTGACGATTTTAATTGCAGTAGCTTTGTCTGGACTATTAAAATATACGGATGCGATATTACCACCCAGTGGCAATTGCACAGCAATATTAGATTTTAGAAGTGCAATCGCTTGCGAGCGTCTGGCAGCTTGAAGATTTTGACCCGCCTGTGTTTCAATGACAGGTTCAACATTCATGGCTTCAAAGAATTTTTCATTTGATGATAATCGCAATTTATCGGTAATGCGCGTTGCCATTTTGCGGCTATTTAATATCTCTACTTGCCCATTAAGGAACATTTGAAGTTGGCGACCATTATTATCGCTTGCAATTTCTCCGTTTCGTAAAATTTGATTGGTATCACTCTGAATTTGCACACGGGATTCAGCTTGATAAATGGGTGTGGTCAAAAATGTGGCTATTGCAGTAATTATTAATGCTAGCGCCATAATCCCAATGATGATAAATCTTTGACGATAAATCATGGCTTTTAAGCGAACAAAATTCGCCATAAAGTCATTTGAGTTATTGGCATCAAAGTCAAAATAACCAGAATATTTGGATTCTGCTTGCTCCATAATATTTATTAAACCTTAAATTAAAATCTTTGAAAAATGGTGATGAAAGGCGCAGCTTGCAATATATCTCTTAGAGTGGTTCTAAAGCCATCAAAGCCTACAACGATGATATCACCGGGGTAGATTACAGGATTAGGAAGTTCGCCAGAGCGAATGCGCTTTATATCAAAAGCAGCCACTCTATTTTCACCATCTATCACTCTAAACACAGCTATCTCACTTAACTTTGCTACATCATTTGGGCCTCCGCCAATGGCGATAGCACTTAATAAATTAGTTGGCCCAGCTTGGATGTATACACCTGGTCTTTCAACAGCCCCTTCTATTGTAAGGCGTTTGCTATTTACCTCTACAATATTGATACTGACTTGCGGGTTAACAAGAAAATCGCGCCCATATCGTTCGGTAATTTCTTCTGAAAGCACATCAATATTCTTATTGTTGGCATCAATGCGGCCGATTAAGGGCATTTCAAATCGTCCAGTCGAATCAAGGCGCAAATTGCCTAGTGTTAAATCTGGTTCGCGGAAAACATTGACATTAATGACATCATTAGGCCCTAAAATATAGCTTTCCGCTACATCATCGCTACTGGTTGGGATCTTCGATGGTATATCAATTGCAGTCGGAACTGGCGCTGGGATATCTCCAACGGCGATATCTCGACTTCCTTGGCATGCTGATATCAGAGTTGAAATCAGAATAATTGGAAGAAATTTTGAAACAATATTCATCGTTTAGACCTTAATAATCTATAATCGTGATTATGACTTAATGTAAAAGACTTCTCTAACCTTAGTCTGCTATTAAGGGAAGAGAGATTTTCTAATTTAGCCTATTGATTTGCGCTTGTGTGTGATGCTTGACACAAAAAAGGCACAAATTGCTAAAATTGTAAAACGCCGCATGGGATAATCGGTGAGAGAATGCAGGGCTATAAGGCCAACACCGATGGATAAATATAGTGCCGTTAAATCTTGTGATCCCATATTAAATCTGTCCTTAATAAGGCGTAATATTTTTCGCAGTAACCACAGCAAAGCTACAATAGTGATTAAGGGTCCAAAAACCCCAGTTTCTAAGGCCAATTCAAGATATTCATTATGCGCATTATTCACAAAATGGCTGCCGACAATTTCTAGGTCTTCATTGGCTCTAAAGCCAATATCAAAGGTTCCCAGGCCGCTGCCAAAAGGCATGTAATTTTGCAATGCTTGCCATATATTGGGCCAAAATTCAAAGCGCTGATCGTCATTTTGCTCAAACCTCTCCAAAAGCCTGTTTAACACTTCGAAACGGTTTGTATAATATAGTAAAAGCGCTCCCCCTCCGATGATGATAGCCCCCCCTATGGTGAATGGCATAGCCAAACGGCTGTGTTTTTTAGGAATAGCAAGGAAGATGATAAGTAGAAAAGCTATGAATAATAATGCTGTTGCTGTGCGGCTGTTGGTGATTAAAACACCCAGTGTGAACAATGCGGCTGCGCTGCCATATATAATCATAGCCATAGAAATATCTGATTTTTTAATACCATTATTGCGCGGCTCAACGCGTTGATAGTGGTATAAAGCAGCGCAAACCATGATGGATAAAATCATCAACGTGCCCATATGATTGCGATTGGCAAATAATCCTACGGGCAGCCCTTTATGCGAAGTAGCGTAAAAATAAAAATTTTCTCCGCCTGATGCCATTTGCATCAATGCGATGAACAAATGTACGCCAGCTAAACCCAAAATCAGTTTGAATAATTTGATGCGTTCAGAAGTGTTGATATGATAGCCAGCCAATATGATCGCCGCAAATATGACAAGCGACAAACCAGAGTCGATAGTCATGCTGGGGTCAATGGATAGGCTATACCAAGCATTATCGCGGCCAATTACATTGGCTAAGTCCACCAGAAGGTCTCGACCTGGCAGGGATTGCCAGATAAAAGGTGGCAAGGGTATGATTTGCAATATGATGAGCGCTAGAGAGGCTATTAAGAGCAATCCTATAAATTTCTCATCGCGCGATAAATTTGCGATATTCAGATTGCGCACACCAATAAATAAAGCGGGCAATGCCGCTAATTGAATAAATATCTCGGTTGCAGGAAAGCGCGAGCCACCACCGCCAAATAATATTGCGCTAGTTAGTAGGAAGCCGATAGCAATGAATGCGGCGCTATATTTGGTTTTGTCATTATGTTGAGAGATTGGCGGTGAATGTGACATTATGCGCCTTAATCGAGCCCTATGGGCAGTTAAATTATAAGCTCTTGTGTAGCTTGTATTGAAAACTAAAACATCTGATAACCTTTGCGCTATGCTCTGTAAATAGATAAGCGCATTATAATAATTGAGATTTTTCTTGTGCGATAAGACGTAAAATAAGATAGCAATTCTTTGCGTTGAATGTGTGATGTAATATTAAGAATAAAAAATAAGGTAATGATTTTTGAGCATAGCCCGTAACAGCATGTATAATATGGCGGGTTCTATTGTACCGCTTATTTTAGCATTGGCTACCGTGCCGCTTTACCTTAATGCAGTAGGCACAGAGCGCTATGGCGCTTTGGCTATTGCTTGGTTGATATTAGGATATTTTGGTCTTTTTGATTTAGGGTTAGGACGTGCTGCCGCACAAAAAATTGCTGCGGCTAGAGATGACACACATGCCAAACGCAGCGAAATATATTGGACTGCGATAACAATTAGTTTTTTCGTAGGCCTCATAGGCGCATTATTCATATGGGGTGTCGGCTATATATTCATTGAAAAATATTTCCAAGCCAGTGCCGCTATATCAGCAGAAGTAATGGAGTCATTGCCCTATTTGGGGCTCATGTTACCAATTGTGACAGCCTCTAGTGTCGCAACGGGGGCCCTGCAAGGCAGAGAATATTTTGTAGATTATAATTTGGGTATAATGTTAGGCTCTACCTTATTCCAATTACTACCCTTATTAACAGCTTGGTATATCGGCACTGAACTTTATCTGCTTATTATCGCTGCTGGCGTGGCCCGCTTAATAGCATTTTTATACCTTAAATTTCTACTATGGCGTAAAATGCTACACCTTGGCAAACCCAAGATTAGCAAAAAAACAGCATCAAATCTGCTCAGTTTTGGCGGTTGGATGACATTAACGGGCATTGTTGCGCCTATTATTTACATGATCGATAGATTTGTGATTTCGGCTATGCTTGGCGCAGCAGTGGTGGCTATTTATGTAATACCTTATCAAATATCATCGCGATTATCCATCATACCAATTGCTCTCAATAATGCAGTTTTTCCAAGAATGTCCTCTTCAAATAAGGAGCAGGAAAGGAATATTTGGATAGCATCAACAAAAATGACGCTGGCAATTATGACGCCCATAATAGTGGGATTAATTTTCAATATGCAATGGTTATTGGAATTGTGGATAGGCAAGGAAATCGCGCAAGAAGCTTATTTGGTTGGACAAATATTGTTGATTAGCTCTTGGGGTTTAGGAATAGCTTTAATACCGCTGACAGTTTTGCATTCACGGGCGCAACCCAAAAAACCACTCATAGCTTATATGATTGAAACGCCTCTATATATTGCTGCATTATGGTATGGCATAGAAAATTACGGGCTTCTTGGCGCGGCGGCAGCCTTTGCTTTTCGTTGTACAATTGATGCTATATTATTATCCGCAATAGCAGGATTTTTTCCCGTCAAATATCTAAGTTTATTATCCTATACATTGTCTATTGCAGCGATATTTGTGGCGCAATATTATCAATCGAATTTCAATTTATGGTTGATTTTGATGGTTTTTGGATTAGTAATTTCGATGATCTTTTCATATTATGTCATGCCAAAGCAAATAAAAGATAAAGCATTAAGTATTACAGGGCTGTAATATTTTTAATAGAATTTAATTAATATTAGAATGATCGGATATTTATAATGGCGCGTATAATATTAGCTGCAGCTGTAAATGATGAAGATGTATTAGAAAATAATCTGCTTGCTTCTGATGATATTCAGTCTGGAGCATTAAAATTACACACTTATCGCAGTTATAAATCAGCCGCTGCGGCATATAACCAAGCCATATCTGAATTAGATGATCAATGCGATTGGATAGGATTTGTCCATCAGGATGTATATTTGCCGTCTGGATTTTTGAAAATCTTAACATCGCAATTAGAGTCCTTGCAACAACAAGATGATACGGCCGCAATTGTGGGGTTTTTCGGCGGGGTTTCGCGAAATCGGCATGCTGGACGCGTATGGTGTTCTGCTAATGGACAGCAATTGGTTGGGAATTTGAATACGCCAACAAAAATCAATACATTAGATGAATATTTTATCTTAGTAAGAACCGATAAGAAACTCTCATTTGACACAGATTTGCCGGGGTTTCATCTTTTCGGAACTGATATTTGCAAAGAAGCTCAAAAAATAGGTTTGAGTTGCTGGGTGGTTGAAGTGCCGGTCGTACATAACAGCCGCCGCGTTGTTACCTTGGATAAATATTATCGCTCGGCATGGTTATATATGCAAAAAAAATGGGCACAAGATTTACCATTATATAATTTGGTTTGCCCTATTACGAAAAATCGTTTTGCATTGTGGCGCCGTTATTTGCAAATTAGGCGTAAGCATGGTTTTAAAAACAATCGCGGAGAGATGCTATCTGACCCAATTCAAAAGGCTATAGATCTTGACTATCAATAATGGTTCATACTCTCTTGGCTTTAATCATTGTTTGGTTCCAAAATAAATGATCAAATTTGTTAAAGCTCAACCCATTGATCAATTTTGCTTTCCAACTTATTTCTCTTACGGGCTGGTAGACTTCTATCTGTAATCCTGCATCGGTAAACATTTTACGATAATTTTGGGGCGCAAACCAACGCAGATGCGTCTGATCCATAATTCCAAATTCAGTATATTCAAAATTACCTTTTAACAAAGCCGTAATGATGGGTTTGCTCGCAATATTGGGTGAACTTGCAATGATAATACCACCCTTTTTTAACAGCTGAGATAACTTTTCTACCATTATCCATGGATCATGAAGATGCTCTAATACTTCGCTACATATAATGACATCAAATGGACCATCTAATCGATTGAGGTCCATTTTTTCAACATCACCTACCTCTACATGTGAAAGCCATTTTTTAGCTTCATGCGCCGCATCTTTCATCAACTCAATGCCAATATAATGCTTTGCTATGTTTCTTTCCATAGCAGATTTTCCAGTAGCACCTCTACCACAGCCAATTTCAAGGATATTGAGGGATTTTTCGTGAATTAAATCAAGCATATCATTACGAACACCTGCGAAATAATGTTCTGTTTTTATCTCATAACTGCTTTCTAAGTCGGATGAACTTTTGTTTTTCACAGGAGTTTGATCAGCCATTCTAAATTAATCCTAATATTTGAATGATAATTGCAACTATTAATAAACATAGCCCATGTTTATATTTTTTGCGCGACAATGATATATTGACGATCGGTAAGGCTATTGAGCAGGCCAAATGTTAAGGCTCGGAATAATCTCACCGCTCGGCCGCCCGATGCAGAGGGCGTTACTTTTGTAATCTTTAACCCTGTTTGTTCCATTAAATCAATAGCGGTTGAGCGCACAAAAAAGCGCAAATGGGTGCGGTCTAATATGCCATCATCTTGATAATCCCATTTATTCTGCAACAATAATGGGACCGATGCCCTAAAATTTCTAACATTGGGGATGCTCACCACCATATAACCGCCTTCATCTAGGGAGTCGGCCAAACGCTTAGCCATGGTCCAAGGGTCTAACAAATGTTCTAAAATATCGAGTGCTAATATCATCTGAAATTTGCCGCGTTGTGCGACGATATTATCTAAAAATGAGGGGTCTTCGAAATTGCCCTGAAAGGTGAAATCTAACTTTGTGTCTTCTATACTGTTATCAATCATATCGGCAACGCCTGCTTGATCGACTAAGCCCAATCGGCGAACTTCAGCAGCAGTCGCCCCTATACCGCCTCCAAGATCGAGCAATTGCCCGCCGCTTTTTGGGATGTGCGGTACAACGTCATGGCGAATATGGTCATGATAGGATGTTCGAAATTCTTTGGTGGGCAATGAAGACATAAATTTCCTTAAATCTGCACTATCAAAATCTTAGAGCAGCTTATTTCTCTAGCTTTGTTTATAATTGCTGGTGATAATTGATTTGGGCAAAATCAACAATATGCGCTCATAGCTTAATTTACCATCATCATAAAGGTAACGTGTTTGTTTGCCATCCAGCAGGTTAACGCTATCGACGGACAAATTGGCCTCATGAAAATCCTTTATTCTGCCAATGGCGCGCGTTGGGATATGTTGCAGCAACCAAACCCTGATTTGCCGAGGATACCAATGAAAAAAGGGCATGAGATAATAATGCGGATCTATTGGAAACCAAAAATAAGGCGTTTGCATGAAATAATGCGGTGCGACGCGGCGCATTTCAGATGCAAATTTGGTGATTTCTGACCAATCGCCAACATGTTCAATCACAGAATTGGAATGGGCAAGATCAAAACTATTATCATCATAAAGCGATAGGTCGCAGCCCGATGCACTAACATAGGTGAAAATATCGGATGAACTATCTGGAACATCGCCCAAATTCACCAATGTGATATGGACATGGCGCGAACGTAAATATTCTAATCCAATATTTTCCCAATAGTGCGCTGCCCCGCCAACATCTATCACCTTCATTGGTTTGTCGGCACTAAATTGACCACCATCATAGAGTCCATCAATTATCCGCTTGATATGTTTTGCTCTGCCTTTTCGAAAAACAGACGAGAGATATAACATGGTTTTATGAATCATAGATAAGCCTGTTCAAAAATAATCTAGGTGAATAATGTATACCATATTCTGCCAGTAGCTGATTTGGTGGGTGTTTAGCATCTATATGCCCTCTGGCAAACTAATATTCTGACCCTTTGGTTGTTTGAATATCGCAGAAAGTAAAAACTTCATTCGGCTAAGGCCTGGCCTAAATTTATGCGTATTTTTTGATTTTAATATCTTTAATCCAAGATAATAAGGTAATCGCAAAATATCTTTGCATAGCATGAAAGCCGTCCCTATCCATGCTGCTAATGGACTGCGCGTCAGACGCAGGAATATGATGATGCTTTTGGCCATTTCCACTGCTTGCCATTCGGACATGCCTTTGGTGCTATATCCGCTATGGTGCATTATGGTAATATGCGGATAGTAAATAACCTCTTTGCCCAATTTAAGGACACGATGGGCGAGTTCAGCCTCTTCGCTATACATGAAAAAACGCATATCAAATCCGCCAGTTGCTTCTATGATAGAGCGCGGCATCATCATAAAGCTGCCCATGACGGCTTCAACGCTCTGCACTTGATCATGCTGTAATCGCCCATAACGATGATCGCCCATAAATCTATTATGTACGACCATTGGACCAGGTAGAAAGATAAGCCAGAATAATGTAACCAAGCTGATATGGCGCAATGTGCTATTTTGCAAACGTCCATCATTATAGACTATTTTAGGACCCAAGATACCGATTTGAGGATTCACGCGCATATAGTCTATGGCTTGCCTTAATATCGCGCCACTGACTTCTGTGTCGGAATTTAGGGCCAAAATATATTCGCCCTGACACTGGCGAAACCCTATATTATTACCATAACCAAAGCCGCCATTTATTGGGCTTTGTATGATTTTTATCATTGGATATTTATCGCGCAAATATGGAACGCTATTATCGGATGATTGATTGTCAACAATGATGATTTCTATCTTTAAGCCTGCCGTATCTTGCAGGATGGATTCTATGCACGCGGCCGTGACTTCGCATGTGTTATAATTGACGATAACTATCGAGAGGTCATATAATATGGTTTTGGACAAATTTCTGGCTATCTATATTTTTGCTTTGTTATAAATTAGATATTATCATCGAACATTACGAATTCATAATGTTAAATTTTATAATAATATTATGATTAAAATCACGGATTCAAATATGACTATCATTCACATCTCATGCGATTACCCCGATAGTCATATTTCCGCTAAAACGCGGGCCATTGCGAATCTAGTTGAAGCCACCAATGCTGACTTTGATCATCATGTTTATTCGCTCAATCGATTGCCATTATTGCCACTAAATGGATTGAAAAATTGGATAAGCGGCGGCTGGCCTATCATAGAATTTGATGGCGCGCTCGCTTCTTCGGATTGGGGCTATCATGCCCCATCGCGCGGCCTATTCATGAAATCCTCACTCTATGCCTTAGCGGATAGATTATCAGAGGATATTGTGAAAAAGGGTATAAAACCTGCGCTTATCCAAGGTCATAAATTGAGCATAGAGGGTCTGATTGCGCAGAAAATTGCACAAAATTTCAATATACCCTTTGCCATTTCCATCCAAGGCAATAGTGATAGGAGTATATTGAATATACGCCGCGATTTATGGCCGATTTACCGCACCATCTTTCATGATGCAGCGGTAATATTTCCTTTTGCGCCTTGGGCATTGGATTATTGCGAAAAAGTTTTGGGCAAAAGAGCAGGCAAGACTATCATGCTGCCTTGCATCAGTGGGTCAGAGGATATTATTGCTCCTAAGATCAATCATGATGCTCAGATTATGAGCGCTTTTCACTTGCGGCATTGGAAGCTTAAGAATTTTGACAGATTAGCGCAGGCTGCGCAAAAGGCTGCGACTTTTGAAATTGGCGGTGGGGCAGAGGATGTAAAGCAGCTATCGCTCGATATATATGGCGGCGGCGATGATGCATTGGTTGCTATGTTGGAGAAACGCATAGAGGCTATGGATAATATATATTTGCACGGTCCGCTTGAACCATCGGCAATTCAGGAAAGAATGAACAATTCCGCTGCTTTTGCTATGGTATCGAACAAAGAAAGCTATGGTATGGTCTTTGCTGAGAGCCTATTGGCAGGATGTCCTATTATTTATCCTAAAGATGCAGCCGTTGATGGTTATTTTGATGGGCATAGTTTTGCCCAAGCGGTCCCTGCGGATGATGTTGACGCTATTGCCCATGCAATGCAAAAATCTATTCGGGATCAAAAGCAGATGAAAGATGATTTGCGAGCTTGGCAAATATCGGATGCGCCGCTCAATTTTCAGCGCAATACAATCGTAAATAAATATCGTGACGGGCTGCACAGCGCTTTATCGGTAAATTAGATATATTTATGCTGCGCTTTGCGCTAATGACACTAATATAGTTTAAAACACGCAGAAAAATTCTCATAATATGACCACAGATCAGAAATTTTGCCTTGTTACTGTTACTTATACAGGGGATTTAGAGCGCTTTAAAAGGCTGTGCGATTCCATCGACAAGGTGATGCCCGATGTGGTGCATTATGTTTTGATCGATAGAGTTGATTATGATGATTTTGCCTATTTGGCGCGTGAAAAACGCCAGATAATAACCACTGATCAATTGCTGCCGCAGCTAAAATATTTTTCCTTTCGCGGCAAACGTTATTGGCTCTCGCTTTGGGGTGCGATTGTGCGCCCATGGATATTTCAGCAGCTTATCAAAATAAAATTCACGGCGTCTTTACGCGAAGATATGGCCATTATTGTTGATAGCGATGCTATTTTTATTAAACCGATTACTTCTGATACGCTTTATCGAGACGGTAAAGCCATACTCTATAATGCACCAGGAGCAGCCAATAAAGCAACGCATCAAAAATGGCATATAGCTGCGGCAAAGGCATTAAATATTCCGGTTAAAAACTATTTTGGTAGCGACTATATTTCTACTGCCGTGCCATGGAAACCCGAAGTGGTGCAGATGATGATAGATCATATTGATGGCCAACATTGGCGCCCTTGGTATGCGGTATTGGCATCCTATTTTCGTTTTTCAGAATATATTATTTACGGTGTTTTCAACAGTGACGTTAGTGGCAGCCATCAGGATCATTTACAGCGTACCACGGACGAATTATGCCATTGTTCATGGCATTATGATTTAACAGACAGCAAACAAGTTGATAAATTTGTTGATGATCTCCAAGATCATCATAGTGCGGTTTTGGTTCAATCCAATCTGGGGATGAGCGAAGAAGATACTGACAAAATATATAATCGTTTCATATGAAGAGGGACATAAAATAGTGCCAAAATTAAAATATTTGATTTCATCACTTGCGATAAAGGCTGGCGTCACAGTGGCTATGAAAAGCGATAGTGATGCCGTTAAATCCCTGTTGAAGACATTATGGCCCGTAAAAATAGACATGCCATTCATCCGTCTGGGCATAGAAGGCGATGGTGGTTATGCGCTGCCCGATGATTTAGAGGGGATAAAGGCGTGTTTCTCTCCTGGAGTCGATGACCGCGCCACGTTTGAGATGGAACTCATTAACCGCGGTATCCCATGTTATATGGCCGATGCAACGGTTGATGTGAATCCGGTTGATCATAAAGATGGGCATTTTATTAAGAAATTTCTGGGTGTTGTGAATGATGATCTATTTATCACGTCAGATACATGGATTGATGAAA
The DNA here is from genome assembly GCA_947492905.1 of uncultured Sphingorhabdus sp. Lineage (GTDB taxonomy): Bacteria > Pseudomonadota > Alphaproteobacteria > Sphingomonadales > Sphingomonadaceae > Sphingorhabdus_B. The sequence continues at coordinate 505,191 of CANLOL010000001.1, read as the reverse complement.
ATGAACCGGGTGATGATGATTTATTGCTGCAAATGGATATTGAAGGCGCGGAGTGGACAACTTTGCTCAATATTTCCGAGCGCAACTTAAAGCGCTTTCGCATCATATTATTAGAGCTGCATGATATGGAACGGTTAATGGACAAACATGCGTTTCAAATTATGAGCGCTGTTTTCTCGCGCTTAACCGAGCATTTCCATGTCGTGCACAATCACCCTAATAATTATGGCGGTAAAGTGGACACGGGTGAATTTGAAATTCCGCGCGCATTAGAAATGACGTTAATTCGCAAAGATAGAGCGGAAGCCAAGGGTTATGCGACTCAATTCCCGCATCCATTAGATCAAATTAATGCACCTCATCTACCCGATGTTATATTACCTAAATATTGGCGGGCAGATTGATATTTATTTGAAACGATAGAGCGTTGATACGATACGGCTGTCTTCGAGAATAACATCGCAGATTTGCCCTGTTTCAAGAGGCTTCACATTGAATGGAGCTTTGGTAATATCAATGCCGCTGCTATGCCGCAGACGGATATCTGCTCCCGTAGGAATATCTTTATTGGGGTTAAATTCGCCGATTGGTATATCTTCGGTTAACAATAGATAAGGATAGGTAGCGGTAATTGTTTCTAACCCTTTAGAAATTAAGTCATTCGATAGATGTTGTAATACTTGGCGAATGAAAACAATATCACCCTCTGGCAATGCATCGGTTGCTAGGTTTTTGACCATGAAGGTCACATCCATATCGGCAAATCTTTTTTGATTGCGCTCAATCACCGATGACGCAACATCGCAACCAATATATTGGTTGCAAAAAGGACGCAAACGCGAACCTATTGCAAAATCACCGCAACCTAAATCTACCACATTTGGTTTTTTATCATAGCTTTGCAGCAGGGTAGTAACGGCCTCTACATAGGGTTCTGTAATATGTTTTTCTCGTGATCCTGACCCTGAAGAAAATCCTTCATCATCGGCAGCACCCCATCTTTTTTCCAGATAGATGTGGTTAAATATCTCACCCGTATCTTTATCTTTCATGCGCTTGTTAAAACTGCTGTGAATATAGTCACTATATGAATTTTGAATAAATTTGGGTGTTAGGGATCTAATTAGTTGTTTTATCATTATATACCGATTTGGAAGGTGAAAAATATTATTAATGAGGTAATTTTCTCTGGCTTTGCATTTGGATGATAGTGAGGCCTGCGCCGAGTAAAAATATATACCAAACCAATAAAACCGTCCAATAGGCAACTAAAAAGGCGCTGATGTTAAATAGGGTTATGGCAATTGCTATCGGAATTACGGTTGCTATCGTGTAGCGATCTTTATTCTTGCCACCCAAGCCAAATAGACGAATATTGATATATAATGCTGCGATTAATAATGGGATTGCCGCTAATAATCCCATTGTTGTAGCCCATGCTAAGTAATGGGCATCTATTGTGTCTGTACTACCAAGCCATAATGGTCTGCTCCATGGCCGTGAACCAATACCAAATAGCGGGAAGTTTTTCACTTCAATCAAGCAATACTCCCAAATAAGAAGTCTAAAATAACCAGAACCGCCAAAGGCCAAATAACGAACAATGATTGATAATACGCCATTTTGTGAGACAAGTTGCAAAAATAGCAAAAACAAAAATAATGACACACCAAAAAGGCGCCAAGATAATTGGTTTATGCGCAATTGTAACATTTGATAGGCAGAGAAGGTTATACCGATTATTAGAGATAATATAGCTCCAGAGCTGACTGTGAAGATCGCGCCAATAGAAGATAATAATCCGCTAAAAGAAGACCATTTTTTGGTGATACGCGGCAAATAGAGCGGAGCAAAGGATGCGATTAAAATCCCAGCATGAATGGGGTGAGCAAATGGTCCAAAAGCACGCAATAGCCCTAACCGTTCTTCATAGCTAAGTGCTCCACCGCGCTCGGCTGATGATCCTAATAGTGCTTGGAATGTTTCTCGATAGATCAGACGCCCACCAAGGCTCTCAACAAAAAAAACGCATGCAATGAAAATGACTGCTGGTAATATAGCGCGTAAAATTTTTCCAAGAATATGGGGATCAGAAAAGGATATGCGCGCAACCATCCATGTTAGAACCAAATCAGAAAATGTAGCGCCGCCTGTCTCTAGACCACCAAAGAAATCTTTGTGGTGGCCCCAAGCAAATAATGGCCATATTGCCGAAGTTAGGACAAATAGATCAATGATATGCGGTTTGAACCTGCCATTGATTAACCCAATGATAATCCATGGGATGCTAGCGAATAATGCTATGCGATAAGCCATGAATCTTACGGGGCCAAAATATACTTCAAATTCGGGCGGTAATAGAAAGGCGTAAAAAATAAAAACAGGTGGTAGCGCTAATAGGCTGAGAGTCTCAATGACAGGGTTGGAAGATTTCTTAGCCTTGGATGGTGCTAAGTTTCGCAATTGTGCTGATTGAGATGAAGATATCCTAGAGGTCATGATTACGCTTTTAAAATTCTTGTCATGACGGTTCCATTATATCGCTGATTGCTTTTTAGCAATTAGCCAAGTTTTTGCTTTATCGCGCAGTGGTTTTTCAATCCAACTATAAGTATATTTAGATATTAAGATAACAATAGCTACATATAATATCATGTAAAGAGGGGCGAATGTTGTATATACTAATTTACCACCACTCGCTGTTTCAATAACTGGCATTTTCAAGATATAAATTGCTGCATCAAATGCTGAAAATGCAATGATTGCATGTACCATATATATTGAATAAGATATTTCACCTAAAAAGATCAAAAATCTGCTTCTTAGTAATTTGCTTACGACGCCTCTTTCTTGGATTGAGAAGATAAATATGACTAGCCCAAAACTCATGAAGCTTAAAAATTCAAATAATATGGATCCCCTAATTTGTGATACGCAAAAGAACATGATCATGAGTGATGTAACTTCTAAAACACCATTGTTTTTTGTAAGAGAATTATAAGATATATTGCGCGTCCAAGAACGCAAAGCCGCACCAACAAAGAAACTTCCTAAACAACGTAATAATCCATAATCAAAGGTCCGCAGAAGAGTCTCACCAGCAAAACTGATTAATAAGATGTATGAAATAGCGGCTAATGTAATGAATAAGATTTTCCCTGTCGCCTTGCGGAATAATGCAACAATCCCGAAAAAGATTAAATAGGCAAATAACTCTACACTTATGCTCCATGACGGTGCATTCCATGACAAGCTATCTAATAGACCTATTGAATGGAGTAGGAAAAGATTGAGGATGAAGGAATATAAATTGCTATGCTCGGTTGGGTCTGAGCCTAATCCATATGCGATATGGACGAAATATTTTGCTAATATATAGAGCAACCAAATGAAGAGCATGAATAAATGTAATGGGTAAATTCGTACGACTCTTAAAATGAAAAAATCATGAAAAGATAAATTATTCTGAATCTTATTTTGATAAGCGTGGGCGATAACAAAGCCCGACAACACAAAGAAAAAATCTACAAATATGTCACCTTCGGCAATGATAGGTAATTTGCTATTGCCTGCGACAAAGTTAAAATGAAACAAAGTCACAAATAAAGCAGCAACGCCCCTAAGCGACTCTAAGGTCATATATTTAGGTGTAGTGTTTGAAGCCCCCATTACAATAGCTTAATAGGCATTGCGGTGAATTAATACACGAAATGTCATCAATATGATTTTAATGTCGCTCCAGAGGGACCAATTGGCCCGATAGTCTAAATCGGATTGCAATCTTTCTTCTAAATCTTCGCGCTTTTCGGTTGCCCCTCGAAAACCGCGTACTTGCGCAAGGCCGGTTAAACCGGGTTTAATCGCATGGCGATGCCAATAGCGTACATCAATGTCCCAAAAGAGCATATTTTCTGCCCGTGACCCTATGGCATGTGGCCGCGGCCCTACCATGCTCATCGTTCCCAGCAAGACATTAAATATTTGCGGCAATTCATCGATACTGGTTTTGCGAATAAAGGCGCCGACGCGGGTAATGCGGTCATCGTCTCTGCTAGTAGAGCGATCTCCCTTGGAATCAGAAGTTTCGATACGCATTGAACGGAATTTATATATTTTAAAGCTAATATTCCCAAGGCCGATACGTTGCTGAGAGAATATTACAGCCCCTGGAGATTCAATACGAATAGCGATGGCGGTGATTATCATCGGGATGATGAGCAAGGGTATGGCAATTAAAGCGCATATAATATCAAAGGCGCGCTTAATGGCCCGTTCGCTTAGCCTTAATGGGCCTTGAGATACCATTAAGGCGATATGGCCATCGCGCCTATTAAGAGCGATGGGCGCTAAATCGCTTAGCTCAGGTGTGACGATCTCGGCATTAACGTCGAGAGCTTTTAGCGTGAAGGCCCATGCTTGGCGGTTTTCAGGTTTGCAATGGACGATAACGCGATCCATATCTTGTGTGATAAGGCCAAGGCGCTGAATAATATCAGCATTGGTTAAGTCCGGTTTCAGATTCTCTGCAACAGCATCAATGATGGGAGTGTCGCTTAATTTTTCAACTTTTATTTCATCGACAATTATTACTTCTGCCATAGGTTGATTATTGAGTAATTTTTTAGAAAGATGCGAGAGTATTCCTCGGCCAATAAAGAGGAATAATAAAGCCAAAACAACGCCAGTTGCAAAAATCACCCTTGAGAAATCAGCGCTCGCTTTCAAAAAGAAGGCGGTCAGTAGAACAGCACCCATGGCAAAGATAAAAGCAGCGGCACTGCGGCTATAGCTGACCCAAAATGTTGACAGCGCGGTTGTACCATAAGCGCGGGTGTTAATGGCTATGCCGACATATATAGGTAGGCTGACGGCTAATATATCGGTTAGTTGGCTTTCGCTCATCATAAAACCCAAGCGGAAAATACCAGCGAGGGTGAATGCTATGCAAATACATAATATGTCATTGATGGCGAGTCCGAGCGCAAGCCAACGCCGAAGAAATTTTTTGCGCGATATAGCGATTATATCTTCTGTTGCGGCTAGGGAATTCATTATGTCGCAACCTTTGAAAAATATGGAACTATATAGTGTGGAATAGAATGAGGTGTATTATTAATCATATAGGGCCACTTTAGTTTTGCTGAAAAAACCTATTATGAATGAACAATATGTTTAACGTAAAATAATACTGTATAATGTAAATTCGTTACTACTAACTCGCATTAAGAGCTAGAAAAAAGTGACATAAGTATAATTATTTCTTTTTTTTGATGCAACAACGCAACGCAGGGTTTAGTTCTCACTTATCAATATTTTATAAGTTTTTCTTGTCAACATAGGACCATCGCCATACTCATGTGGGATGGAGATTGTTCAACCTAAAGCTATTCGGCCGCAAGCTGTGCTATTGCCTTGGTGGGCGGTTCAGCTGTTGGGTTGGATGCTTTATTGCGTTGTTACATTCCTATCGCTGACCTTATGGTATGGCGATCCGCAATGGCTGCATGTTGTGCAAATATCGGCAGAAGCTTTTTTAGGGGCGGCATTGACCGTGCCTCTTGGTCTTTCGATAAAATATGCAGCGCGCGGTTCTATAGCTGCGCGCCTGATTATGCATTTATTGATCGTCGCTATTACGGCGTTTGTCTGGAATGTGATGCGCATGTATATGTTCGCAACATTATTTCCAGGATCAAATATTTGGCAAGAATTTGGCGGCTGGTATTTTGCGTCTTTCTTAATTTTTGCGCTATGGACGACATTATATTATAGCATTAGGGCTTATTCGGCTGTCGCTGCGGAACAAGAACGCGCTATGAATGAAAAACTCCGCCGTATTACAGCAGAGAGCCTTTCACGCGATTCTCAACTTCAAATGCTCCGCTATCAAATAAACCCGCATTTCATATTTAATACGATGAATAGTATTAATGCATTGGTAGCAACCGACCGATCCAAAGAAGCCCGTGAAATGATCAATCAATTTAGCAGCTTTTTACGGATTACCTTAGAGGGTGATAAAAATTTATTCGTGCAGTTGGACGAAGAAATTGATGCGATTGAAGGTTATTTATCGGTTGAAAAGATGCGCTTTCATGAACGTTTGCAAATGAAAATTGATATTCCGCCGCATCTATCAGATATTATGGTACCCAGTTTAATTTTACAGCCCATTGTTGAGAATGCAGTGCGCCATGGCGTAGAGGGGCAGCGCAAATCCTGCTTGATTAGAGTGACAGCTCAATCAGAGGATGACAGATTAATATTGAGAGTTTCTAACAATGGCCCGCCGTTAAAAATAGCCGATGCAATTGATAAACCCAATGGCCGTAAAGAAGGCGGAGTAGGCCTTCAAAATGTAAGATCGCGGCTCGATACGGTCTATGACGGAGATTATATTTTCACGCTTGAACAAAGCGATGAAAAGACCGTCACCGCCCTTATTTCTATACCCTTAAGCATTGATAGGGGCATATCATGATTTGGATTTATCCTATTATAACGCTTGTGAAGCGGCGGTATAACCCATGAGCTATCGCGTAGTGATTGCGGAAGATGAAAATTTAAGCGCAATATTATTGGAAAAAATATTGTCAGAGGTTAGCGACTCTGTTGGAACAATTGAAGTTGTAAGCATTTGCCACTCTGGCGAAGAAACTATTGCGGCCATAAAAGAACATCAGCCCGATATATTATTTTTGGATATTAATATGCCGCAAGGCGATGGTTTCAGCGTAGTCACGGCTTTGGAACAATCATCCCATACTATGCCAGCAATTATATTCACTACCGCGCATTCGCGCTTTGCGGTGCGCGCTTTTGATGTTGATGCTGCTGATTATTTGCTAAAGCCTCTTTCCAATGATCGGGTGATTAAAGCAATTCATAAGGCCGTTAAGTCGCAAATTGCAGCCGATGAAGATCAAGTTATTAAAGTGCCAACGCGCGATGGCGCGGAATTTATCAATACCGCTAATATTGATGCGATGGAGGCAAGCGGAGACTATATTTATATATATAGTACCGATCGCAAATTGATGCTGCGCGGAGCATTACGGGATTATACCGAAAAATTAAAATCGCGATTTTATCAAACCCATCGTTCCTATTTGATAAATATAGATAATATTAGCTCGGTTAAAAATAACAGCAATGGCAGTGCAATTGCTGTGTTGAAATCAGGAAAAGAGATTCCAGTAAGCAGAAGATATAGATCCGGATTGGTCAAATTATTGCCCGATATGCTGTGACCTTCTGACCGCTTACAGCAAGATTCATCCCTTTTGCATCAAATTCATTGCCCGTCATTAATAGTATATGAATATAGCCGTTCATTGAGTCTGGGAGGCTCAATATTCTTTGATGGCAACGTAATCATCTGAGAGACAATACTAGGAGGGTATAATGAAAAAAACTAATATTTATGTTCGCAAAATTATGTTGAGCACAACGGCGATTGCTGGTTTGTGTGCAATGCCTGCTATGGCGCAAGAAGCTCCTGCTGCAGAAGATGATGCAGCGGAAGTTGAAGACGAAGATGTTATCATTGTTACGGCGGATCGCCGTGAACAATCTTTGCAAGATTTTGCAGGGACGGCATTTACGGTTTCTGGCGACGATTTATTGAAAATTGGCGCGCAAAACATAGTAGATTTGCAGCAAAGCATCCCGGGTCTATCCGTTGCCAATAATGGCGGCAATGTAGAGGTTTTCATTCGTGGTATTGGTAGCACCAATAACACAGAATTAGGCGATCCAGCAGCGTCATTCCATTTTGACGGTGTTAATATTCCGCGTCCATCAGGCATTGGTAGCGCATTTTATGATATTGAGCGCGTCGAGGTCAATGTTGGTCCACAAGGTACGTTGCGCGGACGTAATGCTACGGCAGGTTCTGTTAACGCCATCACATTCAAGCCAGGTCTTGGTATCTTTGATGCATCGCTCGAAGCTGAATATGGTAATTTCAACACGCGTTCATTGCGCGGTGCATTAAATATTCCATTGGGCGATAAAGTTGCTGTGCGTTTTGCGGGCCTATATCTCCAAAATGACAGCTATTTCAATAATGTTGGCCCCAATACCGGCATTGACGTTGCCGAAGCGCAGGAGAATTATTCTGGCCGCGCACAAATTTTGTTCAAGCCAACAGATCGTCTGTCAATTTTGATAGCTGGTGATTATATTTCCGAGGGCGGCACAGGTTTTACAGGGTCTAACTTCGCTTTGGCATTGGGTGAGCTTGCCGATGGCAATATTACCCAAGAGCAATTTGATGATATTAACCCACGTGATGTTATTGCACGTGGTATCACGCCCATTCAAAATACAGACCATTGGGGCGTAAGAACCACTATCACTTATGAAGCTGATCCATTCACTATTGAATATATTGGTAGCTATCGTGATGCGGTTTATGATTATGAAGCCACAACGCCACTATCGCCAGCTTTCCCAGGTGTTATTGACGCATTATCTGGTGGTGCTGGCAATCCTAATGCCGATATTATCCTAGCAGAATCATTGGATAATTTTTCACGTTTCCGTTCTATCTCGGACTCACGCTCACACTTCCATGAATTGCGTTTTTTCAACAGCGAAGGGCCATTAATCTGGAGCTTGGGCGCCCAATATATTCGCGAAGATCAATTCTCATTCTTGGGTTCAACAGGCGACAGAAATCCATTCTTCCAAGGCGTTGAATTTAACACCAATGTTGATACGGACTCTTTGGCTGCTTATGGTGACTTAACCTATTCCGTAACCGATAAATTCCGTCTAACCGGCGGTTTGCGTTATACAGGCGATCGTAAAGAGCGCACTGGTGTAGCAGCACGTTATGGCCTTGCGCTTGGCGATGATAATTTCAACTGTTGTTTGGGTGTACGTGTTGGTACCGAAGGATTTGAATTTGCGGCGCGTGATCGCACAATCTTTAATCCCGATACCAATGGTGATGGCACTATCAGCGATGCCGAAGTATTTGAATTTCAATTAGATGGCGTTGCTCAATTTGGCGCACGCGACAATTTGGGTGAGATTTTATCAGCGGGTCCAATTGAAGGCCACTTCTTTGATGTTCCCAATGGTGTTCCATGCTTAGACACTAATTTTGGTGATGGCCTAACCTGTGATGGTTTTGCCGCAACAACACAATTCACATTCTCTGTACCGTTCCAGGGCCAAATCTTTCAGCAAGATGGCCGTGTGAATGAGAGCTTTGTTGATTGGCGCGTTCGTGCAGAATATGACATTAGCGATGATCATCTTGTTTATGCCTTGGTTGCCAATGGCCATAAATCTGGTGGTTTCAACGATAACCTTGGCGATTTGGGTGTTGCCCCTACATTTGATACAGAATCAGTGATTTTGTATGAATTTGGTACCAAGAATGAATTTTTCTTAGGCAGTGTTAAAACACGTCTTAATGCATCAATCTTCTATAATGATTATGAAGACCAAGTGTTCACTTCATTATTGTCGGTTGAGCAAGCGCTTAATTTCGCAAATTCATTTGGCGGGCAAAATATTACGGTTCCAGACGGCACCAGCACTGCATTGGTTGTGTCATTCAGTTTCAATGCTGCGGATTCCGATATTTATGGTGCGCAAATTGATGGCGGATTTGATTTGCCAGCCAATATTAAATTGGACTTTAGTGCTCTATATTTGGAAGCTCAAATTCGTGATGCGGAACCTATTCAGGATTTCCGTTTCCAAGCTGATGTTGATTCCGTAAACGCTGTATTCCGTCCCATTACGGATCGTCGTTTACCGCGAACACCGCGTTGGCAGCTTAATGCGAAATTATCGCAAGCCTTTGATGTAGGTGATGGTCAATTTGATTATGTGATTTCTGCTGGATATCGCTCTTCACAATTCCACACTATCTTTAACAGCCAAGAATTTATCAATACGCCAGAAAGCATGATGGATACTGTATCAGCAGAGAGTGTTGAAGTAACCAATGGCCGTTTATTTGATCGGATTGATGGCTTTTTCACATTGGATGTGGGTGCAGGCTTTACGCTGGATTCCGAAGGTAAATATCGTTTTGAAGCATATGCCAATAATATAACAAATTCGGTAAATGCAGCAGCGATTATCATTACCCAATTTGATAATACGCGATTCTTTAACCGCCCACGTACTTACGGTGGCCGCATAAGAGTTCGCTTCTAATTTAAGCAAAGTTTCCGGCCTCCTAATGAACTGGAAACACTCTTTGCCACCCCTGAATAGTAGCGTACACTTGGGGGTGGCATTTTTTTGACTAAAAAGGTGATGTCATGGCTGCTAAATTAACATTTTCTTCGATATTGATGGTATTGGCCGTCAACCAAAGCGGCGATGCTATTTTAAAAGATACTGCGCAGCCAACCAATGGCGCACCCTCTGCCAACCAGCAGAGGCCTGATGCAGAACCAGAAAAAAGAGTAGAAGTTCATCATGCGCCTAAGGGCTATGAATTGGTATTTCAGGATGAGTTTTCCAATGGCGCTATGCTGGATGAGAGCAAATGGGATTATGCGACTGAGCGCAATCAAGAAGGCTGGTATAATAATGAAAAGCAATATTATTCCCGCGCACGCTCTAAAAACTCCCGTATTGAAGATGGCAGCCTCATCATAGAAGCGCATGCGGAGCAGCTTGATAAAGAAGAATATCCAGATTGGTCAGGACAAAAATATACATCCGCCCGTATATTAACGCGCGGCAAAGCAGCTTGGAAATATGGCTTTTTTGAAATTAAAGCAAAATTACCATGCGGCCGAGGGACATGGCCTGCGATATGGACTTTACCAGAAGATCCGGATGTAATTTGGCCCAATGGCGGCGAGATAGATATTATGGAACATGTTGGTTTTGACCCAGGCGTCATCCATCAAACGATCCATACAAAAGCCTACAACCATAGTAAAAATACAGAAAAAACCAATAAATTTGATGTGCCTGATGCATGCGATACTATGCATAGATATCAAATGTTGTGGACACCAGATTTTATATTATTTGGTATGAATGATGCCCCTAAATATCTGTATAAAAATGAAACTAAGGGCAAAACCAATAATAAGGCAAAGGCGCGCTGGCCCTTTGACAATGAGCATCATTTGCTCCTTAATATCGCCGTTGGCGGTGATTGGGGTGGCCAAAAAGGGATAAGCGGTGATGCATTTCCTGCGCGTATGGAAATAGATTATGTGCGCATATATCAACTGAAGTCTCCGCCTAAAAAGGCCGAAGTTACGGCCGCGAAATAATTTTTCGAAAAAAATAATAGCATTTTTCAGCGGATAAAATTGCATTCTAATAGGCTAGGGCTAATAGCGTAAACCCTCAGCACATGTGCAGCGCTAACATTTATGAAACATAATGTTACAAGACTTTAACAATAGTCTTGCAAGCCATTATAAATATGCGTATTTTTTCGACTGGCTCTAATCTCGTTAATAAATTTTTAACCATAATACCATAGGCCTTTTTTTGAGAAAGGTCGTTTATGGAAAATATGCCCACATTAATATGGCTCTGCGTTGCTGCGATTTTGGTCGCCTCTATGCAAATCGGCTTTATGTTTGTCGAAGCAGGCTTTGTGCGATCTAAAAATAGCATCAATGTTGCGATGAAAAATGTAATCGATTTTTCGATTGCTTTCTTAGCCTTTATATTGGTGGGCGCGGCTTTAATGTTTGGTTATTCAGGTTCGGGTTTTATCGGCTGGGATAGCAATTTACTGGGCCTTAATTCCATATCACCCGACATAATTCCCATGTTAGTATTTCAGGCTATGTTCTGCGGTACTGCGGCTACCATATTATCGGGCGCGGTAGCTGAACGCATTCGTTTTCCCGGCTATTTGCTTATCGCTGTTGTTGTCAGCGTCGCAGTTTACCCAGTGGTTGGCCATTGGATATGGGGCGATATATTAATGGGTGAAAAAGCCGCTGGTTGGTTACAGCTTCAGGGCTTTGTGGATTCCGCAGGCGCTACCGTTGTCCATGTCACTGGTGGTTTCGCAGCATTAGCAGCAATAATGGTGCTTGGTCCGCGCGTTGGCCGCTATGCCAAGGACACAGGGGACTCACAGCATATACAGGGATATAGCCCAGTTTTAGCAGCAGCAGGCGCAATGATATTATTCACGGGCTGGCTTGGTTTTAATACAGGGGGTTTAGACCCTAGAAGCGCAGAGTTTTCTTACGCATTGTTAAACACAGTTATAGCAGCATGCGCAGCAACATTAGCAGCTACTTTTCTGGGATATTTGCGCTCGGGTGTGTTTCGCACGGAATATATGATCAATGGTTTATTATCCGGCCTAGTCGCCGTTACGGCTAGCGCACCTTATACAATGCCCATAATGGCGCTATTATTGGGTATTGGCGCTGCTTTATTCAGTTTGCTATGTGCAGAATTTGTCGAAAAGAAATTAAAATTGGACGACAGCGTCCATGCATTTTCTACGCATGGGGCGGCTGGTGTAATGGGCACGATCGCTGTGCCTTTGGTAGCACGGCCCGGAACGTTTGAAATGCCATTATTTGAGCATTTGACAATTCAGACTATGGGTACTTTGCTTGCTGCTGGCTTTGCATTTGCGACTGTTTATGCAGCGGCCTATACATTAAACAGATTGTCTTTGCTGCGCGTCACCGAAGATGAAGAAGTTATGGGCCTAAACATTGTTGAACATGGCACAGTATTGGGTACAGCTAGCTTAGAGACAGTATTAAAGCGCTTAAATGAGGGCGATATTGATTTGTCAGCGCGCGTTGATTTTGACCCATTTGATGAAGGCGCAGAATTGGCGCATGGATTTAATGATTTTTTGGCCCGCGTAGAAAAATCAGAGAGATTAGCACGTGAAAAATTATTGGCTGAACAGGCTGCAAATGAGAAAATAGAGCGCGATATTTTGGTAAAAGTGGGCGATCAAGAACGCGAAAGAGCAGAAGAAATTAATGCTACTCTGGCGCGGTTCCAATCAGCATTTGAAAATCAAGTTCATCAATTACAAAATCAGGCTCTGCAATTGGCTTCGCAATCCGAACAATTGATGGTGCAATCTGATACATCAGAAGTTAAAGCTTCTGACGCAAATTCCATAGCATGCGAAGCCGTAGAGATTGCTCAGCGCGTTTCAGAATCCACCAATGAATTGGCCGCGACTCTGCGCGATATGTCGTTCGATATGGGCAGCGCCAATCAATCTGTGCAAACAGCAGCACAAGCTAGTATCAAAGGCAGGAACGCCGTCAGCTCATTGGAAAAAGGTGCTGAGGATATTGGGAAATTGGTGGCGTCTATCAATTATATCATGCGCCGCACCAATATATTGGCGTTGAATGCAACGATAGAAGCGGCCCATGCGGGTGAACATGGTGAGAGCTTTGGCGTGGTGGCAAATGAAATTCGCACATTGGCACAGCAAACCAGCGGCGTTTCAATAGAGATTCAGGATATTATCGGTAATATCTCTGGCTTAATTGGCGAAGCTGTTGCTCGTTTCAGGGTCATTGATGAAGAAATTAACGGTCTGACGGCTATCACTTCAGAGGCGCAAAAATCTGCGTCTCAGCAAGCCTCTAAAGGCGATCAATTGGGCCAATTGGTAAAAGGCGCTACTGAATTATCAGTGCGCGCTGGACATAATGTTGATCTTGTTGCTGAACAAATTGGTTCAACCGCAACATCGGCTGAAAACCTTGGTGAAACTGCGAGTGTTTTGAAAAATATCGCTTCTGATATTGAGGATAATTTCAATGCTATGCAGTCCAAAATCCGCCAAAATTAATCTATAATATCTATGAATGATGACCTGCAAAGGGTATTTAAATCATAAATTTAGTTTAATGGTGACTAAAGCGGTGACAGTGGCAGCCGCTTAATAGACTTTATCTAATTAAAACAATAGATTGATGTTAAATAATGGCGGACACGGTGGGATTCGAACCCACGAAAGAGTTGCCCCTTTACACACTTTCCAGGCGTGCGCCTTCGACCACTCGGCCACGTGTCCGCAGATCTGTTGGGATCACCCAATAGATTGCAGCTGCTCTATAGGCGCAGCTCAGCTTTTGCAAGCGTCTCATTATCGCCCTTGCATATATCTATCATTCTGGCAGTCTGTTGCTTTATAAATGGGAGAATTAGGGATGCGAAAATATATCATCGCAGTGGCATTATTGAGCGGAATAAGCAGCATAGCTATGGCGCAAAATGAAAAAGAGGCTGCGCCATTCCCTAGCCCCAATGCGATAGTCGATACAGCCCCAGCATCAGAATGGATTGCGATTAAACAATCTGATTTAATGGTGATGGATTTGGCGCCTGATCGCGATGGTAAAAAGCGCCGCGTGATTATTCAGCTCATGCCAGAGCCATTTAGCCAAGGTTGGATAAGAAATATCCGCAAGCTGGCTGCGGCGAGATATTGGGATGATACAGCAATCATCCGTGTGCAGGACAATTATGTCACCCAATGGGGTGATCCCAATAGCGGTGAAGAGGGTGCAAAGCCATTGCCCGATGATTTGGAAATTATACCTGAGAGCGAATATTATGTAGATGGTGATATATTATCTGAAGTAGAGGGGGAGTTAGCTACAACAGAGCGTGAGGCTGAGAGTAATAGTAATATCCAACGATCTGAAGGAAAGCATAATGTAATCGACAATGAAGAGCTATCTTCAGATGATTTAAATGTTATGTTAGATGAATTAGATGATGCATTAAAGGAAATAGAGATAAAAAGAGCGCAGGATGATGCTATTTATTTTATCTCTACTAGGGGGACCAAAAGCGCAAAAGCTCCATATGGATGGCATAATAGAGATAGCTTTACAGAATGGGTCGAGATTTATAGAGGTTGGGCGTTGGGTAATATTGGCGTAGATGATGAAGCTAAATTTTGGCCCGTTCACTGTTATGGCATGGTTGGTGTAGGACGTGATTTATCGCCCAATACGGGCGATGGTTCATCGCTCTATACGGTGATTGGTCATGCGCCGCGCCATTTGGACCGCAATATCGCGCTTGTGGGGCGTATCATTTCGGGCATGGAACATATGAGCAGCTTACCGCGCGGCACGGGGGATTTGGGTTTTTATGAAACGCCCGAAGAGCGCACCAAAATCACCTCTGTGCGTATGGGGTATGAAGTTAGTGATGTACCATCGTTTGAATATTTAGATACTAGAACTCTGAGTTTCGCGAAATATACTAACGCTAGGGCCAATCGCCGCGATCCATTTTTCAATGTGCCAGCTGGGGGTGCGGATATCTGCAATATTCCTGTCCCTATCAGAGTGAAAAAGGATGCAGCCCCATGAGCGATATTGGATGAAGCCTGATGGCATAATGTCTGAAGCGGCAACCAAAGTGTTCAAAATACCCCGCCAAGGTTGCACAGCAATATTATGGGCAGCGACCTCGCTTACGCACAAAATATGGGGGAGTAATATTGCGAGGATTGTGATGTTGCAGAATTATTGCTTGCGGATGATTCTAGCTATTTTGGTGTGCGGCCGCATGCGATTGATGCGAAAAGTGCACAGCGGCTATGAGCATGTCAGAGGAAATGCTGAATTAGATTTCAGAATGATTATGGGCCAACATAGCTGCGCAGCCCACTAAGGCTCTATGGTCCATATTGACCAGCCACCTTGGTGTATTTTGTAAATTCATGCGGTAATTATTTTTTTGTTCGAACCGTTTTTGGAACATGGCTATGCGTTCGGGAGAGTTTAAATAATGGGCGCAATCACCATAGAGAAAGACGCCGTTCCATGCGGTTTGAGACAGAGTCGCGTCTCCGGCTAATGCCCCTAATAATGAGGATTTTAGATCGCTAATTTGCGATAGGGACAGATTGATTTCTGGCTTCTTCCATAGGGGATCATTATCCGCCAGACATAATATATCTTCCCAGCTGACTTGATATTTACCCATTTTCATAAATTGTAATATGCGATTTTCTAAATCATTTTCAGGATGCATGCCTGTATGGGCATGCTCGCTGTCGGACACAATGCGCTGTCCATTTGGCGTTATGATTAATGCCGATAATCCAACGCCATCCATCATTTGAATAGTAAGATATTTTCCAGCCTTATTAAAATCTCTGTCCCCAAGAAACCCAATAGGTTTATGCGTGATTTCTGATCCAGATAAATTCGCCCAAGATAAAGCCGAGGTATCATTGATTACAATCGGTTTGCGACCAAACATATGGCTAAATCCCAATATAGAGAAAGTCCAATTGCCGCGCATGATTTTGATAGCATCACTTGTAACGGCGGCGCTAACCGCGATGGCACAGGTGCGCCCTTTCATGCCGATGCCAAATTCATGACCATAATTGTTAAAAGCATCGGTTGCCGTAACAAAGTCTTTAGCATTATATTTTTTATAAGAGTGTATTTTATGATGATGGCCAGGCTTAACCATCGCAAATTCAACAATAGGGCCCGACATATTGACGAGTAGATTATCTAATATAGTATCCATCAATATTCTCCCCTTATGCGCTATATTATCATTTTATATTTATGATTGGATAAGCGATTTTACATTTATTATATAATAGTTAATATTTATCGCCAATTTGGATGGTTATAATCTATCAAGGTATTAAGGAGGGTTGGCAGTGCAATATTTGGGGGTATTAAAGCGCGATAATAGCGGCTTATATTTGCAGGCGCGCGATAGAAATTATCGCATCATCATGCAACGCATGCCCATTGATGCCGTTGAGAAAAATGTCATTGTTACAGGGGAATTAGAGGCTGGTGAAACAGAGGGCGATGACATCATCATAGCCGAAGGTGTGCGATTGGATGATAGTCATCCAACACCCGAATTTTAATCAACCGCCGGTCATCTTCATTTCGCGCCGCCGTTGAACCGATGAACCAATGCCCATGGCTTCGCGATATTTTGCCACTGTTCTGCGCGCGATATCAAAATCTTTGGCACGCAGCAGTTCTACCAATTTATCATCGGATAAGATTTTCTTACCCTCATTATCAATCAATTCTTTGATGGCGTTTTTCACCGCTTCGGCTGATATGCCCTCGCTACCATCGCTATTTTGCACACCGCTGGTAAAGAAATATTTCAGCTCATATACACCCCGATCACAGCTAAGATATTTATTGCTGGTCACGCGGCTAACGGTGGATTCATGCATTTCAATGGCTTCGGCCACCATGCGCAATGTCATCGGTTTTAAATGCGAAACGCCATGACGGAAAAACCCATCTTGTTGTTTAATAATCTCGCTAACCGTTTTCAAAATGGTCTTTTGCCGCTGATCCATAGCCTTGATAAGCCAATTGGCATCGGCAATACATTCATTCAGCCATGCCTTAGTCTCTTTATCAGGGCCAGCGCTGCTCATCTCGCTATAATAGCTGCGGTTGACCAATAGCCTTGGTAAATTAGCACTATTCAGCTCAATGCTCCAACCTTTGCCTTTGGCGGTGACAAAAATATCGGGCGTAATGGCAACGCTATCATCGTGCAAAAATTGGCATCCAGGTTTAGGATCATAATCGCGCAGCTCCATCAGCATGTCGCGCAAATCTTCTTCATCGCAATTGCACATGCGGCGCAGGCGGTCAAAAGCCCCCTTGCCCACCAGATCCAAATTATCGATTAATTTGGCCATGCAGGGGTCATATCTATCGGCTTCTTTGGCTTGAATGGCGATACATTCGCTTAAATTGCGGGCGCCAACTCCGATTGGGTCAAATCTTTGTACAACCAATAATATGCGTTCCATATCTTGGGCATCAACACCCATTTGATAGGCCAGCAATGGCAATTCATATTCTAAATATCCAGTGGCTTCTATCTTGTCGATAATCTGCTGGGCTATTAGCAATTCTGAACCGCTAAATGATGCCCCTGCTTGCACCAATAGATGATCGCGCAGGCTGATATCTGGCGCGGCAAAACTATCAAAATCCAGCCCATCATTGCTATCAAAAGAACCGCTGCTATCGGGGCCACCAGAGACGCTTAATCCCGCCTCTCCATCATGCGATATTTTATCCGCCACGCAATCTTGGTTGACTGTATCGCTGTCAATATTGACGTCTAATGCTTCGCTGCCGTTAAAGTCTTGGTCGCTAAAGACATCATCGCTGGCACGTTCTGTTGTGCCGTCCCCATTTTCATTGTCTGATGTATCATTATTAACCGATGCGTCTTGCGCGGATAAAGATGTGCTCTCGCTCTCTAATAGGGGGTTTTTCTCAATTTCTTCGGCGATGAAAGATTCGACCTCCAAGCTCGATAAAGCCAATAGTTTGATCGCCTGCTGCAATTGCGGCGTCATGACTAAAGATTGGCTTTGCCTTAAATCTAAGCGAGGAGAAAGAGCCACCATATCTATCCTATTAATCGAACATATGGCATCATAATGCGAAACCTTCGCCCAAATATAATCGGCGAACATTTTCATCAGCGACTAAGTCTTGCGGAGAGCCTGAAAATAGAACCTGACCATCATAAATGATGCAAGCGCGATCCACAATGTCGAGCGTTTCGCGCACATTATGATCGGTGATAAGCACCCCGATATCGCGCTGCTTTAATTCTTTGACCAATTCCCTAATGTCGGAAATTGAAATAGGGTCAATGCCGGCAAATGGCTCATCGAGAAGCATGATTTTAGGATCAGCCGCCAGAGCGCGCGCAATTTCACAGCGGCGACGCTCGCCGCCTGATAGGGCCATAGAGGGGGACGTTCGCAGATCGGTTAAACCAAATTCACCCAATAATTGTTCTAAGCGTTCGGCGCGTCTTTCTTTGTCTGGAACGGCCATTTCCAATACAGCTTTTATATTTTGTTCTACCGTCATGCCGCGAAAAATGGATGTTTCTTGCGGTAGGTAACCAAGGCCCAATATAGCGCGCCTATACATGGGCAATCCGGTAATATCTTCACCCGCCAGCATCACACGTCCGCTATCGGGTTTGACAAGGCCCATGACCGAATAAAAACATGTGGTTTTACCAGCGCCATTGGGGCCAAGTAGGCCGACAACTTCGCCGCGTGCTACCGATAATGATACATCGGTCAACACTGCCCTTTTGTCATAGCTTTTGGCTATTGAAATAACGCCCAAGCCATTTGTATCGGCAATATTTTCCGTAACATTGGGTTCATTGTCGGTTAGAACCGGTTCTTGCATTTGCAACGACATAATATCTTCTTTTCTATCCTCTATGATGTTGAGTATAGATAAGAATATATAAAATTTCCTTAGCAAATACTCACTTGGCAAGCTTTGTGCATGGAAATAGCGTTGATTGCAATTATCTTTATGCGTTTAGAGCGCAAATATCGACCAAATACATCTTAATTTTAAGGATTTTAATTGTCGGTTTCATTGGCATTGGATGATCGCTGCGGTACAGTGAATGTCCCAGAAACACGTCCTTTTTGTCCTGATGCCGTAGTACCCGCTTCAACGCTTGTGCGATTTTGCGTCAAATCTATAATGATGCGGCCACCATTAATTTTGTTGGTTCCTTGCGTTACAGATACATTGCCAATCAAAGTGATTATATTGCGATCTAGATCATAGATAGCGGCATCGCTTTTCGTGCGTAAATCTGCTTTGGTGATGGTCACTCCGCCCAGAGCATCGAGGCGATTCACATCAATATTTTGCGCATTACTATAGGCTGCGGTTAATCGCCCTGCGCGCAGAGTAAGCCCTGCTTGTTGGACGATTACATTGCCCGTCAATAACACGCGGTCACTGCGGTCTTGAAGCTCGATACGGCCTGCATCGAATGTCACGGGAGCGCTGCTATTGTGATTTTGGATGATTTGTGCAGGGGCTGCGCTGTGCATTAATAATGCAAGGGCCGCTATAGCGCTAAACATATATATTTTCACATGCATTCTCCATAATTGGTACCATCTTTGGCATTGGCCATTTTAGCATCCATCACTTTCTTACGCCTATTGCATTAACGATTGAGCGTCAATCTTGCATTACCCTCTAACACAATAGTCCTAGAATTTAGATCCCCCGTCACTTTATCAGCACGGTAGCTGCCAAATTTGGTTGAACCAAAAACATTGCCAGAGAGCGTTATGTTGCGCGCGCCCAATGTTCCTTTTAATTTATTCGCATTAAAGGTTCCAAATTCTGTTTTGCCTTTAACCTTATCAAAGCTCTCAAAGCTCTGATTGCGCAGACGAATTTCAACATTGGAAGCGGTAAATTCATTGCCCGCGAGCGATTCATATTGCAACGGGCCATTGACCCGCATCACTTCATTATCCAGATTATAGCTGCCTCTAGCGCCTGATAAAATCGCAGGGCCGCTGTTTAATATGATCCGTCCAACAAAATCTTCCATGTCCAGCACAGGAACATCCGATGATTTTTGCACTGCGCTCCCTGCTTTTAGAGAGAAAGGCCGTCCTTTTCCATCTTGGCCGCGATATAAAGCGTCAGTAACTTTCAATCTTTCTGGCGCTATATCGACACTTTCTTTGTCCAACACAAAGCTAAATTCATCATTCACAGTCAGCGGCGTTAATATCAAAAATGTGATAAGCGCGACGATGATCATCGGGAATATCACCCGCAAAGCTTTTATCAGATAATCATGCGCACTGCCGGGTAGCATTGATTTCTGGAGCTTAGTTAGATTTTCATACTGTCGTTGTTGCATGATTTATACCGTGCGCTTTAGTGCGGAAATGGCGATGAATATATTATGAAGCGTGTGAAAAAATATCATGCTCGTCCCAACCCATTAGGTCAAGCCTAGCGCGATCGGGTAGAAAATCAAAGCAAGCTTGCGCAATTTCAGTGCGGCCTTCGCGCTCTAACTTTTCAATGAACATTGTTTGAAGGCGGTGCAAATAGCGCACATCGCTAGCAGCATATTCTTGTTGCGGCTTTGTTAGTTCGGCCGCGCCCCAATCGCTTGATTGCTGTTGTTTGGAAATCTCTGTGCCGAGCATTTCGCGCACCAATTCTTTTAGGCCATGACGGTCTGTATAGGTGCGGGTTAATTTAGAGGCTATTTTTGTGCAAAAAACAGGGGCAGCCATCACGCCCATATAATGTTCAATTGCGGCCAGATCAAAACGCGCAAAATGATAGAGTTTAACGCGATTAGGATCTGCCAATATAGCGCGCAGATTGGGCGCTGCATAATCGCTATTCACGCCAAATTTCACCAGATGCTCATCGCCATTGCCATCAGAAATTTGCAGCAAACACAAACGATCTCTTGGCGTGATAAGACCCATTGTTTCCGTATCAACGGCGACAGGGCCATCGGCGAGAACATCTTGCGGTAAATCTTCATGGTGGAGGTGAACAGCCATAGCGTATTTCTTTCATCAATATGATAATATGGTTTGATAGTGTGGCCGAAAATGCCGTGCCCTATCATGCAATATTAAGTTGCGGCACTAATGCCCCAGCTTTGCTGACAAGGCAAGTCAGAGCTTTCACAATCCCAATCAAAAAATAATTTATAACAAAATTAAGGGCATAATATTGTCTAATTCGATTTTATTAAGGAGAAAATATTATAAATTGCTATGACTTTTCTGCATAATTTGCTATATGTTACGCTTCACAGGCAAAGGGCCTTGGACAATCTTTGCGAAATAGTCCCATTCGCATCTGATTTTTAATTATCGGACAGCATGAGGTTTACACAAACGAAAATGGGTTTTGATCGCAAACGGCGCGGACGTGGTCGGGATAAAAGAGACACTTTTGGTGATGAAAGCTATGATGGGTATCGCGAAGCGCCATCATATGATTCCGGTTCAAATAACAACAGACATCCAAGTTTTGATAGAGATAGTGGTGGCGATTCTCGCGGCGGCTATTCCTCCCCCAGGCCTTCTGGCGGTGGCATGCCAGCCCAAGTGGTTGGCTCTGGCAAGGGCACTGTAAAATTCTTCAACGCTAGCAAAGGCTTTGGTTTCGTAGCGTGTGAAGATCGTCCCGATGATGTTTTTGTGCACATTAGCGCAGTCGAACAAGCAGGCCTCGAAGGGCTTGGCGAAGGACAAGAATTAGAATTCACCCTTGTGGATCGCGGCGGCAAAGTGTCGGCAAGCGATCTTGTCATTGTCGGTGATGTCGTTCCATTTACCAGCGCCCCTAAGCCGCGCGATGATGCACCCGGTGGTGGTGCTCAACGTCAATTAACCGGTGAGAATGCGACTGGATCAGTTAAATTTTTCAACAGCATGAAGGGCTTTGGTTTTGTCGCACGTGATGATGGCGAATCAGATGTCTTTGTTCATATATCTTCGCTCGAAAAATCTGGTATTTCGACCGTCAATGAAGGCGATAGATTGAAATTTGATATTGAAATTGATCGCCGAGGCAAATTTTCTGCGGTGAATCTATCCATGTTGGACGAATGATTTTTGCATATTCTGCAATTTGAAAAGGGAGCATTTACGCTCCCTTTTTTATTGAGAATATAGATTATATTTTAGGCCGCGGATTGCGTTAAAAACCATATCCGCTGTTCGGCTTGATCGGTCCAATCATCGGCTATACCATCGGTGGCATTATCACCTGCCTCAGCAGCCAATTCTTTAACCTCACGGATTTTGTTGACCAATTTTCTATTATCATCAGCCAATATTTTGAGCATCTGATTAGCATCAATATCAAGATCATCATGATCGCTAATGCTTTGATGTGCGGCGATGCTCGCAATAGAGGTTAGCGATGCTTGCCCATTTTTACGCACGCGCTCTGCAATCAAATCAGTGATGGCAAAAATCTCTGCGGCATGGTCATCGAATAAGAGATGATAGTCGCGAAAATGTGGACCGCTCACATGCCAATGAAAATTTTTCGTTTTGATAAATAGCGCATAGCAATCTGCGAGCAATCCATTCAGACTCTCTGTTAAGGCTGTTTTGCTGTTATTTCCACTTTGGACCATGATATTACCCCTTATTAATCTATGTTGTGCCACTTATAGAGCAATAATGAAGATTATATAAGTTGATTTGCGCAATTGGACTTATCGATTTATTCAATCATAAGTCTGTTAATCAGTCATTTATCCAATGATGCGAAAGGCCTGCATCGCCATAATGATGCCCCAGAATGTGATGATGATTCCGCCAATCTTGCGAATGGTTTTTAGCGGGATCATATCTGACAATTCTTCTTTGAAAACCACGGCGGGTATATTGGCAACCATAATGCCGATTATAGCGCCAAAAAATGGGAATAACCAATGATCGGCTTGCGCTGCATTGGCGCCAATAATGAATTGTCCTTTATCGCCAATCTGCAAAATTAATATGCCTAAAAAACTGGTTGCGAATGCGCCAATTTTCCAATTTTCCAATATATCCAGAGGCCGATACCATAATAGCATGCCGATACCGCCAGAAATATAAGCGATAGAAGCAAAGAGTTTTAACGCATCCATGCTGATCCAATTTTTTATCGCTGACCCCAAATAGGCGGATAAAGCGCAATTGATTATCGTCGCGAGCAATAGTCCCAATATGATCATTTTGTCATTTTTGAACCGTATCGCCAAAACCGCCGATAGCAATTGGGAGCGATCACCCATTTCGGCGATGGCAACGACCAATAATGTAATGAGAAAACTATCCATGATTATGCCAAGCTGCGGTTGGAATGATGAACGCTGATGGTTGCATTAATGGGCAATGCGAATCGCAACCGATGCTAATAAAGATTGCACCACTTCGCCATTATCTGATGAACAACCAATGGCATCTTTTAATATTTCTTGAAAATTCTCAATCACAGATTTGCTCTCACCATATTTAATGGTATTGTGCAGCGCCGCTTCAAAAGCAGAGGCTATTTCTGCGACGGCTATGAAATCATGCGTCATGGCTGTGGTGCGAATATTATCGAGCCGCATTAAATATTGCATGGGATTGCTGTCGAATGATGTGATTTTCAAACTATCATAAATATCGGAAAGCTGCGCGCGAGCTAGTAAAAATTGATCATGGTCTAAATTCATTCTCGCCTCACATCCTGATGACATCTCATCGGTAAAATCATAAAATTTGATGATGGTTTGGCCGCTATTAAGACGCTTTCATCTTCAAAGATTATAATCACTATCGCAGATCATGGTTAAAATGAGGTAAAGAGCGATGATAGTGATGGATAAGAAGCGCAATTTCTGATGGAGCGGCCATCCAATAGTTTGACTTTAGGGGCTTGACTTTCATCGGCAAGCGCGGCAATGAGCGCTGCATCAAGGCGGCCATACATAGCCGCCTTCTCTATTTTCAAGAAGGAACGGGCCATGGCGAAACCAGCCAACGTCAAAATTAAATTGCTCAGCACTGCTGATACTGGATTTTTCTATGTCACCAAGAAAAATCCGCGCAACATCACCGAAAAAATGGTGATGCGTAAATATGATCCCGTTGTGCGCAAGCATGTGGAATTTAAAGAAGCTAAAATCAAATAAGCATGATTTGCGAGATTTGATGCTATAGGGTTTTAAGACCCTCACAGCTTAACGATATTGGAACCGCGCATATTTATGGGCGGTTTTTTCGTGTTTGCAAGATATTATTATCTTCAGCCCAGTGACGAATAACTTTTTCCAAACCACTGACCACATGTGCCAATTGCCTGCTATCAATCCGATCATATGTATCATTGCGACTATGGTATTGGGGATAACGAAAAGCAGCTGTATCTGTTACCATGAGTGCTGGTATACCAACGGCAGAGAATGATCGATGATCTGACCAATCAATCCCTTGAACAAATGAAGGCGCCGTGCCTCCTTCGCTTGGAAACTGAGCTTTCTCTCTAAACGCACCAATCGTTTCCCTGACAAATGAACGCGCAGAAGTACCTCCAACAAAGGCAATAAAATTACCTGTATCTGGATATAATATATTTAGCGGGAAAGGATATCTCTGACTATTGGGTTTGCTACTATAATATCCCATAGTTTCAAGAGATAACATTCCAAGGAATTCTTCTTTTTTAACATCAAGAGCATTAGCATAGACAGCGCTGCCCATATATTGCGTCTTAAAATATGGAGGTTCTTCATTGACAAAAAGTACAAATCTTATTCGTAAAGCGCTCTTGCCATTTAAGTCTTTGAGCTGCCTTGCTAATTCTATCGTTGCTGCAACACCGCTGGCATTATCATTTGCTCCAAGGCTTTTGTAAAAACTGTCATAATGTGCACCAATAATTAGGGTTTTTGAATGCTTATCCTTTGGTTCAAGAACTATTTCAATATTATTGACAGTTCGTTTATCGACATTGAAAGGTTGAAAATTAACGACATATCCTAATAGCTCTAATTCATTTTTGATGTAATTAGCACTATCCTCAAGTGAATTAATATATATTGTATTTCGCGGTTTTTTGCTGATTATTTCAATATGCTTTCCCATACGGTCAGCAGATTCTGCTTCTTCTAAAGACAGGGGTGGTAATGCCCCCTCATATGATTGCCCTGGTGTTGCCGTCATCCACAATATTGCAATAACCGGCGCAGAAAAAATAATAGTGACTGCGATTGTTGCGATTATTTGCCCTTGATATTTTTGCCATATAATCTTCAAATTTAATCGCATATTATTTACCCCTAAATCCCCATTTGCCGTGCGGCGAGATCGCGCATAATCTCCTCTGAACCGCCACCGATTGCCATGACGCGCACTTCGCGGTAAATACGTTCAACGCGGTGCCCGCGAATAAAACCAGTGCCGCCCAATATTTGCATTGCCTCGCGCGCGCAATATTCCATCGTCTCTGTGGCTTGCACTTTGAGCATGGCAAGCTCCGCTATTGGGCTTTCGCCATTGTGTACGCGCCAAGCGCAATTGTCCAAAAAACTGGTCGTGGCCCATATGCGCTGCGCCATATTCGCAATTTTATGCCGGATTGCCTGATGATCGGCAAGGCGCTTGCCAAATGTTTCGCGCTGCTGCGCCCATGCCGCCGCTTCTTCTGTGCAGACGCGTGCATAGGCGGCCGCTTGCGCTGCCATGCCCAGCCGTTCGCTATTGAAATTGGCCATAATGCCGTAAAAACCCTGATTTTCGATGCCGATAATATCATCGGCCGGCACAAATACATCATCGAAATGGATCGTCGCTGTGTCGCTGCTCCACCATCCCATTTTGGGCAATTCGGTGCGGGTGACCCCTTCGCTTTCTAAGTCAATCAGCATCAGCGATATGCCGCCCATGCCGCTATCGCCAGTGCGCACAGCGGTGGTGAGCCATTTTGATGTCATACCGCCAGTGATATAGGTTTTGGAACCGTTGATACGCCAGCCATTGCCATCGCGTACAGCTTTGGTTTGAAGCTTTGCCACATCAGAGCCGCCCGATGGTTCGGTGATGCCAAGGCTGATTTGCTTTTCACCCGATAGGATTTGCGGGGCTATTTTCTGTTTCATAGCATCGCTGCCCAATGCCATAATCGGCGGCAATCCTATGCCGTGGATCATCAATGCTGCGACGATTCCACCAGCGCCGCAGCGGGCGAGCTCTTCGCTGTTGATGATTGAATGAAATATATCGCTATCTTGACCGCCGCCGCCTAAATTTTCGGGATAGTTTAAACCCAGCAATCCAGCCTTAGCAGCTTTGGGATATAGATTGCGGGGGATACGGCCCGCTTCTTCCCATGTTTCGACATGCGGCATAATTTCGCTATCGACAAAGCGGCGCACGCTCTCTCGCCATAATATATGGCTCTCGTCTATGGATGGGTTTGGCGGCCGCAGACTATCGAAATCTATAACATCATATTTGCTCATAAATAAGATGCTAAGCGATTAGTGGGATGGTAGCAATGATTTGCTCTTATGCGCTGACTTGATTCACCGCTTCTAAGAAATTCATTACAGACACTGGCTTAGACAGATAGGCTTTCGCCCCTGCGGTTAAAATACGCTCTTCATCGCCTTTGCCAGCATAGGCGGTGACAGCCAAAATGGGGATATGCGATAATTGCGCATTGGCGGATATGGTTTCAATCAAATCAAGGCCCGAAATATTGGGCAGTTGAATATCCATGATGATAAGATCGGGCATTACATCTTGTACGGTTTCAATAATATCACGACCATCGCGCTTTGCGGTCACTTCGAATTGATGCGCGCGCAAAAGATCGGTGAATAGCTTAAGGTTCAGCTCATTATCTTCGACGATGATGACTTTTTTGCCCATAATCTTATGTATCTCCTTTGATGATGCTCTATATCGCCTATCTACAAAAAGCTAGACATGAATGCGCGGAGCAGGGCGCTTTGGGGTGCGTTGATGAGATCAAAGCATAGGTATAAAATGCATTATAAATATTTCAAATATTTATATTTCAGTGGCTTTGTGGGGGGCTCTTGTCTAAGGGGTGCATATGGGTGAAACATATGGATAATCAAACATCGCAAGCCATTGCTTTGCAAGTATTGGTTTGGATATTGCAAGATGATAATCGGGCCGAACGCTTGATTGCGGTGACCGGCATTACTCCCGATGATATGCGCGCTTCGCTTGGCGAGGCTTGGCTGCTTAGCGCGGCTTTGTCCTATTTAGAAGGCTATGAACCAGATTTAATCCAATGCGCCAAAGATATAGAGATAGCTCCTCAGCAATTGGTCGAGGCCGCATCTTTATTGGCCCAAAATATTGCCTAAGCCTGCGAATTTGGATGCTCTTTGATATGATGATAGTTTTTAATGAATGGGAAAAAAGATGACGCGACCTTTAATCATTAGCGATTGTGACGAAGTGCTGTTGCACATGGTCGTGCCTTTTAAAGAATGGTTGGACGAGGATAAGGCAATTGATTTTGCGCTTGATAGTGCTGATTTCACCCATGCTTTGAACCATAGAGATAGCGGCGATATATTAAAGCCCGAAGAGATTTGGGCGCTGCTTGGTGGATTTTTTGATAGCGAAATGTATCGTCAAAAACCGATTAAAGGCGCGATAGAATCGATTAATGCTCTATCCCAACATGCCGATATTGTTGTGCTGACCAATTTGATGGATGATCGTATGGAGGCCCGAAAAAAGCAACTTGCGGGCTTTGGATTAGACGTCTCTGTTTATTGCAACCAAGGGCCAAAGGGACCAGCGCTAGCTAAAATTATAGAAGAATATAAACCGAGCATCGCATTATTTATTGATGATCTGGCCAATCACCATCAATCAGTGGGTGAAATCATGCCAGATATTTGGCGGCTTCATATGGTCGGAGAACCCAAATTAGCGCCGCATATAAAGGCTGCCTCGCATGCGCATAATCGCATTGACGATTGGGAAAAAGCAAAACCATGGATAGAGAATATTTTAACTTCAGGAAAAACTGCGCCCGCATTATGATATAATATCAGCATTGCTATCGATATTATTTTACGGCAGAGAAAATATAAAGGATATATTTATGAATGAAGTCGAAGCACGATTAAGCGATTTGGGCATAATTTTACCCAAAGCCGCTGCGCCAGTGGCCTCTTATGTTCCCGCTGTTGAAGTTGGCAATATGCTGCATATTAGCGGGCAATTGCCATTTATCGATGGCGAATTGGTAACGGGAAAATGCGGCGTCGATAGAGATTTAAGCGATGGTCAAGCCGCAGCAAGGGCGTGTGGTTTGATGTTGGCGGCGCAAATCAAAGCTGCCTTAGGCGATTTGTCACGGGTAAAGCGCATTGTTAAATTGGGCGTATTTGTGGCTTCTTCTGCTGACTTTACCGATCAACCCAAAGTGGCCAATGGTGCGTCTGATTTAATGGTTGATATTTTTGGTGATGCTGGAAAACATGCACGCAGCGCGGTATCGGTTCCTGTTCTTCCTCTTAACGCTTTGGTGGAAATAGATGCTATCATTTCTTTCGAATAAAATTGATGCCATAAGAGCGCGTCCGCCAGAAGCTTCGCGCGTTGCTTTTTTGTCGGAACAAAATTTCGCGCATCGCGGTTTGCATGGCGCAATGTTTGATGGTCCAATTCTGGAAAATAGTTTGGGCGCGTTTGAGGCCGCTATACAGGCTGGCTATGGCATGGAGTGCGATGTTCAGCCTTCAAGCACAGGCAACGCAATGGTGTTTCACGATAAAGAGCTTAATCGCCTAACCGGTGCTGATGGTCTAATTTCAGAAACCAATTTAGATGTTTTGCGCGCAACGCCGCTAAACGGTAATAATGGTAATATTCCGACTTTGGAGCAGCTTTTGAATCTGGTCGGCAGCCGCCAACCGATATTGATAGAGATTAAATCCGATGTTACTAATTTTGCGCCTTTGTGTCTCTCTGTACGCCGCGCATTAGAGGGCTATCGAGGCAAAGCGGCGATCATGTCATTTAACCCTGCTATTGTGCGGTGGTTCCGTAAAAGCTCGCCGCACATTGTGCGCGGTTTGGTCATTACCGAAGAAGGCACGCGCAATTTAAGAGGCCGTGCCAAACGCCATTCTGCGCTATGGATGGCAAAGCCTGATTTTCTTGCCTATGACATAAGGGATTTACCCTCTAAATTTGCGAGCAATCAGCGCGCGCGTGGTATTCCAGTTTTAACTTGGACTGTGCGCACCCAAGGCCAGCATGAAGTTGCCAATCAGCATAGCGATGGGCTCATTTTTGAAAAACCCAATGGATGATGACGAAGCGAATTTAACGGCGCAGCTTGCGCCTTCTATTGCTTCTATAGATGCGCAGCAATGGGATGCTTGCAATGCGGGGGATAATCCCTTTACCAGCCATGCTTTTTTGTCAGCATTAGAAGAATCACAAAGCGTAGGCCAAAGCCATGATGAAGACCCTGCTAAGCGATGGGCGACAGGGTGGGCGCCATCCCCCATCATTCTGAAACAAGGCGATGCATTGGTTGGGGCTTTGCCATCATATTTGAAAAGCCACAGCAAGGGTGAATATATTTTCGACCATATGTGGGCTGATGCTTTTGAAAGAGCGGGTGGCCGCTATTATCCGAAAATGCAGATTGCTGCGCCATTTTCCCCTGTACCAGGCGAGAGATTATTATTGCGCGATCCCAAATATGCGGCGCCATTGCTACAAGCGGCAGAGTCTATAGCGCAAAGCAATGGTCTTTCGTCGGTCCATGCAACCTTTGTGGATGCACAGCAGATTGATCTTTTCGAAGAAAATGATTGGCTTATTCGCAACGACAGCCAATTTCATTGGCACAATAAAGGCTATAGCTGCTTTGATGATTTCCTTGCTAAATTATCATCGCGCAAGCGTAAAAATATTCGCAAAGAACGCCGTATTGCAAATGAGCAAGTCGATTTCCAAATCTTGCGCGGCGATGAAATCAAAGCGCATCATTGGGACATATTTTGGGAATTTTATCTGGATACGAGCGCCCGCAAATGGGGAAGCCCTTATTTAACGCGCTCTTTTTTCGAGATAATATCGCGCACTATGGGTGATAAGATTATATTATTTTTGGCCCTACAGGATGATGATCCTGTTGCTGGTGCGCTTAATTTTGCTGGCCCCAATTGCCTCTATGGCCGCTATTGGGGTGCTAAACGCGATATTGAGTTTCTGCATTTTGAGACCTGTTATTATCGCGCTATTGATTGGGCGATTGAACATGGTTTGGCCCGCGTTGAGGCGGGTGCGCAAGGGCCGCATAAATTGGCAAGGGGCTATGAACCGAGCGTGACCTATTCGGCCCATTTCATCGCGGATCTTGGTTTTCGTGATGCCATTGATGATTATTTACAGCGTGAGAGGAGGGCCATCGCGCAGGACATCGAATTTATGGCCTCGATGGGGCCTTTTAAGCGAACATCATAAATTACGGAATATCCAATAATTATATATGACGGCACTTGTCAAAGCTGCAAATTGAGGCTGCGCTGACTAGGACGCAGCTTCTATAATCTATGCAGCTATGTTTTATGCCGCTGCGCGTTTATGCTGCTGCGCGTTGGGTCGCTTGTAACCATGCACGCGCATCGCGCTGTGCTTCTGCAATTTCACGCGCTGTCATTTCATAAGAAATTTCTGCACGGCATGTCATGGCTTCTTCGCTGCCATTTAATGCAGCAAGATTGAACCATTTATGCGCTTCGATAAGATCTACGTCGATACCGCCGCTGCCGGTTGAATAGGCTACGCCCAAATCATATAGCGCGTCCATATCGCCTTGTGCTGCATCGTTTAATCGGCTTTCGATTAAAAAATCTGAACTTTTTTTACTGTTTGCCATCTCTATGCCCTCTTTTGTTTCGTTGAGGACAAATCAACAGAAGATGACTAACAAAAAGTTAACATGCGTGTAAAAAGATATAATTTGTTATAAAAAATTAAAATCTTTTTATATATTTATCAAAATAAATCAGCTATTTAACTGCTAAATTATCGATTAACCTTGTTTTCCCAATAAATGCAGCGGCAAGCAATCTTGCCTCTTGCCCATCCCATTTTTTTAATATTTTGAGTGATTTGGCATCGATGAGATTGATATAATCTATGCTTTCAAAGCCTGATTGCAGCATCTTATCAGTGGCATGTGATAGAGCGGCACTAACATCTTTGCCATTTTGAATTTCTTGCGCTGCCTCTTGTAAGGATTGCGGCAATGCCAGAGCATCGCGCAGCTCATCTTCGCTTAAATAGCTGTTACGCGAAGATAGCGCCAATCCCTCTGCACTGCGTACCGTTGGCACGCCAACAATCTCTATATTAAAATCCAAATCGAGCGCCATTTGCCGAATGATAGCCAATTGCTGATAATCTTTTTCCCCAAAAAAGGCTAAATCGGCACCCGTTTGGTTGAATAATTTGGATACGATTAATATTACCCCATCAAAATGCCCAGGGCGTTTCGCACCGCAAAAATTATCATCTAGGCCATTTATCTGCATCGAAGTGGCAAAGCCTTTGGGATAGATAGAGCTATTTTCTGGCGCCCATATGATAGGAACATTGAGCGATTTGAGCAGCGCTGCATCAGCCTCTAATTGCTTAGGATAGCTATCCAAATCCTCTCCAGCACCAAATTGCGTGGGATTGACAAAAATTGACACAATGACATTTTCTGTTCTTTTTTGAGCTTCGCGCACCAAGGATAAATGTCCTTCATGTAGCGCACCCATAGTGGGAACCAAGGCTATAGGCTGCTCATTTTTGCGCAACAGGGAAATGGATTGCCGCAGATGGTCGAGTATATGAATGATTTTCAATTGTGTTTCAGCCCGATTTGGTAAAAATGCTAATAGTTAGAGTTAATATATTTGCTTATAATGGCTATTAGTGACTAATAACAAGAGATTCGGCATAATATCCTAATGGGCTTGGATATGTGCATTATGAGGGGCGCAATAACATATGGCGAAAGCACATCATATCGTATTTGCTAATGAGAAAGGCGGTACAGGGAAATCAACAACTGCGGTGCATGTTGCCGTTGCCTTGTCTGCGCGCGGTGCGCGTGTTGCCTGTATTGATCTGGATAATCGCCAAAGAACATTAGCTCGCTATATGGAAAACCGGCGCGATACTATGAAACGGCGCAATGTCATTTTGCCTACACCAACAGTTGAAACTTTTCGAGATAGTAATCTGGCGCGTCTTGACCAAATGGTTAGCCGTTTAGAAAAAGATCATGATTTTCTATTGTTTGATACGCCGGGACGCGATGATAAATTTGCCCGTTTTGTTGCGACACGCTCGCACACTTTGGTGACGCCGATTAATGATAGTTTTGTTGATTTTGATTTGATCGGCCAAGTGGATGCGGAAACCTATAAAGTCAAAAAACTGAGCTTTTATGCAGAATTAATCTGGGATGCGCGCAAAGCCCGCGCCAAAGCCGATGGTGTGAGTATTGATTGGGTCGTGTTGCGCAATCGTCTGCACAATATGGAAGCGCGCAACCAACGCCGTATGTTGAATGCCACTGAGGAATTATCAAAGCGTGCTGGTTTTAGGACAATATCGGGCCTTAATGAGCGTGTGATATATCGTGAATTATTTCCATCGGGCCTGACGCTTATTGATAAAGGCCATCTTGGCGGCTTAGCGACAGCGCATATCGTTGCGCGCCAAGAATTGCGCGAATTGGTGGCTGCGCTTAATCTGCCAGATTTTAGCAATCCAGAATCGCAAGCGGCCGTGAAGCCTGCATCAAAGGCGAATGCTAAATCTGCTACAAAAAAAGTGAGCGCATAAATATATGCCGTTCATACTTATCATTGGTTTGGCAGTTTTTGCATATCTATTCTATACTGGTAAAATATCGAAAAATGCTATCTTTCCCATTATCTTGGGGTTGGTGGCTCTATTTTTATTTTCGCGCGGTTTATTTCCGCAAGGTGCGATCACAACTGCAATAGCCGGTTTTTTAGGGCGCGGTTTTTTGCGCAAAATGATTGCTTCGAAATTCAAACAAAGCTCTGATTCCCTATCTTCGCCTGATCCTATACCCGATGATGTAATCCAAGCGCGCGCCTTATTGGGCGTAAAGGCCGATGATGATGATGCCACTATAAAAAGAAAATATCGCAAATTATTAGAAGAGCATCACCCCGATCGCGGCGGCGATGAAGATTATGCTAGAGCTATTAATTTAGCCAAAGATACTTTGATTAAATATCGTCTTAACAATTGAAGGCGATAGACGTATTATTAGAGAAATACTCAAATAAAGGCTTATCCTTATGAAAATGACATCGCATGTTTTCCATCCCACTAGTTTGCGCGAATATGACATCAGAGGCATTATTGGCGAAACATTGGGCGAAAAAGATGCCTATGCTATTGGCCGTGGTTTTGGCACATTATTGGCGCGCGATGGCGGCAAAAAAGCGGCGATTGGTTATGATGGCCGTCTTAGCTCGCCTATGCTCGAAGAAGCTCTGGTCGCGGGATTGAATGACAGCGGAATAACAGCCGTGCGCATTGGCATGGGGCCAACGCCAATGTTATATTATGCTGAATGCGTATTGGATGATGTTGACGGCGGCATAGAAATAACCGGCAGTCACAATCCCGCCAACTATAATGGCTTCAAAATGGTGTTTAAGGGGCGTCCTTTTTTCGGGGCTGACATTCAAAAACTGGGAACTATGGCGTCTAGCGGGGACTGGGATTCGGGTTCGGCTGGGTCGGAATCGCTCGATATAATGGACCAATATGTTGCGCGCATTTTGGAGGGGGCTCCTCAAAAAGCGTTTCGTATCGGCTGGGATGCGGGTAATGGGGCCGCAGGGCCGATCATTGAAAAATTGACCCAGAAATTGCCGGGCGAGCATTTTATGCTGTTCACTGAAGTTGATGGTAATTTCCCCAATCATCATCCCGATCCAACCGAAGAAGCCAATTTGGTCGATTTGAAAAAATGTGTCGCGGACAACAATCTCGATTTTGGAGTGGCTTTTGATGGCGATGGAGATCGTATCGGTGCCATTGATGGGCAAGGCCGCGTGATTTGGGGCGATCAATTGCTACAAATTTATGCGCAAGAAGTATTAAAAGCGCTACCAGGGTCTACGATTATAGCCGATGTAAAGGCATCACAGGCGCTCTATGATCGCGTTGATGAATTGGGCGGAAAGCCACTGATGTGGAAAACGGGCCACAGCCTGATTAAGTCCAAAATGAAGGAAACAGGTTCGCCATTAGCAGGTGAAATGAGCGGCCATGTGTTTTTCAAACATGAATATTATGGATTTGATGATGCGCCCTATGCCGCCATTCGGCTCATGAGTGCATCGGCAAGCATTGGTCAATCGGTGACGGAATTGCGCAGCGACATGAAGGAAATGATCAATAC
This sequence comes from uncultured Sphingorhabdus sp., assembly GCA_947492905.1. GTDB lineage: Bacteria > Pseudomonadota > Alphaproteobacteria > Sphingomonadales > Sphingomonadaceae > Sphingorhabdus_B. The sequence goes on along the minus strand of CANLOL010000001.1, from coordinate 470,374 downwards.
GCCAGAAATGCGCTTTCAAGTAGATGAGAGCCGTAAATTTGCAGTGATTGACGAAGTGTTAGAGCGTCTCTCTGCGGATGGAGCGGATGTGAACAACACCGATGGCGCGCGCGTTAACACTGTCGATGGTTGGTGGCTGCTACGCGCATCAAATACCCAAGATGTATTGGTCGCGCGGGCTGAGGCATCGAGCGAAGAAGGCTTAGAGCGTTTGATGGCGCAAATTGATGAGCAATTGCAATTATCGGGTTTAGAGCGCGGCGAGACTGTGGGGCATTAAAATGAAGCCCGATGCGTAAATTTTTATCTCTGACAATCTTTGCGATATTTTTCGCCTTGGTGATGATTTACGCGCTTTCTTCATTGGTGAATAAAGCCACGCCCTATGATGTTCCGCAATTGGCAGATAATGAAGAAATTATCGAGCTTAGCACGCCCGACGGTGTGACAATAAAAGGCAGCTATATTGCTGGTCCACAAGACAATAGCCCCGCCATTTTGATGTTGCATGGCAATGGTGGTTCGCGCGCGCAATTTTGGCGGCACATGCGCGTCTATAATGAGGCTGGCTTTGCGGTCTTAGCAATTGATTTTCGCGGCCATGGGCAATCGCAAGCTGAATCAAAAAGCTATGGTGTATATGAGAGCATAGATGCTTATACAGCGTTTGATTTTCTGAAAATAAAACAACAAGGCGCGAAAATTGGCGTATTGGGATTATCATTGGGCGGCAGCGCAGCCTTAATCGGCGATAGCGGGCCATTGGCGGCTGATGCCATGATATTACAATCTGTCTTTCCTGATTTACGGCGTGCGATTGGCAATCGTGTTGGCGCAATTGAGCCTTTGCTCAGCTATCAATCCTATATTCGTTATGGGCGCTCACCCGACACGATAAGCCCCGTAAAAGCAGCGGCGCAATTTGAAGGCGCGGCCTTATTATTGGGCGGTGATAAGGATATTTATACTCCGCCATCCGAGGTTAAAGAAATGCATGATGCTATAAAGGGCCCTAAAGCTCTGTGGATAGTAGAAGGATTAAACCATGCGCAAATGTCGGGACTGAATGATGATGCCTATATGCAGCGCACATTGACATTTTTCCAAGATATTTTGCTCTAATGGCTATTTCCTTTTGGCGTGCTTGACTTTTGGGCGATAAGCTGTGATTTAATCGCGTAATTAAATATAAGGAATATAGCATGAGTATGACGATCAATATTAAAGATGATATCGCCACCATCACATTGGATGATGGTAAGGCAAATGCGATTGATTGGGATTGGATGACGGCCTTTATTGCTTTGCTAGATCAAGCAGAAGATCAGGCTAAGGCGCTGATTATCACGGGCCGTAAGGGTGTGTTTAGCGGCGGATTCAATCTGAAAAAATTACCAAGCGCATCGCGCGAAGAATTGAGCAAATTGCTTGATGATGCGAGTGAAATGCTGTGCCGTATCTATGAGAGTAAATTGCCAATTATTGCTGCATGTAGCGGCCATGCTATTGCGATGGGTAGTTTTTTCCTATGTGCTTGTGATACGCGCATTGGTACCAAAGGCGATTATAAATTTGGCGCAAATGAAACGCTCAATAATATGAACTTGCCAGTGTTCGCAGTTGAATTGCCGCGCGATAGGCTGAACCCACATTATATGACGCGCAGCTTGGTCCAATCGGAAATATATGGCGTCGACGATGCCATTAAGGCTGGTTATTTGGATATGGCGGTTGAGGAAGATGCTTTGCTGCCGACTGCAGAAAAATTAGCAGCGCAATTGGCACAATTACCGTCTCGCGCTTATCATGCGAACAAAGGATTTGTGAGAGGCCATACGTTAAAACGCATTCGCGATGCTATTGGGTCATATTAATATCAAAAATCTGCTTCATCCTATTGCCATGATAATCTAAACGTGATTTTAAACCTTTCTGGGCATAACGTTTCAGATTATATGGGCGGATGATACTATGAAAATTGCAATGATCGGTACTGGCTATGTAGGTCTTGTGTCTGGGGCGTGTTTCTCTGACTTTGGCCATGATGTCATTTGCGTGGATAAAGATGCGTCAAAGATTAGTGCGCTCGAAGATAATATTATGCCGATATATGAACCAGGGCTGGATGCGCTGGTGGCGCGCAATGTTGATGCTGGGCGCTTATCCTTCACTACCTCTATCGAAGCCGTTAAAAATGCTGATGCTATTTTCATAGCCGTAGGCACACCATCGCGGCGCGGTGATGGCCATGCCGATTTAAGCTATGTTTATGCGGCAGCGGCTGAAATTGCGGATCATTGCGCGTCCCATGCTGTGATAGTCACCAAATCTACTGTGCCAGTCGGTACAGGCGATGAAGTCGAACATATTATGCGCGAACAAGCGCCAGAAAAAAATATATCGGTTGTTTCAAACCCAGAATTTTTGCGTGAAGGCGCAGCTATTGATGATTTTAAGCGTCCTGATCGAATTGTGATTGGTAGCGAAGACGAAGATGCTAGCCAAGTGATGCGCGAAATCTATCGTCCTTTATTTTTGAATGAATCGCCGCTGTTGTTCACGGGTCGCCGTACCGCAGAGCTTATTAAATATGCGGCCAATGCCTTTTTGGCGACAAAGATTACCTTCATTAATGAAATGGCTGATTTATGCGAAAAAGTGGGCGCGAATGTCCAAGATGTATCGCGCGGTATGGGTTCGGATAATCGGATTGGCAGTAAATTTTTGAACGCTGGCCCGGGCTATGGCGGTTCTTGTTTTCCCAAAGATACGCTTGCGCTGATGAAAACAGCCCAAGATTATGACAGCCCAATGCGCATTGTGGAATCGGTTGTACAGGTTAATGATAGCCGCAAACGGGCGATGGGCCGCAAAATCATAGAGGCCATAGGCGGTGATGCGCGCGGTAAAAAAATTGCTCTATTGGGCCTTACTTTCAAACCCAATACAGACGATATGCGCGATGCACCCTCTATTGCTATTGTGGGCGCATTGGAAGATGCCGGTGCGCATATATGCGCTTATGATCCTGAAGGCATGCAAGTTGCTGCTGATATGATGCCGCAAGTGGAAATGAAGCAGGATGCTTATGAAGCGGCGCAAGGAGCAGATGCTCTGGCCATTGTTACCGAATGGGATATTTTCCGTGCCCTAGATTTGGAACGTATTTTATCCTCTATGAACGGAAATATACTGGTCGATTTGCGCAATATATATAATGCAAGCGATATGACAGATATTGGTTTTTCTTATACTAGCGTTGGCCGTTAATATTCTATAGAGACGTCCTAAATATAGATTAAGGACATGATATGGAAGTGGTAGATACCAAATTAGCGGGCTGTAAAATCATAACCCCCAGAAAGTTTGGCGATAATCGCGGTTATTTCACCGAAAGCTGGAATCAAGTGACCATGGAAACCGCAGGCATTACGGTTGATTTTGTCCAAGATAATCACAGCTTCTCAGCCGATAAAGGAACGGTGCGCGGGTTGCATTATCAAGCGCCTCCCCATGCTCAAGATAAGTTGGTGCGCGCCGCCATTGGTTCAATATTGGATGTCGCCGTCGATGTGCGCAAAGGATCGCCAACCTATGGGCAATGGGTGGCAGAGCTATTATCCGAAGAAAATGGCAAACAATTGCTCGTTCCTAGGGGGTTTTTGCACGGATTTATAACATGCGAAGAAAATGTGCATGTTATGTATAAATGCAGTGATATATATGCACCCGAAGCCGATGGGGGTGTGCGATTCGATGATCCAGATTTGGCGATTGATTGGCAGTTTGATGGCAGCGCAATTTTGTCGGACAAAGACAGCAAAGCGCCATCATTTGCTGAATTTGAATCGCCATTTATCTTTACCGAATAAATTTAGAGGGTAGATTATGAAATTATTGGTTACGGGCGGGGCAGGTTTTATTGGGTCTGCTGTCATACGATTGGCTGTCGATCGCGGTGTTGATATATTAAATCTCGATAGTTTAACCTATGCGGCTAACCTCGAAAATATGGGTGATGCTGCGCATAGCCCGCTTTATCATTTTAAGCAGGCAGATATTAGAGACCGAAACGCGCTTGATACTATTTTTGCCGATTATAAACCAGATAGCATCATGCATTTGGCAGCAGAAAGTCATGTGGATCGTTCCATTGATGGCCCTGCTGAATTTATCGACACCAATATTGTCGGTACTTATAATATGATCGAAGCTGCGCGCAGTTATTGGGAAGCGCAAGGCCGCCCGGATACATTTCGATTCCATCATGTTTCCACCGATGAAGTCTATGGCACATTGGGCGATACAGGCTTGTTTAAAGAGAGCACGGCTTATTCCCCTAATTCGCCTTATTCTGCCAGCAAAGCGGCGAGCGATCATTTGGTGCGCGCTTGGGGAGAAACCTATGGAATGCCCTTTGTTTTGACCAATTGTTCAAATAATTATGGCCCCTATCAATTCCCAGAAAAATTAATTCCTGTGGTGATTATCAATGCCATTTCGGGCAAAGAAATCCCTGTTTACGGGCAAGGGCTTAATGTTCGCGATTGGCTCTATGTAGAGGATCATGCTGATGCGCTGCTGCGCGTGTTGGAAAAGGGTGAGAATAAACGCACCTATAATATTGGCGGTAATAATGAAGCGCGTAATATCGATTTGGTGACGATTATTTGTTCAATCTTGGATGATCTTGTGCCCAATATCACACCTTATGCTGATCAAATTACTTATGTCCAAGATCGTCCAGGGCATGATATGCGCTATGCTATTGATGCTAGCCGGATAGAAAAGGAATTGGGCTGGTCTCCCTCGGTAACATTGGAACAAGGCATGCGCAAAACGGTGCAATGGTATTTGGATAATGAAGGCTGGTGGCGCCCTTTATTGGAACGCAAAGGCGTAGGCGTAAGGCTGGGTAAATAAAGCCCTCAATAGGCTTTGCTATGATATGCTTATAGGGGTGATATGCGACTTTTAATATTTGGAAAAAGCGGGCAAGTGGCCAGCGAATTAGGGTTGCAGGCCGCTGCATCAGGCTATGATTTTACCGCGCTTAGCCGCGATGATGTTGATGTGTGCGATGGTGATGCGATTAGGGCGGCCATTGCCGATAACCCTTGTGATGTGATTATCAATGCTACCGCCTATACCAATGTTGATGGAGCAGAGAGCGAGCAAGATTTAGCGCATAAAATTAATGCGGATGCACCGCATATCATGGCGCAGACGGCTGCGCAAAAGCAGATTCCTCTCCTACATATTTCCACCGATTATGTATTTCGCGGCGATGGCGATACGTGCTGGAGCATTGATGATCCGATCGACCCGCCAAACCAATATGGGCTTAGCAAAGCCGCTGGCGAGCGCCTGATTAGAGGTACAGAGGGCCGTAATATAATCATGCGCACATCATGGGTTTTTTCATCGCATGGCAAGAATTTCGTCAAAACAATCTTGCGCATTGCAGATGCGAATGATGAATTGAACATTGTGGGTGATCAAATTGGCGGGCCAACCAGCGCAGTTGATATTGCCTCGGCATTGCTAAATATTGCTAAGCAAGAGCATGAAAAACCCTATCAATCGAGCACGCAAATCATTCATTATGCGGGTGCGCCTTGTGTGAGCTGGGCAGAATTTGCGCAAGAGATTGTCAAAAAAGCGGGCATAGAAGTTGTGATACATGCCATTCCCACCACAGACTATCCAACGCCAGCAGTGCGGCCATTAAATTCGAGGCTAGACTCATCGCATCTTGCCCCCTTATACGGCCTGAGCGCACCGGATTGGCGCATTGCATTGGACGATTGCTTAAAAAGGATTACAGCAGATGACACAGCGTAAAGGCATTATTTTAGCAGGCGGCAGCGGCACACGTCTATTCCCTGTCACCCGATCTGTATCCAAACAATTATTGCCTATCTATGATAAGCCGATGATCTATTATCCGCTCAGCGTTTTGATGCTGGCGGGCATCAATGAAGTAGCGATTATTACCACGCCCGAAGACCAGGCCCAATTTCAGCGCCTATTATCGGACGGCAGCCAATGGGGTATGGAGCTGACCTATATTGTACAGGCCAAACCTGAGGGGCTAGCGCAAGCCTATTTATTGGCAGAAGAATTTTTGGCAGGAGCGCCATCGGTAATGGTGCTGGGCGATAATATTTTTTATGGTCATGGCCTGCCTGAATTGATGCAAGCGGCATCTGATAAAGAAAGCGGCGGCACTGTATTTGCTTATCAAGTTGCTGACCCAGAGCGTTATGGCGTCGTTGGTTTCGAAGAGGATGGCACGGTTAATTCTATCATTGAAAAACCGGAAAATCCTGCGTCTGATTTTGCCGTAACCGGATTATATTTCTTGGATGGTGATGCTCCGAAACTTGCGGCTAATATTGTGCCTTCGCATCGCGGTGAATTGGAAATCACGTCATTGCTCGAACAATATTTGGATAAAGGCGCGCTTGATTTGCAAAAAATGGGGCGCGGCTATGCTTGGCTGGATACAGGCACGCATGAAAGCTTGCTCGAGGCGGGCGAATTTGTCCGTACCGTGGAAAAACGCCAAGGGCTAAAAATTGGCTGTCCAGAAGAAATCGCCTATCGCAATGGCTGGATTGATGATGCACAATTAAGCGACTATATACAGCCGCTTCTTAAAACCGAATATGGGCAATATTTGGTGCGCCTAATGAAGAATAAAGGCTAGGGCGCTTATTATATGCTCTTCATCACTTCGGTGATAGAGGCGCATATTTTTTCCATATCATCATCCAATAATGTCGGATGCACCATGAACATCATGCTGGTTTCGCCCAATTCTTTTGCTATGGGCAAACGTGTTTCTGGACGCCATGGCGTATTATCAAAAGCTTTTTCCAGATAAATTTCCGAACATGTGCCATGCATAACAGGCACATTATTTTCGATCAATTTGGACACTAATGCATCACGGTCAATAGACGTTTCAGGCCGCACATAAGCATAATATTTATAATAGGCATGCACAAATCCATCATTGGGTTTTGGTCTGCGGATAATTGCATCAAAAGGCGCAAGGGCTTGCGCTATCATGGCGGCATTTTTTGTGCGGCGCGCGCGCCAGCCCTCCATTCGCTGTAATTGGATACGCCCTATTGCGGACTGCATTTCCAACATGCGCCAATTGGTGCCAAAGCTATCATGTACGAACCGAAATCCGGGCGGATGCTGCTGATTGTAAACAGCATCCCAATTTTTGCCATGGTCTTTATAGGACCACATATATTGCCATAAATCTTCGTCTTGGGTGGTAACCATGCCGCCTTCGCCGCCGGTGGTCATAATCTTATCTTGGCAAAATGACCAAGCGCCAACATGACCAAAACTGCCCACGGATTTTCCATTGATTTTAGCACCATGCGCTTGGGCGCAATCCTCTATTACGGCAATATCATGCGCATTGGCCAATTGCATAATCGCTGGCATATCGGCGGGCCAGCCCCCCAAATGCACAGGGATAATGGCTTTTGTCGCTTTGGTGATTTTGGGCGCTATCGTCTCTACACTCAAATTGCCGCTGTCATAATCCACATCTGCAAAAATCGGGGTCGCCCCCGCAGTCACCACGCTGGATACCGATGCTATAAAGCTGCGCGGCGTGACGATGACTTCATCGCCTTTGCCTATGCCTAATGCTTTTAGGGCAAGATCAAGCGCCAAAGTACCATTGGCCAATGCTATCGCACGCTTGCTATCGGCCCAAGCCGCATATTCGCGCTCAAATTCTCGGCCGATTTGCCCCGTCCAATAATTAACTTTGTTCGATGCAATCACATTGTGAACAGCATCGGCTTCCTCATCGGTGAAATGCGGCCAAGAGGGATAAATATTATGCATTGCTCATTCCGTTTGCCCAAAATTTTCCAAACCTTATGGCAGCTCGCGCCATAGCGTCAATCTTTATGATGATCCTATCATTTTCATCCGTCATTCTTTACCGACATATATAGCCAGCTATGAAAAATCCATTGCACTATCGCTATCAAAGAGTCATGGATTAACCCTATGGACGCAGATATGCACATTATCATGACTATTGGGTCAATTATTAAGGGTGAGGGGCGATGGACGAAGCGATAAAATTTACGCCGCTTATCATCATTGGCGCAGGGCGCTCTGGTACCAATATTTTGCGCGATACATTGTGCAAATTTGATGGATTTACGACCTGGGATTGTGATGAGATTAACCCGATTTGGCGTCATGGTAACCTCTCTGCTGTGCATGATGAATTTGATGCGGAAATGGCTACAGCTTCAGTCAAAAAATTCATAAGAGGCGCATTTCATCAACAATGGCTGCGCAGCGGTAAACCGCAATATATTGTCGAAAAAACCTGTGCCAATAGTCTGCGTATCCCCTTCATTGTAGAGATTTTTCCAGAAGCTAAATTTTTGTTCATTGTGCGCGATGGGGTTGATGTCTTGGCTTCGGCTAAGAAACGGTGGCGCGGAGAGATGGAAGTGCAAAGCTGGCCTTATTATTGGGCCAAAATTCGGCATACACCGATGCTGGATCTTCCTATTTATGGAGGGCGCTTTATCAAGGCGCGGGCGCAATTATTGCTTGGGTCTAAGGCGCATATGTCTTTTTGGGGGCCACAATTTGCCGATATGGCTTCCTTAGATAAAGATATATCATTGGATGAATTATGCGTGCAGCAATGGCGCGCTTGCGTTGAAAAAGCACAGGATGATTTAGAGGCTTTGGGCGATTATCATAGCCTTAAATATGAAGATTTAACAGCAGACCCACGCCAAGAAATTAGCAATATCATGCATTATCTGGGCGAAGATATTGCAAAGAACTCTATTGAGCAAGCCTGTGCTTCGGTGCATCATAGTTCGGTTGGAAAAGGGCGCGGCGATAGGCCAGATGATGCGATTATGCAATTGATTGGCCCTACATTACAGCGGTTTGGTTATGAAGGGTAAATCCATATTGCTCTATGCGCGCGTACCGCGATCTTCGATGTTAGATCAAGGCTTTTATGCCGATGAAGCAGATAGCTTGCGCGCCCATGATGATGTAGAGCGTGTCATGACATCGCGGCAATTTCGCGATGTGTTTTTTGGCCGCTATGATGCGCTGCTTGGCTATTTCTTCTCCTTTGCATCCTTAGCTGCCTTCATTGCCTTGCTGCGCGGCAAACGCACCATATTGACGGGCGGTGCTGAACAATTACGCCGCGAATTTGCGCCCAATATATTCTCTTATATCGGACGGATAATATTATTTTATATCGGCCTGTTGATAGCCAAAAAAATATTGGCAGTATCAACCAGCGATTATGAACGTATGCGTGAATTGGCCTTCATTGGAAAAGGTAAAATCAAATTAAGCTATCATGGCGTTCCTGCGGTAACGGAGAAATTGTCTAAGGTCCCATCGGAAAATCCAGTGGCCCATGATTTTCGAACAGCAGCCTCTTTTATGACGATATGCGGTTTGGACAGCGCCAATAATATTCGCCGAAAAGGACTGTATGAAGCCTTAGAATTTATTGCTTTGGCGGCGCAAAAATATCCTGATACATATTTCACTATCATTGGCCGTGACGATAGGCGCGATCTAATTGATGCAGAGGCAGCGCGTTTGAATATCGCAGAGCGCGTGCGCATTACCGGCTATATTAGCGCCAAAGAGAAATATGAATTGCTGCGCTCTCATAAATATTATCTGCAACTCTCGCATTATGAAGGCTTTGGCATTGGTGCGCTAGAGGCGTTGGCACAAGGCGCTATTGTCATCCATAGCAATGTGGGCGGATTGCGCGATACGGTGGGCGATTATGGGATGATATATGACAAGCAAACCTTAGAGAATTTGGATATAGCGCGAGTGCCATCGGGCATAGATCAACATCTTGCGCAATTTGCGCCTGGTGTCAGAGCGCAAACTATAATGGACTTAATTTAAGCTTTGAATAGAGCGATAGCGCGTTCCAAGTCTCGGTCAAATATTGCTTTAATCAAATATTTGGACTTAATTTTCATCTTCGCAGCAACACCCGTGGAGACATGTTTTTGATGCCAGTGCAAATGGGATGATAAATGCCATAAATAACGCTGTACGGGCATTTTATCGGAACTTGTGCCTGCTTCATGTTCCACCATAGCATCTTGGGCCACCGATAGCGTATAACCTGCCTCTTTTATGCGCATGCATAGATCAACATCTTCCCAATACATAAAAAAGCTCTCGTCAAATATTCCTGCTTTTCGCAAGGCATCACCGCGCAAATATACTGAGGCGGCCGTCACCCATGCATAGGGTTTTTTGTTTAATGATGCCTCATCATAGAGCATTTTCGCCGTGAGTGATTTGAGATCAAAATAATGGCCAATGTTATTTTCATTGGGCTTTTTGGGATCATAGATTGTGCTGCCTACTGCGCCGATACCATCATCACTATGCATGCGTTGTTGCAATTTTTCATGGCAATTTTTATCGGCAATAGCGTCATTGTTAAACAGCCATATCCTATCAAAGCCATCAGATAATAGCATGCGTAATGCTGCATTATTACCGCCGCCAAATCCAAGATTTTCAGGCAAGCAAATCAGGGTGCATCTATCATATTGTTCCAATGATTGTGCTAATATTTCGGCGCTATCATCGCCGCTTCCATTATCGACAATCATGATGCGATCAAGCGGACTGCTTTGCTGTAATAAGCTCTCGGCGGCGCGCAATGTCATATGCGGTTCGCGCCAATTCACGATGATAGCCGCAGATTTTACCTTATTGGGCATCGGATAGCTCCTCTATCATCATATCCCATTGTGATAAAATTGCGGGTAAGCTCATTTCTTCTCGGACAATCTTTACCTGCGCTGCCATGCGCTCTCGCAATGCCGTGTCTGTGCTTAGGCGCGTTATTGCTTTTGATAGCCCCTCTATGTCATCGGGTGCGACCACCAAAGCAACTTCGCGCATCGCGCAAAATTGCGCCAATGCACTATCGGGTTCAACAATCACTAAGGCGGGCAAACCCAAATCCCAATAGGTCAATGTTTTGGATGGAAAAGCATATTGATAAACGCCAGCCTCTAGGGATACAATTCCGACGTCGGCTTTGGCAATTTCTTGGCGGGCTTGTTCAAACGGGCGGTGCGCTAAAAAATGGATGTTATCAGCATTTTGGCTACGTGATTTGAGCATATCTAATGCTTTGCCTTCGCCCATAAAGCTCAGCATAGCATCATCGCGCTTGGCCAAATGCATAGCATCAATCACATTTTCTAATTTTTGAAATACGCCCAAATTACCTGCAAAGATAAAATTGACTATATCGCTTTTTGCTTCGCTTTGCTTATCGGAAGGTGGCGAGATTTCTGTTTTTGCGGGGGCATCAAAAGATTGCAGGCCAAAATTATTGATGATGCGGATATTATCAGATTTGCTGGTAAGGCTGCTCACCTTATTGGCCATATCCTGTGACAGGGTGATGATGCGGTCCGCTCTGCGGCGCGTGCTGCGCTCGATGAGAGCCAATAATTTATAGAGAGGATTGCTGGGTTTTAAATATCCCATATGCGATGCTAATTCGGGATATATATCTTGGATATGGTAGAGGAGTTTCGCGTCAAAAATCCGCGCGATTAGGCCTGCCGATGCGCCTTGGACAACGGGCGGGATAGAGGCGCTCCATATCAAATCATAGCGCTCTCCTCTAATGCGAGAGACGATTGATTTACACAGAGCACGGCCCGCAAATGCAAAGCTGCCCAATTTGCGCATGAGGGCAATATTCGCAAAAGGAAAACGGCGCAGGCGCTTAACGACAATACCGTCTAAATCCTCAAGGCTTGGGCTTTGTTTAGCGAGATCGCTCTCTTTATAGCAGGGCTGCTCGCACAATATTTCAACGCTATGGCCATTTTCAACTAAGCGGCTGGCCAATGTCCGCAACATAGAAGCATAGGGCGGACTGTCGGGCCAAAAATGGCGATAGATGATGAGTATCTTCATGCTCATGTCCCGCTGATTGTGCGCCATAATAAGCGCAAATCTTCGAAGAAACTATAATTATCCAAATAGGCGCGATTGATGGCGACTTTATCGGGCCACAAAACCGTATCATTATAGGCTTGCGGGTCATCTTGCGCTGCTAAAATATCCTCTTCATTGCGATATTTCAGCGTCGCTGGCCCTGTGATACCTGGGCGTAATTGCAAAACTGCTCGATCATCGCCCGATAGCTTATCGGCATATCCGGGCATATCGGGCCGCGGCCCAATGAAGGACATTTCACCGATGATGATATTCCAGAGTTGCGGCAATTCATCGATTTTGCTTTTGCGAAAAAAAGCCCCAGATTTTGATATACGCGCATCATTGGATGCGGTGACATAACCCTCTTTGGATGCATCATTAGCGCGCATCGAGCGTATCTTATAAATGGTAAAAGGCTTGCCATACCTGCCTATGCGTAACTGCGAAAATAGGCCGCTGGCTTTGCAATCTATGCGCGCTATGAACATGGCTATCAATAGGATTGGCCATGTCAGCAGCAATAATATGATTGCCAATATGACATCAAACATCCGTTTTATGGCCCGTTGCAATAAGGTCAAAGAGTGGCCCTTTTAAATATAGTCATGCATCCTGATGCCATCCCAATCATTGGATAGGCGCGCGCTTCCCATGATTAATTTGACCACCCGCTGCGATGTATTTTTGATTTGATAATCATCGGGGATAATATTCTCGCGATCTTTATGGAGCGTGCTTACCAATTGAACCGCCTCTAATATAGCATCGCATTTGAGGCCTGTTGCTATGATGCTGCCAGTATCAATCGCCTCTGGCCGTTCAATAGCATCGCGCGGGGTGATAGCAGGAAAATCCAATAGGCTGGATTCTTCGGCAATCGTGCCGCTGTCGCTAATCGCGCAAAAGCTGTTCATTTGCAGAGCATTATAATCATGAAAACCAAAGGGCTTCATATCCTTAATATTGGAATGCAGCGATAGGCCTTCGATGGCGTCAAGGCGTTTGCGAGTGCGCGGATGGGTCGATAATATAATCGGATAATCATAAGTTTCAGCTAATTTATTTAGCGCTTCCATCAGCTGCATGAGACGCTCTTTGCTATCGACATTTTCTTCGCGGTGCAAAGATGCGATAAAATATTGCCCTTTTGTAAGGCTGAGCTGTGATAATATATCCGATGCTTCGATTTTGTCGCGATAATGATCGAGCACCTCGCGCATGGGCGATCCTGTCAAATAGATACGGCGATGCTCCATGCCTTCGCTGAGCAGATGGCGGCGCGCATGTTCGGTATAGACCAGATTAAAATCGCTAATATGATCGACCATGCGGCGGTTGGTTTCCTCTGGCACATTACGGTCAAAGCTGCGGTTGCCAGCTTCCATATGATAGACGGGTATTTTCATTCGCCGTGCCATTAATGCAGCTATTGCGCTGTTGGTATCGCCCAATATGAGGATTGCATCAGGGCGGTTATTTTGTAATTCTTTTTCGGTTTCGACCAATATGCCGCCCAAAACATTGCCCAAAGATGATGTATCAACGCCCATGAAATGATCGGGTTTGCGCACGCCCAAATCTTTGAAAAACACTTCATTCAATTCATAGTCCCAATTTTGCCCGGTATGAATGATGCGGTGGTTCACATGATTATCCAGCCTATTCATGACCCGCGATAGGCGGATAATCTCTGGCCGTGTGCCCAATATCGTGGTGATGTTTAATGTCATAATTTATATCTCAAACAGGGTCAGCATAGGTATCGGGGTTGCTGGGATCAAAAATGCTATGCGCCCAGAAAAATGTAATCACATCCTCATCCCCGATATTTTCAATATTATGGGTGTGTAATGGGATTTGGTCAATCGCTACGGGCGTATCACCCGATACATGAAATTCATGCACTTCGTCGGTTAAAACCTTGCGGATACGAATGATGGCCTCACCCGATACGACTAAGAAACGCTCAACTAGTCCTAAATGAAAATGATCGCCGCGTATTTTGCCGGGGGCTGTGGTGGATAAAAATGTATGGCTGGCATTCCCGCCTTTTGCGCTCTCAAATAATGTGCCGCGATGGTCAGAGTTGATTTTCATCGCCTTTGGGTAATGATGCGGAAAGGCTGCGCTGCGATAGCTGTTGAATAATGCTAAATCAAAATCATCGGATAGATTGGGGAAGATATTATCCTGATAAAGGGCATGAAAATGGCTAAGCTTTTCATATAAATCGTGAATGCTCATATCGCGGCCTTTGGGCGCAATATCGCCCATTGTTTCTGTCAATATCGCATCAATGGCACTATCTGCGGCTGCCCCAGCATGCAACAAATTAACGCGGCCCTCTGGGTTAATCTCTGGTGTTTTATCATTCCATAGACAATCAATTAGCGTTGCCGTAACATTATTATAATGTGGCCGCGCACATTCGCCAAAAATATGCGGCAAAATCATATTGGTGTAGCGATTGGCATATTGGGATAATATTTCCCCTGCGATGCGCTTGGCATTGCCATAGGGCGTATCATAGGCGGCATGGCTACTGTTGGCATAGACAATATGCGGGTTGATTTGAGCCTTAGCACATGCATCCACCAATTTTTGCGCAATCTCTGGATTGGCCGTTTCGACATCATCGCCGCGATTCACCCCTGCAAAATGAAGTATCGCATCTACTCCGTGCAGACGTTCCGATAGGCCATCATCAAAAGCAGCATGGTCGATTTGAATAATATCATAAGGAGCTTCATCGCCGTTAAAGCGCGCACCGCAATTGGCGGCATGCAGATGCGCCGCGCTATGCCACCCAAGAAGCCCTTTTGCGCCAGTGATGGCAATACGTTTCATTATGCGTTCCATGCCTTTAATTCATCCTGAATTTCGGGCAGGGCGAGCAATATATCTTTGACGCCTTGGACATCTAGGCGCTGCGTATTATGGCTATGATAATCTTCTAATGGTCCTGTTTTTTCAACACCTTCAGAGAAATAAGCGCTATAATGAAGATCGCGCGCATCAAGGCGCAAACGCCAATATTCATCCATATCTTGTGCGGTAGTAAGCTCTTGCAAGCTGGCCAATGTCTCATATAATTTTTCGGCATGGCGCCAGCCGATGATTTTAACTTCATGGTCAGGGCGTCCAAATAGCTCTAATAAGCCCGTGACCAAATCTTCTATCGTGCTTGCAGCAGCTTTTTTGATGAATAAATCGCCTTGGCGTGCATGTTCAAAAGCAAAATTCACCAGCGCAACACTATCGCTAAGCGGCATTAAAAAGCGCGTCATTTGCGGCTCTGTAATGGTGATGGGAATGCCTTGTTTAATCTGATTCACAAATAATGGAATGACCGAACCTCGCGAATACATAACATTACCATAGCGCACACAGCTGATGGTGGTATCGGCATCGGTGCCAATTTCACGGGCTGCGGCTTGAACCAACTTTTCCATCATCGCTTTGGACAGGCCCATTGCATTAATCGGCATGACGGCCTTATCGGTGGATAGGCATACTAAGCTTTTGACTTGCTGTTCTATTGCGCTGCGGATTACATTTTCGCTGCCCAATATATTGGTGCGCACCGCCTCTAATGGGAAAAATTCGCATGATGGCACTTGTTTGAGGGCCGCTGCATGAAAACAAGCATCCACCCCCTTCATGGCGCGGTCTACGCTAGTGCGATCACGCACATCACCGATGAAAAAGCGCACGCGCGGATCGGTAATTTGATTGCGCAGCATATCTTGCTTTTCTTCGTCACGGCTGAAAACGCGCACTTCTGAAACATCTTCTTTCAGCAATCCTTTGAGCATGGTCTTGCCAAAACTGCCAGTGCCGCCTGTGATTAAAACCTTTGAAATAGCAGATGATAATTGGGCCAAAGCTTTTCCTTAATATTTGCAAATATGTAGCAAATCTATGCGATTATATGGTTAACAAATCGTTAATTTAGGCACTATAAGGTTTACTATAACATTGTTCCCGATTTGCAACCATGCCGCATTTTATAATTATTCCGATTCAAATTAAGTTATGTGTTAGAACCGATGATGAAGGATCAGATATATTATTGGCTTGGCATTCGTATTCGATTGTTTTTTTAATTCGCACACCTGTGATAAAGGATGCAAATTTGTTTCTTATGTTTGAAATACGTTTTTCGATACAATATTTAAATGGCACAATATCATCATCATTCAAATCAATATCATTTTTTTCTAAAATCCATCTATTAGAAGGTATCATCCCGTAGGTTAATCTAGATAAAACAACATTGCCTATATCTTCTTCTTCTCTCAGCAGAGCCCTTAAACTATAAACATCATCAGGCATCTTATCAATTCTTTCAAATTGAACGCAAATATTAATTTTAGAGGGACGAGATATGCCGGTTCGAGGATTTTCTATCAAAGGGCCGACATAATTTGGGGATAAGATATGAAATATATCCACATCATCTCTTATATAATCACCTATCAGCTCTTTATCTTCTATTCCGTCGCATGAGGAATCTTGAACATGTGCAATTTTGAATATTTCTCGTTCATCAGTTTCACAATCCTTACAGTCACGTGCATAAGCATATTGTGTATGATTAAGGGTCACCAACTCTTTAAATTCACCAATGCTATCCACTTCTATATCTTCTAGACTGCGTCCATTATATATTTTCTTTGGCAGATCGTCTTTATTAAAATCAGGTGGTGACCAGACATAATATTGGCTAACGCTTAAATTTACAGTCTCTCCTGTCATCCATCCTGTAAAAAATACTATAGGAAACCAAAGAACAACCTTTAATACTAACCGTCTAAAACTATGGTTTTGAGTGGAAGTTAGTTCTAGGGTTCTTAACTTAAATCTTACGCCCAACATTTTGTAGAATATTATTATCACTATTATGATGCATATATTATTTATGATATTAGGCCCCATCATGTTCAAAGCATGCATTATGAGGGGGGATGCCAGATATAGGATCAATAAAAGAAGCAATACCTTCCAGAGCTTGCTGAATATTTTTACTGGAAAACCCATCAATCATCCCCCAATATGATTAGACGCTTCTTGGCTTCGTTAGGGCCTGAATTTATTATCGCATTTAAGATAATGATTGTTAATTGGATCAAAGCTGTTCCTTAATCAATGATCGCCTTAATGCGGTCGAAAATAATGTCAGGCTGTTGATAGAGCGCCAGATGTCCTGCATTGTCAATAATCTCTACATTATAATTATCGATAGACTGCGCATATGTTTGGATGACCTCTGGGGTGAAATCTATATTGTGGGCACCCACCAAATTATGAATGGGGTAAGGGGATTGCTCTATCAAATAGGACCAATCCATAGCCGATAGGATGAGATCATTTATCAATCCATCATAACCATATTTGGTTATTTGCCGAAAATCTGCGCGAAATAAATGTTTCACTTCATCTTCGTCAGCTGTTTTCAAATCAAGGGGGCTATTCCTTAAATGGGCGGAGATAAATTCTAAATCATATCCTGAATCCACCAATCGCATGGCCGCTTGAATGACCATACGTCCTATTTTTGGCGTCGTCCGCAACAGGAACATTCGGGTACGCTCTCTTTTGTCTATCAGATTAAGATGCGGGCCATGGGCGCTTGGGACAATGCCATTCAGATTGATAATATGGCTTATTCTATCCTGTATATATTGACCCGCAGCGATAGCATAATGAGCACCCGTCACATATCCTATGATCGGAGCCTGACCGATTTTTAGATCATTTAGCATCGCTGCTATATCTTCGCTATGTTTTATAAAGGACTTTTTGGACGGTTTTCCATCTATGCCGCTATCCCCTACTCCTGGACGCCATGGCATTATGAGCCGGATATTGTGTTGATGTAGCGCATCATGCAATTTTTTTGTAATGGCCATACCGCCCAATAATGATGGGACAAGGATAATATTTCTGCCATTAGCTGGCCCTGCGGTACGATAATCGAGCATCCGTCCATTATCGCGCAACAGCATTTTTTGCACGGCGGCATATCCAGTACTTTGTGGATCTAATGGGCGCGATACTAAGTTACCATCATATTGTGCAAAACCAGAATAGAGGCAGGCCAATTCCGTTTGAGAGCGCAGATTAAGCTTTGCGAGCAACATTTTGGTTTGATTGCGCACTGTACCAATAGAACGTCCCCGTTTTTCAGCCAAATTATTAAGCGATACGCCCGTAACGACAGCTTTGGTGATTTCTATTTCGACTGGTGTTAAATTGAATAATGATTTGAATCCGCGCCCTGTGCTGTCCATCCAACTGATATTAATCGCGGAAATATGGGCCATTATATCGCCATTTGCCGTATGGGCTTTTGTGAGAGCGATTTTGATTATTTCGTCATTATCTTGGTCATTCACATTGCTCATACCGAAAATGCTAATGATTTTATTGGGTTCAAAATCTTTCATACGCCGCAAATTATTCATGAAATTTTGATGGTGACCATGTTCAAACATTTGATCTTTTAAATATTGGCCTTTTCTTACTCCAAATATTTCAATGGCCGGTTTGTTGGCATAAAAAACACGCCCATCGGGCTCTATCAACATGGAAGGGTGATTATCGGCATCAATCACTTTCATAGAGTGGGTGGCCGTATCCATCTCGCGTCCTTGCGCATCCATGAGGGATTGCGCATGTTCAAAATGCGTTTCTAATTTAACAAAATCGGGCGATGATATTTGGTCAAACTGTGGAACATCATTGCTTAGATCGTCAAATTTATCGCTCAATAGAATGAACATTTCTTCAAACCTTTTTCTATCGATTGCCATCGAATAGGCCAGTTTGATGAGGTCTTGATCTATTGCATTTGTAGCTTCTGTATCACTTGCCATATTTATCTGCCCCCCACAGATATAGCTATAATATACATGACTTTGAAAAATAATACTCATTTATACCAAATGGTACATTTTCAAAAGACCCCCGATCTTTAATTAGATTCCTATCATCTATAAAGGGGTATGATTATGAAAAAACAGCTATTAGTTTCGATTATTGCAGTTTCGCTTAGCTTGGGGGCAACGGCGACTGCATATGGTCAATTTGGCGGCCTGAAAAATGAAATAAAAAAGCAAAAAAGCAAGATAAAGAAGAAAAAGGGCAAGAAAAAATCTTCTAAGGGCAGTTCTAATATTACCTTGGGGACGCCATCATCTAGCTTAACCAGCCTAACCAAATGTTCAGGCCTAAAGCTTGAGAATGTTACATTAGGCTATTTAGGCGATTATACTTTTCAGCAGGGTTTCTCCAAAGAGAAGCGCACAGGATTTATAAATCGCACCAAAGGAACTGCAAATGATTGTATAGCGCCATCATTGCAATCAAAACAGATTCTTTATTTTGAAGTGGATAAAGCAAAATATAAAGCCACAGACAAAGGCAGAGATTATAAATTACAGTGCGTGAAATCTGATGATCCAGGAGCAGGCGCAGTTGATTATTGGGATTGGAATGGCACAAGCGACAAATATTTGGGTACATCCGCTATGAAATTACATTGCGGAAATGACCAAGGTATCGAAGATTGCGCCTCGGGGTCAAATAGCGACCGTGCCAAGGTATATGTTAATGATTTAAAGAAGCGCGGGAAATATGGCGTCAGCTTTTTAGCGCGAGAAAATACGCGTTCAGATTCATCGGGGAGTGAGAAGCTTTATTGTCAATTCTACAACAAACGCACGGGCAATAGCTTGGTTGCATTTGAGATGATCAGCACATCAGCTTATGACTAATGATATTTAATATAAAAAGCGATTAAATATCCAATGATAGGCGTGCCATCTCGGCGCGCCTTAATTTTCATCGTCGGTATTAGGCTCATTTAAGAGTCTATCTAATTCTCTTTCGGCTGTAATTCGCGCTATTTCATCTTGCGTTGCTTGTAAGCTAGCACCGTCAATTGTAGTAGCCGCTTGACCAGCTGCATTTATAACAGATGCAATTTGAGCACCGCCCCCGCCCTTAGTATATTCTAATGTTAATGGTTCGCCATAAGGTCCGAATGTGGCAGATACAGTGCGGCTAGCAAATATGCTGCCACCCGTGCTGATGTTATGTAATTTAGAAAGTTGCGGGAGTAATGTTTCTGTTATTGCGCTTGTGTTTTTTGCTGTTGATGCTTTTGTACATTTGTCATCAGCGCAGGCATAGAATTTTGCTATCGCTGGTATCGGGTGGACATAGACAAAGTCTTTGTCATCATAAACACTAGCTAGAATGTTCTTATCAATTTTATTTGACCCATTTGTTGCAATCAATGCATCATTGTCAGCAGTAACTTCCATTTTGAAACCATAAATTCCTGGTAAATCAAAAAGGCTATTTTCTCTCTTAGCTTCTGCTTTGAGAAAATCTATGACTGATATATTTGTCATTCCTGGATCGATTATAGTATATTTTTTTTCTACTAAATCTTGATCAGTTATAAGTATCTCTTCGCTCTTAATTTTAAACCATTTCTTATATTCTTTATTCATTGTCATGGGATCAATTTTTTTGGTCGCCGTCATATCCTTGGGAATTAGAGAAACACTAGATGTTATCGTCAAAATCTTTCTTAGATTTTCTATATCTTTATCTATTCGGGTTAATTCTTCGGTCATAACTGTTCCTGCCTCGCCATTGGCAATGGCATTGCGTATTTTTTTGCGAGCAGTAGTTGCTTCTTCTAGGCCTTTTAAAGCTGCGACTATATTCTTTTGACATTCAGGAATATAAACACGAATTCTAGTGTTTCTATCTACAGTCTTTTCCTTAGATTTAGCATTATTAATTGTATTTAAAGTGTTTCCAGCCCCAATAACAGGGTTAACTGCTAACGAAGCACCCAAAGCGGCTGTTTGAATTACTGCGGATAAAACCGGACCACCTTGCCCCGTTGCACTGCCATTAAACCCTTTCAATGTGCCATCATTGTTCAATGTTAATCTAGAACTGCGATTTACTAAAAAACTGCTTTTACCGTTGATAGTGATCACTCGTTTATAATCTGGTTTCGTACCCGCTTTCATTGACGTCTCAGAGATAATATTGATATTAAGCTTGTCATCTTTGACTTCGCATTTGGTAATGCGTTGTTTAATTTGAGCGACGATTTTGGTTTTCGGAATAAAATATTGAAAACTATAATTTGGATTTAAAGAAACATTAGTCGTGCCAGTGTCTGAGTCTCCCTCTGCAAAAGCAGGTTGCGCTAGCATTATTGCACTGATTACTGTACTGCTTAAATATAGTTTCATGTTACTATTCCTTATCTTAATTTAGGAGTATGGCTATCATGATTTACTACCTCATACTGTGATCTATGTCACGGCATAGAGGTACATGAACGGTTATTCTGACTTGATTATTCAACATGGTTTTGTACCATGTTACAGAGGGTCTATTGAGGGGTGGGGTAGATTATGGATAATGAAGAGCGTGTTTCTATTCTTTCGGCTTATCTAGAATGTCCAATGGAAGCAGCAGCATTGCTAAATGCGAAAATGACTCTTAAAAAATTTAAAAACAAAGAAATATTGCTGCATCAAGGTGATATGAATGACCAAATCTGGTTGATATTAGATGGCGATGCGCAATTACAGGCGATAGGATTTGATGGCAAAGTTACATTGCTCACCGCCCAAGGAGCCGGAGAGATAATCGGCGCTTTTCCTGATGCGTTGCAGAGTAATATTGATGTCAAAATATATGGGCATCTGTCTGCTTTGCAAATTTCGACGTCTGATTTAAAGGCTATAGTGGATGAATATCCCAGTGTCGGGCGCGGTCTATCGAAAATATTTGGCAATCAATATCATGCCATTATTGACCGGCTGGCAATGCATGTCTCTTTGACTGCGGATGGGCGTGTGCATGCTGAAATATTACGATTGGCCCAAGATAGCGATATGATAACGCCTTTTCCCGTTGTTACGGCCGTGGGTTTAATGGCGCAAACCTCTAGGGAAACAGCATCGCGGGCGATTGCTCATTTGCGGCGGCGCGGTATCATTGAAAAAAATGAAAATGGCTTAAAAATTATATCACGCAATATGCTAGAGGATTTGGTGATATAGACCATGCTTACGGCGCTATAAAATGCGCCATAAAGATTGCATACCCCATGGCGTTTTTAGCGCACCAAATTCTTCGATGCTCTGCGTAATATTGGCAAATTCAAACGCCATAGCGCTGTTATAGTCACAGCTCACCCCATGCGGTTTTGATACAGAGGCAATGGCTTTTGCGCGCCCTATCATGTCTGATGTTGGGATATGCATTATATCGAAAATACAGCCTATTTTGCATCTATCGCTCATGAAGCTCTGCGCTATTGCATAGGCCTTTTCTAAATCATCGCCGGCCCAATAATGGCCATCTTCATGGGCTTTCAAAATATCATTATCGTTTTGCACTATATCGGTGCCATTAAACCATAATAATATTTGCAATTTTTTGCCATTATCTTTTGATGTAAATGCCCCTTTATCTCCGCTTTTCCGGTTCGCATCCAATTGGGTGAGATCATATTCTTCTTGCTGCCATGCTGCTATTTCAGGACGTAATTTTTCGCCTCTGCCTTTTATGGTCAGCGCTTTTGCACTGCTGCGTAAATTACGGGCATTGCGCAATACTTGGCCCATAGCGATTTTGTCCGCCATCGCAACGGCAAGATGGTGCGGTGGATTATCCAAACCCATTTCTGTCACTGTGTCGGCTTGCTCAATGATGCTCTGAAAATCTTTAACCCAATTTTGTCCGAATGGAGTGATTGATAATTGACAAAATTCATCAATGGGAAAAGGCAGGATGATATGTAATTCGGCCAATGGATTATGAATTTCGCGATATCGCAAAAAAGATTGCGCGCATAAAATATCGCTGCCAGCGGCGAGCGAGCCGCAGAAAAAGCTAGGTTTTATAGTTTTGATATAGCTATCAATGTCTGATTTGATGGCGTCATCCTCTAGGCGGATAATGCCGCTATAATGGACGCTACATGGCGGGCGATGACGCTCTAACCAATCGCAATTTTTGCCTTGCTCGGTTAATATGGTCTCAAATTGACCGATAGTGGCGGCATGATCCTCCCATGCATTGGGTAGTTTGGCAATGGCCTCTGCCAACATTGCTCTGGCTTTGATTTCATCACCCTTCAGCAATAACGCCTCAGCATGGGTAGCACTGCGCCAATAAGCATTTTCGCCCTCATGAGGATTATTCTCTATAAGCGTGATGACTTGCGATGCCAATTCGCTGGCCCGCTTTGGTTTGCCGCTTAGCAGCGCTAGCGATGCGGCGTTAATCAGCGGATAGCTGTCGGACTTTAAGAATGCGGCTTGCTCATAGGCATTGGCAGCTTGCTCATAAAGCTGCATGGCCTTGGCGGCGTGATGCGCTTTTTTGGCGGCCTTTGCCTGATCCTTTAGCAACCGCCCTTTTAGGGTGAACGCCTTTGGATCGCTTTCATCCCAAGTGGATTGGGCAAATAAATCCCAAGCCCGCGCAGGCGAGCCTGAACGGGCGAGGGAAAGAATTTGAGAGAGTGTGGTCATAGTAAGATCGCTTTACGGAGGACCAAAATTCGTTCCTGTAGGATCGATTATCATTGTGATCTTCTTTTCAGTATCATTCGAGGGGTTTTGAGGGTCAATATATGTTTTTGGTGATGTGCTTACACGGAAAAATAAATCAAACTTATAATGATCAGGAGGGTCACTCCTTACTTCTCCATTGCTGGTAGTGATATATTCTCTTGGTTTGCCGTTACTATATTTGGTATGGTGGTTCTCTACACATAGTACTTTTTTATTATTTCCATTGGTAGTTATTTCAAAACTATTGCGGAAACAATGGTTGTTATTTCTGCGATATTTAATGCCGTTATTTTCATTTTCAGGGAAATGAAGAGAGTCATTAACTTTGGTAAGGCCATTCGCGCCAGTTCTATATCGTTTACTATAAAAGAACTTCCAATCTTCATTATCAAGCATAAATGTTAAGTAACAAGGTTTGTTCCATTGTATTTCTGAAGGATAGGAAGTAACACTAGTATTAGCATCAGGGTTAGTATTAGGATCATTTATAGTATTTAACCATACGTCTATTTGCTTGGTAATGTCATTTTTTATATCATTTTCATTATCGCTGAATGCCATATCCTTTGAAAACACAAGAGATTTTAGAGCCCCGCTTTCCTCAAACTTCATGTAATAAAAATATAGCTTTTCAGCTTTATACTTACCTTTCTTCTCGTGACTTGGGGGGCACCCTCTATAAGTTTGTAAGTTGGGTCCTATATATTTTTTTGAACACCTAAACCTATATCTCTCTGTGAGTTCATCAACACGATCATTAGGGAAATTAAAGTCCATAGAGCTTGCAAACTCTATGATCTCGTCAATATTGATAGATGGTAACTGTTCATTCTCAGCATCCTCAATCAATTCTTGCAATTCTTCATCCGTATATAATGGCATAACGCTTCACTCCTCTTATTTGATGCTCTCTAAACTCTCTTTGATAAGTCGATATGTCTTACGCCGTTCGGTATTTTCCTTATCTAATTCCAACAATTTTGTTGCTCCAGTTAATGCGATGTTGAGACGTTTGCGCGCCATTGCTTCCTTACCCAATTGTAATTCAAGCAGCGCAATGGCACGCTCGCTTATTAGCAATTTCATTTTTATGTCAGCATTATCAGGATTGGCTTTGAGAAGCTTAGATTTAAGGTCGTTTTCTTTTAATCTAGCAGCCAAGGCAGCTTCATAATTTTTCTCTCTATAATGTGTGTCTGCTGACCATGAATAAGCATTAGCCAGTTCGGCCTCTATACTTTGGTTATTTGTTTCATTGGCGAGAGCCTTTTCAAACCAGTCTATTGCATCCCCAAAATGGGCACGAGCTTTATCATCATCATTGAAATTTTTATGCTCTAATATGCCCAAATTATTGGCGGCATAAGCCCGCTCTAGCAAAGCTCTTTTGCTGTCTTTTTCGATCGCATATAAGCGATTGGCTAGGCCTGCATAAGCATTATAGCGTTGATGGGCGGCTGGATAGTTTTCGCGTAATTCGTCAATACGGCCGACCCAATATTCGCTTTGCGCATGGTCGAAAATACGATCTGGATTGGCGGGATCACGCTCCAACAGTTCAGCGGTAAAGCGATGCGCTTGTTCAAATGGTTTTAGAGCAGCCTCTAAATCGCCGCGCTTTTCATGATCTTCGCCAAGCGCGCGCAATGTTTCTGCGACTAGGCTTACGCTATCATCATCCAAATTGCTGAGATCACCTTGCGATGTGAAATATTCCATCGCTTCTTGATTGACCTTTGTCATCACCCGCAATGTGCTTGCGCCTTTTAATTCATCCCGCAAATCGCGCAACATGAAGATGATAAGCTCTTCGGCTTGTTCTTGTTGATATTGCGCTTCTTGGCGTGCTTGGATGGCATATGCGGTCATTAGGGCCATGACTATCATGGCAATTCCAGACAATAGTGTGATCCCCATCACATGTTTTAACTTTCTTTGCGCATCGCGCTGAATCAAGGCATCCAATGGTACGTTAGCAATACCGGCTATTAATTTGAGCAAGCCCAATTTCCATCCATCCCCCTCTTTGCGCAAATCAGCGGCAAGCGGTTCGCGGCCATTTTCGGTTAAGGGTTTAGGAAAAGATTGCTCTGGTTCACCATCGATAAGCGCTGCTAAAATCGGTTTTTCTGGATGGAGTTCACGAAATAATGTGATTTCACGTGACACCCAAGGTGATTTTTGAGCCTCTGGCGAGCACAATATAATGAGAGCAGAAGATTGCTCTAGCGCTTGTTTTACCGATTCGGATAAATCATTCCCAGCGGGGAGATCTTCTCTGTCTCGAAAAATCGGGCCAATTTTTCCGCTATCATTATTGTGTAAATTGCGCAATGATTTGGGCAGTCGATAGGTTTCAAGCCCATTATGCAGCTTTTTCGCAATGACAGAATCGGCATGGCTATAGCTGATGAACGCCCCAAAATTATTAGATATTTGCCCCTTCATATTAATGATTACGTCCCTTCCAAAGAAGTAATATTAATGTAAAATCCTATATTACATATATTGACTTATGTAACAAGATGTTAGGCCTATCATCTGTTAAGCGATTATATTTGGAGATAATGTAAAAAAGGACCAAGCGATAAAGAAACCAATAAAGACACCAATAAATCAATAAGGTAGCGCAGAGAAATCTGGTATGTTTCATTGGTATAGAATATTATTGCAAAATGGTATAATGTTCCTTGACAATATTGTAAGCCACTGTCAGAAATTGATAAATAATAAAAAAATTCTTTTGGGAGGAAGATATAATGCGTTCAACAAAACCCTTGGGCTATGGAAGCTCCAAATATAAACATCTAACAAAGATGTTAATTGGAAGCAGTGCAATAGCATTACTTGCGCAGCCTGCTATGGCACAAGAAGCAGAAGAGCAAGAAGCACCTGAACAAGCAGAAGAAGGTGATGCCATTGTTGTTGAGGGTATTAGAGCAACCATACAAGATTCTATCGAAGTTAAGCGCCGCGATGATTTGATCGTGGATGCATTATCCGCCGATGAAATTGGTGATTTGCCTGCATTATCAATTGGTGAAGCTCTGGAGACATTAACGGGTGCGGCATCGCACCGTGAACAAGGCGGGGCAACTGAAATTGCTATTCGCGGCCTTGGGCCCTTTTTAAGCTCCACCGTTATCAATGGCCGTTTGGCGACCAATGGTAGCGGCGATCGTTCTGTTAACTTTAGCCAATTCCCATCAGAATTATTTAACAAGGTTGCCATTTTCAAAACGCAATCTGCTAGCTTGATCGAGGGTGGTGTTGCTGGGCAAATTGCATTGGAAACGGTTAAGCCTCTTGATTATGGCAAGCAACGTTTGCAAGCGCAATTTAAGCTCAATTATAATCCGCAAAATTTTGACATTGATAGCGAACAGCGCTCGCGCGATTTTGGCTATCGCGGAACAGTCAGCTATGTTGATCAATTCCAAGTTGGCGGTGGTGAAGTTGGTATCTCTCTTGGTTATCAGCGCAATACGGCAACCAACCCAGAGCAAGAGGCCAATGTCAGTAATACTGTTCGTCCTTGTGTGATTGATCCTACAACAACCAGCGATGGTGTGTTTGATGATGGCAATTGTGATACCAGCGGGACTACTATTGCTGGATTGCGCGATGGCTCGGTGACGGATGATTTTGTGATTGCCCGTAACAGCTATGTGTATCGCCAGAACATAACGGACGATGTTCGCGATGCATTTTTTGGTGCTTTGCAAGTTAGGCCGAATGATAATGTCGATATTAATTTGGATTTTCAATATTCGAATCGCTCTTTTGATGAGCGCCGCAATGATTTGAATTTCTCTGAAGGCCGCAGAATAGATGGGCCGGGCGATCCCAACCGTCTAGATTTTGATTTGATTGTCGGGCCTAATGGTGAATTGCAACAATTCACCAATGAAACGCGTATTGAAACGGGCAGTGAATTTGTACGGCGCGACGAAGAATATATTGGCACGGGATTAAGTGTTGACGTGCAGGCCACCTCTAGATTGCGCCTGACGGGAGACCTCTCTTATTCCGAAACAACGCGTACCGAAGAGCAGGTGCAAATTCGTTTTAGACTTGAGGATGGCCGTGATATTTTTGGCAATACGAATAGCTTCACATTTGGCAGAGAAAGCGATGGCAGCACGCAAGATGACCGCGTAGAGGCCGCTATTCAGGTCAGACAAAATGGTTCGCAAATTTTCAACGTTGTGTTGCAAGATTTTGATGTAAATAACCATGATCTTTTTGCGGGCGATGCGCGTTTGCGCGCTGACTTGGACCAAGATCGCTTTAACAGTATCTTTGCTGCGCGCGGTGACTTGGAATATTCATTTGATGGTTTGATTAATAATGTCCAAGCAGGTGTCCGCTATCAGGATCTTATCTACCGCGATACCAACGGCGGCTCTGGTCCCAATCGTATCGAAATTAACTTTACAGATATTGATAGTACGCCAGGTGATAGCGATCCGCAAAATGCGCTTACCCAGGCTAGCTTAGCTTGTCGCACTTCATTTCCTGAGAGCGGTTTCTTATCATCAGTATCTAATGGCGTTCCATTGGTGACCACCGTTGATTCAAATGGTGTTGTGACCGGTTCAACCAATTCATTTGCGACATTTGATGCTTTATGTTTGGCGCAAAATCTCGAAGGATTTGATCAAACGGGGCTTTTACAATTTGACTCCGATGGCATTCCGATTTTTCCAGACGGCTCTTTTGACTCCATTGAAAATAATGATGTGAGAGAGATTACTTGGGCCGGTTATGTGCAGGCCAATTATGATGGTGAATTGGGCAGTTTGCCAGTGCGCGGTAACTTTGGTCTTCGTATCGTTCACAGCGATGTGACTTCGCGTGGTTTCAGGGGCACGTTGAATGCAACAACAGGGCCTGGCGGTGAAATCAGCATTAACGAAGATACCGACAGCTTAGTCGCAGTAGAAGGCGGCGGCAGCTATACTGAATTGCTACCGAGCGCTAACTTTACGGCAGAATTAGGCGATAATCTATTGGGTCGTTTGGGCGTATTTCGTGCGCTATCGCGTCCCGATCCGTCAAGCTTAGGTTTTGGCCGTGAATTTAATGCAACCGATGAAACCGATGATATTTTCGATCTTGCAACGGCCATTGGTACTGCACAAGCCTTTGGTAACCCATTTACAGAGCCGCTATTGTCATGGAACTTTGATGCGGCGCTGGAATGGTATCCCAATCCAGATACTATTTTGGCGGTTGGTGCTTATTATAAGAGCTTCAACGGTGGTTTTGAAACAGTGGGACAGATTGAAACATTTACAGTGTTTGATGAAACGGGCGCAGCTCAAAATTTAGATACTTTGGTGACCACCGTTCAAACCTCTGATGAGACAAGTTCTATATTTGGTATTGAGGCCACAGCATCGCATAACTTTAGCTATTTGCCAGCGCCATTTGATGGTCTTGGTTTCAAACTAAGCTATAACTTTGCGACCTCTGATTTTGAATTCCAAGATGATGTATTGGGTGCAATCACGACCGTTAATCCAGATGGAACAACGAGTGTGAATAATGCGCTGATACCGCCTTCAGAGATTTTTGGTCTGTCAGAGCATGTGCTTTCAGCGCAAGTTTACTACCAAATTGGTGGATTTGATTTCCAAGGTGTTTACAAATATCGTAGCGATTATTTCCAACAATTTATCTCTGATCCAGGCAGAATTCGTTTTGTTCAGGATGTGGGTATATTTGAAGCGCGTCTTTCTTATAAAATAAACAATAATATCCGCTTCACATTAGAGGGCTTGAATCTATTTAACGAGCCACGCGTCAATTCGCGTCCTACATTGGCAGATTTGGGTGCAGTTCAAGTGTTTGGCCCACGTTATTTCGCAGGCGTAAGAGTTAAATTCTAACTGCGGAAATGTTCTATTATGGTGCAGGTTGGTTTATTAATCACCCTGCGCCAATAAATAGATCGACATTGTAATATAGTTGCTTATCATGATTAGGAAATTTAACAGAAGAATTATATATTAAGGTTAAGTCAAATGACCGAAAAACGACTTTATCACGAAATAGCGGATAAAATTATAAATCTTATCCAAGAAGGTGTTTTCTTGCCGGGTGCGCGCTTACCAAGCGAGCGTGAATTATCAGAACGATTCAGTGTCAGCCGCGTAACAGTTAGAGAGGCGGAAATTGCTCTGCAAGCAAAGGGCTTGATTGAAATAAGAACCGGATCGGGCGTTTATGTCTCTAAAAAACAACCTTCGGAGCCTTCGGATACGCAACATATCAGTGCTTTTGAATTAACCGAAGCGCGTTCTATGGTTGAATCAGAAGCTGCTGCACTTGCGGCGCAAAATATTAGCCAGAGAGATCTGCAAAAATTGGACGAACTGATTAATGATATGGGTTCTGATGATGCGGCTTTAGCTACGGCCGCTGATAATGAATTTCATATCACAATTGCCGAGGCCACTGGAAATTCCGCTATTGTATATACGATTAAATCGCTATGGAAAATGCGTTCTGAAGTATCTCAGATTAAAACTGCTTATGAATCGGTTTGCGAGATTGACGCGACCAGCCGTGTTAAAGAGCATAGAGAAATTTATGATGCACTAAAGTCGCGTAACCCTATGGCAGCAAGGCAGGCAATGCGCGGGCATTTTCGCCGTCTTATCGAGGCTATGTTAGATGTTTCTGAAAAGCAAGCTTTGGAAAAAGTGCATGAGCAAGCCAATGCGAGCCGCGAACGTTTTTTAGCTATCACGCGCATGTAGCATTTTGCCAATGAGAATTGGTATTAAATAAAATATAATTGGTAGAGTCAATTGGTTGACACCTATTGGCTTTGGCTTATAACTATCAGTCTTAATGATGGGTGTGGAGAGTCGAATGTTACAACGTGCATGTGGTGTAATTATATGTCTATGGATGGCGATTGTTCCCGTCCATGCAACAGACTATCTCGTTAAAAATCAAAGCGATTATTTTGCCGCAGAAAAAAAGCTGCAAGCTGGCGATACGATCATTTTATCCAATGGCGTTTGGCAAGATTTTGAAATCACGCTGAGCGCAAAAGGAACAGCAGAAAAACCCATCACCCTGAAAGCACAAACGCCAGGCAAGGTGATAATCTCTGGTCAGTCCAATTTGCGTATTGGCGGGCATTATCTGATAGTTTCTGGTCTTGTTTTTAAGGATGGATATAGTCCAACTGGTGAAGTAATCTCGTTTCGCCGCAATAAAAATGAATTGGCATTTAACAGCCGAATTACACAAGTTGTGGTTGACCATTTTAACAAGCCTGATCGCTTTGATAATGATTATTGGGTCGGTATTTATGGCCAGAATAATCGCTTTGACCATAATAATCTGGTCGGCAAAAGCAATAAAGGCGTTACGCTTGCGGTGCGTTTGAACAGCGCCGATAGCCGTGAGAATAACCATAAAATAGACCATAATTATTTTGGCCCGCGCCCTGTACTTGGTTCAAATGGTGGTGAAACATTGCGTATCGGGACAAGCAAATTTGCCCAATATAATTCCAACACTATCGTAGAGAATAATTTTTTCGATCGCACTGATGGCGAGGTGGAGATTATTTCCTCTAAATCCGGCGGCAATATTTTGCGCGGCAATGTTTTCTTTGAAAGCAGCGGCACTTTAACATTGCGCCACGGTGATAATAATCTGGTGGAACGCAATGTCTTTATGGGCAATGGAAAAGACCATACTGGCGGTATTCGTGTTATCAATAAAGGGCAAACCGTCCGTCATAATTATATGGAAGGATTGCGCGGCAGCGGTTTCGCTAGCGCATTGACGGTTATGAATGGTGTGCCAAATTCGCCTGTTAACCGTTATGTGCAAGTGTCTGATGCAAAAATCATTGGCAATAGCGTTTATAATAGCGATGTCATCACATTAGCCGGTGGCGCCGATGCCGAGCGCAGCGCTCCGCCAATTGATAGTGTGATGAGCGGTAATTTAATCACAGCAGGTGAGGATGGCCCGATATTTCGCATTCAAGATGATATTAGCGGGATTACATTTTCTGAAAACGCCAGAATTGGTGCAGCCCATGCGAACCACCCTGATGGCATAAAAACGATCAAAGCCAAATTGGTGCGTGCTAAAAATGGATTGCTCTATCCGCGCAAATCTAAATTTTCAAAATATGGCGTGCCGCGCGATCTAAAGCCCATTAAAAAAGAAGAAGTGGGTGCATCTTGGTATCCAAAACCAGCCGCAGCCAATAAATTTGATGGCGGTTCTGATATTGCTATCACGCCAAGCGAAGGGGTGATTGAAAAAGCCATTTCCAATGCTAAGGGCGGCGATGTTATTGTATTGGCGGACGGCGAATATATTGTCAGCAAAACCATTAGCATCGATAAAGCGATCACCCTTAAAGGGAGCGGCCAAACGAAAATATTATTTGATCGCCCATCTTTGTTTGAAATAGCAGAAGGCGGCAGTTTGCGTTTAGAGGGATTGGCCATTGACGGTGAATTGGCGCCCGATTCCGTTGGAAATGCGCTTATTCGCACCACATCCTATCCTATTCAGAGTAATTTCCTGATTGAAATGGAAGGTGTGCAAATTTCCAATCTTTCGGTGAATAAATTTTTTGATGTTATCAAATTGGGCAAAAGCACCTTTGCCGACCATGTGGTGATAAAGGATAGCAAATTCACCAATATTAGCGGCTCAATCTTATTGGCGGCTTCGGAAACCGAAGATTATGGCCAATATAATGCTGAATATGTTGATATTAGGGATTCCAATTTTGAAAATATTGGCGGCCCTATTGTGAATCTGTATCGCGGGGGGCGTGATGAAAGTACATTTGGCCCGCATTTCGATCTGAAAGATAATATGCTTATCAATGTCGGTCTGGATAAAAATAATGAGAGCAAGAGCGCCATAGTGTTGCACGGTGCGCAATATACCAAAATATTGGACAATCAATTTGTCGCATCCGCGCCTATTTTGGTCAATCATACGGTGGGCCGTCCGCAAACGCGCATCGCCAATAATAAATTTATTTCCACACCAAAGGTCAATATTGCTGAGCTTAATTATGAAGGCGAACAGCGCGTCATATTAAACGATAATGTCTATGTTGAAGGAGAGACGGAATGAGAATATCCACTCTCTTAGCAGCGAGCGCTATTGCCCTTGCTCTGCCTTTGGCGGGATGTAAAAAAATTGAGTCAAATGACACTATAGCAAATGGTGATGTGAATTGCGATGCGACATTATTTGAGTGCGAACAAGCGCGCTCAGAGGCTTTTCTTGCCGATATGATGGCAGAGGGCATTGTTATCCCTGTGCCAAAAGATCCTGGCGGCGGATATACGCATGAACAGCATAAACGCAATTATAAGGCTATGTATCAAGGCGGCCAACTTTATAAGATTACCGGCGATGCAAAATATAAAGATTATGTGCGCGAAATGTTGCTGGGCTATGCAGAATTATATCCGACATTAGGGCCGCATCCTGCAAAAAAGAAACAAAATTACGGCAAAATATTTTGGCAAGTTTTGAATGATGCCGTCTGGTTGGTCAATAGCATCCAAGGCTATGAATATATTCGGGATGAATTGGATGAAAAAGACCGCAAAATCATAGACGATCAATTGTTCCGTCCAGCGGTAGAATTTCTATCCGTGGAATCGCAAGCGACGTTTGATCGTATTCATAACCATGCGACTTGGGCCACTGCTGGTGTTGGTATGACCGGTTATTTGCTGGGCGATCAAGATATGGTGGACCGCGCTTTATATGGCAGCGACAAAAGCGGTAAAGTTGGTTTTATTAAGCAAACCGATTTGCTCTTTTCACCCGAAGGATATTATGGCGAGGGGCCTTATTATCAGCGTTATGCGCTTATGCCCTTCATGGTTTTTGCCGATGCGATAGAGCGCAATGACCCCGATAAGAAAATATTTGAACATCGCGATGGTATTTTGCTCAAAGCTTTAACCACCACGGTGCAATTAACCTATGGCGGATATTTCTTTCCGTTTAATGATGCTATACGCGACAAAAGCCTCAACACCGAAGAGCTTTATCATGGTATCTCTATTGCTTATAATAAAACAGGCGACCCGGGTTTATTATCCATAGCAAAGGGGCAAGGCCGAACGGTTTTAACGCCGGCGGGGCAAAAAGTATCGGATGATTTGGCCGCGGGCAAAGCAGAACCTTTCCCCTTTAAGAGCATTTTACTGCGTGATGGCCCGCAAGGGGATCAAGGCGCAGTGGCGGTAATCCGAGATGGCGCTGGTCCAAAATCAAGTGTGATGGTTATCAAAAATAGCTCGCAAGGGCTGGGCCATGGGCATTTCGATAAGCTGGGTTGGCAGTTTTACGACAATGGTAATGAGATTGTTCGGGACTATGGCGCGGTGCGCTTTCTGAATATTGAGGCCAAAGAAGGCGGCATTTATTTGCCGGAAAATACTTCGTGGGGCAAGCAAAGCGTTGCTCATAATACATTGGTTGTCGATGGCGCTAGCCATTTCGAAGGCAAGCTGAGCATTGCTGAAAATTTCGCACCGCAGCAGCTCTATTTTAGCGATGCAAAAGGCGCACAAATTAGCAGTGCGATGATCGATACCGCTTATGATGGCGTAAAGATGACGCGCACTATGGCCTCTGTTGATGTTGCGGGATTAGAGCATCCTGTTATCGTTGATATATTTCGTGCGGATTCAGCAGCAGCGCATCAATATGATCTGCCGTTGCATTATAGCGGCCAAATCATGCGCCTTGGTTTTGATACGGCGAACAATGTGACATCGCGCCCTGTGCTGGGCGGTGCAAATGGTTATCAGCATATTTGGGTCGATGCTATTGGGTCGCCTAATGCTGAAAATGCATTTATCACATGGCTATTGGGCGATCGTTTTTATACCTATCGCATGGCCAATGCACAAAATACGCAGATGATATTGGCGGAAAGCGGCGCCAATGATCCGAATTTCAATTTACGGCGTGAACCCATTATCATGGCGCGGCGTAATGGCCAAAACACTGTATTTGCCAGCATATTGGAGAGGCACGGTCTGACCGATGGAGCAGCCGAGCAAACGGTCAATAGCAATAGTCAGATTAAATCACTATCGTATGAGAGCATCGATGGTAATGACATTATGATCATCGAAACTTTGGCAGGGGCGAAAACGGCTTTTGCGGTTTCATATGATCAGGATTCTAATAAAGAACATGAAGTAAGCTTCAAAAATCAAACAATAAAATGGAGCGGTTTTGCGGCATCAGTCCCATTATCTGATGGCGCAGCAGAGGGAGAGAATTAATATGAGTTCAGAGACGGAAAAAGCGAGGGGTACTAGCACGACCGGAAAATTGAGGTGGGCCGTTGTAGGGCTCGTCGCTATAGCCACGATTATCAATTATATTGATAGGCAAACCATCAATGTATTATGGCCAGAACATATTGCGCCCGATCTTTTTCCAGAAATGGATGCTGATGGGCATAAATATATATTGGGCGTTATCTCTACTGTCTTTATTTTTGCCTACGCCGCAGGACAGGCTATTTTTGGCAAGATATTTGATTGGATCGGGACGCGCTTGGGTTTTGTTTTATCAATCGGTGTTTGGTCTTTGGCAACGGCGGCTCATGCCTTTGCTCAAGGGGTGCTAAGTTTCAGTTTTTTCCGTGCAATATTGGGTGTTGCCGAAGCTGGTAACTGGCCAGGTGCAGCAAAAGCTAATGCAGAATGGTTTCCGACCAAAGAACGTGCCTTAGCCCAAGGGATTTTTAATTCAGGGGCAGCCATTGGCGGCATTATCTCTATCCCATTGATCGGCTTTATGGCGCTTTATTTTGATTGGAAAATAATCTTTATCATCGTTGGTCTTGTTGGTTTGCTTTGGCTTGTTCCTTGGTTGGTCATCGTAAAAGGCCCACCTGCAACGCATGATTGGCTCTCAGATGAAGAGCGTGAATATATTCTTACAGGACAAAAGCATGAAGGTTCTGATGACGATGGAGAGGGTTATAATCCATCTACTGGCGAGCTTCTCAAGCGCAAAGAAAGCTGGGGCGTAATTATAGCTTCAGCAGCGATTGACCCTATATGGTGGTTATTCATTATCTGGATTCCTACATATTTATTTGAAGTCCATAATTTTAACGTAAAAGATTTGGTCGCATCTGGCTGGTTGCCATATGTGGGCGCTATGCTTGGCGCTTGGTTTGGTGGTCTTTTGGCGCAAAACCGTCTAAAATCAGGATGGACCGTTAATAAAACACGCAAGTTCACCATTACATTAGGCTGTTTGATTATGTTGCCAGCATTATTGGCCCTTTCGGCGGCCTCTACACCATGGTTAGCATTAACATTGATGTTCATCATCCTATTTGGATTTCAAACAGCTATTGGTAATGTGCAAACCCTTCCTAGCGATTTGTATAGCAAAAAAACGGTCGGTACTTTGTCTGGCTTGGCTGGTATGGCAGCAAAATTGACTGCTGCTGCACTAACATATCTTGTGCCGATTATGACGGCTGGTGCGAATTATTACTCAGTGTTCGTGCTTGGTGCTGGCTTAGCATTATCTGCTATAGCTGCGGTGTGGTTCCTATGCGGGGACATCAAACCGTTGAAACCAAAGACGTAAAATAATAAAATCAAACAACCATAAAATTAACAAACATAAAAACTAAGAAATAGGAAAAAACATGACTAAATTTAGCAATAAAGTAGCAATTATATCTGGCGGGAGCCGAGATATTGGCCGCGCCGTTTGCATTAAACTCGCCGCCGAAGGTGCTAAAGTTGTTATCAACTATTGCAATAATAAAGATCAAGCCGATGAAGTGTTGGGCGTGATTACAGCAGCTGGTGGCACCGCGATTATCGCCCAAGGCGATATGATGAAACCAGAAGATGTGGCCTCTGTGGTTGCTGAAACCCAAAGCGCTTTTGGCGAAGAGATTAACATGTTGGTCAATGTTGCGGGCGGTATGGTCGCGCGCAAAACATTGGACGAAATGGATTTTGATTTCTTTGAACATGTAATGCGTTTGAATATGACCTCTACATTTTTGCTGACCAAAGCGGTTGTTCCGCATATGCCAGCAGGCAGCGCGATTGTGAACTTCTCATCACAGGCTGGCCGCGATGGCGGAGGCCCAGGTGCTAGCGCTTATGCTACATCAAAAGGTGCGGTTATGACCTTTACACGTGGCATGGCGAAAGAGCTTGGCCCACAAGGCATTCGCGTCAATTCGCTGTGCCCAGGTATGATTGCCACCACTTTCCATGACACATTCACCAAAGATGCTGTTCGTGAAAATGTTGCCAATGCGACACCTGTGCGCCGTCAAGGCAATGCAGAGGAAGTTGCGGCGACAGTGGCCAATTTATTATCAGAAGATTCAAACTTTATCACCGGTGCGAATATCGACATTAATGGCGGTATGTTCTTCTCTTAATAAAGAGAGATTTTGACTATGAAAGGGGGCGCTTTATGCCCCCTTTTTATATCCAATATCCCTATCATACGCCAAGAGTGATGTGCCAAGATTGACTCATGACATAAATATCATCATGCTCTTTGTGAATATTAAGAGGCGTAATCTATGAAATATATTATCGCAATCCTTGTCGCTTTGGCGCTTGTTTTTGGTGCTTGGTATGCGGCATCGCCTTATTATTCGCTTTCTGGATTGCGCGATGCAGCAGCGGCGGGCGATGCGGATGGTTTAGAAGATCATGTCGACTTTTCTTCGTTGCGCGAATCTATCAAAGGTGAATTTAAAACCAAATTGAAAGAAGAAGCTGCAAAAGAGGATGCTAATCCCTTTTTGGCAACGGCGGGGCTATTGATGGCAGACCGGGTGGTTGATGGGATGCTCGATAGCATGATGACGCCCAGCGGCATTGCTCAGATGATCAAGATTTCAAAAGATAAATCAGAAAATGTCGGCAATGTCGTTGCTAGTGAAGATAAAAATACAGCTAATGATAAATTTGATGATTGGGAGGTTGAGCGCATTGGCCTCTCTGAATTCCGCCTGACAAATCCCAAAGATGATCAAACGCCGGTATTGATATTTCAGCGCGATGGATTGGGTTGGAAATTATCAGAGATAGATATGACGGGCGTAAAATTGCCGTCACTGCAATAATTTAGCCTATAAAATTTAGGCTGCAATAAAATAGAAAATGGAGGACACGGAGGGATTCGAACCCTCGAAGGACCGTGAGGCCCTTGTCTCCTTAGCAAGGAGGTGGTTTCAGCCGCTCACCCACGTGTCCACGCGCATATTGGCTAAGCAGGCGATATAGCGAGGCTTGGCTTAGGCTGCAATGATATATTCGCATCAAAGATAAAAATTCTGCAACTTTGATGAAATATTGCAACTTTCATCCCGCTTCACGAGTTAAAAAGCTGAATATTTTTGGTCAAAAATGGGTTCATAGCCTTAAATTTATGGCCATTTTCTAGGAAAAAGCAGCAAAATGATTCGTTTGAGCGTGAATAAGACTCATTCTGTCGCCCGTTCATTGTAGAGTAATCTACTCTGGGCATATTTTACGACTGTATATGGTTAGAGATATTGCGTCTTACAAAGAAGATGCACCATATCTTATAAAATCATGGCTTTATTTAGGAAAACATTATGGCCAAATCAGCTTTAACAAAATTCATGCTCATCCTCTCTGCATTTGGATTAGCAGCAACCCCCCTAAGTTCATCGCTTGCGCAAGTGCAGCAAGTTGATCCTAATGATGTAATTGGACAAGCGCCAGATGAGAGCGAATTACCGCCGCCATCTGAAGTGTTGCCTGAAACAGATGTGCAGCTGCCTACAGAGAATGATATTAGCGCTCCTGATATTGGCACGCCAGATGTTATTACGCCCGATACAAATGTTCCAAGTGCAGACCCTATTGGCGATGCGCAGCGCTCTACTACCTATCAAAAAGATGATGTGATAGCAGCAGCTACGGGTGTGTTTGGCAAAGGGGCTGAGGGCATAGCGAGTCTCGTTGAAGATATTTTCAAAAAGCAAGGCGAGCCGAATGGCTATATTGTGGGTCGCGAAGGCGGCGCTGCCTTAGTCTTTGGTTTGCGCTATGGTTCGGGCACATTATATCATAAAATAGAGGGCGAGCGCCCAGTATATTGGAATGGCCCATCGGTTGGCTTCGACGCTGGCGCCAATGCGGCAAGTACATTTGTATTGGTCTATAATCTCTATGATAGCGAAGATTTATACCGCCGCTATCCAGCAGGCGAAGGCGCTGCTTATTTAGTCGGCGGATTTAACGCGAGCTATCTGCGCCGCGGCGATGTGGTGCTTATCCCCATTCGTTTGGGCGTTGGTGCGCGGCTTGGCGTGAACGCGGGCTATATGAAGTTTCGCAAAAAACGCAAAATATTACCATTTTAATTGCATAAAAAGTAGCCACATAAGGCTGTTCACAAAAGGGGGCTGCGGCCTCCTTTTTTATTTTACCATTGTTGGTATGATTAAACCGCTTTTACTGCCATCATGCGTTTCATGTAACGCGCCAGCACATCTATTTCTAAATTAACGCTATCGCCAGTTTTGGCATGGGCCAAAGTCGTAACCTCAGCGGTATGGGGGATGATGTTGAGCGTAAAAGAACAGCCATCATCATCGTCTTGCACGGCATTAACCGTCAATGAAATGCCATTGATGGTGATAGAGCCTTTGGGCGCGACAAAGGGTGCAATCTCTTGGGGAGCTTTTATAGTGAGCGCCCATGATCCGCCGATATTTTCATAGTGGCTGATCGTGCCAACGCCATCGACATGCCCCGATACGATATGACCGCCCAGTTCATCTCCGACTTTTAAGGATCGCTCTAGGTTGAGTTTAGCACCTTCGCGCCACTGATCGGCGGTGCAATTGATGGTTTCTTGCGATACATCGACGGAAAAATAATTTTGGCCATTATCATTTCCTTTTTCGACCACCGTCAAGCAAACACCGCTGCATGCTATAGATGCGCCAATATCAACGCCGTCCATATCATAAGCGCATAGGATTTTTATGTGCATATCGCCGCGATTTTCAATCGAAGATATAGTGCCTATATCGGTGATTATTCCTGTGAACATAATATATCCTTATCTCTTAAGATTCTCTGGCGATTCATTACAAACGCCTTATGCTTTGGCACGGCGCTCATATATTTCTAGCTTATCTTTGCCGAGCATCAGTGTTTTTTGCAATTGCCAAATATCATGCGCATCATTGAGATGCTCTATACCATAATCGTTCAAACAGGGTCTTCCGCCCAAGATTATCGGCGCGCGGTATAGCAAAATTCTATCGACCAAATCGGCCTTCATGAATGCAGTGGCGGTTTGTGCGCCGCCTTCGACCAATATGCTATTATGCGGAATTTCTTTTAAGCTATCTATATTTATCAGCCTCTCCCACCCTGAAGGAGCGGGTGATGTTCCAAATTGATAGCGCACAGGGGAGCGATCCTCTAATCCTTTTAGGCGCACATTAAGACTAGGATTATCGGCCTTCACTGTGCCGCTGCCCACCAATATGGCGTCATGATGCGCGCGTTCCAAATGCCCATGATTACGGGCGATTGCCCCCGTTATCCATTGGCTGCTGCCATCATGAAGCGCGATAGAGCCATCCAATGAAATCGCCAGTTTAAGCGTGATAAAGGGGCGGCCATGTTCGCTGCGCATCAAAAAAGGCGCCATAGCTATGCGCGCTTTTGCAGATTCGATGCCTTCTATTACGTCAATCCCTGCGGTGCGTAATTTGGCAAAGCCTTGGCCATTGGTGCGCGGATCGGGGTCTTGGACTGCGCATATTAGGCGCTTAGCCTTGGCGTTGATTATGGACGTGGTGCAGGTTGGTCCGCGGCTGCTTTCATGGGCGCATGGCTCTAATGTGGTGTAAATATCTGCGCCTTTGGCTTTGCCCGCTGCCATCTCTAATGCCATGGCTTCGGCGTGAGGGCGACCTGACATCTGTGTCCAGCCGCGGCCAACAATTTCGCCTTCATGAACAATGATGCACCCGACATTGGGGTTAGGGCCGGTGTTGCCGCGCGCGCGATAGGATAATGCAATCGCCATCGCCATATAATCTTCATGCGATCTAAGCGCGCCCATGATTATTGTGCGCTATCGTTGAATAATTCTTCGATGATGGCGTCTTTTCGCTCTAATTCTTTTTGACGCTCGGCTGCATTTTCTATGAGTTGTTTTTCCAGAGCGGCTCTTTCTTTTGCAACTTTTTCCCGAGCAGCGGCAGTTTCTCTGTCGATTTTATCAACATCGATTCCGGATGCGCGCCCTAAGGTTTTATATTTTTGCCGTCTTTCCTCTAATAATGCTTCGCGCAGGCGCAGGCGGGCCTCTCTCTCGGCGACAATATCTTGATAGTTGCGGCTTTTGTCCCAGCTTTCAAAATAAAATACTTCTGGCGGCGGCGGTTTATTGAGCCGTTCTTGGTCCAAGAAAAACATCGTTATGATTAACAGCGGGGGTACAGCAGCGGCCAGAAAAAACAGAGCTTTATAATCTTGTTTTGCGCGTAATACGCCCATCAAATCGCTAAAAGCACCGCGGGGGGATATGTTTTTTGCAAAAGACATGACTCACTAATAGTTTGCTAAGGCGGTGATTGCTAGAGATAAATAATGTTATGATAAATATGCTCTCATCACCGCCTTTGCGCAAAATCTTATCAATTTAAATTGAAGGAAACGGTTATTGTTTGCCATTGTTCAACGGCTTGACCATCGCGAGTGGCGGGAATGAAACGCCATTTTCTTAGGGCTTGTTTCTCCGCTGCTGCCGCGAATCTAGGGTGCGATGCGGATAATATATTTACCGATTTCACACGCCCATCGACCCCGATTAGAAACCTTAATCGCACTGTGCCTTCAATCTCTTGACGCAGCAATGTGCCAGGATAAATGGGTTGAAAGCGATCCGCATATTTCGGATCTTTTTGCGCCTTAATGAATATTGGGTCTGGTATCACGGGTTCGATAATCGGTTCAATCACCGGTTCGATTGGCACAGGAAAATCGGATATTATATCCTCTCCGCTCGCCGTACCTGCGGCAACCGTGCTGACTGGTCGCTCGATTACCTCTGCTATGTAGCGATCATTTTTCGCGGGCGGAGAAATTGGCGGCTTTGGGACTGCGATGGGCGGCAAAGCTGGCGTAATATCAGGTTCTATAAATTCTGGTTTTTCGGCCAACGGAATATCAATGACGGTTGTGCCGCCTTCTTCTGGTTTGGGCTGCACCACATGATTGGTGAGCATTAATCCAGCGACAAGCAATCCATTGATGATGAAAGCCCCGCCAATGCTGCTTTGTTTTTGTAGCCATGTTGTTTGTTGATTAGCATAACTCATATTTTCTCTCTCTTTCTTATCTTACGTTATAACATATCCTTTTTAGTTTAAATAATATGATTTCAGACAAAAACAGATCTGCCATGAAGGTTTCTTTTATAATTGCTGTTATAATTGTTAGTGAAATTGGCGCTGCTTATAATGCGAAAAGCTACACCGACCATTGTGTGATTGGCACCTTGTGCCACAGGTGGTTTT
Organism: uncultured Sphingorhabdus sp.; assembly: GCA_947492905.1. Taxonomy (GTDB): domain Bacteria; phylum Pseudomonadota; class Alphaproteobacteria; order Sphingomonadales; family Sphingomonadaceae; genus Sphingorhabdus_B. Next base: position 428,098 of record CANLOL010000001.1, on the reverse strand, counting down.
GCATCTTTTTTGGGCGCAATGCCCTCTGCGTTCAGGACAAAATATAATATAATGGCCATGACGCCCAATATAGCGCTCATGAATATTATGCGCTGTTTTATGCTCGCAGGTTCATTCTCATAACTCATAGTCTCTCTCCTTTGATTTTCAGCAGTCTCTCAAGCTGCTGTCTTGTGCAAAAGGCTGCACAAGAAATTACGTTATAACATAACATTTAATAAATTACAAATTAGGCTGATATGCGGAGTAATATCTGATTAAGATTTGGGCTTATGAGTTTTAAAATATTTTATGATTCTGATACATAAGAACATCAATACGAATAAAAATAGCATGGCATATAAAATAAAAGCATAAATGCTAATTAGATAATTATTTTGGATCAAATTTTGTCTTACAAGGGAATCTAATGCCGTATCATTCAAATAATAATATCTATTATTACCTTCATCGATTCCCCATAAACCATTATCAAAACGAGATGCAAATGGTCCGCAAAATGATGGGGCATTAATATTTATAATTTGAAAAGATTTATTGGCACCTCTTAAACTTCTTGTAATAAAAACTACATCATAAGTACCGTTGCTATCATAAGTTACGCCTAATTTTATTCCTTGGTAGATTGTTTTTTGCGCATCATACCATTGTTTAATTTCAGAATCGCTGGTGAGTTCCGGGTTTGGGATGAAGCATGCAAATGCTGGAGTAATTGGTAAGCATAGCAGCAAAAGAATAAGTAAAAACTTTTTCATATCTACCCGCTGCGAAATGCATTGGTGATGGGATAGCGTCTATCGCGGCCAAAATTACGGCTACCCAATTTAACTCCCGGCGGCGCTTGGCGGCGTTTATATTCGGCAATGTAGAGCAATCGCTCAATACGCTCCACCACCGCGCGATCAAATCCGCGCGCTACCAAATCATCGACGCTGCCTTCTTCCTCGACTAATGTGTAGAGAATAGCATCCAAATCTTCATATTCCGGCAAGCTATCGCTATCTTTTTGGTCATCGCGCAGCTCTGCGCTTGGCGGTTTTTCAATCACATTCATCGGCATCACGGGCCCATCTGGGCCAAGACCCAAGGATGGTTTATTGGCATTGCGCCAACGCGATAATGCAAATACGGTCAGTTTATAGGCATCTTTTAGCACCGAATAACCGCCCGCCATATCGCCATAGATAGTGGCATAGCCAACCGACATCTCGCTTTTATTGCCCGTGGTGAGCAGCATATGGCCAAATTTATTGGACAGCGCCATAAGTGCTAGTCCGCGCGTACGGCTCTGAATATTTTCTTCGGTGGTATCGGGCTCTTGGCCTTCAAAACAATCCGCCAACATAGTATCAAAAGCCTCGACAGCAGGTTTGATGGTGATTGTATCAAGCTTGCAACCGAGCATTTTTGCACAGCCCTCAGCATCCTCTAAACTCTCATTGCCAGTATAGCGGCTCGGTAGCATGACGCACCAAACGCGATCCGCGCCCAAGGCATCAACAGCAACGGACGCCGATAAGGCGCTGTCTATACCGCCCGATAAACCCAGCACAACGCCGGGGAATCCATTGCGGTTCACATAATCGCGCAAACCAACGATCATCGCATTATATATATCGGCGGGATGCTCATCCCATATGCAAATCTCTCCGCTATCGCAGGACCAAGCGCCTTGATTTTCTTGCCATTTGGTGATGCGCAAATGTTCGTCCCAATCGGGCAATTGATGGGCGGTGCTGCCATCGGCGTTAAGAATGAAAGAGCATCCATCAAATACTAATTCATCTTGTCCGCCAACGCGGTTCAAAAATATCATTGGTAATTTATTTTCAGAGACACGCGCACCCGCCACTTGGGACTGACGCCGATCATCTTTATCGATTTCATAGGGGCTGCCATGCGGGGCGATTAATATATCTGCCCCTTGTGATTTCAGATGCGCACAAACGGTCGGGAACCAAATATCTTCGCAAATAGGAACGCCAATTTTGACGCCTTGAAACTCTATGGGTTCGGGCAGAGGGCCAGATTTGAACAGCCTCTTTTCATCAAATGTACCATAGTTTGGCAGTTCATATTTATAGCGTATTTGTTGTATTGCGCCGCCTTCTAATAAGGCTATGCCGTTATAAAGCGTGCCTTCGTCCAAGAATATATTGCCCACCAACATCGCTGGGCCTTGGATGCTGGCCTTTCCCATACGCTCTAATTCTTTGTGGGCGCGCTCAACAAATATGGGTTTTAATACCAAATCCTCTGGCGGATAACCAACCAATTGCAATTCAGGATAGACGATTAAATCAACCGATGAATCTTGCTCTAGCGCTTTATCCCGCCATGCCAGCATAGCATCTGCATTGGCGGTTAAATCACCGACTCGTTGGTTTAATTGGGCAATGGCGATGGTTATTTTTTTGCTCATAGTTTCTAATAGGCGCGCGCTAAGATGGCGGCAAGGGGCTATTCAACCAAAGGCTAATATATTCATGATGAAACAAGCCAGCATGATAGGATAATATCCTAGTGATATTCTCTGAAAAAAGCTGTGGAAGTTTTAGGAAAGAGTCTTTCGAAAATTAGATTTAGCCGCTAAGCATAGAAAATTAACAGGGGTAAATTTTATGAAGATCGTATCTGGCAATAGTAATTTGCCGCTTGCTCGGGCCATTGCTGGCTATTTGGAATTACCCCTTACCAATGCAAGCGTGCGCCGCTTTGCCGATGATGAAATCTTTATCGAGATTCATGAAAATGTGCGCGGCGAAGATGTGTTTGTGGTGCAACCCACCAATCATCCCGCCAATGATAATTTGATGGAATTGCTTATTATGATTGATGCGCTGAAACGTGCATCGGCCAAACGCATTACCGCAGTCATTCCCTATTTTGGCTATGCGCGCCAAGACCGAAAGCCCGGACCGCGTACCCCTATTTCGGCTAAATTGGTAGCCAATCTTATTACCGAAGCAGGCGCGGATCGCGTGTTATCGGTTGATCTGCATGCAGGGCAGATTCAAGGTTTCTTTGATATTCCCACCGATAATCTTTATGGCGCACCCGTGATGAGCGCGGATATATTGTCGCGCTATGGCAGCCAAGAATTAATGGTGATTTCACCCGATGTTGGCGGCGTTGTGCGCGCCCGTGCCTTGGCAAAGCGGCTTGATAATGCGCCCTTGGCTATCGTGGATAAACGCCGTGAAAAAGCGGGCGAATCCGAAGTGATGAATATCATTGGTGATGTCGATGGCCGTTTTTGCATCTTAATCGATGATATTGTCGATAGCGGCGGTACATTGTGCAATGCGGCTGATGCGCTGCGAGCGCAGGGCGCATCCGATGTGGTGGCCTATTGTACGCATGGTGTTTTATCGGGCAGCGCAGCCGAACGGGTGGCCAATTCATCGCTCAAAGAATTGGTTATTACTGACAGTATTAAACCCACCGAAGCTGTGGCAGCGGCGCATAATATTCGGCACTTACCGATGGCGTCTTTATTGGGCGAAGCCATCCGCCGTATCGCCGATGAAAGCAGCGTATCGAGCCTATTTGATTGATGGATTAGCATATGGATCTAAAGGATTATCTCTTTCGTATCGGCATTGGGGATCAACCCCGCGCTACTGTAGAAGATTTGGCCAATGTTCAGCATGGGCATCGCCTTTCCATTCCCTTTGAGAATTTGGATGTGCGTTTGGGGCGCGGTATTAGCGTCGATGATGAAGCGATATTTGATAAGCTCGTCACCAAAAAACGCGGCGGATATTGCTTTGAACATAATGCGCTGCTGCGCTGGGCTTTGCGCGAAATAGGATTTGATGTGCGCCCATTGTTGGCGCGGGTCTGGTTGTTTGCCACTGAAACACCGCCCAAAACGCACACGCTTAATTTGGTGACGATCAATGGCGATGAATGGATTGCTGATGCGGGTTTCGGCAGCAGTTATTGTCCGCCCATGCCGCTGCATGAGGGCGCATGCGTAAAGGGAGCAGATGGCGCCGAACATCGCTTGGTCATTGATGCAGACCATGGCTGGATGCTGCAAATTAAATTGGCCGGGCAAAGCGCATTTAAGAATGAATTTAGCTTCACGCTTGATAAGGTTGCGCATTTGGATTTGGCCATGTCCAACCATTGGACAGCTACATCGCCGCTTTCGCGATTTTTGCACAGCGTGATTGTCAATATCTCCACCCCAGAGGGCATGATAAATCTCAATAATGCTATGCTGAAAACCACCATAGATGATACGCATAAAGAGCAGAAATTGCCCAATGAAGCCGCATTGCAAAACGCATTGCGCGAGCATTTTGGCATAGATATGGGCATGGATGATGTGCAGGCATTAAATGCTTTTGAATAAGGTCTTGCTTGCATAAACATCTCGCAAAACCATCATGCTCAATTATTGATCACCCTTCGACAGGCTCAGGGCGAACGGGACTTCACATTAGGTGTAACAACCCCCCGTTCGTGCTGAGCTTGTCGAAGCATGTATCGCATGTATCGCATGAATCACTTTATTTCATTACCTGTTTGCGCAAAACAAATCACCGTTCGTGCTGAGCTAGTCGAAGCATAAAGCCCATCAATCACTTAATTTTATAATCTATTTGCGCAAAAAAATCTCCGTTCGTGCTGAGCTTGTCGAAGCATGAAAGCAACTCAATCACCTTAGATAATTATTCGCTTTTTACAGAAACCATTTGCTGAAATCACGAAGCACCAATATATGAAGCTTTATGACACCAAAAGATATAAAATTAGCCGAGCGCTTTGCCGATGAAAGCAGTGTATCGAGTCAGTTCGATTCACATTATTTAAGTCTGAATTTCCGCTAACATTTTTTGTGCAATGGTACGAAGGTTATCTGGAATTGGATCGACATCGGATGCCAACGTTTTTTCTAAAAATGAAATCGCACGATCATTATTACTAAGCGCATAATAGGCACCCCCTATAGTGTAATTGAGGTGCGCATTTTGGGGAGCGAATCTAAGTGCTTTTTCAAGATCTACTATGGCCAAATTATAATCCCCATTGTTTAAATGTCTTCTGGCATTTCTATAGAGCTTAGATACAATTCGGCTGTCGCTAGCGCCTATTGTTGGAGTTGAGAAAGGAGATTTCCCACTTGCTCCAGGGACCCCAATGCTGGTTTGAGCGGCAGCAGGGTTTGGGCTGAAGGATTGTGCCGACAAATGTGTGCCTGATAATAAAACGGCAGAAGCGGACACTAATGTGAAGATTTTTGTTTTTAATACCATCATACTCTCCTTTAATTATGTTAAGGCTAATTTAAATTAATATAATAGTCAAATTTTATTATAGTTGTAATATTATAATAAAAATTACAACTTTTCTAATTGTAATAAGCGTAGCATTATTGAAGCCTAAACATGTAGAATATTTAACAGGAGTAATTTAATCGAATCGATATGAACCTTCATAAATGTCTATCGCCTATTCGGACGAAACATATTCTAAACTATTTGGTAAAAAGATGTGGCCACGCGCAGGGCCTCTCCTCTCCATTTGAAAATCTCGATTTCCGCGTAGGATGTGAAATTAGCATTAATGAGGCAAGAGCATTAACAGCTTTTGAATAAGGCTTTGGCGCAATTAACCGCTAGCAATCTATGATAAGCCGTCATAAAAGACAGCCATGACACCAAAAGATATAAAATTAGCCGAGCGTCTAGCCGATGCGGCTGGCCATGCCATTCGTCCATTTTTTCGTAGCAGCTTTGATAGTGAAACCAAAAGCGATGCATCGCCCGTGACCGAAGCCGACCGCGCAGCCGAACAAGCGATCCGCGATATATTGGATGCTGAATGCCCTCATGACGCCATCATTGGCGAGGAATTTGGCGTAAAAGCTGGAGACAGCAAACGCACATGGGTGCTTGACCCTATCGATGGCACGATCAGTTTTATGGCGGGCCGCCCGATATTTGGCACGCTGATCGCCCTCATGAATGAAGGTTGGCCAGTGATGGGTGTGCTCGATCAATGCATAGCGGGTGAACGTTGGGTGGGCGTTACGGGGCGCGAGACGACGCTTAATGGTACGCCCGTAAAAACACGCCCATGCCGCGAACTTTCCGATGCTGTCTTGGCATCCTCTGCACCGCAATATTTTGACGATCATAGCGCTCAGCATTTTATGGCGCTGGCGGAAAAAACATCAAAGCGCGTTGTGTGGGGCGGCGATTGTTATAATTATGCCCTGCTGGCTAGCGGGCATATCGACATCGTTGTTGAGAGCGGTTTGAAGCTCTATGATATGGCGGCGCTCATCCCAATTGTCGAAGGCGCAGGCGGTTTGATGTGCGATTGGAATGGCGAACCATTGCACGAAGGCAGCGAAAAAGACGGCGGCCATGTGATTGCCGTGGGCGACCCCGCGCGATTAGAAGATGTTTTGGAGGGCCTCGCTTGCCATCATTGATTGTATAGAAAATACTGCATAACAAGGGATTTAGAAATATTGCAAAATATATTACATTTTCATTGAAAAGTAGGATATTTCCCACTAATCTTACGATATTCGTAATAGGTTAATCAATGTCTTGTAGACTAAGGTTACTTGTTTGAATTTTGGAAGGTGGTGATTAATGACTCATGCAGAGCGTAACAAAAAGATTCTTGAAGCAATCAAGGAAGAAACGGAACGTGCAACTGTGTCAGAGGTGATTGCGCGTAAAACACTGATTGATGAAGGCATTTACTCTAAGAATGGAGAATTAATGCCTGAATTTGGTGGTAAAGAAAAAACAGCTGCTTGAGTCAATTAGCAACATCCTTCGTGCTTGGCTATCATGGCTGTGATAAATCAGTTGCTAAAAAAGCTGTTCTAGATGGCGCTGAAATTATACAAAGTGATAGAGATTATGATTGGCTTGGCCCAGGAGCTTATTTTTGGGAGGCAGATCCTCTGCGCGCATTAGAATGGGCTCGTTGGAAAGATTACAATGAGCCTTCTGTAATTGGTGCGGTTATTGATTTAAAACATTGCCTTGATCTAACAAATCGCGAAGATGTTGAAGTACTTCAATACGCATACCATTCATTTATTGATATACAGGAAAAATCGGGTTTACCGATTCCGGAAAATAAAAACCCAAGTGGAGACAACAACGAAGACCGTGTATTGCGTTATTTGGACTGTGCTGTTTTTAGACATTTGCATAAGATAATTGAGATGAGAATTAAGAGCGGACTTGGTTTCGATGCATATGATACAGTGCGCGGAATGTTTGTCGAAGGCGATCCAGTTTATGAGGGCAGTGACATATATGAAAAAAGCCACGTTCAAATAGCTGTAAGGAATGTTCAATGTATTAAAGGGGTGTTTTTTCCGCCTGATTTCCCAATTGAGCCATTTTAATAATTTCAAAACAATAGACCCTGAAACGAGTTCAGGGTGACGATATTTTATGAGATAGTAATTTTCGGTTGGGATAGGCACACCCCAACTTAACCAATAATTAACCATAATCGCATATTTTCCTTTGATCTTGGCAAAGGACTAATCATGCAAAAAACCATATTATCATCATGCGCTGCGCTATTCGCTTTCTTCTTTTTAACAGCGATGGATGCGACCAATACGGGCAATGATCTTTACCGTATATCAATGGTGGTGCGCGATGGGGATAAAATTGTCGATCGCCCCAATATGGTTGTGCGTAATGGCAATGATGCACGATTTACCCTGAATTATCCCAATTATCCGGTGATGAAAATGAAAACCAATGTTCATGCCATCAGCGGAAAAGCGCATGTGCGCTGGAAAATGGATGTTGTAACCGGCAAGCATCGCCCGTTGGTTATGCAAGAAAATATGGTTTTGCCGTTTCACCGCAATGTGGTGATAGTGGGCGGTGTACCGCGCAACAGCCTATCCTATAATCGTGATTTCACCATAACTATGAAGGTCGATCATAAATAAGCCTGTCTTTACGGGCCTCTTCAATAGATATTTGCTTGCAATATTTACGAATCCCTTTAATAGCGCATGTTCCTAGTGATGCTCTGGCCAGTGTGGGCTGCCACCAGCGTCCGTTAACGGTAACTTTTAAAGGAGACCAAAATGCCCAAGTTGAAGACCAAAAGTGGTGTGAAGAAACGCTTCAAAATCACCGCAACAGGCAAAGTGAAGCACGGCGTAGCCGGCAAGCGTCACCGCCTTATCAGCCACAATGGCAAATATATTCGTCAAAATCGTGGTACCAGCGTAGCCGCTGATGCAGATGCGCGCACAATCAAAAAATGGGCGCCTTACGGTTTATAATTTTCGCTGTTTGAGATTTCTCACAGCAATTTAAGAGATAGAAGGATATAGATAATGGCACGTGTCAAACGGGGTGTTACAACCCGCGCAAAACATAAAAAGATTTTAGAACAGGCAAAAGGCTATTATGGCCGCCGCAAAAATACCATCCGTATCGCCCGTCAGGCGGTAGAGAAGGCTGGTCAATATGCATATCGCGACCGTAAGGTTAAGAAACGCACATTCCGCGGTCTGTGGATTCAGCGCATTAACGCGGCAACGCGCGCAGAAGGCCTTAACTATGGTCAATTCATGCACGGTCTAAAATTGGCTGGTGTTGACTTGGATCGTAAAGTTCTTGCTGATTTGGCAATGAACGAAGGCGAAGTGTTTAAAACAATCATTAAACAAGCGCAGGATGCTCTAGACGCAAAATAATCGTCGAGTTACCAAAATTCAAAAGCGCCGAGGTGAAAACTTTCGGCGCTTTTTTCTTGGCTAAAGAAGTTGGAGCATTATGCTAGTAAAGTCATTCCCGCGCCAAAAAATAAGGGGGCGGGAATCTATTATCTAACTTCTAAAAATTTTCACCAAGGAATATATGTGAACAGAGAATTTAGTCCTTGTTGTTACATTATGGCCAATCGCAAAAATGGTACTTTATATATTGGTGTGACATCAAATCTAATGCAGAGAGTGGCGCAGCATCGAGAAGGGTTTTATCCAGGATTTAGCAAAGATAAAGCTACTAAAATATTAGTTTGGTTTGAACAGCACGAAACTATGGCGCATGCTATTTTAAGAGAGAAACGCATTAAAAAATGGAATAGGCAGTGGAAGATCAATCTGATAGAGGCTGACAATAAAGATTGGCTGGATTTAGCACTGGATTTTGGGTTTAAGCGATTACCGTCATTGGTAATTGGTAAAAAATAGGGGATGGATTCCCGCCTACGCGGGAATGACGAGAAAAAATATGGACATTGAAAATATTCAAAATGATTATTTAGCGAGAGTAGAAGCGGCTGCTGATATAGAGAGCCTAGATGCTATTCGCGTGGATGCCATTGGCAAAAAAGGCGAGATAAGTTTGCTGCTCAAAACTTTGGGAAAAATGACACCCGAAGAGCGCAATGTGCAGGGCCCTATTATCAATGGCGCGCGCACTATGATCGCCGATGTAATCGCAGCGCGCAAAGAGGCTTTGGAAACAGCAGCGCTCAATGCGCGTCTTGCAAGCGAGCGTCTCGATATGAGCTTGCCTGCGCCGCAACGACATAGCGGCAGCGTTCACCCCGTAAGCCAAGTGATGGATGAGCTGACCGAGATATTTGCCGACCTTGGTTTTGCCGTGGCGCAAGGGCCAGAGGTTGAGGATGATTGGCGCAATTTCACAGCGCTCAATATTCCCGAAACGCACCCAGCGCGCGCTATGCATGACACATTTTATTTCCCCGATAAGGATGCTCAGGAGCGCGAAATGCTGCTGCGCACTCACACATCACCCGTGCAAATTCGCACAATGATGGATGTCGCAAAGCGTACAGATGGCAAAGGCGAGCCGATCCGTATCATTGCGCCGGGACGCACCTATCGCAGCGATAGCGATGCGACGCATACACCGATGTTCCATCAGGTAGAGGGGCTTGTGATTGATAAGGCTATTCACATGGGGCATTTGAAGTGGACGCTGGAGACCTTTGTTCGGGCTTTCTTTGAACGCGATGATATTGAGCTGCGCCTGCGCCCCAGCTATTTCCCCTTTACCGAGCCATCAGCCGAGGTTGATGTTGGTTTTTCAGTAGAAAAAGGCAAGCGCATCATTGGCGGTGATCGCCAAGGCAAAGAGGGCGGTGAAAATGGCGGCTGGATGGAAATCCTTGGCAGCGGCATGGTCAATCCGAAAGTGATTGAGAATTGCGGCCTTGATCCTAATGAATGGCAGGGCTTTGCCTTTGGTTGCGGTATCGACCGTTTGGCGATGCTCAAATATGGTATGGATGATTTGCGGGCATTTTTTGACGGCGATCTGCGTTGGGCGCGGCATTATGGGTTTGATGCGCACGATGTACCGACATTATCGGGCGGATTAAGCGGCAAAGGAGCAGCAGCATGAAATTCACATTAAGCTGGCTCAAAGAGCATCTCGATACAGATGCAAGCTTGACCGAAATTACTGAAAAATTGACCGATATAGGTTTGGAATTAGAAGGCATTGAAAATCCTGCGGATGCGATGCGCCCCTTCACCGTGGCCAAAATCATATCCGCGCAGCAGCATCCCAACGCTGATAAATTGCGCTTATTGAGCGTCGATGATGGCAGCGGTGATCAATGGCAAGTGGTGTGCGGTGCGCCCAATGCGGCAGAGGGTTTGGTTGGCGTTTTTGCGCCTCCCGGGACTTATGTGCCGGGTGCAGATTTCACGATTAAGGCCACCAAAATACGTGACGTAGAAAGCGTCGGCATGATGTGCAGCGAAAAAGAGCTAGAGATTAGCGATGAGCATGATGGCATTATCGCGCTGCCCGATGATGCGCCCATTGGCATGAGCTATGCCGATTATGCGCAGCTAGATGATCCGGTGATTGATGTGTCGGTAACACCGAATAAACAAGATTGCATGGGCGTGCGCGGCATTGCGCGCGATTTGGCTGCATCGGGCATTGGGACATTAAAACCGCTTGGTGAGGTGACGGCAAATATACTCTCAAACACCGTTCGTGTTGAGCCTGTCGAAACACGCAATGCGCAAGACCCTTCGACAAGCTCAGGGCGAACGGGTACAATTATCACGGATCTTGAGGGTTTGGATATACGCAATATACCGCGCAACGGCAATGGCCCAGACGTGCGCAGCGAAGATAGCGACGGCTGCCCTGCTTTTTATGCTACCACAGTTAAAGGCGTGAAAAATCTTCCATCGCCCGCATGGATGCAGCAAAGATTGCGCGCCATTGGCCAAAATCCGATTTCAGCTTTGGTGGATATTACCAATTATGTGATGCTCGATCATGGGCGGCCTTTGCATGTGTATGACATGGCCAAGCTCAATGGAAATTTGGTCGCGCGCAAAGCCAATGCTGGCGAAGAAGTGCTGGCGCTTAATGGCAAAACTTATGCGCTGGATGATAGCATGACGGTGATTGCCGATGATGATGGTGCGCATGATATTGGCGGCATTATGGGCGGTGAGAAAACGGGTGCTGGCGATGATACGGTCGATGTTTTGATCGAATGTGCTTATTTCACACCAGAAAGCATTGCCAAAACAGGGCAGAAATTAATGCTTACATCCGATGCGCGCCAGCGTTTTGAGCGCGGCGTTGATCCTGCATTTTTGGCCGATGGGTTGGATATTGCAACAGCATTGGTTTTGGATATTTGCGGTGGTCAAGCTAGTGAAATGACCAAGGCTGGTACTGCGCCTGATGAGGTGCGTACCATTAATTACAACCCTAATCATTGCAGCACATTGGGGGGCATCAATGTCGATAGTAACGATCAAGTGCAGATATTAAATGCGCTTGGCTTTGGTGTCGACCAAGCATCCGATATATGGTCAATCACTATACCAACATGGCGGCGCGATGTTGTTGGCAGCGCAGATATAGTCGAAGAAATTATCCGCATCAAAGGCCTTGATAAAATTGCGCCCGTTGCTCTGCCAAAGAGCGTGACGGTGGCTGCAGCGACGGCGACGCCTCTGCAAGTGTTAGAGCGTAAATTGCGCAGAACGGCTGCGGCATCGGGCCTGAATGAAACGATTAATTGGAGTTTTATCTCTGAAAAAGAAGCGGCTTTATTTGGCGGCGATTGGGTGCTTGCTAATCCGATTTCCGAAGACTTAAAAGTCATGCGCACATCGCTATTGCCGGGTCTATTGTCGGCCACAAAGCGCAATATTGGGCGCGGCGCTTCATCGGTTAGATTGTTCGAAATTGGCCGCCGCTATTTCAAAGCGAAAGATGGTTCGAGCGATGAGAAATTGACGCTGGGCATCGTATTAAGCGGCGATAAAATGCCCCGCGATTGGCAGTCTGGCAAATCATCAAATTTCAATCCCTATGATGCAAAATCAGCTGCGCAAACAATATTATCTGCCGCTGGCGTCGATGTATCGCGCCTGATGGTGATGGACGAAGCAGGGTCGCATTATCATCCCGGCCAATCGGCAACGCTGCGTTTGGGACCAAAAAATATCTTGGCTGCATTTGGGGCGCTGCATCCCACCGCGCAAAAAGCTTTTGGCATTAAGGGCGATGTGATGGCCGCTGAAATATATTTGGACAATATTCCGCTGCCCAAATCCCGCGCTACCATGCGCAGTAGCTATGCGCCGCCATCGCTGCAAAGCGTGAAGCGTGATTTCGCATTTTTGCTGGATGAGACAATAGAGGCTGGAAAGATTATCAATGCAATTCGCGGCGCGGATAAGGCGAATATTACCGATGCGCGTATATTTGACCGTTTTGCGGGCGAAGGCGTTCCCGATGGTAAAATCAGCCTAGCGGTAGAAGTGACATTGCAACCGCGCGATGCCAGTTTCAACGACGAAGATTTGGCAGCAATTTCCGATAAAATCATCGCATCAGCGGGTAAATTTGGAGCAGAATTGAGAGGCTAAGCCTCTTATTCGCATGAAAGCAATTCCTATGACGATCAATCCGCGCAGAACCTTTGCGATTATTTCTCACCCCGATGCGGGTAAGACGACGCTGACAGAAAAGCTCCTCCTGAAAGGCGGTGCTATTCACTTAGCGGGCGAGGTCAAAGCACGCGGTGATAATCGGCGGGCGCGCTCCGATTGGATGAAGATTGAACAGCAGCGCGGTATTTCGGTAACGTCTAGCGTGATGACGTTTGAACGCGGCGGCATTACGTTTAATCTGCTCGATACGCCGGGGCATGAGGACTTTTCCGAAGATACCTATCGCACGCTTACCGCTGTCGATAGCGCGATCATGGTGATTGATGCAGCTAGCGGTATAGAGGCGCAGACATTGAAATTGTTTGAGGTCTGCCGATTGCGCAATGTGCCCATCATCACCTTTGTGAATAAAGTTGACCGCGAGGGGCGTGACCCGTTTGAATTGCTCGACGAAGTGGCGGATAAATTGGCGCTTGATGTTGTACCGATGAGCTGGCCCGTGGGCATGGGTGGGCAATTTGAGGGCATTTATGATTTTGCCCGCGACCAATTGCATAAACCAACGGGCGATAGCAAAACCTATGAGAATATCGCGCATCAATTTGACGGTATGGATGATACAGCATTGAGCGATCATCTGTCTGCTGATGGGATAGAGCGGCTCAATGACGAAGGTGAATTGGCGAAGGGCGGCTATGGCGAATTTGATTTGCAATCTTATCAAAATGGCGATTTGACGCCCGTTTATTTTGGATCTGCGCTGAAACAATTTGGCGTAGAAGAGCTGATTGAAGCGATAGCGCAGCATGCCCCTAGCCCGCGTCCACAGCCTGCTGAACCAGAAAATGTATCGCCCGATAGGCCCAATGTGACCGGCTTTATTTTCAAAGTACAGGCCAATATGGACCCACAGCATCGCGATAGAATTGCCTTTATGCGGCTATGTTCGGGCACGTTCAAACGCGGTATGAAATTAACCCCATCGGGGCATGGCAAGCCGATTGCTATTCACTCGCCTATCCTATTTTTTGCGCAAGATCGCGAGCTTGCCGATAAAGCTTATCCCGGTGATATTATCGGCATACCCAATCATGGGACGCTGCGCGTTGGGGATACTTTGTCGGAAAAAAATGATTTGCGCATAACGGGGCTGCCGAATTTTGCGCCAGAGATTTTGCGGCGTATTGCCCTGAAAGATCCAACAAAAACCAAACAGCTGCGTAAAGCGCTAGATGATTTGTCCGAAGAAGGTGTGATACAGGTTTTTTATCCTGAGATTGGCAGCAATTGGGTGATTGGCGTTGTCGGCCAATTGCAATTGGAAGTGCTAACCTCGCGTTTATCTGCGGAATATAAGGTAGAGAGTAATTTAGAGGCTGCTCCCTTTGCAACCGCGCGTTGGCTGATTGGTGATGATGCGGATATTGATGCTTTTGCCAATATTAATCGCGGCAATATGGCCAAAGATAGAGATGATAATGCGGTTTTTCTTGCCAAATCGCCTTGGGATGTCAATTATCAGCAAGAGAAACATCCGAAGCTGAATTTTAGCGCCACCAAAGAGAGATAATTGGCGCGCAGCTTTTTCAGAGGGGAAATATTATGTCGGCCAATCACAATGCTCCAAATCAAAAAATGCCAGCGACCATATTGGTGTTAATTGGCAGTATATTGATGATTATTGCACTTTATATGGTGGGATATAATACGCCAAGCGATTGCGGCAATATCAATACGCCAAGCGCGCGGGCTTTCATTCCGCTTGTCCCTGGGATTATTGCGGTGGCCTTTGGCATGCGTTTATGGATGGCGTCTGCATGGATTGCATTGGGGACATTAGCAGCGGGCATATTTGGCTTTATCTATGTGCAAATTCAGCAATGGGATGTATATGCAGGCACGATTGCAGGGTGCGTTTTTTGATTAACGTTAATTGATATAAAAATAAAACTTAAATTAATGAATCGTTTACGATAAATTGCAAAAAAGTAAATTGCAAAGACTTATAAAAAAGACAATAAAGGGTTTAAATAAAGGAGAATACGGATGGCAGACCGAAAGCAATTTGTAGAAAAGTATGAACCAACATCTGAACTTATTGAAGCATTGCAAGTAGATAAAAACAGAGAAATCACAGAAGATGTTTTAGCTACCCAGCGCGTAAGCTTTGCGTTTGGTAATGCTGGTGAAGATTCACGAATAACAAAAGCCTCAATGCAAAAATCAGCTAGTAGTAATAGATTGATAGCTTAACTGTTATGTCAGTTCGAAATTCAGAGGACAGCCAACTATATACCAGCATAGAAGAAAAAAATCTATTAAGACAATATGACTTACTAACCAATTGTATCGAAATTGGCCTTAAAAAAGGTATTGATGCTTTTGATAAATACACGCTATGGGCCTTAAATGCTGCGGCTACTGCTAATATTTGTCAACATGGCGGGCGTTTCAGACGACAACCAATATATGTTGGAAATCATATACCTCCACATTTTGATAAAGTCTCAGATCTTATGGATGAGTTTATATCAGTAATACATGAGGGTTGGGATAGCCCTGATTTAGCTGATCCAACAACTCTGGCTGCATATACATTATGGCGTATAAATTGGATACATCCATTTCTTGAAGGAAATGGCCGTACCGCGAGAGCAGCTTGTTATTATATTTTATGTATGAGGCAAGGTCGCTTGCTTGGCGGTAACAGAACTGTACCAGAACTTATAAGAGAAAACCGCGCAGAGTATTATGATGCCTTAGCGGCGGCAGATAGGCGCTGGGCTGAGGGGCATTTTGATGTTTCAAAATTAGCTAAATATTTGGATAAGCTATTATACTTACAAGTTAACGATGAAAGTTAAGCGATATAAAGCCAATAATCACCCAAAACCACTCAAAACACCAGCTAGATTATCGCCAATTTCGGGGACGCCATAGCCGCCTTCCATGATGAGGACGCTCGGCAAATTTAACGCAGCGATTTCTCGTCCATAGTCCGCATAATCGGGCGTCTTTAGCTTGAACGAGCTGATCGGATCATTCTCAAATGTATCAACGCCGAGAGAGACGATCAGAGCATCCGCGCCAAAGTCTGTGATACGCTCTAACGCGCTCATCAATGCCTCTTTCCATGCGCTATAATGTGTGCCAGCGGGCAGAGGATAATTGGCGTTAAAGCCGCTTCCTATGCCGCTACCTATTTCATCTTTATGGCCCCAGAAATAGGGGAAATGATAATCGGGCTCGCCGTGTAAGGATGCAAAAAATATATCATCACGCGCGTAAAAAATATCCTGCGTGCCATTGCCGTGATGAAAATCGACATCGAGGATGGCAACTTTCGCAGCTCCAGCATCGCGCATATATTGCGCCGCTATCGCCGCATAATTTAGATAGCAATATCCCGCCATATATTCGCGCCCAGCATGATGGCCCGGCGGCCGTGTTAGTGCCAAAGATGTGCCGCCAGTATCATGGATATATTGCGCGGCTGATAATGCGCAATCGGCTCCTGCTTTAATGGCGCTCCAACTTGTTTCTGTGATAACACAATCGGCCGATGCTGCATAATATCCTGCCTCGCCATCTATATCTTTGGGCGGCTCTGCTCGGCGTACATTATAGGGATATGTCATGGGCAGGACATCGCCGCTATAGCCTGCATCTTGCCATTTTTGCCAAGCATTTTGCAAAAACGCGACATAAGGGTGACTATGGACCGACAAAATGTCACGCATGGGATACGCATTGGGAGGCGTAAAACCATCATAGCCATGTTTGGCAAGACCAGCGAGCAACATGTCCATTCGGTGCGGCCCTTCGTGCGATGGAACAAATGCGCCGCGGTGCAATTCTTGGGCTGGGGCATGGTGTATATGATCTGGGGTGTAAAATATCTTCATGGGATTCATATTTGCCAATCTTATCGTAAATTACCATTGTTATATTATGATATACCATTATCATGATATAATAAAATTTATAGATTTGCGGGACAAACATAATGAGCGACAATAATCAATTAGGCCATGGTTTTCTGGGCAGCATCAACCATTATATGAGCGATGCCATGACCTATTTGGATTTACCAGAGGGCCTGTCTGAACGCATATTACAATGCAATTCTACCTATACTGTGAAATTCGGTGTGCGGCTTCGCGGTAAATTATTCAGCTTCCAAGGATGGCGCAGCGTCCATAGCGAGCATATCTCTCCTGTAAAAGGCGGTATACGCTATGCCATGAATGTGGATGCCGAGGAGGTGGAGGCTTTGGCCGCGCTTATGTCGATGAAATGCGCATTAGTGGATTTGCCTTTTGGTGGTTCAAAAGGGGCTTTGATGATCGATCCCAACGAATGGGAAGCCGATGAAATAGAGAAAATCACCCGTCGTTTCACGCAAGAATTAGCCCGTAGAAACCTGATTGGACCCGGCCAAAATGTGCCTGCTCCTGATGTGGGAACAGGCGAGAGAGAGATGGCATGGATTGCCGATGAATATGTGCGGCATGCACAAAATGACGTTGATGCGCGCGCTTGTGTAACGGGTAAACCGCTAGGACGCGGCGGTATTGATGGCCGTACCGAAGCAACTGGACGCGGCGTTCAATATGCCATTCAAGCCTTTTATAAAGACGATGCAATGCTTGAGAAATATGGCTATGAAGGGGCTTTACGAGACAAAAGAATAGTGGTGCAGGGCTTTGGTAATGTGGGTTATCATGCCGTGAAATTCTTAAGCGAAGAAGATGCTTGCCGCATAACCCGCGTGATCGAATATAATGGTATGATTACCAATGATGATGGCATGGATGTCGAGGCTTTAAAAAGCTATTTTAGCGAAAATGGCAGTTTCAAAGGCTGTGATTTAGGTGAATATTCAGAAGATGTTAGCGAGGGTTTCTTAATTGATTGCGACATCATCATTCCTGCTGCCCTTGAGGATGTAATCTCCGAAGATGTGGCCGAGAAAATATCCACTGAATTGATTGTAGAGGCCGCCAATGGCCCTATTTCAGCGGCAAGCGATAAAATTATCCAAGACCGTAATATTCCAATTATGCCCGATATGTTTGTAAATAGCGGCGGTGTGATTGTGAGCTATTTTGAGTGGGTGAAAAACCTCACCCATATCCCATTTGGTTTGATGGATAGACGCAGCCGTGTGCGCAACCGCCGCGTGATTGTGGATGCTATGGAAACCATGACCGAGCGCGCTTTTCCAAGCGATGTGCGAGAGCCATTTTTAGCAGGGGGCAGCGAATTAGATTTGGTGCGCTCTGGCCTAGAAGATGTCATGCTGAGCGCTTATGAACGTATATCAAAGGTGATGCATGATGATCCAAGCATCAAAGATATGCGCACTGCATCCTATGTCATAGCGGTCAGCACTATTGCGCGTGCCTATCGCGAACTTGGCTTATAAGGCGGTTTTCTACACGGATTTTGCTGCGGCCGCGACAATTTTGCGCGCTTGGATAAGATGCGGCTTATCAATCATTCTGCCGTCTAATTCTAAAACACCTGCACCTGGATTGGCCGCAAAAGCTGCTATCACGGCGCGGGCATGTTCAACCGAATCCTCGCTAGGGGAAAATGCCGCATTGATAATCATCACTTGATCGGGGTGCAGCGCCATCATACCCGTAAATCCATCGCGTAAACCACGCGCCGCATATTCGGCTAAGCCGTCCAAATCTCTGATATTGGGATAGACGGTTTCAATCGCTTGAACCTTAGCGGCATGAGCGCCAAATAATGCTAAATTGCGCACCATTTCATAGGGTGGCGTGAAATATCCATCGCGGTGGCGCGACGTTTCTGCCCCTATAGAAGCTGGTAAATCCTCTGCTCCCCATGTTAGGCCCATCAGATATTTGCTGACTTTTCGAAAAGACCCTATTTCAAAAATAGAAGCTGCTGTTTCGGTAGAAATGGGCAATATAGGTACGCGCACCTCGCCCATTAATGATATGAGCCGCTTCACTGTGGCTGCGCCTTCGGCTTTGGGAAGGACTATTCCATCGGGCAAATGCGGTAATTTGGGATCCAATATAGCCTTAATATCTTTGATAGCATATTCGCTGTCTAGCGGATTAATGCGCACCAATATTTTAACGGGTGAAGAGGATTGCAAATAATCTCGCACGGCTTCGCGAGATTTTTCCTTATGTTCGGCTGGAACGCTATCTTCTAAATCAATGATGACAGCATCGGCACCGCTGGTGGCGGCTTTGTCAAAACGCTCTGGGCGATTGCCCGGCACGAATAGCAATGAACGGCAAAAAACAGTCTCTAATTTAGGTTCTTTTTTGGGCGGAATTGGCGTTGCTTTGCTATCGCTCCATTTGTTTGAGAATGTATCTTGAATGGCTCTTAACAGGCTCATGATGCAGGCCTTTTCTGTATGAGGGCCGCGCGATCACAAGCGCAGACAATTTCATCGCGTTGGTTCAAGCATTGATGCGCAAAAGTAATGATGCCAGCATCTGGGCGTGATTTGCTCTCTTTCAAGGCCTTAACGCTGCTGTTTGCGCGCAGCGTATCGCCAATGAAAACGGGCTTTGGCATCACCAATTTATCATAACCAAGGTTCGCGATCAAAGTCCCCAATGTCGTATCCCCAACGGATAGGCCGACCATCAAGCTAAAGGTAAATGTTCCATTGACGAGGATTTGGCCGAATTCGCTGGCCTTTGCGGCTTCCGCATTCAAATGCAGCGGCTGCGGATTATGCGTCATGGTGGTGAACAACAGATTATCAGTCTCTGTCACCGTGCGACGAATATCATGGTCGATAGTGTCACCTATTGCCCATTCGTCAAAATATTTACCCGCCATTATTTGCCTCTATCTTTTGATGTTAAAGGGCGACTCGCCTGTAAATTGCTGCAACAGCCTTTACGCCTCTGCGTCAATTTGGGCAAGCAATGCATCAACCTGCACCTGCGCATCGAGCGCAGCGTTCAAAGATGAGACAATTCCATCGAACGGCGCGGTCAAGCTATGTTCCATTTTCATCGCTTCTAAAGTGAGGAGTTTCTGCCCCTTGGTCACGCTATCGCCTTCGGATATGTCCACTGCGATTATCTTGCCGGGCATGGGGGATAGGATAGCGCCGTCTGATGCTGTGCCTGCTGCTTCTTTATTTGCTTTATATTCAATAAAGAAACCTGAGCGACCTGCATGATCGTGTGCGAAAATACCGCCGTCAACGAATTTTGCGTTTGGTAAATCCCATATAGATGTTCCCTCAAGCTCAACCGTATATGTAACGCCTTCATGATCTAGCTTTACCAAGGGTTTTTTGCGCTCAGAATTAAGTCTAAAACCGCTTGATGACTGTTCTATCCAATCTTCAACTGTATCATCTAGATTGTCTATCACAGCTATTCCAGAAGCACGCGCCGCAAATAATGTAGCAGCAGCTTGGAGCAATTCTGATGTTGGTTCATTAGAAGGTATGACATCTTCTTTATACTTTTCGATAAACCCTGTATCAATATTACCTAATAAAAACTCTGCATGTTGAACCAAATTTCTCAAAAATTTTGAATTCCATTTTACTGGCCAGCAATAACTGTGTCCTAGCTTTTGCGCGAGTGCTTTGGCGGCGGAAGCACGATTATTCCGTTTAACTATGAGTTTTGCAATCATCGGGTCATAATATGGAGATATCTCCGAGCTTTTTTCGACACCTGTATCGATTCTGTTTTCTCCATCACGCCGATTACTTTTGGCTATCCAAAACTCATCAAGCATACCTGTACTCGGTAGGAAACCATTTGCTGGATCTTCGGCATAGAGGCGTGCTTCAATGGCATGGCCGTTGATAGATAACTCGTCTTGGCGCAGCGGAATTTCCTCTCCCGATGCCACGCGCAATTGCCATTCGACCAAATCAACGCTCGTGATTTCCTCGGTGACCGGGTGCTCCACCTGAAGCCGCGTATTCATTTCCATGAACCATATTTTATCCGCTTTCAGACCATCGCTGCCATCGGCGATAAATTCGACTGTACCAGCCCCTTCATAGTCCACAGCTTGGGCTGCGCGCACCGCTGCTCCGCACACCGCCTCGCGCGTGGCCTCATCCATACCTGGGGCGGGGGCTTCTTCGATCACTTTTTGGTGGCGACGTTGCAAGCTACAATCGCGCTCAAACAAATGCACCACATTGCCATGGCTATCGCCAAAGATTTGCACCTCGATATGACGCGGGCTTTCGATCCATTTTTCGATCAGCACAATATCATTGCCAAAACTGGCCTTGGCTTCGCGCTGGCATGACGTCAAACTATCGGCAAAATCGGCTGGATTATCCACTTTACGCATACCTTTGCCGCCGCCGCCCGCAATCGCCTTAATCAACACGGGATAGCCAATTTCATCGGCTTGCTTAGCCAAATATTGCGGCTCTTGATTATCGCCAATATAACCGGGTGTGACGGGAACACCCGCCTCTTGCATCAATATTTTGGCAGCGTCTTTCAGGCCCATAGCGCGGATGCTGTGCGGTTTTGGTCCGACCCAAATCAGACCCGCATCGATGACGGATTGTGCGAAATCTGCATTTTCCGATAAAAATCCATAGCCGGGGTGAATGGCCTCTGCTCCGCTTTCTTTGGCGGCCGCAATAATCTTTGCACCGACCAAATAACTCTCATTTGCAGGTGATAGCCCGATATGGATTGCTTCATCGGCTTGGCGCACATGCAGCGCTTTGCTATCGGCATCGCTATAAACGGCGATAGTGCGAATGCCCATGGCGCGAGCAGTGCGGATGATACGGCAGGCAATTTCTCCGCGATTGGCAATAAGAAGCGATTTAATCATATAAAGGCCTTTTCTATTCCGCGCCATTCGGGTTCATGTGAACCGTCATTATTGGGCATATCGTTTTTGGTTAAACACCCTCTGGGCGCCACATAGCTATCGATTCTGCGTTTTGGTTTTTCATTCCATGTTAAATTAAACGCAAATGTTTTTGGGAAAAAATACATCTCTGAATAGGGGAGATGATCGTGAATCCACCATGCTAATTTTTGCCAATCGCCTTCTGATTGGAATATATCCCAAAATGCTGGGATGACGATGCAAGCACAAGCTCCCATATGGCCATCTTTATCGCGCTCATCCCAAATATGCGTGGCTGCATTGGCGGCGTTAGATGCGCAATTTAAACCTTTTTCATTGCCAAATTGATTGACGGTTGGTGACCGATAGGATGATCGTATTGCAATACGGCCAAAGCGATCTTGCAGCGGTTCGAGCAATGTTTCACATAATTTGCTGCCCGCTTTTATGGCCAATTCAGGATCTGTCGGCACATTGGATAATCCATATATGGCCGCAATGTCAGAGAATAAAAAATCCCGCATGAAAAATGTCTTGGACAGACGCACTCTGCCAAATTCTTCCAATGCCTTAACGGATGCGGGGGGCTTCATTTTGGTGTACCGTTATTATGTTTCTTTGGAACTTTTACTCTAAATCCATATGTATTTTTCACACGTTTGGACATCATTAAATAAGCAGTCCATAGAATAGCTATCAGAATACCTCTTGAATATTCAGAATATTCTGATGAGTAAATCGAATTAGGGTTTTCCATATAAGCGTATATCAAAATGGGCAATGCGAATATTGGCCCTACTAACCAAAGTGATGCTATAGCAATTTTAACAGCTTTTGGTTTGCGCATTTTCAATAAAATTATTCCTGTGATAATGCTTACTAATGACAGAATGAATGTCACAAACCATATAAATATTTTCACATATAGTGCTAACTCTGGATCTGAGATCAATTCTGGATCACCTTCAATTAATTCAGGCATTTCTCTGTAAGTTGACCATGCCAAGTGCACTGGAGATATAATGATTAAGATGGTTATTAAGAAAGCTAACCATCCACCTATACCTTTTGGCTCGTCACTTTTTTGAGTGACTGCAGTCACATTCTAAACACGCCAAACTTAGGTGCCTCCTGCATTGGAGCGTTTAAGGCAGCGGCAAAGGCTAATCCCAGCACATCGCGCGTTTGCGCTGGATCAATTATCCCATCATCCCAGAGCCGCGCGGTGGCATAATAAGGATTGCCCTCATCTTCATATTTTTGGCGGATCGGCGCTTTGAAATTCTCCGCCTCTTCCTCGCTCCAACTGCTAGCATCGCGGTGCACCGTGGCCAGCACAGATGCAGCTTGTTCGCCGCCCATCACCGAAATGCGGCTATTGGGCCAACTGAATAGGAAATTGGGCGCATAGGCACGCCCGCACATGCCATAATTACCCGCGCCAAAGCTGCCGCCGATGAGCACAGTGATTTTGGGAACGCTGGCGGTGGCAACGGCAGTCACTAGCTTAGCTCCATGTTTGGCTATGCCCTCTTGTTCATATTTTCCGCCGACCATGAAGCCCGATATATTTTGCAAAAATAGCAATGGTATTTTGCGCTGACAGGCTAGCTGAATGAAATGAGCGCCCTTTTGCGCGCTTTCAGAAAATAGCACGCCATTATTGGCCAATATCGCGACGGGCATACCCCAAATATGCGCGAAACCACATACAAGCGTGCTGCCATATTTGGCCTTAAATTCATGAAACTCGCTGCCATCGACTATACGCGCAATCACTTCATGCACATCATAAGGCGCGCGCACATCTTGCGGGATGATATTATATAATTCATCGGCATCATATTTTGGCGGCTTTGGTTCGCCTATGTCGATTTCAGGATGATGGGTTGGTCCAAGATGCGAGACAATATCGCGGACAATGGTCAGCGCATGTTCGTCATTCTCGGCCACATGATCGACCACGCCAGATTTTTTGCCATGCATATCACCGCCGCCCAAATCTTCGGCGCTAATTTCTTCGCCTGTTGCAGCCTTTACGAGGGGCGGCCCTGCGAGAAAGATCGTGCCTTGATTACGCACAATAACCGTTTCATCCGACATAGCGGGAACATAAGCCCCGCCAGCGGTACAGCTGCCCATGACGCATGCGATTTGCGCGATTCCTTGGGCGCTCATATTGGCTTGGTTATAGAATATCCGCCCAAAATGATCGCGGTCGGGAAAAACCTCATCTTGGTGCGGCAGGTTGGCGCCGCCGCTATCGACCAAATAAATGCAGGGCAGATGATTTTGTAGGGCGATTTCTTGGGCGCGCAGATGTTTTTTCACTGTCATCGGGTAATATGTGCCGCCTTTAACGGTAGCATCATTACAGACGATCATGATTTGGCGGCCCGATACGCGGCCAATACCAGCAATAATGCCAGCGCCCGCTATATCATCACCATAGAGGCCATTGGCAGCAAGTTGACCAACCTCAAGAAAGGGTGATCCGGGGTCAAGCAGTCGCTCAACACGCTCTCGCGGTAATAATTTGCCCCGCCCAACATGGCGTTCGCGCGATTTTTCTGGGCCGCCTTTGGCAGCTTGCGCGACTTTGGCCCAGAGCTCATCGCGCAGGGATTTATTATGCGCGGCGTTGGCCGTTGCACCATCGGATTGCAGATCAATATTGGTCGGTAAAATAGGTGCGCTCATAAAATATATCCTAAAATACTCAGTACGCCGATGATGGAGAGTAAAGGCCCTCCGGGATGTTTTGCTTTGGTCATGATAAGATTGGTGATACCCAATAAGAGCCATACAGCGCCTACCATGAGTTTCATAAATTCCGGAACATCGGGATGAATCAGCGAAAAAGCGGTGAACAGCATGAAGAGGCTGGTTGAATGCCAACCAAAACGAGTGATGGCCTGCGTCATAGGAAGTTTGATAAATTCATCATCAACGGCTAGCGTTGGTTTGATCAATTTGTCTTCTCCTCCCCATGAATGGAAAATAGCTAAAAAGACGATTAAACCTGCGGCGATATAATATAGTGTCATCCTTCAAAGCCCTCCACCATGATGGAATCGCCCGTGCTTCCTGCTAAGCGATCTTTGGCGATTTCTTGATATTCAGGCGAAGTCATCCATGCATAGGCGGCGGCTTTATCGGGAAATTCGATCAGCACGCTGCGGCTATGATCCCAATCGCCTTGTAAGACTTTAGGGTCTTCATCAACGCTCAGCATTTTGCCGTCATATTTCTCAAATATAGGGCCAAAGCCTTCTTCATAGCGATCATAGGCCGCGCGGTCGTGGATTTTGAAACGCGCTATAATATATACACTCATTATTGACCCCCAATTAATTCGCGGCCAATCAGCATACGGCGAATTTCATTTGTTCCTGCGCCAATATCAAGGAGTTTACTGTCTCGCCAATAGCGCTCCACAGGCCAATCGGTGGTATATCCCGCGCCGCCTAAAGCTTGGATGCTCTCTTCGGCCACGCGCACGCTGCTCTCTGATGCGTACATGATAGCACCGGCTGCATCAAAGCGGGTGGTTTGTTCATTATCGCATGATCGATTGACATTATAGACATAGCTGCGCGCGCTATTCAGGCGCACATACATGTCGGCGATTTTGCCTTGCATCAGCTGGAATGTGCCAATCGGTTTGCCAAATTGGGTGCGCTCTCGCACATAAGGGATAACCGTATCAAGGCATGCCTGCATAAGGCCAAGCGGTATCGCGGCCAGCACGGCGCGCTCATAATCTAGGCCGCTCATCAATACGCCAACCCCGCCGTTAAGCGGCCCCATGATATTTTCGGCGGGAACTTCACAATCTTGAAACACCAATTCAGCCGTGGGTGATCCGCGCATACCGACTTTGTCGATTTTTTGCCCGATGGAAAAACCCTTCATATCTTTTTCGATAAGGAATGCGGTTATCCCGCCAGAGCCTTCGCCCGTTTTGGCATAAACAACCAATGTATCCGCATAGGGTGCGTTGGTGATCCAAAATTTACTGCCGTTCAAAACATATCCACCAGATATTTCTTGGGCTTTTAATTTCATCGAAACCACATCTGATCCTGCGCTAACTTCGCTCATGGCAAGGCTGCCGACATGCTCGCCTGAAATCAGCTTGGGCAGATATTTTGCTTTTTGCTCTGGGGTTGCCCAACGGCGGATTTGATTGACGCAAAGGTTACTGTGCGCGCCATAGCTTAGGCCGATGGAAGCGCTGGCGCGGCTGACTTCTTCGACGGCAATAGCATGTTCCAAATAGCCGAGGCCTAGTCCGCCATCTTTTTCTTCGACCGTGATTCCATGCAATCCCAATTCGCCCATTTGCGGCCATAGCTCGCGCGCGAACCAATCATCGCGGTCGATTTTTGCAGCCAATGGCTCAATTTTCTCATCGGCAAAGCGGCGCACCGTATCGCGGATTTGGTCGGCCATTTCGCCAAGCTGGAAATCGAAATTGGGAGTAGCGATCATAAAAAGGTCCTATTTTTATTGCTCAAAATTGTAATGAAATATCTATACATCATTATGAAGGTTTGTGCATGTGTCAAATCATTGATTATTTCATAATCTTAGAATGAGCAAAAATAAGTAATTTTATCAGATATCTATAGCTTTAACATAGCGTAGATGGCCTGTTTTTATCCAGACTTTTGCACCATCCTGACCAGCCTTCGCATGAAATGCACCACCCATAGGAATGCGCAACCAATCATGGCGCGTGATTATGTCATTGCCCTCGGTAAAGCTACCGTCGAGGACAAGAAATTCACCGCCATGTGGCAGGTCGATTGTTATTTCGCTATCCGCATCCCAAACTTCCATTTGTACGGTTTCACATGCATCTTGGAATAAGGGCATGATAGATACGCCTTTGCGATTGGCCGCTGAGATGCTCTGCATTTTGCTCATGTCGATTTTCACTTGCGTGCGATCATCAGGATCAAATTGCCATAATTTAACAAATATGGTGCACCCTTCATCAGACCTTGGGATATGGTGCGAAGTAGGCGGGTTTCGGATGTAAGAACCTGCTGGATAATCACCATGCTCATCTTGGAATATACCATCCAGCACAATAAATTCTTCGCCGCCGTCATGCGTATGTTCGGAAAAATTGCTCCCTTTAGCATAGCGTACAATAGTGGTCGCGCGCGCAACTTCATCGCCTATGCGATCCAACATATGCCGATCAACGCCGGCCATTGGTGATGCTTGCCAATTACCGCCATTGAACCGCACCAATACCCGTTCTGAAAAATTAGCATTATATTCCATGCAGCAATCCTTATCTTATGATATACTAATGCGCCTATGTAACTTTGGCCATTATATATGCGAACCTATGGTCAAGACAGCAGCTTTTTGCTGCCATTGATAGAGGATAAATCATGTTAAAATATACAGCACCAATTATGATAGCTTTGATGGCAGGTATTTCATCACCCGCTATGGCCCAAAGTTTTGACCACCAAGCATGGGATGATATTGTCAAAGAAAATGTTAAAATCATCGGCCCTGGAGCAACAAGCTTTGATTATGCCAATGTGCAAACGAAGCAAGAGCAGCTCAAAGCCTATTTGGATCAATTATCAGCTGTAGACCAAGCAACATTTGATGCATGGTCTTCTGATGAACAATTAGCATTTCTTATGAATGCTTATAATGCATTTACGGTTGAATTAATCCTTACTAAATATCCTGATCTTAATTCGATCAAAGAATTGGGTACGGTTACAAGTTCACCTTGGAAAAAAGAATTTGTGCCATTATTGGGTCAAAATGTATCGCTTGACAATATTGAGCATGATATGATCCGTGGCAGTGGCCGTTATAACGAACCGCGCATCCACTTTGGCGTTAATTGCGCCAGCATTGGCTGCCCGCCGTTAATCAACGAAGCCTTTACGGGCGAGAAAGTGGACGCGCAGCTCGAAAAAGCAACGCAAGATTTTCTAACTGATCGCACTCGCAACTTTGTCAATGGCGAAGTCGTTACCGTTTCTCAAATCTTTGAGTGGTATGGCGGTGACTTTGAAGCAGGATGGCGTGATGCAATTGATCTTGGTGAATTTTTGGCGCTTTATGGCGATAGTCTAGGCCTTGATGCAGATCAGAGCGAAGCGCTTGCTGCGGGTGAATATGATATTGAATTTAGCGAATATGATTGGCGTCTCAATGATGTCACAATTCCGGAAGGCGAAGTAAGCGGCGGCATTTCTCCGCTTTGGATTGCTAGCGCATATCCTATACCATTTGGCATCGGTATTTTGATATTATTGGGCCTATTATATGGCGGATGGCGTTTGGTGAAACGCCGCAGATCGGCATAATAACTCAGACATTTATAATATATTGAACGGCTCGGCATTATCATGCTGGGCCGTTTTCTTATGCAGAGCTGGTTTCTAGACCATTATTTGCGCAAGGATATTTTATTATAGCATAGTTTTTTTAAGGCTTATGCGTATGGATTAACGGAAAAACGCTTCGCGCCCAATCACATATAATATCTTGGTGCCAGCGCCCCATACACCGCTAATTGTTCCTGAAATTTTCGATATACCAATGCGCTTGCGATAATTGGCAGGGCGCTCCAAAACGCGCATTTCATGCTGTATCGCCTTTACTTGCATTTCAATCGTCCAACCAAAATCACGATCTGCCATGGCCAGCTGTTCCAGTGCATCACGCCGTATCGCCCGAAATGGGCCAAGGTCGGTGATATTCTTTTGCCATATCAATTTAACCAATCGCGTAGAGAGCCAATTGCCAAAACGTTGCGGCGGTGTCATTGCGCCATTTTCTATATTCCCTAAAGCGCGTGAACCAATAACCATATCGGCATGGCCGTCAATAATCGGCTGGATTAAATGCATGGCCTCATCGGGCACATCGGATCCATCTGCATCAATGAAAAGAATGATATTCACATGATCCGGTAAGGCTGCAATCCCTGCTAAACAAGCAGCGCCATAGCCTTTTTGTTTCTCAGTCACAATTTTTGCGCCAGCGGCAATAGCATAATCAGCCGTTTCATCGGTGGAGCCATTATCAGCAACAATGATAGAAGCATCTAAATCACGGAGCGAGGATACCACCCCACCAATCGAATCTTGCTCATTGAGCGCCGGAATTACAACACCAATATTAGGATTCTCTATCGGTGTGGCTGGCAGAGTTTCCTGTAATTTATGGCGTTTGGTTTGAATGAGATCATAGAGTAATGCGCTCAAGATTGCGATAGCTTCGATGCTCCATGCAGCCATATGGACCTCAAATTCGCGCAGCGTTTCTGTATCTAATGTAAGACCGGTTATATAGCTTAATGGAATGAAGCTGGCGGCAACAAATGGCCAGATTTGGCGCGATCCAATAGCAAATGGCAATATCCAAATCATATACCAGCTATTTACCGCTGGCGCCAAAAACAAAATAATCCCAAAAATAGCCGCCAAAGGAGGAAAATCCTTGTCGCGCGTCCGCGCATGAATGAACATTATGATTATAATACCGATAATAGCGGCTAATAAACGTGCGATATTTTGGGGGGCTACGATGGAAAGCAGCGTAAAGCCCATTGGATTGAAGAGCCATTCATTGGCAAATGTACTGGTGGAGTCGAATCCAAGGCTAGGCCCCAATAGAGCGAAATAACCATAGAGGATTGATAATGTTACGATAGCCGAAATTAGCGCTTTTTTGGGCCAACGCAGCATCAATGGCCAAGCTGCCAATGCGATAATTTTGACGCCTGCGGCTGCGCCCCATAATGTACCTGCCAATATAGGATGTTTGCGGGCTAGCCATAAACCAGCAGCCAAAAACATAACCATTATGCCATCAGGATGGATATGGATTATTAATTCAGTCACCACTAAGGGGCACCATGCATAAAGAGCGACTTGATGCAGCGGATACCGGCGCGTCAATATAGCAATCAACGCTATGTTGATAATCGCAAAGACGATGCGCAAACCGATTGGATCAATATTAAATATGGCGTAAATAGCCGCAAATATAAATTGCAATGTTGGTCCGTAAATTGTCGGAACATTGGGGTTATTCACATTGTCTAATATGGGCCATAAATGTCCCGGCAGATTTGGATCTGAATAAAATTCAGCAGGCGCTTTGCCATAAGGCGTGCCTTGTAATACTTGCCAGCCATCCAAGATAAATCGGAAATAATCATCCTCATATAGGGCAACACCAAATATTGCCATAGCATGCATGGCAATAGTGATTGCCCAAAATAAGCCAAAATTAAGCTTATTTGATTTGCGCAATAGGGCAAAGGTTAATGCCGTTGAGAGCGATAAAGTTGCTACATAGTAGAGAAAAGATATGTCCAAATATCGAGATATAAATACAAGAACGGCCACACTGGTTATAGAAACCAATGCAGCCGTAATGTTATATGGATTTATAGACACGATCTATATTTTGGCGTCTATATACTAAAATAGCAATCAGGTTTTAACGCGATAGCGTTGTGACATATAATATAGTAAATCTTTTTGATGTCTTTTCTTCAGTTTAATTTGACCGTTTTTCACTCTTGTTACAGCATCTTGTGCTTGCTTTGTTGATGTAATTCCGCGTGGGAATGCACATTTTGAACAAGATAGAGATTTTTTGAAGATTTTTTGGCCGCGTTGAAATGAACGCTGCTCTGGGCTAATTTGAATGCGTGGTGAACCGCCGCTGAAACCGCCGCCGCTGAAACCACCGCCGCCGCCACCGCCGCCGCCGCCAGAAGCTAATGCTGGAGAGGCTACTGCAATTGCTGCTAATGTTGCTATCACTTTAATTTTCATGATCTAATTCCTCGTCTACTAAAAAACAATTACTCAATGTTCATATGTCTATTCGCAAGACAGGCTTTAATGGTTACAAGGGGGTGATTTTTTTTATTATATTTTAGAATAGAGGGATAAGATATTCAAAAATACTATTATTTTTTGATAAATAATTTAAGTGCATATTATGATAGATAAGCCAGAAACTCAAAATATACGCCTGATTATATTTGCGCGATACCCCGTGGCGGGCAAAGCTAAGACGCGTCTTATCCCCGCTGTTGGAGAGAGCGGTGCTGCTAAAATCCACAAAATATTGGCGCACCGCACTATCAATACTCTATATAATGCCTCGCTTTCTTGTGATGAAACTCTGGCTCATTGTAAAAGTCAGGCTATTATATCATATACTGGCGGAAGCTTAGACCAGTTTGAGCAATGGATCGATATTGATGATATATATTATCAGCGTCAACCAGAGGGGGATTTGACGGATCGGCTATTGGCCTGTTTAGAACCAGCCCCTGTCATATTTTTTGGATCGGACACTCCAGACTTAAGTGAAAACCATGTGAAAGAAGCGATGCGCGCACTGATGGATTATGACATAGTCATAGGGCCTGCTCTGGATGGTGGCTATTATCTGATTGGGATGAACAGCCCCCATGATATATTGCTAAAAGATATGCCTTGGAGCAGCGATGCAGTATTACCAACCACATTAGAACGCTGCGAAGCTATGGGATTAAAAGTCAAAATGTTAGAGCCATTGAGCGATTGTGACATGCCCGAAGATTTGGCGCGCTGGCCTTGGCTGCGCGATGCTATGGATGATGTGAAATTATGAAACTGTCTATCATCATGCCTATTTATAACGAATCGGCGGCGCTTCCTGATTCTATTGCGGCATTAAAACGCCTCAACCCACAGCCTGATGAAATATTATTGATTGATGGTAAGAGCGAAGATGATAGCCTGCTTATAGCGCAAAATGCTGGACTAAAAATAATGACATCCCCAACCAGAGGCCGCGCGGCGCAAATTAATTATGGTGTTGAAAACGTCAGTGGTGATGTAATTTGTATCTTGCATGGCGATTCCATGCTGCCCATTGATGGTGTCGCCGTTATAAAATCGGCGATGACAGATGAAACTCTGGCCTTGGCTGGTTTTACGCCGCGCATAGCGGGAGACAATGGCACGCGATGGGGCTCTAGCATCCATAATTGGTTAAAAACATGGTATACGCCTATGTTATTTCGTCCGCGCCTCTTTTTCATGCATGGCGTGCGATTGCTATATGGTGACCATGCTATGTTCTTCCGCAGAGCCCATTACAGAGAAGTAGGGGGCTGCGATGAACGCGTGGCAGTGATGGAAGAGGCCGATCTTTGCATTAAATTATCGCGCTATGGAAAAACCAAAATATTAATGCGCTGGGTGTGGACATCGGACCGCCGAATCGCCCAATGGGGACGATGGCGGGCCAATTATATATATTTAAAAGTAGGCCTTATGTGGGCTTTTGGTGCGCGCGAGCGTCTAGCAGATCATTATCCAGATATAAGATAATCAGCAGCAAGCCGCTGGTTCTGCACCCTTTGTTCCGCCATCCATATCATAGGGCAATCCGCCGCCGCATCCGTCGAACACGCCATAATGTTTGGAAAAATCACCTACGAAGGTGAAGTTTTTGGCAAAACGTGTATCGGCAAGCATCTTCCAGCTATTGCCGCAAATTGGGAATATACGGCCAGCCTCTATCGCATGATGTTTGTCCAAAATGAAAACGCGCTCTTGGTCGACCACGCCGCCTTTATATATAACGGCCTGTCCATAATCTTCGCATTCAGGCTCTAAATCGGCAATGTTGAACAATCTATATGTGGATGAGAAGAAATTAATGCCGTCTAATTTGGCGGCAATTTTATCATCACCAATGCCCAATGGGCGATCATTAACTAAGCGCGGATCACCGAAGCCAGATTGCTTGGCAATGCTCATAAAGTCACCCCAATATAATGCACCCGAAAGGCATTCGCCATGCAAAATCGGATCATCGAGAAGCTCAGCGGGTACGCGTCGATCAGAATAAACATCAGAGAAATAGAGCTCGCCGCCTGGTTTCAATAATTTTTGCGCCGCGCGAAATACAGCGCCTTTGTCTGCAACAAGATTGATGACACAATTGGAAACGATAATATCAAAGCTAGCTTCTTCGAGACCTAATTCGTCTAATTTTTCAATATCGCCCTCAATAAAGCTGACGTTTGATTTGGCATAGCCAAATTTTTCGCGGTGCCATTCGATATGATCATTCGCAACTTTAAGCTGCGCAGGGGTTGCGTCAACGCCGACAATACTGCCATGTTCACCAACCAATTGCGCGAGCAAATAAGCATCTTGGCCACTACCAGAACCTAGGTCTAATATGCGCGCCCCTTCGATAGCGGCAGGGGCAACAAGCCCACAACCATAATAGCGTGATTTCACCTCTTCATGGACATTGGCCAATGCTTTGCGCACACGTAATGTTGGCATATCGGCCATGGTGCAGGCATCGGTTAGCAGATCATCAGATCCGCCCAAAACTTCACCATAATAATTTTGACTATTTTCAAGGTTCATCAGTATTTCCTAAATAGATGTATAAATAAGTTTCGTTATAACGCTGGATTGGTTACACCCCCTAGCAGCACGATATTGCATTTGCATGACAATAATCTAGCGTCTTAATATATGTCCAGTAACCTTTTAGTGAAAATAACGAAATTATATATATGCCCCCAAACACAAATTTAGAAATTGATACAATATCGCCCTTTGTCGAGAGTGATTTTAAAGAGCTCAAGAGCGATAAATTCCAAAACCCAGACTTTACCGCCAAAGGTGAGACAAGAGCATCTGTTGCGATGACAGAGTTTGAGACGATTTGGTTTAACACAGGCACATTGTGCAATCTGGCTTGTAAAAATTGTTATATTGAAAGCTCACCCAAAAATGATGCTTTAGTCTATATAACATTAGAAGAAGTGCGCACATATTTAGATGAAATTGCGCAAAAGAATCTGCCCATAAAGGAAATAGCCTTTACCGGCGGTGAGCCTTTTATGAATCCTGACATGATAGCGATATTGTCGCTATGCTTGGACAGAGATTTTAAGGTATTGGTGCTATCCAATGCTATGCGGCCGATGCGCAGGTTTGAACAAAAATTATTAGATTTACCCAAACGCGATCAGCTTACTTTTCGGGTGAGTCTCGATCATTTTACCAAGGCCATTCACGAAGAAGAGCGTGGCCCCAATAGTTGGGATAAAGCAATAGATGGGCTGAAATGGCTAGCGGCTCATAATTTCCCATTGGCTATAGCAGGTCGGCATTTGCCTGGCGAGAGCAATACATTAGCTATGCAAGGCTATGCGGCTCTATTTACCGATAATTTATTGCCGCTTGATGCAGCTAATCCTGCGCATCTCATGCTGTTTCCAGAGATGGATGCGCGCGCCGATGTTGCCGAGATTACAACATCATGCTGGGGTATATTGGATGTAGATCCTGCTACTATAATGTGCGCTAGCAGCCGCATGGTGGTGAAACGCAAAGGCGAGGATACACCGCGCGTGGCGGCCTGTACATTGCTGCCTTATGATCCGCAATTTGATATGGGTGAAACGCTGGAAGAATCGATGCAGGATGTGAAATTAAACCATCCGCATTGCGCTAGATTTTGTGTGCTAGGCGGCGCAAGCTGCTCAGTATAAAAGGGCCGGCGCAAGCTGCTCAGTATAAAAGGGCCGGCGCAAGCTGCTCGGTATAAAAGGCGGCGCAAGCTGCTCCGTGTAAAAGGGCTTGCGCTTTAGCTGTACAGCAGAACAAAGCTCATTGCATGGCCTATGATTTTAAGAGCCTAGCGCGCGTCCCGCCACTGCATCCAATTTTTTGATAAGCTCTTGATTGCGGGCCGATGGATCGGTGATAAGGGCAAAATCCAACACAGTATCAATGGGACAGGCTTCGCGTTTCTCTGGCAGAGAGCGCACCAAATGCTCGACCATATTGCGGCCTTTTTCTGCATTGCTCTGTAATTGCGCAATGATAGTTTCTACCTCAACATGTGCTTCATTTTCGCGCCAACAATCATAATCTGTCACCATCCCGATTAAGGCATAAGGTAGTTCAGCTTCGCGGGCTAATTTGGCTTCGGGCATTGCCGTCATGCCAATGACATGCGCGCCCCAATTGCGGTACATATGGCTTTCTGCTTTAGAAGAAAATTGCGGCCCTTCCATCGCCAAATAAGTGCCACCGCGATGAACATTTGCGCCTGCTTTTTCCGCAGCATTTGCTGCATAATCCGATAGGCGCGGACAAATAGGTTCGGCCATTGATACATGCGCAACAACGCCTTCACCAAAAAAGCTTTTTTCGCGCGCGAACGTCCGATCAATAAATTGATCGACTGCGATAAAATCTCCCGGAGCCATTTCTTCGCACAATGATCCTATAGCGGAAATAGAGACTATATCGGTGACGCCTGCACGTTTTAATATATCTATATTCGCCCGAAAATTAAGCTGGCTTGGCCCAATATGATGGCCCCGTCCATGGCGCGGCAGAAATATACATTTTACGCCAGCTATCGTACCGCTGAGCAATTCATCCGAAGGCTGACCCCATGGCGACTCAATTTTTTCCCATTGCGGATTTTCCAGAGCATCAAGAGCATATAGGCCCGATCCACCAATAATACCGATAACCCATTCGCTCATAATTTACTCCATTACTAATTTGGTCATGGCATAGCGTTGCTATAACGCAGGCGCAATATTCTAATGTTCCCATGACGCCATAATCGTTTATAGGGCATATATGTTATCGCTAGAGCGGCCCTTTATAATATTTGATGATGCACGAGCATCGGGTGCTGCGCATGGCCGCCACTATCATGATTTGCGCGAAGAAATTTCGCTTAAAAATGCGGATGATATATATGCGATGCCCAGCAAATTGCGCGATGCGCTTAGCCAAGGCTATCATGTTGCTGGCTATCTATCTTATGAAGCGGGATTATTGTTGGAGCAGCGCACCGCAGCCTTGGCGGGTGACGGCGATTTTGGCTGGTTTGGTATTTTTAATAGCTATGATTCGATAGACGATATCGCGTCTATATTACCAAGTGCGCAGAATGTGACTTGGCAGGAATTGGTACCAGAAATTAGCCAATCCGAATATATGGATATGTTTGATGTCATTCAAAACTATATTCAGCAAGGCGATATTTATCAGGCCAATTTAACATTTCGGTGCAATGCAAAATTTGATGGCAATGCTTTGTCGCTCTATGCGGCACTGCGCGATAAAGCAGCGGCGGGATATGGCGGCATCATTAATGGCGGCGGTATCGCTTTATTATCCTATTCGCCCGAACTTTTTTTCACGCTTAAAAATGGGCAAATCACCGCACGGCCAATGAAAGGAACTGCTAAGGTTCGGGCTGATGAGAAGGATAATTTAGCGGCTATTGAATCACTGCGTTCTGACCCAAAACAGCGGGCTGAAAATTTAATGATCGTCGATTTGCTGCGTAATGACTTGTCAAAAATATGCCTGCCATCCAGTGTGGAAGTGCCCAAATTATTCCATGTTGAGAGCTATCCCACTGTGCATCAAATGACATCGACGGTGCGCGGTATATTATCTGATGATAAAGATGCATTGGATATTTTGATGCATATATTCCCATGCGGTTCGATTACGGGCGCTCCAAAAATCAGGGCTATGGAGATTATCGATGAAATTGAAAATAGCCCTCGTAAAGCTTATTGCGGTTCAATGGGGTGGATAGATCCCAATGGCGATGCTGCCTTTAATGTTGCAATTCGCAGCCTATCCATGCAGCATGGTGATGATCGTTTTACTATGGGATTGGGTTCGGGGATAGTTTCGGATTCTAATGCTGCTGATGAATGGGCCGAATGCCTTACAAAAGCTGCATTTATCGCTCGATAAAAGCGTTGATCAAGAGGGGCAGATGGGCAATTTCGATTTGATAGAGACGATGGGCTTTGATCCATCACATGGCATATCCCGATTAGAATTACATTTGATGCGTATGAAAGAAAGCGCTAATATTTTGGGGTTTGAATTTGACCGTCATGAGGCCCGCAACCAATTGCACGCCGCTGTTTTTACGGCGGAACGCGATGCTAAAATCCGCTTACTTCTCTCGCGCAGTGGTGCATTGGCGATAGAAGTTTCTGATAAGCCCCAAACTCTTCAGGAGATGAAGGTCGGTGTTGTGCGTATGATGGCGCAAGCCGATGATATTAGGCTTGCGCATAAATGCAGCGATAGAGAGATTTATGATGCACCGCGCCGCAAACATCCGCAATGGGATGAGGTGTTATTCTTGGACTCAGACGGCTATTTAACCGAGGGCAGCTATACCAATTTATTTGTAGAGCGC
The DNA here is from genome assembly GCA_947492905.1 of uncultured Sphingorhabdus sp. GTDB lineage: Bacteria > Pseudomonadota > Alphaproteobacteria > Sphingomonadales > Sphingomonadaceae > Sphingorhabdus_B. Next base: position 391,023 of record CANLOL010000001.1, on the reverse strand, counting down.
GATGGCCGCTATATCACGCCGCCAAAAGTGCGCGGTTTATTGCCCGGGATATTACGCCGTGAGATGATAGATTCGGGCGCCGCTATTGAGGGTGATTTGATGGAAAAAGACTTATTAGAGGGTTTTTTTGTTGGAAATAGCTTGCGCGGTCTCATGAAAGCGAAATTATTTATCAATCCAATGGGCTGAATTATCATTAAGGTGTTGCGCAATTAACCCTACGGGATTAGAGGCTTAGGCACTATTTCTCGCCATTTCAAACATTGAGGATAATTTCATGCCATCTCTCTCAGAAGCTTTAGGCCGCATCCAACCCTCCGCTACTCTAGCGATGTCGGGCCGTGTCACCGAATTACGTGCGCAAGGCATTGATATTATTGGTCTGTCTGCTGGTGAGCCAGATTTTGATACGCCTGATTTTGTTAAAGAAGCGGCCATTAAGGCCATAAGAGATGGCGATACAAAATATACGGTTGTCGATGGCACGGCTGCTTTGAAAGAGGCGGTTATCAAAAAATTCAAACGCGATAATGATTTGGAATATACAGCGGCGCAAGTCACAGTGAACAGCGGCGGCAAACATACATTGTTTAACGCATTGGTGGCGACAATTGATGCTGGTGATGAAGTGATTATTCCCGCACCTTATTGGGTGAGCTATCCCGATATTGTCGCTTTTGCTGGCGGAACTCCTGTAATCGTAGAGGGCGGTGCAGACCAAGGTTATAAAATCACGCCTGCTCAATTGGATGCGGCGATTACCCCTAAAACAAAATGGGTAATGCTCAATTCACCCTCTAACCCCAGCGGTGCAGCCTATAGCGCCGATGAATTAAAAGCATTGGGCGAAATATTGCTGAAGCATGAGCATGTATTGGTTATGACCGATGATATGTATGAGCATATTTGGTATGCCGATACCCCATTTGCCACCATAGCGCAGGTTTGTCCTGAGCTATATGATCGCACATTGACCGTTAATGGTTGCTCAAAAGCTTATTCCATGACCGGTTGGCGCATTGGATATGCTGGCGGGCCAGAATGGATCATAAAAGGGATGCGCAAATTACAATCGCAATCTACGTCAAATCCATGTTCTATATCCCAAGCGGCGGCTGTTGCGGCCTTAAATGGCCCGCAAGATTTTCTAAAAGACCGCAATAAAGCCTTTGCTAAACGCCGTGATTTGGTGGTGGCGATGCTCAATGATGCGCCGGGCCTATCTTGTCCAACACCCGATGGTGCTTTTTATGTCTATCCTGATTGCAGCGAATTAATGGGCAAAACAACGCCTAAGGGCGATGTTATTGAGAGCGATGAGCAATTGATTGGCTATTTCCTTGATGAAGCAAAAGTGGCTGCTGTTCATGGCGGAGCATTTGGATTAAGCCCTGCATTCAGAGTGAGCTATGCCACGTCTGAGGATGTGTTGATTGAGGCCTGTACGCGCATTCAAAAGGCTTGTGCAGATCTTTTTACAACATAAATGTGATAATTTTACAACATTAAACAAATATAAGGTTTTGATATTAAATAATATATTTTTAATCCCTATAATAATCATCATTTTTTAATCCAATATTGAAACCTTTTTTGCATTTACCGCGAAACCTATAGTGAACATTCTCAAACAATCTTCTTTGAGATATTAGGTAAATGAAATTAGGCGTAAAATGACAAAATTATTTAAAATGTTATCTTCGGATTTAATCGTCACTCTGATTGGCGGTATGACTATTGGTTTTATGGCCATTAGTTTCGTCGAGCCTGAGAATGAAGGTCATAAACATGTTTATGATGAAGTGCGTGCTATCAGTGTAGAGCAGCCGATTATTAGCAATAGCTAATTTTCTTGAGTTTAACATTCTCAAGAATCTAAATCCGCACCCTTTTTGCTTGAATATTGCGGTAAACTCCAACCCCATTTAATACCAGCATAGCGCAACATAAAGCCAGAAGTGCCTGCTATTATAGCCGCCCACCATGGCAACATCCCAAATTCCGTAAAAATAACATAGGATGCTGATGCTAGAGCAGAAGCAGAAACATATAATTCTGGCCGCATGATGATAGATGGTTGATTGGCCAATATATCTCTAATGATGCCGCCCAGACTGGCAGTGAATATACCCATCACAATAGCCGAGAGCGGGGGGACACCATAGCTAATAGCTTTTGAAGTTCCAAACACGCTATATACCGCGAGGCCCAAGCCGTCTAAATTTGCCAATAATCTGTCTATCTTCCAAGTGCTTGGGATAAACCAAATTATCATGGCGCTTAACACTATAGCAGCCAGCAAATATTTCTCGCCCATCCAAAAAACAGGCGCACCGAGCAATATATCTCTTACCGTACCACCTCCGACGCCGGTCGCAAAAGCAAAAAATACAAATGTCACAAATGTTTGTCCCATGCGCGCTGCTGCTAAAGCGCCAGATGCTGCAAAAATAGCAACGCCAAAATAATCCATCCATATCAGCAGCGGCGCTGCTAGGGCTATTGGGTCAACATTTAATAAAGGGCTTGCCATCAGGCATGAATAGGTTTGCCGAGTACGTCCATAGCAGCCTCTTTCACAGCTTCACTGTGCGTGGGATGCGCATGGCAAGTATAGGCAATATCTTCGGAGGTTGTGCCAAATTCCATAGCTTGCGCAATTTGCGCAATCAATGTGCCTGCTAAAGACGATATGATGTGCGCCCCTAGAACGCGGTCCGTTTCTGCATCGGCCAAGATTTTCACAAAACCATCGGTATCGCGATTGGTTTTGGCGCGGCTATTGGCCATGAATGGAAACTTGCCGACCTTATAATCAATGCCTGCTTCTTTAAGCTCTTCCTCTGTTTTGCCAACCGATGCAATTTCAGGGTGCGTATAAACAACGCCTGGAATGATGTCATGGTTCACTATGCCTGTTTGGCCAGCAATATTTTCTGCAACGGCAATGCCTTCGTCTTCTGCGCGGTGCGCAAGCATAAGGCCCGGTGCAACATCACCAATGGCCCAAATGCTAGGCACAGATGTTTGCATACGGTGGTCCATTTCGACTTGGCCGCGATCATTGGTTTTCAGGCTAGCAGCTTCTAGGTTCAGACCATCGGTGTTGGGGCGCCGGCCAATACAAACAAGGACAGCATCAGCTTCGATCGTCTCTGTGTCGCCGCCTTTGGCTGGTTCTACGGAAACTGTAGCTTTTTTGCCTTTCACGCTAACGCCAGTGACCTTAGTCGACATTTTCATCTCAAAGCCCTGTTTTTTGAAAATCTTAGCGGCTTCTTTGCGCACGCCGCCATCCATCCCGGGTAGAATTTGGTCGAGATATTCAACGACAGTCACTTTTGCGCCCAAACGGCCCCAAACGCTGCCAAGTTCTAGGCCAATAACACCGCCGCCAATTACAACCAAATGCTTAGGCACTGCGGGTAGATTTAGAGCGCCAGTGCTGTCCACTATTATGCCGCCATCATTATCAACTTCCACTCCAGGTAGAGGAGCAACGCTGGAACCTGTAGCAATGATAATATCCTTGGCCGACACGCTTTGGCTGTCGTCTCCATGGGCAACTTCGACGCTATTCGGGCCAGTAAAGCCAGCACGTCCTTTTATCCATGTGACTTTATTTTTCTTGAATAAAAACTCAATGCCGCCAGTAAGCTCGCCTACGGCTTTGCTCTTTTCCGCATGCATGGCTTCTAGGTCCAATTCAGCCCCTTTGACCTTGATACCAAATTTTTCCATCGCGCCCGATGATGCTTCATGAAATAATTCTGATGCATGCAATAATGCTTTTGATGGAATACACCCTACGTTCAAACATGTGCCGCCTAATGTTTCGCGGCTCTCGACGCATGCAGTTTTCAAACCCAATTGCGCAGCGCGAATGGCCGCAACATAACCGCCCGGCCCAGCACCAATTACCAAAACATCATAATCAAAATTATCGGCCATATTATATTCCTTTTGGTAAGCGGATTTTAAAATTAGAGATCAATCAACAAACGTGTGGGGTCTTCGATTGCTTCTTTGATGATTTTCAAGAAAGTTACTGCTTCGCGCCCGTCGATTAAGCGATGATCATAGCTTAGCGCAATATACATCATGGGGCGGGCCGCTATGCTGCCATCATCCAATACAACAGGTCGTTGTTCTATTCTGTGCAGACCCAAAACCGCGCTTTGCGGCGGGTTAATGATTGGCGTGGACATAAGGCTGCCAAAGACACCGCCGTTGGAAATGGTGAAAGTACCGCCTTTCATCTCATCCATAGTAAGCTCGCCTTTTTTGGCGCGTTTACCAAAATCCCCTATGGTTGATTCAATCTCAGCAAAGCTCATACTATCTGCATTGCGAACCACAGGAACAACCAGCCCATTGGGGGCGCTTACCGCGACGCTAATGTCTAGATAATTATAATATACAATCTCATCGTCATCAATTTGCGCATTGACCGATGGAACGCTTTTCGCGGCTAGGGCTGCTGCTTTCGCAAAAAAGCCCATAAAGCCTAATCTCACGCCATGTTTTTTCTCAAACAATTCTTTATATTTTGCGCGCGTTTCCATAACTGCGCTCATATCCACATCGTTAAATGTGGTTAGCAAGGCCGCTTCTTCTTGCGCAGATTTCAATCTTTTAGCAATGGTTTGACGCAAACGTGTCATGCGCTGACGCTCTTCGCCGCGCTCGGCTGCTACCGGTGCATCTGCGCTGCTCTCTGCTGCTTGCTTATTATCGCTATCGGCTGGCGGATTGCTGCCTTGCGACTCAACGGCGGCTAATATGTCTTCTTTGGTTAGGCGACCATCTTTGCCTGTTCCACTGACTTTGGTGGGATCTATGCCATGTTCTAATACCAGACGCCTAACGGTTGGTGACATGGTTGGCATCTCACCCGTTGGTGCACTGGCCTGTGCAGCTTCTGATTTAGCAGCCGCAGGTTTAGCTGCTGATGACTCTGATTTGCTTGATGATGCGCCGCTTCCTTCTTCGATCATGGCAATCACCGCGCCAACCTCAACAGTATCGCCAAGCTGCGAAATATAATCGCCCATCACGCCGGCGCTAGGCGCAGGCACTTCAATGGTCACTTTGTCCGTTTCAAGACTGGCAATAGGCTCATCGCTTTCAACCGCTTCTCCCGGTTTTTTAAGCCATTCACCGATTGTTGCTTCGGTAATAGATTCGCCCAATACGGGGACTTTAACTTCGCTTGCCATAATATTCTGTCCTCAATCTAAAAGGAAAATAATTTATTCATGCCCTAATGCTTGCGCGACCAGAGTTTCTTGTTGTTTTTTATGAACGGGTGCAAATCCAGTGGCTGGCGATGCTGATGCAGCGCGGCCAGCATAGCTTGCGCGTTTAGGTTTCACGCCAGCATCAATCAAACATTGCTCGATGATTGGATTTACAAAGAACCAGCTACCATTATTTTGCGGCTCTTCTTGGGCCCAAATGACTTCTTCTAAATTTGTCATACGTTTAAGGCGCGTTACCAATGGTTCGCTGGGGAATGGATAAAGCTGTTCAATACGGACGATTGATGTGTTTTTATCCTTAGCGGCATCGCGCGCTTCGATTAAATCAAACGCCACTTTACCAGAACAAAGCACAAGACGTTTTATATCTTTATCGGCTGGCGGATTGGTATCCGACTTTATCCGCATGAAATGATTTTCGCCTTGGAATTCCTCTGCATCTGATACAGCCATTTTATGGCGTAGCAGTGATTTCGGGGCCATAATCACCATTGGTTTGCGGAATGAACGCATCATCTGACGGCGCAGTACATGGAAATAATTTGCAGGTGTCGTGATGTTGCACACTTGGATATTATCGCCCGCGCACAGTTGTAAGAAACGCTCTAAACGGGCGCTACTATGCTCTGGCCCTTGGCCTTCATATCCATGCGGTAACAGCATGACCAAACCATTAGCGCGCAGCCATTTGGCCTCGCCACTAGCGATAAATTGATCAATCATGATTTGCGCACCATTGGCGAAATCGCCAAATTGCGCTTCCCAGAGTACTAAGGATTTGGGATCCGCCATGGCATATCCATATTCAAACCCCAGCACACCATATTCAGACAAGGGGCTGTCTAATACTTCGAAACGGCCATGCGGTACGGTAGAGAGCGGAATATGACGATCGCCTGTTTTCTGATCAATCCAAACGGCATGACGGTGGCTAAATGTGCCGCGCCCGCTGTCTTGGCCTGATAAGCGCACATTATAACCTTCGCTAATGAGAGAACCAAAGGCAAGCGCCTCTCCGGTTGCCCAATCAAAGCCTTTGCCTTCATCAAACATTTTTTGTTTGGCGGCGATAACGCGGCCTAATGTTTTGTGAATATTGACATGGTTCGGAATAGTCGTAAGCGTGCGGCCCAAGCTTTCAAACAATTTGGCATCAATAGCCGTTTCCACATTACGGCGCGCCGTTTCGGGATCTGCTGGCGCGCTTAAACCGCTCCAACGTCCTTCAAACCAATCGGCTTTATCGGGGGTGTAATTTTTACCCAATTCAAATTCTTTTTCCAAAAAGTCATTATATTCTTTGGTAATAGCATCGATCCATTGTTGATCGACCACGCCTTCATCAATCAGGCGCTCACCATATTGTTTGCTGACTTTAGGATGTTTCTTAATCTCGGCATACATAAGCGGCTGAGTGAACATAGGTTCATCGCCTTCATTATGACCAAAGCGGCGATAGCACCACATATCAATGACAATATCGCGGCCAAATTTCTGACGAAATTCAATCGCCATTTTACAGGCAAAGGTCACAGCTTCTGGATCATCACCATTCACATGGAATATCGGTGCTTGGACGCCTTTGGCCACATCGGAAGAATAGGGCGATGAACGGGCAAATTGCGGACTGGTGGTAAAGCCGATTTGATTGTTCACAATGAAGTGAATGCAGCCGCCGGTATTATATCCTCTAATACCAGAAAAACCGAGGCACTCCCATACAATGCCTTGGCCAGCAAAAGCAGCATCGCCGTGCAATAATACCGGAAGAACGGTGTTATGATTTTCCAAATCATCAGCAGCGACTTGTTGTGCGCGCACCTTGCCCAAGACGACGGGGTTAACCGCTTCTAAATGCGAAGGATTGGGCACAAGCGACATATGAACACTGACGCCGTCAAATTCACGGTCGGTCGATGTACCAAGATGATATTTCACATCCCCGCTACCGCCAACATCATCGGGGTTAGAACTGCCGCCAGAAAATTCGTGAAATATCACATGATAAGGCTTGGCCATCACATTGGATAATACATTCAAACGGCCACGGTGCGGCATTCCATAGATGATTTCTTCGACACCATATTGGCTGCCATATTTAATCACGGCTTCTAATGCAGGCAGCATGGCTTCGCCGCCATCTAAGCCAAAGCGTTTTGTCCCTACATATTTTTTGCCCAAGAAGCTTTCATAAACTTCGCCTTGGATTACCTTAGAAAGTATCGCCTTTTTACCTTCGGGGGTAAATTCAACAACGGCCCGTTTGCCTTCCATCCGATCTTGCAAGAAACGCCGTTCCTCAATGTCGGATATGTGCATATATTCAAGGCCAACATTGCCGCAATAATTAGCGCGCAATGTTTCGACTATTTGGCGAATGGTGGCATATTCCTCGCCCAATGTTCCGCCCATATAAATTTCACGGTCCATATCTTCTTCTTTGAAGCCATGAAATTCAGGCGATAGATCGCGCGGTTGTTCCAATTTTGAAAGACCCAGCGGGTCTAAATTGGCGGCATAATGACCGCGCACACGATAGGTACGAATGAGCATCATCGCACGGATACTGTCACCCGCAGCTTTCGTTAATGCTTCACCTGAAAGCTCTTTACCGCGCGATGCACTTGCCGCCTTGATGGCGACTTCCATCTGCATCGGATCAAGAGCGGCGGTCAAATCATCCGCATCAATAAGGGGCCAACCCGCTTTTTGCCAACTTGGCCCTTTTTGGGGTTCATCTTGCGGATCGATATTTTCTATACCCATGGAATGTTCCTATCTGCCGAATGAAGGTGCGGCGCAGGTTGGATTTAAGCGTCTGCTAATAATGCTGCTAATGTTGTGCCTAGCTCTGATGGGCTAGGTGATACGCGGATGCCAGCGGCTTCCATCGCAGCAATTTTGTCATCAGCACCGCCTTGGCCGCCCGATACAATCGCACCAGCATGGCCCATGCGGCGTCCCGGAGGCGCTGTGCGTCCTGCGATGAAACCAACGGTAGGTTTGCTGCGGCCTTTTTTGGCTTCATCGGCCAAGAATTGCGCTGCTTCTTCTTCGGCGCTGCCGCCAATTTCACCAATCATGATGATTGATTTTGTATCATCATCAGCAAGGAATAATTCCAATACGTCGATAAAATTGGTGCCATTTACGGGATCACCGCCAATGCCCACGGCTGTGGTTTGACCAAGTCCAACGGCTGTGGTTTGATGCACAGCTTCATAGGTCAGCGTGCCAGAGCGTGATACCACGCCGACACTGCCTTCCATAAAGATGCTACCGGGCATGATGCCGATTTTGCATTGATTAGGGGTTAAAACGCCGGGGCAATTTGGACCGATAAGGCGTGATTTTGAACCTTTAAGCTTCGCTTTCACTTGCACCATGTCTAGCACAGGAACGCCTTCGGTAATCGCAACGATCAATTCTACCTCGGCCTCAATGGCTTCGATGATGGAGGCTGCGGTAAATTTGGGCGGCACATAAACAACGGATGCAGTTGCGCCTGTTGCGTCCTTGGCTTCGGCGACCGTGTTAAAGTTTGGAAGACCTAAATGCTCGGTTCCGCCTTTGCCAGGGGTAACACCAGCAACCATTTGCGTGCCATAGGCTAGAGCTTGTTCGGTATGGAATGTACCAGTTTTACCGGTCATGCCTTGGGTAATGACCTTGGTATTTTTATCGATTAAAATGCTCATTTTATTGAGTCCTTTTATTGTTGCGCGATTAGTATCACACCTTTGAAATTGAGTTCATTGACTAATGGACTTTCGGGCGGGGTATATATCATTTTAAGCTGAGAGTGTTGCAGATTTAAACCAGGTATCCATGCTAAAATAGTCAAATTAGCATCTTCTTTAATAATATCTGGTTCTCTATCTAAACTATTCTTAATTACTGCAGAGTCTATAGGACCAATGGCCGAATAATCATGCATCCTGCAGGATATAACGTTATCTTCTTTTGTCATAACATGAGAGAGCGATAATATTATATCTTTACCAGTTATTTTTTTAGTGAAGTTTAATATCTGAATATCTTTGGATGCTAGTAGAGATGTTAGACCTGCTAATGATTTTGCATGAATTGATCTTTCTGGTACTTGATATGATAGCCAATCACTTTTTATTGCTGAAGTACTTATGGCCTCCAAACTGGAAATATCAGAGCATATAGATTTGAACTCTGCAAACATCCGCAGATCAAAATTACTAGACACTGTTTGTTTATCCACCTCACTGGAAGCTACAGCCTCTTGTTTCGCTATCACTGGAGCAGTCAAAATCAAGGCAATTGCAGATATATATTTCATCATACCAGTCCCAATTGCCTTTCTTTTATTGTTTAAATACTTGGTTATAGTGATATTGAACGGCGTCTTTTATTTTTACGCCAAGCTGCTATCCAAGCCTTTGCAAGCTTCTAATAATTCTTTCACTGCATCAACGGAAACATTGAAATTGCTTTGCGCTTCTTCGGACAATTCAATTTCGATAATTTTTTCAACGCCATTCTTGCCAATCACTACGGGAACGCCCACATAGAGGTCATCCACGCCATATTGACCCGTCAGATTGGCCGCAGCAGGTAGCACGCGACGTTTATCTTTCAGGAAGCTTTCGGCCATCATAATCGCTGATGTTGCTGGCGCATAATAGGCACTACCATTGCCAAGCAAGCCCACAATCTCGCCGCCGCCTTTGCGGGTACGATCAACAATCGCATCCATTTTCTCTTGTGTGGACCAACCCATTTTAATCAGATCTGGTACTGGAATACCAGCAACAGTGGAATAACCCAGAACAGGAACCATCGTATCACCATGACCGCCCAGAACAAATGCTGTGACGTCTTCGACGGATACTTTAAATTCATCGGCTAGGAAGTGACGGAAGCGCGCGCTGTCCAAAACGCCTGCCATGCCAACAACCATATTATGCGGCAGACCAGAAAATTCGCGCAAAGCCCAAACCATCGCATCCAATGGGTTGGTGATGCAGATTACAAAAGCGTCTGGTGCGTGTGCCGCAATACCTTCGCCCACGGCCTTCATCACTTTTAGGTTGATACCGAGCAAATCATCGCGGCTCATACCCGGTTTGCGAGCAACGCCAGCGGTAACGATGATAACATCGCTGCCCGCAATATCAGCATAATCATTGGTGCCTTTCAGATTGGAGTCGAAACCATCTACGGGCGCTGCTTGTGATAGATCCAATGCTTTGCCAGCTGGCATACCTTCGGCAATATCAAACAGGACAACATCTCCCATTTCTTTAGAGGCTGCTAAATGGGCTAAAGTTCCGCCGATCATGCCTGCGCCTATTAGGGCGATTTTGTTACGAGCCATAGAAGATGTTCCTTATTATTCAGAATAGATACTGTTGATATTGGCACAATGGCCATTGGTTTATATAGTCTCTAGGCTTATTATGGACTCGTTTCAACCTTAGTTTGCTAGACTTTACCAGTTATTTTTGCTATTGGTTCGCAATAGTAATTAGCTGTTTTTATCCCCTACATAGAGTAGAAAACTTATCCTGTTATGAAAGCAAAATAATATCTGGTGCGATATGATAAGCTCGTTTGAGGCTTAATCTCCATATGGCCTTATTGTTGAGCGCTATCGCCAATCCCGTGCGCTTGGGATAGATATTCTTCGGACTGCATTTCCAAAAGACGCGATACTGTGCGTTCAAATTCAAATTTGCCATCGCCTTCTTTATAAAGATCATCGGGCGTAGCATCGGCGCTCGCCATCAGCTTGACCTTATATTCATAGAGCGCGTCAATGAAGGTGACAAAACGCGCTGCTTCATTGCGGTTTTCAGGGCCTAATTTAGGAATGCCAACCATGATGACGCTATGATATTTGCGGGCTATGGCTAGATAATCGGCCGATCCACGTGCTTCACCGCATATCTTTTTGAAGGAAACAACCGCAACGCCTTTTAAGGCGCGCGGAATTTCTAATGTGCGGCCCTCGCTAATTTGTAATGTTTCGCTTGGAACATTATGATCGGGCGGATAATCGGTTAATCGGAAAAAAATCTCGCTCAGATCCTTTGTTGCTTTTTCCCCATTAGGGCTATGCCATATGGTAGCATTACCAAGCCTCTCGCGCCGATAATCAATAGGACCATTTAGCGAAATAATATCTAACTTTTCTTCGATTAAATCAATGAAGGGCAAAAATAATGCGCGGTTTAGCCCGTCTTTATAAAGGTCCGTTGGGATACGGTTTGAAGTCGTCACTATGGTAACATTGGCTGCTATTAATCCCGTAAATAGGCGCGACATGATAGCAGCATCGGCCATATTATTGACTACCATTTCATCAAAGCATAGCAATCTGGCATCATTTGCTAAGGCTTCAACCACAGAAGGTATAGGGTCGCCTTTTTCCTTGTCGCGCTCAACGCGCAATCGTGCATGAATATCGAGCATGAACTCATGAAAATGGACGCGCTTTTTGCGATGAATTTTAACATTATCGTAGAATATATCCATCAACATAGATTTACCGCGTCCAACACCGCCCCACATATATATGCCGCGTACAGCTTCGGGTTTGCGTCCCAAAGCACGCCATATAATGCTACCGCGCGGTGGTACGGCTTCTAATTCTTCTTTGACGCGCGATAAGATTTCAACCGCAGAGCGCTGGCTGGGATCGGCTCTTAATTCTCCGCTTTCTATCAATCGTTCATAATGGTTGATAAATTTTGGCATAGTTTAACTGGATTGTTTTTTATATTGCGGTAATTTTTTGACCAAAGCAGTAAAGGCCGCAATGGATTCATCATTTTGCGTCACTGTGCCGCGCATGAAATAGAGGCTACGGGTTTCTTTGGTGATATAGATTTTGGCCTCAATCGTATGATTAATTTTAACCGCGCCTGTGAATTGGGTCTGCAGATCAACCGTCACTGCATAAGCAGCCCAGCTATCATGCAATATGTGCAATGCGCCAAATAGCGCAACATCTATGAAGCCAAGCATAGCCCCGCCATGCATAACGCCGCCAAAATTGCTATGTCTTTGCTGCGGAGTCATGCGCACCAATGCATGCTCATCATTTTCGAAATTGCTATTTTTACGAACCAGCAATTTGCCCAGCGATGCATTAAATCCGCTGGTGTCTTTTATGCTCCAATTCAACCATTCAGGATGATCACTATCGGGCGTAAATATGAAGGGTTGCTCATCCATATGTTCAACCCATCCTCATTATCAATTGCATCAATTGGTGCTGATTAAATTTGACGCTCGGCCACCATTTTTTTGGTCTCAGCAATCGCCTTTGCAGGGGATAGACCCTTAGGGCAGGCATTTGCGCAATTCATAATGGTGTGACAGCGATAGAGGCGGAATGGATCTTCTAATTCATCCAAACGCTCGCCCGTCATTTCATCGCGGCTATCAGCCAACCAACGATAGGCTTGCAACAAGATTGCAGGGCCTAAGAATTTGTCACTATTCCACCAATAGCTGGGGCAGCTGGTTGAACAACATGCGCATAAAATACATTCATATAGACCGTCTAATTTTTCGCGATCTTCGGGGGATTGCAAGCGCTCTTTATCAGAAGGCTCTGGCGTTACTGTTTGTAACCAAGGCTTGATGGACGCATATTGCGCATAGAAATGGGTAAAGTCAGGAACCAAATCCTTAATGACTTCCATATGCGGTAGCGGTGTGATTTGCACATCGCCTTTGCAATCTTCGATAGCGGTTGTACACGCAAGGCCATTTTTGCCGTCAATATTCATTGAACATGAACCGCAAATACCTTCGCGGCACGAACGGCGGAATGTTAAAGATGGATCTTGTTCGCTTTTCATTTTGATAAGCGCATCAAGCACCATTGGGCCGCAATCATCTAAATCAATTTCAAAATTATCATAACGCGGATTTTCACCGCTATCGGGATCATAGCGATAGACTTTGAAATTCTTTACATTATTGCCACCATCAGCTTTATGCACTTCGCCTTTGCTGCGAATTTTGCTATTTTTTGGCAATGTAAAAGCGGCCATAATCTTTTCCTTATTACTAATCAAAACAGCCTTAAACAAATCTTGGCTTCATCTCAAGAGATTCATTATAAATATATCGGCAAAGCTATTGTTTTTTTGCACTATCTGCATCCAAGATGCGTTCTGTTAAGATGATATCTTCGGGTTTATCAACATCTATACAGGCTTGCGCTTGGGGCATGGGGATGAGGGCGATGTCGGCACCAAATTTTTGCCCTGCTTTTTTAATTGCATCAGGAAGCGTGATTAACCGCAAAACAGACGCCAATAAAAATCCAATGCCAAAGGCCCCGATAATTTTACGGCCTTTTTTACGATCTTGTTCTATGCTCTGCCAAAATTCTAATATAGGCAGTGCTTTATCTCTATCACCAAGCCAGAACATGTTGGCGCCAGACCATTTCCCGCCGCGAAATTTCAACCAAGTGCGTTTGGATTCTGGATATTCAGCTAGTAATATCTTACTCTCAACCATCGCAACGCCAATGTCATGATGCTGTGCAGCATTGGAAAAATGCGCAATCATTTCTTGATTAAGCAGCACATTATCCCCGGTCGTAAGCAGAATAGGGCAATCGGCATGTTCGTTAATTAAAGCGCTGACAGAGCTGCTAATCCCTGCGCCGCTCTCATGCATTATCACGCGCGCATCATCTATCATGGGCGATAATATTGGGTCATTATCAAAAGCATATATGTCTTGATGCAGTACCCAAATTTTGTTGATATTTGGATGCGATAATAATGTTTTGAGCGGATAATATAGCATGGGATTACCCGCTATCGGCACTAATGCTTTGCAAGATACACCAGCATTTTGCGATAATATCTCAACGCCAGGCCTATTACCCGCTAATAATATTACATCAAATCGGCCGCTATTATCCTGCATTAACGATGCTTTTCAATGAAGCTTATGCTATCTTCTAGAGCAGAACCATATCCGCGAAATGGCCGAGCATAGGCCATAATGATTCCATAATGATCCATATCTGGATATTCGATCGTTTCTGCCTCTCCGTTCACATCATGAATAGCAGCTTTCAGCCTTTGGCCATTGCGCGGCAATACGGTTGTATCATCGGTCCCCGTTAGCAAAAGCATAGGCGCTGCATCGCCTCTTGCATAAGTTATCGGCTGTGTTTCCTCTGGTTTGGGCCATGCGCCAAGCGCCGCCTTTGCTGCCTCGCCATCAAAGGGAAGAAAATCATAAGGGCCAGCTAAGCCGATAATGCCTTTAATCCTTGCAGGATCGCTGCCCAATGCATTGAGATATTTGGGATCAAGGCCAATGAGCATCATCAAATGCGCCCCTGCGCTGTGCCCCATGATGAAAATAGCGCTGGAATCGCCGCCATAACGGCCGATATTTTTCTCTGTCCATACAAAGGCGCTGGCTGCATCTTCAACGAAAGAGGGGAAGATATTGTCTGGCGTTTTGCGGTAATCAGCAATTACCGTAACATAGCCGCGGCTGGCCAATGTCCGCCCTAAAAAAGCATAGCCAGCTCTTTCACCATCGCGCCAAGAGCCGCCATGATAAAATATCACAACAGGCGATTTAGTGTCATCGGATTTTGCATCTTCGCCTTTTTGTTCGGGCCAATAAACATCCAATTTTTGCTTTTCATCATCGCCAAAGGCAATATCTTTTTGGGTATAAGCAAATTGAGAATCGCCTATTAAATAGGCTTTGTCTGCAAAATTAAGCTTTTGCGGCCCAGTTAATCCATTAAACCAAAAGGCGAATCCGATGATAAGGGCCAATAGGGCCAGAATGATATATTTAGTCATGGCTGCTTATTGCCTTAAATTAATGGGTTGGGCAATAGTCCTATCTGCGGCAATTAATTTAATGTTTATCTGGCTTTAATCATATTATGGCATAGGTCACAGCCGTTATAATAGGGATGATATATGGCTTCGGCTTTTGCATATCGAAAAGAGATTGATGGTCTGAGGGCGCTTGCAGTGCTGCCTGTGCTATTTTTCCATGCAGGGTTTGAAATTTTCTCAGGCGGTTTTGTCGGTGTCGATATATTTTTTGTCATTTCGGGATATTTGATAACCTCAATAATCCTCAGCGAAATGCAGGATCAGAAATTTTCCCTTCTTAAGTTTTATGAACGGCGCGCACGGCGCATATTACCGGCATTATGCACTGTAATAATATGTTCGGCATTGGTCGCTTATTGCATCATGTTGCCAGATCAATGGCGTGATTTCCTGCAAAGTGGGATTTCAGTAATATTTTTTGCCTCCAATATTTTCTTTTGGTTAGAGGATGATTATTTCGCTGCTGTCTCAGAGGAAAAGCCGCTTCTACATAGTTGGAGTTTGGCAGTAGAAGAGCAATATTATATAGTCTTTCCTCTCATGATTATTGCATTGTGGCGATTTGGCAGAAACCCCATGCTCTATGTGATTGGGTTTTTGGCGGCGATTAGCTTGATAAGTGCAGAATATGGATCGCGCTATTATCCTAGCGCAAATTTCTATTTATTATTTGGCCGCGCATGGGAGATATTAGCCGGCAGTATGGCTGCGTTTTATATGCAAAAACCACGGCAATATGAAAGCAAAGATGATCTGTTGGCTTGGATCGGCTTTGCTATGCTGTGCATCGCGATATTCATATTTGATAAGGAGACACCTTTTCCGTCATTATATGCTCTAGTGCCTGTTCTGGGGACTTTGATAATCATAGTCTGCGCGCGCAGCGATAGGGGCTTGGGCCGTTATTTATCGCATCCTATTTGGGTTGGTGTTGGTTTGATTAGCTATAGCCTTTATTTATGGCATCAACCTGTTTTTGCATTTGGCCGTTTGCTGGTTTTTGAAATGGATTGGATGTTGAAAATTGCTTTGATAATTTTATCGATAATCTTAGCCATATTAAGTTATTATATCATAGAAAAACCTGCGCGCTTCAAATGGCTTAAAAATGAAAAACCGCTGCATTTCTTTACAAAGGCGATGATAATTCCATTGGTTTTGGTGGCGGCATTTGGGCTTTTATTATGGAATCAGAGCGGGCCGTTAAATGGCGGAAAGCAATATAGCTATGCAGGTGAGAATAAAGAGTGGCGCTATAGTAGTGAGCTTGGCCATGATAGGCGCATCATCCTCTATGGGGACAGCCATGCACGTCAATATGCCGCAGCATTTGAAGATTATGCGCTCAAAGAAAATTATGATTTTGAATTGCTGGCGGGGCCAGCCTGTATCTCGCTTCCAGATTTAACCAACTATTATAAAGGCAAAACCTCTGATGAATGTATTGGTCAATTGCAAAAGCTTAGAGAAAAAAGTGCTCCCTCAACCCGAAATGATGATGTTATCATTATCGCGCATCGTTGGGGGCCTCTGCTATCGGACTTAGAGGGCAATGTAATAGGTAAGGTTGACAGCAGTCTAAGCAAAGATAATCCGCAAAAGGCCAAGGCGGCGCTATTGGTATCTGTTCGTAAGATGATCGAGAGTTATCCAGCCTCTCAAAAGATTATTGTCATTGGGAATGTGCCAGCAGTTACGCCATCATCTGCGCAGATGCAACGCGGCCCAGCGAGATGTTTTCAATATATGAACGGCGATTGCCCGATGAGCTTCCCGCGCAAAGAAGGGGAGCTTTCAGCCTTTAATAAAGATATGGATAAGCTGCTCAATCGCTATGCCAATGCTTATTTCTTAAATCCTTATGACAGCTTTTGCGATGATCAGAAATGTTATGTTGGGCGTGATGATAAGATATATTATTCTGATGATGCGCATTTAACGGATGTGGGGGCTCAATTAGTCATTCCAGGTTTGAAACTTATTATAGATAAGGACCTAAAGCAGCCTTGAATAAATAGATTCATATCTATGATTTATCATCATCCATTCTGTTTTCTTGCTCTAATGAGTCTTTATCTTCCGCTGCAAATTCTGCTCTTATCGTAGCATCTAACTTCTCCGCAGGGCTATATTTGCCATCTTCTTGTTCTTCCGCTTCTTGTGCCTGAGCCTGCCATGCAGCCGCAGCCCTTAGGGCAATTTCTTTGCGACTTTCAAGCGTCTCACTCTCAGCAAGATCACGTTGAGTCTTTTCTTGTATGCGACAGAATTCAGCGGAAAAACGCATTGCTAATACCTTGCTAAACTATATGAAATGGGGCTGTGTTGATATGTTTCTCATTTACGTTTCATATTTTCAAGACCCGGTACGATGCCTTCCTTGCTCTGGTTGGCAGCGTTCTTTTTTGGCTTAACGGCTTTGGGTTTGCGAATTTCTTTGTTTGATTTTTTCTGCGATTTAGCCATTTCATATTCCTATCAGGGTTGGAGCATTGTTGCTCTGCGGTCATTGGATGCAGGCTCGTCATATTCATTGTCGGCGTTTAATCAGAGTGTCTTGATAAGTATTAGCGTCAGATGAAAGACCTAGATACTTAGGAAGAATAGGCCGGTATTTTGAACAGGGGTAATAATATCCTGTACCTAGATATAGTTATTATTGGTGAGGATTATAAGGTGAAGGCTCTATTATATTGTGCGCATAAAAAAGGCGACCCTTGGGCCGCCTCTTGAATTTCGTATGATGCAAAACTTAACGTTTTGAGAATTGGAAGCTACGACGTGCTTTCGCGCGACCATATTTCTTACGCTCAACAACACGGCTATCGCGTGTTAGGAAGCCAGCAGCTTTTACAGCGCCGCGTAATTTTGGCTCATAGCGGGTTAGCGCCTGTGAAATACCATGTTTCACTGCACCAGCTTGGCCCGATAGACCGCCGCCTTTTACAGTAGCAACTACATCATATTGACCTGTACGCTCGGTTAGGTCGAACACTTGGTTGATAACCAAGCGCAATGTAGGACGTGCAAAATATTCGGTTTGATCGCGACCATTGACGATGATTGAACCTTTGCCAGGCTTTAACCAAACACGCGCTGTGGCGTCTTTACGACGTCCAGTAGCATAGGCACGACCAAATTTATCAAGCTCTTGCTCACGCAATGGAGCAGGCTCTTGGATATTCTCAGCAGGTACGATTGTTTCTAAATCAGCCAAAGATGTTTTGGCTTCTTCTGGTGCATTTGTTGCTGCATTTGTTTCGGTGGTTTCAGACATTATGCATCTACCTTATTTTTACGATTTTTAGAGGCAATATCAAGCACGGTTGGTTTTTGACCATCGTGCGGATGTTCTGTGCCATTATAAAGATGCAAGGCACGCATTTGATCGCGACCCAATGGACCACGCGGAACCATACGCTCCACAGCTTTTTCAAGAACGCGCTCTGGGAATTGACCCTCAAGCACTTTCTCTGCTGTTACGCCTTTAATACCGCCCGGGTGGCCGGTGTGACGATAATATGTTTTTTGCTTAAGCTTATTGCCGGTAAAGCGCACTTTATCAGCATTAATCACGATCACATGATCGCCGCAATCAACATGCGGAGTGTAGCTGGGTTTGTGCTTGCCGCGCAAAATATTGGCGATGATGGTGGCAACACGGCCAACAACTAAGCCTTTGGCATCAATGATGTGCCAAGCTTTTTCGACATCTTGCGGGCGAATCGATTTGGTAGTTTTTGATAACGCCTTCATGGGTTCAACCTCTTAAAATGAGACTATAATAGAATCGCTCAAATGAGCAGTGATGCGCGCTATTGGAATTTTTGCGGCGCTAAGTCAAGGTATAAAGGCTTTTTCAGAGTGGTAAAATAATACCTCTGCGGTCAATGGCCTGCGATGCGCCTTTCAGCCCATTGTCATTTTAGGGTAATTTAACCTCTATTTCGGTCATAATTTTGCGCATTGCATCGCCGCTTGATTGGTTGGTACGCGTCATTTTATGCACTAAGCCCGTCATGTCAGAGATATGAAAATCGCTGCTTTCTTTAATCAAACCATTTTGCCGGTCATGAGTTTGCGAGACTTTAATCAACATATCTTCACTATCCAAAACACTTTGGGGCAATGGTTTGCCAACAAAGGATAGTAAGAGCGCCATATCTTGCGATAATATGGCTTTGCGGCTTTTGGGCGGTATATTTTTGACGCTATCCAATAATTTACTATCTTCTAATTGCTGAGCTTGTGACCTTTCGCCAGCATTGCGTCGGATTTGATCAATCGACATTATCATGCTTGCCCATATTTTATCGGCATTATGCAAAATCAATTTTTCATTCGCATTATCATATGAATATCGGCTGATGCTGCCAATTGCTGGATAGGCATTCGCCAACAGGCCGATAATTTTTGAATCGCCCTCTATTTTGATATCAATAATTTCGACACTGATATCATAGCCTATGATAGTATCATCGCTGCTGGGTTTGAAAATAATTTCTTTCAACAAATGCAGCTTTACCTGTTTATCCCCAATCTGATGCGTTTGCGTTTTATTCAGGCGCATAGCTTTATTGAGCGGCGGTGATAGGCGTATCCGCTCTGCCTGTTCGGATTGTACCGCCTGTTCAGCCTGTATCGCCTGTGTGCCTATGAAGGGATGGGCTGCCAATAGGGAAAGAGCGGCAAGAAGCATCATATTGCGGCTATCTTACCATCGCGTATCGAGCCAATATGATGAAACCCCCAGGTGGCTGATGCGACCACCAATGCCCCCACAGCTTGGTGGAGTACAGCGAGCGTAAAATTCATGCCGCTCTGAACAGTCGCTATCCCTAGTAATATTTGTATGCCCAAGGCTGCATATATTGCGATAGAAATATGGCTTGCGCCTGCTATTTTTACGCGGCGTGCTAGCATGATCAATGCTATAACCAAAACCCATGCCCACCAACGGTGCGCAAAATGTAGCCAAAAAGGATCATTCCCAAGCATGGACAAAATACCATTGCTGCTATCTATGCCATCTGGAATGAATTTATCATTCATGAGCGGCCAATCAGAGGCAACATAACCCGCGCGCAGTCCAGCCACATAAGCACCGAGCAAAAGCTGTATGAATAATATTGCGGTGACTATTTTACAGAAATTCGTGAAGGAGGCGGGTTTATCTTTGCGTTGCAATGCTTGTAAGTCCAAAGCTGTCCAGATAAGCCCAGCCATTATGAACAGGGCCGTTAATAAATGCACGGCCAAACGATAATGGCTAACATCTGTGCGCTCTGATAGGCCGGATGCGACCATCCACCAGCCGATTGTGGCCTGTAAAGCGCCCAGCGCCAATAGCGCCAATAATCGGGGTTTATATCCTTGTGGAATAGAGTTTTTCACCCAAAACCATAATAATGGAATGGCAAAGGCTAATCCAATGAAACGGCCCAATTGACGATGCGCCCATTCCCAAAAATAGATGAATTTGAAATCATCCATGGCCATGCCTTTGTTGATTTGCTGATATTCTGGGATTTGTTTATATTTTTCAAATTCACTGGCCCAATCAGCCTCATTTAGCGGCGGCAAAGCTCCTGTTATCGGTTTCCATTCCGTGATGCTGAGCCCTGATTCTGTTAAGCGCGTTATTCCGCCAACGACCACCATCAAAAATACCAAAGCTGCAACAGACAATAGCCAATTTGCAATGGCAATAGGGCGCGATAGTGATGGCGTATCCATGCTATCAATATTGGCTGAAATACTCATGCAAATGCTATGGCAATCTTAAATATGAGATGCAAGCATATCTATATGGAATCGGTGAGATAATTTTTGATATTCTATAATATCTTAATTTACGTATTATCAATTAAGGCCGTAAATTAAGGCCGTAAATTAAGGGACGGAATTAAAGGTGGAATTGCCAACCCCTAAAATCATAGACCATCAAGCCCTTTGCAACCAATGGACTACCGATTTGAGGCAATGTGCCATAGCGCGTTCATCTTTGCCTGCGCCTGTGATGCCATTGCAAAGAGTGATGCCATTGCAAAGAGTAGCAATTTATCTTGAAAAAAATGAGATTTAAGCGATAAATATTGAGATGAGAGTGGAATATTTGGGTTAATGTCTCAAAATAATATGATTTTTAACGAAATATCATCAATGATATGTTGTAACGTGAACAAGTTTCGCCTATATGGGCTGTATTGAAATTATAAAGATTCGAAAAAATGTTAGCAAAGCTAGAAAATTGGTCTGAAAAAGGACTTTTTGATAGCCTCGGTTTGGGGCTGGCTGGCCTGTGCCTTGTCCATTGCCTTGCTAGCGCCGTCATTCTTACCGTATTGGCCTCGGCTGGCGGTATATTCTTGCACCCCGCTGTACATGAAATTGGGATGGTATTTGCTTTATTATTTGGCGGTCTTGCTTTGGTCACTGGTTTTTATCGCCATGGCTTTATCTTACCTTTAGCGATTGGCTCTGTTGGCCTTGGTATGATGCTGGGTGCATTAACTTTGCCGCATGGCGGCGGCGAGATATTATATACTATAATCGGCCTTGCTGTTTTGGCTTTGGGCCATGACCTAAATTATCGCGCCACGCACTAAGAACATATTTCTCTACTATAATTCATCATAGCAAATCTTATGCTGACGATTCTATGCTCATATCAGCTTGCCCTGCGTCCTAAAAAACCGTAAACACGCAATATGGCTCATTCACATAAACATGACGAACATGCTGGTGATGCTCTTACTGATGCAGCAAAACAGCAATTATCGCTATCTGGCGAACAATGGACGCAGATGCGCGAAGATATTTTCACCGTTCTAGCGGAATTTAAAAAGCCCGCTTCGGCCTATGATATTGCTGATATTGTATCGCAAAAACGTGGCAAGCGTGTTGCCCCAAATAGCGTATATCGCATATTAGATTTATTTGTGGATACCAATTTGGCGCGAAAAGTAGAGAGCAGCAATGGTTATTTAGCCAATAGCCATCCGGCCTGTATGCATGATTGTATCTTCTTAATTTGCGATAATTGCGGATGCGCGGTTCATTTGGATGATGATGCTCTGACCAAAAATGTTCGCAGTGCTGCGGAAAATGCTGGATTTGCAAATGTACGCCCTGTGATCGAAGTACGCGGGATATGCTCCGATTGCGATAATGTTTAAGATGACCGCACTTCACATAGGCTTCATAAGCAGGCGTTAATCCATCATGTTTATCAATAATGCTTTGTAAATATATGCGAAATAAGCTTAAGAGAATATATGACAAATAGCCAAAACCTATCGACTCCATTGCTAGATAAAGTGCAATATCCTAGTGACTTGCGCAAACTATCATCTGGGGAATTGCCCGATCTAGCAGCAGAATTACGCGCAGAGCTGATTGATGCAGTATCCGTTACCGGTGGACATTTGGGCGCAGGGCTTGGTGTTGTAGAGCTGACCACCGCTATTCATTATGTATTTAATACGCCCGAAGATCGGTTAATCTTCGATGTAGGGCATCAATGCTATCCGCATAAAATTCTCACGGGTCGCCGCGATCAGATACGCACCCTTCGTAAAGGCGGTGGTTTGTCTGGCTTTACCAAACGATCTGAGAGCGAATATGATCCATTCGGTGCGGCGCACAGCTCCACCTCTATTTCGGCGGCATTGGGCTTTGCTGTTGCTAATAAAATGGCGGGTAAAGAAGGCAAAGCGATAGCCGTAATCGGCGATGGAGCCATGAGCGCTGGCATGGCCTATGAAGCGATGAACAATGCCGAAGCAGCGGGCAATCGATTGGTCGTCATCCTCAATGATAATGATATGTCTATCGCGCCGCCCGTTGGCGGATTATCGGGTTATTTAGCGCGTTTGGTTTCTTCGTCCGAATATTTAGGCCTGCGTAAATTGGCAAGCAAAGTCACCGCAAAATTATCACGTCGCATGCATAATGCTGCTGAACGTGCAGAGGAATATGCGCGCGGTATGGCCATGGGCGGAACATTGTTCGAAGAATTGGGCTTTTATTATGTAGGCCCGATTGATGGCCATGATTTGGAACAGCTTATCCCCGTTTTGGAAAATGTCCGCGACAATGCACAGGGGCCAGTGCTTATCCATTGCGTAACACAAAAAGGCAAAGGCTATGCTCCGGCTGAAGCTTCGGCCGATAAATATCATGGCGTTGCTAAATTTGATGTTGTGACGGGCAAGCAAGATAAAGGGCCCGGCGGCGGTCCACCTGCCTATCAAAATGTTTTTGGGGAAACTTTGGCAAAGCTTGCCGATAATGATCCGCGCATTTGTGCGATTACTGCGGCTATGCCATCGGGCACAGGCGTTGATAAATTTGCCGCAGCGCATCCCGACAAAAGCTTTGATGTTGGTATTGCTGAACAACATGCGGTGACCTTTGCCGCAGGATTAGCAGCGCAAGGCATGCGTCCATTTTGTGCGATTTATTCGACATTTTTGCAACGCGCTTATGACCAAGTGGTGCATGATGTAGCAATTCAAAATCTGCCGGTACGTTTTGCGATTGACCGTGCGGGTTTGGTCGGTGCGGATGGCGCAACGCATGCCGGTAGTTTTGATATTACCTATTTGGCGACCTTGCCCAATTTTGTTGTCATGGCGCCCAGCGATGAAGCCGAATTGGTTCATATGACTTATACTGCCGCACAGCATGATAGCGGGCCAATTGCGGTCCGTTATCCGCGCGGCGGCGGTATCGGCATTGCCTTGCCAGATAATCCTGAGCTTTTGGAAATTGGCAAAGGGCGCATCGTGCGCGAGGGCAAGAAAGTAGCGATTTTATCATTGGGTACGCGCCTTGCCGAAGCGCAAAAAGCAGCGGATGTTTTGGACAGCAAAGGTTTATCCACCAGCGTTGCTGATTTGCGCTTTGCGAAACCGCTCGATGAAGATTTGATTGCCAAATTAATGGCGACGCATGAAGTGGTTCTTACCATCGAAGAGGCAGCCGTGGGCGGCCTTGGTGCGCATATTTTAACGATGGCATCGGATAGAGGCTTGCTTGATGCGGGCCTTAAGATTCGAACATTACGCCTTCCTGATATTTTCCAAGATCAAGACAGTCCAGACAAACAATATGCGCAGGCAGGGCTAGATGCTGATGGCATTGTGAATGCGGCACTGGCGGCGCTGCGTCATAATAGCGCAGGGGTTGAAGACGCTATTGCATGATTATTTTAACGGTTAACCCATTGTCATTGGAAGTAATTTTATTAAAATAAAACACGCGCTATGGGTATTACCGATTAATATAGATGGGAGTCGTTACGATGTCGACGAGTATTCAAATAGTTTACGATGGATTAGATGCTTCTAATCACTATATGGATGCAAAACTTTTTGGTCAATCATTACAAGGAATAGATAAATTAGTTTCAGATGCACTAATAATTTTTACTCACGAGAGATTGCCGAAAAGAGGTGAGCGCGCTCCGTTGATATTGAAAGCAAATGAACCTAAAGCAGGATCGTTCGCAATAGGTGGTAACTTGCAAGAAGTCGCTGCTGTTTTGGCGCTAGGTATGCCATTACTATCAAATATTGGAACAGATGTGATTTCTCACTATGTCACTGCTGCAATAGACTTCTTTAGAGGTAGGGATAGGAACATGGAGATAATTATTGGACAATTGGCCAAAATGCATCAAGAGCAAGTAGCCGCAAATGATCGCAGTGACGAACGGCGACATGTCGAAGTCATGGGGATGCAAGAACTATTAAGACAATCAATTGCATCAAATAGCAGCGCAGCCATTCAATATGTCGCACCTATAGGTAGTTCTGCGAAGACAGCATCATTTGTAAGTGGAGCCAATAACGCAATAATGATTGATGAAAGTGCAGCTGATGAGATAAGGGACTTTGAAAAGTTAGATTGGGGTACAGTTACCAGCTTTGAACTTAAAACGGATGGCTTTAAATTCCATACGAATGGCCTAAGTGTTGAAAATCCTGAAAATGACGGTTTTTTAATGGCTGAAGTTAACGATCCTGCATTTGAGGAAGAATCAAACGCCTATACTGTGGCTGCTCAAAAGCGAGCTAGAATAGAAGTCTTGGCTAGACGTGGGTATAAAAAATCCAAATTGGCAAAAATCCAAATTGTAGATTTTGTTAGGGAAATTGATAACCTCTCTTAAAAAAAGCCATAGAAACAAGTATGTTAGATCAGTTCACAAAGTAGCATAAATAATCTAGAGGGAATAAAACCATTTTCGAGTATGCTTTCCTAGTGTTAACCGCAAAAATAAAGCCCGCGAGAGCGAGCTTCATTCTCTATAAATTTAATTAGCCGTTTATTCTGGCGTTGTTGCCTGCGCGTTGCGGCCTGCGCCTTCGGGGGCTGCGATAATATCGCGTGTTACATTGCCCTTGGCGACTGTGTTGGTCCCTGGATCATCAACGCTGCTGCGGATAGCGGCATCGGCGTCACCTGCTTGGTTGAGAACGCCGCGCTCAACGGCGCTACGGGCTGCTTCACCGCCAAATAATACGCTTAAAACTTGCTCTTGAGCGCTGGTCGCATTTGGGCGCAATGCACCATTTTGCGGCGGTACAAGCGTGAAATCTGGTGGAATTACCAAGGGCGCTTGGCGCGATACAGCGAATTCATCGGGACGTTGACGATCAAATATACCGCCTGATCCGCAAGCCGATAACAGTGTTACCATGCTTAAAGCGACTATTGTTGAGGCAGATTTGCGCATTTTTTCGTCTCCGTTAAATAACTCTCATTGTGCATTATCAAAAATATTATGAATGCGCCATTACTATTTCTGATCGCATCTTCATTCTTTAGTTTCAGCACCATTTCCACTGTTCGAGGATTCATGGGCAGTCGCTTCGCTGGCGGGTGTTTCTTCTTCTTTCATGAAAATCGCACGCAGCAATAATATGGCTACACCGATACTAATTGCAGCATCGGCCAAGTTGAATATGAAAAATGGACGAAAACTGCCAAAATGCAAATCCGCATAATCGACGACATAGCCATAGCGGCTGCGATCCACAATATTGCCCATTGCGCCGCCCAATACCAGCGCTAAGCATAATATATCACCGCGTAATTTCTCGCGCCAAATCCAGATTAATACACCAATGGCAATAGCAGCGGTAAGGGCAACCAATGCCCAGCGTGCAGCATCGCTCTCTGCGGTGAGAAAGCCCATTGATACACCGCGATTTTCTGCCCAGCGTAAATCAAAAAAGCTGATGATATGAATGACGCCGCGGCTTTTGAGCTGCAAAGGCCCGATCATCGCATATTTAATCATTTGATCGGCAAAAAATACCATCGATGCGAGCATGATTGCTTGTAGGCGATATCTTTGAATCTTATCCATGTTTCTGACTTTCGTCATGCTGAACTTGTTTCAGTATCTTATGGGTTATAGACCCTGAAACGAATATAGGGTGATGGTTATATAGATTATCCATGTATCACATCCTCACAACGACCACATAAATCACCATCTTCGCTGACTTCGGGCAGCAGACGCCAGCACCGACCGCATTTATGATGTTCGGTTTTGGTGACGGATAGCGCGCCATCGGTCAAATCTGCCACGATACATAATTCGGTAAATTCTTCGCTGCTTATCGGCAAATCTTGCAAAGGATATTGCACTTCTGCTTCTAGGCTAGAGCGGATGATTTTGTCACGGCGAAGCGGTTCAATAGCTTCTGTAACGGCAACGCGCGCTTCACGAATAAGCGCCCATTTATCATTGAGCGCATCATCTTGCCATGCCGCATCAACTTCGGGCCAGACTTTCAAATGGATGCTGTCATTCTCATCGGGGTAGCGGCTTTGCCAAATTTCCTCTGCCGTAAAGACAAGCACAGGCGCAATATAGCGGGTGAGGGCGTGGAATAATATGTCCATTGCGCTGCGATAGGCTTGGCGTTTGGGATCGCTCGGCGCATCGCAATAGAGGCAATCTTTACGAATATCGAAAAAGAAGGCCGATAAATCATCCTGCGCAAAGCTAGATAGAGTGCGCATATAAGGGCCAAAGGCGAAATTATTGATATGCTCTTTTAGCTGTGCATCGACTATCGCCAAACGGTGCAAAATATAACGCTCAAGCTCTGGCATGTCGCTTGGCGCAACGCGCTCGCTTTCTTCAAAATCGGATAGGCCGCCCAGCATATAGCGGAACGTATTGCGCAGTTTACGATAAGTGTCGGTAACACCTTTTAGGATTTCATCGCCAATGCGGTGGTCCTCGGTATAATCGACGCTCGCCGCCCAGAGCCGCAATATATCAGCACCATTGACGTTGATAATCTTTTTAGGATCAATGGTATTGCCCAATGATTTGGACATTTTCTTGCCATTTTTATCCATTGTAAAACCATGGGTTAGCACAGCTTTATAGGGCGCTTCACCGCGTGTGCCGCATGATTCGAGCAAGCTGCTTTGGAACCAACCACGGTGTTGGTCAGAACCTTCTAAGTATAGATCCGCCTTCCAGCTTTGTGATGGCCATATATCGGATTCTAATGTGAATACATGCGTACAACCGCTGTCGAACCAAACGTCCAAAATGTCGGTGACAATATCATAATCATCCAGATTATAATCATCGCCCAAAAATTCTTGATGATCGGCGTTGAACCAAGCATCCGCACCGCCCGTTTTGAAAGCTTCGATAATGCGGGCATTGACCACAGGGTCATTCAAATAATCACCCGTTTTGCGATCCAAGAATAGCGCGATTGGAACACCCCAAGCGCGTTGACGAGAAAGTACCCAATCGGGACGTCCCTCAACCATGGATGAGATACGGTTGCGGCCTTTTTCGGGGACAAAGCGTGTGTCGGCGATTGCTTTAACGGCTTTTTGGCGCAATGTTAATTCATTTGCCTCATTTTGCACATCATCCGTTCCTGCTGAGCTTGTCGAAGCATGGGGTGCGCTTTGTCCTTCGACAGGCTCAGGACGAACGGTATCGGTTACTTCTTGAGGCTCTTTAGTCTTGCTTAGCTTGTCCATCGGCACGAACCATTGCGGTGTGCAGCGATAGATGATCTTCGCTTTCGAACGCCAACTGTGCGGATAGCTATGTTGGAAATCATCAGATGCTGATAATAATGCTCCTGCATCGCGCAAGTCGCTGCAAATTGGTCCGTCTTTAGCGGTAAATTTCTTGTTGATGACCGATCCTGCGCGTTCATCACCGCGCGGCAGCCATGCCCAATCTTCGCGGTACACGCCATCGCCATCAACCGCGAATACGGGATTAATGCCATTGGCTTTGCACAGATCAAAATCATCTTCGCCATGATCGGGCGACATATGGACAAGGCCCGTACCTGCTTCGGTGGTGACAAAGGATGAACCGTCTAAGAAAGGACGAGGTTTGGTGAAGAATGAAACATCTTTTAAGCCATCTCCCTTGAGGGAGAGGGTTGGGTGAGGGTGTTCATCGGATGGTTTAACCCCCTCTCCTAGCCTCTCCCCATCGGGGAGAGGGACAGAGAGCCTATCCGCCATCGGATGTTTCGCCATCGCGCCAGCAAGCTCTGAGCCTTTTATAATAGGAGATCTATCGTTGTAATGGATACTAAATGATGACCTTTCATCTAATGCTTTCACAAGTTGCCAGGGAATTCCATCGATTTCACTAAGTGCTACGAGAGCTTTTCTGACTGGAGCGTCAAACGTATCTGAACCTACGGTGGTTATTTCAGTACTAGCATCATCTATCCAATTAATATCTACTTTCTTTCTAACGTCACATAAAACATACTCAATATCAGCACCATAAGCCAAAGCCTGATTAACTGGAATGGTCCAAGGCGTAGTGGTCCAAATCACAGCGTGAATTTTCTCGCCCGCATCAATCAGTTTCTGCAATTCTGGTGCATTGGGTGCTGCGGTAATTTCAAACGCCACATCAATTTGCGTCGATGTAATATCTTCATATTCCACCTCGGCTTCGGCCAATGCAGTCTTTTCAACCGGAGACCACATCACCGGTTTTGCTCCGCGATATAATTGGCCGCTTTCGGCAAATTTGAGCAGCTCGGAAACAATGGTTGCCTCCGCATGATAATCCATGGTGAGATACGGCCTGTCCCATTCGCCCATCACGCCCAAACGCTTAAATTCCTCGCGCTGTACGTCGACCCATTTGTCAGCATATTCGCGGCACTCAGCGCGAAACTCGCTTGGCGGCACTTCATCCTTATTGCGCTTTTTCTTGCGATATTGTTCTTCGATTTTCCACTCAATCGGCAGGCCATGACAATCCCAACCGGGAACATAGGGCGCATCTTTGCCGAGCAAAGATTGGCTGCGCACCACCAAATCTTTGAGCGTCTTATTCAGAGCATGGCCGATATGGATATTACCATTGGCATAGGGCGGGCCATCATGCAGGATGAATTTTTCAGCGCCTTTACGGTTTTCGCGCAATTTTTCATAGAGCCCAATATTCTCCCAACGCTCTAAAATTGCGGGTTCTTTATTGGCCAAGCCAGCCTTCATAGGAAAGGCGGTTTTGGGCAAAAATACCGTATCTTTATAGTCGGGCTTTTCAGCAGCGTCTTGCGCTTCATTTTTGGGCGTATCTGTCATCTTGTTGCGATTAAGCAAATAGTTGACGCCTCGCAAGCCTTTAGTTTGCGATCATGCACAATATAGGGCTATTTAGGCCTTATCGAATGAGAGCAGGACCAAGATTTTTAATATCATCTATCCATATATTGCCAACAAAAGTCTCGGGGATATCGCTATAGCTATTCACTTCATCAAGGCCGATGATTGCACCATCTTGAATATCTTTGACGATAAAAATTTCCACATCATTTTCGGCAAAACGCTGCATCAAACGGTTTGGCCAACCCCATAGCGTAAAGCCATCATCTAAAGTGATGATGGCCGTGCCTTGGGCGCAGCTATCTGGGATAGAACCATACCATCCAGAGGATTTATAATCATTGATACATTGGCGCGCCGCTGTGATGGGCAGGGCCTTTACGGTTGGAATGGCATTTGCGACTTTTTGCGTAAGATCATCATCGCCATATACCCAGACTTGATTGGGATATGTTTTGCCTGTTAGGGCAGCGATCATCGCATTGGCTTTATCATCATTGCCAGCTTTTAAGGGCAAGAAAATTTCTAATGCTGACATAGCCGATATAGCATCATTAATGGTTGAGCGCGGGCGATTTTGGTCCGCTGCGCAATCGGTTTTTGGCGGACGTGGGATGAGCAATTGATTGCCAACCAATTCACTTTCAAATTTAACCGCATCGGCATCATATGCACCAATGGTTCGCAGCGAGCGTACATCAGCATTATAAGCAATTTCATTAAGGGCTAGCTGAGCATCAATGATGCAATCCTGCTTATCAACGGGAAGCGGCCAACTGCCATGCCCGATTAGGACAATTTCACCCTCTGGTTCATCGGCGATCCATGAAGCATTATAGAGCGAAAAACCAAAAACTATCAGCCCGAATATCGCGATAATCCATTTGATACTATTGCTCATATTTCCCCCTGTTTATTGTAATAATGCCTTTGCTGTATCGCAATCTAATGCCATTTGTATTTTCAAATCTTCTAAATTGTCAAACCTTGCTTCACCGCGTAAGAAATGATGCAATTCAACATCGATGCTCTGGCCATATAAGTCTTCGTTAAAATCGAAAAAATAAGGCTCTAACAGCTCCTTTGGCGGATCAAAGCTTGGGCGCATTCCCAAATTGGCTGCGCCATTCAATATGCGGCCATCGCTTAATATGCCTTTCACGGCATAGATACCATATTTAGGCCGTAAATATTGGTTCATCTCTATGTTGGCAGTTGGATAACCGAGCAGCCGCCCATTTTTATCACCATGAATGACTTCGCCTCTGATGGTGAAGGGACGCGATAATAGCTGCATTGCGCTTTGTGGGTCGCCATTTTGTAGGGCTTTGCGGATACGGCTAGATGATATGACGTTATTTTCTTGTGGGTCATCGCCAACGGGCTTCACGGATTTTGCTGACAGTCCAACCATAGCCCCATAACCATGCAGCAATGCGATATCGCCTTTTGCGCCTTGTCCAAAGGTGAAATCTTCCCCAGTAACAACGCCATAGGCCCCCAAATGATCGACCAATAAATTGGCTATGAAATTATCTGCTTTGGTTTTTGCCAACACGTCATTGAAGGAAAATACGAGCATCGCATTTGCCCCAGCTTGGCCAAATAATTCAGCGCGTTGTTCTAACGTTGTAATGCGAAAAGGCGGCGTGTCGGGACGAAAATAGCGCACGGGGTGCGGATCAAAGGTCGCGATGATAAGCGGGCGTTTTTCCTTTTGCGCCCAGTCACGCGCTGTCTTTGCAACCACTTGGTGCCCTCTGTGAAAGCCATCAAAATTACCGAGCGCAATGATAGCACCGCGCAATTCATCAGGGATTTTTTTATCGGAATAATAAATTGGGGTCATTATTTATAAAGGCTCTATTCCTGCTTTTAAAAAGCGTATTGCATTGCCGCCCATGACAGCACGAATTTCATCTTTTGAGAAACCAGCTTCCATAAGGGCTTGGGTTATATGTACCAACCCCGAAGTATCAAAACGTGTTATGACAGCACCGTCATAATCGCTGCCCAAGGCAATATATTCTATGCCCGCAATATCGCGTATATGTTTCATGGCAGCCGCTATAGATGCAGGGGATGTATCGCATACAGCGCCTTCCCAATAACCAACACCGATGAGACCGCCATTGGCTGCTATTGCAAGAATTTCATCATCATTAAGATTACGGTTCACATTACATTTGGCCTTTACGCCGCCGTGGCTAGATACCACAGGACGTCGCGCCATAGCCAGAACATCCTTGACCGCGGTGCGGCTAGCATGCGCAATATCGACAATCATGCCTTTACTTTCCATTTCGCGGACAATCTCTCTGCCAAATTTGGTCAGACCATATTTTTTTGTGCCATGCATAGAGCCAGCGACTTCATTGTCGAAAAAATGCGCCAGCCCCGCCATGCGAAAACCTGCATCATATAATTTATCCAGATTTTCGCGCTTTCCTTCTAAATTTTGTAAACCTTCTATGGATAATAATGCCCCGATACGATTGCCGCCATTGGACCGCGCATTGAGCATTTGATCAATAGAACGGCTAGATTGAATATTGACCAAAGCACCCTCGGTTTCGGCAACAGCATCATCTAATTTCTCAGCATGATAGAGCGAGCGATTGAGTAAAGAATTCCATGTTCGCACAGGCTGTAATTGGCTGACCGCCAATAGAGTGATATTATCAGTTTCGGCTGAATTGCTATCATAATTTTGACCGCGCGGTGTTTTTGTGACGGATGAGAATATTTGCAGCGCGACATTACCATCTTGCAAACGCCCTAAATCCATATGACCATAATCGGCATCATCGATCAAAGAGCGTTTCCACAATAATGTGTCGGAATGCAGATCAACGATTGTCAGGCTATCATGAAATTTTTGCGCTTCTTTTGTGATAGGTGGGAGCGCTTTCCCATCAAGCGCATTGGTGTTGCTGTCGAAAATTTTTGGTGCGAAAGCAAAATAAGCAAATGCCAGAAGAATGATGAATAAAATGACCCCGTAAAATGTTTTTTTCTTGGTCATATTTTTCTCATCAAGGTCACAAAACTATGGGCAGGATATTCCTCTATAGCTTTATGATGGCTGCGCTCGACCTCTTGCCATATTGATGTGTCAAAATCTTCCATCATAGTATCACCATGGGCATTTATATGCACCCGCGTCAATATGATTTTATCTGCGTGACTTTCAAATAATCTATATATTTGCGCTCCGCCAATGATAAAAATTTGCGGGCTATTTGCTAATTTAATCGCCTCTTCAATAGTGCCGGCCCTCTGCGCTCCCTCAGCACTCCAATTGGGATCGCGGGTTAATACGATATGGCGTCTTCCCGGCAATAAACCTGGCAGGCTATCAAATGTTTTGCGCCCCATAATCATGGGCGATCCTTTGGTTATAGACTTAAAATGTTTAAGATCAGCCGGCAGATGCCACGGTAATTTTCCATCATCACCTATGATACCATTATCTGCTATGGCCAAAACCATAATGATTTCTGGAGATGAAATATTCACATTATTGTGCAGTGCCATGATATTATTTAATCAAAATAGAGGCGCGTAACATGGCCCATTTTGCGGCCCTCGACGATTTTGTCTTTGCCATAAAGATGCAAATGATTGCGATTATCGCTGATGATATTATCCAACTGATCGGTATAATCCCCTATCAGATTTTCCATTTCAATACGGTCTGATAATGTGCGCGTTGAACCAAGCGGCATGCCGGTGATGGCTCTAATATGGTTTTCAAACTGACTCGTTACGGTTGCTTCTATTGTCCAATGACCGCTGTTGTGAACGCGCGGTGCCATTTCGTTAAAGACTGGGCCATTTCCAGTGGCAAAAAATTCGATGGTAAGCACACCAATATAATCTAATTCATCCGCAATACGGTTGGCTAATTTGCGCGCTTCGCTGCGCTGCGAATCTATCAATGGTCCGGCGGGCAGGGATGATTGTTTCAAAATGCCATGCTGATGCACATTTTTCGAAGAATCCCAGAATATGACATTGCCCTCGAATGTGCGGGTCAGGATAACCGAAAATTCAGCTTCGAAATCGACATATTCCTCTAATATGGCATCGCGTTGCCCCACCGCCATCCATGCACCCGATAGATTGGTACTTTCATCAATGCGCGCTTGGCCTTTGCCGTCATAGCCTAGCCTGTCACTTTTCAAAATTGCATCAGCGCCTAATTTTGCGATTGAGGCTTCAATTTCTTCGCGCTTAGATATGGGAACATAATGTGCAGTCACTGCTCCGCATTTTTCAGCAAATTTCTTTTCCGCGACGCGGCTTTGAGCGATTTCTAATGCTCTAGCATTTGGTCGAAGCACATATTTTTTTTCTATTTTTTTGAGAGTTTCTACTTGGATATTCTCAAATTCATAGGTGATGACATTACAATCAGCCGAAAATTTCATAAGCGCATCTAGGTCATCATAAGACCCTTGCGTAAATCGTGCAGAAACTTCGGAAGCGATATTATCCGCTTCTGGCGCATAAATATGAACTTTATATCCTAAGGTTGATGCAGCAATGCTCATCATTTTGGCCAATTGACCGCCGCCCAAAATGCCAACGACCGAACCAGGTTTCAAAAAATTCATAAATCATCACCACTATCTATTACATCTTCAGTAATATTATCGCTTTGGGCTTTGCGCCATGCGTCTAACTTTTCAGCAATTGCATTATCATGCGCAGCCAATATTGAAATAGCCAATAGAGCAGCATTTTTTGATCCTGCATTGCCTATTGCTAATGTGCCAACAGGAATACCAGCGGGCATTTGGGCGATGGATAACAGGCTATCCATGCCATCTAATGCTTTTGATTGTACGGGTACACCCAACACAGGCAAACGTGTCATTGATGCGGCCATTCCGGGTAAATGTGCAGCCCCGCCTGCGCCCGCGATGATGATTTTCAAGCCGCGATCTACGGATGTTTTCGCATAATTATATAATCGATCGGGTGTGCGGTGCGCCGATACGATTTTCACCTCATGAGGGATATCAAAATCATGTAATAATCGGGCTGCATGTTGCATTGTTGACCAGTCAGACTGGCTGCCCATAATAATGCCAACCAGCGGGTTTTCAGCGCAATTAGAATATTTAATATTCTCTATGTTCGATTTGGAGCTCAAAACATGTTCCTTTTTAGCAGCAATTTTTTATTACAGCCTGTTTTTAAGCTCTTAGTCTCTAATCTAATATGATTATTAGCGCAATCCATGATTATAAAATAAGCTTTGCCCATTGTTAGCATGCTTAATTTACTGTCTTGATTTTAGAATGATGCTATCTTTATGTGTAAAAATCTGTAAACTTGCGTTGTGAGAAGCGCATTTATTATCATTTGTTATTAAATTTGTGTAATGACTGGATGGTAGATCCAAGTACAAAGAATAAAGATAAATGACTATGTTAGATCAAAATGAATTGATACGCTTGCGCCGTGAAAATGATGAATTGCGATCTGAGATTGCGTCATTGAAGCAAGCCCTTAATCAGGATGATTTCACTTTAACGCACAATCGAAAATATTTTATTGAATCGCTTGAAGATGCTTGCCGTAATTGCAGGACTCCTTTTTCTATTTTATTTATCGATGTCGATGGTTTGAAATATGTAAATGATAATTTTGGTCACGCTGCTGGTGATGAAATATTATTGCAAGTCGCTCATATGTTGAGCGCAGCCATCAGCAAGAAGGATATATTGGCCCGTATGGGCGGGGATGAATTTGCAATATTAATGCATGATGCCGAGCATGAAAATAATGCAGAGCTGGTTCGCAGTTTGTTGGAAAAAATCTACGCTATTGATTTCCAAATTGATAATATGCAACTGTCCGTCACCGTATCCATTGGCATTTCCAATGGACATAAAGGTTCGAAGCCAGCGCAATTATTGGCCGAAGCAGACCATAATATGTATCATCATAAAAAGCATAAGAATATCAATGATAATCAGCGCATCATAAGCGCTGCGCTCTGATATCCATCAAAGCTAAATCATTTATTTCTCTGAGAGATAATAACGATTAAGCGCATTTAGATCATCGTCTAGATCATAAATAATAGGCTGGCCCGTTGGAATTTCCAGGCCTGTGATATCATCATCAGAGATATTAGAGAGATGTTTTACCAAAGCACGTAGGCTATTGCCATGAGCAGAGATAAGAACCGTTTCTCTTGATTTTAGGGCTGGTGCAATGCGGCTTTCCCAATAGGGCAGCACGCGCTCGATTGTGTTTTTCAGACTTTCTGATTTTGGTACTTCTATGCCAGCATAGCGCGGATCATCGCTCATTTGATAGGCGCTGTCATCCTCCATAGGCGGCGGCGGAACATCAAAACTGCGGCGCCAAATATGCACTTGCTCATCGCCATGCTTATCGCGCGTTTCTTGCTTGTTGAGACCGGTTAGTCCGCCATAATGCCGTTCATTCAGGCGATAATCTTTTTCAACCGACAACCATAATTGCCCCATTTCCTCTAGGGCTAGATTCAATGTTTTAATTGCTCTGGTTTGTAAACTGGTAAAACAGAGCGTTGGAACAATGTTTTTTTCTTTCATCAATTTGCCAGCATCGCGGGCCTCGGCGATACCTTTTTCAGTAACATCAACGTCCCACCACCCCGTAAAACGATTTTCCAAATTCCATTGTGATTGACCGTGACGGATGAGAATGAGTTGAGGCATGGGGAGGCTTTCTTATAGTTAGTGAAGGTTAATATGTGGGTTTATAATGACAATGATAAAGCACGCAAACAATCATGTGCGAGCA
Source organism: uncultured Sphingorhabdus sp. (assembly GCA_947492905.1). Lineage (GTDB taxonomy): Bacteria > Pseudomonadota > Alphaproteobacteria > Sphingomonadales > Sphingomonadaceae > Sphingorhabdus_B. The sequence goes on along the minus strand of CANLOL010000001.1, from coordinate 354,437 downwards.
GCTTAGAGCGTTCTGGTGACCAGCCTTGATCTCTACATGGCAGATCATGATTATCTTTGAACGGCATTTCTAATGTCATTGCTATTGCGTTATATCGCTCTGCAACAGCATTGGTTGAAATCGTCAAATTTGCTGTGTTCGGAGCGCTAATCGGATAGCCAAGTTCTGTTTGAAAATCTGGCGTATTGCGGGCTAATAGATCTTTATAATCATTGAGCTTTTTAATCATATCATCTGTGATAGACGGTATTCCCTCAAACCCCGCAATAAAAACAGCAGGGATAGCTTCATCGCCATGGATATCAAGCGCCCAATCAACGCCAGTTTCATCCATTTTATTGCGAATTGCCAAAACTTCGGGCGAACGTAGCGCATTTGGGTCTTGCCATTCACGGTTCAAATTTACGCCAACGGCATTGGTGCGCAAATGCCCACGAAATGAACCATCAGGGTTGCAATTTGGCACGATATGGAAACGGCACTTACTGCGTAAATCGCGCGCATGGGGATTAGCAGGGTCGAGCAGCATTTCAATTGCGCCCTCCATCCACCATTCGGCCATACTTTCCCCTGGGTGCTGCCTAGCATAGAGCCAAACCTGCGTAGTGCCTGTGCCTAGCTCTAGACAATCGATAGAACGGCCGTCCAACGTTTGGCCTAATATTGAATGTTCCACCCCTTCATATTCCGCAGCATCAGCAATTAGATCATTATGCCGTTCCATGGAATAAGGAGCAAAATATGAAAAATAGCATATTGGGCTGGTAGGTGTATATTTGATGGTTAGTGTACCGCCAGCTTCCTTGCTGTCAAAGCTACTGTCTGCACGGCCCCAATATTCACGATCTTCGCTCACAACGCTGTTATAATCTTCCCAACCTTTGGGATAGGCGCTGTTATTAAGATCAGATATTTTCAGGACTATTTCTTCCCCAACATCTGCCGAGACTTGGAAATAATACCATTGAAAAAAATCGCTATCTTTATCGAGTCGTATGGATAGGTTCGCACTGGCTCCATCAATGGAATCAATATTGATATTGCCAGCATCAAAGCTGCTTAAAATATTATGTATCATTCGACCTCAATAGTTTCTCCTGAGCGTCCTGGGAACCCCAGAAATAGAGAAGATGCTAGTTTTGATGCTGCTATGCCTTCTTGGGCAGCCGGTGATCCGGTTTTTGCGCTTTGCAAGGCTCTACCTTCCCACACGCTCTGACCATTTTTGGATATACGCGTGGATAATTCTGTATGGGTTCTTTTTTTGCGGCCGCCAAGATTAATTCCAAGGCCAAGCCCAATGCCCGAACCAAAGCTACCCGTTGATGCGCCGCCGCCAACGGAAACATTAGAATTTTTGGGGCGCTCACTATCATAACGATCAACATTGACGCTGATGATATAATCGGCTTGATCGCTATCGCTAGCGGTAAAGCCTAAGCGCTGCATTTCGCGCGTTATTGCGGCGCGATAGGGCGTAAGAGATAGAGATGAACCGCTATCAAAGGCAAAGCTGCCTACATATTGGCCATTAACTTGTTCAAATTCGCTTTCTTGGACAAAGCGCGTTACATCGACTGGGCCTGTTGGTGTTGTGCATGCGCTTAAGGTGCTGGCTATTAACGCTGCTCCGACGAGATAGGTTTTGTTTTTGAAAATCATACTTATACCCTTTCACTTCACTCTATAGGATTTTATACAAGAATCAGCAATGGAAATGAGTTGTTGCTTGACAATGGGCTCGCTCACCCATAGTTACGCGCCTTCGCAATCAAGATTCTTTTATGTAACGGGTATTTTCCGATGAAAATCGTCAATTCACTAAAATCACTCAAAGGCCGTCACCGTGACAACCGCGTAATCCGCCGTCGTGGACGCGTTTATGTGATTAACAAAACCAACCGTCGTTTCAAAGCGCGCCAAGGTTGAATGCTGGACGAGGGCTCTATGCCCTTTGTTCACCATAGAGTGTAAATAATGGTATATTACCGTTCTTCCCAGCAGGGCAGGACGGTTTTTCTATGCAAATTTGATAATATGACGCGAATAAGACATTATCCGAAATTAATCCTATGAAAGACGAATCATGATTAAAAATGTGATTTTTGATGTTGGCCGCGTATTATTTCATTGGGATTTGCGCCATTTATTTGAAAAATTAATCAGCGATTCTGATGAATTGGACTGGTTTTTGGAAAATGTCGTGACGCCTGGGTGGCATTTTGAGCATGATGCGGGTCGCGCTCTTGCCGATATGGCGGCTGAACGGATTGCACTATTCCCCAAATATGAAGCCCTTATTCGCGCTTACACAAGCCGCTTTAACGAGACTATTCCCGGCCCTATAGAGGGTTCATTGGAAATAGTGGAAGCTCTGGCAGCGCAGGGAGTTCCATTATATGCGATAACCAATTTCGGGGCTGAGTTTTGGGATGGGTTTCGGCCAACGCAGCCCATATTTGATCATTTTCGTGATATAGTGGTTTCGGGCCGCGAAAAATTGGTAAAGCCTGATCCTGCTATATATCAATTGGCCCTAGAGCGATTTGACATAAATGCCGCTGAATCGCTGTTTATTGATGATATGAGCGCCAATATAGAGGCGGCTAAAGCCTCTGGCATGCATGGGCATATATTCAAAAATGCTGCTATATTGCGCAATGAATTGACGCAATTGGCCTTGCTGTGAAGAAGTTTCAGTCAATTACGCGGTATAATATAGATTTAACTCATAAAAATTAAGGATTAAAAAATTGAGGATAATATCAGATTCTCCCTAGCCATTGGCGGGTTGATATGCTTTAGCTCTCGTCAAACTTTTTACCAATTTAGTATAACCAATTAAGGGTGTCAGAATGAACATTCATGAATATCAAGCCAAAGAACTTCTTGCCAAATATGATATAGGTATCCCAACCGGTTTCGCTGCTATGACAGTGGAAGAGGCCGTTGCTGGTGCTAAACAACTTCCTGGACCTCTTTATGTCGTAAAGGCTCAAATCCATGCCGGTGGACGCGGTAAGGGCAAATATAAAGAGCTTGGCCCTGATGCATCTGGCGGTGTTCGTTTGTCAAAATCAATCGAAGATGTCGAAGCCAATGCAAAAGAAATGCTCGGCAATACATTGGTGACTATTCAAACTGGTGATGCAGGCAAACAGGTTAATCGTCTTTATGTGACCGATGGCGTTGATATAGAAAGCGAATATTATCTTTCTATGCTAGTTGATCGCGCTACGGGCCAATTGGCGATGATTATCTCTACCGAAGGCGGTATGGATATTGAAACAGTTGCGCATGACACGCCTGAAAAAATCACGACTATCACTATTGACCCTCTAGTGGGCTTTACCGAAGCCGATGGAAAAAAAGCGGCCCAAGCATTGCAGCTTAGCGGTGATTTAGCGGCTGAATGCGAATCTTTAACAACGAAACTCTATAAAGCGTTTACCGAGATGGATTGCGAAATGGTGGAAATTAATCCGCTCGTAGAAACCAAAGATGGCCAATTGCTTGTTCTCGATACAAAGATGAGCTTCGATGGTAACGCATTGTTCCGTCATCCAGATATTGCAGAGCTTCGTGATGAAACCGAAGAAGATCCTGCCGAAGTCGAAGCCTCTAAATATGATCTGGCTTATATTAAACTGGACGGCAATATTGGTTGTATGGTCAATGGTGCAGGCCTTGCTATGGCGACAATGGACATTATCAAGCTGAACGGTGCATTCCCTGCAAACTTCCTTGATGTTGGCGGCGGCGCTACCACAGAAAAAGTAACCGCTGCGTTCAAAATCATTTTGGCTGATCCTGCAGTAGAAGGCATTTTGGTCAATATATTCGGCGGCATTATGAAATGCGATATTATTGCGCAAGGCATTGTTGAAGCAGCCAAAGAAGTTAATCTATCGGTTCCATTGGTTGTTCGTTTAGAGGGCACGAATGTTGAGCAAGGCAAAGAGATTTTAGCGAACAGCGGCCTTCCCATCGTACCAGCATCTGATTTGGGTGATGCTGCTAAAAAGATTGTTGCGGAAGTGGCTAAAGCCTAATCCCAATATAATGATTATGAAGTGGCGGGGGTGAATTCATCTCCGCCTTTTTTTATGCCATCTTCTTTGCTTTGCTTATGGTCTGATGCGCTCAGAGCATCCGGCTTGCTTAATTCCCCAAAGACAATAGCATCGCGCCCTAGATGTTTTGCACTATAGAGCGCTTTATCTGCTGCGTGATAATAGGCTTTAAAGTCGCGCTCTTGGGCCAAATCCATCATTACAATGCCGATACTAACCGTAATTTTATCAAGGGTGATTTCATCATCGGAAAAATCATGGTTATTGATAGTCGCGCGTAATCTTTGGGCAAAGGAATCCACACCATTTTCTTTGTAAGATGAAATAAGCAGGATAAATTCTTCGCCGCCTAAGCGTGCACAAATATCATTTTCACGGCAGCTATTTTTCAGCAATGTGCCCATCTGTACCAAAACCATATCTCCTGCATCATGACCAAATTCATCATTCACTTTTTTGAATTTATCAATATCAATCAGCATGATAGCGCGGTTGATGTCGCGCTTTTCGGATTGCGCAGCAATTTTGGAATATTTCTCCATAAAACCGCGGCGGTTGAGCAATTTTGTCAGCGAGTCACTATGCGCTAATAGTCCTAAAACTTTGCTCTCTTGTAATGCTTCATCGCGGCTTTTGCGCAATTGATAGGCTCTAAGCCCCACAACATAGCTGATGGTAAGCAGCTCTAGCATTACAGCGATGTTAAATTCCAAATCTAGGACTGGTGCATTTTCCCAAAAGCCCAAAGCACGGCCAACGCGTATGATGCTGATGACGATTGCAAATGATAACCCCGCCAATTGCAGCATCGCCATTTTGTCGCCGCGCAAGCTTGCATATATTAGGCTGCATAGAGCGGTGAAGGTCATAATGATAAAGAATATATGAAATATCTGAGACCCTATCAGCGGCCAAGCTGGTGATAATATCATGACAATGATGGTTATCAGCAAGCAGCTGCTACCCGCTATCAGCAAGGTAGATTGTAAAAATCGGCCCAATTTTTTGGGATTACAAATAGAGCGTATCAACATGCATGCTGCAAAGCCAACGGCCGATAATGCAATATGGGATATTATCGACCGATCGGCCATTGTGATGGATGGGAAAATATCAAATATCTGTCCTGTCCAGCTGATATGATTGACCATGATGCCGACAACCATCAGCGTGTGATAGAGGATGAAACGCTGACGGATAATGATAAAAATGACGAAATTAAGCAATATGGGCGCAAATAATAAACCCGTTATCAGAGCGCTATATTGTCGGCTTTCTTGATCCAACTGCTCGTCTAATATGCGCTCTAATATCTTTACATCTTGCCAGTTTTGAGGGTCCCAAGGCTTTTGTATTCCTATCGCAATGAAATCGGGGTTTCGGCCAATATCATCTCTTAAATCAACCGCGATAGCATAGGGCGATCGCCATTTTTCATTCATATCTTTGAGCGCAATAAATTCATTATAGCTGCTGCCATCGTTAAAATGACGCAATATGCTGACATCACCATGGCGCGATGTGCGCATGCGAATGATAGGATCAGAAAATTGACCCGCTTGTGCTTTTACATTCGCGATCAACCACAGATAATCGGTGGTTTTAGAATATTTATCCTCACTACAATCAAATTGATTTTTTTGCGCTATTAATGCGTTGAAATCTGCGCCTTCGCTGCCTGTTAAAGTGCATATTCTGTTCGATATATTGATACTATCTGGGCGCGTGTCTTGGCTATGTGCTGCGAGAGGCAGCAGCAAAAATATTATGAATAGCAAATAACGCAAGCCGATCCCCATAAAGTGATTTACACTTTGATACGGGAATCATGGCTTAGGAATTTATATTTTACAAGTGAAAATAAATTCGGAATTTATCTATCTCTGCGATTAAAACTTCTTCCTGTCTTGGGCTTTCCGTCTTAGCTGCCTGTCCAATTGGGTTTGCGTTTTTCGGCAAAAGCCCGCGCACCTTCTTTGGCATCATTGGATGCAAAAACATGACCGCTTAATTCCATCTGCTTTGCCCACATCTCTTCGCTAGACCAATCAGGGCGTTCATTAATGATACGCTTAGTCGCAATCAAAGCTAGCGGGCCATTGGCGGCAACTTTGGCTGCCAATTCCAATGCGCCATCAATTGCTGCACCATCCGTGATGCGATTGACAAAGCCCATTTCATAAGCGCGCTGCGCATCAATGAAATCACCTGTCAGCGCCAATTCCATAGCCATACGTTTGCCAACAATAGAGGGCAGGCTGAGCAAGCCACCTGCTGCTGCGACCAAGGAGCGCTTTACCTCAGGGATACCAAATTGTGCTTTATCATTAGCAACCACCAAGTCGCTTGCAATGGCCACTTCCATCCCGCCTGCGAGAGCATAGCCCTCTACCGCTGCGATCAGAGGTTTTTTCGGCGGTGATTCAATAAAACCTGCAAAGCCCTTGCCCTTAATAGATGGCATTTCACCTGTTAAAAATGCTTTGAGGTCCATACCAGAACAAAATGTTCCGCCTGCGCCCGTGATGATAGCCGCATTGATACTATTGTCATTATCAAGTTTCTCCATCGCATCGGCAATGCCCTCGGCAACAGCGCGGTTCACAGCATTTTTGGCCTCTGGGCGATTGATGGTGATGACCAATACGCCATCTTGGGTTTCGGTTAAGACTTCGCTCATTATAATCTCTTTCTCTCTAATATTTATCGCGCCTGTTGCGGCTTTAATCTGTCATTATCGGGTTTTGGGAAGCCCAAGCACATGTTCGCCAATGATGTTGCGCTGAATTTCGGAAGTACCGCCGCCAATGGTTGCGGAAAAACTATTCAAATAGCTGCGGTGCCAATGACCATCATCGACGGCATTATCATCGCCAACATAATATCCTGCTTGGCTGCCCTGAAATTGCATGGAGAATTGCGTCAATTCCCTAATCATTTCGGTGCGCGCTAATTTGTTCATGAGCGGCAGCCCCATCGGCCTATCGCTGTTAAGCGGGGGCATACGGCGGCGTTGATTGTTAAGGTTTTGCGCCTGAATATCGATCATAAATTCGGTTAATTTATCGCGCAAAATAGGGTCTTCTAACACCGGTTTTCCGCCGCGTTTTGATGTACGTGCCAAATCGACAATGCTCATGACATCCATTTCTTTGACAAAATATCCGCCGACAGGATTTACTTTGGCCCCGCGCTCATATTCGAGCGTTTTCATCGCCACCATCCAGCCTTGGCCTTCTTCGGCGACCAAGCAATCGGCCGATATGCGTGCATCGGTAAAAAAGCATTGGGTAAAGCCATATTCACCGGTTAATTTTTTAATCCGTGTTGTTTCCACGCCATCAATTTTCATCGGGGATAGGAAAAAGCTTAAGCCTGCATATTTGTTAGGCGCATCAAAATCTGTGCGCGCTAATAAGATCATCATATCGGCGCGATCGCCCAGCGATGTCCAAATTTTTGAACCATTGATGACATATTCATCACCATCACGCACAGCTTTGCATTGGGCATTGCCCAAGTCACTGCCATTCTCTGGCTCGCTAAAGCCCTGACACCAAATCTCTTCGGCAGAAAGCATGGGTTTAATATAACGTTGTTTATCCGCTTCGCTGCCAATATCCAGCAAAAGCGGGCCAGCCCAACCATTGCCAATAGCGTTAATCATTATCGGCGCATCATGCGCTTTCATTATCCGCGTTGCAATGCGTTGATAATCGCTGTGCATCCCGCCGCCGCCATATTCTTTGGGCCAGCTCATCCCCAGATAACCGCCTTCATACACTTTGCGTTGCCAATCGCGCAGGAAATCAAATTGTTGATCCGTGCTAACCTCCATAAAGGTTAGCGGCAACATGAATCCAGGGTCAGCCTGTGTGTTTTTCGCAAACCAAGCATCACATTCTTGGGTAAATTCGTCTAGTTCAGCAGCGGTTGGTTTGCTCATATAATGTCTCCATCTCTGACGCTATTTAATTGCGCGATTAAGATAGAAATGCAAGCAAAGAATTATTCTGGTAAGCTGCTACGCTCCATTGACGTCAGATAAAATTTGCGCAGATACATCTTCGATAGAACCGGTAACTAGCAGGGGCGATCCGCCCACCATGCCAACATTGGTTTGGCCATTTTCGCCGGTGCGCAGCCACGCAATATTGCTGGCCACGACCATATAATCGCCGCCGCGTGATTGTAATTTGATGAATTTCATTAAATGTCTCCTGACAATTAACGGGTTACATCACAAGCCTCTAGAATTGATTAATAGATAAAAATCAATTTAAGTGGATAATATTTCCTCACACAATGAGCGGCTAATCTCACTATTTCTAATCACATTAATATATCATGCTTCACGGAATCGCTATTGGCGGGCAATGTAAAGAACATTCCATCTTCACCAACGATGATAGGGCCGTTAAAATGCTCCTTAGCATCGCCCAAAAAGGCGGGGTAAAAATAGCGGCTTGGGATAGGCGGCACCAAGTGACTCAATATCAATTGTCTCACGCCCGCAATTTGCGCAGACTGTGCCGCTTCTTCCGGTGATGCATGGTAATCCAATATATCGCGCGTAATTTGGGCGGTGTTGGTTAGACCTCTATCATCAAGTGCTTTTGTCATTTTTTTGACCAAATTGGGCTGCAATGCGTCATGCACTAAAATATCAGCGCCCTTGGCTGCGCGCTCTAGCGATGGTGATTTTGCTGTATCGCCGCTAATTACAATGCTGCGCCCTTTATAATCAAAACGATATCCAAGCGCAGGTTCAATGGGGTCATGCTTAACTTTAAATGCTGTAATTGTTAAGCCAGAGCGTTTCAAAATCACTTGGCTTTCAGAAGTCATGGCAAATGGTTTGGCAATTGCCCCCGCTGCTAGAGGAGATACAATTTTTGCGCCATGATGGGCTATGCGATAGCCATTATCAATTTTATAAGCAGCATTAAATCCATCGACAATAGATTGCACGCCGCTTGGCCCATAAACAGGGAGTGGTGAGGCTGCGCCGCCAGTCCAATGAAACAGCATCATTGGCCCCAAACCATCAATATGATCGGAGTGAAAATGGGTGAGCAAGACAGCATCAACATTGGCCGGAGTGATACCCATAAGGTTCAGGTTACGGGCGCCGCCTTCGCCAATATCTATTACGAAGCTCTGCTTGCCAGCGATAACAATATTGCATGGGCCAGCGCGTCCCACATCAGGCAGCGGTGATCCTGTGCCGCATAAGCCAAGGTGCAAGCCATCGGGCAAATTGCTCAGATTATTGACCCCAACACGTTCGTTCACGGCGCGATCAAATATCGTTAGGCCAATTGATTTTTGAAATATGAAAAATATAGCAATGAGCAACAATATTGAGAAGCCAACAAGTATAGATATTTTTTTGACCATGATTTTCCCCTCTGCTCAGCAAAGCATAAGGAATTAATCGGTGCAATTATAAAGTGATGATATAGTTCAAAAAACCGGGAAAACTCCAGAGATTAGCGAAGTTTAGTTCTAAATTTTACGCTGATCGCGGCGCATATTGGGATATAATTCCAGCTATCAATCCTGCTGCTGCACTATGTCAATATAACTAATCTATCTTGACTCATATTAGTGCTGCAACCTATCAGCCGATTTCATTTGCAACAATTATCCCCCCTCATTGCAGATGAGGAAGAGAAAAGGACTCCCTCATGAATATCAATAAAAAATCTATCCTCAGCGGTATTTCCATATTGGCTATGACGCTCAGTGCGCCTCATGCAATGGCGCAAGATAGTTCCGCTGGCTATTCTAGTTTCGCAGAGCAAGCAAAAGCACAAAAGATTATCGATCTTGCAATAGCCGCTATGGGCGGCAAAGAAGCGATGAACATGCTTCAAAATGGCAAAATCACAACATCAACGCGCGCTGCGCGCATTGGCCAAGCGCCGACTCCAGAGGCCAATGGCGATTTGGGTAATCCATCAAAAACGATTGCGTTGCGGACCAATGGCTTAGTAGCGATTGAACGCTTTAATGGCGAGAATTTAGGTTCGCGCTATGTGCATGGCGGTTTGGTCGATTGGATTTATTTTGTCGGTAATAATAGCGTTGCCGATGTTGAGCCCGTGTTGGCGGCTGGCATTATTGCACAGGCCAATACTTCTGCGCATGTAGTGCTTGCAATGAGCAATGCATCTCAAAGTGCGCGCTATGTTGGCAGCATCAACAAAGATGGTAAAATATATGATGCAGTAAGTTTTGTTGATGATCTAGGAAGATTACAAACCGCATATTTTGATCAATTCTCTGGTTTGCTTCACTCAGTCGAAGGCTTGGCGGCTCATGCTCAATGGGGCGATATTGCCATCACCCGCACCTATGCCGATTATAAAAATGTCGGAGGCGCTATGATCGCGCATACAGTAACAGCGACGCAGGCCGATACAGTGGCCAGCGTTACAAGTTTCGAGAGCTTTGAAGCAGTGGATGTTGATGCCGCGATTTTTGAAAAACCTAAAGATGCAACCGTCAATGATCCTTTTACTGCACCCAGTATTACGCCGCGCGATTTGACCATTGAAACGCTTGCAGAAGGATTATACTTCATCCCCAACGCATCCCAAGGATATAATATACTCTTTGCCAATCATAAGGATGATATTCTATTGGTTGAAACACCGCAATCTATCCAAGCAGCGCGTGATATCATTCGCACAATTAAAGCTAAGTTTCCCGATAAAACCATCAAATATGCAGTGCCTACGCATCATCATTTTGACCATTCAGGTGGCCTCTATGGTTTTCATGAAGCGGGCATTACGGTGCTAACTACTCCAGGCAATGTGAAATTTGCGCGCGAAGTAGGCACGACAGCAAGAAACATCGGTGATAGCAAAGGCGCGATAACTGATGCTAAGGTTGAGAGCTTTGATGGGGTTAAGAAATTTGGCAAGGGCGCCAATGAAGTACATTTGATAAATGTTGGGCCTAACCCGCATGCCGAAGAAATTGTCATCGCTTATATGCCCGCGCAAAAAACGGTGTTTATGGCCGATGTTTTCAGCAGGCGCGCCGAAACTCTGCCGCCCGCTAATGCTAATCAATTGGCCTTTGCGGATAAATTAGAGGAGCTTAAGCTAGATATTGAAACCTTCCTCCCCGTACATGGTACAAAAACCACGGCTGCGGAATTTTGGGACTCGGTGAAGCGCGGCCGCGAAGCTGCTGCTGATCAATAAGGTTTGATCGGTTGAAATATGGGCGGCGATGTTGCAAAAGCAAGAGGCAGCTCTCACACAAAAAGTTGGAGATTTTAATGTGACAACAACTGTTATAGCGGTGACGGCAGCTATGTCTATGATGGCAGTAAGAAGCGGGTCAAGCAGACTGTAGGCGGCAAGACGATCTATTCTGTCTATGGTGCATATGGTTCGCTTATCCACCGCGATGATGTGACGTCCAATGAGAAAACGGACTATATTAGAGCTGCTGGCAAAACGATAGCGCGGATCAAGGGCAGCACGGTGAACTATATGCATCAAGATCATTTGGGATCATCGGTGGCTTCCACCACAGCGGCGGGTGCGATAGCATGGCGTGAGGACACCACCCCTTATGGAGAGAAGCGTCTTGATCCCAATGCTAATAAGGATGATGAAGGTTTTACGGGTCATATTAGTGATGCCGCAACAGACCTTACCTATATGCAGGCCCGATATTATGACCCCGTCATCGGTAGGTTCCTATCCAATGATCCTGTAGGGTTGATTCAAGGAGGCACGGGCTACTTTAATCGTTATGCCTATGTTGCCAATAATCCAATCAATGCAACAGACCCAACTGGAAAATATATTTGTTATAAATGTACAGAAGAACAAGCTGATGCTCTCAGAGCGTCTCTAGCACATGCACGAAAAGCTCTAACTACTGGAAAGCTCTCTAGATCAAAGAAGAAGGCTTTAAAAAGGGCTCTTGATGCTTACGGTAAAGAAGGAGAAGCAGGAGTTGCAGTTACTTTTTTGTCAGATGCTGCATTTGAAAATGCTACAGGATCGGAAACGACTTATTCGCCCAATGGTGCGACTAAATATTTTAAAGATAAGGATGTATCTGTAGTAGTGTTCAGGGATTCATTTCCAGATTATTATAAAAGTTTAGATGGTCCGAATGGTGGTTTCTTAAATGGGCAACCTAAAGGATCAGGGCCATTTAATTCTAAGGATGAAAGAGCTAATATTGTTGCTCATGAAGGCAATCATATTGCAGATCAGAAGGCTTGTAAATGCAACAATGTAAGTGAGGCGCCTGCTTATAGAGTAGGGAGCTCTGTCAATGAAGGGCATGGTTCTCAACCGCTACAGAGAAGAAGGGGTAATCGCGAAAATGAGTAAAATTGTTATATTTTTATTAATTATAATATTTTTATCATGTTGTTCCAAGACAGATACAAAAGGTGATGACCCTCTTTTTGATTACAGAAAAGTAAAACATTTATACACAATCAGTGTCGTAATTAATGATAATGATGTGAATTGGGGAAATCACAAAATTGATAAAGTCAATTTTATGGATACGCTTAATAAGGTGGTTGAATTAGAGCCACCACCTGTCTTGGTCATATGTAGAGCTAATGGAGTAACAAGAGACAACAATTTATATAATATAGCTATAAATTCTGGAATGTGTTCGAGAAGAAAAAGATGTTATATAGTTAGAGATTGTAGAGCAAATATAATGTAAATTAATCATTCAATATACAATAATAATTATTACGGCTTTTATGTTTAAGTGAATGCACCCTAAAATACAGCATAACTATAGTTCTTTTATAAAATACCTTATATACAAGATTGCCTGTTCTAAATCACGTGGGCTGCATCAGGCTTGCTTGTCCAAGCGCCCTTGCAAGCATCTGATCCATTTGATTGGGTTGAGGCTGAGCTAGTCCAGAAAATACAGTAAAATAGCTGGCAAGGCAAAAGTCATTCTCTATGCCTACCTGTTGAAACAATGCTTCTATATCGGCCATAGAGAAAAATGGTGGAGCCCCCATATCCAAAATCCCTAGGCAGGGAATCATAATATCTCATAGAGGAAAATGGTGGAGCCCCCATATCCAAAATCCCTAGGCAGGGAATCATAATATCTCATAGAGGAAAATGGTGGAGCCTAGGGGAGTCGAACCCCTGACCTCTTCGCTGCCAGCGAAGCGCTCTACCAGCTGAGCTAAGGCCCCATATATGCACTATTATTTAGTGCATAAACCGCATCTGCGGTCATTACACGGTCTGGTAACCGTGAATTTAGGTATCTTCTTTTTCGTCGTCGTCCGTAGTCTTGGTAACGCCAATATCATCATCGCCGCCCAAATCAACATCATTATCGGGCGAGTCATTAGCATCTACTGCATCAACATCAATGTCGAGATCATCGCCGCCAGCCAAATCAGCATCGCCCTCTTTCTTCGTTTCTTCAAACGGAAGAGGTTGTTTTGATTTCAATACGGGTTCTGGTTCCCAGCTCTCACCGCAATCGGGCGAGATGCATTCAACAGGGCTATCTTTGCCCAAATCATAAAAACGTGTGCCGCAATTTGGGCATGTACGTTTTGTTCCCCATTCAGCCTTCACCATGTGTGGCTTAACCTTTCAAAAAAGTTTCGACTAATCCATAGATTCGTCACAGTTGGGCCGCCATTAACGCAGCAAGAGGCATCTGTCAAAAACTGTCTTTGATTTTGATCATTTTTATCATCAATTGATACTAATTAATTGTCCATCATGATTGACTTAATATCGAAGAAACAGCAAAGCAATCGCATGACACAAGCATCATTTTTTAAGCCCATCGGCCCATTAAAGGGCAAAATCCGAGTGCCGGGCGATAAGTCTATCTCGCACCGAGCGATCATGTTTTCATCCTTGGCTATTGGAACCAGTAAAATCAGCGGCCTATTAGAAGGCGAAGATGTCATGGCGACCGCCGATGCTATGCGTTCTATGGGCGCGCATATAACATGCGATGAAGGAATATGGAGCGTGACGGGCGTTGGCGTCGGCGGACTTATGCAACCCAAAGCTGCGCTTGATATGGGCAATAGCGGCACTTCAACACGGCTATTGATGGGGCTAGTCGCTAGCCATGCCATAGAGGCGACTTTTATCGGAGATGCTTCTTTATCGGGCCGTCCAATGGCGCGCGTTACCGATCCGCTGTCCATGTGCGGTGCCACATTTAATACCAGTCCGGGCGGCACCTTACCGGCAATGGTGCGCGGCATAGTCCCCGCTTTGCCAATCACTTATGAGCTTCCTATGGCATCGGCGCAGGTGAAAAGCGCGGTGTTATTGGCGGGGCTCAACACGGCTGGCGTCACCACGGTGATTGAGCCAACACCAACCCGCGATCATAGCGAGAGGATGCTCCAAGGCTTTGGCGCCGATTTAAGCGTTACGATCCGCGAAGATGGCGCAAGGGTGATTACATTGCGCGGCGAGGCCGAATTACAACCGCAAAATATACAAGTTCCTGGCGATCCTTCATCAGCGGCTTTTCCTGTGGTTGCGGCGCTGATAACGCCTGATAGCGATGTGATAGTAGAAAATGTCGGCATGAACCCCACCCGCACTGGCATATTTGCTATGCTAAGAGAAATGGGCGGTGATTTGGAGTTTTTGAACGAGCGCAGCGTTGGCGGTGAAGATGTGGCCGACATCCATGTACGGCACAGCGCCTTAAAAGCTATTACCGTTCCTGCTGATGTGGCGCCCAGCATGATAGATGAATTTCCGATATTCTTTGTTGCTGCAGCCATGGCGCAGGGCGTAACGCGCACCAGCGGCCTAGATGAATTGCGGGTCAAAGAGAGCGATAGGCTGTCGCTAATGGCAGAGGGTCTGAAATCATTAGGCGTTGCATTGGAAGAAACGCCCGATGGTTTGATAATAACGGGCAGCGGCGGCGCAATGTTAAGAGGCAATGAAGAGGCGATTAAAACCGCGCTCGATCACCGTATAGCGATGAGCTTTGCTATTGCGGGGCAGGTGAGCGATGGCGGAGTTCATATTGATGATATGGCGCCCGTACGTACCAGTTTCCCTACATTCGAGGATATGCTATTAGAGCTGCAATCATGAGCGATTATATATCATCAAGCACTGCAGATATTATTGGTTTTATGGGTGGTTTTTTTATCATCTGTGCATATGCTTATAGCAATATTAGTGATAATATGAATTTGCTGCTTTTCAATATATTAAACTTTTTAGGGGCAGCCTTCCTAATCATTTCATTGACCGTGAACTTTAACCTACCCAATATGGTATTGGAGATCATCTGGATGGCTATTGCGATCTTTGGTATCGTCAAAGCATTATTAGAACGCAGGAAATCATCTAAAGTTGAGACATCATGATTGTTGCGATTGATGGGCCAACGGCATCGGGCAAAGGCACGATAGCCAAGAAGGTAGCAGCGCATTTTAATCTGCCGCTACTTGATACGGGGTTGCTGTACCGTGCTGTGGGCAAGACGTTGCTGGATGATGGCGGTGATGCCGATAATGAGGATGATGCTCTTGCGGCCTGCGGATTTGATGATGCGCTGCTTGACGATGATCGTTTGCGCGATGAAGATATTGGCTCGCTCGCAAGCCGTGTGTCGGTGCATGCTGCTGTGCGCAAAGCGCTTTTTGAGCGGCAGCAGAATTTTGCCTATCAAGATGGCGGAGCGGTTCTAGATGGGCGCGATATTGGCACTATGATTGCCCCTGATGCTGATGTGAAACTGTTTGTTACGGCCTCTCCGCAGGTTCGCGCACAGCGCCGCCATAGAGAAATGATAGCGCGCGGCCGTAATGTGAGCGAGCAGCAAATGCTGGATGATATTAAAGCGCGCGATGAGCGCGATAGCGGACGCCGCGCAGCGCCGCTAAAGCCCGCGCAAGATGCGCACTTGCTAGATACGACAAATCTCGCTATAGGCGACGCCGTTCAACAAGCAATTGCTCTGATACAGAAAAAGCTGCAAAACCAGACATAAAGTTTCTGGTCCATTTCAAGCAGATAGAAAGCGCGGTTAAGACCCTTATTCGCTGGGTCGGTCTTATGCTTTCTTGATGCAAAATTTTTGCTGATTATCTGCATTATCAAATGTTTAGAGAATGTCTCGGCTAGCATGAGGCTGCTGAGGCTTTTTAATTATGACCGTAAAAACCAACCGACCAAGAAGCGAATGTGAAGGAATTATATCTATGGCAACATCGCCAAACCCAACCCGTGACGATTTTTCAGCATTATTAGACGAATCGCTCGGCGGTGCAGATGCAGGCTTCGAAGGCCGTGTCGTAAAAGGCACTATCACTCTTATTGAAAATGACCATGCCGTTATCGACGTTGGTCTAAAAGCAGAAGGCCGCGTGCCTTTGCGTGAATTCTCATCACCAGGTCAAAAAGCTGATCTAAACGTTGGTGACGAAGTAGAAGTTTATGTTGATCGTGTTGAAAATGTGAATGGCGAAGCCATGCTATCACGCGATCGCGCACGCCGCGAAGCTGCTTGGGATTCGCTGGAAGGCGAATTTGAAGCTGGTAATCGCGTTGATGGTACAATCTTTGGCCGTGTTAAAGGCGGATTTACGGTTGACCTTGGCGGTGCAGTAGCATTCTTGCCCGGCAGCCAAGTTGATGTACGCCCTGTACGTGACGTTGGTCCTTTGATGGACATTGTACAGCCGTTCCAAATTTTGAAAATGGATCGTCGCCGCGGTAATATTGTTGTATCGCGCCGTGCTATCCTCGAAGAAACACGTGCTGAACAGCGCAGTGGCCTAATCGATTCATTAGCAGAAGAACAAATCATCGAAGGCGTTGTTAAAAACATCACCGATTATGGTGCTTTTGTTGATCTTGGCGGTATCGATGGTTTGCTCCACGTTACGGACATTAGCTATAAACGCATTACCCACCCATCTGAAATCATCAACATTGGTGACACAGTGAAGGTACAAATCGTTCGTATCAACCGTGATACACAGCGCATCAGCCTTGGTATGAAACAACTTGAGAGCGATCCATGGGAAGATGCAGTAGCGAAATACCCAGTCGGTGCGCGTCTATCTGGTGCTGTAACAAACATCACTGAATATGGAGCATTTATTGAGCTAGAGCCTGGTATCGAAGGCTTGGTACACGTCTCTGAAATGAGCTGGACCAAGAAGAATGTTCACCCTGGTAAAATTGTATCTACCAGCCAAGAAGTGGATGTATTGGTTCTTGACGTTGATCTTGACAAACGCCGCATCTCATTGGGCTTGAAACAAGCACAATCTAATCCTTGGGAAGCATTTGCAGAGAAATTCCCTGTTGGTGCAACCGTCGAAGGCGAAGTTAAAAACGCTACCGAATTTGGTTTGTTTGTTGGCCTAGAGGATGATGTAGATGGCATGGTTCACATGTCAGACATCGCTTGGGGCATTAGCGGCGAAGATGCATTGCATTTACACCGTAAAGGCGAGCAAGTGAAAGCTATCGTTCTTGACATTGATGTGGAAAAAGAACGCATCAGCCTTGGTATTAAACAACTTGAAAAAGGTGCGCCAGCGGCGGCTCCTTCTGCGAGCGGTTTGAAAAAAGGTGCTACAGCTACTGTGACCGTTCTTGAAGTACGCGAAGGCGGCCTTGAAGTGCAAGCAGGCGACGATGGAGCAACAGGCTTTATCAAGCGCACCGACCTTGGTCGTGACCGTGATGAGCAGCGTCCTGATCGTTTCCAAGTAGGTCAGAAATTTGATGCAATGGTCGCTGGTTTTGACCGTTCTAAGAAACCTAATTTCTCAATCAAGGCGCTTCAGCTCGCTGAAGAAAAACAAGCCGTTGAGCAATATGGTTCGTCCGATTCTGGTGCAAGCTTAGGTGATATCCTTGGCGAAGCTCTAAAAGGAAAAGATGATTAAATAATATTATGATCTAAGAATTTTGAGATTAGTAAAGCCTGTCATTTTTGATGGGCTTTATTATTTTATAGCTATAGGTCCTGACCTTAGAAAATAAGCAAATTATATTTGAATTGCATTTTGCTTAGTTTTCTTTATTACTATTAAAAGAGAATCTGTAGTCTTGGGCAAAGCTGTCCGCTTACCTCTCACCATCGACATATAAAGGTAATTACTATGATCCGTTCCGAACTTCTGAAAAAATTAGAAAATGAGAACCCAGATTTAAAAGCCGAAGAAGTAGAAAAAATCGTTGATACTTTCTTCAATCAAATCATTGACCGTCTTGCTAGTGGAGGCCGTGTAGAGCTTCGCGGCTTTGGCGCTTTTTCAACGCGTGAACGCGCACCAAGAAAAGGCCGCAATCCACGTACTGGCGAGTCCGTCGACGTTCCTGCTAAGCGCGCGCCTTATTTTAAGCCAGGCAAAGAAGTCCGTCAGCGCTTAAACAGATAATCTGTTAAATTTAGCATTTCATTCTAATCAAAATTAAAGCCATTGCATCTCGTGCGATGGTTTTTTTATGCTGTTTTGTGATTATGGGGCAATAATTTCACTTTTTAACAAAAAAATTGATATTTTTTCACCAAGTGACTTGACCTAGGGCGCGCAATGATGTTTGCGCTTCTGTGCATGCTGTTTTGCGGACGTGGCGAAATGGTAGACGCAGCAGACTTAAAATCTGCTATCCATATGGGTGTGCCGGTTCGAGTCCGGCCGTCCGCACCAGCATGCAAGCTATTCCCCAAATCTTCTATTCTCGGTCCTGTTCTTCGGTGAGCAAATTGACTAAGATAGCAGCACATTACCGATAAAATTTGCAACAGCCGATGAGAGACGATAGCATTCATTCATGCGAATTTTAATGTGTCTTTTTTTTCTATTGATTGGCTGTAGTGCCGGTGATGGTGCGGATGAGGCAATTCAGGGCCAGCCTATTGATAGCGCGCAAATCATCCGTCTCTCCGATAGCGAAGCCACAGGGCTGGACCCGCAAATAGTTTCTGATTTGTCATCGCTGCGTATTGCTATGGATCAATTTGAGGGATTGGCGCGTTTTGATGCAAAGGGGCAGCCTATTGCTGGCCTTGCCCAATCCTGGAGTGTTTCAGAGGATGGGCTGACGTGGCGGTTTCAATTGCGCGATGCTCTGATGTTTTCAGATAAGGCGCCAATAGATGCGTCTCATTTTAAGCGCGGGTTTGATCGTCTGCGTGATCCTAAAACGGCATCGCCGCATTTGGCGCTGTTTGATATCATTGAATCGATTGAAAATAGGGGCGCGGATAATGTGATAGTGACGCTTAAATCACCATTCCCACAGCTATTAGAATTGCTAGCCCATCCAGCAATGGCGGCGCTGCCATTTCATGCAATGGATAAAGACTGGACAGCGATGCGCCCCATGATTGTATCGGGCCCCTATAGCCTATCAGATTGGCAGTTGGGCAATCAAATGACCTTGGAAGCGAATAGGGATTGGCATGGCAAGCATGGTAAGATTGAAAAGATTATATGGAAACCGATGAGCGATACATTAACCGCCATGCGGACCTTTTTATCGGGCGCTGCTGATACGACTAGCGATGTTCCTGTTAATCGGTTGCAAAGCTTACGCAATGATGCTTCTGAATCGCTAAAATTAGGGGATTATTTGGGCACTTATTATTATGCTTTTAATGTTCGCAAGCCCCCCTTTGATGATGCGCGCGTGCGCAGGGCGCTGACTATATCTATTGACCGAGAATGGATTGCGGATGATCTGATACAATCTAATAATAGTCCTGCATTCGGACTGCTTCCAAAACAATTTACCGGCGGTAAAGCCTATAGACCTGAATGGGCAGATTGGCCTAGAGAAAAACGGCAAATGCGCGCGCGTCAATTGCTCAAAGATGCTGGATATAGCGATGATAATCCTCTGGCTTTTGAAATAGGGTTTAACAGCAGCAATGAACATCGCCGCGTATCAGTTGCTATGGCAAGCATGTGGCGTGAAATTGGCGCTAATGTATCATTACACAATAGCGAGGCGAGCCTGCATTTTGCAAATTTAAGGCGCAATGATTTTGCACTCGCACGTTCGGGCTGGATAGCCGATATAGCTGCGCCTGAAAATTTTCTCTATGTTCATACAAAAGCGGCTGGGGCTTCAAATTATTCGGGCTTTGATGACCCGCATTATGAAGCATTATTAAACGCGGCTACGCAGGAAAGCGATGCAAAATTAAGATTAGAAAAAATGCGCGATGCTGAACAATATTTGATGCAGCAATCCCCCATCATTCCAATATATCATTATGTGTCGCGGGCATTGGTGTCGCCGCGCTTAAATGGTTGGCGCGATAATATATCTAATATTCACCCAAGCATAACTCTGATAGAGGACTCATTATGAGAGTCTCTTATATATTCTGCTTAGTCATTATGCTGGCATTTACCGCATGCAGTGAGGCGATTGATAATGATAAAATACGCGTTGATGTTGTAAGTGAGACTGTTGATGGATTTGACGTTGGTCGATTGCCGCTGAATTTAGCATCGGCCGAATTGCGCGCAGCAACAGCGCAAGGGTTGGTAAAGTTTGACGCACGGGGCAATATTGTTCCTGCGCTAGCTTCGCGATGGATCGTTACCGATGATGGACTAAGTTATATATTCCGAATTGAAAAAACATGGTGGAAAAATGGAGAGGCCGTAACAGCGGAAACAGTCGCTAGTCTCTTGCGCCAAAAAATCCGCAATTTGGGCCAGACCAGTTTTTTGGATGAGATGGATTCTATCGAAGAAGTGGTCGCGATGACGGGCCGTATAATAGAAATACGCCTCGTAGCGCCGCGCCCTAATTTGCTTGAATTATTGGCGCAACCCGAATTAGGCCTCGTCAACGAAGGATTTGGCAGCGGGCCGATGCAAGCAGTGCAACAATCAAACATCATGCGTTTACGCGAAGTCCTATATGATGAAGATGGGCAAATTCAAACGGCTGAAAATTGGGTAACATTATTTAATAATGAAACAGCAGATGCACTGGCTCGATATATAGCTGGCGATAGTGATTTGCTCTTGGGCGGAAGTTTTTCCGATTTGCCCTATTTCACCGCCTCTGAAATTGATGAAGAATTGCTCCTATATGATCCTGTACCGGGGCTATTTGGATTTTTATTTGTCGAAGATAGTGACTATCTGCAATCATCTGCGGTGCGCGATGCTATAACAATGGCGATTGATAGGCCGCGACTCTTAATTGATTTGCGCAGCGATTGGAGAGAAGTATTAACCCTAGCGCCAGAGGGATTGCAAAACCGTGCGACTGTGGAGCGGCCCAAATGGGCGGCATTGCGCATCGATGAGCGCATTGATTTGGCCAAAACAATAATTTCAGAATGGAGAGGCAGCAATGGTGAATTGCGCGATTTGCGCATTGCGATGCCCACAGGTCCGGGCGCCAATATGATGTTTGCGCGCGTAAGAGCCGATTTGGCAAAAATAGGATTGACCGCAAAACGCGTAGCGATGAAGGATAATGCAGATTTGAGAATGATTGAACAAATTGCGCCTCTGTCCAGCCCGCTCTGGTATTTGTCACAATTATCCTGCAAAAAAACAGTGGTTTGCGATGAAGAAGCCGACGATATGGTAAGCACGGCTCGGTTAATTGGTAATTTAGAAGAAAGAATGAATCTATTGGCTGGAGCAGAGCGGCGTATGCAAGATAATCGCAATTTCATTCCCATTGCTTACCCTATGTTTTGGATGGTCGCGCGCCCTGGATTATTGGGGTTTTCGCCCAATCCGCGCGGTCTGCATCCCTTGCAATCCTTGGGGAAAGAACCAATATAGGCATAGAAAGGGGTTTTTATGCCATTATCACAAGATCAAATCGATGCGCTGAACCAACAAATGGCGAGCATGACAGATAATGACCCCCAATCGGTTCGTGCGCGTGTCGAGGTGATGGAAAAATTACTAGAGCGTAGTTTCACCGTTCCGGGAACCAAGATCCCCATTGGTCTAGATAGTTTAATCGGATTAATTCCCGTTGTTGGCGACATAGTCACAGCGGCGATGGGCATGTATATCGTATGGGAAGCGCGCAATTTGGGCCTATCGAAATTTCAGCTTACCCGTATGGCGGCTAATGTAGGTGTTGATACACTGCTAGGCGCTGTTCCCTTGGTTGGGGATGCTTTTGACTTCCTATGGCGTTCAAATAGCCGTAATTTGCGTATCATCCGCAAACATTTGGATAAACATCATCCCTCAACACGCATCATAGAGGGATAGCTGTATATGGTGCGCTTCTTTTATCTTAATTCTTTACTCTAACAAGATGTGGCTTTTCACTGTGGGCAAGGATTTTGAAGCGTTTATTGCGTTTGAGATGTTTTAGGCCATTTTTATTATAACCATATTTTAATTCGCCTGAATATTGTTTGTTATCTGCTGGTGATATATATTCGAATTTCACATATGTTGCTCCGTGCATATTCATTGCCTGATATTTAGGATGTTCTCTTTTTAGAATTTCCGCATCCGCACATGGTAGAGTATCAGTTGTTGTAGTCGTTTTAACCATTACACCTCGCTCAACGCTGTCAAAGTAACATTTTGAATGAAATGATGACACAATAGCATTCGCATCTTGATACTCTGCTGAAACACTCATTGTATATGCGCTACCAAAAACAGCTATTAATGCAGCTGGTCCGAATATTTTTATAGCACTATTCATATAATCCCCCTATTTGTATTGAGAATTACATATTGATTATTAAAATATATTTAAATTACTATCCGCGCCAGATTTTAATGACATTTGTATCGCGTTCTCCGCGCACAAAATTTGGGCATCGGCGCGGCATAAAATCCTTACCCAAACACAGATAAACCTCTTGCAGCCAGCCCCGTCTATTGGCCTTAACCTTGATGGCATTGGCAGGCAGGTCTTCATTTTCATTGGCAAAAGCCTGTCCTAATCCCGCCGCTGTAATGGCATCACCGCGCTTATATTGGCGCGAAAGCCGATCCATATCAGGAAAGCTAATAGCATTAAACATGAGCCGTGCGATATCGAAATAAGCCTCTGGACGGTGCGTCATGCACGTTCCATGCTTGGCCCACTCACGCTGTAATAATTGCGCAGAAGGGGTCATACAGATGTTTTTGCGCACAACCGCGCGCGGCAACAGAGCCGCTTTACGGCACCATTGCGGATAATTAGGGCCTTTGGCCTCTGGCCATAATCCATGCAATATGAAACCAAAGTCGCCAATTTTGCTATTACATTGCAGCATATTGGCGGCGCGTTTCCCGCGCGATTTACAAAATTCACGGCTCCAGCTCAGCGCCATAATATAGCCATCGATAGAAGTCCGGCGAATAGCATTAGGATTGGGCGGCAATTCTATTTTTGGACGCGCCAGCGACATATTTTGCGGCACATTACATTGCCAGCTTTGGGCTTGTGCAGGGGTTATCAATAGTGCCGATAATAATAAGGCGAATAAGATATTATATTTGTTCAAAATCAAGCCCTATGTCGGCTGCTGGGGCGCTTTGTGTTAAGCGGCCAACGGACACAAAATCAACGCCTGTATTGGCTTTGGCATGGATAGTATCCAGATTAATCCCGCCCGATGCTTCGGCTTTGGCGCGCCCCGCAATGATGGCCACAGCTTCGCGCAATGTATCAGGCTCCATATTATCGAGCAATATATGCGTACCGCCAGCGCTGACGGCGTCTTCGATTTGGTCCAGCCTATCGACCTCTACAATGATGTTTTGAATATCGGCGGCAACCGCACGGCGCACCGCTTCGCCGATGCTGCCAGCGACTGCGATATGATTATCCTTTATCATCGCAGCATCATATAGGCCCATACGGTGGTTCGCACCGCCGCCCATGCGCACTGCATATTTCTCTAAATAGCGCAGGCCCGGAATGGTTTTGCGCGTGTCCAATAATGTCGCGCCAGTACCCTCTATTTTGGCTACATATTGCGCGGTCATAGTGGCGATGCCCGATAGATGTTGCACGCTATTGAGCGCGGCCCGTTCCGCCGTGAGTAGCGCTCTTGCATTGCCTTTAATGCGCATGATGTCGCGGCCCGCATTAACGCGCGTGCCTTCATCCACTAAGATTTCAATATGCGCATTGGGGTCAAGAATTTCGAAAAAGGCCCGTGCTATGGGCAAGCCGCAGATTACTGCATCATCACGGCTGTCCATGACGCCGCTGAATATGGCATCGGCTGGGATAGTGCTTTCGCTTGTGACATCGCGGCCCAAAGGCGCGCCGTTTTGCTTATGTGGATCGCTTTCTAATGGCCCATCCATATCCTCCGACAGGGTAGCGCGCACAAAGGCTTCTAAATCAAATTTATCAATATGGAATGTCATAGCAAAAGCTTAGTTTTTTTTATTGCCTATGGGAACATATTTTTAAATTATCGACTATTTGCTCATGAATATTACGACGTTCTCTCTCAGAATAAAATAGAGTCAAAGTGAGAATGTTTAGGAAATTACTAGCGTGCTTTGCTCCAATTCTTTGGGAACCCTCCCTCCTTGTTATATATCTTGCCAATGACATGTCTATTTTTCGCAATTGCACTTCACCTGATTTCATAGTTTCCACATAAGAGGAATCGACACATTCTTTGTTTGTACTGGGTTGCATTGCTCCCTCTTCAAAAGCTTTTGAAATCCGCAAACTGTTCCATAGAAACAAAAATGCGATGCATAGGACCACAAATCCAAAGGCTTTGAAGAATAGTTTAAATGCGTGTTTCATATATGATGCCTGTTACCGCATAGAGCATATTTACCACTCATGAATGTCACAAATGGATACTGAAACAAGTTCAGCATGACGATGTTTGTTCAGCATGATGATTATTAATGAGCACCTTATATTCTACTTCTCTCATTCGCCATTCCCGCGACGCTCCCTCGTCATTCCCGCGCAGGCGGGAATCCAGTGCGCAGTTATGCTTATGTTTATTTGAACCCTAGACTCCCATTTTCATGGGAGTGACGGAATGTTTAATGTTTTATAGTCTGCAATGCCCAAAATTGTCATCCTGAATTTATTTCAGGATAACCATCAGAAGGGAGTCATTATTTGCCTTTCATACTGAAACAAGTTCAGCATGACGATGCTTTATGTATATATTATATATTGAAGACGTCACAAGTCGAGTTATTGAAACCTAAATGTCCAAATTGGCGTCTCTTCATAGACATTGGGTTCGCCATAACGATTTCTATCCAAGTCCCCCTTTTTAAAAACTACATATAAACAAAAAATTATGGGTATTATACCTAATCCGAAGGCAACATAATCATCATTAATATTGATAGTTTTGCTGATGGGCACTCCTATATACAACTTATATATAATTACGGACAGATAGCCTAAGAAATAAGGCAAACTCCACCATCCAGACATATTAATATCATGCAATCTGCGGACAAATAATGATGCAAAGGGTATCAAAAACATAATATATAATATATCGCTAACTATTGTTATTATATGCTGTGGTGAAAATAAAAAAAATGGGAAGAGTATGATACCTGGAACAAATAAAGAGAAAAGATAATAAAGAAAAAACTCAAATGTTGTTGACCTTCCAGTAAAATCAAAACTTTTAAAAATAGTATGTTTCAACATATTTATATTTTGTTGTCTTGGATCATATGCCATTTAGGTCATCCACTATGCGCCAAATCTTTGGGGCCAAGGTCAGTGCCGCCGCTATTGCCCGCGCTCATATCCAGCATACGGTCAAGCGCGACTTTGGCCGCAAGGCGCACATCTTCGTCCATCACAATTTGCGGTGATAAATCACGCAAAGATACATATAATTTCTCTAGCGTATTGAGCGCCATATAGGGACAGATATTGCACGCACAATTGCCATCCGCGCCCGGTGCGCCAATGAAAATCTTTTCAGGGACAGCTTTTTCCATCTGGTGAATGATATGCGGTTCAGTGGCGATTATCATGGTCTGCGCAGGGCTTTCCTTGGCATATTTAAGGATAGCGCTCGTGCTGCCCACCATATCGGCATGGTCGATAATATGCGGCGGACATTCGGGATGCGCGGCAATGGGTGCATCTGGATTTTGCGCTTTAAGTTTGAGCAATTCACTCTCGCTAAAAGCTTCATGGACAATACAAACGCCAGGCCATAACAGCATTTCGCGGCCAAATTTACGGCTCATATATCCGCCCAAATGGCGATCAGGGCCAAAGATGATTTTCTGTTCAGGCGGGATTTGCTCGATGATGGTTTCCGCGCTGGAGCTGGTCACGATAATATCAGACAAAGCCTTCACCTCAGCGCTGCAATTGATATAGGTCAGCGCGATATGATCGGGATGTTTTTCGCGAAAGGCCTTAAATTTCTCGGGCGGACAGCTATCTTCTAGGCTGCACCCTGCTTTCATATCGGGCAGGATAACGGTTTTTTCAGGCGATAATATTTTCGCGGTTTCGGCCATGAAACGCACCCCGCAAAAGGCAATGACATCAGCATCTGTATCGGCGGCTTTGCGGGATAATTCGAGCGAGTCCCCAACAAAATCAGACAAATCTTGAATATCGGGGGTTTGGTAATAATGGCCCAATATTACAGCATTGCGTTCTTGCTTTAGGCGCTTGATTTCTTCGATTAAATCTTGGCCCGTTGGGATTATTGGTGCGTTCATTATATTATCGTCCTTTAATTATTGCCCGCTTATGGCAGAAGCAGCCTGTATTTTGCAATGCTCGGGCGTAAATTCTATGCAAGCGACCAAATGTCATTGGCTTCTTTGGCGCGCTTTTGCGCTTCTAAATCAATCAGATGCGCCAATACAGATCGTCCCGCAGCACCTTTTAGGCGTGGATCAAGCCCTTTATACATTTGCTCAACCATGGCGGGTATATCGGACGGCGCTGCCTCTAAGATTTTCAATATTTGGCGCTCGCGCGATTTTCTATGCCCTATCATACCGCGCACCAATTGGCGGGGTTTTGTAACGGCGGGGCCGTGCGCTGGATAATAGATTTTATCGTCGCGCTCATAAAGCTTTTGCAAGCTGTTCATATAATCATTCATATTACCATCGGGCGGTGACACCACCGATGTTGACCATTTCATGACATGATCGCCCGTGAAAACAGCGCCGCTTTCTTGTAGGGCATAGCAAATATGATTGCTGGTGTGACCAGGGGTTTCAATAGCCTCTAGCGTCCAGCCATCACCCGTCACTGTATCGCCATCGGATAAGATTGTGTCGGGGGCATAATCGGGATCAAAGGCGCTGTCGCTGCGCGGGCCATCATCGGATAGCATGAGCGGCGCGCATCCAATGATAGGCGCGCCCGTTGCAGCTTTGAGCGGGATAGCGGCGGGGCTATGATCGCGGTGCGTGTGGGTGCAGATAATGGCGGTAATTTTGGCATCACCTGCGGCAGCCAATATTGCATCGACATGCCCCTCACCATGTAAATCTTTATGCGCTTTTGGATCAAGTTTAGGATCGCCAATGCTCATGCCGCTGCCATTGGGGCCGGGGTCAATGACGGCGATTTCACCTTTATTACCGACCAACCAAGTTTGAGTTCCCGTATAAGTATAGGGCGATGGATTAGGGGCTAGCACGCGGCGTACTAAAGCTTCATGTTGCTCGCACTCGCCAGCGGTTATTGTATCGGGCCATTGATCTGTCATGACGCTCTTATGGACGAACCGGCATCAAAGAAAAAGGATAAAGAAAAAGGAGTATATTAAAAAACTTATATCTGAATATTCAGTTATTTACGATTCTATCTCAAGCGCATCCAATTCTTTATCTAATATTATGAGCGATTGTTCTAATTCTTCGATTATTTTTTTGCGCTCTTTTTTGGAAATATCATTTTCTTGTAATGTTTTATGAACAGTATCTCGTATCTCTTTTTTGAGGTTAGAGATTTGAGCGAGACTATCTTTCATGATTAATCTGATTTTTGAATTGGAACAGACTTCTGTAGAGTCATTTTTTTGCGAGCATTTTAATATATCATCCTTGTTGTTCAAAATAAGAGTTTTAATATTGGATAATGATTTTGAAGAGTCGATCTGAATTTCAGAGCCATCGGCATTTTCATACCAAAACTTCTGTGATTTTTCTGTATCATCGCCCTTAAAATCAAATGTTTTGATATCACCATCATCATCTGTAACAACAATAAATCTTTTAACCGTTTCAACTCCCTCAATTGACTTTTCAGCATCTTCAATGATTTTTTCAATTTTTTCTTGTGATAATTCACCATCGCTAGAAATATGAAAAACCTTGCCTTCTTTTTCGATTGTTTGGATGTCATTATCTTCATCGTTAATTTTGATGATCTTCGTCTTTTTACTGTTCAAACGATCGCTTTTGATCTTAATAGTTTTTACATTATCAGCACTATCTGTTTGCGAAGTTAAAATAACTGTCGGAGATGAACCATCATCTGAATCTATATCTTGCGCTGCAATGGGTATGGTTGTCGCGGTAAGCGGTAATGCAATAGCGGTAACGGTCAATATAGATAATCTACCAAAGAATGAACGTGATTTGCTGATTGGGGGCATTTTTAATCTCCTTAGGCGTGTTAAGATTGTTTTGGGGCTGCTCATAGCGGCTAAAAATGTCGAAGCTTCTTTGCAAGCACCGCGCGCTATTGCTTTGCCATAAATATGTTTGGTTTCTTGATCGGCGTCTTTTAGGACGCGCGCATCACAGGCGGATTCTTGATCGGTGCGAAATTTGGTCCATGCATACCATGATAGGGGGCTAAACCATGTGAGGCATAGGAATATGAATGCACCCAAATTTATCATGAGATCAAAATAGCGATGATGCGCCATTTCATGCGCAATGGCCATTTCACGCATTTCGGGGTCAAAGATTTTATTAAAATCCATTGGAACCGCGATATATTTTTTGAAAATACCAAAAGCAAATGGGCCCGATACTATATCGCTTTGAATTAATGTAACGCCTTCCTGAGTCCCAATTTCGTCTGCATTGTCGAGCAATTCATCGCGCAAAGATAGATAGCGGCCCATTTGGAAAATAAATATGATTACAGCAACGCTGCTCCAAATCATTAAGATTGGCAGCATATAATCAAAGCTAGGAGCGCTCATATTACTCAGCGCTGTTATTTCATTCGCATTATCTAATGCTATATTTACGGATGAAGAATTATCGGAGTTACCAATATGATTAGCCGTATTTTGCATTACAGAATTAGTATCAGAGGTGATACTATGTTGCGTCTTTGTTAGGTAGGGCATGAACAATCTCGCGGCGGGGATTATCCATAAGCTATAAGCGATTATCGGGCCGAAATAGGATGCAACGGGTCGGCGAATTAATAATACCAGCATAATCAAAGCGCTGGTCGCCAAAAGTGTATCTATCATCCATTCCATCATGATTTTAGATCCTTTAATATTTTTTCAATTTCGGTGATTTCAGCAGGGCTTAATTTTTCTTTTTCTGCCAAATGTGCGACCAAGGGCATGAATTTTCCGCCAAATAAACGATCTACAAAGCGCTGAGATTCGCCGTCTACATAGGTTGTGCGCTCTACTATTGGGGAATAGAGGAATCGCCGACCTTCGCGTTTATTATCAAGCGCTTTTTTCGTCACCAATCTGGATAATAATGTTTTTACCGTGGTGATGGACCATTCTCTATGCGGCTTAACGCGCTGTGCTATATCTGTGGCGGTTAATGGTGATTCTTCCCACAATATCTCCATAATGGCCAATTCTGCATCGCTAATTCTTTCGCTCATAATATACTCCGACTACATTTATAGTCGTATGGATAATATAACCATCTACATTTGTAAACAATAAAATTAAAAATCACTTTCATAGTCCTGATTTTGGGCTTTATCCGTGTTTCATCGGATGAGATTTGCCGTATGTCGAAATCCGTTCAACATTGATACACCTCTGTTTATGCTATCTATATTCAGAATATTTTATTCACGCTAATTTGGGGTTTCAATATGAAAAATACGTTTAACAAAAGCCGCTTTATGGTTATTTCATTGCTGGCAATGGCAGTCGCAATGCCGAATGCATCTGCACAAGAGCAGCAAGTTGAATCTTCGCAAACGGCTTCTGCAAAAGCCAATGCGTGGGGTGCAGTATCACCAGATATTAAACCCGATGAAAGCATCAAATATGGTGTGCTGCCTAATGGTATGAAATATGCGATTAAGAAAAATGAGACACCAAAGGGCAATGCCTCTATTCGTATGCATGTTGCATTGGGTTCTATTGCCGAAGCAGAAAAAGAACGCGGTCTATCGCACTTTTTGGAACATATGGCTTTTAACGGATCGAAAAATGTCCCCGAAGGTGAAATGATCAAGCTATTAGAGAGACTCGGCCTTTCCTTTGGTGCTGATACAAATGCTTACACATCATTTGATGAAACAGTTTATCAGTTAGATCTGCCCAAAACAGATGAAGAAACCGTGGATACCAGCTTGTTCCTGATGCGCGAAACAGCATCTGAACTAACTATTTCTGATGAGGCAGTTGAGCGCGAGCGCGGCGTTGTTAACAGTGAGCGTCAATTCCGTGATTCTGCTGCTCTCCGCAATGCGAAATATCAATTTCAGCTTTCTTTTCCTGATGCTCCGTTCGGCAACCGCTTTCCAGTTGGTGTCGAAGAAGTATTAAAAAACGCCCCTGCAGAATTTATGCGCAGCCTATATCGCCGCTATTATCGTCCTGAAAAAACAACATTGGTCATGGTGGGTGACTTTGATGTGGCCGATATGGAAGCCAAGATTAAAAAAACATTTGGTGATTGGAAAGGCGTTGGCGAGCCCGGCGCACCACTCAATCGCGGTAGCATTGGGCCTGAGCAGCTAAAAGTGGGTTCTTTTTCCGATCCGGCTGTAGCTGATTCCGTGGAGTTAGCGATTCATCGTCCGTTCGTAAGAGAGAATACGAGTCTTGCTAAAACAAAGAAAGCTCTGCTCAATTTACTAGCCTCAGGTATTATGGCTCAGCGTTTTCAAAAACTAGCTCTTGCTAACGATGCCAAAATAAACGGTGGTGCGATTAGGGTAGATGAAGTTTTAGGCCTCACAGAGCAGTCTGCAATGCTAATCAATCCGAAAGAAGGGCAATGGAAAGAGGCTCTGGCTATTGGTGAGCAAGAATTACGCCGGGCTATTCAATTTGGTTTTACGCAAGCCGAATTAGATCAGCAATTGGCCAATATTGAAACACGCTTTAAAAACCGTGTTGAACAAGCCGACACGCGCAGCAATGCGGCATTGGCCAATCAAATTATCGGCACAATTTATAATAAATCCATTATTGCTACGCCGCAAACGGATTTTGAAGTATATCAGTCATTGAAGCCATCATTAACGGTTAATGCTGTTAATGAGCAATTCAAAAAACAATATCAAGCTACGCCAAGCACATTATTGGTCACGTCAAAAGAACCCATTGCGGATGTCCGAAGCGAAGCTTTCGCAGTTTTGGGGGCGAGCCAACAAGTAGCGGTCACGCCACCCGAAGTGGTTGAAACCAAGGCTTTTGCCTATGATAATTTTGGCGCCACTGGAAAAATAGCATCGGACAGCACGATCGATGATCTAGGCATTAGAACCATTACTTTTGCAAATGGTGTGAAGCTGAATATTAAAAAGACCGACTTTGAAGAAGGTCGTGTTCGCTATTCCTTGCGCTATGGTGGCGGAACGGAATCATTGTCTCAAGATAAAGGCAGCCTTGGTATATTCCTTAGCAATATGTCAGCGGTTGGCGGATTAAAAGAACATAGTTTCGAAGAATTACAACGCATAATGGCGGGTAAATCTGTGAATTTTGGATTACAGGCTGGGCTCGATAGCTTTGGTTCGACCAGCACGACCACGCCTGCTGATTTTGAATTGCAAATGAAAACATTAGCAGCCTATGTAACGGCTGGCGGATATCGCAGTGAGATTGATACTGTATGGCAAAATGCCGTGCCAACATTTGCAGCACAATTGGATGCGCTACCGCAATCTATATTACAATTTGAATTGCCGCGTGTTTTGCACGGTGGAGATAAACGTTTTGGCGTTGGCAGTGCCGAAGAATTGCTCGCTTATAAAGCCAGTGATTTAGAGGCTGTATTGGATCCTATTGGTCAAAGTGCGCCGATTGAAATCGGTATCGTTGGTGATATTGATGAACAAGCCGCTATTGATGCTATTGCCAAAAGCTTTGGCGCATTGCCATCGCGTTCATCCAATGCGGGACCAGCTGTTGTCGCGCCGAAGGTGATAGATAGCAAAGATGAAATAACCCTCTATCATAAAGGTACAGAGGAACAGGGTTTCTATGTTTCCTATTGGCCATCGACCGATGGCAAAGATCAACAATCTGATGTTGCGCGTGATTTAACAGCAACGGTATTTCGCTTGCTACTGTTGGATGAAGTGCGCGAGAAGCTAGGTGCTACTTATTCACCAGGTGCTAATAGCGTGGCATCGACACGCCATGATGGTTATGGATATTTGTCTGCCTCTGTCATAGCGGCGCCCGATAAGATGGACGAGATTAGCAATGCCATTAAGGTCATTACGGCAAAGATGATTAATGAAGGCATTGATGCCGATACGCTTGATCGTGCGCGTAAACCTCTATTAGAGGAGCTTGTAAAAGACCAACGCCAAAATGGGGATTGGTTATTTTATGCAGCGCGGGCGCAAGGACAGCCTCAATTCCTAGACCGCAAACGTAACGCTGAAAAATTAATGTTGGCCGTCACGCCTGCTGATGTTCAAGCTGTTGCCAAGGAATATCTGACGGAAGCTAATCGTCTAAATGTTCGTATCGTTAGCGAAAAAACAAAAACTCAATAATAATAAGCAAATCTATATCAGGGCGGGGAAATTCTCCGCCCTTTTTTATGTCCATCATATTTGTCGGAAAAATTTACAAGCGTGTTACAGTAAATGCGCTGTTAACCTTATAATTATTTGATTTTTATATCAGTTTTTAAACTGGCACGAGGGGTGCATAGTGGTACATGTTCAACAACACCCACTGTTAAACATTTAGTTCAAAAACACCCACAATGAATTTCGGACGGGTCAGTAGCTTCTAGTCTCGCGCTACCCGTCCTAATTCTTTTACCGAAAAATAGCATATAAAATAGCATGCAGAGCTTGATCTTGATTTTGTGATGATTGGCGGTTCAGTAAATTATCCGCAGCTAAATTCTCTCTGCTTATGGACTAATGATGCGCCACCTATTAACGGCATATCATGACACAAAGCGATTCTATTCTTATCATTGATTTCGGCTCTCAAGTCACCCAATTGATTGCACGGCGCGTGCGCGAAGCGGGTGTTTATTCCGAAATTGCTCCGTTCAATAATGCCGAAGAAGCCTTTCACCGCATCAAGCCCAGAGGCATCATCCTATCGGGTGGTCCAGCATCGGTGACCGAAGCAGACTCGCCCCGCGCTCCACAGGTGATATTTGACAGCGGCCTGCCTATTTTTGGTATTTGCTATGGCCAGCAAGTGATGATGGAACAATTGGGCGGCAAAGTATCGGTTGGCGATGGCGGAGAATTTGGCCGTGCGGAAATCTCTATCGATAAAAATTGCCGTCTTTTTGATGGTCTATGGACTGTGGGTGATAGCCAGCAAGTATGGATGAGCCATGGCGATAAAGTTACGCAAATGGCCGATGGGTTCGAAGTTGTGGCAACATCTTCGGGTGCGCCTTTTGCTGTAATTGCTGATGAAGCGCGCCAATATTATGGCATGCAATTCCACCCTGAGGTGGTGCATACGCCCGATGGTGGCAAATTATTATCGCATTTCGTGCATGAAGTCTGCGGCCTCGCCGGTGATTGGACAATGGCAGAATTTCGCAAGACTAAGATTGATGAAATTCGCGCGCAGGTCGGAAGCGGCCGCGTGATATGCGGATTATCGGGCGGGGTGGATTCTTCCGTTGCGGCGATTTTAATCCATGAGGCGATTGGCGATCAGCTTACTTGCGTCTTTGTCGATCATGGTTTGCTGCGTCTGAATGAGCGTGAACAGGTGGAGACATTATTCCGCGATCATTATAATATTCCGCTGGTTGTGGTCGATGCCGAAGAACGCTTTATGGCGGGATTGGACGGCGTTTCCGATCCAGAGAAAAAGCGCAAATTTATCGGCGGGGCATTTATTGATGTGTTCGAAGAAGAAGCGCAAAAAATTGGTGGCGCTGATTTCTTGGCGCAAGGCACGCTCTATCCCGATGTGATTGAGAGCGTATCTTTTACCGGCGGGCCGAGCGTAACGATCAAATCGCACCATAATGTGGGCGGCCTGCCTGAACGTATGAACATGCAATTGGTCGAGCCTTTGCGCGAGCTATTCAAAGACGAGGTGCGCGATTTAGGACGCGAGCTTGGCCTTAACGATCAATTTGTCGGACGCCATCCATTCCCAGGGCCGGGCCTTGCCATTCGTATCCCTGGCGAAGTGACCAAAGAGCGCTGCGATATATTGCGCAAGGCCGATGCTATATATCTTGAGGAAATTCGCAATGCAGGGCTTTATGATGAAATTTGGCAAGCCTTTGCGGTTCTATTGCCTGTTAAAACTGTGGGCGTTATGGGCGATCATCGCACTTACGACAGTGTGTGCGGATTGCGCGCCGTTACCAGCACAGATGGCATGACCGCCGATGTTTACCCGTTTGAGGCCGCATTCTTAACGCGTACGGCAACGCGCATTGTGAATGAGGTTAAAGGCGTGAACCGCGTGGTTTATGATTATACCAGCAAGCCTCCCGGAACCATTGAATGGGAGTGAATTAATGCATGGGAAGTCTGTTATAACTATATTATTTTATATATGTATTATGATAATATCTCTGTGGATAGCATCTGACAGATATGTAGGGCTGAGTAGTTCTGGGGTATCGTTGACGATTAACGTACTTGGTATATTATATGCAATAGTAGCATCCTATGTTGGTTGGCGTAACAAAAACCTATTTAAGGTCATACTATATTGCGGATTAATTTGGTTAAGCGGTGATCTATTATTTCGGTTTAATAGCAATGGTGTGTTGGACTGGTTATTATATGAGAGACTTGGCTGGTCAAGCGGCGATGTACAAAAAATGGTTGCTGGTTTCGCGAAAGATTGGGCTGGTTGGTTAATTGGAATAGGGAGTTCCATACTCATTTTTTATATTTTTATTATCGAAAAGAGTCTCAGGACTATTGGCCATGATAGATAATTATCATACTAACAAGGTTGCAGTATAAACGAACAGGAGTGAGTTTAGCTTTATATTTCGATCCTTCGACAAGCTCAGGACGAACGGTCACAGGACATGGAAGTTCGATGACAAGCGCTTTCAAGATAGCGGACTCAGGAAGAACGGATTTAGAATTGAATATATGACTTATAATGTTATCGCTGAACATCTAAATACTATTTGATAATATATTAATAATAAGGAATATGCGGTGTCACAAGAACAATCAAATAAATTAGATTTAAGAAGTTCAGTTCCTTTTGGTAT
This sequence comes from uncultured Sphingorhabdus sp., assembly GCA_947492905.1. GTDB lineage: Bacteria > Pseudomonadota > Alphaproteobacteria > Sphingomonadales > Sphingomonadaceae > Sphingorhabdus_B. The sequence continues at coordinate 318,791 of CANLOL010000001.1, read as the reverse complement.
TGATATGAGGTTAGGGATTCAAGGGTTAGAGTATAATCGCATAGAAGTCACATTGGAAGAAGTACCAATTCAACATGAGTATTTTAGCGAATATAAAATTACAACTTTTCCTAATAGCGATAGTTATACAATAACAGCTAGCAGTGATATTTGTAATGATAGACTGACCGCACTCGATATTTTTAGTCAACTCCAAGAAGAATTAATTGTCAAATATGGCTCACCATCAGGACAACTTGCTGATGATGATTTTGATATTACTATCTATTTTGAAACAGACATAAACCCAATGACGAATTGGCTTTTTGAAGATGTTTTAGATGACAATGTTCTACTTTATTGGATTATGCTAAGGATCGTTAATCATGAAGTTTCGGGTTGGGTTGTTACAATCCATTACCTGTACAAGTCGGGTAATGACATTACGACACAAAGTGCTTTATAGGCACTCTAACATCCGTTCGTCCTGAGCTTGTCGAAGGATGATAAGGATGAATAGCCGCGTTAATAACGCCACAGCTTGCCAATACATATAAAATAGCTAGAGTCATGCAATGGCATTTTGGACCTATATGTTGCGCTGTTCTGATGGGCATTATTATATAGGACATACAGATAATTTAGAAACACGCATCGCTCAACATAAATTAGGAAAGGGCGGATATACGGCAACACGGCTGCCTATTACATTGGTCTGGAGCGAGGAGTTTCCTTCGCGGTTGGAGGCCTTTGCTTCTGAGCGGCAAATAAAAGGTTGGTCTCGTGCTAAAAAAGAGGCACTAATTGAGGGAGATTGGAAAGAAATTTCTAGGCTAGCTAAATCTAGGGGTAATCGATGATGAGGCCATGATGTAAGATTTTCGATCTTTCGTACCGTTCAATCCTTCGACAGGCTCAGGACGAATGGTTTAGGAAGATCAGCTCAGGACGAAGGGCTCAAGATAGGTAAGCTCAGGACGAAAAGCATATGAAGATTAGTTCAGGAAGAACGGGTATAGGATTAGAGTGCTCAGGTCTGGAAATTCAAGACGAAAGGGTTCAGGGTAAGGACGCTTAAAACTAAACTTTGTTTAGGTGATGTTGTGATAATATTAGAGTTTAACAGATAGGAACAACATGAGTCACATTGCTAAAATATTGCTATTGGGTTCGGGTGAATTGGGCCGTGAATTTGTAATCTCCGCTAAGCGGCTTGGTGCTTATGTCATTGCTTGTGATGCTTATGAAGGCGCACCCGCCATGCAATTGGCAGATGCGCACGAAGTCTTCTCTATGCTCGATGCTGATGCGCTGCGCGCCGCCATCGAAAAGCATAAGCCCGATTATATCGTGCCTGAAATAGAGGCCATCCGCACCGAAGTTTTGGCGGATTTGGAACAAGAAGGTTATAATATTGTGCCTTCGGCCTATGCCGCGCAATTGACCATGAACCGTGATGCAATTCGTGATCTGGCTTCGCGTGAATTAGGGCTGTTAACATCGCGCTATGATTATGCACAAAGCCGCGAAGAATTATGCGTCATAGCCGAAAAAATTGGCGCGCCATTGGTGGTCAAACCAGTGATGTCATCATCGGGCAAGGGGCAAAGCACGGTAAGAGACTTATCAGAAATTGATGCCGCATGGGATTATGCCGCCGATGGTATGCGCGGCGATAGGGTGCGGGTCATTGCCGAGCAATTTATCGACTTTGATTATGAAATCACCTTGCTGACCGTGTGCGCCAAGGATGGGATCTATTTTTGCCCGCCAATTGGTCATCGTCAAGAACGGGGTGATTATCAAGAAAGTTGGCAACCCGCTGCTATGTCTGATGCGGCGCTTGCCACTGCTCAGGAAATGGCGGCAAAAGTGGTGAAGGCTCTTGCAGGTAAGGGCAAAGGGTGGGGGCTGTTTGGCGTTGAATTTTTCGTCAAAGGCGATCAGGTAATATTTTCCGAATTATCCCCGCGCCCGCATGATACCGGAATGGTGACTTTAATTTCGCAAGAATTGAACGAATTTGATCTGCATGCGCGCGCGATTTTGGGCCTTCCTATTCCGCCTATCCAATGCCAAGGCGCATCGGCAAGTGCTGTGATATTAGCAGATAGAGAATCCGATGATTTTGCATTTACGGGTCTGGCAGAAGCTTTGAGCATATCTAAGAGCGATCATGTGGATGTTCGCATTTTTGGCAAACCTGTCACGCGCCCTTATCGCCGCATGGGTGTGGTGATTGCGCGCAGTGATGATAGCGAAAAAGCGAGAAAATTGGCAGCAGAAGCCGCCCAAAAAATTGTGATAGAATATGGCTCATAATCTGCGCTATGGGTGGATAATATGCCAACCATAATGTCCCATGCGATTATACCGATTGCTGCTGCTGTGATGATAAATAGCGCTCAAAAACCTGATAAAGCGATAATAACAAAACCTATGATTTTTACAGGCATGGCACTGGCAATGCTGCCCGATGCGGATGTGGTGGGCTTTGCAATGGGCATTGATTATGGTGATCCCTTGGGGCATCGCGGGGCTAGTCATGCGCTCTTAGTGGCGGCTGTAGTTGCGGTAATTTTTACGGCGATCATGCGGCCCATATATTGGAAAACTATATTTATTTTCTTATTCATCAGCATGGCATCGCACGGCATATTGGATGCATTTACCAATGGCGGGCTTGGCGCGGCTTTGTTCTGGCCAATTGATGATATGCGCTATTTTGCGCCCTTCACGCCGATAGAGGTGTCCCCCATTGGCCGTAATTTTTTCAGCGCAAGAGGTTTGGTAACGCTCTGGTCAGAGCTGAAATGGATTATCTTGCCAACGTTCATTATCACTTGCTGTGTGCGTTTCATATTGAGGCATCGCCGCCAATAGAGGCTTTTGACAAGCGATAGCCCTTGACCAATGACGATTGTTTGCAGATAGAGCATCTCAATCATATGTATAGTTATTTACGGGATCATCGACATGGCTACTAAAATATATGGCATTTCAAATTGTGACACGATCAAAAAAGCGCGTAAATGGATGGAGCAGCGCGATATAATCTATGATTTTCATGATTATAAAAAAGCGGGCGTTGACGGTAAAATGCTAAAAGAATGGATTGGCCAAGTGGGTTGGGAAGTATTGCTCAACAAACGCGGCACAACGTTTAAAAAGCTCCCCGCTGCAAATCGCGAAAATATAGATGAATCCAAAGCTATCATGTTGATGATGGAATATCCCAGCATGATTAAGCGCCCTGTATTGGAAACAGAAATGGGCTTATTGGTTGGTTTTAAATCATCAGAATATGAAGCAGCATTAGTAGATTAATATTTGAATGGATTTAATATCCGTTGAAACTATATTATAAATTCATGTAAAATATGTTTTTTCTATGTTGCTTTGCGAGGATTCATCTTGAAGCTTTAGGGCTTATTGCTAGAATTGCCACAGAATCGCTTTGATGTTTATATCAATGTGAACGGGGTGAATATTATGCGTAGAGCAATAAACAGGATAGCGGGTGATTTTGATCTTTGCTCCACTCTTCTATATTCCTCAATACGGATTGCTGCGGCCTAATAAATGCTGCGTTCTATCTCACTATTTTTTAAATGTTTGATTATCGTTTTGCCGCTGTCAGCCGCTGGATGCAGCGATGATGCGGATGGTTTTTCATCAGATACGGCTATTCCCATAATCATTGGGCATCGGGGCGCAAGCGGTGAACGTCCGGAGCATACTGCGGCGGCCTATAGATTGGCTATTGAGCAGGGTGCTGATTATTTAGAACCAGATATTGTGGTTAGCAAAGATGGCATATTAATGGTTCGCCATGAAAATGAAATTGGCGCCACGACCAATGTTTCGACAAAGGAAGAATTTGCATCGCGCTATACGACTAAAGTTATTGATGGCAAAGAAGTCAGTGGTTGGTTCACTGAAGATTTCACCTATAATGAATTGAAAACATTGCGCGCCAGAGAGCGTTTGAGGGAATTGCGGGCCGATAATAGAGATTATGATAATGAATATGAGATATTATCTTTTGAGGAATTATTAAAACTTATCCAGCGATTGGAACAGAGAACTGGGCGCGTGATAGGAATTTATCCAGAGCTGAAACACCCCAGCTATTTTAAGTCTATCGGATTGCCGCAACAAGAGACTTTGCTGAAGCAATTGAATATATTTGGTTATCGTGATGCGAGTGATGCTGTTTTTATCCAATCATTTGAAGTCGGTATTTTGGAGAAATTATCCGAAGTCACTGACATTAGATTGATACAGCTCATTGCTCCAGAAGGATCGCCCCCTGACCGGCCCAATATATTGTTCCCAGACATGGTGACGCCTGCGGGGTTATCGCGGATTGCAGAATATGCGGATGGTGTTGGTGTTCATAAATCATATGTGATTGATAGGAATGTTTTGGGCCGATTAAGCGCCCCTACAGATTTGATTAAAAACGCAAAAGCCAGAGAATTATTGGTGCATGGATGGACCTTTCGGGCAGAAAATTATTTCCTGCCCGAAGGATTAAAATCATCATTAGAATTAGATGAATTGGGTGATATGAAATCTGAAATCAAAGCCTATCGGGATGCTGGGATTGATGGGTTTTTTACCGATCACCCTGAATTGGCAGTTACGGCTCTGACAGAATATTAAATGCATTAGAGCATTATATCATTCGCAAACCCGCGTACCATTTTTGACTATCTGTTTAACAACCTTTGCAGACTCGGTTAGATCGCTATCTTTCCAAGGTCCTTTTTGTGTTGTGCCAGGCTTAAATATAGAGGCGCCTTCGGCTTTGTTGCTAACGGACCAATTGGCATTTGATAAACAATGTTTGTCCATAAATTCGGTCCATTGTTTAACCGATTGATGCGCTACTGCGCCATCGCCATTGGCATTAATCGTACCCCATTCGGTAACAAATATGGCAAGGCCAGCATCCAATGCTTTTTTGGTTTTAGCCCGCAATGCTTCCCCATGCGTCCCTGCGTAGAAATGCATAGTATAGGCAATATTATCATATCCAACTATGGGGTCTTGGGCGACGATATCGACATCTTGTGACCAAGTGGGCGAGCCGACAATGATCAGATTATCGGGGTCTATGGCGCGTATTGCGGCAATTAATCTTTCTGAATAAGGCTTAACATCCTTGGCCCAATTTGCGGTGTTGAGCGGCTCATTATAAATTTCATATATGACATTAGGCTTATCGCCATATTGTTTGGCCATTTGGGTGAAAAACTCGATCGCTTTCTCTGGATATTCATGGGCATGATGCGAGTGAAAATCGATGATAACATAAGCCCCAATATCAATGGCTGCATCAATAACGGTTTGGGCGCGTTTTACATTGGCTTCTGGTTCATCAAGATAGCTGCCATTTTCATCGGCACCCATTGCTGCGCGAAACAAGGTAGCATTCCATTCATCGGCCAAATATTGAACGACTTGCGGATTATATAATGCTTCTTGGCCATAGCCTGTATTGGACCAGAAATGGCTTACCCCAGAGAGGGAAATCGGCCGGTTTTGGCTGTCGGTAATGCGGTTGCCTGTGACTGATAATGCTCCAAACCGTTCAATGGGGGTTTGTGCACTATTGGTTGGGGCTGAAACTGGCCCTGACACTGGGGGTGGAGAGATGACCGGCGTTGCAGAACTTGTCGTGCTTCCTGAAGTGCATGCGCTTAACGCTATTGTTGCTGTGCTCAATAAAGCAATGGGGATGAATTTTTGCATGATAATTTTTATACTCTCTAATAGTGACAACGTTATCATATCGCGGTCCACAGAATATTCAAGCTATTTACTTTGCTACAACTCCCAAATAAAAACCTCTTCCAATGGTTTGCCAAATATATGGGCGATACGGAATGCAACTTCCAATGAAGGCGAGTATTTTCCCTGTTCAATGGCGGCTATGGTCTGGCGAGTAACGCCTACTCTTTCGCCTAATTCGCCCTGCGTCATCTCATTGCTCATAAAACGCAAAGTTTTAATTTCATTATTAAACGGTAGTTTTTTCATATCCTATGCCTTGCGATAGAGAAAGATTTGATATCCCAAACGAATGGATTCTGCACCCACCAAGACCGCCAATAATATATTGAGCATGGTCGGTGTTGAAACTCCATTATGAAACATAGCGCCACTAGCCCATACGCCCAGAAGTAAGGGGTAATAGGCGATTTGAGTAGCAGCTTTATGGATATCGCTATCGCGCTCATCTTCTTTGAAAGTCACTTCGCTGCGATTACGGATGAATAATATCAGCGTCGCTACCAGCATGCTGCCTATTACGAGGCCGAAAATTAGGAATAACAGCCCTAGATAATAATCGGGCGAAGCATTTTCGCCTAAGGGGGTTAATAGGGTGAGGAAATAAAATCCAAAGCCGCCCATCATGGCGATAAAGGCTACCCATAGCATTTTTTCACGAAATGACATTTTCAGACTCCATGTTAATTAATATATCTATCGTGTTATATATTTTTAACATAGAGTCAAGCATAACGAACATATGTTGTTAAAATCTATGCAATCTGCTCTTTTTAAGCGAGGCATTTGTCGCTAATGTTTCCCAATGTCCACTACATCAAAAACGCTCACATTCGATACGTCTACCAGCCGTGCGAACCCAACACCAAAGCCGATGAAAAGGCTGACAGTGCCGAAAATACGCCAGCGCAAAGGCGGCGAACCACTGGTAATGCTAACGGCTTACACAGTGCGTATGGCGCAATTGCTCGACCCTGAGTGCGATATGTTGCTAGTGGGTGATTCGCTTGGGCAGGTTATTTACGGACTGCCGCATACTGTTGCCGTAACAATGGAGATGATGATTGCGCATGGCGCAGCTGTGGTGCGGGGAAGCTATCATGCGGCAGTGATTGTCGATATGCCCTTTGGTTCTTATGAAGCATCGCCCCAGCAAGCATTTGAAAATGCATCTAACTTATTAAAACATACAGGTGCAGCTGCCATTAAAATTGAAGGCGGTAAAGTATTGGCGCCGACAGTAGAATTTCTGACGAAACGCGGTATTCCGGTGATGGCGCATGTTGGTTTAACGCCGCAAGCGATTAATATATTGGGTGGTTATGGTGTGCGCGGTAAGAGCGATGAAGAAGCCAAAGCCATTGTCGAAGATGCGGTTGCTCTCTCAGAGGCGGGGGCTTTTGGCCTTGTAATCGAGGGCGTGTTAGAACCTATTGCGATTGAGATTACACAGAAAGTGGACTGTCCTACTATTGGTATTGGTGCATCTGCGCAATGCGATGGGCAAGTCTTGGTATCAGAAGATATGTTGGGATTATTTGACCGTACGCCGAAATTTGTGAAACGCTATGGCAATATGTCGGAAACTGTTCAGTCATCGGTACGTCAATATGCCGATGAAGTGCGCAACAGAACATTTCCAAGCCGAGATCAGCTTTATGGGTCGGTAGAGAGTGATTGACGCATAAAGCTTGTTTTTTAAGGTGATTATCTTGTAATTTACATCATTGTGTCGCGTCACATGATATTGGGGGCTAGTATGTCGTCCCACTCGCGGCTAATGGATTATAAATAGTGCGATAATTTGCGCATTTTTAATGGAGGTAACAGTGGCTAAAAGCCCTACAGATACAAAAGATTTAGCTGATGAGGCATTTTTACGCGAAGTTGATGATGCTGTTCGCGATAGTGACATGAAACAATTTTGGAACAAATGGGGCCGTTGGATTGCAATTGCTCTTGTTCTTGGATTTGGTGGATTGGGTGCTTGGGCCTATTATTCAAATCAACAAACGCAAGCTGTTGGTGAGCAAGGTGAAGCCTTTATTAAAGCTGTGGATTCATTAGATGCCGGTAATAATGATGAGGCGCTAAAGCAGCTTGAGCCTTTCAAAGAAGCAGATCAAGCTGGATATCGTGCGCTTGCAAAAATATTAGAAGGCAATATTGCTATTGAAAAAGGCGATAAGAAAAAGGCCATCGCATCTTATGATGAAGTGATTAAAGATGATGGGCTGCCCAATGCATTTCGTGATTTTGCATTGATTAGAAAAACAATGGCCCAATTTGACGATGTGAAGCCGCAACAGGTCATTGACCAGCTTAAGCCATTAGCTGTTCCAGGTAATCCGTGGTTCGGTAGCGCTGGTGAGATGACGGCTATATCCTATATGCGTCAGGATAAAGAAGATTTGGCTGGCCCTATTTTTGCCCAAATTGCAGACCAAGAAGATTTACCAGACTCTTTGCGCGATCGTTCACGTCAGATGGCCGGTGTTTTGGGAATTGATGCTATTCAGAATAGCGAAAGCGAAGATAGTGCAGAAGAAGCGAGTGAATGAATTATAATTAAGGTTGCTGCATAAGTTTCGCAGCGTAGTGTTATAAATTTGGAGAATATTTTCGTGATTAAAACTTCTAGATATATCTTGAGCTTAGCTGCTTTATCAGTGCTTACAGGTTGCGGTGCTCTAGGCGGTGGCGGTGATAATAACGTTACCCCAACTATTGGCAATCGTGTTGATATTTTGGGTGCGCGCGTGGATACAGAGGCTGATCCAGCATTGTCTGGACAATCCGTAATTTTACCCGCTTCGCGAATCAATAATGCTTGGCAACAGCCCAGCGGTGCTTCTTCTAATGCGCCTGGTCACGTTGCATTAGGCGCAGAATTAACACGAAGCTGGGCCACTAAAATTACAGGTTCAACCTCTCGTGCTAGACTAGCATCCCCGCCGATTATTGTTGGCGGAAAATTAGTTGCTATCGGAACGGATGCGGTTGTAAGAGCTTTTGACGCCACAAATGGTGCGCGGCTTTGGAGCGCGAATTTCAGCGATAAGGTTGAGAAAAAAGCGACCTTATTTGGCGGCGGTGTTTCCTCTGATGGTGTGAATATATATGCAACCAACGGAATTGGTGATGTCGTTGCGCTCAATATTAATGATGGCGCTATATTGTGGAAATCTCGTCCAGCAGGGCCTTTGCGTGGTTCACCAACATTATCAAATGGCAATCTCTATGTCATGACACAGGATAATCAGATTTATGCTCTTAACGCACGAACCGGTGCCTCCGAATGGAATGAAGCTGGGGCGATTGGCGAATCTGGTATTTTCGGCGTGGCATCTCCTGCGGCATCAGATGGAACTGTGGTAGCGGGATATTCCTCTGGGGAGTTATCTGCTTATCGTTATGAAAATGGTCGCAGTCTATGGAGCGACACTTTGTCACGGACGCGCATGTCATTGTCCGTTTCTGAATTATCCGATGTTGATGCAGCGCCCGTAATTGATCGCGGTAAAGTATATGCTTTGGGTCAAGGCGGGCGGATGGCAGCCTATGATTTGGATCAAGGACGCCGTATTTGGGAGTTGAATATCGCGGGCATCGCAACGCCAGTGGTTGCTGGTGAATGGGTTTTTGTTCTAACCGATGATGCGAGAATGCTCTGTGTATCGCGTTCAAGCGGTAAAATTCGTTGGATTGCCCAATTGCCAGAATTTGCCAATGAAAGTAAAAAGAAGGGCGAGATTACGTGGCGCGGCCCTATATTGGCTGGAAACCGCCTAGTAGCGAGCAATTCAGAAGGTGAAATTTGGTCGATAGAGCCTGAAGAAGGCGTTGCATTTAAGATTCAAGAGGTTAAAGCACCTATCTCTGTTGCGCCTATCGTTGCCAATAACACGCTTTATATCTTGGACGACAGCGGCACGATTAGCGCTTTTCAATAATATGATTTTTGGGGCTTTCGTCCCAAATACATAAGGGAGTTATGGCATAATGAAGCCCACTATTGCCATAATAGGCAGACCCAATGTCGGTAAGTCAACATTGTTCAACCGCTTGGTTGGCAAGCGTTTAGCATTGGTTGATGACCAACCGGGGGTTACCCGTGATAGGCGCGAAGGCGATGCTTCCTTATTTGATTTGAAATTTATTGCAGTTGATACCGCAGGTTATGAGGATGAAGACCCGCAAACTTTGCCCGGTCGAATGCGTTCGCAAACCGAAGCTGCGTTGAGCGGATCTATTGCTGCGATATTCATCATTGATGGCCGTGCAGGGTTAACGCCGCTAGACGAGGAAATTGCGCGTTGGTTGCGTGCTAGCAATGTGCCCGTTGAATTGGTGATAAATAAAGCGGAAGGCAGCCGAGCAGATTCCACTATTTTAGAATCCTATAGTTTGGGGTTTAACGAACCTATTGCTATTAGCGCCGAACATGGTGAAGGAATGGCTGATCTATACCAAGCTTTGCGCCCTATCATTGATGCTTGGGATGGCGAAGAAGAAGAATATGATTTGGAGTCTCCCACAGCGCCATTAAAATTAGCCGTTGTTGGTCGCCCTAATGCGGGCAAATCGACGATGATTAATAAGATGCTGGGTGAAAACCGCCTGATAACGGGGCCAGAGGCAGGCATTACCCGCGACAGCATTACCATTGATTGGATATGGGATAATCCCGACAAAAGCGATCCAGAGCTAGCGCAACGTGAAATCCGTATCATCGATACAGCGGGGATGCGCAAAAGAGCGCGCGTAAAAGATAAGTTAGAGAAATTATCAGTAGCGGACGCACGGCGTGCTATCGATTTTTCCGAAGTGGTGGTATTGATGCTGGATGCCACAAAAGGTCTAGAGCTTCAGGATTTGAAGATTGGCGATCATTGTATCCAAGAAGGCCGCGCCCTGATAATTGCTATTAATAAATGGGATATTGCAGAGGATGGCAGCGCCTTATTCAATGGTATCAGAGCAGCGTTAGACGAAGGTTTGGCACAGCTAAAAGGTGTCCCGATGATTGCTGTATCTGCTATGACGGGCAAAGGTTTGGATCAATTGATAGAGGCCGCCTTCAAAGCCAGAGATGCATGGAGCCGCCGCGTGCCTACGGGTGTATTAAATCGCTGGTTTGAACATGCCATAGAGGTGAATCCGCCGCCAGCCCCTGGCGGTAAGCGCATAAAATTACGCTATATTACACAAGCCCGTAATCGTCCACCGACTTTTGCTGTTTTTGGTACCAGAGTGGATAAATTACCAGAAAGCTATAATCGTTATTTAATTAATGGATTGCGCCGGGATTTAGATTTTGGAGCTGTTCCCGTGCGTATGAATATGCGCGCATCCAATAACCCATATGCGGATGATTAATAAATAACATTATCTATCAATGCTTAAGCAAATAATATTGACCATAGACCCCATCGCAATAAGATTAATAATGCGATGATATTTGATATTAAAAAATGGTTTTTTATCAAACCAATATGGGTTTTTATTCATTTCATAGCGTAAACACTCCGTTTACTAATCGGTTGTATAGTGATTTCTCGTTCTGGTCGGAATATAGCAAGGAGAAATGGGATATGACCCTTACCGACAGTGAAATTATTAACTGGAAGACTTATGCTAATACGCGTGAGCTATTGGGCACTGGTTTTGTTAGAATATTGGGCTATTTTCGCGAAGATGGTGTAAAATCATTGGCGCAAATAGAAGAGGCATTGCGCCTACGCGACTCTAGTAAGCTTGTTATTCCAGCGCACACTCTAAAAGGTGAAGCTTGGCAATTCGGAGCTGAGAAATTAGCGGAATTGGCAGAAGAGATTGAGATGACAGCGCGTCACTATATCGAAATTCAACAAGATCCCGAAGATTTGCTTGAAAAAGCAGTATTATTACGGCCCTTGTTCGAAACCACGCTAGAAACGCTTGAAAAAGAGTCCAACCCATTGGTTGAACGCCGTGCAGTGAATAGCAATCGTGGTTTTGGTAATTATAATTACGGCAGTTAATTACGTTTAGCGGCGAAAAGCCTGTAGCTCGCGCCGTGCCAAGCAGCGCCAAAGCCATTCTAACGGTCCATAATGAAATCGCTCCAACCATGGTTTTGACCATAAGAGCATGATAATCCATGCCCCAATGATAATGGGAAACAGCCCCATTCGGCTAATTTCATTATAATATCCCAAACCATAACCATAAAATATAAAACTCATCACTAAGCTAGTTCCGATATAGTTGGAAAATGCCATACGGCCGGCCGCCGCTGTGCGCTGCAACAGCTTATTAAACGGATTTGCGGAAATGAAGAGGATGATAAGGGCCGCATAGCCAATCGTCATCATCAGGCGCGGAATATTACTCCAGCCTTGTATAGCATTAAAGATAATCGCAATATCAAAGCCACTGTTGATGATTATAAATGCTATCATACTATTGAGAATGATCCCGCCGCCAAGCCCATAAACCAGCGCTTTTTTATAGATATTAGCGCTAGAACGTCCCAATAAAAAACCATTTTTGAGCAAAGCCATACCGATGAGCATGAACGGAAAAGTCTCTGTAATACCAATGAAAATAGAGAAGATCGGCGTCGTCCATTCCTCGCTGATGCGGTATGTCAATATGTCATAATAGCCTTTTGTATAGGCGTCTAATTCTGCAACTGTGGCCTCTGCATCTGGTTTGAATTCATCTTTGAAGCTTTGATATTCAGCTATTTCTGTACTGGTAGCTTGGCTGCTTTCTGCGCTATATTTTTGATATAATAGACCGCCCAGAGTAATCGTTAATAAAAGCGTAAAAGATATGAATATGCCCAAACCCCATTTGAGCAATCTTTGCGCGTCTAAATGGTGCATAAGATAAGCAAAGCAGCCCATGACGCCATATAGGAATAATATATCACCAAACCAGATAAAGGTGAAATGCAATAAACCAAATATGATAAGCCAGATCATGCGGCTATAATGTACCTTGGCGCTGCTTTCTCCTTTGGCGTCAGAGCGCATGATAATCAGCATCATACTCGCGCCAAATAAAAGTGAGAATAACCCGCGCATTTTGCCATCAAAGAAAATGAAATTGCCAATCCAAGCAGCCGCATCTGATGCCGAGGCGGGTCCAAATAAATTGGGCATAAAATAGGAATTTTGCGGCATAGCAAAAGCGATGATATTCATGGTCAATATACCCATGACCGCAAAACCGCGCAGCGCATCCAGATGAATATATCTCTGTTTCTGGGTTTTATTTTGGCTCATAAATATTGTTTCACAACCAACTGGCAATCTCATCTAAGGGTTTTTTATAAGTCGCATGCACTGGAATAGTGGCATCCGCAGCGGGTTTGCCAACAACCAATACCATCATCGGTTTTTCATTGCTTGGCCTGTCGCAAATTTCATTCAAAAACTTCATGGGGTTGGGCGTATGGGTTAATGTTGCTAGCCCTGCATCATGCAATGCTGTGATGAGCATACCAGATGCAATACCGATGCTCTCATTCACATAGTAATTTTGCTTCATTTCACCCGGGTTCATGCCACCTTTGCGCTGACCAAATATGACAATCAAATAAGGTGCAATCTCCAAAAATGGTTTCTCGCTATCGGTGCCAAGCGGCTCCAGCGCATCAAGCCATTCTGCGCTGGCTTTGCCTTCATAAAATTCACGTTCTTCTGCCTCGGCGGCGGCGCGCAGAGACTTTTTTTTATCCAAACTTTCGATAACGGCAAAATGCCAAGGTTGATGATTGGCCCCATTGGGCGCGGTTCCAGCCGCCAATATAGCATTTTCAATCACGGTGCGCGGGATGGGGGCATCGCTGAAATATCGGCATGAACGGCGCGTTTTTATCGCTTCGTAAAATGCTTTTGAACGCGCAATTCGCTCTGCATCATCATATTCAGGCAGAGCAGTATAAGGAATAGTATCATGATCTTTCATAGTTAGACTTTAACGCTTTGGGCAGAGATTAAAAGGATAAAGCTTATTGACATTAATGTAAGTAACTATATTAAATGACCCTATTAAGAATGATTCGTTGCAAATGGATACTGATATGACCAATGTTCCTTATATCCATCCGGACCGTAAAAGAATAAATATACGTCCGCTGAAGACATTGCACCATTTCCGCAAATTAATCGCTGATAAAGAAGATACAGAACAAGTTTTTCATATCAGCAATAATCTGCGCGATGGGCGTTATATTGCAAAGGCCCTGAAATTTCTGAAAACTCCTATGGGTGAGGAACTGTTTGCGCGCGAAGAATTTCTTCCCGATATTTTGGACGATCATGATACATTATTGGCAATGCCAGTGGGTTCCTTGGGTCGCACCTATGCCGAATTTATGGAGCGCGAAAAAATTAGCGCCCATGGGCTGGTAGAAGAAAATGAAAAATTTTCGTCCAAAATCCCTTCTTATGATGATCGTGTAGAATGGTTTTATAACCGCATGCGTGACACGCATGACATGGCGCATATATTAACGGGCTATGGCCGTGATCCTCTGGGTGAACAATGCGTATTGGCATTCACCTATAGTCAAAATCTTAGCCTTGCCTTTTTGTTTATCGCTTATGCTGGCGGTATAGAGGTAAAGCGCCGTGCGCCATCCAAAACGCCAGTGTTTAAGGCCATAAGAGAAGCGCAGCGTCATGGGAAAATTGCTGGAAATATTGGCTATCAGGATATTACGGCCCTGCTGCCGATGCAGCTCGAAGAGGTTCGCGCAATGCTCAATATCGCGCAGCCTTCGCACTATAATCTGGCGCATGAAATCTATAAAAGCGAAGGCATTGACCCGCATGAGATTTTGGCGATTGCTTAATATTGCCGCGTTCAAATAGCTTGCATGATGCAATCACCGCTATCCGTTATCAAATGCCATAAACAACCCAATGCAATAGCGCGCATCCACCAGCGCGGCACAAATAGCAGGACCATATAAATAACGGCAGCCCATATTGTATGCAGCGGGTGAAAGCCGATGGAACAACGGTTTGGATCAAATATTGGTGTTGCGAGCAGATGATCTATATCGATGAAATTACAGGCAATCATGATAAGGCCGGCTTTTAGCCAGAGCCGATTATCATCGCTTCTATTGCTGCGCCCCCAGATCAGACAGGCAATCGCAAACGGTATAATCCAGTGCGAACCATAATGAAGGAAGGATTGCAGCATAGTGCCTTATAGACAAATATTGGGCTTGGTCATGCTGAATATTATTCGTTGCTATGCATTGTTCTGAAAAAGTGAATGGCTAACCCAAATAGGCAAAGTAACGAAATACCTAGGCCGACAATGATTCCTATAATTAATTCCGTGATGACTCCGATCCACGTAAATATACCATAATTCCCTTCTCCTATGAATTCATAGGCCAGATCAATAGCTGAATCATAAAACCCTATTAGAAAACTAAATGTCATGAAGATAGGAACGGCGATCGCAATCCATTTCAAAATATCGTGCGCTTTGCGCATATAAAATGGCCCAGAAACGAATTTCTCTTTTTTAGAAAAAGAAATAAATAGAATTAGAATTATGACTATTAATATAAATATTAACGCTCCGAATAGAGCGAACCACTCTATCCAATGGCCGCTATCGTAAGCAGGAACAGATGAAGCAAATTGGGTCAGCTTTAATCCTCCATCCAATCCTTGAAGAAACTCTCATGCGCGGTGCGGAGGTCAGAAAGTGGTATTCCCGCCGTACGGTTTTGAATAATTTGCAGACCAACATCAGGCGCTTTTGTTTCTCCTAGCGAAAGGCATGACACTTGATGTTCTTCTGCTAATGCAAAAACTTTATCAGCATTAGCACGGCTAAGTGAAACTACATAAGAACCTTGATTCTCTCCAAATAGTTTTTCAATAGTAGAATATCTCTCATCTTTTATGAGAGCTCCTCCGCCAAGCCAGGCTCCATATCCGCCTGCAAGCGCCATTTCTGTTACAGCGGAAATAACTCCTCCATCGGATATATCGTGGACGGCACTTACTAAGTTATTTTTTATCAGAGACCTGATACAATTTCCTGTTTTCAATTCTTCATCAAGATTGACTGTTGGTGCAGGCCCGTCGGTTATTCCATGCAATTCTTTTAGCCAGATTGATTGCCCTAAATGGCCGCCAATTGTATCATTGCAAGTGATAACATATAGAAGCTCACCTTCATTTTTGAGGGAGATAGTGGCCATTGTATCAATGTTTTCCATCAGGCCGACACCGCCAATAGCAGGCGTTGGCAAAATCGCGCTGCCGCCGCCTGTGGCTTTGGATTCATTATACAGGCTGACATTGCCCGACACGATAGGATAATCGAGCGCGCGGCACGCATCGCCCATACCTTTTAAGCAGCCGACAAATTGCGCCATAATTTCGGGACGCTGCGGATTACCAAAGTTGAGGCAATTGGTGATAGCAAGCGGCTTTGCGCCCACCGCACAAATATTACGATAGGTCTCGGCCACCGCTTGTTTACCGCCTTCATAGGGGTCGGCATAGCAATAGCGCGGTGAACAATCGGTGCTCATCGCTAATGCTTTGTTTGTTCCATGCACGCGCACTACGGCTGCATCACCGCCGCTGCGTTGGGCAGTATCTGCGCCAACTTGGCTGTCATATTGCTGCCAAATCCAAGCGCGCGAAGCCAGCGCAGGCGATGCCATAAGTTTGAGCAAATCTGCGCCAATATCGGTGGATTCAGGAATATCACCCAAAGGCTGAATATCAGCCCATGCTTTATAATCTTCCTCTGCCATATAAGGGCGATCATCTTCGTCATATTCAGGGGCATCAGCCGCCAGCGGGCCAAGCGGAATATCGCACACCACTTCGCCTTGCCATTCCAATATCATATGTTTGGTGTCGGTCACTTCGCCAATCACAGCAAAGTCCAATTCCCACTTTTTGAAAATAGCTTCGGCTTCGGCTTCGCGGCCCGGTTTTAATACCATGAGCATCCGCTCTTGGCTTTCCGATAGCATCATTTCATAGGGTGTCATGCCATCTTCGCGTTGCGGGACGTCATCCATATTCAGGCGAATGCCAACCTTGCCATTGGTGGCCATTTCAACCGCTGATGATGTAAGGCCAGCAGCGCCCATATCTTGGATTGCGACAATCGCATCTGTGGCCATCAATTCCAAACAGGCCTCTATTAGCAATTTTTCAGTAAAGGGATCACCCACCTGAACGGTGGGGCGTTTTTCCTCTATATCATCGCCAAAATCAGCCGATGCCATAGTAGCACCATGAATACCATCGCGACCCGTTTTTGAACCAACATAAACGATACTATTGCCCACACCGCTAGCAGCGGAATAGAAAATCTTTTCTTGATCGGCCACACCCACTGTCATGGCATTCACCAAAATATTGCCATCATAAGCAGCATCAAAATTGGTCTCACCACCAACCGTAGGCACGCCAACGCAATTGCCATAACCGCCGATGCCAGCGACAACGCCTTTTACCAAATGCTTCATTTTCGGATGTTCGGGACGACCAAAGCGCAGCGCATTAAGGTTTGCAACGGGGCGCGCACCCATAGTGAAAACATCGCGCAATATACCGCCAACGCCCGTGGCTGCTCCTTGATAGGGCTCGATATAGCTAGGGTGATTATGCGATTCCATTTTGAAAATCGCGGCGAGCTTTGTTCCATTCGGGCCATCGCCAATATCAATAACGCCAGCATTTTCGCCCGGACCGCAAATCACTTGCTTGCCAGTGGTGGGCAGCTTTTTTAAGTGGAAACGTGATGATTTATAGGAACAATGTTCGGACCACATGACCGAGAATATCCCCAATTCCACCATATTAGGCTCGCGGCCCATAGCGGCCAATAAGCGCTTATATTCTGCATCATCGAGCCCATGCTCGGCAACAATCTCAGGGGTGATTTTAGGGTTTTGCGTTTGCGTTGAATCAGACATATTTTCGCTTTAGCGTCTAGGGCGTTTTGGGGCTAGTCCTTATTCACCCCATTCTTAATTACAGCGATAATTATGCACAGTTATTTTTGAACAGGCGGATATATTTTACCATATATTATAGCAGTGCCGCCAGCGGTAAGGGCGGTTAAAATCATTCCCCAACCAATATCAAAAATGCTAATCATTGAAGTCCATCCTTCTAATGTCGCCAAATTGGTGAGGCTATAAGTGCCATAGCATAATGCCCCTAATAGGGCGGCATTGCCAAAGGTTTTGCTGATATTACCAATATTGGGAAAAACGGTAAAATATAAAATGCCAATTGGATAGGCGAGGAAAAATAATAAGGCGCCCAGCAGATTGGGCTGCGCGCTCATAAGAGGGGATACGGATGCATATATATGGGGGGCAGCCTGTGATAGCCATAAGGCCTCTAGCGCAGTAAAAATAACCAAGGCTATGATATAGGCTATAATCTTTTGTTTCATATCAAGTCTCTTTATCTCGAACTATCTATCTATATCTCACTATCTATATCTCACTGGCGTTCGGTTATTGCCTAGCCACCATCCTATAACGGATACGATTGAAAATGATAGCAATGCCATAATCATAAAGCTTGCATCTGCGCTTTCTGGTTTTGGTGCGAACCAATCAAAGGCCTGAAACGCCAATAATATCCCAATCATTGCATAAAGAGCGTTGGATTTGCTGCCGATATTTTTATGAGTCTTAGCTATATAAAAAGCGATGGAACCAAATATGAAGATAAATTCTAATGGCATGGCTATGGCTGGATAATTCCATAGGCCAAAACCAAATTTGGGCTCTGATCCAGCTATGGTTAGGTCTTTGGTATGGACGATTAAATCCAAATACCAATGCGTCTCCACTATTGCAGCAGCAATCAGCGCGCTTATCCAATCCTTGCTATAGGCATAGACGATAGCGCCAAACGCAATGGCCCAGACCAATGTGCCAACCAAACTATGCGTATAGGGCATGTCATAGAGATCTAAGGGGTTCATGGCCGTTATACCCGGCACTATGCGAAAATTCTCAATGCCGAAAAGGGCAAATCCAAAAAAGCCAAAATCCACCAATTGCGATGCTATGATAAGTATGCCTAAATTAGGAGCTTTTGGGTGCGCCGCGGCAATGAATGCGGGCGCGAAATGACCGATGAACATTATAATTCTCCCTCTATTCCAGAGCAGAATATAATATTAGTTTTAAAACGCAATGTATTTTAAAATATAGGCATAAAAAAGGCCAGCACGAAGCTGACCTCTTTCACTCTTTCCTAAAGAATTTATTATTAGCTATTGCAAGCAAGAGAGCCTTTCTCGGGCAATGTTGCTGTAATTTTATCGCCGCTACCGTTAATAGTAATGGTGCCATCTTCCGATGTGAATTGGGCCCCATCTTCTGTTTTCAACATAGCTGGAAGAGAGACTTTATCGTCGATGCGCACTTGAGCAGCTTCATTTTCGCCCAGATAATCAACATAAAGCACGCTACCACCGCGGCAGCGATATATGGCGCTCTTGGTGATTGGTGGGGGAAGTTCAGCCACTGGCTTTGCTGCTTTTTCAGCTTCAGCCGCGGCTTTGTCTATTTCCGCTTGTTCGGTTCGTCCGGGTCCGCACGCCACTAACGCCAACGTGCAAATTGATGCGATGATGAGAGATGTATTTTTCATAGGCGGCCCTATTGCAACCCGCGCCAAGTTTTGCAACGAATATTTGGATATATTTATAATTTTGATAAATTAACGGCCATATATTATTAACATCATTCGCAACAACCATACTTGACCCAATGGAATAGCAAGGGCATTACAAAGCCATGAGCGAACAACATAATCAAGATAGTAGCGATAGTCCTGCATTCGAGGATGCTTTGGGCCAGTTAGAGAATATTGTGCGTCAGTTAGAAAGCGGCGAAGTTCCTTTGGAGCAATCAATAGCCCTCTATCAAAAAGGCCATAAGCTGCGCGAATATTGTCAAAAGCGTTTGGACGATGCACGTGCGCAGATTGAAAAAATCAACGTTGGCCAAGATGGGAATGCCCAATCAACCGAAGCATTTGATAGCGAATAATAATGGCTAGCGAATCCATTGATTTGCCATCCGCTATTGCGCAAATAGCCAGCGATATAGACGCAGCGTTTGACGCTGTTTTGCAAAATCCCGGAGATGCGCGCAGCCGATTATATGATGCTATGCGGTATAGCGCGATTGGCGGCGGTAAACGGCTTCGTCCTTTATTGCTCAGCGCTACTGCGGCTCTGTTCAATGTAGATCGTGATGCAGCCATATCAGCAGGCTTAGCGGTAGAGGCTATTCATGTTTATTCATTAATCCATGATGATCTGCCCTGCATGGATGATGATGCTATGCGCCGCGGCAAACCGACTGCGCATTTGGAATTTGATGAAGCAACGGCAGTATTGGCTGGCGATGCTTTGCTTGCCTTAGCATTTGAAGTATTATCAGACCCAAAGCTTCATCCTGATCCATTTGTGCGCAACGAATTGGTGGCGACTTTGGCCAGAGCAAGCGGCCCTAGCGGTATGGCGGGCGGGCAGATGATGGATTTGGAAGCCGAAAAATCTAGTTTTGATTTGGCAACTATCACACGCTTGCAGCATCTTAAAACGGGTGCTTTGATAGATGCTAGCGTCGAAATGGGCGCGATATTAGGACATGTGCAAGAAGAGGGCCGCCTGCATTTGCGCGGTTATGCCCAAAATATCGGATTGGCCTTTCAAATTGCTGATGATATTATCGATGTAGAGGGCGATGCTGAAACGGCGGGCAAGGCCCTGCAAAAAGATGCAGCAGCGGGCAAAGAGACATTTGTATCGTTAATGGGGCTTGATCGCGCCAAGGAACAAGCGCAGATATTAGTGGATCAAGCGATTGAGCATCTGAATGGCTATGGCAAAGAGGCTGATTTATTGCGCAGCATAGCGCGCTATATTGTGGAGAGGGATAGATGAAAATAGGCGTATATCCAGGGACATTTGATCCTATCACATTGGGCCATGCTGATATTATAGCGCGAGCAGCCAAATTGGTTGATAGGCTAGTGATTGGTGTCACCACCAATGCGAGCAAATCGCCGATGTTTTCTGATGAAGAGCGTATTGCGATGGTTATGCGTGAGGTATCTGGCCTTGGCGAGAATATAGAGGTTGTTGGTTTTCGTTCATTATTAGTCGATTTTGCCCGTCAGCAAAGCGCATCTGTCTTAGTGCGCGGCCTGCGATCCTCCATCGACTTTGAATATGAATATCAAATGACGGGTATGAATGCACAAATGGCCCCCGATGTTGAGACAATATTCCTAATGTCTGATGTCGCATTGCAGCCCATATCATCTAGCCTTGTCAAAGAAATCGCCAAATTTGGCGGCGACATAAGCAAATTTGTCAGCGCCTCGGTTAAGGATGATGTTTTGGGTAAGGTTTAAAGTGGGATTATAGCGACTATATGATCATATTTTCATTTAAATATTTGGGATATAAATCGGCGGGGGGAGTTCTTCGCTATAAGTAAGTGTTTTGATCTCTAGTTTTTGCTTTGGTGCAGTCTGATATCTTATTTGGTGAAAATTTGTATTTACTTTTAAAATTCCGATTATTACGTTTTCATCACCTCTAGAACCTGCAGAAAACCTAATCTCTATGCAACCAAGGCTTGAATCTTCCTTACACTTTTCAATTGAGTAGGGTATGATTTCAGAGAATCCGGCAATGATACTCTCGCAACTTTCTGTTTTAGAAACTAACTTACATTCATTTATAGAACTCTTTATTTCATGAACTGTAGCGGATACAGTCCGAAATAATTGCAGTCCTGTCACCAATATGTCAACGTCGTCGCTTGTGATTTTTTGTCGATCATTCGCTGCAACTTCACACGGTTTGCTTGAATAGCTATCATATGCTAGTTGAGAGTCATCTTTATTTGATAACTTATATGGATCAATTGCTTCATTTAATAAAAAATAGTCATGATACGAATAAAATCCATAAGTTTTAACAGGTGTGGACCTGTGAGAGGTCCTCTCATTACGGGCTGTTCTAAGAACCAGAGTGTCTATTTTGCAAACACCTATTTTTTCAGTTTCATACGCTTTGCTCTTTAAAAATATATGCTCTAATGGTTTATTTACGGTTTTGCCGTTTCGATGATTCCTTTTTTCAAAAATATTCCATAATTGATTTTTTAATATTTCATCAATTACTTCAGGGTCTAAGGTTTGAAGCTCTTCTGCACTGATGCTTCTTGTTTCAACCCTATCTTTTGCGTGAGCTCCTGAAATAGCTGCGCCCATAGATAATAAAAACCCTAATAATCGTTTCATTTTACTTCTCCATCCCATCATAAATAGCGCGCAAATCGGTTTTGAGCAATTTGCCAATATGGCTGCGCGGCATTTCGTCAATCTGATACAGTTCCGATAGCCGCTGTGTTTTACCAAGCTGCGCATTCACATCCGCCATTATGCTATCCAATTCTGCGGCTGCGTTGCCAATCGTGCTAATGAAACCAACGGGCGTCTCGCCCCACCGATCAGAAGACACACCGATAACGCCCGCTTCATCAACGGCGGGGTGCGCCAGCAATATTTCCTCTAGGTCTTTGGGATAGATATTAAAGCCGCCCGATATAATCATATCTTTGCTGCGTCCAATCAGCTCAACAAAGCCCTCATCATCAATGCGGCCAATATCCCCCATCCGTTGCCAGCGATTGCCCTCTTCATCTATCCACATGGCTTCGGATGTTTTTTCAGCTTGGTTTTGATAGCCGCTCATCATCGTTGGAGAGCGGCCCACCAATTCACCAACAGAGCCCGCCGGCAATTGGTTCAATTCTTCGTCGATGGTTATGACCTCGCTGCCGATATGCGGCTGGCCTACCGTGTGTAATTTATCGGGATATTGGTTGCAGCGCAGCAAGCAAACTACGCCGCCTTCGGTCATGGAATATATTTCGATTAATTCGCCGGGCCAGCGTTTTACAATGTCGGCTTTTAATTCGGCGGCAAACGGCGCGCTGGTGCAATATTTAAGTGCAAAGCTGCTTAAGTCATAATCATCAAAACCATCATATTCCATGATACGTTTATATTGAACTGGGACGAGCATCGTGTGCGTTGCGCGATATTTCTCAGCACGCTGTAAATAGGTTTTTACATCAAATTTGCGCATCAATATCGCTGTGCCGCCATAACCGATTGAGGGGTTAAAGCATGCCAAAGTGGTGTTGGAATAGAGCGGCGTTGATAAGAGGGTGATGCTATGCTCGCCATAGCCTGATTTCGCGCCAATGGCGGTTTGCCGCCACCGCATGAGGCGCGAATGCACAATGCCTTTGGGCGTGCCAGTGGTGCCGCTGCTATAGATTATATTTTGCGGATCATCTGGGCCGACATTGGGCGGTTCATGCCGTTTGCCCTCTGCTGCCATCCAATCGGCCATCGCGGGATATTCAACCTGTGTTTTATCCTGCGCTTCATCGAGCATGATGATATGCGATGGAGCAATTTCTTGTCCCTCTAAATCCAGTAATTTAGCATTATCGACAAACAGATGCATGGCACCGCTATCGGCCATCATAGCGCTTAATTGCTTGGGCGTAGCAGATGTCGTCAGCGGCGCGGCGCAACCGCCAGCGCGAATAGCGGCGATATAGATGAGCGCATAATGATTGGTAGTTGTACCCAATATTGCAACGGCTTGGCCTTTGCGCAATCCATCTCTTTGCAGAGCAGCTGCTATACGTGATGTCAGCGCATCAACTTGCTGCCAATTGAGGGTCTTCTCGTCATCAATGAGAGCAGGATGCTCTGGCCGCAGCGCGCCCCATGCATGGATCAGCGCATCATAATCGCCAAAAATTTTTTCTAATTCTATGGCCGTATCTATGGCGGCTTTATCATCATGCTTGGGCATCATTTTCTCTCAAAACTATCTCTTCTCTCGGCGCAATAAGGCATAGATAATCGCAATATGAAAGACTCATAGTTATAATTAAGTTAAGTGTTTGATTATAAATAGTAAAAATATGTGGATAAGATAGTCTTTTGGTTGGATTTTTCCTACAGTTGCTTTACTATGAAATTATGACACAAATATCGCAAAATCCGTCCGAAAATATAGAAGATAATAATACTGAATCTGATGCTTCCAGCGAAGCCAATTCCGATGCAGTGGCCAGCTCTGGCAATGAAGAAAGAGCGCCCGATTCCATAGATAATCCCAATCAAAATGACTATGGCGCGGATTCCATCAAAGTCCTAAAAGGCCTTGATGCTGTTCGTAAACGTCCGGGCATGTATATTGGTGATACGGATGATGGCAGTGGGCTTCATCATATGGTTTTTGAAGTCTCTGATAATGCGATTGACGAGGCATTGGCGGGGCATTGCGATAAGATAACGATTACGCTTAATCCTAATGGCAGTGTTTCGGTTTCCGACAATGGCCGCGGCATTCCCGTTGGCATGCACAGCGAAGAAGGTGTGTCTGCGGCTGAGGTGATTATGACCCAGCTTCATGCGGGCGGTAAGTTTGAAAATACATCCGATGATAATGCCTATAAAGTATCGGGCGGATTGCATGGTGTGGGCGTATCTGTTGTGAATGCGCTATCCGAATGGTTGGATTTGAATATTTTCCGCGATGGCAAAGAACATTATATGCGTTTTGCTTTTGGTGATGCTGTATCGCCGCTAAAAGTGATTGGCGATGCCAATGGCAATAAAGGCACGATGGTCACATTTTTACCATCCCCTGATACATTTAAAATCACCGAATTTGATTTTGAGAAATTGGAACATCGCTATCGTGAATTGGCTTTCTTAAATAGCGGCGTGCGCATTTTCTTAGAGGATGATCGCGGCGAAGAAAAGAAGGTGGTCGAGCTTTATTATGAAGGCGGAATTGCGGCTTTTGTTAAATATTTAGATCGCAACAAAACGGCGCTCGTTCCTGATCCAATTGCGATTGGGGGTACGCGCGATGACATAACAATTGATGTCGCACTGGAATGGAATGACAGCTATTATGAAAATGTGCTGTGCTTTACCAATAATATCCCGCAGCGCGATGGTGGCACGCACTTAGCGGCATTTAGAAGCGCACTGACGCGCACGTTGAATGGCTATGCTGAAAAATCCGGTGCGCTGAAAAAAGAAAAAGTGAAATTAACCGGCGATGATATGCGCGAGGGTTTAACCGGCATTGTTTCGGTGAAATTACCCGATCCGAAATTCTCATCACAAACCAAGGATAAGCTAGTTTCATCGGAAGTGCGCCAACCGCTGGAAAGCTTGATGGCCGATAAGCTAGAGGAATGGCTAGAGGAAAATCCAGCCAATGCGGCCATGATTGTGCAAAAAATCATCGATGCGGCTGCGGCGCGAGAGGCTGCGAAAAAAGCGCGCGAACTCACCCGCCGCAAAGGGGCAATGGATATTGCTTCCTTGCCCGGTAAGCTTGCCGATTGCCGTGAACGTGATGCCAGTAAGTGCGAACTATATCTGGTGGAGGGTGATAGTGCTGGCGGTAGCGCCAAGCAAGGGCGCGATAGCCAATATCAAGCCATATTGCCGCTCAAGGGTAAAATCCTAAATGTAGAACGTGCGCGTTTTGATCGTATGCTATCCTCGAAAGAGGTGGGTACGCTTATTCAGGCCATGGGCACGAGCATTGGCCGCGAAGAATTTAACATTGAAAAATTGCGCTATCATAAAATCGTTATCATGACCGATGCTGATGTTGATGGAGCGCATATCCGTACTTTATTACTGACATTTTTCTATCGTCAAATGCCAGAGATTATCGAAAATGGGCATCTCTATATTGCGCAGCCACCGCTCTATAAAGTGGGCCGCGGTAAGAGCGAGGTCTACCTTAAAGATGATGCAGCGCTGAGCAATTATCTTATCGAGGCTGGCCTGAACGGTGTTGTACTCCAAACGGGCGAAGGCGCGCGTAGCGGCAGTGATTTAGCGGCTTTGCTAGAGCATGCCCGCCGCATGAAATCATTAATGGCCTATGCTCCGCGCCGGTACGATAGCACGATTATAGAGGCTATGGCGCTTATGGGGGCGCTTGCTCCCAATGATAATGAAGCGGGTATGGACCGTCTGGCGCTGGCCAATGCAACGGCTGCTTGGATGGATAAGGTGGATGAAGAAGGCAAATGGAGCGCCAACATTCCCGAAGATGGCGGCTATCATTTTGAGCGTCTATGGCGCGGCGTTTCCGATCATCATTTCATTGAACAAAAATTCCTCAATTCCGCCGAGGCGCGCAAATTGCACAAATTGGCACAGGAAGAAATTGATACCTATAAATCGGTTTCTCGTCTGGTAAAAATGGGCGATGATAAAGCCAATGAAAAAAGCAGCGATGGCAAGGCGGATGAAGGTATATTAATCACGCGGCCATCGGAATTGCTCGATACTATTTTGGCATCTGGGCGCAAGGGCCTTGCCTTCCAACGCTATAAAGGATTGGGCGAGATGAACGCCGATCAGCTGTGGGAAACTACGCTTGATCCTGATGTGCGTACATTGTTGCAAGTGACGGTGGAACAAGCCGATTTGACCGATGAAATTTTCACCAAATTAATGGGTGATGTGGTCGAACCGCGTCGCGATTTCATTGTCGAAAATGCTTTGAATGTCGCCAATCTGGACGTTTGATGGACAGCGAAGGTTATAGAAACCTCTTTTTCCCTTATGCTGCTCAGAGACTGAAAAATCTGCATGGAAATTTAGCGCATTATACGTCTGTTGATACTGCGATCAAAATTATCCAAAACGAAGAAATTTGGTTGACGCATCCAAAAGATACCAATGATTTGGAAGAAATTAACCATGCTCAAAAAATATTAAAACAAATCTTTGAAGGTGAATGGGGCGCACGTTTTCTAAATGTATTAAATGCTGCTCATCAAGGTCTAGGCGATCAATTACTAGCTGAAAAAATTATAAAATATTTACAGCTAGATTGGTTAGAAATTAATCACCCTTCAACTGTTTTCATAACTTGTTTTACAGAACATGTAGATGATGAAGAACGTTTCGGTCGTTTATCAATGTGGCGTGCGTATGGAGGTTCTGAAAACGTAGCATTATGTTTTAATCTAAGGCCGTTCAAAGAAGAGATAGGACTAGAAGGAATATATAGTTCGCCTATCTTATATGCTGAATATCCTGAATTTTTATACCATTTTGTAAAACTTGTATTGAGATTAGAAAATAATTTATCCCAACTAAAAGATCTCAGCAGAGACGATGTCTATGCCCATGCTGATAGTATAATATTATATGCAATAATTTGCACTAAACACCCTTGTTTCAGAGAAGAGCAAGAATGGCGCGTTTTGAATCTGGGTCATAACACAAATTATATCATTGATGAAA
Source organism: uncultured Sphingorhabdus sp. (assembly GCA_947492905.1). Lineage (GTDB taxonomy): Bacteria > Pseudomonadota > Alphaproteobacteria > Sphingomonadales > Sphingomonadaceae > Sphingorhabdus_B. The sequence goes on along the minus strand of CANLOL010000001.1, from coordinate 291,597 downwards.
ATAGTGCTAAAGTCCCAATTAAAAGATTACTACTTTCTAGTGCACTGCCAGATAAAGATCATCCTATAAGAATTGGTAAAATATTAGATAAAATTATTGTTGGGCCCTCCGAAAACAAAGGCACTATAATTAGAGAGCTTGAGCGCACCTTAATGGATTGTGGATTAGATAAAGCGATCCAAGTTAAGGATTCAGAGATTCCTTTTCGCTCTAATAAATAACTCTTAAGCATGTTTATTTCTTCCAAATTTGGACTCTTGCAATCTATGCGCTATATATAATGTGTATGGAGCGGGTGAAATGAAGAAATTTTCATATATTATTGGTCTCATGATATTATCTATAATGCTGATAAGCAATCCATCTCGCGCTTATAATAGCAGCCAAGATAGTGATATTTTTCAAAGCGGTATTGCCAGTTTTTACGCTAATAAATTCAATGGCAGGCTAACCGCCAATGGCGAAATATTCAGCAACAGCAAAATGACAGCAGCGCATAAGACGCTGGAATTTGGAACTATAGTGCGGGTTACCAATCGCCGAAATGGCCGCCAAGTGACAGTGCGTATCAATGATCGCGGGCCATGGATAAAGGGGCGCGTGATTGATTTATCGCGAGCAGCTGCGCGCGAGATTGGCATGATAAAGCACGGTACAGCGCGGGTTGATATAGAAATATTAAATTGACAGCCGCGCGTTGATTAAAATGGACCGATATTAAATTCCAACATTGTGAAAAATTAAGAACAATAATATTCTAAACTCATAATTACCAATAGCATAATAAATTACTGTAATAATTATATCACATTTTGATATAAAATAATCATTTTGAGTTCTAAAAATTGCACAAAGTCTGTTTTCTTGCCAATGAGAAAATGTTGAGTATTGATGATTATAGACCAATCTCATAAAATTTAATAAAAACATGCATTTAATTGATTTGTAAGGGGATCAAATATGAAAGTTGCTAAGTTCACTAACTCTTTGCGGTCAGGAGTTGCTACGTCAATTCTTGGTTTAGCATTAATTTCTGCGCCATCATTCGCGCAAGAAGCGCCTGTAGAAGCAGCTGCTGATGAAGAACTAGAAGATGATACAATCATCGTTACTGGTTCACGTATTAACAATCCTAACCTTGAGCTTTCCAGCCCAGTTGCTTCGGTTACTTCTGAAGATATTAATCTTCGTCAAGCAAACACGGCTGATGAATTTCTTCGTGAGATTCCAGGTGTTGTACCAAGCATTGGTTCAAACGTGAACAATGGTAATGGCGGTTCAACATTCTTGAACTTGCGCGGCATTGGTGCAAACCGTAACATCGTTCTATTGAACCGTACGCGCGTTGTTCCTGCTGGTCTCGCAGCGATTACAAATATTGATGTCATTCCTATTGCCTTATTAGAGCGTACAGATGTTTTAACCGGCGGTGCTGGCGCTGTATATGGTGCTGATGCTATTAGTGGTGTTGTGAACTTTATCACCAAATCAGATTTCACAGGCGTTGAGCTAAATGTATCTCAAGGTCTTACTGATGAAGGCGATGGAGAGACATTCCGCGCTGATTTAACCATTGGTGGTAACTTTGACGATGGTCGCGGTAATGCAGTGATTAGCGTTGGTTACTCAAATCGTTCGCAAGTAACACAAGGCGCACGTCCTTTTGGTGCTGTGAATATTGACTCTGAAGATGCAAGCGAGGGTGGCTCAGCTACATCTGTTCCTCCTGGCGTATTCTTTGGCGGTTTCTTTGGCCAGGTAAACCCTGACTTCGCAGGTATTAATGGTGGCGGAATTGATAGTCCGTTTAACTTTAACCCATTTAACTTGTTCCAATTGCCATTAGAGCAATTCCGTATTTATGGCCAAGCCAATTACGAAGTTACAGAAGGTATTGAAGCATATACAGAAGCTTTCTTCACACAAAGCACCACTGCTACGCAAATCGCGCCTTCAGGTACATTCTTTAACGCTATTACACTTCCGTTGAACAACCCATTCTTATCGGATGGATTGCGCAATGCATTTTGTGGTCTTGGTGGTGTAAGCCAAGCTGATTGTGATGCTGGTGGTGCAGCTACTGGCGGCGAAGGTAGCGATGGTTTCCTTGCCATTAACCCACAATTGGGTCGTCGTTTTGTTGAACTGGGAACCAGAGACAATGAAAGCACAACTGATCTATTCCAAATTAAAGCAGGGCTTCGTGGCGATGTCACCAGCAGCATAACCTTTGATATTTCTGGTGCCTATGGCGAGAGCACTGTATCCAGCCTACAAACTGGTAATGGTACATTAACACGTTTGAACCAAGCTCTAGCAGCGGTTGATCCTAATGTGTGTCTTGACCCATCAGATGGCTGTGTTCCTATCAACTTATTTGGCCCTATCGGTACATTAGGTGGTAACGATCCAGCAGCTTTTGCAGCATTTTTTGATGTACCTTCATCATCAAGTGTTTCAACTTCTCTAGGTCAAGTCATTGGTTTCTTGAGCGGTGATCTAGGTATTTCTAGCCCAGCAGCTTCTGAATCCGTCAACTTCGTGGTTGGTGGTGAATATCGTGAATATACTGCTTTCACATCATCTGACTTGCTGTCGCAAACTGCAGGTGAAGTTTTGGGTAACGGCGCAGCTAACCCAGACCAAGGTGGTAGCTTCAACGTAACAGAAGCTTTTGGTGAATTGGTTGTTCCATTGGTTTCAGACGCTCCTGGTTTCCAATCCTTGGTTCTTGACCTTGGCGCTCGTGTTTCTGATTACTCAACAACGGGTACAGAATTTACATGGAAAGCTGGCGGTAGCTGGACACCTGTAGATGGTTTCACTGTTCGTGGTTCATTCCAGCGCGTTACACGTGCTCCAAATATTGGTGAACTTTTCTCACCTGTGCAAACTGGTCTGGGTAATAACTCAAATGATCCTTGCTCAGGCGGAAACCCAACTGGCGATGCTGCACTTACTGCAGTTTGTGATGCGCAAGTATTAGCTGGTGGTAGTTTCCCTGGTTTCGCAAATGCAGGGCCTGTTCCTGCTGATATTGCTGGTCAGGTAAATGTTACATTTGGTGGTAATCCAAATCTAGATGCAGAAACAGCTGACACCTACACAATTGGTTTTATTTTCCAACCAGCTGCGGTACCAGGTTTGTCAATCACGGCTGATTATTATAACATCAACCTCACAGGTGCGGTTAGTGCTCCTAGTGAAGATGATATTATTGCATCATGCTTTGGTGCAGGCGCTGGTGCAGGTGGTGCACCTAACCTACCTGCAGGCGCTGCAGGTTCGGCAGCTTGTCAGTTGATCCAACGTAATGCTGATACTGGTGCTGTTGCTGGTCCAGTAGCAAGTACACCTGGTTTCATTACGCAAAGCTCAAACTTGGGTGAAATTAATACGGATGGTATTGATCTTGCGATTAATTACAACACGGATCTTGGTTTTGCTGGTCTAAACCTAAGCGTAAACGGTAACTGGACAAATTCTAGCAGGTTCCAAGCGAATCCTGCTGCAATTGACCGTGAATGTGTTGGTTTCTTCAGCTCTAACTGTGGTTCAATTCAACCTGAGCTTTCCTTCAACAACCGTGCGACGCTACAATTTGATGACTTTGATGTATCGCTTCTATGGCGTTACATTGATGGAGTAGAATTGGAACCAGAAGTATTTGAGAATGGCATGTTCTTGGGTTCACCAGGTAGCCCAGGTGCAGTTGCAGGTTCACCATTTACTGACTTCACTGTAATTGATGCTGAACATTATTTCGACTTTACAGTCCGTGCGCAAGCAACAGATAATATAGAAGTTACTCTTGCTGTATTGAACTTGTTTGACAATGATCCAACAGTTGTAGGTAGTGACATTGGTTCAACTGCTTTCAACAGCGGTAACACATTCCCATCAACATATGATCCATTGGGCCGTCGTTTCTCTGTTACAGCGAGACTACGTTTCTAATATAGAAATATATGAGATTAGAGGGCGGTAGGAGCAATTCTACCGCCCTTTTTTTATCTTCCCAATGCCGATGCTAGTCATTATGTAACGCCCTATATAATAAGGACTCCCCCCATGACCTATGATCTGAATTTAACCGAAAAACGCCCTTCTTTTGTAACGCATCTTGAGTGCGGTTATGAAGGCGATAGCTATCCGCCCGATGAAATTCATGGCCTATCCAAAGCGGGCAAACCGCTGCTGGTGCGCTATGATTTGGATGGTGTGAAAGCAGCATTGACCAAGGATATTTTGAAATCTCGCCCCATGGATATGTGGCGTTGGCGCGAATTATTGCCTGTGCGTGATGCGGCGAATATTGTCAGCTTAGGTGAAATTGCGACACCGCTTATTCCGCTTCCTTCTCTGGCCAAAAAACATGGCGCGCATGCTGCTAATCTATTGGTAAAAGATGAAGGACGCTTGCCCACGGGTTCGTTCAAAGCACGCGGATTGGTGATGGCAGTATCAATGGCAAAGGCCCTAGGTATCAAAAAAATTGCGATGCCGACCAATGGGAACGCAGGGGCAGCGCTTGCGGCCTATTGCAGCGCGGCAGGTATAGAGACTTATGTTTTTTGCCCCGATGATACGCCCGAGGTCAATGTGCGTGAGATTGCCCTGCAAGGTGCGAAAACATGGCGCGTGAATGGATTTATCAATGATTGCGGGCATATTGTTGCAGACGGCGAAGAGGCCAAAGGCTGGTTCAATCTCTCGACCTTAAAAGAGCCCTACCGAATCGAAGGTAAGAAAACGATGGGGCTTGAACTTGCCGAGCAGCTTGATTGGGAATTGCCCGATGTCATATTCTATCCCACCGGCGGCGGCACAGGGCTTATCGGCATGTGGAAGGCGTTTGATGAGTTAGAAAAAATCGGATTTATTGGATCAAAGCGCCCGAAAATGATTGCTGTCCAAGCTACGGGGTGCGCCCCAATAGTCAATGCGTTTGAGGCTGGCGCGCGCCATGCAGAGCCTATCAAAGATGCGCATACGGCCGCAGCGGGGATAAGGGTACCAGCGGCAATTGGTGATTTTCTAATCCTTGATGCAGTGCGGGAATCGAATGGCTTTGCTATTGCAGTGGATGATGCCGCGATTTTTGAGGTGCGCGATCGTATTGCCGCTGCGGATGGGTTATTGCTCTGTCCTGAAGGCGCGGCGACCGTTGCGGCTTGGGAATTGTCATTGGAACGCGGATTGATAGATGCGCAGGATAAAGCGATATTTTTCAACTGCGCAACGGGCCTTAAATATCCAATGCCAGAGGCCAATGCATTTATCGATCACCATCAGCCGATTGATTATGATGCGATGGGGTGATTTACCTATGCCCCCAATCATCGGGATTGTCGCTATTGTTTGGGGACAGGCCTAGCACATCGCCATCGGTATTCACACCAAGGCCAAGGACCGTGCGATTGGCATAGCTGAAATAAGCGCTGACTTGGTTAATCTCTAATATTGCGCCATCATCATATCCCGCATCGCGCAGAGGTTGGATAGATTTTTCGGTGAGGGCCGAGGGCTGCAGAGTAAGCGTGCGCGCATAATAGAGCGCCGCGCGATCGGCGGGCGTGAATATATCATTGGCAAGATCATTAAATTTGAGCGCACTATAGATAGCATCGGCTTTTGCTTCGCCATTGTCCATTTGCGCCATCAAACGCTTCATGCCGGCAAAATGATGCTCTGCGCAATAGTCGCATTGGTTGAGCATGCTAACCCATGTGCCGAGCATTTCGAGGAAATATTTGGGCAGATCATTGCCGCTATGGTGTAATATATATTTATAGATTGCCATATGCCCCTCCATGCTGTGCGGACGCAGGCTATGGGCCATCATGATATTATCGACATTATCATCAGGGCCTTTGACGCGGTCATAAAGCTTGCGCAATTTGCCTTTGCTCTCGGCATATGAAATCACTTTAATCCAGCTCATGATGCTATCCTCTTAAGCTTTCCAGCAATCGGCAATATGTTCATTCACCATGCCAACGGCTTGCATATAGGCATAGATGATGGTGCTGCCGACAAAGCTCATCCCGCGTTTTTTGAGCGCTTTGGAAATAGTATCGCTAATATGGGATGTGACGGTGAGATCATCAAAGCCCTTGGGCCGTAATATGATAGGTTTGCCATCCACATGGGCCCAGAGCCAGCGCTCGAAACTGCCAAATTCTTGCTGAATTTCAAGGAAAGCCTTTGCATTTTTGCGCACCGAATATATTTTTAATCTGTTGCGAATAATATCGGGGTTTTCACGCAGGGCTTCGCATTCAGCATCGCTCATCTGTGCGCATTTCTCTATGTCAAAACCATGAAAGGCTGTGCGATAGCCATCGCGTTTTCGCAAAACCGTCTCCCAGCTTAGGCCCGCCTGTGCGCCTTCGAGGATGAGCATTTCAAACAAATGCTGGTCATCATGAACGGGCACGCCCCATTCATCATCATGATAATCACCGTAAAATTCTTTGCCTGCTTGTCCGCCGAAACAACGTATTTTCCCATCTGCGCCTAATGTGCTCATGCTTCTGTGGTTTCCAAAGCCAGCCAGTCGGGAATAAGTGCATCGGCTAAATCATCAATCTTGCGATGTTCAATGGATAGATTGCCCACCACAGTGATTTGCCGTTTTGCATTGGCTTGTTCGATTGGAACACAGACAATACGGCGATTGACTTTGTTGCGGTAATTCATGCGTGCGGTATTTTCTTGGCCGATATAACATCCTTTTTCAAACGACACGCCGTTTAATTCTATTGCATTACATTCCAACCAGAGGATTTTATCGTTGCCCAATTCATCTGTGCCTTCGCACACGCCAAGCGATAATCGATGATTGCGAAACGCATCATCAATGCCTTCATCGCCGCTAACAAACGGCGCTAGCCAGCGTTGGCCCAATGCATCCAAACGCGGGTCTTTGGGTTTATCCGCAGCATCAAGCGCCCAATGCACGCATAAAATCTCTTCGCGTTCGATGCGTAGCTTGCGGCGCAAGCGATAGAGCATTAACTTTTTTGCCAAATCTCCGGCACTATCGCGCTGGCAGTCGATTAATATATCATCGCCAAATTCGCCTTTGGCGGCCCATAATATGAAATCAAACAGGCATTTGCCCTGCGGGGATAATAATGCTCCCCATTGGGGGGTATCATGGAGCACCTTATTCAAATCTTGGGTGACAAGCCCTTGTAAAAAAGCACGTGCATCTTCACCCTGTTCGAGGGAAGAAATGCGAATAAGAGCGCGTTGGGTAAAAACTGTATTTTGCATTATTTCAATATGGCGATGATTGGTTCAAATTGCCATAAAGATTTATATTTTGCTCTGTTGGGCTAGAGATTTACTGAGCATATATCCATTGATGGAATATACCGCGAGCGCAATCCAGATGAGTGTGAAGCAAATAGCATAGGGCAGGGTTAGCGGTTCATTATAGAGAAATATCGCCAATAGCAATTGGATGCTAGGCCCAATATATTGAATGAAACCCAATGTCGTATAGCTTAATTTTTTAGCAGCAGCGGCAAAAAACAGCAATGGTATAGCCGTCATAGTTCCCCCTAGGATAAGGAATATATCTGTCTTTGTGGAATATCCCATGCCGTTAAACCCGCCGACAAATTGCGTATAGATTAAAAAACATATCCCAATCGGCATCAGCATAGTTGTCTCTGCCGCTAGTCCTGGAATTGAACCAACGGGGGTTAATTTGCGCACCAGACCATAGCATCCAAATGATCCTGCTAAAATTAAGCTGATCCATAATGTACTCAGCGAACCAGTGGCCAAGACTAAGACCCCCGCAAGCGCCAATATCACCGACAATATTTGCCATCGGTTGAGCCGTTCTTTTAGGATGAAAAAGCCCAGCACAACATTGAGCAAGGGGTTGAGATAATAGCCAAGGCTGGCCGCTAAAATATGATCATTTTGCACCGACCAAATATAGACCAGCCAATTGATCGCGATGAGCAGAGATGACAATATTAGCGCGCGCAGCAAATTGGGCGTTTGAAATATAATCTTATATTCGGGCAATCTTTTGACGATTGCTAATACTATAATGAGCAATATTACGGCCCATATCGTGCGGTGCGCCACCACGACAAGCGGGTTAATATCAACCAATTGTTTGAAAAATAGGGGCATAAAACCCCAAATAATATAGGCTGCAATCGCTTGGAGCAGGCCGCTGCGTGCGCTATTTTCCATCCTCACCGCTCCTATAGTGTTGCATGAATATCTTTATAGCCTCTGCGCCTTTTTACAGTTAAGTACAAGATAAGATATTGAGGATGATAAGATGATTGAAACAGAAAATTTGCCAAAGATAGATGGCCCTATATTAGAGACTGAGCGCTTAATCTTGCGTATCCCCAATGCAGAAGATTTTGAAGCTTGGGCCGATTTTCATGCCGATTCAATCACCATGGAACATTTGGGCGGCGTGCAAGAACGCAGCGCTGCATGGCGTGGTTTATGCGGCATGAGTGGGGCTTATTATATTCGCGGTTTCACTATGTTTTCCCTAATATTGAAAGAGAGCAACCAATGGATTGGCCGTGTCGGCCCGTGGCAACCCGATAGCTGGCCCGGTACCGAAGTAGGCTGGGGCGTTGCCAGCGAATTTGCTGGAAAAGGCTATGCTTATGAAGCGGCTGTTGCGAGCATAGATTATGCTTTTGATGTTCTGGGATGGGATGATGTCATGCACTGCATTAATCCGCGCAATAAACCCTCAGAGAAATTGGCAGCGGCATTGGGATCAACCAATCGCGGCCCTACGCGCATGCCCGCTCCTTATGCTGATATAGAGGTGAATAATTGGGGGCAGAGCAAAGCGCAGTGGAGAGCGAATAAGAAATTAAGGTCATAATCATTCTGCTGTAATATAGCGGCTTAATTGATTGCCTCTATAAAATGCTTGTATAAATTTGGGCTATTTATATGTTTAGCTAATGAAGCGTATGTTTTTCTATAAATTATTATTTTGTTTTTTAGCTCTAACTATTGTGCCTTTGCATGTGCAATACAATGATGCGCTGGCTCAAGAGGCGGTAAATGCTGGTGATGATGTTGCTGATAGCGCAGATGATAAAGCCGAATTAGAGAGGCTGAAGCAAAAATATGCTGATCGTCCGAATGGAATGGTTTCAGCAGCTAAATTTGCAGCACCACAGAAAATTACATCGCCGAAAATATCACCCGATGGTAATTCAATCGCCTATATTGAAAATAAAGGCAAAACATTTGATCTCGTGATAGCAGATACAAAAACGCGAAAAGGTCAGCGTTTTGAAGCATCAGAAATCACCTCTTTTTCATGGCTAGGCAATCGCCGCATATTAACGCGCGTTTCTGGTATTTTTAGGGCGTATAACCTCTACATCTATGATATTGATAATCGCACATATATGCCAATTGGTCATGAAGGTTTCTCTTTTACGGGGACAGATTTATTATATTTGGACCCTGAAGGGGAATATTTCCTAGAAGCCAAGCAAGAGTCGATTTTTCAGAATCCATCCGTTTTTCGAGTTGATGTTAAGGGCAATATCATCACAAGAATTGTGAAACCACAAAAGGGAATAACAAGCTGGTTTGCCGATAAAAATGGCGTTGTGCGCATTGGCCTAACGTCTTCTGGTCATAAAATTAAAGTCTATTATCGTCGCAGCAATGATGAGAAATTTTTTCTCACAGGAAAAATCAACACTAAGGACCCTGATGATAAAACGCGCCAAGCTCTTTTCGCTTTTAATGCCATAGTCACTGACAGTGACGAAGGCTATGTGTTGTCCAATCAAGATACAGGGCGATTTGCGCTCTATAAATATAATTATTTTACTGGCGAAATTGGTGAAAAGATTTTTTATCATGAAAGCAATGACATTACTGATTATCACTTAAACACCAAAGGTGATGCTCTATTATCGGTGAATTACACCGAAGATAAAGACCGGATTATCTGGTTCGATAAAGAATTAGCAAATATTCAAAAGAGTTTGGAAAAAGCTTTGCCAGGTCAAGAGATATGGTTGCAATCACGCAGTAGGGATGGAAATTATACTGTTGTATATACAATCTCTTCGACTGATCCAGGAAGCTATTATTTGTTCAATAAAGCAGAAGGAGTATTGGATAGAATAGGCGGGGTGAATGATTATATTGATCCTAAAAAAATGTCAGTTTCAAAATATGTGCAATATAAAGCCCGCGATGGAATAACCATCCATTCCTATTTGACGCTTCCTAACGGGCGAGATGCCAAGAATTTGCCTCTAATAATCATGCCCCATGGCGGGCCTTATGGCGTGCGTGATAATGGGGATTATGATCCGCAAGTGCAATTTTTGGTGAATAGAGGCTATGCTGTTTTGCAACCCAATTTTCGTGGCTCTGATAGCTATGGGGAAGCATTTTATGAATTGGGCGAAGGTCAAATAGGCCGTAAAATGCAAGATGATTTAGACGATGGTATGGATTGGTTGGTGAAGCGCTCTATTGTTGATCCTGCGCGTGTTTGCATTGTGGGCGCATCTTATGGCGGCTATGCGGCATTATGGGGCGTGATACGAAACCCAGAGCGCTATCGCTGCGCAGTTAGCTTTGCTGGGGTTACCGAATTTGATAAACAATTAAAATATGACAAGCAATTTTTTAGCAGTAGGCATGCGCGCGCATGGAAAGAAACTGTGCGCGGAGACAAGAGTTTTGATCTAGATGATGTATCACCAGCTAAGCAAGTCCATCGATTGAAACGCCCTGTCTTACTATCGCATGGTGATGCGGATTCAACCGTCCCATTTAAACAATATGAATTGATGGTAAAGGCCGCCAATAAGGCCAATGTAGAATTAGAAACTCATGTCTATGAAGGCGAAGGCCACGGCCTGAGCGATGAAGACAATAGAATAGATTGGTACAATAGATTAGAGGCATTTCTACAAAAGCATAACCCAGCATTTGTTGAAAATCCCTAATCAATATTGGGGATAGGGTGGTGCGGTTCTTTGGGTGGTTCTTGGGGCGGTTTTCTCTGCCATGTCGCAATTAAGCACCCGCTGACGATCAATAATGTGCCTAGCAGCGTGGTTATGGTCACGCTTTCATTAAAATAGATCCAGCCAAATAAACAGGCCCAAATGAATATGCTATATTCTAATGGCACTAGGGCCTGCGCCTGCGCCCGAGCATAACCCCAACTGATGAACATAGAGGATATAACTCCGCAAAAGGCTGCCCCGATTAATTCAGGGGCAAATTTTGTATCGGGGACTTCCAAAAACCATGGCGCAAATAACAGCAAAATCATACTGACAATGCTGTTTTGGAATGTGGCGATTTCGATTGGGTTGGCAACCAAAGCTTGTTGGCGTTGCAGCACCAAATTCCACGCATAGAGGGTTGCAGAAAATAATATTGCAGCAATGCCCCAACCAGCATCATTGCTAAATTCGCCTTGTATTTTGGCGGCTATGATGATGCCGACACCGCCAAGGCCAAGGATGGATGCAAAGATTGCTTTGCGCTCTATCGTTTCACCCAGCAATATTGCCGATAAATAAAGCGCAATGAGCGGGGCGATAAAGCTAATGGCTATGGCCTCGGCAATGGGCGTTCGGGCAAGACCCCAGAAAAAGGTAAAGGCCATAACCGATGTTACGCTGCCGCGAATGATATGCACCCGCAGAGCCTCTTTATTGGGCCATTTGAACGGTTTGAAGGTCATTAATATGACCGCAAAAATTACAGCAATCAACGTGCGCCAGATGAGCGCATTATAAGTACCCATACCTATGGCAAGGCTCTTCATCAGCACGTCCATAATGCTGAAAGTCATTAGCCCTGTTACAACTGCAAGGGCGGCCCATAAAGATTGATTGCGCAAATTACCTTCTTATATTTGCACTAAAATTGGCAAAGTGATTATAAATATCATCTTCATCGCGGCTGTCGGCGTTGCGCCATTTGGGTGCATCTTTTTTATTAAGCAATTTGCCGCTGCTGCTAATGATAGCGACCGTTGGTGTGCCTTTTAATTTCTTCAGCTTAAAGCGTTTGGCAATATGCAAATTACGGCCATTGCCGGTTTGCGGTACACCCACATCAACATAGACAATTTCATAACGCGGATTCAGCATCGCTTGGAAACGCTCGCTGTCAAAATGTTTGGCAAGACCGCGGCTATCATGGCACCAATTGGCCCCTAATATGATGATACCCATTTTACCATTTTCGGCAATTTTAGCCAGCATTGCATTAACGTCCGCATCCGCATCGCGCGATGCATCATAATGACCGCTCTCCTCTTCATGCGGACGATGCGATAGATCTTGAGCGACTATTGGAAATAGCGATATTGGGGCCATTAAAAAGAATAAGGTAAGAAAATATTTCATCATAAATTCTCCTATGCCACGGCCGCATAATTTATGAAAGTATAATGATATTAATAGGATTTACAGCTCTTGATTTGCCAAAGCTGATAGCTCTGCTGCTTGATTGAATAATGCATTATAATCGTAACGAGTTCGGATCGAACTGATGATATTTCTTTCATCTTGAAGGACAAAATTATCACGAATAATATCATTAAAATTTTGGCCAAATCGGATGGTATTTTTCCATTCAATATCAGCACGATCTAATAGAGCGGCAACGCCAGCACCGCTCGCATAAAATCGGCCAAAACCGATCTGTTCGCGCACATTGCTCTCGCGAAATAGCTCTTGATCATTTTCAATAATCTCAGCAAAATTATTCATATTAAATTCTGAATTGCCCAATATTTCGCCAAAGCGATGTTCAATATAACGGCTGGTTCCTTCATAAATTTCTTGGGCGCTGTCCAATGTCTTGACCTGCAACCCAAAACGCGCTTGCCGATATTGCCTGACCGCTGCATATTCGACCAATGCTGTTTGCGCTGCTTCTTTGGTGCGGCGGCGCAATCCATTGGTCAATATCTCTTGCTCTAATAATATCATCGCGATATTTTCTTGAGAGAAATTATATCGGTCTAAATCTTGATCATTTTCAAATTGCGCCCATAATTTGAACTGTCGGCGGTGAAATATTTCATGCGCCAAAAACAATATCCAATCATCGGATGCAACATCGGCAAAACTGCTTTCCCCTGGTTCTTGATAGATATTCTCATTCTCTAATGCTTGCTGCACCTTCGATGCGCTGCGCTTTTGATACGTCACCGCAAAAACATCGATGCCACCGATTGGAAATTCAAAATCAAAATTGCCAATAAATTCTAATTGCTGAGGCGATAATTGGTTAAGCCGATATATAGGCGGAAAATTGGATAAAGCAGATGCGTTAATGCGCACCGCGCCCGCAACAGTATTTGGAGCAGGATGGTTTATTAAATAGGCATGGCTAAATTTACCACCATTGGTGCGCACAAATAATATAGGTTCGTCTTGGGGGCGATAATCGCTGGTCCAAACCTCATTGGAGCAGCAATTAAATGCCGCGTCTAATTTTTGCCAAGACGCGAATAATGCTGTGTCAGTTTTATCGAGCCCGCCATTTGATTGCCATTCATTAGTCTGGCAAGACGAGATTATTAAGGTTAATATTGTAATGATGATGTAATGTGTATATCGGGTCATATAAGCAAACCAATATAGTAAAATTATACTATATTCTATTGTTTTAACCATTAATATGTCACAATAATTTAATGAACCAATCTAAGAAAAAAATACCTTTAAACTTTGGACCTCTTAATATTAATGGTATTAACGATGCTCTTGCTTTAGAATTGGATAGTGGCGATGTGACTATGTCAATTTCAGCACAAAATCATGCACAAAGAAACCACCCGAGAGATTATGCTCATTGTCTACCGCATATTGCTTCTGTGGTGAACAATCCATTATATGTAAGAGATGACTATAAAAACCCAGATAAGGTAGAGTTAGTAAGCAAACCAGCGGGATTTCCTGATTGGTTGCTAGTGGCTGTGCGTATTTCTATTGATATAAATGGTTGTTACAATATTGTATCATTCTACCCTATATCTGACAAGAAAGTGGAAAACCGTAAAGCTAAAGGTCATTATAAGCGGCTTATCACAAAATAAAACCTCCCGGGATTGCCGAGAGGTTTTAATGCTTTAGCCAAGTTGCCCACCCTTGGATCTCTTCGCTTTTCAGCTACTATACCTTATAGATTGTAATCAACAAGGTGTGTGAGGAGGCTGTTCTCACCTCTAAAGTTCGATATTTAAACTAGTGTGAAACGTCACGCTTGTCAAGATATTTTAGAAATATCTTATAATTCAAACTTATACTTATAAAGGTAAATAATTGTTTAGATTAATTTAAATTCCATGTTTGACATCCATGCTCTCGCTGGTGCCAGCCTCTATTTCAGCCGCTTTCTTCTCCACGAGACCGACAATATGCTCAATCATATCATCGTCTTGGACATGATGGTCGGTAACGCCCGATAGGAATATCATATGCTTGCCATTGCCGCCGCCGGTTAAACCAATATCGGTTTCGCGCGCCTCACCCGGCCCATTGACCACGCAGCCAAGCACAGAGAGCGAAAGCGGTGTGTTGATATGTTGCAATCTCTCTTCGAGCGTCTGAACGGTGCGGATTACATCAAAGCCTTGGCGCGCACAGCTAGGGCAGCTTACCACACGTACGCCGCGTGTGCGCAGGCCCAATGCTTTGAGCATTTCATAACCGACGCGCACTTCTTCTTCGGGTTCAGCCGAGAGCGAGACCCGTATCGTATCGCCAATCCCGCTCCACAGCAGATTGCCCATACCAATCGCACTTTTCACCGTGCCGCCGATTAATCCGCCAGCTTCGGTAATTCCTAGATGCAGCGGACAATCGACCACATCGGCAAGCTGCGAATAGGCAGCAACAGCCAAGAATAGATCGCTGGCTTTTACCGCGACTTTATATTCGTGAAAATCTTGATCTTGCAGCAATTTAATATGGTCTAATGCACTTTCCACCAAGGCTTCTGGGCAAGGCTCGCCATATTTTTCGAGCAAACCTTTTTCGAGGCTGCCCGCATTGACGCCAATACGAATGGCGCAGCCGTTTGATTTTGCGGCGTCCACCACCTCTTTGACACGTTTTTCGCTGCCAATATTACCTGGGTTAATACGCAAGCATGCAGCGCCAGCTTCGGCGGCCTCTATCCCGCGTTTATAGTGGAAATGAATATCCGCCACAATCGGCACACGGCTAGCCCGAACAATTTGTTTCAGAGCCGCTGTGCTGTCCTCATCGGGGCATGAAACGCGAATAATATCCACGCCTGCTTCTTCGCAACGGCGGATTTGATCAACTGTCCCCTTTATATCAGAGGTTGGCGTGTTGGTCATGGTTTGTACGCTAATGGGGGCATTGCCGCCAACTGCCACATCGCCGACCATGATTTGGCGGCTCTGGCGGCGTTCAATATCGCGCCATGGGCGCAAAGAGGGATTATCGCTTGTCATATCAAAATACCCTTACCCGAGTTTGGCGGTGAATTGAAAGCATAATGTTGCGATGGTTTCTATGCAGTGAATGAAACAGCAAATGGTTAATTTTCATAGCATTATGCCGTTCTTGATAAGGAAATCATTTGATGAAGGCAAAGCTATGACAAACACACGAAATTATGGTATGGATTGGCTGCGCATATTGGCCTTTATGACGCTGGCGATGTATCATATAAATATGTATTTCGTCCCATGGAATTGGCATGTCGTGCGCGAAGAAACTTCATTATTATTGGTAGCGCCGATGATCGCAGTAAACCCGTGGCGGTTGATATTATTATTCGTCGTAGCCGGTTTTGCTAGCGCCGCTATGATAAGAAAATATTCGGATCAAATCGCCTTTATCAAAGAACGCAGCGCTCGTTTATTAATCCCAACCCTGTTCGCGATGATTGTTTTAATCCCCATTCAACCATGGATCGATATTCGGTTTAACAATGGATATGAAGGCAGCTATTGGCAATTTTATATCCAAGAATATTGGAATTTCTCATGGGAGTGGGGGATGTTTTTGCCCACGTGGCAGCATCTTTGGTTCATATGGTATCTTTGGGCTTATACGTTGATTGCGGCTTTCTTCATAATGATAACAAGCCAAAATTTACGCGTCAAACTATCGGCGCAGTGCGACATATTATTATCGGGATGGCGCATGTTAGCTGTGCCAGCTTTCTTTTTTGCTTTTATAATATTGGGCGTCGGATTGGACAGCGTTATGCTGGATTCATGGATACGCAAATTACCAGCACAGCCAGTATATATGGCCTCTTTTTTCTTTGGTTGTTATTTATTTGGCGCGCAAAAAGGGTGGGCTGCCATTCGTAAATATTGGATTCACGCTGCCATCATATCAATAATCTTAATCGCTTATGCCATCAGCAGCCGTTTGATATGGAATGATGATAATCAACCATTATGGGCGAGCAATTTATTTGCATTATCGCGGCCTGTTCATGCATGGCTAGGGACTATCGCACTCATCGGTTTTGCGGATCGGTTTTTGAACCATAATCATAAATGGCTGCCGATGCTCAACGAATCTGTATTCCCATTTTATGTGATTCACAAAAGCATCATTGTGGTAGTTGGTTATATTTTATTATCTTATAACTTCTCTATGCCGATAGATTATCTAATCTTGCTGCTATCGACCTATATATTGTCATGGTCTTATTATCGAATTGGCGGTTCATTTGATTTTATTCGCCCATTGATTGGTTTGAAACGATTCAATAAAGTATCAGATAGAAATAAGAAAATCACAACATCAAAAGACCAATTTCGCGCGGCATAAAGAATTTCACTTGCTCCATTTGCTATTATCATGAAGATAGTTGCAAATAGGAGATATGAGCATGAAAAGATTGTTTGCGGCCATGATGGCATTATCTGTCGCGGTGCAGCCACTATCGGCGTTGGACACTGAAGAACCAACATGGTCCATCGCTATTCATGGCGGAGCAGGCGTTATCAAACGCGCAAATCTATCCGCTGAACGCGAAGCTGCAATCCGTGCAAAGCTTGATGAAGCTCTAGCCAAAGGAAGCGAAATACTTAAAAGCGGCGGCACTTCAATGGATGCGATTACAGCCACCATCATGATTTTAGAGAATGATCCTAATTTCAATGCTGGCAAAGGCGCTGTGTTCACTTGGGAAGGCAAGAATGAACTCGACACTAGCATTATGGATGGCAAGACCCGTAACGCAGGGGCAGCAGCGGGCGTGCAATATACCAAAAATCCTATTTTGCTGGCGCGAGCGGTTATGGAAAATAGCCGCCATGTTTTGCTATCGGGAGCGGGCGCGGATCAATTTTCGCGCGAACAAGGTTTGGAACAAGTTGATCCGCAATATTTTTACACCCAATCGCGCTATGATAGTTTGCAACGTTATAAAGCGGCGCAAACCAAGCGCGAAGCCGAAAAATCTGCTGCTAAAACATCCTCAATAGAGTTAAAAACTGATGCCGCTGGATTAGATGCTTTGGGGCGCGATTATAGGTTTGGCACTGTCGGCGCTGTCGCCGTTGATAAGGACGGCAATATCGCTGCGGGTACATCAACAGGCGGTACAACGGGTAAACGTTGGGGCCGCGTTGGCGATAGCCCGATTATCGGCGCTGGTACTTATGCGGATAATCGGTCCTGCGGCATATCAGCAACGGGAACGGGCGAATATTTCATCCGTTTGGCTGTGGCTCAAGAAATTTGTTCACGCTTGCGGCATCGTTTCCGCCGTGAAATTGACAAGGCACAATTAACCGTCCCCAAAGATGCTGATGGCAATTATACATATATTGTCCATGCCAGCGAGTTTGAACTAAACGAGAAGCAAGTCCAAGAAGAGGCCGATGCGGTGATCGCCGAATTAGGCGATATTGGCGGTGATGGCGGGATTATCTATGTCACACCCTTTGGGCATAGCGGATTTAGTTTCAACACCGAGGGCATGTACCGCGCGCGCGGTGGCAGCAATGGCACGAAGGTCATTGCGATATATGGCGATGAGTGATGTTCATTCGTTCGCTGATCCTTATATCTGCGATATTTTTGACATCATGTGCTTCGCCAGCAGAAGTTGAAGTTGATAAACTTAGTCCTGAACTGCGTCATAGTTTGAATGCGGCTTATAGCGATTTATTTTCTATTTGTGGATATGATGCAAGCAGTGAGTTTGAACGCTCTCTTACTCTAGAGAAATTGGCTATATCAAAGCTTAATTCTCAATCAGATGAAACATTGAATGCAGTTGATATAGCAATTGCAAGGCAAGATAAATATTATAAAACCTCTCAGACTGTCAATTTAACTTGTTTTAAATTCGGTGTTCAGAATCAATCAATTGAGTTGTTGAATGGCAGTACCGAAAAACAAAATCGTTTGAATGATACGAAAAAATGGTCTGTATCATCCAATAGCTCGTTTGAATTACCTTTGTGGGTTTATACCGACCATGTAGCTGAATTTAGAGCATTAGTTGCAGCAATATATTGGCAAGTTAGTGGGTTTGGTTGCGGTTCTTATGTGTTTAATGGTTTGGTTTTTGAAGAAGAAGCAAAAAAGCTAGAGCAGTTTGAAGATAGTATTTCTGGGACAGATTACGCGTATCATTTTATTATTGCCAAAGCAGATGCTGAATATGAAAGCGGTTTGGAAGTATATGCATGTATTAACCCATATAAAGGTAAAGAGCGTGAAGATGCTATTGCAAAAGGCAAAGCGAATATTATGAAAAACTTGGACCGTCTTAAAGAGATAGTTGAAACTAAAGTGCAGGAGTAAACTATGAACACATTCAGCCAAGCGGATTTCAGACAAAATCTATGGGATAAACATATTGTGCCGCGCATCATTCCCATTGCGTGCGGGCAGGGGCAGATTATGAAACGCCGCGCGCTCATCGTGCCGCATGCGATTGGTAAAGTGCTGGAACTCGGCGTTGGCGGCGGCCTGAATTTAAGCTTTTATGATGCGTCTCGCGTGACAAGCGTATCGGGCGTTGATCCATCACCCGGACTGTTGAACCGTGCGCGTGACGCGGCCAAAACGGCTGGCATAGATTTTGATATTAAGGCTGGCATTGCCGAGGCTTTGCCGTTTCCCGATAATCATTTTGACACGGTGGTCGTCACCTTCACGCTTTGTTCTGTGCAAGATGTTACTGCCACGTTGCGTGAGGCACGGCGGGTGCTGAAAGCTGATGGTAAATTGCTATTTTTGGAACATGGAGCATCGCCCGATAGCAATATATCGAAATGGCAAAACCGCATCGAACCGATTTGGAAACCGCTTGCGGGCGGTTGTCATCTTACCCGCCTCGTGATTGGCAGCCTTGTTGCCAATGGGTATAAGATTGTCCAAGAAAAACGCGAATATGTCCCCAAAGCGCCCAAATTTGCTGCATGGGTTGAATATGGCCATGCGGTGCTGGCTTAATTAAAGCTTTCAGATTATTAATTGCTCGGTTAAGCTTTTCAGATGACATGGAAAGCGGAATTGGATGAATTGGCATTGCGCCAAAAATTAGCCGAAAAAATGGGCGGCGAAGATAAAGTCGCTCGCCAACATGGGCGCGGCAAATTGGATGCACGGCAGCGCATTGCGGGCTTGGTCGATGAAGGCAGTTTTCGTGAAATTGGAAAAATAGCGGGCCGAGGCAGCTATGATGCGGATGGAGAGCTGAAGGATTTCGCGCCGAGCAATTTCATCTTTGGCAGGGCCAATATCAATGGCAACCCCATTGTCGCAACGGCCGATGATTTTACCGTGCGCGGCGGCGCGGCCGATGCGGCTTTGCACCGCAAATTCCAACAGGCCGAAAAAATGGCCTCTGAATTGGGTCTGCCTATCATTCGGATGATTGATGGCACGGGCGGCGGTGGTTCGGTGAAGATGTTAGAGGATATGGGCTTTACCTATGTGCCAGCGGTTCCGGGTTGGGATGATGTGATTACCAACCAAGAAAATGTTCCTGTGGTGGCATTGGCGCTTGGCCCAACGGCGGGTCTAGGGGCAGCGCGAACGGTGGCTAGCCATTATAGCATCATGGTCAAAGGCCTATCGCAAATTTTTGCCGCTGGCCCAGCAGTCGCGGCGGCTATTGGTGAGAATTTGACCAAGGAAGAATTGGGCGGCAGCGATATTCATGCGCGCAATGGTACAGTGGATGAAGAAGTTGAAAGCGAGGCGGAAGCGTTTCTCTATGCGCGCAAATTCCTCTCTTACCTGCCGAGCAATGTTCGCGCAAAAGCGCAGCGCATAGCGTGTCATGACCCATCGGATCGCAGCGATGAGGCATTACTCTCAATCGTGCCGCGCGAGGATAAGCAAGTCTATTCGATGCGCAAAATCATGCACCATGTTTTTGACCAAGATGAGAATGGCCGAAGCAGCGTGTTTGAAATGGGGCGCAAATGGGGGCGGGCCTCTATGACCGCTTTTGCGCGGCTAAATGGACATAGCGTTGCGGTGCTGGCCAATGATCCGAGTTTCTTGGGCGGATCATGGGATGCG
Source organism: uncultured Sphingorhabdus sp. (assembly GCA_947492905.1). Lineage (GTDB taxonomy): Bacteria > Pseudomonadota > Alphaproteobacteria > Sphingomonadales > Sphingomonadaceae > Sphingorhabdus_B. The sequence continues at coordinate 271,039 of CANLOL010000001.1, read as the reverse complement.
AAAACGTCTGAAAAGGTTGAACGTTTTGTGAAGCTTGCTAATCAATTCCATCTGCCTATTGTCCATCTGGTTGATAATCCGGGTTTTATGATCGGTTTAGAAGCTGAGAAAACCGGCACGATACGCTATGGCGTCAATGCGATGAACGCCATTTATCGCAGCGATGTTCCTTGGGCTAGCGTCATTATTAGGCGCGCTTTTGGTATAGCGGGCAGCGCGATGAGCAATGCCGAGAAATTTCAATATCGTTTTGCTTGGCCATCGGGCGATTGGGGTTCTTTGCCTATCGCTGGTGGATTAGAGGTGGCCTATAAAAGCGAGCTGGAATCTGCCGATGATCCTGCGGCGAAACTGGCAGAGATTAAAGAGCGTTTAGAGCGGGTAACCTCACCCTTTAGGAGTGCTGAGCATTTTAGCGTAGAAGATATTATTGACCCGCGCGATACGCGCAAACTCTTGTGCGAATTTGCTGATTTAGCGGCGCTATAGATGGGGTAATCACTCTTGCGGTGGAAATTCATCAAAACATTGCATATTGGGCAATTCTCTCACGCATTGGGATTTGCTGCTGCACCATATTTGCAGCGTCGGCAGGACGTTATCGGGATTATCAAAACTCTCTGTGCTAATGTCGATCATTCCAGGTAAATAATCGCCTTCGAAAAATAATGTTGTTCCGCAATTGCTGCAAAAGCTGCGCAATGCGCCTGTCGATGATTCATATTGTCCGATAGCATCCCTATCAAAATCAACATCGCTACGTTTCACCATCGCCCAACCGACCATTGGCGCACCGCTTGCTTTGCGGCATGAAGGGCAATGACAAATAGCGGAATTAATGATTGACCCTTTGATATTATAGCGCACTTTGCCGCACAGGCATCCGCCTAATAATTCTGTCATATAGAAGCTCCTCTACTTCTTAATAAGTAACCCTTTGCGGGCACAGATAATAAATATAGAAATAATATAAAATCCGCTAATTAGAGATATAATAATTAGGGGCGATGGCAATGACATCCAGCCAATCCAAGCCGCACTGCACCATATCCATAATATCATTGCCGTAATACTAAAGCTTAAATATGTGGCTTCTAATGACATTTGACGTAATAATTCGTCATAATGTTTCCAATCTTTTACGGTTATAAATATAGCAGCGAGAGTGCTAATAATAATAGCTGAGAAAGCTATCTCAGGAGATATGATTGCGCTGTCTCCAGATAATGCCAGCAAACATAATGAAATTCCAATAGCGAGCATAATGACAGAAGATCCCGTCAAAATACGGCGTTGTTCATCTAGCTCTTCTTCATCTTCTATATTAAGCATTTGCACGGCCATTTTTTTTGGAAGTATAAGCCCCAATCCGCATACAACCCCCATCAGTGCGTATATAAAACCAATGAAGTTTAGTAATATGGCATCGCCAGATAATGCAGGCAGACTATCTAACCTGTCTCCAAAAAAGAAATTAAATGCGGAGGTAATTGTAAATCCGAAAATTGCTCCATAAATAATTTGTTTCCAAATTGTTTTGCGTTTGTCGCCCTGTATTTTTTCGTCTGGCGTTTTTGCTTCTGTCATCACTCTTCTCTACTTTCCCAAACATGGCATTGATAGTTTGCGTCTAACCTCGGAGGATTTTGCCAATATTGCCTGGTTTTGGGCTATCATTAGCGCGTTTCGGTTAAACCCATTTTGCCTGCAATTATAAATACACTTAGCAAATATATTCCCATGAATAGGGCCAATAAAATGATTGGATTTGGCATTGCTATCCACCCTATCCAAGCAGCGCTGCACCAAAACCATATGATAGTGAATAATATTGATGCCGTTAAATAGGTTGAGTCTATGGTTAGTTTGCGCATCATTTCATCATAATGCGGCCATTCTTTTATGGATACCGCTACCGAAAATATAAAAGCTATACTCATTGCCGAAAACCCAATTGCGGGATGAAAATATCCATCTGGCCCAGATAAAAGCAATAGGAACATTGCAATGCCTATAGCCACCATTGCAAAACTACTGCCCCATAATATTTTTCCTTGTTCTGCTAATTCTTCTTCATCTTCAACATTGAGAAGTTTCACGCCATGCTTTTTGGGTAATAATAAACCAATAAGCATGAACGCACCAATGCAAGCATATATGTTTGCAACACTGCCAGCCAAGATCAACTCTATCGATAATTTAAAATCTTGCGGATTTAGCGCGCTGTCAATAATTTTAAGTCCAAACAAAGCACCAATAAATCCGAACACTGCTCCAAAACCGGTCTGCATCCAATATTTTTTACGTTTTTCACTTTGTATTTTTTCATCTGGCATTTTTACCTCTGTCATCACTCTTCTCCACTTTCCCAATCATCGATAAATAATTCGCGTGCCTCTATTCCAAATGTTTTGGACATACGCAGAGCGAGCGGCAGACTGGGGTCATATTTGTCTGTCTCAACGGCATTGATTGTTTGCCGTGACACACCCAAGCGTTTTGCCAGTTCGCCTTGGCTCCATCCTTTGGCTTCACGATATTGTTTTACGACATTTTCCAAATATCATTCTCCATTGTGTCAAGAGCTCTTTACAGTGATTCTTTCATGCCTGTCAAGAGTGTTTGACAGGTCGACATATTTTTAATGCGTATAACAGGAGGCTGGACATGAAGCAGCAATGCGCTCATGACGCACAAACCCTATGAAATTTGAAGCGGTAAATTTCTATCTTGCGATGAAGCAATGCTCTTTTGAGAAGAGCTTATTTTTCGATAAATTGCGCTATAATATCAGCCAATTTCGGGGATAGTGGCAAATCAGGATTGGCATAGCTTTGCGCATTCACAGCGCGGTTTTTACTCTCTATAGTTTTCAGCACATGGTTCATATTTGGGATGATGGCTAGGGTCGATTTTGGGTTTGCTTTCGCCAAAATTTCTGCATCCTTTACCGAGACCTGTATATCATTATCGCCTTGGATGATGAGCAAGGGCAGTTGCGTTTGCGCGGCTAATGCGGCGGGATCATAAGAAAATAAATCAATCATAAAGGGCTGAACGGCGGGATTGAATAATCCTTGTAGCGCAGGATGCATGCGCGATACATCAACCTTTTCACCAGACTTTAGTTTTTTGAGCGCTGATAATGCATCGCCCATGATCGGTGCATTGGCGGGGTTGCTCGATAATTGTTTGCGCAAAACCTCATCAAGCGGCCTACCAGGGCCAGCGATAGTGATGACACCGCAAATATTTTTGGGGGCTTGTGCAGAGGCTAAAGCGACCAATGCGCCTTCTGAATGTCCAGCAAGCCAGATACATTTTTGGTTGGTTTTGCTGCGAATAGTGTCGCTCCATGCGTTCACATCGCTCACATAATCGGCAATAGTCACTGCATTAGCATCCTTAATCGCAGAAGCGCTGCCGAACATGCCGCGCTTATCAATGCGTACCGATGATATGTTTTTTTGGGCAAGGGCCTCAGCCAGCAATTTATAGCTATTGGCATTAATACCGAGCGGGCTATTGCCATTGCGATCCGTTGGGCCAGATCCTGCTATTATCAAAACGACGGGCGTATCTTTTCCTGCATCTTTATAGCTCCCTGCGAGATTGCCTAGCGGCCCAGTGGCGGTGATGGGTTCATCACTAATATTATCTTGTGCCATTATGGGGGATGCGATGAATGCGAGTGCGAGCGCGATATATTTCATTTTTTTGTCCTCTTGCTACGTCCTGCTTTTGTTTTCTTGCTATCCTTTTCATTTTTCCACTGTGTAACAGCGTAGGCGTTAATATTTTTATCTCAATTATAAAACCAACATAAAGTGAATATCGCAAGATAATTCAGAATTGGTTCATCCCATCTGCTTCAATTTATCGACAGTAAGCAACAGTTGAACGTAGCCCCAATTTCTGTTGCACATAAGAGGATATGTAATATGTATATGAATAATATAGATTTTATGAAATCAAATGCGCAATCGCCATTACATCGCGTTGCCATACCATTATATTATGCCGATAGTGTGAATCATTGCCCATCATGTGGCCATTCTCATTGGCATATTGGACGCTCTAGCGCTGAATGTGCTTTTTGTAATGATGCGATTCCCTTAGCGCAATCAATCCCCCCATCATTGAGGGATCTGCATCCTATGGAAGAAGCTGCTTAATCAATTAGGCTGTTTTTGCGATACCATCGCGCCGTGTCTTTTAATCCTTGGCGCGTCTCTATTGCGGGTTTCCATAATGAAGGTGACGGCGCGTTGGCTCTATCAATCACCCAATCTGGGTGCGATAGATAATTTGCACGATCCCATGTTAATTTGGCCTTTTTGCCGCGGAATAATCGATCAAATAAGGCCCCAATTTTTAATAATATTTTGGGCGCATTAATGGCCGTTACTTGCTTATCTATCGCCATACCTACGGCACGGCCAAAACTATCGTGGGACCATCCGCCTTCTACGCCATCATCGCATTCAAATATTTGCGCAGTCGCATCTTCGTGCGCGGGGATAAGTGCGATAATCAACCGTGCTAAATCCTCTACATGGATAAAGGAGGCGCGGCCTTTGGGCGGCATGAGAATATATCCTTTTTGGGCCATGATAAACAGATCAAGCATCTCCATATCCCCTGGCCCATAAATAGCAGGCGGGCGAATGATGGTCCAATCGAGCATGCTTGCCCCAACCAATTTCTCGGCCTTTGCTTTGCTCGCGCCATAATGCGATAATTGCGGCTCGCGTGCCGATAAAGACGAAATATGGATAAAGCGTCTTATGCCTTGCGCTTTAGCAGCTTTTATCACCGCAGCGGTTCCATCGACATTGCCTGCTTCAAACCCTGCGATATTGGGTGCATTGACCACGCCGGCTATGTGCAAAATGCAATCTGCACCTTCGCATAATGTCTCCAGACTAGATGGATTATCGAGCGCGCCATTGATCCATTCGACATATTCGATCGGCTCTTGATCTTTGCGGGTGAGCGCGCGGATTGCATATCCCATTTCTTGCAATTGCTGCATGACGATCGTGCCGACAAATCCGGTTGCTCCGGTAATGGCTATGACGGGCTTGCTCATATCATGACCATATGGTTGCGATGCACTAATGCGCTGCGCGGTGTATAGGATAATATTTCAGCAATCTCATCTTTGCTTTTGCCCATGATAATCTCTATTTCACGCGCATCATATTCGCTTAAACCGCGCGCCAAAATAGTGCCTACAGGGTCAATTATTTCAACGACATCACCGCGCAGAAAATCTTGTTCATACCCTTTTACGCCAACCGCTAATAAGCTCGCACCATTGGAAAGGGCCAGCGCAGCGCCATCATCAATGAATAATTTCCCTTGGGCATGCAAACGGCCGTTGAGCCATTTTTTCTGCCCTCTATCAGCATCACCCTCTTGTTTATGAAACAGGCTATGCGCTTCACCTTTTTGGATAGCAGATAGAGGATATTCTTTTTGCCCCGATGCTATAATCATATTAATACCGCTGCTCATCGCGGTGGCGGCGGCTTCTACTTTAGAGGTCATCCCGCCCGTTCCAACATCGGATGTGGCCCCCGTAGCCGCCGATATTATGGTTTCATCAATATGATATATGTTGGGGATGATTTTCGCTGAAGGTTCAGAAGGGTTGCGATCAAATAACCCATCGACATCGGATAATAATATGATGCAATCGGCATTACAGGCTTGGGCAACACGGGCTGCTAAACGATCATTATCGCCATAGCGAATTTCTTCGGTAGCAACGCTATCATTTTCATTGATGATTGGGATCGCACCCGTTTGGATTAATTTTTCAAGCGTTGAGGAAATATTCAAATAGCGCCTGCGGTCCTCTAAATCATCCAGCGTCAATAGCATTTGCGCGGCTATAAGCTGTTGTGTTTGAAGCGTATCTGTCCATAGTCCAGCCAGATTAATTTGCCCGACTGCTGCACATGCTTGCGATGTGGTCAGGTTCTCACGGCTTTCTATGCCCAATTTTTTAGCACCAAGAGCAACCGCTCCAGAGCTAACGACTATTATGTCTTTGCCTTGATCGCGCAGCCTTGCAATATCTTCGGCCACCGTAAGCAACCACGCGCTGTTTGGCGCGCCATCAGATTGAACCAATAGTGATGATCCAATCTTTATGACAATACGTTTTGCTGTTCCTAAATTATCTTCTTTTAGGCCAGAGTCCCCTGCAGCGGAGGCATCTAAATCATTGCCCCCTAAATCGGTGACCATTGCTTTATTTCCTCATCACCTTCGCTGTGTGAAGTGCCATTGGATATGCTTGGATCAAAAGGACCAGATTTACTCGTCTCGACGCTGCTAAATCCAGGCAGCGATTCCAAAACCTTATCCATCACAGCACTAATATTATCGCCCGTAGCACCCGATATAGATATAATGTCGCCTGCGCCTGCATCGCGCAATTGACTGGCGATATCGTCCATTAATTCAGGGCCTAGTAAATCGCCTTTGTTCAATGCCAATATTTGCGGCTTATCGGCCAAACCAGCGCCATATTGTTCCAATTCTTTGGTCACCGTTTTCCATGCCGAAACGGGATCATCGCCCGTTGCATCAATAAGATGGATTAATATAGCGCAACGTTCAATATGGCCCAAAAAGCGATCACCAACGCCAACGCCTTCGGATGCACCATCTATCAGGCCGGGAATATCGGCCAAAACAAATTCGCGGCCTTTGTGGCTAACGACGCCTAGCTGCGGCTTTAGGGTCGTAAATGCATAATCCCCAACTTTAGCTTTGCTGTTGGATACAGAATTAATGAAAGTAGATTTACCAGCATTGGGCAAACCAACTAAGCCAGCATCAGCCAATAATTTTAGGCGCAACCAGACATAACATTCTTCATAAGGATGTCCGGGGCCATGTTGGCGCGGGGTTCTGTTGGTTGAACTTTTATAACTCGCATTACCGCGGCCGCCATCACCACCGCGTAAAAAAGTAACTTTTTGGCCTTCTTTGGTCATATCGATAAGCAAGCTGCGATCTTCATCATCCGCCAAAACTTGCGTGCCAACTGGAACTTTAATGATTAAATCTTTGCCGCCAGCACCCGTTCTATCACGTCCAGAGCCAGGGATTCCGCGTTGGGCTTTGAAATGCTGTGCATATCGAAAATCAATCAAAGTATTAAGACCAGCAACGGCTTCGAATATAATATCGCCGCCTTTGCCGCCATTACCGCCATCGGGGCCGCCATATTGAATATATTTTTCACGCCGAAAGCTGACGGCCCCAGGGCCACCTGCGCCAGAGCGAACATAAATTTTTGCTTGGTCTAAAAAATGCATAAAGCCCCTTTAACGCTCTAATTGCTATTTGGCCAGCTAAGGCTGTGTTGGATGTGCAAATCAAAAGAGGAAAGGGGGTCTTATTCTATGACCTTAAACTTTTGATCCAATATTGATACTGCTATCTCGCGAGCTGCGTCCCTCGGTAAACCAAGGGATGCCGCCAATGGCGCACCCAATAGAGCATCGCCCATTGATAATAATACCAGCTGCAATGTATCTTTGCGCAATGTTGAATCATTTTCTTTAAATTCATTATTGCTTTGAATGATTTGTTCTACCAAATCATGAATGACTTCAACAATTGGATTCAGCGCATCTTCGTTGCCCGTTAATAACATCCAAGATGCTAATGCCCCCGCGCCATCGCGATTGAAAGCGTCAAATATCATATCTGCTAAATCGCGTGCGGGCAATTCGCCTTCGTGCATTTTGGTAAGCGCAATGCCAATATTATCGCATACGGATTTGCTTAAATAAGTGGCCAATTCTTTTTGCAATCCAGATGCCGATCCGAAATGGTGCAATAAATTAGCATGGGTTTTCCCTATGCGATTGCTTACAGCCTTTAGCGTTACAGCTTGCGGACCTGTCTCTATCAATAGGGTTTTGGCCGCTTCTAGAGCTATTTCTCGGCTTTCTTGGGGGGATAAACGTTTTGCTTTTGTCATTATAATCAACTTAAAATCTAATTTATTAACCATTGGCATACATCATATATTTATTGGTTAGTAGTAGTAAATTTTAATGAGTAATATTTGGGAACAATTTAAATCTATATTTGGTGGCCTATCAAATGGTCCATCAAACCCTGTGTTGAATCCTAGAAAATTTCGTATGAGCCGGCCGGTGCCTATGGGCCGTCATTGGATGAACAATGATCCTGTTGCGACAGCATTTTTTAACAGCCTGTCCATTTCTTTCCCGCACGCAGAAGTCTATATGATAGACAGTTTAAAGCCTTGGCGCGAGCATGTAAGCGAAGCTATGCGCGAAGAAATAAATGCATTCATTCAGCAGGAATTAAACCATAGCAGAGAGCATATTGCCTTTAATCGCGGAATGATTGAAGCAGGCTATGAATTTAAATCCGTTGAAAAAGATATATTAAATCTCGTCAAAGAATTAAACATGCGCAGCGATTTAGATCGTTTGCAAATGACGATGTGCATGGAACATTTAACGGCGGTTATATCGTCTGAATTATTATCAGATGAGAACCATCTAGCAGGTGCGGAAACAGAACTTAATCAAATGTGGTTATGGCACGCAACAGAGGAAATAGAGCATAAAGCCGTTGCTTATAATGTGTGGTTAGAGGCTACTAAAGATTGGTCGTCTCTGCGCCGTTGGGTTAGCCGCTCTGTATTTTTCACCGTCATTACTTATCGTTTCTTTTCCAACCGTTTAAGAGCGCAGATTTATTTGCTGCAACAAGACGGATATTCAAAGCGCGCGGCATTTTTTGCAATGATGCGCTATGGATTGAAAAAAGGCGGTTTATTGAGAAAATTAGCAAGACCTTGGGCGGCTTTTTATAAAGTGAATTTCCATCCATGGTCCGTTGATGACCGTCATTTGATAGCAGCTGGTGATAGCCAATTCATCATGGGAGGGTCAGTTGAAGAGATTTTCGATAAATTCATCGAAACTGATAAAACTTCCGACAAAAAAGATAATATTGCCGCTTAAATTCAGCATCTAATCAGCATCAAAAGCGAATGAATTGGTTAATATCTGTTAAGATATTTGTGATTTTATAGAAAATCGGCTATTATCAAGAATATGGACAAAATATTCTTTGAAAATGATCATAATGATGATGAAATTCACGCCTATGGCGATGATATGCATGCCCGCAAATATCGGGTGCAACGGCCTGTTGAGTTAAAAAAACATTGGGTCGATGATGATCCCTTTGCCACGGCATTTTACAACAGCCTGTCCATTTCTTTTCCATATGCTGAAGTTTTCATGATCGACAGCATTAAAATTTGGCAAGACCGATTGAGTCCTGAAACGCAAAAAGAAGCTACTGTTTTTATTCAACAAGAAGCGAATCATAGCCGCGAACATGGTGCTTTTAACAAAGGTATGACCAGTGCTGGATTTGAGATTAAGACCGTTGAGAAAGACATTATCAACCTTGTTAAACGGCTGAACGGCAAAGATGAATTTTACCGTCTTCGCGCTACTGTATGTATTGAGCATCTGACCTCCATCATATCCGCTGAAATATTGGCGAATGACAGGCATTTGGGTAATGCGGATCCTGAACTGAAGAAAATCTGGCTCTGGCATGCGACCGAAGAGATTGAGCATAAGGCAGTGGCCTACAATGTTTGGAATGAGGCCACGAAAGATTGGTCGTCTACACGCCGTTATCTCTATAGAATATCCTTTTTCTTAGCGATGACCTATACTTTTTTCCGCAACCGTACCGTTGCGCAAATCCATTTGCTCAAGCAAGAAGGTCACAGCGGTTGGGGTGCTTTTTGGGGCATGATGCGCTATGGATTTAGGAAAAATGGTTTGGCCAGAAATGTAATTAAGCCTTGGTTCCAATTCTTAAAACCAAATTTTCACCCTTGGCAAACCGATGATCGCCATTTGATACCCGCAGGTGAGAGCGAATTTATGATGGATGTTAAACCCGTCAAAAAACAGAAAGTCGCTGAACTGGCTTAAGCCGCAGTTTTGAGAATCGTCTCAAAAGACTCCTCATGAACATAATGCGAATCATAATAAGCGGGGGGACGCATCACTATGTTGCCTCCCCCCTCTTGCTCATTCAATGTTAATGTCTTTGCTAAATCTTCTATTTGCATAGCTATTAATTCGGCTTTCGCGCCTCGGCCTTTACTAAATGTGCTCGTGATTGAACCCGATTCGACAAAGCCTAATTTTCGCAGGACATTACCAGATGCTGGATTGTCAGCAAAATATCCTGCATGAATTTGCTTATGACCTAGGCTGTAGGCGATTCTTAACACAGCTTTTGCGGCCTCAGTAGCATAACCCAATCCCCAATGGTCTCGGGCAATCCAATATCCAATCTCTATAGCGCCGTTACGATTTAATAATCCGCAGGCCCCAATCAGCTCTGGCGCGGCATGGGAGCGGCGCATCACCATGAAATTAGGCGTCATATCTGAACGTTCAATCTGAATAAATTCCTTCGCATCTTGCAAAGTATAGGGCCAAGGCGCCATAGCAAGATTGCGCACAATAGCCTCATCAGAGATTGCTTTTGCCAGTGCAGCAGCATCCTCATTCCAAACGGGCCTTAATAATAATCTGTCTGTACGTGCGAACATGAAATTCTCCTTATGGCGCCCTTAAGCTTGATAAGTGACGCTATTGTTACAGCCCCATTACAAAAGGCCGACAATGGACCGACAATAGACCGACAATTTGTCACTGGCGATTGGCCACAAATTGGCCACTGGCGAATGGGTTTTTTAGGGAGAATGAAATAGGCAAAAATAAAGGGAGCGGTATGACCCTCTCCCTAATACATCATTTATATAAATGATTTTGGGGTCATCCTCTGGGACAACCCTATGTTGTCCTTATTCGGCTGCTTGCGCTAGGCTATCAACTGAGACATATTTGCGGCCCAATTTACCAGAGTGAAAGCGCACTTTGCCCTCGGTAAGTGCAAATAATGTATGATCTTTGCCCATACCTACATTGCCGCCCGGATATACTTTTGTACCGCGCTGACGAATGATGATGTTGCCGCCCAATACGGATTCACCACCATATTTTTTAACGCCGAGGCGACGACCTTCTGAATCGCGACCGTTGTTTGACGAACCACCTGCTTTTTTATGTGCCATGGGTAACTCCTATATCAGCGAACCAATTGGCTCAGCTATCTTTCTTTGTCGTTTTTTTAGCAGGAGCTTTTTTAGCTGCTGCTTTTTTTGGAGCCGCTTTTTTTGCGGCTGGTTTAGCATCTGCCTTAGCTGCGGCCTTTTTAGCGGGAGCCTTCTTAGGCGCTGCTTTTTTAGGGGCTTCTGCTTTATCTTCTTTGGCTGCTTTTGCAGGTTCAGCTTTTTTGGCAGCTGCTTTTTTAGGAGCATCTTTACCAACGGCTGTAATCCGCAATAAAGTAATCGACTGGCGATGACCTTGTTTACGGCGATAATTATGGCGGCGGCGTTTTTTGAAAACAACCACTTTTTCGCTGCGCTCTTGGGCAATAATTTCAGCAGAAACCGCAAGGCCTTTGCTGTCTTTTATTTCGCCACCGTCACCAGCAAGCAATACATCATCTAGCGTCACAGTGTCGCCAGCTTCTCCGGGCAGTTTTTCGACTGCAATTTTATCTCCAGCGGCTACGCGATATTGCTTGCCGCCAGTGCGCACAATAGCGAACATGGCCTAATTCATCCGTTTCATTCAGCTTTATGTTTCATGGGAGTATCCCTGAAATCACAAGTTTCCATTATGATGGAAGCGGAAAAGTGATTCCCGATACATCATGCTGGAAAGCGGGCAGCTAAGCCATCATATCTATTTTGTCAACGGTTTTGCACATAATATCGATATTTATATGTATTTTTTTTGGCCAGATTTTGCGACCTGCTTTGGCTGTGGCTATTGATGTAGCGCCAATGGAGCGTGAATCAGTTTCAATCTAAACCAATTAAGCGCAAGATGACACTTGCAGCAATGCGTCTCTAATCGTAGATAACAGCCATGCAAACAGCAATTTCACATATAATGCTTTTGGCCTCATTTTTGGCACTATCTGCGTGTGGCAGCACTTTGGTTGACGCGCCATCGCTCAATAAGCGTGCCTTTGAAATATCATTAGAAGAAATGCGGGCACAAGCTAGTCCGGATGCGATAGCCAATGATTCGATATTGGTGTCTGATAATATAGGCAGAAATTCCATTGGTAATGGCCTAAGCGATGACGCCATGAAAATATGGCAAAGTCATAATAAAGCAGATGCAAATTTTGCAGCCCAATCATCCAAAGCGCAAGCCATCGTCAGAAAAGCACAAGGCGCAGCTTTTGGCAGCGATAATTGGTCTATCGCTCAGGTTGAGATTTCAAGATTAGATCGCGCGCGTGCGCCCTCGCTCAAATCACTGTCGGCGCTCGATAAAATTATATTTGCCAGATTGGAAAATAAAGCATCAAACGCGAATATTGATCGATTATTGCAGTTGCAAAAATTTGTTCAATCCGATGTTGAGACACAAAGCCGTTTCATCGATAATTTAAGCAATGCGCTTGCTAATCGTTGATATGAATTACAATTGATAATCAATAATATATCTCCCCAGAAAGCACAAAAAGATGAATGATACAAAGCCCACAATTGCACAAAATCCCGATATAAAATTTCTAGGGAAAATGCTTGGTGACGTCATAAAAGCCTATGGCGGTGAAAATCTCTATCGCCAGACCGAATATATTCGGGCAACGAGCGTCGATCGTTTTCGCCGCAATAATGGGTTATTAGAGGGCGATAGCCATGATGTTGATTCTGGATTAGGGGCTCTAAATTTAGATGATACGATTAATTTTGTGCGCGGCTTCATGCTCTTTTCTATGCTCGCCAATTTGGCCGAAGATCGCCAAGGCGTAGAACAAGAGAGCGGGGCTACAGTAGCCGAAGCGATAGAGAAATTATCATCGCAAGGCGTCAGCAAAGACGATATTATTGAACTGCTGGGCAATGCTAAAATCATGCCTGTGTTAACGGCGCATCCCACCGAAGTGCGCCGCAAGAGCATGATCGATCATAAAAATCATATCGCTTCGCTCATGTCCTTAAAAGACAGAGGCTATGAAGTCACCGAATATGGCGATATTATTGACGATGCTATTTTCCGTCAAATAGCATTATTGTGGCAAACGCGCCCGCTGCGCAATACGCGGCTGTTTGTTGCCGATGAAGTTGAAAATGCCCGCACCTATGGGCGCGATGTATTTTTGCCAACATTGCCCAAATTATACGCCCGTTGGGAGAGAATTTTGGGCAAGCGCATCCCAAGCTTCTTAGGCATGGGCAGCTGGATTGGCGGCGATCGTGATGGTAATCCATTTGTGGATGCTCAGGCCCTTACAATGGCTTTGGAACGTTCGAGCGCCACAGCATTAGAATATTATTTGGAATCGCTGCATGATTTGGGCGCAGAGCTCAGCATATCCACCGACATAGCCGATGTAAGCGACGAAGTAGCGCATTTAGCAGAGATTAGCGGTGATGATGCCCCAAGCCGTGAAGATGAGCCTTATAGGCGCGCTCTGTCGGGTATCTATGCCCGTCTGGATGCTACATGTTTGCAATTAACCGGCAAGCGTTCATCGCGCCCATCTCCCATAGAAGCGAAAGCCTATGATACTGCTGAACAATTGCGAGGTGATTTGGCCGCTATTGCGAATGGATTGGCCAGCTTTGGCGGCGGTGCTTTGGCGGGGCAAGGGGCTTTGGGCCGTTTAATCCGGTCGATAGAGGTTTTTGGTTTTCATATGTCGTCGCTCGATATGCGTCAAAACAGCAAAATCCATGAAAAAACTGTCGCTGAATTATTGGCCAGCGCAGGGATTACTGATGATTATTTATCACTATCAGAAGAAGAGCGCAGCGCTATATTGCGCAAAGAATTATCGCATAACAGGCCGCTCACAACGCCTTGGCAGGAATTTTCCGAAGATACGGCAAAAGAAATGAATATCATTCGCGCTGCTGCGGCGGCGCAAAAACGCTTTGGTGAGCGGGCTATCACTTATTATGTCATCAGCAATGGTGAAACAGTATCTGATATGCTGGAGGTTTATTTGCTCCTCAAAGAAGTCGGTATTTATCAGATTCATGATAATGGCGCGCGCAGCTCTATCATGGCTGTGCCTTTGTTTGAAACAGTGGCCGATTTGGAAAATGCTCCCGATGTGATGCGCGAATATTTGGCGCTACCAGAGATTAAATCAGTATTGGCAGGGCATGACCATCAAGAGGTGATGATTGGATATTCCGACAGCAATAAAGATGGCGGTTATATCACTTCGACATGGGGGCTCTATCAAGCGAGCAGCACATTGGCTGAAATATTCGAAGATGCTGGCATTGCGATGCAGCTGTTTCATGGTCGCGGTGGCGCCGTAGGGCGCGGCGGCGGCAGCGCATTTGGTGCGATTAACGCTCAGCCTGCGGGTACGGTGCAAGGGCGCATTCGCATTACCGAACAAGGGGAGGTGATTGCGGCAAAATATGGGACATCGGAAACGGCGTCACAAAATTTAGAGGCGATAGCCAGTGCGACATTATTAAGTTCGCTCGATACGCAGCCGCTCAATGAAAAAGGCTTTGATGAATTTCACGAAGCGATGAGCAAAATCTCGGCCAATGCGCATAAACATTATCGCACATTGGTTTATGATAACCCAGATTTTAACAGCTTTTTCCGCCAGATGACGCCGATTGCAGAGATAGCCAATCTAAAAATTGGTTCGCGTCCATCAAGCCGTAAAAAGACCAATAAGATTCAAGATTTGCGCGCTATTCCATGGGTGTTTAGCTGGGCGCAAGCGCGCGTCATGCTGCCTGGTTGGTTTGGTACGGGTCAAGCCTTGGCTGCGTTTGAAGACAAAGCGATGCTCAAGGATATGGCGGCACGTTGGCCCTTTTTCCAATCGGTATTGGCCAATATGGAAATGGTGTTGGCGAAATCTGATATGGGTATAGCCGCAAAATATGCGGAATTGGTGGTCGATCAAGATGCTGCGAAACCTATTTTTTCTGAAATCCGCAGCGCTTGGGGACAGACGCATGACGAGCTGCTCTCTATCACGGGGCAAAACCATTTGCTGGAGCATAACCAACCTCTGTTCAATAGCATTGGTCTGCGTCTGCCCTATATTGAGCCGCTTAATTTGCTGCAAATTGAGCTGATGAAACGTCACAGAGCAGGGGAAAATGACCCGCAAATCAAAGAGGGCATTCAGCTCTCGATTAACGCGGTTGCCACGGCGCTAAGAAATAGCGGTTAAGCCTGTTAAATCGCTTCTAATGTAATCGGCAATCCATCGCGCGGTTGCGGGATGGGAAAGGCTTGCCATTTGGGTTCATAACCATCGGGAACCACAATGCGGTTTTGCGTTAGCATGGAATGCACCAAGATTTTAATCTGCATATAAGCAAAATGCAGCCCTAAACACATATGCGCACCGCCGCCAAAGGGAACCCAAGCATATTTGTGACGTGCCTGAATCTGATCGGGCGTAAAGCGCATTGGATCAAATTTTCTCGGCTCTGGCCAATGCTCCTCCATAAGATGGACATAGCTTGGGCTAATCCCAATATTGGTGCCCGCAGGGATGAAATGATTGCGAAAGGTAAAGTCTTTTAGAGCGCGGCGCGGCATAGATGGCACGGGTGGTATCAATCGCAATGCCTCTTTGAAAGCCATTTCTGTATATGTCATCTTACCAAGATCGCTATATTGCACAGCCTCTCCCGCAGGCGCAATTTCAAGACATTCTTCGCGCAGCTTATCCTGCCACTCTGGGTTTTTCGCGAGATAATAAATTAAGCTGGTCGCCGATGATGTAATGGTATCATGCGCCGCCATCATTAAGAAATTAAGATGATCGACAATTTCGCCTTCGCTGAGCAATTCGTCATTTTCATCTTTGGCCAGACAGATTTGCGTAAAAATATCATTGCCACCTTTGGCGCGCCGCTCGGCCACTTGGGGCGTAAAATAATCCAAAAGATATTGCCGCGCTTTCATCCCTTTTGCCATTTTTGTGAAAGGCAATGGTTTACGTGCAACACCAACAGATGCTTGCACCTCATCGACAAATGCTTGGTTTATCTTATCGGCCTCTGGCCCCCATGGGATACCCAATATGGACGATGCAGCGGTATCGAGCGATAATTTTTTAATCGCATCATAAAATTTGAAACTCTGCCCCTGCCAAGCTGCGACGCCCTCTGAAATGCCCTCATTCAAAACTTCGCAATGATGTTTCATCGGAGCAGGCTTAAACGCCACGGATAATGTTTTTCTATCCATACGATGTTTATCGCCATCCATCAGCATAAGACCGCGTGGGAATAGATTATTGAGGACAGGGCCCCATCCTTGTTCGCTCGAAAAAATCTTGTCTTTGTTAAACAATACCAGCTCATTGGCATCTGGGCCCATCATTGCGATATTGATCCCACCAAAGCTGTTGGTTTTATAGACGGGCCCATATTTTTCTATCATTTTGAGGCCAAAAGCACGTGGGTCTTTTAATAACTCAATTGTAGTACCAATGACGGGCCATCCCATATCGCCCGGAATATGAGATAAATCATCTTCTTTAGATCGTTTTACCCAATGGGGATTGGCTTCTTCGGTGTGCGCAAATGCCATACTATTGTCCTATTTTCTATGGTCCTATTTTTAATCAACCGATTAAACTTTTACGTCTATTAATGAATATAGTCAACGCCGTTCACATTCAATTCAATCAAAACTATGTAGCTATATATAGAATATAACATGCGCGAATCATCAACTCTATAAATGATAAGAATATTTGATGTGCGCAATATGATGGGGCGGGATAATTATATGAAAATCAATTTGAAAAATATGTTTATCGCGCCATTGGCCCTCATGAGCTTATCAGCATGCGTATATGGTGATGGTTATAGCCAAAATGGTTTGGGTTATAATGATGACCAATATTGCGATCCTTATAATGAATATGATGCTTATTATGGATGTGATTTGGAATATGGCTTTGCCAATTTCGGATATGGCGGTGGTTGGCATCAAGATTTTTATTATCCAGGTTTTGGATTTTTTATATTTGATAATTTAGGTCGCCGTCATCGTATGAATGATTATTATTTGGGATATTGGGGCCGCAAGCGTCAGCGATATTTCCAAAGCCGTTTTTCAAACCGCAGTTTTAGCGGCTATAGATTGCGCAGTTTCCCATGGAGCGAGCGCAGAGGTAAGCGCTTAGTAAGAGGTAATGGAGTAAGAGGCGATAGAGCCAGAAGTGATAGAGACAGGGCACCTCGCCGCGCTGATCGCAGGAATGATCGAAATGAAAATCGAAGAGATGATCGTTTTGAAAACCGTCAAGACAGACGTCAAGCTAGGCGCGATAGACGCGATCAAAATGAAAATATAGACAATAGGCAGCGCAGCGAAAGACGCGACAGAAGAAATGAACGGCGCGCAGCTAGACGATCCGATAGTGATGGCTCAGGCGCTCGGCAGCGCGGAAGAAATGGTAATGCAGCGCAAGCTGGTAATAGGGATTCTCAGCAAGCGCAACCACCCGCACGTCAGTCGCAGAATAGGCAAGAACGCAGCAGACCGCCTAGACAGAATAATGTTCCGCCAAGAGCGCGTGAAACTTCGCAAAATAACAGGCCGCCAAGAGCGCGGCCGCGTGTAAGGCAAAACCCCACTTCCCGACCTGGCAGAACCAGCAAAGGAACATGGCAGCGCAATAACACAAAGCCTAAATAATTCATCCGATTATGATGCATTATTGCCATTACCATGTGGAAATGGCGCACTATGAATTTGCCGTGTGAATTTGCTATCCCCATAATGGATGAGCATCGCCTTGATTGAGTAGCTTAGCTGGATAAGCAGAGGCCATGTTGCTTCTTGCTTTATTTTTCATGGACATGGAACGTGTTGATTTCACCTGTTGTGATAAATCGCCGCGCGTAAATTGCGTGGTTGATGGCGATACATTTTGGTATAAGGGTCGCAAAATCCGAATATCCGATATTAATACACCCGAAATTTCACAGCCCAAATGCGCGCAAGAGGCCATGCTTGCAAAGCGTGCTAAATCTCGGCTTTATACATTATTAAATGCGGGTCATTTTACCTTAAAAAGCGGCCCGCGGGATAAAGACCATTATGGCCGCGACCTTCGCAAGGTTGAGCGCGGCGGGATTAGCTTAGGGAATATTTTAATAGCCGAAGGACTGGCGCATCGCTGGAAAGGCCGCAAAGAAAGTTGGTGCCGATAACCATATCTATGGCCAATTTCATGGACCAATAAAGGTTAAATTCTTATTTGCTATGAAAATATTAACCAACATTCTCAGCAATATTTTACAATTTAATACATATAAATATAGCCACAACGATTTTGATATGTGGGGACTTATCATGTTACTTTCTGATCTAAAAACTTCGGCTGTGCGATATTCTCTAACGGCTTTGTGCGCTGTATGCGCCATGCAAACTTCTGCATTGGCTCAAAGCGAAACTGGCTCGGCCAATGTCACCTTATTAGAGGAAATACAATTTGCCGTTCTGTTGGAAATGGATTTCGGCAGGATAGCCACCAATAATGCCGGCGGCGTTGTCGAATTATCGCCATCAACGGGTACGCGCGATTGCGGCGCAGGATTAA
Source organism: uncultured Sphingorhabdus sp. (assembly GCA_947492905.1). Classification (GTDB taxonomy): domain Bacteria; phylum Pseudomonadota; class Alphaproteobacteria; order Sphingomonadales; family Sphingomonadaceae; genus Sphingorhabdus_B. The sequence goes on along the minus strand of CANLOL010000001.1, from coordinate 252,292 downwards.
CATGCGTAGGCGGATTTTCTTTTTCGCGCCTATCATTATCGGGATCAGATGCGTTGGTACGGGTTACTTTCCAACCCGAATTTGAATTAACTGGCCCCGGCGACCCTATGCGGGTTGAGCCATCTTTTCCCGGTGGCTCTGGTGCTGTTGTTCCATTAACCGATGGCAGCGCAACATTTGATTTTGGTGCGAAATTATTTATCAACCCCGGACAAGCCAGCGGTCAATATAGCGGCACATTCACCGTCAATGTCAATTATGAATGATCGCTCTTAAGCCAAGCGATGGCTTCTTCTTTAGTGCCAAAAAATTGATAATTATCACCCGCAAGTCGCTGTGATTGTTTGCGCGGTAACATTGCGCTTTGGGCGATAACAGCAGCTTTTATGCCGCGATCATCCAATGCATCTATCATTTCTGTGACGTTGCGGGCCTGAGTTTCCCATTCGCGTATATCGAATAATATTTTGACATCATTAATAGAAGTGCCCGTTGCCACGACCTGATCAATAGCCGTATTTTTAGCATTATAATATGCAGGCACGGTTTCAGCAGACCAAAAACCGCGCAATGCGATATGAATAAAATCGCTATCTATTTTTATATCAAACATGGATGTCTCTTATAGTTTTTTTCGATCGCAACAATAGTGGAATATTATATAATGTAAATATCGGACTATTTGACGGTATAAAGCCTTCTTTTTATAGGTTTTAACGCACTGCCGCATTATCATTGAGGGATATCACCAACGTCATGCTGAACTCGTCAGAACATGCGGACGTGGACGCCCCAATCCTCGTCATCCTGAAGCGTCAGTCACCGATGGCGCAATTAATATAGGATAATATATCGGATATAATAGCTATTGGTTGAAATATTTAACTGAAGTTTAATCTGGGTTACATAGATTATGTGCATGACCAAAATCTATGCACAGAGAGAAAAACGTCGCAAAGCGGTGGTAAAATCCAACACACTGGGATGGGGCAGCTTTGCGATCATCACAATTGCTTCCTGCGCGGCTTTATTTTTGGTGATATTCTTGACGGGCGGACCAAAAGGAATAGGCGCTGCTTCTTTTGCAACCCATGATGATGAACAGGCACGCTTTGTTATATGCAGCGGCCCTGTGCGCACCAATTGCGTGGTGGACGGAGATACAATTTGGTATGCTGGCCGCAAAATACGGATTGCCGATATTAACACGCCGGAAATTGATAATGCAAAATGCGCGGCCGAACGCACCATGGGGGGCAAAGCAAAATATAGGCTGCATGTTTTATTGAATCAGGGAGCGTTTTCGCTTGCGTCCATTGATCGCGATCAAGATAAATATGGCCGTGATTTGCGGATCATTACGCGAGGTGGAGTTAGCATTGGCGATACTTTGGTCGATGAAGGTCTAGCCGAAATATGGGGTGGTGATCGCATCAATTGGTGTTAATCACTAACTTTAGCCCCTAATGCGCTTTCCACCAACGCCATGATTTATTTGCGGATGCTGCGCACTAATAACTAACGTCACGCATTAGCAACCAACGTCATGCACCACTAACCAATGTCATGCTCTAACAACGTCATGAAACATCCCCGTCGTCATGCTGAACTCGTTTCAGCATCTCATGCGCACAGATGCAAACTTATCCAAAATATCCTAAACCAGCGACCCATCGGAAGCCAGGATGACGAGGTTTGTATATATGCGTGCTTTAATATTCTAGTCACTCCCCCAAACTAGATATGTAAATGGGCGTTCAGTGGGTTAAGGAATATCGGGTGCTGGATTCCCGCCTTCGCGGGAATGACGATGTTATTGTTATGCTGGTTTAGTGAAGTCACTCTTTGTGCCTCACCATTCGTCATGCTGAATTTATTTCAGTAGAACATGCGAACAGATGCAAACTTATCCAAAAGATCCTGAACCAGCGACCCATCGGAAGCCAGGATGACGAGGTTATGTTACAATAAACCTAGTAATGCGTTAGCAACTACACTTCCTCCTGCTCCTTCAAGAATATTCTTAATGGAGGATAGTGCCTTTTGAATTTTTGGAGGGGATGCCTGCGATTCAAGTTCAGTTTCTAGATTCAGTAGTATAGGGTCTAGTCTATTTTGTGTTTCATCATCTAAACCGCCTGAAGCCTCTTTTGCTTGCTCTAAAAACTTATTTAACCTGTCGATATTGGGATTACCATCGGCATTAAAAAAATCGGAGTTAGAAACATCGCCTGCAACATTCCCTAGAGTACCAATGTTTCCACCATAAATATTATTGGTAATCGACTTCGCCTCTCTCCTATCTTCTGAATTGAAAGTCATACCCTCTCCAATGATTCCTTGTAATTCTAATTCGGCAGACCAATCAAGTATTGTATTACGAACATGATCTAGCACTATAGTTATTTGCGCTTTAGAAAACTCGAGACCGCATTCCATTGGCATTGGTAATTGTTTTTGAATAACTTCTTCGATTCCAGAGTTATATTGCATTATTAAATTGCCTTTACCACGACTGAGATCTTCTAATTCGGCGATTGGCTGCATAAAGAAAACTGTCTTAATAGTATTACCAAAGCTGTTATTTTCGGTCATTAATGGACACCAGCCATGATATGGATTTTTGAATTTCGGTTGACCAACTCCTTTTCTATAATCAGGTAAATCTAGTGGTGAACAAGAATATCCGTTTAATTCAGAATTCATCCATGCTTGTAAGGTTTCTAAATCTAACTTTTTAGCAATTAACTTGGCTTTACGTAAGATATTACTGACTTGAACAGCTGCATCAATACAATCGCGCTGAAGCTCAATTATAATACCTTCAGCCATCATCACTCAGCGGCAACACCCTCGAACATATCGGCGCCATCTTCGTCATGCGCAGCGGCCTCAATGTCATTCGCCGTTTTCTTTTTGCGCTGGTCAAAGCTGTCCCAAACATTGTTCCATTCGCCCTTGGTCGCGCCCTTACTATATTCGGTCGCACGCGCTTCAAAGAAGTTCGCATGTTCAACACCATTGAGCAGCGGAGCAAGCCACGGCAGCGGGTGATCTTCGACCATATAAATGGGCGAGAAGCCAAGCTGTCCCAAACGCCAATCGGCGATATAGCGGATATAGCGTTTAATCTCTTTCGCGGTCATGCCATGCACAGGGCCATCTTGGAACGCCAGATCAATGAAGGCATCTTCGAGGCGCACGGTTTTTTGACAGCAATCAATAATATCTTCGCGCACAGATTTGGTCAGGCAATCACGCTCGGCACAGAATGTGTGGAACATTTTGATAATGCCTTCGCAGTGCAAGCTTTCATCACGCACAGACCATGACACAATCTGCCCCATGCCCTTCATCTTGTTGAAGCGCGGGAAATTCATCAGCATCGCAAAGCTGGCAAATAGCTGTAGCCCTTCGGTAAAGCCGCCGAACATAGCCAAAGTCTTGGCGATGTCTTCGTCATTATCGACGCCAAATTGCTGCATATAATCATGCTTGTCGCGCATCGCATCATATTCGAGGAACATTGAATATTCGCTCTCTGGCATGCCGATGGTGTCGAGCAAATGCGAATAAGCGGCGATATGCACGGTTTCCATATTCGAAAACGCGGTGAGCATCATTTTGACCTCGGTCGGCTTGAACACGCGGCCATATTTGTCATGATAGCAATCTTGCACTTCAACATCGGCTTGGGTGAAGAAACGGAAAATTTGCGTCAGCAGGTTGCGTTCATGATCGGTAAGCTTTTGCGCCCAATCGCGGCAATCTTCGCCCAAGGGAACTTCTTCGGGCATCCAATGGATTTGCTGTTGGCGTTTCCAAAAGTCATAGGCCCATGGATATTGAAATGGTTTATAGGTTTTACGGGCTTCTAATAATGACATTTTTTCTTCTTCCTCTTCGCTTCTTCTTATTCGATGGGTTTAAGAACCCCAATCGTTAATAACAGTGTGATAACAGTGCCAATTGTTAATAAAATTAAGACCCAATAAGACCAAAATTTAAGCCACCAAACATTAATGCGGTGCGACCATTTTGATGAATCAAAATCTGGTTTTTCATCTTTTCCGTCATAACTTACAAATTTATCCCATCTTTTTTCATATGGCGTTCGTATAATGCTGATTGCATAGTAACCAAGAGTTAACCAGATTATCACTAAACCGATGTAAACACTCCAGTGAACCATTGGTTGCTTCTATTGACACGATAAACATTCATCATAATCGGTGGTTTCGGCGGTCATTAGCTCAACCTTTTTCGGGTCGAGCGTATTGTCGCCTTCGACACCGCTGCCATTATCGCTGCCATCGCCCATTTCATCGCTGCCCGCGAATCCAGCGCGTTGGATGGATTTAGAACGCAGATAATATAGCGATTTCACGCCAAGTTCCCATGCGCGGAAATGCAGCATCAATAGATCCCATTTCTCTACATCCGCAGGGATAAATAGGTTGAGGCTCTGCGCTTGGTCAATATAGGGCGCACGGTCTGCCGCCAATTCAATCAACCAACGTTGGTCAATTTCAAAGCTGGTTTTGAAGCTGTCTTTTTCCTCGGGCGAGAGGAAATCAAGATGCTGTACGCTGCCGCCTTTTTCAAGAATGCTATTCCATACATTATTGCTGTCTTTTGATTTCTCGCGCAGGATTTTTTCCAGATGCGGGTTCTTAACGATAAAGCTGCCCGACAGGGTTTTGTGTGTGTAAATATTGGCTGGCACAGGCTCAATACAGGCCGAAGTACCGCCGCAAATGATCGAAATAGATGCAGTTGGCGCAATCGCCATTTTACAGCTGAAACGCTCCATCGCGCCTTGGTCAGCAGCATCGGGGCATGGGCCGCGCTCTTTGGCCAGCATCATCGATGCTTCATCGGCTTGCGCGCGGATATGTTTGAATATTTTCATATTCCAGCTTTTCGCCATCGCGCTTTCAAAACCTAGGCCGCGCGCTTGGAGGAAGCTGTGATAACCCATCACACCAAGACCAACGCTGCGCTCGCGCATTGCGCTGTAACGCGCGCGTTTCATCTCATCGGGTGCGCGGTCGATAAAGTCTTGCAGAACATTATCGAGCATCCGCATCACATCTTCGATAAATTGTTTCTCGCCATTCCATTCATCCCATTTCTCAATATTGAGCGAGGATAGGCAGCATACGGCGGTACGGTCTTCGCCCAGATGGTCGAACCCAGTGGGAAGGGTGATTTCACTGCATAGATTGGATGTGGAAACTTTCAGGCCAACATCGCGGTGATGTTTTGGCATGTTGCGGTTCACCGTGTCAGAGAAGATGATGTAAGGTTCGCCCGTTGCTAGGCGTGTTTCTACCAATTTCTGGAACAGGCTACGTGCATCGACTTGGCCGCGCACTTCACCGGTTTTGGGTGATTTTAGATCAAATTCGCTGCCAGATCGCACCGCTTCCATAAATTCATCGGATAGCAATACGCCATGATGCAGGTTAAGCGCTTTACGGTTGAAATCGCCCGATGGTTTGCGAATTTCGAGAAATTCTTCAATCTCAGGGTGATGAATGTCGAGATAGCAAGCGGCGCTACCACGGCGCAATGACCCTTGTGAAATGGCGAGGGTGAGCGAATCCATCACGCGAACAAAGGGGATGATACCCGATGTTTTGCCATTCAGACCAACAGGCTCGCCAATGCCGCGCACGCTGCCCCAATAGGTGCCAATGCCGCCGCCGCGCGATGCGAGCCATACATTTTCATTCCATGTGTTGACGATACCGCCAAGGCTGTCATCGACGCTGTTCAAATAGCATGAGATGGGCAATCCGCGTCCTGTACCGCCGTTTGAAAGAACGGGCGTTGCGGGCATGAACCATAGTTTCGAAATATAATCATAAAGGCGCTGTGCATGCTGTGCATCATCCGCATAAGCATCGGCAACGCGAGCGAATAAATCTTGATAGCTCTCACCCGGTAATAAATAACGATCGGTCAGTGTTTCTTTGCCAAATTCGGTTAGCAGATCATCACGGCTATCGTCTTTTTGAACATTGAAACGCTGTGGGTTTACAGTTTTGCTGTCGCTGTTGGGCGAATCAATTTTTTGGGATTCAGCTGCTTTGGATTCATCAACAGCTTCTTTCGCATTTGCTTTTTCTGTAACATCGTTATCCAACATGTCGATTGTACCTTGGTCTGTGTCTCTAAAATCCATAATATTCTCGGCCCCAAAATTATTTCTCATATGTGCCAGCCAAACTGGCCTGTATTACACTCATCTGAATGCACTCATCTGTAATACTATGTGTCGGTGCAATGCTGTATAATGTCAGCCGCTTATAAAGCTGATACGCAAAAATTGTTCACTCGACTCAGGGCTTAATACTTCCCTCATAGCATTTTTAGTTGATCGCAGGGGGTAAAAAATAGCATTAAATCTAATTAATTTAGCGCAAAAGAGCGTGTCCGCGGAATTGCGGTTAAAAATCAACCATACTATCTGTGGTATGCCCCCATCGGCCAACCGCTATCTATAGTGGCTTATTTTAAATTTAACGCAAGAGGGTAAATGCACATTAACCCTAAAAATAGGACTCGACTCGTCTTATGCACGATTCGCTTCACCGCACCACTTTAGGGCGTAATGGTAAGCGACGCGTGGAAGCTCTAAGTGCGCGGCATTTTGCAAGGGGTAAATAAAATTTTTTGCGATTTTTTTTATCCCGAAGTTATGCACAATTTTTTGGCTGTGGATGAATAACGATGATGCTTTTACCGAGTGTGAAAAATCACACAACGATATATAAAAACGATGAATTGAGAAAAATCATATTGGATAAATCCTATATGTGTGCATATTACGAATATCGTAATTGCGATAAAGATGGAGAAGAGATTAGCTGCAAGATCTAGGCCCTTCTGGAAGGGGCCTTGATACCTTTTGAGACAGATCACAGCTGTTCTCTTCTCCACTGCCGACTGTTGGACTCGGTAACGACAGTATTAACCACTGGGTATGTCCCTTCGGCCAACTAAAACTATTGTGGCTTATTTTGACTCGTACGCAAGAGGGTAAATGCGATTTTCCGCTAAAAACCTGACTCAACTCGTCTTATCTACGATTCTCTTCATCGCACTACATAATAGTGATTAAAGCAAGGACTCGCCTATGTTCTGGCGTTAGAGCATTTTTCAAGGGTAAAACTCAATTTTTCCCGATTTTTTTTATCCCGAAGTTATGCACAAAAATTTCATTGAGAATCCAATCTTAGTGATTCTTTTTTGAATGCTAACATTAATTATTGGAAAATGATTCTGAATTTATGTTCAATAATTCGTGCTTTCGTCTGCAAATTATTGCAGAATGAAAATCCTAAAATTTAATCCTGCACAACGGAGCACATTATGCCGACCATCATTAAAGAAGCCGATGTTATTGAGAGCGTGGCGGATAGCCTGCAATTCATCAGCTATTATCACCCGATGGATTATATTCGCGCGCTTGGGGAGGCCTATAAAGCGGAACAATCCCCCGCCGCCAAAGATGCGATTGCGCAAATTTTGACCAACAGCCGCATGTGCGCAGAGGGGCATCGCCCTATTTGCCAAGATACAGGCATTGTGACCGTGATTGTGAAATGGGGCCAAGATTGCGTGCTCGAATCGGATATGAGTTTGCAAGAGGTGGTCGATGAAGGTGTGCGCCGTGCCTATTTGCACCCAGAGAATAAATTGCGGGCTTCCATTTTGGCCGATCCAGCATTTACGCGCCGCAACACCAAAGACAATACGCCATCGGTGATTCATATTGATATGGTTCCCGGTAAAAGCGTGCGTTTCGATGTCGCGGCCAAGGGCGGCGGCAGCGAGAATAAATCAAAATTTAAGATGATGAATCCATCCGATAATATTGTTGATTGGGTATTAGAGATGATCCCGCAAATGGGCGCTGGTTGGTGCCCGCCGGGGATGCTGGGCATTGGTATTGGCGGCACTGCCGAAAAAGCGATGGTAATGGCGAAAGAATCGCTGATGGGCAGTATCGATATGGCGCAGCTGAAACAGCGCGGTGCAAAAACCGATATAGAAGAATTGCGGATTGAATTGTTCGATAAGGTCAATGCGCTGGGTATTGGGGCGCAGGGGCTTGGCGGCCTATCAACGATATTGGATGTTAAAATCATGGATTATCCAACCCATGCCGCATCCAAACCTGTGGCGATGATTCCCAATTGCGCGGCAACGCGCCATGCGCATTTTGATTTGGATGGCAGCGGGCCAAGCTATTTAGAGCAACCCAAATTATCCGAATGGCCCGATGTGCAGTGGAAACCATCATCAGAAGCTAAGCGTGTTTATCTGGATAAGCTAGACGATGCCGAAGTGAAGACATGGAAACATGGCGATCGAATTTTGCTTAATGGTAAAATGCTGACGGGGCGCGATGCTGCGCATAAACGGATTAAGGATATGCTCGATAAAGGCGAAGAATTGCCCGTGCAGTTCAAAGACCGCGTCATTTATTATGTTGGCCCTGTTGATCCTGTTGGCGAAGAAGTGGTCGGGCCGGCTGGTCCAACGACCGCTACGCGCATGGACAAATTTACCGATATGATGCTGGACGAGGGGCTGCTTGCTATGGTGGGCAAGGCCGAGCGCGGCCCTATGGCGATTGAGGCGATTAAGAAACATGGCAGTGCTTATTTAATGGCAGTGGGCGGAAGCGCTTATTTGGTCAGCCGTGCGATTAAAGGCAGCAAAGTCGTTGGCTTTGAAGATTTGGGTATGGAAGCGATTTACGAATTTGAGGTTGAAGATATGCCCGTCACCGTTGCCGTTGATAGCAATGGCGATAGCGTCCATCATCTTGCGCCGCTTGTATGGCAAGAAAAGATCAAGAAAGAAAAGCTGCTGGGATAGGGAGCTAAGAATGAGGAGACTTAAAATATTGGCGGCATTGCTATTCATCGCCATTATCTACTGGGATAGTCAAAGGGTGGTTAATGGCTCTGCTATATTTTTACTGCATGACTCAACTTCTTCTAACGATAGATGTTATGACGAGAAAGAGAGTAGTTCAACATTTACCAGTGAGGATGGTTTAAAATGGAAATTTTATCCTGGAAAAGGATATTTCTGCCAATATGACGATAAAATTACAATATGGCTCGAAGCATCACGTAATGATGGAGCCACGCATCAATTGAGATTTCAGTCAAATAATAGATTAGCTGTTTTTGAACCAATTAATTTCTAACATAACAGAATCAGAGAAAGAAAAGCTGCTGAGATAGTATAACGAAATTATAGACCCAAAATAATCATTCCAAATATTAAATCATTTCAATTTTGTTGTAATACATAATATATTATGGTTTATTACTTGGAGTAAGGGGGTATAATATGATTAAAATTAATAAGGTTATTTGCACAGCACTATTAGTTGCGGCTGTTCCAACTGCTTCAATATCTCAAGACTTTGGGGGTTTATTTGGCCCATCAATGTCAAAGAAAGAATTGAAAAAAGCGATTGAAAAGGCTGATCAAAGCCCATTAGGTAGTGCTGAAAATCCAGTTCGCGTTAATATGCCACAAGGCCAACGTGCCTATTTGTCAAAATTACGATGCAGCGATGGTAATGCGCCAAAATTTCATCGCCAAGGTAGCGCAGGACTGAGTCCATTTGGCAATATCATGGATATTTACAGCGTTGTTTGTGAGAATGCTCAACCAGAATCTACATCTATTTATCTTGATATGTATCATCCAAAACATAGAGAAAAACGTCCGGTGGATGGTTTTACAATGGCATAATGTTTTTTCGTTGAAAATAACAATAGACTAATACGCTAAAGACTGTTGAATATTATAATTGATTGCAGCATGGATATTTAATGTATCCTAGCATCATTAAAAAACATCGTATCGCCGATTTTATCGTCCACTTAATCGGTTTGGCCGCCACTATCATTGGCGGTATTGCGCTTTTGCTTAATATTTCGGCGATACAATCTCCATCGGTTGTGATTGCGGTTGCGATTTATTTGCCCTGTGTGGCTATTTCTTTTTTGGCGTCTTTGGCCTATCATTTTCTACCGCAACATGATTGGCGCGTGCCGCTGCGCCGTATTGACCATGCCGCAATATATCCCTTCATCGCTGGGACATTCACGCCGCTGCTCATCTATATTGGTACAGATTATTCGCACTATATATTGATCGCTGTTTGGGCGCTTGCAATACCCGCATTGCTCTATAAAATTTTCGGCAGTCAGATCGAACCCAAATGGTCCTTATGGTCCTATTTAGGATTGGGTTGGATGGGGTTAATAGCGCTACCAGACTTTATCGAATATTTGCCGAAAGCTGCTCTTGTAGCCATTTGCTGCGGCGGAGCATCTTATACAATTGGGACATTTTTCTATACGCGCAAAACTATGGCTTATCGCTATGCGACTTGGCATTTCTTTGGCTTTTTGGGCGGCGCATCATTTTTCACCGCCATATGGATTAGCTTGGTAAGGTAATACCACAAATATATTTTGTACGTTCATTCTTCGTCACCTTCTGGTGGAAATGGAATGGTCCATTCAGCGATTGCAACAGGTAACATACTACCAATAAATGAAATAGCGTAGATTATGAATTTCCAATGGTCAGATGTATTGGGAATAACAACATTTGATGTTGATGTGCCTATCCACATCCATATGCTGAAGACCATCATAGTGATTAGTAAGAAGCAATAAGCAATCTTGGTCGAACGATGTAAGAATCTAATTTCAAACTCGTCATAATCATCTTCATCGATAACTCCAAAATAAATACTACGTGCAAAAGGACTGCGAATCATAGCGTAAAATGCCGGTGAAAGAGCGAGAAATATAGTAATTAGCCTACTGATAGATTGATTTGTCATGGTTATATAAAAACCAAAAGCTAAAAAGATGAAGCTGATTAAAAACAACCAGCGGTGAATTTGGCTACGCTTTCTTAATGGTTGGATATATTCTGGAGGCCCATCGTTCATATTTTGTCCGTTCATTTTTCGTCTCCTTCTGGTGGAAGGGGGATTATCCATTCGGCGATCACGGCTGGCAATAATGGAGGAATGACCAGAAAGAACATAGCCACACTTATCCAATTGCGCACTGTGATGGGATGAGGAATATCAATGACCGCGCCAAAATAACACCAAGCGCAGAGCGAGATGGCCAAGCCATTTATAATCCATAGGCTGATGTGCCTTGCTCGGTTAAGCGCCGCGATTTCACACTCATCATAATGGGGATTGATGAACATTCCTAAGAACATGCCGCGCGAAAATGGTGATATCATGCAGTTCACCAACATGATTGAAAATGGCATTACGATAATTTGAAATATGCTAATGGATTGGTCTGAATTAACAGCATTTATAGATGTTATGATACCAGTAGCTATGATCGCAAATAACATGCTCCATTTCACATATTTATTACGTGGACGCCATGCAATCTCTTGCATATTCTCTTTGTGCGTTTCGGGGAGTGGATCAAGGAAGCTCATGCTTTGTCTCCTTCTGGTGGAAGGAGGGTTATCCATTCGGCGATGATATAAGGCAACATGGGTGTCAAAATTAGTAACACTGTACCAATGCTCAACCAATCTAGGGTCGTTTGCGGATGTACAAATTTATAAGCCGTACCAAGGCCGCACCACAGACATAATAGCCATGTGAGGGCGATGATGATCCACAAGCTGATATGGCGTGATTGGTTTAGGGTAGCCACCTCAAATTCATCATAATGAGGATAGTGTAAACCAAAAGACATGAAACCTCTAGACATTGGAGTGACAGCCGACATACAAAATAATGCAATTGCAGGAAAAGAGCGATCAAACCAGTTCTGCCAACTGAGATCCATTATATCATCCGCAAATATAATCATAGCAATTACAGATAAAACAGCAGTGATAGCGAGAAACATTTGTATCCATCGTAAGATGGGGATGCGTTTGCGAGACGCAACTTCTTTTTGTTTTTTTCGATTTTCCTCGGATGTAGGTTTTAAAATACTCATACTAACTCCTACGCAGCGCATCGGCGACGCTCTCAAACGGGGTGAAAGAAAATATCAATTCAATCGGCACATCAAATTGCGCAGCGATTTTCATAGCCAATTCTAAGCTCGGTTTATAATCGCCCCGTTCCAAATAGCCGATGGTCTGCGGGTTAACATCGACCGCCTCTGCAAGGTCTTTGCGTGATAATCCAGCTTCGGTTCTGAATAAAGCGATTCGGTTGTACATATGTGTATATATGCGTTATTGTTGTGTTAACACAACAATAATTATAATTAACACTATGATTTACTGCGCCTACACCGTTCTGAGCAATAGATGACATTATCCCAATCGCGCGCCCATTTCTTGCGCCAATTGAACGGACGTTCGCAAACGGGGCATGTCTTGCTGGGCAAGTTTAATTTTTTATGCGCCATGACAATCAGCGTATATCGGGATAATGTTTGGTTAGCCGCTCGCGCGCACCAAAGGCCCACATGATACCGACTTTGAAATAGATAAGATTCGCCTTTAGCGCACCCCATTTGACAATGCGGCGATCCGAGGTCTGCACCCATCGGCGCACCATTTTAATCTTACCAAGCCGCGCCATAGCGATGCATAAATCGGCTTCTTCCATGATGGTAAGCCTCTCATCCAATCCGCCAATATGATGAAAATCATCGCGCCGAAAAAACATGGCATGATCGCCAAATAATAATCGTACACCGCGCAGAAATAAATGCGGTCTAAACACTATTGGCGTGTACCAAGTTTTGATCCAATTGTGAAAACTGGTCCCCCACCGCGTGCCATTATCACCCATGATGCGCGGCATAAAACTGGCCAGAGATATAGCACGATCAGCCATAGTATCTTTTATGATAGTGACTGCATCGCTGGGCAATTTGGTATCCGCATGTAGCACGCAAACAATATCATGTTTCGCCATCAACACGCCTTTATTAATCTGTGTGCCGCGGCCTTTTTTCTCTGATATTATCAGCTTGAAGCCGGCTTTTTGGACAATCTCCACAGATTTATCGGTGCTACCGCCATCAATGAATAAAATTTCATCGGGCTGCGGTGTTAAGTCCATAAGATTGGTAAGAACATCGGTTAAGACGCTCTCTTCATTCAATATAGGGACTATGATGGATACCGCACTCATAGGGATATTATAGCATAAAAACTTAATAAAATCTTATCATTATTTGTCGCGTTATTTGTCGCGTTTTAGGCGTTCGACATAGAGCTGCACATCATATTCATCATCTCTATCATAGCGCGGTGCATAATTATCTAATGATTGGCAAATTTCATCATAGCGTTCGGTAATGCGAACCTTATTATAGGCATGGCTGATGACATAATATTGATTATCGCAGATTTGCGGATAGATGATATTGGCAAAAGCATCCACATCCATGCCTTTATGGCCGCTTAAATCAGTGGAAACCCAACCGGGCATTATGACACCGCAATGGATATTATCGGGGGCATCGCGGCGGAATACTTCCATCAATCCATGCACTGCATGCTTGCTCGACACATAAGCACTGCCACCTTTGGGCAGAGCATTAAACAGGGCATTTTCAGATGCTACGCTATATATAGCGCTGGGCAAACCATCATCACGCATTCGTCTACCAAAGCTTTTTATACCATGCCAAACGCCAAAAAAATTCACATCATAAAGGGCGCGAGCATCGCTCATATCCATATCAAATATAGTGTCACGCGTTCCGCCGATACCAGCATTATTAATCAGCACATCACAGCGGCCATATTGTGCCCATGCAAATTTAGCTAAGGTTTCAACATCATCCGCATTGGTAACATCGCCAGCCTTATATTGCGCCTCTATGCCCAAAGATTGAAGGGTTGAGAGCGCTTCTTTGAGCACTGCTTCGCGCGGTTCAAATAATATGATGTTCGCGCCATCGCTGCCAAATTTTTTGGCGAGAGATAGGCCGATACCCGTTGCTCCGCCAGTTATGACGACGCATTTATCTTTGAAATCCATGATCTGCTCCTCTGTTTTTGCTTAACAGAGGCATTGTTCAGGCTAAAGCGAATTATTGCCCGCCGCGCAATTGTGCTTCTAATTGCGCTTGTAGCTCAGGGGGCAGGCCTTGCGGAACACCGCCTGGAGCTTGGGGGCCGCCCTGTGCTTGTTCGGCTTGTTTGCGGAATTCTTCGACTTCAGCCTGTGTTCTAAAATCTAGCAAATTCACTTCAAAAACCAGCACAGAGCCGCCCGGAATTGCGACTTCACCCGTTTGCGGGTTGGTTTGATCGTCTGGACCATAACCCAAATCGGATGGAATCCAGATTTTATATTCGCCGCCTTTTTGCATTTTTTGCAGAGCTTCTGAAAAACCAGGAACCACTTGTCCAACAGGGAATGGTGCTTGCGGGGCTTCATCAAATACAGTGCCATCGATTAACATGCCTTTATATCCGACAAGGGCTATATCTGTGGCGGTGGGTGATGGGCCTTCGCCAGCTTTGATGGTTTGAAATTGCAATCCGCTCTCTGTGGTTTCAATGCCATCATTTTTGGCGTTTTTGGCTAAGAATGCATCGGATGATTGAAATTTGTCATTAATGCTGGAAACACCTACATAGGCTATGGCCGCAGCCGCTATTATCAAAAGGATGATGCCAACCCATAATTTGACAAGTGTGCCTTTTGCAATGGGGCGAATGGGAACGGATGTTGCTGACATATATATACCTTAATCATCTAGAGGCTCTAATATTATTTTCAGCCTTATTGAGAATATTGCTGCAAAAATAAAGATAAAAATGATTATTCAGCAGTGCTACTATTGTTAAATGCGGTGATTTCGGCTTGTGATATGAAATGCAGCAAATGCACCTCGAAAATCAAGGTCGATCCGCCCGGTATAGAGACTTCCCCTGTTCGCGGGTTAGTGCGGTCATTCGGACCATAGCCAATTTCTGATGGTATCTCTATTTTATAGCGCCCGCCGACTTGCATTTTCTGTAAACCCACTGAAAATCCGGGGATGACTTGATCAACAGGAAATGTGGCATAAGCATTTTGATCAAAAACCGTGCCATCGGATAACATGCCGCGATAGCTGACCAAGACGGTGTCATTTTTTGATGGCGATTCTCCTGCCCCAGCCTTTATAGTTTCAAAGCCCAATAATTTTTCAACCTCTTCGAAGCTTTTTTGGGGCGGGGCTTGAAGGGCGGATTGCTCTGCTGCTGCTTGACGGCGCAATTCATCAATCTCTGCTTGCGATTTAAAATCGATTAAATTGACTTCAAATATGATGACAGATCCGCCGGGAATCCCAATCTCGCCCGTTTGCGGATTGATTTGATCATCGGGGCCATAACCAATATTCGAAGGTATCCAGATTTTATATTGGCCGCCTATTTGCATTTTTTGCAAAGCTTCGGCAAATCCGGGAACAAGTTGACCTATGGGCAGCGGTGCTTGCGCAATTTCATCAAAAACAGTGCCGTCGATTAACATGCCTTTATAGCCGACAAGGGCTATATCTGTGGCGGTAGGTGATGCGCCTTCGCCAGCTGTAATGGTTTGAAATTGCAGGCCGCTTGTGGTGGTTTCTACGCCATCTTTATTGGCATTTTGTATCAGAAAATCCGCATTTTTTTGCGCATATGAAGGGTCTTGTGCCAACGCATGAGACGCTCCTGCACTCATGATGAGAGATAATAATAAGATGAATCGGCTGCTGCGCAATTTCTGGGTTAAAATTTGTACGATTGAGAGATTGGTAAGCATATGATGGCCTTTTATTGTTCAAAACAGCACTTAACAGCCTCTATATGAACAATGGATGATGAGGGGCTTGGACAAAAAAAGAGCGCCATTAGTGGGCGCTCATTTTAAACATTCAGCAGACAAGCAATAGATGCTCATCATTATTACAGTATTTACGCGGGCTTTACGCCATCACGTTCCATACGCTTGCGCTCTAATTTACGAGCGCGGCGAACAGCAGCGGCTTTTTCGCGTGCACGTTTTTCAGATGGTTTTTCAAAGTGACGACGCAATTTCATTTCACGATAAACGCCTTCGCGTTGTAGTTTCTTTTTCAGCGCGCGTAGCGCTTGGTCAACATTGTTATCGCGTACTAAAATTTGCATATAAATTACACTCCGAATTCTTTAATAAATGTCAGCCATATAGCATAGGCAAACAAAAATAGCCGCATCGCTGCGGCATGGTTGAGGGTGCATTAGACTCGCTTTATGAATAATTCAAGAAGATAAAGCAATATTCGCTACATTCTCATAAATAAGAGAGATTTTAGCCGATTATGCGCCCTTTTCTTAGGCTGTTAATCCCTAACGGATAGCATATTTCAGAGGAAAAAGCGAATCTAGCCACTTTAGCATGATTCTAATGCGCGTTTCGCAAGCATAGTATCTCATCTATTTGGCTTGCGATAATCAATATTATTGACCATATTACCGCAACGAAAGGGCAGAGCCATTACAAAATTCACCGTCAATGATCGCCCCGTGCAATATATTATGGATCCAGAAACGCCGCTTTTGTGGGCGCTGCGCGATGCATCAAATCTAACAGGTACGAAATTTGGCTGCGGCAATGGGGACTGCGGGGCCTGTATGGTGGAAATCGATGGAGAGGCTATCCGCTCTTGCCTTGTCACCATAACAGAGGTCGAAGGCCGATTTGTGCGTACTATTGAGGGTTTGAGCAATGATCGATCGCATCCTTTGCAACAATCATTTGTGGCGGCCAATGTACCGCAATGCGGATTTTGTACACCCGGTTTTATAATGGCTGCATCGGCATTATTGCGCAAAAACCCTGATCCAAGCGATAAGGATATTGATGAAGCGATTACCAATATTTGCCGCTGCGGAGGTTATAATGCCATGCGCGGCGCGATAAAGAGAGCAGGGCGGGTGATGCGCAAATTAGAAACCATCTCGGCTGCGCCGCCGCCGGGTATAACGCCCGAAGATGCTGCTAAGGCTGTGCCGTCGCTCAATGTTGGTAAATCAAGTGATAGTGGTGCGGATGATTCTGAGTAAAAAGCTTCGGAATCAAAGCCAGTCAAGACAAGCTGCTCTATAAGAGGCTAGCTTTCTAATTCCAAATCCCAATAGAGCCAATCGCGCCATGTTTCGTGCAAATGGTTGGGCGGAAAAGCGCGCCCGCAATCTTGGAGCTGCCAATTGGTTGGTTTAATAGGCTTTTTGGCCAATTGCATATGCGCTTGTTTTGGGTCGCGCCCGCCTTTTTTGAGATTACATTTCAAACAAGCCGCCGCCACATTTTCCCAGCTAGTGATACCGCCAGCGCGGCGGGGAATAACATGGTCAAAGGTTAGATTCTCAGGCGAGCCGCAATATTGGCACTGAAATCGATCGCGCAAAAATAGATTAAAACGAGTGAAAGCCGGATATTCATTTGGCTTTACATATTGTTTAAGCGCAATGACCGATGGGATTTGCATATCAAGGCTAGGGCTGTGAACTTGCCTATCATAGCTTTCAATCACATCGACCTTGTCCAAAAACACAGCTTTAATAGCGGTTTGCCAAGGCCATAGGCTGAGCGGATAATAGCTTAAAGGCGTATAATCAGCATTGAGGACAAGTGCAGGACAGCTTTCTGGATGACTATCACTTTCATCATAATCAAGCGTATCTGCCTCAAGCAACATTTCTGACTCCTTTTATTATAGCACTCTATAATATCATTTTATATTTTCATTGGCCCAGCAATCATGGTGCGCATGGTAACAATGATATGACTTAATTCTCTCCGACCAATAATATTTCTATCAAATGGTTTGATAGCATTTCAAACTACCCTAATGAATAAAAATATGACGTCAAATAGCGATATGAAAAATATGGATATAAAGGCTCTTATCGAGGGGCTTTCTAAAAATCTGGGTGATACAGATAATGTCCGTACGCGCTTTGCGCCTAGTCCTAATGGCTATTTGCACCAAGGGCATGCGCTGTCTGCTGCGCTTAATAGGCAATTTGCGCATCATTTTGACGGTGCTTTCATGCTGCGTATAGAGGATATTGATGCCACGCGCAGCCGGCCAGAATTTTGCGATTCTATTATTGCCGATATTCAATGGCTGGGGCTGAATTGGGATGATGCAATTATTTATCAATCCTCTCGAATCGATACCTATCGGTCTGCTTTCAATCGCTTAAAAGCGCTTGGACTATTATATCCTTGTTTCTGCTCGCGCAGTGATATTGCCAATGTGTTGATTGGGAATCCAGTACAGCATGGTCCTGATGGCCCTCATTATCCTGGGACGTGCCGTAGCCTTCAATATGATGAAGAGCGCATCAAGAATGAACCGCATGCTTGGCGATTAGATATGGCCAAAGCATTGCACAATATGCCTATTTTAAAGTGGAATGATATGGAGCATGGAGAGCAATATGCCGATGCTTCGATTTTTGGCGATGTCGTAATCTGGCGCAAAGATGCGCCTGCAAGCTATCATTTGGCTGCGACTTGCGATGATGCAGCTGATGCTATCAGCCATGTCATAAGGGGGATGGACTTATTTGCTTATAGCGCTGTGCATAGGCTTTTGCAGCATTTATTGGATCTGCCGACACCACGCTATTGGCATCATGGGCTATTGACCGATTCCAATGGCGATAAATTATCAAAAAGCAGCGATTCAATCTCGTTAATGCAGATGAGAAAATCAGGAGTTGAACCGCAAGAAATTCTAAAATTTATAATATTTAATCAAATCAGCACTGGAAATTCATAATATAATGCCTATTTTAGCCTCACCATTGCACGCTATTGGGCGGTGCAATATGATGCTTAGGAGCAGTCATGGGATATGTCGTTACCATTGCCATTATAATAGCCATCGCTTTGGTGGTATTCGCGCTTGCAAGAGGATTGGTTGCATTTGCCAATATGAAACCCAATGAGGTTGATGAAAATGGTGTGCCTAAATCTTTGGGCGTTCAAAATAAAATGATGTTCGCGCGCGTTAAGTGGCAGGCTATCGCTGTGGTATTGCTGGCACTGCTCATGATTATTGCGAATGCAGGTTAAGCTAGATTATCGCGTAAAGCTGCTCTAGTCTCTTGCCATATGGTAAAAATAAACAAAATTTATACGCGCACCGGCGATGATGGCACAAGCGGCCTAGTTGATGGTTCGCGCGTTTCTAAATATGATAGCCGCATGCAAGCCATAGGCGATGTTGATGAATGCAACAGTGCATTGGGTTTGGCCATTACTGCAGTTGAAGATAGCATAGAGTCAGAGAATATTGTCTCGGCTTTGCGCGCTATTCAAAATGATCTTTTCGATCTTGGAGCAGATATTGCGACGCCAGCACAGCTAGATGATAGCGGCCAAAATGATTATACGCCAAGCGAAATGGTGTTGCGCGTTACGGCCGAACGAACAATTTGGTTAGAGGGCCTTATTGATGACTCCAATGATGCGCTAGAGCCGCTTACAAGCTTTATATTGCCCGGCGGAAGCTCTGCATCGTCTGCACTTCATCTGGCGCGCGCCATTACGCGCAGAGCAGAGCGTTCAATGGTTGCTGCCCATAATGAATATGGATTAAACCCCGCCGCGCTCACCTATATTAATCGCCTGTCTGATTTATTATTCACCCTATGCCGTGTGATGAACAATGACGGCAAAGATGATATATTGTGGGTACCCGGAGGCGCGCGTTGAATCAGCATAGCCATATCACTGTTAATGCTGATGATCTGCGCAATAGATTTATGGATTGCCGGGCCCATAGCGAATCTCTGTGCGCTCCGCTCAGCGATGCGGATGCTACGGTACAATCTATGGAAGACGCATCACCCGCTAAATGGCATTTGGCGCATACCAGTTGGTTTTTTGAAACTTTCATCTTACGCGATTTGGCTGGTTACACATTATTTAATGATGATTATCCCTATTTGTTCAACAGCTATTATGAAGCGGAAGGCAAACGTCATAGCCGTCATGCGCGAGGCTTAATCACGCGGCCTTCGCTGGATGAAATAAGCGAATATAGACATTATGTGACGCAGGCCATTGCAGAGAATTTTGATGATTTGAACGAAGATGCTCTGCAATTGATAGAGCTTGGTATTAATCATGAGCAACAACATCAAGAATTGCTGCTTACCGATATATTGCATCTTTTTTCCTGCAATCCACTTTATCCTGCCTATAATAGTGATAAGCCCGCCATCACCAAAGATGCTGCGCCTATTGCATGGGTAGAGGGGCCATCGGGTATATCTACCATTGGGCATGATGGTCATGGTTTTGCTTTTGATTGCGAAGGGCCGGTTCATGATATTTTATTGGAACCTTATGCCATTGCTAATCGCACAATTACCAATGGTGAATGGCTGAAATTCATACATGATGGCGGCTATACACGCCCCGAATATTGGCTTTCCGATGGATGGGCATGGGTGCAATCAGAACAAATTACAACGCCATTATATTGGGTGAAGCGCGATGATGAATGGTATGAATTTTCATTACAGGGTTTGAACCCCCTCGATTTGAATGCCCCTGCGACGCATATCAGCCTCTATGAAGCCGATGCTTTTGCGAGTTGGGCGGTGCAAAATTTAAGTGAATATAGCGATGCCCGACTGCCGACAGAAGGTGAGTGGGAGGCGCTTGTTAATAAACAATGTGATAGTTTAAATATTTCGCAAACAATGCAGTTAAGTCTTGATAGTGACACTATTGATGGGAACGCCGATTTTTTTGGTAAAAACCCCGAGAATAGACGCTGGGAATGGACAGGCAGTGCCTATCGGCCCTATCCCAAATTCAGGGCAACCGAAGGGGCGGTTGGCGAATATAATGGCAAATTTATGAGTGGTCAGTTTGTTCTAAAGGGTGGGAGTTGCGTTACGCCACAAGGTCATTTGCGTAACAGTTACCGTAATTTCTTTTATCCGCATCAAAGATGGCAATTTACGGGTTTAAGGCTCGCTAAATATATATAAATTCAAGGACATAGTATGACAATCTCAGCGACAAGCGCGTCTAATGACGAACGCGCAGTTGATCCACAATTTAAGCATGATGTCATAAATTGTTTTCAATCAGAGAAACGCGCCATTCCTGCGCGCTGGCTTTATGATTATGCAGGGTCAGAATTATTTGATGCGATTACGCAATTGCCCGAATATTATCCGACCCGCACAGAAACAGCATTATTAAAAGATTGTTTGGATGAAGCCGCGGGCATCATTGGCCCTAAGAGAAATATTGTCGAATTTG
The DNA here is from genome assembly GCA_947492905.1 of uncultured Sphingorhabdus sp. Taxonomy (GTDB): domain Bacteria; phylum Pseudomonadota; class Alphaproteobacteria; order Sphingomonadales; family Sphingomonadaceae; genus Sphingorhabdus_B. The sequence continues at coordinate 230,970 of CANLOL010000001.1, read as the reverse complement.
GCGCTGGCAGTGTGACGAAGACTCCATTGCTGATAGAAGCCACTAATCCTGCGCATTTCATTCCCATTGATATATCGGGGGATTTTTTACGCTCATCGGTAGAAACGCTTCAGCAGCTATTTCCGCAATTGCCGATAATGCCGATTGAAGCCGACTTTATGAAAACTGTGGTGCTGCCAGAGGCTCTGAATGCGTCAAACAATCTTGGGTTCTTCCCCGGTTCGACTATTGGCAATATGATCCCAATGGCGGCCACAGATTTATTGCGCTCAATGCGCGCCACGCTGGGCGATGATGCTATGTTGATGATTGGCTTTGACCGTATTAAGGATAAAGATGTTTTGGTTGCGGCCTATGATGATAGCGCAGGTGTGACGGCTGATTTTAATCTTAATTTGCTCAAGCGCATTAAGCGCGAGCTAGATAGTGATATTGATGTGGAGCAATTTCGTCATTTAGCATTATGGAATGAATCAGAAAATCGCATTGAAATGCATTTAGAAGCCCTCAGCGATATGCAATTTTCTATCGCTGGAGAGGTTTTCTCAATGCATGAAGGCGAAACCATCCATACAGAAAATAGCCATAAATACGGCATTTCAGATGCACAGACATTATTGCGCGGTGCTGGATGGACACCCGTTGAAGCTTGGAGCGATGATAATGATTATTTTTCTATCATCTTAGCGCAAGCAAAACCAACGCCTTATGCGCCATAGCAAAATTATTGCCATGTGAGTTTGCGCAGGCAAGGACCAATCGAATCTATCACTAATTTATAATCAGATAATAGCTTCTCACGATTATTTTGATTGCTTGATTCGATAAGAGACGGGCTTAAAGATCGCGGTAATGAGCAAGCCAGCCTATATCCTAATAGGCTAGAACGTCTGGGTTCGGTTGCATTAATATCAATGACTTCGCTCGTCGAAACAGACCATCTGCGATTTTGCCCGCGCTTGCTGGTCACGGATATCGCCATAGGTTGGCCAAATTCAGTGTTTAAGAATATTTGTGTTTCACCTTCGCCAATGATTGTGCCAGGCGAGTGAAATGCGCTGCTGATAGATGTTATCTTTTGAGGGGCGTTATCTGCAATTGCTTCTCTGATACTATTACGAACTCTGCTGTTCAAACTATCACTATATCGCAACATCGAGGCGGTATGGGTAAGACGGATGAAGTCATTACGTCCAGATACATGGCGTCCGAAAGCGATAAATCGTAATTTTTTTAGCTTGGGTATTTTGCCGCGCGAATCAATTGGAGCGTCAAATAGAAATCTCACTTCGCTGTTTAGGCCAGATTTACCCCGAATCAATGATTGAACTTCGCCTATTATTAACACTCTTTTTCGGTCAGGACGCACTCCGACACTCTGGCTAGCAGGTAATTTTTTAATTTTTCTGGCAACTATATCAACCACCAATTCCGATTCGAGCGTGATGCTCATTATATCATCATAACTTGCTGAATTTTGACCATTCGCGACATTATTTGATATTTGTTTTGGCTGCGCAAAAGATTTTGTGGCTATGATAAATAGGATGAATAATAGGAATAAATACTTTAATATTAATGATTTATTAATAGACAACATGCGCGTGGGCCTCTTGGTTAGATTGCAGTGTATAGTTCTTAGGTTTTAATATGCAATTTAGAATGCGCTTGCATATCATGAACATAACTCCTAAATTTTTCAGCCGTCATTAATACACATAGTGGATATGAATTTTCCATGAATTTTTACGTCAAGGTTAAAAATGCCATTGCCTGCTAAGAAGTGGGCCGCTAAGTGAATAGGCTGATTTGGAGTTAACAATCATAATGGTTGCATAGATTATGAAAATAATCTTTATAAACGGCCGTTGTGATAAGAGGAAAGTAAGGAGAGTTGTTTCTGCATGGCTTATGCTGATTCAAATGAGATGTCCAAAGGTCGATTGACTTCGATCATACTGGTTGTCGCTTTGCACGTATTTTTAGGATATGCGCTTGTAACCGGTCTCGCACATGAGGCTATTGAGAAAGTTGCTAAAACTATTACTGCCGTTGAAGTGGAAGAGGAAATTCCCGAAGAGGAAGAGCCACCGCCACCTCCAGAGGAAGAAGTAGAGATAGTGCCGCCGCCGGTATTCGTGCCGGACCCACCGATTGCGCCGCCTCCGCAGCCTAATCAGGCAACAACGACAAATGAACCGCCACCAGCGGCTCCACCAACACCAAAGGCTGCGCCTCCGGCACCTGTGCCACCACCGGCACCACCGCCAGCGCCACCGCCACCGCCTCCACCGCCTCCAGCGGTATCAGAGCGTCCAAATCCGGTGCCAAGAAACAATAGGAATAGATGGGTTACGCAAAATGATTACCCAACTAGAGCACTTCGTGACGAGCGAGAAGGATCGACCCGTTTCAGAGTTGTTGTGAATGCTAGGGGTAGGGTGGAAAGTTGCTCAATCACTGGCTCAAGCGGTCATGCTGATCTGGATAAAGAAACTTGTGATAATGTCAGAAGGCGCGCACGCTTTCGTCCGGCATTAGATACAAGCGGCAATCCAATTTCTGGGTCTTATTCTAGTACCGTACGCTGGGAAATACCGAAATAATCTATTTTAACTTATTATATATATCTTTTCTGAGAGGGAATATTAAATGTCTTTTGTAATTTTAAACGAAGCAGTTTCTGCTAAAAACTTTGGCTTGATTGCCGCACTTGAAGAAGGTGGTCCGATTTCATGGGCGATTTTCGGTAGTCTTGTGATTATGTCTATCTTCTCATTCTACATTTTGTTCACAAAATTATTTGAACAAAATAAAGTGAATAAGCAATTTGACGAAGTGAAAGCCAAATTTTGGCAAGCTGGCGGTCTAAAAGAAGGCGCTTCTAAGCTTGATAAAAATAGTGCTTATCGCCAATTGGTTGATGATGGCATTGATGCTCGTGAAAAGCATGGTCAATTATCAGATCCAGTTGAAGCACATGATTGGTTGCACAGCGCGATGAATCGTTCTGAAGATTCAATCAACACGAAATTGAACGGTGGATTATCATTCCTAGCTACGGTTGGTGCTACAGCGCCGTTCGTTGGTCTGCTTGGTACGGTTATCGGTATCTACAACGCTCTTATTAAAATTGGTATCCAAGGCGATGCTTCTATTGAGAATGTTGCTGGTCCTGTTGGTGAGGCGCTTATCATGACTGCTATTGGTCTGTTTGTGGCTGTGCCTGCTGTGATGGCGTACAACTGGTTACAAGCTCGCAACAAAGCTATCGGCCGTGATCTTTCAAAATTCTCTAACGATGTTTTGGGCTATATCACGTCAGATGGTAAAGTTAAGCCAGCCGTAAAAGCTGCTGCTCCTGCTAAAGCAACTGCTAAACCAGCTGCTCCAGCAGCACGTAAGTAATAGGTACTGCCCGGCATAGTCCGGGCAACCACTGACCATTATTGGCATAGCCACTAATTGGTTGAGGTAATGTAAAGAGAGGTTATCCAATGGCATTTACTATGGCAGGCGGCGATGACACACCGCTAGCAGATATTAACACAACGCCACTCGTGGATGTTATGCTTGTGTTGCTTATCATCTTCCTGATCGCAGTTCCAGTTGCTTTGCAGGCAGTAGATTTGGAAATTCCAGTGCAAACATTCGATCCAAACGATAATAAGGCGTCTAATGTTTTATTATCAGTTACAACCACAGATGCAGCAGGAAATGATCCTGGTGATGCGGGTTATGCAGGCGCAAATCCAAATGGCGATTGCCGTATCTACCGCAACACAACACCAGTGAATACTGCTGAATTGTTGGAATGGTCGCAAAAGCATATGGAAACCGAAATAGAAGCATTGGGCGGTGAAGAAGCATTCACATCAGGTCTGATTGAAATTGAAGATCTTCCCGAAGCGCATATTCGCGGTGATATTAACACACCTTACAAATGTATTGGTGGTGCTATCACAGTGATGCAGCGTGCTGGTTTCTTTAAGATTGGATTTGTTTCTGATCCCGTTCGTTAATCATTATATCTATTTTTCAGGCCAATAAGCCACGATCAATAGATAAGAATTTTTTTAGGAGTAAATATTATGGCTATGAGTGGCGGCAAAGACGATGGCTCGCCGATGGGAGAAATGAATTCAACACCGTTGATTGACGTTATGTTGGTTCTTCTCATCATGTTCATCATTACCATACCACCCGTGACACACGCGGTGAAGATTGACTTGCCAATCCCTAATAATGAACCGTCTAATGAGCCTATTGTTGATCCAGTTATTAACAAAATTTTGATTTTGCCAACAAATGAACTATTGTGGAATGGCACGCCGATTTCATTGGATCAAATGACACAATATCTGGAACAGACTAAGGCAATGAGTCCTGAGCCAGAATTACAGTTTCAACCCGCGCCTACAACAGGCTATGAAATTGTTGATTTTGCTCTAGCACGGATCAAAAGAGCGGAAGTTGAAAAATTTGGCTTTGTTGGCAATGAACAATATTATAATTTTGATAAAGCTGACAATGAACCTTGATAGGTTCTAATATCTCAGAAATGTGGGTGGTCTTCGGACCGCCCTTTTTTTTGTTTTTTTAATATTGGTCGTTTATTTTTCGCTCCTTCATTTTAAATTCCTATACATGCATAACCCTAGATTTTGGCGTTTAAAATTACTTTTGAGTTTCTTAAAATCAGCAATAAATATACCCCAATCTAAGGTGCAACATAAATACCCCAATCATAGGGACAAGATATAGAGTTCAAGCCCATATTTGACAAATTTGTAATGTTATAACATAATATATCTCAAAGGAGAGACTATTATGAATAATATATCAAAAGTAAAACTCCCAATGGGTGAGATGAATACGACACCCTTAATAGATGTGATGCTTGTATTGCTCATCATGTTTATCATCACAATTCCGCCGATCAATCATGCCGTGAAAATTGATCTGCCCAGCGGCCCCAGCATACCAAACCTTAGACCAGATCCTGTTATTAATAAGGTGGTGATATTGCCTGATAGTCAAATATTATGGAATGGCGAGCCTGTATCATTGGATCAAATGACACAATTTTTAGAGCAGACTAAAACTTATGCACCGCAACCAGAATTACAATTTCAACCTGCCCCAACGGCGCGCTATGATATTGTAGACTTTGCTTTGGCGCGTATTAAAAAATCGGAAATCAGTAAATTTGGTTTTGTCGGTAACGAACAATATTATCAATTTGATAAAGCAGATAATTAACTATTCTGAAAATTGGGCATAGGCCTCAACAGAGTTTAAAACGAATTATTCCTATGCTTCATATGTCATTATTAGTAGCTATATCCTTACACTTGCGGCTTTGCTTATGGCATAATTAATGCCTCAACTACTAACTCAGCCTATGGCTAATTCGATGTAACCATAAGCCGATACTGTAATAGGCTTTGTGAAATATTAAATATAGTATCTATGTTAAACATAAAGATATATTCATTATTTATAAATGCTATCTATTTGACTTTTATCAGAAGTTGTGATAATTAGATAGATATAATAGAAAAGGGATATGTGTGATAGAATTTTGGTTGGCTGATGAAAATATCATTTTTGCTGCTTCTGGATGTTTATTATTCGCACTTATCATTCTTCAAATTATAGGCGTTGGGGATTTTGGTTCCGATGTGGATGCCGATCTAGATACAGATATTGATACGGACATATCCGGCCCATCATTTATAGATGGGTTGCTGTCTGTACTTGGATTAAAACGTTTGCCCTTCATGATATGGCTTGGATTATTTCTAATGCTATTCACAATATCGGGATATTTGGGCCAACAAATATTGGCCGCAATGACAGGGGCTTTACTGCCCGCTATAATTGCCGCACCCATAGCTGCAACTTTAGCATTATTCCTATCTTCTGTCTTGGCGATACCATTAGAGCAAGTCATCCCAAAAGATGAAACAACTGCAGTATCATTGGATACATTGGTAGGCCGCTTTGCAACATTGGAAATTGGTAAGGCAGTGCAAGGGTCATCTGCTAGAGCTAAGGTGAGTGATATATATGGCCATAACCATTATATCATGGTGGAGCCTGATAATGCAGGTCAAACATTCGTAACGGGTGAAAAATTATTATTAGTGAGGCGAGAGGGCAATGTCTTTAAGGCTATTTCCCAAGGTGAGCAGCATCTGCCTCATCTCTAATTAAGCTAATAGCCTATCAGTTTATTGCGCGAACGCAAAAGCGCGTAATATCCTAAACCATGATGCTGCTACACATAAAAATAATGCCCCTATGGGTTTCAAGAGGAAGAAAATAATAAATGACAGACAATCTTATTTCATTAGCCGTCTATGTCGGCATAATATTAGCGGCCATCATATTTTTTGGTTTTATAATAACGCGGCTTTATCATCGTGCTACCAAAGAAATAGCATTTGTAAGAACGGGCCTAGGCGGTGAAAAAGTGGTGATGAACGGTGGCGCTATGGTCTTACCGGTTCTCCATGAAACAATGCCCGTTAATATGAATACTGTACGCTTGGCGGTAGAGCGCAATAATGTTGATGCTCTCATTACACTCGACAGGCTTCGTATTGATGTGAAGGCTGAATTTTATGTTCGTGTGCGTCCGGATGCTGGTTCTTTGGCAATGGCAGCACAGACATTGGGTCTACGAACCATGCAGCCAGAATCGCTCAAAGATTTGGTTGAAGGTAAATTTGTTGATGCATTGCGCAGCGTTGCTGCGGGAATGACAATGAATGAATTGCACGAACAGCGTGCCGATTTTGTGCAAAAAGTGCAACAAGCTTCTTCTGCAGATTTGGCTATGAATGGTTTGGAATTAGAGTCGGTTTCTTTAACGGGTCTCGACCAAACGAGCATAGAGCATTTTAACGCAAATAATGCCTTTGATGCCGAAGGTTTGACCAAATTAACCGAGCAAATCGAACTGCGTAAAAAAGCACGTAACGATATTGAACAAGAAACGCGTGTTCAGATTGAAATGAAAAATCTGGATGCCGATCAACGGTCATTCCAAATCAGCCGTGACAATGAATTTGCCCGTTTAGAGCAAGAGCGAGAAGTGGAAGTGCGCCGTGCTAGCCAAATGTCAGAAGTGGCGCGGGAACAAGCGTTGCGCAATCAAGAAGCCGAGGATGCCAAAATTAAGGCAAAGCAGCAGATTGATAGCACGCAAATTGAAGCAGATCGTGCTATTAAAGAGGCTCAAATAGCGCAAGAGCAGGCCATTGAAATAGCCCGACAAGAACAACAAATTGCTATTCAAAATAAATCACGCGAAGAAAGCCAAGCCAGCGCAGAAGCTGATGAAGCCCGTGCAAAAGCTGTCGCAGCGGAAGAGCAGGTTTCAACCGCTAGAGAGACAGAAGTTGCGGAACGTGAGAAAAATATCGAGCTTATTGAGGCAAGCAAAGTGGCTGAGCGTCAAGCGATTAGCGTGAAGGTGGAAGCCGAAGCTGAAAAATCTGCTGCTGCCAATCGTGCAGAGGCTGTTCGTATGGAAGCCGAGGGTAAAGCCGAAGCTGAAAAATTGAGCGCAGAAGCTGCTCGTATCAGATTTGAGGTAGAGGCTGCTGGTCAACGGGCTATCAATGAAGCCGCCAATATTCTCTCTAATGACCAAATTTCATTACAAACCAAAATGGCATTGTTAAATGTGCTGCCCGATGTTGTGAAAGAATCTGTCAAACCTATGGAATCGATAGATTCGATTAAAATCGTTCAAGTTGATGGTATTACCAATAATGGTAGCAGTAATGGTAATGGATCATCTGCGCCAAATGGGGGTAGTGGAAACCTTGCTAATGATGCCGTTGCTGCGGCATTATCTTACCGTGCTCAAGCACCCGTAATTGATGGTTTGATGCAAGAGCTTGGTCTGAAAGGCGGCTCTTTGGACTCATTAGTATCGGGCGTTACAGAGGATGCAACTGGGGTCGATATATCTGAAGTAACAGAGGATGAGCCTCAGATTGAGACTGACAATGCACCATCAAATGTTAAGGCAGCCACACCAAAAGCGGCGCCAAAGAAGATTAGCAAAGCCAGCAACAAACAAAGCTAGTGCCGGATAAAGCCTATATTGGATAAAGCCAATATCGGACAAATCCAGTTAATCTAATAATAATGTGAAATGATGATAGAGGGGTTATCGCCTCTCTATCATTGGTTGAATTGCAATTTGGCGAGGCTCGCATAAAGGCCATTGGCGGCATTGAGCTGCTCATGGGTGCCTTGTTCGACTATTTGACCTTCTTCCATAACGATGATGCGGTCCGCGCTTCTAACCGTGGCTAATCTGTGCGCAATAACGATTGTTGTGCGGTTTAGCATCAACTTGTCTAGCGCATCTTGGACGAGCTTCTCGCTCTTAGCATCTAGGGCTGATGTGGCTTCATCGAGCAATAATATAGGCGCATCGCGCAATATGGCGCGCGCTATGGCTATGCGTTGACGCTGCCCGCCAGAAAGCCTTGCCCCATCTTCGCCCAAAAATGTATTCAGGCCTTCGGTCAATGTTTCCAAAAATTCGGTAGCATTGGCTTGATTGGCCGCCTCCCAAATTTGATCATCGCTCGCATTCCAATTGCCATAGCGTAAATTATCGCGGGCGGACGCAGCAAATAGGATAGTGTCTTGTGGCACAAAAGCCATGCGCTTGCGTATCTCAGCAGGATCAGTAGAGGGCAAAGATACGCCATCCAAACGCACAGAGCCACTCTCTGGATCATAAAACCGCTGCGCCAATTGAAACAATGTCGATTTACCAGCACCCGATGGCCCAACAACAGCCACAGTTTCCCCTGGTGTGACTTTCAAAGAAAAATCCTTAAGCGCCAATGTTTCAGGGCGTGTGGGATAGCGGAAATTAATATTGTTAAAACTAATCTGACCGCGCGGTGGGCTTGGCAAAGTTATAGGATTATCAGGAGCTGCAATCTCAGGTATTTCGCGCAGCAATTCCGCCAAACGCCCCGCCGCACCAGATCCGCGCACTAAGTCGCCATAAACCTCGATAAGCGCGCCAAAAGAGCCAGCAACCATACCGCCAACGAGAACGAATGATAATATAGTCCCCCCCGTCATTGCGCCGCTGGATACGGCATTAGCACCGCCCCACATCAGGCTGATGATGCCGCCAAATATCAACCCTATCACGACAGATGTTAGAAAAGCGCGCAAACGGATACGTTTTTTGGCCGTTTCAAAGGTTTCATCAACTTTCTCACCAAAACGTTCATATTCACGTCTTTCTTGGCCGAAAGATTGAACAATTTTCATAGCCCCTAATGTTTCCGAGATAATCGTTCCGACATCAGCCACGCGGTCCTGACTGGTGCGCGATATTGTCTCAAGCCGTCGGCCAATATATACAATCGGCAAAATGACAGCGGGAATACCAATTAGCAATCCTGCGGTTAATTTTGGCGCTAATATGAATAATGTGATGATGCCGCCCAAACCCAATATGATATTACGCAGAGCAACAGATACGGTTGTGCCAACAACTTGTTCGATTATCGCGGTATCGGATGTCATGCGCGATGCAATTTCGGATGGGCGGTTTTCCTCAAAGAAACGCGGAGCAAGACGCAATAGATTTTCGTGAACCTGCATCCTAATATCTGCAACAACGCGCTCCCCAAGCCAGCTGACAAAGTAAAAACGGGCCGCCGTCGCTAGCGCCAATATGATTGTAACGCCATATAGAGCGTAAAAATAGGAATCAATATCACCCCCATTTTGGCTAAATCCCTCATCAACGACATAGCGCAAAGTGACAGGAATGGAGAGCGTTGCCAGCGCCGCTATCACCAATGCAATGGCGGCGGCTAATATTTGTTTGGGATATTGTTTCGCGCTCGCCCAAATCATACGAAGATTGCCCAATTTCTTTTTTATAGGCTTTGCGGTTTGTTCGCTTTGTTCTTCGTTTGATTCTGCTATTATTGTATCGTTCATACTGATCCGTCTAGCAGCCTAGATGCACTCCCACAATGGGACAAAAATCGCTATTGGAACAAAAATTATAAATTATATGGTGCAGTGCAACATAATAGGCTATTAGAGATTGAAACTAAGTCTCTAAGGATATTATCCATGTTATATCACGCGTATGAATTTCAAAAATTAATGCTTACTGGCGCTGGTATGATTGCAAATCAACAATCAAAATGGCTCACTAACCCTATGAATCCAGCGGGTTATATTCCCAATATGGACATGTTGTCATCAGCACTAGAAGTATTTGCGCACAGTGCAGAGCCAAGAGGCAAGCCTGAATTTGGGATAAAGCAATGTTTTATCAATGATGTTGCGCATCAAGTAGAAGAAGCGATTGAAGCGCGCAAAGCCTTTGGCCAATTGAAACATTTTAAACGCTCAGCGCCTGATGGTACAGCCATAGAGGGTGACCCTAAGCTGCTGATTATTGCGCCTATGTCGGGCCATTTTGCTACGCTTTTACGCGGGACTGTCGAACGTATGATACCATCGCATGATGTATGGATTACCGATTGGCGCGATGCCCGCGATGTTCCCACCAGCGATGGGACTTTTGATCTGAATGATTATGTCAATTATATCATCGAATTTTTGGAATATTTAGGGCCCAATACGCATTTGCTAGCGGTTTGCCAGCCATCGGTTCCTGCATTGGCGGCGGCCGCTATAATGGGCCGCGATAAGAATGCATGCCGGCCCAAGACGCTGACCATGATGGGCGGGCCAATCGATACGCGCAAATGCCCAACTGCGGTTAACACTATGGCCGTGGATAGACCGCATAGCTGGTTCAAAAATACCGTAATTGCGACTGTACCTGCGCATTATTCTGGCGCGGGTAGAAGCGTTTACCCTGGCTTTATGCAGCTTGCCAGTTTCATGTCGATGAACCTTGGCAATCATATGAAAAGCCATTGGGAAATGTTCAAACATTTGGTCAGCGGCGACGAAGAAAGCGCCGATGCTACAAAAGATTTTTATGATGAATATCGCAGCGTATGCGACATGACATCTGAATTTTATCTGCAAACGGTTGATGTTGTATTCCAGCGTCATTTGCTGCCTGATTCAAAATTTGAACATGAAGGCCGCTTGGTTAAAATGAGCGATATTACAGATACGGCGATCTTGGCCATAGAGGGCGAGCGCGATGATATTAGCGGAATTGGCCAGACAAAAGCTGCGCTTGAGATCACAACATCTTTGGATGAAAAGCATAAGAAATATTTGCTTGCCGAGGGTGCGGGCCATTATGGTATTTTCAACGGTAAAAAATGGCGCAACAATATTGCTCCCGTTGTTGAGCAATGGATATTAGATCATAATGATGCGGCATAATAGGCTGGTTTCTTATCATTGATTATTTGTCTAATTTATCATAGCCATTGGCCATAAGGGGATGGCGATGCAAATTTCTGCTGTAATTGAACGATTTCCAGTAGCGGGTTCTTTTAACATATCGCGCGGGGCCAAGACATTTGTTGATGTCGTTGTGGCGCGTGTCAGCGATGGTGCTGCCTCTGCTATGGGGGAAAGCACAGCCATTTATTATGAAGGCGAAAGCGCAGAGAGCGCAAAAGCACAAATTGAAGCTATCATCCCAAAGATTAGCTCTTTATCGCCGCTGGCTGCGCGTGAAGAGGTTCAGAAATTATTACCCGCAGGCAGCGCGCGAAATGCGATAGATGCTGCTCTTTGGAGCTTGCAATCGCAATTAAGCGGGCAAAGCGTTGCTGCTCTGGCAGGATTAGATGCACCAAGATCATTGGTGACCGCCTTTACGATTTCGCTGAATGATCATGATAAGATGCGCCGTGATGCGGCTGATGCTGCGGCAAAGGGCTATGGACTGCTAAAATTAAAATTGACGGGTGAAGGGGACACACAGCGCGTTGCGGCAGTGCGCGAAGGCGCGCCCAATGCACGTTTGATTGTCGATGCGAATGAGAGCTGGGCCAAGGATGGGAAATTATCATTGGACATTGCGCAGCAAGCTTCTGAATTGGCCGCTCTGGGCGTTGAATTGATTGAGCAACCTGTGCCGCATGGCCAAGATGATTTGCTATTAGGGGTGCAATCGCCAGTGCCTCTATGCGCCGATGAAAGCTGTCATAGCGCCGCCGACGTCGAAATGTGCGCGCGCTATTATGATGCGGTGAATATCAAGCTTGATAAATCTGGAGGGCTGACAGAGGCGTTAAAGATAGTGAAGTCTGCGCAAGACCATGATTTGAAAATCATGGTGGGTTGCATGCTATCGACTAGCCTTGGGATTAAGCCCGCTTATTTAGTGGCGCAATACGCCCAATGGGTTGATTTGGATGGGCCAGCATTGCTCGCCAAAGACCGCGAGGATGGATTTGTTTTCGAAAATGGAATGATTATGCAAAAATAAACCCCGCCCCAAATTTTGGAGCAGGGTCTATATTCATAGTTTATTAGCCGATTTTATTTGCCGTCAAGAATTTCCAAATGCGGTGCACCCGCCATGCAAGGTGCTAATTTTGCGCCTGCTGCTTTGAAATAATCCGTTGCGCCATGGGCCTCTAATGCGGCCTTGTCGGTATAGCTTTCCAATACTTTATAGACGGTATCGCTGTCCTTTGTTTGGAACAGCGCATAATATAAACACCCATCTTCATTTGCATTCACTTGTTCTGCCAATTCAGCGAAAATTAATTCAAACTCAGCATTTTTACCGTCTTGGATCGTCAATGTTGCGATAACACCAATGCTCATAATGATTTCCTTTATAAAATTTCGAACAAGCCAGCCGCGCCCATACCGCCGCCAACACACATGGTGACAACAGCATATTTCGCGCCGCGACGTTTGCCCTCTATTAAGGCATGCCCTGTGCAGCGTGCGCCCGTCATGCCATAAGGGTGACCAACAGAGATTGAACCGCCATTCACATTAAGCAGCTCATTGGGAATACCCAATTTATCGCGGCAATAAAGAACTTGTACTGCAAAAGCTTCGTTTAGTTCCCACAAACCAATATCATCTATATTAAGGTTGAAACGTTCCAGCAATGTAGGGATTGCATAGACAGGGCCAATGCCCATTTCATCGGGTTTTGTTCCCGCAACGGCCATACCAACATAACGGCCAAGCGGCGTTAATCCGCGTTGCTCCGCTAATTTGGCTTCCATCACGACGGATGCTGATGAACCATCGGAAAGCTGGCTAGCATTACCGGCTGTAATGGTCATATCAGGGCCAAGCACAGGGTTGAGTGATTGCAAGCCTTCAAGCGTTGTTTGCGGGCGATTGCCTTCGTCTTTGGTCAGGGTGACTTCTTTTTGAGAGACTTCTTTTGTCTCTTTATCCATCACGTTCATAATGGTTGTTGTGGGAACAATCTCATCATCAAAATAGCCAGCTTCTTGGGCTTTGGCTGTGCGCATTTGCGATTCTAACGAATATTCATCCATCACATCGCGGCTGATGCCATAGCGCTTGGCAACCACTTCGGCGGTTTGCAGCATAGGCATGTAAATATCATCATGCATCGCCACCAATTCTTTGTCGGGTGAAATGCGCATCTCTTTGGTTTGCACCATTGAGATGGATTCTTGGCCGCCTGCCAGTACAACATCCATATTATCAACAATCACTTGTTTCGCGGCAGTTGCAATCGCCATCAGGCCAGAGGAACATTGACGATCCAACGTCATGCCGGGCGTACTGATAGGAAAACCAGAGCGCAGCGCAACATTGCGGGCCAAATTGCCGCCTTGTGTGCCTTGTTGAAGGGCGCTGCCCCATACGCAATCCGCTATTTCCGCTGGATCAATGCCAGCACGCTCAACAGCGGCTTTCGCTGAAAAGCTGCCCAATGTTGGGCCAGCGGTATTGTTAAAGGCTCCGCGATAGGCTTTGCCAATGGGGGTACGAGCGGTCGAAACGATGACGGCATCACGCATGTTCATTCTCCTAAAATATGATTATTATTATATAAAAACTTGGTTGATCCAGCTGGCGATAAGAGCAGGTTTGTCTTCGCCTTCTATTTCCACGCTACATTCTAATGTTTGTTGCCATTGGCCGGGACGTTTTTCGATTAATGCGCCCAATGTGAAAACACCGCGCACGCGCTTGCCGCTCTTTACCGGTGATAAGAAACGCAATTTATCAATGCCATAATTGACGCCCATTTTTACGCCGTCAATTGACAGCAAATCATTGGATTGCGCCATAAGATAGGGCAATAATGAGAGGGTAAGAAACCCATGCGCAATTGTACCGCCAAAGGGTGTCATTTTGGCTTTTTCAGCATCTAAATGAATGAATTGATGATCGCCTGTAGCATCGGCAAATTGATTGATACGGTCTTGTTCAACGGCAACCCATTCGGATGTGCCAATAACTTCGCCTACTTTTGCAAGCATATCATCGGTTGAAACGCGTGGCATATATTTTCTCCTCTTCATTCGCATATATAGCGCAATGTGGCGGTTATTTCCCCTTGCGACAAGTGTTTTACGCTTGTCGTTACGGATTCATGCCATCGCCAATGCTCTTAATAATTATATTGGTCATTATTTCGCCATCAGCGATAATGAATCATACAATAAATACGGAGAATCGCCTGCGATATTTAGACATGAATAGCCTATTATTTCGCAACATTATTGTGAACGCTTATTGTGCGCGTTTATTGTGCTCCGGGCATCACCAATTTCCCATCAGGGCCTGCTGAGAATTGCGTGTTGGTTGGATAGGCAAAATCAATGCCTTCATCATTGAATAGTTTCAAAATTTCCAAACCAATTCTGTGACGCTCGTTAAATACAACTTCATAATCGGCGCTTAAAATATCGTAGTCCAATTGAAAGTTTAGCGAGCTATCGGCAAAATCGGTAAAACCACAGCGCAGAAATTTATGTCCAGCATCGACCACCAATTTTTCGAGCATTTCAGGAATTTTCAGCGCCACTTCTGGTGGAGTTTGATAAGTAACGCCAATGATATGGCGGGTACGGCGACGGTTGAGACGCGCATAATTGGTAATCTCTATATTGAGCAAATTCACATTGGACATGATTTTGCGCTCGCCCATTACGCTGGTTATGCGGGTTGAACGCATTCCGATTTTGTCCACAGTACCTATAGTACCATCATATTCTATCGTATCGCCGCGTTGAAAAGGGCGATCAAATATGATGGATATAGTGGCAAATAAATCTGCAAAAATACCCTGTGCGGCCAGACCAATGGCAATACCGCCAATACCAAAACCAGCGATAAGGCCGGTGATATTGACGCCCAAATTGTCCAAAATCACTATGGATGCTATGGCAAAGACTGCAAAGCTGATGAACAGCTGAATGATGGTCATTGCATTATTGATAGTTTCGCTATCTTCATCATCGCGCTCTGAGCGATATTCGACCATACCAAATAATATCTGGCGCACCCAAATGGCGACTTGGAACACAGCGGCTACGGTGAATAAAAAATCAATGACAGATGCTAATTGCTCAGGAGGATTGGTGAAATGATTGACCAATTCTAGTGCGACCATGATCCGAAAGAATAGGCTCATCTTGCCAATGGTGCGGCCAACAATAGAGCGGAAATCCAATGCACTATTGGATTTTACTGAAAATTGGCTGGCTTTTCTTTGAATGAGATTCAGCAATAAGAAAAGAGCAACAGCCGCTATAGCCGCCGCGCATAATAATAATATATTGTCCTGAAACCATTCCAATATTAGATCAAAATATTGCTCCCAATTGTCTGGGAATTTTCCTGTTATAATCTTTGTAATGGGTTCAGCGTTATTTTCTTTAGCAGAAGCAGATGCGTTTAAAAAAGGTATAAGCTTATCTATCATAAGGACTAATTAGGCGGTTTTGGGAACATTACAAGGCAATTGTAACAGGCACCAGTCGCGGAAACTATTGCTATGGCGTGATTATTTGCTCACCAAATTAGGCTTTTGTGCTAATTTCAATCGCCCTTTTGTAATTGGAATAAAGGCCGCTTCTTTTCTGCGGCGCGCCAAATATGTATCCAGCCCAAGCTGCATAGCGATAAGCATATAAACAAAAGGCTGAAAAGCTATGCCAACAAATAAAGAGCCGACCAAAAATATGATCTGTCCATTTTGCAAGGCTACGGCCAATGGAGCGACCCATTCTTCATCCTCTCGATTGCGTTTATTATAGAGTCGCCGAATAACTTCCATGCGCCAAACACCGCCGACATGGATGATGAGCCACATGATGAGGCCAGGCCAGCCATTTTCACCGAGCATTTCAAAATAGCTGCTATGATAAGCGCGCCCTTCGTCCACGACTTCGCGTTCGTCTTGGCCGGTAATGAAACCATTATCATCAACTATATCAATATCATAAACTACTTTATTTTGGCGATAAGCATCAAAGCCGCCGCCCAATGGGTTTTTATCAACATAATCCAATGTCCATTTCCACACAGCGATGCGGGTCGATGCGGATTCATCGGCTTCGTAATTTTCGATGGTTTCCATACGCTCAATAAAGGATTGGGGTAAAAATGGGATAGACGCTATGCCGATAAAAATTACGCCAAATACATATAATAATATGAATCTAAACCTGACAAAACGCAGCTGTAATATGGCCAGTACAACGATACAGACTAAACCAGTGCGCGCTTGCGTTCCAATAGGGATAAGCAAACATGAGAATATCAATGCTGCACTGTAAAGATTAACACGCCAATCAGGTTTGAATATTGTTCCATGTTTTCGTAGCCACAGAATGAGCGGAATTATCATGATCGCTACGCAAGATATGATGCTACTCTCATACAGGCCGCTATTATTGTCTACTAGCAAAACAAGCACACCATATCCGCCTCCGCCAGCGGCGGTTTTTATACCGCCGGTTACGATCAATGTTGATGCGCATAATACGAGCATTAAGGCGAGCGCTTCTAAGCGCAATTTGGTCTTAAGCAGCAGCGGTAGGAATGCCGCAAATACCAGCGCTTTCCATACCCAGGCCCATTTCTCTGCGGCGGCAATAGGTTCATCGGCCATAGAGGTCGTATATCCGCAATAGATGAGCAGCAGGACAATCACAAAATGTCGGGGTGATATTCGGCTGTCTGTTTTAGTATCATTTACCAAATATCCGGCCACCGCTAAACCAAACATGATGAGCGATAAAGGAACAGAATTTAGCAAAAAATAGCTGAGACGTTGCGGCGCTACTATGTCGATATAAGCATAGATAAGGGTAAACAAAAAAGGCCGTTTGAATGCCAATAATGCTATAAGCCCCAAATATCCAACAAACACCAAATCACGCACGATATTTCTCTGCATTGGTTTTTTTGATGGGACGCATTGGATTAGTTGGCATGCGATCTTCTTTTTGTTTTTTGAGCGAAGCCGAGGGCTTAGCTGCAAAACCTTCTTTGTCTTTATCTGGAACGGGTGGTTCCTCAACATCCAAATCATCGCGGTTCAAAAGAAGATAAAACATCAAAACGATTAGGGCATGGCTGAGCAATATAGAAAAATTATCAATCATATCATGCCCTTCATCGTCTAAAATTTTCAATCATACTGATATATCAACTATGAATATATACTGTCTTACAGATTCAAAACAAATTTCATAGCTTGTAAGAAATTCCCCCATAACCTAGTTGAGTTGACGTTGCGTTAATATTTTTATGGTTAATAGTAAGTATGAATGATGTTTTACATGTATTAGACCATAGTCTGCCTCTTCACAGCGGTTATACTTTCAGAACGCGTGCTATTATGAAAGCACAGGTAAATGCGGGTTGGAAGGTCGCGGGCATCACGGGTGTGCGCCAATATCAAGGCGGCCAGACATTATCTGATACAGAGCAAATGGTCGAAGGATTGCATTTTTACCGCACTATGGAAGAGGCGAGTGGTCCATTCCTATGGCGTGAATGGAATGAAGTTAAAGCCCTTCGTGATGCTATCATCGCGACGCACAAAAAATTACCATTTAAGATTATCCATGCCCATTCTCCTGCGCTTAACGGCCTAGCCGCCGCGCAAGCAGCAGCGCACCTCAAAATACCATTTCTATATGAAATCAGAGCATTTTGGGAAGATGCAGCGGTTGGCAATGGAACCGGAACTGAAGGCAGTTTGAAATATAAATTGACCCGTGCCTTAGAAGATTATGTGATTAGTAAGGCCGATCATGTTGCCGTAATTTGTGAGGGTTTGAAAAAAGATCTTATCGTGCGCGGCGTGGCTGAAGATAAAATCACCATATCGCCTAATGGGGTTGATATGGGTGTTTTCGGCAAAGCCAAACCGCGCGATACCGAATTATATGAAAAATTAAATCTGCAAGGCAAAGATATATTGGGCTTTATCGGCAGTTTTTATGATTATGAAGGATTGGATGATTTAATAACTGCCATGCCATTGCTGCGCGAAAAAGGCAGTAATGCAGCACTTATCTTAGTTGGCGGCGGGCCTATGGAAGAAAAGTTGCGCGCGCAAGCCAAAGCTTCTTCTGCGGCTGAACATATCCATTTTTTAGGGCGTGTTCCGCATGAAGAGGTGGAGAAATATTATTCGCTTATCGATATTTTGGCCTATCCACGCAAAAATATGCGGTTAACAGACTTGGTTACCCCGCTTAAGCCTCTGGAAGCGATGGCGCAAAGCAAATTGGTCGTGGCTTCTGATGTTGGTGGGCATAAAGAATTAATAGAGGATGGCGTTACAGGTTCTTTATTTGCTGCAGATGATCCAAAATCTATCGCCAATGCCTGTTTTGAGGTCCTAAATAGTAAAGATGAATGGCCAAAACGCCGCAAAATTGCTAAGCAATATGTTGAAAAACAACGAAATTGGGAAATAAATATTCGTCGTTACGATCCTGTTTACCATTTTTTGCTAGAAGGTTCATAATTAGGCTATATTTGCCGAGCCTTGAGAATGATTACGGAGCAGAAAATGGAAATTGCCGATCGATTAAAGAAGAAAGCGTGGGACAATCCCATTAGCGCGTTTCTTGCTCGTATTAGTAATAAAATGGTATTTCTTATTGCAATAATAGGCGGTCTAATCACCGCCGCATTTGCAATGCTAATTCCTATTTCAACCTTGGAAGCCTTTACTGGTGCATCGGGACTCTCAGAGATTATTCCGGCGACAGCTGCTCCGCTAGGCAGCAGTGCTAGAACATTATTTGTTGTATTTACGGCTATATTGGCGGCTTCTATATTGCTTGTTTTGTTATTGAGCTTTCGTAAGGCACCACAGGAAGATTCTGTTTATTCTGATGATGATTATGTCAATGAAATGGCGAAAGAGCGCAATCGTATGGCTTTATCAGAAGATGATTCAGAATTGGCAGAGCGTATTTACCAAGAAGATGAGAGAAATATCCAAAACCAGCACCAAATCGACCAAGATCATATCGACCAAGATCATATCGATCAAGACGATGATGATGTGGAGAGTAAACCAGCTGATAAGAAAAAATTTGTCGCTATAGCTGGCGGCGCAATGGCGGCCGCGGCAGGCGGATTAGTTGCTGCGGGTTCAACTATTAAATCCAAGATTAAGAAACTGCCGTTCATGGGCGGGGATGACAGCATCAAAAGCTTTGATGATTTACCCAAATTACGCAACGCCGACAAACATCCAGATGCACCAGCAAGACGCCCGCTATCTGCGGACGAAGATTTGGGTGAGAGAATTTTGGATAAAGAATGGGATCAAAAAGACACCGATGATAATCAGTCTTTAGATAGTAATTTATCAGATATTGATGAATTGCCTGCGCAAGAAAATAATGTCGATCAAAATGAAGCTGAACAAAGCAAGGATGAAGTTTTCCTTCAACCACAGATCATTAATGAAGAAATAGAAGAAGTTATCGACGAGACTGAATCTTTGAATGATGAAGAGGTTGAGATTTCTATCTCTGCCGAAAATGAAGATAATATTGCTGCCGATAACAATAGCGATGTAATGGAACCAGTAGCTAAAGAAGCTACGAGTTCTCATGATGATTTGCCGACAATCGATAGCTTAATGGGCCGCCTTGAAATTTTAGTAGAAAAACGTGCTCAGAGATTGCAGGCAAAAGAAGAATCCGCAAGTGAAACACCTGCTGATTTTGATTCATCATCTGAATTTGATACGCTGCCTGAGACTGTCGCAGCGGCTGATATCAAAACCGATAAGATTGTGAAAAAAGAAACACAGTTGGATGATTATGCAGATGTTATTGATGATGCAGCAATTAAACGGGCTGAAAAATCTGCGCATGATAAAAAACAGGCTATAGATGAAGATGCAATAGTCGATAGCAAGCGTCCTGCAGCTACTTTGGTACCTGCTAGCGAGCAAGAAGAAACCGATACTGATAATAGCGATACTGATAATAGCGAAGCTGATGATGGCAATACTGTGGTAACCAAAAGTCAGAAAGCTGAAATGGATAATGCGCTAAAATCTGCATTGGATACGCTGCATAAAATGACAGAACGCAGCGCATAAGCTCTATTCTTCAAATATTATTACCGCCTCTATCTCTAAATCAATATAGGATGGCTTTTGTTCTATATTTTTGATTTTGGCAGAAGCGACAAATGATTTTCGCATGATAAATTCATGCGCCTCTAACGCTTGACGAATGGGCGCTGGATCAATGATTTTCTGGGCGAAATCATAGCTCTCATAGCTTTCATTGCGCGATACCCTAAATGTTAAATTATGAACCCGCCCTTCATATGTAGAGCTATACCATGGTTTATCGGCCCATTTCTTTTTGTGAAATAAGAGCGTTTCTGGATCATAATGAACCGCAAATATGTCTCTTAATAAGGTAGTGATTTGCGCAGAGAGGCTATTATCCTTTGTGAAGTTATGGCGTATCTCGGTCATCATAAATGCCCTTTGGCAGGAGCATAATCCTCTATATATTGTAATATTTTTTTCTGCATAGGATGGCGCACTTCGCGGCCTAAGCGCATATCGAGGACTAAGCGCGGATCACCTGCGACTATGCGGCCAAATTTGGTCGGAGCTATGTCATTTTCCCGCAGAAATTTCTCAACAATCCTTAACATATGCATATTTATCTCCTCTGGTTTGCGCTGCGATTAAATCTATCGAATCGATAGGAACAAAGTAGGAACATAAATGATAGGTAAAATCCTACTTGTCTAGGAAAATTCCTATTGCTATAGAGTTTTTATGAAAAAAACCGCAAATCGCTCACCATCACAGATTATAAAACAGACTATGGGCAATGAAGATGCGCGCGAGACATTGCGCGAATTAATAAAAAGCAATGGCGATGATTATAAAGGAATTTCAGAGCTTATTGGCCGAAACCCGTCCTATATCCAACAATATATCGAACGGGGAACGCCAAAAATATTGGCTGAAAAAGACCGTATCATATTGGCGCGCTATTATAGTGTGAATCAGAAAATATTGGGCGCTCCTGACGAAGCAATTGCGAATCAAGGGCTTGAAACTATCTCTAAACTCTCTGTTGGTGTCTCTGCTGGCGCGGGGAATTTGGATCAAATGGAGAGCCTTGCTGGTAAAATTGCTTTTGATCCCAAATGGCTGCGGCAATTTCCCTATGACAAAAAAACATTATCGATTGTGAGCGTTGATGGTGACAGCATGATGCCCACTCTTTCTAGCGGGGATGATATAATGGTGGCGCGCTATGATGGAGCGCGGCGCAAAGATGGCATTTATGTATTGCGCATGGAGGATAGTTTGATGGTCAAACGACTTTCATTTGGCCCAACCGGTATGATAGATGTTATCAGCGATAATCCATCTTATAGCGATTGGCGCAATATTGACGCTAATACAATTACCATTATCGGCCATGTTATTTGGGTAGGGCGCAAAATAGCATGATAAAGACTATTGCTTCATCTCTAAAATAGCTTCAAATATAGGCTATGAGCAATGTTACAACAAACCCGCAGCCCCCTCTAAAGGCGGCTATCATACCCGTCACCCCATTACAGCAAAATTGTACGCTGATTTGGTGCACCAAAACCAACAAAGCCGCTTTAAGCGACCCTGGGGGTGATTTGGATAAATTACGCGCAGCGATTAAGCAAACAGGGGTAGAGATGGAAAAAATCATCATCACCCATGGGCATATCGATCATTGCGGTGAAGCGGGCATATTGGCCAAAGAATTGGGGATACCCATCGAAGGCCCGCATAAAGATGATATATTCTGGATAGAGCGGCTTGGCGAAGATGGCGCAAAATATGGCGTGAATGGGCAGGTGTTTGAACCAGATCGTTGGTTAGATGATGGCGACCAAGTGACAGTGGGAGAGCTGATATTAGATGTTATTCACTGTCCCGGTCACACGCCAGGGCATGTTATTTTTTATCATGAGCCAAGCAAATTTGCCATAGTTGGCGACGTTATTTTCCAAGGTTCAATCGGTAGAACCGATTTTCCGCGCGGTAACCACCAAGATTTGATTGATGCTATCACGCAAAAATTATGGCCGCTGGGCAATGATGTGACATTTGTTCCCGGGCATGGCCCAACCAGCCAATTTGGCTATGAGCGCAAAAATAATGCATTTGTCGCCGACGATGTATTGTCCAATCGTTGAATAGGGTGACTGCATAAATTTTATGAGCGATAATCAGATGCAATCAAGCCGTGATGATGCCGCTATCATCATTGATGCAGATGATTATTTCACCCATGCTCGCAATGCTATGCATCAAGCCAAAAAACGCATCATGATGATCGGTTGGGACTTTGATGCGCGCGTAAAATTTGGCAATCCAGCGCTAAAAGATGATGGTCCCGAGACTATCGGCGATTTTATCTATTGGATTGTGAATCAAAATCCCGATTTGCACGTTTACATATTGCGGTGGGGGACAGGCGCATTCACCACTTTGTTTCGCGGCAAAACTATTTTCACACTGACCAAATGGATGATGCACCCGCGCATCCATATCCAATTGGATAATGCGCATCCAACGGGAAGTTCGCATCATCAAAAATTAATCTTAATTGATGATATCATGGCCTTTTGCGGGGGAATTGACGTTACTGGCTATCGGTGGGATACGCGCGAACATGCGGATAATGAACCCAATCGCACTTTTCCAAATCACCAACCCTATCCGCCTTGGCATGATGCAGCTTCTGCTATTAAAGGCCCAATAGTAGAGAAAATAGCAGATGCTTGTTACGAGCGATGGGATTATGCAGGCGGCGATACTATTCAGAGAATAGAGAATAGTGCAGAAATTTGGCCTGTCGGATTAAAGCCTGATTTCACCGATATAGATATTCATTTGGCGCTTACTTTGCCCGAATTAACCAATAAACGACCTGCATTACATGCTATAGAAGATATTTATATCGACCATATTAATTCGGCGAAGCATCATATTTATATTGAAAGCCAATATTTTTGTTCGCGCAAAATAGCAGAGGCAATATCATTGCGTTTGGCCGAAGCTGCTGGACCAGAAGTGGTTGTGATTAACCCTGTGTCTGCTGATGGCTGGCTAGACCTATTTTCATGGATACAGCGCGTGCGCGGGTTTATAAAGCGCTCAAAACAATAGATAAGCAGGACCATCTGCGGATTTATCATCCTGTTACGCGCTTGAGGAATCCTATTTATTGTCATGCTAAAATCATGATTATCGATGATAAAATATTAAATATAGGATCATCGAATTTGAACAATAGATCGATGCGTCTTGATACAGAGGCTGACATTGCAATTATGCCTGATAGGCGCAATGATAGGGACACTATAACGCATATTCGTAATGATTTATTGGCCGAACATTTGGATTGCGATGTTCAGGATATTAGCAAATATATGACGGAAAATAGCTCGTTAATTGCCTGTATCGAGGCCCTACGAGGAGATGGAAAAACATTGGTTCCTTACAGTCCACCAGAATTAATCAATGTCGAAAAATGGCTGGCGGATAATGAAATTATGGACCCAAATGGGCCAGATGAAATGTTCGAAAAATTTAGCAAGCGCGGCTTATTCAGCGGTATATTGAGCCTGCGTAAGGGCAAAGGTAAGCGATAAACGGCTCTTATAGATGAGTGTTATAATTTAGTATAATCACCATATTCTGACAGATCGACAGTCATTATATCATTTAATATCTCTCTTTTAGAAAGATATTTGCAAGCTTTTTTAAGGTCTTTTGCAAGATAGGGTTTTAGATAGTTTTGAGCCATCATGGGATCACGCCCTGCTAGAGTTTCTGTAATCGATAGAGCTGTGATCAAAGCAGCTTCACTTAGATAACCAGCATAACCAACTTGCCAGCCTTGTTGATCAAAATCTGTAAAGCCGTCAGCGGTTTTTGCATTGTTGGATAAAAATATACCAAAGCCGATAAAAACAGTACATAAATCAGTTGCATGTTCTTCAAGTTTTTTTCCGCCAGGAGGTAAGGTATTGAAACTATGCATAAGATAATGACTGAGTTCATGCGCCATAGTTGCTATAAAACCTTCGATATTCTCTAATAAATTTGGATTATAGTTAATTATGACATCATGCATGCCTGATGAATTTTTTACTGTTTGAAAAGTGCCTAGTGGTGGTGCTTTCTCATGAACAAAATTTGTAGCGGGGTGAAGTGAGTTTGGTTTGCTTTTCTCTCCTGCGCGAAGAGTTACAGGCCAATCTGTCATAGCGGCATGCGTTTTAATTATGTTAAACAATAATTCTGCTTGATTGGGTTTGTCGGCATAGGTTGAAGGAAAAAAATCTCTTGTCGGTTTGATTAATAGATATTTACGAAACTCTTCAATCCCGCCAGTATTTTTTAGCAACCATTGGAAGCAGGCTAATTGCCATTCCCATTCATCGCCATCGATTAATTTTTTAGAACCAAATAAACCCATAAAACAAGCATCAAAATACTAAAATTATAGAGTATAACTTATATAAATCGCCCAACCGGCAAGGCCAAGCAGCGTTAATAATGTAATTATTGTTCCAATCAGGCGGCCTTTTTCAAGAGATCCACCATCCATGCCAAAACCATGACCGATGCGTCCCAAAATATAAAGAGACGATACAATCCAAAGCGCTATATTTGTGCCAATGCTTAATTCAATGGCGGCGATTAATATTAATACTAATGGTGCGCTTTCGATGAAATTGCTGTGGGCTCTCATGCGGCGAATGACATTTTCATTGCCGCCATC
Organism: uncultured Sphingorhabdus sp.; assembly: GCA_947492905.1. Taxonomy (GTDB): domain Bacteria; phylum Pseudomonadota; class Alphaproteobacteria; order Sphingomonadales; family Sphingomonadaceae; genus Sphingorhabdus_B. Next base: position 205,714 of record CANLOL010000001.1, on the reverse strand, counting down.
GCCCACTAAAACATTATCGGCAATACGCACTTTGCCAACGCGGAGCATAAGCCAAATATTCAAAAGAGCGGCGGCTGCCGCGATTGTGAGTGTGATAGTAAGTTGCATTTTTTCCCCCAGATGCTCAATTAAACAGTGAATAACTGATATTTTTTGATAATAATTGCCTTAGCTGGCCCGTGACATATTGCAAAGTCTTAAAAACCCGCTATAGCGCACCGCTTACCAATGCAATATTGTGTTTTGTGATTCTTATCGCTTTATGATAAAGTATATTGATACATTAACAAGATTGTCATTACTATCAATGATTTAAACAAAGAGCGGGTCTCGAAATGGCTGTACCTAAAAGAAAAACCACACCTTCTAAGCGCGGAATGCGTAGATCACATGATGCGTTAAAAGTTGAAGCATATCAAGAATGCCCAAATTGCGGCGAATTAAAGCGTCCTCATCATATGTGCGGTGAATGTGGCCATTATAACGGACGTGAGATACTCTCAGTCGTCTAATTCCGCGACTAATTTCTATGCGGAAATAAGCGAATATACATATTAAGCTTGTATATGATGCTATAGGTCATATATCATTCCATGATGTCAAAATATAATCTAATTACCCCCTTTTATTGGAGTATTATACAGTGACCAACGAACCGCTTATCGCCATCGACGCGATGGGTGGAGACGAAGGTGTATCTGTAATGATTGCAGGCGCTGCATTGGCGCGGCATCGTCACCCCGATTTTCGATTTTTATTGGTTGGCGATAAAGAGGCCATTGATAATGCTCTCAAAAAACATCCTAATTTAAGCGCCGATTGCGAAATATTACATACGAGTGACATTGTGTCTTCGGATGATAAAGTATCCCGCGATTTGCTGCGCCGTTCTAAAAAAACATCAATGGGCAGCGCTATTGATGCAGTGAAATCTGGCAGAGCAAGCGCTGCGGTAAGTGCTGGTAACACAGGCGCATTATTGGCAATTGCTAATTTTTCTTTGCGCTCCATGGCTGGGATTGATCGTCCTGCGCTGGCGGCTTTATTGCCGACCATGAAAGATAGCGATGTTGTCATGCTCGATCTTGGGGCGAATACAGAATGTGATGCGCGTAATTTGGTGCAATTTGCCGTTATGGGCGCTGCTTACTCGCGGGTTATATATGGTATTGAAAAGCCCAGCGTAAAATTGCTCAACATTGGTACCGAAGAAATTAAAGGCAAAGACAGCGTTCGTGAGGCCTCTAATTATTTAACAGATGCGAACAGCTTGCCGCTAAGTTTCCAAGGCTATACCGAGGCTGATAAAATCAACAGCGGTGATGCAGATGTAATCGTATGCGATGGATATTCGGGCAATATTGCTTTGAAGGCCGTTGAGGGGGCTGCGCGTTTTGTTACCGATTTGCTGAAACGTGCTTTCACAAGCTCTATTCGTTCTAAATTTGGATTTTTGGTATCGCGCCCTGCAACGGAATTGTTGAAGCATCATCTTGATCCCAACAACCATAATGGCGCGGTATTCATGGGGCTAAATGGTGTTGTCGTGAAAAGCCATGGCAGCGCGAATGAAAAAGGCGTGGCCAATGCAATCGAAGTTGCCGCTCGGCTGGTAGAGGATAAAATTACCGATCGGATTGCAGAAGATATGAAATCTATTGATGGATTATTGCCTGATCTCAGTACTGATAAAGATGGTGCGGAAAAAGATGAAATGGAGAAAGGTACATGAGCAATTCTCCCATCAGAGCCGCCATTAAAGGAACAGGCTCTGCTTTGCCGAAGAACAGAGTGTCTAACGCGCAATTGGCCGAGCAAGTTGATACAACCGATGAATGGATTGTGGAGCGCACAGGCATTAAGTTTCGGCACATAGCTGGTGATGATGAGACAACGGCATCATTGGCAGCTGAGGCCTCATTAGAAGCGCTCAAAAGCGCGAATATGGCCGCTAGCGATATTGATCTTATCATTGTTGCAACGGCGACTCCCGATCAAACATTCCCCGCAACGGCCACTATTGTGCAAAATACCATAGGCGCAAATGGCGGCGTAGCATTTGATGTGGCTGCTGTATGCTCTGGTTTCCTCTATGCATTTTCGGTAGCCGAAAGCATGATTAGAGCAGGCAGCGCCAAAAATGCGCTCGTCATTGGGTCTGAAACATTCAGCCGGATATTGGATTGGGAAGACCGCACAACCTGTGTCTTATTTGGCGATGGTGCTGGCGCTGTTGTGCTGAGCGCTGATAGCAGCGGTAAAGGTGCACTCGCCACTAAATTGCATGCCGATGGGGCGCATAATCAATTGCTGTATGTTGATGGCGGGCCATCAACCACGCAAACTGTTGGTAAATTGCGGATGAAAGGGCGCGAAGTATTTCGCCATGCCGTTGTCAATTTGACCAATGTTTTGAATGAAGTATTAGAGGCTGCCAATATATCCCCCCAAGATGTTGACTGGGTTGTTCCGCATCAGGCCAATGCTCGGATAATTGATGCGACTGCTAAAAAATTAAAATTATCGCCAGACAGGGTGATAAAGACAGTGGATCAACATGCCAATACCTCTGCTGCTTCGGTTCCGCTGGCGTTGGATGTTGCGGTGCGCGATGGCCGAATAAAAGAAGGCGATATGATTATATTAGAGGCCATGGGCGGCGGTTTCACGTGGGGGGCTTCGGTCGTTCAATATTGATGATATAATATGACGGGACGTTAGATTTATATTACTCTTTTATAACATTTCGTTATTTTACTTTATTGATATTATATGTTATCGTATAACAGATAATCTAACAAATCATTTTGGCAGACATTATAACGATCAAAATGTGCATATAGGGGATGAAAATGACTGATACTACAACGCTAACTCGCGCTGACTTAGCGGACACCATTAAACAACAAGTAGGCCTGTCGCGTTCTGACTCTTCCAACATCATTGAATCAATTATGGAACATATTTTATCCGCAGCTGAATCAGGTGAAAATGTCAAAATTTCTGGATTCGGTACCTTCGTAATCCGTGATAAAGCGCCACGCATTGGTCGCAATCCAAAAACAGGCGTCGAAGCTGAAATTTCAAAGCGCCGCGTTCTCACTTTTCGTGCGAGCCAAGGAATGCGCAGTCGCATTAGCTAAATCTAATCTTAGGAGAATAAGTTTTGGAAAAATCGCAAGACGCTCTTAAGACCATTGGTGAAATGTCCAAAAATTTGGGCGTTCAGCCGCATATATTGCGCTATTGGGAAGAGCAATTTTCTATGCTCAACCCCCTGAAACGTGCTGGTGGCAGGCGCTATTACCGTAGCGAAGATGCGCAATTATTGCATGAAATTCATCGGCTTATCTATGGCGAAGGCTATACGATAAAAGGGGCGCAGAAATATTTGCGCGATGCCAATAAAAAACCAATTGATAGCTCCAATGCAGATAAAACCGCATCTTATGCTCTGTCCTCTCAAGATGGGATGCATAAGGATTTAGAGCGTAAATTGTCTCAAATCGCCCATGGTTTGCGTCAAGCTCTTGCGTCTTAAACGCGCATAATCTCTATAGCTTATATAATATCTGGGCCAAAATTTGGATCGACATTTCTGGGCGGCATGAATGTTTGAAATTGCGCTGGCTTAGAGAGTTCTGCCCAATGCTCACAATTAAGATGCAGCTCTGAAAAAGCGCCCGTGGGATATTTTTTCTCTACCATGTCGCGATGTTCTGATCCATCATCAGGGACGAGATCAAATATAATATCCTCTATCCCTGGGTTATGACCAACCACTAAAATATGGTCATATTGATCGTCGCATTCGCGCACTACATCTAATATTGTTGCCGAAGATGCTAAATAGATTTTGCGTTCCCAATCTATATCAAATCTTTTGCCATAACCTTCTATGAAATGCTCTATAGTCTCCTGCACGCGCACTGCTGGACTAGCGATAATATGATCAAATCGAATTTTTTGACTTGCTACCCAATGTCCCATAGCCCGCGAAACACGTTTGCCTTTATCGTTCAAGGGACGATCAAAATCGCGTGTGGCTGGGTCTTGCCAATCAGATTTTGCATGCCGCAAGAGGCTGAGTTTTTTCATGATATGGAACCTAAAATATATTATCTTCGATATCGAAGCTCTGAGTCTTTTGCATCAATTTTGGTTGCGATGAAAGCTTTGTTTTTACCGTTTCTATTGCTTCCTCTAATGTCACGCGTTTGATGAGTGTGCCTTCTGGAAAAGCATTTAATAATCTAGATGGCGTTGCCGCTGATAATAATATGAAATGCCCCACATCATCGGCGCGCCTTATCAGCCGCCCAAATGCTTGTGCCAAACGCGCACGAATGATGCGATCATCATAGTCTGTTCCGCCATTGGCAAGGCGTCTGGCTTTGTGCAAAATATCAGGGCGCGGCCATGGGATTTGTTCCATGATAACAAGGCGCAAAGAATCACCGGGTACATCCACGCCATCGCGCAAAGCATCGGTTCCCAATAATGAAGCATTGGGATCATCGCGAAAAATATCAACCAAAGTTCCCGTGTCGATTGGGTCAACATGCTGCGCATATAATGGCAATCCATCACGCGCCATTTTATCGGCAATCCGCGCATAGGTAGAGCGCAATCTCTTAATGGCGGTAAATAGACCCAGCGCACCGCCGCCCGATGCGCTGATTAATTGGGCATAGGCGCCAGCAAGAGCGGCATTATCCCCGCGCTTAATATCGGTAACAATCAAAACCTGCGCTTGATTGGCATAATCAAACGGGCTGACGGCTTCAAATTCAATGGGCGGATAATCGAGATGATGTGCGCCTGTTCTTTGCTGCGCATTGTTCCAATCCCCGCCGCTTTTGAGCGTTGCTGATGTCACCATGACGCCTTGCGTTGGTTCATATACTGTTTTTTTCACGGGTATCATTGGGTCTAACCAATGGCGGTGCAGACCCATATCATATTCGCGCCCTTCAAAGCGATCAACCGCTATCCAATCGACAAAATCTGGATCGAGCACCCCATTGAGCCTCGATAATAAGGCCATCCAACCCGCTATTGTATCAACCCGCCAAGCCAAGCTCTGTATCGCGCCATCGATGCGCGCACGGGCTTGTCCATCCATCCAATCGGGCGGTTCGCTAATCATGGATTCCAAACGCAAACCCAATTTATTGAGCGCTTTATACATATCATCCAATGCGCTTAAGGCTTCTTCGCTGGCCTCGATAACATGGGCATCAATCTGCACCAATTCGGTTTCCATGCTATAGCCGCTATCGGCGCTCTCATCGCGGGTATAAACCATTTGCCGTATCGCCGCGAATAATGTCTCAAATGGGCCGAAGGGCGTGCCTTCTTGAATACGCCCAAGCCAGCCTTCTGATGGGAAGGCCTCTGCTGCATTTGATGCTGCATTAATGGCCATTGCGCCCGCTTCATCATAAGAAGCCACATCGGCAAGCCGTGCAGATAGGCCGCGTCTGCGTCCTCTTGCTTTGCCTTCTGGACCTATTATCCAGCGCCGCAATTCAATGGTTTCTTGCCCCGTTAAGGCGGCACCAAACATAGAATCGGCGGCATCAAATAAATGATGACCTTCATCAAATATGATACGGCTTGGCCGATGTTCATGCTCTCGGCCTCTGGCGGCATTGACCATCACAAGCGCATGATTGGCAATGACAATATCGGCATTTTGGCTGTCACGACTAGCACGTTCTATGAAGCATTTTTTATAATGCGGGCAACCTGCATAAATACATTCACCGCGCCTATCGGTGAGCGCATTGGAACCATTGCGCCGAAATAAAGTCGTAAGCCATCCGGGAAGATCGCCGCCGACCATATCACCATCTTTGCTATAGGCTGCCCAGCGCGCTACAAGCTGTGCCAATATTGCGGCCCGACCCGCAAAGCCGCCTTGCAATGCATCTTCTAAATTGAGTAGACAAAGATAATTTTCGCGCCCTTTACGCACCACAACCTTGGTCTGAAAATCATTGTCATTGGGATAGAGCCGCCGTGTTTCTTGTGTTAATTGGCGCTGCAATGCTTTGGTGTAAGTCGATATCCAAACTGCACCATCAGCCGCCTTTGACCATAGAGCCGTCGGCGCCAAATATCCCAGCGTTTTACCGATGCCTGTACCAGCCTCTGCAAGCAGCATATTGGGCGAATGTTCGGCTTTGCGCGGCGCAAATATATAGCCAGCGGCCTGCGCATAATCACGCTGGCCTTGGCGTTTTTCCGCACCATCACCGGTTAATTTATCAAGCTTGCCCAAAATAGTCTCTGGCTCAATCGCTATGTTGCGCGGCGCACCACGCGGCGGGCTTTCTTCCCATTCTTTCAGCCGCGAAAATAACCATGGTTCAGCCTCGGAAGGTTTGCGTAAATATTGATTGAGCGTAGAGGCCCAGGGCCAGCGCATACAATAAAGGCTCTGTGCGCTATCCCATGACCCTGTGCGATATTTCCAGTCTGGTGATTTCACATCTTGCAGTAATTTAACTGCCGCCGCTCGGTAGAGCGCAGCGATATCGCTCTCTTCTTGCGGCAAAGATAGACCCAATGTTTTGGCTAGGCCCGCTGGCGTAGGGACCATAAATTGTGCAGGATAGATAAATGCAAATAATTCTAATAAATCTAAACCAGATAATTCTGCATAGCCAAGCCGCTGTGCAACCAATGGCGCATTCATCATTATCATAGGTGTATCGGCAGCACGGCCTATCGCTTCGCCTTTTGAAACTGGGCTTACCGAGCCATCGCATTCGCAAACCCATATGCCGCTATGACAAGCATGCAATGTTGGAAAAGGCAGGTTTATATCGCTCACATTTTTCGACTAACTGTTATAGAGATGCCAATCAACAGATTTGCGCATGTTTCTTTTATATTGCACGCGCTATGGGTTGGAATTGCCCGTCTATTACTCTAAAGCGGGATGATTATAGTTTGAATTTTATCAGAAAGATATGTCCGTGACCGATTATAGCGAATTTGCGATGAACTCTAAAGCTTGGCCTTTTGAAGAAGCGCGCAAATTGCTTAAACGTTATCGCGGTGAACGCGGTTCGCCTGCGCCTAAGCCAGGCGGCGAAGCGATGCTGTTTGAAACAGGATATGGCCCATCGGGCCTGCCGCATATTGGCACATTTAACGAAGTGCTGCGCACGACAATGGTGCGCCGTGCCTATGAAGTGCTTACGGGAAATAGCACCCGCCTTATCGCCTTTAGCGATGATATGGATGGGTTTCGCAAAGTACCAACCAATGTTCCCAATCAAGAAATGCTCGCCGAGCATTTGCACAAACCGCTAACCCAAGTGCCAGATCCTTATGAGAAATATGAGAGCTTTGCCCATCATAACAATGCGATGCTCTGTGATTTCTTGGATCAATATGGTTTTGATTATGAATTTGTCTCTGCTTCCGATAAATATAAGAGCGGCGCATTTGATGAAACATTGAAATTGGTGTTAGAGCGCAACCAACAAATATTGGATATTATGTTGCCCACTTTGGGCAAGGAACGCCAAGCTACCTATTCGCCAATATTACCGATTAGCCCTAAAAGCGGCCATGTTTTGCAAGTGCCCGTTGAAGTGGTCGATGCGCAAAATGGTCTTGTTCGCTTTGAAGATGATGGCGAAATGATAGAGCATAATATCCTCTCGGGCGGAGCAAAACTGCAATGGAAGGTTGATTGGGCCATGCGCTGGACGGCGCTGGGCGTTGACTATGAAATGTATGGCAAAGACTTAACCGAGAGCGGCATACAATCGGGTAAAATTGCCAAAGTCTTGGGTGCGCGCAAACCCGAAGGCTTAATCTATGAAATGTTCCTTGATGAAAAAGGTGAGAAGATTTCCAAATCCAAAGGCAATGGATTATCGCTGGAAGAATGGCTGCGTTATGGCAGCCAAAATAGCCTTGCTTTTTATATCTATCGCGACCCTAAAGCGGCCAAGCAATTGCATATGGGTGTCATCCCAAAAGCCGTGGATGAATATTTCCAATTTCGCGGAACATGGCATGACCAAGCGCCTGATAAGCAGCTTGGCAATCCCGTACATCATATTCATAATGGCGATGTTCCATCCGATGTCATTCCCGTGACCTATGGGTTGTTATTAAACCTAGTTGGGGTGATGGGCGATGCTAATCGGGAACAAATTTGGAGCTATTTAAGCCAATATGCGCCCGATGTTTCACCCGAAAAATATCCTGATATGGATGAGCTGATTGGCAATGCTATGGCCTATCATAAGGATTTTATTGCACCTACTTTGCAGCGCCGAAAAGCCCAAGGCATAGAGATAGCAGCATTGCAGCGATTGGACGCAGAGCTTGAAAATCTGAGCGATGAGAGCGCAGCCGAGGATATTCAAACTTTGGTCTTTACCATTGGCAAAGAAGGTGGTTTTGAAAATCTGCGCGATTGGTTTCAGGCGCTCTATGAAACATTGCTAGGCTCTTCTCAAGGGCCGCGTATGGGCAGCTTTATCGCGCTTTATGGTATCAAAAATAGCCGCAAATTGATCGCAGATGCTCTGGCAGAATGATTGAGATTTTCACCACGGGCGGAACGATTGACAAAGTTTATTTTGATGCTTTGTCCGAATTTCAAATCGGCCCGACAACGCTTACCGATATGTTGCGCGAGAATAATGTCTATGCACCGCACCGCGTGACACAGCTTATGCGCAAAGATAGTTTGGATTTAACTGATGCCGATCGTGACGTGATTTTGGATGCTGTGCAAAACAGCGATGCGCGTATGATATTGGTTACGCATGGCACCGATACGATGGTGGATACCGGCAAAATCCTGTCGCACATTAAAGATAAAACCATTGTTTTGACAGGGGCGTTGCAGCCTGCACGCCTGCGTAATAGCGATGCAGAATTTAATGTGGGCTTTGCATTGGCGGCGGTGCAATCTCTGAGCAGCGGCGTTTATGTGGCGATGAATGGCCAGATTTTTGATCCGCTTCATACGGTGAAAGATCGTGATGCTGGACGGTTTAAGGTTTTGGAAACCAAATAAAATTACCAATGCTTTAGTATAATATTAAATAATATTCGTTACTTGGAGGGATGGCTATCGTCTCTCCTTTGATTATGTGTATGTCGCTATCGGTTTGTAGCGCACCCATTATGACGCCCAATGCAGCGCGTGATAATGATATTCCAAAGGAAATAATTGAGAGCAAAATCATCGTTCCTCTCTTGGCGCAATCTAGCCTATCCATAGCAGAGCAAAAGCCTATTAATAATATTGTGCGCTATAATATCACTGCAGAACGGCCTCTTCTGAGCAAGCCAAAGCCTCTGCCAGTTTTTACGACAGAGATTGAGTTTACGCCAAGTTCATGGCCCTTGCGCGGTACATTTAATCCGCTTGGTATGAAGCTAAAACTGCATATGCCGCTATGATGTTTGCGTTATTATACGCATGACATCCGCATAATTTTTCTCAATCTTCATCTTATCATGATGCGGCCCTAATATATCATGCACCAAGGGCAGATTATAGCATGGCACACCCATGAACAGATGATGCTCGCAATGATAATTCACATAATAGGGAGCAACGGTGGCGCGCGCCAATAGGCCCGCTCTTGTGGTACGGGCATGGCTGAACGGATCATCGCTGCCCACTGGGGCACAGGCATGTTCGGCGATATTGCGGATGCGCAAAAATAGCTGAAATGTCGTTGCTAAGGCTATGATCCAAAATAGGAACGGCAACCAACCCACAGTGGCTAGGCTGATGGTTAATATAATTGTCTGAATGAGCATGAACCGTAGCATTGTTTTAGCGGTTTCTACCGCACCCTCAACATTGGTGATTGGCGCTGCAACGCCGCTGCGGCTCTTTTGGTTAAACACCGTGCCAGCGCTTGTATCGCGCTTATCGCTCTTTGAAATATTGCGCGATAGCATCGCCTTGATGCCAACCCATGCAGTGCTGATTTGGAAACTGCGCTGCTTAAAAAATGTTTGCCCTGTTAAATCGCGAATGATTTTCCGGCGCATGCTAGCACGGCTGGTGGGAAAGGGCGCAGATAGGCCTAGATCAGGGTCTTCCGCTTGCTGCGTAAAGCGGTGGTGCGTCAAATGATAGGCGCGATAGGATTGCAGATCAGCTCCCGTTGCATCGCCCGCAAACCATTGTCCTAGAAAATTATTCACCTTGCGCTTGGGATGTAATGCGCCATGGGCTGCATCATGCATCAATATGGCTAAACCCAATTGCCGCCCGCCCAATAAGGCGATGATGATAGGCGCGGCTATTAGCCCTATTATCATATTCCATTGCCATAATAATGCGCCGCCCCATGCGATGATTATGATGCTTGCCCAAGCATGTGCTATCAATGCAGCGCCCTTCCATGCCGATACTGCGGTCAGCATGCTCCATTGTTCGCGGGTAAAAATATCGAGCGGTTTGACCGCTTTTACGGCTGGCAATTTTCTCTCCTCTAGGCAGCTTAATAGCGGATTATCAGCACTTTGCCAATTACCCCAGCCTTATTTTATGATAGGGCATTGGCAAGGCGCATCATAAAGGCCGCGCCCTTTTCCATTTCGCTCATCAATATATATTCATTGGGTTGATGTGCTTGTTCAATAGAACCGGGGCCACAGATTAGCGTTGGGAAACCAGCGGCAGCAAATTGCCCGCCCTCAGTAGCATAAGAAACCACACCGCTATCGCCATTATCACCGGTTAAAGCGCGCACGAAATTCTCTATGTCTGCACCTGCGCTTGGTGCGAGAGCGGGGGCGTTGCTATGGCGTTTCATGGTGACACCTGCACCGTCAAATGCGGCGCTTAGTTCGTGATTGAGAGCATCAATTTTGGCTGCGAAAGGCGCAATAATTTTGTCCGCATCTTGACCAGGAGGACAGCGCAAATCAAAGATAAATTTGCAATGACGCGCCAAAATATTGGCCGCCGTTCCGCCATGAATCTCGCCAATAGTCAGCGTCGCATGCGGCGGTATAAAAGACGATTGCGGATCAGCCTCTTCCCATAATTTCCGTGCTAAAACAGCAAGATCATGCATTAATTCAACCGCGACCATATTCGCCGAAATACCGAGATGCGTCAGGCTGCTATGCGCTTCATGGCCGCACACTTCGACCTCATAAAGCGATATGCCCTTATGCCCATTAATGACCTTCATCATGCTCGGCTCACCAATGATAGCAGCGCGCGGCGCGGCTATATTTTGCGCCATTCTTGCAATCATTTCAGGAGCGCCTTGACACCCCACTTCTTCGTCATAACTAATCGCGAGATGCACAGGTTTGTTGCACGAAATAAAGCGCGGAATGGCCGCCAAAGCCAGCGCGATAAAACCCTTCATATCGCATGTACCCCGCCCATAGAGCGCGTCTTGGCCCTGATGCTGGCCGCGGGTTAGCGCAAATGGATCGCTCTTCCAATCCTGTCCATCGACGGGCACAACATCGCTATGACCCGATAGGATGATACCGCCCTCGACCTGCGAAGGCGTGTCCGATGCCCCGATGCTCGCGAATAAATTGGCCTTAGTACCAGCGGCATTGGGGACGCGCTGCGATGTTACGCCATGCTTGATGAGATAATCCTCGACCCATTTTATCAACTCTAAATTGCTGTGGCGCGATGTTGTGTCAAAGGCGATGAGCGTCGACAAAATGTCGAGCGCGGATGACAAAATGTCGGTTTTTTGTGACGATATGTTCATGCGGCTATATTAGGGTTTATTCGGCGCTATGGAAAGGCGAATTTATTCGTCATCCTATCCCCGTTCGTCATCCTATCCCCGCACGTCATCCTGAATTTATTTCAGGATAACCCTAAATTGGATATTATTGGGTGCATTTTATACTAAACCAAGTCCAGCATGACGATGTTGGGTTCTTATTACGGTGTTGGCTTCTTTGTCCTTCGACAGGCTCAGGACGAACGGTGTTGGGTTTATTACCTTTTCGTCATCCTGAATTTATTTCAGGATAACCCTAAATTGGAAATCATTGGGCATGCATCATACTGAAACAAGTTCAGCGTGAAGGTGTTTGGAGATTTACCTAAGCCTATTTACGCATTTCTTTTTGCTTTCTCTCCCAATCATCGGCGAGAGTAGCGCCAATGGCGGGGATGGATTGGACGGCTTGCGCATAGGCATTGAGATGCTGATAAGGAGCGGGATCAAGCCCTGCGCGCTCGGCAAGGCGCATCGCCCAAAACAGATAGGCATCGGCGGCGCTGAAATGATCACCAAGCAAATATTCATGCTGCGCTAAATGATCATCGAGCAATTGGAAACGCGCAGGGGCTAGGGCGCGGATATTGTCTTTGCTGCTATCATTAAGTTCATCATAAAATACCATGCGGTAAATTTGTTTGTGAATCTCTGTCGCAACAAATACTATCCAACGGATCAACTGATAATAATCCGCATTCTGCGGTTCGCGGCGAAAATCATTATCACTTGATTGTGATTGCACCCACATAAGCGCGGCGCTGGTTTCGGTGATAGTCTCGCCTTCGGGGGTAATCAGCGTGCATACCAATCCCAATGGATTAATGGCTTTATAGTCTTGGCTGCGCAGCGTGTCGGCATGAATAACCTCAAGCGCGATTCCCCCATATTCGGCGGCCATGCGCACCGCCAATGAACAGGTCAGCGGCATATGATAGAGCGTTGATATTGCGGGATTTTCGGCTATTTCCATATCTGATTACCCTCAATTTGATGCTATTATTGTTGCGCCCATTTATTTTGACGGAACCATTTGGTGATAATATATTTACGGCCCTTGGTGACGGGCTTGCCCGAATGGAGGCTGAAATTATTTTGTGTACCATCGGGCTTCATATTATTCCAAGCCACCAACATGCCCGCTAAGGGACGAACGCCGACTTTGGCTTTGAAAAATTCGGTTGTACCGCCTTCTAAATCATCGTTCAAATAGACCATAGCAGTCCAGCTTCTTTGGCCACCATTGGTGCGCTCGCGCTGCCAATAATCCTCTGTGGTATGGAAAAAATCATGATGCTCTTTAAATTGCTGTCCAACATCATAACGCTGTCCTTGGATAATCTCGCTATAGCCTGGTTTTACGCCCAAAAGATTGGATATTTTCTTATCAACGCTAATGACATGGGGGTGATGCGGATCAAGATCACAGCTAAAACTGGTGCGAAAATCCTCTAATTCGGTGCCAGCATAGAGGGTTGATGGCTTTGCATTGGCATCGATTAAGGCAATTAATTGCGCGCGTTCCTCAACGCTGAGGAAATTTTGAACCACATACATTTGTAAATGTTCATTGGGTATTTTTTGCGCCCGTTTGTTGCGGTCTAAATTTTTGGTTATTAAAGAACCAATCTTTGATAATATTTTGGGGTTATTATGGGGATCAATCATATTATGCTCTTTGAAATATTAGGGTGTTCATTATTTAATGATGCGGCCGCGCGCCATCACCCAATCAACTTTTTCTAATGTTTTTACATTGCTTAACGGGTCACCCTCGACGGCAATGATATCCGCTGCAAAGCCGACTTTTAAACGACCTATTTCATTTTCTAATCCCATTAATTTGGCTGCGCTTATGGTCGCGCTAGATAATGCTTCGCGCGGGCTCATGCCGATATATTCGACCATTAAGGCAAATTCTTCGGCATTGCGCCCATGTTTTGTTACGCCGCTATCGGTGCCAAAAACAATATCTACGCCGGCTTTGCGCATGGCGGTTGGCGCTTTGCCAAGACTGTCTAATGTTTGGCGGATTTTGGCTTCTACGGGCGCTGTATAAACGCCTTTTCCTAATCCTTCTTTGACTCCGATAAACGCTAATAATGTGGGAACACAGGCGGTGCCATTGGCCTTCATCGCGGCAATAGATTTGTCATCGGCAAAGGTGCAATGTTCAATCGAATCTATACCCGCATTGGCCGCGCCCTCTATACCGCGTGGGCCGTGCGCATGGGCCGCCACTTTCATGCCAAGGCCGTGCGCAGTATCGGCGATGGATTTCATTTCTTCATTGGTAAAATGTTGATCTAGGCCGCGTGCTTGTTGGGATAATACCCCGCCCGTTGCTGTGATTTTGATAAGGTCTGAACCATTTTTAGACGCTTTGCGAACGGTGGCTGCACATTCGGTAACGCCCGTACAGGTAAAGCCAGTTGCTAGCGCCTCGTTAATGTGGGGACGAAAGCCGCTAACATCGGCATGACCGCCGATAATTGCGATGCTGTTGCCACCGGTTTGAATGCGCGGCCCTTGGATAATCCCGCTTGCTGTAGCGCGTCTTATGGATTGCATCACTTGCGCAGAGGACCCCACATCACGCACCGTAGTAAAACCAGAACGCACAGTGATAGCCGCATTTTTGGTTGCAATTACCGTGCTCCATTCATCTGGGTCAACGGCCGCTCGCCAATAATCGCCGCCTGGGTCTCCTGATAAATGGGTGTGGGTATCAATCAGGCCAGGCAATATAGTTTTATCGGACAGATCCACCATAATATCGGCATTGATTTTGGGGGCTGATGTGCCTTTGGTGATATTGACAATGATGCCATCCTCAACGGTGATATAGGCTGGGCCAATGCTCCCTTGTTGCGTATCAATGATAACATTTCCGCCATATATTAGCGTGGTTTCGGCGTATAAAGGCTGTGCGCTGAATAAGGAGGCTGCGACTAAATATGCGCTTTTATGTTTGATCTTAGAAAATTTCATAGCCTTATGTCCTATGCTAATGGCTGCCGATTGAGCGCGCCATAGTGACTTGCATCATAGATATTTACAAGGCAAAATCTTTTGATTCAGACCAGAGAATGATTATCCAAATATGATTATATTGGGCAGCACCATAAAAAAGGGCCGAGAATGATCCCAGCCCTCAATATTAAGCTCTTAATATAATGTCTTTATCGTTTAGAAAAAGAAGCCATATTCGACATCGGCGATATAGCCGTCTCTAATATCTACTAAGAAAACATCATTATAATATCTTACCCAACGATATGCACCATATGCAGGTGGCAGACGATAATAAGATGGGTTCGAAATCCAATAATTGCTATGGAAAAATGCTGATCCTAAGAACCCGCCAATGCCGAACCTAGTATAACGATGCGAACGGAATGGCGAAGAGTAAAACCCTAGACGAAAGATGCTACTATTGCGTTTGCGGAATGAACGGAAATTATAGCGGTTGAAACGTCTCCAATCATTTCTCCAACGATTGTGAAAGCGACCATTAAAGAAATATTGGTTGTTTTTATTATAGCGACGATTGTTTCTGAAACCCCGATTATTTCTAAAGCCTCGGTCATTGCGGAAACCACGGTTGCTTCTTACGTTGCGATTGTTGCGGAAACCACGATCATTGCGGAAACCGCGGTTGCTGCTTACGTTTCGATTGTTGCGGAAACCGCGATCATTGCGCACATTACCGCGTCTTGCCTGCCTATTGTCTTGGCGTGCTCCGCGCACATCTCTGCGCTGATTGCGCACATTACGCTGATCCTGACGAACATTTTGACGAGCAGCCTGTACATTGCCATCGTTACGGCGCGCTTGGCGCAAATCACGGCGGTTATTGCTTACATTGCGCTGGCCTTGACGCACATCACGGCGTTCTTGCCTTACGCGCTGTCTTGTATCGGCTTGTCTATTGTTTTGACGGCGTTCTTGACGAACTTGACCGCGCTGAACCCGATCACGGCGAACTTGTCCGCGATTGTTACGGTTGCTTCGATCATTTCTGCGAAAACCTCGGTTACCTCTGGCCCGCTGTCCGCGATTACCGCGTGCGCGCTGGCCTCTATTTTCAGAACGGCGTTGGAACGAGCGATCATCCAAAACGCCATTAATGGCAATATGCGAAGTACCGTTCAAAAGATTATTAGGTGCAGATATTTGTGCTTTTACAGCAGTGTTAATTTCGGCAGCATTTGCAGTGGCCGGAGCGATGCTGAAAGCGGCGATCAGGCTGGCTATATAGAATTTATTCATGTCCAATCCTTAATGAGCCAAATGAGGAATTTCAACGCGGCCCTAATGTTGATTTAGGTATAGAGGTCTCAATCTGACTAATTGCTGAACAAAGCATAAATATTCAGGAAAGATGCTATTTTTATGAACAAATCAAGGTTAATGCCCTATTTTAAGCGTTTCACACGAAATGGTCGTTGACCATCAATCTCTGCTATAAAGCCGCCAAGGCTTGCTTTTTTAATAAGGATATCTGAACCTATTTTCGGACCTCCTGATCTCAGGCGCTTTGGTTCGGATTGTTGCCAAATCGATCCATTTCCTAGTGTAATCAGCCATTTTCTGGAACCAGAAAGCCGCGCCGATGTAATGGTTGAATTTATTGAATTAAGATTGGCATCATTGTCGCCATTAAATACTGGATTATCTACGGATTTAAAACCGAACACTTCCTCGCGAGACTGAAGAATCACTTCTTTATCTTCGACTATGATTTCGCCTTTTTCTTCTGCCGTTTGGAATGTGATAATATTTTGATCGTAACAGGCTAGCCGGTCTTTATCATTTTTGATGATCGCGCAATTGACCAAATTTTCTAGGATTATAGGTCGGTTATTTGTTTCACTCTGAGCATTAGCATTTTGCGTCACCAAAAATATCGGTAGCACAGATAATAATGACGTCTTCTTCATAAGCATAATGCGTTCCTCTCCTCTGAAGATATGGTGAGTTTATATCAGTAATATCAATTTGAACATCACTATTTCAAATTTGTATTATTTATGGCTATGATTTTCCCTGTATCCGCTAAGATTTTTTCATCTTCGGGTCTAATTGAGTCATAATATTGTTCGGCTTGAAAATAGGCTGCAAAATATATTGGCGGTTGATTGGGCGGCCATATCACACCAATATCCCCGTAAATATTGGCCATAGAGGGCGCTATGCCTGTGCCAGTTTTATTGCCCGCTAACCAATCATCGCGCCCACCATCAGTTAGGCCTGCGCGCACGCGCCTTGATCCTGTAGTCGTGTCGATCATCCATTGTTTGAGCAACGCTTTAGATGCATCGCTTAGATAATCGGTTTCCAAAATCACAGATAATAGGCGCGCCATAGCATGCGGTGTCGTTGTATCTCTTATCTCTCCTGCGGGCACCAAATTCATTGTGGGTTCTATACGGTCAAGGCGGCTTGTTTCATCCCCTAGTGCACGCAAATTTTGCGTAAACCCATCAGTTCCGCCGATTAGGGGTAATAGCAAATTAGCGGCTGTATTATCGCTGGTCTTTTGCGCTGCCTCTGCCAATGCTATTGCGCTCATATAGCCTTGTTCAAGATGCTTTTTGGTGACAGGGGCATAGCTGAGAATATCAGACTCGCTGATTGGAATGCGCGTGTCGGTTTTAATGTCTCCTTGGTCAATGGCGCGCAATATCATAGCAGCTAAAGGCAATTTGAACGTAGAGCACATGCCAAAGCGCTCCTTGGCCGTGCGCATAGGGCCAAAAGCGATGCTATTATCCTTCATCAGAATATCATAGGATAGGTTTTTGCTATAAACCGACAGGCCCAATCGCCCATTATTGCTCTTATCTATATGGTCTAATGATTGTGCTATATCATGCGTGCCCGCATTATCATCGCAAGCGGACAGAGATATTTGAGACGCAAGCAAAGCTATAGAGGATTGCATGAACAATCTTCTATCCATCGGCTTAGCTTTGGTGATCACCGTCTAGCCATTCCTCTAGCCATTTGATGGTATAATCGCCATTTTGGACATCAGGATTATCGAGCAATTTTAGATGCAGCGGAATCGTGGTTTTCATACCTTCTATGACAAATTCGCCCAAGGCACGGCGCAGACGCATCAAACATCCTTCGCGCGTGTGACCATAAACGATCAATTTCGCAATCATGCTGTCATAATTGGGCGGCACTTTATAGCCATGATATAGGCCGCTATCGACCCGCACATAAAGACCACCGGGCGGGTGATACCAAGTCACTTTGCCGGGCGATGGCATGAATGTTTCAGGATCTTCTGCATTGATGCGGCATTCAATAGCATGGCCTTTGAATTGAATTTCATCCTGCTTAAACGTCAATGGTTTGCCCGCGGCAATACGAATTTGCTCGCGCACCAAATCAATGCCGGTAATCATCTCGGTAACGGGATGCTCAACCTGCAAACGTGTGTTCATTTCGATGAAATAAAATTCTCCATTTTCATATAGAAATTCAATCGTACCTGCACCGCGATAGCCCATATCGGACATTGCTTTAGAGCAAATTTCGCCCATACGGTTGCGTTCTTCGGTTGATAGAATCGGCGATGGAGCTTCTTCTAAAACTTTTTGGTGGCGGCGTTGCAACGAACAATCGCGCTCCCCCAGATGGATGGCATTGCCTTCGCCATCACCGAAAACTTGAAATTCAATATGGCGCGGATTGCCCAGATATTTTTCCAAATAAACGGTCGCATCCCCAAATGCGGCTTTGGCTTCGCTGCCAGCTTGTTGCATTTGGCTTTCTAATTCTTCTTCATTTTGGACGACTTTCATTCCGCGTCCACCGCCACCTGATGCGGCTTTAATGATGACAGGATAGCCCACTTCATTGGCGATTTTTTTGGCTTCTTCAATATCTTCAATCGCGCCATCCGAACCGGGAACTAGCGGCAGTCCCAATTCCCCAGCGGATATTTTAGCGGCGACCTTATCGCCCATCGTATGGATATGTTCAGGCTTAGGGCCAATCCATTTAATATCGTGGCTCTCAACTATTTCGGCAAATTGCGCATTTTCAGAGAGGAAGCCATAGCCAGGATGAATGGCATCGGCTTGGCTGATTTCCGCTGCGGAAATAATGGCGGGAATATTCAAATAGCTGAGGTTAGCCGCTGGCGGCCCAATACATATCGCTTCATCGGCCAAGCGCACATGCATGGCATCAGCATCAGCAGTTGAATGGACGGCTACGGTCTTAATGCCCATCTCATGAGCAGCACGGTGAATGCGCAGGGCAATCTCACCGCGATTTGCGATAAGGATTTTTTCTATTTTCATCTTAATCAATCACCACCAATGGTTGATCAAATTCTATGGGTTGGCTGTCTTCGACCAATATAGCCGATACAGTGCCGCCCTTATCGGCGACAATAGGGTTCATCACTTTCATGGCTTCGACGATTAACAATGTATCGCCCGCGCTTACTTTTTGGCCAACGCTAATGAAAGGCGCAGCCCCTGGTTCTGCGGCCATATAGACTGTGCCTACCATTGGGGATTTGAGAGCATTTTGATGATCTGGCTCTGCTGGTGCGCTTTCTTGCGGTGCGGCTGGCGCAGCTGGTGCTAATGGTGCAGGTGCTTGCGCTGCTGGTGCTGCGTGCACGGCGGCGCTCATGGTGCGCGATACTTTGATTTTGCGATCGCCATCTTCGACTTCAATATCGCTTAAACCGCTATCATTGAGCAATTTGGCCAATTCGCGAACCAATTTCGTATCGACATTCATAGAATCTTTTGATTGTTTCGTTGCCACTTTTCGAAAAACTCCTTTTTCATTTACCGCTTTATAGATGCGCAATGCGCATGCCGTAAAGTCGCTATTTTTATTTATAAATCAAAACTTGCTGACTGCATCCAATGCAAGTTCATAGGAATGGGCACCAAAGCCCGATATTGTGCCCTTTGCGGCTTTGCCGACCCAGCTTTCTGAACGAAAATCTTCGCGTGCTATTGGGTTTGAAATATGCACTTCGATTACGGGTGTCTCAACCCCTCTGATGGCATCATATAAAGCCATAGAGCTGTGGGTTAATGCACCAGCGTTCAAAATAATGGCTTTTGCGCCATTGGCATAGGCTTCTTGAATCCAATCTACCAAATGGCCTTCATGGTTGGATTGCCGCATATCTATGTCAATATTCAGCTCTTTTGCTTTATCCTCTAGGGCGGCGGCAATATCATCTAATGTCGCGCTGCCATATATATCGGGTTCTCTTATGCCTAACATATTGAGATTTGGCCCATTGATAACATAGACGACCGATTGATCTGTCATATAAGCTCCTAGTTTATGCTTAGCTGTTGCATTCCTTGTTGCGCCTTTCCTATATGGCTATCAAGTAAAAATCGAGGCTAAACATATATTATGTCATCATCTGATCTTATTTCCATTCAACTTAATGGTGAAAATCGCAGCTTTGAAGGGCCATTGACGCTGTTAGAGCTGATCGAGACATTAGGCTTAAAACCCAATAAAGTAGCGGTTGAACGCAATATGGAAATTGTTCCTCGTTCTACTCTTGCGGATGTGCAATGTGCAGATGGTGATGCTTTGGAAATCGTCCATTTTGTAGGCGGCGGTTAATATGAATCGCTTAAACGGGGAATTATGATGACAGATAGTTGGAGTGTAGCAGGGCGAACATTTAATTCGCGGCTTATTGTCGGCACGGGCAAATATAAAGATTTTGAACAAAATGCAGCAGCCTTAGAAGCATCAGGGGCGCAGATTGTTACTGTTGCTGTGCGCCGCGTTAATGTATCCGATCCCAGTGCGCCGATGCTCACCGATTATATTGATCCCAAAAAAATTACTTATTTGCCCAATACAGCGGGCTGTTTTACCGGTGATGAGGCCATCAGGACATTGCGTTTAGCGCGTGAGGCTGGCGGCTGGGATCTGGTCAAGCTCGAAGTGCTTGGGGAAGCTAAGACGCTCTATCCCGATATGCGCGAGACGTTAAAAGCAACCGAAATTTTGGCCAAAGAAGGTTTCCTACCGATGGTCTATTGCGCCGATGATCCGATAGCCGCCAAACAATTAGAAGATGCAGGGGCTGTCGCCATCATGCCTTTGGGCGCGCCAATTGGCAGCGGCCTTGGCCTGCAAAATAAAGTAATGATTCGTCTAATTGTCGAAGGCGCAAAAGTACCGGTGCTTGTCGATGCTGGCGTTGGTACAGCCAGCGATGCGAGCGTTGCGATGGAACTTGGATGCGATGGCGTCTTGATGAATACGGCTATTGCAGAGGCCAAAGACCCTGTCATGATGGCGGGTGCTATGAAGCTTGCTGTGCAATCGGGGCGCGCGGCTTATTTGGCGGGTAGAATGGGCCGTAGGCAATATGCAGACCCTTCTTCGCCATTGGCTGGGTTGATTTGAATAAAATTTGATTGATAATTGTAACTAAATTACACTTCGTCTACAGCTGTCGTCCGTTGGTCTATACGCTTGTCGTAATAACGATGATAATTGCCTTTTATCGACATGATATAAAATATCTCGTGCTGCCTTGCTAAACAATAAGGGCAGGACGGAATATTCCTTTTTCCTCAAATTAGAAATTTATTCCTCCTGCATCATTATAACCAAAAGCTCTCTCTTTTGGTTTCACATCTAACGAAGGAAGAAAAAATGTTTAGCCCCCATACAAAAAACCAAAACACACGCACCCAAAATACGCATAATAAAGCGCAAAAATTCACAGCAAAATTATTGATGATTGCGGCTTTGCCGGTAGCTTTTATCTCTCAAAGTGCGATAGCTGCTCCTTATGATAGCGCACCGACTATTACCGTGTCCTATCAGGATCTGAATTTGACCAACAAGCAAGGCCAAAAAAGATTAGCAACGCGCATCAATAGTGCTGTTAAGAAAGTATGTTCTATTAATCAGGCTCGTAATTTAAACGAACGCATAGCGGCAAGACAGTGCCAAAGCCAAGCGACTAAAAAAGCATATCGCCAAATGGAAAATGTCATTGCGCAAAATAATGCGAAAATTAAATTAGCGAATAATCGGATTTATATCGTCGGAAACTAAGCGCTAAATTCACAATATTACCAATGATGATAGCCCGTATATCGGGCTATTATTGTGTCTATAACCATGAAGTGACAATCAAATTTAGGCTATAATTTTGATTATTGGTTTGCGGCCCTAATTTATTTGCCGGCAAGATTTTTGACATCAGCCAAATATTTACGGCCAATGCGCAAACTCTCACCATTGCTGAGCAATATATGCCACACACCGCCGCCCTCATGACGCAGCCCCGTAATCGTATCTTTGCGCAAAATATGCGATCTATGAATACGCTGAAACATAGCGGGGTCTAATCTCTCTTCGAGCGAGCTAATCGTTTGATGCAGCAAATAGCTTCTATCGCCCACATGCAAACGCATATAATCGCGCTCTGCTTCTATGTGGTCAATATCAAGGGCTGCTATGCGGATTAATTCATTGCGATGCGATACCCAAAATTCTTGGGCATAATCGGATTTCTCTGGCGTTTTTGCATCATTATCGCGGCTCTGAACCACGCGCGTGATAGCGCGTTTTAATCGCTCCATAGCAACGGGCTTTAGAACATAATCCACGACGTCCAAATCAAAGGCTTCTAGGGCGAAATTATCAAAAGCGGTGATAAAAATAACCGATGGTTTATTGGGTAATTTTGCCAATGATTTTGCCGTCTCTATGCCATCCATGATTGGCATGGTAATATCGAGCAATATCAAATCTGGATTTAGGCTCTCACTCAGCCGCAGCGCAGATGCACCATCGGCAGCCGTTCCTATTAAATCCAAATTATCTATTTGAGCGCATAAAATTTGCAGACGTTCAATGGCAAGCGGCTCATCATCAACAATGATCGTGCGTAATTTTTGCGTTTCTTTAGGCAATCGTTAATTCCTCTTGAATGATCGTGTCATATTTAATGGGCATAGTGATAATGGCTTCATAGCCGCCATCGGGCAGAGTTTTACAGCTAAGCGATGCTGCACTGCCAAAGCGGGCTTCCAGACGATCGCGCACATTGACTAGGCCTATACCATTGCCGCTGTCTTGGATGTCGGGAAAATATTCACCATCATCGGTGACGCTGATTTGCAGACTCTGCCCAATTTTTTCGGCCTTCATTCTAACGGTTACAGGCTTGCTAGAGCGCGACACTCCATATTTAATGGCATTTTCGATAAGAGGTTGCAGGATAAGCGCTGGCACTTTTATGCTCAATAAATCATCGGCAATATCTATATCGACGATTAATCGCTTTGGATAACGCACGGCCTCTATATCCAAATATAATTTTTGTAAGCGCACTTCCTCGGCCAATATGACATCCTCTAATGGATCATTGGACAGGCTAGTGCGGTAAAATGTCGATAGATTTTGAATCATCGTCTCGGCGCGCTCATTATGATTTTTGATAATCAAAGTGCTGAGTGAATTAAGCGTATTGAACAAAAAATGCGGATTTACTTGATAGCGCAAGGAACGCAGCTCGGCATTTTGTGCTGCTTGTGCAAAGCGGGCTGCGGCTCTTTCTATTTCCCTGACTTCACGTGCATAGCCAATGGCGATGAACAATAAAGCCCAAGCAATCATGAAAAAATAGAGAGCAACGGCAAATTCCGCCATTTGTTGATAGATAGTAATGCCCAAAGCTTCGTTTATCTCCGCCAATTGACGGCCGATGCTCTGATCTTCGAACATGCTTATCGGATCATATCTGTTGAATATATAATGGTTGGCGGATGCAATAATGATAGCGCAGGGGATAGCGCCGATAAAGGCTGCGGCTATGCGGTGGCCCAATGCTTTGCGATCAAATAGGCGCAAATAAAGATAGAAAAACCATGTGACGCATATACCCATGACCACTACTATCATGCGGCGGCCAGCAATTTCGCCCTGCGATGGAAAATCCATCACTGCGGTGCGCAGCGTAACGATTACGGCGTAAAATGCCCAAAACCCAACGATGGATAATAAGGCCAATTGAGCACCGACTAAGGGTTTTGTTCCGCGCTTAAATTTTATCATGATAAAATCCTATGTTCAAATATCACCATAACAAATTATCTGAAATATGAACATCATCAGACTCTATGTTGGTCGAATTGCGGTCATCATTGGTCGAAGCTTTAATCGAAAACTATGCATTTCTCCTTCTTGAAGCAGATAATTGAACAATATTAACCGAAAAATAACCATATTTGCGCACATTGTTTCTGAAACGCAGGGAATATATTATGGGCGAGAATGTAAAACAGGACGCATCGGGCACGTTGACACTGACAGAAATTAGGGAATTTGCTAATTTCTCGTCTAAATCGCAGCGCTATATTCGTATGGCATTGGATGTCGCATTTGGCCGCGAAGATGCCATCGCCCTATGGTCGCGCAATAATGATGAAATAAAGGCCATGAAGCTTCAGCAGAAAAAATATGCCAATCTTGATACATTACGCAGCCGCATTCCGAGCGGTAATGATATAGCAGGCAATGAAATATTCTTTGCCCAATTGATGGCGATTTCATCTTTTGATATTTTACAGGGCAAGCTTGATTGTTTTGCGGCGTATCGTTTTTTGTATGAGCGTTTATTGGGCGCGAATGTGCGGCCTTGGTTGCCCGCTATATTTTGTGCAACGGCATCCTTACCGCAGCTTGATCCGAAAGAGCGCAAAAAATTATTGCAATCAATTAGCGAAGCCGCTGCTACGGCTGTGGGTTGGTCAAAACGCTCGCCTTCATTTTTCCCCGAATGGGTTGAAAAAATCGAAAATGATTTTTGATAATAGCACTACTTAAGCGCAAAGCTGACATTTTACTTACTATATGCTATGACCGACCCGAAAGGAGAGGGCGATGCCGCGCAAATCAATAGGCGAATATAAATTTGCTGATATTTATCCGCTCTATGTCAATAAAGTTGAGAAGAAATCGGGCAGCAAAGAAGAGTTGGATATAATCATAAAATGGCTCACAGGATATGATGATACGGGCCTAGAAAATCATATTAATGGCAA
The DNA here is from genome assembly GCA_947492905.1 of uncultured Sphingorhabdus sp. Taxonomy (GTDB): domain Bacteria; phylum Pseudomonadota; class Alphaproteobacteria; order Sphingomonadales; family Sphingomonadaceae; genus Sphingorhabdus_B. Next base: position 180,864 of record CANLOL010000001.1, on the reverse strand, counting down.
TGCTGATTTAGAGGCTTTCTTTCAACAAGCCCCGCAGATAAATCAAAATGCGCATCTGATAAAGGGTGTGATTTGCGGCCATCGGGTAGAGGATATCGAAGACCCGCTGACGCAAAAAATACGTTGGATGGATAAGTTGGTTGATGAACTTACCAGAGGCAAAAAATTTGAAAATATATTGCGTTAGTTAAGCGCGATCATTTCTTGCGGTAACGAAAGTACCATACTTCATGACCCTTGCGCCGTGCTTTATTCTCATAGCGCGTTTCGGGCCAGCCGCCGGGGCGTTTTTGGAAATCAATCGCGCTATCGCATAGCCAATGAAATTGATCAAAATGCCGCTGCATCACCATCATCGCATGGCGTACATAGACAGGATGGTCCGTGCCAAAACGAAATTCACCGCCAGATTTTAGCTTTGCGGCAATCAGATCAACCGGCCCATCATTCATGATGCGGCGTTTCACGTGGCGCGCCTTGGGCCAAGGATCAGGATGCAATAAATAGACAAAGCTTAAACTATCATCGGGGACACGTTCCAGAGCATCAAGCGCATGGCCCATGTGCAGGCGGATATTGGGTAAATTTCTATCGCGAATATGCTGCAATGCGCTGACCATACCATTGAGGAATGGCTCGCAGCCAATAAAACCATGATCGGGCAGCATATCGGCGCGATCGGCCATATGCTCACCTGCGCCAAAGCCAATTTCAAAGTGCAATGGCCGCTGTGTACCAAATAGATTTTCAGCGGTCAGCGGGCCGCTCTCTGCTATAGAGATTTGCGGCAATAATTCCTCGACCAAGCGCACTTGTTGCGGGCGCAATTTATGCCCTTGGCGGCGGCCATAAAGCTGGCGGATGGTTGAGGGGTCATGCGGTTTATCAGTGTCTTTATGAATAGTATCGGACATGGGACTGCAATAGCGATATTATTCGCTATGATGCAACTTTTTCTTATAATGTTTTATTAACCCTAATAATTTTTTAATGAATATATATTAGTGTAAAATAATGCATGTCGAATTGGATATTTTTAAATTATTTATGCCGCTCAATTTTGGGTTTTTTGGCATTACTTTTTTATTGATATTTTTATTGCGCAAAGATTCAAACTATATGCTCTGGTTTGCTGCAGCTTATGTGAGTGCATTTATCGGTTCATTGATTGAGCTTTTTCATGAGAGATTAGATTTTGGCCCGTTGCGCTTTGACGATATTTCCAATGGTCTTTATTTATTTATCAGTATCAGTAGCGTCATAGGTATTGCGATTAGCCATAAAAAAGAACCGCCGTTCAAAGCTCTGAGTATCTTATTCATTATGGGATATATGTGCCAAGCTTATTGGCATTATGGCGTCAATGATCTCTATATTCGCATCTTAGTGACGGATGTTATGGCCTCTTTATTGATGATGCCTGTTCTGCCTATTTTATGGAATAACCGCAGTAATTTGATGAGCTATGGCTTGTTTTGGTGTTTTGCGATTATCGTAGCAAATAATATGATAAGGCCAATTATCGGCATATTCATAATTGATCGTAATATCTCATTAGAGACATATGCGAGCGAACCCTATGTGATTATATTTTATTTTATATCGTCAATAGTCGCTATTGCTATGTCCTTTCCTCTGCTGGTGAAAGTGGCGATAAATATTGTTGAAAACTATAAATTGGAAACGATCAAAGACCCGCTGACAGGACTGCTTAATCGGCGCGGAATTAGACAATATTTTGATGAATATCAGAATGATGAATATTTATGCGATAAAGGACTATATATCATTCAGCTTGATCTCGATCATTTTAAACGGATCAATGATAATTATGGCCATACGGTTGGCGATTTGGTGCTCAAACGCTGCGCGAAAACGATAGTTTCCACCATTCAATCGCAAGGGGCTTGTGCCCGTTTTGGCGGCGAAGAATTTATAATATTATTGCCGAACCAAACGCAGCAAGTGGCCCTATTATTAGCAAATAATATACGTCAGAAGCTGGCTTTGGTGCGTCATCCTGAATTGCCTGCGGACTATGAATCTACAGCAAGTTTTGGCGTAGCTGCTGTTCAAAAACATCATGAATTGGAACAAGCAATAGAGAATGCCGATCAAGCACTTTATGCCGCCAAAGATGCTGGCCGTAATATGGTAAAAGCCTATGATATGAACAATATTTTAGCGAATAAGCTCAAGGTCGCATAAATAAAAAGATAATCTGTTTTATCAGTAGAAGAGCAGCTTAAAGCCGCTCTTCTATTTAATAATGTTATAATTTAGGCAACAGCAGCTTTAAGTGCGTCTACCAAATCGGTTTTTTCCCAACCAAAATAATCGCCATCGGCTTGACGGCCAAAGTGACCATAGGCTGCGCTTGGGCGGTAGATTGGCTTGTTAAGACCTAGATGCGTTCTGATGCCGCGCGGTGTTAATTTCACCAATTCAGGTAACACAGCTTCTAGCTTAGCTTCATCAACCGTTCCCGTGCCGTGCAAATCAACGTGGATTGACAAAGGCTCAGCAACGCCAATGGCATAAGAAAGCTGAATAGCGCAGCGCTTAGCAATGCCAGCAGCTACGATGTTTTTCGCCAAATAGCGGGTGATATAAGCAGCAGAGCGGTCAACCTTGGTAGGGTCTTTGCCGCTGAATGCGCCGCCGCCGTGCGGAGATGCACCGCCATAAGTATCCACAATGATTTTACGTCCGGTAAGACCTGCATCGCCATCGGGGCCACCAATTTCAAAACGGCCCGTTGGGTTAACGTGAATGGCGGTATTGTCGGTGATGAAGCCTTCTGGCAGAACATCATTAAATACGCCAATAACATAATCGCGCAATTCGCTGTAGAGTGCAGGATTATCGCTATCTTTATAATAGCCCGGCGCATGTTGGGTGGAAACCACCAAAGCCGTTGCTTCTACGGGCACGCCATCAACATAGCGCAATGTGACTTGGCTTTTGCTGTCAGGCTCTAGGAAAGGTGCTTTGCCGCTGTGGCGGTCTTCGGCCATTTGGCGCAAAATTTGGTGCGAATATTGCAATGTTGCTGGCATGAGATCGGGTGTTTCATCGCTGGCATAACCAAACATAATTCCTTGGTCGCCTGCGCCTTCGTCTTTATTGTCACCAGCATCTACGCCTTGCGCGATATGCGCAGATTGTGGGTGAAGATGGTTTTCAAAGCTGAGCGATTCCCAATGGAAGCCATCTTGCTCATAGCCAATATCTTTGACCACTTGGCGGGCCGTTTTTTCAATCTCTTCTAATGCGCCTTCGGCCCAATTGCCATCGGTATCGATCATTCCATTGCCGCGCACTTCGCCAGCAATAACAACGCGGTCGGTGGTGGTGAGGGTTTCACAGGCCACGCGCGCTTCGGGATCTTTTGATAAAAATAGATCAACAATCGCATCGCTAATTTGGTCGGATACTTTGTCGGGATGGCCTTCTGATACTGATTCAGAGGTAAAGAAAAATTCTGAGCGCATATTAAACCCTTGTTATAATTAAGTTAATTACGTTGCTATATCATATAAAGCAAAGTTTATATGTTTCTGTAGCGGCGTGAGCGGCTAATGGCAATGGTGGATATGCTTGTGATGAATAAAATCAACAGCGCGAACGTAATGGGTATCGCATTGCCATGCTTAGCAAAAAATGTCGGAGGCCCACTACTGGGCATGACCGTATCAATACGTCCAGCAACGCCCGCTGCTATTTGATCCGTAACATATCCATCGCTTTCAATGATAGAGCTTACCCCTGTTGGCGTAACGCGCAATACGGGCAATCCTTCCTCGATAGCGCGCAGCCGGCCTTGAGCTTCATGTTGGGGCGGCCCCCATGGACCAAACCATGCATCATTGCTGGGCGAGAATATGAAATCTGGGCGATTATCCCGATCAATGATGCGGCCAGAAAATACCAATTCATAACAAATTTGAATGCCGATTTTAACACCGCCAAATTCGGGATGGTCGGATGCGATTGTAATAGTTTCTGGTTTTGGGCCAGGCCAGAAATCAATTTCCCCAGGCACAAGACGTGCCAGACCCAAAGGTTCTAATATATTCCGAAACGGCAGATATTCGCCAAAGGGCAGCAAATGGGCTTTGTCATAAGTTGCAAATAATTCGGCACTGTCATTGGCCGCATTTTTCTTGAGCGCCATCACGCTGTTGCGCGCGCCCAATAGTGCATTATCCTCAAACTCTAGACGCGTCCCGCCCGTCATCAATATATCATGCGGTCCCATTATTTTGCCAATTTCAGCCAGAGCATTTTCCGCGCTGCCGCCCATTGTATTGAAATAAGCGCGCTGCGGATAGCCGCTTTCTAAATAATCGGGGATGGCATCCTCGGACCAAAATATGATACGGGCCTTTTCCTTATCTAAATTTCGATTGCCTATGGGTGGGCTGCTAAGCTGCGTTAATTTTTGATAATTAACCTGTCTAGAATCACTGCGATATTTATCGGCTTGGCCAATATTGGGTTGAACGATAGTGATGTCCACTGGGCCATTATTCGGTTTTTTTATAAAAGTATGGAAAATTTCCAATGAAATAAAGAATAGGAGTGGTATTAAAGCCAAACCCCAATAATTTTTGGCTCTAATCTGCGTCCATGTTAATTGCCGTAATAGCATCATAGAAATACCAGCAACAATAATCACCAAAGCCGATACGCCATAGCTGCCTATCCACGGCAAAAATCCCGCTAAAAATGTATCTAGCATAGAGGCGCTAATCGGATTCCAGCCAAAGCCCGTGAACAACACACTACGCAGCCATTCGGACAATATCCATGTCGCAGACAATAGAAATATGAAGCCTATTGCCCCGCCATTGCTGTGCGTTTCTAGGCCTAGTTTTGCGCTTAACCAACGCGCACTGGCTGATGCTATGGCGGGGTATATTGCTAAATATAGTGCAAGCCCGACCACGGCGCCCCAACCGAGCCATACGGGCATGGCATCTTGAAAAGTGAAGGAAAAAGCGATCCATTGCAGGGTGATAGTGAAATGGCCCAATCCCCATAGCCAACCCAATCGAAAGCTTGTCTTTATGCTTTCCGTCTGGACCAATAAATATATTAGCATCGCGAATGAGGCGAGGCTAATCGGCCAAAGGCCCAGCGGCGCAAATCCCATTGCCGATAGTCCGCCCGCGATGAGCGCGCATGTGCCGCAATAATTATGAATGGATGACATGATCTTTGACATATATTGCTCATGCTATGCCTTGTAAGAAAATGCAATGATAGGACAAATTGTTAGGGTTATAGATTTTCATGGAGCCAAATTGTTCATGGGGCCAAATTGTTCATGGGGCCAAATTGTTCATAGGAACGCAATCTAACTTATGATAGCGATGCCCCTATGAAAATATTAGCTTTATTACTGTTGCAATCCGCCGTGAACCCCGTCGCCGATGATTATGTGAAACAACCTAAACCATTTACGCAGGCGCATAGCGAGGCAATTGGCTGCGTTGCTATGATAGCCTTAGTGGCCGATCAGCAGAAAAAGGGCGCTGCTGGTTTTTCGCAATATGGTGATTTGAATAAGACAGGGCCGCTTTTTGCTGCCAATGTCGGCGAGAAAGTGCTGAAAGAAACGGCGCAGACCCGCGAGGTGATTGCCTTTGCTATCCAAGAATCAGCCCGCGATCAGCTGCCTTTGTTGACGGCGCAGCGCAGCGCTGACCTGTCGATGCGGATGGAGACATGTTTGCCATTGTTAGAAGATAGCACCGGCGATGCGATTGTCGTGCAGAAACGCAAAATTAGCGCCAATGATTATAGAGATTGCGGCGCGATTATTGGCGTTATGATCGATAGAGAAGATAGGCGTATCGCCAAGAAAGATTTGCTATTTGAGAATCTTTCATGGCGCTATAAACAGGAAAAATATGGCCGCACATCCAATGGTTCTACTTTTGCGCGCGCCGATATTTTAAAAGAAAAAGTGAATTTTCAAAAAAGCGTTTTTGAAGATGATAAAATCACATTTTGCCAAGAAATAGGATCGTGAAATGACAGATTCAAAACATATCTTACGGCCATTTCATCTGGCTTTTCCGGTTGATAATTTGGATGCAGCGCGCCGCTTTTATGGCGATATAATGGGGTGTAGCGAAGGACGTTCATCGGACCATTGGATTGATTTTAATTTTTATGGCCATCAAATTGTCACCCATTTGGTAGAACAAAAATCATCGCCAGTTGCCGCGAGCGAAGTGGATACAAAGGCTGTTCCGATACCGCATTTTGGCGTAATATTATCGCCTGATGATTGGCAGGCATTGGCCGATAAATTACGCGCTGCGCAGGTGGAATTTGTCATAGAACCCTATACCCGATTCAAGGGCGAGGTGGGGGAGCAATCCACTATGTTCTTGCTGGATCCTGCGGGCAATGCGCTTGAGTTCAAAGCCTTTGGCGATGATGCGCAAATTTTCGCAAATTAATCTTCATCATATATAGTAAGATCAAGCCTGCGCACGATTGGTTCGCCAGTTCTGACTACTAAATTTGAACCTGGTGCTTTTTCAAACTCAGCAGTATAGCTATATCTTTCAACAACATATTGTCCCAATGGCATATTTTGCTCTAAATCAAATTTCGGTGCATATACTCTGCTTTGAATAGACTCAGTAACAGCTCTAATCCAATTTGGAGAACCTTTTATGCGCAATATCTCAATATCTTCGACGCGCCCATTTTCATTGACATAAAAACCAATATCAACCCATCTATCGTCAAAATCTTCTGTTACTAAGCTAGTTTTAGCCGCATTCAGAAAACCAACATTTACAGGCTCGACACTTGGTTGAAGATCAATTGGATCCGATGAAACAAGCAATGGCCGTTTTCTACCAAAAGTGGTCACATAAGATTTTATGAGTTCATTGGTAGAATCTTCTATACCCAAATTTCTATCTGCTCTTGCCAATAATATACTAGCAGGAAAAGCAAAGCTATTCTCATCGCTTGCAAGGCTATTGATATAATCTGTAATATCTTTTTTTACTTTTAAAGTGGCAGATCTTGCGCTGCGGTCCGCTAAACTTAATTCAATGTTTAATTCACGCAACTTAGCAAAGTTGGCAATCTTGATAAAATCATTCTCGCGCGCTCTGTCATTGACAGATCTAATTTTGTTCAGTGCTTTAGGAAATTTTCCATCCTTTAAAAATGCATCGGCAATAGCCAATTCAGCATATAAGATTTTGTCCAATTCGCCTGATAAATGTTTTTCGAGCGTGTCACGTACTTTTAGGACCGCAAAATTTGATTTATCTATAAACCCTAAATGCTCCAAAACACGTCCTTTAGAACGGTAGAGATCGGATACAGGTAGAGGGTATTCAGCTGCATGCTTTTTGTTTCGTTTCAATGATGCATCAATAGTTTTGCGTGCGTCTTTATATTCGCCTTCAACGAATAAATTTTCTGCATGCGCGAGGCTGGCGTTGATATCTTGATCAGGCGGACAGTTCCTCTTTAGGCAATCATTTAAATTTTTTAGAGATTGATCAAGTGTTTGGCCAACAACGACAATAGTTTTTTCTTCTTTTGTATTTTGTTCAACATTATTTTGCGCAGAAACCGATGTAATGCCACTGCTTATCAGCACGGTCATAATTGCTAAATATTTGAGAGGTTTTTGTATTTTTTCTACCATATATACTACTTTAACGAAAAAATATCCAACACCAAGGACTATTTCTTACAGTTATAATCAATCATAAACTGTAAGATCCAATGATCGCACTATAGGATTGCCTGCTGTGGTGGATTTCAGAGTACTACTACTCCTATTAAATCCGAGAGTGAATGTGAAGCGTTCAACAATATATTGCGGCACAGCTTCTTTAGTATCAGGGTCAATGCGCGGCGCATAAACACGGCTATTAATATGAGCAAGAACGGCTTCTAACCAGTCATCATTCCCTTTAACTCTTAATGCTTCAATATCCTCTACACGCCCATTCTCATTAATTATAAATCCTAGATCAGCCCAACGATTTTTAAATTCCTTTGGGTTATATGTAGAAGCTAATGTCGACGTTAAATTGCGGTTTGGAATTGAGATACTGCCGCTTTCTGCTAAAATTTTAGAAGAGATAGGGTCTGATAATAGCAAAATTGGTTTGTTTTGATCAGCAAAAATTCTAGCAAATGACCCTATGGTCTCATCAGTTATTATTGTATCATTAATTTCACTATCTAATCTTAATAATATAAGTTTCGCAGCTGCAGAATATTTATCTTCTGGATTATCAACTTTATCAATATATTCAATTATATCGCGTTGCGCTTTTCTAATTAAGCTGGGTGATCTAAATGCTATTGACCGAGACGCTCGTAGTTGGAGTTCTCTAATTTTGGCAACACCAGCTATATCATAAAATCCTAATTCATTAGCTTTTTTATGTACCCTTTTATAGCGTCTTTTGGCCGAACCAAAAGCACCAGACTTTATTCGGGAAGCTGCTATTTCAAGATCAGCTACTAATATATTTCTCTCATTTGAGATGTTCTTTTTAATCGTACTGCTGGCTTTGATAATATTGAATTTAGAAGCATCTAGACGGCCGAGATGCTCCATAACACGGCTGCCACTGCGGTATAGATCTGAAACGGGTATGGGATATTGCGATGCAAATTTTTTATTTCTTTTTATAGATGATTTTATAATATCTTGCGCAGTTTTATATTCGCCTTCTATGAACAGATTTTCTGCATGGGCTAGTGTTGCGTCTATATCAATATCTGGGCGACATCCATTATTTATACAATTTTGTAAGGCTGCCAAAGTCTCATTTAAATTAGGCCCAGTAACAACAATCACGTCTTCGTTTTTTTTATCATTATCGGCTATATCTTGTGCATAAGCATTATGCGTGAAAATTAATGTACCCAATCCAATGGAAGTAAAAAATTTGGACATATTCATTCTCCTACTGCTTTAAAAAGAGAGGACTCTGATATAACTTTAAAAACACGCTTACTGTAAAATGATACCCTGAACAAACTACTCTTTAAGTTAGATAATTTTTATATTTTGTAAAATGAATATAATATGAATGCTATATGGTCGATATGAATCATTATAAATTAGACCTAATATAATCATTATAAATCTATTATATAAAGATTAACTATAATGCTGCTCTATAGTCTAAATAAGATAGCGTATCGCCACAAAACCGCCAATGAATGCGACACCCACCAATGTAGTGGCTAGGGCGAAATTCTTTTCAATCCATTCCTTCATCGGCGGGCCAAATTTCCACAACAATAGCGCCACCAAAAAGAAACGAGCAGCGCGCGCGATAATGGCGGCGGGAATCAGAACATAGAGCGGCATACCCGTTGCACCAGCGGCAATGGTAATCACTTTAAAGGGCAATGGGGTAAATCCAGCCAGCAGAACAATTATCCAACCTTGGGCATTAAATTGTTCAGAGAAGCTATCAAATTTTTCTCCCAAACCATAAAAATCTAATATCGCAATGCCGATTGTATCGAACAAGAATGAACCGATAATATAACCCAGCAATGCGCCCAGCACAGATGCAATGGTACAGATGAGCGCATAGCGAAAACTATGCTCTGGCTTGGCGATACACATTGGCGCCAATATAGTGTCGGGCGGAATTGGAAAGAAGCTACTTTCCATGAATGAGATTCCAGCCAACCAACGCTCTGCATAGCGGTGACCAGCTTTTTCCATCGTCCAATCATATAATTTTCTTAGCATGGTCGGTTTTCTTTATTTTGAGAATATGGTGGTGTTGAAATATATGTTGAACAAAGAGGCGCTATATTCTCTATAACGCCTCTTTGTTCATAAATTTAAGCCTATCAATGTCCAGCGCTGCCAGAAATTTCTTCGCTTAATTCTTTTGGAGTTTCGCGGCCATGGTCAGTTCCTGCGGTGCGATTTCCCTTGGCCAATGCAAATACCACGCCCGATAGTGCGAGCAATGCGATAAGGTTCGGGAATGTCATGGCGGCATTGGATATATCGCCCAAGCGCCAGACGAGGTCTAGGTCTTGATAAGAAGCGATGTAAATAACCACACACCACAGCAATCGCCAGATAATATGCAATATTTTCTCGCCGCCCAATGATGCACCCGGAATTAAATCATAAAGATAGGTGATAGCGCGTTCGCCATAATAGCTCCATGTTAATAGCGTGGAAAATACGAATAGGATAAGCGCGACAGAGGCAATCAATGTCCCAATCGGTATAGTGAATACTTCAAATGGGAATGCCGCTGCATAAGCACCCGAAGTCATTTTGAAACCTTCCAGATCGGACTGCCAAGCATGGCTAACGGCGCTCGTAACGCCATTGGCATCGGTCGCCGTAAAATCACCCGTTACTGTCAGCATAACAAGGGCCGTCATGGTGCAAATCACGATTGTATCAATGAATGTACCCATCATGGCAAAGCGCCCTTGCGCTGCGGGATCATTGGTTTTGGCAACGGCATGGGCAATCGGCGTTGAACCTTGACCCGCTTCGTTAGAGAATAGGCCGCGCGCTACGCCAGCTCTAATCGCCATGATAATCATAGCACCAGTAAATCCGCCCGTGGCTGCATCATATCCAAAAGCATCGGAAAAAATTAATCCAAATGTAGCTGGCAATTGCGGTAAATTAATGATCAGCGCAACCAGCGCCATCAACAAATAAGCGCCAGCCATCCAAGGCACAATTGTTTCAGCGACTTTACCAATAGATTTAACGCCGCCGATAATCACAATGAAAACCGCTATGGCAGCAACTAGGCCGCCAACCCATGGCTCGACACCGAATAATTCATTGGCCGATGTGCCAAGGCTCTGTGCTTGAATGCCATTGCCGGTAACGAGAGAGGAGAATAATGTGCCCAAGCAGAATAATACCGCAAGCCATATCCATTTCGATCCTAGACCCAGTGTAATATAGGTCATGGGGCCGCCGCGATAATTTCCTTCGGCGGTTTTTTCTCTGAAACGAATGGATAATGATCCCTCGGCAAAGGCCAGCGCCATGCCAAATAGCGCCGTAATCCACATCCAGAATATAGCGCCTGGGCCGCCCAATGTTATGGCGGTAGCAACGCCCGCCAAATTACCAGTACCGACTTGGCCCGATAGCGCTGTGGAGAGCGCAGCGAAGGGCGATATTTCGCCTGCGCCGTCATTATCGCTCTTTTTGAACAGCGTTCTTAACGCAGGAAATAATTGACGTAGCGGATAACCGCGAAGGCCAATCATGAAATAAAGCCCTGCACCCAATAAGATGATAACCATTGGCGCAATGGGTTGACCAAATATTTCGATGACAGGATTGCCATGCCATGTGCCGCCCCAGATAAAATCGGATATATTGGTGACTTGATCAATTAGCTTTGTATCTGCTGTGCTCACTCTACTTCCCTCAAAATAAATGATGTTGTGCTGTGCCCTTAGAGCAAGGCTTAACGTATCAATCAGATTCCGCAAGCTTCATATGGAATTTTGCTGCCTTTCACGGGGGATAAATTCATATATAAAGCATAAACAATAGATGCAGAGATGTTTTCAGCACGATTAAAATTAACCAAATAGGTTTTTTTAATTTGACATCGTCACGCCTTTATGGCAAATATATATACAGTCGAGATAAAGCGATTCGCAAAGAGATATTGCACAGTGCTTCATTTCCAAACCCAATCTAAAAACCAATTTCAATCTAAGGGGGCTTAATGATAAGGCCCGCGCAATGTCCAAAAAGAAATCTGCTGTTTCGCTTGTTAGTGATAATGAAAATATTGTCAAAAAAACCGCGCAGAAAAAGTCTGATAAAACTTCTAAACGCGTAACATTTGATAAAAGTAGGAAAGCAACATTTTTGCGCCATCTCTCGCAAAGTTGTAATGTGCAGCAAAGCGCAGATGATACAGGGGTGAGCGTTGATACTGTTTATCGACACCGCAAAACAGATACGAAATTTAAGGAGCAATGGGCCGAAGCGATTGAGATTGCTTATGATGAGCTGATGCTCGAAATGCTACGTAGAGCGCGCTATGGAACGGAAAAACCGATTATCTATGGCGGTAAAAAAACGGGTGTATTTAACGATTTGAACGACACGATGGCGATGCGGCTTTTGTCGCTGCATCTCGCCAATGTTGCTGACCATAAAACAGGAAAGAAAGACGATATGACCAATAGCGATGAAACCTATCAAGCATTAATGCGCCGGATTAGCGATATAAAACGCAGGCTGAATGGAACATCAGAAGTGAAGTCTTTATCCACCGATAGCGGCAAATTAAATAAGGCTAATATCATAGCGGAATGAGCCATTCTGAAATTGAAAAATTAGCGCTATTGCCCGATGAAGAAATTGCCAAAATATTAGAAGAATTAGGCGCAGATGGACAGCGCGAAATCCTGTATAATTGGACGTGGAATGCACGGCCCGAACAATTGCCGCCATCCCAATGCGATGCCCGAGAAAATTGGCGTATTTGGTTAATTATGGCGGGCCGCGGTTTTGGTAAAACCCGCGCAGGCGCTGAATGGGTGCGCACTATTGCTCAAAATGATCCAGATGCGCGCATAGCCTTGATTGGGGCGAACCATCATGAAACGCGCAGCATCATGGTGAGCGGAGAAAGCGGATTATTATCCATTGGCCCTGAAGAAGAACGGCCAGAATATGAATCGTCATTGCGCCGCTTAACCTATCCCAATGGGGCGCAGGTTTTTTGCTATTCAGCAGGGGAAGCCGATGCGCTTCGCGGGCCGCAACATAGCCATGCTTGGTGCGATGAATTGGCCAAATGGAATATGGGGGCAGGGCAATTGAATGGAGATATATGGGATAATTTATGGATGGGTATGCGTTTGGGTGAAAATCCGCAATGTTTGGTGACGACTACGCCGCGCCCTGTGCCATTGCTCAAACAGATAATGGCGGAAAAAGATGTTGTGATAACCAAGGGCAGCACGCATGAAAATATAGCCAATTTGCCTGCAAGATTTATAAATGCGGTGCATAATCAATATGCAGGGACATCGCTGGGCCGCCAAGAATTAAATGGCGAGATGATCGAAGATATAGAAGGCGCTTTATGGAGCCGAACCTTGATTGAGGCGCAGCGGGTTTTACCTATAGCGCGCGATAGGATGCGGCGCATCATTGTTGCTGTAGATCCGCCCATTAGCGCCCATGGCGATGCGTGCGGCATCATTGTGGCTGGGCTTGATGATGAAGGTAAAGCCTATATTTTGGCGGATCATAGCGCCGAAAAAGCTTCGCCAGAGACATGGGCCAGAAAGGTGGCTGATGCAGTGGCTATCTGGGATGCTGATCGGATTATAGCAGAAGCTAATCAAGGTGGTGCGATGGTCAAAAGCGTCTTGCAAGCCGCCAATATTAATGCCGCCGTTACATTGGTGCATGCCTCGCGCGGCAAGGTTGCCAGAGCGGAACCTGTGGCGGCGCTTTATGAGGCAGGTAGGGTTTTTCATGCTGGACTATTCATGCAGTTGGAAGATCAGCTTTGCGGATTGATGAGCGGCGGTGATTATGTCGGGCCTGGCCGATCACCCGATAGGGCCGATGCGCTGGTGTGGGCTTTGAGTGAATTATTACTGCGGCGCAATATTGCACCAAAAATTAGACGATGAACATAAGGATTAAAATATGCGCTGGATAGACAGATTATCGCTCGCCTTTAAGGGGGCAGAGCAAAATGGGACTGAAAATAGACCGCCTTTAGGGCGGTTTTTTAATGGCTATTTGGATTATAAAGATGATGATATTTCTTATGAAAATGCACTGCGGGAAGGCTATGAAAATAATGCCATAGTGCAGCGTTGTGTGCGTATCGTATCCGATGCTTCGGGTAATACGCCAATAATCATTGGTTCAAATAAAAAAGATGAAATAACCGATCTGGTTTATAACAATCATCATGGCCAATCTTTGCTGGAAACTATTGCATCGCATATAATGCTGCATGGTAATGCTTATGTTCAATTGGTGATGGGTGAAGATACTCCCACTGCGCTCTATCCATTGCGGCCCGATAGGGTGCGCATCATTGCTGATAATCGCGGCTGGCCGATGCGCTATGAATATAGGGTAGGCGAGCAAATAGAATATATTGATGCGCATGATGCGCTGGGCCGTATGCAGATTATCCATATCAAAAGCTTTCATCCTAGCGATGATCATTATGGATTGGGATGCCTCTGCGCTGCGGCACAATCTATCAGAGTGCATAATGCAGCAACGCGCTGGAATAAATCAATCTTGGAAAATGCAGCGCGGCCATCGGGGGCGCTTGTCTATGATGGCGGCGATAATGCCGTGCCGCTCTCTGATGTGCAATTTGATCGACTGCGCAGTGAAATGGAGAGTAGTTTTAGCGGCAGCAATAATGCGGGCCGCCCCATGTTGTTAGAGGGTGGATTGAAATGGCAAGCCATGAGCCTATCGCCGGCGGATATGGATTTTGTGGAATTAAAAGCGACCACTGCGCGCGATATTGCGCTGGCATTTGGTGTGCCGCCGATGCTGCTCGGTATCCCTGGGGATAATAGCTATGCCAATTATAGAGAAGCCAATAGAGCGCTTTGGCGTCTGACAATATTGCCGTTGATGGGCAAAATATTATCGGCATTGGAACATGGTTTATCATCGGGCGCTCTGCCATGGTTTGATGATATTTCGCTATTCGTAGATCTGGATCAAGTGAGCGCATTATCAGAAGATCGTGAGCGATTATGGTCGCAAATATCATCGGCTAATTTCCTGAGCGATGATGAAAAAAGAGCGATGCTGAGGCTGGAAACACAAAGAGATAATGAAGGAAATGATGATGAAGCATGATGAGATGCTAGCACGATTATTTGCGCAGGCGCATGCCGATGGCACGGATTTGGTAACTTTGCGCGCTATCGTAGAGGAATCCAGCGATTTGGGCGCAAAGCGCGTACTGGAGCGCATGGGATTAAGCGGTGATAATGCCAAAGAGGATTTGGCAGAATTGCGCGAATTATTACAAGCTTGGCGCGATGCAAAATCATCGGCTACCAAAGCGATTATCACATGGTTGGTGCGCGGTATATTGGCGCTTTTATTGCTTGGCATTGTTGTGCGCGTTGGCCAAGGCGGATTGCTTTCATGATGATGAAAAAGAGCCGAAACCATCTGTTTCGTATCGCTGGCTATGCGGCCATTTTCAACAGATTAGATAAGGGCGGTGATATAATTCGGCCACGCGCATTTGAGGCGATTAAACCAAATTTACCGCTGCTTTGGCAACATGATCCTATGCAGAAAATTGGCACGATTGATTATGCAAAGGTTGATAAGCGCGGCCTGCGTATCATTGCTTCATTGGATGATAATAAGCGCGCGCATGAGGCGATAAAATTACTCAAACAAAGGGCGATAGAAGGCCTGTCTTTTGGTTATCGTGTGCAAAATTCTCAAGGCACAAAACCGCGTGAATTATTGGCGCTTGATGTCGCAGAAATCAGTTTGGTTACATTTCCTATGCAGCCGCTGGCGAGGGTGCATTTGGTAGAGTGAAGATCGCCAAATCATCCTCAAATATAGGAGAAGTAGCTCCTAAGATTAAGACGAAAATGAAAGGTAAATTATATATGGATACCCCCCTGAATATAGAATTAGAAACAAAAGCTGACCCTATGGAATCTTCTTTTGATGCTGTGATAGCCGCCGAAGATATGGCGGTTATTGCCGATGAACAAGAGGTGCAAAAGACCGAAATAAAGGCCTTGCGCAGTGATGTTGATGGTACAAAATCTGATGTCAAAACTTTGCAAGGGCAAATGGCAAAAGTTTCATCTGCTGCGGCGCGTCCCGCATTAGAAAGCGGTGAAAAATCGATGCGTGATCCAAAAGCGGTTGCCTTTGTGGACCAATATTTGCGGCGCGGTATTGATCAAGAGATTAAGAGCCTATCGGGCGCAAGTCCATCGGATGGCGGCTATGCTGTTCCGCAGCAAATTGATGCTATGATTGGCAAAACTTTGACCGATATTTCGCCCATTCGCAGCATCGCGACTATGGTGCAAACGGGCAGCGCAGGTTATCGTAAATTGGTGACCAATGGTGGCACGCCATCGGGTTGGGTGAGCGAGGTTGCTGGCCGTCCAGAGACCGATACGCCTAATTTCAATGAAATTGCGCCGCCAACGGGCGAGCTATATGCTAATCCAGCAGCGTCTCAAGCGATGCTCGATGATGCGGCATTCGATGTGCAAAATTGGCTGGCCGATGAAATTGCGCGTGAATTTGCAAGAGCCGAGGGCAGCGCCTTTGTGCTGGGCAGCGGCGTCAATCAACCGCGCGGTTTCTTAACCGAAGCGACAAGCGATGCGGATGATGCCAATCGCGCTTTTGGTACTTTGCAATATATTGCCACGGGCAGCGATGGTGATTTTGGTAGCGATAATCCAGAAGATCAAATCGTTGATCTGGTGCATAGCCTGCGCGCTTCCTATCGTCAGGGTGCGGCATTTGTTATGAATAGCAGCACATTGGCGCATATCCGCAAATTCAAAACGAGCGATGGTGCATTTTTATGGCAACCGTCCTTGGCCTCTGGTCAGCCCGATACATTGTTGGGTTATCCTGTGGTAGAAGCCGAAGATATGCCCGACGTCACCGCCGATAGCCTCTCCATTGCATTTGGTAATTTCAGAGCAGGTTATTTGATTGCAGAGCGCAAAGCGACGCAAATCTTGCGCGATCCATTCACCAATAAGCCCTTTGTGCATTTTTATGCGACCAAGCGCATTGGCGGACAAGTGATGAACAGCGAAGCGATTAAATTGCTGAAATTCTCAGCCAGCTAAATCACGTTCATCACAACATTATTCAGCCCAGAATGACTCTTCTGGGATGGATGACCTGTGCCGGCTCTCCCCCTGCTGGCACAGGTTTTTTTATAAGAGGCAGATATGACCATATTATTTTTTGCAGACCTTGTCAGAGAAACATCGCGCACTAGCGGCACTGATAATATGCAGCTCGATGGGCCTGTGGCGGGCTATCGCAGTTTTGCGAATAGCGTGCCAGCGGGCCGTACATTTTATTACGCGATAAGCCATGATGACGAAGCGAATGAATGGGAAGTGGGTATAGGGCATCTTGATGCGCAATCTTTGTTGGCACGTGCTCCCATAATTTCATCGCACAATGATGAGTTGGTGGATTTTTCATCGGGCCGTAAAAATATAAATCTGACCATATCCGCTGATTGGTTTAACCAGCAGAGCAATGAGGTCATTGCGCATCAGCATGATATGGCAAGCATAGATGGATTGGACCAAGCATTAGCGAGCAAGCAAGAGGCAGGCGATTATGCGAGCGCCAATCATAGCCATGATGCAGAGACTATTGCAGGCTTAAGCGATATATTGACCAGCAAACAAGAGGCGGGCGATTATGCCAGCGCCGATCATAGTCATGATGCAGAATCTATTGCAGGCTTGAGCGATATATTAGCCAGCAAACAAGAAGCAGGCGATTATGCCAGCGCCGATCATAGCCATGATGCAGAGACTATTGCGGGCTTAAGCGATATATTAGCCAGCAAACAAGAGGCGGGCGATTATGCCGATGCAAATCATGAGCATAGCTTTGCTGACCTTGGAATTAATAATCTAACGGCGCAAAATTTTCTAAGGACCAATGATAGGCTAAACGTTGCTGTTGGAGCTTCGGGACAGAATTTTGTCACGATTGCGGGCGATGCTTTTCCCGCGCGCCGTGCAGATGGTGGTAATATAATATCGCCTTCTACGATTGAAATACCATCGGGTACAATCCAGCTAGCATATGCTGCATCAAGACCAGATTCGGGCCCTTCATTGAGATGGGGCGCAAATTATACCAATATGTTGGGTTTTTACATCAATGCGGGATTAAATTACCAAGGCGATCAAAATAACGGTTCTTTCAATGTTAGAACCCAAACCAACAATGGTTTTTTAGGCGGATTAAGCGTGGTATTGCATCCGCAAGAGGCGTCTAAATTCCGACACGGTATAGAACCAATGTTGGATAATAGAAGCGATATAGGAGCCGCCAATAAGAGAATTTCTAATCTATATTTGGCTAATAATCCGATTGTCACATCGGACGAACGGCACAAAGAAAATATAGCGCTCATTACCGATCAAATGCTCGATTGGTATGGCGCCATCATTCAATGGAAAAATTTCACTATGAAGGGTGAAGGCGGAAAGGATAGTGATGGCAAAATCCAAATCGGTGTATTGGCGCAAGATATAGAACGCGGCGCAAAATCTGTGGGTATGGATGATGATCAAATAGCCGCTATGGGTTTGCTCAATTATCATAAATGGGATGCGCAATATGAGGACGCTCTCAAATTAGACGATGATGGGCATCAGATGTTAGATGATGATGGTGAGCCCATTATGGAGCGCAATTTAATCCAAGAGGCTGGCGATAGCTATGGCGTAAAATATGACCAATTATTTGCATTGGCATCGGCGTGGAGCTTGCGCGAAACCAAGCGCCAGCAAGGCGAAATAAATGCCCTAAAAGAGCAAATAAATACTCTGATTGAGCGTATCTAATGCTTGGTTTTAGTATCGCCTCACAGGCAATAGCCGCACCTTTTCGGAGCACTATCAGGCCGCTTGATAATGATAGCAGCCTATCAATATCCGTGCATCAAGAAGGGCGCGTTCAACCCCAATATGCTGAGCAAAATAGTATAAAACCGACACGCGGTTAATTGCCGCAATCTCTAACATTTTAACAAAAGGGAGCAAGACATGCGTGTCTTTGTAAAAGACCCATCTGCGCGAATTGATTATAAGATCGATTGGGGCGCAGGCCATCTTGGCAATGATATAATTCAATCCTCAATATGGACGGTAACACCGCAACATGAAAATGCAATTTTTGCCGCTGAATCCAGCCATGACGGAAAGATAACAACCGTCACTATAGAAGGCGGCGTATCTGGGCGCGTTTATGATGTGCGCAATCAAGTCGTTTTGGAAAATGGCGAGCGTGATGAGCGCAGTATCAGCTTTCGTGTGGAGAAACGATGATGATAGAATCAACGCCGCCTGAGCTGCCCGTTAATGCGCTGAATGAATTAAAAGATTATTTGCGCATCACCTTATCCCATGAAGATGCAAAACTTTATAGCTTGCTGCGTGCATCATTGGATATATGTGCAAATTTCATTGGTGCATCGCCTTTGTTGAGCAAGACTATTGAGGAAATGCATGTTTCAAAAGACTGGCAATATTTATCAAAATCGCCAGTCGTAATGATTGAATCCGTCATGGGTTTAACGGCGTTGGGTGATGCCATAGCCTTGCCAATACAAAATTATGCGATCGATATTAATGCCCAATCAAAAGGGCGTGTTTTAGTGCATAATGGACAAAACCATCCACGGATTAGAGTTAGCTATAGCGCTGGCCTTAGCAAAAATTGGGATATGCTGCCCGATCAATTGCGCAGCGGTATCATCCGTCTTGCGGCGCATATTTACAGCAATAGAGATTTGGACGATAGCGCGCAGCCGCCGGTTGCTATAGCCGCACTTTGGCAACCCTATCGCCGAATGCGATTATTATGAATATTGGTGATTTAGACCGATCATTGATCGCAAGGGCCAATAAGGCTGGGCAAAGGCGCATCAAAAACACCCAAATGCAATTGGCTGAAATTTTGCAAGAGGCTGCGCCCGATGGTGCAATTTCACAAGATGAAAATGGCGTGCGCATAGCTGCGCGCCGATTGTTTAATCGCATGATGACCAATGAAAAATTGCGCAGTCCGCAAAGCTTTATTGAGCGATTCTTGGGCTAATAAATCCGATAGACTGAGAATGATGATATGAGTGCAGAGTGGGAATTACGCGCTGCATTATTGGACGCACTGCGTTCTAATAGTGCGATTATGGCGCGGGTAAATGGTGTGTTTGATGAGCGCCCTATTGCGGCGAGCGCACCCTATGTTGAATTGCTGAGCAGCATCAGTAGCGATTGGAGCAGCAAGAGCTTTGATGGGCGAGAGGTGCGTCTTTCCATCGCGTTGATAAGCTCCGCGCAAGAAAATGCACCCGATGTCTCGACGATCGATTTGATAGAGCAGGTGGTGCAAAATCTGCCTGCTAATATTCCAACAGATAATCCGCATTATAAGATTATCAATAGCATCTATATTCGCGCTCGCACGCGCCATGATGCCAATAATCGCTGGACGATTATGTCCGAGTTTCGCGTGCGATTACAACATTTATAAAAATATAAAAACGGTTTCATCGGCAAATTTCTGATGGCCTTCACCCCAAATATTGAAAGGAAAGATTATGGCTGCTGAAAGAGGAAGCGCATTTTTGTTGAAAATTGGCGATGGGGCAGATCCCATCAATTATAGCGTGATTGCGGGACTGCGCACTACGCAAATGTCCATCAATGGGGAAGCGGTGAATATCACCACAAAAGATAGCGGTGGATGGCGCGAGCTATTATCGCGCGCTGGCGTGCGATCTGTGTCGGTATCGGCGGCGGGTATTTTCACAGGATCTGATGCTGAATTGCGTATTCGCAATCATGCGCTGGCGGGTGAGATTGACAATTATGAACTCAGCTTTGAGAGCGGTGAGCGTATGCGCGGAAAATTCCTTATCAGCCGATTGGATTATGCAGGTGATTATAATGGAGAGCGCAGCTTTACCTTTAATCTGGAAAGCAGCGGAGCTGTCCATAATCTATAACCAAGGGGCCTATGATGACGCATAATATATCCGCCAACAGCGCGCGCGGCGAAGCGCAATTTATGATAGGCGATAAGGCCTATATTATCCGCCCAAGCTTTGCAGCGCTTGTAGCTGCTGAAAATGAAATCGGCTCTTTGTTCGATTTTGTGGAACGCGCTGCGGCTGGCAAGGCGCTATTGGGCGAGGTTATTGCTTTATTTTGGCATTGCTCTGTTGATACACACGCCCTTAATCGGGAGCAATTTTCCGAAACTTTGGCGGCGATGGGCATGGTGGGTTTGACGCCTATTCTTAAGATTATTTTGCGTCAAATATTACAAGGGCAATGATTTCTGCACCACCGCGCGCATTGGATGATAGCGGGCGTTATTTTTCCGAGAGCGCGCAAAAATTATGCGGGCAAATCGCGCTAATATTGGGGTGGCGTCCGCCAGAATTTTGGGACTCTACCCCGCATGAAATCGCAATCATATTATCGGCCAATGATGCGCAAAATATAGCGCCTGTTGACCGCGCGGTTTTGGAAGATTTGATCCAAAAAGATCAAAATGAAGGCGACAAGTATCAGCCGATAATATCTGTAAAAAGGGAAGAAAAATGGACGAAGAAATTGAAAGCCTGACCATCCAAGTGCGCGCCGACACCCAAGAATTCGCGCGTGAATTGGGCAATGTCCGTTCGCAATTAGATGGCGGTTTTGCTACAAGTTTAGAGCGCGCTGGTGCAGGGCTAGAGCGCGGTTTGTTGGGCGCATTGCGGCGCGGAAGCTTAGGCTTTGAAGATTTACGCAATGTCGCATTATCGGTGCTATCTGATATTGCATCCGCATCGCTACGCACGGGATTAGACAGCCTATTTGGCGGTTCATCTGGTTCATCGGGCGGATTGATTGGCGGTTTAACGAACCTTGCTAGCGCGGCTTTGGGATTGCCAGGACGCTCGACGGGCGGACCTGTATCATCGGGGCGTCCCTATTTAGTAGGTGAAAATGGGCCTGAGATTTTTGTCCCAACAACCAGCGGCGCTATTGATAATGGGCGCAACAGATCGGGTGCTTCGATCAATATGACGATCAATGTTTCGGATAATGGTAATGGCAGCGCCCCCGATGCGCTGAACCGTTCATCGCGGCACATGGCGCGCGCAGTGCGCGGCGCATTGGCAAGGGCAGATCGATAATGGCGTATTGGTTAGCGCAGCAGCGCGATGGGCATATATCAAACCCTGTGCAAAGATTTGATCCGCGATTTTGGACCGTAGATTTTGCGCGCCCAATGATGGCATCTGTTGTCAATACTGGCCCTGAATCCCTGCGTGTAGAAGCGGTTTTTTATCATCAAAATGCTCTGGCAGGATTGATATGGGAGAGCGAAGATCGCTGGGATCATCCTCTGCTCGCTTATGAAACCAATCGAGATTATCGGTCTTTAACGCTATCATTTCATTGGAGATCTGTCGGCATTAAACCGCTCGATGAGATTAATGGGCCGACGCTCACAATCGAGGGACGCGATCAAAATGGCAATCCGCGCAGCTGGTTTGTGCGGCTCTGGAATTATGCATCTGGTGGCCCTACCGATGCGCAAATTACTTTGAACTTTAGCGATCTTAGTGGCGGGTTTTTGCTCCCATCAGAGGCAGACCCTGTCTATGCTGGGGATATTGATCGCATGTTCATATCCTTAGTGCCGCCAAGCTTTGATAATCAAGATACGCTAATACATCCCGCGCAAGAGGCGAGTTTAGAACTGTTACAGATCCGGTGCGATGGCGCAGGCACAATGCTGGATACGGGCGATATAATGATGCCCGAACATGATATGCAAATGGCCACCGGCTATGACGATGCCTATAATCTTACCCCCGCGCGGGTGCTGCGGCAAATTCGCGCATTGGGCTATCGCGGAACGATCAATCACTATGTTGGAATGAGCCATTATTTCAGGCTCGAACCTGTGGGCGGCGATCATTATGTTAGCCTTAATGGCGGTGCGCTCAATAATGCATGTATCGCATGGCATGAAAATTTTGTGCAGCTCGTTAAAGCAGCAGGATATGAAGCCATTTTTTCCTTATCCTATGAGATTTTTAATGCCCATTGCTGGAATGATTGGAAGCAGCGGGATTTAGACGGTAATCCTGCCTTGACCTATTATACGCCGCCCTCAACATTGGTATCGCCCGCGCATGATGGAGCGATAAATTATCTGCGGCATGTCGCATTGGCCTTTGCCGATATATTGGTATCGGGCGGGCTGCCCATGCGCTTTCAGGTGGGCGAGCCTTGGTGGTGGATATTTTTGGATGGGCGTATTTGTCTTTATGATGATCGTGCGCGCGCTTTATTTGGCGATATGCTGCAAGAGATGGACACGATATTTGGCGCTAAAAGTGCCGATGAACAGGCGATGCTGGATCGTGCTGGTGAATTATTAGCGGCATCGACCGCGCTTATATCCAATGCAACAAAGGAATATGCAGCCAATTTAGGAACGAAAAGCGAAATATCATTATTGGTATATTTGCCAACCGTATTGGATGAACGCGCGCCCGATGCTTTGCGGGCTAATGTTCCCAATGGCTGGAGCGCCCCTGCATTCGATATATTGCAATTGGAAGATTATGATTGGGTGATTGCGGGCAATCATGGTGCGACATTACGCGCCACTGAATTAATGACGCAGCGCTTATCCTATCCGATTGAGCAGCAACATTATTTCAGCGGCTTTGTATTGCTGCCAGAGGAAAAAGCCCAATGGCATGAGATTGATTTTGCCGCGGTTAGCGCAAAAAAACGAGACATTGAGCATATATTCATTTGGGCGCTGCCCCAAGTATCGCGCGATGGTTTCACTTATTATAATTTACAGAATATGGACGCGCGCAACAGCGAAGAGGAAGACATGATGGATGCATTTTATGATGAGAGATTACCCCTAGCATTGAGCGAAAATGCGATTGTCTCTCCTGAATTTTCAACCCATATTGTGACATCGACATCGGGCCATGAATTTCGCAATAGCAATTGGGCGGATGCGCGTATGCGTTATGATGTTGGTCCGGCCTTGCGCTCTGAAGAGGATGTCGCAGTGCTGATCAATTTCTTTAGAGCAAGGCGCGGCAGCGCGGTCGGATTTCGTTTCAAAGATCCTTATGATAATTGCTCTTCTGATAGCGGAGAGATTAGCCCGTTCGATCAGCAAATCGGCATTGGTGATGGGCTGCAGACCCGTTTTGCCCTCATGAAAAATTATGGCATGAAAAATTATGGAGATGAGATTGATGAACCTCAGCGGCGTGTAATTACGCGTCCTATTGCAGAGACTGTCATAATCGCGATTGATGGCGAGGTCGTTAATGGATGGTCATTGGGTGATGATGCCATGATTATATTTGAGAATGCTCCAGCAGAAAATAGTATCATTACCGCAGGATTTCATTTTGATGTGCCCGTGCGTTTTACCAATGATACGCTGGATTTGGCGGGTGCAACCTATGGCGCTTTCGATAGCAATTCTATCGCATTGATAGAGGTGAAAGAAGCATTATGAGCGTGGATGAAAATTTGAAAACCCTTGCCTATGGTTGGCATATTATTCGCAGCGATGGCGTGACATTGGGGTTTACCTCACACGATCAATCACAGATTATTGGCGGCATAAGATTATCGGCGCAACCGGGTCTAGTGCCGACAAAGATTATATCATCGCTGGGGACGCAATCTGATGGTCTCGATATTAGCGGGGCTCTGACCGATGATGCTTTGCGCGAAGAGGATCTTGAGAGCGGGCGATGGAATGGAGCGCGCACGCACATATTCCTCTATAATTGGATGGAGGATGATGCCGATATAATCACATTAGCGCGCGGAGAATTAGGCGAAATCCGTCAATCAGAGGGCGCATTCACGGCTGAATTTTTGGGTCTTACGGCGCAATTGGATCATGAAGTTGCACCCGTTACCTCTCCAAATTGCAGAGCAAGATTTGGCGATCATCATTGTAAATTAAATCAGCAACGTTTCACCCATGAAGTGCGCATAACGCATATAGAGGGCGATAGATTATTTGTTGATGGCAATTTACCCGGCACTATTGGGGATTTTGCTTTTGGGGAATTTAGATGGCTCAGCGGACCAGCAACGGGGATTAGCACTTTCATTTTGGACAATGATAATGATAGTTTTTCTCTGACGGATATTCCCCACATAATTGCAATGCTATCCGATCAAGAAGAGCCGCTCAATTTGCGCGCAGAAATTATCATGGGGTGCGATAAAAGCATTATGACATGCAGCAATCGGTTTCAAAATAGCGTCAATTTTAGAGGCGAGCCTTATCTGCCCGGCAATGATTTACTCACCCGATACCCTGGTCTCAATTAAGATGAATATGGAAAAAATGCGCTTGACCATTGCAGAGCGAGCGCAAGAGGCTATCGGGCTGCGTTTCCGATTGCATGGCCGTTCTATTGGAACAGGTTTGGACTGTGTAGGCCTGATTGCTCATGCGATAAAGCCGCTCTTGATAGATACAGAAATACCGCGAAATTATAGTCTGCGCTTTGATGATATAAATATACCAATGGCATTTTTTGAAGCGCATAATTTTGAACGCATTGATAATGAGCAGGGATTTTTGACTGGCGATATAGCGCTCATCGCACCAGCGGCGCAGCAGCTTCATTTCATAATCATCGCGCAAGATGGTTATATTCATGCGCACAGTGGTTTGCGCAAAATAGTGAAAACAAACTTTCCCATTTTATCCCCCGTGAAAGCGGCTTGGCGATACGCAGGAGATTGATATGGCAACATTGGTATTAAGCACAGTAGGTACAATTTTTGGCGGCCCATTGGGGGGCGCCATTGGCAGCTTTATTGGCTCGCAACTCGATCAAGCAATTATCGGCAGCGGCCCCGATAGAGAGGGCGCAAGGCTAGCAGAGGTCTCGGTACAAACATCGAGCTATGGAACGGCGATACCGCAAATTTTTGGCAATATGCGCACCGCTGGTTCCGTAATATGGGCCACCGATTTGCAGGAAGATAGCAATAGAGAGGGCGGCGGAAAGGGCAGGCCATCCACTGTCACTTTTTCATATTCTGCAAATTTTGCCGTTGCATTATCATCGCGGCCCATTGCTGCGGTTGGCCGTATTTGGGCTGATGGTAATTTGCTGCGCGGCGCGCAAGGTGACTTCAAATCTGAAACACAATTTAGATTATATACGGGTACAGAAAATCAATCTATTGATCCGCTCATTGCATCGGCAGAGGGCATTGCCAATACGCCCGCGCATAGAGGGATAAGCTATGCCGTTTTTGAAAATATGCAGCTCGAAAACTTTGGTAATAGAATACCTTCGCTGACATTTGAAATTATCAATATTTTTGGGCAAATAGAAATCATCTCTATTGCAAATATATTAACCCAAGGCTTGATTGATAATAGTGAGAATGGGCAGCAGAATTTCTCTATATTAGGCTTTGCCGCATCGCATAGTAATAGCCGAGAGGCGATTGAGAGCTTGCTATCCCCCTTGCCATTATCATTGCGCGCTAAGGGTAAGAATTTGGAATTGGTTGCGCATAATAGTGACCAAGAAATTACCGCTATTGATGCACCAGAAGCAGCGTTTCAAAATGACAATAGATTAGAAGATAAGCAAATTTCTGTATTGCCACTGAATGAGGTGGCAAAGGAATATGCGCTTCGTTATTATGAACCATCGCGTGAATATCAAGCGGGTTTGCAAAATAGCAGGCGCCCAGGGCCGGGCCGCAGAAATGTGACAATCGATTTCCCTGCAGCTTTGCATGCAGCAGATGCAAATGCGTTGGTGAGCCATAAACATAATCAAGATATATTCGCGCGCCAAACTCTCTCTATCAATGTAGTGCGCAATGATGCCAATCATATTAGCGGCGATATAGTAAGTATCGCGGGACATATGAATTTGTGGCAAATCACGCAAATTGAGCAAGATTTGGGTCTCATCACTTTAGAGCTTAGAGCAATTCCTCGGAATCAACTTTCGCAGAGAGCATCCAATATTACGTCTGGCCGTTCGATAATTTCGCGCGATGAACAAGCGGGGGAAACTATTTTCCATCTGCTCGATTTGCCAGCATTTACCATTGGCAATGCTCAGCAGCCTAATATTGCCATAGCAAGCGCAGGCACTGAAGCTGGATGGCGCAGTGCCACTATTTTCAATCGTGAAGGCAGCAATGTTACGCCGATTGATAGCGTGAATAGAGTTTCGAATATCGGCCAGATTACCGAAGCTATGCGGCCTGCTGACCCGAATATTATCGATTATGCTAATCGTCCGCAAATTCGGTTGCTCAATGATGCTATGCGCCTACCGCTCTCGGATGTTGGCAATGACAGCCCTTTTGAAGCCCCTAATTTTGCGATGATTGGTGATGAGATTATTGCCTTTAGCAGCGCGCGTTTGAACGATGATGATAGCTATACATTAGAGGGATTATGCAGAGGTGTTGGCGGCACGGAGGCTTTTATTTCAAGCCATCAAGCGGATGAGAGATTTGTCTTGCTCGATACACAGCAATTGAAATTTCTTGAGTCCGCAGAATATAATGTGGGACAGAGCCTCAGCCTCGAAGCTATGGGATTGGGTGATGAAACCCCGCAAACCGCAAATTTATCTTCTATTGGCCGATCATTGACGCCATTGCCTCCCGTTCATGGGACAATCATTGATGCTCAGGATGGCAGTAAATCTATAAAGTGGATCAGGCGATCGCGCGTACCAGCGCCATGGAGCGATGGCGTTGATATAGCTTTGCATGAAGATAGTGAACAATATGCGTTGCAAATTTCATCTGATGAACGCGCCAGCGGCTCTGAATTGCTGATTGATGAAACCCTATCTAGATCGGATTATCACCTATCGCAGGAGCAATTAGAGCAATGGGTGAATTTGGGAATAATCAACATCACTATTTCTGTGGTCCAGATTGGTACTTTTGCGCGATCACAGCCGCTTATTTTCCAAAATAATATAAAATAATTATCAAAATTAAAGGATGCGATGATGACTCTTAGAACTTCACGCCATAAATTGCCGCTCTTGGCGGTTGGACAGGCTCAAAAAGAATATACCCATAATGAAGCCTTATTGCTGATCGATAATTTGCTCAACCTTTCGATAGTATCAATTGTTGATCGTCCAGAAGATATTGAACCAGAAGCCATAGAGCAAACTATAGAGGGTGAAAGTAGCGCATGGCTGATTAGCGATGCGCCGAGCGGTGCATGGTCGCAAAGAGCCAACCAAATAGTAATATCAACAGCCAATGGGTTTCGATATTTAGAGCCTGTTGAGAATATGCGTATACACAATACACAATCTGGATGCCTCATGATATATAAAGATATGTCTTGGTTTACAGCGCCGACTCACACAGAGCCCGCGGGGGGAGACATTATTGATTCACAAGCGCGCGAATCTATTGTGGCTATTTTGGATAATTTACGGCAATTTGGCTTGAGTCGCTCGTAAATGAGAATCTCATGTTATTAAGTATAAAAATTAGTTTTTTTAGGGAATTAGACCAGTTTTTTATGAGAATATCCACATAATGGAGACATTTTAGCAACAGTTTATTTGAAACTGTTCTTGCATGGTTTGTGACTTGCGCGTAATAAACCAATACCAAATTATTAAGTTATAAATTTTAAAGGGGAATATACATGCGTAAGTTAGCCATTGGTTTGGCCCTCGCTTCCACCGCATTGGCTACGCCAGCGATGGCACGTGATGGTCAATGGTATGTTGGTGTCGACGGCGGGGTTTCAATCGTTGAAGATACTACAATTGTTGTTACTGACTCAAATGCTGAGATTTTAGTAGATCAAGACACCGGTTATGATTTCGGAGGTGTTGTAGGCTATGATTTTGGTGTTTTTCGTCTGGAATCAGAAATTAGCTTCCGCGAAGCCGATGTTGAGCGTTTGTCTTCAGTTAGCAACGTGATCCAAAACGGTAGCACAGTTCTTCGCAGTGGAGATTTTGATGCTGTAGGTGATGCAAATGCGCTTAGCTTTATGCTCAATGGTCTTCTTGACTTTGGACCAGATGATGGTCTTCAAGGTTTCATTGGCGGCGGTGTTGGTGTCGCACGTGTAGATATGCATCATGGTTTAGACTTTGTTGTACTAGATGACAGCGACACAGGTTTCGCATGGCAAGTATTAGCTGGTGTTCGTGCTCCATTGACTGACCGTTTTGACCTTGGTCTAAAATATCGCTATTTCAATGTTGATGGTGTTGACTT
This sequence comes from uncultured Sphingorhabdus sp., assembly GCA_947492905.1. Classification (GTDB taxonomy): domain Bacteria; phylum Pseudomonadota; class Alphaproteobacteria; order Sphingomonadales; family Sphingomonadaceae; genus Sphingorhabdus_B. Next base: position 151,746 of record CANLOL010000001.1, on the reverse strand, counting down.
GGTAGATTCTCGTGGTCGTGATTTTGCTACAGATTTCACATCGCACTCAATTTTGGGTAGCTTAATTTATAACTTTGGCGGCGAAGCACCTCCTCCGCCACCGCCACCACCGCCACCACCGGCGCCAGTGGTTGCACCTCCGCCACCACCGCCACCGCCACCACCGCCACCGGTAGCAACGCCATGTAACACTGGTCCATATATCGTATTCTTCGATCACGATAAATCAGACCTACGTGCAGATGGTGCTTCAACACTTGATAATGCCTATAGCCAATATGCTAATTGTGGTAATGCTCGTGTAATGTTGGCTGGTCACGCTGATAAATCAGGTTCTAACAGCTACAACGTTGCTCTTTCAGAGCGTCGTAACGCAGTAGTTCGTGGTTACCTTGAATCAAAAGGTATCAGCGCTGGTGCAATTGCAACAGAAGCATTTGGTGAAACAGCTCCATTGGTAAATACTGCTGATGGTGTACGTGAGCCTCAAAACCGTCGTGTTGAAGTTACTTATGGACCTGGTTCAGGTAACTAATTTCGACTAATATATTATAAGGAAAGCGGTCTTTATGGCCGCTTTTTTTATATCTAATCAATATGATATTGATATAAGATACACAGCTTTGCATTGATTATATTTTCTAACCATGCCATGAAAAATATAGAGATGCTGGAGCCTATCGTTGATGCGTAGTAACATATTTATAGCATATTTCACTATCAGCAGTCTTTTGCTTCTGTCAGCTTGTGGTTTAGGAAATGAATCGCAAGAGGCTGATACAGAAGCTACAAAAAGCGAAACAATATATCCTGTTGAAATTAGCACTGTCGTTGCAGGTGACAATAAAGACATTATTTCATCGGTAGGCACATTACGATTTCGCAGAGAAACATCGCTAGGCTTCACCACATCTGGTAAAGTGTCCAATGTTCGATATAATGAAGGGGATAGGGTAAGGCGCGGTTCTTTAATTGCCGCTCTAGATACCACCACAGTCAATGCTGATATTGGATTGGCGCGTGCCGAATTAGATAGAGCCAAATCTGAATTTGATCGCATTGAGAGCTTGTTCAAGCAAGGGTGGGTTACCAAATCGCAACTCGAGCGATCGCAAGCCAATTATCAAGCGGCTCAAGCAAGGATTGAGCAAGCCAATTTCGCATCCGATACTGCAAAATTATATGCTCCCAGCAATGGGATAATCATTCGCCGCAATATTGATCCGGGGCAGATTATATCCGTTGGATCGCCCGCTCTAATTTTCGGACAATTAGATAGCGGCTATATTATGCGCATTCCCCTCACATCATCAGATGCAGCAAAAATCAATGTTGGTATTCCTGTCGAAGTATCTATTTCCTCGATCAAGGAAGAGATATTTTCGGCGCGGGTTACGGAAATAGATGGACGTGCGAATGAACAAACAGGCGCATTTTTTGCTATAGTGGAATTGCCAGCAGATAGCCGTTTTAAATCGGGGCAAATTGGAACCGCTAATTTCATTATCGCCAATGATGAGACTAAAATTGCCATACCTTCTGGCGCCATCAGCGGTATGCGCGCATCAGAGGCCATTATATATATTTATGATGAAGAGAGTAAGACCGTTAAATTGCGCAATATAATATTGGGTCAATTAAACGATACGCAAGTTGAGGTGTTAGAAGGTTTATCTCTGGGCGAACAGATCATTGTTAGGGGTCATGAGAAATTGACCAATGGTGATAGTGTGAAAGTCGTCAATCGTGGTGAAGCCAAAACTACCTCAGCAAAAACTAACCCTGCTAAACCTTCCTCGACCCAAACTGCTCTGAAGGGTGAGCCTGCTAAAAAATGAGTTTAGCTGCATCCGTCATAAACCGCTGGCAGCTCTCATTGGTATTATTTGCTTTGCTTGTAGCGCTGGGTATGAACGCCTTTTTATCTATATCCAGAGCCGTTGATCCCCATTTTCCAATACCTGTAGTTTTTGTGATTGCGCTCCAACCTGGTGCGGATGCTGGGGATATGGAACAAACCGTAGCCAAGCCTATTGAGGATATTTTGCAAGGCCTTGATGGTGTTAAGCAAGTGCAATCCACCAATCGTGACGGCAGTTCGACAATTAGCGCTGAATTTGATTGGAGCGGCGATGCAGATAAATATTTTAATGATGCGGTAAGAGAAGTTTCTGCCATTAGAGACCAATTGCCCGAAGCTATTGTCGAATTTAGGTTCCGCCGCGTGCGCACTACAGAGGCGGCTATCATGCAATTAGCGCTGGTTAGCGAGACAGCCAGTTGGCGCAGGATGCAAAAATATAGCGATGATTTGTCAGATTTGCTCAATCGCAATTTGGGCGTTCGCAATGTGCGCACCACTGGCTTGCCGCAAAATGAAATTAGTGTCACCGTGGATGCAGGCAAATTATCTGAATTGCGGATTCCAATGACTCAAATTGCCGATACTTTACGCCAAGGTGCTGCTGAAATTCCGGGCGGATCTGTAGAGAGCGGCGGTAGAAGATTCAACATTGATGCTGGCGGTGCTTATGAGAATTTGGCACAAATCGAAGCATTGCCTGTGCGCTCTGGGGATGGCGCAGTTTTAACGATAAATGATGTTGCAGATGTTGCTTGGTCAACCGAAGAGCGGCGCGTTGAAGCTGCGCATAATGATAAAAGAGCGGTTTTCATTACCCCGACCCAAAAAGATGGAATAGATGTCACAAAATTGCGCGATATATTATTTGTACAATTGGAAGAATATCGAAAAACGCTGCCTGCGGATATGCAATTAGAGCTGCAATTTGATCAATCGAAAGATATTAAATTCAGGCTGAACGAGCTTGCTCGTGATTTCTCTATCGCACTTTTTTTGGTCATTTTCACCCTATTGCCGCTGGGTATAAGAGCATCGATGATTGTTATGATTTCGATACCATTGTCGCTCGCCTCTGGATTGTTTGCAATATATACTATTGGTGAAAATCTCAATCAGCTCGTGGTTGCAGGTTTTATTTTATCGCTTGGTTTGTTGGTGGATGATTCCATCGTGGTAACCGAAAACATCTCGCGTCATCTTAGGATGGGAAAACGCAGGGCTATTGCTGCTGTTGATGCGACAAAAGAAATTACGCCGGCAATTTTGGGTTCAACGGGTGTGTTAATTTTCGCCTTTTTCCCTTTATTATTTCTCCCTGAAGGGGCCGGTGCTTATACGAAAAGCTTTTTCTATTCGATCATCTTTACGGTGATCGCATCAATGATAATTTCGCTCACCATCATTCCATTTTTAGCCAGCAGAATATTGAAACGTGATGAAGACCCAGAGGGCAATGTTCTGCTCCAATGGATTAATCGCAATATTGAGCGCTTTTATGAACCTATATTACAGCGCGCTCTAAACTGGCCAAAGACCACTTTTTACAGCGCTATGCTGCTCACATTATCGGCCTTTTTCCTGATAAAATATATGGGGTTCACATTATTCCCAAATGCCGATTCTTCTTATTTCCGTGTCACAATCGAAGCGGAACAAGGCAGCAGTCTGGCCACCACAAAAGAGATTGTGAAAAAAGCATCGGCTATTTTAAAAGAAGAACCGTCGATAAAAGTTCGAGCAGAAAATATCGGCTCGGCAAATCAGCAAGTATTTTATAATGTTTTTGGTACACGCGAAACCGCCGACTATGGAGAAATTTTGGTTGTTCTCGATAAATGGCAAGGGCGCGAGAGCGAGGCGATGATTGAGAGACTTCGGGCGAAATATGATAATATTGCCGGAGCAAGAATAAGGGTCGTCCTTTTCCAATTTGGTGCGCCAGTCGATTCCCCGCTCTCAATACGGATTCAAGGTCCCGATAATGATGTTTTGAAAACAATAGCGGCCCAAGTGGAAACTATCATGCGCGATCATCCGGATGCCCGTGATGTTGCAAATCCTGTTGCTAAGGATCGTATTGATGTCGATTTGAACATTGATGAAAAGAAAGCGGCTTTATTGAACATTGCATCTGGTTCACCACGGCGCACCATTCGCCTTGCTTTAAATGGAGAGGCAGCGGGTAATTTTCGTGATAATGAAGGGGATAATTATCCTGTGGTTGTGCGTTTGCCGCGCGATGAAAATCAGCCCGTATCGGCTTTGCAAGATATTTATGTACCTTCGCGAAATGGTCAACCTATTCAACTTGGTGAGATTACCGAGCCCAAATTAAAAGCCGTCACACCCGTCATCCGCCGCTATAAATTAGAGAGAGAAGTTGCGGTCACTGGGCAAGTTGTGACTGGAGGTATTCCATCGCAAATTTCCAATGATATTTTGGAAGAGGCCGAAAAAATTGATTTGCCAGTGGGGTATTCCATACGAGCAGGAGGCGAGGCCGAGGCAGTGAATGAAACACTACAAGGCTTTGGCCCCGCCATATTGGTGGCATTATTTAGTATTTTCGCAATTTTGGTGGCTGAATTTGGCCGTTTCAGAGAGACTATCGTTGTTGTTGGAGTGATACCCCTTGGAACTTTTGGCGGGATATTAGGGCTGTTTTTTACAGGCAACTCGGTTAGCTTTATGGCGGTTATTGGCTTTATAGCGCTGATCGGAATAGAGATTAAAAATTCGATTCTTTTGGTCGATTTCACAGCGCAATTGCGCGAAGATGGTATGAAATTGCGCACTGCAATTGAACAGGCGGGGCGGGTGCGTTTCTTGCCCGTTTTATTAACATCATTGACGGCAGTGGGTGGTTTGATGCCTTTGGCTCTATTTGGCGGCGCGCTCTATGCGCCACTAGCCGTTGTTATCATTGGTGGGTTAATCTCATCGACCATTTTATCGCGTATCGTTACCCCCGTTATGTATTTGTTGGTCGCCAAAGAGGATGAGGCAAAAAATAAACCCTCCATTGAACAGCCTTTACCCGCTTAATTATTACGATTATCTTGTCTTACGTTCATTCATAGCTATCTTAGGCTAGATAGGAGCAAATATGACATCTCAAACAATTACTCTTGCTGGCGGATGCTTTTGGTGCACCGAAGCTGTATTTCTGCAATTGAACGGCGTTACAAGCGTTGAATCTGGATATATTGGTGGGCATAGCCTGAATCCGACCTATAAAGATATTTGCACGGGCGCTACCGGACATGCAGAGGCTATTCGTGTGAATTTTAACTCCGATCAAATTAGCTTAGCGGACTTATACGATATATTTTTTGCGACGCATGACCCTACGCAGCTTAATCGGCAAGGCAATGATATTGGCACCCAATATCGCAGCGCTATTTTCCCAACCGATAATGAACAAGAGTTACTTGCTAATGAAGCCATTGCGCGCGCGCAGTCCGATCATAGCGATCCTATTGTCACCAGTATTGAGAAAGCCGATAATTGGTATGTCGCAGAAGATTATCATCAAGATTATTGGGACGGTGAGGGGCAAAGAAACCCTTATTGCATGGCCGTTATTCCGCCAAAACTGGCAAAGCTAAAGAAAAACCATGCTGCAAAATTAAAAGCATGAAGCGGTAGTTTTTAAAATTTCATTATATATACCGTATTATAGCGAAAGGGTATTTAAGGATTTCAATATGACAGTTAAACCTATTCGCAAAGCAGTATTTCCAGTAGCGGGGCTAGGAACGCGCTTTTTACCAGCGACAAAAGCCATTCCAAAAGAAATGCTGCCAATTGTTGATCGCCCATTGATTCAATATGCAGTCGATGAAGCTATAGAGGCTGGCATTGAGCAAATGATATTCGTCACGGGCCGCGGCAAAAGCACTATCGAAGATCATTTTGATAGTGCCTATGAATTAGAGCATACTATGCGCTCGCGTGATAAAGACCTCTCTATATTAGATGGAACGCGATTGAAGCCTGGCAATTGTGCCTATGTGCGGCAGCAAGAGCCATTGGGCCTTGGTCATGCTATTTGGTGTGCCAGAGATATAATAGGGGATGAACCATTCGCTGTATTTTTGCCCGATGAATTTATGCATGGCGAGACAGGATGCATGAAACAAATGGTCTCCGCTTATGAAGAAAAAGGCGGAAACTTGCTTAGCGTATTAGAAATTGAGAAAGAGAAAGTCTCTAGCTATGGGGTGATTGATCCTGGCAATAGCGAAGGCGTTCTTACTGAGGTGCGCGGCCTTGTTGAAAAACCAGCGATAGAGGATGCTCCTTCTAATCTGATTATATCAGGACGTTATATATTGCAGCCAGATGTGATGCGGACATTGGAAAATCAGGAAGCTGGCAGCGGCGGTGAGATTCAACTGACCGATGCGATGGCCAAGATGATTGGCAACCAAGCTTTTCATGCTGTTACTTTTGATGGTAATCGTTTTGATTGCGGGTCAAAGGCGGGCTATTTAGAGGCTAATTTTGCTCTTGCTATGGAACGCGAAGATTTGGCCGATGATGTTCGTGAATTTATCAAAAAATATATTTAATACAGCTACACCGTCAAAAAAAAGGCCCCGCAATTGCGAGGCCTTTTTCATGCGATGATGATAATATTTAAGAAACTTCACCAGCAATATCTGGTTTATTCTCATCTTTACCTAGGCTGCGATATGTGATGCCGCCCAATATGCCGCCAACAATAGGCGCTAACCAGAACAACCATAATTGCTGCAATGCCATGCCGCCTACTAATAGAGCAGGGCCGGTGCTACGCGCTGGGTTAACAGATGTGTTGGTTACTGGAATAGAGATAAGGTGGATTAACACCAAACCAAAACCAATAGCCAATGGCGCAAATCCAGCAGGGGCGCGGCCATCGGTTGATCCCATGATGATCATTAAGAAGAAGAATGTTAGCAATACTTCTATGGCAAATGCTGCGACCATAGAATATTTATCGGGAGATAATTCTCCATATCCATTAACCGCTAGTCCGTTGGGCGCTATTTCAAAGCCTGCTTTGCCTGATGCAATGAACCAAATCGCTAAAGCGGCCAAAGTGGCACCAATGACTTGCGCTATAATATAGAGCGGTATGTCTTTGGCGTCGAAACGTCCGCCGGCCCATAGGCCTATTGTCACGGCTGGGTTCAAATGACATCCAGATATGTGTCCAATAGCATAAGCCATAGTGACAACGGTAAGGCCAAATGCGATTGATACGCCAACAAATGCTATTCCAAGATCGGGTATGCCCGCCGCTAATACCGCGCTACCGCAGCCCCCAAATACGAGCCAAAATGTGCCGATTAATTCGGCTAATCCTTTTTGTGATGATTTCATAAAAAACACTCCTTTAATGGAGTCTATGTATCATATTTGCATGTAGTTAATTGTAAACTAATATATCATTATGTATAATCGTTGCTTCAAATGGAAATATTTGACAATATCATATCATAGATTACTCTGAACCCATGCGCTCCTTACTGCCCCTCTTATTATTATTGCCCTTACAAGCATGCGCCCTTGGTACAGCAGCTAATATTGTCACTGCGCCCGTCAAAGTTGTCGGCAAGGGCGTTGATGCAGTAACGACGAGCCAATCTGAAGCGGATGAAAAACGCGGAAAGAGACTGCGTCAGCATGAGGAGCGCTTGGGCAAATTAACCCGCAAACGCGATAGAGAATTACGCAGATGCGAAGATGGTAAACAAAAGTCTTGCGAAAAAGCAGCAGCCCTAGAAGAGGAAATTGATGAAGAGTTAGAAACGAAAATTTAAGTTTCTAAGCGCTCATTATATTTCTGAATAATTGAGATAGGCCATAAATAAAGCGACCAAGATTAACACAATTGCAGAACCATAATGTGAAATGACGGATATTTTTGCACTATCTGCCATGCTGCGCGCACCCGCAGCTATAGACGAATAAAATAATAAGCCGATGCTTTCCGTTACTATAGTGATTGCGGCTAATATTGTGATTTGAAAAATGATGTTGATTTGCGGATCAATAAATTGCGGTAAAAATGCTGCGTAAAATAATAAGGCTTTTGGATTGGACATATGCACCGCTAGACCGCTCATAAACCCTCTGGTGAATTTGACATTGCCGCGCTTATTAAGAGCTAGGTCAGCTCTGCTCTCACGCAGCATGGAGAAGGCCATCCACAACAGATAGGCTACGCCTGCCCAGCGAATGATATTATAGAGGCTAGGCGCGGTTTGCACCAATGCAACCAAACCCAGTGCAGATAGGGCATACCATATGAAATTGCCCGCATGAATGCCCATGATAGGCCCAAATGCATTTCGCATGCCGCCATTGGCAGCATGCGAAGCACAGACTATTGTGGCTGGCCCAGGGGAGAGGCAGAACAATAAATCTGTTATAAAAAATAAGAGCAGGGTTTCATAAGCCATTACCCCTAATAGAGCAGCGGAATTGGATTACAATATTTTCAAAACTTAATTGGCTTTGCAGTTAAAATGGCTGGCTATCTGCAATAGTAAATCCATTTTCTTTCTCGCTCCAACCGCTATTTAAAGTGACGATTTACAGTAACTTCAGTCCTTAAAATTTACCACTTTCATCCACTTTATAACCATGTTTGCGTTCATTCCATCCCCAGTCACGGTTACTGAGATGTTTTTTGGCATCAATTAGGGCTTCGGCCCTAGTATTACCAAAACCAATTCCCCAACGATTATAATATGCGCCGCTATAATCTTTTTTACGGCCGCTTTCTATAATCACAAAATATCCGCCATTCATAAATTTTCTGGCGCTGTTACGGCAAGATGGCGTTGAGCTATATTTTTCTCGAAAATCTTCTCTTGCTTTTGTATCTGCATGATAACCTGTGGTATCAGAGCCTCCTCCATATCTTATGAAATATTCCTTATCAATCCTGACATTATTACTATTTTTTTCCATCGCAACACACATAGCTGCGCCATTGGCATGACTAACGCTGGGTAAGGACATGATAAATAGAGCTGTGATTGATATTAAAATTTTCTTCATAATGTTCATCCTCCTTCTTTTCTTATTAAAGAGAGGTAGAATATGATGCAGAAATAATGTGTGACCTACTGCACATATTTTAAGTTTTGGGATGAATTTTATGCGCTCAAAAAAGTTAAGTTTATGACGCTAAAGTTATTTTTGATTATATATTTAATATCCGAATATAGAGGCTCGCACGCAATTTATATCACGAAAGAGCCTTTTTTAAATATTGGATAAGGGCTTCGACCCGCGCAGGGCGAGAACGTGAGGGCGGGGTAATAATATAGAGCGATTGTTGGTCTCTGTTCCAATCTTCTAAAAATGCAATCAGGGCACCTGTTTTTACATATTGCGAACAAAAGAAATCGGGCAGATGGCCCATGCCTTGGCCAGCGAGTATCGGATATAACATGAAATCACCATTGTTACAGATAAGGCGCTCTATGGGCTTTATAGTAACATCTTTCTCTCCAGCTTTATGCAAGGTCCAACGATCGCTAGTATTGCTATAAAGTATCGCATCTAAATTTGATAATTCCTCTGCATGGGTCGGTATTGGCCTATCTTTGAAATAAGAGGGTGCAGCAATAAAATGGCTTTTAATATCGCGGATTTTAATCGCGATAAGGCTACTGTCGGATAGGCTGCCAATACGAATGGCGAGATCAAAACTATCTTTGACCAAATCCACTTGTTCATCGGTTAATATGATGTCCAGCTCTATATCGGGATATAGCGCCATAAATTCTGATATGACCGGAGCGACATTGGACATGCCAAAGCTGATGGGTATGGATAATTTAATCGGGCCTTTTAATATATCGACCTCATCGCTGGCTGCTTCATGGGCCTTTTCGCCAACATCGACGATATTTTGAGCATAGGGTAATAATTTTTTCCCCGAAGATGTCAGCGATAATCGGCGCGATGTTCTATGAAATAGGGCGCTGCCTAACTCGGTTTCCAGGCGCGTTATAGCTTTTGAGATAGTGGGTTTAGAAAGGCCATGAAAATCAGCCGCTTTGGTAAAGCTGCCCAATCGCGCAACGGTTGCAAATATCGCCCATGATTCAAAATCAAATATTCTCATACGCTCTATTATGACAAATATAGAAACAATGCTATTCTATATTTTCTATTTTTTAATAAATAAAATTTCCCTATCTCTTGTCCATAGACAATGCATAGGAGCAATAAAATGATTGAGACACGCAAATATAGTAATTTAGGCTCGGCGGATCATGGTTGGTTAAAGGCTAAGCATCATTTTTCATTCGGAGAATATTATGATGCAAAACGCATGGGCTGGGGACCAATAAAGGTTTGGAATGACGATGAGATTGCATCACAAAGCGGTTTTGCACCGCATTCGCATCAGGACATGGAGATTATAACCTATGTTCGTGAGGGAGCTATCACCCATAAAGATTCCAAAGGGAATGAAGGCCGCACGGCCGCTGGTGATGTTCAAGTTATGAGCGCGGGTTCTGGGATTACCCATAGCGAATATAATTATGAGGATATAGAGACGCAGCTGTTTCAAATCTGGGTAAAACCAAGAGAGCTTGGCGGTGAAGCGCGTTGGGATGCAAAGGAGTTTCCTAAAACCTCGCGTGAAACGCTATCTGTGTTGGCGAGCGGTTATGAGCCTGACATTGCAGCAGGTGCTTTGATGATTGGTGCGGATGCGCGCTTATATGGCGCTAAATTACAAGCTGGTGATACTGTTGAACATGCGGTAAATCAGAATAGCTATCTCTATTTAGTGGTATCCAAAGGCCGCATCGAAATAAATGGCAATATATTAAATGAGCGCGATGCTGCGGCCATCAGAGATGAAAAAGAGCTCATTATCAATGCCAAAGACAATGCCGAATTTTTATTATTAGAAGCAGAATAAGGAATAAATAATGACCACTATATTACGAATTGATAGTAGCGCACGTGTAAATGGATCCTCTAGCCGCGCGATTGCGGATGCGATAGTCGCAAAATCCCCCAATGCGCATATTATAAACCGCGATGTTTCGGCTGGATTGCCGTTGGTGAGTGAAGATTGGATGAATGCTAATTTCACGGATGAAGCAGAGCGCAGCGAGGCACAGCGTGAGACATTAGCATTTTCAGATTCGCTGGTAGCGGAATTGGAGAGCGCAGATATTATTATCATAAGCTCGCCTGTATATAATTTTGCTATTCCAGCATCGCTAAAATCATGGGTGGACATGATTGCACGGGCACGAAAGACATTTAAATATACTGAAAATGGGCCTGTTGGATTATTACAAGATAAGAAGGCCTATATTGCTATGGCTTCGGGTGGCACAAAAATGGGCAGCGAGATTGATTTTGCATCGACCTATTTACGGCATATATTAGGCTTTATAGGCATAGATGATGTGACCCTAATAGCAGCCGACCAACAAGGATCACGCGGCAAAGAAGCATTGGAACAGGCTATATCAAAGATAGAAAGCCTCTAAATCTATTTTGATGATTAGATATCAATCTCTTTAATATTGGACAAAAATTTTATGACTATTCTCTATCATTTAGGCTTAATAATAAAACTATGTCCAATATATAAAAAGACTTCATTTGGGCTAGCTTGTTGAAAGTAAAGTTCTGAGTCCAGCCCTCTAATCTCTACACCATAATCATTGCCGAAAAATGATGCATATTTTTTTGATTCATCGGCAATCTTTTTCACAACAGCAGCGCGATATTGGTCTGGGTTATCGATCACTAGACCGATACTGCCTGTTTCAATCAGCGAGCGTCCAGTTACGGGTATATTTTTAACAAAATTATCAATTTTGCTGTCTATCTCTTTGCTGCCTATTTCACCGTCTCCTACGGCTATTCTTGCATAGATAGAAATTCTGCTTGTATCAGGCCTGCGACCGCCACGAATAGGCAATTCTTTCATATTTTCTAATGTCACACGTTTGAGCTGATAATCACCAGCGACTATTGTGATATTATGGGACTTAGCCTGCTCAATCAGTGCGCTTAACATGGCCCAAACTTCTTGTTTGCGCACTTCCCGGTCACGGGAGTCAGACGTAATGAAAAGTGATTTAACAAAAAAATCGGCTTTTCGAGTTAGTCCGATTGCAGCTTGATCTTCGTCATAATATTCATAATCAGAGCGATCCGAACGTGTCCCAGTAACGATAATATTATTCTCATCCTGCGCTATAACTTGCTCTAATGATAATAAAGTAATCGTCATAACAATTGCAGTAAAATATTTGAAAATCAGCATAGACCCCTCCTATGGAGATTATCGCTATTTATTCCAAATAAGTCAAATACACACAAAAAACCCCGCCAGAGAAATCTAGCGGGGTTATTTTTTATATGTGAAATTTATTCTGCGGCTGGCGTTTCAGCAGCAGCAGCTTTTTCTTCGGCTTCAACGGCTGCGGCAGCCGCCATGCTCTCTTCCAATTTTTGCTGAGATGCTTTCAAGGCTGCATCGCGGCTATTCGCTGTAACGCGAACGCGGTTCATAGCAGCGCCCGTTCCAGCAGGAATTAGACGTCCAACAATCACATTCTCTTTAAGACCTGTGAGAACGTCTTTCTTGCCCTCAACAGCCGCTTGCGTCAGCACGCGGGTTGTTTCTTGGAAAGAAGCGGCAGAGATAAAGCTGCGTGTTTGCAAGCTTGCTTTGGTAATACCAAGCAATACAGGCGTGCCTGTTGCATGCGCTTTATTCTTGCCAAGCTTCGCATTCATAGCATCCATCTCTTCGCGATCGACTTGTTCGCCAGGAAGTAATGTTGTGTCACCACCAAAGGTGATTTCCACTTTCTGCAGCATTTGACGAACGATCGTTTCAATATGTTTATCGTTAATCTTCACGCCTTGCAGACGATATACTTCTTGGATTTCTGCCACCAAATATTCGGCCAAAGCTTCAACGCCCATGACTTCCAAAATGTCGTGCGGATTGGGTGAACCAGAAATAAGATTTTCGCCCTTACGAACAAAATCGCCTTCTTGAACATCCAAAACTTTGATTTTTGGAATGAGATATTCGACGCGATCCCCTTCCTCGGGAACAATCGCAATCTTACGTTTCGCTTTATAGTCACGTACAAATTCGATACGACCAGAGATTTTAGCAATGACGCTAACATCTTTCGGGATACGCGCTTCGAACAATTCAGCAACACGCGGAAGACCACCGGTAATATCACGCGTTTTCGCACTTTCACGCGATACACGAGCGATAATATCACCCGCTTGTACTTCTTGGCCATCGTCCACAGAAAGCATGGTGCCAGGCGATAGAAGATAACGAGCGGCTTCATCGGTTTTACCATCAAGAAGCGTGATACGCGGACGTAAATCTTCTTTCTTGGCTCTACCAGCAGCGCGATATTCGGTCACAACGCGCTGTGAAATGCCTGTGGCTTCATCGGTTTGTTCGGTCATGGTTTTACCATCGGCAAGGTCTTGATATTTAATCACACCTTGTTTCTCGGTAATCACTGGCATTGAGAATGGATCCCATTCCGCCAGACGATCGCCAACCGTTACTTTAGCGCCATCTTCGAATGATAGGAAAGCACCAAAGGATATACGGTGCGATTCCATCTCGCGGCCTTCACCATCTTTAATCACAATTTCGCCATTACGGGCCATAGCCAGACGCTTGCCATCTTTGTTCATCAATGTTGGTAAATCGCGATATTCGATAAAACCATCGGATGAAGCATCAAGATTGCTTTGCTCGTTAAGCTGCGCTGCACCACCAATGTGGAATGTACGCATGGTAAGCTGAGTACCCGGTTCACCAATTGATTGCGCGGCAATAACACCAACGGCTTCGCCAATATTCACTGGCGTACCGCGGGCAAGGTCACGGCCATAACAAGTACCGCAAACACCGACTTTAGATTCGCATACTAATGGTGAGCGAATTTTGAGCGTTTGTATGCCAGTTTCTTCGATAGCGGTAACCGCATCTTCGTCCAGCAATGTGCCTTTTTTGACCAATAATTTACCATCAAGGCCCATAATATCTTCGGCAGTAGTACGGCCCAAGATACGCTCGCCAAGCGATGCAATGGTGCTACCGCCTTGGACGATAGAACGCATTTCAAGCGCCCGTTCGGTTTTACAATCTTCTTCGACGATGGTGCAATCTTGTGACACATCGACAAGACGGCGCGTAAGATAGCCTGAGTTCGCCGTTTTAAGCGCCGTATCCGCCAGACCTTTACGCGCACCGTGGGTTGAGTTGAAATATTCCAAAACGGTCAAACCTTCTTTAAAGTTTGAAATAATCGGAGTTTCAATAATCTCACCCGATGGTTTCGCCATCAAACCGCGCATACCGCCAAGCTGTTTCATCTGCGCTGGGGAACCACGCGCACCAGAGTGCGCCATCATGTAAATGGCGTTAATCTGGGCTTCGCGGCCATTTTCATCTTTTGGTGTGGCTTTCAATTTGTCCATCATGACATCAGCAACTTGGTCACCACAACGGCTCCAAGCATCAATAACTTTGTTATATTTCTCTTGCTGCGTAATAAGGCCATCTTGATATTGTTGCTCATAATCAGCAACAACGCTGCGGGTAGATTCAATCATACCGTCTTTTTCTTCGGGGATAATCATATCATCTTTACCGAATGAAATACCGGCTTTGAAAGCGTGCTTAAAGCCAAGAGACATAATCGCATCGGCAAAAAGAACCGTGTCTTTTTGACCTGTATGACGATACACTTGGTCAATCACATCTGCGATTTCTTTTTTGGTGAGCAATTGGTTTACTACATCAAATGGTACTTTATGACTAGAAGGCAAACATTCACCCAAAAGCATTCTGCCCGGCGTTGTTTCAAAGCGCTTCATGATGAGGTTGCCATCTGAATCGGCTTGTGGAACGCGGCTAGTGATTTTTGAGTGCAGCGTCACTGCGCCCACTTCAATAGCTTGGTGAACTTCTGTCATATCAGCAAGAAGCATACCTTCGCCTGGCTCGCCTTCGCGGTCCATAGACAGATAGTAAAGACCCAAAACCATATCCTGTGAAGGAACGATAATCGGCTTACCATTGGCAGGCGATAAGATGTTGTTGGTGGACATCATCAATACACGCGCTTCAAGCTGTGCTTCTAATGATAGCGGCACGTGAACCGCCATTTGGTCACCATCGAAATCGGCATTGAAAGCAGCACATACAAGCGGGTGAAGCTGGATCGCTTTACCTTCGATAAGGACAGGCTCAAATGCTTGGATACCCAAACGGTGAAGCGTAGGCGCACGGTTCAAGAGAACCGGATGCTCGCGGATAACCTCTTCAAGAATATCCCAAACTTCTTTGCGCTCTTTTTCGACCCATTTCTTCGCTTGCTTCAAGGTCATAGAAAGACCCTTGGCATCGAGGCGCGAATAGATGAATGGTTTGAAAAGTTCCAAAGCCATTTTCTTGGGCAAGCCACATTGATGCAATTTCAATTCTGGGCCCGTCACAATAACCGAACGACCAGAATAATCGACGCGCTTACCTAGCAAGTTTTGACGGAAGCGCCCTTGCTTACCTTTGAGCATGTCAGAAAGTGATTTCAATGGACGTTTGTTCGCACCGGTAATGGTACGGCCACGGCGACCATTATCAAACAATGCATCAACAGATTCTTGTAGCATGCGTTTTTCGTTACGCACGATGATGTCTGGTGCGCGCAATTCGATAAGGCGCTTTAGACGATTGTTACGATTGATAACGCGGCGATAGAGATCGTTCAAATCTGATGTCGCGAAACGGCCACCATCCAATGGAACCAAAGGACGAAGTTCTGGCGGTATCACGGGAACAATATCAAGGATCATCCATTCAGGGCGGTTGCCAGAATCGATGAAGCTTTCCACCACTTTAAGGCGTTTGATAATCTTCTTTGGTTTCAGCTCTGATTTGGTTTCAGACAATTCGGTCAATAGATCATCGCGCTCTTTTTCAAGATCAAGATCCATCAACATTTGTTTCACGGCTTCTGCGCCAATACCAGCAGAGAAAGCATCTTCGCCATATTCATCTTGTGCTTCGAGAAGTTCATCTTCGGTAAGAAGTTGGAATTTCTCCATAGCGGTTAGGCCAGGCTCGGTCACAATATAATGTTCAAAATAAAGAACGCGCTCTAATTGCTTAAGCTGCATATCAAGCAGCAAGCCAATGCGCGATGGCAATGATTTTAAGAACCAGATGTGCGCGACAGGTGCGGCCAATTCGATATGACCCATACGTTCGCGGCGTACCTTTGTTACGGTGACTTCAACGCCGCATTTTTCACAAACGACGCCTTTATATTTCATGCGCTTATATTTACCGCATAGGCATTCATAATCTTTTACTGGCCCAAAAATACGGGCACAGAATAAACCATCGCGTTCGGGCTTAAATGTCCGATAATTGATGGTTTCTGGTTTTTTAATTTCACCAAATGACCAGCTACGGATTTTTTCTGGGCTAGCAAGACCGATTTGAATTTCGTCAAAAGTCTCTGGCTTGGCGACTGGATTGTTGAATTTGCTTAGTTCGTTCATCTTCATTTCCTCATCTGGGCTTATCGGCCCTATGAAATAGTATCAGGGGTGATTGAGCGGGGGTTAATCCGCCCCATTTATCACTCCGCCGCCTCAGCTGTATCGTCATCCTCATCATCAACATTGTTCAAAACAACATTCATACCCAATGAACGCATTTCTTTGACAAGAACGTTGAAACTTTCTGGGATACCCGTTTCAAAGCTGTCATCGCCTTTGACGATGCTCTCATAAACTTTGGTACGTCCGATAACATCATCCGATTTCACGGTGAGCATTTCTTGAAGCGTATAAGCTGCGCCATAAGCTTGCAGCGCCCACACTTCCATCTCACCAAAGCGCTGACCACCAAATTGTGCTTTACCGCCCAGAGGTTGCTGGGTGACAAGGCTATATGGGCCAATCGAACGAGCGTGGATTTTGTCATCAACCAAGTGATGCAATTTCAGCATATAGATATAACCAACGGTGACTTTACGGTCGAAACGATCGCCGGTGCGGCCATCGAACAAATCAACCTGACCCGATGGATCCAAATCAGCTTTGATAAGCATTTCGGAAACATCCGCTTCGCGTGCGCCATCAAATACGGGCGTACCCATAGGGACGCCGGGTTTCAGATAATTGGCCAATTCCATAACTTCGCTATCGCTGCGACGTTTAATCTCTTTGGCATAATTATCACCATAAGCATGGGTCAGCACTTCACGAATAGCCTCTGGCGGTGCGCCAGCTTCTGGATTTGGGTTGGCTAATTTATATTCATCCAAAGCTTTGGTGATTTGTTGACCAAGGCCGCGTGCAGCCCAACCCAAATGGGTTTCAAATATCTGTCCGACATTCATTCGGCTCGGCACACCTAGAGGATTAAGCACCACATCAACGGGTGTACCATCTTCTAGGAATGGCATATCTTCTTGTGGAAGAATGCGCGAGATAACCCCTTTGTTACCGTGACGACCGGCCATTTTATCGCCGGGTTGCAATTTGCGTTTCACAGCGACAAAGACTTTGACCATTTTCAGAACGCCCGGTGATAATTCATCACCACGCTCTAATTTTTCACGGCGATCTTCAAACTTCTCAACGATCAATTTAACCGCTTCGTCATATTGAACTTTTACCGCTTCTAAATCAGATTGAACCTTGTCATCTTTAACCGCTATGTCGAACCATTTGTGACGCTCAACTAGGGCTAGATTTTCAAGATCAATCTTCGCACCTTTGGGGAAACCATCGGGTGCATCTGTGGCTGTTTGACCGATAAGCATATCGCGCAAACGGTTATAGGTTGCACGGTTCAATATAGAACGCTCATCCTCGCGGTCTTTCGCAAGACGCTCAATCTCATCACGTTCAATCGCCAGAGCACGTTCATCTTTGTCGATACCATGACGGTTAAAGACGCGCACTTCAACAACTGTACCGGCAACACCTGGCGGCAAGCGTAAGGATGTATCGCGTACATCAGATGCTTTCTCACCAAAGATTGCGCGGAGCAATTTCTCTTCTGGTGTCATTGGGCTTTCGCCTTTTGGTGTGATTTTACCCACCAAAATATCGCCAGGGTGAACCTGTGCACCAATGTAAACAATGCCAGCTTCATCAAGGCTGCGCAGCGATTCTTCACCAACATTTGGAATATCGCGGGTGATGTCTTCTGGGCCAAGCTTGGTATCGCGGGCCATGACTTCAAATTCTTCGATGTGGATCGAGGTAAAGACGTCATCTTTCACGATACGCTCGGAAATTAAGATACTATCTTCGTAATTATATCCATTCCATGGCATGAAGGCCACGAGGCTGTTTTTACCCAAAGCCAATTCACCCAATTCGGTGGATGGGCCATCGGCAATAATATCGCCTTCGAAAATTTCATCGCCCATCTTCACCAAAGGACGCTGATTGATACAGGTGTTTTGGTTCGAGCGTTGGAATTTTTGCAATGTGTAAATATCAACGCCAGATTGACCCGCTTCGACTTCGCCTGTCACACGGATAACAATACGGGTAGCATCCACTTGATCGACAATACCGCTGCGGCGAGCCGCAATGGCAGCACCAGAATCGCGGGCCACAGTTTCTTCCATACCTGTACCGACGAGAGGCGCTTCGGCTTTTACCAAAGGCACCGCTTGGCGTTGCATATTTGATCCCATAAGCGCACGGTTAGCATCATCATTTTCCAAGAATGGGATGAGCGATGCCGCAACAGACACAAGCTGTTTTGGCGAAACATCCATAAGGGTGATGATATCGCGCGGTGCGATTAAAAATTCACCGGCTTGACGGGCAGAGACAACTTCTTCAGCGAAGCTGCCATCATCGTTAAGCTCAGCATTGGCCTGTGCCACGGTGTGCTTTTGCTCTTCCATAGCGGAGAGATAGACAACTTCGTCGGTCACTTTGCCGTCGATGATTTTACGATATGGAGTTTCGATGAAACCATATTTATTGACGCGGCTGAAGGATGACAGCGAGTTAATCAAACCAATGTTTGGACCCTCTGGCGTTTCAATCGGACAAATACGGCCATAGTGCGTTGGATGCACATCGCGTACCTCAAAACCAGCACGCTCACGCGTTAGACCGCCTGGGCCTAATGCTGAAACGCGGCGTTTATGGGTAACCTCTGACAGAGGATTGGTTTGGTCCATAAATTGTGAGAGCTGTGATGAGCCGAAAAATTCACGCACAGCAGCAACGGCTGGCTTGGCGTTGATAAGATCGTTTGGCATTACGGTGGAAACATCCACGCTGCTCATACGTTCTTTAACGGCGCGCTCCATACGCAGCAAACCAACACGATATTGATTTTCTAGCAATTCGCCAACTGAACGAACACGGCGGTTACCGAGATTATCGATATCATCAATCTCGCCTTTGCCATCTTTCAGATCGACCAATTCTTTAACCACGGCCAGAATATCTTCTTTGCGCAATGTGGTGTGCGTGTCTTCGGCATCCAATGCCAAACGCATATTCAGCTTAACACGGCCAACCGCGCTAAGATCGTAACGCTCTGAATCAAAGAATAGACCTTCGAACAAAGCATCAGCGGTTTCGCGGGTAGGTGGCTCGCCGGGGCGCATGACGCGGTAAATCGCATCTAGACCCATATCGCCATTTTCAGCTTTATCGGCTTTCAATGTGTTGCGGATCCAAGCGCCCGTTGTGACATGGTCAATATCCAAAAGCTCTAGCGTATCAATACCTGCTTTATCGAGCAGCTCTAGATTTTCAGCGGTAACTTCATCACCAGCTTCGATATAGATTTGACCTGTTTTTTCATTGATTAAATCATATGCGCTATAACGGCCAAAGATTTCTTCGGTCGGTAGCAATATGTTTTTCATGCCATCTTTTTCTGCTTTTTTGGCAGCACGCGGCGTTACTTTTTGTCCCATTGGGAAAATAACTTCACCGCTGTCGGCATCAACAACATCAAAAATAGGTTTGGTTGAACGCCATGCTTCGGCGTTGAATGGAATCTTCCAACCATCTTTGGCACGTTCAAAGCTAATCTTTTCATAAAAATGGCTGAGAATATCTTCATCATCCATACCCAAAGAATAGAGCAATGTTGTGACAGGCAATTTACGTTTACGGTCAATACGAACATTGACAATATCCTTGGCGTCAAATTCAAAATCCAACCAGCTACCGCGATAGGGTATCACGCGCGCTGCGAATAAGAATTTTCCTGATGCGTGGGTTTTGCCGCGATCATGGTCAAACAAAACACCTGGCGAACGGTGCATTTGGCTGACGATAACGCGCTCTGTACCATTGACAAAGAATGTACCATTCTCTGTCATCAATGGCATATCGCCCATATAGACATCTTGTTCTTTAATATCGAGAACGCTGCGCGCTTCTGTATCAGGATCAACCTCAAATACGATAAGGCGCAAGGTGACTTTCATAGGAGCAGCATAAGTAATGCCGCGCTGACGGCATTCTTCTACATCATATTTGGGATCTTCAAGTTCATAATGAACGAAATCCAATTCCGCTGTGCCCGCGAAATCGCGAATAGGGAAAACACCGCGCAATGTTTTTTCCAAGCCAGAAACATATCCAATAGATTTGTCACTGCGTAAAAATTGCTCATAAGATTCGCGCTGAACCTCAATAAGGTTTGGCATATCGATTACTTCGTGAATATCGCCGAAGATTTTGCGGATACGCCGTGTGCGGGTGATTTTGTCGGGAGCTGCTTTGGTCGCCATGATGTGCTTGAGCCTCGCTAAATATTTGTTACGTCAATCTTTTTCGAATGCGCATTTCCAAAACGACAAAAAGCCGCATGGCATGAAGATACAGATAGTGCATCAACAGCTTGCAGCTTTTTCGCGTATGAAAAACCGTCATTTTCATTCTTGATTTTGCTGCGCGATTGCAAAATTGTCTCGAAAACTGGCGGTGTATGTGGCCTCATTAGGCAGTTGTAGGGTTTGCGTCAAGGGGTGATTGATGCACCTATCACAATATATGTGGTCATAGGACATTGTAACAAAATCTGAAATTTTCACGAATAAAAATATGAAAGGGGTTCACAAGTAACGCCGCTCCTGTTTGAGCGAGCAAGGAGAATGAAAATGATTATATCGGATATTTTAGATCGCAAAGATAGCGCCATCCATATGATTAATGATACCGACCCACTTAGATCAGCAATGATGATCATGGAACGCGAAGAAATTGGCTCTGTTGTAGTAGTGGCCGATAATCAGAGCGATTATATTATTTCTGAACGCGACATAATATTGGCTATCAATATGTTGGGCGCGCACGCTTTGGATCGCGCCATAAGTGAAGTAACCCTAAAAGACAGTTTGATTGTGAATGAGCATGATAGCATTAGCGCCGTTGAACGCCGAATGACATATGGCCGTTATCGCCATGCTTTGGTCATTGCGGGTAATAAAATAGTCGGTGTTGTTAGCATTGGTGATATTATTAAATCTGGTCTGTCAGATGCGAAATTAGAGAGCCAAGTATTGCGTGACATGGCCCGAGGCAGACTAATTCCCGCATGATATAATCATCAATATTAGGCGAATATGGAGAGGGTTTAATCGCCCTCAAATTCAATCAAGCTGTGGGCTGTAATACCATCATCGCGTAATTTTTGTCCGCCGCCTAGATCAGGCAAATCAATCACAAATAAGGCTGTATCCACGATTGCTCCTGCTTGGCGCAGCAATGACGCGCCGGCCAATGCTGTGCCGCCCGTGGCTAATAAATCATCGACAAGTAAAATATGCTCGCCCTCTTTGACGGCATCGCGGTGCATTTCAATACGGTCTTGGCCATATTCCAAATCATAATCCACGCCTATCACATCGCTTGCCTCTTTATAGGGCAATTTGCCTTTTTTGCGCAGTATTATTTGCCCCAATCCTAGAGCATAGCTGAGGCCTGCTGCAATAATGAAACCGCGCGCTTCTAATCCTGCGACACGATCAAATTGCTGCGGTTCAATGCGCGCTGCTAGCCTGTCGATTATTTTTTGAAAAGCATCGCCATCCAATAACAGCGTCGATATATCCCGAAATTCTATGCCGTCTTTTGGATAGCCAGAAATGGTGCGCACCAGAGATTTAAGGTCGTCATTTTTATTTTGCATGCTGTGAATCGCTTGTAATAGGTTGGTATAATCTTATTTGCGGATTTTATATTAATGTTCAAACCCTAATTCGATGAATGCCATGTGCCTGAAACCTAAACATTCATAGGTTGATATTATTTTGTGCGCGATTGATGCTGTGCTACTATGTCAAAAAAGCGCAGTTATTAACTGCTATAAGGGGGCATTATAATGGCGAATGTGATTGCAAAATCAATAAAGAAGAATGTTCTAAAAAGCGTTGTAGCGATAGCCGAATTTAATCGTAACCGCAGAGCAGCCCCCGATCGGCCGCATCCTTATTTAACGGGTATTCATAAACCCATGAAGGATGAAAATACGATTGAAAATTTGCAGGTTACGGGTTCTATTCCTCCTGCCTTAGATGGGCGTTATATGCGTATTGGCCCTAATCCTGTCAAAGAGGAAAACCCCGCCGATTATCATTGGTTCGCGGGAGAGGGCATGGGCCACGCCATTCGGATAAAGGATGGACAAGCTCTATGGTATCATAATCGTTGGATGCGCTCTAATGCGGTGAGCGATGCACTGGGCGAGGAGCGCAAACCCGGTCGCCGTTCGCGCAGTGATATAGCCAATACGAATATCATTCAACATGCTGGACGCACTTATGCAATCGTGGAAGCAGGGGGCTTACCCGTAGAATTGGACAATGCGCTAGAGACTATTGCGCATAATCCTTTTGATGAAACGCTGGACACGTCTTTTTCTGCTCACCCGCATCTTGATCCTAAAACCGGCGAGCTGCATGCGATTTGTTATGATGCTCCTGTCATGGATAAAGTATGGCATGTGATTGTGGATGTTAATGGCAAAGTACGCAAGCAAGACCCGATTAAGGTCGAACATGGCCCCTCCATTCATGACTGTGCTATTACCGATAATTATATCTTAGTGTTTGATCTGCCAGTTACTTTTTCGATGAAAGAATTATTGGCAGGCGCGCGTTTTCCTTATGCTTGGAACGATAATCATCGCGCCCGCGTTGGCCTGTGCCCGCGAAATGGCAGCGCAGCGGATACGGTTTGGAATGATGTTGACCCTTGTTATGTTTTTCATCCCGCCAATGCCTATGAAAAAGATGGAAAAGTCATTGTCGATGTTGTTGCGCATGAGAGCATGTTTAAGACGAGCAAATTCGGGCCCGATAGTCCCAAATCGCGCCTTGAACGCTGGACAATGGATTGCAATGGCGGCGGCAAAGTTGAACGGACAATATTACACGATATAGGCCAAGAATTCCCCCGCTATAATGAGCAAATGACCTGTAAAGACTATCGTTATATTTATAGCATAGCCTTGGCATCTAATGTGGTTGGCGATGATATGATCGAGATGAATGTCGAAGATACGCGTTTGTTCAAACATGATGTTGTTAGCGGCAGTGTGCTGACACGCGATTTCGGAGCAGATCGTCATCCGGGTGAATTTGTCTTCATTCCCAGAGGCGATAAAGTTGATCGAGAAGATGACGGCTGGGTGATGGGCCTTGTGGTTGATATGAAGGAACAAACCAGCGAATTGCACATATTAAATGCGGATGATTTTATGGGCGAGGCGCAAGCTATCATTCATATACCACATCACATTCCACCGGGCTTTCATGGTAATTGGGCCGCAGCGTCTTAGCATTAACCTAATAAATATTGCCTTATGATGCACGCACCCTATGATGCTTGATAGTGAGGGCCTATGGTATGACGAAGGTTAAGCGTATTTTTTCGGTGCAATTTCTATCGGCAGCATTAGCCATTGCTCTTTTCTGGCCAGAATTAATTCATGCAAAACCCGCAGCGGGTAATGGCGCATTGGAATTATGGAATCAGCAAGGCATAGCCAATTCTCCGCAATGGGTGCAATATTGGTTGATCATTATGATCAGCAGTTTTGCATTAGGCTTGCTCTTTATATGGAAGCGCATAGAGGCGCGCTGGGTCGTTGGCGGCCTTATTGTTGGTTTATTATTTTCCAAATTCATCTTAGAAAATTTGATGGGGCTGCTGCCTTTGTCGGGTTTGGTCGCCTTGGTGCATTTGATTTTTTGGTCACCAGCGCTTTATTTGCTACTCAAAAACCGTCCCTTCGCAAAAGAGAAATCGCTCTATGCCCTTTGGTCGGGCTGGATAACATTGGTGATACTATTCTCCTTCATATTTGATATCCGCGATACTATAATTTATTTAGATTATATGCTTGGATTGAACCTATTATAATGGCGCTGTCACCCTTTGTCTTTCGTAAGCTAATACTATGGTTAGTCGCTATTTTCCTATTGCAAGGACATCAAGCGCATGCCGAGGAAATATATGCAGGTGCCGCTATTAATGGTGTGAATACGCCTTTTTCCTTTGATATAGATGAGCAAGGCACCAATATCATTTTGGGTATTCGCGGAAATCCTGAAAAAGGCCTAGAAAAAATAGGTTCGCCTTCGCTTTATATTTTTGTTGCTATCAATGATAGCGATGATACTTCATTTGTTGCTGGCGGATTAAGCTGGCATATCGATATTGCCAAAAAATTATATTTTCGGCCGGGCATTGGGATTGCGCTGCAAGGCCGCACCGCACAGCGTTTCCGATTAAGCGATGGGCGGCGCACCGATTTAGGGTCAGCTATATTGTTCGAGCCTGAATTAATATTGGGCTATGAAATTTCTGATAAAATATCCGCTGAATTGACATGGCAACATATCAGCCATGCGACTTTATTCAGTCGTCAAAACCCAGGGATTGATATTATGGGCGCACGAATCGCATTTAAGATTTAAAGCTAAAATATACAATAGATTGACTTTTTCACAATAATGTAACATATATTATCTAGAAGGGTGACTATGAAGAAATTCTCTAAATATCTATTGTTATCATCGGCTGTGCTGCTTGCTTCTGCATGCTCAAGCTTCAGCGATAGTGAAAATGATACATCGGATACTCCGGATTATTCCGTACCCTATTTGGCGTAAGCCATATTTTCTGAAAATTCATAAAATATAGCCTCTTTAGGCTGTTTTCTCGTGCGCTCATTATTGATATATTTGCGCAAAAAAAAGGCGGCTCCAACAGGAACCGCCCTTTCTGTAAATTTATAAGGCTTACTTAAGCTCGACGGTACCGCCAGCTGCTTCGATTTTGCCTTTGATTTCTTCAGCTTCAGCTTTGCTAACGCCTTCTTTAATCGCTTTAGGAGCGCCTTCAACAAGGGCTTTAGCTTCGGTAAGACCAAGAGCGGTGATACCGCGAACTTCTTTAATCACTTGGATTTTCTTGCCGCCGTCGCCGGTAAGGATTACGTCAAATTCGTCTTTCTCAGCAGCAGCTTCACCACCACCGCCAGCAGCAGGTGCAGCAACAGCTACAGCAGCAGCAGCGCTAACGCCCCAATGCTCTTCAAGAGCGGTAGCCAATTCAGCGGCTTCCAATACGGTTAATTTAGATAGTTCTTCTACAATTTTAGCAATATCTGCCATGTTATATAACTCCAAAATTTAGTTTGGGCCAGTGTGACCCATTAATGTGTTGTGTGATAAATAAATTTATTCGCTTGCGGCATATGCCCCGATAACCCGTGCCAATTTGTTGGCAGGAGCTGTGGCGACTTGTGCGATTTTCGTTGCTGGTGCATTGAGCAATCCAACAATGGTTCCGCGCAATTCGTCGAGTGAAGGCATTGCTGCTAGTGCCTTGACGCCAGCCACATCTAAGACTGTATCGCCCATCGCACCGCCGACAATTTCTAATTTGTCATTGGTTTTTGCAAATTCGACCACAATTTTAGCTGCTGCGACCGGATCTGTTGATGTAGCGAGCGCAGTAGGACCTGTCAGATGTTCTCCGATAGCTTCATATTGCGTGCCTTTGAGTGCGATTTTGGCAAGGCGGTTTTTTGCAACTTTAAAGCTAGCATCAGCATCGCGCATATTGTTACGAAGCGTGGTTGAATCTGTCACGGTTAGACCCAAATTGCGGGTAACCACGACAACAGCCGCTTCGTTAAATACTGCGTTCAGCGAGGATACTGCTTCCGTTTTTTCATTACGGTTCATGCTTTTCTCCTTGTCATGATACGTATGACAAATGTCACGCGCATCAAAACGCTTGATAAAATACAATGATATTGAAAATTGCTTCCTAGCCCTTCTCAATGCCATTGCGGCGAATTGTCCGTGGGGAAGCTTGATCCGAAAATCAATTGGGCGACATTGTCACCTAAATTTCTACCCCGCCTAGGCTGGAAATTAAGAGAGCCAAATTACTCTCACCAACTGTCTCGGACGGAAATTACAATATCGTGTAAACGATTCTGCAATTTTCAAATATCCCTCTAAAGAAGATGCGATATTTGTCAACAATAGTCTGTTCAATCTCTACGTCTGAAAAAGACCATGAAAATGTAACCTATCGGCCAATCAAGCGAAACATAAGCATCCCCCAATAAAAAAGTTAAGGAAGATTATGTCATATTTCTCAAAAAAGCGCACATTAACTGCACTTATTCCAGCTACTGTCATTGCTATGATGATGAGCAATCCGGCTATGGCACAGGAGAGTGAAGGCGAGAGCGGTGTCTATGTGTCGCTTTCAGGTGGTGCTGAATTTTTCACCGATAGTGAGTTTGTTGGCATACAAAATCCAGAAGCTGGCGTTCCCGGTGCTGCTGGTGCTCCAGCAGCTGTGAATGTTGACTTTGACACAGGTTATAATATTCGCGGCGCCATTGGTTATGAGTTTTCGCGCGGTTTCATAAGCTTTCTAAAGCCCAGCGTGGAATTAGAAGTAGGTTATGCAGAAGCAGATGTGAGCAGCGGCGCATTCAATGGCGGCGATCAGAGCTTTGGTGGCGACATTAATGTTGTGACGGTTCAAGCAAATTATAACAGCGACATCATATTATCCGACAATCAAAAAATCATCCCATATTTTGGCGGTGGCTTAGGTATCGGTGTGGTTGATACTAATATCGTTTATTTCCCCAATAATGGCATTGCTACCGCTCCTACATTTGGCGTATTTGGCTCATCCACCCAATTTACGACCAACAGCCGTATTGGCTTAAAAGCTAGAGTGAGTGAAAAATTCGATATTTTTGCAGAAGGCCGTTACACCCGCATATCCAGCGGCGATTTTGAGCGCCGCTTTGTTGCTGGCGGTGCAGATGGTTTTAGTGCTGATGTTAGCGGTGATACCGATACATTTTCATTAGGGATTGGCCTACGCGCAAGATTCTAAAGCGCAATTTTTCTAATGCGTATAAGTTTTTTATGCGCATCATTACTATTTCGATGAAGGGGCCAAAACTGTGTTTGGCCTCTTTATTTTTGCTTCGGTATAGGCCGCTCAAAATATATTGGCCCAAATATCATAGAGCATATTGCATAGAGTATATTGGCCGCATCATAAAAAAAAGGGCCAGCAGATTGCTCTGCCAGCCCTTGAAATACTATGAGATAAGGCGTTTATGCGCCTTCTATTTCGCTCGTATCAATTTTAAGGCCAGGGCCCATAGTTGATGTAAGCGATATTTTCTTAACATATTTGCCTTTTGCGCCAGATGGTTTTGCTTTGATAATAGCGCCAACTAACGCATCGAAATTGGCTTTAATGTCTTTGTCTGCAAAGCTCATTTTGCCCATTCCGCTGTGGATGATGCCCATTTTCTCAACGCGATATTCAACCTGACCGCCTTTGGCGTCTTTAACGGCTTGCGCAACATTGGGTGTCACTGTGCCCAATTTTGGGTTTGGCATAAGGCCTTTAGGACCAAGCACTTTACCCAAACGGCCAACAACGCCCATCATATCAGGAGATGCAATAACGCGATCATAATCCAAATCACCATTTTGCATGGCTTCCATTAGATCTTCAGCGCCTACTTTATCAGCACCAGCAGCAAGAGCTTCTTCGGCTTTTGCATCGCGAGCAAATACAGCAACTTTTGCGTCTTTACCTGTGCCAGCGGGCAGGGTGATAACACCGCGTACCATTTGGTCAGCATGACGAGGGTCAACGCCCAAATTCATTGCCAATTCAACGGTTTCGTCAAATTTGCCGCTTGTATTCTCGCGCAAAATTTTCAGCGCATCATCAAATGAATATACGGCATCTGCGTCAAGCTTCTCAGCGCGTGATTTTTGTTTTTTGTTCAATTTAGCCATTATCTCAGCCCTCCACTTCTAGGCCCATGGCCCGTGCAGACCCAGCAATGATTTGAACTGCTGCGTCCATGTCATTGGCGTTAAGGTCAGCCATTTTGATTGTTGCAATTTCCTCTAGCTGCTTGCGGGTAATTTTACCGGCAACAACTTTACCAGGTTCTTTTGATCCTGATTTAAGGTTCAAGGCTTTCTTAATCAAAAAGCTTGCAGGTGGAGTTTTGGTGGTGAACGTAAAGCTACGGTCAGCATAAACAGTGATTTTTGTTGGGATAGGTGTGTTTTTCTCAAAATCACCAGTCTGAGCATTGAATGCCTTACAAAAATCCATGATATTAACGCCGCGTTGACCCAAAGCAGGGCCGATGGGCGGTGATGGGTTCGCAGCACCAGCTGGTACTTGCAGGTTAATATAACCGTCGATCTTTTTAGCCATAATGGCTTCCTTTCATTCTATCAGATGCATTCATTGCGCATCTTCAAATTAAGCGGTCAAACAATGGTTTGGGGCGTTATGCCTTAATCCACCTCCCGCGCGGTATTTCATGAAACCTCATGAAACAAACACTCTTATTACAGAGCGATTCTTTATTTCAACAATTCAACTTGTTCAAAATCAAGTTCAACCGGTGTAGCGCGCCCAAAGATGGAAACGCTTACTTTTACGCGGTTTTTGTCAAAATCTAATTCTTCTACAACACCACTGAAGCTTGCAAATGGGCCATCCAAAACCTTGATTTGGTCACCAATTTCATAATCAACAGTAACGCGAACTTTGGGTGCATTAGCAATATCTTCTTTGGTATTCAAGATACGTGCTGCTTCGGCTGCGCTAATGGCTTGAGGTTTATTATTATTGCCCAAAAAGCCTGTCACTTTGGGTGTATTCTTTACCAAGTGATAAACATCATCGGTCATCACCAATTTAGCAAGGACATAGCCGGGGAAAAATTTGCGCTCGGCTTTTACTTTTTTGCCGCGCCGCACTTCGGTCACTTCTTCGGTTGGCACTTCAATAGCTTCAACAAGCGGCGTTAGCCCCATGCGTTCGCCTTCGGAAATGATTTGATCGCGCACTTTGTGCTCAAACCCCGAATATGCGTGAATAATGTACCAACGTGAATTCATAAACCTAAACCTTTTATGCGCAATAAATCATTAAAGCGGATATTTACCCATTAGCGAGCGATAATAACCATTGAACGATAGAGCTGAAAACAGCATCAACGCCCAAAAAGAAAAAGGCTAAGATGATGGTCATGATTAACACCATGATCGCGGTCTGAATTGTTTCTGCGCGCGTTGGCCAGACAACTTTGGACACTTCTGTCCGCACTTGCTTCATAAATTCGCCGGGTGTTGTTTTTGCCATCATTAATACCTTTGCCATAACTTCAAAATATAGGGCCCACAATGAAGGCCAATATATCCCATATCTTCCGAGATATGCTCATTGCTCCGTCTATGCAGTCGATAACAATATAGGAAGCTTTCAGGGAAGAAACAGACCCCTAGCGCGTGATTCTAATTTTAGCAAGCTTTGAGTGTGTTAGATTATTCAGTTTACGCGATAATTATAAGAATAATATGCAATAGATTCACTTATTCTCAAAATGCGATTATCGTTCAAATTTCATTTATTCTTACAGTGAGCTTTATTTTTTCTGGTTAATTTTATTGCTTCTTTAGCATCGTATATTTTTTATATATTGGGAGAAGTTCATTGTTTACCATATCAATAGACATAATATGTTTCTGAGTTTCGGGACTTTCGAGTTTAGCTTCTTCCGAAGTAAAGAATTTCACACGCGCTTGCGCTTCATATCCAGCATCTCTTGTAAATGTTCGAATATAAGTGCCAGAGGTTGTAATTTGACGTGCGAGTGTTCTGTGGGATAGTAGTTGGAAACTATCTTTTCCGTCTTTTTTTCCATAAGCGGCGATGGCTAATAAGAGCATCTCTTCAGTAATTGCTTGAGTAGCAATTTCATTTGTATAACGGATGGTTCTGACATCACCTGGAGTATTTTTCTCGCTCTTTTGTGAGTAGCCTCCTTTTCCTCCCCAAAACCAATCTAAACTATCCGATTTGAATTTCGGAATATGATGTAAATATTCATTTGCTGGTATGAGTTGACCAATTTCTAGAGGGTCAATTTTGAGATTCTTGAAGACCAGAAAATTCAATAAGCCATCATATAATTTTTTACTTTTCTCTGCATCTGGCTTGCCGCTGAGTCCGTATTGGTTCAAAATATCCATATATGCGGGCCATATATCTACCATATGTTTGAGCTTATCTGAGTCTTTTACAAGAGACCCATAATCATCGTAAGGTTGAGATTTCCGTATCTTAATAAGAGTTCGCCAATCTGTGACAATTCCACTTAATTTGGTGCCTTCTGATTTTCGCGCATTATACTTCCTGAGTTTTGATTTTTTAACTTTTGGAGCTTTTTTTCTTACGCCATTTTCAATTATATAATTTGGGTCGTCTCCAATATATTCTATAATATCTTGATCTAATCTCCCCAGCAATGCCTCTGCTTTTGCAGTTTCATTATTAATGCTGAAGACATAAGCTTTGGCAGCATTATGTATAATTTCTTTGTGTAATTTAGATGCGTTATCCCCTTCTCCAGAGACCTTCCAACTGTTTTTGTTTCTTGGGTTAATTAATGATACCTGCTCCCCTATGGTATGAGCATTTTGCATATCATTATTTATTATATGCAAAAAGAGCAGTTTGCGCTGCAAGTCAGGATTTAAGGAGACGCGTTGCGAGTAATTTTTGATTAATTTATCAAGCTTGATATCATACGCAATTTCAAATGAATCTGCACCACTAAGAATTGTTTTGGAATAGGGACGTTTATTTCTAACTTCATTCACCAATGAAAATGCAGCTTCTTTATCTCCTCTGTGGTTAAGTATATAACTGCGAATAAGTTTATTACCAATGCCAGTACTGTAATCAAATAATGGATAAGAGGCTGTGTTTCCAAGTGCATCTGATTCATCGAGTGCTTCTAATGCCAAGTCATGGGCGTTTAGATTTATCAGAGCAATTGCTCTACTTTGTAATAAAGCCTGCCGAGATATAGGCCGTTTTTTGAGGGGGCTTTCCTGAGACAATAATCTATCACAAGCATCTAACATGTTGCGTACCTTCCATGGCAGCAACTTGCTTCTGTCCATACATAATGATTTATCAGCACGATTTTTCTTTTTTAATTTTTTGGCTTCATTCTTTTCCAAGGCAACGGGTGCAATAGCCTTTGGCGCCGAACCCAGACTATTTTTGTTAGAGCATGACTGAGATGCTAGTATAGACGTCCCATCAGGGCATTTTTTTAACGCGGCGGGATTGGTTTGCGCTAAAATATTTGGGCTATTATATAAAATTACTATAACTGAGATTATTGTGATTGCTATTTTTGACATATTACCCCCGACATCAAATTAATTATTTGCAGTTTAATAATAGTTTCACTTTAATTCAATCATTAGTTCAATATTTATTGCAGACACTGCCATCTATGCTTTCTTAACTTTTCTCTATGCTCCACACGATGTTATATTTTCCAATAATACTATTATACGCAATAAGCCGTAAATCCTATGCTTGACTCACATAGATTAAATGGGCGATTAAGAAATCAGCTATTATATATCTGTGAGGAAATATCATGAATCATCAAAGTGCAATGGGCGTAGCGGGCGGATTTAGCATACCCGATCCAGCAGAATTAGAATCAATACAGCCCCATGTATCCGAGACGGAATGGAAATTGCGTTGCGAATTGGCCGCGACCTATCGCCTATGTGCGCATTTTGGTTGGACTGATTTGGTGTTTACCCATATTTCAGCGCGCCTTCCCGATGAAGCCAATGATAAAGGTGAGATGGAAGAGCGTTTCTTGATTAACCCTTATGGTTTGATGTTTGGTGAAATTACGGCAAGCTCTTTGGTGAAAATCGACCTAGAGGGTAATATTTGTCAGGAAACACCCTATTTTATTAATCCCGCAGGTTTTACCATCCATAGCGCCGTGCACAGCGCGCGCGAAGATGCAGGATGCGTCATTCATGTGCATACGCCTTATGGTATCGCTGTATCGGTACAAAATGGTGGCCTGCGCCGCTATACGCAGTTTGCGATGCAAGTTTATAATGATCTGGCCTATCATGATTATGAAGGTATTGCGCTAGATTTAGAAGAGCGCGATCGTATTGTGCATGATTTGGGCGAAAAGAGCCTATTGATGCTGCGCAATCATGGCACTTTGAGTGTTGGGCAAAATTGCGCCATCGCCTTTCTGCGCATGTATTTCTTGGAAAATGCCTGCAAGACACAGGTTTTGGCACAAGGCGGCGGCAGCGATGGTGGCCTGCACGAAGAGCCGCAAGAAATGGCTGATCGCGTTCAAGAGCAAGGTGCTGCGGCGTTCATGCCCGGTCTTGGCGATAATCTGACATGGCCCGGTTTGATGCGCATATTAAAGCGCACCAATCCTGGATATGATCAATAAATAGCTGTCAATAAGTAGCTATAATCTGCCTGTTTAATGGCATCTGAAACCAATATTCCGTCTGAAATGGTCGATGCGGCTCAGGGAAGCTGTGCGTCACTGTGTCCAAAATAGCGCATAAAAAATTATTTGCTATTGCGAATGATTTTCAATTGCATTCATAATCTAATGGTTTTAATGGAGTCTTATTGCGAATGACTTTCATTTGCGAGAAGATGAAATATCACGGCATTGGGACCCCAAACATATGAAAAAATTAAACCATAGCTTATTAACTGTCAGCGCTCTCGCCTTGGCCATGAACGCACCTGCTATGGCGCAAGATGATCAAACTATACCAATTGCAGAAGATAGTGATTCCGATTCACGGGATATTGTTGTGACAGGACAATTTCTCTATACCGATCAGGTCAATTCGGTAAAGACGCCGACACCAATTATCGATGTTCCTCAATCTCTCTCCATTACAACAGCAGAACAAATTACGCAGCAAGGTTTTGATAGCATTGGGGATATTGTGCTTTATACGCCCGGCGTAACACAGTCCCAAGGCGAGGGGCACCGTGATGCAGTGGTATTTCGCGGCGTGCGTTCAACGGCTGACTTTTTTGTCGATGGCGTGCGCGATGATGTTCAATATTACCGTTCTTTTTATAATTTAGAGCAAGTTGAAATTTTGCGCGGCCCCAATGCGCTATTATTTGGTCGTGGTGGTACGGGCGGTATATTAAACCGTGTTACTAAAAAAGGCGTCATTGGCGAGCAATTCACAGGCTTTCAAGCGAGCGTTGATACATTTGGTGCGTTCAGCGGGCAAATTGATACCAATGTTGAATTGGGCGATAATGCGGCTTTGCGCGTGAATGGCTATTATGAAAGCCTTAACAACCATCGTGATTTTTTTGATGGAGACCGTTTTGGTATAAATCCAACATTACGATTAAAAGTTGGCGAGAAAACAACGCTCGATTTGTCCTATGAATATATCAATAATGAGCGTTTCGTTGATCGCGGTATCCCATCGAGCGACGGCGCACCTGCTGCGCAATTGGCGGATATTACATTTGCCGATCCAGAAAATAATTTCACGACATTTGAATCGCATGTGCTGCGCGCCAATGTTCAGCATGATTTTTCCGATCATCTAAAAGGCAATCTAACCGCTTCATGGGGCGATTATGACAAAGTCTATGCAAACTTATTTCCCGTTGGTTTTGATAGCACGACAAATGCTGTGTCATTGGATGGTTATATCGATACAACGCAGCGCCAAAACTTTGTTCTAGCAGGTAATTTGGTTGGTGATTTTAAGACAGCCAGTATCGGGCATACGATTTTATTTGGCGGTGAATTTATTGATACGTCCAATAATAATGACCGCTTCAATGCCTTTTTTGACACTTCGCAAGATGATGTAGAAAGCTTTTTGGCGGTGCGTCCGCTGGTTCTGAATAATTTCACGGGCGTAAATGCGGCTGGCAATCCAACCACATTCGCATTTTCCGATTTGAACGATGATACCGAAGCCGACGTCACCGTTTATTCATTCTTTATCCAAGATGAAATTGAAGTTACCGATTGGCTCAACCTTGTTATTGGTGGGCGTTTCGATAGTTTTGATATTACCGTTGATAATGTGGAAACCTTCATCAACATAGGAACGCGCGATATTCTATCACGCCGCGATTCAGATTTCTCACCGCGCTTGGGTGTTATTTTAAAGCCCAGAGAAAATATCTCTTTCTATGGTAGTTTCAGCGAGAGTTTCTTGCCCCGCAGTGGTGAACAATTTGCGGATATTAATCCGCCTGATGATGCGCTTGATCCTGATACATTTCAGAATTTAGAGCTTGGTCTTAAATGGGATTTCAAGCCTGGATTAAGCTTTACCGCAGCGGTGTTTGAGATTGAGCAAAGCTCGCCGCAAGTGGCCGATAATGATCCGGGAACGCTCGATATTATTGACAGCGAAATACAGGGATTTGAAGCGCAAATCCAAGGCTATGTCACCGATGCTTGGTATATATCGGCGGGCTATAGCTATCTTGATGGTGAGCAGGTTGATGATTTTGGTGTTGAGGGCAATCGCTTGCGCGAGCTACCAGAAAATACATTTAATCTATGGAGCACCTATCAGCTAACGCCTAAATTTGGCATTGGCGCGGGGCTTACCTATCAAGATGAGAGCTTTGCCGATAATGGCAATAGTGTCACCCTGCCTAGCTTTACGCGGATTGATGCGGCTGCATTTTATGACATAAGCGAAAATTTGCGCGTACAGGTTAATATCGAAAATCTAACCGACACTGAATATTTCCCCAATGCTCATACGGCGAATAATATCACCGTTGGCGCGCCATTAAATGCACGATTCACGATAAGCGGGCGGTTCTAAAAACAGAGGTTCTAAGGCAGTTATGCCTTAATAATCATTGCTATATTAATTAAATGAGCGGGTTTGATTTCAGATCCGCTTTTTTAATGGCAGGAGTTGAGGGACTCGAACCCACGGCCCTCGGTTTTGGAGACCGATGCTCTACCAACTGAGCTAAACTCCTATAGCCATTCAATGCGCGCATCAAATGCGCTGTAGGGCCTTTAGCCACCTTATGCTGCGAGAGCAAGAAAAAGGTGGAAAATATTATAGTTTTAGAATTTTATAATGTCGATATTGGGATAAAGTGCGATCAGGCACAGAAGATTAGAAGCTCATAGTTTCATAAATTTTGCTTATGTCACCTTGCCATTCGCCTTGGAAATTCTCCAATAATTGCTGGGCAGGGACTTTGCCTGTCTTTGCAATATTCCTTAGGGAATCTAAAAAACCAACTTCATTATCACCGCTGCTGTTTAATCGCGCACGATTGGTGAGGCCCAAAGATGCTATGTCCAAAACTTCATGGGCAAGATGCTGCAATGTTTTGCCGCCGGGGATAGGCGCTTGCAATCCCATTTTTGGAACATCATTGCGCAATGTTTCGCGCTCTTCCATCGACCAAGTTTTTACCAAATCCCATGCTGCATCTAGCGCAGATTGATCATATAATAACCCTGTCCAAAAAGCGGGCAGGGCGCAAATTTGGCTCCACGGGCCGCCATCTGCGCCGCGCATTTCGAGGAAAGATTTTAGGCGCACTTCAGGAAATGCAGTCGATAAATGATCTTCCCAATCGGATAGGGTTGGTTTTTCGCCCGGTAAAATTGATAATTCACCATTTAGGAAATCACGAAAGCTCAAACCCGCTGCATTGAGATATTGTCCATCGCGAAACACAAAATACATCGGAACGTCGAGCATATAATCAACATATTGCTCATAACCAAAGCCCTTATCAAAAACAAAGGGCAGCATACCGGTGCGGTGCGGATCAGTGTCTGACCATATATGGCTGCGATAGGATAAATAGCCATTGGGTTTATTTTCTAGCAAGGGAGAATTGGCAAATAATGCGGTGGCTAGCGGTTGCAATGCTAATCCCACGCGGAATTTTTGTGCCATATCTGGTTCGCTGCTATAATCTAAATTAACCTGTATGGTACAAGTGCGCAGCATCATATCCAGCCCCATAGAGCCAACTTTGGGCATATGCTCTAACATAATCCCATAGCGCCCTTTGGGCATGATGGGCAGATCGCTGCGCTTTTTATCGGGCCATAACCCAAGCCCTAAAAAGCCTTTTCCCGTTTTATCGCCAATCGCTTTTACTTGTTCTAAATGGCGGCCTGTTTCTGCGCATGTTTCATGGATATTATCCAGCGGTGCGCCCGATAATTCCAACTGTCCAGCAGGCTCTAAGCTCACGGTTCCATCATCACCGCTCATGGCAATAACTTTGCCATTTTC
This sequence comes from uncultured Sphingorhabdus sp., assembly GCA_947492905.1. Taxonomy (GTDB): domain Bacteria; phylum Pseudomonadota; class Alphaproteobacteria; order Sphingomonadales; family Sphingomonadaceae; genus Sphingorhabdus_B. The sequence continues at coordinate 115,101 of CANLOL010000001.1, read as the reverse complement.
CTTTATGGGAGACCATCCAAATTCTTGCAGAGCGAGCAATAAGTCCTTGATACCGCCTTCCTCATCATAGCTAGGGGCGTGATAATCCTCTCGGCAATATACAAATTTTTCATGTTCAGTGCCAATTTTCCATTCGCTCTTAGGCTTTTCACCTTTGGTCATGGGCGCAATCAAATCAGCTTTGCTGGAAATGATAGGCTGCTTCATAGTCGATACTGTCTTAGTGCTCATGGACAGGGTTTAGGAAGATTATTATCGCTTTGCTAGAGAATTTTATAATTATATATTATTTATCTAGATTCCAAAATCTTATGGCCGCCTATACTGCGAATATCGTCAATAGCCGTGATATTTTAGCGTCAATCTAGTGTCGCAGAAAAGACTATTGCATAGCTCTCACTGGGCGCAAGGCTATTTGCAACGCCAGTGACTATATTGCCCGCTATTGATATTCCAAAAGGATCGCTCTCATCGGGGCCGACATTATCATCATCTTCTGCTGTGGTGGCAGACGCACATGTTGCACCAGATAATAAGCTGCCAGCAACATAGCTGATATTCGCCGGTAAATTATCGGACGCTGTTACAGAAGTCGTTGTGCCTGATCCATTGTTGGTGATGGTGATGCAATAGCGAACTGTAGCCCCTGGAATGGCTTTTGGATTGCTGCTTGAAATTGGATCGCTCAGCACATTGCTAATTTTGGTGACGCTCAAATTTGCTTGGGGATTGCAATAAGTAAAATTAGAGATATTGGCGAATTGATTGGCGGGATTAGCTGGCGATGTTGGCCCATTTCCATATTCTATAATAATGGTGTCCACGGGTGATAAAAATGTAACCACAGCGTTGCCATTGGCGCTTGTGCTATCAGAAGGTGTATCGCCAGTTACTGTATTGCCTGCAACAAAGTTTGATATGCCGTTTGTGAGTATAGGCGTTACATTTGCACCATTAAATGTTCCGCTAACAGTAAAGCGGTCTGAAAAACTGCCAGCAGCTCCATCAACATCAAATAAGGTGATTTGAAATCCAGGAACCGCAGTTGGTAATGTGAAAGTCGTGACAGATGAGTCCGAGGGATTATTATTATCCATATTCAAGAACAAGGATTGCTGCCCAGCAGGGCCGCCGCCAGTATTTGTGCTGTTAATCGCTGGAGACCCCGCAACAAATGGTACATCTGTTGTAATATCCATATCAAAGTCACCAATATTAGGTGCTGTGAAAGTTGCGTTGGTTGAGCCTGCTGTCAATGTTTCAGTGCTCCAGTCAAAAATACTTGTGCCAATTGGGCAAGATAATGTGGGGGGCGTACCAGCTGTTCGTGTACCCTCTACCGTCAGATCAGCATTATCTTGATCATCATCTGCTGGATTTCCATTATCAACAGTTGAGTCAATATCGGGAACCGATGAAGATATAATTTCCGCAATATTTGAGATGATAGCGCCAGCGGATGCGTCCACATCGGCATTAATTGTTAATGTTCGCGTCTCTCCGGGTGCAATTGAACCAACTGACCATATACCAGATACATTATTATAAGTTCCGTCCCCCGATGCGCTATCAAAAATAACGCCAGCGGGTAATATGTCTCTAACGGCTACTCCATTAGCGGTGCTTGCTGAGGTGCTATTACTGGTTACGATAAGTGTATAGGTGATAGATTGACCATTAATGGGCGTATCATCATCAATTGTTTTACTGAGAGATAAATCTGCAAATTCAGCAGGGATAGGAATATCAAAATCAAAATCGGATAAACCGACAAATTGCGTCCCTCCCTGAGGAGACCCTGTTTCATCTTGGCCGAAATGATAGGTAATTCTTACGCGCTCAACCTGAGTAGATCCAAAATTAACATCAATATCGCCCGTTGTGCTTGCCAGTGCGCCAGCAGAGCCAATACCATGATATCCATCGACCCCCGATAATGTTGTCAATCCAACAACAGGCCCTAAAGTGACGGCACCTGCTAAGCCTCTTATGTTCTGGAACACGCCCGATCCAGTATCATATTCAATTGTAATACCATCATGGCGGGGCGTTGCATCTCTATCAACATGCGATACGGTAAAGGTTAAATTTTCAATCGGACCGTTAAAGCTGAAAATTGATTCGAATCTATCATCCGGATCAAAGCTGTCATTTTGCATCGAATAGACAAGCGGACCGGGTTGGTCCCCAATCTGTCCTGCAAAAGATAATAATATGCTATCATCAAATCCAGGACCAAAAGCACCGCCATCTGTTATTTCTTGATGGGTTATGGTCACGGTGCGCGCGCCATCCGTTAATGTCGTTCCACTATCTACGCTTTGTAAGCTGCCAATACCAAGATCAGACCAATCGAAACTGTTGGATTGGGCTTGTGCGCCTTGCGCGTATAGGGCTGTGAACATCAAACAGGCAAGGAAAATCACTAGGCGCAACGCGTCTATTACTCTGCCTTTTGAGCAAGATATTTTGTTAATAAACCCTTCCATAATGGATGCATTAACAAATTGTCACTAATCAATGGTTAATAATTGCGCCGTTTTTTATGCTTTTGTTCGCTCTAGCTAAGCGCATATTGTAAATAATATTAAACTTATAAATAGCCGTTATGGGTCATCCAAATTGCTATTGCGGCTATTGCGGCTGTTTCCGCTCTTAAAATACGCGGGCCAAGCGATATGGGCTTCGCAGTAGGATGGGCGCGGATTAACGCATTTTCTTCATCCGTGAAGCCGCCTTCTGGACCGATTAAAATAGCAGCTGATGGATTATCTTTGATTGATATTTCAGACATTTCAATACTGTTTTGACCGCCTCTTTCATCACAAAAATAGAGGGTGCGTTCTTTTGGTAAATTTTCTAAAAAATTGGTTAATTTTTGCATCGGATGGATGGCTGGCAAAGCAGTGCGCTCGCATTGCTCCGCAGCTTCAATCATATATTGGCGTAATTTTTCATCTTTAATCTTATCAATGATGGTGCGCTGCGTTTGCACGGGGACAAAGGCTGATATTCCCAATTCACAGGATTTCTCGGCCATAATCATCCACCGATCGCGCTTTAGTGGCGCAGCACATAGCCATAAATCAGGCGTTTCTTCGCGCTCTTTCAATTTTTCAATCAGCATGATCTGGCATTTGCGTTTATCAACAGCGGTAATCTCGGCCAAATATTCACCGGTGCGATCATCAAAACATTTGATCTGATCGCCAACAGTGCGGCGCATAACACGGCATAGATAATGAAAGGCTTGACCCTCAATAGCCACATTCTGTTCCACCGATAATTTTTCATCGATAAATAATCGCGGTAAAGAATTTAATGGCCAAGCGGGTATTGCAGTCATAAAAGACGCTATGGCCAATAAAATCCAAAATGACCAGAGCGAAGCTGTGCAAAAGGGCGCGAAAATAGAGGCTGATATTGTGAGCGATACCCAATATCGCGGTTTAATGGCGATATTGCCATCATCAATGCGCGATTATGCATTGCTTGCAAGATTTGATCGGCCGATTGGATGGTGGCTATTATTCTGGCCCTGTGCATGGGGTCTTGCATTAGCGGGCGGCGCAATAGAGCGTTGGGATTTGCTGCTCTGGCTATTGCTGGGCGCGATTGTGATGCGCAGTGCAGGCTGCGTTTATAATGACATTATTGACAGAGATTTAGATAGCAAAGTTGCGCGCACGGCGGCGCGGCCTATCGCGAGCGGGCGTATCAGCCCCAAAGCCGCTGCAATCTGGTTGCTAATATTATGTTTGATAGGGCTGCTGGTATTATGGCAATTAAACCTAACTGCACAAATTATGGCACTCTCAAGCTTGCTCTTAGTCGCAGCCTATCCCTTTATGAAGCGCATTACATGGTGGCCGCAAGCATGGCTCGGCATGGTATTTAGCTGGGGCGTATTGGTGGCATGGCTACAGATTGTTCCGATATTGCTGAGCTATAATCTTTATCCGATGCTTGCACTATATTTGGGCAGTATATTTTGGGTGATAGGATTTGATACAATCTATGCCCTGCAAGATGTAGAAGATGATGCATTGGTGGGCGTGCGCTCTAGCGCATTGCGATTGGGGCAAAATGTACGCTTGGGCGTAGGCATATTTTATATATTGGCGCTGGTTTTTTGGTTGATTTCTTTTTGGTTGATTCGTTCTCAGATGCTGGTGCTTTTGGCGATCATTCCGATGGCATTGCATCTTATCTGGCAAGTGGTAAGCCTAAAAGATGATAATAGCGATGCGCTGGAAAAGTTTCGCTCTAACAGATTTGCAGGATTATTATTATTTTTGGCCTGCTTGACCATAGGGCAATCAGCATAATTGGCACGCAGCGCCATTATTTGTAATTTTGCCGCTTGAAACTTATAATTTTTCTAGTCATGTTGCAAAATGAAACTGAAGGCCAGATTTGCTTAATGGCTTAAAACCTCTGGAGAGAGATATGAAGCATCGCCGCTTAGGAAAGAGCGCAATTTATGTGTCCGATATATGTATGGGCACTATGACATTTGGTTCGCAAACCGATGAAGCAGAATCCCATAAAATTATGGATATGTCAGTAGAAGCGGGTATCAATTTCTTTGATACAGCAGAAATGTATCCCGTCCCGCCAAAACCGGAATATGCTGGCCGCAGCGAAGAGATTATTGGCCGATGGATGAAGGATAAAGACCGCGATAGCGTGATTATTGCTTCTAAGGTCGCAGGGCCAAGCCATGGCTGGTTTAAGGCTGCGGTGCGCTCGGGGATGACAGCGCTGGATAGGCACAATATTGTCAAAGCATTAGACAGCAGCTTAAAACGTCTTCAGACCGATTATATCGACCTTTATCAAGTGCATTGGCCCGATCATGGCGTTGCTTATGATGAGACTATGGAAGTGTTGGATGAGCAAATTCGCAAAGGCAAAATTCGCGCCATTGGATGCTCGAATGAAACAAGCTGGGGCTTGATGAAATCATTGGAGGCTTCGGAGAGATTAGGACTAAACCGCTATTGTACCATCCAAAATAATTTCAGCATGAACAACCGCCGCTTTGAGGATGAATTGGCGCAAGTGTGCCGTCAAGAACATGTCAGTCTTATTCCTTATTCGCCATTGGGTGGGGGGATGTTATCGGGTAAATATAATGATGGCGCGCGTCCCGAAGGGGCGCGTTTCTCAAAATATTTAAGCTTGGGCGGACGTCATGTGGCGATGGCGGCGCGTTTTGTGAATGAGCGCACAGAGGAATCCACCAAACGTTTTATGGCAATTGCCAAAGATGCGGGAATTGCTCCGGTGACGCTAGCGGCGGCTTGGTCAAAGCAGCATGATTTTGTGGCTTCCACCATCGTAGGTGCATCGCATAGCGATCAATTGGCGGATATATTTGCGGCAAGCGAATTAAAGCTGAGCGATGATGTCATGAAAGCTATCGATGATGTGACCAAGGATATTTTATACCCGATGGGATAAGACTCCCGATGGAATTAGACAAGGTGGGGAAAAGACAAGATGGGGTCTCAACCCATTTGCGAGGAGAGAATATGAATAGATTTTTGGCGCATAGCGGCGCAAAATATCCGATTGTCCAAGCCCCAATGGGTTGGATTGCGCGCGCGCCATTAGCATCGGCAGTATGCAATGCAGGCGGCTTAGGGGTGATTGAAACATCATCGGGCGAAACCGAAAATTGCACGGCGGAAATAGAAAAAATGGCGGGCCTCACCGATGCGCCTTTTGGCGTGAATTTGCCTATCATGTTTTTGAAAGATCCTGCGATATTGGATTATATATGCGCATCGGGTGTGAAATTTGTCACGACATCAGCGGGCAGCCCGCGCAAATTTTTAGGGCCATTACAAGAGGCTGGCATTATCGTCTATCATGCCGTGCCGACCGTGGATGCGGCGATGAAATGTGTAGAGGCTGGCGTTGATGGATTGGTGGTCGAAGGCGCCGAAGGCGGCGGATTTAAGAACCCTGAAGAAGTATCAACTTTGGTATTGCTGCAAGCCATAAGGGCGCAAAGCGATGTGCCGATGATTGCGGCTGGCGGTATTTGCGATGGTAAAGGCATGGCGGCGGCCTTTGCATTGGGGGCAGAGGCCATCCAAATGGGGACGCGCTTTGTATCCTCGGCAGAGAGCCCTGTGCATCATAATTATAAGCAAGCGATTTTGGATGCGCGCGAAACGGGCACCTATGTGCTGAATAAAAAAGCCACGCCCTGTATCAGAGCATTAAAGACCGAGCGAACCAGCAAAATTTACGAAGATGGCCTAATGCCGCCCGATACATTTAAGGGGATATTGGACCTTTATTTTGGCGGCGATATGGAGGCCGCCGTTGGTTTGGCGGGGCAATCAGCTGGACTGATAGATGAAGTGAAAACGGCTAAACAAATAATTGACGAAACCGTTGCTGAATTTTTCGAAATTACCGCCCGTATGGCAAGCTATTCAGCCAATCAAAATTTTAACGCATAATCAAAGAGGACATGAAATGAGCGCAGATTTTTCAAACGCAAAGCAATTTTTCACAACTTTAACCAAAGAAGGCACGCTTGAATTTACGATTGAACCGATGAGCGTAGCCGAACCGGGTGAGCATGAAGTCGTGGTGCAAATGGAAGCAACGCCAATCAATCCATCGGATTTGGGTTTGCTCACAGCACCTGCGGAAATGGATTCTTTGCGCCGCGAAGATGATGGTGACATTTTGAAACTTGTGAGCGATGTGACTCCGCAAATGCAGCGCGTATTTGCTGGCCGTGCAGGGCAAAAATTACCTGCTGGTAATGAAGGTGCTGGTACAGTGGTGGCGGCTGGTTCATCCGATGCAGCGCAGGCCTTATTGGGTAAGACAGTATCTATGGCGGGCGGCGAAATGTATGCAACGCACCGCACGATGAAGGCGATGGAAGTGATGCCATTGCCCGATGGAGCCGCTGCGCGCGAAGGCGCATCATTATTTGTGAATCCATTGACCGCGATAGGCATGACCAACACGATGCGCATGGAGGGACACACTGCATTAGTGCATACCGCAGCGGCATCAAATTTGGGTCAAATGCTCGCGAAATTATGCTTGGCCGATGATATACCATTGGTGGCGATTGTGCGCAGCGCCGCGCAAGCTAAAATCTTGACCGACATAGGATTGACCCATGTTGTCGATAGCAGCGCAGAGAGTTTCTTTAATGATCTGGTTGATGCTTTGGTGGCGACGGGTGCGACTATCGCTTTTGATGCGATTGGCGGCGGTACATTGGCGAGCACCATATTGGTGGCGATGGAAACAGCGGCTGGCAAGCGCGGTGAGGAATTTAGCGTTTATGGTTCGACCACGCATAAGCAAGTCTATCAATATGGGCGTTTGGACACTGGCCCAACCACATTGACGGGCGGTTATGGATTATTCTGGGGCGTTTCGGGATGGCTCTTAACACCGCATATTCAAAAAATCGGTATGGAGAAATTCATGGAAATGCGCATGCGGGTTATGAAAGAACGCAATGGTATTTTCGCGAGCCATTACACCAAAGAAATATCGCTGGCTGATATGATTGATGTCGATACGGTTAAAGCTTATGATGCCAAAGCTACAGGCACCAAATTTTTGGTGAACCCCAGTCTTTAAGATAAGCCTATAATTCAATGCTGAAAATATAAGCGCGTAAATAGAGTGAGAGGGATAGGCGATGAAAAAATATGCAAAATATGCCGGAATTGGCTTCCTTATCCTCTTGCTCATTGCGGGCATCTATACATGGAATCCTCATCCTGCTGTGCCAAGTGCAGAGAGTTTGGCTGCAGGTGCGGATCAATATGATGTAGAGATTATCCGCGATGAATTTGGCGTGCCCCATATTTATGGGAAAAGCGATGCCGATGCCGCTTTTGGAATGGGTTACGCGCATGCGGAAGATGATTTTGCCACTATACAAGAACGCGTAATTGCGGTGCGCGGTGAGCTGGCGAATATCAAAGGCGCCGATGCAGCGATTACCGATTATTTGGTGAGCCTGTTCGAAGTGTGGGAAACTATTGATGAAAAATATCAGAGCGATGTCCCGCAAAATATCAAGGATATTAGCAAAGCCTATGCCGATGGATTAAACCTCTATGCATCGCAGCATCCCGAAGAATTAGCACCAGGATTCAAACCTTTTACCGAGGAAGATGCAACCGCAGGTTCAATCTTTATCACACCCTTTTTCTATGGCTTGGATAAGGAATTGCTGAAACTGGCAGAGCCTGATCGCAATATGGAATTATCCGTTGATCCCGCAACTGGCGTTTCAAGCTGGATAGCGTCTCCGCAAAAAACACCCCCGCGCGGCAGCAATGCTTTTGCCGTATCGCCAGAGCGCTCAGGCGATGGCGTAACGCGGCTTATCATAAATTCGCACCAACCGATGACAGGGCCAGTGGCATGGTATGAGGCGCATATGGTGTCCGAAGAGGGTCTTAATATCAATGGCGCGACTTTCCCCGGTTCACCCTTTGTGTTGCAGGGCTTTACGCCATATGTGGGATGGGCCAATACGGTCAATAATCCCGATTTGGTTGACGTGTATCAGCTCAAGATTAATCCCGACAATGAATATCAATATAGGTTGGACGGTGAATGGGTTGATTTTGAACGCAAGAGCGTGGAAATTGATGTGCGCCTATTTGGGCCATTTGCGCTTACCGTCGAAGAGGAGGTATTGCGCAGCAAACATGGACCAGTGCTCAAAAATGATAATGGCACCTTTGCCATTCGCTATGCAGGCATGGGCGAGGTGCGCCAGTTGGAACAACGCCTTAATTATACCAAGGCCAAGAATTTTGCCGAATTTAACGCAGCAATGGCGATGAATGCTTTGCCCTCAATCAATTATGTATTTGCAGATAGTGAAGGCACGGTTGCTATCATTCATAATGGCCAATATCCAAACCGCATCGACGGTTGGGATTGGAGCAAAGATATGCCCGGTGTCCGCAGCGAATTAATCTGGCAAGGCTATCGCCCATATTCTTTTGTGCCAGTGCTATCCAATCCTGAATCGGGCTTTATCTGGAATGCGAATAACCGCATTTATAATGCTACCGATGGCGCAGATAATTTAAAACCAGAGGATTTTCCATCATCGATGCTGCTCCAAGACGATCATACCAATCGTTCATTGCGCATATTGGAATTAAGCGATCCAACGCAGCCAATTTCTCGTGAGCGATTATTGGCGATGAAGTTTGATAACAGCTATGCTCAAAAATCATTAGCAGCCAGTGTCGTGCGCGAAATTTTGGCACATGATTGGAGCGATGATGCTCGCTTGCAAGCCGCAGCAGATCATTTGCGCGCATGGGATTTCAGCAGCAATATCGAAAGCCGCCATGCTGCTCTGGGTGTGTTGTCCACGCTTAAAGCAACGACTGAGCGTTATACTGGTGAAAAAGCCCCGCCGCCGCTAGAGGCGTTTCGTCTTACTGTGAATTATCTACACAAACATTATGGCCGCATTGACCCTACATGGGGCGCGGTAAACCGGCTAAAGCGCGGAGACGTCAATATACCGATTAGCGGCGCACCTGATGTATTGCGCGCAATCTATCCGCTTAGCGTGCGGCCCGATGGACAATTGCATGCCAATGCTGGTGATACTTGGATTGGTCTTGTCGAATGGGATAAAGATGGCAATCAAAGCGCCGAAATTATCCATCAATTTGGCAGTGCGGCTGAACGTCCGAAATCAAAATATTATGCGGATCAAGCTCCGATATTCGCCGCGCAAAAATGGCGTAAGGCCCATATTACGCGCGCCGATGTCGAGGCCGCAGCCACCGAGCGTTATCATCCGATTGATAAGAATTAATCAGGCGTAGCTGACGATTTCAAATTCAATATGGTTCCAATCAAAGAAGTAAAACCGCTTGCCAGGGTCATAATCACCATGACCAAAAGTTTCTAAACCAGCAGCTTTGACCTTGGCCTCTATTGCATCCAAATTGTTTACGGTGATGGCAATATGGCTCATCGGTTTTCCTTTCATATGTTGCGGATTGGCGGCACGGACGGTTGGATTTGTGTAAAATGCAATATATTGATTATCATTTCCAACGTGGATCGTGTGGCCATCCGACATTGATGGCCCCTCCCACCGGATATGCCATCCAAAGAGCGCGATAAATAAATCGGCGGATCTTTGAGGATCGCTTACGGTAATATTCACATGTTCTATCGTTGCATTTACCGTTTGAGCATATTTGTTCTTTTGTTTCATTTTTCATATCCTTATCATTCCATTTAAGAGGCCCGTTATGTGTCAAAATCATGGACCCTGATGCTGTCAAAATTTGCTGACTTGTGATTCGTACAACCTCAAGTTAAGTTGAGGTCAAGATATGAATTGAAAGATATATTATGACTGAAAATAGATCATTATCGATTGGTGATTTGGCACGGCGCACGGGCTTAAGTGTATCCGCTATTCGATTTTATGAAGAGCGAGGATTGGTTGAGCCATACCGAACTGGCGGCGGCCAACGCCGTTATATGCGCTCTGATATTCGCCGATTATCATTTGTTTTAATCGCTCAACAAATGGGGCTTAGTATTACAGAGATTGAAGAGCAGCTGAGAAAATTGCCGCATGGCCGGACACCGACACAGGCCGATTGGCGCAAGATTAGCCGCGCTATGAAATCCATGCTGAATGATAAAATTGCGCAATTGGAACGCACTAGAGACAGATTAGATGGGTGTATTGGTTGCGGGTGTCTAAGCTTAAAAAAATGTGCGCTTTATAATCCCGATGACCGCGCAGGATTGCAAGGAACAGGACCGAGGTTGGTGCTCTAGATTGTTTGCGCGATTAGAAATTGATTGTCGCTATGTATCGCAATGTCCTTATCAAGACCTATGTAAAGGCAATCCCCAACCTGCGCTTCAATGTCACCAACCATGATAGGGCCATCTATTGGAATGATCCAGCTCGGTTTGCCATTCATTAGCGCTGCTGTGCTATCGCTTCCTTGGCAATAATGCAGATCAAAATATGGGCCCGATACTGTTTGTTTATATTTTGTATCGCCTAAGTTCCCGCATCTTTCATCGTCATAAGGACGCGCATCGGATACAGCAACGCCTTGATCGAGATGTAATTCGCGCGGCCGTCCATAATCATAGAGACGATAGGTAATATCGGCATTTTGCTGCACTTCAATCAGCGTGATACCCGCGCCAATAGCATGCACTGTTCCTGCGGGAATATAGAAATAATCACCAGCTTTAACAGGTTTCCAATCGATAATATCCTCAATCTCACCCGATAAAGATAGGCTGCGTAGCTCATCCGCATCCAGCGGCCGTTTCGTGCCCATGCCCAATACAGCACCCGGCTTAGCATCGGTAATGATCCAACATTCTTCTTTGCCAGACGATAGCCCATATTGCTGGGCTTGCGTATCATTGGGATGCACTTGCACCGATAATTTTTCGGACGTGAAGAGCCATTTGACGAGCAAAGGCAAGTTTTGCTGCGCATGGTCATACCATATCTCGCCAATTTGCTTGCGCTCAGGATTATCAAAGCCGCTGGGTAAATCAAAACACCCCCACGGTTTTTCAACGATATGCGTCGATAATTTCATAAATAACCCTATAATATATCTGTCTATTATGCACTAGCACATAAATCATAACCACATTTAACCGCAGATGGTAAAAATTTATCAAATTACACTGATTGATATAATATCATACATTATCCAGCAATTGAGCAGCCCCGCCAAGATCAACAGAAACAAGGCGCGATATGCCTTGTTCGATCATCGTTACACCATAGAGGCGGTGCATGCGGCTCATGGTAACGGCATTATGCGTCACGATTAAATAGCGTGTATCGGTTTCTTTGACCATAGCATCCAATAGATCGCAAAACCGCTCAATATTGGCATCATCCAGCGGCGCATCAACCTCATCCAATACGCATATCGGCGCAGGGTTGGTTAGGAATAACCCAAAGATAAGCGCAACTGCGGTTAATGCTTGCTCACCGCCAGAGAGCAAGGTCAATGATGATAATTTCTTGCCGGGCGGCTGTGCCATAATTTCTAGGCCAGCTTCTAAAGGATCATCGCTGTCGATTAATTCTAAATGTGCAGCACCGCCATTGAATAATATGCTAAATAAACGTCTAAAATGTTCATCCACGGCGGTAAAAGCGGCGCGTAATCGCTCTCGCCCTTCGCGGTTCAAACTGCCAATAGAGCCGCGCAATTGGTTAATCGCTTGGATTAATTCTTCGCTCTCAGCGCGGCCGTCAATTTGCTCTTTTTCAAGCTCTGCTAATTCATCGGCGGCCACCAAGTTCACGGGGCCAATGCGCTCTCGGTCTTGTTGGAATTTCTCTAATGCAGCGGATTCTTGTGCAGTATCATGCACATCATTCTCATCAAAATCTAATTTCTGCGGCAGAACAGGCGGCGGACATTCGAAACGCTCTCCCGATATGCGGCCCATCTCTACACGGCGTTGATCTTGATTGTCGGCCTGCGCTTGGGCGGTGGCGCGTGCTTCTCTGACATTGGCCAAATGTTCCGAAGCTTCGGCTAGGCTTCGCTCGCAAGTCTTGAGCAATTTTTCGCTAACTTCTTCTCTTTCTTGGTTGAGGGTTAAATTTTCTTCAGCCTTTATTTTAGCCGCTTGAACTTTTTCAATCTCTTTGACTAGGCGCTCTGGTTCACCCTCTAATTCCAGCAGGGATTTGCTAATCTCAACCGCTCTATTTTTCATGGCATCAATGCGTTTATCCGCTTCGCCTGCACGCTCTTGCCAGCCTCTAATCTCGGCGGAAATAACGGCCTTGCGTTCGCGCTGCGCACTAGAATTTTGGTCATGCGACGATAGATTGGCCTGCGCCTCTATTAACAGGCTGCGCAATGTCTCACTCTCATGGCGCAGCGTTTCAACCTTTGCCGATAATGTGTCAGAACCTGTTAATTTCTCACGTTCGGATAGCGCTTCTTGATGTGCCTTTTGCGCAGCTTCATATTCTGCTTTGCCCGCTTTGCTTTGTTCTTCCAATTGAGATTTTTTATCGCGCAATTGCGTTAATAAATTCTCATATTTATCGGCATTACGCAGGCTGTTGCGATAGTCTTCTTCATCTATTTTACGCTGCTCTCGCAGCTGCGCTAATTGCTCTTTGGTACCAGCAATATCTGATTTGCATTGTTCAATTTGCTGCTGGGCATCATCGCATTGAATTTGCAGATCAGGCAGCGATTTTTCGAGCGCGCTTAGCCGGTTATTACGCACCAAATATTGTGCGGCCATGCTGCCATCACCATCGCTGATAAATCCATCCCAACGGCGCATGATTCCATCGCGCGTCACTATGCGGTGGCCCGCGGGCAATGCGCTGCCATCATCATGTTCGACGACCCAAATATGGCGCAGTCTTGGCCTAAGTTCCGCAGGGGCTTTGACATGATCGTCAAGGCAAATTGCACCGCTTATCGGTGGTTTATTATCGATAATATCGCGCAAGACCTGCATCCAACGCCGCCCTTGTGTGCCGCCGATTTGCGCTTGCGCATCCTCGCCCAATGCGGCGGCTAAAGCTTGTTCAAATCCGCTATCTGCGCTTATCTGACTGATCGCTTTATCTGCGCCAGATTTTTGACTTTCTATGCTTTTTCGTAAGGCCGTTTGCTCAGATAATAAGGCACTATATTGGGCGTTTAATGCTGAATATGTCTCTTGCTTTTCATTATAGCTTTGGTCCAATTCAGCCAATCTAATGTCAATTTCAGCAGCAGATTTTCCATGTTCTGATATGGTTTTTTCTAATGTTTGCGATTTTTGAATCATTTGATCTTTGGATTGGATTAAATCGCCTTCGCGGCCCATATCTTGTTCAAGGCTATTGGCCAAATCGATTAAGGCTATTCGGGCTTGTTCGCTGCGGCGCAACCTATCGTTGGCATTGGACAGCGCCGCATCCGCAACGCGCACTTCGGCCTGCGCATGCGCATGTTTGGCGATGGCATTCGCAAGCGACACTTCATTGGCACGGCTTGATTTTTCATGCACATCCATCTGCCGTAATAGCGCGGGCCGCGCTTCATCGCTAATTTGTATTTTCTGACTGATAGTGTCTAATTCATCCCTAAGAGCCGCAAGCGCATCGCCCGCATCATGGGTTAATTTATCTTCATTGGATATGTCCAAACCTATCTGCGAAGATTGTTTCTCATAGGTGGTTTTTTGGTCTTCTATGCGCTCTAATTGCCCTTGCAAGGTGATGAGAGCATGGCTTTTGTCGCGCACCGCATCGCGCGATGTCATTGCTTGCGCTCTATCATTGGCAAGGGCCTGCGCGGCTTTGGTATGTTCGGCCATAATCTGTTCATGCGCTTGCTGCGCATCGGCCACCATTATATTTGCTTTTTGCGCTTCTTCTTTGGCGCTATCTGCAGCTTCTTTGGCGCTTTTCCAACGCACATAGATTAATCGTGCTTCGGCTTTTGAAATTGCATCGGTTAATTTGCGATATCTCTCGGCGGCTCTAGCTTGGCGTTTTAGATGCCCACTGCGCGATTCCATATCCGATAATATAGTGTCGAGCCTCTCCAAATTACGCTCAGCCGCGCGCAATTTCTGTTCGGCATCTTTGCGCCGCACATGCAGGCCAGATATACCCGCAGCTTCTTCGAGCATTTCGCGCCGCTGCGCAGGTTTGGCAGCGATAATATTGCTAATGCGGCCTTGGCTAACGAGTGCAGGACTATGCGCCCCCGTTGCTGCATCGGCAAATATCAGCGCAATATCTTTGGCGCGAACATCACGGCCATTGGCGCGATAGGCGCTACCAGCACCGCGTTCGATACGGCGTATGACTTCTAAATCATCGCCCTCCATATTGAGCAAGCTGACATTGTCTTCGCCAACTTCGGCATTCAAAGTGACTTCGGCAAAATTGCGGGCAGGGCGGGTGCTAGTGCCTGCAAAGATTACATCTTCCATGCCGCCGCCGCGCATAGATTTGGGGGAACTTTCCCCCATGACCCAGCGAATGGCTTCTAATAGATTAGATTTGCCGCATCCATTGGGGCCAACAACACCGGTTAAACCATCGCGAATTTTTAACTCAGCGGGTTCAACGAAACTTTTAAAGCCAGAGAGTTTGAGGGCTTTAATCTTCATAGCGGAAATAAGCCCTGCCTATGATTAAAGCCCCCATGTTCATATTTATCGTGCGCCAGCTTCTTGCAATTTGCCTTTCAGATTGGCCCAACCGCTATATTCAACTTTAACATTATTGATGAAAAAAGATGGCGTGCCTTCGACCTTATATTCTTTGACACCTTTTTCCGTCATATCGAGCAATTCTTGTGCTTTGCTTTTGTCCGCTAAACAGACATTGGCTTGATCTTCTGAAATACCTAAAGCTTTGAAAAATTCTATCAAACCTAATCCTTGGGCAATCTCAGTATAGCCATTTTCAGCAGCATTGTTAAACAATGTTTGCATACGGTCCTGATCGGCTGTCTGCATTGTTTCAAAAATTGTATTTTGGTTTTTAAACACTTGCTCGGTCAAAGCAGGATAAGTTTCATCTGGGCCGCAGCGGGTTAATATCGCTAGGGGGATGCCTTGAGGTCGTATTAGGAAGTTACGAATTTCAAAGCTTACACGGCCAGTGTTCACATAATCTTCGATAATTTCTGAATAGGCTTCATTTTCAAACGCAGCGCATGCGCCACACATTAATGATGCATATTCGACCAATTTAATGGGAGCTTCAGGGTTGCCAATGACATAGCCATTTTCTTCGGTTTTGGCCACGACATTGCGCCATTCAGTACCCTCAGGCGCTTCGACATTTGGTAGCGGTTCTGCACTGGTCACTTCGCCTTCGCCGCCGCCGCATGCGGATAATCCTATGGTCGAGAGCGCTAATAGCGACGTCATGGTGAGAGATTTCATAATATTCATTGGAAATAATCCTTAATTGTTCAAATAGGGTGCTAATGTTTCTAAGCTGCCTACGGAAGGCTGATATTCATCATTAATCAGAAATGCAGGTGTGCCGGCAATGCGCTGAATTAATGCAGAGTGCATTGTCATCTGGCTGATATAATGTTGGGATTGTTTATCGGTTAGGCATTGCTCAATTTGCGTATCGCTATGGCCATTGCTTTTCAATAATATATCGAGCTGAAGGCTTTTCATAACATCGCGTGTGTAATCCGAAATAGATTGGGTTGACCAAGCCGAGATATCATCTGGCGATAATGATTGATAGCGTCTGATAATATTGCCCTGTTCGCGCATGAACATCGCATGATTGCTGAAAAATTTATCGCTGCCGCCGCACCGCGCCAATATAGCAATTGAAAAATCCAATGGGTCACGAATATGATTGCGGATTTCTAAGCTGACATTGCCTTTTGAAATATGTTGGCTTTTGAGGATCGGTGCTTGGCTAATTTCAAAATTAGCACAATGCGAACATGTATAGCTGACATATTCCGATATGCGCACTTCGGCATCTGGATTGCCGACAACAAAACCGCCAAATTTTGATGTGCTAAATTTCTGTGTCCAATCTTGAGCGCTGCTTTGGCCCGAATTTGCGCCGCTATCTGTTGCTTGCATTGCATATACTGCTGGTGCGCCTGTTATTGCGATGCAAAGGGCTGCTATGATAGAATTTTTATACTTCATCTTTATATGCTTTTCTAATGATTGCTCTGATTAATGGGATAATATCGTATATCTGCTAAAAGTCATAATCCTTATTTGCTGCTGTTGCCATCTTCTTTATTGGCTAGCGTTTGCGCCAAAGATTCCAACACAGCATGCAATTCAGGATCGGCAATATCGCGCAGATTTTCGCCCAATTCGAGTGGGATAGGACGCAGATTAGGCGGCGCTTTGGTTTTCGGGGCCTCAGATTTAGGGACATGGCCTTGACGAATTTTTACGCGATTAACGGCGCTATAACCAAAAAAGCGATTAACCCGTTCGATAATTTCGGGAATCACATGCTGCATCAATGTCGCATGCGCGCCTTCTACGGTTAATTCTAAAATCCCGCCCGATTTTTGTCCCATGGGGAATCGGATAGTTTCCGGACAAGAGATAGCCGCATATTTATCGCCGACTATTTCGCCCCAACGGGTCACAACGCTGCTTTGTACAAAACCAAAACGCCTAAATGCTGCGCGGCCAATATCGGGCATAAGGTCAGAGATAGCGCGGGCATTTCCGCCTCTTGGACGCTTATAAAGCTTGGCAGTTTTTGCTTTTGCTGCATTGCTTTTTGCCGCTTTATTGCGCTTTGGTTTTTCTGTATCTGCCATTGCGGTGATATTATGATATGGCACAGATGGTTGCAACATGGTTTCGGTAAATTGCGCAAATAGTTTCGCAGGATGATGATAGGGTTTTTAAGAATATGAGCGCATTGGCCAATCTTTTATTAGCCCATTATGATCAGAATGCGCGCGATTTGCCATGGCGCGTTGGGCCAAAATCACCGCCAAGCAAAAAGATTAATCCCTATCATATCTGGCTTTCTGAAATCATGTTACAGCAAACTACGGTCGGTGCCGTCATTCCATATTTTGAAAAATTCACATCGCGCTGGCCAGACTTCAAAGCACTGGCTGCTGCTGATGATGCCGATATTATGGCCGCTTGGGCGGGGCTAGGATATTATGCACGTGCCAGAAATTTGGTGAAATGCGCCCGCATTGTGAGCAATGATTATGATGGATTATTACCGCAAAATGAGGATGGGCTGCGCACATTACCGGGCATTGGGGATTATACCGCAGCGGCTATTGCTAGCATTGCATTTGGCAAACGCGCCCTTGTGATGGATGCAAATATTGAGCGGGTGGTGGCGAGGCTCTTTGCAATTGCAGCCCCGCTTCCAAAGGGCAAAAAAGAGATTAAAGCGGCACTGGATGATATAGTACCGCAAGAGCGTGCCGGTGATTTTGCGCAAGCGATGATGGATTTGGGGGCATCCTTATGCAGCGTCAAAAACCCAAAATGCGATCAATGCCCAATCCATGCGCTATGCAGTGCAGGGCAATCGGCTAAAGCCGCTTCTTTTCCTGTGAAAGCCCCCAAAAAAACCAAACCTATGCGCAATGGTATGGCGTGGTGGATAGAATATGATGATAAAGTCTTGCTCATCAAACGCGATGAAAAATCCATGTTGGGCGGCATGGTAGCTTTGCCCGATGATGGTTGGAATGCGCGCAACGATGGCGATAGGACATTAAAAATAGCTATAAAAGAGACCCAAATTGAACAAATAGTACAGCATGAGGCTCTTGTTCAGCATAGCTTCACACATTTTAGTTTGAAACTTAAATTGACTTCTATAGAGTTGGTGCAAGATGATGCACTTTATGAGCAGATGAGCGAAAAGGCCATTTGGTGGCCAATTAAGGATATAGATCAAGCAGGTTTGCCGACATTATTTGCAAAAGCAGTGAAAATAAAAAAAGATGAGAATGAAAAGGGTATTTTATGAGTGGTATTGACAGAATGATAAGCGAAAAATCAGCGGTTAATCGCCGTAAATTTTTATCCTATAGCGCCCTATTTGCTGGTGCTGGAACCATTGGCACATTGGGCAGTATTTCTCCTGCTTCGGCCTTTTTGTTTGAGAACAACCAATTTCCAAAATTGACCAAAATTATCAATGATTATGTTGCCACGAAAAAAGTGGCGGGCATGATGGCCGCTATCGGCATGGGCGATGCTGCGCCCCTAAGCATAGCAGCGGGCACATTGGCTTTGGACAATGATAAAGCCGTTGATTTAGATACATTATGGCGTGTTTATTCACAGACTAAGCCGATTACGGGCATGGCCGCGATGATGCTAATCGAAGATGGTGTCATGAAATTGGATCAGCCCATTGCGGATTTCTTGCCCGAATTTGCCGATATGAAAGTATTGAAAAACCCTAATGGTGCATTGGATGATGTGGTACCAGCGCGGACCAAAATCACTATCCGTCATCTGCTGACCCATACCGCAGGCTTAGGGTATAGCATCATCAGCCAAGGCCCTATTAGAGCGGCCTATGTTGAGCAAGGTATCAACCCTGGCCAAGTCAGCCGAAATACGCTTCCTGGTTTCCCAAAAGTTCCCGATACGCCCGATATTGTGACCTTCTCTAAACGCTTGGCGGCCTTACCATTGGTTTATGAACCCGGCACAAAATGGAGTTATTCTATCGGGTTAGATTTGCTAGGCTATGTCATCCAAGTCGCGGCGGGCATGCCATTAGAAGAGTTTTTGCAAAAACGTATGTTCGGCCCATTGGGGATGAAGGATACATTTTTCCAAGTACCGCAAGACCGTATCAAAGATTTTGCAAGCAATTATGCACCCTTTGGCGGCACATTATTCCCAATAGATTTGGCGCAAAACAGCATTTATTTGGATAAACCGCCCTTTGCTTTTGGCGGTGCTGGATTGGTGTGTAGTGCGCGCGATTATGATAAATTCCTGCATATGTTGATGGGCTTTGGCGCATTAAATGGCACGCGCGTTATGACCGAAGCTACGGCCAAATTGGGCATGTCTAATTTGCTGCCAGAAGGCGCTGATCTAAAAGGATCATGGGTTGTGAACCAAGGCTTTGGTGCTGGTGGCCGCGTTGGCATTGGCACGGCGCTTTCACCGCTGGGCACTTATGGATGGGGCGGTGCAGCGGGAACTGCGGCCTTTGTTGATACGCAGCGCAAAATTCGCGCAGGCGGCTATACGCAATATATGCCATCAAATGTGTATCCATTCCAATCGAATTTCCCTAAATATGTGTATGAGGATTTGTTAAGCCTGCAAGTGGAGGTGGGTAAAACAAGCTGATGCAGAATATAATCCCTGCATTTGCGGGCGGAAATATTGACCGTGCTGACCATATTCGCAGCGATAAAGATGCTATAGCGGCATTGATAATGAACCCATCATCGCGCTTGTTGATGATGGAGGGGCTTGATCCCGTCATTTCTAGCGATGCGACATTGACCTATGGCAGCCTGATGGAGGCTGATCCAGAAGCACCATTGTTGTTTTTGGGGCGTAAAGATGGCCATGCGATATTTGCTTCTTTAGTGAAATTATCATCGGCGGAGATACCAAATCCGCGCCTTTGGCAGGGGCTAGCGGCTTTAGATAATGATGAAGCCGCGCTCTATGCAGCGGCGCGCAGCGTGATTGATTGGCATAATCGGCATGGCTTTTGCGCAGTATGTGGGTCAGCCACAAAAGTCAGCAAGGGCGGTTGGTCACGACATTGTGAAAAAGATCAGGGCGGCTGCGGTGCTGAGCATTTTCCGCGCGTCGATCCTGTCACTATCATGCTGATAGAATATGAAGGTAAATTATTATTGGGCCGCCAACCGCGCTTTCCCGCAAAACGCTATTCAGCACTTGCAGGATTTGTCGAACCGGGCGAATCTATCGAAGGCGCTGTCATCCGTGAAACGCAGGAAGAGGTTGGTATAGAGGCGCATGATGTGCGCTATTTATGCAGCCAGCCTTGGCCATTTCCATCCTCTTTAATGATGGGCTGTATCGCGCAAGCAAAGGATGATAAAATCACTTTGGATGCAGATGAATTGGAAGATGCTATTTGGGTGACGCTAGATGATGTGAAGGCATCGATTGCCGGTGATCCCAATGCACCATTTATAGCGCCGCCGCCGCTAGCCATAGCGCGGACATTATTGGATATATGGTTGTTGGAAAAAGAAGGGTGATGCCATGAATGCGATTAGATTTGATTTTGTCTCTGATGTGGTATGCCCTTGGTGCATCATTGGTTATAAGCAAGTTGAGCGCGCATTAGAGCGTTATGAAGAGATTGAAGGCGAGGCATTAGAGGCTGAATTTCATTGGCATCCTTTTGAACTTAATCCGCATATGCCGCAAGAGGGGCAAGATGCCGCCGAACATATTGCCGAAAAATATGGGCGAACCATAGAGCAAGGCCGCGAAGCGCGTGCGCAAATGGGCAAGGTTGGCGAGAGCGTTGGTTTTAAGTTTAATTATGGCAATGGCCCAGATGGACAAGGAATGCGCGTCTATAATAGTTTTAAGGCGCATAAATTATTGCATTGGGCTGGCAAAATGATCGGCCCAAAAGAACAAACCGCGCTAAAGATGAAATTTTTCAAAAGCTATTTTCAAGATCGTTTTGACATAAGCGATGAAGCGGTTTTGATGAAGGCGTTTAACGATGCTCTGCCTAATGCTGACAGCGCTGCTGCTCAAGTAGCATTGCAAGATCAGGTGATTGAAAGCGAAGTAAGAGCTGAGCAAAAAATGTGGCGTGATCGCGATATACAAGGTGTTCCTGCGATTATTATCGATCAGAAATTCATGGTCCCAGGGGCCCAAGATGCGCAGACATTTGTTAACGTCATTCGCAAAATCATCCATAAAAGAAAATCGGCATAAATCGCGCCTAACGTCGTCATCAAAAGCTCGAAATATATCCATATTCCATCGCCTTTTCTTCCTTGTTATGCATCGATTTCTATCCGATTTTTTCTTGCGTATAAGGTGTTTTCTAAACGGCATAAACCGCGCCTAACGTCGTCCTCAAAGCCTCGAAATATATCCATATTCCGTCGCCTTTTCTTCCTAGTTATGCATCGATTTCTATCCGATTTTTTCTTGCGGATAAGGTGTTTTCTAAACGGCATAAATAGGGACTAACGGCATAACTTATGTTATTGATGTTCCAGAGTTATGCTGGGGCTACTAGGGGTTTATACTAAACCCAAATCGGATAAATCTCCCAACATCTCTGGAGGCATAGCATCCGCACCTTTGCTACCTGATCCTAAATCGGGCGGTATATCTTTTTCTTCAAAATAGCGCCAGCCTTGGTGCGCGCGCCTTGGGATAGTTTGCACAGCAATCAGTGTTGGTTCTAATCTTATCCATTGCCGTCCTTCGCCATTTTCTTGAAAGCCCAAAAGCGGACTGCGTCCAACAATCTTTTTGCTGTGAATCCAAAAGAGCGAACCGCCGACCATTTCTGCATGACGTTTGGGCAAATATCGGGTGGTTAGACGTGCTTCGCCCATGCCGCCATTTTCGCGAGAATGCGCTTCGAGCCAAGCGCGCAATGTCTCTGGGCTCTCGCTTCTAAATGCAATTTTGGTCATGTGCAAAGGCATGGAAAGCCTCTGTTATAATGCAGCGCGCGAGTCAATATAGAGTGCAATATTTGCTGTGGGAAAATATAATAATATTGATTGGCTTATAAACCGACCAACCCGCTAGCAACAGCAAAGCCGAGGAACACTAAGAAGCCAATAGTATCGGTAATCATCGTCACAAATATAGACGATGCAAGGGCAGGATCTTGATCTAATCTGTCGAATATGACGGGGACTATAATTCCCGCAAATCCAGCAACAATGATGTTGATAAGCATCGCCGCTGCGATAACGCCGCCCAGCATAGCATTGCCAAAAATTATGGCTGTACCGCACCCAACCAAAATGGCAATGGTGCCACCGTTGAGCATCGCCAAACGAAATTCGCGCCCAATAATGCGCTTTGTATTGGATTGGGTCAGCTCATTCATCGCAAGGGCGCGCACCGAAACCGCCATGGTTTGCGTACCAGCATTACCGCCAATGGAGGCGACAATAGGCATGAGCACCGCAAGCGCGACCATTTGTTCAATCGCGCCGCCAAATATAGCAATCACCGAACTTGCCAGCAGCGCCGTTACCAGATTAGCGATTAACCAACGGACACGCGAAATATAGCTTTCACGGATCGGTTCATTAATATCGCCATCACCCGCGCCCGATAGCCGCAAAATATCTTCACTGGCTTCTTCTTCGATAATATCGATAATATCATCGGCGGTGATAACGCCCACCAACCGCCCTTCACTGTCGATTACAGCTGCGGAAATAAGCGCATATTTTTGAAAGCGCAGCGCAACTTCTTCTTGGTCCATGTCGATGGGGATTAAGGTTTGCTCGCGCATCATGACATCGCCCAATTGAATGTTGCGTGGCGTGCGCAATATCCAACTTAATTGGCATGAACCAATCGGTTTGTGCGAGGGATCGACAATGAAAACTTCCCAAAATTCAGTGGTAAGGTCTTCATTCTCGCGCAAATAATCTATCAATTGACCAACGGTCAAATGTTCAGGGACAGCAACCAATTCGCGCTGCATAATCCGTCCGGCGCTCTCCTCTGGAAAAGAGAGTGCATTTTCAATCGCGGCGCGATCTTCGGGGTCAAGCTGCGCCAATACAGCGGCTTGATCGGCCAATTCCAAATCTTCGATAATGGCAACCGCATCATCGCTTTCCATTTGCCCCGTGAGATCCGCAAGCTGCGCTGGTTGAATAAGCTCTATCACATCTTCGCGAACATGCTCATTCATTTCAGCTAGCACATCTGCGCTCACCAAATCGCTTAGCGCATCGGCCAAAGGCGCTCTATTATCCGATTCTATCTGTTCGAATAAATCGGCAATATCGGCGGCATGAAAAGGTTGGACAAGGCGGTAAACTTCTTCGTCTTGGCGGGTTTCGAGCGCATCAAGAATAGAGGAAAAATATTCGGGTTCGATGTGATTATCTTCGTCCAAATATTCCGCATCATAATTAAGATTTTCATCTGTGGAGATGTTGATAGTGTCTGTCATATTTCATCCCCCTTTCATGATGCAAAGCTATGAAATAAAGCTTCGGGGCGTAAAAGCAATGTTTTTGGTTTATATCATGTCAAACATCGCTTATGGGAGGCGCTGATAATATGAAGATGACACAAAATAAGGAAATAAATATGGCCCATGAAAAACTTACCATTCACTTTGACCATGGCGATGTCGAAATTGCTCTGCGTCCTGATCTTGCGCCCAAACATGTCGAGCGTATCACCAAATTGGCCAGCGAAGGTTTTTACGATGGCGTGAAATTCCACCGCGTGATTGATGGTTTCATGGCCCAAGGCGGTTGCCCGCTTGGCACAGGAACCGGTGGTTCTAATGAGCCTGATCTGCCAGCAGAATTTAATGATTTCTCTCATCAGCGCGGTGTATGTTCAATGGCACGTGCGATGGACCCTAATAGCGCGAACAGCCAATTTTTCATCTGCCTTGATGATGCGTCATTTTTGGACCGCCAATATACTGCATGGGGCGAAGTGACATCGGGTATGGAACATATTGATGCACTACCAAAAGGCGAGCCACCCGCAAATCCAGCGGTTATTAAATCCATGAGCGTAGGCTAAGCCGTCTTCATTCTCGGTTTGTAAAAACCAAGCATAACATGTTTAAAGCGGGTCTTTATGGCCCGTTTTTTATGCGCTATTTTGGCCGCAATATTATAAATCAGCTTTGATAAGCCAATCATGGAAAATGCGCACGCTGCGTTGTTTTAGAGCGCGTTCTTTGCACACAAACCAATAGCTATAAGGGCTCTCAATTTCAAAATCGAATAAGCGCGTAAGCCGCTCATCCTTAGCATCGGAAAAATGACCGCCATGCATGATAGCAACGCCAAGGCCATTGGCTGCCGCTTCGAGCATCAATGCGCCGCTATCCATATAATCAATAGAGGCAGGGCGCAGATTAGGATGGCCAATTGCATTGCGAAAAGCGTCTAAAGTTTGCTTCATCTCGCTGTGGATTAATATGGTTTCTCTGGATAGGTCTTCGGGTGAATTGATATTTTTTTCTTCTGCCATTGTGCGAGAAGTAATAGCATAGACATTATTCTTATCGAGCCGCACGCTGTATAATTTAGGGTCAACGCTATCGGCAATAATGATGGCTGCATCGACAACATCACCCAATAGATTTTCTGCATGGGCCGATGTATCAACATCAATATGCAGCTTTGGATATAATTTTCTCAGCTCTGCTAAACGTGGGATTAAGCGTTGCGATCCAAAAAGCGGCAGCACTCCCAAACGTAATCTGAAACCATCGCCCTTATTGGTGAGATTATCGACCGCCTCTGCCATAGCATCAAGCGCAGGGGAAACGGATTCTAACAATGCACGACCATCTTCGTTTAATATCATGGCTTGTGCTTTGCGTTCAAACAGGCTTTTGCCCATAAAATCTTCTAAGGCTTTGATACGGCGGCTTAAAGCAGGGGGCGATAATGCCAATTCAGAGGCAGCGGCCTTTGATGATCCTAATTTTCCGACTCGGACAAAGGCTTCTAAAGACCGTAAAGGGGGTAAACGTCGCATGATTCTCCTCTTTATATTGCAATGCAATAAAACTCTCTATGATCCAAACTAGCATAAAATAGAGGTATAGCAATGAGAATGTCAATTAAGAGTTGCATGTCATGCAACACGGATTGTTTATTTCGCACTTGCACAATAATCTTAACTCTCATAGACAGAATAGGCCTTATAGGCATTCTCTCCTAAAGACTTTTTTACGGGTCAGCTTCGCGCTGGCCCTTTTTTTATGTCAATTTATCAGAGCATGATTTTCATTATAAATTAGAATCAGAACTTGGCATCGCGCATCGGCTTCCAGCTCCATAGTGTGAGGATCAGCAATGACCCTCCCATCAATATAAAGCATAATATGGGCAAATATCCATAGAGGGCGACCCCTAGAAATGGCGCAAATATATAGGCAGCACCATTGATCGACGCCGTTTTGCCAGCCACATCGCCTTGTTCTTTCTTGCTCACCGACAGAGACGTTCCCGATGTAAACCCTGGTCGGTAAAGCCCAAAACCCAGTGATGCGAGCGCGAACCCTGTGCTGATGGAGCTAATATCATCGCCAATAGCGACCAAGAAAATACCGCCCATCGCCAATATGAAACCCCATGATACTGCATTGGCGGGCGATAATGACAATAATGGTATCAGGCCCCATTGCGCCAATAATGTCGCCATAGCGCCGATTAGCATCACCGTTCCTATGGCCTCTACCGTTGCGATAGGATCATCTTGCAGGCCCAGCCTGTCGCGTACCAAAAACCCAATGACGCCAAGCAGCATTGCTTGGCTATGGCCGCCGATTAAGCCAGTCCAAAGCCAGATAGCAAATCGCTTATCGCGCCATTTTAATTTGATAGGCTCCTGATTGTCATTTTGATTTTCTTTATCCTCCTCTTGCGGGGCGTTTATGCTTCCCGATGAAGGATAGGATGATACAATGCCGCGCGCTGCATATTGCGGTGTATCTTGGGGTAGCCGAAATATGAGAACCAACAAACATAGCAATCCAAAAACAGCGAACCAGATCATTGGTCCAGCAAGGGTGAAGGGCTGAAACACTAAATAATGGGCAACAGCAGGGCCAATCACTGTTCCCAAACCAAAGGAAGATGCGAGCAAGGATAATGCTTTTGTGCGCTCTGATGCTTTTGTGCGTGCCGCGACATAGGCCTGTACTGCGGGCGGGGCGGCTGAACCTAGGGCGCCGTAAAGGCTACGAAATAGGGCGAAAATGATAAAGGTTAGCGTTGCGCCAATAAATCCGTTTAATCCGAACCATAGTATAATACCGCATAGGCTGAAGGATGCGATAAAGCCTATCATCCCCAATGACATGAGCGATTTACGGCCCCGTTTATCGGATAATCTAGCCCAGCGCGGTGCCATGGCGACCCACAAGATTGCTGACCAACTAAAGGCCAGGCTGATCCACAGATCCGATATATTGAGCGTTGCTGAAATGGCCGGTAATGTTGAATGCATCGCCGTATTACCAGCAGCGGTAATCATCATCACCATGAACAATAATATCAACCGTTCGGTGGAGATAGTAGAATTGGCTTCTTGCGCATTTTCATCATTCATCGCGCTTCCAATCATAGCTACGTTCTATTTTTGCGATTTGCAGCGCGTAGCAATCATACCAAATCGCGCGTCCTTTATCGCGAATGGCGGCATGGGTTGCGTTATCGCGCCACGCAATTGCATCGTCTTCGCTCTGCCAATAGCTGATTGTGATTCCATAGCCATTTTGATCGCGCACGCTATCAATATCGACAAAGCCTTTTTGCTTTTGTGCTAATTTGACCATCGCAGCAGCGGCTTTTGCATAACCTTCTTCATCATTTCCGTTGCGCTTTGCGGAAAAAATAACAGCAATTGTATCAGGATTATAACGGGTCATACTGCCTTGTGGCGGATGATGTCACTATGCGCAACTCACTATAGGATGATAGGATGGAATATATAAGAGTTGATTTATAGAGCGCTATTTGCGACAGCTTTGTTTACCTTACGTTATTTAGGAAAATTAATGGATAATAGCACGGCCAAAACCAGTCATGTGTCGCGTTTCAAAAATAAACTCATAAGATTTTTTGGCCCTTGGGGCATTTTTTTCAAAGGTTTCATAAAACATCCGGTCATGGTCGGATCTATCATTCCATCATCTGATTCTACGGTGGATAAAATGCTTGCTCCGGTAAAATGGGATGCGTGCGATTTGTTCGTTGAATATGGTCCCGGCGTCGGTACATTTTGCGATGCAATTCTCAGCCGTCTAAAACCCGATGCGACATTATTGGTGATTGATCTTAATCCTGATTTTATCAGCTATTTGAAACGCCATATTACGGACAGCCGCTTTATCGCCGTGCATGGCAGCGCCGCTGATGTGAATGAAATCATCGCAGCGCATGGATTTGAAAAAGCCAATTATATTTTATCCGGCTTGCCATTTTCAACATTGCCGGGCGATTTGGGTGATGTGATTGCGCGGCAAACGGGCGAGGCTATTCAATCGGGCGGCGCTTTCTTGGTCTATCAATTTCGCGCCCGCGCGCGCGATTTTATGACGCCTTATTTTGATACAATAGACAATGGCTATTCGCTTTGGAATATATTGCCGTGCCATTTATTTTGGGGCTGGAAAAAATAATATTCCGATAGGATTAGACTATAGATCATAACGCCTGTGAAAGATGGGTTTTGATTGACAATTGCAGCTAATGATTCTAATGGCCTTCAACTTCACTTCATTTAATTACAGGAACCGCATATGGCGCGCGTAACAGTCGAAGATTGTATTGATAAAGTCACCAACCGTTTTGATTTGGTTTTGGTAG
The DNA here is from genome assembly GCA_947492905.1 of uncultured Sphingorhabdus sp. Classification (GTDB taxonomy): domain Bacteria; phylum Pseudomonadota; class Alphaproteobacteria; order Sphingomonadales; family Sphingomonadaceae; genus Sphingorhabdus_B. The sequence continues at coordinate 86,998 of CANLOL010000001.1, read as the reverse complement.
CCGCAGAGCGCGCCCGTGAGATTTCTGGTGGTAGCGAAATTACATTAGAGCGCGACCGTGATAAAAACCCTGTGGTTGCTTTGCGCGAAATCGCCGAAGAAACCATTCGTCCCGATGATCTGAAAGAAGGCTTGGTACAATCGCATCAGAAATTACAAATTGATGATGATGAGATGCCAGATGAAATTGGCTCATTGTCACAATCTGCCGAAGCTCTGCGCCTTACGGCTGCAGCCCCTGTGCGCACCGCTGGCGTAGCACGGGATTATGATCGCGCTAAGTAAGCCACATAATGATATATAAAACAGGCTGCCTTTGGCGGCCTTTTTTATGCGTGAAACCGAATATTATAAATCATAATATTTCAGAGTGATGCGATGGCTTTCCACCATTGGCGCCATAATTTTGCTAATATGATCTGCTTTGGAGCTGCCCGTCACAATATTGTAGCTGCTATTGGCAATCACATCCGCAATTTGAACGCCGATTGATCTTTTGCTATCCATCAATTGCGCTTTGCCCCAATTGCCCAGCATCTCGGCTATATCTTGGCGGGCATTTTCCAAAATTTGCGGATCATAGCGCCCTTCATCAATAACCACATTGCCGCATCCTCCTGTGCGCGGTAATAGGCTATCAATCACCTCATGCAGCAAATGATTATAGGCTTTCAAATCGCTGCCGCCTGCTTTGCGCACTGTATCAGATACATCTTCGCTTTTTATAATGCCAACAAATGCCGTTGCTCCGAACTTTTCTAATAGTTCGAAAAATAACCCGCGTTCTGTCAGGTCAATACGGCTGCCTTTTAATTCGCCGCGATGGCGGGTTATATCGCGAAAGCGTTGCAGCAATCTCTCAGCATCACTTGCGGATATATGTACTGCCGCAAATGTCATTGCACCTGCGCCAATGCCGCCGCTTTCATCACAATAAATAGATTTGCTCATTTTCAGCAGGGATATTTGCGTTTGGCAATCATTAGGAAAGCCCGGTTCAAATTTATCTTCTTACGCGTTATGCGCGGTATGCGTGATAATTCCCTTACAACTTGATTGGGCGATAATTGCTCATCCTCCGGACGGCAATATAGCGGCTTTCCTCGGCGCTTAGCGCTTTTGTTTTGCGCCTCTACACTGCGAAATGATTTCCTAGCATGGGCAACCATAGGCTTAAAATCATCATTGAACGGAGCTCTCACACCCAATCGTTGTAATTTTATCGCTCGATTATAAAAAGCATCCGCATTGATAATTTTGGATGCGCTTTGCGCATAGAGCGCAGGCGTATATAATGTCGCGCTAGCAAAGCCTGCTAGCAATATAGCAGCCCCAATTAGGGGAATGACATTATATAGCTTGCGGATTTGCACCTGAAGCAGAGCCCTTTCCTTTGCCAGACTTAGGAATCATTGTGCCAATATCTTGTATCGGTTTGCTGGGCTTATTATCGCTATCATCGCGCTTAATTTCGCCGCCTTCGATTAGCACTTTAATATCATCGCCAGTCAATGTTTCATATTCGAGCAATGCTTCGGCCACGCGATGAAATTCTTTATCATGCTTTTTAAGCAGCGATTCTGAACGCTTATAGCCTTTGTCCAAAATGCCCTTAATTTCATCATCAATGGCTTGTGCTGTTTGATCGGACATAGGACGACGCTGCGCACCCGATTGACCCAAATAATTTTGGCCTTGCTGTTCATATTGCACAGGCCCTAATTTTGATAAGCCCCATTGCGTCACCATTGCGGTAGCAATGTTGGTCGCGCCTTGAATATCGCTGGAAGCACCAGCGGATACGCGGTCCTTACCAAAGATTAATTTCTCAGCAATTTGTCCCGCCATAAAAATAGAGATACGCGCATGCATTTGATCCAAATGCATAGAGGTTTGATCTTTTTCAGGCAGTTGCATCACCATACCCAATGCACGGCCACGCGGTATGATGGTGGCTTTGTGAATAGGATCAGCTGCTGGCTCAAAATAACCGACAACCGCATGTCCTGCTTCGTGATAAGCGGTCATTTTCTTTTCGTCTTCGCTCATCACCATAGATTTGCGCTCGGTGCCCATCATGACTTTATCTTTGGCTTCTTCAAATTCAGCCATAGCTACTAATTTTTTGGAACGACGCGCTGCTAATAAAGCGGCTTCGTTAACTAGGTTTGCTAATTCAGCACCAGAGAAACCAGGCGTTCCGCGCGCAATAACATGCGAATCCACATCGGGTGCCATCGGCACTTTTTTCATGTGAACATCCAAAATCATCTTGCGCCCTTTAATATCAGGCAATGGCACAGTGACTTGACGGTCAAAACGGCCCGGACGCAATAGCGCAGGATCAAGCACATCGGGACGGTTGGTCGCTGCGATAATGATGATACCTTCATTGGCTTCGAAACCATCCATTTCAACCAAGAGCTGGTTCAATGTTTGCTCGCGCTCATCATTTTGGTTGCCAACACCGCCGCCGCGTGAACGGCCAACAGCATCAATCTCATCGATGAACAAAATACAAGGTGCATTTTTCTTGGCTTGTTCAAACATATCGCGCACGCGTGATGCACCGACACCTACGAACATCTCAACAAAGTCAGAGCCTGAAATGGTAAAGAATGGAACGCCAGCTTCGCCAGCGATAGCGCGCGCCAATAATGTTTTACCTGTACCAGGTGAGCCGACTAATAATGCGCCTTTGGGGATTTTTCCGCCAAGGCGAGAGAATTTTTGCGAATCTTTCAAAAACTCGACAATTTCCTCTAATTCTTCGCGCGCTTCATCAATACCAGCCACATCAGCAAATGTGACTTTGCCGTGTTTTTCAGTCAGCAATTTGGCCTTGGATTTACCAAAGCTCATCGCGCCGCCGCCGCCGCCTTTTTGCATTTGTTTCAATACAAAAAACGCTATGCCGAGGATAAGGATGAACGGTAATGCTTGATAGAGGAATAATAATAAGAGGCTAGGGCCTTCATCGGCTTGCGCTTTAATGTCGACGCCTTTTTCATTGAGCAGATCATAAAATTTGGTGTCGCTGTTAATCGGAACAGTCGATATTTTGCGACCATCATTGGTTTCTGCCGAGAGAAGATCATCGGTGATAACAATAGATTTAACATTGCCATTTTCAACTTGGGTGCGAAACGCACTATAGCTGACGGAATCAGAATTTTCACTATTGCCGCTGCCCAATACGGACATAATCAACATTAATCCCAGTATGATAGCACCCCAAATGGCCATGCTTTTCATTAATGGATTGCCTTTTGGTTCTTCTTCGTCGTTCATTTTTGCTCAACCTTAAAATAATACCTCTATAATGTAGGACGGATATTCCGAAAAACAATATAAATAGCATAGTTTTCTGTATCAATTATTGAATAAGACTTATCGACAAATAAGATGAATAATCTCTGTATGACGCGAAATTAAATTTATCTCTGTCGGCGCGGCGGAGCTTTGGACAATATCCATAAATGTCTATCACCATTCATAGCAGCCTCTTTCGGAGAGATTTTAATATCGCCTATCATGGATATATTGTTACCATTCAATGTTTTAATAGAATTTTCGAGGCTAGTCCCGCGCGGTTGAAGCCCGTCATCCATTTGCTGTAATGCTTGAATTAATAAGCGCCGTTGATATTCTATTGGCAGATCGGCAATGTCCAAAATAATCTTATCGGCTTGTTTCTCAATCCGCTCATTGGCCAAAATTGCACTGCTATATTCTAACGCAATATTCGCATCTTGCAGGTTCAATGCGGATTTTTGAGCCATAATTGGGTCGATTATTGGCTCGTACCCATGAGATTCGCATTTCTCTAGCCATTGCCTAATTTTCACCCGATCAAAATCATCATTATGATTGCTGGGGTCATTGCTATATTCAATTTCTGCGGCTTCGCATATTTGGATTAAATCGGTTTTTCGCAATCCCAATAAGGGCCGAATGATGTTGCCATTACGCTCTCTGATAGAGGCTAGGCCGCCAATGCCGCTTGCCCTGTTGAGGCGCATAATCATCGTTTCCAATTGATCGTCCGCATGGTGGGCCGTTGCGATATAATCGCATCCATTTTTCTGCGCCCATTGCTCTAATAATGCGTATCGCGCTTTGCGAGCATTGGATTGGATATTGCCTGTAATGGGCTGTGCGGGCGTTAAAATATCATGTTTAATTTCAAGTTTGTGGCAGATTGCGGCAACATGCATAGCCTCTTGCGCGGCTTCTTTGCGCAAACCATGGTCGATAGTCGCTGCAAAAATAGCGCCATCATAATGATATTTCATCAGCCATAATAGCGCCATACTATCTGGGCCGCCCGATATAGCCACGCCAATTTTGGGCGTAATTGCGGGAGTTGAGCCGCCCTTTGCCGGCCTATTGGTTAACCGCTCAATGGCCGTCACAAAAAGCGATATTTGCTCAGAATTTTGGTCTGTATCTACCATTTAATGAGCATTATTCATCGGCATGTTTAATTCAAAATCAACTGCATTTAGCAGCAGAACGCCCTCTGCTTAAACGGCTCGCAAGGCGGCCTTCAGAAATTTCTGGATAAGCATCTTGCAATTGCTGATAGGCTTCACATGCTTTTGATAACTCATTCATATTGGTCAATGCATTGCCTAGAAAATAGAGGCTATCGGGGGCTCTTGCTCCGCGCGGGTCGCTAACATAATTATCATATAATATTTTGGTGGCATTGGTTGGTTTATTATCATCTAACCAAGCGCGGCCCAAAAGATTTCTGGCAAAGCTTGCTCTTGGATGATTGGGAAATTTATCAACCGTTTCTTGCAATTGTACTTGCGCTTCGGGATAAAATTTTGCGTCCCACAAGCGGAAACCATAATTATAACTATCTTCAAATTCATCACCCGTGGATGGAATTTCAATCGCTGCTACTGCATCGCGCCGTGCAGAGGAAACAGGAGCGGCAGCTGCTTGGCTTGTTTGTGCACTGCTAGCCGACGAACTAGAGGCTGCTGCACTAGAAGATGGCGAAGCGCTAGCTGTTTCAGACGCTGCGGCTTGCTGTTCTTTAACGCCTTTTTCTAAATCTGCCAATCGTGTTTCAACCGAGCGCATTTTAAATTGTTGTTCTTCCAATTGCCCCGTTAGCGTTGCCAATTGTTCTTCCAATGCGTTGACGCGGCCTAATAAGTCACGAACAGCAGCATTATCGGTTGAATTTTGATTGGTGGTGGTCGGGCTTTTTTCTGGAACAATTTCGGGTTCAAAGAAACGATCAGAACCTTTCGGGAAAACTACGCGCTGCACAGCCCTGACTTCTTTTTCCAATTTCTCAACGCGCCGTTCAACATTTTCATCCTGCGCTAACAGATTTTGTGGCTGAATGAATGCAATAGCAGCCATTAAGGTGATTAATTTATATTTATGCAGCATCATATCCTCCGTTAGAACCATAGAATCATAACGCAACTTAACCGTCAATCAATGGTTAATTGATATGCGTTCAATACGCTATTTATTCAGATGAATTGGGAGCTGCGTTAAAATCTATCAAGGCTTGCGCACTAACACCCACATCTTTGATAGTAGATTTCCCATCGCCCAGCGGTTTAATCGCTTTTCCGCCAACCGTAAATTTAAGGACATCAGGACGTCCCGTTAGAATGACCGGATTATTTGCATCTGCTGGTATTTCATAACTATCGCCATCTTGCATGACATTTTCATAGATAGTCTTACCATCGGCATCGCTAATTTGTAGCCAAACTTCATCGGTTGCGGTCATTATCACTTTTCCTGTGGTGATAACCTCCTGTGCATTATCTTCGTTTTGTTCAGTCTCTGAACCTGCCTCTGTATCGCTAACTTCTTCTGTAACAACTTCTTCGGGGCCAGAAAGATCCATTTGCGCGGTGCGCCATATTAAATAAGCTGCTAATGCAATCGCTGCGATAATAGCGATTGTCCATGCTAAAGCTTTGGATGGAATACGTCTTGCTGATGCTGGTTCAAAAGTCTCAACATAATTATGATTGGTCAGTTCTTCTGATTGCGCCAATTCTTCACGAAGCTGCGCTGCTATTTCGGCATCATCAAGTCCAAGTGCACGCGCATATGCTTTTGCGAAACCCAATATATATGTTTTACCAGGTAATTTAGTGTGTTGAGAAGCTTCTAATGCTTCTAAGTGACGAATGGTGATACGCGTTTTGCCAGCAACATCTTCGAGAGACATAGAGGCTTTTTCACGTTCAGATTTTAGATGTTCACCGACCGTGCCCACGACATGCTCTGATTGTTCATTTCCATCATTTGCATCGTCTGACACTGCGCTCTCCACCTGCTAAATATATCCTAATTCGACAACATATCATTCATAGTTAAATGTCAATGATGTTAATAGCTTTTCACTTGAACAGAAAAATTAATCCAGTTCAATATTTTGTTGCTCCGCCCATTGTAAAAGGTTGTATCTAGTGTTTTCAGGTGGCGCAGCAATAAGCTGCTCCATTTTCGTTTGAACATCAGATAATGTGCATGAACGGATCATTGATTTCACAGGGCCAATAGCAGCCGGCGTTATTGATAATTTCGTCACGCCAAGGCCGATAAGGGCAAGAGCCTCTAATGTCCTGCCGCCCATCTCTCCGCAAATGCTTAGCGATGTTTGCGTGTCCTTGGTGTTTTGCACCACGCGGTTTATGAACCTCAATATTGCGGGGCTAAGCCAATCATAACGCTCTGCTAATTTGGGGTGTGCGCGATCGGCTGCAAATAAAAATTGGGTCAAATCATTGGTACCGATTGAGATAAAATCTAATTTTGGCGTCAATATATCTAACATATCGGCCAATGCAGGGACTTCCAACATTGCGCCATAATATATAGTGTTGGGGATCGGCTGCTTGCGGCGTTTTAGATAATCTAACTGCCCATCAAAATAAGCTTTGGCTTCGTCAAATTCCCACGGTTCCGAAATCATTGGGAACATGACCCGTAAATCGCGCCCTGCGGCGGCTTCTAAGAGAGCGCGCGCTTGTGTTTTCATCAATCCAGGGTGCGATAGGCCCATGCGCAATGCGCGCCAACCCAATGCAGGATTCTCTTCTTGATTTTCTTCTTGGCGCAGATAGGGCAATATTTTATCCCCACCAATATCCAATGTTCTAAAAATAATGGGCTTATCTTTGGCGGCATCCATCACATCACGATAGAATTTTTCCTGTCTTTCGCGGCGAGGCAGAGTTGCCGATACTAAAAATTGAAATTCTGTCCTGAATAGGCCCACGCCATCGGCGCCCGTTGTGGCAAGCGCCGAAATGTCATCGCGCAATCCTGCGTTAATCATCAGATCGATTTTATGCCCATCTAATGTGACCGCAGGTTCGTTGCGCAATTGGCTATAGGCGGCCTTTTTCTTTTGGACATTGGCAATTTCATCTCGAAAGGCTGTCTCAGATGCATTGCTTGGTCTTATCACTAAGCTTTTTTCGCGAGAGTTTAGTAATAAGAGGTCATTTTCGCGGACATATTTGCGAATGCCTCTAATCTGGCCCAACATAGGAATGCCCAACGCACGCGCCACAATAGTAACATGAGCGGTTAATGATCCTTCTTCTAATATAACGCCTTTCAATCGCCGGCGATCATATTCCAATAATTCGGCAGGGCCCAAATTGCGCGCTATCAATATTGTGTCTTGGCGCAGACCCAATTGCGCAGCGGTGCTCATCTGACCCGAAACAATCCTAAGCAGGCGATTTGATAAATCCTCTAGATCGTGCATACGCTCGGCTAATAGAGGATCATCAATAGTACGCATGCGCATGCGGGTGTGTTGCTGCACCCTATCAATAGCAGCTTCAGCGGTGAGGCCGCTATCAATGGCTTCATTTATGCGGCGTGACCAACCTTCATCATAAGCAAACATTTTATAGGTCGCCAAAACTTCTTCATGTTCGCCGCCGGTCATGAAATCTGCTTGATTAGCTATAGTATCGATTTGCTCGCGCATTTTATCAAAAGCCGAATAAACGCGGTGCCTCTCTGCCTCTATATCTTGGGCGAGTGTATGCTCTATACGAATACGCGGTTGGTGAAATGTAGCAACGCCCGCGGCCATACCCATCACTATGGGCAAACCGCTAAGGGCCACTGTACCATCATCAATAATGCCATAAGAATCGCTGTCATGGATTAATTCAGCATTGGCGATTAATTCGGATAAAATCATTGCAACGGTTTGCAATGCTTCTAATTCCACATCATCATATTTGTGCGGCTCTATATGTTGGACCGATAAAACGCCCACCGCTTGTTCATTGCGAATGATGGGAACACCAGCAAAGCTGTGAAATTTTTCTTCGCCCGTTTCTGGCAGATATAGGAAATTAGGATGAACAGCGGCTTCGTCTAAATTTAATGTTTCTACATTTTCTGCAATAGTACCGACCAAGCCATCGCCGACCGCCAATTTGACAACATTAACGGCTTCTTGATTAAGACCTCTGGTGGCAAATAATTCTAAGACGCCTTCTCTGCGAATATAGACTGAGCATACTTCGCTGGATAAGGCCTCACCAATGGTATCAACCACATAGTTTAATTTTTCTTGCACAGGGCTGCGCGAGGCCATAATTTCATGCAGGCCAGTGATTATTTTTCGAGAAGCTTCAACAGAAGATGCCATGGCGTAGCCACTAGCATTATCTATTGGTTATGGCGAGAGAGAAGAGTCATAAATATAGCAAAATAATAAAATAGGACTCATATCGCTATAGAATGAAATTAGGCTATTGCCCTATCAATCTTTTGAATTTTCGAAACCAGCTGGAATGGATAAGGCGCTATAGCTTACTTCGCATTTACCATCGCTTTGCGAATAGCAACCTGCCTTGAAATAATAGCGATCATCTGCATTATCTTTGTACGTACCAAGATCAGATGCAAAGGCTATTTCTTTCTCTCCGCTTTTGACACAACGAATGACAATTTTCGAATGTTTGACGCTATAGGCAATGATAAAGGAAAGCGCTTTTTCATCATCTGGTGCATTGCATAAGGGTTGAGATGTCGCTTTGGGATCATCTTTATTGACGCGATACCAAGCCCAAATTTTATTCTTTAGCTTATTTTTATTGCGTTCATAACTTATGCGGAAAATAGGGTTCCTTGCTGTTTCAGAGAATATTTGCGCTATTGTAAAGCGCGCTGCACTGCTGTCTCTATTGGGCAGAGTGAATTGGCCTTTTAAGACTTGATCGCTATTCGCTGGATAATTTTCACCGCGCAATTCAAGCCGATTGCTTCTTTTTCCATCAAATTTGAATATTAAATTCCCATCAACATCTTGATAAAAATGGTTGGGAATAATCTGCCCTTTTTTGAGATCTCTTGCATTAATACAAGATGATGAAGTTGGAAATTGTAGGCGGTAAACATTATTGATGGCAGCATCAAATTTATCACCATCGGTGGCGGACTTCTGAGTTTCAGTAGCTTTTCGATCACCGCTGGATGGACAGCTAATCTCTGCATATGCTGGCGATGCATTAGCGATCAGTATAGCGGCCATTGCAGATGATAATGATGTTAGCTTAAATCGCATTACGAAACTCCTGTAATATACTCAGATAAATATTAAAATTGGCATCAATTGATATCGGTGTCAATTCTAAAATGACACTATATTTCAATATGCATAGGACGCTTAGTGCCTATGCATAATTTGGTTTTCATTATGTGTCTTCATTATGTGGTTTTGGCCAATAGTTCGGCCTAATTAAGAATGTTAATGGGCAAGTTCAAAGCGTTTAATTTCATCTTTGATCGAGAGTTTTTGTTTTTTGAGCGCATATATTTTACTATCATCTGGGAAGGGTCTATTTTCTTCGGCGCTAAGGGCATTATCAATATTTTGATGTTTGCTTTTAAGGGCTGCTAGATGATTGTCGCTCATATAAATTCTCCCATTTTAAATGTGCTAATAATGTGGTTCTTATGAATTATCATTTTATGACGAAATATGATTAAGACCATATCGCATCCAAAAAGACTCAATAAAGAGACTCAATATTAACCATAAAATTTAAAATATGTCGTGTAAAATTTACTTCAAAATGGAAACCATTGGTCAAATTTTTTAAAACAACTGCAAATGCTGTTTATCCAATATCGCGGTGATAAGCAGTTAATGATTGAATTAAAAAACATCTAAGGGCAATATATAGTTATGAATGATGAAGGTTTGAAATCTCAGCTGGCTGCCCTAAAGTTAGAGCATCGTGATTTAGATGATGCTATCCATGCTTTGATTGAACTTGGCAGTAGCCAGCAAATGCAAATTGCAAGGCTCAAACGCGCGAAATTGGCCAAAAAAGATCAGATTGCCGCAATTGAAGATCAGCTCATTCCAGATATAATCGCATGATGCTGAATGAATATAGTTAAGCAATTCATCTCTTCTAATAAACATGTTCCAGTCTGACACGTTTTGAAATCCGCCCTAGTTTCGGGCATTTTTCACTAACAAAAAATGTAAAATATATGTATCAAGATAGCCATGTTGATTGTGTCAGATTCTCAAGCAAAACCTATTACCGCTCATGTGCTGCATAGCCTTTATACAGAGGTTATGATTTTGGCCGATGAAGCGCGTGCTTATTTTGAACGCCATCAGGAAAATGATAGTATCGCTCCGGAATTGGCTGTATCCTTTTCTTGTGAGTCATTAAAAGTTACCACACGGTTGATGCATTCTATTGCTTGGTTATTGAGCGAGAAAGCCATTCATTCGGGCGAGCTTGATGAAGCGCAATTAAAAGAGCATGATCGTGAATTGGGATATGCCCCAGCTAGCGATCAACGGCTAGTTGATATATTGCCAACGCAAGCGCAATATTTGGTTTCTGAGAGCGAAGTCATTTACGATAGATTGAAACGATTAAGCGCGCAGATTCAATCAGAGGCGCTTCAATCCAAGCCTTTCCATCATCTTATGCTAGATCGGTTGCAACAAGCCTTTTAAAATAATATAAGAGCCATTATCATTGGCTATATTTTGAAATTATTGATAAAAAGCTGTGTAAATCTTTATTATCGCACTGGAGCATTGTGCCGCGATACTATAACAGCATGATATGCAGTCCAGAATATTCCCAAGACTATTCCCAATATCATTAAGGGTCAGTAAATCTGATCCGCTGCATGGCCGGATTTACTATACCGCATCTGATGGGAATATGCTGTGATATTTGACACATTATTCATAGCTGCAATCATCGCCAATGCGCAGAATGCTCCCAATAATAAAGCTATTTTTCCTGCGAACAGCGCGGATACTCAAAACATTGCAGAGGTTGAACAGCTGCAGGATCAGCAAATATCATCGGAATCTGCACCCATTGAACCTGCACCAACTGGTCCAACATCATCTGAACCTGATGATGATATGTTCGATGATTTTGATATTGATGCCCCTTTTGATGACAATCTCGATATTGGTGTTGATTGGCCTGATGAGCAAGATGATGCAAATACGCAATTAAATGGCGGTAATGATATAGCTTCCGAAGGAGAGAAAGAAAAAACATTATCGGCCAATGATGTTATCAATAGGGATGCAGCCAAAAGCGATATTAACAATATTGATAATGGCGAAATTGATATTAAGCAGGCTGGAATTGCACTTGATCCAGAAGCCCCTGAAGAGTTGAGCGATGCAGCGCGCCAAGAAGCGCTTAATTTTGAAGATGATGTCCAATTAGCACAAGAAGATGATCTATCTGAAACCGATGTGGCGCTCGATATTGATAGCAATCAAAATTATAATATATTATTTTCTGGCATTGATAATATTGACAGAGGCCGCATATTTAATCGGTTCGATAATTTATCAGCCTTAAAGCTGCAATCAAATGCTGGGGCCAATGGTTCGCAAATATTACGCCGCGCCAAAACCGACACCGAATTGCTGGATCAGCTGTTACGCTTAGAGGGTTATTATGATAATTTGGTGGAATATCGCATTGAATCCAGCAACGATAATTTAACCGACATTAATGTGATTTTGGATGTCGTTCCTGGCCCGCAATATCGCTATGGCAGCATCAACTTGCCTGGATTAGAAATAAGCGAAGACGCAGCATTTCTGCGCTCGGCTCTTGCATTTGAAAAAGGCGATATCGTCAAGCAAGATTCCATCGTTGATGGTAAATCTATATTAGAGAATCGCTTGCTCAATAATGGTTATCCTTTTGGAACTGTGGGCGAGCCAGATTTGCTGATAGATCATGCAAGGCGCGAGGGTGATTTAACTTTGCCTGTCTCTCCAGATCGTAAATATAATTTTGGCCGCATCATAACAGGACAAGGGTCAATTTTAAGCGGAAGGCATCTCGAAAATATTGCGCGTTTTGAGCAAGGGGATTTGTTTCAACAGAGCAATGTGAGCGATCTGCGCCAAGCGATTTTTGCAACGTCATTGGCCTCTAATGTGCAGATTGAAGCTGTGCCATCGGCTACCAATGCTGACCAAGTGGATTTGAATGTGCAATTGGACCCCGCACCGGCGCGCACTATAGCGGGTTTGGTTGGATTTAATACCGGAGAGGGTTTTCGGGTAGAGGCCAGTTGGGAGCATCGCAATTTCTTCCCACCAGAGGGGGCTATCAATATTGCGGGCATATTGGGTACGCGCGAACAAGCAGCTGGTGTTACCTATAGGCGTAATAATTTCAAAGGGCGCGACCGTGTTTTGACAACTTCTTTTCGGGCAAGAAATCAAAACTTAGATGCTTTTGATGCTAGATCATTGGATATTGCTATTGGCTATGAGCGTCAAACTACGCTAATCTTTCAAAAGAAATGGGCCTATAATATTGGCGTGGAATATTCGCTCAGCGATGAACGCGCGGTTTTTGATGGCACTGTTAGCCGAGAGCTTTTTAACATATTATCGCTTCCTGCGGGGTTAAGCTATGATGGAAGCAATGATTTGCTGGATCCCACAAAAGGGTTTCGCTTGAGCGCGCGTGTTTCCCCTGAAATATCAACGGGTGTTGATGAGATTGCCTATTTCAAAGCGCAGATAGATGGCAGCGTTTATCAGCCCGTTAACAATAATCTTGTGATAGCAGGACGCATAAGATTGGCCTCTATATCGGGGGCAGAGACAACCAACATAGCGCCTTCACGCCGCAATTATGCTGGCGGCGGCGGTTCGGTGCGTGGATTCGGTTTTCAGGATATTGGCCCCGTTGATGACAATGGCAATCCGCTGGGCGGACGCGGCCTTGCTGAATTTGCGATAGAGGCCAGATATCGCATTGGGTCTTTTGGAATTGTGCCCTTTGTTGATGCTGGTGGTGTGTCCGATCGCGGAACGCCCGATTTTTCAGATATTCGGTTCGCGGCAGGGTTGGGCTTGCGCTACTACACTAGCTTTGGGCCTGTACGTATTGACGTTGGCACGCCGCTGAACCGAAGAGAAGGCGAGAGTTTAATCGCCCTAGCCATATCATTAGGGCAGGCCTTTTAATGGCCGAAGAAGCAAAACCAAAAATGTCGCGCCATTTGCGCTGGCTTTGGTTGATACCAGCATTTCTGGTGCTTGCTGTCATTATATTGGCAATCTGGATCGATACTGCTTCTGGCCATCGTTTCATTGAGAAACAGATAAATCAGCTGGAGATAAAATCTGGATTAGGGTTTCAAGTCGAGGGTCTAGATGGCTCAATCTATAATGAGCTGACCATAGACACTATTAAATTATCCGATACTAAAGGGCAATTTTTTGATGCCAATAAAGTCACTATGGATTGGTTCCCTATTGGTTATTTGGCGGGCCGATTATCAATTGATAGTCTGGATATAGAAAGCGGAAATTTAGAGCGGTTGCCACTGCTCAATGAGAGCGATGATGATGGTCCCAAATTGCCAGATTTTGATATTTATATTGGTGATTTGAATGCCCGCAACATAGCTATTAATGATCAAATAATAGGACGATCCGATATATTATCCTTAACGGGTAGCGCCGATATTCAATCGGGCCGTGCGCGGCTTGAAATATTGCTCAATAGCCAGAGCGGTAATGATATGGCCAATATTGATATGGATATTGAACCCGATGCGGATAAGTTCAAATTAGCGGCCAACATAGAAGCACCGCAAGATGGTTTCATACAAGGTTTCACGGGTATAAAATGGGCAGATAAGATTAGCCTATCGGGCAATGGCAATTGGAGCGCATGGAGAGGTAAATTAAGCGCCTCTTTGAACGATATAGAGAATATCAGCCTAGCCCTAAAAGCAAATGATGGGGACTATTCAATAGCAGGCGATATTAATTCTGTAGCGCTGCCTGCGGGTTTGCTTCGCAATATATCTGTCCCTTTACTGACGATAGATTTGCAAGGCAAATATGACTATAAAATGGTGCGTTTTGAGGGCAAGGCAAATTCTCAAAATATAGATTTGGACTTAAATGGCGGATATGATTTTGCATTGGGCGGCCCCGATGCTTTATTGGTCGATTTCGCACTCTTAAAGCCTGAGAGCATAGTGAAAAACCTCAAAGGAAAATCAATTACGGGGCGCACCCGATTGGATGGTGCACTTTCCAATATGAAAGTTGAATATCTGGTCAATGGGGATAGTATTGGCTTAGGAGCTGTTGGATTATTAGGTGTAGAAGCAAAAGGTGAGGGCAGGCGTATCGGAAGAGCTATGCGCTTGCCCATCGCATTGACGGCACAAAGCGCCCAAGGTTTTGATCCGCAGATTTTAGCATTGCTGCGCACCATAAGAGCCGATGGTGAGATCAATCTGGCCAATAATATTTTATCGGTTGATAAAGCCAAAGTTCAAACCAATCGGATTAGCGGTAATTTGGATATAGTTTCCAATCTAACCAATGGCCAATATGATATTAATCTGGACGGAAAATTGCCATCATATCTGGTGCAAGGCATCGGACTTGCTGACATAGAAGGACGTTTGAATTTCAGCCCTGCACGGCCGCAAGGCGTTGCTATTACTGGCGATGTAAATGCTCAATTGCTGCGCGCCGATAATGGATTTGTGCGCGATATTACAGGTGGATTACCGCGCGTAAATGCCAAAATTGCCCTTGGCCCTGATGCAGTTTTTCGTTTCCCAAGCTTCACTGTACAATCACCGCTTCTGGCATTTGAAGGCAGCGGTCAGAGGATGCGCGATGGAACATTTTTAATCTCTGGCAAAGGCATTCATAAACAATATGGCGCAGCAAAAGCCACAATCAGCGGTGATTTATCAAGGCCAAAAGTAACGCTGAATCTCGATAATCCTTATGATCCATTGGGGCTGAAAAATGTCGCCATCACACTAACGCCCAATCAATCAGGCTTTGCTTTTAAGAGCGATGGCCAATCCTTGCTTGGGCCATTTAATGGCTTGGGTAATATTATTTTACCACAAAATGGCGATGCATTTGTCCGTTTCGATAATTTATTGGTCAGCGACACAGTGGCTAAGGGCAGTATAAGAAATAGCGCTGCTGGGCTTATCGGTGATTTCACTATTAATCAGGGCGGGGTTGATGGCGATATTCAATTACGGCCTGTCAATGGAGCGCAGCGGCTTGTTGCCAATTTTGATATACGCAATGCACGCTTTAGATCGGATAATGCGATATTGATACGGTCGGGTAAATTTAATCTGACAGGGGTTTTTGACGGCCAAACATCGGACATAGATGCCACATTACAGGCGCAAGGCATTAGCCAAGGCAATTTAATATTGGGCCGTATTGCTGCCAATGCGAAAATCAAAAATGGGACAGGCGAGGTCACGGCTTCGGTGGCTGGAACGCGCGGCAGCGGCTTTGACTTTACAACCAATATTGCGGTTAATCCGGGCCGATATGTTGTGCAGGCTAGGGGGAATTATAGGCGCAAACCCATCAGACTGACCCGCAATGCTATCATCACAAATAAGGGTGGTATATGGCGATTGCAGCCTGCTAGATTAAGCTATGGCGGAGGCCAATTAACCGCTTCGGGCCGCTTTGGTAATTCTATATTGGAAATGGATGCTTTGCTCAAAAAACTTCCGCTCGATATATTAGATTTGGGCGATAGTAATTTGGGCTTTGGCGGCAATGCGAGCGGCAATATTCAATTTACCAACACTGGTAATCGTCCGCGCGGAGAAGCCAAATTAAACATCAAGGGCCTAACCCGCTCAGGGCTATTTTTATCTTCGCAACCCATTGACGCTGGACTCAATATGAAGCTTGAAAATTCTATATTGGCTGCGCGTGCTGTGCTTTCGCGTAATAAGAATAATGTGGGCCGTTTGCAGACCAAGATAAATTTAAGCAGCGGCAGCAATATTATCGATAGGGTGCTGCGCGGTAAATTATTTGCGCAAATGCGTTTTGATGGCCGCGCCGATACATTATGGCGGCTCACCGGTATTGAATTGTTCGATTTAACGGGCGATGCAAAAATAGCGGCTGATGCGCGCGGTACTATTAACAACCCGCAAATACGCGGTGCTTTGCAAACCAAAAATGCGCGATTGGAAAGCGGTCTTTCTGGTACGATTATCAGTGGCCTAAAAACGCAAGGCCGTTTTGATGGCTCGCAATTGCGCTTTACTCAAATAAGCGGCAATACACCGGGCGGTGGTTTTATAACAGGCAATGGATTTTTTGATTTTACCAACAGCAATAGCATTGGGATTAATCTAAATATTGATGCGAAAAATGCATTGCTGATAGACAGAGACGATGTTGCTGCGCGCGTTACAGGGCCGATTAAAATAGCATCAAGCGGCAATGGCGGAACAATTTCTGGTAATATAATTATGAACCAAGGGCGCTATCAATTGGGGCGCGCTAATGCTGCTGAGATATTACCCAATATCAAAGTTAGAGAGATAAATAGGCGCGATGATCTGCCTTTTGCCAATCGCAACATCACCCCTTGGCGCCTTAATTTAGGCGTAAAAGCCAATAGGGATTTTGATGTTACTGGCCTTGGTATAGAGAGCGAATGGAGCGGTGATTTCAAAATTGGTGGGCGTATTGACAGCCCGACTATCGCGGGACGCGCAGACCTTGTGCGCGGTGATTATGATTTTGCGGGCAGGGTGTTTAATCTGGCGCGCGGGGCGATAATTTTCGGTGGGCGCAATCCGCCCAATCCGCAAATTGATATTGTGGCAGAGGCGCTGCTCAATGGCGTTGATGCGCGAATCGAAGTGCGCGGGCGTAGCTTCTCTCCGTCTATTACCTTCACTAGCACGCCGACATTACCGCAAGAGGAATTATTGGCGCGCCTCTTATTTGGAACATCAGTATTGGAATTATCAGCTGCCGAGGCGATACAGCTCTCATCGGCTGTTGCGGGATTACAGAGCGGCGGATTAGACCCGATTAATGCTATTCGCAAAGCCGTTGGATTAGACCGATTGCGCTTTGTTTCTGCCAATGCAGCGACGGGCCAAGGTACAGGGATTGCCGTTGGTAAATATATTGGGCGGCGTACTTTTGTGGAATTGGTGACCGATGGCAGGGGCTATAGTGCGACGCAGGTTGAGTTTCAAATCACCCGCTGGCTTGCGCTATTATCCTCTATCTCTACGCTGGGCGAACAAGGCGTAAATGCTAAAATCAGCCGAGATTATTAGGATAGAGATTAGATGATAGCAAAAACCATCCGCATAATATGCATGCTTCCAATGATTTATATGGCGATGTCATGCACTAACGAAGAAGAAATATGGATTAAGCCAGAGGTCATAAAGCTGGGATGCGATGATTATCAATCGATAGAGGTTGATGGTAAAATTCTCTATAATAATGTTTGGAACAAAAATGCAGCTGGCGATTATGCATGGCAGCAATGCATAGTAGAGAAACCAAATTCGGATACACCCATCTATGGTTGGTCATGGCAATGGCCAGATACAGGGCAACAGATTTTTGCCTATCCTCAGATAAAGGTTGGAACATCCCCTTGGGCGCCGCTGCCAGTTGGCGGCAATGATTTGCCTGCAAAGATAAAAGATATTAATGCCCTCAATATTTCGCATGAAATGCGTTTTGATACGCGCGGCGAATTTAATGTTGCTACATCGATGTGGCTGACCAACAGCGTTGATATTGGTGAAACGCAAAATAAGGCGGTGATAGCGGCTGAAATTATGGTGTGGACCTATGCGACAGAGGGGCATCTTAATCCAGCGGGGGAGCAAATTGGCACTATTGAGAGCGGGGGCAGGCAATGGTCGGTATGGCTCGATAGAAATTGGAGCGATGCTTCGGGAGAAAATGATAATAGCTGGGTCTATGTCACATTTAAGGCCGAGGATAACCGTCTCTCGAATAGCTTCGATGTCATAGATTTGCTGAGCAATCCCATATTATCAGATTTACAATTGGACCAATATTATATTGCCGATGTTGAATTGGGCACGGAAATTATGCAAGGTGAAGGCGTTGCTTGGGTAGAGGATTTTTCTGTTCAGATCGATAATTGAGGCTATGGATTATTTTCAATGCTTTCCAATGATATGAACAAAGATAGGTTGTTAATTGAATAATATTTTGCATGATATTAGCTGGATTATACCCTATCGTAATGCTGCGCTAACGCCACTATTTGAAGGCTTTACATGGCTAGGCTATCCAACATTTATTACATTCTTTCTGCCGCTGCTTTATTGGCTCTGGAATAGAGATGCCGCCACGCGATTAATGATGATTGTCATGCTGACCAGCTTGCTCAATGCTTTCTTAAAAGATTATTGGATGAACCCAAGACCCGATTTGGTTTTTCGCCTAGATGCGGAAGTAGCCGAGAGTTTCGGTATGCCATCGGGTCATGCTCAAGTCTCTGGCGTGCTATGGTTGTGGCTCGCATATGAAGTGCGCCGAACATGGATGTGGATTTTATCGAGCATCATTGTCGCAATGATTTGCCTATCACGCATCTATCTTGGCGTGCATGATGTAGAGGATATAATAGTCGGATTAGCCTTAGCGGCAGTTTCAATACTGCTTTTCAAATTTTCCCTGCACCCTGCATTGGCTAAGTTTCGCGGGCTTCATGCCCGTTGGCATTTGCCGATGATATTGATGCTGATGCTGCTATTATCTCTCATTTGGCCAAGCTCAACCAACAGCTATGAAACGATATTGGTTTGCGCTTTGATGATGGGGTGGCTCTATGGCCATCAATTATATCAGGATTATTTGCGCTATGAATTGAAAGCGCAAATCTGGGGCCATGCATTTATCGCGCCGGTTTTTGCTGCGATAGTGGGTATTGCTTCGCTGTCATTATTATCCGGCATCATGGGCTATATAGTAGATGGCTATAGCGGCGCATTTATAACGCTCTTAATTTTAAGCTTTCATATGACATTCGGCGCGCCCCTATTATTTAGAGCGATTAAAATAGCGAGAGACTAAACGGCTATTAGGCGCATATATTTACCGCAAAAAAAAGCCCGAGGGAAATGCTTCCTTCGGGCTTCAGATTGGAGAGAGCTAGATTTAGCTGCTGTAATACATGTCAAATTCAACAGGGTTAGGCGTTGTTTCCATACGGCTAACTTCTTCCCATTTCAATTCAGCATAAGCATCGATTTGATCTTTGGTGAACACATCGCCTTTTAGCAAAAACTCATGATCGGCTTCTAATGCTTCCAAAGCTTCGCGCAGTGAACCGCAAACGGTTGGCACTTCGGCAAGCTCTGCAGGTGGAAGATCATATAGATTTTTATCCATAGCATCGCCTGGGTGGATTTTATTCTCAATGCCATCAAGACCCGCCATCAACAATGCTGCTGCTGATAGATAAGGGTTAGCAAGCGCATCAGGGAAACGGAATTCAACGCGTTTCGCTTTGTCACCAGCACCATAAGGAATACGGCATGATGCGCTACGGTTACGGCTAGAATAAGCAAGAAGAACAGGCGCTTCAAAGCCTGGAACTAGACGTTTATAGCTGTTTGTTGTCGCATTGGTAAATGCATTACAAGCTTTAGCATGTTTGATAACGCCGCCAATATAATGGAGGCACATTTCAGATAGGCCAGCATATTCATCACCAGCGAAAAGAGGCTTGCCATCTTTCCAGATTGACATGTGGGTGTGCATGCCGCTGCCATTATCTTCTTTGATAGGCTTGGGCATGAAAGTTGCTGTTTTGCCATAAGCATGTGCAACTTGCTGCACCACATATTTATATACTTGAGTGCGATCGGCGGTTTCCACCAATGTACCAAAAGTAATACCTAGCTCATGCTGCGCTGCGGCCACTTCGTGGTGATGCTTGTCCATAGGAAGACCCATGTCCATCATGGTTGATACCATTTCACCGCGAATATCAACGGCGCTATCCACTGGTGCTACTGGGAAATAGCCGCCTTTGGCGCGCGGGCGATGGCCCATATTGCCCATTTCATAGGATTTACCTGTGTTGGTTGGCAATTCAATATCGTCAATTTCAAAGCTGCTGCCGTTATAACCGTCAGAGAAACGAACATCGTCAAACATGAAAAATTCAGGTTCTGGGCCAACATAAACGGTGTCACCAATGCCAGAAGATTTCAAATAGGCTTCGGCGCGTTTTGCGGTTGAACGGGGATCGCGCGAGTAAAGTGAACCATCGCCAGGTTCCACGATGTCACAAACAACGATCAACATAGGTGTTGCTGAAAATGGATCTAAATATGTTGCATCCAGATCAGGGCGCAAAATCATGTCAGATTCGTTAATGGCTTTCCAGCCTTCGATTGAAGAACCGTCGAACATAAAGCCATCTTCTAGTGCATCTTCGTCAACGACGCTTGAGCACATTGATAGATGTTGCCATTTACCGCGCGGGTCTGTGAAACGCACATCCACCCACTCAATGTCATGTTCTTTAATCATATCTAAAATATCTTTGGCGTTTTTTGCCATTTCTTCTTCCCTTATACTTTCCTCTTCATCAGGCTGAGGATATTGATTGTAATGTTGTGCCATGTCCTGAGTTATGGCTTTTGAAATAATTGCGCTCTATTGAGAGCTAAATTTTAGATTGCGTCTTCGTTGCGCTCGCCAGTACGGATACGAACAGCCGTTTCAACGGGCATAACAAAAATCTTACCATCGCCGATACGGCCTGTTTGTGCTGCATTTGAAATGGCTTCTACGACACGCTCTGCTAATGAATCTTCGACAACGACTTCCAATTTAACTTTGGGAAGAAAGTCGACGATATATTCTGCACCACGATATAATTCTGTATGGCCTTTTTGACGACCAAAGCCTTTTGATTCCGTCACCGTGATACCTGAAACACCAACTTCATGAAGAGCCTCTTTGACTTCATCCAATTTGAAGGGTTTGATAATGGCTTCAACTTTTTTCATGCTGCGTATCCTTTGATAATTTCGAATGATGAATATGATTATTCATAATATCATAATTATGCAGCAAATACATTCAAAAAACATGCCAAATGATATTGTGCGTGCGGATTTTATAGGTCGCACCCTGTTTCGCTTTGGATTCCCTAGAAAAGTAGTTTTCTCCAATAGAAATAGTGATTTCACATGGAACTAACTGCGAAAATACCGCCTCTTTTTATGATTAAAAATTAGGCAATTGCTTAAAATTACAGCATGCCCAATTTCGCATCAATTGGCCGTTATCGCTGCATCATCTTTCTTGGCTTGATCTGCTCTTCCGATTACATAAGCGCGGATATTATCGGTTTGGGTTTCATCCATTACAGATGAAAATCCTACCATGCCGCGGTCTTTTAAGATGCCATCATAAACGATAGATTTCCATGTATCTTTATCGGCTATTGTTCCAGATTTTCTTAAGTCAGGAACGACACCGCCGCCAACCGCCCCTGCGCCGTGGCATACCATGCAATAGCGTAAGAAGGATTGTTCGCCATCGGCTATTTGCGCAGCATCGCCAAATTGATCAGGAGCATTCCATTCATATTTCACAGGTTCAGGCAGAGCAGGCAATTCGCCTTTCGCGCCCAATTTTAGAACGATTAAGCGCGGTATGCTTGGGATGGGATTTGCTGCCCCGCCAGCATAGCCAGCCACCAGCGGAAATGCGCCGCCTTTGCTGGTTAGAAATGCGACATATTGTTCGCCATTCACGCTGTAGGTTGATGCGCCAGCCAATACACCCGATTGTACGGGAAGGCTGAATAATTTTGTGCCTTTGTCAGCGGAATAAGCATTAAATTCACCCAATGCATTGCCTTGGAAAACCAAATTGCCTGCGGTGCTTAATGTTCCGCCATTCCAAGGCGTTTGTTGGTCAATTGTCCAAGCCGCTTTGCCCGTGCGCGGATCAAATGCCACCAATTGCCCTGT
The DNA here is from genome assembly GCA_947492905.1 of uncultured Sphingorhabdus sp. Taxonomy (GTDB): domain Bacteria; phylum Pseudomonadota; class Alphaproteobacteria; order Sphingomonadales; family Sphingomonadaceae; genus Sphingorhabdus_B. Next base: position 64,634 of record CANLOL010000001.1, on the reverse strand, counting down.
GGTCGCCGCTATCGCAGCTCTGACGAAATTCACATCATCGGGCAGGGAAAATCCAGCATTGGAAACATTGGTATTAAAGCCTAATTTTTTGCGCTCAGCATCAAGGCCAGAGGCTGGAATATAGGCCGCTGCCACTTTTTGTGCAGGGATATAAACCAATCCTGTGCTCGGATTATAGCTCATGGGATGCCAATTATGGGCGCCCAAAGCAGAGGGTAATGCCAGAAATGGCTTGCCCGTTTTATAAAAGCGCGCTTCGGGGTTTTCTATCGGCCGCCATGTTTCTTTATCATATCCTGTGGCCCAATTTACGCCTTCGATAAAAGGTTCTGCCGAAATAGGCACGCCAGTTTTGCGATCAATGGTAAAAAAGAAACCATTTTTCGGCGCATGATAAAGAACCTTACGTTCTTCTCCATCGACCATTTGATTGGCCAAAATAATCGGCTGAGTAGCAGTGAAATCCCATGTTTCAGCAGGGGTCTCTTGATAATGCCAAATATATTCGCCCGTGTCGGGATTGAGGGCAACTACCGATGATATGAACCAATTATCGCCTTCGCCTGCGCTGCGCACTCCATGGTTCCAGCTATTGCCATTGCCAACGCCAATGTAGAGCTGGTCCAATTCAGCATCATAAACAATGGCGTCCCAAACAGTGCCGCCGCCGCCGCTCTCGCGCCAATCGCCTTTTTGTGCTTTATCAGGGCCGCTCCATGTTTCGCTCGCCTTTGCCAATATAGTATCGCTAGCCTCTCCATCGGCTTCGCCTTTGGGGTTGGGCGTTGTGTAAAAACGCCAAGCCTTTTCACCGCTTTCCACATCATAGGCGGTTACAAAACCGCGCACGCCAAATTCAGCGCCGCCATTACCAATAATCACCTTATCTTTGAAAACGCGCGGAACACCCGTAATCGTGCCATTGGATTCAGGGTCTAGCGTCTGTACGCTCCAAAGTTCATCGCCGCTATTTGCGTCCAGAGATACTAAACGGCCATCCAATGTACCGACGAATAATTTGCCTTTCCAGTAAGCAAGGCCGCGATTAACGACATCGCAGCACGCTTTTACAGCTGTTTCGCCGGGCACTTCAGGATCATAATTCCATAATGCTTCGCCCGTTGCGGCATCATAAGCAAATACTTTCGACCAAGCCGTGGTGATATACATTTTACCATCGACAACAACGGGGGTGGCTTCTTGACCGCGTGCATCGGGCAGGTCAGCAAACCATTCAATGCCCAATTGATCAACATTCGTGTCATTAATTTGATCGAGAGGGCTATGCCGTTGTTCATCATAGGAAAAACCAGTCATCGCCCAATTGCTGCCATCGCCGCCGCTGGCTAAATATTCCGCATTGACTTTATCGTCTCCGCCGCCGCCCGATTGGCCGCAACTCGCTAGCGCAATGGCTGCTGCTGTTCCGAGCGCAAATTTTGCAAACATTTGTGGTATTTGGTTTTTTACTATTTTGGTCACGTCTCTCTCCCTACGTGATTCCCACTTTAATCGCTTGATTGAAAAGGTCCAGCAGATAATTAATGTGCATATTTCTATGAAATTCTTACATGACGCGCAGCCGATGCGATGCTAGTTACCCATCATGACAGATTCTCAAAATGATAGTATGGCCAAACATCTTTATTTGATTGATGGCAGTGCCTTTATATTTCGCGCTTATTACAGCTTGCCGCCGCTTACCAATCCAAAAGGCGTCCCAGTGGGCGCGGTTTCGGGCTATACCAATATGCTTTGGAAGATGGTCAATGATTTGAACGCCGCCGATGGGCCAACCCATTTGGCGGTGGTGCTCGATAAATCAGGGACCAGCTTTCGCAATGAAATTTACGATCAATATAAAGCCAATCGCCCCGAAGCGCCCGAAGATTTGCGCCCACAATTTCCATTAATCCGCGATGCAACGCGCGCTTTTTCCCTGCCGATGATAGAGGAAGAGAATGTCGAGGCCGATGATATGATCGCCGCCTATGCGAAAACTGCTTATGCGAAGGGTTGGAGCGTTACCATCGTATCATCGGACAAAGATTTGATGCAATTGGTGGTCGATAGTGATGGCGCAGATGGCCCATCGATTGAAATGCTCGATACGATGAAAGATTTGCGTATCGGCAGCGAGCAAGTGGTTGCGAAATTTGGCGTTGGTCCCGAATTGGTTGGCGATATGCTGGCCTTGATGGGCGATAGCAGCGATAATATTCCCGGTGTTCCGGGCATAGGCCCCAAAACGGCGACCAAATTATTGATCGAATATGGCGATTTGGAATCGGTGCTTGCCGCCGCACCAGAGATGAAAAAATCTAAAATGCAAGAACGGCTTGTCGAGCATGCAGAGCTTGCTCGGCTCTCGCGTGTATTGGTGACCTTGAAAGAAGATTGCCCATTGCCAATAGCGATAGAGGATATGGCTTTGGCTGAAATACCAGAGCCGCCTTTGGTAAGTTTTTTAGAAGAGCATGGTTTCAAAACGATGCTGCGCCGCATTGGTAAAACAGCAAATAGTGAGAGCGCAAACAAGGCCTTAGCCGGCAAAGTGGATGGCCATGATACGCCAACATCCAATGCAACCAATACAGTATCAAGCGCATCGATTGGGATTGTGCCCGATATGCCCGCGATTAATGTTGATGATTATGAATGCGTCACCGATGTTGAGGCTCTGGATAAATGGATAGCGAGGGCGCGTCAGATTGGCCGCGTCGCATTTGATTGTGAAACCGACAGCTTGGAAGCTGTTACCGCTAATTTAATCGGCTTTTCATTGGCAAGCGAAGCGGGCAAAGCCTGTTATGTGCCGCTCGATCATGGCGGCACGGATTTGCTGGCCGAACGGCCCAAGCAAATTGCTAAAGAAGATGCTCTGCCGCGCATTAAGGCGCTGCTCGAAGATGATAGTATATTGAAGATCGGCCAGAATCTGAAATATGATATGAGCGTGATGGCGCAGCTTGATATTAAGATTACGCCGTTCGATGATACGATGGTGATGAGCTTTAATCTGGATGCGGGCGTGCATGGGCATGGCATGGATGAGCTATCTAAACTTTATTTGGAACATGAATGTATCAGCTATAAATCGCTCTGCGGTACGGGTAAAAAAGCGATTAGCTTTGCTGAAGTTGGCCTAGAGGATGCAACCAAATATGCCGCCGAAGATGCGGATGTCACTTTGCGCCTGTGGCAGCATTTGCGCCTGCGCATGGCCCCCGATGGTGCAACGCGCATCTATGAAATGGTCGATCGTCCATTGGTGCCTGTTTTATCGGCCATGGAGAATGAGGGCATATTGGTAGATCGCGAGCAATTGGCGCGATTATCATCCGAATTTGCCGATCAGATGCAGAGCTTAGAAAAAGAAATCCACGCGATAGCAGGCGAGGAGTTTTCCATAGGCAGCCCCAAACAATTGGGCGAGATATTATTTGGCAAGATGGGACTAAAGGGCGGCAAAAAAGGAAAATCGGGTCAATATAGCACCGATGTCACTGTCCTAGAGCGGTTGGCGAATGATGGCGAAGAGATAGCCCAAAAAATCGTTGATTGGCGGCAATTATCAAAGCTTAAATCAACCTATACAGATGCATTGCAAGAACAAATTAATGCAAAAACAGGGCGGGTGCATACATCTTATTCGCTCACCGGTGCGCAAACAGGTCGATTGTCATCGACCGATCCTAATTTGCAGAATATCCCGATCCGTACCGAAATTGGTCGTCAAATTCGCGAGGCATTTGTGGCGGATAAGGGCAATGTCATTTTGGCGGCTGATTATAGCCAAATCGAATTGCGGCTGGCGGCGCATATTGCCGATGTTGGGCCGTTAAAAGAGGCTTTTGCATCGGGCGAAGATATTCACAATCGTACCGCGAATGAGCTGTTTGGAGAGGTGAATCGCGATACGCGCGGCAAAGCCAAAACGATTAATTTTGCTATTCTTTATGGCATATCGCGCTGGGGTTTGGCCAAAAGATTAGAGGTTGATGCCGATGAAGCACAAGCGATGATTGATACATATTTCGCGCGCTTCCCCGGAATTAATGTCTATATCCAAGATACGTTAGAGAGCGTTAAAGAGCGCGGTTATAGCGAGACATTATTTCATCGCAAAACGCACTTCACACGCATCAATTCCAAAAATCAAACCGAACGCCAAGGAAGCGAGAGGGCCGCTATCAATGCACCCATCCAAGGGACTAGCGCGGACATTATCAAACGCGCGATGGTGCGCATGGTTCCTGCATTGCAAGCGGCGGGCCTTGGGCATGTGCGCATGCTATTGCAAGTGCATGATGAATTGGTGTTCGAATTGCCAGAGGGTGATGTTGAAGCGGCTAGCACAGTCATTGCCGATGTGATGGAAAATGCCGCCAAACCCTATGCCGATATTTCAGTGCCTTTGGCCGTGGATATTGGCATTGGTAAAACATGGGGGCAAGCGCACTAATTGATAGCATAGGGAGGCGCATTAAAGTTTGATGCATTAGCCACTTGATAAGTGCGTATTTAGTCCTAATATAAAACTTAATTTCAGCAATTGTAAGGAATTCCAACATGAGCGAAGAAGCTGCACCACCAAATCAACCCGAAGGTTATACCCCGCCAAAAGTCTGGAAATGGGACAGCGCCAATGGCGGTAGATTCGCCAATATCAATCGTCCTATCGCCGGTGCGACTAAGGACTTAGAATTGCCAAGCGGCGAGCATCCTTTTCAGCTTTACAGCATGGCGACACCCAATGGCGTAAAAGTGACTATGATGTTTGAAGAGTTATTGGCGATGGGCCATAAAGGCGCAGAATATGATGCCTATTTAATCAATATTGGTAGCGGCGATCAATTTGGCAGCGGCTTTGTCGATATTAACCCCAATTCAAAAATCCCTGCTTTGCTAGATCGCAGCGGTGATACGCCTGTGCGTGTGTTTGAATCGGGCAGCATTTTGCTCCATTTGGCAGAGAAATTTGATGCGCTTATCCCCAAAGATCCGGCAAAGCGTACTGAATGTTTGAATTGGCTGTTTTGGCAAATGGGCAGTGCCCCTTATTTGGGCGGCGGATTTGGCCATTTCTATGCTTATGCACCGTTCAAAATTGAATATTGTATCGATCGTTTCTCTATGGAAGTGAAGCGCCAATTGGATGTCCTTGACCGTCATTTAGCGGACAATGAATATATGGCAGGCGATGAATATAGTATTGCCGATATTGCGATATGGCCTTGGTATGGCGCCCTTATGCTAGGTCTTGTTTATGATGCTGCGGAGTTTTTGGATACAGCAAGCTACAAAAATATGATGCGCTGGACCAAGCAAATTGGTGAGCGCGAAGCGGCCAAACGCGGTAAGATGGTCAATCGTGCTTGGGGCGAATTACATGAACAGCTTATCGAGCGTCATGATGCATCTGATTTTGAATTGCGCACTCAAGATAAGCTTAGCGGTTAAGCCTGCTTCATTCTGCGCAGTCCTTATTATCCTGAATAGCTCCCGTCATCTTGAACTGCCTCCGTCATCCTGAATTTATTTCAGGATAACGAGGCTTCGTATATATCATGTTGAAACAAGTGCAGCATGACGGTGAAGGAATATAAACCGCTCCATAATGGCCGCGCTAGTTTCACTCGCCTTTATTTTTGCTCTGCATCTCTAGGCCCACGACCCAACGCCGCTGAAAACCGCGCCAATGCGATTCTTGGTCTTTGCCTGCTAAAGAGCCATTTAATTGCTCGCCAAAAGCAATCTCCCAATTGCTATCATTGGAATCTTGCGTTGGTGTGTTCAAATAGCTCGCTTTATCGGCATCTCCTTTTAGAGTTAGGTCCAAAAAAGCGGTGATAAAATGCTGATTAATCGCATTGATACGCTCTGTTCGCCATACCGGCTCGCGCATATATTCGGTGGTGGCGAAATCATCATTGGCGGGAAATTTCGGATCGAGTATCGCATTGCCGACGACATTATGTCGCGCTTCACGATAGGTCAGCATATGCCGCTTGCTATTTTTCATAGCATCAAACACCCATGAAATGCCGCCTGCATAATCGGACACATCATCTTGATTGCCCGCAATGAATAAGGATGGAACGGTGATTTTCGATAGAGCATCGCTGTTCCATGATCGGTTATCGGCCGTGCCGCCCCAAGGCGCAATGGCAATGAGCGCAGAGATTGGCGCTGTTTCTTGTGTGCCATCTTTGATGCTTTGTTGCGCGGCTTCGGGCAAATTACCTAGCGATTCCGCGCTATAATCATAGGGCGCACCTGCTGTGCGTATCGCGCCAAATCCGCCCATAGAATAGCCGATAAGTCCAATCTTATTCGTATCAATGGCGGCCGCATATCCTGTGCTAGCGCTATTGGCATTGCTGATGATTTTTGCAATGATTTGGCGTTGGTCTAACGATCTATTTTGTAATACATTGCTAAATGATGTCAAAAATGATGGTGCGCTAGTAACGCGTTCATCGGCATGATCGATAGAGGCCACGACATAACCGCGCGATGCGATATGTTCACCCAAATTGCTATAATGTTCGGCCCATCCGCCAAAGCCATGCGACATTACCACTAATGGGAATTTCCCCTCTTTTGCTATTGCATCATTGATTGCTTGTCCTGCAAAATTAACACCGACAGCTTCATTGCCGCCAACGATTATTTCATGTGCATATTCTGCTGCTTTGCCCTCTGCTCCATCCGATGGATACCAAAAACGCACCCGCAGAGTGCGCTCTTCCTCTCCTAAATTGCCCGTTACCAAAGATGAAGTTTCCACCACAGTTCGCGTTCCAAGTGCAATATTTTGAACGGACGTGCCGATGCTATCGCCAAAGCGCGCCAATTCGGGCAGCTCCGTTGGTGATCCATCATGGGTGGTCGGCAAGATAGTATAAGCCGCAACTGCACCGCCTATGACCAATGTTAGGGCGATGCCGCCAGCTATATATCTTTTTTTCATACGCAATACTCTCTCAATCGGCTTGTTTAATACAGGGCTTGTCTAATATATGGCTTGTTTAATATAGGGCTTAATCGGCGATGGTGCGTGCGCGGGCTTGCGGATATGTTCCCAATATACGCACCCATTTTGTATGGAAGCGCAATTCTTCGATGGCTCGATCAACCGCAGTATCGCCGGGGCGGCCTTCTATGTCGGCATAAAATTCAGTGGCCGAGAAGCTAGCACCATTTTGATAGCTCTCAAGCTTGGTCATATTAACGCCATTGGTGGCAAAACCGCCCATCGCTTTATAGAGAGCCGCTGGTATGTTTTTGACCTCAAATGTCAAGGTCGTCATTGGCGTTTCAATAGTGTCTTGCGGGCCAAGCGCATCGCGCGACAATATTACAAATCGTGTCATATTATCATGCGAATCTTCGATATTCTCTTGGATCATTTCTAATCCATAAAGCTTTGCAGAAAGGCTAGGGGCGATGGCAGCGGCTTTGTCATTTTTGGCATCAGCCACATAAGCCGCAGCGGCTGCCGTATCAGCATAAGCAATGGGAATGATATTATGACTGCGCAAATATTTGCGGCACTGCCCCAATGCTTGGGGGTGGCTCATAGCGGATTCGAGCTTGGCTGTTGTGCTATAGCCCATCAAACAATGGTGAATGGGCATGAAATGCTCGCCAATGATATGCAGCCCTGATTCGGGGAGTAGAAAATGAATATCGGCCACGCGGCCATGCAGGGAATTTTCTATGGGTATGATGGCGCGATCAGCATCGCCATTTTTCACTGCATCAATAGCATCTTCGAATGAAAAACATGGAAGCGGTAAGCAATCCTCCTCATATTGCAGCGCTGCAATATGCGAATTGGCGCCGGGAGCGCCTTGAAAGCTTATCGCTTTTTCGAGATTATTTTCGGCCAATAATGTCATTTCTTTGACATGATTGAGCGCGGCTTTGGGATAGCTGTTCATAATAGAGTAGCGATAGGATGGCATGGTTTGCGGGGCAAGTGTCTTTTTAATCCTTTTTCTATTGGATTAATTGCAACATTATATAGAGATATAGTGAATATGGGTCTTGCACGCACCGCATAGGGGCATTAAAGGACATCTGATTATCGGTGCAATACTATTTGGCCGAAGCAATAATGAATTGGAATTGGGTATGGCAGACAATAGCAATACAATCGCGGGTTGGGTCTTAGGAGCAGGCATAGTTGCTCTTGGTCTATCCATCGTATCCGGCGGAATTTATAGCGCAGATGTACCCGAAACATTCGGTTATGCAGTCGAAGAAGAAGCTAGCGGTGCCGCAGAAGCTGATGCTGGCCCAGCTATGGAAACATTATTGGCCAGCGCCGATGAAGCAAAAGGCGAGGCTGTTTTCAAAAAATGCGTGGCTTGCCATACGATAGAAGTAGGCGGTGCTAATGGTATCGGACCTAATCTATATTCCATCATGGGACGCCAATTGGCATCGGTAAGCGGATTTGCATATTCAGACTCGCTTAAAGAAGTTGGCGGCGCATGGACTTGGGAACAAATGGATGCATGGCTCAAAAGCCCTAAGAAATTTGCATCTGGTACCAAAATGTCATTCGCCGGTTTAAGCAAACCCGAAGATCGCGCCAATGTATTGGTATATATGAATGGGCAAGGTTCTAACCTTCCTCTTCCAGAAGCCCCTGTAATCGAAGAAGCTGCGCCCGAAGCGGCTGGTGAATTAAGCGAAGAAGCGGCTCCTGTTCCAGAAGGTGGTGATGTAGTAGAAGCCACCGCAGAAGATGAAGCAGCTGCAAAAGCAGCTCCAGCAGAAGCACCTGCAAGCTAATGATATTGCGCGCCTCCCTATTATCATGCGCTCTATTAAGCCTTTCGGCTTGCGGCGGAGATAGCAGCAGCGCGCAAGATAATAGCGCCCAGCAGACCGTTAAACTCTCTGGTGAGACCATCTATAATCAATGCAGAGCCTGTCATACGATTGCCAAAGGTGAAGATGCTGTTATCGGCCCTAATCTATGGGGTATTGTCGGCAGTGAAATTGCCGCCAAGACTGATTTTACTTACTCGCCTGCATTATCTGCCAAAGAAGGCGTTTGGGATGAAGCCGCTTTGGATGCCTTTATAGAATCGCCGCAGGCCTTTGCGCCCAGTAACCGCATGTCATTTTCTGGCATTAAAGATGCTGATAAACGCGCTGCCCTAATCGAATATATGGCGCAGCAAAGCGACTAATTTCAAACATTATTGCATTCGCCCCTTGCCAGCATGGTAAGGACGCTATAATTTACTAATATGCTAAAACATATTAGAAATTTCGCCATCCTTTTCATTATCGCCGCACTAGGTTTTGGATATTATGTCACGCGCCCTGATGAGGCTCAGATTCCAATAGAGCAGCTTACTGGCCCTGATATTGATCTTTCAAAAGTTAGCCCAAGGAAACAATCTTTTCCAACGGACAGCGTGGCCGATGTTGATCGCTGGACCGAGGAAGAAAAACCCGTTGCAGCACAAGGATTAAAAGTAGAACGTTTTGCTGAGGGGTTTGACCATCCGCGCAATCTCTATGTCTTGCCCAATGGCGATATGTTGGTGGTGGAAACCAATTCCCCGCCGCGTCCAGAAGGCGGTATATTTGCAAAGGCAGCGGCCTATTTTATGGATAAAGCAGGCGCTGGCGTGCCATCGGCCAATCGTATCACTTTGCTGCGCGATGGCGATAATGATGGTAAGCCTGAAACGCGCAGTGAATTTTTAGGCGATCTAAATTCCCCATTTGGTGTCGCCTTGGTTGGCGAGACGCTCTATGTGGCGAACACCGATGCTGTGCTTGCATTTCCTTATACAGAAGGCGATTTGAAAATCACAGCTAAGGGCAAAGAGGTTGTGAAATTAAATGCGCTAGCACCCAATAATCATTGGACGCGTAATTTAATCGCGAGTGAAGATGGCACGAAACTCTATATCGCCGTTGGTTCGAACAGCAATATTGGCGAAAATGGTATGGATACAGAGGAACGCCGTGCTGCTATTTTGGAACATGAAATAGCCAGCGGCAGCACACGTATATTTGCCAGCGGTTTGCGCAATCCTGTTGGTATGTCATGGGATAGTGAAGGCAATTTGTGGACCGTTGTGAATGAGAGGGATTTGCTGGGTTCTGACTTAGTACCAGATTATTTAACCAAGGTTGAAGTGGGTTCGGATTTTGGATGGCCGCATCATTATTGGGGCGGATATACAGATTTGCGCGTGACTCCATTAATGCCTGAAAAGCGTGAATATGAACGTCGCCCCGATTATGCATTAGGGCCGCATACTGCACCGCTAGGGCTGGTATTTGCCAAAAATGCTGCATTGGGCGATGGATTTTCCAATGGAGCATTTGTCGCACGTCATGGTTCTTGGAACCGTGTTCCAAAATCGGGCTATGATGTTGTCTTTGTCAAATTTGATGGCGCAAAGCCCGTAGGTCAGCCCGTGAATATATTGACCGGATTTTTGGACGAGAATGATAATGCCAAAGGACGCCCAACATCGGTTGCTATCGCCCCCGATGGTGCATTATTGGTCGTTGATGATGTCGCCAATATTATCTGGCGGGTCAGCGCACAATAAGATTATCTTAGGACGCTAATTCTTCCTCGCTGAGCGCATAGAGCAGATCGCTGCCCATTGTTGCTGCGCTATGCAGGCCGATGGCTTCGGCTACCATGACATCCAAATAATAGCGGCACGATGCCATTTTGGATTTTAGGAATGTCGGATCACCACTCGCTGCTAATTCTGTCTTAGCGGCTTCATATTGGCGATTCATCAGCCAACCGCAGGTCATGACCGACATCATCGTCATATAGGGATAGCTGCCCGATAGGCGATCATCCACAGATGCATCTTTGATGAAATATTCGGTGATATTCTGACATGCTAATGCAAGCTCTAAGAGGTTTTTTTCGTCTTTGCTCTCATTGATAATGCGGCTGATATGATTGCGAATGACATCGCCGCCTGCCATGCCCAATTTACGGCCCACTAGGTCCGCTGCTTGGATGCCATTGGTGCCTTCATATATGGCGGCAATGCGAATATCGCGATAATATTGAGCCGCGCCCGTTTCCTCGATATAGCCCATACCGCCATGAATTTGGATGCCAAGGCTAGATACTTCTGTACCAACATCAGTGCCATATCCTTTGGCAAGCGGGGTGAGTAAATCCACCATTTCGCGTGCGCCCTCTATGCCCAGATTAGCCCGATCGACCTCACCAGAGGCATAATAGAGCAAGGCACGCACCGCTTGGGTGCTGGCTTTCATGCGCAATATCATACGGCGCACATCGGGATGCTCGATGATGGCAACGGAATCTTTGCTTGCTCCGCCAGCGCGAGCCGATTGAACCCGCTCTTTGGCAAAATATATGGCTTTTTGGGTGGCCGCTTCTGCGATTTGCACGCCTTGCAAACCGACATTGAGCCGCGCATTGTTCATCATAGTGAACATAGCGCGCATACCGCCAAATTCAGGGCCGATAAGTTCGCCAATACAATCGCCTTCTTCGCCATATTGCAGCACACAGGTGGGCGATGCGTTAATGCCCATTTTATGCTCGATGGAGACGGTCTTCACATCATTTTGCGCACCAAAGCTGCCATCTTCATTGATATTATATTTGGGTACTAAAAATAGCGAAATACCGCGCGTGCCTTCGGGGGCATCGGGGGTGCGAGCCAATACCAGATGAATGATATTGTCGGCCATATCATGATCGCCAAAGCTGATATAAATTTTTTGGCCTTTTATTTGATACGTGCCATCACCGCGCGGAGTGGCGGTCGATTTTAGAGCGCCAACATCGCTGCCAGCTTGTGGTTCGGTTAAGTTCATTGTGCCCGTCCACTCACCGCTCGACAATTTGGGTAGATATTTTTCTTGCTGCTCTTTGCTGCCATGGCTGTGGAGCGATTCAATAGCGCCAACCGATAATATAGGGCAAAGCGTGAAGGCCATATTGGCCGCGCCGAGGCTGTCCAATACTACGGTTGCCATTGAAAAAGGTAATCCTTGTCCGCCAAATTCTATAGGGGCATTGATACTCGCCCATCCTGCTTCGACAAAGCTTTGATAGGCTTCTTTATAACCCTCTGGCATGATGACATTGCCATCTATTAAGCGCGCACCAACAGTGTCACCAATACGGTATAAAGGTTCAAATTCACCCGCAGCAAATTCGCCTATGCCCTCGACAATTGCTTGCACCATATCTTCGCTGGCATCGGCATAACGTTCATGCGCAGCAATGCCGCTAATGTCCGTGATATGCTTTAAAGTAAAGAGCTGGTCTTTGGTCGGTGCGGTAAACATAGCGTGTATCCCTAAGTGGCAAAATTCATATTTGAAAAAATATTATGTTTGATTGAATAGCAAGGCTATAGCGGTAAATATGAAGCGGATAAAGTCATCAGAATCAGAAATTATTTCCCTTACTGCCAATAGGGAGTTTCAGCATATTTGTGATCTGCTAAAAGCAGGGGGCATAGCCGCTATCCCGACAGAAACCGTATATGGACTAGCCGCTGATTCGGCCAATGAAGCTGCGGTTGCCAAAATATTTGCGGCTAAAGGGCGGCCATCATTTAATCCGCTGATCGTGCATGTGCCAAATATTGGCGCGGCGCAAAAATTGGTGCAATGGAATGATATAGCTCAAAAATTGGCCGATGAATTTTGGCCAGGGTCGCTCACTATGGTGCTGCCTGCGCTCGGCGGCAATGGGATAGCTGATAATGTTTCGGCGGACCTGCCCACTTTGGCGCTGCGTTGTCCTGCGCATCCGATTATGCGCGCTATTTTGGCAGAGACGGGTTTGAATTTAGCCGCGCCATCGGCCAATAGAAGCGGTCAATTAAGCGCTACCAATGCGCAGCATGTGCGCGATAGTTTTGGTGATAATACACCCGCTATATTGGATGGCGGTGTGTGCGAAAAAGGGTTGGAATCGACCATTGTTGCTTTGCGCAGCGATGGTTGGGAAATATTGCGGCCCGGCCCTATCACCCATGCTATGATAGAAAATTGTTTGGGTAGTAAAGCTATAGTGTATGGGAATATATCGGCCAGTGGTAAAACCCCTAATGAGGCAAATATAATAGAGGCTCCGGGCCAACTCAGCAGCCATTATGCACCACGCAAATCACTGCGCTTAAATGTCGATAGCCCATCGGATGATGAATATTATATCGCCCTAGGGGATGCTATTTGCGATTATAATCTCTCGCTTTCCATAGATATGGATGAAGCAGCATCGAATCTTTTTGCGGCATTGCATCAAGGCGATAATAGCAATGCTACATCCATTGCCATCGCACCCATTGCCGATGATGGCGTTGGAATAGCCATTAATGATCGATTAAAACGGGCGGCGGTAAAGGTATAATTATGCTCCGATATTTGCTCCTATTCTGGATGGCATTTTTTGCTTGTTCATCTGTTCTTCGAGCGGATGCTAGTGCGGATGGTAATTCCGATAATAATGCTGGCGTTGCTGCATATCTTAATCTGGCAGAGCATGATGCGCGATTAGCGCAAATAGGCTATAGGCTCAGCACAGCCAATGTAGAATATTGTCCCATAAAAACACCCAATATGGGGTGGGTTTTGCACGATATTGCCCAATATCCTAATGATGAGAATGTCACTAAGGCTTTTCAATTCCCAGCGCCCATATCAGTGCTGAAAACTGTAAAAGGCGGGCCAGCGGACAGAGCAGGCGTAAAAGATGGGGATGGTTATATTGGCCTTTCCTCTGAAAATATAAGCATTAAAACGCAATCTTATGGCTATACGGGTGAGCCTATTGTCTCCGTTTCTAAATTTAATGATTATACGCGCTTAGCGCGGGTGAGAAGCAATATTAATGGGACATTGTTGGATTTTATGGACACCAAAGACCATTATATCATTGTTGAGCGCGATGGCGAAATATTGAAATTACCATTTGTTCTACAAAATAGCTGCGCCACCAATTACTATCTCGATGTGCGCAATAAAATTGATGCAGGGGCCAACGGAAGACACGTTCGTATCACATTGGGCCTATCTCAATTTTTCAGCGATGATGATGAATTTGCGGCTGCTGTGGCACATGAATTGGCACATAATATATTGAAACATCGCATCATGATTGCCGATGGTAAAGCAGGCAAAGGCCCATTAGCGGGGCTAGGGCGCAACAAACGCCTTAGGAGGGTGGAGGAGCAAGCCGATCGTTTGGCAATATGGCTGATGGCCAATGCAGGGTTTGATGTGCAGGCTGGTCCAAGGATGATTGAACAGTTAAGCAATAGAAAAGGCCGGCCTTTATTTGGGCATATAACGCATAATAAAAGTAAAAAGAGGATTGGTTTCATGAACCAAGAAATAGAAGCTCTGAAAAATATCCAGCCCAATGCCCAAGGCCGCCGTAAACCGCCGTTAATTGACATGTTAAATATATAATAAATTGTCTATTTGCAAAATTTTATCTCAAAGTATAGGTTAGCTTTATGAAAAAATATTTTATCCTTAGTTCGCTTCTGATTTTATCAGCCTGTAATTCTCAAGAAGAGGCAGCAGCGCCAGAGCCAGTGCAATCTGCTGGTTTCGATATGCTGCGCGCTGATATTAAAAATAGCGATGGCGAAATTATCGGCGAAGCTTTGCTTAGCAACAGCAATGATAGCCTATTTCTGGATATGACGGTCAGCACCATCAGCCCCGGAAGCCATGGTTTTCATATTCATACTGTTGGTTCATGCGAAGCCCCTGATTTCAAATCTGCGGGTGGCCATTGGAACCCAACGGGCGCTGAACATGGGCTAGAAAATCCCAATGGATTTCACGCAGGCGATTTACCCAATCTTGACGTAGACGCCGATGGCAATGCAAGCCTTGTGCAATTGGCATTAGGTGATGTCGCATCGGGCGCTGCTGATACATTAACCGATGAAGATGGCGGCGCGATCGTTATCCATGCCGATGCCGATGATCTATCATCCGATCCTGCGGGCAATGCAGGACCGCGCATAGCATGCGGTGTTTTTGAAAAAATCTAAGCGACCTTTTGTATTTCTTCTTCAATGCTGGCCGCCGCCAATAATTTCTTTTCGAGCGTGGCCAGCCTCTGCTTGCTGGTAATTTTCGCGCCCAATAAATCCGTTAGATAAAAAGTATCAACGGCCCGCTCGCCATAGGTGGCGATGTGCGCGCTATGCACCATGGTTTTTGATTGGAACAAAGCATAGGCCAAATTGTTGAGCAAAGCTGGCCTATCGCGTGCATTGACCTCTACTACTGTAAAGCGGTTTGATGCTGCATCATCAAAGAAAACGGATGGCGCTATATCGAATGAAGCGGCGCGTTGCAGCGCCAGCGGTTTAGCATCCAATTTAATATTGAGTTTGTTTTTATTCGACAGCGCATCAGTGATATTGTTGCGCAATCTTTCAAATTGACCCTCATCCTTGAAAGGTTTCATGAAGGGATCTTGAATCAAGAAATTATCAATCGCCATACCATTTCTGTCGGTATGAATACGCGCATCGATTATATTTCCACCCGCCAAATGGATGGCCCCAGCAGCGCGATAAAATAACCCTGGATGATCGGCTGCATAAATTGAAACTAATGTCGCCCCCCGATCTGGATAATAAACAATATCAATGGTCAAATCGCTCTTGCTATTATGGATGAGCTTAATATTGCGCGCGATAATATCCTCTGGCTCTGCAACCCAATAGGAATCGCGCAATTTAGCAGCAATTTTATCAAAATCTTTGTCCGCTAATTCACATAATGCACGCGCTTTTTCTTTGGTGGTTTCAATACGCTCATTGCGCCCTTTATGCTTATAGCCAAGCCGCAATATTTCCTCGCTTGCTTCGAAACAATCGGTCAGCAATTGCCGTTTCCAGCTGTTCCATATGCCCGGCCCAACGGCCCGAATATCGACAACGGTTAGCACCAATAATAACCGCAGGCGCTCAATAGATTTCACCGTTTGCGAAAATTGTAATATGGTTTGATAATCGGATAAATCGCGTTTGAAGGCTGTCGCGGATAATAATAAATGATGCCGCACCAGCCATGATACAAGCTGCGTTTCAGAATCGCTCAAGCCAAAACGCGGACATAATTCGAGCGCTATTTCAGCGCCTAAGATGCTATGATCTCCGCCGCGCCCTTTGGCTATATCGTGCAGCAAAGTGGCTACATAAAGGACGTTACGGCTAACAATTCTTTTGGTAATTGCGGTAGCTAGCGGATGATCGTCTGATTTCTCGCCCTTTTCAATATCGGACAGCAGGCCAATCGCCCTAATCGTATGTTCATCAACCGTATAATGATGATACATATCAAATTGCATTTGGGCGACCACGCGGCCAAAATCTGGAATGAAACGGCCAAATATTGTGGCTTCATTCATCCAACGCAGCACCGTTTCAGGGTTGTTTTTAGACGTTAGCGTTTTCAAAAATAAGGCATTGGCTTTCGGGTCTTTGCGAATATTATTGTCGATTAATTTTGCATTACGGCGCGCGGCCCGAAAGGCTAAGGGATGAATTTCCAAACCATAACGCCCTGCGAGATAGAATATCTCAATCATGCGCACAGGGTCTTCGACAAAGAAATTTTCATCGGGCAAGCTAAGGCGACCACGGTCTAATTTAAAGCCATTTAATTTGCGCGGCCTGCGGGTGATAGTGGGTAGGAATCGTCTGCCTCTCTTTGCCATTGTTTCATCAACATGGGCCAAGAAAAGTCCGGTTAAATCACCAACGGTTTTGGCGTTGAGGAAATAATATTGCATGAAGCGCTCTACCGATGATTGCCCAGCACGATCGGCAAAATTCATGCGCTCTGCAACTTCTCTTTGCAAATCAAAAGTCAGACGATCTTCGGCTCTGCCTGCTATGTCGTGCATGTGACAGCGCACTGCCCAGAGGAAGTTTTCAGCGCGATAAAATTTGCGATATTCCGCTTTGGTAAACAGGCCAACATCGACCAATTCAGAAGCACTTTTCACGCGGTGCGCATATTTCCCTATCCAAAATAGCGCATGTAAATCGCGCAATCCGCCTTTGCCTTCTTTGACATTGGGTTCCACCACATAGCGGCTATCGCCCATTTGTTGGTGGCGTTTGTCGCGTTCTACCATTTTTTCGCTGATGAAATTAGCGGCTGTATTGCCGACAACTTCGGCCCAAAACCGCTCACGAATGTTTTGATATACATCGCGATCACCCCAAATGAAGCGCGATTCCAAAGCGGAAGTTTTAATGGTCAAATCCTCTTTTGCCATTTTGATGGTTTCATCACAGGAACGGCTACTTTGCCCGATTTTCAGGCCCAAATCCCATAATATATAGAGCATCGCTTCGACCACTTGTTCGGTCCAGCTAGTCGCTTTATTGGGGGTCACAAATGCGATATCGACATCACTGTGCGGGGCCATTTCGCCGCGCCCATAACCGCCAACGGCATGAATGGATAGACGTTCGGATGCTGATGGGTTGCTGTTGCGATAGCGGTGCTGCGTGACATAATCATATATCAGACGCACCAATTGATCGATCAAAAAGGCTTGCGATGCAGCGGCTTCATTGCCAGACGATGGTTTTTCAATAAGCCTTTTGCTAATTTCTGCACGCCCTTTTTGCAGAGCATCTTGCAAGAGTTCAACCACCGGTTGCCTAGCTTTGTCGCCTAATTCTTTTGCGAGAATATTAATCTCATCGCTCAATTGACGGCGATTGATGATGGCGCGTTGTTTGCTGACTTTGGAAGAGAGATTTTGCATAGCGCCATCATAGCTTTATCGGCTATGATAACAAGCATTACAAAGACATATTTATATTATTGTGCGGCAACGCGATCATTAAAGAGTTTGCGCAATGCAACTCTATCAATTTTTTGCGTTCCCAATCTCGGCAATGCGCCCTCATGCTGCCAATAATGAACCGGTACTTTGAACGGCGCGATTTTCGATCCAATAAATTCCTTTAATGCATCGCCGCTCAAAGGCGCATCTTCCTTGGTGACATAGATGATACCAGGGACTTCACCATATTTTTCATCGGCAATGCCCAAAACGGAAAGCTCGACTATTTCATCATGCTCATAGGCAGCAGCTTCAACCTCTGGGCAGCTAATATTCTCTCCGCCGCGAATGATAATATCTTTCAGGCGATCCACGATGAACAAATATCCATCTTCGTCCAAATAACCAATATCGCCGGTGCGGAAATATCCATCCTCGGTAAAAGCTTCTTTGGTGGCTTTTTCATTGCCCCAATATCCATTAAAATTGGCGATAGTTTTGATGCAAACTTCGGCTCTCTCGCCTTGTGGCATATGATTGCCATCTGCATCTATAATTGCGACATCGACTATGGGTTTTGATGCAGGGCCAGTGCTATTGGGTTTGGCGAGATAATTTTCATTGAAATTACCACAGCCAACGCCGTTGGTCTCGGTCAAGCCATAGCCCAGCAGCGGAAAGCCCCACGCCATTTCTTCTTTAATCTTTTTCACATGCTCAACCGGACGCGGTGCTCCGCCAGCCGCAAAAGCGGTACAGCTTGTAAGATCATATTGGTCTTTTTTCGGATGGGTTGCCATTTCGATGCTCATCAAGGGCACGCCGACAAAATAAGTGACTTTCTCTTTTTCGATCAGACGCATAGCTTCTTCGGCGTCCCATTTGGGCATAAGCACCAATTTACGGCCCAGTGCAAAGCTTTGCAGCACTAGGGGGATAGAGGCTGTAACGTGGAATAAGGGCACATTGACCAAAGCACAGGCTTGACCGGCGGGCGGCATGCCAGCCATTTCCATTAATTTGGCCAATACGATTTGCTGAGAATAATAGCTCATCGCCCCTTGAACAACGGCACGATGATCGGAATATGCGCCTTTTGATTGGCCTGTTGATCCCGATGTATAGAGGATGGTTGCATTATCCAACGCCCCAATATCGGGCAGGGCTGTGCTCGCATCTCCGCCTTTTTCAGTTAAACATGCTAGGCCCTCTAATGGGGCGCAATCATGCTGCATTGTCATAATGACGCAATCCCCAATATCTTCGTCTTTCAGTCTGGCGGCGCGTTGCTCATCGGCAAGGACAATTGAACAATCAACCAATTTAATACCATCGGTTAATTCTCCGCCTTTCCACCAACCGTTGAGCAATGTTGCGACACCGCCCGCCATTAATATAGCCATATAAGCAACCATCCAATTGGCAGAATTGCGCGCGGCTATGCCAACACGATCGCCTTTTTGAAGGCCATGCCCCTCGATCAATCCGCCAGCTAATGTGCGTGCATCGGCATAACATTGCCCAAATGAGAGACGAATATCGCCATCTATCAGAAATTCTTTATCTGCATGCTCGTTACAATAATGCGCCAAATAATCGGTTACAGTGGCCGGTGCATGTTTTAGCATTGGCATATCAGCGCCAATTTTATTAACAATATCAACAGATAAAGGCCCATCATTAGCCATGAGGTTTGTGACCACCATCTGAATAGCCTGATCTAATTGGGTTGGCATTTCGAATCTCTCCTAAATTTTTTATATACCTCTTCTATTTGGCTCTATAAGAAAGTCAAAACCGTTAGGGGAATATAGAGTGATTTTTGAAATTTTAACTGCGAGTGCGACAATTTCGCCAGATGTGATCTATTGGAAAGACTTAGGAATAGGCCCCGTGGCCTTTGAAATTGGTTCTTTTCCTATTCGCTGGTATTCGCTTAGCTATTTGGTCATGATTATGCTTGGCTATTGGTATCTTACCAAATTAATCAAAGTTCCAGGCTCGCCGCTGTCACAGCAGCATGCAGAAGATTTGATTCTCTATATAACCTTAGGTGTTATATTTGGTGGCCGATTGGGATATATTTTATTTTATAAACCCGATATTTTGGCCAATCCGCTGGATATTTTCAAAGTATGGCAGGGCGGTATGTCGCTGCATGGCGGTACTTTGGGTGTGTTATTCGCTCTATGGCTGTTTCAGCGCAAAAATGGGCTCAACTATTTGCGGATATGCGATTATATTGCCGTATGCGTTCCCTTTGGGACATTTTTGGTGCGTATGGCCAATTTCTCTAACGGCGAATTGTGGGGCAGAGCCACCGATGTGTCATGGGGCATGGTCTTTCCGCAAGGCGGGGATGTCGTCCGTCACCCAAGCCAGCTATATGAGGCTGGTTTAGAAGGATTATTGATGGCCGCAATCTTATGGCCCTTATTCTGGCGCACGGGCGTACGTTATATGCCCGGTTTCTTGTTCGGGCTTGCCGCAATGATTTATGGATTCTCACGATTCATCGTTGAATTTTTCCGCGAACCTGATGCGCATTTGGTCTGGGTTGTCCAAGAAACTGGACTTAGCATGGGGCAATGGTTAACCATACCTATGATAATAGTTGGTATCTATTTGGTGGTAACAGCCAAAGGCCGTAGGGAACGGGTAGAGCCGATTGCAGGGGAAGATAGTATTGCTTGAGAAGAAAACTTCTGATCATTCCGATAATATAGTCGCAAAACAAATTGCGAAACAAATATCGGCGAATGGGCCGATGAGCATATTGGAATATATGCGCATCGCCAATACCGCCTATTATAATGATCATGATCCTCTCGGCAAAGACGGTGACTTTGTAACAGCGCCAGAGATTAGCCAAATGTTCGGTGAATTAATCGGTATTTGGATGACTGATATTTGGATACGCGCAGGTCATACGCGCAATGTGAATTATGTCGAATTGGGGCCAGGCAGAGGAACTTTGGCAAAGGATATTTTGCGCACTACCAATAGTTTTGATTTTAGGCCCGCCCCATTTTTTGTTGAATCGAGCGAAACATTACGCGCCAAACAAATGGAAACACTGCCAGAGGCTAATTTTTGTCACACCATTGATGAATTACCCGAAGATGGGCCATTATTCATTGTCGCGAATGAATTTTTTGATGCTCTGCCTATTCGTCAATTCATTGCAACCCACAGCGGTTGGCGCGAGCGTGTGATTACCAAAGATAAAGCTAATAAATTTGCCGCTATGCCAGGCACTACGGCGATGGATAATTTCATACCAAATGATATAAAAAGCGCGCCCGTTGACACTATTTATGAAACCAATCCACAGACCAGCGATATAATTTATGAATTGATAAATCGTATTAAGGAGCAGGGTGGATTTTTGCTAATCATTGATTATGGCTATGACGCCAGCGGCCATGGCAATACATTACAGGCTGTATCCAATCATAAATTTGCAAATGCATTTGAAGATCCGGGCAAACGCGATATTACGGCGCATGTTAATTTCATGGAAATCGCAAATATAGCCAGATTGCGCGATATGCAATTATCTGGTCCTATTGCCCAGGGCGATTGGTTAGAGAATTTGGGCATCAATGTACGAACCGAAAATTTGATCAATTCTCAGCCGGACCGCGCAGAGGAAATTAATGCGGCGCGCCTTAGACTCATCTCTGAAGATGAAATGGGCCGATTGTTCAAAGTCATGGCAATCATGCATAGCGATTGGCCAATGGGCGAAGGATTTAAGAATATCATCCCCAAAATTGACGCTTAAATTCTCTGTGTTTTTGGCGTCTTACTTAATCCAATTTGCAATGGCTATTGCCACTTCATTGGCAGCTTCGTTCAGTGCTTCACCCGCTTCGGTTGCATCAATAATGCTCATATCGCGGCGTGCTTCAAACCGGCGTTTTTCTATCATGCCGTCCGCATTTATTTTAATCGCGTCATAGCGCACTATTGCGGCCAATTCTTTTTCATCAATACCAAATCTCGATAATGTTCCGGATATTTTATTTTTCGCTAATCCGCTACTTTGCGCGACATCTAATACCAATGTACCATTAGAGGCGGTGATGGTTTCAGCGATTAATTCTTGCATTAATTTTGCTGGTTTATCGGACCAAAATGCGCCTTGGATATAGGCAATGCTGCTATCGCTAATCTGAACCGGCACGCGATTTGTATCGATTCTTCTGGGAACATCGGGGATTAATACCACCACTGAATCTGCGGCATTGCTGCTATTGATAGTATCAGTATCGGTGCTTATTTGTGGTGTCAGCACCAAAAATGCTGGCGGGGCCTCCGCAGTCCCTAGACTAACGCATGCGCTGGTCATCATTATTAATGATAATGCAATGGGGAATTTTATCATATTCATTATTGCGCAGCCCTCATTTCTTTGGTTCATAATCGGGAAGTGGTGGTGGGCCGAGTAATGCTCCAGCTCCTTGCTGATCGAGCTTGTCGGTAACCGAATTTAGAGATTGAGACAATTGTTGCAGATCAAGCAATAATTTATTGGCCTCTGGGATAGTTTTTTGGTTCAAAGTGTCCAGAGTTGGATTGGCGCTTTTTACCGTATCCTCTAATGATTGTAGGCTAGTACGCGCTGTTTTTAAGGTCAGCTTTAAGTCCTTGACTATATCATTTCCGTTGGCATCTAAAAAGCCGCTCGCTTGATCGGTAAGCGCGGTTATGCGTTGCAAAGTTTGTTCGGCTTGGACCAATGTTTGTTTGGATTGTGCTATCGTATTGCCAATGTCGCCGGTTTGATTGGCCAATGATCCCGATAAACGATCTACATTGACCAAGATATTTTCTAGCGAAGCTTGGTTCTTATCGGATAAAATAGTGGTCATTCTCTCGGCTAATGTCGCTAGCCTTTCAACCAATAGAGGCGCATTATTGAGCAATTCGCCCAATGCACCGGGCTTTGTTGGTATGATTGGAACACCATCTGGACAGATAGTTTCTGGATTATCTTCTGGGCACACTAATGCTGCTGCGCCTTTCAGGCCGCCGCTTAATTGTAATTCTGAAACGCCCGTGAAACCAACGCCCGAAATTGTCGCTACTGTTCCTTCTAGGATGGGGACTTGTTCATCGACGGAAATGCGCACTCTTACAAATTCAGGATCGCGCCATAGCCCTACATCGGTGACTTGACCCACAGAAACACCAGAATAGGCCACAGATGCACCTTTATTTATGCCAGAAACACTGCGAAAGAAAATGTCATATTCTTTCTTTGCGCCATCGCTATAGCCCGCTAACCATATTGTAAATGCTAGCAAAGAGCCCAAAAGTATGAATGTCATTATTCCTACTATGACATAATTTGATCTAGTTTCCATAAGCCCTTATGCCTTTGTGCTATCCGAATTGCCATCATTATTAGCTGCCCTACCGCGTGGTCCCAAGAAATATTCATTAATCCATGGATGGTCGATTGCCAAGAGTTGGTCAATTTTTGCATTGGCGATTAAATGACGATCGGCCAACACCGCCACCCGATCGCAAATCGCATATAATGTGTCTAAATCATGGGTAATTAAGAAAACGGATAAATCCAATGTATCCTGTAATTCGCGAATAAGGCTGTCAAATTGCGCAGCGCCAATAGGGTCTAATCCAGCGGTTGGTTCATCCAAAAATAATAATTCAGGATCAAGCGCTAAAGCTCTGGCGAGACCCGCTCTTTTTTTCATACCGCCCGATAATTCAGCGGGATATTTGCTGCCTGCCTCTTGGGGGAGGCCGCTAAGTCTGATTTTATAAGCGGCTATTTCGGCCAATAATTTTTTGTTAAAATGCGGATAATATTCGCGCAAAGGAACTTGGATATTTTCCTCCACGGTTAATGTGGAAAATAGAGCGCCGCCTTGGAACAGCACGCCCCATTTACGGCGAATTTCACTGCCGATATTATTCACTCTTTTGCGCGCTTTACTGCGTTTTATTTGAACCGATTCCTTGCCAAACACATGTTCATTCAAAATATGAATATCGCCGCTTGCTGCCGTGTGCAGGCCAATTATAGAGCGCATAAGCACGGATTTACCAGCGCCTGATCCGCCGACGACGCCTAATATTTCGCCTCTCTTCATAGTTAGGTTTAAATTTTCATGGATGATTTGTTTGCCAAATCGATTGTGCAAATTTTCAACGGTGATGATATGATTTTCATCTAAATTATGGGGCGTTGCTTCGTTCATATTACCACCCAATTTCGCTAAAGAATATTGCAAAAAATGCGTCTAATACAATGACAAGGAATATAGCCTGCACAACAGCAGCCGTCGTTTTAACGCCGACTTCCTCGGCATTATCCTTAACTTGCATACCCTGGAAACAGCCCGCCATAGCTATGATTGCGCCAAAGAGAGGGGCTTTTATAAAGCCTACATATAAATCGGTCATGGGCGTGACTTCTCTTATGCGCTGAATAAAGCTGACGGGCGGAATGTCGAGAACGAACCAGCATAATATACCAGCCCCCAATATTGATAATATAGATGCAAAAAATCCGATGAGAGGCATCATGATAATCGTGGCGAAAAACCGAGGTAATACTAATGCTTCTATCGGGGAAACACCGATTGTGCGCATAGCATCAATTTCTTCGGTGATTTTCATTGTGCCAATTTGCGCTGCAAATGATGAACCAGAGCGGCCAGCAATCATGATGGCGGTCATTAATACGCCCAATTCTCGGAACGTCAGCCGCCCAACCAGATTAACGGTGAAAACCTCTGCGCCAAATTGTTGTAACTGCACAGCGCCTTGCTGCGCCACCACAATGCCGATTAGAAAGCTCATCAATCCGACAATAGGCAGGGCGCGCACGCCGACCAATTCAAAATGTTGCAAGATAGAATTAACCCGCAGCCGCGAAGGTTGGAATAATGTCACAATTGCGGCGACGACGACTTGTCCAACAAAAGCCATAAAATCGAGCATCGATGTAAAGACAGTGACGGTCGCTCTGCCAGTATCAGATAAGATACGAAGGAACGGATTATAGTCTCTTGCGCTAGGCGCGGTATCACTAGCATAGCGGTTTAACTCGGCCATCAATCGTTCGGCGCTATCATGCTTGCCGATAATCTTTGCGCCGCTTTCTTGGGCGGTGCGGTCTAATAACCATGCGCCGACAGTGTCTATTTTGCCAATTTCGCTCAGATCTAATATGTCGGGCGTATCACCCAAATTGCGGAGCTTTTTATCAATGGCGCCGATATGACATATAGTAAATTGCCCAGAAAATTTAATGACTAAATTTCCATTGTCAGCAGTTTCTTCAGTAAAATCGGCTAGATTATCCATGACTGTTGAATATTTGGCTCAATTTACAATAATAAACAAGAAACAAATGCACTGCGCTGCAAAGAAGCTATGCAACAGACTGTTATAATGTGAATAGATTATAGCGAAGCAATCAGCCAAGCCGTTCCTGCTATTAACGGTATTCCAAGCAAATCAAGTATCAATCCAGCGATAATCATTTTTGGCAAAGCGATATGCCCTGTGGACCAAGCCAGCGCATTGGGCCCAGTACCCGATGGCAGCATAAAGCCCCAGCTTGCCGCCATTGCTGCGGGCAGGGCGAGCATCCATGGGTCTACCCCTGTTGCAAGAACCAGCGCCGCCACTATGGGAATGATACCCGTGGCGGTTGCGACATTGGATGCAAATTCGGTGATGATGATAATCAAAGTCACAATGATGAGCGCTATGATGAAGGGGTGAATGGTTGAAAATTGTTGTAGCACATTGCCAAGCCATGCCGCCAAACCAGACTCTGTGATGCCCGCCGCTAATGCTAATCCGCCGCCAAACATCATGATAACGCCCCACGGTGCATGATTGGCTTCATCCCAATTGAGCAATGGCCGAGATTGTGCACCTTTTATATTTTCGCCATCGCGAATGATGAACAATGCTAATGCCCCCGCTATGGCGATGCTGCCATCGGTGAGAGCGCCCTCGGGTGTGAAGCTTTTTAAGAAAGGCAAGAATATCCAGCCCATCATGACAATCATCACAATTATCACCACTCTTTTTTCACCGCTACTCCATGCACCGCTGCTGCCAATGGCTTGGCGCGCGCCCAATATATCAAAAGGATGGTCGGATAATTTTTGAACCCGCGCCAATATGAGTGCGCACAGCGGGATACCGATAATCACAATCGGCAAGCCATATTTGGCCCATGTGACAAAATTAATATCAATGCTAAGCTGTTGATTAATAAGGCCAGCGGCAATGGCATTCGTCGGAGACCCAACCAATGTTCCAAGCCCGCCAATAGAGGCAGCAAAGGCAATGCCCATGATGAGCGCACCTGCGAATCCGGTGGTTTGAAACTTTGCAATGCCGCCCGCGCTCAGAACCGCCAATGCAATTGGTATCATAATCAGCGTGGTCGATGTATTGGATATTATCATCGATAAAAAGGCTGTGGCGCACATGAATGCTAATAAGAGGCTAATCGCGCTATCACCAGTTTTGGAAACAATGAACAAAGCAACCCGTCTATGCAGGCCCGTGCGCTCTATGGCTAGGGCGATAAAGGCGCCGCCCAATATTAAAAATAATATGGGCGAATAATATTTTGGTGCCACTTCTCTGGCGCTCATAATATCCATGATGGGCAATGCTAAAAATGGTAAAAGCGCAGTGACCGTTAATGGCACGGCTTGGCTCATCCACCATATCGCCATCAGCACAACCAGAGCCGCCACATGCCATGCGTCTTGGCCCATGCTTTGCGGGGCAGGGCTGAATATCATTAGAGCGAATATTATAAGGCCAGCCCATAGGCCGGTTTTTTGTGACAGGGCTTCGGCCATTATATTTTTTCCTGCATGGCTATGATAGAAATTTGCCGTCCATACCCCTCTTCATTGCGATGACAGCTGCGCCGATAACTGTAAAATTCATCTGCTTGGCTATAAGTATCTTGGCCCAAGCAATAGATGTTTTTAATGCCAGATTTAGCCAATCGAGATGCTGCATAAGCCTCTATATCAAATTGATAATGCCCAGCTTTACCTGCTTTGAAAAAATGTTCATTGCTTGGATCATCATCACAGAAATTCTGATAAAAACCGCTGTCAACTTCATAGCTTTTTTGCGCTATGCACGGCCCAATAGCGCAGGCAATAGTATCGCGCGATGCGCCGAGGCTCTCCATAATTTCAATCACGCTATCACTAACGCCCGTAATCGCACCTTTCCAGCCTGCATGTGCAGCCCCAATTACGCCCGCTTGATAATCGGCAAATAATATTGGCACACAATCGGCGGTTAAAATGCTCAATGCTATATTGGGTTTATCGCTAACCAAGGCATCGGCTTGCGGGCGATTCTCCGCGATCGTTTTATCATCGGCAATGACAGCAATATTGCTATGGATTTGATGGACGCTATGCAAAGGCGCATCGGGCAATATAGCATCGCTGGCCAATGTGCGGTTTTGCTGAATAATATCCCTATCATCATCAGAGCCCAATCCGACATTTAATCCTGCATATAGCCCCGTTGATAGGCCGCCTTTGCGCCCTAAAAAACCATGTTTTATATCATATTTGCTATCATCTTGATCGGCATTCGCACACAGATTATCCGCTTGAAATATATTTATCATTAGAGCCTCTTTTAATCTGTTGTGACGATAGAGCAGAATAAGCCCATGGCAATAGCGGTTGACGAAAAAGATAGAAATGGCAATGCAATATCCATGAAACAACATCTGCATATATTTGGTTTGGGCTATACATCCTCTTATTTGATGCGCGCGGCGCAAAAAATTGGCTGGAGCGTGAGCGCCACCAAACGCAGCGCCAATGAACAGGCGATGGCCTTTGATGATGAAGACAGTGTTTTGAGCTCAATTGACAAAGCAACGCATATCATATCATCGGTACCGCCTAAACGCAGTGGCGGAGATGCTGTGTTGGAAAAATATGGTGATGCTATTGCTGCTGCTGATTTGGCATGGAGCGCCTATCTATCTTCCACGGGCGTTTATGGTGATGCCCGCGGCGCTTGGGTTGATGAGAGCGCCGAAATTGGCTTGGGCCGCCGCAAAGAACGCAGCGATGCGGATAAGGCTTGGC
Organism: uncultured Sphingorhabdus sp.; assembly: GCA_947492905.1. Taxonomy (GTDB): domain Bacteria; phylum Pseudomonadota; class Alphaproteobacteria; order Sphingomonadales; family Sphingomonadaceae; genus Sphingorhabdus_B. The sequence goes on along the minus strand of CANLOL010000001.1, from coordinate 36,659 downwards.
AAGATTTGCGCGATGATATGCATATATTGCGGCTGCCCGGCATATATGGCCCAACGCGCAGCGCATTAGAACGTATCGCAGAGGGCAAAGCGCGCCGCATCGATATGCCCGATCAAGTTTTCAGCCGTATCCATGTGGATGATATAGTCGGTGCGATTATGGCATCCATAGCGAAGCCAGCGGCTGGTATTTATAATATTTCCGATGATGAACCTTGCTCTCAAAATGAAGTCATTGCCTTTGCAGCGCAATTATTGGGGCAAGATGCACCGCCTCTACAATCGCTAGAAGAGGCTAATTTATCAGAAATGGCGTTGGGTTTTTATGCCGAAAATCGCCGTGTCGCAAATGGCAAAGCAAAGCGGATTTTGGGCTGGCAACCGCAATATAAAAATTATCGTTTGGGGCTGCGCGCTTGCATGGCGATTACTAATCCGATGCAGGCCAATAGTGCCCCTGATCCCGCCAAGAGCGACCATTGATACCCCTCAAATATGGTTGATAATATCATGGCGACAATAGGCACAAAAACGCTGGTATAGGCGGCGCGTGCTGCACCGATTTTGCGCACCAATCCAAAATAAAGCGGAAAAGTGGCAACCGATCCAATAATGGCGAGATAGACGATACCGCCAAAATATGTTGGGCGGCTCTCAAAGCTAGGCAGGCCATATAAGGACAGAGCAAATAGAGCATCCAACACAGTGCCCCATAACATAGACCAAGCCAGCAAGGTAATAAGCGGAACAGATTTGGCGCGCTCTAATGCTTGTAAAATATTGGCGATAGAGGCGGAAATAACGCCCATGAACGCAAGGCCTACGCCCAATAAAATAGTCGCAGCGGGCAGGCCGCTCGCGCGATATTCTTGCAAGAATAACAGAGCAACACCAATGCAAGCAATGGCTGAGCCAATGATGAAATAACGATTGATTTTCTCATTGAGCCAAATGGTCGCCATGATAGCATTGGGTATCATAAGAAGCGCGAAACATACCGCCACTAATCCTGATGTGATATAATATTCAGCCCGATAGACAAAATTGAAATTGGCGAAAAATTGCAGCGATCCGATAAAGAAGCTTAATAGCATCACTTTCCCGCTCACTTTTAATGGCAATCGCATCATGATTGCTAAAATGAACATGCCAATAGTGGCAACGGCAAATCGATAGGTAACAGACCAACTTGCGGGGACTTCGCCCAATTGATCGCGAATGACAAGCCAAGTCGCGCCCCAAATAAAGGAAACGAATAAAAATGGAAATATCACGGTGGGTTGTAACAAGCGGACATGATTATCGCTTGATGGTGGGGGGAGTTTTGTGTCCATATTTATAGCGCGTTAATAGCATCAGCCAGCGGCATGACATCTTCTTTGCTATGATGCCAGCTAGTAACGAGCCGCGCTTGACCCTCTCCCCAATCGTAAAAATCAAAGCCTTTGCTGCGCAATGTGGCTGCTTCTTGCGCCGATAATCTTACGAATATCTCATTGGCCTCGGTAGGGAATATCAACCGATTACCGCAAGCATCGGCGATAATGCTAGCTGCATCATTGGCCGCTTTTGCATTCTCTAACCATAGATCATTTTCTAGCATCGCCAATAATTGTGCTGCTAAAAACCGCCCTTTTGATAATAAATGGCCAGCGCGTTTGCGCCGATATTGGCTGTGGTGCATATATTTAGGATTGAAATATATAAGCGCTTCGGCATTCATCCCGCCATTTTTTACGCAGCCAAAAGAAAGCGCATCGACGCCTGCTTTTGCTGTCATATCAGCAGGTGAGCAATTTCTGGATACTATTGCATTGGCAAAGCGCGCACCATCCATATGTAATTTCAGCCCCTTATCGCGGCATAATGCGCCAAGGGCTGAAACCTCTTGCGGTGCATAGGTTTGTCCATATTCGGTGGCGTTGGTTATGGATATAATGGCGGCTTGGGCCTGATGCACATCGGGCCGAATTATATTGAGCAAATCCAGAACAGTATCGGGCGTAATCTTGGCCCCTTTGCCATCTGCATGGAGCAATTTTGCCCCTGCGGTGTAAAAACCCGGAGCGCCGCATTCATCGGTTTCAATATGGCTTTCTTTATGACAAATGATCGCTTGGTGCGGCAGACATAATTCGCTCAGCGCAATGCAATTAGCAGCCGTTCCACTGGGCACCCACATCACCGATACTGGTTGTTCAAATAGCTGTGAAAACCTATCATCAAGTTGATTGGACCATCGATCACCATCATAGGCTTGATCAGCACTATTGGCATTGGCAATAGCTTCCATCACTTTGGGATGAACGGGCGCAGCATTATCAGAAAAAAACAACATATATTCGCCTTAACTTTGACGTGGCTTTGGTCAAGTCTTATGTTATAAATTCAACCTAATCTATATATGGACATAATTTATGGCGCTCTGGAAGACCTGTACTTTGGCTTTGTCACAAAATGACGACAAAGTGACAATCAATATCGACAATATAGCGACAATGCGTCACGGCAATCAGGGCACATTAATCACCTTTATAGGCTTGCCCGAAAATACTGTGTTGGTGAGCGAAGAGCCTCATGAGATTATATCAGGCGCTTAATTAGGCGCATTAATCATCATCTTTTTCGGGTGCATCATCGTCATCTTCTTCAAGATGGGCATGAAAACCAATGCCAAAACGGCGCGGCTGAACCTCTTTTGCAATGGGCATGGACTGCAACATGATGTTGATTTGGCTGACATGTTGGATCAATCTTGCTTTTTTACCGCTTTGATCTTGTCCAACAAAAACCACCTTATCCAGCCCAAGTGGGATGATGCCATTTAGGAAAATTGCACTGCCCGAAGGCCCGCCAATAATGGCCATAAAAGCTTCTTCATCTTGGGTTAAATCATCCTCGAAGCTTTTGATTTCTTGAACAATTTCATAGATTGAATGATGCGCAGCTTTTTGTTCTTTGGTCAAAGAGGGTGCTTTTTTGGCACGGCTGATTTTCATCTGATATTTTTCTTTATCAGATTGACCAAAAGCTGGTTTTGCAATCATACTGTTACTGACAGTTATATTTTGATTGGCATCTTCGCTCACATTCTTCTCCTGCATTAATATTATCACCTATATTCATTTCAAATGACAGGTCAATATTATGGTTTCTTTGGGTTTACACAGGCTTTATGCCAGTGAAGAAAGCGCATCGAAATTTTGTGGGAAAGAGATTTTATGGGAAAATGGTGCTGCTAGGGAGAATTGAACTCCCGACCTCGTCATTACCAATGACGCGCTCTACCACTGAGCTACAGCAGCTAACCAAGCAGCCCTATGGCGATAGGAGGGCTATTCTGTCAAGTCACTTGCATAAACAAATTAAATTTGGCAGCATATTTTTATGAATGATAATATTACAAAGCCAAGCACCGCAGATGCTAAAGCCGATTCAAAAAAAACGGCTGATACGAAAAATCAAACCAGAGAAGAGCGATTAAGAGAAGAATTACGCAAGAATTTGCGCAAACGCAAAGGCCAAAAAATATAATGATCTCAAGAATTTATTGATATTTTTTACAAGTACAAAAACGCCCCGCCTCAGTTAGAGACGGGGCAGTCTCATCAAGAGCAACATATAATGAGCCCTTGGGTCGCAGTTTTACTATATGAAATAATATTTGAAATTCCAATAATTAATTGATTTTAATTGTAATTAATTGCTCAGTTAAATTATTTTATAATATTAAACATGATTGGATTAATCATTTCTATACGCTATAAAAATGGTAAACAATATTGGGCGTTACTTCAAAAAAATTAGAGAAATATAATGATTTATAAAATGATGAGTCCGCTTTTGTTTAAGTTGGCTGGTGAAGAAGCCCACAAATTGAGCTTAAGTGGTTTGAAAGCACTTAGCGCTGTGCTTCCTGCTAATGCGGTTCATAATCCCATATTATCGAGCCAATGTGCTGGATTATATTTTCATTCGCCCGTTGGATTAGCACCCGGCTATGACAAAGATGCCGATGTTTTTCGTGAAATCTTAAATTTAGGTTTTGGCTTTACCGAAGTTGGCACGCTAACGCCTCTTGCACAGGTTGGTAATCCTAAGCCACGATTGTTCCGTTTGCCAGAAGACAGAGCTGTGATTAATCGCATGGGATTTAACAATTCGGGTCAAGAATCAGCAATCAAGCGATTGGAAAAAGGATTAAAGCAGCCATTAAATGGCGTTTTGGGTATCAATATTGGTGCTAATAAAGACAGCGATGATCGGATAAATGATTACCGATTGGGCGTGCGCAATATGGCGGCCTATGCGGATTATCTAACGGTTAATATAAGCTCGCCAAACACCCCAGGGCTTCGCGATTTGCAGGGCAAGGCAGCGCTCAATGATTTGCTGAGTGCAGTCACAGAAGAGCGCAGTGCGTTTTTGGCGAAAAGCGGGAAACAAGCACTGCCAATATTTTTGAAAGTCGCCCCTGATTTGCATACCGATGATATTGACGATATTTGCGCGGTTGTCTCTGATCAAAAAATTGATGCAATAATCGTATCGAACACTACGATTTCGCGCCCTGCGCTAAATTCTATGTATAAATCAGAAGCTGGCGGATTGTCAGGAGCGCCTCTAAAAGATTTGGCTTTGCAGCGATTGAAGGATTTTAGGTCAGCATCAAGCGGCGAAATTACGCTGATTGGTGTTGGGGGGGTTGCTAATGCAAATGATGCTTATGAGCGCATAAAAGCTGGTGCATCTCTGGTTCAGCTCTATAGCTCTATTGTCTATGAAGGTCCATTTATCGGACGCAATATTGCGAATGGATTGATAAAATTATTGGAACGTGATGGTTTGAAATCATTATCCGATGCCATTGGCATAGAAGCATGAGATAGATAAATTATCGTCATTGAGTATTTGTGCGTAAGATTCTATCAGTCATCAGATTATATAAAAAGCGAGTATTTATGAAAAAATCATCTGCCTTATTATCCGTAAAGTCACTGCTTTATTTTGCCCCAATAATGCTGCTGGCTGCGGCTCCTGCTGGTGCTATTATAGAGGATGGGGCGGCTGCCAAACAATCTCTTGGTACAGTTTCATCGGCTGATCCTCGGGCAACTGCGGCAGGCGAATTAATATTGCGCCAAGGCGGCAGTGCGGCCGATGCGGCAATGGCGATGATGCTCGCGCTAACAGTTGTTGAACCACAATCTAGCGGCATTGGCGGCGGCGGTTTTCTGCTGCATTTTGATGGCGATGATGGGGCATTAACAACGATAGACGGCAGGGAAACTGCACCCGCAAGTGCAAAAGATGATTTGTTCCTCGATGAAAATGGCGAGCGATTAGGCTTTATCCAAGCGGTTTTGGGTGGCCGTAGTGTTGGCACGCCGGGCAATATGCGCTTAATGGCTAAAACACATGAAAAATGGGGCAAGTTAAAATGGGAGGCATTATTTGCGCCTGCTATTAAATTGGCCGAAGAAGGGTTTGAAGTTAATGAGGTTTTGCATAGCAGGCTCAACCGACTGGCCCGCGTATGGGGTGAATTTCCTGCGGCGCAAAAATTATATTGGCGCGATGGCAAGCCTGCACCCGTTGGAACGCTTATCAAAAATCCGGACATGGCCAACACGCTGCGGACTTTGGCGAAAGAGGGCGCTGATGCCTTTTATAAAGGCCCAATAGCAGAAGATATTGTCAAAACTGTGCAAAGCGGACATCCCAATAAAGGTGACTTACAGCTGACAGATTTGGCTTCATATAAAGCCATTCAACGCGATGCCGTGTGCAATAGCTATCATCAATATATTGTCTGCGGTATGGGGCCGCCATCTTCTGGCGCATCTACTGTGTTGCAAATTTTAGGGCAGTTAGAGCGCTTTAATTTGGGCAATATTGGTGCTGAAAACCCATTAAGCTGGCATTTGATTCATGAATCAATGCGACTTGCCTATGCTGATAGGGAGAAATATTTGGCCGATGCTGATTTTGTATCCGTGCCCATCCAAGGGCTATTAGACCCTTATTATCTTGCGCAGCGCTCTAATCTAATCAAGGTGGATTCTTCTATAAGCAGCTATGACGCGGGAACACCTCCGGGTTCGGAAAAGCGCACTGCGGCAGAGCAACGCGAAATTCCGGGTACAACGCATTTTGTAGCGGCCGATGGCGATGGAAATCTGGTGAGCATGACATCAACAATTGAGGGGCCATTTGGTAGCCAATTAATATCTGGTGGTTTCTTTTTGAATAATGAATTGACGGACTTTACATTTGTGCCTGAACAGGATGGCGCACCGGTTGCAAATCGCGTCCAAGGCGGAAAACGGCCATTATCATCTATGTCACCGACCATAGTATTTGATAAAAATGGTATGCCTATTTTGGCGTTAGGATCTGCTGGCGGTAAACGGATTATCATGCATGTTGCAAAAACATTGGTGGGTGTTTTAGATTTTGGATTGCCGCTCGATAAGGCGATTGCTCTGCCCAATATATATTTTGCGCGCGATGCCGTTCAAATTGAAAATGGAACATTTTTGGCTGATAAATCCGATGAATTGGCGGCTTATGGGCGCACAGTTTTGACCTCAAATATTGGCTCTAAAGTCAATGGTGCGCAATTTATTGATGGGAAATGGGTTGGCTTTGCTGATCCTCGTAGTCCCGGAACGGCGTTTAATGAATAGGGTTATAGTCCAATAAAACTAAGCTTCATTCTATTGAAATTGAACAAAAATATTTTCACCATTGCGAAGGTTAACGCACCGCGCTAACCTTGTCATAAGGGATAGCTTTTGGCTATTATATCCGATGGATATAGAGGAGTAGATTTTGGTCGATTTCAATGATTGCAGTGAATTTCAGAATATAGTTTCTTTGTTTGTGCGCAGAGCAGAGCAGGGCGGTGATAATCCGTTTTTATCGCGCAAAATCGCTGGTGAATGGGCTTCTATCAGTTGGAATGAAACCGCTCGGCAAGTCGCGGCATTTGCGCATTCCCTAAAAGAATTGGGCCTTGAAAAAGGCGATAGGGTGATGTTGGTTTCGGAAAATCGGCCCGAATGGTGCATTGCCGATATGGGGATAATGGCCGCTGGAATGGTAACCGTTCCAACCTATATCACCAATACAGAGCGCGACCATCAGCATATTATTGACGATAGCGGCGCACGGGCCGTAATTGTATCTACTGTCAATCTATCAAAAACGCTTTTACCTGCGTTAATGCGCAGCGCGCATGCCGAGATTTTAATAGGTATGGAACCCATAAAATTATCGCAAAAGAACCAGATTAGCTATCACAATTGGGCTGATATGGTTTCTGGACATGATGCTAATTATAGAGAAGAATTGCTTGCATTAACCTCTGATATTACCCGCGAAGATGTGGCTTGTATAATCTATACGAGCGGCACAGGCGGCGCACCGCGCGGTGTGATGCAGCAGCATAAAGCTTTATTGCATAACAGCATTGGGGCGGGCACGATTGTGGCTGAGGATTTTGGGATTAAGGATGAAGTATTTTTATCATTTCTGCCCTTATCGCATGCCTATGAACATAGCGGCGGACAGTTTTTGCCGATGGCTCTGGGGGCGCAAATATATTATGCTGAGGGCTTGGAAAAATTAGCCTCTAACATCGAAGAAGTTAAGCCCACTATCATGGTGGTGGTGCCAAGATTATTTGAAGTGCTGCGAACGCGCATAATTAAAGCGATTGAAAAGCAAGGCGGCACACCTGTTTATTTGATGGGTAAAGCGCTCGAAATTGGGGCGCGTGAATATGGCGGTAAAAAGCGTAAACGCGATTTGCCGATGAAAGCAGTACTATCGAAAACGCTAAAGCCGAAAATCAGTCAGAGGTTCGGCGGCCGCTTAAAAGCAATGGTATCGGGTGGCGCGCCGCTTAATCCTGATATTGGCATCTTCTTTCAATCCTTGGGCGTCACAGTATTACAAGGCTATGGTCAGACCGAATCTGGACCAATCATCAGCTGTAATCGCCCTGCAACGGGGCTGAAAATGGATACGGTTGGCCCGCCTATGCTGAATACAGAGGTGCGCATCGCCGAAGATGGTGAGATTTTGGTGCGCGGTGATTTGGTTATGAAAGGCTATTGGCGCAACAAGAAAGAAACCGATCGTGCCATTCAAGATGGTTGGCTGCATACTGGCGATATTGGATATATTGATGATGCAGGCCGTATTGCGATTACGGATCGTAAAAAAGACCTTATCGTTAATGACAAGGGCGACAATGTAGCGCCGCAAAAGCTTGAAGGCATGCTGACGTTGCAGCCCGAAATATTACAAGCCATGGTTTATGGTGACAAAAGGCCCTATATGACGGCCTTGATTGTACCAGACCCTGATTGGTCCTTAGAATGGGCAACCAATGAAGGAAAAAAATTCTGTTTTGAGGAATTGCAAATTTGCCCTGCTTATAAAAGCAAGATTTCAGAAGCAGTCGATAAGGTGAATAAGAATCTCACCGTGACGGAAAAAATTCGCCGCTTTGAATTTGCCGAAGAGCCATTTTCGATTGAGAATGAAGAAATGACTCCTTCAATGAAGATAAGACGTCATATGATACGCGATCGATATGAGAAATTATTAGGCTCTATGTATAAATCATAATGATCTGAAAATTATAATTTATCTTCATCATAATGGGCCATATTTTGCGCCCAAATCAAAAATTCAACATTGCCTTGTGGTCCTGTGATGGGGCTTTGCGTTAAGCCTTTTACGTGCCAATTTTTCTCTTCCAGCCAAGCCGTTACTTCTTGGCATACGCGTTTATGCACCATTTCATCGCGCACAACCCCGCCTTTGCCAACTTCATGCTTTCCGGCTTCAAATTGAGGTTTGATAAGGGCTATTAATTGCGCATCATCTTTGGAAAATTCCATAGGGCGCTCTAATACTTTAGACAGGCCAATAAAGCTTGCATCGCATACGATTATATCAACCGCTTCATCAATATGTTCATGCGTTAATATACGCGCACTGGTTTGTTCATATACTATTACGCGTTCATCTTGGCGCAGTTTCCATGCCAATTGGTTGGTCCCGCTATCAACAGCAAAAACTTTGCGAGCGCCCGATTGGAGCATTACATCGGTGAAGCCTCCTGTTGAGGAGCCAACATCAATAGCAGTCAATCCTGATAGATTGATGGCAAAATGAGAGATAGCATGATCCAATTTAATGCCGCCGCGTGAAACCCAAGGATGATCTTTGCCTTTTAGCGTGATTTCAGCATCCTGAGAGATGAGTTGGCCTGATTTTACTATTTTCTTATCACCGTAAAAAACAAGCCCAGCCATAATATAAGCTTGAGCTTTACTGCGGCTTTCGGCCATACCGCGCTCATGCAAAGCTTGGTCTATTCTTATCTTCTTTTGGGACATGATAATTTATGGACTAGCGAATCTTATTCTATTTGGCCATGAAGAAGTATGAAAAAAATTATCGCACCTAGCATCATTATCGCCTTATCCTCTTGCAGCGTTCCAGAAACAAAAAACACTGCTCCGCCGGCGCAAACTGTTCCGCAAGTCGCGCCTGAGCCAGTGGCTCAACCTGCGCCAGCCAAGCCTGCTGCGCCTGCTATAGTGCAACCAACGGGCGATTGGATTGAATGGCCTATCACGCAGGGCGATTGGGTATATAGACAAGATTCGCGTGGTTCGATTGCTCTATTCGGCAATCCTGGCCAAGATGCTTTGCTTACTTTACGATGCGATAAAAATGAGTCTAAACTCTATTTCTCGCGTGCAGGAAATCCGCAAAATGGCGCTAAAATGACAATCCGCACCAGTCATACTCTCAAAAGCTATGCTGCATCGCCTACGGGCGCTACTCCGTCTTATGCTGCCATTGCCATTGATCCGAGCGATGGCATATTAGATGCATTGGTATATACGCGCGGACGTTTTGCCGTTGAGACAGATGGTATGTTATCCGTGGCAGTGCCATCTTGGGCAGAGGTTGTGCATGTTATTGAAGATTGCCGCTAAAGCATTTTGAATGCACGCCAATTTTCTCGCGCTATCTTTGCCCCGATAATTTTGTGGAGGGTGCAATATATTCGCAGCAAAGAAAATAATTACAAGACTTGATTATTATTAATTTTCTGCGCAATTTGATTTTGCAAAGGAGATAGCCGATGCAAATTTTTTATCAACAATCGAGAGGAGGTGATCTGATGTCTAATGGTTCAGTTAAGGGGTTGGGTTTATCCGTTCGGGGAATGATGGTTTAATATCATCCAAGGTTTTCCGGCAGCGGTTATCCAATCGCTGACCCATATAGAGAGGGAGATGCCATTGGTGTCTCCCTTTTTCATTGTTTTGAGATAGCCCCAGAATCTTAGCTATAGATAATGTTTGTAGAAGAATGTCGTTTGTTCATAATGCTGTTATTGTAATATGATTTCAAATTTGTTTAATCTCATCCATTAAATTGGATATTCTAAAAGGGTTATATAATGCAATTCGTCAAAGGTGCTTGGAAGATATTAGTGGCTATTAAAGATGGCCTCGCATTATTGTTACTGCTTCTATTCTTTGGCGTTTTATTTGCAGCGCTCAGTTCTTCTCCTAATCCCGCTAAGGTACGCGATGGCACATTATTGTTGGATCTCAATGGTTTTGTATCCGAACAGCCAGCAGAAGTAGACCCATTAGAAATTTTGACCAGCGGCAGCGCACCTATAAGGGAATATCGCGCCCGCGACCTTGTTCGCTCGCTGGAAATTGCTGTAACCGATGATCGTATCAAAGCCGTAGTGCTCGACCTTGATGGATTTTTAGGAGGCGGACAAACCAGCCTCTCCAGCATTGGTGAGAAATTGGCTGCTGTTAAAAAAGCGGGTAAACCCGTATATGCTTACGCGACTAGCTATACTGATGATGGCTATCAAATAGCTGCTCAAGCGAATGAAATTTGGCTTAACCCGCTTGGCGGCGTCATGCTCACTGGTCCGGGTGGATCGCAACCATATATGGCTGGATTGATAGAGAATTTGGATATTACGCCGCATATTTATCGCGTTGGTACATATAAAAGCGCGATTGAACCGATTACGCGCAACAGCCAATCCCCCGAAGCAAAAGAAGCGCTCAGCGCAGTATTGGCCGAGATGTGGGACAATTGGCGCAGTGAAGTGACCAAAGCGCGTCCCAATGCGAAAATTGATGTCATGCTACAGGCGCCGGGCGACAGCGTTGAGTCTGTAAAAGGGGATATTGCGAAATTATCATTGGACACTGGCTTGGTTGATAAGCTTGGTGACCGCATTAGCTTTGGCAAATATATTGCAGAGAAGCATGGCGCGAATGATGATGAGACGATTGGCGGATATGCTGCGACCACACCGGGTCAATTGCTGGCTGATGTTGGCCCAGATACATCGGGCGAAGCCATTGGCGTTGTGACAGTCGCTGGCACTATTGTTGATGGTAATGGCGGTGCTGGTACTGCCGCAGGAAATAGCGTTAGCGCCTTAATTTATAAGGCTTTGGAAAATGATGATTTGAAAGCTTTGGTTGTACGGGTTGATTCACCAGGCGGCAGCGTGACCGCATCAGAGCAAATCAGACTTGCCATTAAAGAAGCAAAAGACCGTAAAATACCTGTTGTGATTTCATTTGGTAATTTGGCGGCTAGCGGCGGATATTGGATTGCTACTTCGGCGGATAAAATATTCTCTGAACCCTCAACCATCACAGGCTCTATCGGTATCTTTGGCGTCATACCAAGCTTTGAAAAAGCCCTCGCCAAATATGGCGTAAATGCGGATGGTGTTAAAACGTCTCCTCTCTCTGGCGAACCAGATATTATTGGCGGTTTCGATCCAGAATTTGATCGTGTTGCACAATCCACCATTGAACAAGGCTATAATAGATTTTTATCAAGGGTTGCGAAAGCGCGTGGGAAAACGATTGAGCAAGTCGATACAATTGGCCAAGGCCGTATTTGGGCTGGCGGTACTGCGCGTCAATTGGGTCTTGTTGACCAATTGGGCGGTTTAGAAGAAGCGATTGAAGAAGCTGCTAAATTGGCCAAACTAGAAAAGGGCGATTGGCATGCAAAATATATTGAACCACAGCCAGATGAGCTTGCTGCCCTATTGCAAGGATTTGGCGTTGCTGCTCCAAAAGAATATGGTACATTAGACATGTTCGCCCGCGTATCCATTGGCCAAGAATTGGCGCTCAATGGTCTATGGAATGATTTATTTGGCCTTACCAAGGTACAAGGTGCGCAAATACAATGTTTGGAATGTGCCGCGCTTGCTGGGCCTAAACCATCCAACAGCAGAGCGGACACAAGCACAATTAAAATGTGGCAGGCTGCTCTATTGCGTTAAATTATGATGATGAATGAAGACCAGTTATAAATATTAATTTAACCTTATTATCCTATCCCTAGTAATATGGATGTTTAATCAGAGAAATTATGATGGTCAATAAAAGCGGAATTATATTATTGAGTGCAATTGTGCTTGCCAATTCATTCTTCCTGTTAGAAGATTCATACTTTACCAATAGTAATGTTGGTTGGGAGAGGCCTCGGCAGATTGGGGAGGCGTTCGATGGTTATTGGTATTCTACATTTCACGGTGAAGGTTGCTTTAAAAGTTCAACAGTAGTGTTCGTCAAAGGCAACGAAACATACGCAACAAGAGGCAATATGCAAGCTACCGTTTCAAATTCTATTGTTCAAAGGAAAAACAAAGTTGTTGTGACAGTCAGATTAGGTGAAAATAAGGTTAATACACTTTTTCACGAAGATCATGGCAATGCTTTGGTATTAGAAAGAACTATTTCTAGGGTAAATGGGAAAAAAGTAGCTGATATAGTCGAAAATAGGATTACACTTAAAACATGCGATAATCCCTCAACAAAGGGCATGTTTCTATCTTTGTTTAGGAAAGTTTATGAACCACGAATTATCACACAGAATTAACCCAGAGATAATCTCTTAATTCCACATTGTGTTATACCGTTGCCTCCCTCTTTAGCGATGGATTTTACGCACAAATTTATCACCATAAATTCGCAATGTTAAAATCGCCATTATCAAGCGTATGAATAACATGACCGGTTTAAGCTATTATTAAAGAATTTTTTTAGACTGTTAAGGGCCTAAAATGCGCAGACGATTGCGGATGAGGATACAACGCCGATAATCTCTGGGTCTTGCAGGGCGCGTGTATATTTAACAAATTCATTGGCACTAATATCGCCTGCGTCTTTTTTCTCAAATTTTTTGAGCTTGCGGATTTTGAGCAATTGGCCAGTGGATAATCTATCGACCATGCGACCCGCCATGCAGTCCGCCGTTGGTTCAGATAAGCCTTTATCAACCAATGTATTTTTGATTTGGGTGCGCGGTGTGGCGCATGCGGATAATAGGGCGCAGCTTGCGACTATCAATGTCCACTGTGATCGCAATTTCTGTTTTCGCATTTTCTGTGTCCGCATTTTCATACCCCCTAAAATAAAATCAGCGCGCGATAATTATATTTTGATGAATTAACGCACGCTGACTATATTTTGTTTCAATATATTTATTTGTCTTTTTTAGCGGCCTCTATGGCTTCTAATAATAATCTTTGGGCTTCTTCTTTATCGCCCCATTTGCCAACACGAACCCATTTTTCAGGCTCTAAATCTTTATAGTGGGTAAAGAAATGTTCGACCTGTTGCATGACGATTTTGGGCAAATCATTGCCTTCGCCGATTTCACGATAATATGGGAATGTTGCGTCGACAGGAACGCATAATAATTTTTCATCGCCGCCATGTTCATCTTCTAGGTTGAGAACAGCAATGGGACGTGCGCGAACGACTGATCCGGGCATGAAAGGTGAGCGGGCTACTACTAGCGCGTCTATCGGGTCGCCATCGGGTGATAATGTGTGCGGAACAAAGCCATAATTGGCGGGATAGCGCATAGGTGTATGCAAAATACGGTCAACAAATAATGCACCTGATGCTTTATCAAATTCATATTTAACGGGCTCGCCGCCTACGGGTACTTCGATAATGACATTTACATTTTCAGGAGGGTTTACACCGATTGGTATTTTAGAGATATCCATTTCATATCCTTATATTGGGAGAGTATTTTTGTGCTTAATATATAAAACGACTATTTGCGCAACATAGTAAATAAAAAAAGGGCCGCAAAAGTGCAGCCCTTTTATATTTATTTACTTGAATGGCATCAAAAGAGGATGCCAAAAATTATCGACGCGGTTTTAATAGCCTATCGAGCGGTTGTTCACCCTCGCTTTTGGGCTCTAAATGCGGGAATCGCAGACCTTCATAATAGTTCATTTCATAGGTGGTATAGAGATTTCCCCGTTTAATCAGCAGAGTGAATGGTTTTTTATCTGCTTTTGCGTTGGTGATGGCGTCTTGTATAAGGGAATGACTATAGGCTTTGCCATCAACGGCCACTATTTCACTGCCGCCCACTATACCCTTATCAAAAGCAATACTGTCCCATAATACGCCAGTGATACGGCCAGTAGATGTCAGAGATATTCCCAATGAATAGGATAGAGACAGGCTTTTGCGATTGGCCATAACCTCTTTTTCATAGGCGCTTGGTTTTTCTTTCCAAACCAATTGATAGCCGCCCATTTCAATGCCTTCAACGGGTGCAGGTTGTCCAGATTGACGAAATTTCTTATCCAGAAAACTAGCCCAATCATAAGGATGAATATCATTCAGCGTGTTGACGATAGTATCAAAATTATAGGTCACTGTACCCCAGTCACCATCATTAATGCCAAAGAAAGCCTTGGCAAAATCATCAAGCGATTTGGCGCCATTTGTCTCTGCGCGGATTCGCATATCCACGGCCATCCAAATGAGCGAGCCTTCGCTGTAATAATCTTCGCGCCTTTGCCAGCTGGAAAATGGTTTTGGTTTGCGTGCAGCGACAATGGGATCATGGGTCGTATCTTCTACGCTGCGCCATTGCCGTCCTGCTTGATTGCTATAATAAGCTGCATGTCTGGCCCATTCGCCAAGGACGATATCTTTGCTTTGCAATCCAGAACGCGCGCCAAGCACTAAGTCCCAATAGCTGGTTTGCCCTTCATAAAGCCATAGCAAATTATCCTGCATTGGCGTTCTATAATCGGGTGTCCATAATCCCTCTGGACGGCGGAATTTACCATTCCAGCTATGAATTATTTCATGCGGTAATAGTCCGCGGCTTGTCGCTAATTTGTCGTAATTTGTGAAATAATCGCGCGGACGCGTGTTTTCGCTACTGCGATGATGCTCAAGGCCAATACCGCCCAATTTATTGGTGAGGGCCAATAGAAATTCATAGCGATCAAAATGTTTTGATCCGAATAAAATTAGCGATTCATCGACCAATGCTCTGTGGGCTGCAATATGCTCTGGTTTGGCTGCTAAATTTTTGGCTTCATCAGCAAATACATTGAGCGTGACATCATTGCCCAAATCCCATTTGCGGAAATATTTACCAGCAAACATAGGGCTATCGATTAAGGTTTCAAAACTTGTTTGCGCATAATCGATGCGGTTTCCCGTTTTTACGGCACCATCAAGAGCGGCAATGCCGGTCCATTCTTTTGGCAATATGATAGAGGGCTTTACGCCGATATTGCGGGTATAATAACCTGCTGGATATAGGGCGACTTGTTCCCATTGGATATTCATCATTTCAGGGGTCACCACTATGCGGCCTTCGCGGCTTTGAATGGGGCTTAGAAATTGAAATTCAACATCAAGGCTTGTCACGCCTTGCGGGACATCTACCTTGAATGCAAAAACATCAACAGCATCTCTAGTCCATGTCAATTGTTTGCCATTGGCCATTATTTTTAGACCCGATAGCGCATCAATAGCGCCGCGCGGAGCATGTTTACCAGGAAGCCATTTTGGGTAGAGCAAATAATTTATGCCCGCTTTTTCAATCGGTATATTTTGTTTTACGCGAAAAATTGCACGCTGCGTGTCGGTGGCATCCACCAATAAAGTCATAGGCCCTGGGGGTGATCTATCTTGCGATGCTGGGATTGCGTCGACTATCGGCGTTGGGGTAGGCGCACTATTTTGAGCGATTGATGGGGCGCTAGCAAAAAGCGCTAGCGAAACGGACATTAACAATATTTTTTTCATAATATTTATGCATAATAAATTTTTTCACAACGTCCATTAAAAATTAGAGTTTGGCTTGAAAACCTTGATTTATAGTTGCAAAAAAATCTATATCTGGGCGCGCATAGGATGATAATTTTCATTATTTACTTTGCTTGTCGCAAAAAATTGTTAGACGCTTAAAACATGGCTAATATTCAAACACCTAATGCCGTTCGTGGGACGCAAGACATTATTGGCGAGGCGCAAGAAAGTTTCGCGCATGTGGTTCAAACATTTGAACGTATCAGCCGATATTATGGTTTTGAAGCGGTTCAAGTTCCCGTGATTGAACAAACATCTGTATTTGCACGCTCTTTGGGTGAGAGCACCGATGTCGTGTCCAAAGAAATGTATAGTTTCGAAGATCGCGGCGGTGATAGTATCACCTTACGTCCAGAATTTACGGCTGGCATTTCGCGCGCATTTTTGACCAATGGTTGGCAGCAGCATGCGCCCATGAAATTATCAGGCCATGGCCCATTATTTCGTTATGAGCGTCCGCAAAAAGGGCGTTACCGCCAATTCCATCAGATAGATGCAGAAATAATCGGTGCTGCTGAACCGCTTGCTGATGCTGAATTGCTCATCATGGCGGATCAATTGCTGCGCGAATTGAAAATATCAGATGGGGTTATTTTGAACCTCAATACTTTAGGGGATGCCAATAGCCGTGATGCTTGGCGTTTGGCGCTGATTGATTATTTCCAATCGCATAAAGATACTCTGTCCAAAGAGAGTTTAGACAGGTTAGAGCGCAATCCGCTGCGCATATTGGACAGCAAAAGCGCAGATGATCAGAAGATATGTGAAGATGCACCGGTGATTGATGATTATCTTACGCCAGAAGCGCAGGACTTTTTTGCACAAGTGACTAGCGCGCTTGATGCGGCAAAAATATCATGGACACGCAATGCATCTTTGGTGCGCGGTTTGGATTATTATCGTCATACAGCGTTTGAATTTATTACGGATCGTTTGGGTGCGCAGGGGACTGTTTTGGGCGGCGGTCGTTACGATGGTTTGATAGAAAATCTTGGCGGCGCTGCGACACCTGCTGTGGGTTGGGCGGCGGGCATTGAACGTCTGGCGATGCTGATTGATACGCCTAACAAAACGGGGCCAGATACGATTCTCATTCCTTTGGGCGATGCGGCGCAAACGGCTGCTATTGCTATATTATCGGATATAAGACGCCATCATATTAGCGCCGATATGGCCTATAAAGGCAATATGAAAAAGCGTATGCAAAAAGCGAATGCGAAAAATGCCAAAAGCGTTATCATAATGGGCGATGACGAATTAGAACGTGGTGAAGTATCTTTGAAAAACCTATCTTCGGGTCAGCAAGAATCTATCGCGATTGAAAATATCATTGCGGCTTTGCAAAAGTTATAAATGCAATGAGTAGGATTTCCGATCAACATATAGAGCAGATTGAATCCAATTTTCGGGAATTAGAAGCCCGCATGGCATCTGGCACATTAGAAGGGGATGAATTTGTATCGGCTTCGCGTGAATATGCGCAATTGGAAGCAGTCGCAAAGCAGAGCGCGAATGTCCGCAGATTGAGGGCCGAGATAAATTCCCTAGATGAGATGAGCCGCGATAAAGAAATTGATGCTGAGATACGCGACTTGGCCGTCGAAGAATTACAAGATCTATCGGCAGAATTATCGGCGGCTGAACATGCTCTAGCGGTTGCTTTATTGCCCAAAGATTTGGCGGATACCAAGCCCGCAATATTGGAAATTAGAGCTGGAACTGGCGGAGATGAAGCAGGTCTGTTTGCGGGTAATTTGTTTCGCATGTATCAACGCTATGCTGAATTACAGGGCTGGAAGGTTGAGATTATGTCCTTCAGCTCGGCTGATATTGGTGGCTATAAAGAGGTGATTGCGTCCATTAAGGGCGTTGGAGTTTTTGCTAAATTTAAGTTTGAAAGCGGCGTGCACCGCGTGCAGCGCGTTCCCGAGACAGAGAGCGGCGGCCGTATTCATACATCGGCCGCCACCGTTGCCGTTTTACCAGAGCCTGAAGATGTTGATATTCAAATCCATGATAATGATATTCGGATAGATGTGTTCAGAGCATCGGGTGCTGGCGGCCAACATGTTAATACAACGGACAGCGCCGTGCGAATAACGCACCTAGAATCTGGGCTAGTTGTCAGCCAACAAGACGAGAAATCTCAACATAAGAATAAAGATCGTGCGATGAAAATTTTGCGCGCACGCTTGTTCGAGCTGGAAAGAGCCAAGGTCAATGCAAAAGAAGCCGATGCGCGTAAATCTATGGTCGGTTCAGGTGACAGATCGGAACGTATTCGCACCTATAATTTCCCGCAAGGACGTGTGACGGATCATCGCATCAACCTAACTTTGCATAAATTGCCAGAGATTATGCAAGGTGACGGATTATCAGAATTGATCGATGCGCTTATCAGCGAAGATGAAGCCTCTCGCCTTGCCACTTTGAGCGCTTAAATGAGCATTAATGACGCTCTACAATCAGCAACGCAAAAATTATCGCTTACATCAGATAGTCCGCGATTAGATGCAGAATTATTGATGGCGCATGCTTTGGGTATGGAGCGCGCTGATATGCTATTGCGCAGAGATGATTTGCGCCTGCCAGAGTTATATGAGGCATTTGTCGAGAGACGATTAAGGAATGAGCCTATAGCCTATATTATTGGCAAGCAAGATTTTTGGGATTTGTCCCTAAAAGTCACGCCAGATGTATTAATACCGCGGCCCGATAGCGAAACGATTATAGAATGGATTTCAGAAATCTATGCAGATAATTCGCCATCAAATATTTTAGATTTGGGCACTGGTTCAGGCGCATTATTGCTTGCAGCATTATCTGTGTTTCCCGATGCGCTCGGCATAGGCATTGATAATAGCGCGGCCGCAATTTCAATAGCGCGCGAAAATGCGCAGATAAATGACATGCTGGGCAAATGCGAATTTATGCTGGGTGATTGGACCAAAGCCAATTGGGATAAGATGTTCACAGCCCCGTTCGATATTATCATTTCTAATCCGCCCTATATTGGTGATGAAGAAATATTGATCGCTGATGTTGCGCAATTTGAACCGGCGCAGGCTCTCTTTGCAGGAGAGGATGGGCTTCGCGATTATCAAACATTGATTCCGGCATTGCATAAAATATTAACCAAGAATGGCCGTATTTTCTTTGAAATCGGGCAATCACAAGCACAATCTATCACTAAAATCGCGCAAGAACATTCTTATAATGTCGAGTTAAAACAAGACCTTGCTGGTTTGGATAGGGTTTTAATGTTATCAAGATGTTGTTATGAATAGATTTTGCTTGGTTTTATTTTATTATGCGTATAGATAATAGTTAGATTTTCAAATTCACCGGCTTCGCCAACGACATTTGATATTTTTCCGTACAAAATTTAACGATTAAACCTTTTGGTTTTGCGCGGCTAAATAACAATCTAAGTTTAATTATAATATAGGCAGGTCCGTCTTTATGAATAATCGTCAGTCCAACCGCAGACGCGGTAGAGGCAATAACCGTCCACAAAATAATCGCGGCGGTGGTTTTGATCATCAAAATACTATTGATAATCGCTCGCGCGGCAATGCCAATCAAATGCTTGAGAAGTTTAAGAAACAAGCCAATGATGCGCAATTAAACGGCGACCGTGTGAATGCTGAATATTATTTGCAATTTGCGGACCACTATTTTCGCGTTTTGGCAGATTTTCGCAGCCGTCAAGAAGCTAAGCAAGAAGCGCGTGAGCAGCGCAATGAAGAGCAGAATAACAAATCTGATCGCCAAGATAATGGTGACAATGATGTTAAAAGCAATGATAGCGATGGCAACGATAACAGTAAAGATAGTGGCAATAAAGATAGCCAGGGTGCGGATGAGAAACCTCGCCGCGGCAAACGCCCGCCCAAATCAGATGCTGATAAGGGTGATAGCTCTAATAAGCCTAAATCGCGCAGCAAAAAAGCCGCTGCTGAATCGAGCGATAGCACATCCAAAGATAATGAAGCCGACAGCATAGATATTGCCGTATTGCCGCCTTCTTTATCCGTTGATGAAGAAGCTGAGGTGAAGCCAAAAAAACGCGCACCACGTAAAAAGATTATTAAAAAACCCGCCGCTGAATCAGGCGATGATAATGCCGAAGATATGGCTGCTGCTGAATAATATATCTGGGAATAGCTTTTAATATTGCGAAAATTCGTTAATCTCTGGGTCATAGAGGGCAATATATCTCTTATATTGCACCTTTAATCTGGGGGATTAATGATGAAAAATACTGCGCCTATTAAATATTTTAATATATTGGTTGGGGCTTCTGTGCTGCTTCCTATATCACTTGCAGCACAATCTAGTGCATCAGCAGATCAAGTTGATGAACCGAGTGCGCAAGGTGATGTTTCCATCACTATTTATAATAATGGCCAATCTCTAATCCAAGATAAGCGTCAGCTTAATCTGCCCAAAGGGCGCAGCAAGCAACAATTTCCCGATGTGTCAGCACGTATAAGAAGCGAGACTGTCACTTTATCAGGGCCAGGCATTGGCATAGTTGAACAAAATTTTGATTTTGATTTGCTAACGCCTGCAAAATTGATGGAAAAAGCCGTAGGGCAAACCGTTACTTTAATCCGCACCAACCCAGCAACAGGCAAAGAGACGCGACTGCGCGCTAAAGTATTGGCGGCAAATGGCGGTGTGGTTTTGAAAATTGGTAATAATATCGAAGTATTGCGCGATGATGGTCTGCCCGTGCGTGTGATATTTGATAAAGTTCCGCCCAATTTAAGAGCGCGGCCAACATTATCGGTCACATTGGAATCGCAAAGTGGAGGTCAAACGCCCACCACATTGAGCTATTTGACGCCCAATCTGGGATGGAAAGCCGATTATGTCACATTATTTGACGAAGCCAAACAGACTATTGATGTGCAGGGATGGGTCACGCTGACCAATAATAGTGGGACGTCCTATCGCAATGCAAATATATTATTGGTTGCGGGCAGCCCAACACAAGGCAATAGCCGCCGAAATTCCGGTGGTTTTGGCCGCTTGAATACGGGCACTATTGATCAAGCGGGAACAGAATCCAATGATCGAGAGCGTTTGGGAGATTTTTATCTCTATCCACTTGGCAATCGTACCACCGTTGCCAATGCGCAGCAAAAACAAGTCAGCTTTATGGATGTGAAGGGCGCTCCTGCGCGCAATACTTATGAATTTAATGTAGGGCGATTTAACAATCGAGATTTCACTAGCGCATCATCGGTTTTGAAATTTACAACATCGAAAAGCGGTGGCCTTGGCGATCAGCTGCCATCGGGTGTGATGCGCGTATATATGCAAGATAGGAGCGGTGATCCACAATTTATTGGCGAAAGCCGCATCGAATCAACGCCGCTTGGATCCTCAATGTCGATTAAAACGGGCGATGCTTTTGATGTGAAGGTTAAGTCTGTAGTCATGGAGAGGAAGCGCATTAATAGTAGGCGTTGGAAAACGACAATGCGCTATGATTTTACCAATGCGCGCAGCAATGCGATTACGGTCGATCTTGGTCAATCGGGCCTTTGGGGTGATGCCCGTGTAGAGAGCCAATCTTTGGATGGGGCGGAAACCTCTGGTAAACGTGTGTCCGCAGATCGAATGGAATGGCAAGTGCCTGTGCCAGCCAATGGCAAAGCAAGCTTAACCGTGACATTTGGCACGCGCTATTAATAATGCGCGCTTTGTCATCTCTTTTTTCCACCTTTGGATTGTTTTCATCGGCCATAATATTCCCGATAAATTCCGATGCCTTTGCCCGCGAAACCGTTATTTCTAGTGAGAGGGATTCGGTCAATCTGACTATTTATCAAGACCCCAATCGTTTTGGCAGGTCGATTAATGCGAATTGGCCACGGGGCTATGCGCTCATCAGTGAAAAGCGCACCATCACTATTCCAAAAGGTGAAACGCAAATACGATTCGAAGATGTATCAGAGGGTATGTTTCCCGAGAGCGCGGTGGTATCTGGTTTACCGCAAGGCGTGATTGAAAAGAATCGCGATGAGAGATTATTATCGCCTTTTGGTCTGGTGGATGCTTATTTGAAACGCCGCGTCACAATAAAACGCACCAACGGCGAAACAGGCGCGATTACCGAAAAAGAAGCATTTATAACGGCTGGGCCAACGGGCGGCGTGGTTTTAGAGAGCGATGAGGGTTTTGAAGCCTTGCGTTGTACGGGACTTCCTGAACGCATAATCTATCCCAAAGCACCTGAAGATTTATCAGCAAAGCCTACATTATCGATTATAACACAGTCTGATCGTGAAGTACGTGCAACCGTCACTTTAACTTATTTGGCAAGCGGTTTCGATTGGCAGGCCAATTATATTGCCAATATTGACCCTGATGCTATTGCCGATGGTGAGAAGAAGATGGATTTATTCGCATGGCTTACGGTTGCTAATGGCGGCAATCAAAGCTTTGACAATGCCAACTTAATGGCGATAGCGGGCAGCCCCAATCGTGAAAATATAGGCAGGCAAATTAGGCCAACAGGAAAAGGACTTCGTTTGCAATGTTGGCCGCAAGGCCGCACGCATCAAATTCCATTGCGCGGTAATTTCCCGCCCCCGCCGCCGCCCTCTGTTGAAGTATCTAGCTTAATAGATTCACTCGAAGCCGCGGAATGTGAAGAATGTGAAGTCATTGTTGTTACGGCAAGCAGATTAAAAAGCTTGTCAGAAACATTGACACCTGTGGCTGCTATAAAAGCGGAACAAGAAAATCTCGGGGATCTGAAATTATATCGAATCCCTGAAAAGGTGGATGTAAAGGCCAAAGGCCAAAAACAAGTGGCTATGATCGTGCAGCCCGATGCTCAATATCGGCGTATATTTGTAGCGGATGTGTCTGAGTTTGAAGACGGGGACACTTTCCCAGTAGAATATATATTGCGCAGCCAGAATGACAGAGAATCTGGACTTGGGTTGGCACTGCCATCTGGGCACTTTTCAGTTTTTGAAAATAGCAAATATGGGCCATTGTTAATTGGTGAAGGGTCATTAGCTGATAGCGCGATTGATGAAGAAGTTGAGCTATTTATGTCTGAAGTACCAGACGTGCGTCTGGAGATTCAAAGCGCTAAAAAG
The DNA here is from genome assembly GCA_947492905.1 of uncultured Sphingorhabdus sp. Classification (GTDB taxonomy): domain Bacteria; phylum Pseudomonadota; class Alphaproteobacteria; order Sphingomonadales; family Sphingomonadaceae; genus Sphingorhabdus_B. The sequence goes on along the minus strand of CANLOL010000001.1, from coordinate 13,295 downwards.
AGTAAACGGCGACAAAATTATATAGCGACGCTCAGCAATGCGCTTAGCCATCCGATAGAAGCGGAAATTAATATTCCGTATATATTATCAGGACGCCATAAAAATATTAAGGAAATTGACGGCATAGCAACTTGGGTTGTCACCGTTCCAGCCAATGACGAAGCCGTTTTGAAATATTCAGTCAAGCTAGAGCGTCAATAAGTTTGTGCCTATTTCCCATCCAAATAGATGGCGCGCGATTCCTCTGGTATAGGCCGCGGCTTCGCATTTTCGTCCAATGCTACAAAATGGAAAGTTCCGCGCGTAACGGGCACTTGCTGATCGCCGCGATTGCGGGTTGCAATGACATCAATACATAATGTTATCGATGTTCGGCCAATCTTTGCTACATTGACATATACTGAGATTAAATCGCGCGGTAATATCGGCGTGATAAATTCCATGGCTTCGATGGCAACGGTTGCAGTTGAACCTTGCGCAACTTGGGCCGCCACTATGCCGCCGGCAATATCCATTTGCGATAAAACCCAACCGCCAAAAATATGGCCATTATTATTAAGATCGCGCATTTGCGGCGCAACGCGCAAGATGGGCTGTTTTTTAGAGAGCTGCTCTATCTCTTCTTTAGTCATCTCCATCATAGCTTCCTTTCAAGGGATCGTCGATAGATTCGTCATGTCCGCTTCCGCTAGATAGAAATACTAATCCCATCAAAGCTGCTGTTAATAATGCTGTAAATCCGATTCCCAAAGCAGCGGCGATATAGAAGTGAATGGAAATAAAACCATTTTTCCAAAATAATAAAGCCAGAGATACCACAACACATGTCAGAGAGAACCATGCCATTGCGCGCAATAAACGCCAATATCTCTTCCATGCAAAACTTGCATATTCGGGATCATCTAGGGGGGAAGGGTTGACCATATTTCGTCCTTTAATCGGAATGTGCTATATCCATATTGTGATTAGGGGAAAAAGAGCAAGAGGAGAAGGAGGAAAAATGACAATCGCACATATTTTGGAAAACCAAGGTGGGGATATTGTAATGGCGGATTCGCATCAGCAAGTCTCTACTATAGCGTCTTTATTAGCTGACAAAAGAATCGGAGCATTACCAATAGTGAATGATGGCGAGGTTGTCGGAATTTTCTCTGAACGGGATCTTGTTTATGGAGTCGCTGCAAAAGGCGCTGATTTTCTGAACGAGCAAGTTAATGATGTTATGACTAAACCAGCGATATGCATAGAATCGGATATGAATATTATGACGGCTTTGTCGCTTATGACAAAAAGACGCATAAGACATCTGCCTGTCGTTGATGGCGGCGCTCTATCAGGGTTTGTTTCTATTGGCGATTTGGTCAAATATCGTATTGATAAAATCGAATCCGAAGCCGCTGCGATGCGCGATTATATTCAGGCTGTTTAATCCTTAGACAGGCTAATCTTATGGCGATTTAATCTTTAGGCGCAGTTTCAATATTGGTTTGCGGGACTTCAACCACTGGCGGCTTGCGCTTGACTACAAGATTGATGACTTCTTCCAATGTATCTTTGGCAAAATACCATAGCATTGCAAAATAGGCTGCTGCGCCAGTCACTATGAGCAATAAAAAGCGCAAATAAATATCATATTCATGACCGAAGAGGCTATATTCGAGCTGCATTATCTTTTTACCAATATATATATCCACCAAAATGACGACAGCTGCCATAGAGATAGACGCAAAAATAGCGGGCCAGATTGAATCAAGCAATCCGCGCCACGTAATGCCAATCACATCTTTTGCATTATAAAAAGTAAAGCAAAGCAATATAGGGAAGGCAAGCAGCCAGCCCCATGCAAGGCCTATGGCGCCATATTGAATGCCAAATAAGAATGTTATCGGCATTAACACCGCACCAAACATAGAATTGCGTGCTGTTAAATTGGGCTTGCCAAGTGCGTTGAGGGCAGGGGTGAATATGATTTGCAATGTCATAAAGGGCATAGATAATGCTAATATTTGCACATAAGGTATGCCCTCTAACCATTTATCACCCATTATTACGGCAACAAAAGGTTCTGCCGTTGCGGCCATGCCTATATATAAGGGGCATGCGATAAAGAGGATTAATTTTGCGGCTTTTAAGAATCCCGCAGCCAAAGCTTCTTTGTCATGCTGCATACGGGCATATGCGGGAAAGGCGACCTCATTGAGCGGGGGCACAAATTTGGCCGCAAATATAGAGGTTAGAAATAATGCTTCTGCATATAGGCCTAAATCATGGGGATCGAGGAAGCGTCCAGCAATGAAAATATCGGATTGGCTTTGCACTATCCAAAAACCGTGACTCACCAATAATGTAGTGCCAAATCCAAACATGGCGCCAGCGCCTCTGAAATCAAAGCTAGGCCAGATATAGAATTTGGTAGCAACAGTAAGCGCTATGGCCCGTGTCCAGAAGATAGCTATTGGCGCAAACACCAATGTCCATACACCCCAATCATTAAGCGCCATATATAAAGATACAGATGCGCCGACAAATGCTGAGAGCAAATTGATGATGGCAGGCTTCTTAAATTCCAGATTACGGCTCATTAAAGCCTCTGGTAAAACCATAAAGGGTGTCGATAGATATATAAGCGCTTGCCAGCGGAGCATTTCGCCAACCATAGGTTCTTGGTAATATTGGACAGCCAATGCAGGTGCGATGAACAATTGCACCAGTGCAAGGGCCGTATTTAGAATCAATAACATGCCAAATGCTTGGCGAATCTGCATGGGTTCAACTGTTTCTGATTGAATCAGTGAGCTAGCGAAGCCATAACCGTTCAAAAAATTCAAAAACACTAATATAACGGAGGTCATTGCGAAAAGACCATAATCACCCGGGTCTAATATACGCAATATAGCCAAGGTAACGCCCCAGCTAATGAGTTGAGAGAGGATTTGTGTCCCTGAACGCCAGTAAACTGCCGATTTTACGCGATCGCCAAATTGTTTTTCACTGTTTTCGATGGTTATACGCCCCTGCTAACGATGCCTCTCTATAGGGATAAAGAGTTACTAAAGCATGCATTTTTAAAAAAAATGAAAAAAATGCGATAATTTTGAAAAAAGGCATTGACGGAATCACAAGTCCAGCCTAGAGACCTCTCACCGGACGCAAACGGCGCTTCTCAAAAAGCTCTGAACGCTACGGTCGCCAACATAAACGGACAATCAGTCCCCCGATACACAAAGAATCGGGGACCACTTGTTGTCCGCTTCTTATGTTGGTTTGTTCTTTGACATTGTTATATTTGATGAAGGGACATGTGGGCGACGGCTCCAGTCACCGGGAACTTCAAGGTTCCGGAGGATTGGTTAAATTTAAGTCGTTCCAATGATCATAATCAGCTTGCTGTTTATGTTCTTAACATGTCCTAACTATGTATCCATATACGTAATTTAAGATTTGTGCAGGAGCGGCTCCTTGAAATTCGTTTCTTTTGGTTTGCGGATTTATCCGTGCCGATTGAAATTGTAATCAAACTTGAGAGTTTGATCCTGGCTCAGAACGAACGCTGGCGGCAGGCTTAACACATGCAAGTCGAACGAAATCTTCGGATTTAGTGGCGCACGGGTGCGTAACGCGTGGGAATTTACCTTTAGGTGCGGAATAACTCAGAGAAATTTGTGCTAATACCGCATAATGTCTACGGACCAAAGATTTATCGCCTAAAGATAAGCCCGCGTAAGATTAGCTAGTTGGTGGGGTAAAGGCCTACCAAGGCGACGATCTTTAGCTGGTCTGAGAGGATGATCAGCCACACTGGGACTGAGACACGGCCCAGACTCCTACGGGAGGCAGCAGTGGGGAATATTGGACAATGGGCGAAAGCCTGATCCAGCCATGCCGCGTGAGTGATGAAGGCCTTAGGGTTGTAAAGCTCTTTTACTAGGGATGATAATGACAGTACCTAGAGAATAAGCTCCGGCTAACTCCGTGCCAGCAGCCGCGGTAATACGGAGGGAGCTAGCGTTGTTCGGAATTACTGGGCGTAAAGCGTACGTAGGCGGTTATTCAAGTCAGAGGTGAAATCCCGGGGCTCAACCCCGGAACTGCCTTTGAAACTAGATAGCTAGAATCATGGAGAGGTTAGTGGAATTCCGAGTGTAGAGGTGAAATTCGTAGATATTCGGAAGAACACCAGTGGCGAAGGCGACTAACTGGACATGTATTGACGCTGAGGTACGAAAGCGTGGGGAGCAAACAGGATTAGATACCCTGGTAGTCCACGCCGTAAACGATGATAACTAGCTGTTCGGACCCACAGGGTTTGAGTGGCGCAGCTAACGCATTAAGTTATCCGCCTGGGGAGTACGGTCGCAAGATTAAAACTCAAAGGAATTGACGGGGGCCTGCACAAGCGGTGGAGCATGTGGTTTAATTCGACGCAACGCGCAGAACCTTACCAGCTTTTGACATCCTGGTCGCGGATTTGGGAGACCATTTCCTTCAGTTCGGCTGGACCAGTGACAGGTGCTGCATGGCTGTCGTCAGCTCGTGTCGTGAGATGTTGGGTTAAGTCCCGCAACGAGCGCAACCCTCATCCTTAGTTGCCAGCATTTAGTTGGGCACTCTAAGGAAACTGCCGGTGATAAGCCGGAGGAAGGTGGGGATGACGTCAAGTCCTCATGGCCCTTACAAGCTGGGCTACACACGTGCTACAATGGCGATGACAGTGAGCAGCTAACCCGCGAGGGCAAGCTAATCTCTAAAAGTCGTCTCAGTTCGGATTGTTCTCTGCAACTCGAGAGCATGAAGGCGGAATCGCTAGTAATCGCGGATCAGCATGCCGCGGTGAATACGTTCCCAGGCCTTGTACACACCGCCCGTCACACCATGGGAGTTGGATTCACCCGAAGGTAGTGCGCTAACCAGTTTACTGGAGGCAGCTAACCACGGTGGGTTCAGCGACTGGGGTGAAGTCGTAACAAGGTAGCCGTAGGGGAACCTGCGGCTGGATCACCTCCTTTCTAAGGATTTTAGCGGAAAGCGCTTTATACCTCGGTATAGAGAAGAGCTTCCTCTATTCCAAAGAACATTGCCGTCGTCCTCATGTCCCTTCATTCTGGAAAGCAAACCATCTTGGTTTGTATATCTGAGCTGGCCTTATCACCGCCTGCGGTCCGATTGTGGCCCAGCTGTTGAGAATGGGCCGGTAGCTCAGTTGGTTAGAGCGCACCCCTGATAAGGGTGAGGTCGCAAGTTCAAATCTTGCTCGGCCCACCATCTCAGAGGTTTTTCTCTAACATGGTAGGGGGCCTTAGCTCAGCTGGTAGAGCACCTGCTTTGCAAGCAGGGGGTCAGCGGTTCGAACCCGCTAGGCTCCACCATTTTTCATTAGTTGAGGTTTTCGTAATCTCCTAATATTTCCGGAATGAAGACATGCAGTTTCCAGCTTTTAGCTGGATTAAGTTTAAGTGGCATTTGGCCGCTTAAATGATCTTTGACATTGTGAATGGGTTTTTTAAATCGATGCCGTGGTGGTATTGGCCAATTTTGATATTTCGATATCTATTTGGGTAATACCAACACAAAATCAAATATAATATCTAGCTGAGATATAAATTTATCCGCACGATTGACCATGATAAAAGATGTTTTGAGCTTGCTCTTAATATCCAATATTATTGTTGGTGGTGTGGACTCTCGAGCGTGAGGTAAGAGCATTTGGTGGATGCCTTGGCATGTACAGGCGATGAAGGACGTGGCACGCTGCGATAAGCGTAGGGGAGTTGTGAGCAGACTTTGATCCTACGATTTCCGAATGGGGCAACCCATCTTCACCATTTCTTTTTGTTTTTGCTAGTTTGCTAGTAAGGCCAGAGAGAGGTGGAAAAGATATTACCAGAGTGAATAAAATAGCTTTGGTGAAGCAAACCCGGAGAACTGAAACATCTAAGTACCCGGAGGAAAAGACATCAACCGAGATTCCGTTAGTAGTGGCGAGCGAACGCGGACTAGGCCAGTGCCTATTGTTTAATTAGCAAAACATTTTGGAAAATTTGACCATAGTGGGTGACAGTCCCGTATGCGAAAATGAGACAATAGGACTTGAGTAGGGCGGAACACGTGAAATTCTGTCTGAACATGGGGGGACCACCCTCCAAGCCTAAATACTCGTACATGACCGATAGCGAACAAGTACCGTGAGGGAAAGGTGAAAAGCACCCCGATAAGGGGAGTGAAACAGTACCTGAAACCGAATGCTTACAAGCAGTGGGAGCTCCTTTATGGAGTGACCGCGTACCTCTTGCATAATGGGTCAGTGACTTAATTTATCATGCAAGCTTAAGCCGTTAGGTGTAGGCGCAGCGAAAGCGAGTCTGAATAGGGCGACTGAGTATGATGAATTAGACCCGAAACCCGGCGATCTATGCATGACCAGGTTGAAGGTGCGGTAACACGCACTGGAGGACCGAACCGTTTAATGTTGAAAAATTATCGGATGAGTTGTGCTTAGGGGTGAAAGGCCAATCAAGCCGGGAAATAGCTGGTTCTCCGCGAAAACTATTTAGGTAGTGCCTCAGATGTTTTCCTATGGGGGTAGAGCACTGGATGGGCTAGGGGGTCGCGAGACCTACCAAACCTAACCAAACTCCGAATACCATAGAGACAAGTCTGGGAGACAGACGGCGGGTGCTAAGGTCCGTCGTCAAAAGGGAAACAGCCCTAACCTACAGCTAAGGTCCCCAAATCATCACTAAGTGGTAAAGCATGTGGGAATCCCAAAACAACCAGGAGGTTGGCTTAGAAGCAGCCATCCTTTAAAGAAAGCGTAACAGCTCACTGGTCTAAATAAGGGTTCCTGCGGCGAAAATGTATCGGGGCTAAAGTGATGTACCGAAGCTTAGGGTTCATAATTTATTATGAGCGGTAGCGGAGCGTTCCGTAAGCGGATGAAGCGAACTGGTAATGGTTCGTGGACGTATCGGAAGTGCGAATGCTGACATGAGTAGCGATAAAGAGGGTTAGATGCCCTCTCGCCGAAAGACCAAGGGTTCCTGCTTAAAGCTAATCTGAGCAGGGTAAGCCGGCCCCTAAGACGAGCCCGAAGGGGGTAGTCGATGGGAACCACGTTAATATTCGTGGGCCAGGTGATGTGTGACGGATCCCGTGTGTTGTATGTTCTTATTGGATTGAACATGCTTCGAAGGGGTTCCAGGAAATAGCCTCACCAATAATGACCGTACCCTAAACCGACACAGGTGGTCAGGTAGAATATACTAAGGCGCTTGAGAGAAGTATCCTGAAGGAACTCGGCAAATTACCTCCGTAACTTCGGGAGAAGGAGGCCCTGCATGAAGGCAACTTTATGTAGGGGGCACAAGATGGGGGGTAGCGACTGTTTAGCAAAAACACAGGGCTCTGCTAAGTCGGCTTCAAGACGACGTATAGGGTCTGACGCCTGCCCGGTGCTCGAAGGTTAAGAGGAGGAGTGCAAGCTCTGAATTGAAGCCCGAGTAAACGGCGGCCGTAACTATAACGGTCCTAAGGTAGCGAAATTCCTTGTCGGGTAAGTTCCGACCTGCACGAATGGCGTAACGACTTCCCCACTGTCTCCAGGATATGCTCAGCGAAATTGAATTCTCCGTGAAGATGCGGAGTACCCGCGGTTAGACGGAAAGACCCCGTGCACCTTTACTGCAGCTTCAGAGTGGCATTAGGAAAGAACTGTGTAGAATAGGTGGGAGGCTTTGAAACTTGGGCGCCAGTCCAAGTGGAGCCAACCTGTGAAATACCACCCTGTTCGTTTCTGATGTCTAACCTAGATCCGTTATCCGGATCAGGGACCCTCTGTGGCGGGTAGTTTGACTGGGGCGGTCGCCTCCTAAAGAGTAACGGAGGCGCGCGATGGTAGGCTCAGGACGGTTGGAAACCGTCTGCGAGAGTGCAATGGCATAAGCCTGCCTGACTGCGAGACCGACAGGTCGAGCAGAGACGAAAGTCGGTCATAGTGATCCGGTGGTCCCTCGTGGAAGGGCCATCGCTCAACGGATAAAAGGTACGCCGGGGATAACAGGCTGATGATTCCCAAGAGCTCATATCGACGGAATCGTTTGGCACCTCGATGTCGGCTCATCACATCCTGGGGCTGGAGCAGGTCCCAAGGGTTTGGCTGTTCGCCAATTAAAGTGGTACGTGAGCTGGGTTCAGAACGTCGCGAGACAGTTTGGTCCCTATCTGCCGTGGGCGTCGAAATTTGAGAGGAGTTGACCCTAGTACGAGAGGACCGGGTTGAACATACCTCTGGTGTACCAGTCATTCCGCCAGGAGTGCAGCTGGGTAGCTATGTATGGAAGGGATAACCGCTGAAAGCATCTAAGCGGGAAGCCTCCCTCGAGATAAGATTTCATAGAGTCGTGATAGACCATCACGTTGATAGGCCAGGTGTGGAAGCGCGGTAACGCGTGTAGCTAACTGGTCCTAATTACTCAATTCGCGCTCAGAGTCCCACCATCAATAATAATATTGGGTATATCCCAATGTTCGATGGCGGATAAATTACGAGCTAGATACTAATCTAGTGCACATCGATTTAAAAATTATATGTTATATGCGCCTGCTTCATTGCTTGGTGGCCATAGCGTCTGTGACCCACCCGATCCCATCTCGAACTCGGACGTGAAACCAGACAGCGCCGATGGTACTACCGCTTAAGCGTTGGAAGAGTAGGACGTCGCCAGGCATTGCAGCAGGCGCGTGTAGCACATTAAACCCATTCACTTTTTTGAAAAGCGGCCTGCCTGTTTACGGGTCGGCCGCTTTTTATTTGCACATAATGTGCATAAATATTGGATTGAATATAATCCTTTTGTTGCGGGTTGGAGCAGTCTCGCCAAGTGGAGGTCTTTAGGCCGAAACGGAAAATAAAAAGTGCTCCGGACTGCTTGATTGCAGTCTTAATTTGGTGGCGCGGGATGGAGCAGTCCGGTAGCTCGTCAGGCTCATAACCTGAAGGTCGTAGGTTCAAATCCTACTCCCGCAACCAAATATTCCCAATCTACCATTTATACGCCTCGCTGTTACCAGTGAGGCTTTTTTGCGTTTATCGGGGTCGTTTTGCATTCATGAGTTAACATACTTTAGGCAATTTCGAATATTTGCTCTCATATCACCATAGTTAATGAATGGCTCTAGCTGCTTCTATATAATAGACGGAGGCCAATAAATAGCAATGCATCAACCTTACTATGCTAAAATAAAATGCCAGTGCCAAAGCATCGAAATCATCTGTTATATCCTATGTTTACCCATAGATTAAATTAATTACAGACTGTTGTGCACACACTATAAAATCCACGTAAAACCTGCCAATTTGATTGGCTTCTCAGCGATAAATTATGACCAAAATATAGGTTTATTTACAAATTTTTAAATTTATTTAATTTTTTTTGAACCTTTTGCGTTTTGCAGGGCACTTACGAACGTCATTCATAATAATCATAGAAATATGAACACATGATATTTGAATGAATTTATCGAGTCACGCAGTAGTTAATTAGTATTAAAAGAGTGAAAGTGAGTAACTATATGAAACCTACAAATCAAAAAGCCCGTATGGCAACAAAAGCGTCGATAGCAGCAATGCTTGGCGGAATTATGTTATCTGGGCAAGCAAGCGCAAAATCAATCGAAGGCGATGATGAATTTGTTGATGCCACTCTAATTGCTGGCGTTGATTCCGTTAAGATGCTTGAAAATGGTACATTAGAACTTACTCTAAAAAACGGTGAGATTGTTATTATCTCAGCCGATCAGCTTGAAATGCGAGATGGACAGATATTCGTAAGTATAGATGCATTAAGCGACTTTACTGCAGCAGCTGAAAGCCTAGGTTTGGAAGGTAATAACTTATTGCTATTGGTCTTACTGGGTGCCGCAGGTGCAGGTGCAGCCATAGCAATAGCCTCAGGCGGCGATGACGATGATGTTGTTGTCGATGATAATGTTCCAACTGCTGGTGACGATAGTTTGGTTGGTACTGCTGGTGATGATTTCATTGATGCTTTGGCTGGCAATGACACCGTTGACGGCCTTGGCGGTAATGATACATTAATCGGTGGCGCTGGTAGCGACACATTAAATGGCGGCGATGGCAATGACCAACTTAATGGCGATGCGGGCGATGACTCATTGTTAGGCGGTGCAGGTGACGATACGCTACTTGGCGGCGGTGGTGTCGATACACTTAGCGGCGGCGCAGGTGATGACTTCTTACAAGGCGGCGGCGGAAGCGACATCACCGACGGCGGCGAAGGTAATGATACAGCAAGCTTTGAAGATATTAATGCACCAGTAACAGTTTCTGTTGATGAAGATGGCAATGGCTCAGCATTCTATCTTGCTCCAAGCGGTGCAGATATTGAAGACGAGATTATTAGTGTCGAGAACTTCATCGGTACATCAGATGAAAATGGCTCAGACACATTTGATGCTTCTTCTCGTGGTGAAGGCTTCATCATTGATCTTGACGTAAATTCAGCTGGCGCAAGCGGCACAGTCAGTCAAGACGGTGGTATTTTAGATGCGCCTCCAGGCGCAGTTGCTGTTGACGGCGTTGTTCCAGAAGAAAATATCTTAGCTGAAATTGATGATTTTGAAAATGTTGTTGGTTCTGCATTTGACGATGGTATCTTCGGCAACAATGAAGTGAACGTCCTTGAAGGCGCTGACGGCGATGACGTGATCCACGGTTTCGCTGGTGACGACTTCTTGAGCGGTGGTGCAGGCACTGATACTGCTCTATTCACAGCAGCTCCAAACGGTGTTACCGTTGATTTGAACCAGCAAGTTTCTGAAGAAGATTTCGCAAGCGTAGTTGCTGGTGATTCTCCTGCTGTTTTCGCAGCAACAGGCGGTGCAGGTAACAATGTACTGTCAGGCTTCGAAAATGTAGCAGGTTCACAAAATGACGATACTATCACTGGTGACTCAAACAACAATGTTCTAAACGGCAATGGCGGTAATGATACGCTACTTGGCGGCGGCGGTGCAGATACACTTAACGGCGGCGCAGGTGATGACTTCATTCAAGGCGGCGGCGGAAGCGATGCCACCGATGGCGGCGAAGGCAATGATACTGTGTCATTCGCAGATATTAATGCGCCAGTAACAGTTTCTGTTGATGAAAATGGTAATGGCTCAGCATTCTATCTTGCTCCAAGCGGTGCAGAGATTGTTGATACACTTGCCAATTTTGAAAACTTCATCGGTACTTCAGATGAAAATGGTTCAGACACATTTGATGCCTCTTCTCGCGGTGAAGGCTTCATCATTGATCTTGACGTAAATTCAGCTGGCGCAAGCGGCACAGTCAGTCAAGATGGCGGTATTTTGGATGCACCTCCAGGCGCAGTTGCTGTTGACGGCGTTGTTCCAGAAGAAAATATCTTAGCTGAAATTGATGACTTTGAAAATGTTGTTGGTTCTGCATTTAATGATGGCATCTTCGGCAGCAATGAAGTGAACGTCCTTGAAGGTGCTGCTGGTGATGACGTGATCCACGGTTTCGCTGGTGACGACTTCTTGAGCGGTGGTGCAGGCACTGATACTGCTCTATTCTCAGCAGCTCCAAACGGTGTTACCGTTGATTTGAATGATCAGATTTCTGAAGAAGAATTTGCCGCTATTGTAGCAGGCGAGACTGATGCTGTTTTCGCAGCAACAGGCGGTGCAGGTAACAATGTATTGTCAGGCTTCGAAAATGTAGCAGGTTCACAAAATGACGATACTATCACTGGTGACTCAAACAGCAATGTTCTAAACGGCAATGGCGGTAATGATACGCTACTTGGCGGCGGCGGAAACGATACACTTAACGGCGGCGCTGGTGATGACTTCATTCAAGGCGGCGGCGGAAGTGATGTTACCGATGGCGGCGAAGGCATTGATACAGCATCATTCGCTGATATTAACGCACCAGTAACAGTTTCTGTTGATGAAAATGGTAATGGTACAGCATTCTATCTTGCTCCAAGCGGTGCAGAGATTGTTGATACACTTGCCAATTTTGAAAACTTTGTTGGTACAGCAGACAGCACCGGTTCAGACACATTTGATGCATCTTCTCGTAGCGAAGGCTTCATCATTGATCTTGACGTAAATTCAGCTGGCGCAAGCGGCACAGTCAGTCAAGACGGCGGTATTTTGAATGCACCTCCAGGTGCAGTTGCTGTTGGCGGCGTTGTTCCAGAAGAGAATATCTTAGCTGAAGTTGATGACTTTGAAAATGTTGTTGGTTCTGCATTTAATGATGGCATCTTCGGCAACAATGAAGTGAACGTCCTTGAAGGCGCTGACGGCGATGACGTGATCCACGGTTTCGCTGGTGACGACTTCTTGAGCGGTGGAGCAGGCACTGATACTGCTCTATTCTCAGCAGCTCCAAACGGTGTTACTGTTGATTTGAATGATCAGGTTTCTGAAGAAGAATTTGCCGCTATTGTAGCAGGCGAGACTGATGCTGTTATTGCAGCAACAGGAGGTGCAGGTAACAATGTACTGTCAGGCTTCGAAAATGTAGCAGGTTCACAAAATGACGATACTATCACTGGTGACTCAAACGACAATGTTCTAAACGGCAATGGCGGTAATGATACGCTACTTGGCGGCGGCGGAAACGATACACTAATCGGCGGCGCAGGTGATGACTTCATCCAAGGCGGTGGCGGAAACGACATCACCGACGGTGGTGAGGGCATTGACACTGTGTCATTCGCTGACATTGGTGCGTCTGTAAATGTTATTCTAGAGGCTGGTATCGCGCAATATAATGCTCCAAGCGGCGCAACCATTGTTGATACACTTGCCAACTTCGAAAATGTGGTTGGTTCAGCCAATGATGACATCATCATAGGTGATGCTCAAGACAATGTTATAACCGGTGGATTGGGTAATGATACAATTGTCGGCGGCGCGGGTGATGATACGCTCCTTGGTGGCGGCGGTAATGATACACTTATCGGCGGCGCTGGTGATGACTTCATCCAAGGCGGTGGCGGAAACGACACCACCGACGGCGGCGAAGGCATTGATACTGTATCATTTGATGACATTGGTGTATCTGTAAATGTTAACCTAGAAGAAGGTGAAGCCCAATATGTTGTACCAAGCGGTGCAACGATTGTTGATACGGTTGTCAACTTCGAAAACGTTGTTGGTTCAGCCAATGATGATAACATCACAGGTGATGCTCAAGACAATGTTCTAACTGGCGGATTGGGTAATGATATTCTTGACGGCGGCGAAGGCTTTGATAC